>NZ_JBBOVL010000001.1:0-2495459 GCF_038006565.1 Staphylococcus sp. FSL W8-0304 | reverse complement strand
AAATAACTCCATCTTTCTTAAAATTTTAGACTTATACACAGAAATAACATAGGTGGATAAAAATAATCACAGCATGTTAATAATTATCCACAAGTTAATCACAATCAGTGGATAACTTAAACATAACTATGATTTATGCACACCATTTATGTATATAAATTTAATAAATAAATCCTTATAAAATCATAATTTGAACGACTTAGCCACATAATTATACTTTTTAACTCCAAGTGATGTCAAATGGCTGTGAATATGTTGTTAAATTTTGAATAACTGTGTGTATAGCGCATGTGTTATCCACAATTTTTGCGAGAAATTATGTGTATAAGTGGATAACTTCAAATAAGCGTCACAATTCCTTCTTTTTTACTTTGGGAAATAATTTATATGGATTGCATGAACTATGTATATGACAATTTATTATTAAAATTGGTGAAGAAAAAAATTGCTTATATTAAATCACAACAAGTCATTTTCAATCGTTATATTCGTAAATTCATCTTGCTTTATAAAAGGTATTTTGTTATATTGTAGTAGTTGCTTGAATTATGACTAGATAATAATAAGCTATAGAACAAATTTCTTAATAGCAGACACAATAAGAGAGCAATTGCTCAGATGAAGTATGTTAGTAATTGAAGCTAACATATACTTCGTTAATTTATCTATTTATATGAACCAATTTCTAGGTAGGAAGTTGGAAATATTGGTAATTGAATTCAGATGGAGGTGTTTTGCATGGTAAAACGTACTTATCAACCAAATAAACGTAAACATAGTAAAGTTCATGGTTTCAGAAAACGCATGAGCACTAAAAATGGCCGCAAAGTTTTAGCGCGTCGTCGTCGTAAAGGCCGTAAAGTTTTATCTGCATAAGATCACTGAATCATCAGTGGTCTTTTTTTTGTTTAAATAATAAAATGATATTTAAGTATTGTTCTGATATCATTTTCAAAATAATATATACGTATGTTTTGTTAATAGATAATTGTTACTATTAAAATGAATAGATTAGAATAAGCGAGTGATGTTTAATGGAAAAAGCATATCGTATTAAGAGAAATTCAGACTTTCAAGCGATATACAAGAATGGGAAGTCTGTTGCAAATAGACAATTTGTTGTCTATACCTATAAAAATAGAGATTTAAAACATTTTCGCTTAGGAATAAGTGTCTCAAAAAAACTGGGCAACGCTGTTACAAGAAATAGAATTAAAAGAGCGATAAGAGAGAATTTTAAAGTGCATAAGCAAAATATTATCGCTAAAGATATTATAGTTATTGCGAGGCAACCAGCAAAAGATATGAATACACTGGAGATTCAAAGCAGTTTAGAGCATGTGCTTAAAATTGCAAAAGTGTTTAATAAAAAGATTAAGTAGGGTAGGGGATTTAGACGAACCGTAGTCTAACGTCACACATACCGAAGCCTTACATATGAATGTTGAACAGTTTATTAGCTTTTTTTAAAGAAACAATTTACAATGTTATAATGAATTTTTACATTAATAAGGAGGCGAGACTCTTATGGATTTTGATACGATTACAAGTATTTCAACACCGATGGGTGAAGGTGCTATTGGAATTGTGAGATTATCTGGGCCACAAGCTATTGAAATCGGAGATATCTTATATAAAGGAAAGAAAAAGTTATCTGAAGTTGAGACGCATACAATAAATTACGGTCATATTATTGATCCAGAAACAGATGAAACAGTTGAAGAAGTCATGGTGTCTGTATTACGTGCCCCTAAAACTTTCACACGAGAAGATATTATTGAGATAAATTGCCATGGTGGTATTTTAACAATTAATCGTATATTAGAGTTAACTATGACTTATGGTGCACGTATGGCAGAACCAGGTGAATATACAAAACGTGCATTTTTAAATGGTCGTATAGATTTATCTCAAGCAGAAGCGGTTATGGATTTTATACGTTCCAAAACTGATCGAGCTTCTAAGGTTGCGATGAATCAAATAGAAGGACGTTTAAGTGACTTAATCAAGAAACAACGTCAATCCATATTAGAGATACTCGCCCAAGTTGAAGTTAACATTGATTATCCAGAGTATGATGATGTAGAAGACGCAACGACGGACTTCTTACTAGAACAGTCTAAGCGTATTAAAGAAGAAATCAATCAGTTACTTGAAACAGGAGCACAAGGTAAAATAATGAGAGAAGGGTTATCTACAGTTATTGTAGGACGTCCTAATGTTGGGAAGTCTTCGATGCTAAATAACCTTATTCAAGATAATAAAGCAATTGTGACTGAGGTCGCTGGTACAACAAGAGACGTGTTAGAAGAATATGTCAATGTTAGAGGTGTCCCGTTACGACTTGTAGATACTGCGGGTATTAGGGATACTGAAGATATCGTAGAGAAGATTGGTGTAGAACGTTCTAGGAAAGCTCTAAGTGAAGCAGATTTAATTTTATTTGTGCTTAATAACAATGAACCTCTGACGGAAGATGATCAAACTTTATTCGAAGTCATTAAAAATGAGGATGTTATTGTAATCATTAATAAAACAGATTTAGAACAGCGATTAGATGTTAGCGAACTAAGAGAGATGATTGGTGATATGCCACTTATACAAACATCGATGCTTAAACAAGAAGGTATTGATGAATTAGAAATACAAATTAAAGATTTATTCTTTGGTGGCGAAGTACAAAATCAAGATATGACTTATGTATCTAATTCACGTCACATTTCATTGTTGAAACAAGCGAGACAATCAATTCAAGATGCGATTGATGCTGCTGAGTCTGGTATCCCAATGGATATGGTACAGATTGATTTAACACGTACTTGGGAAATTCTAGGAGAAATTATTGGAGAATCAGCGAGTGATGAATTAATAGATCAACTATTTAGTCAATTTTGTTTAGGAAAATAATGATATAAAAATATAAACAAGACGGTAAGACGTCTAAAATTCAAGATTTTATGACTTTTGGGAGGTAAAAGAGTGGTTCAAGAATATGATGTAGTAGTCATTGGTGCTGGTCACGCCGGTATTGAAGCAGGTTTAGCTTCAGCTCGTCGGGGTGCTAAAACGCTGATGTTAACAATTAATTTAGATAATATTGCTTTCATGCCATGTAATCCATCTGTAGGTGGTCCTGCGAAAGGAATCGTTGTACGTGAAATAGACGCTTTAGGTGGACAAATGGCAAAAACTATTGATAAAACTCACATTCAAATGCGTATGCTTAATACAGGTAAAGGTCCAGCTGTTAGAGCTTTACGTGCTCAAGCAGATAAAGTATTATATCAACAAGAAATGAAGCGTGTACTTGAGAATGAGGATAATTTAGACATCATGCAAGGTATGGTTGATGAACTCATTATAGAAGATAATGAAGTTAAAGGTGTTCGTACTAATATTGGTACAGAATATCGTTCTAAAGCTGTCATTATTACAACAGGTACATTCTTACGTGGAGAAATTATACTAGGAAACTTAAAATATTCTAGTGGCCCTAACCATCAATTACCATCTGTAACTCTAGCAGATAATTTAAGAAAATTAGGATTTGATATCGTTAGATTTAAAACGGGTACACCACCACGTGTAAATGCGAGAACCATCGATTATTCTAAAACTGAAATCCAACCAGGTGATGATATAGGTCGAGCGTTTAGTTTTGAAACAACCGAATTTATTTTAGATCAATTACCTTGTTGGTTAACTTATACAAATGGAGATACACATCAAGTCATTGATGATAACTTACATTTATCTGCTATGTATTCCGGTATGATTAAAGGTACAGGTCCTAGATATTGTCCATCAATTGAGGATAAATTTGTCCGCTTTAACGATAAACCAAGACATCAACTTTTCTTAGAACCTGAAGGACGTAATACGAATGAGGTATACGTGCAAGGATTATCTACTAGTTTACCTGAACATGTTCAACGTCAAATGTTAGAAACCATTCCAGGTCTTGAAAAAGCAGATATGATGCGTGCGGGTTATGCTATTGAATATGATGCAATCGTGCCTACTCAATTATGGCCAACGTTAGAAACAAAAGCGATCAAAAACTTGTATACTGCAGGTCAGATTAATGGAACATCAGGATATGAAGAAGCAGCGGGACAAGGAATCATGGCAGGTATTAACGCTGCTGGTAATGTTTTAGGTACAGGTGAAAAAATACTCAGCCGTTCAGACGCATATATTGGTGTACTTATAGATGATTTAGTCACTAAGGGTACAAATGAACCGTATCGATTATTAACTTCACGTGCGGAATATCGATTATTACTACGTCATGATAATGCTGATTTACGTCTTACTGATATGGGGTATGAATTAGGTTTAATATCAGAAGAACGCTATGCAAGATTTAATGAAAAACGTCAACAAATCAAAGATGAAATACAACGACTTACCGATGTACGTATTAAACCAAATGAACATACGCAAGCAATTATTGAAGCTAAGGGTGGTTCAAGATTAAAAGATGGCATATTAGCGATTGATTTATTACGTCGTCCGGAAATGAACTACGAAACAATTTTAGAAATCTTAGAAGAATCACATCAACTTCCTGAAGCGGTTGAGGAACAAGTTGAAATTCAAACAAAATATGAAGGTTATATCAATAAATCTTTACAACAAGTAGAAAAAGTTAAAAGAATGGAAGCGAAAAAAATTCCTGAGGATTTAGATTATAGCAAGGTAGATAGTTTAGCATCTGAAGCACGCGAAAAGTTAGCTGAAGTTAAACCATTAAATATTGCACAGGCTTCACGAATTTCAGGTGTGAATCCAGCAGATATCTCAATTCTACTTGTTTATTTAGAACAAGGTAAACTTCAAAGGGTGAAACAATAATGAGTATTGAATGGTTATCAGAGAAATTAAGCGAGCAAGGCATAGAACTATCTAATACGCAAAAAGAGCAATTTCAAAAATATTATAAATTACTTGTTGAATGGAACAAAAAAATGAATTTGACAAGTATTACTGATGAACATGATGTTTATTTAAAACATTTCTATGATTCAATAGCGCCTAGTTTCTATTATGATTTTAACGGTCAATTAAGTCTTTGTGATATCGGTGCTGGTGCAGGTTTTCCAAGTATACCTTTAAAGATAGTATACCCTGAATTGAAAGTAACGATTGTAGATTCTCTAAATAAAAGAATACAATTTCTAAATCATTTAGCTGCAGAACTAGGTCTTGAAGATGTTAGTTTTGTGCATGATCGAGCAGAAATATATGGCAAGGGTGTCTACAGGGAGTCTTATGATATTGTTACAGCTCGTGCAGTAGCGAGATTGACTGTCTTAAGTGAGTTGTGCTTACCTTTAGTAAAAAAAGGTGGACAGTTCCTTGCACTTAAATCATCAAAAGGTGAAGAAGAATTGCAAGAAGCGACGTTTGCTATTAACATTTTAGGTGGTAATGTGAAAGAGACTCATACTTTTGAATTACCTGAAAATGCCGGTGAGCGACAAATGATTATTATTGATAAACGTAGACAGACATCAAAAAAATACCCAAGAAAACCAGGTACGCCAAACAAATCTCCACTAGTTGAAAGTTAAGACATCATAGTATGATAAATAATTGAGAGGGAGAGAATGGATAATGAAGAAACCTTTTTCAAAATTATTTGGTTTAAAAAATAAAGATGACATCATTGGTTATACTGAAGAAGAACGTAATAATAATGTAGAATCCATTCATATTGAACGTATCGTACCCAATCGTTATCAACCTAGACAAGTATTTGAGCCAAATAAGATTAAAGAATTAGCAGAGTCTATTGAAGAGCATGGATTATTACAGCCTATAGTTGTACGTCCAATTGAAGAAGATATGTTCGAAATTATAGCCGGCGAACGACGATTTCGAGCATTACAGTCGTTGCATAAACCTCAAGTAGATGTCATTGTTCGAGATATGGATGATGAAGAAACAGCGGTAGTTGCATTGATTGAAAATATTCAACGTGAAAACTTATCTGTCGTCGAAGAAGCGGAAGCTTATAAAAAGTTACTTGAAATCGGGGGAACGACTCAAAATGAATTAGCAAAAAGTCTAGGCAAGAGCCAAAGCTTCATTGCTAATAAACTTAGATTATTGAAGTTAGCACCCAATGTGATTAAGAGATTACGTGAAGGTAAGATTACAGAAAGACATGCACGAGCGGTATTAGTATTACCTGATGAAACACAAGAAGAATTAATCGAGCAAGTTATTAGTCAGAAGTTGAATGTGAAACAAACTGAGGATAGAGTACGTCAGAAAACTGGACCAGAGAAAGTAAAAGCGCAGACTTTCCAATTTTCTCAAGATGTAACACAAGCAAAAGAAGAACTAGGTAAGAGTATTGAAACGATAGAAAAATCAGGTATACGCGTTGAACAAAAAGATAAAGAACATGAAGATTATTATGAAATTAAAATAAAGATATATAAGAAATAATTATAAGAGTCTGGTACATATTTTGATGATGTATTAGGCTCTTTTTATCGTATTACAGTGCATTATCTTTAATAGTATAACGGTAAAAAATTCTGTGCAATAAAATATCCAAATAGCAAATATCAACATTAATAATCATATTAAATGTACCTAATAACATCTTAACCATAGCAAAGAAAACTTGTATTGCGTCACTCAATGAAAGAGCGGTTATATTAGATAAACGTATAATATTTTAAATGATGAAAAAGTGACTTTAAAATGTTTTACGTGAAACAAAAATTATCATTATTTAGAAAATTAGGTGATTTAAACAATATATTTACAACAATTGATTTACGCTATAAACTAAAAGTAAACGATACGTTTCGTTTAATAAATATGGATGAGAAGGGTTATTGTGTTTGGTATATCAATTTCTAGTGCTATACTACATTTCGTTATCGGAGGATTTGCTGTTGCACTTGCATCAATTATGGCTGATAAAGTAGGAGGAAAATTAGGTGGCATTATTGCCACAATGCCGGCAGTCTACCTTGCAGCTATTATAGCGTTAGCTATAGACCATAAAGGACAGCAACTTATTCAAATGTCAATTCATTTAAGTACAGGAGCAATTGTTGGGATTGTCTCATGTATTGTAACTGTGTTCTTTACTTCAATTTTTATTGGTAAGAAAAATTATAGAAGTGGAACAGTATTTGCAATTCTTTGTTGGTTTGTGATTTCTGTTGCGATTTTCTTAGTCAGACATATTTAAATTGGAGGATTAAAAATGAAGTTAGCAATTATTAAATTTTCAGTTGGTGGTTTAGCTGTTTTAATTAGTTATATTGTTTCTGTCGTGCTTCCATGGAAGGAATTTGGAGGTATATTTGCAACCTTTCCCGCAGTGTTTTTAGTTTCAATGTGTATTACTGGTATGCAATTTGGCAATGAGGTAGCTATGCATGTGAGCAGAGGCGCAGTCTTCGGTATGATAGGAGTTTTATGTAGTATACTAGCAACCTGGGGATTACTACAAGCTACACATATGTGGCTATTGAGTATTATTGGTGGTTTTGTAGCTTGGTTTGTAAGTGCATTGATTATTTTTGAAATTGTGGAATTCATAGCACATAAAAGAAGGGATAAACATGGCTGGAAGACCAAAAGATCCAACAATCAATAAAAAAATTTATACTGAGATTCAACGTTTATTGGAAACGACTCATTTTAGAGATATTACTATAGATCAAATTTCTGAGAATACTGGTATTTCTAAAGCAACTATTTATAGACGTTGGAAGGATAAATCTTCAATTATCATGTCCGCGTTTATTGAACAATCTCAATATATTGTGATTCATAATCAAGATAATTTATATGATGATTTATTCCAGTTTTTAGTGAAAATAAAAGATATCTATAAAACAAAACTAGGTAGTGCTGTGATTGAAATATTAATTAGTCATCAACAAATGGAAGCTAGAGAAACTTTTATGACTAATTACTTTAATCATAATCGCAAAGTTTTAAAAGAGATTGTTCGTAAGCACATACAAGAGGAAGAACAAGATTTGTTTATTGATTTAATCTTCTCACCCATCTATTTTAATATATTAATTAAACCTGAAACTCTGGATAAAAATTACATTAAAAAGATGTTGAATCAAGTTTTACGTATATATCATTGATATGAAAAACGCTCCTTTCGAGGAGCGTTTTTTGTTTTTCATGTAACAGGTTAGCCTAAGGTCAGTCTATTAAAACCTTTAACCATACTATGTCAAAGCATTTTGACAATGATAAAGGTGACATCGCAAAAACTATTTGATAGCTTTTATAGAGAAAACCTGATTTGATTTAATAATAATATTAAATGATTTCAAATCATAATTAAGGAGTTTAAAGCAATGAATGTTAGCAATCAAATCAAAAAATTTAGAGAAAGAGATGGGTATTCACAAGAATTTTTGGCTGAGAAAATGTTTGTTTCAAGACAAACTATTTCAAATTGGGAAAATGATAAAAGTTATCCGGATATTCATAATTTACTTATTATGTGTCAACTCTTCAAGGTATCTCTAGACGAACTAGTGGAGGATGATTTGAAAAACGTGCAAATCAAAAATATTAAAAAAGAATTAGACTTTTGGACATGGATGATGATAATTACAATGGTATTAGGAAGTGTTCTCATAGGTCCTATGATTCATTACTTTCATTGGTTAGGAATAGGAATAACATATTTAGTATTTTTAATAGGTATCATTGCTTCTACAAAATTAGAAAAAATTAAAATAAAAAATGATATTGAAACATACGACAGGATATTAGCATTTATTAATGGTAAAGATCCTAAAGAGGTGCAAAAAAGTAAGTTTAGAGATATATGGACATCCTCAATTTCTTTTATTTTCTTTGTTGGTGTGATCATCGGTATAAGTTACTTAAGTATCATTTTAACTGATTATTTTTTATAAAAATCAAAAAGAGAATAGACTGGATGCCTATTGAATTTGACACCCAGTCTACTCTAAGAATGATTATTTATTGCTTTGTCCACTCATAATAATAATGGGAAATATGAAACAACACATAATACAAAATTATGATTATTGTTTTCATAAATATTCCCTACATAGTTTTTATTGCACTTAATAGCAGCGTTTAGCTATTCATTCCACTTATCATACCTGATCCTATTAATATGATGAGTGCAACGATTCCTAATATCACAGATGCTTTTTTAGATAAACGACTAGTTGAGTAATAAACAACACCTGTTAAAAAGGCTTTTAAAAGATTAGTTAAACTGAAAGCCATGAGTGTTTTATTATCCTTTGAAAAAATGTTTAAGCTATCAAGCTTATAGTCTGTTATCTTTAGTCCAAAAACTATTTGAATTAAAGAAATAATAGTTGTAAATCCTAAAATAATGATTGAATAAGAGAGTGCTGCTGAGAATAAACTGCTCGCTTTGGCGTCAGATTTAAATATTTTAGAAATAATTAGAAAGATTAAAAATACTACAACAACACTAAAGATTGTTCCTATGAAAGCGCCTATAGTTGTAGACATACGTAACATATTTTCATCCATTTGGTTATTAGCTATCGATTGGTTATCTAATAGTTCATTACTAGTATTATATGTGATGAAAGCGCTAATAATAGCTAATACTATCACTATGATTGATTTAAGTATCCATTTTGGCTGATGTCTTAGTTTGTTAAAATGATTAACAAATGGAATACTTGAGTTTTGAATATCATTTTCTTTTAATTCCTGTGTACTCATGTAATATATCTCCTTTACTTATTAAGGTTAGTTTGATGGTAACATTTTATTACATAATATAAAATGCAAAATCCTTAAATTTAATTAAATATAGTTACTAATACTAATTTAAAGGTAAAATGATTGATAATATATTAAAAATTATAAGATTTAGTAATTTTTTTACATATAAAAGATTAATAATTTTACAAATGTGTTATCATTTCCTTGTGAATCTATTACACAAGGAGAATATATATGAATAAGAAACTATTGTGGAGCATCATTGGTATTGTAATTATTGTCGTATTAATCATTGCTGCTTTTATATTAAAACAAGTTAATGGTTCAGGTAGTAAAGATAGTAATGCTTACGATACATATACAGTAAGAAAAGAAACACCTATTAGTTTAGAAGGCAAAGCGTCTCCAGAATCTGTGAAAACTTATAACAATAATCAATCTGTGGGTAACTTCTTAAGTGTTTCAGTACAAGATGGTCAAACAGTTAAACAAGGTGAACGTATCATCAATTATGATACAAATGGGAATAAACGCCAACAACTATTGAACAAAGTGAATCAAGCACAATCTCAAGTTAATGATGATTATCAAAAAGTAAATCAAAGTCCTAACAATCATCAATTACAAGTTAAATTGACTCAAGATCAAAGTGCTTTAAATGAAGCTCAGCAGTCATTGTCACAATATGACAGACAACTCAATGACAGCATGAATGCATCATTTGATGGTAAAATTAACATTAAAAATGATTCAGATGTAGGCGAAGGGCAACCTATTTTGCAATTAATTTCTTCAAATCCTCAAATTAACGCAACTATTACAGAGTTTGATATTAATAAAATTAAAGAAGGCGATGAAGTAAATGTCACTGTAAATAGCACAGGTAAAAAAGGAAAAGGAAAAATTCTTAAAATAGATGAACTTCCTACAAGCTATGATACAAGTGACGATAGTACAGCATCATCGGCACAAGCAGGGGCACAAGGTGATAGTGAAGAAGGAACTGAAATGACGACATCTAATCCTACAATTAATCAGCCAACAGGTGGTAAAAGTGGCGAAACATCAAAATATAAAGTTATCATTGGTGATTTAGATATACCCGTGAGATCAGGCTTCTCTATGGATGCTAAAATCCCTCTTAAAACTAAAAAGCTACCAAATAACGTGTTAACAAAAGATAATAACGTATTTGTCGTTGATAAAAATAATAAAGTTCACAAACGTGAAATTAAAATTGAACGTAATAATGGTGAAATCATTGTGAAAAAAGGATTGAAATCTGGCGATAAAGTCCTTAAAAGTCCAAAAGGTAATTTAAATGATGGAGAAAAAGTAGAGGTGTCATCATGATTGAATTGAGAAAAATCAATCGACACTTTAAAAATGGAAATGAATCAAATCATATTTTGAAAGACATAGATATTCATATTGATGAAGGTGAATTTATTGCTATCATGGGTCCGTCTGGTTCAGGTAAAAGTACGTTAATTAATATCTTGGGATTTATTGATCGTGGATATGAAGGAGAATACTTTTTTAACAATGAGAATTATCAAAAAAGCTCAGATAATAAGCTCGCAGAAATTCGAAATCATACTGTAGGTTTCGTCTTTCAGAATTTTAAATTGATTCAAAATAACACTATTTTAGAAAATGTAAGTATTCCGCTAATTTATAATGGTTTGAGTAATAAAGCGAGAAAAAGCAAAGTTTTAGACGGACTTCATGACGTCGGTCTAAAAGGTAAAGAGAATCTCTTACCAAATAAATTGTCAGGAGGGCAGCAACAACGTGTAGCTATTGCCCGGGCAATTATTAATGACCCTAAGTTTATTATTGCCGATGAACCTACTGGCGCTCTTGATTCGAAGACATCTCAAGATATTATGGAGCTTTTCGTAAAACTGAACAAAGAACAGAATACAACTATTATTATGGTAACGCATGATCGTGAAGTGGCGGAAAAAGCTGATCGTATTATCCATATTTTGGATGGGCGTGTGCAAGAGGAAGAGGTGTTGACACGTGAATAACTTTTCAAATGTCATATCAGTTGCTATTCGTTCCATTTTAAAAAACAAACGACGTAATATCTTTACGATGATTGGAATAATTATTGGTATCGCATCAGTAATTACTATCATGTCGTTGGGGAACGGTTTTAAGAAGTCAACGACTGAGCAATTCAATGATGCTGGTGCTGGTAAAAATCAAGCTTCAATTTCTTACATGACAGAAAATATGGAAGCGCCTAAAAATAATCCATTTAAGCAAGAGGATATGAGTGTTGTTGAACAGGTTAATGGTGTTAAGAGTGCTAAAGTAAAAGAGGATAAGGATAGCACATATTCAGTCAAAATTACGAATACACATGGCAGTAGTGATGCTAGTTTAAAAAAGGTTGATAAACTGACAGATGTAGATGAAGGAAAAGGATTTACGAATGATGATAATGAAGTGCTAGAAAAAGTAGCCGTTATAGATAAAAAAATTGCTAAAAAAGTATTCAATAATCAGGCAATGGGTCAATCTATTTATATAAATGGAGAAGGGTTTAAAGTCGTAGGCGTCTCTGAAAGCTCAGAAGTCGATGAAAGTGGGATGCCTATTGAGTCATTAATTCAAATACCTTCAAAAACATTTAATAAATATATGGGCAATTTGACACAAGGTATGCCTCAATTATTAGTTACAGTTGAAAAAGGTTCAGATAAGAAAGACGTAGGTAAAAAGGTCGAAAAAGTGTTGAATAAAAAAGGAACTGGCGTATCTGAAGGTCAATATAGTTATGAAGATAATGAAGCGGTGATGAAAACGATAGGTTCAGTCTTAGACACGATTACTTACTTTGTCGCAGCTGTTGCGGGAATATCACTCTTTATTGCAGGTATTGGTGTGATGAATGTCATGTATATTTCAGTCACTGAACGAACAGAAGAGATTGCAATTCGTCGTGCATTTGGCGCTAAAGGTCGAGATATTGAAATACAATTCTTAGTAGAAAGTGTTGTGTTATGTCTCATAGGTGGTATCATCGGATTAATTCTAGGTATTATTATTGCTACATTGATTGATCTCGTGACACCTGAAATGGTTAAGAGTTCCGTCAGTCTAGGTTCCGTCATCCTAGCTGTAGGTGTATCAACATTGATAGGCATCATTTTCGGTTGGATACCTGCACGTTCAGCTTCTAAAAAAGAATTAATTGATATTATTAAATAATCTATAGCATAGAATGATTTATCGTAAGGTACTATATGGTCGAAATTCTTGTTAACACAGCTATTAGTGTTTATATTGTTGCATTATATACTCAATGGTTAAGTACACGCGATAATTTGAAAGCATAGTAGTTATTAGCCTTTATCACCTATACCCCCTCACTGTTACAAATAGAGGGGGTTAATATATATGTGAATACTTATTTCTGACTATCTATCAATCAGTTGAAGAATGTAAAAAAATTTTTCATGAATTGAATAAAAAATATAAAAAGCAGTATATGTATTAACTAAAATTATCACGATCTTTAATTAATTTATAATATGAATTTAAAATATGGATATGGAAATATAAAGTGATTCAACATTATATGCGTAATTAATTATTAGAAAATATTGATGTAGATTAAATTTTTACAGAAGAGTATTTATAACTATTTGCAGGAAAAATAAAAAGGTTAATGTAGTTAGCTTACTATCAGCGCACGAATAGTGGTTGATCAATAGAAAAATTATAGATGCAAAGTAAACCATCCGTTTGTACGGGTGGTTTTGATTTTGTAAGGTAAAAACTCATTATTGCAGGATATACAAGAGTATTGTCTATCGAGCGAAATATAGAAAGGTAATTTGAAAATTTGAGATGATATATAACTTTAAACATTGAGTAGACTCAACTCAAAAAGTAAGATTAGTTATTAAAAATGTTTCGCATGCTACTTTTTTCATTTAATGATACTTGAATTGTTATTAATAAATAAGATTATTTTATCAATTTTAATTGTGATTAATGCGATAAAATAGATAAATATAATCGAAAATAATGTATTAGATTATTTTAAATGCTGTAATAGAATCAATAAAATGTTTTAAAAACTAAAAAGTTAACAAAAATTTAACCAAATTAGTTAAAAAAATTAATAACTTTTATGTTATTTTGAATTTAGCAGTTATTTTTTCATTCTTTATAAGGGAAAAATCTTATAGAGGTGATTTCTTTGACAAATAATAATAGAATAAAAAGATTTAGCATTAGAAAATACGCAGTGGGAGTAGTATCAATTATTACAGGTGCAACAATTTTCATCGGAGGGCAACAAGCTCAAGCAGCTGAAACTTCAGTGCAACATGCGGATGCACACCCAGAAGACTCGCAAACAACACAACAATTAAAAAATGATAAGGTAGAAGAAACGTTAAAAGCTTCAAAACAAGGTAATGCTGATAGTCAACAAGTACAAACAATTGATCAATCTAAAACAAATCAAAACAACCAACATTCTGTAGCTGAAAGTGCACAACTGAAAAGTGATGAGACAGCTAATCAGCCAAAAAAAGAAGAAGGTAGCTCAGTAAAACAAGACGTCCAACCGTCTAAAAATGTAAATCAACAAGACGTAGCTACTCAATCAAATGAGAGAGAAAATAATGACATAAAAGATGAAGGTCAAACTTCAAAGACGAGCAATCAACATATCCAGAGTTCTAACAGTCATAATCAATCAACAGGAACAAAAGACAGCTACTCAGAAGAAATCGACCAACCATTAGTGAAATTACAAAAGCCGTCTAATGATTCTACATATCAAACACAATCAAAAACAAAACAAGATAGTTCTAAACAACTCCCTCAAGAAAAAACAACAAAACGTCAAATTCAAACAACTGAAAATGAACAGACAACTAAAGTTGATTCTAAAAAAGCTAATGACACTCAAAATGTTGAAAAACATACTCAAGAGCCTAAAAATGATACATCAACATCACAAAAAAATCATCAACAAGTAGCTACAAAAGAACAATCTAATAGAAGTACAACAAGGGAGACGCAAAAGCAATCAGCAAATGCTAATCAAAATCATCAGTCTACACATCAAGCACAGTTCAAAAACCAATATCCAGTAGTATTTGTCCATGGTTTCCTAGGCTTTGCAGGTGATAATCAATTTAGTTTAGCTCCAAAATATTGGGGTGGTACAAAATACAATATTGACAGAAATTTAACTAATGAGGGATACAATGTACATGAGGCAAATATTGGTGCTTTTAGTAGTAACTATGATCGCGCAGTAGAATTGTATTACTATGTCAAAGGAGGACGTGTTGATTACGGTGCAGCGCATGCAGCTAAATATGGTCATCATCGCTATGGTCGAACATACAAGGGCATCATGCGTGATTGGGAACCTGGCAAAAAAATTCATTTTATAGGTCACAGTATGGGTGGTCAAACCATTCGTCAAATGGAAGAATTCTTAAGAAATGGTAACCAAGAAGAAATAGAATATCAACGTCAACATGGGGGTACTATATCCGATTTATTTACAGGTGGTAAAGATAATATGGTTGCTTCAATTACTACACTTGGCACACCACATAATGGTACACCTGCTGCAGATAAAATTGGCACACGTAAACTTGTAAAAGAAACGATTAATCGTATTGGTAGATTAAGTGGTGGTAAAGATGTAGATATAGATTTAGGTTTTTCTCAATGGGGATTAAAACAACAACCAAATGAAAGCTACATTGATTACGCGGAACGTGTATCCAAAAGTAAGATTTGGAATACTGAAGATCAAGCTGTTAATGATCTGACAACGCAAGGTGCTGAAAAAATTAATCAACAAACAAGTCTAAATCCTAATATTGTCTACACTACTTATACAGGGTCAGCGACTCACACAGGACCTCTTGGTAATGAATTACCTAATTCTAGTGAAATTCTTTTGTTGAACTTAACCAGCCGTATTATTGGTAAAGATGCAAACAAAGAAATTAGACCGAATGATGGTGTAGTTCCAGTTATATCATCACAACATCCTTCTAATCAAGCCTTTAAAAAAGTTGATGATCATACACCAGCTACTGATAAAGGTGTTTGGCAAGTGAGACCCGTTCAACATGATTGGGACCATTTAGATTTAGTAGGTATGGATGCATTTGATTTAACACATACAGGTAGAGAATTAGGTCAATTCTATCTAGGTATTATGGATAATATCATGAGAATCGAAGAAGCAGACGGTATTACAAATAAATAAATTTATAGTGTAAGGAAGCCCTCAATAGGGAGGTCACACTGACCTCTATGTTGAGGGCTTTTGTATTATGGTTATTTATTTTTCTCTTCACGTCTCTTTAGGATATATGCACCACCGAGTAAACCCACAGGTATACCAATAAGCGGTGTGACAATGTTACTTAAAATAAATATGATTACAGTTAAACTGAGTACGTTAAACCAATTAATTGTTAAGTTTTTTAAATCCTCATATGATTGTTTGATTAATTCTTTGAATTTCATAATAAAAACCGTCCTTTATTAAAATAATTTTGTGAATTGAGTTACTAAATAGAATGCTTAATCATACGACTCGAGTGTATAAATGAAATCATAGCAAAAATGAAATAAACAATTGTATATATAATCATTACTATGAATATAGGTGACATTGAGACATTTCCTAGAAGTTTCATAAATGCAAGTGCTGCAAATAATGCATGTAATAAAGCAATAAGAAGCGGTAATCCAAAATTAAATGCAATTTTTAATAGTAAACCTTTAGACATATCAGTGTAGGTAAATCCTATACGACGTAATATCTTAAAGTTATCAAGTTCATCCTCAGTTTCATCCATTTGTTTAATGTAAATAATACAACCAGCAGCCATTAAAAATGCTATTCCTAAGAATGATGTTACAAAGATAAGTATGCCATTGCTTTGGTTTATAAATTTCTTATATTCATCGTGCGATACAATATTACGATTAACTTTTGAGGCAATTTTTTCTGCTTTTTTCACATCTTTGTGAGTGTTGAAATTAAAACCGTACATCTTATTAACAATATTGTCAGTTTTTAATGTGTTATATACCTCCGGACTCACCTCAACTATAGGAGCTCCAAATGATAATTGGGATGGATATATTTTAGAGTTATCTTTGTCTTTAACGATAATAGATTGTTTAGATTTTCCTTTAACTGTAATCTTATGATTTAAATGAATATCTATTAATCCTGTTGATGATTGTATATTCGTTATTTTAGCTTCATGACCTTTGAGATGTGAGTTCATCATTAGTGATGTTGTATTAGTAGACATATCAGAACCATTTTTACTCTTCATGACGTGGTCGCTTAATGTTTTTGGATTGATTACTTCATAAGTCCGCTGATGATATTTTAAATTTCCTTGATCTAGTTTATGTTTAAATTGCGCAGCTATTTTATTCTGGCTTATATTAAAATCATCTGGAGAGGTCATTTCTAAAGTTGTATTAGTATTAGATTGTGTAATTGCCGCGAAGCAAAGAATACTAACCGTGAAAGCTGAAATGATAGCAATAACTGTGAGAGACATCGCATTTTTCTTCATTCTGTGCATGATAGATGATGTAAAGACAACGTCTGTGATATTTACACGACCATGTTTAATATGTTTTAGTGTTTTAAAAATAAGTGATACAGAACTTCTAAAGAATAAGAAAGCACCAACAATAGTTAAAAAAAGTATGCTAAAAGGTGTAATCAAAGCAGTTGTTAAGGCTTTAAAAACACCAAACATTTCAGTAGACATATAATATCCAAATACTATCATTATAATTCCTAAAATGCCGCCGATTGCTTCAAACGTAGTTATCCGTTTTTGGGTAGCTTCCGGGGTATAATTGTCTTTCATCAAAGCTAAAATGCTGTGTTTTTTTAAGAAAATGTAATTTTGTATCATTATCAATAAAAAAGCGACAGCTAACATTACGATAGTAATAAGTATAGCTTGGGGTTCAAAGCCAATAGAGATATGTGTGTTTAACTTCATTAATTTAGAAGCGATAACAAGTAAAAGTTTTGAACCAAAAATACCAATTAAAGTGCCTAAAATTCCTGTTACAATAAAAAATACTAGTTGTTCTATATTGAGCATTCTTAGAATATTTCCACGTGTTAAACCTATCAGTTGGTATAAGGCAAACTCTTTTGTACGCCTTTTAATAAATAAATGATTTGCATACATTAAGAAAACAACAATAATGATAAAAAGAATTGTGGCACCAATTGTGGCACCATTTTTAATAATAGTTGAAGAATCTGAGTTATTAATACTATGTGAATATTTTAAAGTTGAGAAACTAAAATAAAGTATAATGCTAATCAATAATGAAAATAGAAACATTCCATAATGCTTAATATTTTTTCTTAAATTTTTAAGGATAAGTTGGTTAAATGTCATGACTGACACCACCTAATGCGGTTTGAAGTTTCATAATTTCTTGGTAAAATGTTTGTTTTGAATCGTTACCCTGGTAGATTTCTGAGTGTATATCACCGTCTTTCAACATAATGACTCTCTCAGCGTAACTAGCGGCTGAAGGATCATGTGTCACCATCATAATGGTTGAATTAAATTGTTTATTCATATCTTCTAGACGGTGTAACAAATCTTGAGCACTTTTAGAATCTAATGCGCCAGTAGGTTCATCTGCGAAAATAATTGTTGGTTTATGGACGAATGCCCGGGCTGCCGCCGTACGTTGTTGCTGACCGCCAGAAATTTCACTTGGATATTTATTTCCCAGGTTATAAATACCTAATGCCTCAGCCACTTCTTTATAATTTTGTTCCATTTCATATTTATGGAATTTTTGTACTGAGAGTGGTAGCATAATATTTTCTTTTACTGTTAATGTGGGTAAAACGCTATAATCTTGAAAAATAAAACCGAGATGTTGTTTTCGAAAATTTGCCACTTCTTTGTGGCTCAGTTTATTAATTTCTTTACCTTCAACTTCTACAGTTCCTCCTGAAATAGTATCTATTGAACTTAACACATTGAGTAAAGTCGTTTTACCTGATCCAGAAGGACCCATGACAGCTACAAATTCCCCTTTTTCAACTGAAAAACTTATATTATTTAAAGCTCGATATTTTTGTTTGTGACCATATACTTTTGATAATTGATTTGCTGTTAAAATAGCCATCCTCTCACTCCTTTAGTTATCTATATTTAAATTGTAGGATGGTTGGGATATCCTTGCCTTTATCTAAACTTACATTTATAGACATGAAACTTACATGTTTGAAAGATACTTGTTTTATAATTTATCAAAATAAATATAAGTGAATGCTTTTGGTTTAATTTTCCGGATTATCCATGGCGCTTAATTTAAACTGAATTTTTAAAAATAAGGTTTTAGTTAATCATTAATAATAATTTAAAAATTGTTTGTTATAATTTATTATGAATTTATGAATGGAGAAAAGGAGTATTAATATGAAAAAAGTATTTATGATCATAAGTATACTTACCATAACTGTTACTTTAAGTGCATGTGGAGGTTCTGGAAAACAAAAAGAGCCATCTAAGGAAAGTCAAAAATCTGATAAATATGATTATGTTTATTATGAAATATTAAATGATGGAGATTCTGAAACGCCAAATGTTGAGATTAAATATAAAGATAAAAAAGGTAAATCACATATAGAAAAAGCTGATTTAGATCACGTGTATGAACATATACTAGGTGATGGTAATAAAAAACCATATATTGTAAAGGATGGGAAGAAAATTCATGTATATCGACCACCATATATGATTTATGGTGATGATGATGTTGAAGGCAAAGCCGTTTCGAAAGATGAAGTTACGAAGTAAAAGAAAGGTGACAAAATGAAACAGCTATTATTTAAAACAAGTTGCGTAATAATGGTACTTCTCACGTCTTCTTTAAGTATTGTCAGTACATATTCTCATGCAACAACGTCAGGAGGAACGAGTAGTTCCAGTTCGGCAAGTTCTAGTTCAAGTAGCAGTGCAGCTTCTGCATCTAGAGGTTCAACTTCTTCAAGTACAAGTATGAGTCGTTCTAGTGCAATAAATGCGTATCGCAATGCACAACAATCTAGTCAGCGTGCTGCCCAACAAGCAACAAAATCAAGTCGTGTAACAGCAACCAAAAATAAAGGACAACAGAGTGTATCAAGCCAAAAAGCACAATCTCGTTCTTTAATGCCGTCTCAAAGACCTTATGATTCAAGTGCACCATATTCATCTCAATATATTGCTACAACTTATTATAATAATTGGTTATTCTATTATATTTTTGCACATTCGTTTTTAAATCAACATGAAAAGAAAAACAGTGTAGATGCTCAGTTTAATATGTTGAAACAACAAATGAAGCCTCATGAGAAACTTTATACTGTTACTGTAAAGACTAAACAAGGAAAGCGTGTCGTTGTTGTACCTAAAAAACAATATGACAAAATTGAAAAAGGAAAACACATTAAAGTTAAAAATGGTGTTGTTCAGTAATCTTTTATGAGCCCATGTAAGCTCAGTGATAAATGACATAAAAACATATCAAGGGAGCCATAATAATGAAGAAAGAAATAATAGAATGGATTGTAGCCATAATCGTTGCAATTGTTATCGTCACACTTGTGCAAAAGTTTTTATTTGCTTCTTATACAGTCAAAGGAGCATCTATGCATCCAACATTTGAAAATCGAGAAAAAGTGATAGTAAGTCGTATAGCAAAAACGCTTGATCATATTGATACAGGAGATGTAGTGATTTTTCATGCTAACGCGAAGCAAGATTATATTAAGCGACTTATTGGTAAACCAGGTGATTCAGTAGAATATAAAAAAGATCAACTATATTTAAACGGTAAAAAAGTAGATGAGCCTTATTTAAGTGAAAATAAAAAACATAAAGTTGGAGAATATCTAACGGAAAACTTTAAGTCTAGAGATCTTAAGGGTACGAATGGCAATATGAAAATTCCTAGTGGTAAATACTTGGTTTTAGGTGATAATCGTCAAAACAGTATTGACAGTCGCATGGATGAAGTAGGTCTTTTAGATAAAAATCAAGTTGTTGGAAAAGTAGTTTTGAGATACTGGCCATTTAATCGGTGGGGCGGTAGTTTTAATCCTGGAACATTTCCTAACTAATTAAATAAAACCCCTTAGTGCATATTTTCAATGACATACGTACTAAGGGGTTTTTTAATGCTTATTCTACTTCAATATGCTTACCGACAGCTTCCCATTTTATAGATACTGTTATGATAATTCCGAGTAAAGGGACAATGGACAAGATTAACATAGTATTCGTTAGACCTACTGCAGCAAGAATGATTGGAAAGACAAAAGTACCTATGATACTACCAGTACGACTTACAGATTCTACAAAGCCAGTAGCTTGTGAACGTAAATGAGTCGGAAATGATAAGGCACCAATTGTTTTTCCTTGAGTACCAGGACCTCCTGAATGGCCAAATAAAAATAATCCAATAAGGAAAGTGTTAAGAAGCATTGGTAGATGATGATAAAAGAGTCCTACACATACCATTGAAAGTAATACAAGTGTGAAGCCTATCATTGTAAGCTTGCGTGTACCTAATTTATAAGTCAATTGAGCACCTAAATATGCGCCTAGAATACCTGCTATATTGACTATAGCAGTACCTAATAATACACCTATTTTATCCTTACTAATAAGATAAGTTGCAATAATAGGTATGTATAAACCGACACCATAGTACTGCATACCTTGTAATGTTGAAATCGCAGTCGCCAGGATAATTCTTTTTATATATCTCGGTTTAAATAAGTCTGTCCAAGAATTATGTGGCGAAGTCACATCAGAATTTAAATCATCTTCAAGCGTTCCCTCTAGGTGGATGTCTTTATGATAATATTTTCTTATAAATTCAGTTGCTTTTTCTAAAGAATAATGATTAATCACCCATGTCGGACTTTCGTGTAAATATTTAATTCGCAAGATGTACAAGACAAAAGCAATAAGTGCACCAAATCCAACTGCATATCTCCACAAATGTGCACCAGCCCCTAGCATAAAGAACGCAGTGACCACTAAAGCAGAAGTAACTATTGCAACATACCAAACGACTTGCCAATAGTTAACATTTCTTCCTTTGTGCTTTAAATTACTTATTTCCGCAATAAAAGTGAAAGCAACTGGACTATCCATTCCAATAGCAAACCCCATTATACAACGACATATTATTAGAATAATTACATTTGGTGCGAGTGCCGCACCAAGAGAGGTTACAGTGAGTGTTAGTAAGGCAATTGATAAAATACGCTTGCGTCCAAACTGATGTGCTAATGTACCACCAAGTAATGCACCAAATAATGCACCAATAGGTAAAGAGGTCATTACTATAGATAGCGTTGATGGTGATAAGTGAAACTGTTGAGTGAGTTGATCAGTCATTGTACCTAAAATAGTAATATCATATGCATCTAAAAATATAGTTCCTAATATTAAGAATAAAACCATCTTAGATGTCGATGTTTGCGCTTCATTGTCTATGAGTCTAAATAAGTCAGTTTTTGATTTAACGAAATCCATATTTTCATCCCTTATTTTCATTTTCTTTTCAATCGTAATCCAAGGTCATTAATTCAATATAAAATTAAGATTAAAAAATTATTAATGTTTTTAAAGATGAGAAGTGATTTGTGGATAACTAGATAGGTAAAAAATAGAAAAGTTGTTATAGCAACGTTTTAAGTTAGGGTGTAATTATCCACAGCAGCTGGATTATATGTGTATAATTTACAGAATTGTGTGACAATCATAGCTGTTTATTTGCTATCAACAGTTTTAAATGTTGGAGATATAGATTGTATGATAAATTACGTTTAATTTATTATTAAAGTTAAAGGTTGTATATTTTTTTATAATTTCAAATAATCTAATTAGAAAATTCTTTTGATTAAATATAATTTGTTGTATTATTTAATGAATGAAAAGCAATTAGATTTTTGTAATAGTTTAGAAAATATTTGGTGTTTGAGAAAGTTTTATTTTTAAAATGAATAAATATATAGAATATCCTCTCAATTGAAACAAATTTTATCACTCGAATTCCTCAAATTTCTTAGGATCTTCTTCAAGAGATTGACTAGATATCATTTTAAACGTATTAGATAATTTCAAAAATTTCTTAACTTAAAGATTTTCTACAGGAGAGTTGTGAAAGAAAAATCATTTAGCTCAATCGCTTTATCTTTGGGTTTGAAAAATTAGATAGAGTTTTTGTATAAAATTGACTATCACTATTTTGAGGTTTCTAGCACTTACAGCTAATAGTCTTCTCTATGATTCATATTTCCAAACAATCCTATAATTTAAGCTTTATTTATGAATACATTTGGTAAATATTAAAAATTTATAGTTAAGACTGTATCGAAATTTGATAAAGATTAATTTAAATATGTGGTGGTTCAATTTATTTTGCAAGATGTTTGTAAAAACCTTGTTTTAACTCTCTTACCAACGAAAATTCTATAGAAAATGTAAAGTTTTTAAGATATCTATAAAAATAAATTACATAATTTTATTATTAAATCATCATTCTTTTAAAGTTTTTATAGAAATAAATAATTATTTAATTTTTCATCTGTTTTGTACTGCTAATTTAGAATTAGTAGCAAAGATTATTAGTTTCTAACCTCCATTATAGAGCATTTTTACTCCTAAAAGTTAAATGCTTTTATACTTTTATAATAAAGCATCTTTAAATTTTATTTATAGAAATAAAAGCCGAAAAATGAAAGGAATTAAAAGTAATTATAAAAATAATTGGGGTAATTTATATTATTATATTAATTTATTTTTTAAAAAGTATTGTTTTGCTTTATTGGATAAATTATGCTTATAAAGTATTTACATAAAAATGTAAATGCAATTTACAAGTAAATATTCAAATTATTTCCTTGTAAAATATTTATTTTAACTGGAGGTATAGTATGAAAAAGAGAAGACAAGAACCAATTAACAAGAGAGTGGATTTTCTATCCAACAAGGTAAACAAGTACTCGATTAGGAAGTTCACAGTAGGTACAGCTTCAATACTCGTGGGTGCTACGTTAATGTTTGGTGCCGCAGACAATGAGGCTAAAGCGGCTGAAGACAATCAATTAGAATCAGCTTCAAAAGAAGAACAGAAAGGTAGTCGTGATTTTGAAGTCGTTCTCTGTCACCTCTTTATCGAAGAATTTCAGTGAACCATTATCTTTATGTCTATTTCCTACAAGTGTATTAATGAGGGTAGACTTACCTGAACCATTTTTCCCAATTAAACCCACTACCTCGCCAGGTTTAACAGAGAATGTGATGTCAGTAAGCTGGAATTCTGAATTCTTATATGATTTATTGAGTTGCTGAACTTCTAATAAGTTTTCCATAATTTACTCCTTTTCTTTAAATTAGTTTTAGGATTTCTGTTCTGATTTATAAAAATTACTGACTTTCAGTAAATATCCCAATGAATTATAGATAAATAAAATGATAAACAAAATTATGCCTAGTGATTGATTCATGCCTGTAGTTATTGAGAATATCCCCAGGGTCATAATTCCTATAAAAAGTAATACAATATTCTGCTGGTGCACTTTATACGAGGAAACGAGTGTGATGTATCGCTCTCCTTCGTCCATAATATTAAATGCTTTTTCAGTGTAACGTTTCTCTCCTAATTTAGGGTATCGAGCATCAAATTTTCTATAAAATATCCCAATCATTATGGATGAAATGATTGTAATAATGAAAGGAATCATTATTAGAGCGATGTGATTCTCAGATGCATTTCCTATGACGGGTATTAAAATTGCAATAAAAGCGACAATTAATTGCATTGTGTAAATAAATCTTACTTTCAATGATTTGATGTATGATTTATTTTCATATGTATCTGCTAAATCATCTGAAATATTTGCGTCAATTTTAGCTTTATAGTGAAGTGACGCATTTTGGACTATAAATAAATACACAGTAAGTATAATATTTATTAATGATGCTACGATGGTTGTATAAAGCACAACTTTAAAGTTAGCGAACTGTGCATAATTAAATAACTTCTCCCAGTTAATAGCTCCTATGATGTATCCGATGATGCCTCCAACTAATCCTCCTAATAAACATAGAAGTGCATACCTTTTTATTTTCAAAAGTCTTCCTCCTCCATAATAAAGATATCTTCAACAGGTTCACCAAAGATTCTTGCAATTTTTATTGCGGTTAATATAGATGGTGTAAAATCGTTGCGTTCTATTAAAGACACCGTTTGTCGTGATATTCCAGCTTTTTTAGCAAGCTCTGTTTGGTTATATCCATCACGGGCTCGTAATTCTTTAAGTCTATTGCGCAAATTGTATCACTTCCTTACATATAAACTATATAATATATTTGTCATTATGACAAGTATATTAGTCAAAATGACAAAAATAATAGACTTTTTAGGGATTGTATAAAATTGATTTTTAGTAATACAAGTTTTAATAAAATTTATTAGTTTTTAAAAAAGAAATACTTTTAACATATAAATAAGACCTCAACTATTAATTTTTTACTTAAATTTAAACAAATGTATTTTGTAAATGCCTTCATTTTGGTAATATATACCTATTGTTGCAAAATATAGGAGGTTAGGGTATTGAGCTTTTATCGTTTTATGAAGAATTTTGAAGGTGAAAAAAGTCATTTTGGAGATTTGTTTGAAGGTATGAAAGATATTAATTTTCCTGAAAACATTACGACTCCAAGGGAAATTATGGAAAAGTTCCAACATTGGTTACAAGAACCTAGTTTACACGATACGATACAAGATGCGATTAAGCAGTATCAAAATAAATAACTTTCATCTATATTAAAAGGTTGTTGAATAAATCAGGGTTTTAGTCAAAATCTTTTAATGTAATTTTTATAAATATACGTTGATAGGATTCATTTTCGGAAAAATAGTGCAAATAAATCAATGATTTCGTGTTTTGAATAAATAATCAAAATAATAGATGATATGTCTCAACTGTTTTTTAACAATGGCGATTGTTTTATACTTATTCATAAAAGTCTATGGGACATCAAGACGATTAAATATGGCTTCTTAATCTATTATCAATGATTTTGGTGATTCTAAAAAACACTTTACCAGTGAATTGATAGGAAAGGTAAGTTTAGATTACTTGCTTCTATTATGAAGCATGGGTGACAAATATAAAGGAAAGTAAGTACTGATTGCATAATAAAATTTAGAAATGTAAATCATCGTAGATATAATAGTAGATGTTAAGGAAATCTTATAAAGATGACTTGTGTTAAGTGGGACGGTTAGACTACCCCGTTTGTATAGACATGAGTATTTCTTTTATGGTTTCCTCTTTTTTTACAACAATGGATTAACTATATTTAGTGAAGTGAGAGTGATTATGAAATTAAAATTGATCATTGCTTAGAAAGAAAGTGATGCATTTGATGATGATAGATCATAATGGAATTTTTCTATGTAAATTTGGTAATATAATGTGGAATGTGTTTACTGCAATTAAAGTATGTAATACTCATTTAAATACAATGAAGGTAAGAGATAAACTCTTAAATAATAGATTTGAATATCCAAATATAATGACAATAAGAAAAGAAGGTTTGCTTCTTCCCTCATTTTTAGAAAAGTATAAGTTATATTAAGGAGATGAATATGACATGTCACGCATAGTATTAGCTGAAGCATATCGAACACCTATAGGCGTGTTTGGTGGTGTATTTAAGGATATACCTGCCTATGAACTAGGTGCAACAGTTATTCGTCAAATTTTAGAACATAGTCAAATAGATCCTAATGAAATCAATGAAGTTATTCTAGGAAACGTATTACAGGCAGGTCAAGGACAAAATCCTGCTCGTATTGCTGCGATTCATGGTGGTGTGCCAGAAGCGGTACCTTCTTTTACTGTAAATAAAGTTTGCGGTTCTGGATTAAAAGCGATTCAACTTGCCTATCAATCTATTGTAGCGGGAGATAATGAGATTGTTATCGCTGGAGGCATGGAAAGTATGTCTCAATCTCCAATGCTTCTTAAAAATAGTCGTTTCGGTTTTAAAATGGGAAATCAAACTTTAGAAGATAGTATGATAGCTGATGGTTTAACTGATAAGTTTAATGATTACCATATGGGTATCACAGCCGAAAATCTAGTTGAACAGTATCAGATTAGTCGTAAAGAACAAGATCAATTTGCATTCGATTCTCAACAAAAAGCATCACGTGCACAACAAGCTGGTGTATTTGATGCTGAAATTGTACCTGTAGAGGTACCACAACGTAAAGGCGACCCCCTAATTATTTCTCAAGATGAAGGCATTAGACCTCAAACGACAATTGATAAGTTAGCACAACTCCGTCCAGCATTTAAAAAAGATGGATCAGTAACTGCTGGTAATGCATCCGGTATCAATGACGGTGCTGCTGCTATGCTCGTTATGACGGAGGACAAAGCGAAAGCATTGGGCTTACAACCTATAGCTGTATTAGATAGTTTTGGTGCGAGTGGTGTGGCGCCTTCAATTATGGGTATTGGTCCAGTTGAAGCGATACATAAAGCTTTAAAACGTTCTAATAAAGTGATAAATGATGTTGATATTTTTGAATTAAACGAAGCTTTTGCAGCGCAATCAATTGCTGTAAACCGTGAGTTGCAATTACCGCAAGATAAAGTCAATGTTAATGGTGGTGCGATTGCACTAGGACATCCGATAGGGGCTTCGGGTGCGCGTACTTTAGTTTCATTATTACATCAATTAAGTGATGCTAAGCCAACAGGTGTGGCATCTTTATGTATCGGTGGCGGTCAAGGTATCGCTACGGTTGTATCTAAATATGAAGTTTAACATTTAGTGGAGCACGGTTTTTATATCATAAAAGTGTGTATTAAAAAAGCTATAAACGAAGTCGTTTTAAAAACTTCGTTTATAGCTTTTTACTTAGTTAGAAAGAGTTCATTGCTATTCAAATATTATGATGATGAACATTGATGGAATAATATCATAGCGGTTGTGCACCACTTGAACCACCACGTGGTTGAGAACGCTAGATGAAAGACATCAATTAAGGTTTTATTGCGAATGCACGAACTGGAAAGCCTGGTGCATCTTTTGGTTTTGGGCTGATTGCATAGATAATTGCACCTCTGGTAGGTAATTGATCTAAATTGGTAAGTAATTCGACTTGGAATGTGTCTTGACCTAAGATATATCTTTCGCCAACAATATCACCATTTTTAGCTGTATCAATTGAGGCATCAGTATCAAATGTTTCGTGACCTATGGATTTAACACCACGTTCTTCAATGAGAAATTTTAATGCATCAAGGCCCCAACCTGGAAGATGTTGATGGCCATCTACATCTTTATTTTCAAATTTTTCTATATCTGGCCAACGTTTTGACCAATCAGTACGTAATGCGACAAAAGTACCTGCTTCAATGCGACCGTGTTGTTGTTCCCAATCTTCTAAATGTTTACGTGATACGATAAAATCTGAATTTTGTGCAGCTTCTTTAGAATAATCTAAAACAATTAATGGTAAAACAAGTTCTTTTAAATCTAATTCTTCTAAATATCTTCTATTTTCAACGAAATGGATTGGAGCATCAATGTGTGTTCCATATTGAGTTACGATACTCCAACGTTGTACATAAAACCCATGATCTTTAACATTGAATAGCGTTGAGACTTCACCTTTTTCAAATTCGCTAAAACGAGGGATATTTGGGTCGAAAGTATGTGTTAAATCGACCCACTGAGCCTCTTTTAAAGTATTTAATTGATTCCAAAGTGGATACTGTGACATTTGCCTCACCTCTAGCTCGTATTATGCTGTTGTTGATTCAGATTCTTGACGTTTCTTTTTAACTGCATTGACTAACACTGTTAATGCATCTTTCACTTCATTTTCTTTACGTGTTTTTAGACCACAGTCTGGGTTAACCCAGAATAGAGAACGATCAATTTGTTGTAATGAACGATTAATTGCAGTAGTAATCTCTTCTTCGGTTGGAATACGTGGACTGTGAATATCGTAAACACCTAATCCAATTCCTAAATCATAATTAATATCTTCGAAATCTTGAATTAAGTCTCCGTGACTACGAGAAGTTTCAATAGAAATAACATCTGCATCTAAATCATGGATAGCATGAATGATTTGTCCAAATTGAGAATAGCACATATGTGTATGAATTTGTGTTTCATCATGCACAGATGATGTCGCTAATTTAAATGAATGTACAGCATCTTCTAAATATTGTTCGTGATATTCAGAGCGTAGAGGTAAGCCTTCACGCAACGCTGGTTCGTCAACTTGAATGACTTTGATACCTGCTTCTTCTAAAGCTAACACTTCTTCATCAATGGCTAAGGCAATTTGATCTTGAACAACCTTTCTAGGTACGTCTACGCGTTCAAATGACCAGTTTAAAATAGTAACTGGACCTGTAAGCATACCTTTTACTGGTTTGTCAGTTAAGCTTTGCGCGTATACTGTTTCTTTTACAGTAAGTGGGGCAGTCCACTTCACATCTCCATATATAACTGGTGGTTTAACTGCACGAGAACCGTAAGACTGTACCCAACCGAATTTTGTTACTAGGAAACCTTGAAGTTTTTCCCCAAAAAATTCAACCATGTCGTTACGCTCAAACTCACCGTGTACAAGTACGTCTAAACCAATATCTTCTTGGATTTTAATCCAACGAGCGATTTCATTTTGTAAAAATTCTTGATACTCAGCATCTGTAATGCGATTATTTTTCCAATCTGCTCTAAATTTACGGATTTCACGAGTTTGAGGGAATGAACCAATCGTAGTCGTAGGTAAATCTGGTAAATTTAGACGTTGGTTTTGTAATTGCTTGCGTTTAGCAAATGGTGATTTACGATGTGTCGGTACACTTTCAAAATCGTATTCAAGATTTTTAAATGATTGGCTTTGGAAGCGTTCATAACGTGCTTTGTAATGTTCATATTTTGACAGGTCATTATCATTGAATAAGCGACGCAATGCATCTAATTCGTCTAACTTTTCAGTAGCAAAACTTAATCCTTCTGCAATAGATTCATCAAGTGTTTCATCATCTAGTGATACTGGAACATGTAGAAGTGATGATGAAGGTTGAATGACTAACTGTTGTGTGTGTTGTTGTAATGTTTCGATTAATTGTTTTTTTGCTTCAATATCAGCCGCCCATACATTTCTGCCATCAATGATTCCTGCATAAAGTGCTTTACTTTGATCGAAATCACCATCTTCAATTTGTTTTAAGTTATAGCCGTTATCGTGTACCAAATCTAATCCTAAACCGCCCACTGGTAATGAACTTAAGAATTTTAAGTGAACACGTTCAAAGTAAGTTTGAATGACGAGATATTTTCCTAAACCTTCATTTGCGAAATAGTCGTATGCTTTTCTAGTAATGTCTTCATAACTTTCGCTGTCATCAGTCACTAGAATAGGCTCGTCAATTTGAATATACTCAGCACCTGCATCTACAAGTGACTGTAAAACTTCTTTATATAAAGGAAGTAATGTTTCAACTTTTTCCTCGAACGATTGATGACCACCTTTTGATAATTTTACAAATGTGATAGGACCAACAATTACAGGATGCGCATTTACATTAATTGATTGTGCATATTTAAAACGTTCTAATAACGTATTTTTTTCAACTTTAGGTTCTACGTTGTCCCATTCAGGTACAATGTAGTGATAGTTGGTGTTAAACCATTTAATAAGTGCACTTGCAACATGCTCTTTGTTACCACGAGCAATATCAAATAATAAATCATCATTGACTTCGCGTCCTTGGAAACGTTCAGGGATAATATTGAACAATAAAGACGTATCTAAAATATGATCATATAAAGAGAAATCCCCAACTGGAATGCTATCAAGATGATAATTTTTCTGAAGTAAAAGATTTTCTTTGTGTAAATCAGTCAGTGTTTGATCTAATTCTGCTTTGTCAATTTTATGTGCCCAATAATTTTCGATTGCTTTTTTCCATTCTCTTTTTCTACCTAATCTTGGGAATCCTAAGTTTGAAGTTTTAATTGTTGTCATAATATTGCCTCCTTGTTGGCAGTGATTGATTTAGAGTATGCTGCGAGTTCCAATGAATAATCTACCTTTTGGAAAGGTGTAATAATGTACAGACCGTTGAAGTATTCATGTACTGTATCAATGAGTTCTTTGGAAAGTCTTAAACTTAATTCTTTAGTCTTTTCTTTATCATCTTTAACAGCTTTGAATTGGTTAAGTACATCGTCTGACATTTTGATGCCAGGCACTTCATTATGTAAGAAAAGTGCGTTGTTATAACTTGCGATTGGCATGATACCTATGAAGAAAGGTGTATTTAAATGTTTTGTTTCTTCATATACTTGAATAATTTTTTCTTTACTATAAACGGGTTGAGTTATGAAATAACTCATGCCACTTGCTACTTTCTTTTCAAGTCGTTTAATGGCTCCATCTAATTTTCGTACGTTAGGATCAAACGCACCAGCGATGTTAAAGTTAGTATGTTTTTTCAGCGCATCGCCGTCAGTGTTAATACCTTTGTTAAATCTTAGTGCAAGTTCTGTAAGGCCTTTTGAGTTCACGTCATAGACATTTGTAGCTCCAGGCAAATGGCCTACTTTAGAAGGATCTCCGGTAATAGCTAGTATTTCATTGACACCAATGAGTGATAAACCTAGGAGATGAGACTGTAATCCTATTAAATTACGGTCACGACATGTTACATGTACAAGAGGCTCAATATCGTAGCGTTGTTTAATTAAACTTGCCGCTGCGATGTTACTCACTCTTACGGTAGCTAATGAATTATCCGCCAATGTAACAGCATCTATGCCAGCTTCATCTAATTTTCCTACATTATCGAAAAATGTATCAGTATCCAAATGTTTAGGTGTATCAAGTTCTACGATGACTGTTGGGCCATTTTTAACTTTAGAAGTAAGGTTTTGTTTAAGAACTCGCGTTTGCTTTTGAGATGAAGCTTTATTAATAGGGATTACCTTTTTATCTTTAACGGGTTTTAAATGTTTAACTGCTGATTTAATATAGCGAATATGTTCAGGTGTTGTACCACAACAACCACCTATCAATCTGACTCCCTCATTAATTAATTCTTGAGCTATATCTCCGAAATATTGAGCATTATCACTATATTTGAATTCACTATTCTCGATATCTAATAAACTAGCGTTTGGATAACACGATAAATACGCATGTTTAGGAAGTTCTATATGTGAAAATGATCGTTGCATATGGTGTGGGCCATGGTGACAATTTAATCCAACTACATTGGCGCCACATTCAACTACGTATTTCAATGCCGCATTAATTTCAGTGCCATCAACTAAGTAATTCGTATTTGAAGCGGTGAGTTGAGCGATGATTGGAATATCGTATTTTTGTCGTGTAGCAGTGACGATGCGAGTTAATTCATCTAAATCGTAATAAGTTTCAAATAGAAGGGCATCTACACCTTCATCAATTAATGTATCGATTTGAAGTTCTGTATGATATTGAATTGTTGAAAGACTGATATCCTCTTGCCGGACGCCTCTGAATCCACCTACCGTTCCAAGTATAATTGTGTCCTCATTTGCTGCATGTTTAGCAATTTGAACTGCAGCTTGGTGAATTTCTTTAACTTTATGTTCAAGACCAAAGGACTTTAATTTTTCAAAGTTAGCACCATACGTATTCGTTTGAATGACGTCTGCACCAGCTTCGATATAAGAACGATGAATCCGCTCGACCTTATCTGGATGAGTAAGATTGTAGGATTCCGGACAAGTATCAAGACCTTCCGAGTAGAATATTGTTCCAATAGCGCCATCAGCTACTAAAACGTTGCTCTTTAATTGGTTCAGTAAATGACTCATTGAAAGCCTCCTTTAAAGCGTAGTTAAAATCTGCGATGAGTTCTTCTGGATTCTCAAGACCTACACTTAAACGGAATAACCCGAAAGTGATGCCACGTTCACGTCTCACATCTTCTGGCACTGCTGCATGAGACATTGTTGCGGGATGTGATAGGATAGTTTCTACACCACCGAGACTCACTGATACAAGTGGTAAAGTAAGAGAATCGACGAACTTTTGTGCTTTAGATTCATCTTTAAGTCGGAAACCTATCACTGCACCTCCAGTTGAAGCTTGCTTGAGATGTGTAGGATTATTTCCTGGGTAATACACCTCAGAAATCTCCTCTCTTTGACTCAAAAATTGAACAAGACGTTCAGCATTATGAACAGATTGTTTAAAACGAACTGGTAATGTTTTAAGATGTTTTGCAAGTGCCCAACTATCATATGCAGAAAGGGCTGTGCCCGTGCCGTTCTGTAATAAGTACAATGCATTTGCAACCTCTCTATTATTAGTAATTGCTGCACCTGCAATTAAATCGCTATGTCCACCTAGAAATTTAGTTGCACTATGAATAACTATGTCAGCGCCTAGTGCTAAAGGTGATTGACCCAAAGGTGTCATAAACGTATTATCAACAGCTAATAGTATCTTATGTTCCTTTGCTAGCGTTGCTACAGCATGAATATCTGTAATTTTGAAAAGTGGATTTGAAGGCGTCTCTACATAGATGAGTTTTGTGTTTGATTGAATAGCTTCAGTGATATGATCTATATGTGTAGCGTTAACTGTAGTAAATTCAATATTGAATCGATTGAGTATTTGTTCAGTTAATCTAAATGTGCCCCCGTAAACATCATCAGGTAAAATAACATGATCCCCTGCGTTTAATGTGAGTAAAACGGCTGAAATTGCAGCAATGCCTGAAGCATAAGCAAATGCATATTTACCACCTTCTAAACGTGCAAGTTTCTCTTCAAGTAAAGTTCGGTTAGGGTTACCACTTCGTGCATAATCATATTGAGTCTCACCGCCTAACACTTTTTGATGGAATGTAGATGAATCGTAAAGTGGCGGGTTAGCTGAGTCGTAGTCTTTACCTCTACGCACATCGAATATTACTTCTGTTTCTTTAGATAAACTCATGAAATCACTCCTACTTTAGAATTCTCTAATGCTTGAATTATGTCAGCTTCTATATCGTTATAGTCTTCTATACCTACGGACAATCTGATGAGATATTCATCAATTCCACGTTTGTCTTTTTCCTCATCTGGCATATCCACGTGTGTTTGTGTATAAGGGAAGGTGATAAATGTTTCTGTACCACCTAAGCTTTCTGCAAATATACAAATTTCTAAATTTTCTAAAAATTTAGCGACGCTATATGCTTGGTTCAGTCTTAAACTAAGCATGCCTGTTCGTCCACTATATAAAACTTCATCAATTGAATCTGACTGGCGACATCGTTGTGCAAGTTTTTGAGCATTTTCTTGGGAACGCTCTATGCGAAGATGTAATGTCTTTAGACCTCTTTGTAAAAGATAACTATCAAGAGGTGATAGAGTTGCTCCAATCATATTATGGAATTGATTCAATTGTTCAGCTAATTGAGCATCCTTAACAGTTACAACTCCAGCTAACACATCGTTATGTCCGCCAATATATTTTGTTGCTGAATGCAGAACGATATCTGCACCTTCTTCGAGTGGTGTCGAAAGATAAGGTGTTAAAAAAGTGTTGTCGATAATTGTTAATAGTTGATGTTTTTTGCTAAGGATATAATATGTTTCTACATCAATTTCAATCATTTGTGGATTTGAGATTGGTTCAATAAATAATGCTCTAGTTTGTGGAGTGATGTTTTTTTCCACTTCTTCATAATTTAAAAAGTCTACATATTTAAACTTCAAACCATATTGTTTTTCGTAAAAATCGAATAACCGAAATGTTCCACCATATAGGTCAAATGCAACGAGAATTTCATCACCTGGTTTGAATATATTACATATTAACTGAATCGCCGCCATACCACTGGAAGTAGCAAATGAAGCAATGCCTTTTTCAAGTTGTGCAAAAGCTTCTTCAAAGGCTGTTCTTGTTGGATTTTTAGTTCGTGTATAATCATAGCCTGTTGATTCACCTAGGTGAGGATGCTGATATGCAGTAGATAAATATATTGGATTGGCAATTGCGCCAGTGTGATCTTGTGTTAAAGCAATTTGAGCTAAATCTGTATCCTTCATAGCTAGCTCCTCCTATTCAGTAAAAATAAAAAAGCTTCCGTCCTTTAGACCCGAATGATTCGGATGTAAAGGACGAAAGCTTAAACTTCGCGGTACCACCTTTGTTTGCTACTTTATTGCTAAAGTAACCTCAATCAGTACGCCATAGTGTTAAAACAGTATACTGAAAATAGCTGATACACAATCTTTTTATCGTAACATCATTAAATAAAACAAAAACTCATTTAATCCATATGTGAATAAATGAGTATTAACGATAAATTGTGACGTATAAAATTTCCAGTACGCCATTTAACATCAATGTTAATACTGTATCGCTATAACGGGCGAACCCGTTGATACCTCATATTGGCATCAACACTCCAAGGCCATTTTCAAACTTTCTTTCAATGCCTTCTCTCAGCGTGTGAAGACTCTCTGTATAAGCAGTGTAAGTTTTACTTTCCTTTTTACAGTGTGTAAAATGCTTTTAAAATTGTTAATACATAGATTACATAGTTTGAATTTATTTGTCAATGATTTTTCTGAAAATTTTGATTTAACAATTAATTTATTATCAGAAATACATCTGAAAATATGTGACGTAATAAGCTTCATATTAAGCCATTAGTATTAATTTGAAAGGCTTGTATTATTGGATTGAACTTTTTTAAAATAAGTAATGAATCAATGAGGATTGATTATTCATTAGAGATACTTAAATTAAGATAGAAAGATGTGGAAAAGAGATGGTATATACAGATGATCAGAGGTTGAAAATGAATAATGATGATAGTGTGCAATTTATTGCACTAGAATTAATTAGACCTAATCCTTATCAGCCACGTAAGACGTTTGAAGAAGAACGACTCAATGATTTAGCTTCATCAATTCAACAACATGGTATATTACAGCCTATTGTATTACGTCAAACTGTTCAAGGTTACTATATTGTTGTGGGTGAGCGACGATTTAGAGCATCTAAGTTGGCGGGATTAACAGAAGTGCCAGCTATTATTAAAGAACTATCTGATGAAGATATGATGGAATTGGCAATTATTGAAAATTTACAGAGAGAAGATTTAAATGCCATTGAAGAAGCAGAAAGTTATAAAAAAATGATGACAGATTTGAATATTACACAACAAGAGGTTGCGAGACGATTAGGTAAGTCACGTCCTTATATTGCCAATATGCTTAGGTTATTACAGTTACCTAAAAATGTTGCTCAAATGGTTCAACACGGGGCGTTATCTAGTGCTCATGGGCGTACGTTATTAACTTTGAAAGACGCCAGTAAAATAAAAAAGACGGCAAAACAAGCCGCTCAGGAGTCTTGGAGTGTAAGGTATTTAGAGGAGTACGTCAATGGTTTAGTCAGTAAAGACATCTCAAGGAAAGTTGACAAAGAGACTAAGGAAAGTAAACCTAAAATGATTCAACAGCAGGAAAGATTTTTAAAAAAGCAATATGGTGCGAAAGTAGATATTTCGACATCTAAAAATGTCGGGAAAATCACGTTTGAATTTAAATCTGAAGCAGAATTCAAACGCTTGATTCGTCAACTTAATAAAGATTATAAGGAATATTAAAAAGTTAGCCTTTATAAATAGAAATAGGAAGCATATACATAGTTTTATAAATATACCTCAAAAGGATAGTATTTTAAAACCATAGACGTATTATCTAAATGAATAAATTAAGTTATAATAAATGAATTATGAAAAAAATGAAAGGGAGGGCATATTTTATATGAATCAACTTAAACATATTTTATCTTCATTGTTCGAACCTTTAACAAAGGTTGAAACATATGAAAATTTAATTACTAAAGTAATAATGATTTTAATTTATATCCTTGTAGCGATTGTTGTTATAGCAATTTTGAATAAGATTATTGAGCAAGCATTTAAAATTCAAAATAAAAGCAAAAAAGGAAATAAAAAACGTTCAAAAACACTGATTTCTCTTGTACAAAACATAGTAAAATATATCGTATGGTTTGTTGTTATCACAACAATTTTAAGTAAGTTTGGTATTAGCGTCGAAGGTATCATCGCTAGTGCTGGAGTTGTAGGTATTGCAGTTGGTTTCGGTGCGCAAACGATAGTAAAAGATATTATTACAGGTTTCTTTATTATCTTTGAAAATCAATTTGATGTGGGTGACTATGTTAAAATCAATAGTTCAGGAACTACGGTAGCAGAAGGTACTGTGAAATCTATTGGTTTAAGATCAACGCGAATTAATACAATTTCGGGAGAACTGACTATTTTACCTAATGGTAGCATGGGGGAAATTACGAACTTTTCAATTACAAATGGGACTGCTATTGTAGAACTACCAGTATCAGTTGATGAAAATATAGATCAAGTTGAAAAGAAACTCAATCGTTTATTTGTTTCTTTACGTAGTAAATATTACTTATTTGTCAGCGATCCAGTTGTTGATGGTATTGATGCGATAGAATCTAATAAGGTTACTATACGAATTTCAGCAGAAACAATTCCTGGTGAAGGATTTTCAGGCGCTCGTATTATTCGTAAGGAAGCTCAAAAAATGTTTAGACAAGAAGGTATTCGCATGCCACAACCAGTCATTTCAAATTATAATGAAGGAAAAAGCTAATCATCATTGGAGGTCATTTCATGACGTCAAAGTATGGAATAAATGATATAGTAGAAATGAAAAAACCACATGCATGTGGAACGAATCGTTTTAAGATCATTAGAATGGGCGCTGATATTCGTATTAAATGTGAACATTGTCAGCGCAGTGTCATGATTCCACGGCAAGTGTTTAATAAGAAAATGAAAAAAGTTCTTGAATCTCATCAAGACAAAGAAAGTTAGGAGAATGAATAATGGCTTTAACAGCAGGTATCGTAGGTTTGCCTAACGTAGGTAAGTCTACCCTATTTAATGCAATTACTAAAGCTGGCGCATTAGCAGCAAACTATCCCTTCGCAACGATTGATCCCAATGTTGGTATCGTTGAAGTGCCAGATTCACGTTTAATAAAATTAGAAGAAATGGTTCAACCTAAAAAAACAATTCCTACAACTTTTGAGTTTACTGATATTGCAGGTATTGTTAAAGGTGCATCTAAGGGCGAAGGTTTAGGAAATAAATTCCTTTCACATATTCGTGAAGTAGATGCTATATGTCAGGTGGTTCGTGCGTTTGACGATGAGAATGTAACACATGTATCAGGGCGTGTTAATCCGCTTGATGACATAGAAGTCATTAATATGGAACTTGTTTTAGCAGATTTAGAATCTGTTGAAAAACGTTTACCGAAAATAGAGAAGATGGCTCGTCAAAAAGATAAAACAGCTGAGATGGAATTACGTATATTAACACAAATTAAAGAAGCGTTAGAAGACGGTAAACCAGTACGCAGTATTGATTTCAATGAGGATGATCAAAAGTGGGTTAATCAAGCTCAGTTATTAACATCTAAGAAAATGTTATACATTGCTAATGTTGGTGAAGATGAAATTGGAGATAAAGATAATGATAAAGTGAAAGCAATTCGTGAATATGCAGCAAACGAAGATTCAGAAGTTATCGTTATTAGTGCAAAAATCGAGGAAGAAATCGCTACATTAGATGATGAAGATAAAGAAATGTTCTTAGAAGATTTAGGCATCGAAGAACCAGGTTTAGACAGACTCATTAGAACAACATATGATTTGTTAGGTTTATCTACTTACTTTACTGCCGGTGTGCAAGAAGTGCGCGCTTGGACATTTAAACAAGGAATGACCGCACCACAATGTGCTGGAATTATTCACACTGATTTTGAACGTGGTTTTATTCGTGCAGAGGTAACAAGCTATGAAGATTATGTACAACATGGTGGCGAAAATGGTGCTAAAGAAGCGGGAAGACAACGTTTAGAAGGTAAAGATTACATCATGCAAGATGGGGATATTGTTCATTTCCGTTTTAATGTTTAACTTAAAGCATGTATTTATATTAATGAGGCACTCTAAAATTAGAAGCAAATTCTAGTTTTAGGGTGTTTTTTTGATAATAAAATTGAAAATTAGGAGATAAATTAGTCAGCATACTACAATGATAATTACTAATGATGCAATCATTTGTAGTTAGGAAATAGAATTATTTATTAATAGAGCAATGAAGCTTTCCATCAAACTTTCATTGCTCTTATGTAAGGATTCCAAATTCTTAAAAAAATGGAATGATTTTGCTTGCTTTAATGATGTCTTGTGTACTAAAAAATTGTTTGCCTTCACCAGTGTATGCGGGTTCGAGAACTAAATTTGCTTTAGCGCAGTATAGCCATTCTGGGTGAATGCCACTATTTAAGATATCTTGAAACTCTTGGAAATCTTTATTCCAATCTAAATTTAATCTCATGAAAAACACCTCATATGTATTTTAGAACAAACGTTCGTTAAAGTGAAGTGTTTTTGTTCGTATGTGTTCGTATTTATGAAGTGAACCAAGACGAATTCACATTTTCGTCAATATAATTTGCATCGACATTTTGATTTAATTCAGGAGAGTAGTAACTATCTGTATATTGCCATAGCACTTTCTCTCGTTTTGGTTCCTCAGCTTGATATGCTGCTAACCAGTAGCCATCATATGAACTGACAGCATTTGATGCATGATTTAACATGAAATTTTCATATGAATAAAAAAGGATCTTCTTGTTTCCAGCAAGCTTTCTCATTTCGTTTGCCCATGCTTGTGTCGCTGTTTCATCATCTCCGGATTTAACGGTTTGTTCTTCATAATCATTAATGTAAAAGGCGGCTTTGGGAGCACGTTGAGATAAAGTTTTAGCTTCATAACGTGCATCTTTTGGACTTTCGTACATGCTATAAGAGTACACGCCGTATTTCATTTTATTTTGTTCTAATAATTCTGCATTTTTTTCAAAAGTCTTATCAACGTATTCTGAACCGTACTGTGCTCTTAAAATAATAAAATCATAATTTTTCTTTAGTTGTTTTATTTGTTCATTAGTTAAAAGTCCTTGCCATTCAGAAATATCTAAGACTCTTTCACCATTATTTGTTTCAGTAATATTAGATTCAGCAGAGAAAGTAGAACGATTTTGTGTTTTATGAGTTTGCTTTTTAGGATGGTCTTTTAAGTATTGTTGATAGCCATACCCCATTGTACCTTTTTCGCTTACAGAAGATGAAGACGCTTGTGCTTGAGTATCTATAAAATTAAGGCTAGTAGCGAAAATTGAAAGTGAAATGATTGAGTAAGAAAATTTCTTTAACATAAACGACTCCTTTATAATGAATTTAATATTAAGTGCAATTATATGAAATATAATTTTGATGTTATTATAACTAAAATGAAGTATCAACTATCTATTAAGTAACATTAATATAATTTGAATATAAAGTAATGTATAACATAAATAGGATGATTGCGTTTGAACAACGAGGGCAGTCTCAGAGGAGTCTTAAACCAATAATATGTATTGATATTTTCAAAAATAAATAATGCTCATCAATATTTAAGGGTAAGATTCATCTGAAATTGATTGTAAAAAGTAAAGCTCTATGCTATAATTCTTTTCTGTGAGTAATGAAAATTATTCCTTGCTTATCACATTAAATATTGATAAGCCGTATAGACCACAAGGAGGTGCAAATAAACTATGAGAACATATGAAATTATGTATATCGTACGTCCTAACATTGAAGAGGATGCTAAAAAAGCGTTAGTTGAACGTTTCAATGGTATCTTAGCTTCAGAAGGATCAGAAGTTTTAGAAGAAAAAGACTGGGGTAAACGTCGCCTAGCTTATGAAATCAATGATTTCAAAGAAGGTTTCTATAACATCGTACGTATTAAAACTGATAACAATAAATCAACTGACGAATTCCAACGTTTAGCTAAGATTAATGATGATATCATTCGTTACATCGTTATTCGTGAAGACCAAGATAAGTAATAATTTAGATGGGGGCGTTTAAATGTTAAATCGAGTTGTATTAGTAGGTCGTCTAACGAAAGATCCAGAATACAGAACCACACCCTCAGGCGTAAGTGTAGCGACATTTACTCTAGCAGTTAATCGTACTTTCACGAATGCTCAAGGGGAACGAGAAGCTGACTTTATTAACTGTGTAGTCTTCCGTAGACAAGCAGAAAATGTAAATAACTACTTGTCTAAAGGTAGTTTAGCTGGCGTTGATGGTCGCATACAATCACGTAGTTATGAAAATCAAGAAGGTCGTCGTATTTTTGTTACTGAAGTCGTATGTGATAGTGTTCAGTTCCTTGAACCTAAAAATGCACAACATGGTGGCCAACGTTCACAGAACAATAATTTCCAAGACTACGGTCAAGGATTTGGTGGTCAGCAATCAGGACAAAATACATCTTACAACAACAATAATTCATCAAACTCAAATCAGTCGGATAATCCGTTTGCAAATGCTAATGGACCGATTGATATCAGTGATGATGATTTACCATTCTAATAATGAACGAATAAAATAAAATGAGTCAAAGGAGGCAGTTAACCATGGCAGGTGGACCAAGAAGAGGCGGACGTCGTCGTAAAAAAGTATGCTATTTCACAGCAAATGGTATTACACACATCGACTATAAAGACACTGAATTATTAAAACGTTTTATCTCAGAACGTGGTAAAATTTTACCACGTCGTGTAACAGGCACTTCAGCGAAATATCAACGTATGTTGACTACAGCTATCAAACGTGCTCGTCATATGGCTTTATTACCATATGTTAAAGAAGAACAATAATATATTATTTATTGTAAAACCCCGTAAGTATAGGCTTACGGGGTTGTTTTTGTGTTTTGGAATATTTAAAAAGGGCAGAAAAAGCAGTGAATTTGAAAGCTAGATTTTTAGATACATATCCTTCGACGATATTTCAGTAATGTTATGAGATTGAATCCCAAAATGAGTTAAGATTATGCGTTGAAAAATGGTTAGGTGCATAACATCTTTAAATATTGATTGATGATAATAGTTTACCATTCCCAAATTTGAAGAGGTTTGTTATGCGTGCCATTTTTCTTGTTAAGTTGAGTAGTTAATTCTTCAATCTCTATATGTCTTTTAGTTCTTAAGTTATATAAAATATGTAAATTTATGTGCCACATCTTCTATTCATGATGAAAGTATCTACGTTGACATCAAGATGTCATTTTATCAATTAGTATACCTATGGGGTTATACTTTGAAGTTGTAGCACCATCATTAACATTTAATGTTTGTAATTTTGTTTTTTATTAGAAAGCATGTTTAGAATAGCTGATAATATAGTACAGATGATTGTAACTATGATTAGTGTCGTTACTACATAGACTTGATTACTTTGAATATTAAAACCTATTTCAAAATGACCTTGTAAGTGTCCTTTTATAAAAAAGTTAAGTGTAATGATAGTGAGAATTGCTAAAAATGAAAGGAAACCTATAACTTGTATAATTTGGTTAATACGTTGAAATTTATTTTTATGTTGCATGTAAAATACCTACTTTAAATATTTTTATAAATAGTTCATTTTAGTCATCTTTAATAGCTTAACATAATAGGATTGAGGTTGATAATAATAAATATTGAAAAAATAAAAACAAAATAGCTTGTATCAGTAAACTAAAAATTCCTACAAAACGTTTAATCATTTTTGACATGGGGTATCTCATACTAGTGAATAAAATATATAAGTAAAGGAGACAATCAATTATGTTTGGATTAATAGGTATGATTATTGTCGGCGGTATCATTGGATGGATCGCAGGTTTAATTTTAGGTAAAGACGTACCAGGAGGTATTCTAGGAAATATTATTGCTGGTATTGTAGGATCATGGGTTGGTACTATGATTTTAGGTGAATGGGGACCACAATTAGGTAAAATTCACATCTTTCCAGCATTATTAGGTTCAATTATTTTAATCTTTATTATTTCATTAATTTTAAAAGCACTAAGAAAAAAATAATAAGTATAGATTAAGTTTAATTTAGGTAGAAAATGTGTTGCTTGATTATTTGAAAGTAATCAATTAACACAATTAAAGCATGTGTGTTTATCTATACGCACGTAACTCAATGATAGATGTTGATGATGTCTAATCGTTTGAGTTACATTAATTATAGTTATCAAAGCATCCAAACCAATAAAAATGGTGTGGGTGCTTTTTTCATGTTATAAAACATAAAAAAGGATGGCGCTGGGTTACGCCATCCAGGAGTATTATGTTCATGAATATAAAAGACTTTGTAGTTACTAAATAACTACAATTTAATATTATCAGATTGCTATTTATCTGACAACATTAAAGGTTTTGATTTTTAAAATTTCCAACAAAATTGAGAAAATTATTACTTTGATTTAAAGGCATCTGTTCGGTTTCATTCGCCATTGGTGATATGTAATAATGAATTGTAAAACGACATCGAGGAGGTTTCTTATGGACGGTTTAATTACATTTATCATTATCACATTATTGATTATTATAGTACCTGGGCCAGATTTCATTATTGTAATGAAAAACACTATTAATTCAAGTAAAATGAATGGTTTTATGGCTGCATTTGGTATTACTACGGGGCATATTTTATACTCTTCATTAGCTATTTTTGGAATTATATACATACTTACGAGTTTACACTTTGTTTTTTTAACAATAAAAATATTGGGTGCTTGTTATCTTATTTATCTCGGAATCAAAAGTATTTTGAGTGCGCACAGTTCTGTTGATTTTAGTAAACAAGCTTTAGCTGATGTCAGAAATGTGAGTTATATCACTTCTTTTAGACAAGGTTTTTTAAGTACAAGTCTTAACCCTAAGGCTTTATTATTTTATGTTAGTATATTCCCGCAGTTCCTTTCTAACGGTAATATACATATGAAATCTGAAGTTGCGTTATTTGCTTTTTCAGTTGTTGTAGTTATATGCTTATGGTTTTTATTTTGTGTATTCATCTTTCAATATATTAAATTATTATTCAGCAGACCGAGATTCAAGGCTATATTTGATTATATTGTAGGGTTTGTTTTAATTGGCTTATCTATTAATTTATTATTAAGTAAAAGTAGCTAAGTCAGAAATGAGGAGACAGAATGGAAATTTATTTAGTGAGGCATGGTGAGTCACAGTCCAATTATGATAATAAACACGGGTATCTATATTTTTGTGGACAGTTAGACGTCCCTTTGACGGAAAGGGGTATAAAAAGCGCTAAAGAACTATCTGTTTATTTTAAAAATAAATACATTGACAATGTATATGTATCAGATTTAAAAAGAACAAGGCAAACGTATGAGGAGCTATTTCCTTATGATATTCCAACAATATATACAAAGACGTTAAGAGAGCGTTCGTTAGGTGTTTTTGAAGGTAAAAATAAAGAAGAAGTTTGTAAAGACAAACGGTTCGAAAAATATTTCCGTGATCCTAATTATAAATACTTTAGACATAGCTTTTCGCAAAAAGCACCACAAGGAGAAAGTTATCAAGATGTCTATGATAGAGTGGTTACTTTCATTGAAAATGAGCTTAATCAACAGCAGAGACGTGTAGTGATAGTTGCGCACCAAGTTGTAATTAGATGTTTTTTCGTCTATTTTAAAATGATAACTAAGGAAGAAGCCTTAACGACGGAAATTCATAATTGCTATCCATATTTAATTAAAGAAGAAATGAAGTTTTGAATACATATATAATCATTTGAGTTGTAAAATTGTAATTGCTGGCTAAATTGATATTAATTCTCTATCAAAAGATATGATTGATGTCTATAAACAACCGTAGCAATATTGTTATATATAATATAGGATTGTGAGTGAAGCCTGGGGCATAGATTATCGATGTCCCAGGCTTTCATAACATACAATCAGTCAAATGATAGAATTAAAAATATACACACATATCAAACCATTTTTTACAAGAGGATGGGGCCCCAACAAAGAGAATTTCACTGAGAAATTCAACAAGCAAAGCAAGTTGGGGATGGGGCCCCAACAAAGAGAATTTCACTGAGAAATTCAACAAGCAAAGCAAGTTGGGGATGGGCCCCAACAAAGAGAATTTCACTGTAAATTCTACCTTTCTTGCCCCTTTATTTGATTAATTTATTTTATCTGAAGTAGATGGGTGCACTGAAAGTGTGACAATAGAACTAACAAGTAATGCAAGTATCGTTAAGGAAGCCATAAGCATAATGACAATTTGTCCCATAATTAAGCTAATGATTACTAAAAACCCCCACATCATCAGTGCACTTATTTGTAATATCGCCGATATGATTCTACATGCAAGATGATTAAATATACCTAATATGAGTGCTGGTAAAGCCATTATAACTATTGTCGTAATGGCTATGAGTACTGTATAAGGTTCGTTATAGTTGATTGTGTGTGGGCCTGTTGGATATTTTGCTAAAACAAGTACTAAGCCGATGGTGGATAGTATTGCTAAGATAATAAATGTTAAACGTATCTTCATAATGATTTTCCTCATTTCTTTTTATTTAGAAAAAATATATATGCTATATTAATTTTATTGTGTAATAAATATATTGAATTGTCAAAATAGCGAAGGCATGTTTCAAAAAGATGGGGTGATGAAATTAACTCGAATATCAAAAACAAGCCCAAAAAAGATGTTAGTACAACATCTTTTTTGGGCAAGTAAAATAATGTGATATAGAAAAAACATTTTGTTTTATTTATTAAATACTTCTGTGTCTATTCCTTTTTTCTTAAGGAAAGTAGTAATTTTATCTTGTTGTTTTTTATTTACATCACCTGAATATTTTGTGGCTACATCAACAACGTTAATTGAATTTTGTGGTTGGTAGTTTAATTTCTCAATGTCTTCATCTACATTTGAAATGGTACTATTTAAAGCGTGAAAATAATTAATTATGCGATCTGTTGGATCTTTATATTCTTCAGGGATGTGATTGTTTTTTATAAATTTTTTGAAATGTAAATCGTTCTTAACTGCTAAATTGGATAACTTGCTAAGACGATCAGCTTGTGATTCTGTGATTTTAGGATTACTATCACTTTGTTTATCTAATTTATGTTGCATGACATACTTATTATCAAGTACATCGCTATTCGCTTGTAAATATTTTTCTAAAGCTTGCTTCATCTCTTTTTCGCTAATTTTTTGTCCCTTTTTGTTTGAAGAAAAGATATCTTTTTCCTTTAAAGTTTTAGCGTTTTTAGGTGCATGAGCGTTGCTGTGATGCTCTTGATTATTGTTATCGTTCGTATTTGAGCATGCTGCAAGTGTTAAAGACAACGCTAGTATCAAGTATGTAATGACTCTCTTTTTCATAGAATTGAGTAACTCCTTTTACGTCTCTATCATTAAACAGTGTTTTAAATTTATACATCTATTAGAGTATCATTTATCGAAAAATATTTGAATATTTTAGAACTACATTTACTGTTAGATATGACTAAGATATGACTAAATTATGGCGGATTATATGAATGATATACCTGTTTCAATAGGCTTTTTTATAATAAAAAACAGAGCTCCAACATGGGAACTCTGTGAAGTTAAAATATTTATGATAAATAACGTTTTAAAAATTAATTTCTAATTATATAATCGAATGCATTAAGTGCGGCATTAGCACCAGCACCCATAGAAATAATAATTTGCTTATTTTTTTGATCGGTAACGTCACCAGCTGCAAAGATACCAGGAACGTTTGTTGCGTTATCGCGATTAATCATAACCTCGCCACGTTCATTTAATTCGACAGCATTTTGCAACCAAGATGTATTAGGAACTAATCCAATCTGTACAAATATTCCATCTAAATTAACTACTTGTGACTCTCCGGTAGTCATATCTTCATAGCTAATACCTGTAACGTAATCGTCACCAATTACTTCTGTTGTTTTAGCACTCGTTTTAATATCAACATTAGGTAGTGAGCGTAAACGTTCTTGTAATACGCTATCAGCTTTTAATTCAGAAGCGTATTCAAATAATGTTACGTGTTTAACGATGCCGGCTAAATCAATAGCTGCTTCTACACCAGAGTTACCACCACCGATGACAGCAACATCTTTATTTTCAAATAAAGGTCCGTCACAGTGAGGGCAGAAAGCCACGCCTTTATTGATTAGACGGTCTTCGCCTGGGATGTTTAGTTTACGCCAACTTGCACCTGTGGAAATGATGACAGTTTTACTTTCTAAAACAGCATCATTTTCTAAAGTTACGCGAATAGCTGAATCTGTTTTTTCGATATTTGTAGCACGAATACCAGTCATTGTATCAATATCATATTGTGCAATATGTTCTGCAAGATTTGATGAGAACTCTGAACCTGTCGTTTCTTTAACAGTGATGAAGTTCTCGATACCAGCAGTATCATTAACTTGACCACCAATTCGATCAGCGACAATACCTGTACGTAGCCCTTTACGTGCTGTATAAATTGCAGCACTACCACTTGCAGGTCCGCCACCAACGATTAACACGTCATAAGGATCTTTATCGTTGAATTCAGAGGCATCTTGCGTGCTTCCTAATTTAGTTAAAATATCTTGAACTGTCATGCGTCCATTACCAAATTCTTGACCATCTAAGAAGACGGCAGGAACTGCCATAATGTTTTCAGATTCTTCACGGAAAACAGCGCCATCAATCATAGTATGAGTAATGTTAGGATTAATAACACTCATTAGGTTTAATGCTTGAACGACGTCAGGACACTTTTGACAAGTAAGACTTACAAAGGTTTCGAAATGAAATGGACCTTCGAGCCCTTTAATTTGATCAATAATGGATTGCTTTTCTTTAGGTGCGCGACCACTCACTTGTAGTATAGCTAATACTAAAGAGTTGAATTCATGGCCTAAAGGTATGCCAGCAAAGGTAATACCTGTTTCTTCACCAGGGCGATTAACTGAAAAACTTGGTGTACGTTTTAAAGATTTTTCAGTTATTGTTATGTGTGCTGACATCTCAGCCATCTCATTTAATAATTCTTTGAGTTCGTTTGATTTATCATCAGAGCCTAGGCTGGCAACGAATTCAACGTCGCCTTCCATAAGCTCAAGTAATTGTTGTAATTGTTGCTTTAAATCAGCATTAAGCATATTTTAATGCCTCCTTAGATTTTACCTACTAAGTCTAAACCAGGTTGTAATGATTCTGAACCTTCTTCCCATTTAGCTGGGCAAACTTCACCTGGATGTTGACGTACATATTGAGCGGCTTTAATTTTGTTAACTAATGTACTTGCGTCACGTCCGATTCCGTCAGCATTGATTTCTGCTGCTTGTACCACACCATCAGGGTCGATAATGAAAGTACCACGTTGTGCTAGACCAGTTTCTTCATCCAACACATCGAAATTGCGAGTGATTGTTTGAGAAGGATCACCAATCATGCTGTATTCTAGTTTGCTGATTGCATCAGAATGGTCATGCCAAGCTTTGTGTACGAAGTGTGTATCTGTTGATACTGAGTACACGTTAACACCTAATTCTTGTAATTTAGCGTATTGATTTTGTAAATCTTCTAATTCAGTAGGGCATACGAATGAGAAGTCAGCAGGATAGAAACATACAACGTTCCAAGAACCTTTAAGATCTTCTTGAGTAACTTCTTTAAACTCATCTTTTTTTGGATCGTAAGCTTGTGCTGTGAAAGGTAAAATTTCTTTGTTAATTAAAGACATAGATAAATTCCTCCTGAAAAGTTAAGTGTTAATTAGAATTACTTAAAAATAATTGTTTGTTTATAATAATTCTAATCTCTTGTTTAGTATTATTACATCTTGGCATTGAATAGTCAACTTTAGAAGTTCTTAAAATCTATGAAAGTATAAAAAAGCTATAATTAAGCCATTTTAAATCCTTCATTAATTAAAGAATAACGAGTGAAAAAAGTTGAAAATCCAATGTGAAACTGAAATTTTCAAATGTGTATGACATTGAATCTCAGTTATCATTCTCAACTATGGTTATTTTATTGATAATGAAGTGTAATTTTATTACTACTTCATATATATAATAACATGTATCATACATGGATTTCCCTTTTTAGCATCTGTATAAAACAGAAAGAGTTATTTCCACAAGTTGTTATGACTTTCTGTGAAAATAACCCTATTAAACTTACTTTATTTATTAACCGAAAATGACACCTTACCGATACCACTATATTCAGCACGGTACGTGCCATATTCTAATTTTAATGGAGATATAAAAGTTCCAGATGAAATGATATCTCCTTTTTTAAGTTGTTTGCCGTGCGTGTGTAGTTTTTTAATTAGCCAATGAATAGCGTTTAAAGGATTTCCGAGTACTTCGGATGATTCTCCTGTGGCGATACATTTATCATCTTTATATAAATTTAAATGTACATTAGCAAATGCATCATTATCAAGGCCGTCTACAGAGTCACCTACTACGACAAGTCCTGTTGCGGTATTATCTGATATTAAATCTGATAAAGTAAAATTTGGAAACCAATTTTTATATCTTGCATCTGGAATTTCAATGCCTGGCGCGATACGGGTATGATATCTAATTGTTTCTAAATCAGCATCATAAGGTAAGTCTTCCTGCACTATAAAGATAATTTCTGGTTCTAGTAATGGTGAAAATAATTCAGAAAGAGAGACTGAGGCACCATCATTAACAATTTGGTTAGATAAGAGTGTTCCATATGCTGGTTCGTTAGTGTTAGCAATTGCTTGCGTTGCCTTGCTAGTCATACTAACTTTATACCCTGTAACAGTCGAACGGTCTTTGAAAGTTAATTGGTCAATTAGTTCTTCTTGTACATGATATGCTTCTTCTTCGTTTAATTGGTAGTTCTCGCTAATGAAATCGATGGGTTTTTTATATCTATAAGCTTTAAATAAAACCTTAGCAACTTCTTTATTTGTTAGTGTCATATTGTATCCCCCTAAATTATCTGAAAATTGATACTTTTATGATAACTTCTAAATATGAAGTGTGCAAATCTATTTAAATATACTTCATTTAGGGTATAAAATAATTAATAACGTAAATTTTGATAGGAGTGGGTATAGTGTCAGATTATGTTTATGAGTTGATGAAACAACATCATTCAGTTAGAAAATTTAAGGATCAACCACTTAGTTCTGAGACGGTAGAAAAATTAGTAGAGGCGGGACAGAGTGCTTCTACATCCAGTTATCTTCAAACTTATTCTATTATTGGTGTTGAAGATCCAAGCATTAAAGCGCGTTTAAAGGAAGTGTCAGGTCAACCTTATGTTTTAGATAATGGTTATTTATTTGTATTTGTTTTAGATTATTATCGTCATCATTTAGTAGATGAAGTTGCGGCGTCAAATATGGAGACATCGTATGGTTCTGCAGAAGGACTATTAGTGGGTACAATAGATGTTGCATTAGTTGCACAAAACATGGCAGTTGCTGCCGAAGATATGGGGTATGGAATTGTTTATTTAGGGTCATTGCGTAATGATGTTGCGCGAGTGCGTGAAATTTTAAATTTACCTGATTATACGTTTCCGTTATTTGGTATGGCAGTTGGTGAACCTTCTGATGAAGAAAATGGGTCACCTAAACCGCGCTTGCCATTTAAACATATTTTTCATAAAGATCAGTATGATGCAAATCATCACCAACAACGTAAAGAATTGGAAGCATACGACCAAGTAGTGAGTGAATATTATAAAGAACGTACCCACGGTGTGCGTACAGAAAATTGGTCACAACAAATAGAAACATTTCTAGGACGTAAAACACGTTTAGATATGTTAGATGAATTGAAAAAAGCAGGATTTATTCAAAGATAAAAAGAACCTGAGACAGAAATACATGTCTCAGGCTGGGTGGGGCGAATTTTAAACACAAATTTTGCCCCGCTCTTTTTATAATTGTATATCGTAATGACCAATGACAACTTATCTTACATTTAATTTGCAGATAAATCGCCGTAATCATTTGAGTCAAATGTTTTTTTGTCCCAATGATTTGTTAAGCGTGCGGTACCTGTTCCAGCTAGCATTGAGTCATTAACGTTAAGTGCTGTACGACCCATATCGATGAGAGGTTCGATAGATATCAGTACTCCTGCTAGAGCAACTGGTAGATTAAGTGTAGATAATACGAGTATTGATGCGAATGTTGCACCGCCACCTACACCTGCAACACCAAATGAACTTATAATAACAACAGCAATAAGTGTAACAACAAATTGGAAGTCAATTTCTACATTTGCTACTGGTGCTACCATAACTGCTAGCATAGCAGGGTAGATTCCTGCACAGCCATTTTGCCCTATGGATAGACCAAAAGTTGCAGAGAAGTTTGCAATTCCCTCAGGTACACCTAAACGTTTTGTTTGCGTTTGAACATTTAATGGTAATGCACCTGCACTTGATCGTGAAGTAAATGCGAAGATTAGTACTTCTATTGTCTTTTTCACGTATTTAAAGGGATTGATACCTAAGACACTCAGTATAATTAAATGGATGATATACATTGTGATTAGAGCTGCGTATGAAGCAATTAAGAATTTACCTAACGTCCAAATTGCAGAAAAATCGCTTGTCGCAAGAGTAGAAGCCATAATAGCTAAAATTCCATAAGGCGTTAATCGTAAAACAAAAGTTACGATAGCCATAACGATAGAATAGATTGCTTCTATACCACGTTTAAGTAAGCTTCCATGTTCCGGTTGTTTTCTTGCAACTCTAAGATAAGCAAAGCCCACAAACGTTGCAAAAATAACAACTGCAATTGTCGAAGTTGTACGTTGTCCTGTGAAATCTAAAAATGGATTGCTTGGGAATACTTCGAGAATTTGTTGTGGTAAAGTGTTTGCAGTTAAATCTTTAGCTTGTTTTGAAATTTCTGTACCACGTGAATGTTCTGCGCTACCTAAATCAATAGACGATGCATCTAAACCAAAGATCAAAGCGTAAAAAATTCCGACGATAGCTGCGATGGCTACAGTACCAATTAAAAACATAAAAATATAAGAACCGATCTTAGCGAATTTTTCACCAATTTGTATTTTGCTAAAAGCGGCAACAATTGAAATGAATATTAGTGGCATGACAATCATTTGTAATAGTGCAACATAACCATCCCCGACAATACTAAACCAGTCTGTTGATTGTTCGAGAGTTTTAGACTCTGCACCATATATGAGGTGTAATACAATGCCAAATACGATACCTATTCCTAAAGCGGTAAAGACGCGTTTAGGGAATGAAACGTGTTTTCTTGCCATAATATTTAACATAACTAGGAAAACAAGTAACACGATGACATTAATTACTGTAAAAAGTATTTCCATATCAATATATAGCTCCTTTTATAATTTTAGTATTCCGACATATGTAATAAGAATAAAGGGGGTTAAGAAGAAATTCAAGTTGTTGATTTATAGTTTTCTGATTCACTTAAAGTTGAATGGTGTGAAGGTGATTACTAGAACAATGAAAAATTGGAAGTTTATGTTTATTAGAAAAGTGAGCAAAGAGGACATAAAGAGATTTACATTAATAAAAAAGACGCGTGCAATCATGCTATAAGAAGACATGATTGCGCGCGTTTTTTATTTAATATTATGAATAGGCATGAGTCAGCTATGAATACAAGTCATTTATAAGTTAAATAGACGTGCAAAGAAACCTTTCTTCTCTTCTTTAGGTTGTTGTTGGTAAGTCGATTGAGAAGAAGGAGTAGCTGATGTTGATTGAGAATGAGAAATTGACTCAGATTTTTCTGAGTTAGATACACTTCCTGATTCTGACAAGAACTCGCTTGTAGACGTACTTTTTGATTTAATTTCCGATTTGCTATTTGTATTACTTTCAGATGTTATCGAGTTAGACTCGGATAGAGATGAACTCATTGAATCATTTACTGATTCAGATTGGCTTAAACTTGCTGTAGTGCTTTGACTTGCGATGTTGCTCTGAGATATTGAAGCGCTATTTGACATTGAATCAAAATGACTGCGTAATTCACTATCTTTTAATTCGTTAGCTTTAGCGATGTCTTTAGATTGTTGTTCTTGTGCTGACTGAATAGCCTCTTGAGAATTTTGGATTGATTTTAAAGACTGGGCATTCGATTCTAATTTTGTTGTAATATCAGTCTGTAATTCTTTAAGTTCCTGTTGTTGGTGATGTACTTGGTTAATCATTTGCCCTAACATTTGACGTTCTTCTCGCATTTTTTGAATTTCAGAACGTAAATCTTCAACGAGTTGTGCTACATTTTGATCAGTTGGTAATTGGCTATCCTCGTCTTTAACAATGACTTGTAAAAAGTCTTTTTCCTTTTCAAGCTCTTCAAATGCTAAATCATAACTATTCGTTTGTTTAACTTTGTTAGCGATATCTGTAAATAATTCGATGTCATCTTCTTTAAAGTCTGTGGCTTCACGACCACGATATTCTGTTTTACTAAGGTGATAGCCTCGTTCCTCTAAATGTTGTACAATTTTTCGGACCTGCTTTTCACTTAGTTCTACACGTTGAGCAAATTCTTTAGTTAACATTGAAAAAGTCCCTTCATATTTTAATTATGTATGGTGACGTTTGTCTTCGGCCAGTGAAACGTCAGTCTTACCTCATATGATAGTTTACCTTTTCTCAATATTGATTTCAAGGTGTTTTAGACAGACTATCTTAAATTCATTTCTTTTAGGAGAGGGTAAATAATTTCTCTTGAAATGCCGTTTGCAAAAACATATTTAAGAATATAATTAGATTTGACGCTTGTGCCATAAATGTCCTTTGTTAATTCAAGATTAGCTTTAATAAATAAATCTACTTTTTGTGGCGTTTCCTTTTGGTTTTGATTTGGATGAATGTAGTCAATGTCGTCCTGCTTTTCAAATTGATTTTCAAAGAGGAATTGACGACGATGTTCTAGTGCGTTTCTGAGCTTGTCATCGATGTCAACAGTCGAGGGTTCTTTTGGAACTTCTAACATGATGAAATTAATATCTCTATTATGAACTTCTTGTGATAAAAGGTTTAATTGTTTTTCTATTGCCTCTAAAGTTAAGGACATTCTTTCATCATGATTGGGGCTTTCTTTTGCGATTAAGTAAATTAAAAATGCAGAATTGGTTGTTGCTTCGTAATGCGCAGTTGCTAAGCTAACTACAGTCTGGTTTTCAATTCCAACGATAAAGGCGTAATCATTTTCTGTTTTATTGTTTTCAAGTGAGCGTTTAAAAATTTTACTATCTTCATCTAAACCAATATCCAATTTATTATCATATAATTTGAGTGCCTCGCTAAATAATGGATCTTTAGCTGATTCTATTACTTTAAATTCCATGTTATATCCTCTCCCTAATATTATTCAATCGTAGCTAATTAGCTTTATTTAATGATAAAAAAAACCATAATGTCTGCTCGACTAAACAAACATTATGGTGCAATGCTTTTATAATGTAGAAATAAAATTATGCTTTAGGCCCTTCAGACTCTGCGGCATAATGAGTAATATCCACTTCTTTATATGCAGCATTATTATCTTCAACTTCATCATGAGAAGAACGATCACTTTTAGCAACAACGAGCATTTTATCGTTTAAAATATCTTGTTTATATCCTTCTAGTTCATTGTCAGTTAAATCATAACGAGATAATACTGCTTCTTCTCCATCTTCACCTGTAAGTAAACGAGACATACGGTCACTAAATGAGCCACTTGTAGCCATTAATGAGATTTGAGAGTTGTGTAAATCATCTAAGTGCAACTTACTTTTACTGATAACAGCTAATTCTGTCTCTAAATAACCTTCAGATTTTTTTTGATTGATGACTTTATATAATTCGTCTTGGTTATTCACTACAGTAATTTTTGCCATGATTATCGCCCCTTTTAAAAATGTTGTCTTACATGGTTATACCCTAGTCTAATTTAATAAAACTATTACACAGATAATTATATAATTTTGTGTTAAAACATTTCAATGATAATTCATCCTTTAATATAACGCTTACACTGAATTTTGATGCTTTTTGAATCGTGAACATCTCTTTAATTATATTGAAAATACAACAAAAATTTGCTATTATCATTAAATAATTTATATGACTCATATAATCTAGAGAATATGGCTTTAGAAGTTTCTACCGTGTCGCCATAAACGACACGACTATGAGTAACAATCCAATACATTAAGAGCAGTTTAAATCGCTAAAGCAACATAAAAGTAAAACGCATTTGGTATAACTGGAAACAAGTGAGGATACACATAAGCCTGTATAAATTGAGTGCAATTGTTTGAGGTTTATCAAATTTAATAAGCGTTTTTAGGACTACGTATGCGTATCTTCTTCTTAATTTGCTTTAAGGCAAAGTATTGCACGTTCACTCATAGATCCTGAAACTATTAATGGTAGTTTGAGGTTTTTTTGTATCTAGGAATCGAATTTGAATTTACTTGAGGAGGTTTTTTGAGTGGAGTCGTTAGGACAAAAAGTCAAAGAAGATGGCGTTGTCATCGATGAGAAAATTTTGAAAGTAGATGGATTTTTAAATCATCAAATTGATGCAAAGTTGATGAATGATGTAGGTAAAACATTTTATGAGTCTTTCAAAGACGCTGGTATTACTAAAATTTTAACTATTGAAGCTTCTGGTATTGCGCCTGCTATTATGGCTTCTTTTCATTTTGATGTTCCTTGTCTATTTGCTAAAAAAGCTAAACCTAGTACTTTGAAAGATGGCTTTTATAGCACGGATATTCATTCATTCACAAAAAATAAAACGAGTACAGTCATTGTATCTGAAGAGTTTTTAGGTCCAGACGATAAAGTACTTATCATTGATGACTTTTTAGCTAATGGCGATGCTTCGCTAGGTCTTAATGACATTGTAAAACAAGCAAATGCGACGACAGTTGGCGTGGGTATTGTGGTTGAAAAAAGTTTCCAAAATGGGCGCCAACGTTTAGAAGATGCAGGCTTATATGTATCTTCACTTTGTAAGGTAGCTTCATTAAAAGGCAATAAGGTAACTCTTTTAGGTGAAGCCTAATGAAAAATTTCATATTAAGTGTGCAACATTTGTTAGCGATGTATGCAGGGGCGATTCTTGTTCCTATTATTGTGGGGACAAGCTTAAAATTTTCAGCTGAAGAAATTGCTTATCTAGTTACGGTTGATATATTTATGTGCGGGGTAGCGACATTTCTTCAAGCGAATAAAGTCACAGGGACTGGATTACCGATTGTACTAGGATGTACGTTTACTGCTGTTGCACCTATGATACTCATCGGTCAAACCAAAGGACTTGATGTTTTATATGGTTCGCTTTTAATATCCGGTATCTTAGTTGTTTTAATTGCGCCTTTTTTCTCTTATTTAGTTAAATTCTTCCCACCTGTTGTAACAGGAAGTGTCGTGACAATTATTGGAATCAATTTAATGCCAGTTGCAATGAATTACTTGGCAGGTGGCGAAGGAGCGAAAAATTATGGCGATACTAAGAATTTAATGTTAGGTGGTATTACACTACTCATTATTCTTATTTTACAAAGATTTACAAAGGGCTTCTTGAAATCAATTGCGATACTTATAGGATTGGCAATAGGTACTGCTTTAGCTGGTATATTTGGAATGGTTGATATCAAACAAGTGGGCGATGCACATTGGTTTGGATTCCCTGTTCCATTCAGATTTTCTGGTTTTGGCTTTGATGTAAGCTCGATACTTGTATTTTTCATTGTTGCAGTTGTAAGTTTAATTGAATCTACTGGTGTCTATCATGCACTGAGTGAAATTACTGGTAGAAAATTAGAAAGAAAAGATTTTCGAAAAGGGTATACTGCGGAAGGTCTAGCAATCATTTTAGGTTCAATATTTAATGCGTTTCCTTACACTGCATATTCCCAAAATGTAGGTCTTGTTTCTTTATCAGGAGCTAAAAAGAACAATGTGATATATGGAATGGTTATTCTTTTACTAATTTGTGGTTGTATACCTAAATTAGGTGCTTTAGCTAATATTATTCCATTGCCGGTTTTAGGTGGGGCAATGATAGCAATGTTTGGAATGGTTATGGCATACGGTGTTAGTATTTTGGGTAACATTAATTTCCAAAATCAAAATAATTTATTAATTATTGCAATTTCAGTAGGGTTAGGTGCTGGTATTAGTGCAGTACCTCAAGCATTTAAAGGATTAGGAGAACAATTTGCTTGGTTAACTCAAAATGGTATAGTGCTTGGCGCAATTTCTGCAATCATCTTAAATTTCTTTTTTAATGGTATAAAGTATAAACAAACCGAAGAAGATGTGAAATAATGTAACTAAGTATAAATAAAATTGGAGGCTGTTTTTAATGTGGGAAAATAAATTTGCTAAAGAATCTTTAACATTTGACGACGTGTTACTCATTCCAGCTGCATCAGATGTTTTACCAAGCGATGTTGACTTAAGTGTCAAATTATCAGATAAGATCAAATTAAACATTCCTGTTATCTCAGCAGGTATGGATACAGTAACTGAATCAAAAATGGCGATTGCTATGGCTCGTCAAGGCGGTTTAGGTGTTATCCATAAGAATATGGGCGTCGAAGAGCAAGCTGATGAGGTACAAAAGGTTAAACGTTCAGAAAATGGTGTTATTTCTAACCCGTTCTTCTTAACACCGGACGAAAGTGTGTATGAGGCTGAAGCATTAATGGGCAAATACCGTATCTCTGGTGTACCTATTGTCGATAATCAAGAGGATCGCAAGTTGATTGGTATTTTAACAAATCGTGATTTACGTTTTATTGAAGATTTTTCAATTAAAATATCAGATGTAATGACGAAAGATGATTTAATAACAGCTCCAGTTGGTACGACTTTAGATGAAGCCGAAGCTATTCTTCAAAAACATAAGATTGAGAAACTTCCATTAGTAGAAAATGGTCGTTTAGAAGGATTAATCACGATTAAAGATATTGAAAAAGTACTTGAATTCCCATATGCAGCTAAAGATGAACATGGTAGATTGTTAGCTGCAGCAGCAATCGGTACGTCTAAAGATACTGAAATTCGTGCACAAAAATTAGTTGAAGCTGGCGTAGATGCGTTAATTATTGATACGGCTCATGGTCATTCTAAAGGCGTTATTAATCAAGTTAAACACATTAAGGAAACATATCCTGAAATTACTGTTGTCGCAGGTAACGTAGCGACTGCAGAGGCAACACGTACTTTATTTGAAGCAGGTGCCGATGTTGTTAAAGTAGGTATTGGTCCAGGGTCAATTTGTACGACACGTGTTGTTGCAGGTGTAGGTGTGCCTCAAATTACAGCAGTTTATGATTGTGCTACAGAAGCCCGTAAGCATGGTAAGGCTATTATTGCTGATGGTGGTATTAAGTTCTCAGGTGATATTATCAAAGCATTAGCTGCTGGTGGTCATGCGGTTATGTTAGGTAGTTTGTTAGCTGGTACAGAAGAAAGTCCTGGTGCAACTGAGGTATTCCAAGGTAGACAATATAAAGTTTATCGCGGTATGGGATCTTTAGGTGCTATGGAAAAAGGTTCAAATGATCGTTACTTCCAAGAAGATAAGACGCCAAGAAAATTTGTTCCTGAAGGTATTGAAGGTCGCACAGCTTATAAAGGACCATTACAAGATACAATCTATCAACTTATGGGTGGCGTTAGAGCTGGTATGGGTTATACTGGTTCAGAAAACCTAAAAAAATTACGTGAAGAAGCACAATTTACACGTATGGGACCAGCTGGCTTAGCTGAAAGTCATCCTCACAATGTTCAAATTACGAAAGAATCACCAAACTATTCTTTCTAGTGTTAAACTTTGAATGATGAATTAATCATTTGTAGGAACGCGCTTAATTCTTAAAACAAAAATGCTTAATGATACGGTAACAATACTTAAAGCTATCATTTAGGGCATTGATAGGCGCGTTTCTCTTACTTTTACATAAAATAAAACAATAAAGGAGATTCATGACTATGGAAATGGCGAAAGAGCAAGAGCTGATTCTTGTTTTAGACTTTGGTAGCCAATATAACCAGTTAATTACGCGTCGTATCCGTGAGATGGGCGTTTATAGTGAATTACATGATCACGAAATTTCTATTGAAGAAATTAAACGAATGAATCCTAAAGGTATCATTCTTTCAGGTGGTCCAAATTCAGTGTATGAAGAGGGGTCATTTACTATAGACTCTGAAATTTATAATTTAGGTATTCCAGTTTTAGGTATTTGTTATGGTATGCAATTAACGACTAAGCTTTTAGGTGGTAAAGTTGAGCGTGCCAATGAGCGTGAATATGGCAAAGCTACAATTAACGCTAAATCAGATGAACTTTTCTTTGGCTTACCTTCTGAACAAACAGTATGGATGAGTCATTCTGATAAAGTAATTGAAATTCCTGAAGGATTTGAAGTAATCGCAGATAGTCCAAGTACTAATTATGCAGCTATTGAAGATAAAACACGTCGTATTTACGGTGTACAATTCCATCCAGAAGTACGTCACACTGAATATGGGAACGACTTACTAAGAAACTTCGTTCGCCGTGTTTGTAATTGTACAGGGGAATGGACGATGGAGAATTTCATTGAAATTGAAATTGAGAAAATTCGTCAACAAGTAGGTAATCGTAAAGTATTATGTGCAATGAGTGGTGGAGTAGATTCATCCGTAGTTGCTGTACTTTTACATAAGGCAATCGGCGACCAACTAACATGTATTTTTGTGGACCATGGTCTTTTACGTAAAGGTGAAGGTGACATGGTCATGGAGCAATTCGGTGAAGGTTTTGATATGAATATTATTCGTGTTAATGCTCAAGAACGCTTCATGAGTAAACTAAAAGGTGTTTCTGATCCAGAACGTAAACGTAAAATCATTGGTAACGAGTTTGTATATGTCTTTGATGACGAAGCTGCGAAATTAACAGATGTAGATTTCTTAGCTCAAGGTACGTTATATACGGATGTGATTGAATCAGGTACTAAGACAGCTCAAACAATTAAATCTCACCACAATGTAGGTGGATTACCTGAAGACATGGAATTTGAACTTATTGAACCGATCAATACATTATTCAAAGATGAAGTGCGTGCATTAGGAATAGAATTAGGTATACCTGAACACTTAGTTTGGAGACAACCATTCCCAGGACCTGGATTAGGTATCCGTGTACTTGGAGAAATTACTGAAGATAAGCTTAAAATTGTTCGTGAATCAGATGCGATTTTACGTGAAGTGATTCGTGAGGAAGGTCTTGAAAGAGACATCTGGCAATACTTTACAGTACTTCCAGGTATTCAATCGGTCGGTGTCATGGGAGACTACCGTACGTATGATCATACTGTAGGTATTCGTGCGGTAACATCCATCGATGGCATGACTAGTGACTTTGCTAGAATTGATTGGGAAGTCTTACAAAAGATTTCAAGTCGAATTGTCAATGAGGTGGACCACGTTAATCGCGTTGTCTATGACATTACCTCTAAGCCACCAAGTACAATTGAGTGGGAATAGAATATATATAAATATTAAACCCTTTAACCGCAATGGTTAGAGGGTTGTTTTTGTATTTTCGAAGTTGGAAAAAGCGTAAAAATATTATTGATGAAAATGTATTAGGTATTAATGAATAACTATTTTTATTAACCAATTCAGCTAATGGTGACGGAAACTAAGGAAATTGTTATAAAACGTAGTGAATATAAGGAAAACCCACAAAATGGTAAAGTGCAACTTGTTTATAATGAATATGTATAGCTAGTAGAAGGCCAAACTAAGCCAAGTGATTGTTTGAAAGTTCGTGATGATATGCTTGGGTAGTATCATAAACTATTTACTGAGAGAAAAGATTTTACAGGTGATACTCCGGTAATTGTTAATATTGGTGAATGGGGTGAAGGCGATGAAGAAGATACACAGAGAGAGCTAGATAAAATAAAAGAAAACTATCCTAATAGAACTATGATTGTTGATGATATACCGTTAGGCGACTAAATAGAGCCTATCTGATAATATTCAGATGGTCATTTTTTGGTTTTTAATTGCGGGGTTATTTTGTTATTATTTAAATTAATTAATAAATTATAATTTAAAAGGAGTGATAATATGTTGAAAAATGTTAAATATCCTCATGCTAAGATATTATTTGATATTGTAGGCATTATTTCAAGTATTAGTATTTTATTATTAATAGCTTTTAATTTATATTTAAAATTCGAAAGTAATGGAAATGTAGAGATAGGAGTTAAGTGGAACGAGAGTAGTTTATATATAGGACTTACTTTGTTAGTTTTTATCATTTTGTGCGCCATTATCTCTTATGTTCTTAAGTTTATTAAAAGGAATTAAATTAAAAATAAAAGGAGAACGGTAATTGGATAAAGTTAATTACTTTTTAAAAGCATTGGTATTAGCATTTATGATTCGTTGTACAATGAACTATTTACTTCCGTCACCTGAAAAATTATTGTTTAGATTTTTAGATGGACTTACTTTTGGTGTTTTATTATGGTTTTTAATATTTTGGTTTATTGGATTTTTTAAAAAGTATTCAAAAAAATAAATTGCTCAATTATGTCTATTTTAAAATTGTTAAGGGTTCAGAGACTCGTTGTCAATAAAGCAATTGGAATAAATAAATCTTATATATATTAATTTAATTCCAATTATAAATAAATATAAAAGGTCGATTTTATCGGTTTATAATGTTATTTTAATTCATATACATAATATATATATATAAGGAGATGTTGAATTTGAAAAAATTATTAACTTCGACAGTGGCAATTTCAGTTTTGCTGAGTACCTTTAACCAGTCTTTTGTATCAGCAGATGAAACAAATCCGAAAAATAACGAGCAGCAGCAATTATCAGATGTAACGAAAGGAGAAAGATTAAGTGCTTCTCAACAAAAAGAAATTGATAAAGATTTTGTAGAGAGTGGTTGGCAAAAGAAAAAAACAGTTGATGGTTCAACTATTTATACTATGGATGATGCAACGATGATTGCAAAAATGAAAGAAAATGCAACGGTTGAACAAAGAAAGCAAATTGAAAAAATAGAAAAAGAACAGCCATCAGAATCATTTAGGGCTAAGAAAGGTGTAAATTCATTTAAAATTTCAAAAAATGGTAATTTCACGTTAAAAATGAATAAAACAGTAACATTAATGGTCGCTGGCGGTGGAGGATCTGTTGCTGGTTCGTTAGTTGCTTTGATTCCAGGCGTAGGTTGGAGTATTGCTGGTGCGTTAGCTTCAACTTTAGTAGGGATATTTGCAGGAGAGACTATTAAAGGAGGAGTAGAAGTTAAAGGTTTAATTCGTAATACTCAACCTAAAGTTCTTGTATATAGTTGGAAGTATCAATAAAAAGAGAGGTCTTATTATGTTGATATACTTAAAAAGCACATTTCTTAATTTGGATAGTGTTCTTCTTGGAGTAAGTATTTTTATCTCAGTTTTTTTAAGTTCTCTTATTATAAAAAACTCGAATGCTAATACTTCATTAAGGGTAATACTTGTTTCAGTGTTTTCCTTAATTTTATTTATAATAATATATGGAGTATTAAAATTGTTGTTTTCTAATTAGTTTATATATAGATGTTACTATTTTGAAACGAGTGAAAACGAGTTTCTTCTAGTCTTGATACTATATAGAAATCATACAGAGATGAAAAAGAAATGTAAATATGACGTATAAACTTTTTACAAACACAAAAGTAAGCGTTTTCTATTTACATTTAGAGCCATTTATAAGATAATAAACGCAGCTACTGAAATTTACTACTCAAAATCGAGTATCCTTTAAATTGACTGTATCCGTTGGGTGCAGTTTTTTTAACTTGTCAAAACTTGACATTTCATAAAGTTACAAACAGATTTAAAAGTACGCTTGTAACCAGTACCTTAAAATAGGTAAGTGGTTTGATATTAGAATAAAGGGTGCCTCAAATTAGGGGTACCTTTTTGTGTATAACCGAACCCAATGTGGTTTCGTTAAATGTGTCCGTAAGTGGACGTATTATCTACTTAGCTTAATATCCTCAAATTTGGGGATATTGATTTATACACAGCCCAAATGTGGATTCAATAATAGAACTGAATAGCTCTATATATTTACTCGGCTCAAATGTGAGCTCAGTGATAGAATTGAATAGCTATACACATTCAATATGCTCAAATGTGAGTGTAATAATTAATACAAAGGCTGACGCATTAAGTTAGTGCATTAGAAAACGAAAATATTCGTTCTCTAAAATTAAGCTGAATACAGACGAAATGTCGGCACTAGTAGATATATCAGAACGGTTATTCAGAAAACGACAATATCTGTTTTCTAATTTCTGAAAAGCTGAATGTGGCTTGTCTAACTTATATATTTATGTAGTGAGAAATAAAATTTTGAAGTATTTTAGTTCATGAGCTGATGTAACAATTTGTGACGGTAGCTACATGAGTAATTTGATAAAGAGTGTAGGGAAACACGACGCCCTTTGTTAGTTGATCTAAGTGGGGAATAAACGAAACGCTTCCTTATTCATGAGGTCGTGAAAAGTTACTTCATAGATGAATTATAACCTAGCAACCGCTTCGATATATAAGCACATTCACGATTTAAGCATATGTTAATACATGAGTGCAGTCCTAAATTAGGATTGCAGCATTTATCAGCTTGTTTATTTGAGGGCGATGAAGAAGATACACAGAGAGCAACAGATAAAATAAATGAAAACTATCCTAATAGAACAATGATTGTTGATGATATACCGTTAGAGGATTAAATAGAGCCTATCTGAAAATATTCAGATGGGCATTTTTGATTTTAATTGTGATATTATTTTATTAGTATTTAAATTGATTAATAAATGATAATCTAAAAGGGATAAGATTAAAAAATAATAGGAGAATGGTAATTGGACAAAGTTAATTACTTTTTAAAAGCTTTAGTATTGGTAATTATGGTTCGTTGTACCATGAATTATTTACTTCCGTCACCTGATACAATAACTTTTAAAATTTTAGATGGGCTTGCTTTTGGTGTTTTAACTGTATTTTTAATTAATTGGATTATTGGAATTTTTAAGAAGTATTCACAAAAATAAATCGCTCATTTATGTTGATTTTGAAATTGTTAAGAATTCTAAATATCGATATCAATAAAGCAATTGGAATAAAGCATCTATGATTATTTGAAAACATAAGTTACAATATATTCAAAAATATTTTTGAATGAGGTGTAATTATGATTCAGACTATTGTAACTGCTGCTATTCTGTATATTGCGACAGCAGTAGATTTATTAGTGATTTTGTTAATATTTTTTGCTAAAGCAAAGACTAAAAAGGAATATCGAGATATTTATATTGGTCAATATGTAGGATCTGTGACATTGATTGTCGTAAGTTTATTCTTTGCCTTTGTCTTAAATTATGTTCCTGAAAAATGGATATTAGGATTATTAGGGTTAATACCGATTTATTTAGGAATTAAAGTGGCTATTTATGATGATTGTGAAGGAGAAAAGAGAGCTAAAAAAGAATTGAATGAAAAAGGGTTGTCTAAATTAGTTGGTACGGTTGCAATTGTTACGATAGCAAGTTGTGGTGCTGATAATATTGGTTTATTTGTTCCGTATTTTGTGACATTAAGTGTTACTAATTTATTCATTACTTTGTTTGTCTTTTTAATTTTAATTTTCTTCTTGGTATTTACTGCACAAAAATTAGCTAATATTCCAGGAGTTGGAGAAATTGTTGAGAAATTTAGCCGTTGGATTATGGCTGTTATTTATATAGCTTTAGGTTTATTTATTATTATAGAAAATGACACTATTCAAACAATTTTAGGATTTATATTTTAATTTAGGGTGTGATTTCATATGAGTTATGAAAATGCTTGTGATGTGATCTGTGTACATGAGGATAAAGTTAACAATGCTTTAAGTTTTTTAGAAGATGATAAATCTAAGAAATTACTTAACATTTTAGAAAAAATTTGTGATGAGAAGAAATTGAAAATTATATTATCTTTGATTAAAGAAGATGAGTTGTGTGTTTGTGATATTTCTTTGATATTGAAAATGAGTGTTGCTTCAACTTCACATCATTTAAGACTTTTATATAAAAATGAGGTACTTGGTTTTTATAAAGAGGGAAAAATGGCATATTATTTTATTAAAGACGATGAAATAAGAGAATTTTTCTCTAAAAATCAGGAGGGTTTTTGAAGCGAGTTGAAAACGAGTTTCCTCTTGCTTTGATATTATACAGAAATAATACTAAAATAAAAAAATAAATGTAAGTGTGATTTATAAACACAAAAGTAGATGTTTAACATTTACAATTATAGTTTTCTTAAAGATAATGAACGTATCTACTGAAATGTACTACTCAAAATTGAGTATCCTTTAAATGACTGTATCCGCTAGATGTAGTCTTTTTAACTTGTCAAAACTTGACATTTCATAAAGTTACAAACAGACTTAAAAGTACGCTTGTAACCAGTACCTTAAAATAGGGAAGTGGTTTGATAAAAGAATAAAGGGTGCCCCAAATTAGGGGTGCCTTTTAATATCCTCAAATTTGGGTATATTGGTTTATACTCAGCTCAAAATTGAGCTCAGTAAAGCTATATATATATATTTAACTGGCTCAAATGTGAGCTCGTTAATTAATAATACAAATGCTGACGCACTAAGTCAGTGCATTAGAAAACGACTATATCCGTTCTCTAAATTCTGAAAAGCTGAATGTGGCTTGTCTAACTTATATATTTACGTTGTGAGAAATACAATTTTGAAGTATTTTAGTGCATGAGCTTACGTAACAATTTGTGACGTTAGCTACATAAGTATTCGATAAAGAGAGTAGGGAAACACGACGCCCTTTGTAATGTGGTCTAAGTGGGGAATAAACGAAATGCTTCCTTATTCATGGTGTCGTGAAACGCTACCCCATGTGTAGCAGCTTGCGACGTTAGTAAGTGAATACAGCAAACCGCTTCGATACATAGATACATTACCAATTTAGATATGTGTTATTACACGGGTGTAGTCCTAATTTAGGATTGCAGCATTTATCAGCTTGTTGATTTAGCGATATGGTTAAAGGTTTTGTGTTTTGTTGATCCCTTAAATAAATAGACAGATTACTAAATTGGAGTTTTTTAAATGAGCTCTTTAATGTTTAAAAAAAGAATTAAGTGGTATAGTTAACTAGTAATAACCTTTATATATTTAGCCAATGGCATTGGCTCGAGGTAGTTGCTAGTACTCATTCTGACCTTTTAGCATCTATAATTTTAATTATATTCTTGTTAGGAGTGGTAAAGATGAGCGATAGTGAAACTTTAAGACAAATATGCACGCCAATTTTACAAAACAGTATTAGTGATTGTTTTGAGTGCATAGCCTCTGCCTTTAGCTAAGTATATAAGGGATTAAAAATTCACACACTGCCAAGTTAAATATATCTTTTCAAACGTCACTTACGAGTGGCGTTTTTATTTTAAATAAGTGCTATGTGGCATCGGGAATAAGAAAATGAATATAAATTCGATTGTTAAAATCAATAAAATGCTTATTTAATTTATAGCAACATTATGATATATGTAAGAGTGAACAGAATTTTATTACATATTAAAAAGGTGGTTTTCGTGTGAGCATTAAAGAAATATGGAGATATTTAGTAAACAAGAAATGGAAAGCTGACGATGTATGTTATTTAGTATTTTACATATTCTTAGCAAGCATATTTACAACTCCTTTATTAGGTGTTCCTATAGGCGTATTAGTTTATTTGTACTTTAATGAAGAGCTGTTTAAGTAGTGTTCTTATTAAATAAATAACTTCTATATTAAATTCTACACCACTATAAGTGGCATTTTTGTAATTTAAGACGCTGAGAGACGCATTCTAAAGCATTGAGAGAATCGACTAACAATTTTACAGTTGAGATAGTTTATTAAACAAAAGAGGTAAACTATATTGAATATATACGATGCTATTCTATTAGGTATATTGTTTATAATCATATATTCTGTTATTAATACACTTTTATACAATATGAATTATAGAAGAATGAACCGTAATAAAAACTTGAATAGAAAAATGATAATGATTAATTTAATATTACATGGAGTAATTGCATTGTTCATGGTTAGTGTAGCTATATATTTATCTTACTTTAAATAAGGATAAAAAATAGTATATGTATGAAACATAGGCAAAAGCATTAAATAGTTAGCATACGGGCAAGTTAAATAAATCGTTTTTGTTTTGAATACGTTATTTAAAAATTAATAGCAATCTATAAAAAAGAAGTATCTATAAAACTCTAATATGACAACGTATATAAATAGTAGAAAATACATGTAAAAATTACATATCATCGAGTGGGAATAACAAAATAATCATTTTAAAAGCTAGAAACACTAAAACAAAAGTATTTCTAGCTTTTTTATGTGATATGGGTTTATAATTGCATATTTTAGTTTCGTTTTGAACATTTTAATAAGAGAATCAACTTTATTAAGAAATCGATTTGATAATGTTTTGTTCAAGCGCATTAAAAAAATCAAATGTATATAATAGAGATTGATTAATCATCGAACTAAATGACTCGCTTGCTACAATTTTTACTATTTAACTTTATTTAATTTAATAAATATTTTCTATTTTTCAAAAAATTCTCCTCAAAGGTATATTTTTTTGGTACTATGTATTTTATAGTTGTTTTCTAAAAAATCTGAAAATTTTAAATAAATGGGGGAATGTTTGATATGGATTTACTTATAGGTACTTTATTTTTAATTTTAGTTTTAGTTATTTTTACTCTATTTACATACAAGGCACCTAGTGGGATGAAAGCGATGGGTGCTTTAGCGAATGCGGCAATTGCTTCGTTCTTAGTTGAAGCTTTCAATAAATATGTGGGTGGACAAGTATTTGGTATTAAATTCTTAGAAGAATTAGGAGATGCTGCTGGAGGTTTAGGAGGTGTGGCTGCAGCTGGATTAACCGCATTAGCGATTGGCGTATCCCCAGTTTATGCACTTGTTATTGGGGCAGCTTGTGGAGGTATGGATTTATTACCAGGATTTTTCGCTGGGTATATTGTAGGTTATATGATGAAATATACAGAAAAATATGTGCCAGACGGTATTGATTTAATTGGTTCAATTGTTATACTTGCGCCCATTGCTCGATTAATTGCTACTGGATTGACGCCAGTAGTTAATAACACGTTAATTAAAATTGGGGATATTATACAAAGTAGTACTGACACTAACCCGTTGATTATGGGAATTGTATTGGGAGGTATTATTACAGTAGTAGGTACTGCTCCATTAAGTTCAATGGCTCTCACTGCATTGCTTGGTTTAACGGGTGTGCCTATGGCCATAGGTGCCATGGCCGCATTTAGTTCCGCGTTTATGAATAGTGCATTGTTCCATCGTTTGAAATTGGGAGACCGTAAATCAACCATTTCAGTTGGAATCGAACCGCTTTCTCAAGCTGATATTGTTTCCGCTAATCCTATTCCTATTTATGTCACTAATTTCTTTGGTGGGGCAATTGCCGGTATTATAATTGCATGGTCAGGTATGATTAATAATGCAACTGGCACTGCTACACCTATTGCAGGTTTTTTAGTGATGTTTGGTTTTAATAGTTTAACGAAAGTGATTATCTATGGTGTGGTTATGGCGATTATAGGAACTATTGCTGGTATTGTAGGGTCTATTGTTTTCAAAAAGTACCCCATTATTACTAAAAAGCAAATGTTAGAACGGGACACAACGACATAACTGAGTATACAATGATGAGCGCTAAGACTAGGCGATTTGAAAATTGATCAAATTCATAGATGATTTCACGATTATGTGAATACATAAAATGAACAGAATATTTTCTATTCAAAGTTGGAGAAAATATTTTTGTTAATATGTATGCGTGCAACTCTTAAATATTAGAAGAAATGTAGTTGAACAAAATAATATCACACCATTTATTTGACACTTGAGTATGAAAAATATACAGTTAGGCAAATTTAGTATGTTGAAGCATAAACGTTTTATAATAAAAGTGTTAAAAAAGTATTGAGAGGAGATGTAGATTATGAACGATTCAATTCAATTCGTAATACAATTTCTCAACTTTTTAAATAGTGTGCTAGTCAACGGTGAATCTAAAAAATAGAAAAGTAGCCACTCCATTGAGGAGTGGTTTTATTGTATTAATTTGCAATAATCCCGAAAATGATTAGTTTAAATTAATGAAAGTGTGTCTAAATGTATTAATAAATAAAAAAAAGGAGGAAATTATGAAGAATGTAAGCCCCTTTATTTACGTTAAGGACGTAGATAAATCTTTATGTTATTACAAAGATGTATTTAATGCTCAAACAGAAATACTTATGGGTAAAGATGGTCGAACTTATCATGCCCAACTTATTATTGGCGATGAAACGTTCGTTCATTTCTCCGATACGTTTCATAAGCATCCCGTTTCTAAAAATCCTCATCTTATTATTGAATGTGATTCATTAGAAGAGTTGGAGCGTGTCTATAAAAGATTAATTGATGATGGTGGTCATGCTAAAGTGAAACTCAATAAAACTTTTTTTAATGCCTATCATGCAGAGGTAAAAGACCATCTCAATGGTATCATTTGGGTATTTAATTACTTTTTAGATGAACATATATAATTGTAATATTTTAATCTTAGTTAGTTGGAAATTTATAATGATTCCAACTAGCTTTTTTTATTTAATAACGTTTATTCGATTTTTAAAAAATTGAGTATTGATAAAAGAAGGAACTTTCTATAGAATGTAAAACGTAATAATTACTATTTACAAAAGAGAGGGTTCTTGAAATGGCGAAAATACCTGTAACTGTATTAAGTGGATATTTAGGGTCGGGCAAAACGACATTGCTTAATCATATATTAAAAAATAGAGAAGGGCGTCGCATTGCTGTTATAGTCAATGATATGAGTGAAGTTAATATTGATAAGGATTTAGTAGCACAAGGTGGCGGCTTATCTAGAACAGATGAGAAATTAGTAGAACTTTCTAATGGATGTATATGTTGTACTTTAAGAGACGATTTGTTACGAGAAGTCGAGCGCTTAGTTCACAAAGGGGGTATCGACCAAATTGTCATTGAATCAACAGGGATATCTGAGCCTGTGCCGGTAGCTCAAACGTTCTCATACATAGATGAAGAATTAGGTATTGATTTAACCTCTATATGTCGATTAGATACAATGGTGACGGTTGTAGATGCGAATCGCTTTGTTAATGATATTCGTAGTGAAGATTTATTGGCAGACCGTGATGAAAGTGTTGATGATGAAGATGAGCGTACTATTGCTGACTTACTCATTGATCAAGTAGAATTTTGTGATGTGATGATTATCAATAAAATCGATTTGATTAGCGACGAAGCTTTAGAAAAATTAGAAAATGTATTACGTGCATTGCAACCCGAAGCTAAAATGATTAAAACAGTAAATGCTAAAGTGGAATTATCAGATGTACTTAATACGCAATTATTTGATTTTGAGAAGGCAAGTGAGTCAGCTGGGTGGATCAAAGAATTAACAGCTGGAGGACATGCGACACATACGCCGGAAACAGAAGAGTATGGGATTACATCATTTGCTTATACTAGACGATTACCATTTCATGCAAAAAGATTTCATCAATGGCTAGAACAAATGCCAGAAAATATTGTAAGAACAAAAGGGATTGTATGGCTAGCGCAGTATAATGATGTAGCGTGTTTATTATCACAGGCTGGTTCATCTTGTAATATTCACCCCGTTACATACTGGGTGGCAACAATGAGTGAGCGTCAGCAGGAAGCTATTTTGGAAGCACGTCAAGATGTAGCAGAAGATTGGGATATCGAATATGGAGATCGTCAAACGCAATTTGTAATTATTGGTACGGATTTAGATCAAGAAAAAATTTCCCGGGAATTAGATGCATGTTTAATTCGTAGTGATGAGATTGATGAAGATTGGCGATTGCTAGATAGTCCGTATCAGTGGACTTATGATCAAAGAATGTAGCTGATTGATTCATCATTTTAAAGGAAAATGTAATACGAATGAATATACTGTGCTGTTTCACGTGAAAAATAAAGTGGACAAGTGCCTCTGAATTTAGAGACGCTTGCCCACTTAAATAATGAAACCTAAAATATTAATATCGACGCATTTTTAAAATCAGTTATTAGTTGCAAAAAATTTCTACGGGCGAAGATGTGATATGACTCGTGCCTTACTATTTTGCAGTTGAAAATAACATTTAAACGATTGCAAATGGTGTGGTAAAGATAAGTAAGGCAAAAAAGTTAATAAAAAATAGGATGATGTTTAACGTCTTATTACCTTTAAACATTGCTATAATATTAATAATAATTGAGATAACAAAGATAATTGCTCCTGGGAAATACCAAAAGTTAAAGTCAGTGTTGTTATAGATGTTCGTAAACATGGTTGTAAAACATATAAAAATACTAATGAGCGTGACAATAATTGATAATAAGCTGGAAATTGAACCTTTCTTCATTTTGTCCATCCTTTCGATGTCGTTATTTACCAAATGAATCAATAGTCATCGTTGTTTTAATAAACGTGATGCCGTGTTTACCATTATAAGTAAAAATATATTCATTACAATAGTTTATTTTGAAAAGTTATCCAATAATGAAGAGAAGTAAATGTTGGGTGGTTAAAGGTGTTTAAGCGAGCTGAAAATAAATAGACATAAAAAACCACCATCGTAAAAGATGGTGGCTATGTAGAATGTAGACTATTTTTTGAATTTTTTAACGATGTCTACGATAGTTTTAACGACTTCGATGATAGTTGATACGATGCTCATGTTCATGACCTCCTTTCAAAAGGGAAATGTATTTAGAGATGGTTGTTGAATATTCAAAAGCTAACTTATAAAATACTTAACTTTTAAATATTATTTTTGAGTAAATTGATCAATTAAGCCTTTAACAATTTCAACAATTTTAGCGATTACATCTGCCATTTAAATGACCTCCCTTACTAATTTGTTATCTATAGTGTAACTGGAATTTGAATTAAATATGTGCATAGTCCCTAAATTAAAATATCAATGTCTTAAGTGAATGATTTATGTTTTTCACTCAACAGTGAGTTATTCCTAAGTGTTATTTTGTCTTTATACTGTTTACATAAGCTTTACAAAAGGATCTTTGAGTAATTAAGCTTTCAATAATCATTACTATATGATTAATTCAGTCTTATTTTGAGAAGCGTAACCATTGACACTCTTGCTCATTTAAAATATATTAATAGTATTATTCGAAAAGGTAATAACTAAGTCTTGCTTTAGCAATTTTAGGTTGAGTAACCTTGATTGATAGAGGGGAAAGAGTTCTTACTTTACTACAAAATGATATAGGCAGCTTATTTAAATAAAGTGTACGATTTATTTATACTCCGTAAGATTTATATACATATTGAGGATAAAAGTGCGAAACACTTGAGTTAAATTGAAGCCTACAATAGTTTAAATTCTTTCATTATGACATATATGAAAGGTTGGCTATTGTAGGCTTTTTGTTATGTTTTAAATATTTTTTGAGATGGAGGATACGCAATGTTAAGTTCAGAGTTTGTTTTGTTTATGTTTTTTATCACACTTGTCATTGCTATACTGAGTGGATTAATATTTTTGAATCATCAAGTACCCATTCAATATATTAAATTTCATATATATTTACTTGTTTTACCTATCATTGCGGGATTAAGTGGATTAATATTTTTCGGTGAAAGGGTGAATGTTGGACCTTTTGTAGTTGATCATCTTACTTGGTTGATGATGACATTTATTTTGACTTTAGGCTTTATCATTCAAAAGTTTTCTATGCGTTATTTAATTGGTGACATGCATTACCGTAAATATTTTCCGTTTCTTACACTAATTACTGCATTTGCTTCATTGGCATGGTTAAGTGGAGACTTAAGGTTAATGACCATGTTTTGGGGGGCAACATTATTTGTGTTAACACGTCTCATTAAAGTTAACAAATTATGGAAGGTACCTAGGGAAGCGGCAAGAATTTCAGCTTGGTCATTTACATTGGCATGGTTCTCGCTATTGATTGCTGTCATTTTATTGTATATCGCTACAGGAGATTGGTATATTCATTCGAATATGTCAGATGATAATGCAATCAATTATGGAATGCGTCTCTGTATCAATTTACTTATTGTTCTAGCAGTGATTATTCCGGCGGCACAATTTCCATTTCAAGGCTGGCTTATTGAATCTGTAGCTGCGCCTACGCCAGTTTCAGCTATTATGCACGCTGGTATTGTTAATGCTGGTGGCGTGATTCTTACACGCTTTTCTCCGGTATTTAATGACGAAATAGCCATTTCACTGTTATTAATTATTGCAAGCATTTCAGTATTGTTAGGTTCTGGAATCAGTCTTGTGCATGTTGATTACAAGAGACAACTTGTAGGTTCTACGATAAGTCAAATGGGTTTTATGTTAGTACAATGTGCGCTTGGAGCATATTCTGCGGCGATAGTACATTTAATATTGCATGGCGTGTTTAAAGCGACGTTATTTCTACAATCGGGTTCTGTTGTTAAAAGATTTAACATCCCTACGCCTCCATCTGTTAAAAAGTCATATGGATGGCTTGTATTTGGTCGTCTACTAGCTATTCTTATAGCGATAATATTTTGGTTGAATAGTGATAGACATGCCTATGATGTATTGAGCGCTCTTATATTAGCTTGGTCGTTAATGGTGTCATGGAATCAATTAGTTGCTTTTAGTCATGGACTCATCGGAAGAATTATCGGAATATGTATGATTATTGTTGTAGCACTTGTTTATATTATTACGCATCATTACTTCTTCACGACATTAAGTACTGTTGATATTTATATTGTTTCACCACCACTCATAAGTATTATTCTATCGATTGCTATTTTAGTTTTCGGCAGTATGTTAAGCATATGGGTAGCACGGCGAAGAGAATCAAAGGCATTTGCGAAGTTATACCTGTGGCTTATTAAAGTAGGAGAGGCTAAAACCCAATCTATAGAAAGTCATCCCTCATATTTAAAAAGATTTTAATAAAGGAGGATAGAAATTATGCTTCAATCAGATATCAATGAATTAGTTAATCAGGCTAAACGTGTGATTACCCCTTTATCGCCGATTTCAACATTTGCTGCACGTAATCCGTGGGAGGGGCTAGAAGATGCTTCGTTTGATCAAGTGGCACATTGGTTAAAAAGTATAGGGGATATTGACATTTATCCTAATGCGTCTTCCATTCACAGAGCGATTAGTAATAAAGAAATAGATTTAAAAGTATTTGAAGAACGGTTGGATGAAAATCGTGCGCATTATAATAATAGTTCACTATCTGACAGTGATATCAACACATATATTCAAAGAGCGAAAAATTTAAAAACGATTGAAGAAGGTTACTTTGATACAAAAGATAACGAGAAACTGGAAAAATGGGTGCAAACTTATTTTAAGGATTATAAGAAAAAAGATGATGTGATAGCGCAAAGTGCTAGTGTTTTCACAAAGGAAGGTACACGACTTATTGATGTTTTAGATGCTCATATGATTAAGTGGTCTAAATTATATGTTGATGACTTTCAATCAAGTTGGACCATGCCAAAAAGAGAAAAAGGGTTCTATCATGCTTGGCAACGTTTAGTTAAACATGATCCGCTATTCACAAAAAAACAACGACTTACTTTAGTACATCTGCCAAATCAAGCAACCGAAGCAATAGAGTACGCCTTTCAAGAATTAGGGGTAAAAGAAGAATATCGACAATCATATATTGAGAGTCATTTATTATCTTTACCAGGTTGGGCAGGAATCATGTATCATCGGTCACAGACACATAGTAATGATGATTACTTATTAACAGACTATGTTGCGATTCGTCTCTCAATTGAGATGGCACTTTTAAAGGACCACCATACAACCTTATTAAAAAAATCTATATATCTTCAAAAAAAGTTAGAGCAAATACGTTATTTGCTATTTAACATACAAATGAATGTTGAGCAGTGGTTAAATCTATCAACTAAAAAGCAACAAGCATACATTGAATTGGGGACACGATTCAGCCCGTTTTATTTTAAAAAGTTATGGTTAGATGCATGGGAAGAAACGCATGAACGTCGCTTGGTTGATGAAGTTTATCGTGTTCCAACCGAAGATACTAATCAAGCAAAAGCAAAAGTACAACTTGCGTTTTGTATTGATGTACGATCCGAACCGTTTAGAAGACATTTAGAAAGTGAAGGTCCTTTTGAAACAATAGGAATTGCTGGGTTCTTTGGTCTGCCAATTCAAAAAGAAGTACTTGATGAGCAATTTGCACATCCATCTTTACCAGTGATGGTAGAACCTGCATATCGTATTAAAGAATATGCTGATCAACATGAAATGAAAATTTATAATCAACAACAACATACACTTACATCTATGTTTTATAACTTTAAATTAATGAAAAACAACGTCTTGCCAAGTTTACTTTTACCAGAATTAAGTGGTCCTTTTTTAAGTATTGCGACTATAGCTAACACAATTTTTCCTAAAAAAGCACAACGTATTGTGCATCGATTCTCACAAAAATGGCTACGTAAACCAACAGGTAAGTTAACTATTCAGCGTGAGCAAGATGCGTATTCAAAACTACCTATCGGCTTTACTTTAGAGGAACAGATTCAATTTTCCAAAAAAGCATTACAATTAATGGACTTAACAGATGATTTTGCACCACTTATTGTTCTATGCGGACACGGTAGTGAATCACATAATAATCCCTATCATGCTTCATTAGAATGCGGTGCTTGCGGCGGTGCCTCGAGTGGATTCAATGCGAAATTATTAGCAGTAATGTGTAATCAAGAAAATGTTAGACGTGGATTAGTGATGGAAGGAATCCATATTCCAAGACATACAGTGTTTATAGCTGCTGAACATCAAACGTCAGTTGATGAGTTAAAGTATATTTATGTTCCACCATTAACTACAGAAGCTCAAAATGCCTTTGACGAACTTAAGCGTGTGATGCCAAAAGTAAGTTATAAAGCTAATTTAGAACGTTTGGCATCATTGCCAAATATAAAAAAAACTGACCAAAATCCTAAAGCTGAAGCGCATCGTCACGCTAGCGATTGGAGTGAGGTTCGTCCAGAATGGGGCCTAGCACGAAATGCTGAATTCATTATTGGGAAACGTCAAATCACCCAAAATAGTAACTTAGAGGGACGGGCATTTCTTCATAATTATGATTGGACAAAGGATGAAGACGGTGAGATTTTAAATACAATTATTTCTGGGCCGGCACTAGTAGCACAATGGATTAATTTACAATACTACGCCTCAACTGTGGCACCTCATTATTATGGAAGCGGTAGTAAAACAACGCAAACTGTGACAAGTGGTGTAGGTGTCATGCAAGGAAATGCTAGTGATTTAATGTATGGCTTACCATGGCAGTCAGTAATGCTGAATGATAAAGAGGCGTATCACACACCTATTAGGCTTTTAATTGTTATTCAAGCGCCAGATGCATATATTCAACGTTTGTTAAAACATCATGATCATTTTAGACAAAAGGTTGATCATCAATGGATAAGACTTGCTAGTATTGATGAAAATAATAGTTGGAAAGACTGGTAGAAAATACTCGGTGAGATTAACAATTAAAGATTCATTAGAAGAAATTAAGTTTTTTGATTATTTCAGTTTAATGTTAAACTATAAGTAATCAAGAAATAGGAGTCGCCCAGTTATGAAAAAGACGAGAGGTATTTATGAATCTGAAATTAGTAAAGCCATTACGCAATGGGAAAAAGATTTTTTAGGGAGAGGTTCTTTGTCTGTAAAAACAGACATTCTTCGTGATATGGTGATTGTTAGTTTACAAGGCATTTTGACACCTGCTGAATATCGCGTGTGTAAAACAAATGAAGGGCTTTTAAATATTAAACGTACACGTTCTGAACTTGTAGAGTCTGGTGAAGAGGACTTGAGTCGCATTATTAAAGATTTGACTGGACTTAATGTGAAAAGTTTTCATAGTGATTTAAGTACTATAACCGGTGAACGCGTAATGATTTTTAAGTTGGAAGATCGTTTTGATAAAGCATTACATAAGTAATAAATTATTTAACGGTACTATCTTTAATAGATAGTGCTGTTTTATTTTAAATGCAAAAAGTCATTAAAGAAGATGAATAGACGATAACCTATACCCATTAAATTTGGAATCATAATCATAGTAGCGATGAGTTTATCTGATTTAAAGCCAATGATACATAAAATAATTGGAACTATGTAAAGAATAAACAACCATACTAACAACGTATCAAAGTCTGGATGTAATGGAATAAAAAAACGAATTAAGGTAATAAGGAGCGCAATATAAATCAATATTTTTTTAGTAAACAATATGTCGCCTCCTCATTAAAATTATATTTTATGTTAAATCACATTATACATTATTGTATATGTAATGAGTATGATATTTTAAAGACATTTAAAGTATTCAAGTAAATGTTTGTTAAGTAAAATTAATGATAAAACACTGATATAGTGTAAAATGAGAAAGAATGATTATGTTTGAGGTGCGAAGACATATTTCGTATTCAAAAGAAGACAAAATAACTTAACTGAACCATATTAAAGAAATAGGTGTTGATATGAATTTTAAATATATGAATATAGCAAAAGGGATAATCCCAATTTTAATATGCATGATTATTCTTTTAAGCTTTATCGCTACTCATGTGCTAGCGCATAATCAGTGGTTGGGAATGGTTGATCTTAGCGTGCAAGAGTGGTTTAGTAAACAATTTGGGGATCCTAATAGAGTGTTTGGACATGGCTTCATCAACAACATAATGACGTTTTGCGCTACCTTTGGTGATGTTAAGACTATATTAATTGTGGCTATCCTTATTGCAGTGCTACTCATGTTTTACAAGAAGGTTCAACAAGCAATATGGCTAATCATAACGATGACTAGTGGCGCATTGATTAATTATTTAACTAAGCAAACGATTGAAAGGTCAAGGCCTGAGAATCATTTAAGTATTGATACAGGATGGTCTTTTCCTAGTGGGCATTCTAATATTAATACGTTATTCTTTTTAATGATTATGATCATTATTATCCCATTAATCCGACAGCGTGCTTTTAAATTTATAATCACAATTTTAAGTATTGTATTTTGGGTTAGCGTTTTAATAAGTAGACTGTATTTTCATGCACACTATTTTTCTGACGTTGTAGGAGGCGTAAGTTTAGCGATTATATGGGTATCGTTATTTATATTAGTGTCACCTTTACTAAATTTTTTTTGGCGGAAAAGTAAGTGAAAGTAGCTTGAAAAATTTTAAAATATCAATTTTTAGACGGTCTTGAGAGCGCAGGGAGTCTATTTTATATCAACATCTACATAAATAGGAGTGAATGTAAAAATGAAAGTTAAATCACCACAATCAATCTACTTAAAAGGACATCGTCAACAAGCTGTATTGTTATTACATTCTTTTACGGGAACTGTACGTGATGTAAAACATTTAGCACAACAGTTAAATGAAGAGGGGTTTACCTGTTACGTGCCTAGTTATCCAGGCCACGGTTTGCCGCTTAAGGAATTTACTAAACACAATATTAATGATTGGTGGGAACAAGTTACTTCAGCATATCAATTTTTAAGAAATGAAGGATATAGCAGAATTAATGTGACAGGCGTATCATTGGGTGGATTATTTACTTTAAGGTTGGCTGAACATTTTAATTTAGAACGTATAGCTGTGATGTCAGCCCCACATAAAAAGCGTGAAAGCGAGATTGCTTGGCGTCTTGAAAGGTATGGGCATCGAATGAATGAAATTTTGAGTTTGAGCGAAGAGGAGCGTCGTCACCAAATGGAAACCATCTTGTCCTATGATAAAGAAATTGAAGTATTTCAAGGTGTAATTGATGAAATTATGGCTTGTCTTGCAAATATTACAATACCAGTGAATATTATGTATGGCGATGAAGATGACCCATTATATGCTCAAAGTGCGCAATACATTTATGATAATGTAAATAGTCAAGATAAAGAACTTCTCAAATTTGAAAAAAGTGGTCATCTTATGACATACGGTGATTATGCATACAAAGTAGAACAATCTATTATCCAATTTTTCAGTAAATAAAGGAGTGTAGGAATATGAAACGTACATTTTTATTAACTTATACAACTGTATCAGGAAAAACATATACGGAATTTAAAACATTTGAAAATGGTCCTGATTACGATACATGTGTATCGCGAATCATAGATGAATTTGATGAATTGGCATACTTATATATTAAAAAAGATGTTGTACATTATATTAATGTTGATCACATTGAAAGTCTAGACATTGAAGAAGTGACAGAGGGACAACACATTACTTATGATTTTGAATAAAAATACAGCAACAATCCATAAATATCAAAAAATGTGTATTTCATTATTCTGACAATATATAGGTACATTGCACATAAAATAAACTCATGATAGAGTAGGACTTAAGCATTTTAACACTTTAGCGCTTTAAAGGGAGTTGGTAATTTGAGTGGTCATTCACAATGGAAAACGTCTACCGGTTTTATATTAGCTAGCGCAGGTTCTGCAATAGGGTTGGGTGCAATGTGGAAGTTCCCATATATGGCAGGTATATATGGCGGTGGCGCTTTTCTTTTAATGTTTTTAATTTTTACTATATTTGTAGGACTACCACTGTTAATTATGGAATTTACGGTAGGTAAAATGGGGCGTACATATACAACGCAAATATATAAGAAATTAACGGGAAAGAAATGGCTTAATATTATCGGGTGGAATGGTAATTTAGCCGTATTTATATTATTTGGTTTTTATAGTGTTATTGGTGGTTGGATTATTATATATATAGGTTATGTCATAGCACAAATCGCGATTTTTAAATCAAGTACGCTGACAAATATTCAATTTGAAACAATTATTAGTAATCCATGGTTGACTGTTTTAGGTCAAGGCATATTTATTTTGATAACAATGGTAATTGTTATGTTAGGTGTTGAAAAAGGTTTAGAAAAAGCTTCTAAAATAATGATGCCTCTATTATTTATCTTTTTAATTATTGTTGTAGCACAATCTTTAACTTTAGAAGGTGCTTTAGAAGGTGTACGTTATATACTGCAACCTCGAGTTGAAGATATGTCTATTCAAGGGGTACTATTTGCGTTAGGGCAATCGTTTTTTACGCTGTCTCTAGGTACAACCGGAATGATTACTTATGCAAGTTATGCCCCTAAAAATATGACGATAAAGTCTTCAGCACTTTCAATTGTCGTAATGAATATTTTAATTTCTGTCTTGGCTGGATTAGCTATATTTCCTGCGCTTAAAACATTTGGTTACCAACCTCAAGAAGGCCCTGGCTTATTATTTAAGGTCTTACCACTAGTGTTTAGCGAAATGACTTTTGGTACATTCTTTTACTTTATATTTTTACTATTATTCTTATTTGCGGCATTAACGTCTTCTATATCATTATTAGAGTTAAATGTATCTAATTTTACTAAAAATGATAATAGTAAAAGACAAAAAGTGGCAATCATAGGTAGTATACTTGTATTTATCATTAGTATCCCAGCAACATTATCTTTTAGTAGTCTAAGTCATTTGCGTTTTGGCGCTGGTACTATATTTGATAATATGGATTTTATTGTATCTAATATTCTTATGCCATTAGGGGCATTAGGAACAACATTGGTGGTTGGCCAATTACTAGATAAAAAATTATTAAAAGAAAGCTTTGGGAAAGACAAATTCAACCTATTTTTACCGTGGTATTATTTAATTAAGTTCGTCATGCCCATTGTCATTATTTTAGTATTTATAGTTCAATTATTTTAAATCATTGAGACGTTATTGATAAAACTAAAACAAACGGTCAATTCCATTTTTTAGTGGAGTTGACCGTTTTACTATATAAAGAATGTTATGTAGTTGATTCGAAATATCTAACACCATTAAACGAGCGAATGTTTAACTATGATCTTAAATTGTTTTCTTAAGCGGAAGATAATGAATGTTAAATAGAAGTGTCTATATTTTCTAAAGTAACATCTTGTTTTTGTAATTCATTCATTAACTTTTGCGACATAGTTGAATTAGTAATAATTACATTTTTGAACTCACAATTTTTGAATTTTACATCTTTAAATGTTGTTCCTTCAATTTCTACATTTTTGAAAGAAACGTTTTTAAAAATGATATCAGTCCATTTTACGCTACGAATGAGATTGCTATCGAACATTGCATTTTGGAATAAAGTACTATTAAATACGGATTGATCAAATGGTGTATTCACAAATGTTGAATCTTTAAATTGGTTTTTGTAAAAATGAACATCTTCGAAAATACAATTATTAAACCCGCACGTTGTAAATTTACAATTACAAATTGCTTCTATATTCTTAAAAATACCTTCATTAAAATTACAGTTTTTAAAACGACTTTTATTAACCTCTAATTCATCATACATAGAATTTCTAAAACTAGATGATGTGTAACGAAGATTCTTATAATTTTCATTGGTAAATACAGATAAAGATAAATCTTGTTTCGTCATAATTAAAGCAGCTCCTTATCATTTCTAGTGTATGTAATTCGATAACTTTTATCGATGTGCTAGCTTATTTACCCCTATCATAACACTTTCGGTATGTATTCTCATATAAACGTAATCAATTATAAAAATACTTATTTTAAATAATGTTTAAATTTCAAATTGATTGTACGTTTTTCAGAAATTGCAAAAACAATGCCGATAAGTTATAATTCATATCTGATAAGTAAGAATTAGCGCTAACATAAATAAAGAAAGTGGGTTAAGTTCAGTGATACTCATTGTTGTCATCTGAACCAAAAATAATGATTGCATACGATTTGATAGGACAAACTCCATTAGTTTTATTAGAAAGCTTTAGTGACGAGAATGTTAAAATATACGCCAAACTTGAGCAATTTAATCCTGGTGGTAGCATCAAAGACCGTCTAGGGAAGTACTTAATTGAAAAAGCAATAGATGAAGGACGACTTAAAGAAGGGGATACAATAGTCGAAGCGACTGCTGGTAATACAGGCATTGGACTTGCTATTGCTTCTAATCGGCACAAAGTAAAATGTATCATCTTTGCTCCAGAAGGATTTGCAGAAGAAAAAATTTCAATTATGAAAGCATTGGGTGCAGATGTTAGACGTACCCCCAAAGCTGAGGGAATGACTGGCGCACAGCAAGAGGCGTTGGCATACGCAACACGATATGGATATTTATATATGAATCAATTCGAAACTAAAGATAATCCTGGGGCATATACACAAACACTTGCCAAACAACTCACAGATGAACTTTCACATATTGATTATTTTGTGGCAGGTGTTGGGTCCGGTGGTACGTTTACAGGAGTTGCACAACACTTAAAAACGTATGATGTAAAAAATTATATTGTAGAACCAGAAGGCTCTGTCTTAAATGGTGGTGTCAGTCATCCTCATGCAACTGAAGGGATTGGTTCTGAAAAGTGGCCATCATTTTTAGAAAAAGAATTAGTAGATGGTATTTTTACTGTTGCCGATAAAGATGCTTTTAATAATGTTAAACTTGTCGCGAATAAAGAAGGATTGTTAGTTGGTAGTTCTTCGGGAGCGGCATTACAAGGAGCGTTGGAATTAAAAAAAAGCATTCAAAATGGTGTGATTGTTACCATCTTTCCAGATGGAAGCGATCGATACATGTCCAAACAAATATTCAACTATAAGGAGAGTTTTAATAATGAATAAAAAAACGCAAATGATACATGGGGGACATACGACAGACAACTATACTGGAGCAGTGACAACACCTATTTATCAAACAAGTACTTATTTACAAGATGATATTGGTGATTTAAGACAAGGGTACGAATATTCACGTACTGCAAATCCTACACGTGCGTCTCTTGAAAGTGTTATTGCTAATTTAGAACATGGTAAGCATGGTTTTGCTTTTGGTTCAGGAATGGCAGCAATTAGTGCAGTTATCATGTTATTAGATAAAGGAGATCACTTAGTTCTTAATTCTGATGTTTATGGTGGCACATATCGTGCATTAACTAAAGTATTTACTCGCTTTGGTATAGACGTAGATTTTGTTGATACAACTAAAATTGAAAACATTGAACAATATATTAAACCTGAAACTAAAATGTTATATGTAGAAACACCTTCAAATCCATTATTGCGTGTGACTGATATTAAAGCATCAGCAAAAATTGCAAAAAAATATGATTTGATATCTGTAGTCGATAATACATTTATGACACCTTACTACCAAAACCCTTTAGACTTTGGTATTGATATCGTATTGCATTCGGCTACAAAATATATTGGAGGCCATAGTGATGTTGTAGCTGGTCTTGTTGCTACTGCTGATGATGATTTAGCAGAACGTCTAGGCTTTATTTCAAATTCTACAGGTGGTGTACTTGGACCTCAAGATAGCTATTTATTAATCAGAGGTATTAAAACGCTAGGTCTAAGAATGGAGCAAATAAACCGAAACGTTGAAGGTATTGTGCAAATGTTACAAAAGCACCCTAAAGTTCAACAAGTATTCCATCCTAGTATTAAGGAACATATGAACTATACTATCCATCAAAATCAAGCAACTGGGCATACAGGGGTAGTATCTTTTGAAGTTAAAGATACAGAAGCGGCTAAACAAGTGATTCACGCAACAAACTACTTTACACTGGCAGAGAGTTTAGGGGCAGTTGAAAGTCTAATTTCTGTACCGGCACTTATGACGCATGCGTCCATCCCATCAGATGTAAGAGCCAAGGAAGGTATTACGGATGGTCTCATTCGTTTATCTATTGGTATTGAAGACACAGAAGACTTAGTTAATGATTTAGAACAAGCCTTAAATACTTTGAGATAATATCACTTATTTAGAGATTAAGATGATGAAATGAAACGTTTTGCATCTTAATCTCTTGTTTTATATTTACTATTGAGTTGCGTAATTTCCACAATTTTTGAGATAAGTAACCAATTGTAGAACATTATTTTTCAGAATATTAATTAATTTTGGAAAAATCAAAAAAGATTGTTGACGGTACGACATCAATTCAATATAATGCAAATATTCAGATAATTTTAATCGGAAATTGGAGGGAGAGATTAGGTGATTGAATTCAAAAATGTTAACAAAGTTTTTCGCAAAAAAAGAGAAACTATTCAAGCTTTGAAAAATGTATCATTTAAGATTGACCAACATGATATTTTTGGTGTTATTGGTTATAGTGGTGCTGGTAAAAGTACATTAGTTCGGTTAGTCAATCAACTTGAGACAGTATCAGATGGTCAAGTTATTGTTGATGGTCATGAGATTGATACATATAAAGAAAAAGATTTACGTGATATTAAAAAAGATATCGGTATGATCTTTCAACATTTCAATTTGCTTAATTCTAAATCAGTCTATAAAAATGTTGCAATGCCACTTATTTTAAGTAAGACAAATAAGAAAGAAATTAAGGAAAAAGTTGACGAAATGTTAGAATTTGTGGGGCTTGCTGATAAAAAAGATCAATTTCCAGATGAATTATCAGGTGGACAAAAACAACGTGTTGCCATCGCAAGAGCATTAGTAACGCATCCTAAAATATTATTATGTGATGAAGCGACAAGTGCTCTGGATCCAGCTACTACAAGCTCAATTTTAAATTTATTAAGTAATGTGAATCGAACATTTGGTGTGACGATTATGATGATTACACATGAAATGAGCGTAATTCAAAAAATTTGTCATCGTGTAGCTGTCATGGAAAATGGCGAAGTGATAGAAATGGGGACAGTTAAAGATGTCTTTAGTCATCCACAAACGAACACTGCAAAAAATTTCGTTTCGACGGTGATTAACACTGAGCCTTCAAAAGAGTTACGGGCCTCTTTTAACTCGAGAAAAGATTCAAATTTCACAGATTATAAACTGTTTTTAGACTCTGAACAAATTCAATTGCCAATATTGAACGAGCTTATCAACGAGCATCATCTTAACGTTAACGTATTATTTTCTTCTATGTCAGAAATTCAAGATGAAACGGTTTGTTATTTGTGGTTGAGATTTGAGCATGATGAGTCATTTAATGATTTTAAACTTACTGATTACCTTTCAAAACGACATATTCGGTATGAGGAGGTTATATAAATATGTTTGGTTCAAGTTTAGATTCATCTCAATTATTACAAGCTCTATACGAAACATTGTATATGGTGACTGTATCACTTGTAATCGGTGCTTTAATAGGTATACCTCTTGGCATCTTGTTAGTGGTAACTAGAAAAAACGGTATATGGTCGAATACAATATTGCATCAAGTATTAAATCCTATCATTAATATTTTAAGATCAATTCCGTTCATTATTTTATTAATAGCCATAGTGCCTTTTACTAAATTGCTAGTTGGCACATCTATCGGCACAACAGCAGCCATAGTACCACTCACGGTTTATGTAGCACCTTATATCGCACGCTTAGTAGAAAACTCATTACTGGAAGTCGATGACGGGATTATTGAGGCAGCTAAAGCAATGGGTGCATCACCTCTTCAAATTATACGTTATTTTTTATTGCCAGAAGCACTTGGTTCATTAATTCTAGCTATAACTACAGCTATTATTGGTCTCATAGGTAGTACAGCAATGGCTGGTGCTGTTGGTGGTGGCGGTATAGGTGATTTGGCTTTAGTGTATGGTTATCAACGATTCGATACAATTGTCATTGTGATTACAGTCATTGTACTTATTATTATTGTTCAAATTATACAAACGTTAGGTAACTTTATCGCTAGGGTTATCCGTAGAAATTAAAATACTAGTAAGTGTTTTATAAATATTTAGGGGGAATTCATTTATGAAAAAGATTTTAAGTTTTTTAATCGTTGCAATTTTAGTTTTATCAGCATGTGGCGGTAATAATGGTAAAAAGGTAACCATAGGTGTTGCATCCAACGACACGAAGGCTTGGGAAAAAGTTAAAGAATTAGCTAAAAAAGATGATATTGATTTAGAAATCAAGCACTTTTCAGATTACAATGTTCCAAACAAAGCACTTAGTGACGGGGATATTGATTTAAATGCCTTCCAACACTTTGCTTTTTTAGATCAATATAAAAAAGCTCATAAAGATACCAATATTGAAGCACTTAGCACTACAGTATTAGCTCCATTAGGTATTTATTCAGATAAAGTTAAGAACATTAAAGATGTTAAAAAAGGTGCGCAAGTTGCTATTCCGAATGATGTATCTAACCAAGCTCGAGCACTTAAGTTATTAGAATCTGCAGGTTTAATTAAGCTTAAGAAGAACTTTGGATTAAACGGAACAACAAAAGATATTGAAAGTAATCCTAAAGATTTAAAAATTAAAGCTGTTGATGCACAACAAACAGCGCGTGCACTTTCTGATGTGGATATATCAGTTATCAATAACGGTGTTGCAACAAAAGCAGGAAAAGACGCTAAAAAGGATCCTATTTATTTAGAAAAAGCAAGTTCAGATGCAGTAAAACCATATATTAATGTTGTAGCTGTCAACTCTAAAGACAAAGATAATAAAACCTACAAAAAAATTATAGAACTTTATCATTCAAAAGAAGCTCAAAAAGCATTAAAAGAAGACACTAAAGACGGTGAAAAACCAGTAGATCTTTCTAAAAAGGAAATCGAAGAAATCGAAAATGAGTTGGCAAAAAAATAATATAAAGTTTTAGCGCAACATTCACCATATAGAAATTTTTAGTCTAGAATTCCAGTTATATGTGATGGTTGCAAAACAATTTTATAGTCAATGACTAAGTTGAAGATATATTTCTATATCTTTCATGGCATTTTACCTTTTTGAAGTGGGATAAAGAATTCATAGCGAATTCTATTCCTACTTCTTTTTTTATTCGAAATGTTGCATTTAGAATCTAGAAATAAGCGTCTGTCCATTTAATATTAATTTGAAAATAGAAAAAACATTACATTCGAAATTGTAAATATAAGGTGCGAAACCATATTAATAATAATTGTGATAAAAAAGACATTGTAATTGACTGCAAAATGTATTAAATTGGATAAATGCAAATATGTTTGAGCGTAGCCCTATTTTTTATTTAAAATAATATTTGTAATCAGAATGTCATCTAAAGCAAACATGCTATACATAATTAAAGAGTATAATATCTTTGTATTGTTAAAACGCGAATAAACAAAACCTAAAGTAGAGGAGGATTTCAAGTGCAAAAAAAATATATTACTGCCATTATTGGAACAACTGCCCTTAGCGCATTGGCATCAACTCATGCACAAGCTGCAACAACGCATACAGTAAAAAGTGGAGAATCTGTATGGTCAATTTCTCACAAATATGGGATTAGTATTGCTAAATTAAAATCACTTAATGGATTGACTTCCAATTTAATATTCCCTAATCAAGTATTGAAAGTATCAGGCTCATCTTCAAGAGCAACGTCAACAAATAGTGGCACAGTTTATACAGTTAAAGCTGGAGATTCATTATCTTCTATTGCTGCAAAATACGGTACAACTTATCAAAAAATCATGCAACTTAATGGGTTAAATAACTATCTTATTTTCCCTGGACAAAAGTTGAAAGTTTCTGGTAAAGCGACGAGTTCCAGTCGTGCAAAAGCTAGTGGGTCTAGTGGTCGTACTGCAACATATACTGTTAAGTATGGAGACTCACTATCTGCAATTGCTAGTAAATATGGGACAACGTATCAAAAAATTATGCAATTAAATGGATTAACTAATTTCTTTATCTATCCTGGACAGAAGTTAAAAGTGCCTGGAGGTAGTTCTAGTAGCTCATCTTCTAATAATACTAGATCAAACGGTGGCTATTATTCACCAACTTTTAACCATCAAAACTTGTATACTTGGGGACAATGCACATGGCACGTATTTAATAGACGTGCTGAAATAGGAAAAGGTATCAGTACATACTGGTGGAATGCAAATAATTGGGACAATGCATCAGCTGCTGATGGATATACTATTGATTATCGTCCTACAGTAGGCTCAATTGCACAAACTGACGCTGGTTACTATGGTCACGTAGCGTTTGTAGAGCGCGTGAATAGCGATGGAAGTATTTTAGTTTCAGAAATGAACTGGAGTGCAGCTCCTGGAAATATGACATATAGAACAATTCCAGCTTATCAAGTGAGAAATTACAAATTTATTCATTAAGAAAATTGTTTAACAATATATAACTATCAAATTAAGCCCATTGATGATTGGATTAAGAATCATCAATGGGCTTAATTATAGTTTTATAAAGATGCTACCAAATCTTTATAATATCGGAAAACTTGACTATTTTAATAAGTCTAAGCTTTGCATAAGTTGTTTGTAATTATTCACTGCGGCGTTATATTTTAAAGTGTCTTTATTTTTCACTTTTTGTAGTGGGTGCTCAATGATGTTAATCATATGTTTTGATAAACTATCAATATCATTTTTTTCAATGAGATAGCCATTTATCCCGTTTTGAATAATTTCACTTGGACCGTAACGAACGTTATAAGATAGGACTGGACACCCCATTTCTATACTTTCCATAAGTGTTAAGCCAAATCCCTCATATTGACTTGTAAGTAGAGAGGCTTTAGAATTCTTAAATTCTTGTAAAGGTTGATTGGTATATTTAAATATTTTAACTTTATCCGATAATTTTAATTCTGAAATCAAAGTATTCATCAATGGAATTTGATTATCTTCATCTCTACCAAATAAATGTAATTCTGTTTGGTAACCACTTTGCAAAAACTTGTGATAAGCTCTAATAATATGATCAATCTGTTTCTCTGTGCTAAAACGGCCTATATATATAAAGCGATTTTGATTGTTTGAGGAATCTTGTTCTACCTCCGTATCTAATTCGATAAAATGTGGTACTAGTTGGAATTGGTCGTCACTTATATGGAAATGTTGCTGTATATCGTGCTTTTGTTGGTGAGTGAGAACAATATACTTATAAACATTTTTTGATTGATTTAAAGCAAATCGATATGATTTTTTTATTTGGTCCCCTGATAAATGCGAGCTATGTAAAACAAGAATATTTTTTGTTTGGTGCGTTTGTTTAAGTAATGGTTTATCTAAAAATCGAGCATCATTAAAGACGATATCTTGATTTTTGAATCTATTCTGAAAATAAAACTGAGCTAATAATTTATCATTTTTAAAGGTCTTATAAAGTTTTTTATTTCTATATATTTCTACGCCATTAATTTTGCTGTTTGGTTTAGTTTTGAAATATCTCTTGCAGTACATAGAGCCCTCAGTATCAAATAATTCGTCGCTATGTTTTAAAGAAGAGTCATCATAATAATATTCTTTTCTATGAAGTTGGCCGTATAAGTTATATTGATGGCGCTCATATTTCAATCCTGATGTGGGAGAAATGAAGTCCTCATATTCAAGAACATTAGACTGTCCATAATACTTTCGAGATCTCACATGACATTCATTATTATAATAATGAATAAGACCACTCTTTTTTCCTTGCTTATCAATAAGTCCTTTAATCTTTCTAGGTGTTTTAATGTATTTTGGATTCCTAGTAATCAATGTTTTTGGGACTTTAAAAAGTTTGAAATTTGATAACCATTCATACATATTCTCGAATTGTATATTTTCTGTAACTTTGTTTTCTTGTCTGTATTTTTTATAAATACTAGGATAATTACCATGATAATTAGTGGTGAGAATTTTACTTGGAATTTTAAATTCTTCATCTAACAGTTTAATTCGTCTGAGTAAAGCTTGAGTTCTACCACCATGGGATAATGGAAGGGTGGTTGTTACTGTGTATATCATAATTAATTCTCCTTTATTTCAAACTTAAATTATTAGATAAGTTGTATAAATTGTTAATTACTTATGATAAACATTTTTATGAAAATTACAAGAATTTTAATAACTATTCAGAATTTGTACTATATAACCGTGTTTGTGTTTAGTATTAAATGCAATGCTTTGTCACACTATTTTATAATTGTTTAATTTGTTTAAAATAAAAAAGAGGTGAGGAAGAATTTTTAATCTATTCATCTCCCCACCTCTTACTTTAAGATAAAAAGTTTAAAAATGATTAGAACAATATTTTTAAAACTAGTCATCTCATAAGAATATATTTTAATGTTTGGCAACTTATTTTTTCTGAAAAAATTTAATTATCAGTTTTAATTTGTTTAGTGATAGTCATATTCATCTCTAACTTTTTTAAAACTTGTGAATAAGCGTACCCCATTGATTGCAAATGATCCAAGTGCACTTAACTTACGAAGTTTAGATGCAGATTTAATAGAAATGTAAAAATCAATGATTGTTCCAAGTGCGCTTAGACCTAATGATAAATAGACAAGTTGTTTATTCTTAGCATTATAGCGAATTCCGTTATAACCATCTACAATGAATCCTGCTACATTGAATAATCTTGATAAACGTGAAGCGTTTGCTTGTTTAGCCATAAATTATGATTCCCTCCGTATACCATACTTATTTTGAAGATTAAAATATTCGAATGTATGGTTAATTGTCATATTTTCAATTAAATGTAGTTTAGTTAAATCATGTAGTAACTTATTTATGATAACATAATACTAAATATAAGTATGAAATTGAAGATATTTATTATGAATAAGGGTGAATTGATGAATGATTAAATGTGTTTGCTTGGTTGAAGAAAAGAATCATCAGTTACTACTTGTACAAGTTCGACATAGAGATAAGTATTATTTCCCGGGTGGTAAAATTGATGAGGGTGAGAGCCTTGTGGAAGCTTTACAGAGAGAATTGAAGGAAGAATTGCGCTTAGAATTAGCTAAAGATGAATTAGAATTTATTGGAACTATTGTCGGAGAAGCCTATCCACAACCTAATATGTTGACTGAACTTAATGGATTTAAAGTTAATCGAGCTATAGATTGGTCAAAAGTTGAAACCGATCATGAAATTACTGACATGAAATGGTTCGATATCAATGACAGTGAAAATATAGCGCCTGCAGTGAATACGTGGATTAAGGAATTTATCAATGATTAATAGATAGGGTTTAAATATTAACATCATATTACGCAACTCAATTTCTATTGATGTGAAGTTTTGATAATATCAAGTTTATGAAAGCGCGCTAATTGAATATTTAAACTGTGCTCATTATAGAAGCCATTAACCTAACCTAGTTGTGCAGGTACATAGATGACTGAATCTTTCTGAGTGAAAAGATTAATGGTTAGACAGTATATGAAAAAACCTATTTGCTATATTATTTTGGCGATGCATTATAGAAAGTTAATGTTGAGCAAAAGTTGTCGGTGAAAAGTGAGTAAGTTGTTACACAGATGTGAGAAAGATATATTTTCATGGGTTAAAGAATTTACGTACACTATCAAATATAAAAAAGAATATGACGAATATTTATTAAAAATGCAATTACTTTAAATTAGGTTTATACATTAAGAATAATATTAAACATCCCATCGCCATATAATAATTAAGTTAAATTGTTTGATTATCAACGCTCGCTTTAATTATTTAAAGGCGATGGGAATATTTTATTTATTTTGTTGATTCGTAAGAGTCTTCTTCTGACTGACATGTTTAATCATAAATGCTGTAATCCATGCAGTAATGGGAATGCTAATTGCAACGGCGATACCACCAAGTAAAATAGCTATAAATTCCTGTGTGAATATCTTCGAATTAATGATGTGTCCAAATGAATATTTTAATTTAAAGAACCAGAAGAATAAAGTTAATTGTCCTCCGAAAAATGCTAAATAAATGGTGTTGGCAGAAGTTGCTAATATCTCTCTACCCACACGCATACCAGACTGAAATAATTGATGCTGATTTAAATTTGGATTAGTCTCATTTAGTTCATACATAGGGGAACTAATTGTTATTGCTAAATCAATGACTGCAGCTATCACTGCAAGAACAATTGTAAATACCATAAATTGTACCATATTAATACCAATATTCATTGAATACACATATGTTTCATCCTGCTGTTCGGTGGCAAAACCTTGTAAGTGACCCATCTCAACTGAAAAGTATATCATGAGTATTAATATAAGTATTGTTACTAAAGTACCTAGAAAAGCCGCTTGTGTTTTTACATTGTAACTATTTAATACAAATAAATTAATTGCGGCTATGATAAAGCAAAATATAAATGTGACAAGATAGATTGGCACACCATATATAATTAAAAGAATACTTATTACAAGAATGATAAAATTTAAAAACAAAGTGAAAAAAGAAATGAGTCCTTTTTTACCTCCGAAAATAACCATTATCAACAATAATAAGAAACCTAAAATAGTAATTGCACTCATTGATTAACACCTCGCAGTTTAAACCATAGTTCCATTAAAGCAATTGTTATAGGAATAGTTAAAACGATACCTATCCCACCAGTTAATGCTCGAGCAACTTCTAATGACCAATTCATCGAAATAGTATAAGTAATAGTGTTAGCATTTTTTAAATAAATTAGAAACATAGGTAAGCTACCAGATAGATATGAAAAGAGAAGTATATTAGTCATTGTTCCCATTATATCCTGACCGATATGTCTTCCGGCAAGAGCCCAACGTTTCATGGAAATTTGAGGGCTACGTTTTAAAATTTCGTACATCCCACTTGCAATAGTAATAGAAACATCCATCACTGCTCCAAGTGTACCTATTAGTACGGAAGCTAGAAAGACATCCTTAGGAGGGAGAGTAAGGAAAGTGATTGTTTCGTATTTTATTCCATTTCCCCCGGTAAATTTGATGATGACTTCGGTAATTCCAACACATAAGAACGTACCAATCAGCGTACTTACAATAGTAATTAAGGTTCGGCTATGCCAACCTGTTACAAGTAGTAAAGTGAAAGAAGTGGAAATGATAATAGCACAAGTCATCAAAAAGAATAAACTTATAGCCCCATATTGATCATGTATTAAAATAGCTCCCATAACGGCAATGGTATTAACGATAAGAGATAATATAGATTGAAGTCCTACTTTTTTTCCTACAACTAAAACAGTAAGTAAAAATAAGCCGGTTATTATGACAACAATAGTATCTCGTTTTTTCTCTATAATAGTTGCGTCTTTAGGATTTTTAGAAATATGTAAAAGAACCTTGTCATTTTTGGAAAATGATTCTGAATCAGCTTGAGATTTCACATATTGGTGGGGAATCGTCGTTGTTTGCCCCTTGAATTCACCATTTAGAATCTTGAATGTTATCTTCTCTTTGTACTTAATATCTTTATTTTTGTGCTCGTCTGTTACCTTTTGTGATTGGATATCAGTAATTTGAGTGATTTGTCCTATAGGCATATTATAAAATCTATCGTTAAAAAACGTGAATATTAACGTACCTAAAAATAGGCAACTAAAGATTATCATCATCCAAGTAAAAGGTGTTTTTAAAAAATTCTTGGATTGCATCTTAAAACCTCAATTCTCAACTTAATAATCATATTGATATAGCGATTATACGACCTTTTATGATTGAACTCAAAAAGTTATCAATGAAATGTTGATGTCGAAGAGTGATAAACTTTTGAAAAGATAAGATGAATGGTTAATTTATAGTGGATTTATTTAATAATGTGTAAATTAAATTCCATGCTATATTAATGTCGTTTTTCTTGTTATCTTTTCGCATAACTACACATAGCGTTCGTTTTAATTCTGTATGATTTAAAGGGATTTTAGTCCAATTTACGTGATTATATAGTAAACAATTTTGACTAGAAATAATAAATCCCTTATCATTACTCAAAATATGTTGAGCGAGTTTCATATCTGAAATCATTCGTACTTGTGCTTTAGTCTTTTCAATCAATTTACTTTTTATAGAGTTTGCCATTGGTTCGAGACAGTATAGTGATTGATTTGTAAATTGAGATAGCGGGGGATGTATAGTCATAGCTAGCGGATGTGATTTGGGTACATACATATGATAATTTTCTTCAAATAAAGGCATGACGCGTAAATGTGTTTCCCGTTCTAACACAGGAGTAAATTCAGTGATTGCAATATCCAACTGATTGGAAAGAATTTGATCTAATAATTTATCATGTATTGTAAGTTGCGGAATCATGGTACTGTTACTTTGTTGTTCAAATGTTTGAATTAGGGGAAGAATCATTTGAGAGGCATCACTTTCTTCATATCCAATATAAATTGTCTGTTGATTATGTGATGCGTGTTGTTGAAATGAGTGAATGGTTTTATCCATTAATTCTAGTATTTGAGTTGCCTGTGAGAGTAACTGTCTACCTTCAACAGTTAATATGATATTTCTACCACTTCTTTTAAATAATGTCACCCCCAATTCTTTTTCGAGTTGAGTGATTTGACGACTAATCGCAGACTGTGCAATGTTTAGTTCTAATGCTGCATCTGAAATATGCTCTCGACGTGCAACCTCTACAAAGTATCTAAGTTGTTTTATATCCATAGTTGATTTCCCTCCATTCAATAAAATAAATACTGTCTTATTCTAAACCTAGTATATCAGTATTTTTTGGAATCGTTCTAATAATTAGATGAATTTAATCTAATTTATATATTGAACAGATAAATAAATTACATTATAGTTATTAATATCAAACAAAATTGTCAGAAAATTCTAATAAGGGAGTGTGCATCATGTACAATGAGAAATTAAAAAAAGGACTATACGATTATCGTGAAGAGCATGATGCGTGTGGTATTGGATTTTATGCCAATATGGATAATAAAAGATCTCACGATATTATAGAAAAATCTTTAGAAATGTTAAGACGGTTAGATCATCGTGGTGGAGTAGGTGCCGACGGTATTACTGGTGATGGTGCTGGAATTATGACGGAGATACCATACCAATTGTTCGAACAATTAACAGAATTCAAAGTTCCCGGCGAAGGATATTATGCCGTGGGATTATTTTTTTCTAAAGAGAAAGTTAGAGATTCAATTCACGAAGAGATGTTTAATCAATATTTTGAAAGTGAAGGTTTTAAAGTCATTGGATATAGAGATGTGCCAGTAGATACTCGCGCTATTGCTCAACATGTTGCAGATACTATGCCTTATATTCAACAAGTATTTGTTGACATCACAGGTGTAAATGAAGTTGAAAAACGATTGTTTTTAGCAAGAAAACAAATTGAAAAATATAGTGAAACACAATCCATAGATTTATATTTCACAAGTCTCTCTCATAGAACGATTGTTTATAAAGGTTGGTTACGTTCAGATCAAATTAAAGGCTTATATTTAGACCTACAAAATGAGGCATATCAATCAAAATTAGGACTTGTACACTCCCGCTTTAGCACTAATACATTTCCAAGTTGGAAACGTGCACATCCAAATCGAATGCTTATGCACAATGGTGAAATTAATACCATTAAGGGTAACGTAAACTGGATGCGAGCACGCCAAAATAAACTAGTTGAAACATTATTTGAAGATGAGAAAGATAAGGTGCATTTTATTGTTGATGAAGATGGTAGTGACTCATCAATAGTTGATAATGCGTTAGAGTTCTTATCATTAGCAATGGAGCCTGAAAAAGCAGCGATGTTATTAATTCCAGAGCCATGGTTATACAATGAATCTAACGATAAAAAAGTTCGTTCTTTCTATGAATTTTATAGTTATTTAATGGAGCCATGGGATGGACCAACTATGATTTCCTTTTGCAATGGAGATAAGATAGGTGCATTGACTGATAGAAATGGATTAAGACCTGGGCGTTATACAATAACTAAAGATAATTTTATTGTTTTTTCTTCCGAAGTAGGTGTCATTGATGTTCCGGAAGAAAATGTAGCATTTAAAGGACAACTTAATCCTGGGAAGTTATTACTTGTAGACTTTTTACAAAATAAGGTTGTAGAAAATAATGAGCTAAAAACTAATATTGCTAATGAGTTGCCCTACGAACAATGGCTAAAAGATTATAAAAATCAAAATGATTTAGATAATATTTATTACCAATCTTCCGACTGGGATGATCAAACACTCTTCCGCTTACAGAAACAATTTGCTTACACTAAAGAAGATATCAATAAATATATGACAGATTTAGTCATCAATAAAAAAGATCCCATTGGAGCGATGGGATATGATGCACCTATTGCAGTTCTTAATGATAAGCCTGAGTCGCTATTTAATTATTTTAAACAATTATTTGCACAAGTTACCAATCCACCCATCGATGCTTATCGAGAAAAGATTGTAACGAGTGAACTTTCATATTTAGGTTCAGAAGGGAACCTTTTATGTCCTGATGAATCAGTTTTAGAAAGAATTCAATTAAAAAAACCAGTTTTAAATGAAGCGCAATTATCATCAATCGATCATTCGTATTTTAATGTAACGTATTTATCTACACTTTATACAGATGATTTGGAAAGTAGCTTAACTGAACTAGGGAACCGAGCAATACAGGCTGTACATGAAGGAGCGAAAATTTTGGTGTTAGACGATACGTCGTTAACTCACGAAAATAGTTATGCAATGCCAATTTTATTAGCATTAAGTCACGTGCATCAATTATTAATTCGAGAAGGATTAAGAATGGAGACCAGCCTCATTGCGCAGTCCGGTGAAACACGAGAAGTTCATCATGTTGCATGTTTACTTGGTTATGGTGCAAACGCTGTAGTTCCATATTTAGCGCAACGAACGATTGAACAATTAACGCGTCAAGGTCAACTTTCAGGAAACGTCGCTGAAAATGTTGCTACGTATACCAATGTATTGTCAGAAGGCGTTATTAAAGTGATGGCTAAAATGGGCATTTCTACCGTACAAAGTTATCAAGGAGCACAGATATTTGAAGCGGTAGGTTTATCGAATAGCGTCATTGAAAAATATTTTACAGGTACACAGTCAAAATTATCTGGTATAAGTATTGAACAAATAGACCAAGAGAATAAAGCGAGACAAAGTGATGATTCTGATTATCTTGAATCCGGAAGTGTATTCCAATGGAGACAGCAAGGTCAGCATCATGCATTTAATCCTCGTACGATTTTTTTATTGCAGCATGCATGTAGAGAAAATGATTACGAGTTGTTTAAAAAATTCTCCAAAGATGTAAATTTACAACGTACGGATCATATTAGACATTTATTAGAATTCAAGACACGTCAATCTATTGATATTAGTCGTGTTGAACCAGCAAGTGAAATTGTGAAACGTTTTAATACAGGAGCTATGAGTTACGGCTCTATCTCAGCAGAAGCACATGAGACGTTGGCTCAAGCTATGAATCAAATTGGAGGTAAAAGCAATAGTGGAGAAGGTGGTGAAGATTCTTCACGTTACGAAATTCAAAAGGATGGAAGTAATAAGATAAGTGCAATTAAGCAAGTTGCATCAGGTCGTTTTGGGGTGACGAGTGATTACTTGCAACATGCAAAAGAAATTCAAATTAAAGTTGCACAGGGCGCTAAACCAGGGGAAGGTGGACAACTACCAGGTTCAAAAGTATATCCATGGATTGCTGAGACTAGAGGTTCGACACCAGGTATAGGATTAATTTCACCACCACCACACCATGATATTTATTCAATTGAGGACTTAGCACAGCTCATTCATGATTTAAAAAATGCAAATAGAAGAGCTGATATTGCAGTTAAACTTGTATCTAAAACTGGCGTTGGAACTATAGCTTCAGGGGTAGCTAAAGCTTTCGCCGATAAAATTGTTATAAGTGGTTATGATGGAGGTACAGGTGCATCGCCTAAAACAAGTATTCAACATGCAGGTTTGCCATGGGAGATAGGCCTTGCCGAAACACATCAAACACTTAAATTAAATGATTTGCGTAGTCGTGTAAAATTAGAAACGGATGGTAAGTTACTGACAGGTAAAGATGTAGCTTATGCTTGTGCGCTCGGTGCAGAAGAATTTGGTTTCGCAACAGCACCACTTGTTGTTTTGGGGTGTATTATGATGAGGGTTTGTCATAACGATACGTGTCCAGTAGGGGTTGCAACACAAAACAAAGATTTGAGAGCTTTGTTTAGAGGTAAGGCACAGCATGTAGTTAACTTTATGTATTTTATAGCTGAAGAATTACGTGAAATTTTGGCTTCACTTGGTTTAGAAACAGTAGAAGAGTTAGTAGGGAGAACAGATCTTCTTCAACGTTCGACGCAATTGAAACCAAATAGTAAAGCAGCGTCTCTTCAAATAGAACGTTTAATTGAACAATTTGACGGTGTTAATACGAAAGAGATATCACAAAATCATCATCTTGATGAAGGATTCGATTTGAATTATCTGTACCCAGACGCACGCTATAGCATTGAAAACGGGCACTCTTTTACCGGAAATTATGTTGTTAATAATGAACAGCGAGATGTAGGTGTAATTACAGGTAGTGCGATAGCTAAACAATATGGAGAAGAAGGATTGCCTGAAGATACGATACTTGCTTACACTGAAGGTCATGCAGGTCAAAGCTTAGCAGCATATGCACCACGCGGATTAACAATTCATCATACCGGTGATGCTAATGATTATGTAGGTAAAGGATTGTCCGGTGGAACTGTCATCGTAAATGCTCCAAATAGTCAGCGTGAAAATGAATTTATAGCAGGAAATGTAAACTTTTACGGTGCTTCTAGAGGTAAAGCGTTTATCAATGGTAAAGCTGGTGAGCGTTTCTGTATTAGAAATAGTGGCGCAGATGTTGTGGTAGAAGGTATTGGTGATCATGGACTTGAATATATGACAGGGGGACATGTCATTATCTTAGGAGACGTAGGAAAGAACTTTGGCCAAGGTATGAGCGGGGGCGTAAGTTATATTTTCCCTTCTGACGTGGAGACATTTAAAAAGGTTAATGCGCTTGAAACTTTAGAATTCAGTAGTATACGTTTTGATGAGGAAAAATCCCTTATCAAAGACATGCTCGAAGCACATTTTAAGCATACACGTAGTAATAAAGCACGCCAAATACTCGACCAATTTGACAATATTGAAAAGTTAGCAATTAAAGTTATTCCAAAAGATTACAAATTAATGATGCAAAAAATTGATTTGAAAAAACGTCAAATGGAACGTGAAGATGAAGCAACACTGGCAGCGTTTTATGATGATAGAGAAACAATTGAACAAGAGTTACAGCCAGCAGTCATTTATTAAAGAAGTGGGGGATTATCATGGGCGAATTTAAAGGATTTATGAAATATGATAAACAGTCGCTATCAGAATTGTCTTTGGTAGACCGTCTTTCGAATCATGAAGCGTTTCAACAACGCTTCACTAAAGAAGATGCTTCGATTCAGGGTGCTCGCTGTATGGATTGTGGAACACCTTTTTGTCAAACTGGGCAATCTTATGGAAGAGAAACAATAGGATGCCCTATTGGTAATTATATACCTGAGTGGAACGACTTAGTCTATCATCAAGATTTTAAAGCTGCTTACGAAAGATTGAGAGAGACGAATAATTTTCCTGAATTTACAGGAAGAGTTTGTCCAGCACCATGTGAGCAATCATGTGTTATGAAAATTAATAGAGAATCCGTGGCGATTAAAGGTATTGAACGTACAATTATTGACGAAGCATATGAGAACAAGTGGGTTCATCCCGCATATCCTGAAGAGCATAAGGACCAACGAGTTGCTATCGTAGGTAGTGGCCCAGCGGGACTTACAGCAGCTGAAGAATTAAACCTTAAAGGCTATAAAGTTACGGTTTATGAAAAGGCGCATGAACCAGGTGGCTTGCTAATGTATGGCATACCAAATATGAAACTAGATAAAGACGTAATACGTCGACGTGTATCACTTATGAAAGATGCTGGGATTTTATTTAAAACAGGCGTTGAAATTGGCGTCGATGTGAGCCGTGAAACACTTGAAGAAAATTATGATGCTATTATTTTATGCACAGGTGCTCAAAATGCGAGAGATTTGCCATTAGAAGGACGAATGGGCTCTGGTATTCATTTTGCAATGGACTATCTTACTGAACAAACCCAGTATCTAAATGGTGAGATTGAAAGTTTGAGCATTACTGCTAAAGATAAGAATGTAATTATTATTGGTGCTGGTGACACTGGTGCAGACTGTGTAGCGACTGCATTACGTGAAGACTGTAAATCTATTGTCCAATTTAATAAATATACGAAGCAACCTGAAGAGATTACTTTTGAAAGTAATACTTCCTGGCCATTAGCAATGCCTGTTTTCAAAATGGATTATGCGCATAAGGAATATGAAGCTAAATTTGGTCAAGAACCAAGAGCCTATGGTGTACAAACAATGCGCTATGATGTTGACGAGTTAGGAAATGTTAAAGGCTTATATACACAAATATTAAAAGAAACGCCTGATGGCATGGTTATGGAAGATGGACCAGAACGATTTTGGCCGGCTGATTTAGTCTTATTATCTATAGGGTTTGTTGGCACTGAAACCACTGTTCCGCATGCGTTTGATATACACACCGAGCGTAATAAAATTGTAGCTAATGATACAAATTATCAAACCAATCATGCTAAAATATTTGCTGCAGGAGATGCAAGACGAGGTCAGAGCTTGGTTGTTTGGGCAATAAAAGAAGGTCGTGAAGTAGCACAGTCTGTTGATCAATACTTAAGTAAAAAAGTTCTAGTGTAAACTCAAGAATAATTATATTGACTTTTAATTAAAGTCATTATATTATTGTTATTGTGTTAATTGGAGGAATACCCAAGTCCGGCTGAAGGGATCGGTCTTGAAAACCGACAGGGCCTTAACGGGCCGCGGGGGTTCGAATCCCTCTTCCTCCGCCATTAGAATTTAAATTCCAAGACTAATAGATACCAAAGAGGCTGGGACATAATTCCTAGCCTCAGATTTTTTATATACTCTACTTCATAATCATTTCAATGACAGCTCTAATATTTTTACCTATATATTTATCAACATGTTGAGCAAGGTAATAGTGACGTTTCACATTTAAAGTTGTTATCACTAATTTTTCATAATCTTCTGGATGAAGTGCTGATTTTGAAATAATTGCAAACCCATTTCCAGCCTCTACCATTTGTTTAATAATCTTAATATTATTAATTTCTATCAAATATGGATTTAATTTCAACTCAGAAAGACCTACTTCCTGATAAAACCTTGTTCCAGACCCTTTTTCTCTAACGAAACATATATCCATTCTAGGTTGAATCGATTTTTTGTAAATATACACCATTTCGTCTTCCATTATTTCCTTACATTTTATTGCATTGTCTTGAATTTCCTTTTCTACAATACCTATATCTACTCTGTTGTGTTTAATATCATTTATAACAGAATCTGAATTATTAACACGTAAATGAATATGTAACTTAGGGTATTGTTGCATAAGACTGGTAAGCTGTTCTGATAATAAATATTCACCGTATGTATAACTGCTTCCAATTGTTAAGGTGCCTGAGATGATTTCAGATTCCGATGTTAAGTTTTGCCATAGTTCTTGTTCAATACTTTCCCGTTGCAATGCGTATTGTAGTAGCTTTTCGCCATCTCTAGTTAGTTTTAAATATGGAGATTTAAATTCAAATATTTTAACATTATATTTTAATTCTAAACGTTTAATATCACGACTCACAGAAGGCTGCGAAGTATATAAATTTTCTGCTGCTCTAGTAAAACTTTCTGTTTTCATTACTTCAATTAATACCTTATACGGATCCATGCATCATTCTCCTTTAAGTCTAATATAACATTTTTGATATATATACTATACTTATTATTTATTTAACGCTATAACAATAACGTGCTAAGATTTCATATCGAGGTGAAAGTACATATGAAATCAATAGCGCAGACTTCATTTATAAAAGGTATTATGTTTACATTTACGATTGCAATAATCAGTTATATATTAGCTAAATTTCCTATTTTACATACGATTGGAGCATTAGCTATTGCCATCATTTTTGCGATGATATACCGCCAAGTCATAGGTTATCCTGAGCATATTCGCCCAGGTATTACGTTTGCATCAAAACGTTTATTAAAATTTGCGATTATCTTATATGGGTTAAAATTAAATATGGGAGATATTCTAGGTAAAGGCTGGAAATTACTACTTATTGATATTATCGTAATTATCTTTTCAATAAGTTTAACTTTACTTTTGAATCAAATTATTAAAGGAAATAAAGATATCTCTATACTACTTGGTATTGGTACAGGAGTATGTGGAGCTGCAGCTATTGCAGCTACAGCACCAATCTTAAAATCTAAAGAAAAAGACATTGCAATAAGTGTAGGTATTATTGCACTAGTTGGAACTATATTTGCACTTATTTATACAGCTATCGAGGCTATTTTTAACATACCTACTATAACTTATGGTGCTTGGACAGGTATCAGTCTACATGAAATCGCTCAAGTCGTTTTAGCAGCAGATATTGGCGGATCGGAGGCAATGACATTTGCTTTACTTGGAAAATTAGGCCGTGTGTTTTTACTTATTCCATTAAGCATTGTCTTAATTTTGTATATGCGTTATAAGTCACACTCAAGTCAAGTACAACAAAAAATCGGTATTCCTTACTTTCTAATTGGATTTATTATAATGGCTTGTATCAATACATTTGTTCCTATTCCTTCATTACTTATGAATATTATAAATGTTATTACAGCGTTATGTATGTTAATGGCGATGGTTGCTCTAGGATTGAATATCGTTTTAAAAGAAGTTATTTCAAAAGCACTTAAACCATTCATTGTGATCTGTATAACTTCAATTTGTCTGTCTGGTGTGACTCTTTTAGTTACTTCTATAATGTTTAAATAAGGTGACATGTTATATGTTTATATTTAAAATAAAAAAGAGGCTAGGAATTATGTCCCAGCCTCTTCCTACGATTAGTCAAGTACTTATAATTAAAATAAGCATTACTTAACTAAACCGTTCATTTTAATTTTTTTGAATAAGGTGTTAAACTATATTTGATTGTACGTTTGGCTAATGTGGTGACATTTGATAATCGTACAATTTATGATTCATTACAAGATAATGAATCGTTTTTAATAATCGATTTATACAAGCAATGATGGCAGTCTTATGAGGTTTCTCATTAGGCTGCTTTCTTAGTTTGTAGTAATAATCGACGACATGATTGTCATAATGATGCTGCCCTCTTATTATATTCATAATCACCCAAAATAAAAGTTTTCTCGCTTTTTTATTACCACGCTTGTTGATGGTATCTCTACAGTGTGTATGACCTGATTGATATCGTTTGATATCAATGCCAACAAAAGCATTGAGTTGTTTATTTGATTTAAATCGCTTAATATCACCAATCTCCCCAATAATCATAGCTGTGCTTAGCTTACCAATACCAGGTATCGAATGAATATTTTCAAAATAATCGAGTTGTTGTGCTAATTGAATCATGGCATCATCTAATTGTTTGAGATGATGAATAGATTGTTTTAATTGTTGAATAAGTAAGCGTAATTTTTCGACTAGAAAGGAATGTCTATCGACATTAGGATAGCTTTCTTGAGCAATCACTCTTAATTAAAGTGCATATTTTGTAGCTTTATCCATTGACATTCCCTTATCTGTAGAATTAAATATATGTGTAATCAGTACATCCTTGTCGATATCAAGAACCATGTCTGGATGAGTAAAGATTTCTGCGATGTTGAGTGCAATGATTGAATATCGACTACTAAATAATCTTTCTAAACCAGGGAATGTTTGATGGAGTAATTCAAGGATCTGAAATTTAAGTCGATTTTGTTCATTCTCGATTTCTAGATGAAAACGGACGCGTTCTCTTAATTCAAAGAATACTAACTCATGTATAGGTAAGCTTCCTGTTTGTTTAAGCGTCGGTCCTAAACAAGCGAGCTTATGAGCATCTGCCTGATCAGTTTTCCATGATCTTAGAGCGCTCGTTTTAAATTTGGCTTCTAACGGATTCATTTGAATATAGTTAATTTGATTTACACAACAAAATCGTTCCATACCTCTTGAATAGATACCTGTAGATTCAAAAATGAGTTGTGGGTGGTCTAAGTCATTCAAATACTTGAGTAAATAATTGTAACCATTTTTATTATTTTGGATGAAAAACTCTTTTTGGAATTTTCCATTTTTATAATGTGCAACTACACTACTTCTTTTACTAATATCAACACCTAAGTAATCGATAAAAAACCTCCTTTGAATAATTGAGAAGCTAAAAACTTTACTTAACCTTTCTCATTTCATTTTCCTATACACGGTTTCAAGAACCCAACATACTACAAACGAACTTCAAAAGGCGAGAGTAAAGCTGACTTGTTTTTTATACGGATTTAAAATCCAAGAGTCTGGACAGTCTACTTCTCTCTATAACTATAAAAAAATCTATCGTCATAGATTTCTTCATAGCTAATCTTAGTATGTTTTTTATGTTGCATTTGTAATTTATATATGAATAAATTTTTTAATGTAACTCATTGTGCAGAAAATTTAAATGCTTTTGGAGATAAAGGATTAATGACCGTAGGAGAAACGTCTTCAAAGACAATTAATCATTGAAAAGGATTCGCAATTAGATATAAGTTATTCAAGTAAGTCTGTTACTTTTGAAACTTTTTCATCTTTTGACTACGAAATTTTTGGTAATTATTTTACACCTTTTACAGCTACTGTCAGAAGTACTGCTTTTTTGAAGATACCACATATTTTTAATATATTATTTCAAAATATTTAGCCACAGAATTTTTAAGACGACGATAATTACATTTTAATGAGTTTCAAAAATCGTCGTATTTTTTTAAAGCGAAGAAGATTAAATTTTTACGCTTGCAAAGAGAGGCAGAATTATAGTAATATAGTTCTTACCGTGCTAGGTGGGGAGGTAGCGGTTCCCTGTACTCGAAATCCGCTTTATGCGAGACTTAATTCCTTTGTTGAGGGCGTATTTTTGTGAAGTCTGCCCGAAGCACGTAGTGTTTGAAGATTTCGGTCCTATGCAATATGAACCCATGAACCATGTCAGGTCCTGACGGAAGCAGCATTAAGTGGATCCTCATATGTGCCGTAGGGTAGCCGAGATTTAGCTGTCGACTTCGGTAACGTTTATGATATGCGTTCGATACAAAGGTGCATGGTTTTTTACTTTAGATTTAAGCAAATTTTTATATAGATAATAAAGGTCTAGGTTATGAAACTTAGATATATAGTCCGATGTGAAGTTATTTAAATTTCATTCAGGGCTATTTTTTTATTTACAATTTAATTTAATATAATAGCTATTGATTTCAATCTTAAAGTTGGAGTAGTTACTATGAAGCGTTATAGTTATTTATCTAAATATTAATTTCAATGTTTGATGTTAAGTGTGATGTTTTACTTCAAGTTATTTTTATTAAATGGATTAATAACGAATAATTTGTTAAAGTTATATCGTTGTAAAATGAAAACCTAGTTAATTAAAAAATTTACGTCGAAATATAGAATGGCTTATTAAAATGGAGGATACATGCATATTTATTTAAGTACTTTAACAGAGGTCGATTATGAAACGTCACTAAATAGTATAGAAAATAATTATAATCTAAATCCAGAATCCAGTTGGCAAGATCGAGCGCGCGTTAAAAATCTAAGAAAACTTGAAAACTATAATTATGAATTAGAAGTTATAGCTAAGAATGAATTGAATGAAGTTATAGGTCACGTTGTGTTAGCAGAGGTTAAGTTGTCGTCTAAAAACAAAAAAGCGATAGCGTTAGCCATTGGTGCACTGTCAGTAGATAAATCTATTCGAAACCAAGGGTTAGGTCAAGCGCTGTTAAAAGCTGTAGAAGAACGTGCAAAAGAACAAGGATATTGTGCTATTTTTGTAAATAATCATCCTCAGTACTTTGAGAAATCTGATTATGAAGCAGCTCATTTATATAATATACATATAGAAGAAAAACGAAATGATCAAACATTATTAGTAAAATTTCTAAAACCGGTTCAAAATGAATGGTCTGGAATGACAGTGTATTATCCGGAAGTACTGGATTGATTTTTAATTGAAAAGAAAATATAAGAGCGTGATATAATAATGAGTAATTGTTAATGGAGGTGCTACGGTGGATTACCAAGCTTTGTATCGTATGTATAGACCGCAAAGTTTTGATGATGTGGTTGGACAAACGCATGTAACTAAAACACTGCGTAATGCAATTTCAAAAGGTAAACAATCTCATGCATATATTTTTAGTGGTCCGAGAGGTACGGGTAAAACGAGTATTGCAAAGGTTTTTGCCAAAGCTATTAATTGTCTTAATAGTGACGATGGTGAACCTTGTAATGAATGTGCGATTTGTAAAGGAATCACACAAGGTACGAATAACGATGTAATTGAAATTGATGCTGCAAGTAATAACGGTGTAGATGAAATAAGGAATATTAGAGATAAAGTTAAGTACGCACCTAGTGAATCTAAGTATAAAGTATATATTATTGACGAGGTTCATATGTTAACTACTGGTGCTTTCAATGCTTTGCTTAAAACATTAGAAGAACCACCAGCGCATGCTATATTTATCTTGGCAACAACAGAACCACATAAAATTCCACCCACTATTATTTCGAGAGCGCAACGATTTGACTTTAAAGCAATTAGCAGTGACCAAATTATAGACAGACTTAAGTATGTAGCTAATTCCCAATCTTTGGATTACGACGACGCAGCATTAGAATTTATTGCTAAAGCATCAGAAGGTGGTATGCGAGATGCATTAAGCATTATGGACCAGGCAATAGCGTTCGGAGACGAACGACTTACGTTACAAGATGCTTTAAATGTTACAGGTAGTGTTGATGAAGCGGCGTTAAATGAGTTGTTTAATGACATTGTAAAAAGTGATGTTAAAGCTGCATTTAATAGATATCATCATTTTATTTCAGAAGGTAAAGAAGTCAACAGACTCATTAATGATATGATTTACTTTGTTAGAGATACAATTATGAATAAAACGTCTAACGAATCCGTTCATTTTGAATCACTTATTCATTTCGACTTAGATATGTTATACAAGATGATAGATATCATCAATGATACACTAGTATCCATTAGGTTCAGTGTAAATCAAAGTGTTCATTTTGAAGTGTTGCTAGTTAAACTTGCAGAAATGATTAAGACACAGCCTCAAACTGTACAAAATGTAGCAACAGCATCGGTAGCTAATGAACCAGATAATGAGATGTTATTACAACGTTTAGAACAACTTGAAAATGAGCTTAAAACCTTAAAAGAACAAGGGATCAAAGCTAATAAAGTTAATAAACAACCTAAGAAGCCAACACGCACGATTCAACGATCTAAAAATGCGTTTTCTATGCAACAGATAGCGAAAGTATTAGACAAAGCAAACAAAGATGATATCAAATTATTGAAGAACCATTGGCAAGAAGTGATTGATCATGCGAAAAGTAATGATAAAAAGTCTTTAGTTAGTTTACTACTGAATTCAGAACCGGTAGCAGCTAGTGAAGATCATGTGTTAGTTAAATTTGATGAAGAAATTCATTGTGAAATAGTAAATAAAGATGATGAAAAGAGAAATAATATTGAAAGTGTAGTTTGTAATATAGTTAATAAAACTGTCAAAGTAGTAGGAGTGCCGGCTGACCAATGGCTGAGAGTGAGAGCAGAGTACTTACAAAATCGTAACACCAATGAAACACATCAAAGCGAAAAACAAAGCACACAACAGTCTCAACAAATAGATATTGCTCAAAAAGCTAAAGACTTATTTGGTGAGGAAACTGTACATTTAGTTGATGAAGACTGATACATGACAAGCGATATATTGGTATGTATAATGTAATAAAAGCTAAATTTTTATAGAAATTGTTTACTATTAAGGAGGAAATGAAATTATGCGCGGTGGCGGAAATATGCAACAAATGATGAAACAAATGCAAAAAATGCAAAAGAAAATGGCTCAAGAACAAGAAAAATTAAAAGAAGAACGTGTTGCTGGAACAGCAGGCGGAGGTATGGTGACTGTTACTGTAACAGGTCATAAAGAAGTTGTAGATGTAGAAATTAAAGAAGAAGCTGTTGATCCAGAAGATGTTGAGATGCTTCAAGATTTAGTATTGGCGGCTACAAATGAAGCGATGAATAAAGCAGATGAGTTAACACAACAACGTTTAGGTAAGCATACTCAAGGCTTAAACATCCCTGGAATGTGATGAAATATGCATTATCCAGAACCTATATCAAAGCTTATCGATAGTTTTATGAAACTGCCAGGCATTGGACCAAAGACGGCTCAACGTCTGGCTTTTCATACTTTAGATATGAAAGAAGACGATGTTGTTAAGTTTGCTAAAGCACTAGTTGATGTTAAAAGAGAACTTACCTATTGTAGTGTTTGTGGACATATTACAGAAAATGATCCTTGTTATATATGTGAAGATAAACAGCGAGATCGTTCTGTCATATGTGTAGTTGAGGATGACAAGGATGTCATAGCAATGGAAAAAATGCGTGAATATAAAGGTTTATATCACGTGCTTCATGGTTCGATTTCACCAATGGATGGTATTGGGCCTGAAGACATCAATATACCAGCATTAGTTGAACGCCTCAAAAACGATGAGGTGAAAGAACTTATATTAGCTATGAATCCTAACCTAGAAGGTGAGTCTACTGCAATGTATATATCTAGGTTGGTTAAGCCAATTGGGATTAAAGTCACGAGACTGGCACAAGGTTTATCTGTAGGTGGCGATTTAGAATATGCTGATGAAGTGACCTTATCTAAAGCAATTGCAGGTAGAACGGAAATGTAATAATATCTACCACTTAAAAGTCTGGGATATAAGTCAATATTCTAGGCTTTCTTTATATTTAAATAGAAGAAGATTAAATACGCTTATATATGAATCTCCCCAACATAGAGAATTTCACTGAGAAATTCACCAGACAAAGCAAGTTGGGGTTCGGGGCCCCAACACAAAGAATTTCACTGAGAAATTCACCAGACAAAGCAAGTTGGGGTTCGGGGCCCCAACACAAAGAATTTCACTGAGAAATTCACCAGACAAAGCAAGTTGGGGTTCGTTAATGGATTGAAATAACGAATATGATAAGATTTTTGTTTAACTTTTTAGAATTCAGACTTATTGAGTTTACGGAGAGACTTTTATAATTACATTTATTATTAATGAGGATAAGAATTAATCCTTCGTTACTCAAGGAGTAGGTAAAGTGTTTGGAATAAAAAACAAGGATTATAGAAAAATAGTAAAAATATTTTAAAATGAACAACAAAAATAAAGTTTGTGAATAGAGCTTATATAGGCGTTTTAGTTTTGTTTTAACCATCATTTTTCTGTATAACACGTTTGTAATTGAATTCTATAAGGGAAAAGTTCGGTTTTTCTTTTGGAGTGATTTTGATTGTCTTTTGATAGTGTAATTTTTACTGTTGTTAAAACGGGGATAAGTCTGTATAGTATTTATTTGTTGAGCGAAACAACTTAACTAATCATTAAATAAACGACTAAAATTAATTTCAAAAAGTTGTTGACTTAAACAACTATGAAGAGTATAATTAATTCTTGTCGGTAAGAAAATGAACATTGAAAACTGAATGACAATATGTCAACGTTAATTCCAATAAACAGTAACGAAACGTTACAAACTATTTAGTATTTATGAGCTAATCAAACATCATAATTTTTTATGGAGAGTTTGATCCTGGCTCAGGATGAACGCTGGCGGCGTGCCTAATACATGCAAGTCGAGCGAACAGACGAGGAGCTTGCTCCTCTGACGTTAGCGGCGGACGGGTGAGTAACACGTGGATAACCTACCTATAAGACTGGGATAACTTCGGGAAACCGGAGCTAATACCGGATAATATATTGAACCGCATGGTTCAATAGTGAAAGACGGTTTTGCTGTCACTTATAGATGGATCCGCGCCGCATTAGCTAGTTGGTAAGGTAACGGCTTACCAAGGCAACGATGCGTAGCCGACCTGAGAGGGTGATCGGCCACACTGGAACTGAGACACGGTCCAGACTCCTACGGGAGGCAGCAGTAGGGAATCTTCCGCAATGGGCGAAAGCCTGACGGAGCAACGCCGCGTGAGTGATGAAGGTCTTCGGATCGTAAAACTCTGTTATTAGGGAAGAACAAATGTGTAAGTAACTATGCACGTCTTGACGGTACCTAATCAGAAAGCCACGGCTAACTACGTGCCAGCAGCCGCGGTAATACGTAGGTGGCAAGCGTTATCCGGAATTATTGGGCGTAAAGCGCGCGTAGGCGGTTTTTTAAGTCTGATGTGAAAGCCCACGGCTCAACCGTGGAGGGTCATTGGAAACTGGAAAACTTGAGTGCAGAAGAGGAAAGTGGAATTCCATGTGTAGCGGTGAAATGCGCAGAGATATGGAGGAACACCAGTGGCGAAGGCGACTTTCTGGTCTGTAACTGACGCTGATGTGCGAAAGCGTGGGGATCAAACAGGATTAGATACCCTGGTAGTCCACGCCGTAAACGATGAGTGCTAAGTGTTAGGGGGTTTCCGCCCCTTAGTGCTGCAGCTAACGCATTAAGCACTCCGCCTGGGGAGTACGACCGCAAGGTTGAAACTCAAAGGAATTGACGGGGACCCGCACAAGCGGTGGAGCATGTGGTTTAATTCGAAGCAACGCGAAGAACCTTACCAAATCTTGACATCCTCTGACCCCTCTAGAGATAGAGTTTTCCCCTTCGGGGGACAGAGTGACAGGTGGTGCATGGTTGTCGTCAGCTCGTGTCGTGAGATGTTGGGTTAAGTCCCGCAACGAGCGCAACCCTTAAGCTTAGTTGCCATCATTAAGTTGGGCACTCTAAGTTGACTGCCGGTGACAAACCGGAGGAAGGTGGGGATGACGTCAAATCATCATGCCCCTTATGATTTGGGCTACACACGTGCTACAATGGACAATACAAAGGGCAGCGAAACCGCGAGGTCAAGCAAATCCCATAAAGTTGTTCTCAGTTCGGATTGTAGTCTGCAACTCGACTATATGAAGCTGGAATCGCTAGTAATCGTAGATCAGCATGCTACGGTGAATACGTTCCCGGGTCTTGTACACACCGCCCGTCACACCACGAGAGTTTGTAACACCCGAAGCCGGTGGAGTAACCATTTGGAGCTAGCCGTCGAAGGTGGGACAAATGATTGGGGTGAAGTCGTAACAAGGTAGCCGTATCGGAAGGTGCGGCTGGATCACCTCCTTTCTAAGGATATATTCGGAACATCTTCTACGAAGATGAGGAATAACGTGACATATTGTATTCAGTTTTGAATGTTTATTAACATTCTTTGTACATTGAAAACTAGATAAGTAAGTAAGATTTTACCAAGCAAAACCGAGTGAATAGAGTTTTAAATAAGCTTGAATTCATAAATAATCGCTAGTGTTCGGAAGAACACTCACAAGATTAATAACTAGTTTTAGCTATTTATTTTGAATTGTTATTCAAAATATGGTGGAAACATAGATTAAGTTATTAAGGGCGCACGGTGGATGCCTTGGCACTAGAAGCCGATGAAGGACGTTACTAACGACGATATGCTTTGGGTAGCTGTAAGTAAGCGTTGATCCAGAGATTTCCGAATGGGGGAACCCAGCATGAGTTATGTCATGTTATCGACATGTGAATTCATAGCATGTCAGAAGGCAGACCCGGAGAACTGAAACATCTTAGTACCCGGAGGAAGAGAAAGAAAAATCGATTCCCTGAGTAGCGGCGAGCGAAACGGGAAGAGCCCAAACCAACAAGCTTGCTTGTTGGGGTTGTAGGACACTCTATACGGAGTTACAAAAGAACATGTTAGACGAATCATCTGGAAAGATGAATCAAAGAAGGTAATAATCCTGTAGTCGAAAACATATTCTCTCTTGAGTGGATCCTGAGTACGACGGAGCACGTGAAATTCCGTCGGAATCTGGGAGGACCATCTCCTAAGGCTAAATACTCTCTAGTGACCGATAGTGAACCAGTACCGTGAGGGAAAGGTGAAAAGTACCCCGGAAGGGGAGTGAAAGAGAACTTGAAACCGTGTGCTTACAAGTAGTCAGAGCCCGTTAATGGGTGATGGCGTGCCTTTTGTAGAATGAACCGGCGAGTTACGATCTGATGCAAGGTTAAGCAGCAAATGTGGAGCCGCAGCGAAAGCGAGTCTGAATAGGGCGTTGAGTATTTGGTCGTAGACCCGAAACCAGGTGATCTACCCTTGGTCAGGTTGAAGTTCAGGTAACACTGAATGGAGGACCGAACCGACTTACGTTGAAAAGTGAGCGGATGAACTGAGGGTAGCGGAGAAATTCCAATCGAACTTGGAGATAGCTGGTTCTCTCCGAAATAGCTTTAGGGCTAGCCTCAAGTGATGATTATTGGAGGTAGAGCACTGTTTGGACGAGGGGCCCCTCTCGGGTTACCGAATTCAGACAAACTCCGAATGCCAATTAATTTAACTTGGGAGTCAGAACATGGGTGATAAGGTCCGTGTTCGAAAGGGAAACAGCCCAGACCACCAGCTAAGGTCCCAAAATATATGTTAAGTGGAAAAGGATGTGGCGTTGCCCAGACAACTAGGATGTTGGCTTAGAAGCAGCCATCATTTAAAGAGTGCGTAATAGCTCACTAGTCGAGTGACACTGCGCCGAAAATGTACCGGGGCTAAACATATTACCGAAGCTGTGGATTGTCCTTTGGACAATGGTAGGAGAGCGTTCTAAGGGCGTCGAAGCATGATCGCAAGGACATGTGGAGCGCTTAGAAGTGAGAATGCCGGTGTGAGTAGCGAAAGACGGGTGAGAATCCCGTCCACCGATTGACTAAGGTTTCCAGAGGAAGGCTCGTCCGCTCTGGGTTAGTCGGGTCCTAAGCTGAGGCCGACAGGCGTAGGCGATGGATAACAGGTTGATATTCCTGTACCACCTAGTATCGTTTTAATCGATGGGGGGACGCAGTAGGATAGGCGAAGCGTGCTGTTGGAGTGCACGTCCAAGCAGTAAGGCTGAGTGTTAGGCAAATCCGGCACTCATAAGGCTGAGCTGTGATGGGGAGAGGAAATTGTTTCCTCGAGTCGTTGATTTCACACTGCCGAGAAAAGCCTCTAGATAGATAACAGGTGCCCGTACCGCAAACCGACACAGGTAGTCAAGATGAGAATTCTAAGGTGAGCGAGCGAACTCTCGTTAAGGAACTCGGCAAAATGACCCCGTAACTTCGGGAGAAGGGGTGCTCTTTAGGGTTCACGCCCAGAAGAGCCGCAGTGAATAGGCCCAAGCGACTGTTTATCAAAAACACAGGTCTCTGCTAAACCGTAAGGTGATGTATAGGGGCTGACGCCTGCCCGGTGCTGGAAGGTTAAGAGGAGTGGTTAGCTTCTGCGAAGCTACGAATCGAAGCCCCAGTAAACGGCGGCCGTAACTATAACGGTCCTAAGGTAGCGAAATTCCTTGTCGGGTAAGTTCCGACCCGCACGAAAGGCGTAACGATTTGGGCACTGTCTCAACGAGAGACTCGGTGAAATCATAGTACCTGTGAAGATGCAGGTTACCCGCGACAGGACGGAAAGACCCCGTGGAGCTTTACTGTAGCCTGATATTGAAATTCGGCACAGCTTGTACAGGATAGGTAGGAGCCTTTGAAACGTGAGCGCTAGCTTACGTGGAGGCGTTGGTGGGATACTACCCTAGCTGTGTTGGCTTTCTAACCCGCACCACTTATCGTGGTGGGAGACAGTGTCAGGCGGGCAGTTTGACTGGGGCGGTCGCCTCCTAAAAGGTAACGGAGGCGCTCAAAGGTTCCCTCAGAATGGTTGGAAATCATTCATAGAGTGTAAAGGCATAAGGGAGCTTGACTGCGAGACCTACAAGTCGAGCAGGGTCGAAAGACGGACTTAGTGATCCGGTGGTTCCGCATGGAAGGGCCATCGCTCAACGGATAAAAGCTACCCCGGGGATAACAGGCTTATCTCCCCCAAGAGTTCACATCGACGGGGAGGTTTGGCACCTCGATGTCGGCTCATCGCATCCTGGGGCTGTAGTCGGTCCCAAGGGTTGGGCTGTTCGCCCATTAAAGCGGTACGCGAGCTGGGTTCAGAACGTCGTGAGACAGTTCGGTCCCTATCCGTCGTGGGCGTAGGAAATTTGAGAGGAGCTGTCCTTAGTACGAGAGGACCGGGATGGACATACCTCTGGTGTACCAGTTGTCGTGCCAACGGCATAGCTGGGTAGCTATGTATGGACGGGATAAGTGCTGAAAGCATCTAAGCATGAAGCCCCCCTCAAGATGAGATTTCCCAACTTCGGTTATAAGATCCCTCGAAGATGACGAGGTTAATAGGTTCGAGGTGGAAGCGTGGTGACACGTGGAGCTGACGAATACTAATCGATCGAAGACTTAATCAATTTTTTTAAAAGCGTTTTGCGACGCAAAACTTACTTACTATCTAGTTTTGAATGTATAATCATTCATTTGTCTGGTGACAATGGCAAGGAGGTCACACCTGTTCCCATGCCGAACACAGAAGTTAAGCTCCTTAGCGCCGATGGTAGTCGGACTGACGTTCCGCTAGAGTAGGACGTTGCCAGGCAAATATCGTATGGATGCGATGAGCCTAATCGAGACCGGAAGGTCTCTTTTTTTTATATGAAAAGAGTTCTAAAAAAATAGGTTTCTTGGCGAGGAGAAAGCATTTGGAACTCATGAATAAAGAAGCGAGACAATGAATTTAGATGATTTAAACGAGTCAATAAGTACCATATATAAAGTGAGAGGCTAGCGCTTGTCTTAAGTGAAGAAAACTTCTTAGCACCTGCTGATGGTAGTTGGACTAACGTTTCGATAGAATAAGACGTTGCCAGACAAAGTACGAGACCGAAAGGTCTCTTTTTTATATTAAATAATCACAACAATTAGGTTTGGGAAAATTTTCTTTTTAATAAAGAACTTTAAAATCGAACATCTAAGTAAGTTGAAATGACAATGATTAAAAAGTTAGTTAAGTATTAGAGAAAATTTGTGTTTTCTAATACACTAGTAATGAATAACAAGAAATTAAGAAAGAGGGATGACTTTGATTATTAGGGCATTGGAGAAGACAGATTTATCATTTATACATCATTTGAATAATGAGTATTCCATTATGTCGTATTGGTTTGAAGAGCCTTATCAATCATTGAGCGAATTAGAAAATTTATATACAAAGCATATTTTAGATGAAACAGAGCGACGATTCATTGTTGAAGAGGGATCAACATCTGTAGGCGTGGTAGAGTTATTAGAGATTAACTTTATACATAGAACTTGTGAAGTGTTAATTATTATCGATCCACAGTATGCAAATAATGGGTACGCGAAAAAAGCTTTTAAAATGGCTATTGACTATGCTTTTTTAGTATTAAATATGAATAAGGTATACTTATATGTGGATATTAAGAATGAGAAAGCAGTACATATCTATCAAAGTAATAATTTCGAAATAGAAGGAACGTTAAAGGAACACTTCTATACAAGGGGAGAATACAGAGATTGCTATGTAATGGGCTTGTTAAAAAGGAATTGGGTTAATAAGAATGATGATGATTTGTCTCATATAAGATGAAAAATTAAATTTAGAGAGAGTTATTAATATGAAAAGACCAATAATTCAAAAATTAAATCGTTTGATAGAGAAAAACGCTATCTCTATGCATGTTCCTGGGCATAAAAACATGACAATCGGCTACTTAAATAGACTTGATTTAGCAATGGATATGACAGAAATTACTGGATTAGATGATATGCATTATCCTGAAGGAATTATTTTAGAAAGCATGGAGAATTTTAGGAAACATAAAAACTATGATGCTTTCTTACTAGTTAACGGAACGACTTCAGGTATATTATCGGTTATCCAAGCATTTTCGACAAGAAAAGGTAAATATTTAATTAGTAGAAATGTTCATAAATCAGTATTTCACGGTCTAGACATAACACAACAACAAGCGACAATAACTAAGACAGATATCAGTAAGAAAACGAATCAATATGTAAAGCCAAAGATAATTCAAGATAAAAATCAATATTATAAACTTGCCATCTGTACATACCCTAATTATTACGGTGAAACTTTTGAAATTTCTCAATATATCAAACAATTACATCACAGAGGGGTACCGATATTAGTAGATGAAGCGCATGGTGCACATTTTGGTTTAGATGGATTTCCAGAATCCTCAATGAATTTTAATGCTGATTACGTTGTGCAGTCATATCATAAAACACTCCCTGCATTAACAATGGGATCAGTTTTATATATACATAAAGATGCACCATTAAGACAACAAGTCATAGATTATTTGACTTATTTTCAAACGTCAAGTCCTTCGTACCTTATTATGTCTAGTCTAGAATTAGCAAATAAATTTTATAAAGAATATGATTCCGCATTATTTTACCAACGAAGAAAGATGTTAATTGATTTATTAATAAATATAGGATTTACAGTTATAGAACCAGAGGATCCTTTAAAATTGGTTGTGAGTTTTGAAGGTGTTACAGGTTATGATGTGCAAAAATGGTTTGAGGAAAAAGAAATATATGTAGAATTAGCTGATATGTATCAAGTGTTACTCGTTCTCCCTTTATGGCATGAAGGAGATAAATTTCCTTTTAAGTTGTTGATTGAAAAAATTAGAGAAATTAACGTGCCAAAAAAATGTACGCGCGACATAAAATCTTTTAATTTTATGACGGATTTTAGCGAATACAAAACTGTTCATTTTCAAAATACAAAAGAAGTATCTATTAAAAAGGCAGAAGGTAAAGTTTTAGCGCAACATATCGTTCCATACCCTCCAGGTATACCGGTGATGTTTAAAGGAGAAGTCGTGACGTCTCATATGATAGACTTGTTAAATAAATATGATAAGCAAAATATTAAAGTTGAAGGTTTAAATCATAAAAAAATATTAATTATTAAGGATGAATAAGAAATGTCTACATTTATAACGTTTGAAGGTCCAGAAGGAGCAGGAAAGACCTCAGTAATTAAAGAAGTAAGCGAAAGATTAGCTAAAGAATATGATATTGTTACAACACGTGAACCTGGCGGAGTATTAACTAGTGAAGAAATACGTCGTATTGTACTTGATGGAGAGAGTATAGATATTCGAACTGAAGCTATGCTGTTCGCTGCATCTAGACGTGAACACCTTGTTGAGAAGATTATCCCATCTTTACAAGCAGATAAAATTGTCCTTTGTGATAGATACATTGATAGTTCATTGGCTTATCAAGGTTATGCAAGGGGTATAGGAATTAAAGAAGTAAAATTATTAAATGAATTTGCAATTAATGGTTTGTATCCAGACTTAACGATTTATTTAGATGTTGATGCGGAAATTGGTCGTCAAAGAATTCTAAAAAATAACAGAGAACAAAACAGATTAGATAAAGAGGATAAAGTTTTTCATGAAAAAGTGATAGAAGGATATCATAAAGTGATCAGTGATAACCCTCATCGGTTTATTAAAGTCAATGCTAACCATAGTTTGGATAAAGTTGTTGAAGAAACATACCAATCTATCATCAAATATTTAAAATAATTATGATATAATGACAAAAAGAGGTGTATAAAAATGAAGATGATTATAGCGATCGTTCAAGATCAAGATAGTCAAGAGCTTTCAGACCAACTCGTAAAAAACAATTTCAGAGCTACAAAGTTAGCAACTACTGGTGGATTTTTAAGAGCAGGCAATACAACTTTCTTATGTGGGGTTAAGGATGACCGTGTCGATGAGGTTCTATCTGTCATTGATAACACTTGTGGTAATAGAGACCAACTTGTTTCCCCAATAACACCAATGGGTGGTAGTGCAGATTCATATATTCCTTATCCAGTTGAAGTTGAAGTAGGTGGCGCTACAGTATTTGTAATGCCGATTGAAGCATTTCATCAATTCTAGTTGTTAATGAAAAGTGTTTAAAATGTAATTATTATAGATGTATTTTTTATTTGGCTACTTTAAATGTAGTTTGAGATTGAAGGCATATTCATTCAAAATTTATACTTCATCCTTTGAGTTTAAGCGTGAAAGTTAGTAATTATATGCGTTTAATTCAAGGAATGCAGTTGCTAAGTCGGAATTGTTTGAAGACGTTGCTCAACAGTCTAGAACTATCATTTAAGTAGTCTTTTTACATAATGAATATCATAAAGGGAGTAAGTCGCTTATGGATGAACAACAACAGTTAGCTAACGCATATCATTCTAACAAATTGTCACATGCATATTTGTTTGAGGGTGATGATGCACAAACGATGAAACGTGTCGCAATCCATTTTACTAAATTAATTCTTTGTAATAATAGTAATCAATGCGAACTGAAAGTTGATACTTTTAATCATCCTGACTTTTCATATGTGTCTTCTGATGAAAATACAATTAAAAAAGAACAAATCGAACAACTTGTTCACCATATGAACCAACTACCTATTGAGGGTCAATATAAAGTATATATTATTGAGGATTTTGAAAAATTAACTGTTCAAGGGGAAAATAGTATACTAAAATTTTTAGAAGAGCCCCCTGATAATACAATTGCGATTCTTTTATCAACGAAACCAGAACAAATATTAGACACTATACATTCAAGATGCCAGCACGTATATTTTAAGCCTATTGATAAGCGACAGTTTATAGAGCGTTTAGTAGAGATGTCAATAGCAAGACCGGTAGCAGAAATGCTAAGTACCTATACAACTCAAATAGAAGCAGCATCGTCGTTAAATGAGGAATTTGATTTAGTTACTTTAAGAAAATCAATCATCAGATGGTGTCAATTAATATTATCTAATAAAGCTATGGCTCTTATAGGTGTCATTGAGTTATTAAAACAAGCTAAGAATCGTAGATTACAATTACTTACTTTATCAGCCGTCAATGGCTTTTTCGAAGATATAATGCATGCAAAGGTAGAAATGGATAATTATTATACATTTAGTGATTTAACTGTAGAAATTGAAAATTATGCAAACCAATTAACTTTTAATCAATTAATCCTCATGTATGATCAAATTACTGAAGCGCATAAAAAGTTAAATCAAAATGTTAATCCAACACTTGTTTTTGAACAAATAGTAATAAAAGGTGTGATTTAAAATGCCCAATGTTGTAGGTGTTCAGTTTCAAAAAGCAGGGAAATTAGAATACTACGCGCCGAATCAATTAGATGTAGAGGTTGGTGACTGGGTTGTTGTCCAATCTAAAAGAGGTATAGAAATTGGTCACGTAAAGTTTCCATTACGTGAAGTTGATGTAGAAGATGTCACATTACCGCTAAAAAATATCATTCGTAAAATGAATGAAGATGATCAAGAAACATATTATCGTAATGAACGTGATGCCAATGATGCGTTAGAATTATGTAAAAAAGTAGTTAAAGATCAGCAATTAGATATGCGATTAGTTAATTGTGAATATACATTAGACAAATCTAAAGTGATTTTTAATTTTACCGCAGATGATCGCATTGATTTTCGCAAACTTGTTAAAGTTTTAGCTCAAAATCTAAAGACTAGAATAGAATTACGTCAAATTGGGGTAAGAGATGAAGCGAAATTATTGGGTGGTATCGGTCCTTGTGGGCGTTCTTTGTGTTGTTCTACATTTTTAGGAGATTTCGAACCTGTATCCATTAAGATGGCGAAAGATCAGAACCTATCATTAAATCCAACTAAGATTTCAGGAGCTTGTGGTAGATTAATGTGTTGTCTTAAATATGAAAATGACTACTATGAAGAGGCTCGAACTCAATTGCCTGACGTCGGAGATATGATTCAAACACCAGATGGTCACGGGAAAGTGATAGGATTAAATATTTTAGATATTTCTATGCAAGTTAAAATAGAGGGTCTAGAACAACCTTTAGAATATAAAATGGAAGAGATAGAAGTATTGAATTAAGGAGGTTGAATAACCTTTGAATCGAAATGAATTATTCGAAAGACTTATGAAATTAGAACATCACGTTGAACAACTTACAACCGACATGTCAGAACTTAAAGATTTAACCGTCGAACTTGTTGAGGAGAATGTTGCTTTACAAGTTGAAAATGAAAATTTAAAACGATTAATGAACAAAACTGAAGAATCGGTTGAAACTCACTTAGATAAAGATAATTATAAGCATGTAAAAACACCATCTCCAAGTAAAGATAATTTAGCGATGTTATATCGTGAAGGTTTTCATATTTGTAAGGGTGAATTATTCGGGAAACATCGTCATGGTGAAGATTGCTTATTATGCCTTAATGTGTTGAGTGATTAATTCTTTCGATAAATAAATGTTTAAATATAAGGATGTATTATAAGTGTGTAATTTAAGTCATACTGTAATAACATCCTTTTTTTAGGAGTAAAGATATGTTAGAAGATAATGAACGCGTTGACCATTTAATAAAAGAAGGATATGAGATTATACAAAATGATGAAGTATTCTCTTTTTCTACTGATGCCCTATTGTTAGGGTATTTAACCGAAGTACGCAAAAATGATAAAGTTATGGATTTATGTTCCGGCAATGGTGTTATTCCATTATTATTAGCTGCTAAATCAACTCAACCTATTGAAGGGATAGAAATACAAGAGCAATTAGTGAGTATGGCACGTCGCAGTTTTAAATTGAATGATTTGAACGATAGACTAACTATGCACCGTATGGATTTAAAAGATGTATATCAAACATTTCAACCTGCTCAATATACACTAGTGACTTGTAATCCTCCTTATTTTAAAATGAATCAAAATCATCAACATCAAAAAGAAGCACATAAAATAGCACGTCACGAAATAATGTGTAATCTTAAAGATTGTATTGAAGCTGCAAGACATTTACTTAAAGAGGGTGGTCGTTTTATTATGGTCCATCGAGCGGAAAGGCTAATGGATGTCTTAACCGAATTAAGACACGGTAAAATTGAGCCTAAAGCATTGACGTTGGTGTATAGTAAACATGATAAGCCTGCACAAACAATTGTTGTGGAAGGAAGAAAAGGTGGTAACCAAGGTTTAGATATACGTAATCCATTATATATATATAATGAGGATGGATCATATAGCGATGAGATGAAAGGTATTTATTATGGATAAACATTTTGTTTATATTGTTAAATGTAATGACGGAAGTTTATATACTGGCTATGCTAAAGATGTAAATGCACGAATAATAAAGCATAATAACGGTAAGGGTGCTAAATATACAAAAATAAGACGACCGGTAGAGTTAGTTTATCAAGAAACATATACAACGAAATCGGAAGCATTGAAACGTGAATATGAAATTAAAACATATACTAGACAACAAAAGTTAAAAATGATACAGGAGGGATAATATGACAACTTTATATTTAGTAGGAACACCAATTGGAAATCTTGGTGATATTACATTTCGAGCTATAGAAACATTAAGAAAAGTTGATGTGATTGCATGTGAAGATACACGAGTAACACGAAAATTGTGTAATCATTATGAAATACAAACGCCTCTAAAGTCGTATCATGAACATAATAAAGAACAACAAACTGACTATTTAATCAAGCAGTTACAAACTGGCTTAAATATAGCGTTAGTATCAGATGCTGGGTTGCCGTTAATTAGTGATCCAGGATATGAATTAGTTGTCGAAGCACGTAAAAATAATATAAATATAGAAACAGTACCAGGTCCTAATGCTGGGTTGACTGCACTTATGTCAAGTGGATTACCATCTTTCACATACATATTTTTAGGTTTTTTGCCAAGAAAAGAAAAAGAAAAAATTGAAGTGCTTGATGATAGAATGTTTCAAAATAGTACTTTGATACTTTATGAATCGCCTTATAGAGTTACTGATACTTTGAAAGCAATAGCTAAAATAGATTCGCAAAGACGGATTACTGTTGGTAGAGAGCTAACGAAGAAATTTGAACAAGTTCTTACACTTACAGTTGACGATATGTTGGAATTGATTAATCAAGACAGATTACCTCTTAAAGGTGAGTTTGTGATACTGATTGAAGGTGCATTACCTAAGAGTGGGGAATCATGGTTTGAAAATTATACGGTTAAAGAACATGTTGATTATTATATTGAAACCAAACAGGTTAAAACTAAAAAAGCAATTAAACTTGTCGCAACAGATCGACATATGAAGACGGGTGACGTATATAATATTTATCATAATATTGATTAAAAAAATGTGTTAAACACTTTACTTTATAATGACTTAATTATTGTAAAAACCCCATAGCGTGTTGATTTTATGGTATTGTAGTAAAGATGATGACAATTAATTTTCAATTGATGCGAATTTTTAAAACTGATACATAACGGTACGCGACTTCATTGAAAAGAAAAATAAATTTAGATATCATTTATTATGTAATTAATGAGGAGGACCAGTGATGGCTAAAGATACATTTTATATAACAACCCCAATATACTATCCGAGCGGGAACCTACACATCGGTCATGCATACTCTACAGTCGCAGGCGACGTGATAGCTCGCTATAAAAGAATGCAAGGCTATGATGTTCGTTATTTAACTGGCACTGATGAGCACGGTCAAAAAATCCAAGAAAAAGCTCAAAAAGCTGGCAAAACAGAACTAGAATACTTAGATGAAATGATTTCAGGTATTAAAAACTTATGGAGTAAACTTGAGATTTCTAATGATGATTTTATTCGAACTACAGAAGAGCGTCATAAGCAAGTCGTTGAGAAAGTGTTTGAGCGATTATTAAAACAAGGTGACATTTATTTAGGTGAATACGAAGGTTGGTATTCTGTTCCTGATGAAACATATTATACAGAGTCACAACTTGTTGATCCTGTTTATGAAAACGGCAAAATTATAGGTGGTAAAAGTCCTGATTCTGGTCACGAAGTCGAACTTGTAAAAGAAGAAAGCTATTTCTTCAATATTAATAAATATACAGACCGCTTATTAGAATTTTACGATGAAAATCCAGACTTTATACAACCACCATCTAGAAAAAATGAGATGATTAATAACTTTATCAAACCAGGTTTAGAAGATTTAGCAGTTTCGCGTACATCATTCGATTGGGGTGTACGTGTACCATCTAATCCTAAACATGTTGTATACGTGTGGATTGATGCACTTGTTAATTATATTTCTTCATTAGGTTATCTATCTGATGATGAAACATTATTTAATAAATATTGGCCAGCAGATATACACTTGATGGCTAAAGAAATTGTACGTTTCCACTCTATTATATGGCCAATATTGTTAATGGCGTTGGATTTACCACTTCCTAAAAAAGTTTTTGCACACGGTTGGATTTTAATGAAAGATGGTAAAATGAGTAAATCTAAAGGTAATGTCGTAGATCCTAATGTATTAATTGATCGTTATGGTCTTGATGCGACACGTTATTACTTAATGCGTGAATTACCGTTTGGTTCTGATGGCGTATTTACACCGGAAGCCTTTGTTGAAAGAACAAATTACGATCTTGCGAATGATTTAGGTAATCTAGTGAATCGTACTATCTCTATGATAAACAAATATTTCCACGGCGAATTACCTGCATACCAAGGTCCAAAACATGAATTGGATGAAAAGATGGAAGCGATGGCGCTTGAAACTGTTAAATCATTCAATGATAATATGGAAAGTTTACAATTTTCTGTTGCTTTATCAACAGTGTGGAAATTTATTAGTCGTACAAACAAATATATTGATGAAACACAACCTTGGGTTCTTGCAAAAGATGAAAATCAACGTGAGATGCTTGGTAACGTAATGGCACATCTTGTTGAGAACATTCGTTTCGCTACAATCTTATTACAACCATTCTTGACGCATGCACCTAGGGAGATATTTAAGCAACTCAATATTAACAATCCGGATTTACATCAATTAGATAGTCTGCAACAATATGGTATGTTGTCAGAGGCAATTACTGTAACTGAAAAGCCAACACCAATTTTCCCAAGATTAGACACTGAAGCAGAAATTGCTTATATCAAAGAATCAATGCAACCATCTAAGTCAACAAAACAGTCTGATGAACCCGGTAAAGAGCAAATTGATATCAAAGATTTTGATAAAGTTGAAATCAAAGCAGCAACTATTATTGATGCGGAAACTGTAAAAAAATCGGAGAAACTATTAAAAATAAAAGTTGATTTAGATAATGAACAACGTCAAATAGTATCTGGTATAGCTAAGTTTTATCGTCCGGAAGACATTATTGGTAAAAAAGTTGCAGTTGTTACTAATTTAAAACCAGCTAAATTAATGGGACAAAAATCCGAAGGTATGATTTTGTCAGCTGAAAAAGATGGCGTACTTACCTTGATAAGCTTGCCTAGTGCAATTCCAAATGGTGCAGTAATTAAATAGTATAATCTAAGGATAGGAGAGATAATGATGTTAATCGATACGCATGTACATTTAAATGATGAACAATACGATGAGGATTTAAATGAAGTGATATCTCGTGCAAGAGAAGCAGGCGTAGATAGAATGTTTGTAGTAGGTTTTGATACACCTACTATTGAACGTACTATGGAGCTAATAGATAAGTATGACTTTATCTATGGTATTATCGGTTGGCATCCTGTTGATGCAATAGATTGTACTGATGAAAGATTGGAATGGATAGAAAGTCTTTCTAAACATCCAAAAATTATTGGTATTGGTGAGATGGGGTTAGATTATCATTGGGATAAATCACCTTCTGATGTACAAAAAGAGGTATTTAAAAAGCAAATTGCATTAGCTAAACGTGTTCAATTACCTATTATTATTCATAATCGTGAAGCGACTCAAGATTGCATAGATATTTTGATTGAAGAACATGCAGAAGAAGTGGGTGGAATTATGCACAGTTTTAGTGCTTCACCTGAAATTGCTGATGTCGTGATTAATAAATTGAACTTCTATGTTTCGCTTGGGGGACCCGTCACTTTCAAAAATGCAAAGCAACCAAAAGAAGTTGCTAAACACGTACCAATGGATCGTTTGTTATGCGAGACAGATGCGCCGTATCTATCCCCGCACCCTTATAGAGGTAAACGCAATGAACCAGAACGCGTTACTTTAGTAGCACAACAAATTGCAGATTTGCGTGGTATGACTTATGAGGAGGTCTGTCGCCAAACAACCGAAAATGCTGAACGTTTATTCAATTTGAATTAACTCAATGAATTTTTAGTGGGAAAGGTGTCTAACTTTAAAAAGATGAGGAACATCACTTTTTTATAAGTTTAAGATATCTTTCTCATTTTTTAAATTTAAACTGAGGTTAGTGTAAGAAATTATGATTTGATAGTTAATATTTTAATATTGCCGAAAGATTCTATAAAATTAATGATTAAGTTATCAATATTATGAAAGGTTAATTTATGAAAATAAACGAATTTATTGTTGTTGAAGGTAAAGATGATACTGAGCGAGTAAAAAGTGCTGTAGACTGTGATACTATTGAAACAAACGGTAGTGCAATTGATACATATACTTTAGAAGTGATACAACACGCACAGCAAACTAGAGGTGTGATTGTACTGACAGATCCAGATTTCCCAGGTGATAAAATTAGGAATACTATACGGGAACATGTTTCTGGTGTTAAGCATGCATATGTAGATAGAGAAAAGGCCAAGAGTAAAAGAGGTAAAATAGGAATAGAACATGCAAATATTAAAGATATTCAAGAAGCATTAATACATGTAAGTTCACCGCTTGAAGAAGCTAAAGAAACTATTGATAAAAGTGTACTCATTGATTTGGGACTAATAATCGGTAAAGATGCAAGACACCGTAGAAATATCTTAGGTCGAAAATTACACATCGGTCACTCTAATGGAAAGCAATTATTAAAGAAACTTAATGCTTTTGGCTATACTGAAGACGATGTCAGAAAAGCGCTATTTGAAGAAGAGGAGAATTAAATGGAATATAAAGATATAGCAACACCATCTCGAACACGTGCTTTGCTTGATCAATATGGGTTTAATTTTAAGAAAAGTTTAGGACAAAATTTTTTAATAGATGTAAATATCATTAATAAAATTATCGAAGCGAGTCATATTGATTGTGCAACGGGTGTAATTGAAGTTGGACCAGGTATGGGATCATTGACTGAACAACTTGCAAAGAATGCTAAGAAGGTGATGGCTTTTGAAATTGATCAAAGGTTAATACCTGTGCTTAAAGATACACTTTCGCCATACGATAATGTAACGATTATCAATGAAGATATACTTAAAGCTGATATTGCTAAAGCTGTAGCTACACATCTACAAGATTGTGACAAGATTATGGTTGTTGCTAATTTACCGTATTATATTACCACGCCTATTTTACTTAATTTGATGCAACAGGATGTACCTATTGATGGTTTTGTCGTAATGATGCAAAAAGAGGTAGGAGAACGTTTGAACGCTCACGTAGGTACCAAAGCATACGGCTCGTTATCGATTGTTGCTCAATACTATACGGAGACAAGTAAAGTTTTAACAGTTCCTAAAACTGTATTTATGCCTCCTCCAAACGTTGATTCTATCGTTGTAAAATTGATGCAACGCCAAGAACCACTTGTACAGGTTGATGATGAGGAAGCCTTTTTTAAGTTAGCAAAGGCCGCTTTTGCACAACGACGTAAAACAATTAATAATAACTACCAAAACTTCTTTAAAGATGGTAAGAAGAATAAAGAAACTATACGACAGTGGCTGGAAAGCGCTGGTATTGATCCTAAAAGACGTGGAGAAACACTCACGATTCAAGATTTCGCCACATTATATGAACAAAAGAAAAAATTCTCCGAATTAACAAATTAAAATGTTGACAAAGACCCTGCACATTGATAAAATTTAAATTTTATTTGACGAAAACGGCTCAAATATGGTAAAATGTAATGTGTAGTGAGGTGGGGCAATATGCCAAAATCAATTTTGGACATCAAAAATTCTATTGATTGTCATTTAGGAAATCGTATTGTACTTAAAGCCAATGGTGGACGTAAAAAGACAATTGAACGATCAGGGGTTTTAAAAGAAACATATCCATCTGTTTTTATTGTCGAATTAGATCAAGATAAACACAACTTTGAACGCGTATCTTATACATACACTGATGTGCTTACAGAAAATGTACAAGTTTCATTTGAAGAAGATAATCATCAAGAAGCAGTTGCACACTAACAAAAACATAATTTATGAGCGTCGTCGATAACTCTAAATTTAATATTTTTATTATTTAAGGTGAGTCTGGACATTGAAGATATGTTCAGGCTCTTTGTTATTGTAGTCTTTATTCATTCCCATTTTCATGAGATTATGCAACTTACGTTTATTATTAATACACAAATTATTTAAATTAAACGAATAATCATTTAAATAAGTCGCATTTTTGTAATATCCAAAAGTGATTCGCTTTAGTTGTTAAATATATTTTTAAAAATTGAAAATGCGTATGTTGAGTGTTAAAAAATTACTCTTCATTAAGATTTTACGAGAAATTGCACATAATCTATCAAATATTTAAAGGCTTTATGTTAAAATCATTTTAATAACAATTCAAAGCGAGGGCGGAAAAATGATATATGAAACTGCGCCAGCTAAGATAAATTTTACGCTCGACACCCTTTTTAAAAGAGATGATGGTTATCATGAAATTGAAATGGTGATGACTACAGTTGATTTAAATGATCGATTATCTTTTGAAAAGCGAACTGATAAGAAGATTGTTGTCGATATTGAGCATAATTACGTTCCTAACGATAATAAAAACCTTGCGTATAAAGCAGCTGATTTAATGTTTGAGAGATTTAATATTAATGAAGGTGTGACAATTACAATTGATAAAGATATACCAGTTTCAGCTGGTCTTGCAGGAGGTTCTGCGGATGCAGCCGCTACAATGAGAGGGTTGAATCGATTGTTTGGTTTAGGTCAATCTTTAGACGATTTAGCTGCATTAGGCATACAAATAGGCACAGATATACCTTTTTGTATTTATAACCAAACTGCTGTGTGTACGGGGCGTGGAGAGCAAGTAACTTTCCTAAAAAGACCACCATCTGCATGGGTTGTTTTAGCTAAGCCTAACATCGGAATTTCATCGCCTGATGTATTTAAAGCACTAGATTTAACTGAAGAACATATAGTTCATAACGAAAAGTGTAAACAGGCTTTAGAGAATAATGATTATCATTTATTATGCAATAGTCTTTCTAACCGGTTAGAGCCTGTTTCTATGGCTATGCATCCTGACATTAAAAAGATTAAAGATAACATGCTACAATGTGGTGCTGATGGTGCTTTGATGAGTGGAAGCGGTCCTACTGTTTATGGGCTAGCTCAAAAAGAAAGACAAGCTAAAAATATTTATAATGCAGTGAATGGTTGTTGTAATGAAGTTTACTTAGTAAGATTATTAGGATAGAAGGGTTTGAAAAGATGAGATATAAAAGAAGCGAACGTATTGTATTTATGACACAATACCTCATGAACCACCCAAATAAGTTGATACCCCTCACTTATTTTGTAAAGAAATTTAAACAAGCAAAATCGTCAATTAGTGAAGACGTTCAAATCATCAAAACTACGTTTCAAAATGAAAAATTAGGAACTATTATTACTACGGCAGGTGCAAGTGGTGGAGTAACCTATAAACCTATGATGAGTAAATCAGAGGCCACAGAGGTTGTTAATGAGGTGATAGCGCAATTACAAGAGAAAGACCGTTTGCTACCTGGAGGATATTTATTCTTATCCGATTTAGTTGGTAATCCTTCTTTATTAAATAAAGTAGGCAAGTTAATTGCTAGTATATATATGAACGAAGAACTTGATGCTGTTGTTACCATAGCGACTAAAGGGATATCACTTGCGAATGCAGTCGCAAACGTATTAAATTTACCTGTAGTGGTTATAAGAAAGGACAATAAAGTTACAGAAGGTTCTACGGTTTCAATCAATTATGTTTCAGGATCATCTAGAAAAATAGAAACAATGGTGTTATCGAAACGAACTTTAGCTGAGAATTCTAATGTCCTCGTAGTAGACGATTTTATGAGGGCTGGTGGCTCAATCAATGGGGTAATGAATTTAATGAATGAGTTTAAAGCTCATGTAAAAGGGGTATCAGTACTTGTAGAATCAAAAGAAGTAAAACAAAGATTAATTGAAGATTATACTTCCTTAGTCAGATTGTCAGATGTCGACGAGTACAACCAAGAATTTAAAGTGGAACCAGGCAACAGTTTGTCTAAATTTTCTTAAAAAAGGAGTGTCAATTTCATCATGAAAATAATCAACTCAGATAAGGTACCCGAAGCATTAGGTCCATATTCGCATGCAACTGTTATAAACGGTTTTGTTTTTACATCAGGTCAAATTCCACTCACACTTGATGGAACAATTGTTAGCGATGATGTTCAAGAACAAACTAAGCAAGTTTTAGAAAATTTAACTGTGGTATTAAAAGAAGCAGGTTCTGATTTGAATTCTGTTGTTAAAGCGACAATCTATATTTCTGATATGAATGATTTTCAACAAATTAATCAAATCTATGGAAACTATTTCGTCGAACACCAACCAGCTCGTAGTTGTGTTGAAGTGTCACGGTTGCCTAAAGACGTAAAGGTAGAAATTGAATTGATAGGTAAAGTGAAGGAATTATAATTTTCTTAAAAGTTGTCAAGCTTCTAATAATATAAAGATATACTAGGGGGGCTCACTACATGAAAGTGACAGATGTAAGACTTAGAAAAATACAAACAGACGGCAGAATGAAAGCACTCGTTTCTATTACGCTAGATGAAGCTTTTGTAATTCATGATTTACGTGTAATTGAAGGAAACTCAGGTCTTTTTGTCGCAATGCCAAGTAAACGTACACCAGATGGTGAATTCCGTGACATCGCGCATCCTATCAATTCTGATATGAGACAAGAAATCCAAGATGCAGTGATGAAAGTATATGATGAAACTGATGAAGTTATTCCAGACAAAAATGCTACTTCAGATAACGAAGAATCAGACGAAGCTTAATTAAAAAATGTATTCATTTATAAAATAAGCCTGAGACATTGATGATATATTGTCTCAGGTATTTTAATGTATTGTTAGTCATTGGCAAAACTAGTAATGATTGTGTAACGGATTACTTGAACTTTATACCATATTGTTGGGGAGGGACTACAACTTCTTATTGAAGTTGTAGTCCCTCCCCTTTATTTTTAATGTGTTTTGTATTTCCATAAACGAAAACGATATAAACATTTAACGATAAATAAAAATGATAGAAGTAAAATGCTGATATGTTTCTCTGACAACAATCCACCTATAAAAATTTACTTATGATAGACGTAATTAATATGTCTGTATGATTATAACTTTATTATCATAAATTATGATTGATAATATAATGGTTTGGACACTGAAATAAAATACTAATGATTAATAAAGAGGTTGAATATGTATTGTAACTATTGGGTTTAATGACCTCATTTGCCTTTTTAAAGCATAACAACCTATTTGAATTTCTAAAATTATCAAACCTTTAATGAATGATTAACAAAACCTTTTATAAGTTGAAACTCTCTTTGTTATTCAACTATAATAACTATGAAGTGTAAATTTTAATGGAGGGTTAGCATTCATGCAAAGACATGCGATTATTCTGGCAGCAGGTAAAGGCACAAGAATGAAATCAAAGAAATATAAAGTGCTCCATGAGGTTGCTGGCAAACCAATGGTTGAACATGTGCTTAACAACGTAAAACAAGCTGGCGTTGATCAAATTGTAACTATTATTGGTCATGGCGCCGAGAGTGTGAAAGATACATTGGGTAATCAATCATTATATAGTTTTCAGGATAAACAACTTGGAACAGCTCATGCTGTGAAAATGGCACATGAACATTTAGCAGATAAAGAAGGAACTACTTTAGTAGTATGTGGAGATACACCTCTTATTACATACCAAACTCTACAATCACTTATTGAACATCATGAAAGTACACAATCACAGGTTACTGTATTATCTGCTTCTACTATCAATCCTTATGGTTATGGACGAATTATAAGAAATCATAATGGAATATTAGAGCGTATTGTTGAAGAGAAAGACGCAAATGAATCAGAACGTGCGATTAAAGAAATTAGTTCAGGTATTTTTGCCTTTAATAATCGAGTTCTATTTGAGAAGTTAGAACAAGTTAAAAATGATAATGCTCAAGGAGAATATTATTTACCTGATGTTTTGTCTTTAATTTTAAAAGACGGAGGTAAAGCGGAAGTTTATTGTACCGAAGATTTTGATGAAATCATTGGTGTTAATGATCGTTTGATGTTAAGTGAAGCTGAAAAGGCTTTGCAACAACGTATTAATCGCTATCATATGGAAAATGGTGTGACCATCATTGATCCAAGTTCAACATTTATTGGAACAGATGTGAAAATTGGAATAGATACAACTATTGAACCAGGCGTGCGAATCGGAGGTCATACAACGATTGAAGAAGATGTGTGGATAGGCCAATACTCTGAAATTAATAACAGTACAATTCATTCGAATGCTAACATAAAACAATCGGTTATCAATGACTCTATTGTTGGAGAGAACACAACAGTTGGACCTTTCGCTCAACTACGTCCAGGATCTAATTTAGGTTCTGAAGTTAAAGTAGGAAACTTTGTTGAAGTGAAGAAAGCAGATATTAAAGATGGTGCTAAAGTATCACACTTGAGTTACATTGGAGATGCTGAAATAGGCGAGCGTACAAATATCGGATGTGGTTCTATCACTGTAAACTATGATGGTGCTAACAAATTTAAAACAATAGTAGGTAAAGATGCCTTTATAGGATGTAATACGAACCTTATAGCACCTGTAACAGTAGGCAATCATACTCTTATTGCAGCTGGATCCACAATTACAGATAATATTCCTGAAGATAGTTTAGCATTAGCGCGTGCAAGACAAGTAAATAAAGAAGGCTACTTAAAAAAATAGTTCTTGCCCTTGAATTGCTATCGTATATGCAGTTTTAAATGAATTTATAAAATTGTAATTATTTTGATTGTACATCTATCATAGTAAAAAAGCGCTATTTTCTATATAATATAAATGTCTAAGTAAATAATTGGAGGACTATAAATGTTAAATAATGAATATAAGAATTCATCAATGAAGATCTTTTCGCTCAAAGGAAATGAACCTTTGGCACAAGAAGTAGCAGATCATGTAGGGATTGAATTAGGTAAATGTTCTGTAAAACGTTTTAGTGATGGAGAAATTCAAATAAATATTGAAGAAAGCATTCGTGGTTGTGATGTTTTTATTGTTCAACCAACTTCATACCCAGTCAATCTTCATTTAATGGAGTTACTTATTATGATTGATGCGTGTAAACGCGCGTCAGCAGCAAATATTAACATCGTAGTACCATACTATGGTTACGCTCGACAAGATAGAAAAGCCCGTAGTCGTGAACCTATTACTGCTAAATTAGTAGCTAATTTAATCGAAACAGCAGGTGCCAATCGTATGATCGCATTAGACTTACATGCACCTCAAATCCAAGGATTTTTCGATATTCCTATTGATCATTTAATGGGTGTTCCTATCCTTGCACAACACTTTGAGAATGATCCTGATATTAATCCAGAAGAATGTGTAGTTGTGTCCCCTGATCATGGTGGGGTAACGCGAGCACGTAAATTAGCCGACATTTTAAAAACTCCAATTGCGATTATCGACAAAAGACGTCCGAAACCTAACGTGGCAGAAGTTATGAATATTGTGGGTGATATTGAAGGACGTACTGCAATTATTATAGATGACATTATTGATACTGCAGGAACAATTACTTTAGCTGCTCAAGCCTTAAAAGATAAAGGTGCTAAAGAAGTCTATGCTTGTTGTACACATCCAGTGCTTTCTGGGCCAGCAAAAGAAAGGATTGAAAACTCTGCAATCAAACAACTTATAGTAACAAACTCAATTCAATTAGAAGAGAATAGAAAACCTAATAATACAAAAGAACTTTCTGTTGCTGGTTTAATTGCTAAAGCAATTATTCGTGTATACGAAAGAGAATCAGTAAGTGTATTATTTGACTAAAATTTACAATTGAATTTGACGTATCCTATATCAACATGTATAATACTAACGTTCGTAGAATTGCGAACAAATAAACACTTACAAGCAACAGTAATGTTGATGGGTAAGTGAGGAGCAGGTTAGACGCATCTAATGTCTAAACCGCGAAATTCGAAAGGTGGAAATACGAATGGCTTCATTAAAGTCAATCATTCGTCAAGGTAAACAAACACGTTCTGACCTAAAACAATTAAGAAACTCAGGTAAAGTACCTGCAGTTGTGTATGGTTACGGTACAAAAAATACTTCAGTTAAAGTTGATGAAGTTGAATTTATCAAAGTAATCCGTGAAGTAGGACGTAATGGTGTTATCGATTTAGGCGTAGGTTCTAAAACAATTAAAGTAATGGTTTCAGATTATCAATTTGACCCATTAAAAAACCAAATCACTCATATCGACTTTTTAGCAATCAACATGAGTGAAGAACGTACTGTTGAAGTACAAGTTCAATTAGTTGGTGAAGCTGTAGGTGCTAAAGAAGGCGGCGTAGTTGAACAACCATTATTCAACTTAGAAGTTACAGCTACACCTGAAAATATTCCTGAAACTATCGAAGTAGATATCAGTGAATTACAAGTTAATGACAGCTTAGCAGTTTCTGATGTTAAAATCTCTGGTGATTTCACAATAGAAAATGATCCAGAAGATTCTATCGTAACAGTAGTTCCTCCAACAGATGAACCTTCTGAAGAAGAAGTTGAAGCTATGGAAGGCGAATCAGCAACTGAAGAACCTGAAGTTGTTGGTGAAGACAAAGAAGACGATGAAGAAGAAAATAAAGAAGACTAATCTTCGTGTCTCTTAAGTAGGTATTCTCATTAGTTGAGATTACAGATTTAAAGGCGAGCACTGTGCTTATGTTAATAAGCATAGTGCTTTTTGTGTTATTATAGGGAATGATTAATTATTTAAGACGGTTTTAGAGGTGGTTGACATATATCATATATCAGTGGTCAATCATTTTTACGTCCTTTATTTTAAAATAAACACAGCAATAGCATTTGAAAATATGTGAAGATACATAATATTAATAGTGGAGGTAACAATAATGAAATGCATTGTCGGTCTTGGCAACATTGGTAAACGTTTTGAATTAACAAGACATAATATTGGTTTCGAAGTTGTCGATGATATTCTAGAACGCCACCAATTTACTTTAGACAAACAAAAATTTAAAGGTGCATACACTATTGAACGTTTAAACGGCGAAAAGGTATTATTTATTGAGCCAATGACTATGATGAACTTATCTGGTCAAGCTGTAGCTCCTTTAATGGATTATTATAATGTCGATGTTGAAGATTTAATCGTTTTATATGACGATTTAGATTTAGAACAAGGACAAGTGCGTCTGCGCCAAAAGGGGAGTGCAGGCGGTCATAATGGTATGAAATCGATAATTAAAATGCTTGGTACAGATCAATTTAAACGTATTCGAATTGGTGTTGGCCGTCCAACAAATGGGATGTCTGTTCCGGACTATGTTTTACAAAAATTTTCAAAAGAAGAAATGATCATTATGGAAAAGGTAATTGAACATTCTGCAAAAGCTGTAGAATTTTTTATTGAAAGTTCTCGTTTTGATCATGTTATGAATGAATTTAATGGTGAAGTCAAGTGAAATCAATGATTGCAAATTACATTAGCGAAGATAAACGTTTTCAAGAATTAGATGAAGTCTTCGGCCAAGAGAATATTTTAGTTACGGGATTATCCCCGTCAGCGAAGGCAACAATTATTGCTGAAAAATATTTAAAAGATCATAAACAAATGCTACTCGTAACTAATAATTTATACCAAGCAGATAAAATCGAAACTGACATTTTACAATATGTAGATGACTCAGAAGTTTATAAATATCCTGTTCAAGATATAATGACTGAAGAGTTTTCTACTCAAAGTCCACAATTGATGAGTGAGCGTGTTAGAACGTTGACTGCGTTAGCCCAAGGCGAAAAAGGGTTATTTATTGTGCCTTTAAACGGATTTAAAAAATGGTTAACACCGGTTGATTTATGGAAAGATCATCAAATGACGATTAAAGTAGGCCAGGATATTGATGTTGATACGTTCTTAAATAAATTAGTTAATATGGGTTATCGTCGAGAAAGTGTAGTGTCACATATTGGTGAGTTTTCATTGCGTGGTGGAATTATAGATATATATCCATTGATAGGAACACCTGTGAGAATAGAGCTATTTGATACTGAAGTAGATTCCATCAGAGACTTTGATGTAGAAACACAACGTTCTAACGATAATATAAATCAAGTTGAAATCACAACAGCTAGTGATTACATTATTACTGATGAAGTGATACAACACTTACAAAATGAACTTAAAAAAGCATATGAATATACACGCCCTAAAATTGAGAAGTCCGTACGGAATGATTTAAAAGAGACATATGAAAGTTTCAAGTTATTTGAATCTACCTTTTTCGATCATCAATTGTTACGACGTCTTGTTGCATTTATGTATGAAAAACCATCAACCCTTATTGATTATTTCCAAAAAAACGCGATTGTTGTAGTTGATGAGTTTAATCGTATTAAGGAAACAGAAGAAACACTCACTACAGAAGTTGAAGATTTTATGAGTAACTTAATTGAGAGTGGAAATGGATTTATCGGACAAGGATTTATGAAGTATGAAAGTTTTGACGCATTACTAGAGAAACATGCCGTTGCATACTTCACATTATTTACATCTTCGATGCAAGTGCCATTACAACATATTATTAAGTTCTCTTGTAAACCAGTTCAACAATTTTATGGTCAATATGACATTATGCGCTCGGAATTTCAAAGATACGTGCATCAAGATTACACTGTCGTAGTTCTTGTTGAAACTGAAACAAAAGTTGAACGTATTCAATCAATGCTTAACGAAATGCATATTCCAACAGTATCAAATATTCATGAAGATATTGATGGTGGTCAAGTTGTAGTGACGGAAGGTAGTCTTTCTGAAGGCTTTGAATTACCTTATATGCAGTTGGTAGTCATCACAGAAAGAGAATTATTTAAAACGAGACAAAAGAAACAACGTAAACGTACAAAAACGATTTCTAATGCTGAAAAAATAAAATCATATCAAGACTTAAATGTGGGCGATTATATTGTGCATGTGCATCATGGTGTCGGACGATACTTAGGTGTTGAAACACTAGAAGTTGGAGATACACATCGCGACTATATTAAATTGCAATATAAAGGAACCGATCAATTATTTGTTCCAGTTGATCAAATGGATCAAGTTCAAAAGTATGTGGCTTCTGAAGATAAGTCGCCTAGATTAAATAAATTAGGCGGGACAGAATGGAAAAAAACAAAGGCGAAAGTTCAACAAAGTGTTGAAGATATAGCTGATGAATTAATTGATTTGTATAAAGAACGTGAAATGTCTGTAGGTTATCAATACGGCCAAGATACTGCAGAGCAATCAGCATTTGAGCATGATTTTCCATATGAATTAACGCCCGATCAAAGTAAGTCAATCGATGAAATTAAAGGTGACATGGAAAGAGCAAGACCTATGGACCGCCTTCTTTGTGGTGATGTGGGATATGGTAAAACTGAAGTGGCTGTTCGTGCAGCGTTTAAAGCTGTCATGGATGGTAAGCAAGTTGCGTTTTTAGTACCAACAACGATTCTTGCACAGCAACACTACGAAACACTACTTGAACGTATGCAAGATTTTCCGGTCGAAATTCAATTGGTAAGTCGATTCCGCACAGCTAAAGAAATAAGGGAAACTAAAGAAGGGCTCAAATCAGGATATGTTGACATTGTCGTAGGTACACATAAATTATTAGGTAAAGATATTCAATATAAAGATTTAGGATTGCTTATTGTTGATGAAGAACAACGTTTTGGAGTACGACATAAAGAACGCATTAAAACTTTGAAAAAAAACGTTGATGTACTGACGCTTACTGCAACACCAATACCAAGAACTTTGCATATGAGTATGTTAGGTGTACGTGACTTATCAGTGATTGAAACACCACCTGAAAATCGTTTTCCTGTACAAACTTATGTCTTAGAGCAGAATACGAACTTTATTAAAGAGGCATTAGAGCGTGAATTATCTCGTGATGGACAAGTATTTTATTTGTATAACAAAGTGCAGTCCATTTATGAAAAAAGAGAACAACTTCAAATGTTAATGCCTGACGCTAACATTGCTGTAGCACATGGCCAAATGACTGAACGCGATTTAGAGGAAACGATGTTAAGCTTTATTAATCATGAGTACGATATTTTAGTAACGACAACAATTATTGAAACAGGTGTAGACGTACCAAATGCTAATACTTTAATCATAGAAGAGGCCGATCGTTTTGGATTAAGCCAGCTATACCAATTAAGAGGGCGTGTAGGACGTTCAAGTAGAATCGGTTATGCTTATTTCTTACATCCAGCTAACAAAGTGTTAAATGAGACTGCTGAAGAGCGATTGCAAGCTATTAAGGAGTTTACCGAACTAGGTTCAGGTTTTAAAATCGCTATGCGAGATTTAAATATTCGTGGAGCAGGCAATTTACTCGGTAAGCAACAACATGGCTTTATTGATTCGGTTGGTTTCGATTTATACTCTCAAATGTTAGAAGAAGCTGTAAACGAAAAACGTGGCATTAAAGAAGAATCGCCGGATGCACCAGATATTGAAGTTGAATTGCACTTAGATGCTTATTTACCAGCTGAATATATACAAAGTGAACAGGCTAAAATTGAGATATACAAAAAACTTCGAAAAGTAGAAACAGAAGAACAACTTTTCGATGTCAAAGATGAATTAATAGATCGTTTTAATGATTATCCAATTGAAGTCGAACGATTATTAGATATTGTTGAAATCAAAGTCCACGCTCTACATGCGGGTGTCGAATTGATAAAAGACAAAGGAAAATCTATACAAATCATTTTATCACCTAAAGCGACTGAAGATATTAATGGAGAAGAATTGTTTAAACAGACGCAACCTCTTGGTAGAGCAATGAAAGTTGGCGTGCAAAATAATGCAATGAATGTAACGCTAACAAAATCAAAACAATGGTTAGATAGTTTGAAATTCTTAGTTAGATGTATTGAAGAAAGTATGGCGATTAAAGATGAAGACTAAGAGTGAGACGGCGTTTAACGGCGTCGTTATACTTACCTTAGCATTAATTATTGTGAAGACACTAAGTGCCATTTATCGCATTCCGTATCAAAATGTTTTAGGTGATGACGGTTTATATGCCTATCAACAAATATATCCTGTCGTAGCACTAGGAGTTATTTTATCTATGAATGCCATTCCAAGTGCTGTGACTCAAGTGATAGGTGTTAATCGACCCGATGAAGTCTATACAAGGGTTATGTTTCGATTACAATGCATAGGTTTTATTGTCTTTATTTTGCTTTATATGTTTGCGAATATGATTACCCGATGGATGGGCGATTCAAATTTAGCACCCATGTTAAAAATGGCCAGTTTTAGTTTTATTTTAATAGGTGTCTTAGGAGTGTTAAGAGGATTTTATCAATCAAAGCAAGTAATGACCATACCAGCAATTTCACAGGTTATAGAACAGGTAGTTAGAGTTAGTTTAATCATTGTTGCAATTATTATGTTTTCAATGAAACATTGGTCTATTTATCAAGCAGGAGCATTAGCTATATTGGCATCTTCGATTGGTTTTTTAGGTTCAATATTATATTTATTACTTAAAAAACCATTTAAACTTAAGTTAAACTATCGCTTTAATACTACTTCCATTCAATGGAAACAGTTGTTTATTTCCATATCCATCTTTGCATTGAGTCAACTTATCGTTATTTTATGGCAAGTTGTGGATAGTTTTACAATAATACGTTTATTACAACATAGCGGTATTGCTTTTAAAGAAGCAATTACTCAAAAAGGTATTTATGATCGAGGTGCTTCATTTATACAAATGGGTTTGATTGTAACTACGACTTTTAGTTTTGTTCTTATCCCATTACTTACGCAAGCAATTCGTGAACATAATCAAATTCATATGAATCGTTATGCAAATGCATCAATTAAAATCACAGTAGTAATAAGCACAGCAGCTAGTATAGGATTAATTAATCTGCTTCCACTCATGAATATTGTATTCTTTAAAAGTAATCATTTAACGTTAACCTTGAGTATTTATATGTTTACAGTGATATGTGTTTCATTAATAATGATGAACATCGCATTTTTACAAGTTCTAACCAGTATTCGTCCCATTATTATGGGCGTGATGATAGGAATACTGTCCAAGATTATTTTAAATGTTATATTAATACCTTTTTGGGGTATCGTGGGTGCAAGTGTGAGTACAGTCTTATCACTACTACTTTTTGTCATAATATTGCAAGTTGCAGTCTTAAAGTACTATCATTTTAATCGTATATCTTTATTTATCGTTAAACTTATTTTAGGTATGATAATTATGAGTATAGTTGTTCAAACTGTCATGCTTATCTTACCTTCGAAAGGTAGGATGTTAGGATTACTAGAACTTATAGTTAGCTCAATGATAGGCATAGTGATTATAATGTTGTATATTGTTATATTTAATGTACTAGGATACAAAGAAATAAAACACTTACCCTTTGGAGACAAATTATATCAAATGAAGAGAGGAAGACGGTCATGACCCATACAATTACAATAGTTGGTTTAGGTAATTATGGCATTGATGAGTTACCTTTAGGTATCTATCGTTTTTTAGAAAAAGAGACTAAAGTATATGCTAGAACTTTAAATCATCCTGTCATCAATACGCTGAAAAAAGAAATTGAATTCGAGAGTTTCGATAGTATTTATGAAGCACATGACCGTTTTGAAGATGTTTATGAAGCGATTGTTACATCATTAATAGAATTGGCACAATCTGAAGATATTGTTTATGCAGTTCCTGGTCATCCTAGAGTTGCTGAAACTACAACTGTAAAATTATTAGAGTATAGTCATTTTAATAAGGATATCTCTGTGAAGGTACTTGGAGGAAAAAGTTTTATTGATGACATTTTTGAAGCGGTTGATGTAGACCCCAATGATGGTTTTACACTGCTTGATGGTACGTCATTAAAAGAATCGGCCCTAAATGTTCGTACACACACAGTTATTACTCAAGTTTATAGCGTAATGATAGCTGCCGATTTAAAACTTACTTTAATGGAAAGATACCCTGATGATTTTAATGTGAAAATAATTACTGGTTCTCATAGTGATGGAGCTCACGTAATTGAATGTCCACTTTATGAAATTGATCGCTACGACGATTATTTTAATAATCTTACAAGTTTATTTATTCCACAAATTAATGAGGATACATTACTTTATCAAGATTTTGATTACGCAGTTCAAACTATTGATTTACTCGTTGATAATGAAAAAGGCTGTCCGTGGGATAAAGTACAAACTCACGACTCATTAAAACGGTATCTTTTAGAAGAAACATTTGAATTATTTGAAGCCATTGATAATGAAGATGATTGGCATATGATAGAGGAATTAGGAGATATACTTTTACAAGTATTATTACATTCTAGTATAGGTAAAAAAGAAGGATATATTGATATCAAAGAAATTATAGAAAGTCTCAACGCCAAGATGATTCGTAGACATCCGCATATCTTTAGTAATGCACATGTTACTTCACAAGAGGATTTAAAAGACATTTGGTCACATGCTAAAGAAAAAGAAGGTAAAGTGCCTCGTGTTAAATTTGAGAAAGTATTTGCAGACCACTTCTTGAAATTGTATGATGAAACAAAAAATAGGCAATTTGACGAAGATGATCTCAAACAATTTTTACAACAAGGAGAGAAAAATTCATGAGATTAGATAAATATCTAAAAGTGTCACGATTAGTTAAACGACGTACATTAGCTAAAGAAATTAGTGACCAAGGTCGAGTGACTGTCAATGGAAATGTGGCAAAAGCAGGCACAGACATCAAAGAAAACGATGAACTTATTATTCGTTTTGGACAAAAATTAGTCACAGTTAAAGTAACAGGATTAAGCGACCATGCTACAAAAGAAAATGCAAAAGGTATGTATGATTTGATTAAAGAAGAACGTATTAATGAAGAGTGAAATGCTTAAGGAGGTGACAAGCAATGAATAAAAAAGTAGAACATATCGGTAACCAATATACGTCACAAGAAAATAAGAAAAAACAACGACAAAAAATGAAAATGCGTGTTGTACGTAGACGTATTGCTTTATTCGGAGGTATTCTTTTAGCGATTATCCTCATTCTACTTGTATTGCTTGTCATTCAAAGACATAGTAACGATCAAGATGCAGTTGAAAGAAAAGAGAAAGAAACTGAGTTTCAAAAACAACAAGATGAAGAAATTGCTTTAAAAGAGAAACTTAATAATTTAAATGATAAAGACTATATCGAGAAAATAGCGAGAGATGATTATTATTTAAGTAATAAAGGTGAAGTCATCTTTAGATTACCTGATGATAAAAAATCCTCTCAGTCAAAGACTTCAAACGAAAAAGGCAATTAGAATAAAATAATATGATTATATCATTGTGAAATTACGTGAACAGGAATATAATAAGGATAAAATCGAATCTAACCAGGAGGATTTATTTAGAAAATGTCAATCGAAGTAGGAAACAAGCTTAAAGGTAAAGTTACAGGTATCAAAAAGTTTGGTGCATTTGTAGAATTACCTGAAGGAAAAAGTGGTTTAGTTCATATCAGTGAAGTTGCCGACAATTATGTTGAAAATGTTGAAGACCACTTATCAGTAGGTGACGAAGTAGAAGTTAAAGTTTTATCAATCGCGGATGATGGTAAAATTAGTTTATCGATAAAAAAAGCTAAAGACCGCCCTCGCAAGCCTCGTCACAATAAAGCTAATCACGGTAAACCAGTTCAAAAAACTGAAGACTTTGAGAAAAAATTAAGTAACTTCTTAAAAGATAGTGAAGATAAATTAACGTCAATTAAGCGTCAAACAGAATCACGCAGAGGCGGTAAAGGTTCTAGACGTTAATATGATATAGATTAAACGACCGTTAAAGTCAGAGTGATGATGTCTTTAGTACTTTGACAAATAGTGGGAAGACACTACGATGATGTTTAGTCCTTGATTAAACATATGCAACATCCACATGGGGTGGGAGGTAGAATTCAATTATATTACTTTGAATTCTCTCCTACTCCTATTTTTGTTGATGTTGAGTAAGCGATATTACGTTATGGAAGACGGATTTAATTGTATCACGTAGAATTCAATTTAGTGGCATCATTTAAAGTAACGAGGTGAATAAATGAATATCAAGACAGATGGTTGGTCTAAAAAAGCACATATTGTTGTGGCTGTCTCAACAGGCATTGATAGTATGAGTTTATTATATAGCTTATTAAACGACTATCAACATACATATCGTAAATTAACATGTGTTCATGTTAATCACGGATTGCGTGAACAGTCATATGAAGAAGAAGCGTTTTTGAGAGAGTATTGCCAACAACATCATATTGACATTTATATAAAGCGTTTAGACTTAAGTGATATTGTAGCAGACGGTAATAGTATTCAACAAGAAGCGCGTCAACGTCGTTATGAATGGTTTGGAGATATCATATCTCAATTAAGAGCAGATGTATTGTTAACAGCTCATCATCTTGATGATCAACTTGAAACGATTATATATCGTTTGTTTACAGGGAGATCAACACGTAATTCATTAGGTATGACATATGAGTCATATTTTAATCAATACAAAGTTTATCGTCCTATGTTAAATTTAAAAAAAACTGAAATATTAGCGTATCAGCATGCGAACCAAATTCCATACTATGAGGACATGTCTAATCAAGATAGAAAATATGTTAGAAATGACATTAGACAACGCATCATACCTGCAATTAACGAGAACCCGCATTTAAACGCGTATCAGTTACTCAAACTTAAGGATTGGCATGATATTGAATTGCAATCGTTAAAAGAACAAGCTGAAACGTTTATCAGTAACGAAGTTTCAAAGAGTAATTTAACCTATTCCTTTTCCAGAACTGCTTTTAATGAATTGAATGTGAATATCAAAAGCGTAGTTATGGATTTGTTATTCGAAAAATTAGACCGTCATTTAGCAATGCCACAACACGCTTATGACGAGTGGTTTGAACAGATTAGAAATGATAAATCTCAATTTAATATTCACGTAACAGATGAATGGATAATTCAAATTGCATATGATAAATTAATAATAATGGCTAAAAGTGAAATGGGTCAATATATATTAAAACGTATATGTATTAGAAAGCCAGGTACATATGAATTTAATGATTATCAAATTGATATTCATCCTGACTTACCACAACATTTATATCCACTTACTGTGCGTGTCCGACAAAATGGTGATGTGTTTAAATTAAATGGTCAAAAAGGTCATAAAAAAGTGAGTCGTTTATTTATCGATAAAAAAGTGACTCTTGCTGAACGTCAGCGCATCCCACTCATTATTAATCAAGAAAATGCAGTGTTAGCTATTGGCGATTTATATGTTAAAGAAAATTTTAAAGAATTTATTTTGATTTCGAATAATGGAGATGAATTATAATGCATAAGGATTTAAAGAATGTTTTGTTATCGGAAGAAGACATTCAAAATATTTGTAAAGAGATGGGAGCTATCATTACTGAGGATTATAAAGATCGCCCACTCGTTTGTATTGGTATTTTGAAGGGATCAGTCATGTTTATGGCAGACTTAATTAAACGTATTGATACACATTTATCAATCGATTTTATGGATGTTTCAAGTTATCATGGTGGAACGGAATCGACTGGGGAAGTTCAAATATTGAAAGATTTAGGTGCTTCTATAGAAAATAAAGACGTACTTATAATTGAAGATATATTAGAAACTGGTACAACTTTAAAATCTATTACAGAGTTATTGCAATCACGTAAAGTTAACTCTTTAGAAATAGCTACATTGTTAGATAAACCTAACCGTCGCAAAGCTGATATCGAAGCAAAATATGTTGGCAAAAAGATTCCAGATGAATTTGTAGTTGGTTATGGTTTAGATTATCGTGAGTTATATAGAAATCTGCCATACATAGGCACACTAAAAGCAGAAGTTTATTCTAAATAGATTTTAAAATTGGATCTGTATTAATTAATAAGTATGTTAGTATAATGAACTATGCGTAGATTTAGTGTAGACTCAAAGTAACAATTCAAAAGTGTTATGTATTGATTAATACTATTAAGATAATTAATGTTAATAGATAGTAAACAAAGAATAATGCATTTTAAAATCGACAAAATTGTAGAAGCAATACTAAAGTTGAAATACTAGCCTGAATATAAAGTGTTGTGTTACAATTTTTGTTAGTTTTATTATTGGAAGTAGGAGGAAATGACGCATGCAGAAAGCTTTTCGCAATGTGCTAGTTATCGCAATTATTGGCGTTATTATATTTGGCCTCTTTTCATTTTTAAATGGAAATGGGAATATGCCAAAACAACTTACATATACTCAGTTTGTTAATAAGTTGAATAAAGGCGATTTAAAAACTTTAGAAATTCAACCAGAGCAAAACGTATATATGGTAAGTGGTAAAACTAAAAAAGATGAAGATTACTCATCGACAATTTTATATAACAATGAAAAAGATTTACAAAAAATCACAGATACAGCTAAGAAACAAGATAATCTTAAATTTACAGTTAAAGAAGAAGAAAAACAAAGTGTATTCGTTAGTATTCTAACGACACTGATTCCTGTATTAATCATTGCATTATTATTTATTTTCTTCCTTAGCCAAGCCCAAGGTGGTGGCGGCGGTGGTCGTATGATGAACTTTGGAAAATCCAAAGCTAAAATGTACGACAGTAATAAACGTCGAGTTCGTTTCTCAGATGTAGCAGGTGCTGACGAAGAGAAACAAGAATTAATAGAAATTGTAGATTTCTTAAAAGATAACAAGAAATTTAAACAAATGGGTTCAAGAATTCCGAAAGGTGTCTTACTCGTTGGGCCTCCAGGTACAGGTAAAACATTATTAGCACGTGCGGTTGCAGGTGAAGCTGGTGCACCATTCTTCTCAATCAGTGGATCTGATTTCGTTGAGATGTTTGTTGGTGTTGGTGCGAGTCGTGTTCGTGATTTATTCGAAAATGCTAAGAAAAATGCCCCATGTATCATTTTTATTGATGAAATTGATGCTGTTGGACGTCAACGTGGTGCAGGTGTAGGTGGCGGTCATGATGAGCGTGAACAAACATTAAACCAACTATTAGTTGAGATGGATGGCTTTGGAGAAAATGAAGGTATTATTATGATTGCGGCTACAAACCGCCCAGATATCTTAGATCCTGCATTGTTACGTCCTGGTCGCTTTGATAGACAAATTCAAGTTGGACGCCCAGATGTTAAAGGTCGTGAAGCAATTCTTCATGTGCATGCGAAAAATAAACCTCTTGATGAAACAGTAGATTTAAAAGCTATTTCTCAAAGAACGCCAGGTTTTTCTGGTGCAGACTTAGAGAACTTGCTAAATGAGGCTTCTTTAATTGCAGCACGTGAGGGTAAAAATAAAATTGATATGCGCGATATTGAAGAAGCAACTGACCGTGTTATTGCAGGTCCAGCTAAAAAATCTCGTGTAATTTCTGAAAAAGAACGTAATATTGTAGCGCATCACGAAGCAGGTCATACTATCATCGGTATGGTGCTTGATGAAGCTGAAATTGTACACAAGGTAACAATTGTCCCTCGTGGACAAGCAGGCGGTTATGCAATGATGTTACCAAAACAAGATCGCTTCTTAATGACAGAACCAGAATTACTCGACAAAATATGTGGTTTATTAGGTGGACGAGTATCTGAGGATATTAACTTTGGTGAAGTATCAACAGGTGCTTCGAATGACTTTGAACGAGCAACGCAAATTGCAAGATCTATGGTTACAGAATATGGTATGAGTAAGAAATTAGGACCATTACAATTCTCAAGCAATAGTGGTGGACAAGTATTCCTTGGTAAAGATATGCAAGGTGAGCCAAACTATTCTGGTCAAATTGCTTATGAAATTGACAAAGAAGTTCAACGAATTGTTAAAGAGCAATATGAACGTTGTAAACAAATCTTGTTAGAACATGAAGAACAACTTAAACTAATTGCTAAAACACTACTTACAGAAGAAACATTAGTTGCAGAACAAATTCAATCATTATTCTATGATGGTGTTTTACCAGAAGTAGATTATGACTCTGCAAAAGTTGTGAAAAATGAAAATAGTGATTATAGTGATGGAAAGTATGGGAAATCATACAATGACATTCGTAAAGAACAGTTAGAAGATGACGATAAAGAAGATGATGACAACCATGAAAAAGATGAAGTAAATCAAGACAACACAGACAGTGAAGCTGATAATACTTCACATACGAATGAACCAGGTCATCAACAATCTCCGAACATCGATAAACCATACAATCCTAACGACCCAAATCATAGACAATAGTACAAGTTTTAGTAAGTCTCTTTTTGCTCATGTATGAATTGAGTGAAAAGGGACTTTTTTATGTATAGTTTATATCAATACATTTTTAAACTTTTGGTAAAAATATTGTTATCATCTCTCATGGTGATGTTACTCAATAAACATGTATGAGCAATAGATTTCATATTAGTCAATAAGAGATGTATAATAATCAACCAGTATTAAAAAATAAAAAGTTTTAAATTATAGATTATTTTTAAAAAGGAGATTTAACAATGACACATGATTATATAGTGAGAGGTTTAGCATACGGTGGTGAAGTTAGAGCATATGCTGCAATCACAACAGAGTCAGTACAAGAAGCACAAACACGTCATTATACATGGCCTACTGCTTCTGCTGCTATGGGAAGAACTATGACAGCTACTGTTATGATGGGTGCAATGTTAAAAGGAAATCAAAAGCTAACAGTTACTGTTGATGGCAAAGGCCCAATTGGCAGAATTATAGCTGACGCAGATGCTCAAGGAAATGTTCGTGCATATGTAGACCATCCACAAACGCATTTTCCACTCAACGATCAAGGTAAATTGGATGTACGACGAGCAGTCGGTACTGATGGTTCTATTCAGGTTGTTAAAGATGTTGGAATGAAAGACTACTTTTCTGGTGCGAGTCCAATAGTATCAGGTGAGCTAGGAGATGATTTCACATACTACTATGCCACAAGTGAACAAACACCATCATCAGTAGGGTTGGGTGTATTAGTTAATCCAGACAACTCAATCAAAGCAGCTGGAGGATTTATTATTCAAGTTATGCCAGGTGCTACTGATGAAACAGTGACTAAACTAGAAGAAGCCATTAGTCAAATGCAACCTGTATCGAAATTAATTGAGCAAGGACTTACACCTGAAGGAATATTAAATGAAATTTTAGGTGAAGGTAACGTTCAAATTTTAAATTCAACATCAGCGCAATTTGAATGTAATTGTAGTCATGAAAAATTTTTAAATGCTATTAAAGGTTTAGGAGAGGCAGAAATTCATAGCATGATTAAAGAGGATCATGGAGCTGAAGCTGTATGTCACTTCTGTGGTAATAAATATCAGTATAGTGAAAGTGAATTAGAAGATTTATTAGAAACAATGAAATAGCTCAAGAAATGATGAGTTAATATTATTTATAAAAAAACTAGATAATAAATTTTAAAAGTTGTGCGCTCAATTTTAATAGAAGATTGTCGTAGAGTAATGTAGAAGTCGTCGAAATAGAGGATTATTTGTTGTCCTTACTTTCGTTCGACTATCTTTTTTTACGTTTAACTTAGTCTTTTGTAGGAAATGTCTTATAGTAAAGACTAAAGTAGTATATAGTTTTATTTATAGTAAGACTATACGGTTTGTCTTTTTAGAAAATTCTGATAGAATAAGGTTATATCCGATAGAAAAACTAAGCATTGATAAATTGTAAAACTTAAAGGAGTGTTTTGGATGGCACAAAAACCTGTAGATTATGTTACACAAATTATTGGGAATACACCTGTAGTCAAATTAAGAAACGTTGTTGATGATGATGCAGCTGATATCTACGTTAAATTAGAATATCAAAACCCAGGTGGTTCAGTAAAAGATCGTATCGCTTTAGCGATGATTGAAAAAGCTGAACGTGAAGGGAAAATTAAACCTGGTGATACAATCGTTGAGCCTACGAGTGGTAACACTGGTATTGGTCTAGCGTTTGTATGTGCTGCCAAGGGATACAAAGCAGTTTTTACAATGCCTGAAACAATGAGTCAAGAGCGCCGCAATTTATTAAAAGCTTATGGTGCTGAGCTAGTATTAACACCAGGTTCAGAAGCTATGAAAGGTGCTATAAAAAAAGCTAAAGAATTAAAAGAAGAGCACGGCTATTTTGAACCACAACAATTCGAAAATCCAGCAAACCCTGAAATTCATGAACTTACAACTGGACCAGAACTAGTTGAACAATTTGAAGGTCGACAAATTGATGCATTTTTAGCTGGTGTAGGAACTGGTGGTACGTTATCTGGTGTTGGTAAAGTATTGAAGAAAGAATATCCAAATGTGGAAATTGTAGCTATTGAACCTGAAGCTTCTCCAGTATTAAGCGGTGGTGAACCAGGTCCTCATAAATTGCAAGGATTGGGAGCAGGTTTCGTACCTGACACTTTAAATACTGAAGTTTATGACAGCATCATCAAAGTAGGTAATGATACTGCTATGGATATGGCACGTCGTGTGGCTAGAGAAGAAGGTATATTAGCAGGTATTTCATCTGGTGCTGCAATATATGCTGCGATTCAAAAAGCAAAAGAATTAGGTAAAGGTAAAACAGTTGTAACAGTATTACCAAGTAATGGGGAACGTTACTTATCAACACCATTATATTCATTTGATAATTAAAAATTAAACTAAAAATCATTTTGGACGAAGATTTGTTTCTAAAGTTTTAAGATAGCGTGTATTTCACGTTGATTTTTAAACTTTTTATAAAATAAATCTTCGTTTTTTTATTTAATCAGACTAATCAATATTGTAGCTTCTATATAAGATAGACTACCTTTTTTAATATGACGATAATATATACTCAAAACTTATTGAAATGAATGATATCATGAAGTAGCAGATGTGTTTAGTAAAGTAGTTATTATTGAAAATTAAAAAAGATTTAAGATTTTGTTATTGAAAAAGGTGAAATTATGATTAAAACAAAAATAATGGGGATATTAAATGTGACACCTGACTCATTTTCTGACGGAGGACAGTACAACTCAGTTGATCAAGCTGTGAAGCGTGCTAAAGAGATGATAGATGAGGGTGTAGACATTATAGACGTTGGAGGTATCTCAACACGACCAGGTCATAAAGAAGTATCGCTTAAAGAAGTATCGCTTAAAGAAGAGATGAATCGTGTATTACCTGTGGTTGAGTCTATCGTTAAATATGATGTGCAAATTTCGGTTGATACATTTCGAAGTGAAGTTGCAGAAGCTTGTCTTAAACTTGGTGTTTCAATGATTAATGATCAGTGGGCAGGCCTATTTGATTCGAATATGTTTAATGTGGTATCTAAGTACGGTGCTGAAATTGTACTTATGCATAATGGTGATGGTTATAGAGATGAACCTGTTGTTGAAGAGATGCTTGTATCATTACTTGCACAAGCGAATAAGGCTGAATTGGCCGGTATACCACATAATAAAATCTGGTTAGATCCTGGAATAGGTTTTGCTAAAACACGAGAAGAAGAAAATGAGGTAATGGCAAGATTAGATGAATTGGTAGCGACCGACTATCCAGTTTTACTTGCAACAAGTCGAAAAAGATACATTAAAGAAATGATGAATCAAGAATCTTCTCCTTCGGATAGAGACGAGGCAACTGCAGCTACAACGGCTTATGGTATAATGAAAGGCGTTCGTGGGGTTCGAGTTCATAATGTATTATTAAATACGCGACTAGCCCAAAGTATGGATTTTCTAAAGGAGAATGAATATGAACGACATCATCTTTCTTAATGGAATGCGTTTTTATGGTTATCATGGAGTTTTAGCTGCAGAAAACGATATTGGACAAATTTTTGTTGTTGATATCACTTTAAAGGTTGATCTTAGTTATGCAGGTCAATCAGATGATGTAAAAGATACTGTAAATTATGGAGAGGTTTATAAAGATGTAAAGTCTATTGTTGAAGGTCCACGTTCATGCTTAATTGAGCATCTGGCTGAACGTATTGCAAAACATATAAATTCACACTATAATCGTGTAATGGAAACGAAAGTTAGAATCACTAAAGAAAACCCACCTATTCCTGGTCATTACGATGGTGTTGGGATTGAAATAGTGAGGGAGAATGACTAAATGGTTAAAGCTTATTTAGGATTAGGGAGCAATATTGGAAATAGAGAACTACAACTCAATGAGGCTATTAAAATACTTCATGCTTATCAAGGTATTCAAGTAACGCAAGTTTCTCATATTTATGAGACTGAACCAGTGGGATATACTAATCAACCGAAATTCTTAAACTTGTGCATTGAGATAGAAACTGAATTGAATCCACAATCTTTGTTAAAATGTTGTTTAGCAACGGAACAACAACTTCATCGTAAAAGAGAAATACGTTGGGGGCCTAGAACTTTAGATGTAGATATACTGTTGTTTGGTGATCAAATTATTGAACAAGATAATTTATCGGTGCCGCACCCTAGAATGAAAGAACGTTCGTTTGTTCTTATCCCATTAAATGATATAGCTACTAACCAAATAGAACCGATCTCTAATAAAAGTATCGGGCAACTAGTAGTAACTGATAATAGCGTGAAAAAATATAAGGATTAATAAAGTATAGTAATATGGTTTTAAAACTTAAATGAAACTTTTAATGAAAGAAATTCATATATTGCTAATCAATAAGTTTATAAAGCTTGCAACTATTCGATGAAAATATAAATTACTTTATTACATTTTGATGGTCTTGTAGAATAATAAAGTGAGCATATTTGCTTTGATTAGATGCAATATCAACCTTCATGGAATAACAATACATATGAAGATAAGAAGGAAATAATGAAAGGCTTAAATATAAATTAAAACTGATTGGGAAACAATATATAGCTCCTAAAGTTTTCAACAGAAAGACATGGAACAATAAATTGATAAATCAAAGTTCAAAGGAGAGAATTTTATGTCAGAAGAAATGAACGACCAAATGCAAGTTCGTCGTCAAAAATTACAAGAATTAATTGATTTAGGGATTGATCCTTTTGGTCATCGATTCGATCGCTCATCTACTTCAAGTGAGTTAAAAGAACAGTGGGACCAATTCTCTAAGGAAGAATTGCATGAAAAAGAAGACGAAAGCCACGTGTCAATTGCAGGTCGTCTTATGACTAAACGTGGTAAAGGTAAAGCGGGATTTGCACATATTCAAGACTTGAAAGGTCAAATTCAAATTTATGTAAGAAAAGATCAAGTTGGAGATGATCAATTTAACATTTGGAAAATGGCTGACTTAGGTGACATTATAGGTGTTGAAGGTGTCATGTTTAAAACTAATACGGGCGAGATTTCTGTCAAAGCTAAGTCGTTTACTTTACTATCCAAATCATTACGACCTTTACCTGATAAGTTCCATGGTTTACAAGACATAGAACAAAGATATCGACAACGTTATTTAGATTTAATTACAAATGAAGATAGTACGCAAACGTTTATTAATCGTAGTAAAATAATTCAAGAAATGAGAAACTATTTAAATAAACAAGGATTCTTGGAAGTAGAAACACCAATGATGCACCAAATTGCTGGAGGTGCTGCTGCAAGACCATTTGTTACGCATCATAACGCTTTAGATGCTACTCTTTATATGCGTATAGCTATAGAACTACATTTGAAAAGATTAATTGTCGGAGGTCTTGAAAAAGTCTACGAGATAGGCAGAGTCTTTCGTAATGAAGGTGTGTCTACAAGACATAACCCTGAATTTACAATGATTGAATTGTATGAAGCTTATGCTGATTATCATGATATAATGGATTTAACTGAAAATATGGTCAGACATATTGCTCAAGAAGTTTTTGGGTCAGCTAAAGTACAATATAATGGTGAAGAAATTGATTTAGAATCTTCATGGAAACGACTTCACATTGTTGATGCTGTTAAAGAAGCTACCGGTGTAGATTTTTATAATGTTAATTCTGATGAAGAAGCGATTAGATTAGCAAAAGAACATGATATTGAAATTACTGAAAATATGAAATATGGCCATATATTAAATGAATTTTTTGAACAGAAAGTTGAAGAAACACTTATTCAACCAACGTTTATTTATGGACACCCTATTGAAATTTCACCGTTAGCAAAGAAAAATCCAAATGATGAAAGATTTACTGATCGTTTTGAATTATTTATTGTAGGAAGAGAGCATGCAAATGCCTTCACGGAATTAAACGACCCGATTGATCAACGTCAACGTTTTGAAGCGCAACTTGTTGAAAAAGAACAAGGAAATGATGAAGCGCATGATATGGATGAAGATTACATCGAAGCATTAGAGTACGGAATGCCTCCAACTGGGGGTCTAGGTATCGGTATAGACAGATTGGTAATGCTATTAACTGATTCACCGTCAATTAGAGACGTATTACTATTCCCATACATGAGACAAAAATAGATTATATTAGTGATAATTGTTTAAAATTACAAACCATCATAATGTTTACAAATTTAATTGTATTGATTATGTTTTGGCGCTGCCTTCTTAATATTTAAAGGCAGCGCCTATTTTTCTAGCTTGAAATTATGCCCGTGAAAAATTACGGATTAAACTCGAATAAGAATACATATAAGGAGAAAGATGTATAAAGTTATAAATAGAGGATTATATAACAAAATTGCTAAAATAGTCATATAGCAATCAAAACTAATATATGCTAGAATATTTGAAGTGAAAAGAGAGAATTTCTCTATTTGATACAAAAAATATCAAAATAGCATAAAAAGTGTTGACATATATTGATAAGTGAAGTAACATATAAAAGTCGTCAAAAACGAGAACGATATGTTATGCAATTGCAAAGAAAATTTTAACAAAGTGTAAAATTAACCGTTGCATTAGCTTTGAAAAGTGTGTATCATTAATTAAGTAAGTTAATTTTGTCTGGTGACAATGGCAAGGAGGTCACACCTGTTCCCATGCCGAACACAGAAGTTAAGCTCCTTAGCGCCGATGGTAGTCGGACTGACGTTTCGCTAGAGTAGGACGTTGCCAGGCAATATAATGTGGAGAATTAGCTCAGCTGGGAGAGCATCTGCCTTACAAGCAGAGGGTCGGCGGTTCGAACCCGTCATTCTCCACCATTTATAGCCGGCCTAGCTCAATTGGTAGAGCAACTGACTTGTAATCAGTAGGTTGGGGGTTCAAGTCCTCTGGCCGGCACCATCTTTTGAGCCATTAGCTCAGTTGGTAGAGCATCTGACTTTTAATCAGAGGGTCAGAGGTTCGAATCCTCTATGGCTCATTACGATTTCTTGAAAACGCGGAAGTAGTTCAGTGGTAGAACACCACCTTGCCAAGGTGGGGGTCGCGGGTTCGAATCCCGTCTTCCGCTCCATCATTTATAGTGCCGGGGTGGCGGAACTGGCAGACGCACAGGACTTAAAATCCTGCGGTGAGAGATCACCGTACCGGTTCGATTCCGGTCCTCGGCACCATCTTTCTTACACTGCGCCCGTAGCTCAACTGGATAGAGCGTTTGACTACGGATCAAGAGGTTATGGGTTCGACTCCTATCGGGCGCGCCATTTTATGTATCGATTTAATTTACATACGGGAAGTAGCTCAGCTTGGTAGAGCACTTGGTTTGGGACCAAGGGGTCGCAGGTTCGAATCCTGTCTTCCCGATTTCTTTTGATAATGGGGGCTTAGCTCAGCTGGGAGAGCGCCTGCTTTGCACGCAGGAGGTCAGCGGTTCGATCCCGCTAGTCTCCACCATTTATTTAATTATTAATGAACATTGAAAACTGAATGACAATATGTCAACGTTAATTCCAATAAACAGTAACGAAACGTTACAAACTATTTAGTATTTATGAGCTAATCAAACATCATAATTTTTTATGGAGAGTTTGATCCTGGCTCAGGATGAACGCTGGCGGCGTGCCTAATACATGCAAGTCGAGCGAACAGACGAGGAGCTTGCTCCTCTGACGTTAGCGGCGGACGGGTGAGTAACACGTGGATAACCTACCTATAAGACTGGGATAACTTCGGGAAACCGGAGCTAATACCGGATAACATATTGAACCGCATGGTTCAATAGTGAAAGACGGTTTTGCTGTCACTTATAGATGGATCCGCGCCGCATTAGCTAGTTGGTAAGGTAACGGCTTACCAAGGCAACGATGCGTAGCCGACCTGAGAGGGTGATCGGCCACACTGGAACTGAGACACGGTCCAGACTCCTACGGGAGGCAGCAGTAGGGAATCTTCCGCAATGGGCGAAAGCCTGACGGAGCAACGCCGCGTGAGTGATGAAGGTCTTCGGATCGTAAAACTCTGTTATTAGGGAAGAACAAATGTGTAAGTAACTATGCACGTCTTGACGGTACCTAATCAGAAAGCCACGGCTAACTACGTGCCAGCAGCCGCGGTAATACGTAGGTGGCAAGCGTTATCCGGAATTATTGGGCGTAAAGCGCGCGTAGGCGGTTTTTTAAGTCTGATGTGAAAGCCCACGGCTCAACCGTGGAGGGTCATTGGAAACTGGAAAACTTGAGTGCAGAAGAGGAAAGTGGAATTCCATGTGTAGCGGTGAAATGCGCAGAGATATGGAGGAACACCAGTGGCGAAGGCGACTTTCTGGTCTGTAACTGACGCTGATGTGCGAAAGCGTGGGGATCAAACAGGATTAGATACCCTGGTAGTCCACGCCGTAAACGATGAGTGCTAAGTGTTAGGGGGTTTCCGCCCCTTAGTGCTGCAGCTAACGCATTAAGCACTCCGCCTGGGGAGTACGACCGCAAGGTTGAAACTCAAAGGAATTGACGGGGACCCGCACAAGCGGTGGAGCATGTGGTTTAATTCGAAGCAACGCGAAGAACCTTACCAAATCTTGACATCCTCTGACCCCTCTAGAGATAGAGTTTTCCCCTTCGGGGGACAGAGTGACAGGTGGTGCATGGTTGTCGTCAGCTCGTGTCGTGAGATGTTGGGTTAAGTCCCGCAACGAGCGCAACCCTTAAGCTTAGTTGCCATCATTAAGTTGGGCACTCTAAGTTGACTGCCGGTGACAAACCGGAGGAAGGTGGGGATGACGTCAAATCATCATGCCCCTTATGATTTGGGCTACACACGTGCTACAATGGACAATACAAAGGGCAGCGAAACCGCGAGGTCAAGCAAATCCCATAAAGTTGTTCTCAGTTCGGATTGTAGTCTGCAACTCGACTATATGAAGCTGGAATCGCTAGTAATCGTAGATCAGCATGCTACGGTGAATACGTTCCCGGGTCTTGTACACACCGCCCGTCACACCACGAGAGTTTGTAACACCCGAAGCCGGTGGAGTAACCATTTGGAGCTAGCCGTCGAAGGTGGGACAAATGATTGGGGTGAAGTCGTAACAAGGTAGCCGTATCGGAAGGTGCGGCTGGATCACCTCCTTTCTAAGGATATATTCGGAACATCTTCTACGAAGATGAGGAATAACGTGACATATTGTATTCAGTTTTGAATGTTTATTAACATTCTTTGTACATTGAAAACTAGATAAGTAAGTAAGATTTTACCAAGCAAAACCGAGTGAATAGAGTTTTAAATAAGCTTGAATTCATAAATAATCGCTAGTGTTCGGAAGAACACTCACAAGATTAATAACTAGTTTTAGCTATTTATTTTGAATTGTTATTCAAAATATGGTGGAAACATAGATTAAGTTATTAAGGGCGCACGGTGGATGCCTTGGCACTAGAAGCCGATGAAGGACGTTACTAACGACGATATGCTTTGGGTAGCTGTAAGTAAGCGTTGATCCAGAGATTTCCGAATGGGGGAACCCAGCATGAGTTATGTCATGTTATCGACATGTGAATTCATAGCATGTCAGAAGGCAGACCCGGAGAACTGAAACATCTTAGTACCCGGAGGAAGAGAAAGAAAAATCGATTCCCTGAGTAGCGGCGAGCGAAACGGGAAGAGCCCAAACCAACAAGCTTGCTTGTTGGGGTTGTAGGACACTCTATACGGAGTTACAAAAGAACATGTTAGACGAATCATCTGGAAAGATGAATCAAAGAAGGTAATAATCCTGTAGTCGAAAACATATTCTCTCTTGAGTGGATCCTGAGTACGACGGAGCACGTGAAATTCCGTCGGAATCTGGGAGGACCATCTCCTAAGGCTAAATACTCTCTAGTGACCGATAGTGAACCAGTACCGTGAGGGAAAGGTGAAAAGTACCCCGGAAGGGGAGTGAAAGAGAACTTGAAACCGTGTGCTTACAAGTAGTCAGAGCCCGTTAATGGGTGATGGCGTGCCTTTTGTAGAATGAACCGGCGAGTTACGATCTGATGCAAGGTTAAGCAGCAAATGTGGAGCCGCAGCGAAAGCGAGTCTGAATAGGGCGTTGAGTATTTGGTCGTAGACCCGAAACCAGGTGATCTACCCTTGGTCAGGTTGAAGTTCAGGTAACACTGAATGGAGGACCGAACCGACTTACGTTGAAAAGTGAGCGGATGAACTGAGGGTAGCGGAGAAATTCCAATCGAACTTGGAGATAGCTGGTTCTCTCCGAAATAGCTTTAGGGCTAGCCTCAAGTGATGATTATTGGAGGTAGAGCACTGTTTGGACGAGGGGCCCCTCTCGGGTTACCGAATTCAGACAAACTCCGAATGCCAATTAATTTAACTTGGGAGTCAGAACATGGGTGATAAGGTCCGTGTTCGAAAGGGAAACAGCCCAGACCACCAGCTAAGGTCCCAAAATATATGTTAAGTGGAAAAGGATGTGGCGTTGCCCAGACAACTAGGATGTTGGCTTAGAAGCAGCCATCATTTAAAGAGTGCGTAATAGCTCACTAGTCGAGTGACACTGCGCCGAAAATGTACCGGGGCTAAACATATTACCGAAGCTGTGGATTGTCCTTTGGACAATGGTAGGAGAGCGTTCTAAGGGCGTCGAAGCATGATCGCAAGGACATGTGGAGCGCTTAGAAGTGAGAATGCCGGTGTGAGTAGCGAAAGACGGGTGAGAATCCCGTCCACCGATTGACTAAGGTTTCCAGAGGAAGGCTCGTCCGCTCTGGGTTAGTCGGGTCCTAAGCTGAGGCCGACAGGCGTAGGCGATGGATAACAGGTTGATATTCCTGTACCACCTAGTATCGTTTTAATCGATGGGGGGACGCAGTAGGATAGGCGAAGCGTGCTGTTGGAGTGCACGTCCAAGCAGTAAGGCTGAGTGTTAGGCAAATCCGGCACTCATAAGGCTGAGCTGTGATGGGGAGAGGAAATTGTTTCCTCGAGTCGTTGATTTCACACTGCCGAGAAAAGCCTCTAGATAGATAACAGGTGCCCGTACCGCAAACCGACACAGGTAGTCAAGATGAGAATTCTAAGGTGAGCGAGCGAACTCTCGTTAAGGAACTCGGCAAAATGACCCCGTAACTTCGGGAGAAGGGGTGCTCTTTAGGGTTCACGCCCAGAAGAGCCGCAGTGAATAGGCCCAAGCGACTGTTTATCAAAAACACAGGTCTCTGCTAAACCGTAAGGTGATGTATAGGGGCTGACGCCTGCCCGGTGCTGGAAGGTTAAGAGGAGTGGTTAGCTTCTGCGAAGCTACGAATCGAAGCCCCAGTAAACGGCGGCCGTAACTATAACGGTCCTAAGGTAGCGAAATTCCTTGTCGGGTAAGTTCCGACCCGCACGAAAGGCGTAACGATTTGGGCACTGTCTCAACGAGAGACTCGGTGAAATCATAGTACCTGTGAAGATGCAGGTTACCCGCGACAGGACGGAAAGACCCCGTGGAGCTTTACTGTAGCCTGATATTGAAATTCGGCACAGCTTGTACAGGATAGGTAGGAGCCTTTGAAACGTGAGCGCTAGCTTACGTGGAGGCGTTGGTGGGATACTACCCTAGCTGTGTTGGCTTTCTAACCCGCACCACTTATCGTGGTGGGAGACAGTGTCAGGCGGGCAGTTTGACTGGGGCGGTCGCCTCCTAAAAGGTAACGGAGGCGCTCAAAGGTTCCCTCAGAATGGTTGGAAATTATTCATAGAGTGTAAAGGCATAAGGGAGCTTGACTGCGAGACCTACAAGTCGAGCAGGGTCGAAAGACGGACTTAGTGATCCGGTGGTTCCGCATGGAAGGGCCATCGCTCAACGGATAAAAGCTACCCCGGGGATAACAGGCTTATCTCCCCCAAGAGTTCACATCGACGGGGAGGTTTGGCACCTCGATGTCGGCTCATCGCATCCTGGGGCTGTAGTCGGTCCCAAGGGTTGGGCTGTTCGCCCATTAAAGCGGTACGCGAGCTGGGTTCAGAACGTCGTGAGACAGTTCGGTCCCTATCCGTCGTGGGCGTAGGAAATTTGAGAGGAGCTGTCCTTAGTACGAGAGGACCGGGATGGACATACCTCTGGTGTACCAGTTGTCGTGCCAACGGCATAGCTGGGTAGCTATGTATGGACGGGATAAGTGCTGAAAGCATCTAAGCATGAAGCCCCCCTCAAGATGAGATTTCCCAACTTCGGTTATAAGATCCCTCGAAGATGACGAGGTTAATAGGTTCGAGGTGGAAGCGTGGTGACACGTGGAGCTGACGAATACTAATCGATCGAAGACTTAATCAATTTTTTTAAAAGCGTTTTGCGACGCAAAACTTACTTACTATCTAGTTTTGAATGTATAATCATTCATTTGTCTGGTGACAATGGCAAGGAGGTCACACCTGTTCCCATGCCGAACACAGAAGTTAAGCTCCTTAGCGCCGATGGTAGTCGGACTGACGTTCCGCTAGAGTAGGACGTTGCCAGGCAATCTACTTTTGACCTGTTGGTCATTTTTTTGTGGATTAATAGAATATATTAATAAATTAGCTTGAATTTTTTATTGACTTAACTGTATCAAAGGTGTATAATTAATTCTTGTTGGTTAGAGATGAACATTGAAAACTGAATGACAATATGTCAACGTTAATTCCAATAAACAGTAACGAAACGTTACAAACTATTTAGTATTTATGAGCTAATCAAACATCATAATTTTTTATGGAGAGTTTGATCCTGGCTCAGGATGAACGCTGGCGGCGTGCCTAATACATGCAAGTCGAGCGAACAGACGAGGAGCTTGCTCCTCTGACGTTAGCGGCGGACGGGTGAGTAACACGTGGATAACCTACCTATAAGACTGGGATAACTTCGGGAAACCGGAGCTAATACCGGATAATATATTGAACCGCATGGTTCAATAGTGAAAGACGGTTTTGCTGTCACTTATAGATGGATCCGCGCCGCATTAGCTAGTTGGTAAGGTAACGGCTTACCAAGGCAACGATGCGTAGCCGACCTGAGAGGGTGATCGGCCACACTGGAACTGAGACACGGTCCAGACTCCTACGGGAGGCAGCAGTAGGGAATCTTCCGCAATGGGCGAAAGCCTGACGGAGCAACGCCGCGTGAGTGATGAAGGTCTTCGGATCGTAAAACTCTGTTATTAGGGAAGAACAAATGTGTAAGTAACTATGCACGTCTTGACGGTACCTAATCAGAAAGCCACGGCTAACTACGTGCCAGCAGCCGCGGTAATACGTAGGTGGCAAGCGTTATCCGGAATTATTGGGCGTAAAGCGCGCGTAGGCGGTTTTTTAAGTCTGATGTGAAAGCCCACGGCTCAACCGTGGAGGGTCATTGGAAACTGGAAAACTTGAGTGCAGAAGAGGAAAGTGGAATTCCATGTGTAGCGGTGAAATGCGCAGAGATATGGAGGAACACCAGTGGCGAAGGCGACTTTCTGGTCTGTAACTGACGCTGATGTGCGAAAGCGTGGGGATCAAACAGGATTAGATACCCTGGTAGTCCACGCCGTAAACGATGAGTGCTAAGTGTTAGGGGGTTTCCGCCCCTTAGTGCTGCAGCTAACGCATTAAGCACTCCGCCTGGGGAGTACGACCGCAAGGTTGAAACTCAAAGGAATTGACGGGGACCCGCACAAGCGGTGGAGCATGTGGTTTAATTCGAAGCAACGCGAAGAACCTTACCAAATCTTGACATCCTCTGACCCCTCTAGAGATAGAGTTTTCCCCTTCGGGGGACAGAGTGACAGGTGGTGCATGGTTGTCGTCAGCTCGTGTCGTGAGATGTTGGGTTAAGTCCCGCAACGAGCGCAACCCTTAAGCTTAGTTGCCATCATTAAGTTGGGCACTCTAAGTTGACTGCCGGTGACAAACCGGAGGAAGGTGGGGATGACGTCAAATCATCATGCCCCTTATGATTTGGGCTACACACGTGCTACAATGGACAATACAAAGGGCAGCGAAACCGCGAGGTCAAGCAAATCCCATAAAGTTGTTCTCAGTTCGGATTGTAGTCTGCAACTCGACTATATGAAGCTGGAATCGCTAGTAATCGTAGATCAGCATGCTACGGTGAATACGTTCCCGGGTCTTGTACACACCGCCCGTCACACCACGAGAGTTTGTAACACCCGAAGCCGGTGGAGTAACCATTTGGAGCTAGCCGTCGAAGGTGGGACAAATGATTGGGGTGAAGTCGTAACAAGGTAGCCGTATCGGAAGGTGCGGCTGGATCACCTCCTTTCTAAGGATATATTCGGAACATCTTCTACGAAGATGAGGGATAACGTGACATATTGTATTCAGTTTTGAATGTTTATTTGCATTCAAATTATATAATGGGCCTATAGCTCAGCTGGTTAGAGCGCACGCCTGATAAGCGTGAGGTCGGTGGTTCGAGTCCACTTAGGCCCACCATTCATTTGTACATTGAAAACTAGATAAGTAAGTAAGATTTTACCAAGCAAAACCGAGTGAATAGAGTTTTAAATAAGCTTGAATTCATAAATAATCGCTAGTGTTCGGAAGAACACTCACAAGATTAATAACTAGTTTTAGCTATTTATTTTGAATTGTTATTCAAAATATGGTGGAAACATAGATTAAGTTATTAAGGGCGCACGGTGGATGCCTTGGCACTAGAAGCCGATGAAGGACGTTACTAACGACGATATGCTTTGGGTAGCTGTAAGTAAGCGTTGATCCAGAGATTTCCGAATGGGGGAACCCAGCATGAGTTATGTCATGTTATCGACATGTGAATTCATAGCATGTCAGAAGGCAGACCCGGAGAACTGAAACATCTTAGTACCCGGAGGAAGAGAAAGAAAAATCGATTCCCTGAGTAGCGGCGAGCGAAACGGGAAGAGCCCAAACCAACAAGCTTGCTTGTTGGGGTTGTAGGACACTCTATACGGAGTTACAAAAGAACATGTTAGACGAATCATCTGGAAAGATGAATCAAAGAAGGTAATAATCCTGTAGTCGAAAACATATTCTCTCTTGAGTGGATCCTGAGTACGACGGAGCACGTGAAATTCCGTCGGAATCTGGGAGGACCATCTCCTAAGGCTAAATACTCTCTAGTGACCGATAGTGAACCAGTACCGTGAGGGAAAGGTGAAAAGTACCCCGGAAGGGGAGTGAAAGAGAACTTGAAACCGTGTGCTTACAAGTAGTCAGAGCCCGTTAATGGGTGATGGCGTGCCTTTTGTAGAATGAACCGGCGAGTTACGATCTGATGCAAGGTTAAGCAGCAAATGTGGAGCCGCAGCGAAAGCGAGTCTGAATAGGGCGTTGAGTATTTGGTCGTAGACCCGAAACCAGGTGATCTACCCTTGGTCAGGTTGAAGTTCAGGTAACACTGAATGGAGGACCGAACCGACTTACGTTGAAAAGTGAGCGGATGAACTGAGGGTAGCGGAGAAATTCCAATCGAACTTGGAGATAGCTGGTTCTCTCCGAAATAGCTTTAGGGCTAGCCTCAAGTGATGATTATTGGAGGTAGAGCACTGTTTGGACGAGGGGCCCCTCTCGGGTTACCGAATTCAGACAAACTCCGAATGCCAATTAATTTAACTTGGGAGTCAGAACATGGGTGATAAGGTCCGTGTTCGAAAGGGAAACAGCCCAGACCACCAGCTAAGGTCCCAAAATATATGTTAAGTGGAAAAGGATGTGGCGTTGCCCAGACAACTAGGATGTTGGCTTAGAAGCAGCCATCATTTAAAGAGTGCGTAATAGCTCACTAGTCGAGTGACACTGCGCCGAAAATGTACCGGGGCTAAACATATTACCGAAGCTGTGGATTGTCCTTTGGACAATGGTAGGAGAGCGTTCTAAGGGCGTCGAAGCATGATCGCAAGGACATGTGGAGCGCTTAGAAGTGAGAATGCCGGTGTGAGTAGCGAAAGACGGGTGAGAATCCCGTCCACCGATTGACTAAGGTTTCCAGAGGAAGGCTCGTCCGCTCTGGGTTAGTCGGGTCCTAAGCTGAGGCCGACAGGCGTAGGCGATGGATAACAGGTTGATATTCCTGTACCACCTAGTATCGTTTTAATCGATGGGGGGACGCAGTAGGATAGGCGAAGCGTGCTGTTGGAGTGCACGTCCAAGCAGTAAGGCTGAGTGTTAGGCAAATCCGGCACTCATAAGGCTGAGCTGTGATGGGGAGAGGAAATTGTTTCCTCGAGTCGTTGATTTCACACTGCCGAGAAAAGCCTCTAGATAGATAACAGGTGCCCGTACCGCAAACCGACACAGGTAGTCAAGATGAGAATTCTAAGGTGAGCGAGCGAACTCTCGTTAAGGAACTCGGCAAAATGACCCCGTAACTTCGGGAGAAGGGGTGCTCTTTAGGGTTCACGCCCAGAAGAGCCGCAGTGAATAGGCCCAAGCGACTGTTTATCAAAAACACAGGTCTCTGCTAAACCGTAAGGTGATGTATAGGGGCTGACGCCTGCCCGGTGCTGGAAGGTTAAGAGGAGTGGTTAGCTTCTGCGAAGCTACGAATCGAAGCCCCAGTAAACGGCGGCCGTAACTATAACGGTCCTAAGGTAGCGAAATTCCTTGTCGGGTAAGTTCCGACCCGCACGAAAGGCGTAACGATTTGGGCACTGTCTCAACGAGAGACTCGGTGAAATCATAGTACCTGTGAAGATGCAGGTTACCCGCGACAGGACGGAAAGACCCCGTGGAGCTTTACTGTAGCCTGATATTGAAATTCGGCACAGCTTGTACAGGATAGGTAGGAGCCTTTGAAACGTGAGCGCTAGCTTACGTGGAGGCGTTGGTGGGATACTACCCTAGCTGTGTTGGCTTTCTAACCCGCACCACTTATCGTGGTGGGAGACAGTGTCAGGCGGGCAGTTTGACTGGGGCGGTCGCCTCCTAAAAGGTAACGGAGGCGCTCAAAGGTTCCCTCAGAATGGTTGGAAATTATTCATAGAGTGTAAAGGCATAAGGGAGCTTGACTGCGAGACCTACAAGTCGAGCAGGGTCGAAAGACGGACTTAGTGATCCGGTGGTTCCGCATGGAAGGGCCATCGCTCAACGGATAAAAGCTACCCCGGGGATAACAGGCTTATCTCCCCCAAGAGTTCACATCGACGGGGAGGTTTGGCACCTCGATGTCGGCTCATCGCATCCTGGGGCTGTAGTCGGTCCCAAGGGTTGGGCTGTTCGCCCATTAAAGCGGTACGCGAGCTGGGTTCAGAACGTCGTGAGACAGTTCGGTCCCTATCCGTCGTGGGCGTAGGAAATTTGAGAGGAGCTGTCCTTAGTACGAGAGGACCGGGATGGACATACCTCTGGTGTACCAGTTGTCGTGCCAACGGCATAGCTGGGTAGCTATGTATGGACGGGATAAGTGCTGAAAGCATCTAAGCATGAAGCCCCCCTCAAGATGAGATTTCCCAACTTCGGTTATAAGATCCCTCGAAGATGACGAGGTTAATAGGTTCGAGGTGGAAGCGTGGTGACACGTGGAGCTGACGAATACTAATCGATCGAAGACTTAATCAATTTTTTTAAAAGCGTTTTGCGACGCAAAACTTACTTACTATCTAGTTTTGAATGTATAATCATTCATTTGTCTGGTGACAATGGCAAGGAGGTCACACCTGTTCCCATGCCGAACACAGAAGTTAAGCTCCTTAGCGCCGATGGTAGTCGGACTGACGTTCCGCTAGAGTAGGACGTTGCCAGGCAAATATTGTATGGATGCGATGAGCCTAATCGAGACCGAAAGGTCTCTTTTTTTATATGAAAAGAGTTCTAAAAGGAAAGTATTGATAAATAAATTAGCTACTTAATAACTTTTATAAGAGGTGAGGTAATTTCATTTGTGGCTTATAAAGGTTAAGTAGCATATCTAACCTTAACCTTAAATGCTTTAATTACTGTTGTGTATCGTAACAATAATTAAAGCATTTTAAAGTTTCTTAAAGTCTATTATTTATATAACGAGTGAATGAATTAATGCATTAACATGATCTTCTAATTCTTCTTTTTTTATCCCTCCAAATCCTAAAATAAATTTTGGATAAGCTTTAGAATAATTTTCGTAATGATAAGGTTTTAATTTTAAATTATTTTTTTTCGCATTTTTTAAACATTGTTTCATCGACATTCCATTATTAACAGTTATTGTAAAATGCATTCCAGTTAGTGCGCCTTCAATCTTTATTTGAGTATTGTATGGCTCTAATCGTTTTAAAATATAATCAAGTTTATCTCTATAAATCTTTCGCATTTTATTCAAATGTCTTTCAAATTTCCCACTTATCATGAATTGAGCAACCATGTGTTGAATGTGCACTGGCACTGTATTTCCCTCTTTATATTTTTGATTATTATATTTGTTCATTAAATTTTGTGGCAAAACAATATATGCAATCCTACAGCTTGGATATAAAGATTTTGAGAAAGTACTAATATAAATGACTTTTCCTTTTGTGTCTAAACTTTGTAATGCAGGTATGGGTTTGCCAAAATATCTAAATTCTGAATCATAATCATCTTCAATAATATATCTTTGCTTTGCTTGATGCGACCAATTGATTAATTGCGTTCTTTTTTTTAAATTGGTGACATAACCAGTTGGAAATTGATGAGAAGGTGTTATATATAAAATATTGTTATTTGTATGTAAAATAGGATCGATTTGTATTCCATTTTGTTCAACTGGTACCTGAATATAACTTATACCTTTTTTATCAAGCGTATGTTTAATTGGTGGATAACTTGGCTGTTCAATAATAAACTCTTCTTTTTTTAGTAAATTGGTTATCATATCGAGTAACTGGCTTGTTGATGATCCAATAATAACTTGATTTGGGTGACAAGTGACGCCACGACTATTAAATAAGTAATGTGAAATTTGTTGCCTTAAAATATATTCTCCTTGACGCTCACCTCGTTGTAATAGTGATAGCTGATGATCTTCAAAAACGTCTTTCGCATATTTTCTAAAAATATGCATAGGAAAACTTTCAGAATCAATTTCAGCTAAATTAAAAGCATATTTATATTGTCGTTGCTTCTTTTCTAAGTTATCAGTGTTTAATTGATTTGTTTGTCGATGTATCACTGGCAATGATTCTATATCGGAAACGAAGTATCCAGATCTAGGTTTCGAATAAATGAAACCTTCATCTACAAGTAATTGATATGCATGTTCTATTGTAGTGTGGCTAACAGATAAATAGTTACTTAACTGTCGTTTAGATGGAAATCTATCATTTGATTGATATTGACCTTCGATAATTTGATTTTTTAACTTTTCATATAACGATAAATAAAGTGGTTGATTTACTTTCAATTAACTGACCCCTATCTTTATGTACAAATTGAACCTTTTTAAATATCAGTTTATCTCGTAAAATATATTTAATCAATAAGAAAAGGGGTAAGTAGTATGTCTAAAATAGTAGGATCAGATCGAGTGAAAAGAGGAATGGCTGAAATGCAAAAAGGCGGTGTCATTATGGACGTCGTTAATGCAGAACAAGCGAAAATTGCAGAAGAAGCCGGAGCTGTTGCCGTAATGGCATTAGAACGTGTACCATCAGATATTCGTGCTGCTGGTGGTGTTGCACGTATGGCGAATCCTAAAATAGTTGAAGAAGTTATGAATGCTGTTTCAATTCCTGTTATGGCTAAAGCCAGAATTGGTCATATTACAGAAGCGAGAGTTTTAGAATCGATGGGTGTTGACTATATAGATGAATCTGAAGTACTAACGCCTGCAGACGAAGAATATCATTTAAGAAAAGATCAATTTACAGTTCCTTTTGTGTGTGGCTGTCGTAACTTAGGTGAAGCAGCACGACGCATTGGTGAAGGTGCGGCGATGTTGCGTACGAAAGGTGAACCTGGTACTGGTAATATTGTTGAAGCTGTTCGTCATATGCGACGTGTTAATTCTGAAGTTAGCCGTTTAACAGTTATGAACGATGATGAAATTATGACATTTGCAAAAGATTTGGGTGCACCTTATGAAGTATTAAAACAAATTAAAGATAATGGACGTCTTCCTGTAGTTAATTTTGCAGCTGGTGGTGTTGCTACGCCTCAGGATGCAGCACTAATGATGGAATTAGGTGCAGATGGTGTATTTGTTGGTTCAGGTATATTTAAATCTGAAGATCCTGAAAAATTTGCTAAAGCTATCGTTCAAGCTACTACACATTATCAAGATTATGAGTTAATTGGAAAATTGGCAAGTGAGTTAGGTACGGCTATGAAAGGTCTAGATATTAATCAAATTTCACTAGAAGAAAGAATGCAAGAGCGTGGTTGGTAATGATTAAAATTGGTGTTTTAGCCTTACAAGGTGCTGTACGTGAACATATTCGTCATATTGAATTAAGTGGTTATGAAGGCATTGCTATAAAAAGAGTAGAGCAGCTAGATGAAATTGATGGTCTAATATTACCTGGTGGAGAGTCAACAACATTACGTCGTTTAATGGATTTATATGGATTTAAAGAAAAGTTACAACATTTAGATATGCCAATGTTTGGAACATGTGCTGGACTAATCGTTCTTGCAAAAAATGTTGAAAATGAGTCTGGTTATTTAAAGAAATTAGACATAACTGTTGAGCGTAATTCATTCGGTAGACAAGTCGATAGCTTTGAATCTGAACTTGATATTAAAGGGATAGCAAATGATATTGAGGGAGTATTTATTAGAGCACCTCATATTGCTAAAGTGGATAACGGAGTGGAAATACTTAGTAAAGTTGGAGATAAAATAGTAGCTGTCAAACAAGGACAATATCTCGGTGTTTCTTTCCATCCAGAACTAACTGATGATTATCGTATCACTAAGTATTTTATTGAACATATGATTAAACATTAATCATTTTGTAATATTTGATTTACAAATTACTCTCTATAAAATTTAACAATTTATTTTGAAAGAAGTTTTATAAATTGTAGATTATTTTACTCTACGTATGAGATAACGATTGATTGTTCTAATTATTTGTCAAAATTCTAATATTTAAATCATTTAAAGAAGCCTGGGACAAACACTTGTCTCAGGCTTTTTCAATACATTGACAGATTGAGTGTCATTGAAGAAGCTCAGAATTTAAAAAAATGTATCTTTACGATTTGAATTAAAATAAAAGCAAGAGAAACAAAACGTTACTCTTGCTTAAATCTACGTATGTTATTAGATGAAGAATCCTGCAATAGCCGCTGATATAAACGAAACAAGTGTTGCACCAAATAATAATTTTATTCCGAAACGAGCAACAACGTCACCTTTTTCATCATTCAATGATTTAATAGCTCCTGAAATAATACCAATTGAACTAAAGTTTGCGAATGATACTAAGAAGACAGAGGTAATTCCTTTAGCATGTTCCGATAATCCAGTCGCTTTACCTAAATCTTGCATTGCTACAAATTCATTAGATAGTAATTTTGTAGCCATTACTGAACCAGATTGAACTGCATCTTGCCACGGTATTCCAGTTAGGAAAGCGAAAGGTGCAAAAATAAATCCAATAAGCGTTTGGAAGTTCCATTGAATAGCACCACCAGACATAAAGCTTAAGATTCCACTCACCATTCCATTTAATAAAGCAATAATTGCAATATAACCTATCAGCATAGCGCCTACAATAACTGCTACTTTAAATCCATCTAGTATATACTCCCCAAGCATTTCAAAGAAAGATTGTTTTTTTGTTTCGTTCTCATCAATTAATAATTTGTCGTCTTCCTCATTGACTTTATAAGGATTAATGATAGATGCAATGATAAAACCACCAAACAAGTTAAGCACTACTGCAGTAACAACATATTTTGGTTCAATAAGTGTAAAATAAGCGCCTATAATTGATGCTGATACCGTTGACATCGCTGAAGCAGTTAATGTATATAAGCGTTGTTTAGGTATGTAAGGTAATTGTTTTTTTAATGAGATAAAGACTTCAGATTGTCCTAGAATTGCTGCCGCGACCGCATTGTAAGATTCTAAACGGCCCATTCCATTAATTTTTGAAATTAAAAAGCCCAGTAAGTTAATAATTAGTGGAAGTATTCGTGTATATTGTAATATACCAATCAATGCTGAAATAAAAACAATAGGTAACAAAACGCTAAAGAAGAATGGTGGTTGTTTAGGATCAATAAATTTAAAGCCACCAAATACAAAATTGACACCGACCGCTGCTTTAGCTAATAAATAATTAAAACCATCTGAAATACTCCCAATAACTGAAATTCCCAAATTAGTTTTAAGTAATATAAATGCAAATATTAGTTGAATTACTAATAGCAATCCAACATATCGCCAGCGAATATTTTTTCTGTCTGAACTAAATAAAACTGCGAGTGCTAAAAAGAAAATGATTCCTAATATCCCAATCACAATATGCATATTTCTTCATTCCTTTAAATTTTTTCTATTTTCTATCATACAACAAAATGAACACGCTAACATCATTAATTTGAAATTTTAAAATCAAATTGGTTGAAAAAGGTCAAAGATGGTCATATAATATAGTCAAAGAAGGTCAAAAAAGAGGTGATATCTATGCACAATATGTCCGACATCATAGAACAATACATTAAGCGGTTATTTGAAGAAGCAGATGAAGATGTTGTAGAAATACAACGCGCTCATATTGCTCAACGTTTCGATTGTGTTCCTTCTCAACTTAACTATGTTATTAAGACACGTTTTACTAATGAACATGGTTATGAAATAGAAAGTAAACGTGGTGGCGGTGGTTACATTCGAATCACTAAAATTGAAAATAAAGATGCTACAGGTTATATTAATCACTTACTACAATTAATAGGTCCATCTATTTCTCAACAACAAGGGTATTATGTCATAGATGGTTTGTTAGATAAAGGTTTGATCAATGAAAGAGAAGCTAAAATGATACAGACCATTATTGATAGAGAAACTTTAAAAATGGATGTTGTTGCACGCGATATTATTAGAGCTAATATCTTAAAACGATTACTACCAGTTATTAATTATTACTAGGTTAGGTGAGGTGTTTAAAATTGCTTTGTGAAAATTGCCATTTTAATGAAGCGGAAGTTAAACTTACTGTTAAAGGTATAGATAGTACGCATGAAAAATGGGTATGTTCAGTATGTGCCCAAGGAGAAAACCCCTGGTTACATTCTAACGATGATAATACGTATCATACACACCAAGACGATATAGAAGAAGCATTTGTAGTGAAACAGATACTTCAACACCTTGCTGCAAAACATGGTATTAATTTTCATGAGATGGCATTTAAAGAAGAAAAAAAATGCCCAACGTGTCAGATGACACTTAAGGATATTGCACATGTTGGTAAGCTTGGGTGTGCTGATTGTTATGCTACGTTTAAAGAAGACATCATTGATATAGTTCAACGTGTTCAAGGTGGTCAATTTGAACATGTAGGAAAAACACCACAATCATCGTATAAGAAACTTGCAATAAAAAAGCAAATTGAAGAAAAATCAAAATATCTAAATAAATTGATAGATGGTCAAGAGTTTGAAGAGGCAGCGATTGTTCGTGATGAAATTAAAGCTTTAAAAAGTGAGAGCGAGGTGTCTCATGATGAGTAATATCCATACTAATATTAGTGAGTGGATGAAGATGTCTGAGGAGACACCTGTTATTATTTCTTCCAGAATTCGATTAGCTAGAAATCTTGAAAACCATGTCCACCCACTTATGTTCCCTTCAGAGCAAGAAGGATATCGAGTGATAAATGAAGTTCAAGATGCGCTTTCCAACTTAACTTTAAATCGATTAGATACGATGGATCAACAAAGTAAAATGAAATTGGTTGCGAAACATCTTGTGAGTCCTGAACTAGTGAAACAACCTGCTTCAGCAGTAATGTTAAATGATGATGAATCGGTAAGTGTTATGATAAACGAAGAAGATCATATACGAATACAGGCTCTAGGAACTGATTTATCGCTAAAGGATTTATATCAACGCGCTTCTAAAATTGATGATGAATTAGATAAAGCGTTAGACATTAGTTATGATGAGCATTTAGGATATTTAACTACCTGTCCTACTAATATTGGTACAGGAATGCGTGCAAGTGTGATGTTACATTTACCTGGACTCTCCATTATGAAAAGAATGAACAGAATTGCACAAACAATTAATCGTTTTGGATTTACAATTCGAGGTATATACGGAGAAGGGTCACAAGTATATGGTCACATTTATCAGGTTTCAAACCAACTTACACTAGGGAAAACAGAAGAAGACATTATCGATAACTTAACTGAAGTTGTAAATCAAATTATAAATGAAGAAAAGCAAATAAGAGAAAGACTTGATAAACACAATTCTGTAGAGACACTGGATAGAGTTTATCGATCATTAGGTGTACTACAAAACAGTAGAATTATTTCTATGGAAGAAGCCTCATATCGTTTGAGCGAAGTGAAACTAGGTATTGATTTGAATTATATTTTGCTTGAAAATTTTAAATTTAATGAATTAATGGTAGCAATACAGTCACCATTTTTAATAGATGACGATGATAATAGAACAGTAAATGAAAAAAGAGCTGATTTATTAAGAGAACATATAAAATAGGAGGTATTTATACATGTTATTTGGTAGATTGACAGAGCGTGCACAACGTGTGTTGGCACATGCACAAGAGGAAGCAATTCGTTTGAACCATTCTAATATTGGAACAGAACATCTTTTGCTTGGTTTAATGAAAGAGCCAGAAGGTATAGCAGCAAAGGTATTAGTAAGTTTTAATATTACTGAAGATAAAGTCATCGAAGAAGTTGAAAAACTTATCGGTCACGGTCAAGAGCAAATGGGCACACTACATTATACACCGAGAGCAAAAAAAGTAATTGAACTGTCTATGGATGAAGCTCGAAAGCTACATCATAACTTTGTAGGAACAGAGCATATACTATTAGGTTTAATTAGAGAAAATGAAGGTGTTGCAGCACGTGTATTTGCAAACCTAGATTTAAATATTACTAAAGCACGTGCCCAAGTTGTAAAAGCTTTAGGAAGTCCAGAAATGAGTAATAAAAATGCGCAAGCTAATAAGTCTAATAACACGCCTACTTTAGATGGATTAGCTAGAGATTTAACTGTTATTGCTAAAGATGGAACGTTAGATCCAGTCGTAGGACGAGATAAAGAAATTACTCGTGTAATTGAAGTTTTAAGTCGTCGTACTAAAAATAATCCTGTGCTAATTGGTGAACCCGGTGTTGGTAAAACAGCAATTGCTGAAGGGCTTGCGCAAGCAATTGTTAAAAATGAAGTACCAGAAACTTTAAAAGACAAACGTGTAATGTCATTAGATATGGGTACAGTCGTAGCTGGCACTAAATATCGTGGTGAATTTGAAGAAAGATTGAAAAAAGTTATGGAGGAAATCCATCAAGCTGGTAATGTTATTCTATTTATCGATGAACTTCATACTTTAGTTGGCGCTGGTGGCGCAGAAGGAGCAATTGATGCATCTAATATTTTAAAACCTGCTTTAGCTCGTGGAGAATTGCAATGTATAGGTGCCACAACATTAGATGAATATCGTAAAAATATAGAAAAAGACGCTGCATTAGAACGTCGTTTTCAACCAATTCAAGTGGATGAACCTACAGTTGAAGACACGATTGAAATCTTAAAAGGATTACGTGACCGTTATGAGGCTCATCACAGAATTAATATCTCAGATGAAGCTTTAGAAGCGGCTGCTAAATTGAGTGATCGCTATGTTTCAGATCGTTTCTTGCCAGATAAAGCCATTGACTTAATTGATGAGGCAAGTTCAAAAGTTAGACTTAAAAGTCATACAACGCCAAGTAATTTAAAAGAGATTGAACAAGAAATTGATAAAGTAAAAAATGAAAAAGATGCTGCAGTTCATGCTCAAGAATTTGAAAATGCCGCTAATTTAAGAGATAAGCAATCTAAACTTGAAAAGCAATATGAAGATGCTAAAAATGAATGGAAAAATGCACAAGGTGGTTTAGATACTGCCTTATCTGAAGAAAATATCGCTGAAGTAATAGCTGGTTGGACAGGTATTCCTTTAACTAAAATTAATGAAACTGAATCAGATCGTTTATTGAATCTTGAAGATACACTTCATAAACGTGTCATTGGACAAAACGATGCTGTCAATTCAATTAGTAAAGCTGTTAGAAGAGCTCGTGCTGGTCTTAAAGATCCAAAACGTCCAATCGGTAGTTTTATTTTCTTAGGACCTACAGGTGTGGGTAAAACTGAATTGGCTCGTGCTTTAGCTGAATCTATGTTTGGTGAAGACGATGCAATGATTCGCGTAGATATGAGTGAATTTATGGAGAAACATGCTGTCAGTCGATTAGTTGGTGCACCTCCAGGATATGTAGGACATGATGACGGCGGTCAATTGACTGAAAAAGTTAGACGTAAACCATACTCTGTGATTTTATTTGATGAAATTGAGAAAGCACATCCTGACGTATTTAATATTCTTCTACAAGTTTTAGATGATGGTCATTTAACAGATACTAAAGGTCGTACTGTGGACTTCCGTAATACTGTGATTATTATGACTTCTAATGTGGGAGCTCAAGAATTACAGGACCAACGCTTTGCTGGTTTTGGAGGTGCTTCAGAAGGTAGTGACTACGAAACTGTCAGAAAAACAATGATGAAAGAATTAAAAAATTCATTCCGACCAGAATTCTTAAACCGTGTTGATGACATTATTGTCTTCCACAAACTTACAAAAGATGAATTAAAAGAAATTGTTACAATGATGGTAAATAAACTTACTCACCGTCTTTCAGAGCAAAATATTAATATTGTTGTTACTGATAAAGCGAAAGAAAAAATTGCAGAAGAAGGATATGATCCTGAATATGGTGCTAGACCACTCATTAGAGCAATTCAAAAAACGGTTGAAGATAATTTAAGCGAATTGATTTTAGATGGAAATAAAATTGAAGGTAAAGAAGTAACAATTGATCATGATGGTAAAGAATTTAAGTATGATATTTATGAAATTACAGCTAAAAAAGAAACAACAGAATCATAATTAAATTATTATAACTTTAATTTCGCATATTGAGTTACTACAATTATAACGTTAAATATTAAATTAAGAAGAGTGAGATAGAAAGCGTAAGTAATTCGCTGTCTCACTTGGTAATGAGGACTAGAGTTGAAAATTGAGATTAGCCCAAGTTCAACTCGGTTGTCAATTGCCAATAAATAAAATGCCTGGGACAATCATTGTCTCAGGCATTTTCTATACTAAGATAATCACTTAAATATATAATAATAAACAATGAATGAGGTAAATCAATTTAAAATTTTACTTATATTTTTGCTGAATCATCATTAGTATAATTGCCAGAATGTTTAAACAGATAAGCATATGATGAATGTTATAGGTTCATTATAGAAATATTATGAAAGGGTTATAGACTTATAAGTGTTATCAACATCATTATTTAATTTTAATTTGTCAGATTCAACTTGTCAGTTTAAAATAGATTTGTTCATATTAAATCGGAGGTGTCTCAATGGCCAAGAAAAAAGTAATATTCGAATGTATGGCATGTGGCTATCAATCTCCTAAGTGGATGGGCAAGTGCCCTAACTGCGGTGCGTGGAATCAAATGGAAGAAATAGTAGAAAAGGTTGCTCATCCTAAACATGGTGTAAAAACAAAAGAAACAGCAGGTAAGGTACAAAAGTTAAATAGTGTTAAGCATGAAGCTACCCCTAGATTACTTACAGAATCAAAGGAATTTAACCGTGTTTTAGGTGGAGGTATTGTAAGTGGTTCGTTAGTACTAATAGGTGGAGACCCAGGTATTGGTAAGTCGACTTTATTGCTACAAATTTGTGCTGCGCTGTCACAAAATAAGAATGTTTTATATATTACTGGTGAGGAATCTATTAATCAAACTAAGTTGCGCGCTGATCGTTTAGAAGAAGATTCTAGTCATCTTAATGTTTTAGCTGAAACTGATTTAGAAGTGATACATCAAACTGTAAAAGAAGAGAGACCTGACTTACTTGTTGTTGATTCGATTCAAACAATCTATCATCCGGAAATTAGTTCCGCACCTGGATCGGTATCACAAGTAAGAGAGAGTACGCAGAGTTTAATGAACATTGCTAAACAGATGAATATTGCCACATTTATTGTGGGACACGTAACAAAAGAAGGACAAATCGCCGGACCAAGATTATTGGAACATATGGTTGATACAGTTCTTTATTTTGAAGGAGACGAGCATCACGCTTATCGTATCCTTAGAGCAGTAAAAAATAGATTCGGTTCTACAAATGAGATGGGGATTTTCGAAATGAAGCAAAGTGGATTAAAAGGTGTACTTAATCCTTCTGAAATGTTTTTAGAGGAACGTTCTACAAATGTTCCGGGCTCTACAATCGTCCCCACTATGGAAGGAACAAGACCACTACTCATTGAAGTCCAAGCGCTTGTTACACCAACTACATTTAATAATCCTAGACGAATGGCTACAGGTATAGATCATAATCGATTAAGTTTACTTATGGCGGTTCTAGAAAAAAAGGAAAACTATTTACTCCAACAACAAGATGCCTATATTAAAGTAGCAGGTGGCGTCAAATTAACAGAACCTGCTGTTGATTTAAGTATTATTGTTGCGACAGCATCAAGTTTTAAAGATCAAGCTGTTGATGGATTAGATTGTTTTGTGGGTGAAGTTGGATTAACAGGTGAAGTACGCAGAGTATCTCGCATAGAGCAACGTGTTCAAGAAGCGGCCAAACTAGGGTTTAAAAGAGCTATTATTCCACAGACAAATATTGGAGGTTGGACATTCCCAGAAGGCATCCAAGTCGTTGGTGTTTCATCAGTACATGAAGCTTTAAAATATGCATTACATTCAAAACCGAGGTAAGCCGTATTATTAAGCCATACTAGGATATAACATCAATGGAAGGAGGATATAAGTTGAATATAACAAAAGCAATTGTTGTAGCAATCTATATCATTGTTGGTGCAGCTCTTGGTGTTATAATTATACCCGAAGTTGTTAAAGATCTTGGCATTCATCAGCATGCGGTTATCACTAATTATTATGTAGATAGTTTCATAGGCATTATTATATTTTTTATTATATTTGGATTATTCATTAATAAAGTAACATATGCTTTTAAACAATTTGAACAATTAATCATGAGACGCAGTGCGGTAGAAATATTATTTGCTACAATTGGTTTAATTATTGGTTTATTTATTTCAGTGATGGTTTCTTTTATCTTAGAAATGATAGGTAATTCCATATTAAATCACTTTGTACCTATGATTATCACTATTATTTTATGTTATTTAGGCTTTCAATTTGGTCTGAAAAAAAGAGATGAAATGCTTATGTTTTTACCAGAGAATATGGCACGTTCCATGTCTAATAATACACGAAGAGCGACACCTAAGATTGTAGATACAAGTGCAATTATCGATGGAAGGATATTAGATATTATACGTTGCGGATTTATCGATGGTGATATATTAATACCACAAGGCGTTATAAATGAATTACAAGTTATAGCGGATGCTAAAGATAGCGTGAAACGTGAAAAAGGTCAAAGAGGATTAGATATTTTGAATCAACTTTATGATTTAGATTACCCTACACGCGTTATACATCCAACTCAATCCCATAGTGATATAGATACATTATTAATTAAATTAGCACAACAGTATCACGCACATGTGATTACGACTGATTTTAATTTAAATAAAGTATGTCATGTTCAAGGAATTACTGCACTCAACGTTAATGATTTATCGGAAGCAATCAAACCTAATGTACATCAAGGCGACCAGTTAAGTATTTTATTAACGAAGATAGGTAAAGAGCCAGGACAAGGCGTAGGATATTTAGATGATGGTACAATGGTGGTTGTTGATAACGCGAAGAGTTACATTGGTCAACAGGTTGATTTAGAGGTCGTAAGTTTGTTACAAACATCATCAGGAAGAATTGTTTTTGCGAAATTTGTTGACTGAAAATTTTATAGATTATCTTTGTTAGAATAAGGGTTTCATGTGAAACGTACCTTACGAATTTAGGTGCTATATTTAATTGAAATATTTCAAATTGGTTTTATTTAACAAGGTTATACATATTAAACATGTGACTTATCAAAGAGGCCTTTAAGTGCTACAATATTATTGAAATGTTAGGTGGATTAGAATATTCAATATTTAATCAAGTTATTCATCAAGGTATACTTTAGGGTATCTTTATCGTTTGAATAACTTTTTTAAAATTAAACCACTTACAATAAACTACCGCATTTATTTGCATATTTTGATAGTGGTCATAGTTATCATTTTATTGATGTATAATTTGCAAAGTATTTTAATTAATATTTGGCTATTTATTATCCACACAATTAATAGTAGGAGTGAAAATAATGAGTGAACGTATCAGAGTAAGATATGCGCCAAGTCCAACAGGATATTTGCATATTGGTAATGCAAGAACAGCATTATTCAATTATTTATTTGCTAAACATTATAATGGTGATTTTGTTGTTCGCATCGAAGATACAGATAGTAAACGTAATTTAGAAGATGGTGAATCTTCACAATTCGATAATCTAAAATGGTTAGGTTTGGATTGGGATGAATCTGTCGATAAAGATAAAGGTTTTGGACCTTATCGTCAATCTGAACGTGCAGAAATCTATAATCCACTAATTCAACAGCTATTAGAGGAAGACAAAGCATATAAATGTTATATGACTGAAGAAGAGTTAGAAGCAGAGCGTGAAGCTCAAATTGCTCGTGGAGAGATGCCAAGATATGGTGGACAACATGCGCACTTAACAGAAGAACAGCGTCAACAGTACGAAGCGGAAGGGCGTAAACCATCAATTCGTTTCCGTGTGCCTAAAGATCAAACATATACTTTCAATGACATGGTTAAAGGAGAAATTTCCTTTGAATCTGACAATATCGGAGACTGGGTAATTGTAAAAAAAGATGGTGTTCCGACTTATAATTTTGCAGTTGCCGTAGATGATCATTATATGCAAATATCAGATGTTATACGTGGTGATGACCATGTTTCAAATACACCTAAGCAGTTAATGATATATGAAGCATTTGGATGGGAAGCACCTCGTTTTGGTCATATGTCACTCATTGTTAATGAAGAGCGTAAAAAATTAAGCAAGCGAGATGGTCAAATCCTACAATTTATCGAGCAATATCGTGACTTAGGATATCTTCCAGAAGCATTATTTAACTTTATTACATTGTTAGGTTGGTCACCTGAAGGTGAAGAGGAAATCTTTTCTAAAGAAGAATTTATAAAGATTTTTGATGAAAAACGCTTGTCTAAGTCTCCAGCTATGTTCGATAGACAAAAACTTGCTTGGGTTAACAATCAGTATATGAAAACAAAAGATACAGAAACAGTATTCGAACTTGCATTACCTCATTTAATCAAGGCTAATCTTATACCTGAAAACCCATCAGAAAAGGATAGAGAATGGGGACGTAAATTAATAGCGTTGTATCAAAAAGAAATGAGTTACGCTGGTGAAATTGTTCCATTATCAGAAATGTTCTTCCATGAAATGCCGGAACTTGGAAAAGATGAACAAGAGGTATTACAAGGAGAACAAGTGCCAGAACTAATGAACCATTTATATGGTAAATTAGAATCTTTAGAATCGTTTGAGGCAACTGAAATTAAGAAAATGATTAAAGAAGTTCAAAAAGAAACTGGTATTAAAGGTAAACAATTATTTATGCCTATTCGTGTTGCTGTTACTGGACAAATGCATGGTCCTGAATTACCTAACACAATTGAAGTATTAGGCAAAGATAAAGTATTGTCACGCTTAAAAAACCTTGTTTAAATAAATATTAAGTCATAAAGTGTTTACGACTTGAAATTTTACAAGTGACAACATATGATTATAAATATAAAGTGATTCAAAGGATTAGTAGTTAAATGTTTATGTGTCAGAGAGTGTGCGGTAGCTGTGAGCACATCATAAATATTAATGAATGCACCTTTGTTAATAAAAATAAATAATTGAGATGAGAATAGTAATAAATCAAATATGAGTATTGCTATTAAATGAAGAGTGGAACCGTGCGAGAGCGCCTCTAGCAACAAATGTTAGAGGTGCTCTTTTCATATTTTTAAACTTATGATACCGATGATATTCCGCATAGTGATTTAAACGTGTTGAAATTAATTTGATTAGACTGAGGGGGAGACGTTCGTGTTAAAAAGAATGAGAGACGATATAAAGATGGTGTTTGAACAGGATCCTGCAGCGCGCTCGACTTTAGAAGTAATAACTACTTACGCTGGATTACATGCAGTTTGGAGTCACTTAATTGCCCATAAATTATATAAAAATAGACGCTATGTAGCAGCCAGAATGATTTCTCAACTATCACGTTTTTTTACCGGAATTGAAATACATCCAGGTGCAAAAATCGGTAAGCGTTTATTTATCGACCATGGCATGGGTGTAGTTATTGGAGAAACATGTACAATTGGTGATAATGTTACTATTTATCAAGGAGTTACTTTAGGTGGTACAGGCAAAGAAAAAGGAAAACGCCATCCTGATATTGGTGATAATGTTTTGATAGCAGCTGGATCTAAGATATTAGGTAATATAAAAATTGAATCAAATGTGAATATTGGAGCTAATTCCGTAGTATTACAGTCTGTTCCTAGTTATACAACTGTAGTAGGTATACCAGGTCACATTGTTAAACAAGAAGGTAGACGTATTGGTAAAACATTTGATCACCGTAACTTACCTGATCCACTTTACGAACAAATTAAACACTTAGAAAGACAGCTTGAAAAAGCTAAGAATGGAGAGATTCAAGATGATTACATTATATAATACCTTAACACGTCGGAAAGAGACGTTTGAGCCCATTGAACCAGGTAAGGTCAAAATGTATGTATGTGGGCCAACAGTTTACAATTATATTCATATTGGAAATGCACGACCAGCTATTAATTATGATGTAGTCAGAAGATATTTCGAATATAAGGGATATGAAGTCATCTATGTTTCTAATTTCACAGACGTTGATGATAAACTCATTAATCGCTCTAAAGAACTTAATGAAAGTGTTCCTGAAATTGCTGAAAAGTATATTAAAGCTTTTTATGAGGACGTTGGTGCTTTGAATGTGAAAAAGGCTACATCTAATCCGCGTGTGATGCATCATATGGGTGAAATTATTGATTTTATTAAAGAATTAGTAGATGAAGGTTATGCATATGAAAGTGACGGTGATGTCTATTTTAGAACACGTCAATTTGATGGATATGGTAAATTAAGTCATCAATCATTAGATGATTTGAAAGTTGGCGCTCGTATTGAAGCTGGAGAACAAAAAGAAGATGCGCTAGATTTTACTTTATGGAAGAAAGCTAAACCAGGTGAAATTAGTTGGAATAGTCCATTTGGTAAAGGTAGACCAGGTTGGCACATTGAATGTTCAGTAATGGCTTATCATGAACTAGGGTCTACAATAGATATTCACGCAGGTGGTTCAGATTTACAATTTCCGCATCATGAAAATGAAATTGCTCAATCAGAGGCTCATAATCATGCACCTTTCGCAAATTATTGGATGCATAATGGTTTTATTAATATTGATAATGAGAAAATGAGTAAGTCTCTAGGAAATTTCATTTTAGTTCACGATATCATTAAAGAAGTCGATCCAGACGTATTACGATTCTTTATGATTAGTGTGCATTATCGTAGCCCAATAAACTACAATTTAGAATTAGTAGGTGCGGCGCGAAGTGGTCTTGAACGTATACGTAATAGCTACAAGTTAATTGAGGAAAGAGAACAAATTGCCTCAGATTTGGAAGAACAATCAGAATATATACAACAAATAGATAAAATACTAAATCAATTTGAAACGGTAATGGATGATGACTTTAATACTGCTAATGCAGTAACTGCATGGTATGACTTAGCTAAACTTGCAAATAAATATGTATTAGAAAATACAACTTCAACAAAAGTTTTAAATAGATTTAAAGAAGTGTACAGCATTTTTAGTGACGTCCTTGGTGTACCACTTAAGAGTAAAGAAACTGAAGAGTTACTAGATGAAGACATTGAACAATTGATTGAGGAGCGTAATGAAGCACGTAAAAATAAAGATTTCGCTCGAGCAGATGAAATTAGAGATATGTTAAAAGCACGTCATATCATTTTAGAAGATACCCCCCAAGGTGTAAGATTTAAACGTGGCTAAACATATGAACGTAAAACTTCTTAATCCTTTAACATTGGCATATATGGGTGATGCAGTACTTGATCAACATGTGCGTGAATATATCGTGCTAAAATTACAAAGTAAACCTCATCGTTTGCACCAAGTATCGAAAAGTTACGTTTCAGCGAAAAGTCAAGCTAAGACTTTAGAGTATTTGTTAGATATTGACTGGTTTACAGAGGAAGAGCTAAGTGTTTTAAAACGAGGACGTAACGCTAAAAGTTATACAAAAGCTAAAAATACTGACATTCAAACTTATCGTAAAAGTTCAGCGTTAGAAGCTGTTATCGGATTTTTATATTTAGACCATCAATCAGAACGATTAGAAAACTTATTAGAAACAATTGTTAGGATAGTGGATGAAAGGTAGTGTGAATGTGGAAGATATAGTGATAGTAGGTAGACACGCAGTTAAAGAAGCAATTATATCAGGTCACGCCATAAATAAGATTTTGATTCAAGATGGTATAAAAAAGCAACAAATTAACGACATTTTAAAAAATGCAAAATCACAAAAATTAATTGTACAAACGGTACCAAAATCTAAATTAGATTTTTTAGCAAATGCACCTCACCAGGGTGTGGCTGCTTTAGTAGCCCCATATGAATATGCAAACTTCGATGAATTTTTACAAAAACAAAAGAAAAAAGACCGTTATTCAACTGTTATCATTTTAGATGGTTTAGAAGATCCGCATAATCTTGGCTCTATATTAAGAACAGCAGATGCTTCTGGTGTTGATGCGGTTATTATACCTAAAAGACGATCAGTTGCGTTAACACAGACCGTTGCCAAAGCTTCTACAGGAGCGATTCAGCATGTTCCGGTCATAAGAGTTACTAATCTTTCGAAAACTATCGATGAATTAAAAGACAGTGGCTTTTGGATTGCGGGTACAGAAGCTAGTAATGCAACGGATTATAGAGATTTACAAGCAGATATGTCACTAGGTATTGTTATAGGTAGTGAGGGGCAAGGTATGAGTCGGTTAGTGAGTGATAAGTGTGATTTTCATATTAAGATTCCAATGGTTGGACATGTCAATAGCTTGAACGCTTCTGTGGCTGCAAGTTTAATGATGTATGAAGTATATCGTAAACGTCATCAGTTAGAGGAAAAGTCATGAAGAAAAGATACTTAATTATAGATGGCTACAATATGATTGGCCAATCCTCAACACTTAGCACTGTTGCTAAAGAGAATTTAGAAGAAGCTAGAGAGCAATTATTAGACACAATTGCCAACTACAATGCATTAATAGCAGATGAAATTGTCTGTGTATTTGATGCCTATGAACAGTCAGGGATAGAAAGGGAATACTTCTATCATGGCGTCAAAACAATCTTTACTAAAGAAAAAGAAACTGCAGATAGTTTTATAGAACGCTACGTGTATGAACTATATAATAAACACACAACACACATTACCGTTGTAACAAGTGATATGAGTGAACAACATGCTATTTTTGGTTCAGGTGCATATCGTATTTCTTCAAGAGAAATGTGGCGTGAATTAAAAGAAAATGAGGTTGTTGTTAACAAGTCACTTGATGATTTTAGCGAAAAGAAACCAAGAATTAGAATTCCGTTATCTAATGAGATACTTGAAGAATTTGAAAAGATTAGACGTGGCAATCAGAAAAAAGACTAATTTTGCTCTGTTGTGATTTTAGATAGATTTCATATAAACTAATTTCAACTTACTCGAAAGGTTAGATATATGAATCTGAATAAACAGCAACAAGAATATACAGCAATGTGTCTATCGCAAACAGAAAATAAATGTTCTGAAGAACTATTTGAGTCTTTAATAGAAGAACTAAAGCCACTGATTTACAAAAAAATAAGGTATATCTCCCATAATAAGTATGACATTGAGGACATGTATCAAGAGATTGTTATTAAATTCTACCGTGCCTTGCATAAATTCGACCATCAACAAGGTGTACCAATAGAACACTATATTTACTTCTTAATTCGTTCGGTTAAATATGACTATCTTAGAAAAGTAAGAGCGAATTATAAACGTCAACCGCTACTTGTTAATGAATGTATTGTTGAATATAATGCTACTTTGGCATTAAACGATATAGAAAGATCGATAATTAGAAAAGAATTAACATTAGCTTTTAAAAGAAGCGAAGACAAACTCAGTCGAATGGAAAGACGTATTATTCGATTACTACTTAATGATTACAAGCCAAAAGAGATTGCCATGGTTTTAAATTTAGAATCCAAAGTTGTTTATAATGCGATTCAACGTAGTAAATGGAAACTTAAAAGAAGTTTTAAATAAGAAAATAATATGTAAATAGTATACTGTATAGTGAGGAAATTATAGCGTGGCGTATAAGTTTGACATTTAATACAATACTTATGTATAGTATATTGGTATTATAATGAGTAAAGGTGAATAATTGTGAAGAAAGTACCTTTGAATTGTGAGAATTGTGGCAATCGGAATTACAATGTTCCTAAAAAAGAAGGCTCAGCAACGAGACTTACTTTAAAAAAATACTGTCCAAGATGTAACGCGCATACAGTTCATAAAGAATCAAAATAAGATGATATCAATTAATTGAATATGACTTTCATTAGAAAGTCATAGAGTGTGGAGGTCTTATGATGGCTAAAAAAGAAAGTTTCTTTAAAGGCGTTAAGTCAGAAATGGAAAAGACGAGTTGGCCAACTAAGGAAGAATTATTTAAATATACAATAATAGTTGTATCTACAGTGATATTCTTCTTAGTCTTTTTCTATGCCTTAGACATAGGAATTAATGCATTAAAACAATTATTTTTAGGTTAGGAGTGAAGACATGTCTGAAGAAGTAGGCGCTAAGCGTTGGTATGCTGTACATACCTATTCTGGATATGAAAATAAAGTTAAAAAGAATTTAGAAAAAAGAGTAGAATCTATGAATATGACTGAACAAATTTTCAGAGTTGTCATACCAGAAGAGGAAGAAACTCAAGTTAAGGACGGGAAAGCTAAAAAGCTTGTGAAGAAAACATTTCCTGGATATGTGTTAGTTGAGTTAATCATGACAGATGAGTCGTGGTATGTAGTTAGAAATACTCCTGGAGTTACAGGATTTGTCGGATCTGCAGGTGCAGGCTCAAAACCTAACCCACTACTTCCTGAAGAAGTACGCTTCATTCTTAAGCAAATGGGTCTTAAAGAGAAAACAATAGATGTTGAACTCGATGTTGGAGAACAAGTTCGTATCCAATCAGGTCCTTTTGCTAATCAAGTTGGAGAAGTACAAGAGATTGAAGCGGATAAATTCAAGCTTACTGTACTTGTGGATATGTTTGGTCGTGAAACACCTGTAGAAGTTGAATTTGACCAAATTGAAAAATTATAAAACCATTTTGTTTAAATTTATTCAAAACACATTTGAATAGATTAAAAAAGATATTCATTAAAAGAAAATAGAATTGTAGGTTAGAAAAGTATATCCCTTTATTTATAAGTGATGGATGTACATAAACAAACGATATGAATGTATAAAATAAAACAAATAATAATAGCGTAGTTAGTAAAGATGAAATTTTACTATTGATTTTTTATCAATATGAGTGTTAAAATAATGTGGTCGCGCTTTTATAGCGCTCATTTCGTCACGAAATGTTTAAGAGTGGGAGGGCAAAACTAAGCCCTGTGACCACATCACGATATCAAGGAGGTGCACATCGTGGCTAAAAAAGTAGAAAAAGTAGTTAAATTGCAAATTCCTGCAGGTAAAGCGAATCCAGCACCACCAGTTGGTCCAGCATTAGGTCAAGCAGGTGTGAACATTATGGGATTCTGTAAAGAATTCAATGCTCGTACGCAAGAACAAGCAGGTTTAATCATTCCGGTAGAAATCAGTGTTTATGAAGACCGTTCATTTACATTCATTACAAAAACTCCGCCGGCTCCAGTACTACTTAAAAAAGCAGCTGGTGTTGAAAAAGGTTCTGGTGAACCTAATAAAACTAAAGTTGCAACAGTAACTAAAGATCAAGTACGCGAAATTGCTCAAACAAAAATGCAAGACTTAAATGCTGCAGACGAAGAAGCAGCAATGCGTATTATTGAAGGTACTGCACGTAGCATGGGTATCACTGTACAATAATAAAGCGAAACTTTTTAAATTAATTTGAAATAAACTTAATTTAGACGATAAAAAGCAGGTAACAGATAGGGTATACAATGAATATTGTCTATTGGTTTGTTAACATTGCAAAGTAGTGATGTTAACGTTCATCTGTTATCTGCTCTTAACTTGCAAGGCGCAAGTGAATGTGGGAGGAAATTCCGCTAAAACCACTAAAGGAGGAACTATAAATGGCTAAAAAAGGTAAAAAGTATCAAGAAGCAGCTAGTAAAGTTGACCGCACTCAATACTATAGTGTTGAAGAAGCAATCAAATTAGCTAAAGAAACTAGCGTTGCTAATTTCGACGCTTCTGTTGAAGTTGCATTCCGTTTAGGAATTGATACACGTAAAAATGACCAACAAATCCGTGGTGCAGTAGTATTACCACACGGTACTGGTAAATCACAACGTGTACTCGTTTTCGCTAAAGGCGATAAAATCACTGAAGCTGAAGAAGCAGGTGCAGATTATGTAGGTGAAGCAGATTACGTACAAAAAATCCAACAAGGTTGGTTTGATTTTGATGTAGTTGTAGCTACACCTGACATGATGGGTGAAGTTGGTAAACTTGGTCGAGTATTAGGACCTAAAGGTTTAATGCCTAACCCTAAAACTGGCACTGTAACAATGGATGTTAAAAAAGCAGTTGAAGAAATCAAAGCAGGTAAGGTAGAATACCGTGCTGAAAAAGCAGGTATTGTACATGCGTCAATTGGTAAAGTGTCATTCGATGAAGAAAAATTAGTTGATAACTTCAGAACTTTACAAGATGTATTAGCGAAAGCTAAACCAGCTTCTGCTAAAGGTACTTACTTCAAATCTGTTGCTGTTACAACAACAATGGGTCCTGGAGTGAAAGTCGATACTTCATCTTTCAAACTATAAATTTTAAATAGAAAACAAATTACAGGCTAACTATCAATTTTAGTCTGTAATTTTTTGTTGACTTTTTATACTAAAGCAGTTATATTAATACTTGTGATTATTTTACCTAAGACAGTAGGAGTTATTAATAACTTAAAACAATATCCTACCGAGGCTAAAATTGACTTGAACGTGATGATTAATGATCTTTCAAGCACTTTTTGCCGTGGGTAGAAAGTGCTTTTTTTATTGTGATTAAAAAAAGCACCCAATAAATTTAAATGGAGGTGTCTGAATGTCTGCTATCATTGAAGCAAAAAAACAACAAGTCGATACTATCGCTGAACAACTTAAAAATTCAGTTTCAACAGTTATCGTTGACTACCGTGGTTTAACTGTAGCAGAAGTTACTGAATTACGTTCACAATTACGTGAAGCTGGTGTTGAGTATAAAGTATACAAAAATACTATGGTTCGTCGTGCTGCTGAACAAGCAGGTATCGAAGGCTTGGATGAATTCTTAACAGGTCCTACAGCAATCGCAACTTCTACTGAAGATGTTGTTGCACCAGCAAAAGTTATTGCAGGATTTGCAAAAGAACATGAAGCTTTAGAAGTTAAAACAGGCGTTATGGAAGGTAACGTTATCTCTGCTGAAGAAGTTAAAACAGTTGGTTCATTACCTTCACACGATGGTCTTGTATCTATGCTTTTATCTGTATTACAAGCACCTGTACGCAACTTCGCTTATGCAGTTAAAGCTGTTGGAGAACAAAAAGAAGAAAGCGCTGAATAATTGCGCATAAAAATTAAATTAATGGAGGAAATATAAAATGGCTAATCAAGAACAAATCATTGAAGCAATTAAAGAAATGTCAGTATTAGAATTAAACGATTTAGTAAAAGCAATTGAAGAAGAATTTGGTGTAACTGCAGCAGCTCCAGTAGCAGCAGCAGGTGCAGCTGGTGGCGGAGATGCTGCAGCTGAAAAAACTGAATTTGATGTTGAATTAACTTCAGCTGGATCTTCAAAAATTAAAGTTGTTAAAGCAGTTAAAGAAGCAACTGGCTTAGGATTAAAAGATGCTAAAGAATTAGTAGATGGAGCTCCTAAAGTAATTAAAGAAGCTATGCCTAAAGAAGATGCTGAAAAACTTAAAGAACAATTAGAAGAAGTTGGAGCTAGCGTAGAATTAAAATAGTTTCTACTTTCTAATTAAATAGTTAGGTTGAAAATGTATGTTTAACCTATTTAATATAGATTTCAATACAAATACAACCTGAATTCTTTGAGAAGTTAAAACCCCGTTATTCTAATAACGGGGTTTTTCAATTAATTAATACAAGCATACTAAATGCTTTTGGATTGAATGATAAAAATAGAGGTGAAGAAATGAGTCATTATTACGATGAGCAACCTGATGTTAAAAGTAACCCAAAAAGAATTAGTTATCAAATAAAAAATGTGCAACTAGAACTTACTACTGACGCTGGAGTGTTTTCAAAAGATAGTGTGGATTTTGGATCAGACTTACTAATTAAAACATTTTTAAAAGAACATCCTCCAGGTCCAAGTAAAACCATTGCGGATGTAGGATGTGGATATGGTCCTATCGGTTTAGCAATAGGAAAAGCATCTCCACACCATCAGATTACAATGTTGGATATTAACAATAGAGCCTTGGCGTTGGCAGAAATGAATAAGACGAAAAATCAAGTGGATAATGTAACGATTATGGAAAGTAATTGTTTATCTGCTGTCAATCATCAGTGCTTTGATTACATTTTAACTAATCCCCCTATTAGAGCTGGTAAGGACATTGTTCATCGAATCTTTGAACAAGCGTTTGACAGACTCAAGACTACAGGTGAACTTTATGTCGTCATTCAAAAAAAGCAAGGTATGCCTTCAGCTAAAAAGAAAATAGAAGAACTATTTGGCAATGTAGAAATCATAGATAAGAGTAAAGGATATTATATTTTGAAAAGTATAAAAGGTTGATTTCGAAATGGTATTCTGATATAGTTATAAAATGTAAAAATTTATGTTCAATAAGTGTGTACTTTTACGTAAAATGGATAAATTAATTAAGTGTAAATAGAAATCGAAAATGGTGTCATCATATGTGTTGCCGTTTTCTTTTTGTCTTTTATATTATTTATTATATTCAATTGAAAAGTAAGGGTGAACACACAATTTTTGAGGGGTGAATCTGTTTGGCAGGTCAAGTTGTCCAATATGGAAGACATCGTAAACGTAGAAATTACGCGAGAATTTCAGAAGTATTAGAATTACCAAACTTAATAGAAATTCAAACAAAATCTTATGATTGGTTCCTTAAAGAAGGTTTATTAGAAATGTTCAGAGATATTTCTCCAATTGAAGATTTCACTGGCAACCTATCTTTAGAATTTGTAGATTACAGATTAGGTGAACCTAAATATGATTTAGAAGAATCAAAAAACCGTGACGCTACTTATGCAGCACCTCTTCGTGTGAAAGTGCGTCTTATTATTAAAGAAACTGGTGAAGTTAAAGAACAAGAAGTCTTCATGGGTGATTTTCCACTGATGACAGATACAGGTACGTTCGTAATTAATGGTGCTGAACGTGTTATCGTATCTCAATTAGTTCGCTCACCATCCGTGTATTTTAACGAGAAAATCGATAAAAATGGACGTGAAAACTATGATGCAACAATCATTCCTAACCGTGGTGCTTGGTTAGAGTATGAGACAGATGCTAAAGATGTTGTATATGTTCGTATCGATAGAACACGTAAATTACCATTGACTGTATTACTACGTGCGCTAGGTTTCTCAACTGATCAAGAAATTGTTGACTTATTAGGAGACAGCGAGTATTTACGTAATACATTAGAAAAAGATGGGACAGAAAATACAGAACAAGCTTTATTAGAGATTTATGAACGTTTACGTCCTGGCGAACCACCAACAGTAGAAAATGCTAAAAGTTTATTATATTCTCGTTTCTTCGACCCTAAACGTTATGATTTAGCTAGTGTAGGTCGTTATAAAGCGAACAAAAAATTACACCTAAAACATCGTTTGTTCAATCAAAAATTAGCAGAGCCAATTGTTAACAGTGAAACTGGTGAAATTGTCGTTGACGAAGGAACAGTTTTAGATCGTCGTAAACTTGACGAAATCATGGACGTATTAGAAACAAACGCTAATAGCGAAGTATTTGAACTTGAAGGTAGCGTAATTGACGAACCTGTAGAAATACAATCTATTAAAGTATATGTGCCTAACGATGAAGAAGGTCGTACGACTACTGTCATTGGTAATGCACTACCTGATTCTGAAGTTAAATGTATTACTCCAGCAGATATTGTTGCCTCAATGAGTTATTTCTTCAACTTATTGAATGGCATTGGTTATACAGATGATATTGATCATTTAGGTAATCGTCGTTTACGTTCTGTCGGTGAGCTATTACAAAATCAATTCCGTATCGGTTTATCAAGAATGGAACGTGTTGTTCGTGAAAGAATGTCAATACAAGATACAGATTCTATTACGCCACAACAACTGATTAATATCAGACCAGTTATTGCATCAATCAAAGAATTCTTTGGTAGTTCACAATTATCTCAATTCATGGACCAAGCTAACCCGTTAGCAGAGTTAACGCACAAACGTCGTTTATCTGCTTTAGGGCCTGGTGGATTAACACGTGAACGTGCTCAAATGGAAGTGCGTGACGTTCACTACTCTCACTATGGGCGTATGTGTCCAATTGAAACACCTGAGGGTCCTAATATTGGTTTAATAAACTCATTGTCAAGTTATGCTAGAGTGAATGAATTTGGTTTTATTGAAACGCCATATCGTAAAGTGGATTTAGATACAAACTCAATCACCGATCAAATAGATTATTTGACAGCTGATGAAGAGGATAGCTACGTTGTTGCACAGGCTAATTCTAGACTTGATGAAAATGGACGTTTCTTAGATGATGAAGTTGTTTGTCGTTTCCGTGGTAATAACACTGTTATGGCTAAAGAGAAAATGGATTACATGGACGTTTCACCAAAGCAAGTTGTTTCAGCAGCAACAGCATGTATTCCATTCTTAGAAAATGACGACTCTAACCGTGCGTTAATGGGAGCAAACATGCAACGTCAAGCAGTGCCTTTAATGAATCCTGAAGCTCCATTTGTGGGTACAGGTATGGAACATGTAGCCGCAAGAGACTCTGGTGCTGCAATCACTGCTAAGCATAGAGGGCGCGTTGAACATGTTGAATCTAATGAAATTTTAGTTCGTCGTTTAGTTGAAGAAAATGGAACTGAGCATGAAGGTGAATTAGATCGTTATCCTTTAGCGAAATTCAAGCGTTCAAACTCTGGTACTTGTTATAACCAACGTCCGATTGTATCAATTGGAGATGTTGTTGAATATAATGAGATTTTAGCGGACGGTCCTTCAATGGAATTAGGAGAAATGGCATTAGGACGAAATGTAGTTGTTGGTTTCATGACATGGGACGGTTACAACTATGAGGATGCTGTAATTATGAGTGAACGACTAGTTAAAGATGATGTATATACATCTATTCATATTGAAGAGTATGAGTCAGAAGCTCGTGATACGAAATTAGGACCTGAGGAAATCACACGTGATATTCCAAACGTATCTGAAAGTGCACTTAAGAACTTAGATGATCGTGGTATCGTTTACGTTGGTGCAGAGGTTAAAGACGGTGACATCTTAGTAGGTAAAGTAACGCCTAAAGGTGTAACAGAATTAACAGCTGAAGAGAGATTATTACACGCTATCTTTGGTGAAAAAGCACGTGAGGTTCGTGACACATCATTACGTGTACCTCATGGTGCTGGCGGTATCGTTTTAGATGTTAAAGTCTTTAATCGTGAAGAAGGAGACGATACTTTATCTCCTGGAGTTAACCAATTAGTACGTGTATATATTGTCCAAAAACGTAAAATACATGTTGGTGACAAAATGTGTGGTCGTCACGGTAACAAAGGTGTTATTTCTAAGATTGTTCCAGAAGAAGATATGCCATATTTACCAGATGGTCGACCAATCGACATTATGTTAAACCCATTAGGTGTACCATCACGTATGAACATTGGACAAGTATTAGAATTACATTTAGGTATGGCAGCTAAAAACTTAGGAATCCACGTTGCTTCTCCAGTGTTTGATGGTGCCAACGATGATGACGTTTGGTCAACTATCGAAGAAGCTGGAATGGCGCGTGATGGTAAAACTGTCCTATACGATGGACGAACTGGTGAACCTTTCGATAATCGTATTTCAGTTGGTGTCATGTATATGCTTAAACTTGCACACATGGTAGATGATAAGTTACATGCACGTTCTACTGGACCATACTCACTTGTTACACAACAACCATTAGGTGGTAAAGCACAATTCGGTGGTCAACGTTTCGGTGAGATGGAGGTATGGGCACTTGAAGCTTATGGTGCTGCTTATACTTTACAAGAAATCTTAACTTATAAATCTGATGATACTGTAGGTCGTGTTAAAACTTACGAGTCTATAGTTAAAGGTGAGAACATTTCTAGACCTAGTGTTCCAGAATCATTCCGAGTATTGATGAAAGAACTACAAAGTTTAGGTCTAGATGTTAAAGTGATGGATGAGCATGATAATGAAATCGAAATGGCCGATGTTGATGACGAAGATGCAGCAGAACGCAAAGTAGATTTACAACAAAAGAGTGCTCCAGAATCACAAAAAGAAACTACCGATTAATAAGCACTTAAGATAATTGAAACCTTAGAGGTATGAAATGCTAGTCATTTCAACCTCTTTAAGGTATTTAATTTCAATGTATGTAATCAATCAAATAGCACAGCTAATCTAAATTGAAGGAGGTAGGCTCCTTGATTGATGTAAATAATTTCCATTATATGAAAATAGGATTGGCTTCACCTGAAAAAATTCGCTCTTGGTCTTATGGTGAAGTTAAGAAACCTGAAACAATAAATTACCGTACACTTAAGCCTGAAAAAGATGGTCTATTCTGCGAAAGAATTTTCGGACCTACTAAAGATTGGGAATGTAGTTGTGGTAAGTACAAACGTGTACGCTACAAAGGTATGGTATGTGATAGATGTGGCGTTGAAGTAACGAAATCAAAAGTGCGTCGTGAAAGAATGGGTCATATTGAATTAGCAGCACCCGTATCTCACATTTGGTATTTCAAAGGAATTCCAAGTCGTATGGGGCTATTATTAGATATGTCTCCTAGAGCATTAGAAGAAGTAATATACTTCGCTTCATATGTTGTAGTTGATCCAGGACCAACTGGACTTGAAAAGAAAACATTATTATCTGAAGCTGAATTCAGAGAATATTATGATAAATACCCAAATCAATTTGTTGCCAAAATGGGTGCAGAAGGTATAAAAGACCTATTAGAAGAAATTGATTTAGATGAAGAATTAAAAGAGTTACGTGATGAGCTTGAATCTGCAACAGGTCAAAGATTAACACGTGCGATTAAACGTTTAGAGGTAGTTGAGTCATTTAGAAATTCTGGGAATAATCCTTCTTGGATGATTTTAGATGTATTACCTATTATACCACCTGAAATTCGTCCGATGGTTCAATTAGACGGTGGACGTTTCGCTACAAGTGATTTAAATGACTTGTATCGTCGTGTTATCAATCGTAACAACCGTTTGAAACGTTTATTAGACCTTGGAGCACCAGGCATCATTGTTCAAAATGAAAAACGTATGTTACAAGAAGCAGTCGATGCTTTAATTGACAATGGTCGTCGTGGTCGCCCTGTAACGGGACCAGGTAACCGTCCATTGAAATCTCTTTCACATATGCTTAAAGGTAAGCAAGGACGTTTCCGTCAAAACTTACTAGGTAAACGTGTTGACTATTCAGGACGTTCAGTTATCGCAGTTGGACCAAGCTTGAAAATGTATCAATGTGGTTTACCAAAAGAAATGGCGCTTGAATTATTTAAACCATTCGTTATGAAAGAGTTAGTTCAACGTGAAATTGCAACAAACATTAAAAATGCTAAAAGTAAAATTGAACGTATGGACGATGAAGTTTGGGATGTGCTAGAAGATGTTATAACTGAGCATCCAGTACTATTAAACCGTGCTCCAACACTACACAGATTAGGTATTCAGGCATTTGAACCTACTCTAGTAGAAGGTCGTGCAATTCGCCTTCACCCTCTTGTTACAACTGCTTATAATGCAGACTTTGATGGTGACCAAATGGCTGTTCACGTTCCATTATCAAAAGAAGCTCAAGCTGAAGCACGTATGCTTATGCTTGCAGCACAAAACATCCTAAACCCTAAAGATGGTAAGCCAGTTGTAACACCATCACAAGATATGGTTTTAGGTAACTATTACCTAACATTAGAGCGAAAAGATGCCGTGAATACTGGTGCAATCTTTAACGATACTAATGAGGTTTTAAAAGCTTATGCAAATGGTTATGTACATCTACACACTCGTATTGGTGTTCATGCTAATTCATTTAATAATCCAACGTTTACTGATGAGCAAAATAGCAAAATTTTAGCTACTTCAGTAGGTAAAATTATTTTCAATGAAATTATTCCTGATTCATTTGCATACATTAATGAACCAAGTCAAGCTAACCTAGAAAGAACGACACCTGATAAATACTTTGTTGATCCTACACAATTAGGTGAAGGTGGACTAAAAGAATACTTTGATAATACAGAACTTATTGAACCTTTCAACAAAAAGTTCTTAGGAAATATCATAGCAGAAGTATTCAATAGATTTAGCATTACTGATACTTCAATGATGCTTGATAGAATGAAAGATTTAGGATTCAAATTCTCATCTAAAGCTGGTATTACTGTTGGTGTTTCTGACATTGTTGTACTTCCAGATAAACAAGACATTTTAGATGAACATGAAAAATTAGTTGAACGTGTGACTAAACAGTATAATCGTGGTTTAATCACTGAAGACGAGCGTTACAATGCTGTTGTAGAAATTTGGACTGACGCAAAAGACCAAATTCAAGGCGAATTAATGCAGTCTCTTGAAAAAACTAACCCAATATTCATGATGAGTGATTCTGGTGCCCGTGGTAATGCATCAAACTTCACTCAATTAGCTGGTATGCGTGGATTAATGGCAGCACCATCTGGTAAGATTATTGAATTACCAATCACATCTTCATTCCGTGAAGGTTTAACGGTATTAGAATACTTTATTTCTACACACGGTGCGCGTAAAGGTCTTGCCGATACAGCACTTAAAACAGCTGATTCTGGTTACCTTACTCGTCGTCTTGTTGATGTAGCACAAGATGTTATCGTTCGTGAAGAAGATTGTGGTACAGACCGTGGTTTATTAGTTTCTGATATAAAAGAAGGAACTGAAATGATTGAACCATTTATCGAACGTATCGAAGGTCGTTATTCTAAAGAAACAATTCGACATCCTGAAACAGACGAAGTAATTATTCGCCCAGACGAATTAATTACACCAGATATTGCAAAACAAATCACTGATGCAGGTATTGAGCAAATGTATATACGCTCAGCATTTACATGTAACACACGTCATGGTGTATGTGAAAAATGTTATGGTAAAAACCTTGCTACTGGTGAAAAAGTTGAAGTGGGTGAAGCAGTTGGTACAATTGCCGCTCAATCTATCGGTGAACCAGGTACCCAACTTACAATGCGTACTTTCCACACTGGTGGTGTAGCAGGAAGTGACATCACTCAAGGTCTTCCTCGTATCCAAGAAATCTTTGAGGCACGTAATCCAAAAGGTCAAGCTGTGATTACTGAAATCGAAGGTGTAGTTGATGATATTAAATTAGCAAAAGATCGCCAACAAGAAATAATTGTTAAAGGTGCTAATGAAACTAGATCTTATCTAGCATCAGGTACTTCAAGACTTAAAGTTGAAATAGGTCAATCTGTTGAACGTGGTGAAGTTCTAACAGAGGGTTCAATTGAACCTAAAAACTATTTATCTGTAGCAGGCCTAAATGCAACTGAAAGTTACTTATTAAAAGAAGTACAAAAGGTTTACCGTATGCAAGGTGTTGAAATTGACGATAAACACGTTGAAGTTATGGTAAGACAAATGTTACGTAAAGTTCGCATTATTGAAGCTGGTGACACTAAATTATTACCAGGTTCACTAGTTGATATTCATAACTTTACTGATGCTAACAGAGATGCATTCAAACATCGTAAACGTCCAGCTACAGCTAAACCAGTATTACTTGGTATTACTAAAGCTTCTCTGGAAACTGAAAGCTTCTTATCAGCAGCTTCATTCCAAGAAACAACACGTGTGCTTACTGATGCAGCTATTAAAGGTAAACGTGATGATTTACTTGGTCTTAAAGAGAATGTTATTATCGGTAAGTTAATTCCTGCTGGTACTGGTATGAGACGTTATAGTGATATTCAATACGATAAAGCTACTGCACCAGTAACAGAAACAAGTGAAGAAGTTGAAACGATAGATTAATGAGTCTAATTAGACTTTGATTTATGACATTATCACAAATCATGCATTAGGCCGAAAATTATGAGCCATAAAATTCTAGTACAGAAATTTTCAGACGAAAATATTTGTGCCAGAGTTATCAATCAAGAGTGGGACGATGCGTTTAGTTTAATTTATGTCCCACTCTTTTCTTTTTTACTACAAATTATAGATATTGTAATAATTACTATGAAATTTTGAAGTGCTTTGTATTTTATTTATAAATGCAAATATAAGTTGTTGACTACTAGTAATAAATAATGTTAATATATTAAAGGTTGATGCAAGCAGAACTTTGGAGGATATGTAGATGTCTAATGAAAAAGTTGCACGCTTTAACAAACAACAATATGTAGTTGGTCTTAAAGAAACGCTTAAAGCGTTAAAGAAAGGTCAAGTTACATCATTGATTATTGCTCAAGACGTTGAAGTTCATTTGCTAACTCGCGTGTTAAGCTATATCAATCATAAAAATATACCAGTATCATTTTTTTCTAGCCAACGTGCGTTAGGAAAATATGTAGGTATTAATGTTAATGCGACAATAGTTGCATTAATAAGTGAGAATTAGTAAGTGTTTTACTTACTAAATTTTATTTAACCTTAAAATGAACCACCTGGATGTGTGGGATTAAAAAATGAAGAGAGGAGGACATATTCAATGCCAACTATTAACCAATTAGTACGTAAACCAAGAAAAAGCAAAACGAAACAATCAGATTCACCAGCTTTAAACAGAGGTTTCAATAGTAAAAAGAAACAATTTACTAACTTAAACTCACCTCAAAAACGTGGTGTATGTACTCGTGTAGGTACAATGACACCTAAAAAACCTAACTCTGCGTTACGTAAATATGCACGTGTGCGTTTATCAAATAACATTGAAGTTAACGCATACATTCCTGGTATCGGACACAACTTACAAGAACACAGTGTTGTACTTGTTCGTGGTGGACGAGTGAAAGACTTACCTGGTGTGCGTTACCATATCGTACGTGGTGCACTTGATACTTCAGGTGTTGATGGACGTAGACAAGGACGTTCATTATACGGAACTAAAAAACCAAAAAATTAAGTTTAAAATTACGTAAATTTTAAATATATTTTTAAATAATATACTATAATAGGAAGGGAGGATTTAGATTATGCCTCGTAAAGGATCAGTACCTAAAAGAGATGTATTACCAGATCCAATTCATAACTCTAAGTTAGTTACTAAATTAATTAACAAAATTATGTTAGACGGTAAACGTGGAACAGCTCAAAGAATTCTTTATTCTGCATTTGATCTTGTTGAACAACGTAGTGGTCGTGATGCATTAGAAGTGTTCGAAGAAGCAATTAATAATATCATGCCAGTATTAGAAGTTAAAGCTCGTCGTGTAGGTGGTTCTAACTACCAAGTACCAGTTGAGGTGCGCCCAGAACGTCGTACTACTCTTGGATTACGTTGGTTAGTTAACTATGCGCGTCTTCGTGGTGAAAAAACTATGGAAGACCGTTTAGCTAACGAAATCTTAGATGCTGCAAATAATACAGGTGGTGCAGTCAAAAAACGTGAAGACACTCACAAAATGGCTGAAGCGAACAAAGCATTTGCTCACTACCGTTGGTAAGATTAAAGCAATTACCCTGAGTGTGTTCCGTTATATGGTTTACCAATAAATGGCTCATGCTTAGGGCATCGCCATATCTATAGTACTTATTCAGTAAATACTGGAAGGAGAAAAAATACATGGCAAGAGACTTTTCTTTGAAAAATACTCGTAATATCGGTATCATGGCTCACATTGATGCTGGTAAGACAACTACGACTGAACGTATTCTTTACTACACAGGTCGTATCCATAAAATTGGTGAAACACATGAAGGTGCTTCACAAATGGACTGGATGGAACAAGAGCAAGACCGTGGTATTACTATCACATCTGCTGCTACAACTGCACAATGGCAAGGTCACCGTGTAAACATCATTGATACTCCTGGACACGTAGACTTCACAGTTGAAGTTGAACGTTCATTACGTGTACTTGATGGTGCCGTTACTGTACTTGATGCACAATCAGGTGTAGAACCTCAAACTGAAACAGTTTGGCGTCAAGCAACAACTTATGGTGTACCTCGTATTGTTTTTGTAAACAAAATGGACAAATTAGGTGCGAACTTTGAATATTCAGTAAGCACTTTACATGATCGTTTACAAGCAAATGCAGCACCTATTCAATTACCTATTGGTGCAGAAGATGAATTTGAAGCAATCATTGACTTAGTAGAAATGAAATGCTTTAAATATACAAACGACCTAGGTACAGAAATCGATGAAATCGAAATTCCAGAAGACCATAAAGAAAGAGCTGAAGAAGCTCGCGCTCAATTAATTGAAGCTGTTGCTGAAAACAACGACGATTTAATGGAGAAATATCTTGGGGATGAAGAGATTTCAGTTGATGAATTAAAAGATGCTATCCGCCAAGCTACTACTGACGTAGAATTCTACCCAGTACTTTGTGGTACAGCGTTCAAAAACAAAGGTGTTCAATTAATGCTTAATGCAGTAATTGATTATTTACCTTCACCATTAGATGTTAAACCAATTATTGGTCATCGTGCGAACAACCCTGATGAAGAAGTTGTTGCTAAACCAGATGATTCAGCAGAATTTGCTGCTTTGGCATTTAAAGTTATGACTGACCCTTATGTTGGTAAATTAACATTCTTCCGTGTATACTCTGGAACATTATCTTCAGGTTCATATGTGAAGAACTCTTCTAAAGATAAACGTGAACGTGTTGGACGTTTATTACAAATGCACGCGAACTCACGTCAAGAAATTGACACTGTTTATTCAGGTGAAATTGCAGCTGCAGTAGGCCTTAAAGAAACAGGTACTGGTGATACTTTATGTGGAGAGAAAAATGACATTATCTTGGAATCAATGGAATTCCCAGAACCAGTTATCCACTTATCAGTTGAACCAAAATCTAAAGCTGACCAAGATAAAATGACTCAAGCTTTAGTTAAATTACAAGAAGAAGACCCAACATTCCATGCACACACAGATGAAGAAACTGGACAAGTTATCATCGGTGGTATGGGTGAATTACACTTAGATATTTTAGTTGACCGTATGAAGAAAGAATTCAACGTTGAATGTAACGTAGGTGCTCCAATGGTTTCTTATCGTGAAACATTTAAACAACCTGCACAAGTTCAAGGTAAATTCTCACGTCAATCTGGTGGTCGTGGTCAATATGGTGATGTTCATATTGAATTCACTCCTAACGAAACAGGTGGCGGTTTCGAATTCGAAAACGCTATTGTTGGTGGTGTAGTTCCTCGTGAATACATTCCATCAGTTGAACAAGGTCTTAAAGATGCTATGGAAAATGGTGTCTTAGCTGGTTATCCATTAATTGATGTTAAAGCTAAATTATTTGATGGTTCTTATCATGATGTCGATTCATCTGAAATGGCCTTCAAAATTGCTGCATCATTAGCGCTTAAAGAAGCTGCTAAAAAATGTGATCCAGTTATCTTAGAACCAATGATGAAAGTTACTATCGAAATGCCTGAAGAATATATGGGTGATATCATGGGTGACGTGACTGCTCGTCGTGGACGTGTAGACGGTATGGAACCACGTGGTAATGCTCAAGTTGTTAACGCATATGTACCACTTTCAGAAATGTTTGGTTATGCAACTTCATTACGTTCTAACACGCAAGGTCGCGGTACTTACACAATGTACTTTGACCACTATGCAGAAGTTCCTAAATCAATTGCTGAAGAAATCATCAAGAAAAATAAAGGTGAATAATATAACTTGTTAAGACTAGCTATGCTAGGTTAAAATACAGGTTGAGCTTATTTATAAGCTGACATTTTTATGATTTGATTTTTAGGGGTAAATGCATTATAAAAGAATTATAAATTCTTTTATGCTACACTCAATCAATTTTCTTCTCATGATGGTGAGAAACTATCATGAGAGATAAATTTGAAATAACTTTTATTAAGAATAGGAGAGATTTAATAATGGCAAAAGAAAAATTTGATCGCTCAAAAGAACATGCCAATATTGGTACTATCGGTCACGTTGACCATGGTAAAACAACTTTAACAGCTGCTATCGCAACTGTATTAGCTAAAAATGGTGACACTGTTGCACAATCATACGATATGATTGACAACGCTCCAGAAGAAAAAGAACGTGGTATTACAATCAATACTGCACATATCGAATACCAAACTGACAAACGTCACTATGCTCACGTTGACTGCCCAGGACACGCTGACTATGTTAAAAACATGATCACTGGTGCAGCTCAAATGGACGGCGGTATCTTAGTTGTATCTGCTGCTGACGGTCCAATGCCACAAACTCGTGAACACATCTTATTATCACGTAACGTTGGTGTACCAGCATTAGTTGTATTCTTAAACAAAGTTGACATGGTAGACGACGAAGAATTATTAGAATTAGTTGAAATGGAAGTTCGTGACTTATTAAGCGAATATGACTTCCCAGGTGACGATGTACCTGTAATCGCTGGTTCTGCATTAAAAGCATTAGAAGGCGATGCTGAATACGAACAAAAAATCTTAGACTTAATGCAAGCAGTTGATGATTACATTCCAACTCCAGAACGTGATTCTGACAAACCATTCATGATGCCAGTTGAGGACGTATTCTCAATCACTGGTCGTGGTACTGTTGCTACAGGCCGTGTTGAACGTGGTCAAATCAAAGTTGGTGAAGAAGTTGAAATCATCGGTATGCACGAAACTTCTAAAACAACTGTTACTGGTGTAGAAATGTTCCGTAAATTATTAGACTACGCTGAAGCTGGTGACAACATCGGTGCTTTATTACGTGGTGTTGCACGTGAAGACGTACAACGTGGTCAAGTATTAGCTGCTCCTGGTTCTATTACACCACACACAAAATTCAAAGCTGAAGTATACGTATTATCTAAAGATGAAGGTGGACGTCACACTCCATTCTTCACTAACTATCGCCCACAATTCTATTTCCGTACTACTGACGTAACTGGTGTTGTAAACTTACCAGAAGGTACAGAAATGGTTATGCCTGGCGACAACGTTGAAATGACAGTTGAATTAATCGCTCCAATCGCTATCGAAGACGGAACTCGTTTCTCAATTCGTGAAGGTGGACGTACTGTTGGATCAGGCGTTGTAACTGAAATCTTTGAATAATATATTATTCATCAAAAAAGACTCCCATTTGGGAGTCTTTTTTTGTTATATCTCTGAATATAACTCATTCAATGTTCATTATGCTATTTTATTTAAATGATTTAATACACTTAGTTATCCTCTTGTTAAAAAACATTTTCAATTTCTAATATTTTTAAAAATTCACTAGCTGCATATTTTAATGAAGATTCATCAATGTCAAAATGAGGATTATGATGAGGTGCAGTAATGCCTTTGTCTTTATTACCACAACCAGTTAAGAAGAATGCACCAGGTCGTACTTTAAGGTAATGTGAAAAGTCCTCACCAATCATCATTAAGTCTGACTCATTAAATCTTAAATGTAAATCATTAGCTGCTTGTTTGACTACATCATATGATTGTTGATGATTGTGTACTGGTAAATAACCTTTAATATATTCCAATTCATATGTAATATCGTTTGATAAAGATAAACCTTGTAAGAGCTTATCCATTTTATTTTGAACATGACTTTGTAATTTTGTGTCAAAAGTACGTACAGTACCTTTACAAAAAGCTGTATCTGGAATAACACTATCTGTTGATCCTGCTTGAATCATTCCGAAAGTAAGAACAGCTTCCTTTACTGGATCAATTGTTCGAGAAATTATTTTTTGGGCACTTAAAATAAACTCAGCCATAATGACAATAGGGTCTATTGTTTCGTGTGGTTTTGCACCGTGACCACCTTTTCCATATATAGTCACACTAAATTCATCTGGTGAAGCCATTATTGCTCCAGGTCTAGAATAGATTGTCCCAGATGGATAACCACTCCATAAGTGTGTGCCATATATTTTATCGACATTCTGTAGACAGCCATCATCAATCATCTCTTGAGAACCACCTGGCATAATTTCCTCACCATATTGGAATATAAAAACAACATTACCTTTCAATAAATGACGATGCTCATGAACAATTTCAGCTACTCCAAGCAAAATAGCTGTATGTCCGTCATGTCCACAAGCATGCATGCACCCTTTATTTTTTGAACGATAGGGTACATCATTTAATTCTTGAACAGGTAGTGCATCGAAATCTGCTCGTAATGCAATCGTTGGTCCATTTGAATCAGATCCTTTAAAAGTTGCTTTTATACCATTACGTCCAACTGGTGTTTCTATGGTGCATGCTAATTGGCTCAATTGATTTACAATAAAATCATGCGTACGTTTTTCCTCAAAAGAAAGTTCTGGGTATTGATGCAAATATCGTCGTAATTGCACCATTCTCTTTTCTTTATTACTTGCTAATTGAAACCAATCAAACACATGTATCACTTCTTCCATCTTAATTATTGATATTAGTATATCATTATTGTTTTAGCTTAAATAGACTTTGTTTTGTTATTAAGATATCACACGTTTTTTACACTATCTATTAAGATTTGGAAACATTAAAATGATTAAATATAAATGAATAGCCCCATAAAAATACAACACAAATCATAATACCTCACTTAAAATTAATAAGAAAAAATCGTCCATAAAATTTTTGTTATTAACTGTTATTATAGAAGATAAAGTTTATGTAAAAGTATTCAAAAATATGTAGAATACTAAAATACTAGGTAGTGATGTGAATTAGGCGTATTTCTAAGAATTTAATTGGTATACGACATTTTAATATTATATGAAGTTCTGGCTAAAGGAATATTAGAATTAGTAATTATAGTTTATTAGAAGTGGAAAAAATTAAAAAGTAAGAAAATTATTATAAAATAATACCTTAACTTATATGTAGAAATATAAAATTATTATGATATAGTTTGTTATAATTTTTGATGTTCACAGTTAATCACATTAAAATAGAGTTATCAATAATATAAGTTATGGGGTATTTAAGTGGAGGAAATAAGACCAATAACCTATCAAGATAAAGAGGCATACTATTATTATATTCAAGAGTGGTATGAAAATGAGGAAAAAGTGGTACCAGGGAATACAGATATTGCCAATTATAGTTCATTTAACAATATGGTTGATCGGCTTAATTGTAGTGAAGTTGATGAGGGTTTTGTACCGACTACAACACTATTTTATTTTAAAGATTCAATTATTATAGGTGCTGTTGATATCAGACATCAATTAAATGATAAACTATCTAATATTGGTGGTCATGTGGGATACGGTGTAGCTAAATCTTATAGAGGGAAAGGTTACGCTACTATCCTTCTAGAAAAGGCTTTAGATGAACTTAAGACATTAAATGTAGAGGTCGTACTTATGACTTGTAATCCACTTAATTTTGCTTCTCAAACAGTGATGAAGAAATGTGGTGGATATCAAATTGAATCCTATATTAAAAAAAATGGTAAACCTGTTCATCGATATCATATACCTAATACAAAATAATCATGATTATTAAGAATATATTGTGATAAAGCAAATATATGATTTTTATTTTTAAAATGATTAGAAGAAAAGAGCTTTTTAAAGTCAATATTATTTGAGATAGGAGCTTAGACTTTTAAGTTTATTTAAGCAAAAGAATTTTAATGGAGACTTACGATTTAACACATCTTGTTATATTAAACTTTGTGAAAAACTTAACCATCTAAATAATCCTATATAATACATTAAACGCGTGGGGGGGATTCATAATAATGAAATATATAGATGAGCAAACACAAGCTCAATTATTAGACATGAATGAAGTCATTTTAGAAGTAGAAAAAGCTTTGCAAGCTTTTTCAGAGAATAAGACGATAACGCCATTAAGATATGTTTTGCCATTTAATGAGCAAAATCGTTATTTAGTGATGCCAGCATTATCAGATGAATTAAATATCGTTGGACTTAAAACAGTCTCATTTGCACCTGAAAATTCAAAAAAAGGGAAAGCGACTATTACTGGATCAGTTATTTTAAGTGACTATGAAACAGGAGAAACATTGTCTATATTAGATGGTGGTTTTCTTACTAAAGTAAGAACTGGTGCAATTTCAGGTGTAGCTACTAAATATCTAGCAAAAGAAAACGCTAAAACACTTAGTGTAATAGGGGCAGGTGTACAAGCTGAAGGTTTAATTGAAGCGATACTTGCTGTTAGAGATATTGAAAAAATTCACATCGCAAGTAGAACGTTCGAAAAAGCAGAAAAATTTGCTCAAAATATACGAAATCGATTTAATATTAAAGTGAGTGTATTTAGATCGGCAGATGAAGCGATAGACAGTGCAGATATTGTAGTTACAGCAACAAATGCAAATCAGCCCGTTTATACTCATTCTTTACATTCAGGCGTGCATTTAAATGCAGTCGGATCCTTTAAACCAGATATGCAAGAAATACCTTCAGAAACAATGCTTGTTGCTAATAAAATTGTTGTTGAATCTATGGAAGCAGCTTTAGAAGAAACAGGTGATTTAAAAATTCCTCAAGCAGAAGGAATATTAACTAAAAATATGCTACATAGTGAATTAGGCGACATTATTTCTGGTGAAAAAGTTGGCCGCGAAACTGAAGAAGAAGTGACAGTCTTTAAATCGGTCGGTCTAGCAATTGTAGATATCATTGTGGCACAATATTTTTATAAAAAATTAATACAATCTTAGGTTAAATCAATGTTAGGAAAAATAGAGCAGGTAGACCCGTAACTGCTCTATTTATTTTTTATCTGACGATAGGGAAATTACTTTTAACTAAGATTGATGTTTATAATTAGTTATACATTTGAACAATGCAACTACAAATAGCATGATAAAAATAATTAAACTGATACTTGATAATAGCACAGGCACAACTTGATGTTTATTAATAAGTACATTGATATCTACAATTAAAAAAATAACGAAAATAATCATAGATATAATTAAATTTGATTGACGACGTAGGTATGAACTTCGTTTCATCTACAATACAAATCCCCTTTAAAATTCAATACTTTTAGTATATATTTTATCGTATTTTACTAACAAAGAGCAAACCTACCTTTTTAGTCGTCAGTCACTGTGCCTTCAGACAAACGTTAGACTAACGTACGCGTGACTTTACAAATAAAGAACATATTTTATAAAGAAATTACCATCATATTATTATATTTTTTAAGTAAGAGGATTGTTCATTCTACAAAAGTTGCGTTTTATATTTAAATATAAGGAGATTAGTTTATGAAAAAAATAATAATCACTGGAGCACTTGGTCAAATTGGTACTGAATTAGTTATTAAGTGTAGAGAAAGATATGGAACTGAAAATGTATTAGCTACTGATATAAGAAAGCCAGAACCACACTCTCCAGTTAAAAACGGTCCTTTTGAAATCTTAGATGTTACAGATAGAAATCGTTTATTTGAAACAGTGAGATATTTCAATGCTGATACACTTATGCATATGGCTGCACTGCTTTCTGCTACAGCGGAAAAGAAACCACTAGTTGCCTGGGATTTGAATATGGGGGGACTTATAAATACACTCGAAGCAGCAAGAAGGTATCAATTAAAATATTTTACGCCAAGTTCAATAGGAGCTTTTGGTATTTCGACACCTAAAGTAAATACACCTCAATTAACAATACAACAACCAACGACTATGTATGGTATAAACAAAGTAACTGGGGAATTATTATGTCAGTATTATTATGTCAAATTTGGAGTAGATACACGTAGCGTTAGATTTCCTGGTTTAATTTCACATGTTAAAGAACCTGGCGGTGGCATAACAGATTATGCAGTTGATATGTATTTTAAGGCAGTTAGAAAAGGACATTATACAAGTTATATTAATCGTTACACTTATATGGATATGATGTACATGGAAGATGCTATTGATGCGATTATCAAATTAATGGAAGAAGACAGTGTTAAATTAAAAACAAGAAATGGCTATAACTTAAGTGCGATGAGTATTGAACCTGAAATGCTAAAACAAGCTATACAAGTATACTATCCAGATTTCACCTTAGATTATGACATTGATTTAGAGCGTCAAGATATTGCATTAAGTTGGCCAGATAGTATAGATACGAGCTGTGCTCAGGAAGAGTGGGGATTTGATCCTAAATATGATTTACCAACTATGACTAAAGTGATGTTAGAGGCAATTGAGAAAAAACAAAAAGAATGCTGAGCCCATACCGATTTTTTAAAGTATATAGCTATCTTTTAAAACTTTAATAAAAGATACTGCATCAAAAAATTGGATGACAAGTGAAGTTAGAAGCAGTTTTTCGCGTAACTACATTACACAAATTGTCTGATTTATATATCATCTCATACAGATGTTTTTTGGCTCATATGGTCAAATTGAATGATAATATATAGGGTAAAGAAAAGTCTATTTTAGTTCCAAGTCTACTTTTAAAGAAGCTAATTTTCGATGAGAACACAAATTTAATTACGGAAAAAATAGGTGATGATAATAACATAACTTGTAACTTAATAAAGGTAGTGTTTTACTTATACTGTATACATAATAAAATTAATATCTATTTTGAATATTTAGAAAATTCATTGAATAGTAGAATCACGATTGATATAATTTAGTGTATCTATTTAATTGGAATTATATTAGGAGGCAACAGTCATGTCAGAAAAAGTAAAATTCGAAAAAAGAGAGTCTTTAAAAGAAAAACCTGATACAGCAAACTTAGGATTTGGACAATATTTCACAGACTATATGTTAAGTGTTGATTATGACGCTGATCAAGGATGGCATGATATGAAGATTGTGCCGTACGCACCATTTGAAATTTCACCAGCAGCGCAAGGGTTACATTATGGTCAGGCAGTTTTTGAAGGCCTTAAAGCCTATAAACATAATGGCGAAGTTGTATTATTCCGTCCAGATCAAAACTTTAAACGTATTAATAATTCTTTAGCACGTTTAGAAATGCCAGAAGTTGATGAAGAAGCATTATTAGAAGGGTTGAAGCAGCTTGTCGACGTTGAACGAGATTGGGTACCTGAAGGCGAAGGTCAATCGTTATATATTCGTCCTTTTGTATTTGCTACTGAAGGTATTTTGGGTGTACGTTCTTCACATCAATATAAATTACTAATTATTTTATCTCCGTCAGGGGCTTATTATGGTGGTGACACATTAAAGTCAACTAAAATTTATGTCGAAGATGAATATGTACGTGCAGTACGCGGAGGTGTAGGTTTCGCTAAAGTTGCAGGTAACTATGCGGCCAGCTTACTTGCACAAACAAACGCTAATAAATTAGGTTATGACCAAGTATTATGGCTTGATGGTGTTGAACAAAAATATGTTGAAGAAGTTGGTAGTATGAATATTTTCTTCGTAGAAAATGGCAAAGTAGTTACGCCAGCATTAAACGGTAGTATCTTGCCTGGTATTACTAGAAAGTCAATTATTCAATTAGCTGAAGATTTAGGTTATGAAGTTGAAGAGAGAAGAGTTTCTATAGAAGAGCTGTTTAACGCATATGATAAAGGTGAACTTACAGAAGTATTTGGTTCAGGTACAGCAGCTGTTATCTCTCCTGTAGGTACACTTCGCTATGAAGATAGAGAAATTGTTATTAATAACAATGAACCTGGTAAAATCACTCAAAAATTATATGACACATATACTGGTATTCAAAGTGGCAAATTGGAAGATAAATACGGATGGAGAGTAGAAGTTCCTAAGTATTAACAATAGAGTTTTCAATTATTTATTAAATATCATCTATAGTATATTTATTATTTGGCAGATTGATTTTTTAAATTTCGATCTGCTTTTTTAAAATCCGTTTATATAAAAATATTTTTTAATTAATTAATCACTTCATATTTTTGTTGTGTGTGGTAAAATACAATTGATATAAAATGAATATAAATCAATTAAATTTAGACAGAGAAACTTTTTTAACGTATGTTTTTTCTGTCTTTTTTTATTTACACAACTAAGAATAAGGAGAGATAAAATGATTTATGCGGGTATATTAGCAGGTGGTATTGGTTCTAGAATGGGAAATGTTCCATTACCCAAACAATTTTTATTATTACAAGGAAAACCTATTATTATTCATACAGTAGAAAAATTTTTAATGTATAAGGACTTTGATGAAATCATTATTGCCACGCCTCAAAAGTGGATCAATTATATGCACGATTTGCTAAACAATTATCGATTAGACGATAAGAAAATAAAAGTAATACAAGGCGGCGACGACAGAAATCACACTATAATGAATATTATAGAAAGCATTGAGCAACATAAAAAATTAAATGATGAAGATATCATCGTTACCCATGATGCAGTTAGACCATTTCTAACAAATCGAATTATTAGAGAGAATGTGGAATATGCTAGTCAATATGGCGCTGTAGATACGGTTGTTAATGCTGTTGATACTATCATTTCTTCAAATGATGCACAATTTATTTCTGAGATTCCAATTAGAAGTGAGATGTATCAAGGACAGACGCCTCAAACTTTTAAAATAAAAGAGTTAAAGGATAGCTATTTATCGTTAACTCAATCTCAAAAGGAAATATTAACTGACGCGTGTAAAATACTCGTAGAATTGGGTAAGCCAGTAAAATTAGTCAAAGGAGAGTTATTTAACATAAAAATTACAACACCATATGATTTAAAAGTTGCGAATTCAATTATTACTGGAGCTGTTGATAATGATTAATCAAGTATATCAATTAGTAAGTCCAAGACAATTTGAAGCAACATTTAAAACTATTGATTTACATAATCATAATAGCAAAGTTATTGTTCGACCCTTATATTTGTCAATTTGTGCAGCCGATTTGAGATATTATTGTGGAAATAGAGATAGCAAAATTTTATCTAAGAAATTACCTATGTCATTGATTCATGAAAGTGTAGGTGAAATTGTATACGACTCTGAACATCGACTAAAAAATGGAACTAAAGTTGTTATGATTCCCAATACACCGTCTAAATCGCATAATATCATTGCAGAAAATTATTTAACTTCTAGTCATTTTAAGTCAAGTGGTTATGATGGTTTTATGCAAGATTATATAGTCATGAAACCTGATAGAGTAGTCACTTTACCACAAGAAATTGATTTGAGTGTAGCGTCGTATACTGAATTAGTTACAGTTAGTGTTCATGCAATAGATCGTTTTAAAGCAAAAGCAATACCACAATTTGAATCATTGGGGATATGGGGGGACGGTAATTTAGGATATATCACTGCAGTTTTACTAAAAAAACTATATCCTACTACTAAAATTATAGTTTTTGGAAAAACATTATATAAATTAAGCCGTTTTTCATTTGTAGATGAAATCATTCAAATTGACAATATTCCTCAACATATCAAAATTGATCATGCATTTGAATGTGTGGGTGGTAAAGGAAGTCAGCAGGCTATTGAACAAATTATCAATATTATTAATCCTGAAGGGAGTATCGCTTTATTAGGAGTGAGCGAACTGTCTATACAAGTGAATACAAGAATGGTTTTAGAAAAAGGTTTAACTATAATTGGTAGTAGCAGAAGTGGTTTAAAGGATTTTGAAAAAACTATTGAATTGTATCGTAAATATCCTGAAGTTCTTAATCAATTAGCATTACTTAAAGGTAAAGAATTTGAAATAAATACCATAGAAGACCTCATTACAGCGTTCGAATATGATATTTCTAACGCATGGGGAAAAACAGTTTTAAAGTGGAATATTTAAAGAAAAGGAAACAACTATGACAAAGCAAAATATATTTATAGATGACATTTATTGGGAACGTGTCCAACTCTACGTCAAAGGACATTTTGAAGGAGTAAAACCTACAAGAAATTTCCTTCTCAGAAACCTAACAGAAACAAAGCTGTTAAATGCTAATCGTGTTAATATTCAAGGATCAACTTTTGAGGCAAGATTTAATATTGCTATTTTAGAAAAAGGCAATTTTTTAAGTACAGGTAATTATATATTAATCAACCGACAAGAAGATGAATACGTCTGCCAAATTAATCCAAAATTTTTGAATGATAAAAAAAAGCAAATGACTTTAGAGGAGTTAAGAGATTACAACTCACTTGAGACCCAATCGTTACAAAAAAGTTATTTATTAAAAAATTATGGTAAGAGTTTTCAAAGGTATAATAACAAAGAGATTAAATCTTACGTCATTGTTCCAGCAATTTCCCAAGAAATTAATGAGTTTATTTTTAAAGTTCAATATAAATCTGAAATAAATAAAATAAGTAAACTTAAGCATTTATCATTCATATTACATAAAGCTTTGAGGAAAATTAGTTTCAATGTAAGAGATAAAATCTATTTGTCGATATTTAACATTTCCAAAACAGTATATAAGAATAATAAAAATCATGTTTTGTTTACATCAGATTCTAGAGCAAATATGTCAGGAAATTTTAAATTTATATACGAAGAAATGCTTAAACAACAATTGGACAAAAAACTTGTCATTCATTCCATTTTTAAACCTAATATAGCAAATAGGAGATCGTTTATTGATAAATTAAAATTCCCATATTTTTTAGGAAAATCTAAATATATTTTGGTTGATGATTATCATCCGATGATATATAAACTTCAATTTAGAGAAAACCAAGAAATAGTTCAAGTATGGCATGCCGTGGGTGCTTTCAAGACTGTAGGATTTAGTAGAACTGGGAAAAAGGGAGGACCTTTCATAGATTCTATTGGCCATAGGAATTATAGTAAAGCTTATGTTTCGTCAAATAATGATATTCTTTACTATGCTGAAGCTTTTGGAATTGAAGAACATAAGGTTATTCCAACAGGTGTTCCACGTACGGATGTTTTGTTCGATGAATCTTATAAAACACGCATTAAACAAAGTTTAGAAACAAAATTACCAATTATAAAAAATAAAAAAGTCATTCTTTTTGCACCTACATTTAGAGGAAGTGGGCATCGCACAGCACACTATCCTTTCTTTAAAATTAATTTTGCAAGATTAGCTAGTTATTGTGAAGAACACCAAGCTACTGTTTTGTTTAAAATGCATCCTTTTGTTAGAAATAAATTAAATATCCCAGCAATTTATAATAAATATTTTTTAGATATTTCAAATTACCGCGAAGTAAATGATGTATTGTTCATTACGGATATTTTAATCTCTGATTATTCTTCTTTAATCTATGAATTTTCAGTTTTTAAAAAACCAATGCTTTTTTATGCTTTTGATTTGGAAGATTATATTTACACGAGAGATTTTTATGAACCTTATGAAACCTTTGTTCCTGGTAAAATAGTGAAAACTTTTGATGAACTTATTTTAGCGTTAGAAAATAATGATTTTGAATTTGAAAAGGTAAAGCCGTTTTTAAATAAGAATTTTAAATATAAAGATGGTAAATCGAGTGAACGATTAGTTAAAGATTTATTTAACAAATTTTTTCAGTAAAAGAATTTAAAGGTTCTAATTTATGCTAATTGTAACAATAGATAAATAACAAGTTAGAAAATTTATATCATAGTGAAACAACTCTAAATCTAGTCATGTCTAGTAAATTTTCAAAGTATAGTTAAGTCATTTTGTTTTTAGCAAGTTCTAGATTAGTGATGTACAAAACGTATTATGAATAGAGTCTTTTAAAGTATGTATTAATTAATAAAAGTACCTAAAGAAAATAGCCATTTTTAATTTTGAACCCAATTTTAGTTTTTATACTTAAATAAAGTTCAGTTTCCTATAATTGTCATGTAATCTATAATACAATAGTTTATGTAACTATAATTAATATAAAAATCATTTTCAGGAGAGAATTAAAATTGGAATGGATATTATTTGATAAAGATGGTACATTGATTGAGTTTGACAGTAGTTGGGAAAAAATTGGCGTACGTCTCGTTGATCAACTTTTAGAAACCTTTCCAGTACATGATAAGGAAGCGGCACATCGCCAATTAGGCATTATCGATAAAAAAATTAAGCCAGATTCTGTTATGGGATCGGGTTCATTAGGTGAAATTATAGAGTCTTTTAATGGTGTAACAGGTAAAGAAACATCAGATTGGACAAAGGATACGAGTCAGGAACTCATTGATTCAAGAGTGCCTGAAAACAATTGGATTGATGGTGTACAAGAAACTATTCAAGCTCTTAGAAATGAAGGATATCACATAGGTATAGTAACAAGTGATACTAAAAAAGGAGTCGATCAATTTCTGGAGGAAACGCAAACTAGAAATCTCTTTGATTTAGTAATTTCTACAGAAACACACGCAGAAGAAAAGCCACATCCTAAAGTTTTAGATCCACTATTTAATGCTTTTGATGTTAAACCAGAAAAGGTAGCAATAGTAGGAGATACGGCCAACGATATGAAAACCGCGATTAATGCTCATTTAGGATTAGCTATCGGTGTGCTAACAGGCGTGGCTAAAAAAGAGGAACTCTACGACGCAGATGTCATCATTAATAGTGCAAAAGATGTTAAACAAGTTATAGAGCAATACGGAAAATAAAGTTTTTAAATTGAGTAAGACGTAGATGTGTGAGTCGATTCGCACGTCTACGTCCTTTTTCTTTTAATAATACATAAAAAACATCGGTTTTATGAGTCGAGATTTAATAATGTACGTAGTGTAGATTGATTATAAGAATTTTTAAATAAAGCACGACGTTGTAGTTCTGGTATAATGTATTTTAAAAAATCTTCAAGGCTATGGGGTAATGAAGGTGGCATCAGATTAAAGCCGTCTGCAACGCCTTCATTAAACCACTGCTCCATCTCATCCACTATCTCCTCAGGTGTACCTATAAGAGTAAGATGACCACCACCGGCACTTAAGTAACCTAATAATTCTCTTACAGTCGGTTGTTTATCTTTTATAATGGCTAAAACTGTTTCATATCGACCAATCGGACCTTTGAAATTTTTAGCAGGAGGTAAGGGAGGAACTGGTTCATCTAATTCCCAATCTGAACAATCTTGTTGAACAAAAAAACTGAGTTGCTTTAAAGCATCTTCAATGGGTAATTTTTGATCAAGTTCTGCTTTTTTTGATAATGCTTTTTCATGGGTTTCACCTACATAAGTTACTAAACCAGGGAAAATTTTAATTTTTCTATCTGGATGTTGAGTTTTAGAAATAGCATCAGACAATTTCTTTTTATAACTACGTGCTTGCTTGATATCCCATGAAACAGAGTAAACAGCATCAGCATATTTTGCTGCTAATGCAATACCTTCTTTTGACGCACCGGCTTGCATAGATACTGGTTTACCTTGAGGACTTTGTGGTGTTGTATGTGGTCCTCGTACTTGAAAATAGTCTCCCTCATGATAAAAAGGTTTAATATCTTTAGACTCAATAATTTTGTTGTTGTTTTTATCTGGTACATAAGATGCAGTTGACCAAGAAGTGAATAGCTGATTCATTACCGATGCAAATTCATCTGCTTTTTTGTAGCGCTCATGTCTTTCTGGTAAGTATTGAAGACTGTGATTTTGGGCTTCAATATCTGTCATGGATGTGACTAAATTCCAACCCACACGGCCATGAGATAAGTAGTCTAGACTTAATAATTGACGAGAAGCGGTGAATGGATTTGAAAATGTACTCGATATTGTTGGCACTAATCCTATATGTGATGTAACTTGTGCAATAGCTGATAAGTTAATTATAGGATCAAACCAAAAAGCGGGCATAGTAGTATTATCACTTGCATTAAAGGCTTGATTATCTGCAAAAAAGACGATATCCAAAAGACCTTTTTCAGCTATTTGAGCTAAATGCTGATAATAAGATATGTTGCCGATATCCTCAATATTAGAATCTTTCATACGCCATGCCGCTTGATGATGACCACATCCATACAGTAACACACCTATGTTAAGAAAGTGATTATTTGTCATATGAACACCTCATTAATTATTATCTTTTTGTAAAAAATACACAAACAATTAGTTCATTGTTAAACCACCGTCAACGGTAATATTTTGACCTGTTACGCCACGTGCTTCATCTGAAGCGAGATATACGACCATATTGGCTACATCTTGAGGTGATGTTACTTTTCTAAGAGGTGTAGTTTGAGCAATTAAATCAAATACTTCAGGTGTAGTGACTGCACTTGCATCAGTCGTTTTGAGTAATCCTCCAGAAACAACATTTGCTGTAATACCATATTGTCCAAGTTCTGCAGCAATATTACGAGTAAAGCCAATGAGACCTGCCTTTGCTGTTGTATACTCATGATAAGGTACGACTGGATTTTGATACAAATTGGTTCCAATACTAACAATGCATCCACTTTGTTGTTCTATAAATTGTGGTATGACGCTTTGAGTCACATTAAATGCTCCTTTTAAAGTACCATTAAGTTGTTGTTGATAATCTTCCCAAGTTAAATCTTTAAACGATTTTTGCTGATTTGGATCAAATTTAAAACCAACAAGTGCATTATTAATGACTATATCTATTTTTCCAAAATGTTGTGTGGCAGTTTGAATCATTCGATTCACATCGTTTCTGTCTGTCACATCAGCTTGAATAGCTATAGCCCTACTTTGATTATAATTTCTAATTAATTTTTCAGCTTTATCCTTATTTTGTTTGTAATTAACAACAACATTGTAGCCTTTTTCTAGTAAAGTTATTGCAATTTTAGCGCCTAATCCACGACTACTTCCCGTGATAATTGCAGTTTTTTTCATCTTTATGCCCCCAATAATTTTTATTTGTATAAGAAAAAATGCACAACCTTCATGAGAAAAGTTGTGCATCCAAATCAATATATAAAGACAGAATGATAATTAGATGAGATTCAACACTTTCCTCCGCTAGTATAAGCTAGTTCAGGTTCAAAGGGTTTGGATGATATCCATCTCAGTTAAAAAACACCCCTAGTGCATATAATTCAGTTATAGTATAAACATAGAATTTTTATAAAATATTGTCAACATTCTTAATAATAGCTATATCTGTTATTTTAATATTTGAGTAAAAGGTATATGAAATAACTTGTGAAAGTATATAAATATAAGCTCTAATTTTCTACAATTAGATATATTATCTTGTATCCACTTGTCGGTATGCTTTAATAACTTGAGCAATTTTATCAATGACTGAATCAAGGGAGTCTACGTCTTCGTGTATGTCATATTCATTAATATTAAGTCGAACAACAGGACATGCATTAAAATTGTTAATCCAATTTTCATACCGTTTAAATAGTTTTTTCCAATATTCTGGATCTGTATTGATTTCCATGTCACGTCCCCGCTGTTGAATACGATCAATTACTTCATCATAATCACATTCTAGATAAATCAGAACATCAGGCTTTGGAAAATAAGGTGTCATAACCATTGCATTAAATAATTCGTAATACGTGTGGTAGTCGTCAGCACTCATTGTTCCTTGTTCTTCGTGCATTTTTGCAAAAATATCCACATCTTCATAAATTGAACGATCTTGAACGAATCCGCCACCATACTCAAACATGCGTTTTTGTTCCTTAAAACGTTCAGCAAGAAAGTAAATTTGAAGATGAAAGCTCCAACGTTCAAAATTATGATAAAATTTATCTAAATAAGGATTATGGTCTACATTCTCAAAGGAAGTTTTAAAATTTAACTTGTCAGCAAGTGCTTGTGTTAACGTAGATTTACCAACCCCTACAGTGCCAGCAATGGTTATTACTGCATTTTGAGGAATACCATAATTATTCATCTTTATTTTCTCCAATCATAGGTTTTACTAAATTTAAAATATTTTGGTAATCGTAATCATTTTTAACGAAATCTTGTTGAGATGTATCAATTCGAATGACATTTGCACCGTCATTCTTTAATGATTCATAATAAGCAAGATAATCTTTTTTTAAAGTAAGTAAATAGTCATCTTCTATTTGAGATTCAAAGCTACGATTACGTTGTGCAATTCTAGATTTTAATACATCTAAATCAGCATCTAAAAAGATAATTGTATTTGGCATTTCGATATCTTCAGTTAAAATATCAAAAATACGACTGAATTTATCAAATTCTTTAGCATCTAAAGTATTTTTAGCAAAAATTTTATTTTTATGAATATGATAATCGCTAACTATACCTTGATTTAGCGACTCAATATCTCTAATCTGTTTATATCTGTTACATAAAAAGAACATTTCAGTTTGAAAACTCCACTTTTCTATATCATCATAAAAATCAGATAGAAATGGATTTTCATCAACAATTTCTTTCTCTTCATAAAAACCAAACGTCTTGCTTAATCGGTGAGCAAGAGAGGATTTACCAACACCTATAGGTCCTTCGATTGCAATAAATGGTTTATTCATAATCACTTCTCCAAATGTTAAGATAGACAATGAGTATTGTACCATAAGTGAGGTATTCCAACACATATGAAAAAAAATCATGATTACATGCGCTTAGCAATTAATGAAGCACACAAAGCCAAAGCATTAGGAGAAGTTCCAATCGGAGCAGTTATTGTTAAAGAGGATCAAGTCATTGCACGTGCACATAATTTAAGGGAAACATTGCAGCAACCTACTGCCCATGCAGAGCACATAGCGATAGAACGGACGTCAGAAGTTGTCGGCAGTTGGAGATTAGAAGAATGTACGTTGTATGTTACATTAGAGCCCTGTGTCATGTGTGCGGGCACTATTATTATGAGCCGTATTCCAAAGGTTGTGTATGGTGCTACTGATCCCAAAGGAGGATGTTCAGGAAGTCTTATGAATTTATTAGAACAACCGCAGTTTAATCATAGGGCAATCGTAGAAAAAGGAATTTTAGAAGAAGAGTGTGCAGAACTATTGAGAAGTTTTTTTAAGGAAATACGTGAAAAGAAAAAAGCAGAAAAACAGGGGAAGATACAAAAGGATATAAATTTGTTAAAATGATGTCGTACATAAATAAACGTATTTTTGAAGTCCAGTAAATCGTTAAAGATTGTGTGATAACATATAACAATGATGAAGTTAAGACACATGCTACACACATTAATTTTAAATCAATTAAAAAAATTCATATAGCATCACTTTAAAATAAGTGGAAACGAGGTCAACTAATGATAAAGCTAATAGCAACTGATATGGATGGAACATTACTTAACGCTGGTCATGAAATCACCACTATGAATCAAGAAGCGATAAAATTTGCGCAAGCGAACGGCATTACAGTAGTTATTGCAACTGGTAGAGCATTTTATGAGGCACAAACACCTGTTGCTGAAACAGACTTAAAAGTACCTTACATATGTTTGAATGGTGCAGAAGTTCGTGATGAATCATTTAATATAATGAGTACATCGCATCTTAATCATGATTTAGTACACAAAATTACTACAGCACTTAAAAATAATCATATTTATTATCAAATTTACACAAACCGTGGCATATATACAGAAGATCCTAAACGTGATTTAGCAATCTATATAGATATTGCAGAACGTGCGGGTCAAAAAGCAGATGTAGACAAGATACGAAATAATATACAAAAACGCATAGATAACGGTACTTTAAAAGTTGTAGATAATTATGATTCAATTGAAGATATTCCTGGAGAACTTATTATGAAGGTGTTAGCTTTTGATGCAGATTTAAGTAAAATCGACCAAGTAGGTCAAGCGTTAGCATCATCACCAAATTTAGCAGTATCTTCATCATCAAGAGGTAATCTAGAAATCACTCATTCAAACGCTCAAAAAGGCATTGCCTTATCAGCTATTGCTCATCAATTGGGTATAGATTTAACAGATGTGATAGCAATAGGAGATAATTTAAATGATATTTCAATGCTAGAACGTGTAGGTTATCCAGTAGCAATGAATAATGCTACAGACGAAGTTAAACATATTGCTAAATATGTCACAGACACCAATGAAAATAGTGGAGTTGGAAAAGCAATCATGAAAATATTAAAAGAAGAAAATAATTTAGAGGTGTAAAATAATGAAAGGTTTAATTATTATAGGGAGTGCTCAAGTAGGGTCTCATACGAACGCTTTATCAAAATATTTAAAAGGTCAACTCGGCGAACATGATGTTGAGGTGGAAATCTTTGACCTAGCTGAGAAACCCATTCATCAATTGGATTTTGCTGGTACAACACAAGCAGTTGATGAAATTAAAAACAATGTCAAATCTTTACAGAGTAAAGCAATGGAAGCAGATTTCTTAATTTTAGGAACGCCAAATTATCATGGATCGTTTTCAGGTATTCTTAAAAATGCACTTGACCACCTTAATATGGACCATTTCAAAATGAAACCCGTGGGACTCATTTGCAATAGTGGAGGAATAGTAAGTTCTGAGCCATTATCACACTTAAGAGTCATCGTACGTAGTTTACTTGGTATTGCTGTACCAACGCAAATTGCTACACATGACTCTGATTATGCTAAATTAGAAGATGGTACCTTATACTTAGAAGATAATGAATTTCAACTACGTGCAAAATTGTTTGTTGATCAAATTGTATCCTTCGTAACAAATAGTCCATATGAACACTTAAAATAATCATATTTTATGATTTGTTTTTATCAAGCAATATCATTAAATTAGCTCCCTTTGATGTTTTTAGTAAACATTAAAGGGAGTCTTTATATTTATTGCCTTAATAAAACATATACATGATTTTTGAGATTTAACTTTAAAATATTCCATAAAACACTGTGACAGAGATGTGCATAATACTAATATGAAACACCGCGGTTATTTATATTTTTATCATTCGAAATAGTTTGGTGACAATTTTTTTGATGAATATAGTAATAATTTCAACTATTTATGTTATTAGAATTTTAAGAAATGTAGAGCGAATTAATTAACTGTTTATTAAATGTTTGTTAACATATTTAAAAAATATTGCAAAAAAGACTTATATACTATATTGTATTTTACTCTAGAAACGATTTTTACTTGAAAATTACATTGAAATAGTCAAAGATAAGGAGTTTTTATGATTAAAAAAAAATAATTTACTAACTAAAAAGAAACCTATAGCAAATAAATCCAATAAATATGCAATTAGAAAATTCACAGTAGGTACAGCGTCTATTGTAATAGGTGCAACATTATTGTTTGGTTTAGGTCATAATGAGGCCAAAGCTGAGGAGAATACAGTACAAGACGTTAAAGATTCGAATATGGATGATGAATTATCAGATAGCAATGATCAGTCCAGTAATGAAGAAAAGAATGATGTAATCAATAATAGTCAGTCAATAAACACCGATGATGATAACCAAATAAAAAAAGAAGAAACGAATAGCAACGATGCCATAGAAAATCGCTCTAAAGATATAACACAGTCAACAACAAATGTAGATGAAAACGAAGCAACATTTTTACAAAAGACCCCTCAAGATAATACTCAGCTTAAAGAAGAAGTGGTAAAAGAACCCTCATCAGTCGAATCCTCAAATTCATCAATGGATACTGCCCAACAACCATCTCATACAACAATAAATAGTGAAGCATCTATTCAAACAAGTGATAATGAAGAAAATTCCCGCGTATCAGATTTTGCTAACTCTAAAATAATAGAGAGTAACACTGAATCCAATAAAGAAGAGAATACTATAGAGCAACCTAACAAAGTAAGAGAAGATTCAATAACAAGTCAACCGTCTAGCTATAAAAATATAGATGAAAAAATTTCAAATCAAGATGAGTTATTAAATTTACCAATAAATGAATATGAAAATAAGGTTAGACCGTTATCTACAACATCTGCCCAACCATCGAGTAAGCGTGTAACCGTAAATCAATTAGCGGCAGAACAAGGTTCGAATGTTAATCATTTAATTAAAGTTACTGATCAAAGTATTACTGAAGGATATGATGATAGTGATGGTATTATTAAAGCACATGATGCTGAAAACTTAATCTATGATGTAACTTTTGAAGTAGATGATAAGGTGAAATCTGGTGATACGATGACAGTGAATATAGATAAGAATACAGTTCCATCAGATTTAACCGATAGTTTTGCAATACCAAAAATAAAAGATAATTCTGGAGAAATCATCGCTACAGGTACTTATGACAACACAAATAAACAAATTACCTACACTTTTACAGATTATGTAGATAAATATGAAAATATTAAAGCGCACCTTAAATTAACATCATACATTGATAAATCAAAGGTTCCAAATAATAACACTAAGTTAGATGTAGAATATAAGACGGCCCTTTCATCAGTAAATAAAACAATTACGGTTGAATATCAAAAACCTAACGAAAATCGGACTGCTAACCTTCAAAGTATGTTCACAAACATAGATACGAAAAACCATACAGTTGAGCAAACGATTTATATTAACCCTCTTCGTTATTCAGCCAAAGAAACAAATGTAAATATTTCAGGGAATGGCGATGAAGGTTCAACAATTATCGACGATAGTACAATCATTAAAGTTTATAAGGTTGGAGATAATCAAAATTTACCAGATAGTAACAGAATTTATGATTACAGTGAATATGAAGATGTCACAAATGATGATTATGCCCAATTAGGAAATAATAATGACGTGAATATTAATTTTGGTAATATAGATTCACCATATATTATTAAAGTTATTAGTAAATATGACCCTAATAAGGACGATTACACGACGATACAGCAAACTGTGACAATGCAAACGACTATAAATGAGTATACTGGTGAGTTTAGAACAGCATCCTATGATAATACAATTGCTTTCTCTACAAGTTCAGGTCAAGGACAAGGTGACTTGCCTCCTGAAAAAACTTATAAAATCGGAGATTACGTATGGGAAGATGTAGATAAAGATGGTATTCAAAATACAAATGATAATGAAAAACCGCTTAGTAATGTATTGGTAACTTTGACGTATCCTGATGGAACTTCAAAATCAGTCAGAACAGATGAAGAGGGGAAATATCAATTTGATGGGTTAAAAAACGGATTGACTTATAAAATTACATTCGAAACACCGGAAGGATATACGCCGACGCTTAAACATTCAGGAACAAATCCTGCACTAGACTCAGAAGGCAATTCTGTATGGGTAACTATTAACGGACAAGACGATATGACTATTGATAGCGGATTTTATCAAACACCTAAATATAGCTTAGGGAACTATGTATGGTATGACACTAATAAAGATGGTATTCAAGGTGATGATGAAAAAGGAATCTCTGGAGTAAAAGTGACGTTAAAAGATGAAAACGGAAATATCATTAGTACAACAACAACTGATGAAAATGGAAAGTATCAATTTGATAATTTAAATAGTGGTAATTATATTGTTCATTTTGATAAACCTTCAGGTATGACTCAAACAACAACAGATTCTGGTGATGATGACGAACAGGATGCTGATGGGGAAGAAGTCCATGTAACAATTACTGATCATGATGACTTTAGTATAGATAACGGATACTATGATGACGACTCAGATTCAGATAGTGATTCAGACTCAGATAGCGACGACTCAGACTCCGATAGCGATTCCGACTCAGACAGCGACTCAGATTCCGATAGTGATTCAGATTCAGACAGTGACTCAGACTCAGATAGTGATTCAGATTCAGACAGCGATTCCGACTCAGACAGTGACTCAGGATTAGACAATAGCTCAGATAAGAATACAAAAGATAAATTACCGGATACAGGAGCTAATGAAGATCATGATTCTAAAGGCACATTACTTGGAGCTTTATTTGCAGGTTTAGGAGCGTTATTATTAGGGAAGCGTCGCAAAAATAGAAAAAATAAAAATTAAATTATTCAAATGAAATTAGTGAAAGAAGCAGATACGACATTTGAATAGAAAGTATATTTAGTCCAACAAATATAAGGTGTTGATTAAAACTATAATATAACTTTCACGTTTATCATATCTTGTGAAAAAGACGATGCAAACAAGGTCATTTTTATTAAAAATGACTGAAATGTATAATTTTTAGAGCAACAGATGTAACTCACAATCTGACAGTGATTTAATAGAGGAACCGTGAATTTTAAATGAATTCATGGTTCCTTTTTATCGAATGAATAAAAATTTTTTTATGTAATACAAAAAAATACTATGAAACCATTTAATGATAAATGACTTCATAGCAAAATTTGATTTTTGTTTTTATGCTTTAGTTAAAATGTTGAAGTAAATTTTTCCACAGTAACATGATTTGTGTTTGAGAATACTTTTGTGCAGTTTCAATACAATGGTGAGAAAAAGATTGTTGAAGTTGGGGGTTGTTGAGCAATAATTTTACTTTTTCAAATAGCATGTGTTGATTATTCTTTTCTATTAAATATCCATTCTTACCGTCCTGTATCAATTCACCTGGACCATATTGAATATCATAACTGATAGAAGGCACACCATGTGATTCACATTCTAATAATGCTAAGGAAAAGCCTTCCATATTACTTGTTATTAAATTTAGATATGCATCTTGATATTCATCAGTTAAATCTTTTAAAAAACCTCTTAATATTACGTGTTTTTCTAGTCCTAATTCTTGAATGCGTTCTTTTAAATGTTGTTCTTCTTTACCAAAACCATACATATGTAGTTCGATATTTGGAAACGTATCTTTAAGCCTATTAATAAGTTCAATTTGTTGTATCAATTGCTTTTCAGGTGAGTATCTTGCGACAGAAATAATTTTTTTAGGTGAAACATAGTTATTTTTATTAGAGTCATCGTTCATTTCAAAAGATGAATAACCAACTGGAATAGCATATACTGGAATGACTCCTCTGATTCTCTCAATTACGTCAGCTTTTTGTTGTTGTGTTGAAACAATGATGGCTTTATACCTTTGTAAATGTTCAAAAACCCCTTTATAAACATTTTTGATTGGTGAATGCGTTAAATCAGTAACATCTTTAACATGAGTGCTATGTAACACTGCAATAACAGGGATGTAAGATGCAACTATGTTAAATATATGTGATGTAACGAGGTTACGATCGCTAAAGAATAAGTCACTACTTTGATATATTGTTTCAATAAAAAAAGCACCTAGCTCAGTTTCATTGTTTAAAAAGTGCGTTTTACCTAAATGATTTAATATAATCTTTTTTGCCACATAGGGATGATTTGAATTAATATCATAATACTTTTCAATTTTCACGTTTCCTTGAGGAGAAAGATAGTACTCTGCTTGTATTTTTTGGTCCGTTGATAAAACTCTAACGCAACTTAAAAATCCACGTGTATCGTATAACTCTCTTTTTATTTTTCTTCTAGATGTATCAAAGTAATTAATATAATCAATTTTTTGATAAGCTTCATCAGCAAAATGCGCATACATTATAAATTGTTGTTGATCATAAATCCGAACGTCATTTGTCTCAGAAACAGGTTTTATAGTATAGCCACATTCATTTCTCCAGTAATGAATCCAATTTTTACTGAACACTGATGTTACGTTACTTGCTTCTTGAAAATAATCATACATGTTTATATAATCTTCGCTATTAATATATTGCGATGCTGTTTGAGTTAAATAGCGATTCCATGCTAGTAATAAGATTTTAGCTTGATAATGATATGCTTTAAATAGGTTTAATCGATTAATCATTGCTTTTTCTATACCAGCAGTTTTATGACCGATGTTATTACCTACAAAATAGTACATAATTTACCTCATATAGTTAAGTTTATTTTACAAACATTGTAACATAATAAAAACTTATAATATTAATAAAACTAATAAACATTTAAAAATAATTTATACGAAAATACATACTACTAACTATATTTACCTCTTTATAATCAAAAAATTTAAAATAACGAGTCACTTACAAACGAGCTTATAATAAAATTTATTGTGTGTGAATACAACTATTGTGATAGCACCCACAATAAACGATTTTAGTTGTTTATCATGATTACTCCACTTAGTATATTTCTGTTATTGTAGTTTCACTCATCAGTATGATAGCGAAGTATGTTGTTAAATTTGTTGAAAAGTATAAATAATAGTGAGTTTTAAGTTTTGAGTTAAGTTACACTCTATGAGCAAATGTTTCGATCGCTGCTTTAATCTCATCTCTTACACGTTGAAATTCTGACCAATCTTTACCAGCAGGATCATCAAATCCCCAATGTTCTTTAGTGACGTTTTTAGGTAAAACTGGACAGTTTGCATCTGCATCACTACACAATGTGACAACTATATCAGACGCTATTAAAATGTCATTGTTTATCAGGTCAGAAGTGTGATGTGAAATATCAATACCGACTTCTTTCATAGCTTTTATAGCATGCGGATTAACACCATGTGTTTCAATGCCAGCAGAATATACATTCCATTTATCACCTAATATTAATTTTCCAAAACCTTCAGCCATTTGACTGCGACAAGAATTACCAGTACAAATAAAATAAATAGTTTTCTTTTGCATAAAAAATCTCCTAATTTAAAAGATAATAAGTGTTAGGTAAAGACCTAACAAAGTAAAGAATAATACAGGTATAGTAATTACAATACCCGTTTTAAAGTAAGTACCCCAAGAAATTTTAACTCCTTTTTGAACTAAAACATGTAACCATAATAATGTAGCAAGAGATCCAATGGGTGTGATTTTTGGTCCTAAATCTGCTCCAATCACATTGGCATAAATCATTCCTTCTTTTATAGAACTTATAGCATGCGATTGATCGATGGCTATCGCATCAATAAGTACGGTAGGCATATTATTCATAATTGCTGAAAGAAATGCGGATACAAATCCCATGCCCATAATACTGCTAAAAAGTCCGTGCTGAGCTATTGATGATAAAATATCTGCTAAAATCAATGTCATCCCTACATTCTTTAAGCCAAAAATAACAAGATACATACCGATAGAAAATATCACGATATTCCACGGAGCCCCTTTGATCACTTGTTTCGTATGCACTACATTAGACTGACGCGCTAATAATATAAAAATCACAGCTATAGCTCCAGTGATAAATGATACAGGTATATGTATGAACTCACTCACTAAGTAACCTATAAGTAATAAAGCTAAAATAATCCATGAAATTTTAAATAATCGTGTGTCTCGTATAGCATCTTTAGGTTCAGAAATACTTGATATATCAAAAGTTTTAGGGATGGATTTTCTAAAGTAAAACCATAAAACTAAGATACTAGCTAATAGAGAAAATAAATTAGGTATAAACATACGCATTAAATATTCAACAAATTTAATACCAAAGTAATCTGCTGATACAATGTTAACTAAATTACTTACAACAAGTGGCAATGAGGTGGAATCTGCGATAAACCCACAAGCTATAATAAAAGGAAATACTAACTTATTATTGAAACCTAAATTTCTTATCATTGCTAAAACAATAGGCGTCAAAATTAAGGCTGCACCATCATTAGCAAAGAATGCTGCAATAAGCGCCCCTAATATCATGATATATATAAACATCTTTAATCCATGTCCATTAGATGCCTTAACCATATGAATAGCTGACCATTCAAAGAATCCTATCTCATCAAGAATCAATGATATAAGAATGACTGAGACAAAAGTTAGTGTAGCATTCCAAACAATTCCGATTACTTCTAATATATCTGTAAAATTTACTACACCCGTAATAATAACTAAAAGCGCCCCAATGATTGCTGAAATACCTATGTCTAACCCTTTAGGTTGCCAAATGATTAAGGTTAAAGTGATGAAAAATATTACAATTGCTAATACAGTAGTCATGAAATTTCACCTTTCTTTATAGTATGACAAATACATTGGTTATGAGTTGAATGAAGTAAATTTAATTGATTTGTCACTTGTTCAAATAAGCGGTGATTAAGTTCGTATATTTGTTTATTGCCAACTTTGTTTGCAAACACTAATTTGCAATCAACAAGTAACTTCATATGGTGGCTTAGTGTTGGTTGTGAAAAGTTAAAATGTATAAGTAAATCACACGCACACAATTCACCACAAGATAATAAATCTAAAATTTCTAATCTGCTAGGATTCGCAATGACTTTTAATATGTTAGATAATTGAATATATGACATAACATGGCCTCCTATAACATAACATAGATTATCATCTATATAGATAAACGTCTATGCTATATTGGCATTTTAGTTAAAAAAACATGCCAGTTGTATCTTATAAAATAAAAATACAACTGGCATTGTAATTGAAAATCGATATTTTATTTGCGATATTTCAGACGTGCGAAAGCATCATGCTGGTGGATAGACTCTTCATTACGACATTCAATATCGAACCCTTCAATCCAATCAAATTCAACTAAGTCTGCTGCAATTAGTCGAATTAAATCTTCAACAAATCGTGGGTTTTCATAAGCACGTTCTGTTACTCGTTTTTCATCAGGACGTTTTAAGATTGGATATAAGATAGAACTAGCGTTGGCTTCCATAGCGTCTAAAATTTTATTTTTATAATCATCGATGACGTCATTATTTTTATCTAAATATGCTTTAACTGTAACGATACCACGTTGATTATGTGCAGAATATTCACTAATTTCTTTTGAGCAAGGACATAGTGTTGTTACTTTGGCTTGAATAGTTAATTCTTTACGTGTAACGGTATGATTTTCAATAGCTAAACCATAAGTAACATCTGCATGACCTACAGCTTTAATATGTGTAACAGGACTATAACGATCAAAGAACCATTTACCTGACACATCAACACCTGCAGCATTTTGATTCATCTTATCTTGTAGCGTACGCAACAATTGATGTAGTGTGTTAAATTCAAGTTCAATGCCATTATCATAATGTTTTTCAACGCTTTCTAATATGCGACTCATATTAATGCCTTTTTCATTTTTATTTAAACTCGTTGAAAAACTAAATAAACCAGCTGTTTGATACTGATCAATTAAAACTGGATAAGTTAAATTTTTAATGCCTACTTCCTCTATTTCAAATAAGAAATTTTTGTGAGTGCTTTGTAAATCGGTCATTTCATTTTTAGTAGTTGGTTTCGTACCTTTGACAGGGTCAACAGAACCGAAATGTTTCCAACGACCCTCTCTAGTGGATAAGTCAAATTCTGTCATGTTTTACCTCCATTTAAGATTCAAAGTGATATGTCCAAAATGGCTCTATTTTTAAGAAACTTTGTGCTTGACCATCTATTTCGGGACTAGCAAGTTGTTTTAAAAATGGTCCTGTTTGTGAAGCATGCGCTTCGAAAGCTTTGAGTTTTATATCACTATATTGCGATATGTCATTTTGAATATCAGGTTCTCCAAGAATTTCCGGTGCATCATTGCTAAACGCTACAAGTGTAAGACGTGGGCGATCTGATACATGCATGCGCCCAACTGTACGTACTACAGCTTCTGCAGTTGCTTCGTGATCAGGGTGGACTGCAAATTTAGGATAGAACGAAATAATTAATGATGGATTTGTTTCGTCAATAAGTGATTGAATCATTTGATCCATTTGATCGTAAGGTTCAAATTCAACAGTTTTATCTCTTAACCCCATTTTCCTTAAATCTGTAATCCCAATTGCTTTGCATGCTTCTTCTAACTCACGTTCACGTATAAGTGGTAAAGATTCTCTTGTTGCAAAAGGAGGGTTACCTAGATTACGTCCCATTTGTCCTAGGGTGAGACATGCATATGTGACAGGAATACCTTTTTCAATGTAACTTGCGATAGTTCCAGCAGACGAAAAGGTTTCATCATCAGGATGAGGGAAAATCACAAGTACGTGTCTTTCATCAGTCATGATTAGCAACCTCCTTTATATAGTAAATGGCTGTTTACTTATTTCTATTGTAGCAGCCAATTGTCCTTCATAATTAAAACCTACAATTAAAAATTCGTTGTTCTTATTAACTTCATAGTGCGTAAGTCCTTGCACGTAAACCCAGCCACCATCTTTTAATTTAAGACCTACACGATATGGATCTTTATCGCCGCCTTTAAGTTGTGCATGTTCAAAAGTCACGACAATATTTCTTAAAAATGTTCCAGCGTTAAATACACGTTGATCGAAATGATTTGCATAAGCACCATTTGTTGTTTCAACGTGTAGGTAAACAGGCTGATTTGCGTAAGAAGTTAATAAATCTAGCACTTCTTGTTCTTTAATTGGTTCCAACACGTTCACTCCCTTAAACTAAATAATATGTTACTGACGGACTACCGATAAACATATTATTTACCAGCAAACTCGTTTATCTATCTATTTTACTAGAAAGCTATGTATATTTGTACACGAATGCTCGATTTAATTAGGAAAAATTCAAGAAAAAACTTTGAATACTACGTATAGAGCGTTAATATGTTTAAAATCTTAAGCATTTGTTACATTATAAATTAAGAGATACAAAAGAGTAAGGCGTAAGTCATCACTCATTGCCATATTGAAATTAGAGGTGTTTGATATTGAAAATGATTAATTTAGATTCAAAAAAACTTGCGTCATTTTATGTAGCATGCGAGTTGTTTAAACAGATACAGCAGTACCCTCATACCAAACTCGGTTTAGCAACTGGTGGAACTATGACTGACGTATATCATTACTTAGTAAATTTATTAACCAAAAATAAAGCTGATGTGTCGCAGGTTGAAACATTTAATTTAGATGAATATGTAGGTTTAAAAGCAAGTCATCAGCAAAGTTACCATACCTATATGAATAAAGTGCTATTTGAGCAATATCCTCATTTTGCTAAAAATCACATTCATATTCCTGATGGCTATTCAGAAAATCTAGAAGCAGAAGCGGAACGATATAACAAATTATTAGATGAAAGAGGTCCGATTGATATTCAAATTTTAGGAATTGGAGAAAATGGTCACATTGGATTTAATGAACCAGGAACAGACTTCAATAGTGAAACACATGTGGTGAACTTAACAGAAAGCACTATAAAAGCAAATAGTCGATATTTTGACAATGAAGCGGATGTTCCTAGACAAGCAGTTTCAATGGGATTAGCAAGTATTTTAAAAGCTAAAAGGATTATACTACTTGCATTTGGTCCAAAGAAAAAAGAGGCCATAAGTAAACTGTTAAATGAACAGGTTACCGAAGATGTACCTGCGACCATTTTACACACACATCCTAATGTTGAAGTTTATGTAGATGATGATGCAGCACCAGATTGTTTATAATTATTTAGTAGTTTATATAGTAGTTTTTATATACAAAATATTTTATGTGTTTAATAAGTTTAGTGAAGGGTATAAAACTATAAGCAAAAGAGAATTTCTCAAAATGAAAGGATGAATTTCATTGGAACTACAATTAGCCATTGATTTATTAAATAAAGAAGAAGCAGCAAAATTAGCTCAAAAAGTTGAAGAATATGTAGATATTGTTGAAATCGGTACACCAATTGTAATTAACGAAGGCTTACCTGCAGTTCAACATTTAAATGAAAATATTAATAATGCTAAAGTATTAGCTGACTTGAAAATTATGGATGCAGCAGATTACGAAGTAAGCCAAGCAGTAAAATATGGTGCAGATATTGTTACAATTTTAGGTGTTGCTGAAGATGCTTCAATTAAAGCAGCAGTTGAAGAAGCGCATAAACATGGAAAAGCATTGCTTGTTGATATGATAGCAGTGCAAAACTTAGAGCAACGTGCTAAAGAACTAGATGAGATGGGTGCAGACTATATCGCAGTTCATACAGGTTACGACTTACAAGCAGAAGGAAAATCTCCATTAGATAGCTTGCGTACAGTTAAATCTGTTATCAAAAATTCTAAGGTTGCAGTAGCAGGTGGTATTAAACCAGATACTATCAAAGATATTGTTGCAGAAGATCCAGATTTAGTTATTGTTGGTGGCGGTATTGCGAATGCTGACGATCCTGTAGAAGCAGCAAAACAATGTCGAGCAGCTATTGAAGGTAAATAAGATGAGTGAATTTAATAATTATCGTCTTATTCTTGAAGAGTTAGATGCTACTTTATCCCAAGTAGATAATACAGAATACGAACGTTTTGCTAATGATGTTATAGGTGCAGATCGCATATTTACAGCTGGTAAAGGTCGTTCAGGTTTTGTTTCAAATAGTTTTGCAATGCGCTTAAATCAATTAGGTAAAAATGCCTACGTTGTAGGTGAGTCAACAACACCTTCAATTAAAGAACATGATTTGTTTATTATTATTTCAGGTTCAGGTTCTACAGAACATCTAAGATTATTAGCTGAAAAAGCACAATCTGTCGGTGCAAAAATTGTCTTATTAACTACAAATGCGGATTCGCCAATCGGTAATCTTGCAGAGACAGTTGTTGAATTGCCTGCAGGTACTAAACATGATGTTGAAGGTTCAAAGCAACCACTTGGTAGTTTATTTGAACAGGCCTCACTTATATTCTTAGATAGTATTGTATTACCTTTAATGGATGCATTTCACATTAGTGAAAAAGCAATGCAAGAGAATCATGCTAATTTAGAATAACTAAAATGAGAGATAAGCACTTTTGTCTATGATTAGACAAAGGTGCTTTTTAATATATGGTGCAACATTACTCCTTTAAGTGTATATTTATAATATAACTTAAACTATGAGGTGAACATCATGAATTTTGATAGTTATATTTTTGATTTTGATGGAACGCTAATTGATACAACAACGTGTCATGTTAAAGCTATACAAAGCGCTTTTAAAAGATTAAATTTAGATGAACCTACAGAACAAGCTATTTTACATACATATCATTTAAATTTATATAACAATTTTAAAGCGTTAGCTTCACACGAACTGTCTTTTTATCAAATAGAAAAATTAATAGATGAATACCATCGTTGTTTTAGCAACGATGAAATACATCAATCAAAAGAATATACCGGAATAAGTGAAGCATTACAGTTTTTACATAACCAAAAGAAAAAAATATTTGTACTATCTAATAAAGATACACTAACAACGCAAAGGTATTTAGATTATCTTGGATTAAGTCGTTTTATAACTGATTCATTAGGTGTCTGTATTAAAAATGAAGACAAACTTCTTTGTGAAACGATTCAAAATTTGATACAGAAACATCATTTAATGATAGGTAAAACTGTGTATATAGGGGACACAGCACAAGATATCAAGAGTGCGAATCAAGCTCATGTGCAAACATGTGCTGTCACATGGGGAGCGCAATCTGCACACGAATTGTTGTATGAAAATCCTCATTATGTTGTTAATAATCCAGAAGAATTTTTAACAATTTTATAATATTCTCAATGGTAGGATAATCATTCATGAGGAATTTTATCCTACTCTTTTTTTAAAACTATGAAGCAAGTATAATGTAAACATAATTATATAGAGTGTTTACAAATGGTGATGAAGATGAAAAAAATAATGGAATATTTACAGCATTATATTAATCAATACCCGCATCGATTAGCTTTAGTATTTGAAGATCGACATCTAACGTATGGAGAATTAAGTAAAGAAATTTATCAGGCTAGTATGCGCTATAAAGAAGTAAAATTAAACGAAAAAGTAGGTCTAATGGATGACCATCCTGTAAATAATATTATTAACTATTTTGCGGTACATCAAAGAGGTGGAATTCCTTGCATTTTTAATCATCAATGGAGTAATGAAAGGATACATCAACTTGTAAAAAGTTATGACATACAATGGTTAATTAAAGATAATCATCTTACCTTAAATCATGATGACTCAATTTATAATGATGAGGTGATCCCACGTAATGTTATACATATAGGTTTCACGTCAGGAACTACAGGTTTACCCAAAGCGTTTTATAGAAATGAACATTCTTGGATAGTTTCTTTTAAGGAAAATGAGAAATTACTCCAGCATTGTGAAGAAACCATTGTAGCACCGGGTCCTTTATCACATTCACTTTCATTGTACGCATGTATTTATGCATTAAGTACTGGAAAAACATTTATAGGTCAAAAAAATTTTAATCCACTATCTCTTATGCGTCTTATTAATCAATTGAACAAAGCGACAGCAATATTTGTAGTGCCAACGATGGTACAACAACTTATTTCAACCCAACGACATTGTTCATCGATTAAAAGTATTTTGAGTAGTGGTGCTAAACTTACATTGCAACAGTTTCAACAAATCAGCACTTTATATCCACAAGCAAATTTAATAGAATTTTTTGGGACATCTGAAGCAAGTTTTATAAGCTACAATTTTAACCAATCATCTCCTGCTCATTCTGTAGGTAAACTTTTCCCTCATGTCGAAACGCGATTATTAAATCAAGATGATGATGCAGTAGGATTATTAGCCGTTAGAAGTGAAATGGTGTTTAGTGGTTATGTGGGACAGAGCAATCAAGAGGGGTCATGGATTAAAACAGGTGACTTCGCTTATATTAAAAATCAACATTTGTTTTTAGTAGGTAGAGAGAGTGACCGTATTATAGTTGGGGGAATCAATGTATATCCAACAGCTATTGAAAGCTTAATTATGGATATTGAAGGCATTGATGAGGCGCTTGTCATCGGTATACCACATGCTAAATTTGGAGAAATAGCGATATTACTTTATTCAGGTAAAGTACAATTGAATTACCGACAAATTAAATCTTTTTTAATGAAACAGCTTTCAAGACAAGAAGTTCCATCAAAATTAAAGAAAATTGACCATATGATATACACAGAATCGGGAAAGATTGCTAGAAAAGAGATGAAAAATAAATTTATTAATGGAGAGTTATAAAAATGAAGCAACCTGTTATTATTGCAGCAAAACGTATAGCCTTCGGTAAGTATGGTGGCCGATTGAAGCATTTAGAACCTGAATCATTACTAGAACCTTTATTTAATCATTTTACAGATCAGTATCCAAAAGTAATGTCTCTTTTGGATGACGTCATTTTAGGTAATACGGTAGGTAATGGTGGTAATTTAGCTAGAAAATCATTACTCGAAGCAGGATTAGATTTTAAAATACCTGGTATAACAATTGATCGTCAATGTGGTTCAGGTCTTGAAGCTGTTATACAAGCTTGTAGGATGGTACAAAGTGGTGCTGGAACAATATATATTGCAGGTGGTGTTGAGAGTACTAGTAGAGCTCCTTGGAAAATCAAACGCCCGCAGTCAGTTTATGAATCTGAGTTTCCACAATTTTTTGAACGGGCGCCTTTTGCAAGAGAAGGAGAAGACCCTTCAATGATTGAAGCCGCTGAAAATGTAGCGAAAAAATATCACATCAGTAGAAATGAACAAGATGACTTTGCTTATCGCAGTCATCAGTTGGCATCAAAAAACATGAATAACGGTAATATTTCCCAAGAAATTTTACCGTTCAAAGTGAAAGGTGAATGTTTTAATCAAGATGAAAGTATTAAACCTCAACTCACTCTCAAAACACTTGGCAGACTTAAACCGCTTTTAAATGAAGGAACAGTCACAGTAGGAAACAGTTGTATGAAAAATGATGGTGCAGTATTACTGATTGTTATGGAAGAAAATCGGGCACGTCAATTAGGATTCACCGAAGGGATTAAGTTTGTAAATAGTGCTACTGTAGGTGTTCAACCTCAGTATTTAGGAGTGGGTCCAGTGCCAGCAGTAAATCAATTATTAGCTCGGGAACGATTAACTATAAATGATATAAATGCAGTAGAATTAAATGAAGCATTTAGCTCTCAAGTTATTGCTAGCCAACAACAACTTAACATACCTTTGAATAAGTTGAATTGTTGGGGTGGAGCAATTGCTACAGGGCATCCATATGGTGCAAGTGGAGCAGCGTTAGTCACACGTTTATTTTATATGAAACATCAATTTAGAACTGTAGCAACTATGGGAATAGGTGGAGGAATAGGAAATGCAGCTTTATTTGAAAGATGGTATGGAAATTAGAGAAGTTCAATTTACAAATGAAGAAGTTCAAAATTATTGTGAATTGCTTAATATAAAGTATGACCATTATGTTCCTACTCTTATGTGTGCCAAGTTATGGCCACAATTTGAGTTATTTCAATCTTTTTCAAAGAAGCCTATCATATTAAAAGAGACACACATTAAGACACAACAACAACTTCAGGTCGATTGTACCTATGAAGCGACATTGCATAAGGTTTCACAAAAATTAATTAAAAATATCATTAAATATACATATGGACTCGAAATAAATAAAGATAAAAAACATTGTATGTATATAAAACAAATATTTATCGAGGTAAGATAAATTATGAAATTTACAATAGAAATGGTGAATGAATATTTAACTATAGTTAATGATGAGAATCCGATCCATCGTTCCATTGTACCGGGACAACTCATATGTGAAAAAGTATTTTCTGAACTTAATGTGAATTGGATGAATTACAAAATTAAGTACTTAAAACCAATAAATATAGATGAGGAAGTACAATTTTTAATAAAAGAAAATGATGAAATTATAGTTTTTAAAACGTATGATGATATCAAACTAACAATTACTAGAAGTTGAAAAGGTTAAAGCTTGTAAGTTAAATTTTAGTAAATATTTAACTAATAATAATTATTTCATCTCTAAACAATGAATTCTGAAAAATGAATAAAAATTAATTTTCAAAAAAATGTATTTTTAATAAGTTTGACATTTAAACTGAACACTCTATAATTACTTACCATATTCATAGAAGGAGTGTTTTGTTTTGGAGTTTGATAAAAACCAAATTACAATGGTTGACGGTAATAATGCCAAAAAAACAGTTATTGCCACTGGAATAGGTAACGCTATGGAGTGGTTTGATTTTGGTTTATACTCATATTTAGCAGTAATAATAAGTAAAAACTTTTTTAGTCAAGTTGATAATGATCAACTAAAGTTAGTTTTTACATTTGCTACATTTGCTATAGCATTTTTATTACGCCCTATAGGTGGTATTGTTTTTGGTATCATTGGAGATAAATACGGTCGTAAAATAGTATTAACTACAACAATCATATTAATGGCCTTTTCCACGCTATTAATAGGCGTTTTGCCTACATATAATGAAATAGGAGTATGGGCGCCAATATTATTACTTTTAGCTAGAGTCCTACAAGGATTTTCTACTGGAGGAGAATATGCAGGAGCAATGGTTTATGTTGCTGAGTCATCACCAGATAGAAAAAGAAATTCTCTTGGTTGTGGACTGGAAATTGGAACATTATCAGGATATATAGCTGCGTCAATTTTAGTATTTGCTTTAAATATCTCTTTAACTGAAACACAACTGAATTCATGGGGATGGAGAATTCCTTTTTTATTGGGAATGTTCCTAGGTCTTTTTGGATTATATTTGCGTCGTAAATTAGAGGAATCACCAATATATGAAAACGAACAAAGGGAATTACAAAAGCATCCCACAAGAGAGCCTATCGGGGTATTTACTTTAATTAGATTTTACTATAAAGATATTATAGTATGTTTTGTTGCAGTAGCATTCTTTAATGTTACTAATTACATGGTTACTGCTTATCTGCCATCATATTTAGAAGGTGTAATTAAATTAAATGGAACAACTACTAGTATCATGATTACTTGTATTATGGTTATAATGATTCCATTGGCACTAATGTTTGGACGTATAGCCGATAGAATTGGGGAGAAAAAAGTATTTCTTATCGGTTTAGGTGGATTAATATTATTAAGTGTTGTGGCTTTCTCATTGATGCAATTACAATCGTTATTCTTTGTATCAATAGGTGTATTAATACTAGGTTTCTTTTTATCAACTTACGAAGCAACGATGCCTGGTTCACTTCCAACGATGTTTTATACACATGTACGTTATCGTGCCTTAGCTATTACTTTTAATGTTTCTGTTTCTTTACTTGGAGGTACTACGCCATTGATAGCATCATATTTAGTTAGTACTACTAATAATCCATTAACACCAGCATATTATTTAACAGTAATAAGTATAATAGGTTTCATAGTCATAGCATTATTGCACAAAAGTACCGCAAGTAAGTCATTAAAAGGATCTTACCCTAATGTTGATAATGAAAAGGATAGAGAGTATTATGAAAAAAATCCTGAACAGGCATTATGGTGGTTAAAGGAAAGACAGGAAAAAGAAAAATTCTAATGTTTTAGTTTTAAAATTTATAAATCGTTGAACGATTATTTGTCCATATAAAAACGCTAATGTTAGCAATGCTCAAAGGTTCTCTCCGAGCTACAAAAGGGGACAAGTTTTGGCTAACATTAGCGTTTCTCACTTGTTAGGGTGAGTGTTAATTTAGGGATGATAGAATGTCTTTAAAGCTAAACGTATTAAGGGACTAAATGCTTTAAAACTCATTTTATTTGGGTCTGGAAAGACAAAAGTGCTAATTCTCAATTAGGTTTGATGCAATGTCTAGATGTCTAGAATAACGTTAACGATATGAGTAACTTGTCGGCATGTTGTCAACGTCATTCTCTAGTAGAGAGAGCAATTGATAGATTTCATACTTATTAAAAGTTTCATCACATTTTATAGTAATTGTCTTGAAAGTTTTAGTTATGATTTCATAAACGGGTGTTCCATTTTCTATATTTCTTCTGTAGATAATCATGTTGTTTATACCTCCCTTGCCTCTCTACACTTTAAATAATAAAGGATAAACCATAAGAAATCATGGGTCTGTAGTATCAAATTTGCATACGACGATAAACTGATTACTTTCTAAGACTTTATATGTATACAATGTTTATTACGGTTTGAAAGGAAAGAGAAGAGAGGCTGGGACATAATTCCTAGCAAAATAGCCAGTAAATGGATTTTCATAAATTCATTTACTGGCATCTTTATTTAAAATACTTCGTATTGTTGGCTCGCTTTCTTAGGTGACAGCTTCAGTCTGTAGTCTTCAGCTTGTCCTGTTCCCTCAAGAGTTTCGCCAAAATACTTTGTGTTTATATGTAAATTTATATTAAAATACTTTGAAAAATAAGGCCCTTTCGTATAATTTAATAAATACCAATAAACAAAATTAACGAGGTGCTTTATGTATAAAGACTATAACATGACTCAACATACTCTACTAATGGAAACTTCAGTTCATATCCCCACAAATGATATTTCACGACATGTAAATGATATTGCAGAAACAATTCCCGATACTGAATTCGATGAATTCAGACATTATCGTAGCTTAATATAAGAAAAGTAACAGCTCAACGAGCTGAAAATTATCAAAAAAATTATAAAAAAGACAATTCCTATATTATTTCAATAGAAATTGTCTTTATTTACTTATCTTGGACCTTTTTGTCCCAGGCTTTCCACATCTATATAGATATTGATTTAATTATAATTACAAAGTTTGTAGGAATTAAATGAGCCTATAAATTAGGGCTAAAATGTACTAGTATTTATACAATCTAGTATTTTTAAACCTCAGTGACTTCAACGTTAATCTGTTCAATACGGTTATATGCACCATGATCAACAGGTCCTACAAAGTCATTCATTTTCCAACCATTTTTGATTGCTGAAGCTACAAATGCTTTAGCAGCAATGATTGCTTCTTTTGGAGATTTACCGTTCGCAAGATAAGCTGTTGTGGCAGCAGCAAATGTGCATCCTGCACCATGATTATAACTTTGTTGGAACATGTCAGTAGTTAATTGATAAAATTGTTGGCCATCATAGTACAAGTCATAAGATTTATCTTGATCGAGTGCTTTGCCACCTTTAATAATGACATGAGGTGTGCCTTTGTCATAAATCACTTGAGCAGCTTTTTTCATGTCCTCAATTGATGTTAATTTTCCTAAACCAGAGAGTTGACCTGCTTCGAATAAATTCGGGGTAACTACTGTAGCTTTAGGTAGTAAATATTGAATCATTGCTTCTGTGTTTCCTGGATTAAGTACTTCGTCTTCACCTTTACAAACCATTACTGGATCAACTACAAAATAGTCTGCACCAGATTCAACAAAAACATCTCCGGCACGTTTAATAATGTCTTGTGTTCCTAACATCCCTGTTTTAATAGCATTAGGTCCAATTGATATTGCTGTTTCAAGTTGTTTTTCGAAGATATTCATATCAATGGGTGTTACATCATGGGACCATGTTTCTTTATCCATTGTCACAATAGATGTTAAAGCTACCATTCCATATACATCAAGTTCTTGGAACGTTTTAAGATCTGCTTGCATACCGGCACCAGCACTTGTATCTGAACCAGCTATCGTTAATACTTTTTTTAAAGCCATCATTCATTCACTCCCATTAATTTCTAGTGTCTTTATCATATCATGTTTATCGCGTACGCTAAATTATTATATTTTGTAAAATTCAAAATCAATCATCATACGTTAGTTACTGTATTGATGTTATCTTTAATTCGTGATTAATAGGTAAGAATGTCAACTCATTCTTACTTAAAAGATCTTCAGTTAATTTTATTTTGAAAATTTGATTACTAAAGTATGGCTTAATATAATAGCTTCTTTCTTTACTTTCCATCACTAATTGATATTGTGTGTAATGTATTTTATTGGCATCGATAACTGCACCTTGAGGGATACTGACTGATTCTAGAACTTTAAAACAATTCATTAAATTTTCATCTTCATTATGGGAACAGCGTAGTTGGTGTCTTAAATATGTAGCCCGTATAAAACGTTCTGTTGAAGTATAACCACCCGGTAAGCCATTTGTTCCTGCTTCACAACCCATTGATCTTACTAGCACTTTACCTATTAATTGATTGGTTGATTTCTGTGGTGTTAAATAAGCATAATTTCTTAAGTTAGATAGATGCCAATCTAATTTAGGCGCATTTGTTAAGGTATGAACATAATTATCTTTAACTATTAATAAGCCATTGTGAGGTTCTATGGCTACGGTATGTCCTGTTTCATCAGTGACCATGAAATGTAAAGGAGGAACGATATTCAAAGTTGTATTTTTTTCATTCATAATATTGATCTTCTTAACCTTTTGTTTTAATTCGCTAATACTTTTATTAAAACCTAAAACCCAAACAATAAACTCCTCAGGTGCTAAGTTAAAATAACCATAACGTTTATGGGTACTGTATGAGGCTTCACCAGTGAAGTAATGGTTCGAAATAGCTAAACCTTTTTCGTTTATACCATCACCAAATCTATAACGTCCTACTTTTAAATTTGTTCCAACAAAACCATATTCAAGACGCATGTCTGAATCTAGATCAAATTGGTAGTGATAATGACGTGGAACAATGGTTGGGATACCATTAAATTCAAATGCAAAGTCCATCGTTCTAGCTAAATAATGATAACGTTGTTTTGTATATAAAGAAATAGCCGTACACATATATAACACTCCAAACTACTGAAATTTATCTATAGTAATTGTAATATAATTAAAAATAGATTGATTGTAAACCTAAAATATATAAAGGTTTACAAAAATTAATGCTTATAAAATCAGTCATTTTTCCAATATGAATATGTTAAAATGTAGCTTGAGGTGAAAACGAATGAAATGGTCAGAGGTATTTCATGATATAACAACACGCCATGATTTTCAGGCGATGCATGACTTTTTAGAAAAAGAATATACGACTCAAATCGTTTATCCAGATAAAAAAAATATCTATCAAGCATTTGATTTAACGCCTTTTGAAGATATCAAGGTTGTTATTTTAGGACAAGATCCTTATCACGGTCCTAATCAAGCACATGGTTTAGCATTTTCAGTGCAACCTCATGCTAAATTTCCACCATCTTTAAGAAATATGTATCAAGAACTAGAAAATGATATAGGGTGTCATAGAACTTCGCCCCATTTACAAGACTGGGCAAGAGAAGGTGTCTTGTTATTAAATACGGTATTGACTGTTCGACAAGGTGAAGCACATTCACATCGAAATATTGGGTGGGAAACATTTACGGATGAAATCATACAAGCTGTTTCTAATTATCGTGAGCATGTTGTTTTTATTCTTTGGGGAAGACCTGCTCAACAAAAGGAACGATTCATTGATACATCTAAACATTTAATTATTAAATCGCCACATCCTAGTCCACTATCGGCTTTTAGAGGATTTTTTGGTTCTAAACCTTATTCAACTACAAATAATTATTTAAAATCTAAAGGAAAAACACCAGTTCAGTGGTGTGAAAGTTAGGTGAGAATAATGAACAAAAAACAGATTCTACAATTGATTGAGCAAGAATTGGTACAAGCAGATGAAGCTCAGACAGATACTGAATTTGAAAAGCATATGTATGCTATACACATGCTCACATCTCTTGTTAGTTCTCATCAAAGTCGTTCAACAATAGAGAAATTAAATCGTTCTAAACCAATGAATAGTAATATAAAAGATGATTATGAGATGAAACAACAGACTTCACAAAAACATGATGTAACTGTAGCTGAAATAGAAGCAATGGGTGGTAAAGTACCACAATCAATGAAAAAGCATCATACTTCTAATAATATGATGATTACAGATGATCATGTTGGTAATGGTGAATCTATTTTTGATTTTTAAATATAAAGGAGTACATTCAAAATGATGAAAGTTTTTATTATTTTAGGTGCATTAAATGCAATGATGGCTGTCGGTACTGGGGCATTTGGAGCACATGGATTGGAAGGTAAATTATCAGATAAATACATGTCAATATGGGAAAAAGCAACAACTTATCAAATGTATCATGGATTAGGTCTGTTAGTTATAGGTTTAATAAGTGGTACAACATCAATTAATGTAAATTGGGCTGGTTGGTTATTATTCTTTGGTATTGTCTTTTTCAGTGGTTCCTTGTATTTCTTAGCCTTAACACAAGTTCGTATTTTAGGTGCAATTACGCCAATAGGTGGTGTTCTATTTATAATTGGTTGGCTTGTTCTTGTAATTGCTACACTTAAATTCGCAGGGTAATCACTTCATACAATCTTGTTACAATATGACGTTCTTTACAATTTAATGGTAAAAGTTCATGAGTTAATTCACTCACCTTTTAGGGTATACTATACTCTCGAGGTGAGTTTTATTTATGGAAAATAAAAATAACAATGTAGATAGAGGTAACCTTAAGCAGAATCTTTCCGAGAAATTTGTATGGGCTATTGCATATGGTTCGTGTATCGGATGGGGCGCTTTTATATTACCAGGAGATTGGATTAAACAATCAGGGCCTATTGCTTCTTCAATAGGTATAGTAATCGGTGCGTTATTGATGATTCTTATTGCTGTAAGTTATGGCGCACTCGTTGAAAAATTTCCTGTTTCTGGTGGCGCATTTGCTTTTAGTTTTTTAAGTTTTGGAAGATATGTAAGCTTTTTCTCTTCATGGTTTTTAACATTTGGCTATGTTTGTGTTGTTGCGTTAAATGCGACAGCATTCAGTTTGTTGATTAAATTTTTATTACCAAATGTTTTGAACAACGGAAAGTTATATACAGTAGCTGGTTGGGATGTTTACATAACTGAAATTGTTATCGCAACAGTGCTACTTATAGTGTTTATGTTGATTACTATTAGAGGTGCCAGTGTGTCTGGTTCGTTACAATATTACTTCTGTGTTGCAATGGTCCTTGTAGTTGCACTTATGTTTATAGGTTCTTTCTTTAGCAGTCACTTTAGTTTGAGTCATTTAGAGCCATTAGCAAGTGTAGATAAAGGATGGTTTCAATCAATCATTATGATTGTCTCTATTGCACCATGGGCGTACGTAGGGTTTGATAATATACCGCAAACTGCTGAAGAATTTAACTTTTCTCCTAACAAGACGTTTAAACTTATTGTTTATAGTTTACTAGCTGCGTCACTCACTTATGTAGTGATGTTACTTTACACAGGCTGGCTAGGTACACAAGCAACAAGTTTAAATGGTAACTTATGGCTTACCGGTGCAGTGACTCAAGATGCATTCGGTTTTATTGGCCTTGCAGTATTAGCAGTGGCAATTATTATGGGGATTTTTACTGGATTAAATGGATTTTTAATGAGTTCGAGTCGCTTACTATTTTCAATGGGGCGCTCTGGCATTATGCCAACAGTATTTAGTAAATTACACAGTAAACATAAAACACCATATGTCGCTATTATTTTCTTAGTAGCTGTATCTTTAATTGCTCCTTGGTTAGGTAGAACGGCATTAACATGGATTGTAGATATGTCATCTACAGGTGTTTCAATTGCATATTTTATTACTTGTTTATCTGCTACGAAATTATTTAGTTTTAATAAACAGAGTAATACGTATGCACCAGTTTATAAAATTTTTGGTATTATAGGATCGATTGTATCCTTTGTGTTCTTATGTTTATTGCTTATTCCAGGTTCTCCTGCAGCACTTTCGATACCATCATACATCGCTTTAGGAATTTGGTTGGTAATAGGATTAATCTTTTTTATCATTCGCTTGCCAAAACTTAAGAAAATGAATAATGATGAAATGAGTCGATTGATTTTAAATCATTCTGAAGACGAAGTTTTAGAGATGATTCATGAACCTGGTCAATCTAATTCAACGAATAAATAAATTTAAAAGTTATTTTGTGACAATATTATAAAATCCCAAAATGAAATTTTTTAGAATTTCATTTTGGGATTTTTATTTATCATATATTTTCCAACAACATTTAACCATAAATTTAATTGGTTAGAGTAACGTTAATTTTTAGCGAAAGAGTTTATTGATATTACAATCCTTTTCTGGTACGCGCAAAACCTGAAATAACGATTTTAGAAATTTGATCAGCAAATAATAAACCCAAAGCAATAGCACCTGCTATTAATGTCACTTCAAGCATTGTGTTAATCGCCTTACCAAAGTGTAATAACACTAAGTTTTTAGTGGCATCATAAGCAAGTCCACCTGGAACTAGAGGTATAATACCTGTAACCATAAAAATAATTACAGGCTCTTTTTTTCGACGAGCCATGTAATGACTAAGTAGACCTAACGCTAAACTTCCGAAAAAGCTTGAGTAAATCGTATGGAGCTCAAAGCCGTTAAATAATACAGTATAAACCATCCATCCACAAGCGCCGACAAAGCCACAAGCAAAATACAACTTCCTAGGGGCATCAAATATGACACAGAAAAAGAGTGAAGCAAGAAAGCTAAATATAAAATTAAATATCCAAAACATATGAGTGCACTCCTAGACTAAAATTAATATTGAACTTACACCAGCGCCTATACCAAAGGCAGTAACTAAAGCTTCTAAAGATTTTGTTGTAAACATTAACATATGTCCTCCGAATAAATCTTGAATAGCATTTGTAATAAGTACTCCAGGTACAATAGGCATGACCGCGGCAATGATAATTGTAGCTAAATCTCCGCTAGGAACAAATGCATGTCCAATTACAGAAATAATACCTATTACCAAAGAACCTATAAATTCTGGAATAAATTGTGCGTGTAGCTTTCGATCTAATATTTCTACTACTAAGTATCCAATCGTTCCAGCTAATACAGCTGTGATGATATCAACCAGACGACCTCCCTGTAGATAGAGGAAGCTCGTAGCGATAATTGCTGCGGCAATTCCTTTGAAGGGTAGACTGCTATCTCTTTTAGCAACATATATTTCCTCTAATTGATACTTAGCTTCTTCAAGCGTCATCGTGCCATTTGTAATTTGACGTGAGATTTCATTAGCTTGAGAAATTTTTATTAAGTTCGTATCTCGAGTTTTAATCCTATATAACCGAGGATATGCTTCGTTATGTAAAACAAATTCAATTACAGTATTAGTCACGAAACTATTGCTTTCAGGATAGCCCAATTTTGTAGCAATACGTGCCATGGTATCCTCTACCCGTGTACCTTCTGCTCCAGATTCTAGTAATATACGAGCAGTAATCATAACAACATCTTTTATCAATGCTTCATGAGATGTTTCAATTGTATCCTTATTCATTTCATCACCAAATTTTTTTAAAATTAAGAATAAATCATTATTATAATTATAGTAAAGGTTTTAGGAAAACGCCACAACCCTTGAGGTTTACATGACGTGCAACTTGTCATTTAAAGTCATTTTCATAGAGTTAAGCAGATAAAATAATGATTATATAGATGAATTTTATAATAAATATTAAAAAAACCTTATAGTTGTACATTTACCTTTATATAATGTTTCAAATATTTCAAAAAGGTTAAAATAATATTAGTTAACGATGACAGTGAATATATTGAGTAGCGACGGTATATTCTATGAGGTTAACTATATACGTAGTAGTGATTTAAAGTTCTCCCAAGGATACTACAACATAAGAGCCTAGTACATCTTAATTGTACAGGCTCTTAAAATTTTTATAGTCATTAAATTTAAGATAAGGTATTATCTTTTCTACATATTAAAAACCCTACACACCAGTAAATTATGATTCTGGTGTGTAGGGTTAATTTTTCACTTTAACTTATATACTAAAAAATTGTTTGAAGTCTTCGATGTTTAAAATATGCCCAATATAGAAACTACCAAATTCGCCATAACGAGCAGTCGTTTCATCAAAACGCATTTCATAGACAATTTTTTTGAATTGAAGTACATCATTTGAAAATAATGTAACACCCCATTCGTAGTCATCAAAACCTACTGAACCTGTGATAAACTGTTTGATTTTACCAGCATATTTACGACCTATCATCCCATGGTTATACATTAAAGTTTTACGGTCTTCGATAGGTAACATGTACCAGTTATAAGTTTCATTGCGTCGTTTATCCATTGGATAGAAACATATATATTCAGAATGTGGTAATTCAGGGTATAATCGTGCCTTAACATGGGGATTTTCATAAGGATCTTCATCAGATTTGCCTGCTAAATAATTACTTAATTCTATCACTGACACATAGGAATAAGTTGGAATGAGATAGTCTGCGATACGTAATTTATTAAACTCATTTTCAATTTGATTTAACTCTTTCATCTCTGGACGTAAAAACCATAGTAAAAGGTCCGCTTTTTGACCTGTAATGTTATAAATTGCATGATCACCTTGATGTGATTCTCTAGCAACTGCTTTATCTTTAACAAATGTTTCTAGTTCAGTAATCATTGCTTCACGATCATCTTCAGCAATTAAACGAAAAGTTGTCCAGTCTACTGCATAAAATAAATGTAAGCTATACCAACCATCTAAAGTTTCTGCTGCTTCACTCATTATCAATCTCTCCTTTTTCAAAATTCTTATTGGATTCATTTCAAATTCTATCACAAACATTCATTTAACTACTAAAAAAATGTTTACAAAAGCGAAATGGAATTCTGATAAAAAATAACGTATAATTTACTATGTAAACGTTATTATAAGAGAGAATTAAGGAGGATATTATGGCTGATTTATTATCTGTATTACAAGACAAATTATCCGGAAAAAATGTAAAAATAGTATTACCTGAAGGTGAAGATGAACGAGTGCTCATTGCTGCGACTCAGCTACAAAAAACTGACTATGTTTCACCTATCGTTTTAGGAAACGAAGATAATATTAAATCTCTTGCGTCTAAACACGCTTTAGATTTAACGCAAATTGAAATCATAGATCCAGCGACGAGTGAACTTAAAGATGAGCTTGTAGATGCTTTTGTTGAAAGACGTAAAGGTAAGGCAACTAAAGAACAAGCAGTTGAATTATTAGATAATGTAAATTATTTCGGAACAATGCTTGTGTATACTGGAAAGGCTGAAGGTTTAGTGAGTGGTGCTGCACATTCTACTGGAGATACAGTAAGACCAGCATTACAAATTATCAAAACTAAACCTGGTGTATCTAGAACATCTGGTATTTTCTTTATGATTAAAGGTGATGAACAATATATTTTTGGGGATTGTGCTATTAATCCAGAATTAGATGCTCAAGGACTTGCTGAAATTGCAGTAGAGAGTGCTAAATCAGCACAAAGCTTTGGAATGAACCCTAAAGTAGCTATGTTAAGCTTTTCTACAAAAGGTTCTGCTAAATCGGATGATGTTACTAAAGTGCAAGAAGCATTGAAGTTAGCTCAAGAAAAAGCTGAAGCGGATCAATTAGAGCATGTAGTTATTGATGGGGAATTCCAATTTGACGCTGCTATTGTTCCTAGCGTAGCAGAGAAGAAAGCACCTGGTGCAAAAATTCAAGGTGATGCGAATGTATTTGTTTTCCCTAGTCTAGAAGCAGGTAATATTGGTTATAAGATTGCTCAACGTTTAGGTGGATACGATGCAGTAGGACCAGTCCTACAAGGATTAAACTCTCCAGTCAATGATTTATCTCGTGGTTGCTCAACTGAAGACGTTTATAACTTATCTATTATTACAGCTGCTCAAGCCTTACAATAATGGACTTAGCAACTAAATATTTTAATCAAATCAACTGGCGTTATGTCGATCATTCAAGTGGTTTAGAGCCCATGCAATCTTTTGCGTTTGATGACACTTTTTCCGAAAGCGTTGGTAAAGACTTATCTTGTAATGTAGTACGAACGTGGATACATCAACACACCGTGATTTTGGGCATTCATGATTCGCGTTTACCATTTTTAAGTGATGGTATTCGTTTTCTTACAGATGAACAGGGATATAATGCGATTGTTAGGAATTCTGGTGGCTTGGGTGTCGTATTAGATCAAGGAATATTAAATATATCTTTGATTTTTAAAGGACAAACCGAAACGACTATTGATGAAGCCTTTACAGTGATGTATTTATTGATTAGTAAAATGTTTGAGGATGAAGATGTTAGTATCGATACTAAAGAAATTGAGCAATCGTATTGCCCAGGAAAATTTGATTTAAGTATTAATGATAAGAAATTTGCCGGGATTTCTCAGCGACGAGTACGTGGTGGTATCGCAGTGCAAATATACTTATGTATTGAAGGTTCTGGCTCAGAACGGGCATTAATGATGCAACAGTTTTATCAACGTGCACTTAAAGGGCAGACTACTAAGTTTCACTATCCAGACATAGATCCCTCATGTATGGCATCTTTAGAAACTCTTTTAAATAGAGAAATTAAAGTGCAAGATGTTATGTTTTTATTATTATATGCACTAAAAGATTTAGGGGCAAACTTAAATATGGATCCTATTACAGAAGACGAGTGGACACGTTACGAGGGGTACTATGATAAGATGCTAGAACGCAATGCGAAAATAAATGAAAAATTAGATTTTTAGCAAGGTGACACCATAGATAAGTCATAAAAAGATAAGCCTGGGACAAAATAATTGTCTCAGGTTTTTTTACGTATTAGCAGTGATAGTTGATGTGAATAGAAAATATTTTTATATAAATTTTCAATCAATGGGGTTCTAACCAAGAGAATTTTACATAGAAAACCAATAAAAAAGACAAGTGTTATTCGAGGTTAAAAGAGGACAACAAATTCAATCCTACTACTATTTTGTTTAATAAAAATACCTTTCAAACAAAAGTTAAGATGACTTTGTTAGAAAATGATATATATTCTATCACAAATTTGTAGTATTATAGTTGAGGTGGAAAATTTTAAAAACTTTAGTAAAAAATTTAACGATGTTTACAAAATTGTCATTTAAGGTAAATATATTTCATGATTTTGATAACTCTTTAAAAGAGTTTTATAATATTAAAATGTTGTGAAAACTTAAACAAAAAGTTATTATACTCTTTTGTTGTTATTTTACTTTTAAATAGTTATAATAAACGCTTGATTATTGGCAATATAATAAATGTATTCGATAAAATTGACATTTAAGTGACATCAATCAAGATGAATATGTAAAGAAATTAAATTAATATCACGTTAAACAGCAAGTCAATCATTTTAACATCGTCAGTACATCTTATGAAGTGATATTTTAAAGAAGGTATATAAAGGTGAGAAAATATGACTAGACAAGGATACGGAGAATCTACTGGAAAGATTATTCTAATGGGTGAACACGCAGTTACATTTGGTCAACCGGCAATCGCAATTCCATTTAATGCTGGGAAAATTAAAGTCCTCATTGAAAGTTTAGATGAAGGAAATTATTCTTCTATCACAAGTGACGTATATGACGGAATGTTGTACGATGCTCCCGAACATCTAAAGTCTATCATTAATCGCTTTGTTGAAAAAAGTGGAGTGAAAGAACCACTATCAGTAAAAATTCAAACTAACTTGCCTCCATCAAGAGGTTTAGGTTCAAGTGCTGCAGTAGCAGTAGCGTTTGTACGTGCCAGTTATGATTTTATGGATCAACCTTTAGATGACAAAACATTGATTAAAGAAGCAAATTGGGCGGAGCAAATCGCACATGGTAAGCCAAGTGGTATCGATACGCAAACGATTGTGTCAAATAAACCTGTATGGTTTAAACAAGGGAAGGCCGAAACATTAAAATCACTAAAATTGAATGGTTATATGGTTGTCATTGATACCGGAGTAAAGGGTTCTACCAAACAAGCAGTGGAAGATGTTCACGTATTGTGTGAATCTGATGAATATATGAAATATGTAGAGCACATTGGTACACTTGTTCACAGAGCTAGTGAATCGATTGAACAGCATGATTTCCATCATTTGGCTGACATATTTAACGCATGTCAAGAAGACTTGAGACATTTAACAGTAAGTCACGATAAAATAGAAAAATTACTTCAAATTGGGAAAGAACATGGTGCCATTGCTGGTAAACTAACTGGTGGAGGAAGAGGTGGCAGCATGCTTCTTCTTGCGGAAAATTTACAAACTGCAAAAACTATTGTTGCTGCAGTTGAAAAGGCTGGCGCAGCACATACATGGATTGAACATTTAGGAGGTTAAATCATTGGTGAAAAGTGGCAAAGCACGAGCACATACAAATATTGCGTTGATTAAGTATTGGGGGAAAGCTGATGAAACTTACATTATTCCTATGAATAATAGTTTATCAATTACCTTAGATCGATTTTATACTGAAACAAAAGTGACTTTTGACCCTGATTTTACTGAAGATCGCCTTATTTTAAATGGAAATGAAGTGAATGCCAAAGAGAAAGAAAAGATTCAAAACTATATGAATATAGTGAGAGATTTGGCTGGAAATCGTTTGCATGCGCGAATTGAAAGTGAGAATCATGTGCCAACAGCAGCTGGACTTGCTTCTTCAGCGAGTGCTTACGCTGCTTTAGCTGCCGCTTGTAATGAAGCTTTGTCATTGAACTTATCAGATACAGACTTATCACGTTTAGCTCGACGTGGTTCAGGTTCTGCTTCTAGAAGTATTTTTGGTGGATTTGCTGAATGGGAAAAAGGGCATGATGATTTGACCTCATATGCACATGGAATTAATTCCAATGGTTGGGAAAAAGATTTATCAATGATATTTGTAGTGATTAATAATCAGTCAAAAAAAGTATCTAGTAGGTCAGGTATGTCACTAACAAGAGATACTTCTAGATTCTATCAATATTGGTTGGATCACGTTGATGAAGATTTAAATGAAGCTAAAGAGGCAGTTAAAAACCAAGATTTTCAACGCTTAGGCGAAGTCATTGAAGCAAATGGTTTACGTATGCATGCCACTAACTTAGGTGCTCAACCTCCTTTTACGTATTTAGTGCAAGAAAGCTACGATGCTATGGCGATTGTGGAACAGTGTCGAAAAGCCAATTTACCTTGTTACTTTACAATGGATGCGGGTCCCAATGTAAAAGTTTTAGTAGAAAAGAAAAATAAACAAGCTGTGATGGAACAATTTTTAAAAGTATTTGACGAATCGAAGATTATAGCAAGTGATATCATCAGCTCTGGCGTTGAAATTATTAAGTAAGGAAGAGATAGAATGATTCAGGTAAAAGCCCCCGGAAAACTTTATATTGCAGGCGAGTATGCAGTAACCGAACCAGGATATAAATCTATTCTTATTGCAGTAAATCGCTTTGTAACGGCGACAATTGAGGCGTCAAATAAAGTTGAAGGTAGTATTCATTCCAAAACATTACATTATGAACCAGTTAAATTTGACCGTAATGAAGATAGAATTGAAATCTCAGATGTTCAAGCTGCTAAGCAACTGAAATATGTTGTGACAGCTATAGAAGTGTTTGAACAGTATGTGCGCAGTTGCAATATGAATTTAAAGCACTTTCATTTAACCATTGATAGTAACTTAGCAGATAACTCTGGTCAGAAGTACGGATTAGGTTCAAGCGCCGCTGTTTTAGTATCTGTTGTTAAAGCTTTGAATGAATTCTATGGTTTGGAATTATCAAACCTTTATATTTATAAATTAGCTGTAATTGCAAATATGAAATTACAAAGTTTAAGTTCATGTGGTGATATTGCGGTTAGTGTCTACAGTGGTTGGCTTGCATATAGTACGTTCGACCATGACTGGGTGAAACAGCAAATGGAAGAAACATCGGTGAATGATGTTTTGGAAAAAAATTGGCCAGGCTTACATATCGAACCTTTACAAGCTCCCGAAAATATGGAAGTCCTTATTGGATGGACTGGGTCCCCAGCTTCTTCTCCACACTTAGTGAGTGAAGTCAAACGTTTAAAATCAGATCCAAGTTTTTATGGTGATTTTTTAGATCAATCTCATGCTTGTGTAGAAAGTTTAATCCAAGCTTTTAAAACTAATAATATCAAAGGTGTTCAAAAGATGATACGTATAAACAGACGTATTATTCAATCTATGGATAACGAAGCATCAGTTGAAATTGAAACAGATAAGCTAAAAAAATTATGTGATGTCGGTGAAAAGCACGGTGGCGCTTCTAAAACTTCAGGTGCTGGTGGTGGCGATTGCGGCATTACTATTATCAATAAGGTAATTGATAAAAATATTATTTATAACGAATGGCAAATGAATGATATCAAACCATTGAAATTTAAAATTTACCATGGACAATAAGTAAAGTAACTCGTGATATAAGTCATTTAGGGTTCGAGGCTCAACCGGGGGTGGGACTGTGTATTCAGTTCCACTTTCTTATTTTATTAGTATATGGTATGTATGAATTTTAAAGTGAAAAGTATCTTGAATTTTATAGTAAAAAGAGTAAAATAAATAGAGTTATATTAACGATGATGGAAGAGTTTATATAGAAAGGTGGGTAGCAAGATGAAAAATAAATTTTTAATCTGTGATGAGTGTCAGGCTGTGAATTTAAAATCTTTGAAGCGAAAATTAGAAAAATTAGATCCGGAAGCTGAAATTGAAATAGGCTGTCAATCTTATTGTGGACCAGGTCGGCGTAAAACATTTGCATTTGTTAATAATCGACCACTTGCTGCATTAACCGAAGAAGAACTTATGGAAAAGGTTACAAAACAATTAAAAAAACCACGTGATCCAGAAGAAGAAGAGCGACTAAGAAAACGTAACGAAGAACGAAAACGTCGTAAAGAAGAACAAGATCGCAAACTTAAGGAAAAGTTAAAGAAGCACAAAGCAGAGAAATAAATAAATCAAAACCACCTGAGACATGAATGATTGTCGCGGGTGGTTTTGATGTTAGTAGTACATAATTAAGTTGCAAATTCGAATATATGAAGCCATTTAATTTTCATTACTTTGTAATATGATAGAAGAAAGCATTAAATATGAATACTGTCATATTCTTATTAAAGACTGATGAGTTCTAAAAAATGAATTTATCGGTCTTTAATTTTAAATAGTCATGATAGATAATTCCTACATTTGTAGTATCTAATCATCAGAAATCAAAGTATAGAGTGGAGCGCAGGAGAAGGATTCACCTGCATAAGAACCACTAATGATCAGAGATCAAAGTATAGAGTGGAACGCAGGAGAAGGATTCACCTGCATAAGAACCACTAATGATCAGAGATCAAAGTGGTTCTAAAAACAAGTCATTAAAGGATTCGGTCATTGTCGGATGTGTGTATATATTATCTCTTAATACTGTGTAAGGAATATGTTGATCTATAGCAAGTTTGATTAAGCTAATCAGTTCTTCTGATTCTTTGCCATATAATGACGCTCCTAAAATTTCTTTTGTATCTTTATTAATTACTGCTTTAAATAAACCTCTGGAATCATTATTGATTTTGTGACGGGGTATGTTACTGACAAAGACTTTATTTTCTAGAATATCGTATCCTTGTAATTTCGCCTCACTTGCAATTAGTCCTACTCTAGATAGAGGAGGATCAATAAAGACCGTATAAGGTATTGCACCACGATTTTCAGTTGTTCTAGAACCATCACCAAATAGATGTGATTTAATGATTCTATAATCATCGAGTGAAATATACGTAAATTGCAATCCACCTTTAACATCACCTGCAGCGTATATGTGTTTCACTGTACTTTGCAAATGTGTATTTACAATTACTTCACCTTGTTTTCCGATTTTTACATCTGTATTTTCAAGACCTAAGTGATTTGTATTTGGCTTACGACCTGTGGCTAAGAGCACAGTATCAGCTGATATTTCTCCATGATTTGTGTGTATGATAGTTTGATCTTTATTGTTTGAAAATGCAATAGTACTAGTATTAGTGTTTATAGTCACACCTTTATCTTGTAAATCTTTGACAATAAGATTTGCAATGTCTTGATCTTCATTTGTCATGATAGCATCACCACGCTCAAGAATTGTTACATGTGTTCCAAAATTTGCAAACATTGAAGCGAATTCGAGAGCGATATAACCACCACCAATAATAACAAGTTCTTGAGGTTGATAGTCAATATTTAGTAATCCAGTAGAATCATATATATTTTGAGCTGTATCTATCCCTTTGATATCTGGGATATTTGCACGTGAACCAGTGTTGATTACTATCTTATCTGCTGTAATTGTTTCTTGAATTGTTCCATTATTATCTTGTAGTTCTATTACCTCGTTAGAAATAAAATTAGCTTTATAATTTAGAACATCTATATTGTCCTTTGAATTTAAGCCTTGATAGTTCTTGTTATTCAATGCCTGTACGACTTCTTTTTTTCTAGTAATAGCCTCTTTGAATGAACTACCTTCAATACCATCATGAATTAATGTTTTAGTCGGTATACATCCGATATTAATGCATGTACCGCCATACATCTTTGTTGATTGTTCTACCACTGCAACCTTTTGTCCGTGACTAGCAGCATGTGCCGCTAATGTTTTACCTGCTTTTCCAAAACCAATAATAATCAAATCATAATTTTTCATGGTTTTACCCCTCCTGTAAAATATCTGCCAAAACATCTGTAATATTTTTATCTTTGTAAAAATCTAATATTATTTGATGTTCTTGAGAATAATAATGTGACATTGTATGAGCAATTTTCTTAGAAATTTGACAATGACTGTCAGAAGCGCCAGTAAATCGTCTTTGGCTATTATTTTTATCTAAAACAAAGTGTTGATATAACTTGGCTAAATCTACTTGAGCAGTATGTTGATTGGCTTGGTAGCCTCCTGCTTTACCACGCTGAACTTTGATATAGTTGTGTTCAGTTAAATATGCTAGAACGCGTCTAAGTTGTACAGGGTTCAGACATGTTAATTTAGCTAATTCTTTACTATTGAATTGTTCTTGATCGTGTTGAGCAAGAAAACATAGTACATGTACTGCAATATTGAATTCTAAATTCATTTTTACCCACCTTAATGTAACTTCATTAGTTACATTAAAGCGTATAATGATTTTAAGGTCAAGATACTTGCTTCTAATAGATAATTAACATGAATGAATAAGTTATGATTTGGGTATAATATATTTAAGTATTTTAAATAAAGGAGATGACTTTTAATGGTAAAACAAGTACGATTAGGTAAATCTGATGTCAATGTTTTTCCTATCGCATTAGGTACAAATGCAGTAGGTGGTCATAATTTATATCCTAATTTGGATGAAGAGCAAGGGAAAGAAGTTGTACGTCAAGCTATTGATAATGGTATAACATTATTAGATACAGCATATATCTACGGGCCTGAACGTTCTGAAGAATTAGTTGGACAAGTTGTAAAAGAATATCCACGCGAGAAAGTGCAAATTGCAACAAAAGGTTCGCATGTTATTAAAGAAAATGAAGAAGTTGTTCAAAATAACGATCCAGAATATTTAAAACAGCAAGTTGAAAATAGTTTGGAACGTCTTCAAGTGGATTATATTGATTTGTATTATATTCATTTTCCTGATGACGATACACCAAAAGATAAAGCGGTGGCGGCTCTTAAAGAGCTTAAAGATGAAGGTAAAATTAAAGCAATAGGTGTATCTAATTTCTCTTTAGAACAATTAAAAGAAGCGAATAAAGATGGATATGTTGATGTTGTTCAATTAGAATACAATTTATTACATCGTGAAAATGAAGAAGTAATGGCATATGCTGCAGAAAATAATATTACATTTGTTCCTTACTTCCCACTTGCTTCAGGTATACTAGCTGGCAAGTACGATGAAAATCAAACATTTGAGGATCATCGTGCAGAACGTCCTGATTTTCAACCAGACGTATTCAAAGATAATGTGCGTCGTGTAAAAGCATTAACTGATATTGCAGAGGCACATGATACAACGATTGCCAATGTCGTATTAGCATTTTATCTTACACGTCCATCACTAGATGTTGTCATCCCTGGTGCAAAACGTGCAGAGCAAGTTGTTGAAAATATTGATGCTGCAAATATTGAATTATCGCAAGGTGAAATAGACAAAATTGATAGTTTATTCCCAATTAAAAAATAACTTAAGAGATAGATTAAGAACCTGAGACATCATTTGTTGTCTCAGGTATTTTTTACGCAATAATAAATAGGGTTCTGTTGCAAAGTTAAAAATCATGTAATATTTATACTGAAAAACGAAAAATAATTAATACTAATAAAGCTCTTTACTGTTAAAACAATATTTGCTTTTATAGTTTTGTATAGATGTGCATATAATTTTAACTTTGCAACAGAACCTGTTTTCTTATATATCTCCTTAATACACGCTATTTTCACCAACAATTTTTCCAAAGTGTTGCATTTTCCAACGACGTAAAACTTTTAATGGTACCGAACGTGGGTATAACTTGTTACATTATCAAATGTAACATTTTAAATATGCTTAATTTGAGGTATCGATTTAATGTAATTGCTCACAAAACATCAGCACACTACCCATACTTTAAGCGATATAAATTAATGAAATAGGGGGAAATGTCTTGGCAAAGCTATTATACAAACTAGGAAAATTTATAGCTAAGAACAAATGGCTAAGTGTTATAGGATGGCTTGTTATACTAGGTGTTATTATCACGCCATTAATGATAAACTCACCGAAGTTTGACAGTGACATCACTATGAACGGCCTTAAGTCATTAGACACAAACGATAAAATCAGTAAAGAATTTCATCAGGACAGTGAGAAAGCCTCGATGAAAATAGTCTTCCATTCTAATAAGAATGATGGACTCAATAATAAAGATACGAAGAAAGATATTGAAGATGCTTTAGACAATATCAGACAAAATGATGATTATATCCAAAATATCTCTAATCCATATGACAGTGGACAAGTTAATGATGAAGGCGATACTGCTATCGCTAACGTAAGTTATGTAGTTCCACAAACTGGATTAAAAGATTCTTCTAAACATATCATCGACAAAGAATTAAAAGATGTAACTGACAACCATAATGTGCAAATTGAAAAAACTCAAGGTGGCGCTATGAATTCCGAACCTGGTGGTACATCAGAAATTGTCGGTATCATCGTAGCATTCGTAATCTTACTTATTACCTTTGGTTCACTTATCGCAGCTGGTATGCCAATTATTAGTGCAATCATCGGTTTAGGTTCAAGTGTTGGTATCATCGCATTATTAACATATATCTTTGATATTCCAAACTTCACTCTTACACTAGCTGTAATGATAGGTTTAGCTGTTGGTATTGACTACTCACTCTTTATTCTATTTAGATTTAAAGAACTTAAGAAAAAAGGTGTCGATACTGTAGAAGCTATTGCAACAGCAGTGGGTACAGCAGGCAGTGCTGTAATATTCGCTGGTCTTACAGTTATGATTGCTGTTTGTGGTTTATCACTTGTAGGAATCGACTTCTTAGCGGTTATGGGATTCGCTTCAGCGATTAGTGTGTTATTTGCAGTATTAGCAGCATTAACACTATTACCTGCCCTAATCAGTATCTTCCATAAAAGTATTAAAATTAAAGATAAACCAACTAAAAGTAAAGACCCTAAAGATCATTCTTGGGCAAAATTTATTGTTGGTAAGCCAGTTATCGCTGTTATTGTAAGTTTAATTATTTTAATTTTAGCTGCTATACCAGTCAGTGGCATGCGTTTAGGTATTCCAGATGATAGTTTAAAACCAACTGACTCATCAGAATACAAAGCCTATAAATTAATCTCAGATAATTTTGGCGAAGGTTATAACGGACAAATTGTCATGTTAGTAAATACAAAAGATGGTGGAAGTAAAAGCACTATCGAACGTGATTTAAATAATATGCGTAGTGATTTAGAAGACATTGATAATGTTGATACAGTTTCAAAAGCACAACTAACTGACAACAACAATTACGCATTATTCACAATCATTCCTGAAAAAGGACCGAACTCACAGTCAACAGAAAATCTAGTATATGATTTACGTGATTATCATAGCCAAGCGCAAGAAAAATATGACTATGGCACTGAAATTTCAGGACAAAGTGTTATTAACATCGATATGTCAGAAAAACTAAACAACGCTATTCCAGTATTTGCAGGCGTTATTGTTGTATTAGCATTCTTCTTATTAATGATTGTGTTCCGTTCGATCTTAGTTCCATTAAAAGCAGTACTAGGCTTTATCCTTTCATTAATGGCTACATTAGGTTTCACAACATTAGTCATTCAACATGGCTTTATGGGTAGCTTATTTGGTATTGAAAACACAGGACCATTACTTGCATTCCTTCCAGTAATCACAATTGGATTGTTATTCGGACTTGCCATCGACTACGAGCTCTTCTTAATGACACGTGTACATGAAGAATACAGTAAGACTGGCGATAATGATCATTCAATCCGTGTAGGTATCAAAGAAAGTGGACCTGTTATCGTAGCTGCTGCACTTATTATGTTCAGTGTATTCATCGCATTCGTCTTCCAAGATGACAGTGCAATTAAGTCAATGGGTATCGCATTAGGTTTCGGTGTGTTATTCGACGCATTCGTCGTACGTATGACATTAATTCCAGCATTGACGAAACTCTTTGGTAAAGCTTCATGGTACCTTCCTAAATGGTTAGGTGCAGTATTGCCAAACGTTGACGTTGAAGGTAAAGCTTTAGAAGAAGATAATCATCACGACACATCTTCTGAAAAAGGTCATGTCAACGATAAAAATAGTGAATACTCTAGACAAGACAAAGATAACTATGTTTATCAAAATGACAAACGTAACTACAATCGCAATTATAATGACGAAGATTATAACCGTTCTGTGCATTTAAATAATCATCATGACCAGCATCATCGCCAACATCAATATGATAATCAACGTGATGATATCGACTATGAATCACTTTATACTCAAGATGGCGACCATACTCATCATGATGAACGTAATTATAATGATCGACACTATCAAGACAATTACGATAGAAATGATGATTATCGTCACAACAATCATGATCATCAAAATGATAACCATGATTATCATGATTCAAATTTTGATAAAACAACAAACTTATACAAAGAATTAACTGATAGCAATATTGATCAAGATGTATTATTCAAAGCATTAATGTTATACGCTCGTGAAAACAACAAAGGTGTTTACGATAGATATAACCGATCATCTCAACATCGTCATGATGACGAACTTAGAGACTAATATTAAAAAGGGGGAAACACGTTATGTTAAAACGACGTAGTTCGAAATTCTTAGGACTACTAGCCACACTAGCCTTAGCCATAGTGCTAAGTGCTTGTGGTAATAGTGGTAACGGTAGTGGTTCATCAGACGATAGTCAAACATCACTTGGTAATAAAGAAATCGAAATATCTTATATCGCGAGTGATAATTCAACACCACGTTCACTAGTTATAGCAGAAGTATTGAAAAAAGCAGGTTATGATGTAACAACTACACCAGTAACAGCAAGTGGCCCGTTATATGCTGCTGTATCAGAGAACTCTGATTCATTCCATGCATCAGGTATATTCCCTACTACTGATAAAAGTTACTACGATAAGTTCAAAAGTAAATTAACAATTTATGATGATAAACATTTAATTGATAACGCAAAAGTAGGTTTAGCCGTACCTAAGTACGTGCAAGATGTCGACTCAATTAGTGACTTAAAAAACAGTGACTTCGGAAAATCTGTAGATTGGGCAATTCAAGGCACAGACGCACGTAATGGCGTTATGCAAGAAACTAAAGATGAACTTGATAGTGACAACTTGGATAAATATAGCTTGAAAGAAAGTTCTGACCAAGACCAATTCAAGAAAATTCAATCTGCTTTTAAACAACAAGAACCTATCGTCTTCACAGCAATGGAACCTAGCTGGTTCTCTAAAGAATTAGACGTTAAAATGTTGAAAGATCCAGACAACATTTATGGTAATAATAATCAACATATTGACTTAGTATTTAACAAAGACTTTAAAGAAGCACATCCAGCTGCATACACAGTTGCAACACGTATGGCAGATGATTGGAGTAAATCTGACGAAGACAAATTAGCTAAAAAAATCTTTGTTGATAACAAAAATCCAGAACAAGTAGCTAAAGACTATGTGGATGATAATGATAATAAAGTAGATGAATGGTTAGAAGGTATTGAGACTATCTAATTACAAAGTAAAGAAAGACAAATAAAGAATATGCTCGTTTGGTGTAGCATATTTAAAACTCATAATGCAAATTTACAGTAGCAAACCGAGTTGAGAAGGCGCTTAAGACAAACTCTTCTCAATCGTAGCTATTATTGCGAGGGAGTGAAACTAAACTCAGTTTCGCTCCTACTTTTTTATATCGCTCTTATAGTATTAAACGTTTCAAATAACTTATTTACTCTTTTTTTATAAACAAATTTAAACGTAGTATCAGTTGTTATGTTTGGAAAAATCAACTTTATTGTGATAAATTACTCTTATTACGTCAGGCTATCTGACTAGATTAAATAAATAGGAGAATCAGATAATGCCGTCAGCAAATCAAAAGCGTATGATTAAACATATTCATGAAACAGTGTTTATACTTTTACATGATTATCATTTTGATGAAATCACGGTTCAAAAAATATGTGATATTGCAGAAATCAACCGCAGTACGTTCTATAGATACTTCCAAGATAAATATGAATTACTCTACACTTTACCTGACTTTATTACACAACAAATTATAGCTAAAAGTGACACATCAGCAGACATTACAACCCCTGAATCATTTGAAGACTTTATCTATTACATTGGTAATAATAAAAAGATTTTTAAGCATCTATTAGTTTCGTCTCGACAGGCAGATGTATTTAGAAGTTTAACGAATGTGAGTCGCGAAATGATGTTAAATAACCCAACTCGTAAGCGTGCCCCCTTAGCGCAAAAGATTAGAGAAAGTAAACATCCTGAAATTGTAGCTGATTTTTACAGTAGTGGCGTAATAGAAGTACTAAGACGTTGGGTAGAAAATGACTATAACTATACAGTTGAAGAAGTGTTTGTAACATTAAATAATGTGCTTGAAACGTCATTATATTGTTATGATAAATAAAAGCAATCTCACATAAATTAAGAGTGAGATTGCTTTTTTGTCATTTGCGTTTTTTAACGTCTACTGTCTTGTAAACCATAAAAATACTATTAGCTATGATTAATAATGCTAGAATGACCATTGGCCAAATACCTATATTAATCATATTAAATATGGCTCTGTTGCAAAGTTGAATTTATATTATAATTTTAATAAAAAGGAGTCTTTTGTATGAACTATTTCAGATATAAACAATTTAACAAGGATGTTATCACTGTAGCCGTTGGCTACTATCTAAGATATGCATTGAGTTATCGTGATATATCTGAAATATTAAGGGAACGTGGTGTAAACGTTCATCATTCAACGGTCTACCGTTGGGTTCAAGAATATGCCCGATTTTATATCAAATTGGGAAGAAAAAGCATAAAAAATCTTATTACAAATGGCGTATTGATGAGACGTACATCAAAATAAAAGGAAAATGGAACTATTTATATCGTGCCATTGATGCAGAGGGACATACATTAGATATTTGGTTGCGTAAGCAACGAGATAATCATTCAGCATATGTATTTATCAAACGTCTCATTAAACAATTTGGTAAATCTCAAAAGGTAATTACAGATCAGGCACCTTCAACGAAGGTCGCAATGGCTAAAGTCATTAAAGCTTTTAAACTTAAACCTGACTGTCATTGTACATCGAAATATCTGAATAATCTCATTGAGCAAGATCACCGTCATATTAAAGTAAGAAAGACAAGATATCAAAGTATCAATACGGCAAAGAATACTTTAAAAGGTATTGAATGTATTTACGCTCTATATAAAAAGAACCGCAGGTCTCTTCAGATCTACGGATTTTCCCCATGCCACGAAATTAGCATCATGCTAGCAAGTTAAGCGAACATTGACATGATATATTAGTGGTTAGCTATATTTTTTACTTTGCAACAGAACCAAATTATTTATAAGTAGGAAGATAGACGACATTGATAACATTATTTTTGGTAGAAATCGTCCAAAAGCTAACGTAGTGCAATTCATAAAGTAAGCATTTAATCATGTAAAAGAATGGAATGGGGAAATAACCAAATCATGATTTTAAGAAGGTTAGTATGAAATTATAGTATTGAGTGATTATTTAATGATTGCTTTAAAATTTTAAATAATTAGAAATATGTGTATAAAAAATATTGTGTCAAATAATCATATTTAAAAAGTTGTAGTTATTAATAGTTCTAAAATAAATTTTGTGAAGCTTTTTGAATGTCTAGATTGAATTAAGGTATCATACATGTGGTATAATGCCTATATTAATAGTCAAGTAAATAGTTAGGGGAGAAGTCACATGTATAGTGTCAGACAAGCAACTGAAAAAGATGCTGTAGCGATAAGAGATGTTGCGACAAAAGCTTGGTATAACACATATTTAAATATTTATGCTGCTTCAACAGTTAATGAACTGTTGGCCGCTTCATATAATGAAACGCATTTAAAAAAGAGATTAAATGAGCAATTATTTTTAGTGGCAGAAGAAGATAGTGAGATTGTTGGTTTTGCAAATTTCATTTATGGTGAAGAGCTTTATTTATCTGCACACTATGTTAGACCTGAATCTCAGCATAAAGGTTATGGAACTCGTTTGCTAGAAGCGGGGTTAAAAAGGTTTAAAGACCAGTATGAAACAGTTTATCTAGAAGTTGATAACAATAATAGCAATGGCATCGAATATTATCAGAATCATGGATTCGAGATTATTCGCTCATATCAACCTGAAATGTATGGTGAAATCATGGATTTAGCTTTAATGAAGAAATCATTTTAACAATCACATAAATAATTAAGATTGTTTCGTCTAGAGATATGAGAAATAAAAAATAAATATTTTTTGGAATATATAGGATAGGAGGGAAAGTATGACGCTATCATCATATGCAACGAGTAAATTAACAGAAGAAAAGGTATTTAAAGATCCAATTCATCGATTTATCCACGTACAGGATCAATTGATTTGGGATTTAATTAAAACAAAAGAATTCCAACGTTTGAGACGTATTAAACAACTAGGTACTTTATATTTATCTTTTCATACAGCCGAACACAGTCGTTTTGGACACTCTTTGGGTGTTTATGAAATTGTGCGTCGAATGATTGATGAGACATTTATAGGACAAGACGCGTGGGATAATACAGATCGGCCACTCGCGTTGTGTGCTGCGTTGTTACATGATTTAGGTCATGGTCCTTTCTCTCATAGTTTTGAAAAAATATTTAATACAGACCATGAAGCATTTACACAAGCTATTATTACAGGAAATACTGAGGTTAATGGTGTACTAAGTCGAGTCTCTGATAACTTTCCTAAACAAGTAGCTGATGTAATTAATAAAACGCACGATAATAAGCTTGTTATTTCTATGATTTCCTCACAAATTGATGCTGATCGAATGGACTATTTACAAAGAGATGCATATTTTACAGGCGTAACGTATGGCTCATTTGATATGGAGCGTATTTTAAGGTTGATGAGACCATCTAAAGAAGAAGTGTTAATTAAAGATAGTGGTATGCATGCTGTCGAAAATTTCATTATGAGTCGTTATCAAATGTATTGGCAAATATATTTTCATCCAGTAAGCCGTGGTGGAGAAGTTTTATTAAACAATTGTTTAAAACGAGCTAAGCAGCTTTATAATGAAGGATATGAATTTAAAATGTATCCAAAAGACTTCATACCATTCTTTGAAGGAACAATGACGATTGAACAATATGTGGAACTTGATGAAGCAGTTGTATTGTATTACTTGAAGAAATGGATTCATGAAAATGATCCAATATTAAGTGATTTATCAAGACGGTTTATCAATAGAGATTTATTTAAATATATTCCTTTCGACGGTTCAATTATTACCATTTCTGAATTGCAAGAATTATTTGAAGCGGGTGGTATTAATCCTGATTATTACTTTGTAAGTGAAGCATTTTCAGATTTACCTTATGATTATGATCGCCCGGGATCAAATCGTAAACCGATTCATTTATTAAAAAGTAATGGTGGAATTACAGAAATAAGTAATCAATCATTGGTAATCAATAGTATTACAGGGATTAATAGAGAAGACCATAAATTATATTATCCTAAAGAAATGATTTTAAAGATTAAAGATTATCAAATTAAAGGTTCTATTATTAACTTGCTTAATGAATTAAACTAACTGTTAAGAATAAGATATATCGTTTTTATTTAATGACTTATTAGGAGGTGTCTCGTTTGTCTGAGAAAAAAGGTTTCAATTTCAATATTATAAAAAATGATCCACTAGATGGTCATAAAGGAACTAATATTGGTTCAATTAGTTTAGATAATATTGCCCCGGTTTTTATAGATATTGAAAATCAGAAGGCATTTGTTGATATTGGTGGTATGCATGCACGTGCTGAAGTTGAAAAGGGTGTCAAGTGGATTACTGACAAATCGCAAGTTGAAGGTGAGGAGGCTAAAGCATACTGGCTATGTTGGGTGACGACCGAACGTAGTGAACAAGGACCATATTATGCGGGTGTGACTGCATGCTATTTATTAGTTAACAAAAGTATTAGACGTGGTTATAAGAGCATGCCAGAACATGTTAATATGATGGATAAGTCCATGAAACATCAATTTATCATTGACCAAATCGGTGATGATAACAAACAAATTTTAAAAGAATTTCTACAGAATCATAACGTTGAAATGTGGAATAATTCTAGTGAAGAACTATATCGAACATTTGAATAGAATAAAAGGATAGATGACAGTTTTATGTAGAATGACTGTCCCTATCCTTTTTTTGATGTGCAAAATTTAAATGAATAAGACTTAATTTATTGAAGTATATCTCCTATACGATATGTTTGATAGAGTTGTTGTAATACCTCGTTATGAATTACTTGAAACGGTTGGTTTGTAGTTTTAGCCATCTTCTTCAAATCTTCATACTCGGGTTTCATTTTCATAATTTTTCCATTTTGTAGACCAAATTTAATGGAAACAGTGCCGTGTTGTGTAGAAAGAATTTTAAACGCGCGATTCAAGATCTTTCTATTAACAGAAGTACTTCTGACGCCTAAAGAACTTGTTTCTTGTAAGATAAGTTGTTCGAAATATATCTTATCATGTAATTTACATATTAACGTTAACTGCGTGCTTGGGCGACTTTTTTTCATAAATATAGGCGTATAGTAAGCATCTAAAGCACCTTGTTCTAACGCATTATTCATAAAATCACCTAATGCTTCAGGGGTCATATCATCTATTTGACACTCTATTACTTGAACGCTATCTTGTTGCTCGAATTCAGAGTCAAATTGAATAACCCTTAATATATTAGGGAAATTAAAATCCTTACTGCCAGCACCATAGCCTATATGTTGTATTGTTGCTGAAGGAAATGGCCCAAACGATGAAACGAGTCCCTTAGCAAATGCAGCACCAGTAGGGGTTGTGAGTTCACTTTGAACATCAAAATGTGCGATTGGGATACCTTTAAGAATTTCAGCAGTAGCAGGTGCAGGGATTGGATAAATGCCATGAGCAATATGGATTTTACCATGACCTGTTGGAATAGCTGAACAGTATAATGTGTTAATCCCTAGTTGTTCTAGAGCAATACACCCACCAATAATATCGATAATAGAGTCCATTGCCCCTACTTCATGAAAGTGAACTTCTTCAAACGACATGCCATGAATTTTAGCTTCTGCTTGGCCAATAATTTCAAAAATTTTCTTACTGCGATATTTAACTCTTTCCGGAAGAGTACTGTCATCTATCATTTTAAATATATCATTAACGTGACGATGATGATTTGATTCTTTAACATCAATGTTTAATGTCATTGCATGAATACCTTGTTTTACTCTTTTTTGAAAATGTAGCTTAAATTGATCTAAAGGTAACTTTTTTAGTTCTGATTCAATGTCTTCAGGGTGTGCGCCTAAATCAACTAAAGCAGAAAGTAGCATATCTCCGGCAATACCTGCGTGGCAATCTAAATACAATGCTTTTGTCATAAAGATACCTCACTCTCTTTATTTTCTAGCATATGGATAATCTGTGCAGCGTTGTAACCGCCACCAAATCCATTATTGATATTTAATACGCTGGTTCCGGGTGCACAACTATTTATCATTGATAATAGGGTGGTAACCCCATTCAAGTTTGCTCCATAACCTATACTCGTTGGTACTGCATATATAGGGTGGTTGACTAATCCTCCAACAACACTTGCTAAAGCGCCTTCCATTCCAGCTATAACGATTGAAACTTTACCTTTGCGTATATCATGAATGTTGGATAATAAGCGATGAATTCCTGAAACCCCGACATCATAAAATCGTTTTACACTTACTCCCATGATTTCAGCGGTTAACGCAGCTTCTTCTGCAATAGGTAAATCAGAAGTTCCAGCACAAAGTACAGAAACATAATATTTAGATTGTGGTATATCATTCAGTGGCGTGCTAATTAACTGTGCAGTTTGATGATATTCCAACTTTGGATAATGTTGTAAAATATATTTTGCTTTCATTTCATCAACACGTGTCACTAGAATAACTTCATTATGAAATATCAAACTAGAGATGATTTTAGTGATTTGTTCTTTTGTTTTTCCTTGCCCAAAGATAACTTCGGGAAACCCTTGACGCTGTGCTCTATGTAAGTCAATTTTAGCAAAGCCCAATTCGTCATAATGACTGAGTTGGGCTTTAGCATCATTAATAGATAGTTGATTTGATTTTACAGCTTTGAGCACCTCTTCTATAGAATTATAACTATGGCTCATAGGTACTCACATCCTTATTTAAAACTTGTAGATTTGGTATCAATGATTTCATTCATACTACCTGTACGATAGCCTTCTAAATCCATTGTTACATAGTCAAATCCTAATTCTTTCAAATGTAATATGATACTGTCTTTCAATTTAAGAAGATTAGTTAATTGATCTTCTGTTACTTCAATGCGTGCTATGTTGTGATGATAGCGTACTCGTACGTGGTTGATACCTAGGCTTAAAATGAATTTTTCTGCTTCGTTGACCTTGTTAACTTTTGTGAAACTTAATTCCTCACCATAAGGTATTCTTGATGCTAGACTACATAAGGCTGGTTTATTCCATACAGGCAAGTCATGTTGATGACTTAATTCTCTAACTTCAGATTTATATAGTTTTGCTTCTTGTAAAACGCTACGCACACCAAAGTCGTCTCTTGCTTTTAATCCGGGACGAAAATCATCTAAGTCATCCATAATCATACCGTCTAGCACATAATTAAATCCTAGTTTATTCTTAATATTCTCAAGTTGACTATACATCAAGCGCTTGCTATAGTACCAACTTTCGGGCGTGTTTTTAACGATATTCGCATCTTGAAGTTCAGACATTTCAGTTTCTAATACTTCAACACCTAGACTTTGTCCAAGTTTAAGCGCTAGTTCAAACTCTTCATTTCTAAATAATTCTGATTTTACTACAACAGGTTTAACATAATTAACACCTAAAACATCAATCGCTTTTTTCAGTAACAAGCTACTATCTACTCCACCTGAGAAGGCAATGACTACACTCTGCATGTCTTTCAATAGTGCGTCTAATTTCATTTCTTTAGTATTTAATTCAGTCATAGTTTCCATCCTCCATTTATTATTCTTTGTCTTCTACGTACGGTATCGTTAAAGGACCTTGTGGCATAACACCAATGGTTAATTTACGACCATATCGATGTTCTAATTCTTGTATTGTATGTTCAATGTTAGAGGTTGGGATTAACATCGAGTCTTTAAGTTGTTGGTCAGTAAGTTCTGAATAAACATGCACATTGGCAAAAGTTTGAATACTTGCTTGTTTTTGTACTTGCCATTGGTCAACTTCCTTAAAGTTTGGATCGTGAATAAGTTCTAAAATACCTTGAGGTGTGTCTGCCATTTTGAAAATTTCGGCAAATTTACCATGATCAGGAAAGCCATCTGCACATTCAGATACCATAATAATATGACCGTCTTTTTTTACAATTTTACTCGCTGCACTCATCCCTTTTACTGTTTGATATAAATTTTGATCTAAAGGATAGCCAGAATTTGATGCGATAACAATATCAAAGTGTTGATCACATTTAAACATTGCATGTTCTTTTACATATGCGCATCCTTCTTTGTGTGTATCAAAGATTTCACCAGCAAATGCTGCAGTAATTTCTTTACTTTTATTCAATGCAACGTTAAGTAAAAAGTCAGGTTTACACATACGGTTAACTTCCCGTGCCATGTCTTGAACTGGATTATCTTCTAAATTTCCCCACGTTGATCTCGAATCGCCAATCATCTTTGCATTATGAAAAGTTTGAATTGTTTCTAAACCTGCAATTCCAGGCATTATCCCTTTAGGTCCCCCTGAAAATCCCGCAAAAAAGTGAGGTTCAATAAAACCTGTTACAATTTTAAAATCGGATTCTACATATGCTTTGTTTAAATATACATCACATCCATATTGACTGTGTCCCACTTTAGCTAGACTTTCTTTTTCTGAGCAATGATTGTGAACGATTTTTACTGAATTTACAATATCTTCACCTAACATTTGAATCAATTCATCTCGCGTTTGATCTCGATGAGTCCCTGTACCATTAATAATTACGAAATTCTCACGAGGAACATGATTTAATTCCTCAATTAGTAAAGGTACAAGAATATGGTTAGGCGTTGGACGTGTTATATCACTAATAACAATAGAAACAATATCATTACTGTTTACCATTTCTTTTAAAGATTTAGAATTTGTGGGGTTTCTTAATACATTTTTAATTGCTGATTCATAGTCTTGAATAGCATTGATGTTTTGAGGCTCTATGATTGTGCTATCATCAGGCACATTGATTTCAATTTCAGATTTTCCATATAAAACTTGCGACTTCACTTTCATCCCCTCCGATTAAGATTTTTAAAATACACATCTTCATCCCCAGAATTATAAGGTGTGATTAAGAGCGATGACTTTTCACTAACATGATATATATAGTTAAAAAATTAAAATATATGAATAAAGCATAAAATATGCTATAAAAGTGACGATATTATGTCGCTCTATATACAATTTACAAAAAATTCAGTATAAATGAAAGGACTTTTGGAAAACGATTTCAAAAGAGTGTAAAATAAGGGTGGAAGTAATAGAATTACACTTTAATACTAGGGAGGGCTTTTTATGAAAGCAGCTGTAGTAACCAAAGATCACAGAGTAAGTATTGAAGAAAAACGTTTAAGAGAATTAAAACCTGGAGAAGCATTAGTAAAGACTGAATATTGTGGTGTATGTCACACTGATTTACATGTTAAAAATGCAGATTTCGGTGACGTAACAGGTGTAACGCTAGGACATGAGGGAATTGGACGTGTCATTGAAGTTGCTGATAACGTAGATTCATTAAAGGTAGGGGATCGTGTATCTATAGCATGGATGTATGCAGCATGCGGTAATTGTGAGTATTGCACAACTGGTAGAGAAACATTATGCAGGGATGTTCTTAATGCCGGATATACTGTTGACGGGGCAATGGCTGAAGAAGTCATTGTTGATGCGAATTATGCAGTTAAAGTTCCCGAAAATCTTGATCCAGCGGCTGCTTCATCTATTACCTGTGCAGGTGTGACAACATATAAAGCAGTAAAAGTGAGTGGCATCGAACCAGGACAATGGTTAGGCGTATTTGGTGTGGGCGGATTAGGTAATTTAGCATTGCAATACGCCAAAAACGTAATGGGCGCGAAAGTTGTTGCATTCGACATTAATGATGATAAATTAAATTTTGCTAAAGAGCTTGGTGCTGATGCAATCATAAATTCAACTAATGTTGATCCTATTGAGGAAGTTAATCGTCTAACGAATAATAAAGGATTAGATGCAACGGTGATTACTGCTGTAGCTAAAACACCTTTTAATCAAGCAGTGGATGTTGTTAAGGCGGGTGCACGTGTGGTAGCAGTAGGACTTCCAGTAGACAAAATGGATTTAGATATTCCACGTTTAGTGCTTGATGGAATTGAAGTCGTTGGCTCATTAGTTGGTACCAGACAAGATTTAAGAGAAGCATTTCAATTTGCTGCCGAAAATAAAGTTATTCCTAAAGTCCAATTAAGACAATTATCTGAAATTAACGATATTTTTGATGAAATGGAAAAGGGAACAATCACAGGTCGAATGGTCATTGATATGAAAAGCTCGCACTAAAAGTGAACATAAAAGATAATATAATATTTGGAAATTATATTATCTTTTAATTTGTGAATGTAAAAAAGGGAAGGGATTAATTATGCAATTTAAATTAAAAGAAGATAAAATTTTAGAGTTTTTAGATTTAAATTTTCCACAACAAACATTTGAAAAGGGGCGTCTCCTAATTGGGCAAAATAAGAGACAACCATTACACGTTTATTATTTTGGAGAAAAATTCTTGGCTCTTTTAAATGTAAATTTTAACACTTTTGAATATATTAAAGTAGATGAAGTCGATTATAATGATATAAAAAAAATCACTTTAAAAGACGGACTACTTTTTAAAAAAATGTTTATTGAGACTGAGGATTTTATGTTTAATTATAGTACATCTAAAGCTCTTTTAAGTGATTTTCAAAATAATAATTTTAATCACTTTATTCAAAATAAAAAAGAGCGTGTAATATTTGAAGATGGACATTTCATCTAAAATATATGAATGAAAATTAACTCGAACCTTAAATATTTTATAGAAATGAAATTTGATAATGCTATAATATATTATAGATTTAAAAATATTTTGAGGAATATGAGGTTAAAAGATGAAAAAGACAATGTTCATCATTGCAACAATGATATTCGGCATCGTATATTTCGATAAATATAGATTTTTATTAAAAAAATATAAAACTGACATTATTGATGTTGAATAATAGCAAATCTGATTGAAGTGATAGGTGACATTTATATTGAATGTGTGAGCTCTCTGTGGCAACAATATCTAGAATAGGAAAGTGCCACTTTCACATCAGTTATGAATTGTGAATATGTAAAACATACTAAGATTAGCTATGAAGAAATCTATGACGATAGATTTTTTCATAGCTATTTTTTATAGTTATAGAGAGAAGTAGACTGTCCAGACTCTTGGATTTTAAATCCGTATAAAAAACAAGTCAGCTTTACTCTCGCCTTTTGAAATTCGTTTGTAGTATGTTGGGTTCTTGAAACCGTGTATAGGAAAATGAAATGAGAAAGGTTAAGTAAAGTTTTTAGCTTCTCAATTATTCAAAGGAGGTTTTTTTATCGATTACTTAGGTGTTGATATTAGTAAAAGAAGTAGTGTAGTTGCACATTATAAAAATGGAAAATTCCAAAAAGAGTTTTTCATCCAGAATAATAAAAATGGTTACAATTATTTACTCAAGTATTTGAATGACTTAGACCACCCACAACTCATTTTTGAATCTACAGGTATCTATTCAAGAGGTATGGAACGATTTTGTTGTGTAAATCAAATTAACTATATTCAAATGAATCCGTTAGAAGCCAAATTTAAAACGAGCGCTCTAAGATCATGGAAAACTGATCAGGCAGATGCTCATAAGCTTGCTTGTTTAGGACCGACGCTTAAACAAACAGACAGCTTACCTATACATGAGTTAATATTCTTTGAATTAAGAGAACGCGTCCGTTTTCATCTAGAAATCGAGAATGAACAAAATCGACTTAAATTTCAGATCCTTGAATTACTCCATCAAACATTCCCTGGTTTAGAAAGATTGTTTAGTAGTCGATATTCAATCATTGCACTCAACATCGCAGAAATCTTTACTCATCCAGACATGGTTCTTGATATCGACAAGGAGGTACTGATTACACATATATTCAATTCTACAGATAAGGGAATGTCAATGGATAAAGCTACAAAATATGCACTTCAATTAAGGGTGATTGCTCAAGAAAGCTATCCTAATGTCGATAGACATTCCTTTCTAGTCGAAAAATTACGCTTACTTATTCAACAATTAAAACAATCTATTCATCATCTCAAACAATTAGATGATGCCATGATTCAATTAGCACAACAACTCGATTATTTTGAAAATATTCATTCGATACCTGGTATTGGTAAGCTAAGCACAGCTATGATTATTGGGGAGATTGGTGATATTAAGCGATTTAAATCAAATAAACAACTCAATGCTTTTGTTGGCATTGATATCAAACGATATCAATCAGGTCATACACACTGTAGAGATACCATCAACAAGCGTGGTAATAAAAAAGCGAGAAAACTTTTATTTTGGGTGATTATGAATATAATAAGAGGGCAGCATCATTATGACAATCATGTCGTCGATTATTACTACAAACTAAGAAAGCAGCCTAATGAGAAACCTCATAAGACTGCCATCATTGCTTGTATAAATCGATTATTAAAAACAATTCATTATCTTGTAATGAATCATAAATTGTACGATTATCAAATGTCACCACATTAGCCAAACGTACAATTAAATATAGTTTAACACCTTATTCAAAAAAATTAAAATGAACGGTTTAGTTAAGTAATGCTTATTTTAATTATAAGTACTTGACTAATCGTAGGAAAAGAATCTGAGACAAAATTGATGTTTCAGGTTCTTTTCATATTGTGTAAATTTTTGACATGAACACATGTCTTGAGTACTACAAGCAATAGCAGTTTTATGCTATAATGACATTTATTATTGTAAGGGTTAAGGTGAGTAGTAAATTGAATAAAAATATTAACATTCAAACCCATCAAGTTTTGAAACAGAATGGTGAAAAGCAGAGATTTGAGTTTACTACAAAAGGTTTTTGGCAACAAAAATTTGCAGATTTTATACGTTACGAAGAACAAATTGAAGATGCTAAAGTCAATGTTACGATTAAAATTGAAGATACCGGTGTAAAGTTAATTCGTAAAGGTGACATTAATATGAACTTACATTTCGTCGAAGGACATGAGACGACAACACTCTATGATGTACCTGCCGGAAAAATACCTTTAACTGTTAAAACATTAAGTCTTAAGCATTTCGTCACTCATAATGGCGGTAAGCTAAAAATACATTATGAGTTATATCAAGATGAACAAAAAATGGGTTCTTATCAATATGAAATAAATTATAAGGAGATAAGTGAATGAGTATAATCGATCAGGTTAAACAAACGCTAATAGAAGAAATAGAAGTTAGTATTAGAAAAGCTAACCTCGCAGAAGATATTCCAGAAATCAAAATTGAAATACCTAAAGATCCTAAAAATGGAGATTATTCTTCTAATATTGCTATGGTTTTAACAAAGATTGCTAAGCGTAATCCCCGTGAAATTGCGCAAGCTATTGTCGATCATTTAGATACAAGCAAAGCACACGTTAAACAAGTTGATATTGCTGGGCCAGGTTTCATCAACTTTTATCTGGATAATCAATATTTAACAGCCATTATTCCAGAAGCTATCACAAAAGGTGATCGATTTGGATATGCAACACAATCTAAGAATACTAACATTTTATTAGAATATGTATCAGCTAATCCAACAGGAGACTTACATATTGGTCATGCTAGAAATGCATCTGTAGGCGATTCTTTAGCTAATATTCTCATTGCGGCTGGTTACAACGTTACACGTGAATATTATATTAATGACGCAGGTAATCAAATCACTAATTTAGCACGATCAATTGAAGCACGATACTTTGAAGCTTTAGGTGATACGAGTTATGAGATGCCGGCGGATGGTTATAATGGTAAAGACATTATTGAAATCGGGAAAGACCTCGCTGTTAAACATCCAGAAATAAAAGACTACACTGATGAAGAACGCTTAAAAACATTTAGACAACTTGGTGTCGATTATGAAATGGAAAAATTGAAAAAGGATTTATCTGACTTTAACGTGCACTTTGATAATTGGTTTAGTGAAACATCTTTATATGAAAATGGCGCGATTGAAAATACATTATCTAAAATGAAAGAACTAGGCTATACGTATGAAGCAGATGGTGCAACTTGGTTACGTACAAGTGACTTCAAAGACGATAAAGATCGTGTATTAATAAAAAAAGACGGTAATTATACTTATTTCACACCAGATACGGCTTATCACTACAATAAGATTAATAGAGGAAATGATATTTTAATTGATTTAATGGGTGCTGATCACCACGGTTATATTAATCGTCTCAAAGCTAGCTTAGAAACATTTGGTGTAGACAGCGATCGTCTTGAAATTCAAATTATGCAAATGGTTCGCCTTATGCAAAATGGAGAAGAAGTGAAGATGAGTAAGCGTACAGGCAATGCGATTACTTTACGTGAAATTATGGATGAAGTCGGTATCGATGCTGCACGTTATTTCTTAACAATGCGTAGTCCTGATTCTCATTTTGACTTTGATTTAGAGTTAGCTAAAGAGCAATCTCAGGACAATCCAATTTATTACGCACAATATGCACATGCACGAATTTGCTCTATTTTAAAGCAAGCTAAAGAACAAGGTATTGAAGTGTCTACTGATGCAGACTTTTCTAAAATAAATAATGATAAAGCAATAGACTTATTAAAAAAAGTAGCAGAATTTGAATCAACGATAGAGAGTGCAGCCGAACATCGCGCACCTCATCGTCTAACTAATTATATTCAAGATCTAGCTGCAGCATTCCATAAATTTTACAATGCTGAAAAAGTGCTTACAGATGATACAGAAAAAACTAAAGCATATGTAGCTATGATTGAAGCGGTGCGTATTACCTTGCACAATGCATTAGCATTAGTAGGTGTCACAGCACCAGAATCTATGTAAAACTTCATAAAATAGATACACGAGAGCCTGACATATTTATATGTACAGGCTCTTACATTTACATATGCATACCCAAAAGAAAAAATAAGCATAGCAAACCGAGATTGGGGTACAGCATAAAGTTTGTTATAAAAGGAATATCAACAATTAGGTAGGACAACACCTCAGACTTCTTGGGAAAATTGGATAATGTAGCATGCGAGATAAAATAATCATTCGAAGTTTTGCGGGGGAAGAAATCATGTTATCAATAGAGAAATTATATCAAATTCTATATCAAAATATGGGCCCTCAATATTGGTGGCCAGCAGAAACACCAATAGAAATGATGCTTGGGGCAATTCTAGTCCAAAATACTAATTGGAATAATGCAGATATAGCGTTATCAAGATTAAAGGAAGAAACTTCTTTTAATGCACAGACAATATTGAAAATGCCTTTAGAATCGTTGCAGCAAGTGATACGTTCGAGTGGTTTCTATAAAAATAAAGCTAAGGCTATACAAGCATTGTTACTATGGTTAAATGAACATCACTTTGATTATAGTAGTATAGCTAAGTTATACAGTGATAACTTAAGAAAAGAGTTACTCACCATCCGTGGCATAGGTGAAGAGACCGCTGACGTCTTAATAGTATATATTTTTAAAGGTAAAGAATTTATACCTGATAGTTATACTAGACGTATTTTTAGAAAATTGGGATATCAACATACAGAAAGTTATCATCAATTGAAGCAGGAATTAACACTTCCTGAATCATTTTCAAATCAAGATGCAAATGAGTTTCACGCTTTATTAGATAATTTTGGAAAAAATTATTTTAATGGTAAAGGGAAACAACGCTATACCTTTTTAGATACCTATTTTAAAAAATAAGTATTGACCTTAACGTAACGTCATACCTCATACTTTAATTCAGGAGGTGAAATGATGAAAGAACGCTTCAGTCCCAAAATGCTTTCTGACATTACCGGAGTTAGTATACGTACGCTTCATTATTATCATGAAAAGGGGTTACTCGTACCACAACAAATGAGTGCTAATGGGTACCGATATTATAATGTTCAAGATATTTCAAAGTTACAATATATTCTCTTTTTAAAGGAATTAGATTTAACACTAAAACAAATACAGATATATTTTGAAGGTGATAGTGATTTTAGAACTAAAATATTACATGATAATTTTTATCACATTGTTAAAAAAAGAGATCGCTTAAATGATATTATCTGTACGTTAGAACATCATTTTCACCAAGATAATGAAGAGATTGAGGTAACTACAATGCAAAATTTCAATTTAAATGAACAGTATGAAAAAGAAGCAGCAAGTAAGTATGGAGATACCCATTATTATCAAGCATATAAAGATAAACAAAAAAGTAAGGATGAATCAGAACAGCAAAATCATTTTGAGGAAATTAATAAGCAATTAAATATGTTTTTTGACGATATGAATCAGCTATATTTAAACAAAGTTTCTATACTTGAAGCAAGTGGAAAAATTAAGAAATTACTATGTATTTTGAAAGAACAAGTTCCTAATTGTGACAATCAATTTTTAGAATATATAGCTCAGATTTATATTGAAGACGAGCGATTTGTAAAGTTTATTAACAAGCAACGTGAACGTGGTTTGAATTTATACATTTCTGATGCGATAAAAACGTTTATTAAATTATAAAATATGATGTGTCTGGGACATCGTTGATTGTCTCAGACATTTTTAGCATTTTACCGATTGATACTTACATTGTAAAACTGATACCAATACAGAGAAATTCAACGAGAAATTCTACAGACAAAGCAAGTTGGGGTTGGGGCCCCAACATAAGGAAATTCAACGAGAAATTCTACAGACAAAGCAAGTTGGGGTTGGGGCCCCAACATAAGGAAATTCAACGAGAAATTCTACAGACAAAGCAAGTTGGGGCCCCAACATAAGGAAATTCAACGAGAATTTCTACAGACAAAGCAAGTTGGGGTTAAATATATTAATTGATTTAATTCAAAGTTGTCTTTTTCTCATATTTTGTGAAAATCAAATAAAATTGTATCTACAAATATTGGTATATTTTGATATGATGAATAGGAACATTAAAAATAATTTGTGAAAGGGTGATGCTCCAAATGAAAAGTAAACTATGGATAGTTATATGCGCATTGATTGTAGTACTGGCTGCATGTAGTCAAGATGCCAACCACTCATCTAATAATAAAGACACTGAAAAAAGCGATAAAAAATATCATAGAATTGTTTCGCTCATTCCTAGTAACACAGAAATTTTATATCGCTTAGGAATCGGAGAAGATATAGTAGGTGTATCCACTGTGGATGATTATCCTAAAGATGTAAAAAAAGGTAAAAAACAATTCGATGCGATGAATTTAAATAAAGAAGAATTAATAAAAGCTAAACCGGATTTGATTTTAGCGCATGAGTCACAGAAAAATTCTGCAGGTAAAGTGCTAAAGTCACTTAAAGATAAGGGAGTAAAAGTCGTTTATGTGAAAGATGCACAATCGATTGATGAAACTTATGATACCTTTAAATCAATTGGAAAATTAACGGATCGTGAAAAACAAGCTAAAGAACTTGTTGATGAAACAAAACATAATGTAGATAAAATCATTAACTCCATTCCTAAACATCATAAGAAACAAGAAGTGTTTATGGAAGTATCATCTAAACCAGACATTTACACTGCCGGAAAAGATACATTCTTTAACGATATGTTAGAGAAACTAGATGCTAAAAATAGTTTTGATGATGTTAAAGGTTGGAAATCAGTAAGTAAAGAAAGCATTATTAAACGTAATCCTGATATTCTGATTTCCACAGAAGGTAAATCAAAATCAGACTACATAGAAATGATAAAAAAACGTGGTGGTTTTGATAAAATTAATGCTGTAAAAAATACACGTATTGAAACAGTAGATGGGGATGAAGTTTCTCGACCAGGTCCTCGTATTGATGAAGGGCTAAAGGATTTAAAAGACGAAATATATAAAAAATAATTATTTGAATACGATGTATTGTATTTTGCTTAGATAATTATTTTTCTTAATAAGCTGACAAAGATGTATTTCAAACGCCTGGGACAGTAGTTATTGTCTCAGGTATTTTTAATATTTATGATAAACGGGGATTGAATTAAACTGATGCAAATGCCCTTTGATTCAACCTCATTACTCGATGACTAAATCGTCCAACGAATGGAAGACAGTCGTTTTACACTTTTTAAGTATTGTTTTGTTAATATAGTGATTAAGAAAGTATTGAAAGAGAGAGTTATGAATAAATATAGAAGTGTTATTATATGGTTATTTATTTTAATATTAAGCATGAGCTTAAGTTTATGCTGGGATGTAGGAAAACTTGATGATGTTTTTAATCAAACCATATTATTCCAGGTTCGTTTACCTAGATTGCTTGAAGCCATGCTCACTGGTGCAGTACTTACATTAGCTGGCCAAGTGTATCAAATCGTGTTAAATAATCCACTTGCAGATAGTTTTACATTGGGATTAGCTAGTGGTGCATCATTAGGATCTGGAATTGCTTTATTTTTGGGACTTAGTTTTTTATGGTTCCCTATATTCTCCATTATTTTTAGTTTAATCACACTGTTACTTGTTTTAAGTGTTTCAGCGATGCTAGCCAAAGGATATCCTGTTCAAATGCTTATATTAACGGGATTACTACTTGGTGCACTATTGAATGCATTATTGTATTTGCTTGTTTTGATTAATCCTAAGAAGATGAATCCAATTGCTAGTTATCTGTTCGGTGGGTTTTCATCAGCTGAATATCAGGACGTTATGATTATTAGCATGATAGCATCTGTCGCAATCATAGTATTATTTTTAATGCAAAAAGGAATTAAATTATTGCAAGTTGGTGAATTGAAAAGTCAGTCTTTAGGATTAAATGTACAACAAGTAACGTATATTGTTCTTATAGTAGCTTCCATCATGACAGCAGTTGTGGTCGCATACGTTGGAGTTATTGGTTTTATAGGCATGATTATTCCACAACTGATTAGAAAATTTTATTGGCGTTATCAAATAGGATTACAAATGTTATTGAATATAATCATAGGTGCTGTAGTCATGATAATGGCAGATTTTATAGGAAGTACAATGATACAACCTATTCAAATTCCTGTAGGCATCGTGATGGCATTGCTCGGCGTACCAGTCCTATTTTATATTTTAGTTAAACAGACTAACATATGACGTTCACACTACTCTTTTGCTACAATAGTATTATTAAAAAGTTAAGAGGTCATTGAAAATGAATTTAAACTGTATTAAGGCTATCGTCTTTGATTTAGAAGGCACGCTATTAGATAGAGTTAAATCGCGTGAAAAGTTTATAGAAGAGCAATATGAACGGTTTCATGATTATTTTATTCATGTGCAACTAGCAGATTATAAGAATAAATTTATTGAATTAGACGATGATGAAGACAACGATAAACCTGATCTATATAAGGAAATCATTAAACAATTTCATATCGACCGTCTTAAATGGAGAGATTTATTTAATGACTTTGAAATGCATTTCTATCGTTACGTTTTCCCTTACTATGATACTTTGTATACATTAGAAAAGTTATCGAAACATCATTACATGATTGGTGTGATTGCAAATGGAAAATCCAAAATTAAACAATTTAGATTGCATTCATTGGGTATTATGCACGTTATTAATTATTTAACTACTTCTGAAACTGTAGGTTATCGTAAGCCGCATCCTAAAATCTTTGAAGATATGATTGATCAATTGGGGGTTAAACCATCTGAAATAATGTATGTCGGAGATGATGCATTAAACGATGTTGCTCCTGCACGTGCAATGGGGATGGTAAGTGTGTGGTATAAACAAGAAGATGCAGAATTGGAGCCATTAACAGAAGAAGTAGATTATACGATTACTACCATAGAGGAATTGCTTAAAATTTTACCAGATAATTTTGAAACAGAAGGAGAAGAACAACATGGCAATGGATTTAATTACTAAACAAGACGGTACAACATTACACTATAGTACTATGGGGCAAGGTTATCCTGTCGTACTCGTGCATACCGCTTTTGATAATTATGCTGTTTTTAATGATTTAGCTAAGGTATTAGCAAAGTCTTTTCAGGTTGTGCTCATCGATCTGAGAGGACATGGTTATTCTGATAAGCCTAGAAATATAGAGTTTTATGACTTTGCTGACGATATAAAATTTTTATTAGATGCTATATATATTGATGAAGCAGCATTTATTGGCCATGAGATGGGGGCACTTATTGTTGCTGATATGTCTGTTAGAAATCCAGGCTATGTATCCTCAATCATATTAGTTAATCCTACTTCAATAGAAGGTGAATTGCCTGAAGAACGCTTGTTCAGAAAATATGCACATAAAATACGTAACTGGGAAGATGATAAGCAAGAAAAATTTTTGGATAAACGTAGATATTATAAAGCACGTAAGATGAATAAATTTTTAAAGCATGTCGTTGATACAAATAGTATTTCTACTAAAGAAGAAATTCAAGCTGTTAAAGATGTTTTCAAATCCGAAGGTATTGCAGATGTTTTCAAGCATGTTCAAGTTCCTACGCTTATTGTTGCTGGAGAACACGGAGAACGTACAACTACACTAGAAGCTAAAGAAGTCGCAGATTTGATTCAACACAGTGAATTTAACGTCTATCAACATTCAAGTGTATATCCTTTTGTTGAAGAACAGGCTCAATTTACTCAAGAGTCAACAAACTTCATTCACCAATATGCACCTAAATAAAAGAGTTCATACTGAAATTTTGTAAGGTAATAATCAATGAATTAAGCAAGATATGTTTTACTATAAGCGCTGAAACAGTTGTTAAAAGAAAGTTATCTACACAATTTACGTAATCATTTTGTAATATTATTGTTATTTTAGTAATATTTATAGTACAATTAACATGAGCACAGAAGACATAAAGAATCAAAGGAGTGAGTGCTTATGAAAAAACTAATAACATCATTACTTGTTTTAGGATTAGTTTTAACAGGAGTAAGCGTTGGAAACAACGTTGAAGCGGCAACTGGTAATTCAATGAAAACAGTACAACAATTAAACAAAGGTGATAAATCATTAGAAAACGTTAAGATAGGCGAATCAATGAAGAGTGTATTAAAAAAGTATAGTCATCCTATCTATTCTTATAACCCAAATAGTAATGAAAAGTATTACGAATTTAGAACTGATAAAGGTGTTTTGTTAGTAACAGCTAACGGTAAAAAAGAAAGAGGAAATGTTACACGCGTATCAATGACGTATAATAATGCAAACGGCCCTTCATACAAAGCCGTAAAACAACAACTTGGTCATAAAGCTATAAGTCGTGTACATTATAATAATGTTACAGGTAACTTTGGCTATATTCAAAAAGGCCAAGCAAGTTATCAATTCAGTTCAAATTCACCAAAAGATAAAAATGTGAAGTTATATCGTATAGACTTAAATAAATAAGAAGAATTGGATATACGTTTTATAAGATAAAATAGTTTGAAATTTGAAGAGTTTAAAGATGAAATCATAATTTGTAAAATGGATTTCACTTTAGCTCTTCTTTTTATTTTAGTTGCTAATGATGATATGATTAATCATTATGTTCAAGTAAAATTGTAAGATGTATGATAAAATTTTAATTTGAAAATAATTAACTTATGAAATCTACAATTTACATCAAGATTTAAATGAAAAGGAGTAAATCATGCGTACGAATGATAAAGTATTACTCGAAAATATTAATGATTATTTTAGTCACAAAGGAATGTCACCACACTTAATTGATGATATAAAAGAAAAATATCGACAAGATATTAAAAAGTCTGAAGAAAAAGATCAAGATTACATTGAATATAGAGGTAAATCACCTGCGCAATTAATATTAACAATTCAGCGTAATTTGTTTGCATTACAACTCAATCCAATGATTTTCTTTATCATTAACTTTATTCTTATTTCATATTTGTACGATAAACAATATGTACCTTTTCAAGCAATTACCGGTATAAGCTTATTTTATTGCTTAGTCATATTTCCAATAACACTCATATTATATGTGCGTATTGCCAAAAAAAACTATTTATACAGTAATAAGTATGAAATGAGAACTGGAATAATCATTGGTATTATTGCTTTAATTCTAGTAATTATGCAAGGATTTCACTTTAATTGGGCTATTATTCCTATTTCTATCTACGGTCATCAGTTTGTATTTTTCGCTGGAATCATTCTAAGTCTTGTTGGTATATTCTTTAAACGTATAGAATTTGTTGGAGTTGGCTTACTATTTTGTCAAAAAACAATAGATGCAATGGTAACTAATCCGGAAATTGCACAGTTTTTCTCTTTAGCAATATGGATTATACTTGTTGTGCTAATCATTTTTTATACGATACGTTTATCTGCACGTACTAAATCATCATAATACAAAGATTTTAACTCAGAAAATATGCTAGACATATCTTTCTGAGTTTTTTAATTTATTAAAATATATCATTTGTTTACCATAAAGCTTGTTTTAGAAAATGAATCACCATTTTAATCTAAAAATAATTTAATTAAACTGAAAATAACCTGAAAGCGTAACACTATTTTAATATGGGTATATAAATGACTAAAGGGAGGTGCCAAGATGAATAAAATTCAAATTTGTAATCAGATTGAACTTAACTATATTGATGAAGGCGAAGGCATCCCCATCATTTTAATTCATGGATTAGATGGAAATTTGGCAGGATTTAAGGATTTAAAAAATGAACTCAAGAAGCAGTATAGAGTAATTACTTATGATGTCAGAGGTCATGGGAAATCTTCACGAACAGAATCATATGAATTAAAAGATCATGTTGAAGATTTAAATGATTTAATGAGAGCATTAAACATCGATTCTGCACATATTTTAGGACATGATATGGGGGGCATCATTGCAAGTGAATTTACTGAAAAATATCAATATAAAGTGATTACATTGACAATTGTTTCGGCTAAAAGTGAGGACATTGCAAATGGTTTCAACAAATTAATGGTTGATTACCAAGAAGAATTAGCAGGGTTTAATAAATCTGAGGCAATGATTATTTTATTTTCTAAATTATTTAAAGAGAAAGATAAAGCAATGAAATGGTATCAAAGCCAAAAATTATACAATAGACCAACTCCGGAAGAAAGTGCAATTGCAGTACGTGCATTGCTTAATATTAAAGATTTAACTCGTGTTCATCATAATGTGTCTATACCTACTTTAATTGTGAATGGTAAGTACGACCCACTCATACAAAATAAAAGTCATTATGATATGGATCAATATTATGATCAAGTTACAAAAATTGTATTTGATAATTCAGGACATGCACCACATATCGAGGAACCAGAAAAATTCCTGAAACTCTATTTAGATTTTGTTAGTTAAAAAATAAGAACATAAATAAAAACCCTTAAATGATTATTGTCGGAAAATCATTTGAGGGTTTTGTAGTAGCAGTAAAGTTTGGACTCAGATCACTATCGTATTAACTTAATAAAAGAGTAAAACAGTCTTATCTTTCATAAGTGAAAGAAATATCTGTTTTACTCCCTAGCCATTATACTTCATTTTCATTATTTGCTTCTGTGATACGGTTGTTTACTCGTTTAAGTAAATCATCGATTTTTTTACGCTGCTTAGAATCTACTAAGATTAAAACAGTTCTTTCATCGTGTTCATTACGTTTTTTATTAAAGTAATTTTCTTGAGATAAATTTTTAACAGCTTTAACAACTTGAGGTTGTTTATAATTTAAGTGATTGATAATATCTTTAAGATAATATTCCTCTTCTTTATTCTCACTAATATAAGTTAATACTGCAAATTCTTCAAAGCTGATTGAGAATTCTTTTTTAATTATTCCTTTTAATCTGTCAGCATAAGTGACCATAGCTAATAATTCAAAGCAGTCATTGATTTTTGAAATAGCCATTAATGAAACCTCCCTATTTATATCATATCCATAAATCTTAAAACCCATCTTTTTAAATTTAAAGATAGTTAATTATATTATTGAATTAAGATTACTTGGATACTATACCCTAATTTATTAATTTATATCTATTTTTCTTATGAAAATACGAAAGTGTCCGTCATAATATAGTATTAATTTAAATTTAAAGAATATATTTAATGCTATATTATTTAGTTAATTATAACTAAATAAAATTAAGAAGTAAACAAATAAGTGTTTATAAAACAAATTATCTTTTAAAGTTTATACTTGAATTAGCAATGTAGCATTTGCTATATTCAAAAAAAATAAGATTGTTTCTAATTTTCCTTAATTTAATAAAAATTATACTAAAAAGAATACTTTTTGGAAAGAATTTTACTAACATTTTTTATATATAAATGTTTATTAATTTAGAAGTAGGATTTTTAACAACTTTTTCATCTATCAATAAGCCTTTAGTTATATTAATATACCCACTTTTTAAACTCTTTTTGTATGTTACTTCTCTTTTTGTAATTTTCCCGTTTTTTAGAATTAAAACATAGCGTTTTTGAACAATAGCTGACGTAGGTAACTCTATGTCATTTGAGGCTAATTTGATTTTAAAGTGTGTTCCAATTTGATGATTGGGTTGTGTAGAAAGTAAAATGTCGTAATATGAGACGCCATTTTTTATTTTTGATGGTATATTCGAAATTTCTTTAATTTTACTAGTAAATTGAGTGTTGTCACTAGATGTTACAGAAATATTTTGATTTATTTTTAATAAATTCAACTCAGATTCTGATATATTAGCACGAATAATACGTTCGTTGCTATTAATTTGCACTATCTTTTCGTTTGGTTTTGAAGGGATAGAATTAATATATGAAATACTTCCATTAATTGGTGAAAATAAAGTGGATTTAATTGAGGATTTAGTTTGAATCATTTGTAATTTTAGCTGATTAAGGAATGAATAATAATGTAAATCATTTTTAGAATTTAAAGTTTTGTTGTTACGTTCATTACTAAGTGTATTTTGGAGTTCCTCATATAAATGATCTTTTTCATAATTGTAATATTCTAACACTGGAGTGTTTTTAGATACTTTGCTATGATTTTTTACTAAAAGTTTTTGGAGTTGTCCTAAAGTGGGAGTGTAGTAGAAAATATAGCTGTTAAGAGGGGCTTGTATACCAGTTGTTGAAAGGAGTAATTTGGGCTTTGCTTTTATAGTTTTTATATTTTTAATATCTTCTGTTTTAGAAGTTAATTTAGAGAAAGTAATGTAACTAAAACTACAAGTTGTGAGAATGAAAATGAATAGTAATGAAGAAATAACGATGCGTTGCTTGGTCATGGATGTTCACCTCATAATATTATTGTGAGGTTATTATACACTATTATTTTAAATGAAAATATATTAATTTTAAAATAAGCATTACTTTTGGTTTGTATATTGTTTTATTTCAAAAAATAAAGTAAATCAATTTAATAAATTGAAAAATAGAAGGCTATCTTTAATTTTAAAATATATGATTCTACATAAATGTTACTATAAGAAGAATCACTCATAAAAACTGCCAACAAAGACAAAATCTTTGTTGGCAGTTCGAAATAGACATTTATTTGTATGAGGAATCTACATTAATATAAGCGGATAATTTTTATTCAGAATAAGGAATTTAAAATAATCGTAATAAAATAATACCTATAGCTATACATAATAATCCACCTAACTTACGTGATGTTATTTTGTTTTTAGGTGAACCCAACAAACCGAAATGATCGATAATAATACCCATAATCATTTGGCCCATCATAGCAATTATAGTAGTTAAAGCTGCTCCTAAGAAAGGCATTAAAATAATATTAGATGTTACGAATGCCATTCCTAGTATCCCTCCAATAAAATAAATAGATTTAATCTTACCTAGTGTTTTATGAGTAGATGATATTTTCAGACTACGATTAAATACTAATGTTAATATAAATAACGCTATTGTACCAACGCTAAATGATATGAGTGAAGCAAATATGGATGAGTGTGTGTGTTGAGCCAGTGTGCTGTTGATTGTTGTTTGGATTGGCGGAGCGAAACCAAATACGAATCCAATAAGCAACCAGAATACTATTGGTGTATTCTTATGTCTATTAACAGGATGTCTACGAACATAATTCATAAATATAATTCCAGTAATTAAAAATATAATTCCAACACCTTTAAATAATGTAAAAGATTGTTGATGGGCGCCCAATAATCCAAATGTATCAATGATTACACCCATAATAATTTGCCCTGTAACCGTAATAACAACAGTAAGTGCTGCGCCTAATCTTGGTAATAATAATAAGTTTCCAGTTAAATAGATAACACCTAATAGTCCTCCTAGGACCCAAGTATAGTTAAGTGTTTGCTTAGAAAAGAATTCTGGTGTTAATACTTGTGGATGAATAATGATATTAAGCACAAGTAAGCATATTGTTCCGACAGCAAAAGATATGGTTGAAGCATAAAAAGATGAACGGGTAAATTGGCTTAGCCTTGAGTTGATTGAAGTTTGAATAGGAAGTAACATGCCAACAAAAATTCCTAAAAGATATAGAAAAAACAATGATAAAAACCAACTTTCTCAATTTAATATGATTATCATACCATTCATAATCATGTTTCTAAAATGATTGAGCCATAAGCAAAGTATAGAAATAAGTTGTGAATGTTCTGAGGTGTCATACAGCCGATACTATTTTGATGAATCATTATAATAAAATGCACATTAAACAAGTTTTAGAATTAAAAAAAGCGAGACATCATTTTGAATTTGATATCTCACTTCATATTAATAAAAGAACAATGTAAATTAAGTTCTTTTTTAGACTTGAACAATTTTAAAAAATTTGTTCTTCGATAAGTCTTTTTTATGATTTTAGTACTTTAAATAAAGCGTCAAAAATAATGTTTTATGAATTAATTTTTATCTTCAAATATAACAGTTGTACTTTTATCAATAAGTTGTGCAGCATAAATTTTGACAGGCTTTCCCAAACTAAATCTTAAAATGTCTAATTCTAAAAGTTGGTTCATACTTTCTTTAATTAATTGTTCTGTAGTAATAGCGTTAAAATCGGGTAATAGTAATTTGACGGGTTTATTAAGATTTGATTTAAATACGAGTTCCAAAGTTTTTGACATACTGATGTATCCTCCTTAAATTAAAGATTCTGTTTTAACGATCTCGACTTTGTCATACTCTTCGCCACTGATACGTTCAATGATGGAACGAAAAGATTTGATTTGATCATTAGAAACAAGCGGATTAATGTTAGAAAAACGACGCTTATGTTCGACTACTTTACCTTCAGAATTATGTTTGATTTGAGTAAAGATAATCGTCACTTGATTGACTTCATTCATAATAAAACCTCCTTTCACTATATATATCGAAATAGATTGAAAAAAAAGGACACATTTTTTGAAAAATATAGGCAAATGCCTTTGATGTGATACAAACGTCATTTATCATTAATTATGAAACCTGTTTTAGAAGGTATATGAGGTAAGTAGAATTGTTAAGTTGTAAAAGAAAAAATTGGAACCTGATATTTAAAATAACCAACTTAAAAGATTGATCAGTGTCTAAAATTACTATTTATATATGAATTAAAATATTAAGATCTCCCAATATGAGAATGAATTAGTTTAAGTTTATCGATGATTGAAAAATTATAGCCTCATGGATTCTATCTTATATAAAATAAAGTTCTATTCCCTTTTGGATATAAATAAGAATAGTTACCTTTTTGTGATATGCCAATTCAGAAAAAAAGCGACAGTGCTTGAATCTATGTATGCTCAATAAACTCATTCAAATCAACTAGCAATATCAAATCATAAATCGTGTTGCACCATAATAAGGATTAAAACCTGTTAGTTTAACTAATTTAAGAAAAACATTTGATTATCTTCTCTTTCAATCGGGAATATTAATTTCTATCATTCAACAATATTTTGGATATCAGATAACTTAAGAAATATTGAGATTTATTGAAATACGATATGTTTCAAATCGCCATACAATGATTACACTTAATAAATGATTACACTTAATATAAATGTAAAAAGAAAAGGAGGGGTTAAATGAGTTTAGTATATCTTATGGCGACTAATTTATTAGTCATGCTCATAGTTTTATTCACTCTGAGTCATCGTCAACTAAGAAAGGTTGCGGGCTATGTTGCATTAATAGCTCCTATTGTGACATCTACATATTTTATTATGAAAATACCAGATGTGATTCGAAATAAGTTTATTGCTGTTCGATTACCATGGATGCCTTCAATTGATATTAATTTAGATTTAAGATTAGATGGTTTAAGTTTAATGTTCGGCTTAATTATTTCGCTAATAGGTGTGGGTGTATTTTTTTATGCTACGCAATATTTATCCCACAGTACGGACAATCTTCCTAGATTTTTCATCTATTTACTATTATTTATGTTCAGTATGATTGGCATTGTAATAGCTAATAATACCATCTTAATGTATGTATTTTGGGAACTCACAAGTATTTCCTCATTCTTGCTTATATCCTATTGGTACAATAATGGTGAAAGTCAATTAGGCGCCATTCAATCTTTCATGATTACAGTGTTTGGTGGGCTAGCGTTATTAACAGGATTTATCATTTTATATATCATTACAGGAACAAACACAATTACTGATATCCTTAATCAACGCAATGCAATTTCACGACATCCTTTATTTATACCAATGATTTTGATGCTATTATTAGGTGCTTTTACCAAATCTGCACAATTTCCGTTTCATATTTGGTTACCAAAGGCCATGGCAGCACCTACACCAGTAAGTGCTTATCTTCATTCGGCAACAATGGTAAAGGCTGGAATCTTTTTACTATTTAGATTTACACCTTTATTGGGACTTAGTAATGTTTATATTTATACAGTGACATTTGTTGGTCTAATAACTATGTTATTTGGATCTTTAACTGCTTTACGACAATACGACTTAAAAGGTATACTCGCTTATTCTACAATAAGTCAATTAGGTATGATTATGACAATGGTAGGTCTAGGTGGCGGTTATGCTCAGCACACATCAGATGAATTGTCTAAGTTTTATATTTTAGTTTTATTTGCTGGCTTATTCCATTTAATGAATCATGCGGTTTTTAAATGTGCATTATTTATGGGCGTTGGTATCATTGATCACGAGTCCGGAACACGTGATATTCGTTTGCTAAATGGTATGCGTAAAGTCTTCCCTAAAATGCATATTGTCATGTTGCTCGCTGCATTATCTATGGCAGGTGTTCCTTTTTTAAATGGCTTTTTAAGTAAGGAAATGTTTTTAGATTCGTTAACTAAAGCAAACGAACTTGATCAATATGGCTTCGTATTAACGTTTGTGATTATTTCAATAGGTGTCATCGCGAGTATATTGACTTTTACTTATGCACTTTACATGATAAAAGAAACATTCTGGGGAAATTACAATATAGAAAAATTTAAACGTAAACAAATACATGAACCATGGCTATTTAGTTTACCAGCTGTGATTTTAATGTTACTCATTCCAGTTATCTTCTTTGTTCCAAACGTTTTTGGCAACTTTGTTATTTTGCCCGCAACCAGATCTGTATCTGGGATAGGTGCGGAGGTTGATGCATTTGTGCCACATATTTCTCAGTGGCATGGTGTGAATCTTCCATTAATTTTAAGTATAGTTGTTATTATTATTGGACTTATTTTAGCTCTAGTTGTGAATTGGAAAGAGGTTACGCATCAAATAATCAAAAGTGCTTCGATTACAGATGGCTATCGGAAAATTTATAGAGAATTTGAATTATACTCAGCCCGTGGTATACGTGCATTGATGAATAATAAATTGAATTATTACATCATGATTACATTATTTATTTTTGTAGCTATTGTAGTTTATGGATATTTGACTGTGGGTTTTCCTCATGTACATCAGCTTCATATTAGTTCTTTCGGACCGTTGGAAGTTATCTTATCAGTTGTAACATTGATTATCGGCATTTCATTAATCTTTATTCGTCAACGACTAACGATGGTGGTATTGAATGGAATGATTGGATTCGCAGTTACATTATATTTTATTGCAATGAAAGCTCCAGATTTAGCTTTAACACAGTTAGTTGTTGAAACTATTACGACAATCTTATTTATTGTTAGTTTTTCGAGACTACCTAACATCCCTCGAGTTAAGGCAAATTTAAAAAAAGAGACCTTCAAAATCATTGTGTCACTTGTTATGGCATTGACGGTGGTATCACTTATTTTTGTTGCTCAACAAGCAGATGGTATGCCTTCAATTGCTAAATTTTATGAAGATGCATATGAACTTACAGGTGGAAAAAATATTGTCAATGCTATACTAGGTGACTTCAGAGCTTTAGATACTATGTTTGAAGGACTAGTGTTAATCATAGCTGGATTAGGTATTTATACGTTACTTAATTACAAAGATAGGAGGGGGCAAGATGAAAGAGAATGATGTAGTACTTAAATCAGTTACAAAAATTGTAGTGTTTATTTTGTTAACATTTGGATTTTATGTATTTTTTGCTGGCCATAATAATCCAGGTGGTGGCTTTATTGGTGGCTTGATTTTTAGCTCGGCATTTATCTTAATGTTTCTTGCCTTTGATGTAAATGAAGTGTTGAAAAGCTTGCCTATTGATTTTAAAAAATTAATGATTATAGGTTCACTCATATCTGTTGCAACTGCATCAGTGCCTATGTTTTTTGGGAAGCCATTTTTATATCAAACTGAAGCAAATGTAACATTTCCATTACTAGGACATGTTCATGTTACTACTGTGACTTTATTTGAGCTTGGCATCTTATTAACAGTAGTAGGTGTGATTGTTACAGTTATGCTATCTATAAGTGGGGGTAGATCATGAATTTAATATTACTCCTTGTGATAGGATTTTTAGTGTTTATTGGAACTTATATGATTTTATCTATTAATTTAATTCGTATTGTTATTGGTATTTCTATTTATACACACGCCGGTAATTTAATTATTATGAGTATGGGGAAATATGGACCTCATATGTCTGAACCGCTAATTCAAGGTCATGCTCAAAACTTTGTTGATCCTTTATTACAAGCTATCGTTTTAACAGCTATTGTGATTGGATTTGGTATGACTGCGTTTTTATTGGTGTTAATATATAGAACTTACAGAGTAACTAAAGAGGATGAAATAAGTGCATTGAAAGGTGATGAAGATGATGAGTAATTTAATAATATTGCCTATGTTGTTGCCTTTTGTATGTGCTTTAATTTTAGTCTTCACTAAAAATAAAAATCGTATTTCGAAAATCCTATCCATTACAACTATGATTGTTAATACAATGATTTCAATTGCTTTACTTATTTATGTCGTTAATCATAAACCGATAACACTTGATTTTGGGGGATGGAAAGCACCTTTCGGCATTCAATTTCTAGGTGATTCACTGAGTCTGCTTATGGTGTCAGTATCATCTTTTGTTGTTACGCTAATAATGGCATACGGCTTTGGTAGAGGGGAGAAGCGAGTCAATCGATTTCACCTTCCTACATTTATTCTTTTATTAACAGTAGGTGTTATTGGTTCGTTTTTAACTTCTGATTTATTTAACCTATACGTGATGTTTGAAATTATGCTTCTTGCTTCGTTTGTACTTGTTACATTAGGACAATCTGTTGAACAATTACGTGCAGCGATAGTATATGTTGTTCTGAATATTTTAGGTTCGTGGTTGCTTTTATTAGGAATTGGCATGTTATATAAGACAGTCGGAACACTTAATTTCTCACATTTAGCGATGCGATTGAATCATATGGAAAATAACCAAACAATAACGATGATATCTTTAGTATTTCTAGTTGCTTTTAGTTCAAAGGCAGCACTAGTGATTTTCATGTGGTTACCTAAAGCATATGCAGTGCTTAATACGGAACTTGCCGCGTTATTTGCAGCATTGATGACAAAAGTTGGAGCTTATGCGCTTATTCGTTTTTTTACTTTACTATTCGACCATCATCCAAGCGTCACGCATACATTGCTCGTGTTTATGGCTTGTATCACAATGATTATCGGTGCATTTGGTGTCATCGCTTACAAAGATATTAAGAAAATTGCGGCTTATCAAGTTATTTTGTCTATTGGATTCATTATTTTAGGTTTAGGTTCTCATACTATATCAGGTGTAAATGGTGCTATCTTCTATTTAGCGAATGATATTATCGTTAAGACATTATTGTTTTTTGTAATTGGTAGTCTTGTTTATATGTCAGGCTATCGAAATTATCAGTATTTAAGTGGACTGGCAAAAAGAGAACCATTCTTTGGTGTTGCATTTGTCGTGGTAATTTTTGCTATAGGTGGCGTACCTCCTTTTAGTGGCTTTCCGGGTAAAGTCTTAATATTCCAAGGGGCTATTACAAATGGTAATTATATTGGTTTAGCACTTATGATTGTGACAAGTTTAATTGCTATGTATAGTCTTTTTAGAGTGATGTTTATAATGTATTTTGGTGATGCTGACGGAGAACAAGTACAATTTAGACCACTACCTATTTATCGTAAAGGTTTACTTAGTGTTTTAGTTGTAGTGGTATTAGCGATGGGTATTGCAGCCCCTGTTGTTCTGAAAGTAACAGAGGATGCAACAAATCTTAATATGAAAGAAGATGTCTTTCAAAAGAATGTAAATACACATTTGAAGGAGGTTAATCATAAGTGAAGCAAGTTGTATTAAATATTGTTATCGCGTTCCTTTGGGTACTCTTTCAAGATGAAGATGAATTTAAATTTACAACCTTCTTTGCTGGATTTTTAATTGGTTTAATTGTGATTTATATTCTGCATCGCTTTTTTGGTGAAGAATTTTATTTGAAAAAGATATGGGTGGCTATTAAATTTTTAGCTGTATACCTATACCAGCTTATTACTTCTAGTATAAGTACCATAAATTACATCTTATTTAAGACGAATGAAGTTAATCCAGGTTTACTCACATATGAAACTTCATTAAAAAGTAATTGGGCTATTACTTTTTTAACGATTTTAATTATTATTACTCCAGGATCGACAGTTATTCGAATTTCTAAAAATACTAATAAATTTTTTATTCACAGTATTGATGTGTCAGAAAAAGATAAAGAAAATCTTCTAAAAAGTATTAAGCAGTATGAGGATTTAATTTTGGAGGTGACACGATGATTGAAATGTTCACTCAAATATTTATTATAAGTGCATTAGTGATTTTTGGTATGGCACTACTTGTTTGTCTAGTCAGATTAATTAAAGGTCCCACTACTGCTGATAGAGTTGTATCATTTGATGCCTCGAGTGCTGTTGTTATGTCTATTGTTGGTGTGATGAGCGTTATTTTTAACTCAGTGTCTTATTTAGATTCAATCATGTTAATTGCAATTATTTCGTTTGTCAGTTCGGTCTCAATTTCAAGATTCATCGGGGAAGGACGTGTCTTCAATGGAAATCATAAAAGACATCGTTAGTCTTATTGCTTCGATACTTATTTTCTTAGGAAGTATTATTGCATTAATTAGTGCAATAGGGATTGTAAAATTTCAAGATGTCTTTCTAAGAAGTCACGCCTCAACGAAAAGTTCTACATTGTCAGTATTACTAACTGTAGTTGGTGTACTGATCTATTTTATTGTGAATTCAGGTTTTTTCAGTGTCAGATTATTATTATCACTAGTTTTTATCAATCTTACATCTCCGGTTGGAATGCATTTGATAAGTAGAGCGGCCTACCGTAATGGTGCATATATGTACAGGAAAGACGATGCATCTAGACAATCTACTATCTTATTAAGCCAAAAAGAGTTTAATACGCCAGAAGAATTAAAAAAACGTGCAAAACTACGAGAAGAAAGACGAGAAAAATTATACTATAAAGAAAAAGAATATATTAATAAAATGGACGATTGATTGTTTAAGCTTTTAAACTACTAGCATATAAAAGATATATCTTTTATATGCTAGTAGTTTTTTGTATATCTGAGGTGAAGATATTAATGATATAAAAGCTATTTATTTAAGAATCTGGTTAATAAATGATAAAATTGTAAACAAGAATAATTGTGAATGACAGTTGTCACTAATTTTTTCAATGAAATTACACATAAGCATTTTCTCGTTCGAAGAAGCGAGCTTCATAAGTTAATTTAAATGTTCATGTTTGATTTCACTGATAAAGAAAATAATTGAGTTTTGAATAGTATATTTGTGGCATGATTGAGTGTTAATAGTTATGTCCTTACAGGAATGACTCTATTGTTATTATTTCACTTCTTCAGTGTTGCAGTAGATAACCTTGCAACTTTTTATTGTTTTGATGACTAAATTTGCAATTAAAAATTAATAAAGAGGTGAAAGTGTGGAGATATTTGAAACTCTACTCATATTTGTCGCACTAGTTATTGTGAGCTCCTTTGTACATACTTTCATACCTAAAGTACCTCTTGCATTTATCCAAATTTTCCTTGGGATGATTTTATACCTCACTCCCATTCCAGTTGAATTCAATTTTGATTCTGAATTATTTATGGTTACATTGATTGCACCACTACTATTCGTTGAGGGTGTTAATGTTTCAAGAGTACATTTAAGGAAGTATATCAAACCTGTTATGATGATGGCTCTAGGTCTTGTCATAACTACCGTTATAGGCGTAGGATTGTTTATTCATTGGATTTGGCCTGAATTACCTATAGGTGCTGCTTTCGCAATTGCGGCTATACTTTGTCCTACAGACGCTGTTGCGGTACAAGCAATCACGAAAGGTAAGGTTTTACCAAAAGGTTCAATGACCATTCTTGAAGGTGAATCTTTACTTAATGATGCTGCAGGTATCATTTCATTTAAAATTGCCGTAGGTGTATTGATTACTGGAACTTTTTCCATTTTTGATGCGATTCAACAATTTTTGATTGCCTCTATTGGAGGTGCTATTGTTGGTCTAATTATAGGCATGGCTTTAGTGAGATTTCGTTTAACATTAATGAGACGTGGCATTGAGAACATTAACATGTTTACATTTATACAATTGCTGACGCCGTTTGTCACTTATTTGATTGCTGAATTATTCCATGCATCAGGGATTATTGCAGCAGTAGTTGCGGGACTCGTGCATGGATTTGAACGTGACCGTATAGCTCAAACGAGAACACAATTACAGATGAGCTATAATCACACATGGAGTATTTTAGGCTACGTTTTAAATGGTTTTGTGTTTTCAATCTTAGGTTTTTTAGTACCTGAGGTAATAGTGAAAATTATTAAAACTGAACCGCATAATTTATTATTCTTAATCGTCATCACATTGCTAGTCGCTCTTGCGGTGTATCTCTTTAGATTTGTGTGGGTATATGTACTTTATCCTTATTTCTATTTATCTGTCAGTCCATTCCAAAAAATGATTTCTAAAAATGATGAAGATAAAGTTACTGAGAGTAAACCTAAGCGTAGCTTATATGCACTAATCATGACTCTATGTGGTGTACATGGAACCATTTCACTCGCAATCGCCTTAACCTTGCCATATTTATTAGCAAATCATGAAACATTTGCTTATCGAAATGATTTATTATTTATTGCTTCCGGAATGGTAATATTAAGTTTAATTATTGCACAAGTCATTCTGCCTTTAGTAACGCCTGATAGCCCTGAAGTGAAGATAGGTAATATGTCATTTAAAGAGGCGAGAATCTACATTTTAGAACATGTTATCGATTACCTAAATCAAAAATCGACGTTTGAAACGAGTTACCGTTATGGAAACGTCATTAAAGATTACCACGATAAACTCACATTTTTAAAAACGGTTGAAAAGGAAGATGAAAACTCCAAAGAACTAGAACGACTTCAAAAGATTGCATTTAACGTAGAAACAAAAACGCTAGAGAAATTGGTTGATGATGGCGAAATTACTGAGAGTGTTCTTGAAAACTATATGCGTTACGCTGAACGAACAGAAGTGTATAAACAAGCTTCGTTATTAAGACGAATTATTGTTGGTTTAAGAGGAATGCTATTGAAACGTCGTGTAAAAACAAAAATTAATTCGGCATCATCTCTTAGTGTTACTGATAACTTATTAGAATTGGGTAAAATCAATAAGCTTGTTCATTATAACGTCGTAAGTCGTTTAGCCAAAGAAGCTACTACTGATAATAAACTAGAAGTAGGTATGATTTGCGATGGATATCTGATGAGAATAGATAACTTAACACCAAACAATTTCTTTAATTCCAGACATGAAGATACACTTACCAAAATTAAATTAAATGCTTTAAGAGAACAACGTCGTATTCTAAGAGAACTAATTGAAAATGATGAGATAACAGAAGGTACTGCATTAAAATTAAGAGAATCCATTAATTATGATGAAATGGTAATTGTAGATAGTATGACATAATGAATAAAAAATAATATATAAGCAAAGCTTCCAAATGACTTCTTAAACTAAAGTTGATTTGGAAGCTTTTCTCATTTTAAAGGAAATGGTTGTTTAGAATATATTGCTCGGTTAAACATATTTGTATAGATCGTATTCATGTAGTTTAAAATTTTATTTAAAATGAAAAAGTTGCACTAATATCAACTGATTAGTGCAACTAACCTCTCCATGGGGAGGATAATGGATACCACGGAGATAACTGAGTGATTATTTGTGGCTTTAGTAACTATTCAAAAATTGAATAGAACTTATAAATACTAATTACTATATAATGACACAAGTAATTAGATATTCATTGTATATACATTATTCACATTTATCGCTCAAAAATATGAAGTAATGTATTGGTACATCATCATTATTTAAAGCACCATTTACGGAGAGGGTGGGGCTTCAGTTTATTATGATAATGCACAGCTAACTAATACCACCATATCGTGTGTAAAAGATGTTGTTTATATTATAGGAGGGTAATATAAAACCACACGATATGGGACTACTAGTTATATAGTATGATGAGTATAAAGGAGTAATCCTCTGCTCAAAATTTTTCAATATAATGGCAGACGATGACTGAGTTGAAAGTTGGCTTATAATAAGTTGCTTCAACTAAAGTCTTCGTTGCCATTAGCGACCGAATTCAAAACGAATCCGGTCTTATTAACATATCATTTAGGGCTATTTTTACCATGTTATTTCATACTACCATGTATTGTATCAATATTAGATTTCATCATTTTATAGTATGAGTCACCTTTAGTACCTTCCTTACCTATAGAGTCGGTAAATACTTCACCATAAATATCTTTCTTAGTTTCTTCTGATAAACTTTGCATAGCTTTTTTATCTACGCTTGTTTCGACTAATAAATGTTTTAAATGATTATCTTTAACAAATTTAATGGCTTGTTTCATTTGACCAGGTGTACCTTGTTTTTCTGTGTTTATCTCCCAAATATAACCTGGTTTAACATCGAATTGTTGAGCAAAATATTTAAATGCACCTTCACTTGTCATCATGGCACGTTGATTTTTGGGTATGTCATCAAATTTATTTTTACTATCTTTATTAAGTTCTTCTAATTTTGATATATATGCATTCCCTTGTTTTTCATATGTAGACTTATCTTTTTTATCATGATGTTCTAGTGATTTTTGTATTGTTTTTACGTATTTAATTCCATTCTCTAAACTTAACCATGCATGTGGATCTTGTTTGTTTTTGTTACCTTCCTCACCATTTAAGTATATTGGTTTAACATTATTTGATGCTGCTATCACATTTTTATCTTTTGTTGATTTTCCTGCTTGGTCAAGTGCTTTTTCAAACCAACCATTTCCAGTTTCTAGGTTTAAACCATTATAAAATACAACGTCAGCATCTGTTAATGCTTTAATATCTTTAGGTTTAACCTCATATTCATGTGGATCTTGTCCTACTGGAACGATGCTATGAACATCGACCTTATTTCCACCGACACGTTTAACCATGTCATAGAGAATAGAGTTTGTAGTTACAACTTTTAATTTTCCTTCATGTGAGTGATGTTCATGGTTACTGTGATTCCCACATGCGGCAAGGATAATTAAAAATGCTATTGCTAAAGCGAGAATTTTTTTCACGTTAAAGCGCTCCTTTTTTGTTTATTTTTAATTCTAGTAATTGATAGCGTTACAATATAAATCATAAAGGTACAGATTACAATAGTTGCTCCACTTGGAATATTATATATATAACTAAAATATAGACCGATAATCGAACTTATCACGCTGATTATGCTTGCAATTACCATCATGGCATAAAGTTGTTTACTGATTAAAAAAGCTGTAGAAGCTGGAGTGATTAGTAAAGCAACTACAAGGATAATTCCAACTGTTTGTATGCTCGCAACAGTTACAAGTGCGAGTAATAACATGACAAAGTAGTGAATTAATGTTGTGTTCAGCCCGCTCATACGACTAAAAGTTGCATCAAATGTTGAAATCATTAAAGGTCTATAAAAGATAATAATAAGTAAAATAACCAGTACAGTAATGACAATTGTTGTCCAAAATGATTGATGTGTAATTGCTAATAAATTGCCAAATAAAATGTGATATAAATCTGTTGTACTATTGATTAAACTAATAATTATGACGCCAGATGCTAGGAATGCAGTGAAACTTATTCCTATTGCAGCATCTGGTTTTGTTTTACTGTTTGAAGTAATAAAACCAATAAACAAACTTGCAAGCATTCCCGTTACAAGTGCCCCGATAAACATTGGAATATTAAATAAGAAAGATAAAGCAACACCTGGTAAAACAGCATGACTCATGGCATCACCCATTAAAGAAAGACCACGTAAAACAATAATGCTACCCATCGTTCCACATACAATCCCAACTAAAATAGATGTGATTAATGCACGATTTAAAAATTGATAACTAAGCAAATGGTTAATGAAATCTAACATCTAATTCGTACTCCCTTGTGAGGATAGTGTTAAAAGCGAATCATCTTTGTAATTAATGAAAGTTGCATTTAATCGTTCAGATGATAATGCTTCTTTTGTTGGCCCTAAAAACTGCAACGATTGATTTAATAATAAAATGCGGTCAAAATATTGATCTGCTTTTGATAAGTCATGATGAACAATTAAAATCAATTTACCCATATGTCTTAAATGTTTAATTTTCTTCATAATAAGTTGTTCGCTATAAATGTCGATGCCAACAAAAGGTTCGTCTAAACAATAAATATCACTATTACTCATAAGTGCTCTTGCAACAAGAACACGTTGCAATTGTCCACCACTTAATTCTGCAATTTGTCGATGGCGTATATGGTCGAGTTCTAAATCATTAAGTAATTGGTTAAGTTTCGTTTTTTCAACTACACTTGCTTTTTTAAACCATCCAATGTCTTCATAACATCCTGATAGTATCACTTGATCCACTTTTATAGGAAAATCTAAATCAATATGAGCTTTTTGTGGGATATATGTAATATATCTAAGTTGTGTATGTATAGGGTGATCATATAATGTATGTTTACCGGTCGCTTTAAATTCTCCGATAAATGCTTTGAGAAGAGATGATTTACCGGCACCATTAGGTCCTACAATACCAATGATTTCACCATTTATAGGTAATGAGAATGTAATATCTTTAAGAATGTGCTTTTTTCCCAAAAATAAATTCAAATGATTCACTTCGAGCAATAATTAAAACCTCCTAATAAAAAGTTTAGGTTAACCTAATTTATTTTATAATATACTCTAAAGTTTTAACATGTCAAGTTAATTCATGGTACAATAAAGTGAATGTGTGAGGTGAAACGATGTTAACTGAAGAAAAAGAGGATTATTTGAAAGCAATTTTGACTAATGATGGCGACGTGTCCTTTGTATCAAATAAAAAACTATCGCAATTTTTAAATATCAAACCACCATCAGTAAGTGAAATGGTAGGGCGTTTAGAAAAGGAAGGCTATGTTGAAACAAAACATTATAAAGGTGCCCGTTTAACTGAAGAAGGGTTAAAGCAAACGTTAGACATCATAAAACGACATCGATTACTAGAATTATTTTTAATAGAAATTTTACAATATAATTGGGAAGAGGTTCATCAAGAAGCTGAAATACTTGAACATCGGATATCAGATTTATTTGTAGAGCGTTTAGATAAGATTTTAAATTTTCCGAAAACATGCCCTCATGGAGGCGTCATTCCTAGAGGTGATCAATATAAAGAAATTTTTACTACGTCAATTCTTAATTTTGAACCTGGAGAACGTGTTACTGTACGACGAGTTCGTGATAAGACAGAGTTGTTAGTTTACTTATCAAGTAAGGATATTTATATTGGAAATACAGTTGAAATTGTATCCAAAGATGATACCAATAAGGTTATTATTCTTAAGAGGAATGATATTGTAACAATTTTAAGCTATGAAAATGCGATGAATATTTTTGCAGAAAAATAAACGATAAAAAGAGCCTAGGATTAATTTCCTAGGCATTTTTAAGATATTGGCATTTAGTGAAAGGATTTAAAGTGTGTTTGTAATAAGCGTTTTAAGTCACTGTCTCTTTGTTAGAATGTGCTTACTAATTCAATGTACATGATGATAAAATCTATTTATCGTATTTATAGTATTGTGTATTTGATTAATAAATACACAGTATAGAGATTGAATAATATCCACACTAAACTAAAGATAAAGGTGGGTACTCGAGTAACTTTCGTTAAAGCACTGCCATCCCAAGAAGGTTTAGGTCGTTGAAAGGTAAGACGAAAAATCGTCCATGAGGATTGTAATATTTCACCTAAAAGTACGCCTAAAATAAAATGGTAACTTAATGTGACAATGTCGTAAATGAACCATTGATGGTCTTGTTTAAATACTAAATAGAGTAAACTTGAGATGAGTATAATGACAATCAAAGGTGATAGTTTACGGGAAGTAATAAAGAAATAATATATAAAAATAAATAAATATATAGTAATAAATATACTTGGATATTGATAGTGAATAGATACCAATCCAGTTAAAAACATCAATGGTGGCATAAGATACCCACCTATAGTTGTAATAAACTGACCTAAGTATCCTTTAGATTGTGTAATCGCATAGCCTTGTTGTGAAGTGACTTTTCTTTCTCTAGGGCTTGTCACAATGACAAGATCTTTGGCCTTTCCACCAGCGAGTTTGTTAAATAAGACGTGGCCAAATTCGTGTGTAAGTACCGGTATATAATTTAAATAAATATCTAAGAAAGCGTTAACACCTTTATTTCTATAATAGTGGATGATTACGTAAAGCAGTCCAATAACTAAAATAAGATAGATATTTAATTGGATAGTTGTAGTAATAAAATTTTGTAAATAAATCATGAGTGAACCTCGTATTTCTTTAAGTTAAAATCATCTTTATTTAATTATATATGAAAAGACTGTGGATATCCTTTAGACTTTAGATGTAAATGATTAGAAAATATTTTTTGTTTGAATTTTCATGTGTTAAAATAATTTATGCATTTTAAACGTGTTGTAAAGTGGGGATTGAATATGTATCAAAACCAAAGAATAAAAGATAAAATTAACATATTAGGTGTAAGTTTTGATAATACTACAATGCTGGAAATGGTAGAAAATATTAAACAATTCATATCTAGCAATACAGATGATAATTTATTTATAGTGACTGCTAATCCTGAAATCGTGGATTATGCAACTGAACATGAGCTATATAGAAATTTAATTAATCAAGCTGATTATGTAGTTCCAGATGGTACAGGAATAGTAAAAGCTTCAAAGCGATTAAAACAGCCCTTAAAACGGCGTGTGCCAGGAATAGAACTTCTTGAAGAATGTCTGAAAATAGCACATGTCAGCCATCAGCGCGTATATCTGCTTGGATCTAAAAATGAAATTGTTGAGTCAGCAGAGAAAAAACTTCAATCTCAATACCCTAATATCCACTTTGCACATCATCATGGCTATATTCATCTAGAAGATGAAACAGTCATAAAACGTATAACAAGTTTTAATCCCGATTACATTTTTGTAGGAATGGGATTTCCAAAGCAAGAACAATGGATTCAAAAGCATAAGGACAAGTTTAAGCACACTGTGATGATGGGCGTAGGTGGGTCGTTTGAAGTATTCAGTGGCTCAAAGAAAAGAGCACCTCAAATATTTAGAAAGTTAAATATTGAGTGGGTATATCGTGTGCTTATTGATTGGAAACGCATTGGGAGAATGATAAGTATTCCTAAATTTATGTTAAAGGTAGCAATACAAAAATATAAAATGAAATCAAAATAAGAGTAAAAAAGGGAGGCAATCAATTCGGATGAATTTTATTGCACTCCCTTAATGTTTAAGTTTTACTTTCTTCAAATTTATTTTACGACAAAACGTGACTCATCTAATTTATTTCTAAATTCCTTTTGTTCTGCTTTAGATTTTTTCTTAAAAGTTTTAAGAAACGCCTCATAATCAGGTAATACTTCTTCAAGTTCGCCGAATTCTTTTAGTTTACCGCCCTCAATCCAAGCGATTTTTGTACAAAATTCACGCACTTGTCTAATATTATGACTAACAAAAAATATTGTTTTTTTAGCCGCTTTAAATTCATAAATTTTATCTAAACATTTTTGAGTAAATGTTTGATCGCCTACTGATAATGCTTCGTCAATAACTAATATGTCAGGATTAACAGTAATATTAATTGAAAATCCAAGTTTTGCACGCATACCACTTGAATATTTTTTAACAGGTTGATAAATAAATTCGCCGAGTTCACTAAATTCTATAATTTCCGGCATTAATTTTTTAATTTCTTTCCTTTTAAAGCCCATGCAGAGCATTTTAAATTCAATATTTTCTACACCTGTCAATTGTCCATTTAGTCCTGCATTAATAGCGATGACACTCACATCACCATGTCTCGTTATTTCACCGGAACTTGGTGAAATAGAGCCACCAATCATATTACTTAAAGTAGACTTACCTGAACCGTTGATGCCGACTAAACCTATCACATCTCCCTCATGCGCTGTTAAACTTACGTTATCCAGAGCGTAAAATGTTTTATTTTTGTTTTTAGGTATTAATGCATCTTTAATTCTATCTTTATTATTTCTATAGATACGGTATTCTTTTGTTAAATTTTCAATATTTACCGAAACGCTCATTTTTGTACCTTCCTTATAAACATTTATATAGATTATAATATACAACACATCAGTTGTTAAATTTATTAACCTAGTGTAAAGTGAATAGAAGATTTTGTTGAAAATAAATATAACACAGTGAGTTAAGAAAGTGATTCATTTTCTAAAATTAAATCTTACACGAAATTTCTAACAATTTTTAACTGAATTGATTGTATAATATAATGAGCTTATGATAAACAGTTAAATGTTATTATTTAAGAATGGACTCAATGAATCAAATTAAAGAGAAACTATTAATGATTTACAATAGATAGATAATCTATTATAGGAGAAAGCGTGGTTAAGTTTAATGTTCGCAGTTGGAACGGTTTTAAAAGAACATATTAAAAACTTCTATTTAATTCAAAGACTAGCACAATTCCAAATTAAAATTACCAATCATAATAACTATCTAGGTATTGCATGGGAAGTGTTGAATCCTGCTTTACAAATCATGGTGTATTGGCTTGTTTTTGGTTTAGGAATTAGAAGCAATGCACCTATACACGGCATTCCGTTTGTATTTTGGTTGTTAGTTGGTATAAGTATGTGGTTCTTTATTAATCAAGGTGTCCTAGAAGGAACTAAATCAATCTCACAGAAATTCAATCAAGTGGCAAAGATGAATTTCCCACTCTCAATCATTCCTACTTATATTGTAACAAGTAGGTTCTATGGTCATTTAGGATTATTAGCAATTATTATAATAGCTTGTATGTTCAATGGAATTATCCCTTCAATTCACATTGTACAATTACTTATATATGTACCTTTTGCATATTTGCTAACATCGTCGGTGGCACTTTTAACATCCACTTTGGGGATTTTAATTAGAGATACGCAGATGATTATGCAAGCATTAATGAGAATATTGTTTTATATGTCTCCAATTTTATGGGTGCCAAAAAATCACGGCGTAAGTGGTTTGATTCATCAAATTATGTTATTTAATCCAGTATATTTTATCGCAGAATCATACCGAGCAGCGATATTGTTCCATCAATGGTATTTCATAGATCATTGGAAGTTAATGCTATATAACGTTATTATCATTCTCTTATTCTTTATAGTAGGTTCTATTTTACATAGACGCTATAGAGATCACTTTGCGGACTTCTTGTAAAAGTGTCAATCAAGAGGGTTCTATTAACGATTTACCATAAAACGAATTAATATTTAACTTATTATCAAAGATTTAGTTTATTTATTAAAAGAAATTATAATAATTGTTTGTTAGAAATATTTCAAATTTAATATACGCTATATTGACGTTATGAGGTAGGACAATGGATTCAAGATGAATTCGTAGTCCTACTTTTTTTATAATATCGAGACTCCTAGTAGAATTTTTGAGTGAATTAAAAATTATTTGCTTTTATTTTCTTTGAAAGTAAGTATCGTTTATAATTTGATATAATGATTGGAAATTTAAAGATGGTGAAAAAATGAGATTGATAATTAAAAAGATTTATATCATAGCTATTGTGCTTTTAAATATGGTTTTTAAACCGTTTAATATAAATTCGAAGCACATTGTGATAATGATGACCTTTAAGCAAGATATACTGCCTATTATAGAGGCCTTATGTAGTGAAGGATACCATGTGACGGTTATAGGTAAAAAAATATATCAGAAAGATATTAATAACATTAATCATGCATATTTTATACCTGCCGGAAATAAATATATTATGAGACATATGAAAGTATTAAGTAAAGCAAAGGTTATTATTTTAGATACGTATTATTTAATGATGGGTGGCTATCAGAAGAAAAAAGGGCAAACTGTTATTCAAACATGGCATGCTGCTGGTGCGCTTAAAAATTTTGGCTTAACTGATCATCAAGTTGATTTAAAAAATAAGGCTATGGTAAGACAATACAAAAAAGTTTATGATGCTACCGATTATTATTTGGTAGGTGGGGAGAAAATGGCTCAATGTTTTATACAATCGTTTGATGCATCTCCATCGCAAATGTTAAAGTTTGGACTTCCAAGACTGACCCAATACTTTAGAAGCAATCTTAAGTTAGAACAACAACGATTAAAAAAGAAATATCATATTACAAATAAACTCGCAGTATATGTTCCGACTTATAGAGAAGGTCAAGTAGCACAACGTACTATTGATAAAGAAAACTTTGAACGGCACTTGCCGAATTATACGTTATTGAGTCATTTGCATCCTTCGACTGTTGATTGTCAAACTTCTCATTCAATCGATGTTACTTCATTGTTAATTATGGCGGATATTATTATAAGTGATTATAGCTCATTACCTATTGAAGCAAGCGCACTTAATAAACCGACACTTATTTATAATTATGATGAACAGCAATATGAAAAAGTAAGAGGATTGAATGAATTTTATTATGCTATTCCAGAACGATACAAAATGAGTAATGAAGAGTCAATTATACAAGCGATACAGGATAACGATGAGCAATTTCAATCTTTATTTAATGATTGGCATCAATATAACTCAAAAGATAGTCTTAACCAGTTAGTTCATTTTATTAATAAGTTGGTGAAATAATGAAATTAGCAATAATTATTCCAGTGTATAACGCTGAAGAAACGATTAAACGTGCTATACTCTCAGTTGATACTAGTGTGCCTTATGAGATTATTTGTATCAATGATGGTTCAACTGATCAAACACAACATGTACTTACAGAATTACAACAAAAACATCCACACATTAAAGTCATTCATCAGAGTAATCAAGGAGCAGCTCGAAGTAGAAATGTTGGCTTAGAAGCTATGTCTGAAGATGTTGATGCATTTTTATTTTTAGACGCAGATGATGAGTTTTTACCTAGTAGGATTGATTTAATGGTGAATGCTTTTAATAAAAACAAAGAAACCGATGTTGTTATCGGTCAAATGGCAAGAGATGTTAACGGCGAATGGCAAGTCATTTCGACCCATCAATCTATGGTAAAAGATGCGATTGTCACACTTGATCGTAAACCGGATATTTTACAATCGATAGGACCTGGAGCAAAATTATTTAGCTCGAAGTATGCTGGATTACGTTTTGATGAAGATGTCGTTTTCTGTGAAGAGCATACCTTTATTGTCAAAGCGTTCTCTAAAGCGCGAGATATTCAACTTATACCTAACATTGTATATGGCTATAATGAGAGAGAAGGATCAGTAACAGCGCAACGTGCTGATACATTCTTACCTTATATGAGTGATGCGTTAAAAGTTCGTCAACGCGTGATGGAATTACTATTATTATTAGACGAAAAAATCTACTATAGTTATCGAATGGATAACCTCATAGTAAGTTACTTAATACAGGCACATTTAAAGAAAAATAACAAAATAACGCAATCTTTGCTTGAAAGTGTTATAGCGTATATGAAAGCTATGCAGCATACACATTACTCGGGAGAGGCTATGTTTCGAATTGTTAGAGCTGTTGAACAGAGTGCAACACATTGGACAAAGCCTTTATACTTACAATGGAAAAAGGCACTTAGTGAGGTTGGAATTGGCAGACCAGGATTAATTCGTTTTAAACTTCAAGTTATACCTAAAAAGATATCCTTTTCTGGTAAAGAATCACTAAAAAGAATTTTTAAAAAATAACTTTTCTTTGAAGTAAGTTTTAAATTTATTTATGTTTAGTATCTAATATAGTATTAATGGCATGGTCAAAATATTTATGATACATTAAGATTATAAATTTTTATTAAATTTTTAGTTAAGGAGAATTTCGTATCATGAAAAGAGTCATTACTTATGGTACATATGACTTGCTTCATTATGGTCATATTGAATTACTTAGAAGAGCTCGTGAGATGGGGGATTATCTTATCGTTGCGCTTTCTACTGATGAATTCAACCAAATCAAAAACAAAAAATCATATTATGATTATGAACAACGTAAGATGATGTTAGAGTCTATTAGATACGTAGACTTAGTTATCCCTGAAGAAGGATGGGGACAGAAAGAAAAAGATGTTGATCGTTTTGATGTTGATGTATTTGTGATGGGTCATGATTGGGAAGGGGAGTTTGACTTCCTTAAAGATAAGTGTGAAGTCATTTATCTTAACCGCACAGAAGGTATCTCAACTACCAAAATCAAGCAAGAATTATACGGAAAAGATACAAAATAACTAAGAGTATTTATGACACTATTGAACATTTAATCTTGAAAATAGAGATAAGAAAGAATTGTTCTTTAAATCAATGTGACTAGAGTTGGAAAAGGTTGATATAAACTTATTTTTATCTAGTCATCGATTGTCAATATGTAAATGAAACCTGAGATAATGGTAGATGTCTCAGGTTTTATATTTAAAATCAAACATTCTGTAATTCGAGATGCCTATATATTATTTAATAAAGGTGAAGACATAAATCTATAAGAACAGCAGTAAGATATTATTTAATGAGAAAATATCTTGCTGCTTTTTTCTATTTTGATAATTTATTAACCTCGTCTTTCACGAATGTGTGGATGTAAATGCATTGTATTTGGTGGATGCTACTATTCAAAAGTTTTATGGCAAAGATTATGTTTTAAGGTGTGGTTTGACAGCTATTATATTACGAATAGAAATTCTTTTAGAATACATCAATCGACAGTTTATTTTGTATCAATAAAGTCATAAAACATTTACATGATAGTGAGTTTGATAAATTGAATCACCATATTGATGTCACGTATTATCATTTTTAAATATTGTTAAATTTCATCACATACATTTTAATATTTTTAGATTTTGTGTGCAGCTGATTCGGATAAAATCGATTATTCGTAGAAATGTTGTATCATAGTAAATATTTCGTTAGTGTTTTTTTAACACAGAAAGGTGACAGAAAATAAAAATAGATGACGTGCAATTTTTTGTACTAATAAATAATCTTTTGCGTGTGTTCTGATAAAAAATGTTATAATATCAACTACGAAGAACATAGTTACGTACATGAGAAGTTGAATGTTAAAATTACATAGTTTGCAACATTTTGGGTGTCATATAAATTTGCTTAAAAGACTGATAAATAAGCAATCATTATATATCTTGTGATTTGGGATGAAATGAACTTTTACAAGATTAAGCAAGATCAAATATGAATATAAAGACGAGGTATAACTATGAAAGAACAAAACCCTTTGTTTTTCTTATTTAAAAGACTCTCATGGCCATATGGGTTAATCATTGCAGCGGTTATCATTACTTCGTTGGGAAGTTTAAGTGGTTTATTAGTACCATTATTCACCGGGCGTTTAGTTGATAAATTTTCCGTCAGTAGTATTAATTGGGGAATGATAGCTATATTTGGCTCGATTTTCTTAGTTAATGCATTGCTTAGCGGTATAGGCCTATATTTGTTAAGTAAAATTGGTGAAAAGATTATTTATGCGATTCGTTCATTATTGTGGGAACATATTATTCAATTAAAAATGCCGTTCTTTGATAAAAATGAAAGTGGCCAATTAATGAGTCGTCTAACAGATGATACAAAAGTGATTAATGAATTTATTTCACAAAAGCTACCTAATTTATTGCCTTCTGTTTTAACTTTAATAGGTTCATTAGTCATGCTATTTATCATGGATTGGAAATTAACTTTATTAACATTTATTACTATTCCTGTATTTATTTTAATCATCGTTCCTTTGGGACGTGTGATGCAAAAAATATCTACCAATACGCAATCTGAAATTGCGAACTTCAGTGGATTATTAGGTAGAGTGCTTACCGAAATGCGTTTAGTTAAAGTATCTAATACTGAGCGTTTAGAGTTAGATAATGCGCATACAAATCTTAAAAAAATATATAGATTAGGATTAAAACAGGCTAAAATATCAGCAGTCGTACAGCCCATTTCTGGTGTTGTTATGCTATTAACTATTGCGATTATTTTAGGTTTTGGTGCATTAGAAATAGGTACTGGAGCAATTACTCCTGGAACACTTATAGCTATGATATTTTATGTAATCCAGTTATCTATGCCACTGATTAACTTATCGACACTAGTTACGGATTATAAAAAAGCTGTGGGTGCGAGCAGTCGTATATATGAAATTATGCAAGAGCCTATTGAACCTACTGAAGCTTTATCAGAATCTAAAGACGTTACGATCATCGACGGCGAATTAGTATTTGAGCACGTGGATTTTAAATATGACGTTAAAAAGATTTTGGAAGATGTGTCATTTAGTATTCCACAAGGTGAAGTGAGCGCGTTTGTAGGACCTTCTGGTTCAGGTAAAAGTACGATTTTTAATTTAATTGAGCGCATGTATGATATTGAACGTGGAGATATTAAATACGGTAATCAAAGTATTTTTGATATTCCACTTTCAAAGTGGCGCACAAAAATTGGTTATGTTATGCAATCTAATTCGATGATGAGTGGAACGATAAGAGATAATATTTTATATGGTATTAATAGAAAAGTTGATGATGAAGAGTTAATAGAGTATGCTAAACTAGCTAATTGTCATGATTTTATTATGCAGTTTGACGAAGGTTACGACACGATGGTTGGTGAGCGTGGACTCAAATTATCAGGTGGTCAACGACAAAGGATAGATATCGCTAGAAGTTTTGTTAAAAATCCTGATATTTTGTTATTAGACGAGGCGACAGCGAACCTAGATAGCGAAAGTGAATTGAAAATTCAAGAAGCACTTGAAACACTTATGGAAGGCAGAACTACTGTAGTCATTGCTCATCGACTTTCAACTATAAAAAAAGCTGGTCAAATTGTATTTATTGATAAAGGTGAAGTTACCGGTAAGGGAACGCATCATGAATTGATGGCAAGTCATGATAAATACAGACATTTTGTTACATCTCAAAAATTATCAGATTAATATTAACCACGCCCTAATTAATGAGTGGAAGGGCGTGGTTTTTTATATAAGTTTTGTAAAAATGTCATTTTAACCCTATTTTTCACGTGGTATAATAACTTTTGTAAGATTAAAAGAACTTTTGGGGTTTGCACAGAAATATAGTACGTAAAACAAACGCTTTCATTTTTTTGTTGTTCATCATTGTTCATCATTAACAAAATACATAGAATGACATATTGATAGTCTTACAGGATTGCATAATCAATGCATGAAAGTATAAAAATACATATAGGTAGGTGCCAAATGTTTTTATTAGTTAATATCATTGGATTATTTATTTTCCTAGGTATAGGAGTTATTTTCTCTAGAAATAGGAAGAATATACAATGGAAATCTATTTTTATTTTGGTTATTTTGAATTTGTTTTTAGCTTGGTTCTTTATATATTTTCCATGGGGAAGAGCAGGGGTTAAAGGAGCAGCTAACGGTATAGCATGGGTTATAGAATCCGCACATGAGGGTACCGGATTTGCATTTAAAAGCTTCACGTCTAATAAAATGATGGACATGGCGGTAAGCGCGCTCTTCCCTATTTTATTAGTTGTACCATTATTTGACATTCTTATGTACTTTAATATACTTCCAAAAATCATTGGCGGTATTGGTTGGGTACTTGCTAAAGTTACACGCCAACCTAAGTTTGAATCATTTTTTGGTGTTGAAATGATGTTCTTAGGTAATACTGAAGCTCTTGCAGTTTCTAGTGAACAACTTAAACGAATGAATGAAATGCGGGTACTAACTATTGCGATGATGTCTATGAGTTCAGTTTCAGGAGCAATTGTGGGCGCTTATGTGCAAATGATACCTGGAGAACTTGTATTGACGGCAATTCCACTTAATATTATTAACGCAATTATAGTTTCTTGTATTTTGAATCCTGTATCAGTTGAAGAACAAGAAGATGTCGTGTATAGCATTAAAGATCACCAAACTGAAAGACAACCATTTTTCTCATTTCTTGGAGATTCAGTTTTAGCAGCTGGAAAGCTTGTATTAATTATCATTGCATTTGTCATTAGCTTTGTAGCTTTGGCTGACTTAATTGATAGATTGATTCATTTAATCACACATCTTATTGCAAATGGTATTGGTGTCAAAGGTAGCTTTGGTCTTGATCAAATCTTAGGCGTTTTCATGTATCCATTTGCTTTACTATTAGGTTTACCGTTTAATGAAGCGTGGGAAGTAGCACAACAAATGGCGAAGAAAATTGTAACAAACGAATTTGTTGTGATGGGGGAAATTTCTAATCAAGTCAATGCGATGACGCCTCATCATAGAGCAGTTATATCAACATTTTTAGTTTCTTTTGCAAACTTTTCAACTATTGGAATGATTATAGGTACATTGAAAGGTATTGTTGATAAGAAAACGTCGGATTTCGTTTCCAAATATGTACCGATGATGTTGTTAGCAGGAATTTTAGTATCCTTACTTACTGCTGCATTTGTTGGATTATTTGCTTGGTAATTTACTTTTAAGATTTTTAATTAATATAGGCACGCTACTCATCCTATTTTGTAATTAGATGAGTCGTGTGCTTTTTAATTTTGTAGAAAGCTGACGAATTGATTTGCGAATCTCTAAAATGATAAAAACCAAGCATAAAAGTGAGGAGACACTTTTTATACTTGGCTTTTATGGGAAATGAATATTAATGTACTTGTAACGGTAAGGACTAGGTACTGTCACAGTACTTCGAGCAAAATTTGTTTTGTTACTATAAACAACACAAAGGAGATAACTTCTCTTTCAAGAAGTTAAAATTATTATAGCAGACCTAGGAGTATAAGTAAATTAAAAATTCAGAATATTTAAATTTATTCAAAATCAGATGTATTGAATTCCCACTTTAGTACGCTTAAGATGACATATATTTATAATTACGAATATATGATATGTGAATTTGTTTTTTTAAATCATATAGTTATTTGAAATTTTATTGTAGTAAGTAGTTATCTTATGCTAACATTTTAATAATTAAACAAAGTTTTAGGGGTGATTGAGTGAATAAAACTATCAGAGATATCATTTTAGTTATGATAGGTTCATTTATTTTCTCTGCAGGTATCAATGCATTTGTTATTTCAGGGAATTTGGGTGAGGGTGGTGTCACTGGTATAGCCATCGTATTATATTATGCTTTTCATATTTCACCGGGAATAACCAATTTCGTTTTAAATGCTATTTTAATTATTGTGGGTTATAAATATTTGAGTAAACGTAGTACATATTTAACAATTTTTGCTACAGTACTCATTTCAATCTTTCTAGGTTTAACTGAAACATGGCATGTAGAAACTGGGAATGTTGTGATTAATGCTGTGTTCGGTGGGACTTGTGTTGGTTTAGGAATTGGTATTATCGTTTTAGCAGGGGGAACAACCGCTGGAACGGTTATTCTTGCGAGAATTGTTAATAAATATTTAGATATTAGTACGCCTTACGCTTTGTTATTCTTTGACCTTATCGTTGTGCTTATTTCATTGACAGAAATTCCTTTAGTGAAGTGCTTAGTTACAGTTATGTCTTTATATATAGGTACAAAAGTGATGGAATTTGTTATAGAAGGATTAAATACTAAAAAGGCAATGACTATTATATCTAGTCGCCCTAATGAGGTAGCAAAAGCTATTGATCAGCAAGTTGGAAGAGGATTAACAATATTAAATGGACACGGTTATTACACTAGAGAAGAAAAAGATGTACTTTACGTAGTCATCTCTAAAACACAAGTATCTCGTGCTAAACGAATCATCAAAAATATTGACGAAAATGCCTTTTTAGTTATTCATGACGTTCGTGATGTATATGGTAATGGTTTTTTGTTAGATGAGTAAAATATCAATATATTATAAAGTTAAAAAGTTGTTAAAATGTAAGGCACTTTTTTAAATGAAGTCTAAAATGATTGCTTAGTTAAAGTCATTTTGGGCTTTTTATTATCATACTGTTCTCTACTTATTTATTAAGGACAGTACTACTCGCTTAATTTACTACTACTCATTTACGAATATAATATATAACCTAGTGAAAATAATTGTTAGTCATAATATAGAAGAGATGTTATAATAAAAACTGTGATAATGATTATCAATTACAAGTTTGTGACTGATAATGAGTGAATAACTTAATTAATAACAATGTTTTTACTATATATAAAGCAAGATTTTAGAGAATGAAAGTAGGGGAATTATTATGAGTCGTTTAAGTGGTGAACAAGTGAAAATTGGCTACGGTGATTCTACGATTATTAATAATTTGGATGTCGCAATTCCTGATGGAAAGGTTACTTCTATTATTGGACCTAACGGGTGTGGGAAATCAACTTTATTGAAAGCGTTATCTAGACTATTGTCGATTAAAGAAGGTAAAATTAATTTGGATGGTAAGAGTATTCATGCCACATCCACGAAAGAAATAGCTAAAAAAATAGCAATTTTACCACAATCACCAGAGGTCCCAGATGGACTTACTGTAGGAGAACTTGTTTCTTATGGGCGTTTTCCACATCAAAAAGGATTTGGTCGTTTAACTGCAGAAGATAAAAAAGAAATTGATTGGGCATTGTCAGTTACAGGTACAAGTGAATTTCGTCATCGTACTATAAATGATTTAAGTGGTGGACAAAGACAACGCGTGTGGATTGCAATGGCACTAGCCCAACGTACTGATATTATTTTCTTAGATGAACCTACAACTTATTTAGATATTTGTCATCAATTAGAAATATTAAATTTAGTCAAAAAGCTCAACGAAGAAGAAGGTTGCACTATTGTGATGGTTTTACATGACATTAATCAAGCAATTCGCTTCTCAGATCATCTCATTACGATGAAAGCTGGAGATATTGTTGCTACTGGTCAAACTGATGAAGTGTTAACTAAGGACATTTTAGAAAAGGTATTTAATATTGATGGTGTTTTAGATATAGATCCGAGAACAGGGAAACCAATTTTAGTTACTTACGATTTATTCTGTCAGACGTATTCGTGATTCAATGAATACAGTCTTATTGATAAGATATGATAATAAAAAATGCTCAAAATGATAATTGTTTTGAGCATTTTTTTATATCATAACCATAGTTTGAATAATTTTATCACGTGAACCACAATAATTTTTAAAGTTCACCATTTATACATTTATTATTGTTATAATAAGACGTATACATATAAAGAAAAGATGTTTGAAAATATATTGTAATTTTACGATACAAAACGTTGAGTATCATTTTTTAAATGAAATTTAAAGGTAATTATGGTATTATAATAATAATTGCTATATAAAATCTGGACAATAGGAGGACATTGCCATGCAACATCTTATAAAAAAACATGTATTGAATGGCGAGTTTGAACTAGTTAGACAGTTAATGTCCGAAACAGATTTTATGGAATTTGAAGAAGCATACATCTCTAGTGCTCATGAAGTAGAGAGTATGATGTTTTATACATGTATTCTAGATATGATTAAGGTAGAAGAATCATCAGAATTACATGATTTAGCATTCCTTTTACTTGTTTATCCTTTAAGTGAATATGAGGGCGCACTAGATTCAGCTTATTATCATGCAGATTCTTCCATAAAACTTACTGACGGAAATGAAGTGAAGAGTTTATTACAAATGTTATTGCTTCATGCTATTCCTGAGCCAGTTATTTCGGATAAAAAAGCGTTTGATGTCGCTAAACGAATTCTAAAACTCGATCCAAGTAATAATGTTGCACGAAATGTACTTAAAGATACAGCAAAACGTATGGATAATGTAGTTGTAGACATTAATGAATTGAACAATCAAAGAGATGCACGCTAAAAAATGAGTTATAGTCGCTCAAGTTTATTGAAACTTTTGCGACTATTTTTTTATACATGATTACGTTTGATTATACATTTTTATTTATATTGATTCCTGAAAAATCGTTTTCTAAAATGATTAAAAATACAGAATAGCTAAATTTATACATTTTTTTAGGGTTGCAATAAAAAGTCAGTACGTTATAATTCTCACTGTGCAACTCTAAGGAGGTAAATATTCACATGGGGCTGAATAAAGAAGCTATAAAAATTGGTTTTGCCTATGTCGGCATTGTTGTCGGCGCAGGATTTTCAACAGGACAAGAAGTGATGCAATTTTTCACACCATTTGGTTTATGGTCATATATTGGAGTGATTATCTCAGGATTTATACTTGGATTCATAGGAAGACAAGTAGCTAAGATAGGTACTGCATTTGAAGCGAAAAATCACGAGTCCACATTGCAATATGTGTTTGGAAAAAAATTTAGTAAAGTTTTTGATTATATTCTTGTCTTTTTCTTATTTGGTATAGCTGTCACTATGATAGCCGGATCAGGTTCTACTTTTGAGCAAAGTTTTGGAATTCCTACTTGGTTAGGCGCATTAATCATGACAGTTTTGATTTACTTAACATTATTATTAGATTTTAATAAAATTGTAAGAGCTTTAGGACTAGTTACACCATTTTTAATCATAATGGTTATTCTTATTGCTGTGTTTTACCTATTTACAGGTAGTATTTCATTAGGGGAAGTAAACAGTGCTATGCCTGAAACGAGTGCTTGGAAAGGTATCTTTTGGGGATTAGTATACGGCGGATTAGCCTTTGCTGTAGGATTTAGTACGATAGTAGCTATCGGCGGTGATGCGTCTAAGCGAAGAGTTTCAGGTGCAGGAGCAATGTTTGGTGGTGTGCTATACGCTATCCTACTTGCGTTAATTAACTTCTCGCTTCAAACAGAATATTCAAAAATTAAAGATGTGGCAATACCTACGCTTAACCTAGCGAAAGGTATACATCCATGGTTAGGTCTTGTACTCACAGTCATTATGTTAGCTGTGATGTACAACACGATTTTAGGTCTTTGTTATTCTTTTGCAGCGCGTTTCACAGAACCTTATAGTAAAAAATACCATATATTCATTATTATCATGATGGTGATGGCATTTATTTTAAGTTTCGTAGGATTCGCTGATTTAATCAATGTCTTATACAAATTTATGGGTATTGTCGGATTATTTATTGTAGTAGCAGTATTGATTAAATATTATAAACGTAAAAAAGATGATGAAGAGCATATCGCGTAATCATTGCTTCACACTTTTATGATTAAAAATGTTTATTTTAATCGTGAGAAGTTTAAGGTTAAAAAATACATGAACAAGTATATATGTTCATCCGAGTTGACTAAGTTAAAGATGCACGCTTATATTAAATAATTTTAAATTGAGTCAGCTTTGAGGGGTGGGACTTCGAATTCATCAAAATGGATTCTGTCCTACCCCTTTGTTTAATTATATCGATATTTGTTTTATTATATTAATAGCAAGACAAGTAGAGTAATTATTTGAAAGGGTTAGCCATGATGAAAGAAAAGCTAAAATGGATATGGATAACAACACTAATCATACTTGTTGTCTCACTTATATTGGCTTTTAATTTGAAGAGTCATTATAACCATGTTCATGATAAACAGAAGAGCAAGACAAATGTTCAAATTAATAACAAAAATGTAAAATTATATAGAGATATCTCATATGGTAAAGGTATACCCAACAGCAAATTAGACATTATTACCCCAGCTGATATGAGCAATGATACGAAATTACCGGTAATTTTTTGGATGCATGGTGGAGGATTTATCGCTGGAGACAAACAATATAAAAATCAATTATTGTCAAAAGTTGCAGAACAAGGATACATCATTGTCAATGTAAATTATGCGTTAGCTCCGCAATATAAATATCCAACGCCGCTAGTACAACTCAATCAAGCTGTAAAGTTTATAAAAGAGAATAAGCATGAGTTACCTATTGATTTTGATCAAGTTGTTATTGGGGGAGACTCTGCTGGCGCTCAGTTAACTAGTCAATATGTAGCTATGCAAACCAATGAAGACTTGAGAGATGAAATGCATTTTGAACAGCAGTTCAAGCCTTCACAAATAAAGGCTGCTGTATTTTTTGGTGGTTTTTATAATATGAAAACCGTTAAAGCAACTGAGTTTCCGAGAATACAATTATTTATGAAAAGTTATACTGGAACAAGTCATTGGGAAACAGATTTTAAAAACTTATCTCAAATGTCAACGCTCAATCAAGTGACTCACGAATACCCACCGACATTTCTTTCGGTTGGTGACGCTGATCCTTTTTATAGTCAAAATAAAGAATTTGCGCAAGGTTTGAAAACAGAAAATATTCCAGTAGATACATTATTCTATGATGGTTCGCATCACTTACATCATCAATATCAATTTCATCTAGATAAACCGGAATCAAAAGAGAATATCAAAAAAGTACTGCTATTTTTAAGTCGAAACACATCATCTTCTGGAGTGGAGAGTAACGAGTCATCACAAAATCAGCCAACTCAAAATACTAATGAAGTATCCTTATACCCTTTTGATTCTTAAGTTTATTAAACATGTATTTCAATGGATTCGTGCATTGAAGTACGTCATTGCGAGGAGTACTGTATATGTTCTGAGAATACGATTGTATAATTAAATACCATAACTACATTAAAGAGATTTCATTCAAATTCAATGTGCAATGACTATCAGCATCAAACAATCCCAAAGTCAGTTATCTTTGTAATTTCTGTAAGAAATTCTACTCTGAATTATTGATATAGTAAGCTTGACATAAATACATTTTTAATCCAGTCATCGACTGAAAGCATATTAAAATGCTCAAGACAATATTGTGCACCCCAAAAGCTAGACTAAATTTTAGCTTTTGGGGTGCGTTTTTATAATTAAACAGTATAAATTTGATTTTAAAATTAAAGTAATTTAAGAATAATTCAAAGATATACGAAGTGATGATGCAGTAGATTCATAATAAGTAAAGAATAAATAATCTTAAACTTATAAGTAGTAAAGATAATTTAAATACGCCTCAATATGAGAGACGTATGATGATATTATTTAATATTTTAAATATGTGGTAAAATTTATAGTGACATACTTAGTTAATTTAATATTTTAGCCATTACATATTCGTTATAATATTTTTGGTTTATAAAAAGCTTATCTTTAAGTTCACCTTCGATTTGAAAGCCCATGCCTTTAAACAATTCTATTGCGTTAATGTTTTCAGTAACAACCGTAGCTTCAATACGTCGAATATGATGATTTAAAGCCCATGCTTCAATTCTATTGATAAGTGCTTGTCCAATACCTTGATGTTGGTAATATTCTCTAACACCAAGGTACACCACAGCTTCGTGCTGTGTACGTTCATAAGTTTCAGTATTAACAAATACGTATCCAACAAGTTGCTCATCACTTTCAGCGACATATATTGCTTTGGTAGGTGAGGTGATGTATTTTTCTAAGTGTTGACTTGCGGAAGATATCGTTGGTGAATATTCACCTGGATTGTAGAATGTAAATTCTGATTCATCATATATTTGGCTTAATAGGCTGATAAAGTTTTCAACGTCTTTAATACTAATTTCACGAATGAGATGTGTCATATCAACACTCCTGTTTTGTTAAATCAATTGTCTTCCTTATTATAGTACACTTTACATAATTACGCTTGATATGAAATTATCTAAAAGAAAGTTTAGGAGTTGATATTTATGAAGCCTAAAGTATTGTTAGCAGGTGGCACCGGCTATATTGGTAGATATTTAAGTCGAGTCATTGAACATGATGCTCAATTATTTGCTTTATCTAAATATCCCAAACCTGACAAAGGATCTACGAACAAAATCACATGGTTAAAACGCGATATATATAATCATAAAGATGTAGTTGAAGCTATGAAAGGTATAGACATTGCGGTATATTATTTAGATCCAACTAAACATTCTGCTAAATTAACACATGCAACAGCACGAGATTTAAACTTTATAGCGGCAGATAACTTTGGTAGAGCTGCATCAATAAATAAGCTGAAAAAGATTGTGTATATTCCGGGGAGCCGTCATGATAATGAAGCTATTGAACGTTTAGGCGCTTATGGCGTACCAGTTGATTGTACGGATGTTGAAGTGAAACGTCCTCATATTAACGTAGAATTACAAACAGCTAAATATGATGATGTTCGAACAGCGATGAAGATGATTTTACCAAAGAAATGGACGCTCAATCAACTTGTAGACTATTTTAGTAGGTGGTTAGATGAGACAAAAGGAACTTTTGTACATACTCAAAAACAAGATCATCACTACATCATTTACAATAGGAACATTAAAAGACCTTTAGCTATTTTCAAAATGGTTAATACAACAGAAGATATAATTACATTACATCTTGTTGATGGTAAATTGATGAAACCTAAATCAAAGAAGCAAGCAAAATTAGAATTTAGACTTCTTAAAGGAACACGTTTAATTATGGTTCATTTATACGATTATATCCCTAGATTATTTTGGCCAATTTACTATTTCATACAAGCACCGATTCAAGGACTTCTTATGAGAGGTTTTGAAATTGATTGTAGAATTAAGCATTATCAAGGTCGCATTCAATCAGGTGAGAAGATTAAATATACTAAATAATATATTAGGTGATTCGTTATGCAAATATTATTAGTCGAAGACGATAATACGCTTTTTCAAGAATTAAAAAAGGAATTAGAACAATGGGATTTTAATGTCGTTGGTGTCGAAGATTTTAGTCATGTGATGGAGACATTTGAAACATTTAATCCAGAAATAGTTATTTTGGATGTTCAATTACCGAAATACGATGGGTTTTATTGGTGTCGAAAAATGAGACAACAGTCGAACGTTCCTATTTTATTTTTATCATCAAGAGATAATCCAATGGATCAAGTGATGAGTATGGAACTTGGTGCAGATGATTATATGCAAAAACCATTTTATACAAACGTCTTAATTGCTAAGCTACAAGCTATTTATAGACGCGTTTATGAATTTGGAGTTGAAGAAAAGAGAACGTTAAGTTGGCAAGACGCTACTGTGGATTTATCAAAAGATAGTATTCAAAAAGATGATAAAACTATCTTTTTGTCTAAAACAGAGATGATTATTTTAGAGATGTTAATCAATAAACGTAATCAAATCGTGACACGAGACACTCTCATTACTGCTTTGTGGGATGATGAAGCTTTTGTTAGTGATAATACTTTAACAGTTAATGTTAATAGATTAAGAAAAAAATTATCAGAAATTGACATGGATAGTGCAATTGAAACCAAAGTTGGTAAAGGATACTTAGCTCATGAATAATTTTCGATGGTTTTGGTTTTTTATAAAATCTCGTATTAATTGGATATTGTGGATATTATTTCTCAACATTATTTTATTAGGTGTTGCCTACATAGATTATGAGATTTCAGTTGAAAGTGTATTTTATATAGTGATATTAAACGTAGGATTGAGTATACTTTTCTTATTATTTACGTTTGTTAAAGAAGTCCGTCTATCTAAACATTTTTATGAAGATAAAGAAATTGAAGAAATTAAGCATAAAGATTTGGCAGAAACCCCATTTCAACAACAAGTCATAGATTATCTGTATCGTCATATAGCCGCTCAAAAAGAGAAAGTAGTCGAACAACAATTACAAATTAAAAATCATGAACAAACAATTACAGAGTTTGTTCATGATATAAAAACACCTGTTACGGCTATGAAATTATTGATAGATCAAGAGAATGATGATCAGCGTAAGCGAGCGTTATTATTTGAATGGTCTCGTATTAATGAGATGTTAGATAAGCAATTATATTTAACAAGGCTTGAAACACATCATCGTGATATGTATTTTGATTATATTTCATTAAAGAGAATGGTTATAGATGAAATACAAGTTACTCGACATATCAGTCAGGCAAAAGGGATAGGTTTTGAATTAGATTTTAAAGACGAACAAAAGGTTTATACAGATGTTAAATGGTGCCGTATGATGATTAGGCAAGTTCTATCTAACTCTTTGAAATATAGTGATAATTCTACAATAAATTTAAGTGGTTATAACATAGAAGGACACGTTGTTTTAAAAATTAAAGACTACGGTCGTGGAATTAGTAAAAGAGATTTACCACGTATATTTGATAGAGGATTTACTTCTACAACAGACCGCAACGATACTGCGTCTTCTGGTATGGGATTATACCTTGTACAAAGCGTGAAAGAACAACTTGGGATTGAAGTTAAAGTTGATTCAATAGTGGGGAAAGGAACAACGTTTTATTTCATTTTCCCACAACAAAATGAAATCATTGAGCGCATGTCTAAAGTGACAAGATTGTCATTTTAAACGTGCGTTTTGTTACTTACTATTATCACAATTGTAATAAATAATCGATATAATAAAAGATGTAAATTAAAGAAGATATGATAGTCTACATTAAGTTTGTCTTCGTAAAAAGATAATTTGGTTGAAGTATGACAGGAGTGATTATTTGTCGATATTAGAGGTAAGACAGTTGTCAAAAGTCTATGGTGATAAGCAAGCTTTCCAAGAAGTTTTGAAAGAAATTAATTTAGATGTTGATGAAGGTGAGTTTATATCAATTATGGGACCTTCTGGTTCAGGAAAGACAACTTTATTAAATGTACTTAGTTCGATTGATTATATGACTAAAGGATCTATTACAATCAACGGGAAACAACTTGAGAAGTTATCTAATAAGCAATTATCTGATATTAGAAAAAAAGATATTGGATTTATTTTTCAAGATTATAATATTTTAAATACCTTAACCGTTAAAGAAAATATCATGCTTCCACTATCAGTTCAAAAGTTAGATAAACAAATAATGCATGAACGTTATCAACGTATAGTAGAAGCTTTGAACATTAGTGATATTAGTGATAAATATCCATCAGAGTTGTCAGGTGGACAGCGTCAACGTACCTCAGCAGCAAGGGCATTTATTAATTTACCTTCAATTATATTTGCTGATGAGCCTACAGGTGCTTTAGATTCTAAAAGTACACTAGATTTACTTAAGCGTCTTAAATATATGAATGAGGAATTTAACACAACCATACTTATGGTGACACATGATCCAGTAGCGGCTAGTTTTTCAAACCGTGTTGTGATGTTAAAGGATGGACAAATCTTTACTGAGTTGTATCAAGGTGATGATGATAAACAAACGTTTTATAAAGAAATTATAAGAACGCAAAGTGTACTTGGTGGCATCAATTATGAGCTTTAATGAAATTATCTTCAAAAACTTTAAACAAAATGTGACGCACTATGCTATTTATTTATTATCTCTTGTTATCAGCGTTGTATTATATTTTAGTTTTGTAACTTTAAAATATGCGCACCATTTACACGGTAATCAATCGTTTCCTGCCATCAAAGAAGGTTCACAAGTAGGAAGTTATTTTTTATTTATCATTATTGTGGTCTTTTTGCTTTATGCTAATTTTTTATTTTTGAAAAGACGAGGTCGTGAACTATCGTTATTACAAATTATTGGTCTAACAAAGAAAGATATCATGAAAATGATTATGTTGGAGCAATTGATGACATTTATGATGACAACTATTGTAGGTATCATATTGGGAATCTTTGGTTCGAAAATTTTACTCATGATTGTATTGCGATTATTAGGAATCAACGTGAGTGTTTCTATTATATTTAATTATCATGCCATTTTAGAAACGTTATTATTAATAGCTGTGTCATATGTACTTATAGTCTTTCAAAGCTATGTATATTTACTTAAACGTTCTATTAAAGAGTTAGCGTCTGATGTAAATAAAAAAGAGTTCAGTCATACACGCACAACACTTGGTGAAGTTGTATTAGGTTTGCTAGGGATTATTATGATAGTTAGTGGTTATATAATGTCGACTAAATTAGTAGATAACGTAGAAACAATTATTCAACCTTTTGCTATTTTATTTTTAACTGTTATAGGATCATATTTTTTCTTTAGAAGTACAGTTTCATTGATATTTAAAGCGATACAGCGGTTGAGAAATGGAACGGTAAGTGTCACAGATGTTATGTTCACATCACCTATTATATATCGTGTTAAGAAGAATGCATTTTCTCTAACTGTAATGACTGTTGTGTCAGCAATAACAGTTTCTGTATTATGTTTTGCGGCGTTAAGTCGTAGTACGTTAACAAATGAAGTGTTACTGAGTTCACCACATGATGTTACGTTAAAGAATCAGAAACAAGCAAATGAACTTGCTTTTAAATTAAATAACCGTAATATTGAACATTACTATAATTATAAAGAGGTCGTGTATGCAAAAGTTTATAAAGATCATCTTTTTAGCGAAGGTGTATATAGACCGAAAGAAATCACAGTAACGAGTGATAAATATATTCCAAATGTAAGTACGAAAAAAGGGCAGACAGATATTATTATACCTAGAGGATCTCTCAAAGATGTTGTTAAAACAGACAAAAAAAGGACGGCTTATGTAGGAAGTAAGAAGTTTCGTTTAAAAGTAAGTTTGAGAAAAGGGATAAATAAAGTCTATTTTATGTCTGATGTTGATCGTGGTAGACCGACACTTATTTTAAATGATGAAGATTATCAAAAAATTAGAGAACATATAAAAGAAAAGAATATTGTTTCCCAATATGGTTTTGATCTTAAAAATAAAAATGATTTACCAGAATTAGAAAAATTAGTTAGTAGTATCAATGAAGATATAGAAACAAGAAGTGAAGCGGCAAGTGAAATTTCTAGTTTAACTGGTATTTTATTATTTGTGACATCGTTTTTAGGAATTACATTTTTAATCGCAGCAGGATGTATAATTTACATTAAACAGATTGATGAAACGGAAGACGAACTTGAGAACTACACGATTCTTCGTAAGCTAGGATTTACGCATCAAGATATGTCTAAAGGTTTGAAACTTAAGGTAATATTTAATTTTGGTTTACCTTTAATTATTGCATTACTGCATGCATATTTTGCTTCACTTGCTTATATGCATTTAATGAATGTGACAAATCAAATACCTATTTTTATAGTTATGGCAGTTTATACAGCAACTTATGCAGTATTTGCTATTATAGCTTATAATCATTCTAAAAGAACAATTAAACATTCGATATAAATTTATACTTATTGAATTTGTGTTATTTAATTTATAGATTTTAATATATTTTCAAAACTCAATTGATAATACTAAGCGACATTTTAATCATTGAAAATAACAAATGATTAAAGTGTCGCTTTATTAAATTGAATGAAAATTACAATTAATATTTGAAATTGATTTAATAAATCGTTATTTTAAAGTTGGAGTGGATAAAAGTGTTTCCATGATTTTATCGCTCATCATTTTTAATAAGATTATGAGACACTTATGTAAAAATTTAATATCTAGTTTGTTAAGAATTTGTAAATAGAATTGTGGTTATGTAAATTTTGTGATATTTTCAAGTAGGGACAAAACTGGATGTTGGCGAACATCAATAAATGATTACTATATATTAAATTTACACAATTTTTACAATATAAGAATTGCTAGTTACTTTTTATAATAATTGTAAATCAGTTCCTCAACCACTTGTCTTACGCAAATAAAATTTAATAATGTGATTGATGACAATCGCTCAAAATGGAGGATTTTTAATGTTTAGTAAGAAAAAGGATAAGTTCATGGTTCAATTAGAAGAAATGGTATTCAATCTAGACCGTGCAGCTATTGAATTCGGCAAAATGGACTTCAATACACACTTAGATTTGAAAGCTTATTCTGATAATATTAAAACGTATGAGTCACATGGTGACGAACTTATGCATCAAGTTATTTCTGATCTCAACCAAACATTCATTACACCAATTGAACGTGAAGATATCTTATCTTTATGCAATGCAATAGATGATGTTCTAGATGCTATGGAAGAGACATCAGCAATGTTTGAAATGTATTCAATTGAATATACAGATGAGTACATGGCTGAATTTGTAGAAAACATACAAAAAGCAGTTGCCGAAATGAAGCTAGCTGTAGGATTACTTGTAGACAAAAAGTTATCTCACATGCGCATTCATTCTATTAATATTAAAGAATTTGAGACAAATTGCGACGGTATCTTAAGACAGTCGATGAAACACATCTTCAACAGTGAAACAGATCCAATCACATTAATTAAAATAAAAGATATTTATCAAAGCATGGAAGAAATAGCAGATAAGTGTCAAGCTGTTGCTAATAATTTTGAAACTATAATCATGAAAAATAGCTAAGGGAGTCTTTATTTATGTCATATATTTTAATTGTCACGATAGCTATAGTTATATTTTCATTAATATTTGACTTTATCAATGGTTTCCATGATACAGCTAATGCTGTAGCTACTGCGGTTTCTACTCGAGCATTAACACCAAGAAGAGCTATTTTATTAGCAGCAGTCATGAACTTTATTGGGGCATTGACCTTCACAGGTGTTGCTGGAACTATTACAAAAGATATCGTTGATCCATTCAAATTACAACATGGTTTAGTTGTTGTGTTAGCAGCTATTATTGCTGCCATTATTTGGAATTTAATCACTTGGTTGTATGGAATACCAAGTTCATCTTCTCACGCACTAATCGGATCTATAGCGGGTGCAGCCATTGCATCGCAAGGTTCGTTTGCAGTATTACACTATCAAGGTTTTACAAAAATTATTATCGTATTAATCATTTCACCAATTATAGCTTTTTGTGTAGGTTATATGATGTATACGATTGTTAAAATCGTTTTTAAAAATTCAAATTTAACACGTACTAATCGTAATTTTAGGTTTTTCCAAATCTTTACTGCAGCATTACAATCATTCTCACATGGTACAAACGATGCTCAAAAATCTATGGGTATTATCACATTAGCTTTAATTGTAGGTAATTTACAAGATGGTAGTAATGTTGAACCTCAAGTATGGGTTAAAGTTGCGTGTGCAACAGCTATGGGATTAGGTACAGCAGTAGGTGGTTGGAAAATCATCAAAACTGTTGGCGGAAATATTATGAAAATTAGACCTGCTAACGGTGCAGCCGCTGATATTTCTTCAGCATTAACGATTTTCGTAGCGTCATCATTACATTTCCCATTATCTACTACACACGTTGTGTCTTCATCTATTCTAGGTGTAGGTGCTTCAAATCGTGCGAAAGGTGTTAAATGGAGTACTGCTCAACGTATGGTTGTAACATGGGTGATTACTTTACCTATCTCAGCTGTTTTAGCAGCAATTATTTATTTTATTATTCATCTGTTCTTAAAATAAAAAAGGTTTGTATAATACGTAAGTACATATAGCTAAAGGCCACACAAAGACTGACATTTTTAGTCAACTTTGTGTGGCCTTTTTATTTGAATTGCTTAAAATATAAAATAATGAGGTTCAATCATTCTATTAAAATAAAAAACTACAAGGTATATTCCATTACCTTGTAGTAAAATCATTAATCATCAATGATTAGTGGATAAATGCATATGAAGATACTTCTGAAGCTGGGATAGTACGATAGTTCATATTGTATGGACCATTTGCATAATTCATTTCTGAAATTAAAATACTACCATCACCATTAATACGTTCAACGTATGCTACATGACCATATGGTCCAGGTGTACTTTGCATAATTGCACCAACAGATGGAGTATTATCAACTTGATAACCATCATTCGCTGCATTTGACGCCCAGTATTTTGCATCAGACCAGTAAGTACTGATAGGTTTACCAGCTTGTGAACGTTTGTCGAACACATACCATGTGCATTGACCTTCAGTGTATAAGTTTTGATGGTTGAATGAAGGTGAAGTATAATTACCGCTAGTTTGAGTTGCTGTACCACCTGATCCTGAACCAGAACCACCATTAGGGATAGTTAATATTTGGTTAGGCATAATTAAATAACCATTTAGATGATTTGCTTGCATTAATGCATCAACTGAAACACCATATTTATTAGCTATGATGTTTAATGATTCACCTGCTACTACAGTATGTGAAGATGCTGAACTTGAAGAAGTGTTTGAACTAGTATTTTGTGAAGCACTTCCACCTACATTAATAACTTGTCCTGGGAATACCATATTGTTGCTAAGATTATTATTCTGCTTAATGCTTTCTACTGAAGTATTGTATTGTTGTGCAATAGTCCATAAGGATTCTCCAGATTGAACCTTATGTTGTGTAGAAGCTTCAGCATCATGATGTGATAGAACTGCTGCTGCGCCTGAAGCGGCTGTAATTGCAAAGGCTAACTTTTTCAAAGTAACTCCTCCTTAAATATAACAAAGATTTAATTGATTTAAGTTTAATGATTTAGATAATTGTCCCGACAAGTCTCTGTACATTAACTTTTTGTTTTTTTATTACGTACCCCATACTAACAAAAATATTTGACTTTGTGGGCTTTGTTATTATCTTGTAACATTGTTAAAATAATGTATTGTTCTGAACATTTATTAAAGAAAGTTGATATATCGCTATTTATAAGACATATTTCGTTACTTTTCTTAATATTTATTAGATAAATTGTAATAAAGTAAAGTTCAATGTAATGAGTTTTCTAAAACTTCTATATATTTAGAATTTATGAACTTAAATACTTTTGTAATTCTTTATAGTGTTGTAAAATTTTTATTACCTAATTATTTAATATAGAAAAGGAGTTATTATAATGTCACAATCGACACACCAATCAACTGATCATAAAAGACAATCTCAAGATAAGAACCAAACACATGCCTATGCAAAAGTTTGGTTATATTTTATGTATTATTGGATGATTTTTGGGATTGGTTGTTATTTTGGACAATATCTTCCTATGTCATGGAGAAAACCATTGTCTCTAGGATTGTTAATTCTGATATTAGCAACGTTGTTTATTAAACGTGCGCGAAAATATGGATTAGTGATCTCTCATATATACGCTATTATTGTAGGTTTGCTTTCGTATGCTCTTTTTACGACTTACTTACAAAATTTAGGAGCAGAAGTATTCTATAAAAATATTATTCTTGCTATTGGTGCATTTATAGCTTTTGGTATTATAGGTTACTTTTTAATAAAAGACGCTTCGAGTATGGGAAAATATTTGTTTGTGACATTAATTGCGCTAATTATAGCTGGGATTATAGGGATATTTATTAATAATCCAATTTTTCATACTGTCATTACAATAGTGAGCTTATTATTGTTTCTCCTTTATACTTTATACGATTTTAATAGAATGAAAAGAGGTCAATTCTCACCAAGAGAAATGGGATTTAATTTGTTTATCAACTTATTAAATATCATCGAAGATATACTTAGTTTAGCAAATCGCTTTAAAAACTAAAGAGATTATGAATGAATTAAAAGATGTGATCGTGTTTCTCTATCAGAGAGTTTCTGGGTTTTTCATTTAATGTTGAACTCTCAACACGACACATCTTTTTTTATATCTAATAGAAAAGATGAAGTACAAAAATAAAAAAATGATTAAATATATCTTTTTCTTTTTGATTTATTTTTATATTGTGTTAGATTATTTTCTGATACTTGTGAAAATTTACATGAATTGATATGGGCATAAAAGACTGAGGGAAAGAGGTAAAGATATGGCAAATTCTTGTTTGCATATACTTTCAAAAAAAGAATATACGGCAACACGATGTCAAGACGGCATTTTATTATTTTGGCCTATCGAAGGGAGTATGCACTTTCAACAATTTATGAAAGAAAGGATACTCTCAGATGAGTTATATATTGTGAATAATATGGATGTGTTTAGTATCAGTGACAATGGCATCACACTAGAAGTATATATTTCTAGTGATTGGTTTACAGAGTTAGGCTATTCTTTTTTTAATTACCATTATATTTCGGATTTAATACAATCTAAGAAAGAAATTAAAGAACTAGTTGCTCAACTTACGTTGAATTTTTTAGATAATGATGTGGATAAAGAGCAAGATATTATCAATAAAATTGTTCATATTCTTGCTAATGAGGCTATTATTGACAAAAAAATTGCTGAAGACCAATATATGTATGATTATTATGGTGAGTTAAAGGATGAATTGAATTATATATATAATCACATCGAAGAAAGACTTACTCTAAAAGATATTTCCAATAAATTATATGTTTCTAAGTCCAACCTTTCTACGCAGTTTCATTTGTTATTAGGTATGGGATTTAAAAAATATATAGATACACTTAAAATTAGTAAATCTATAGAGATGCTACTTACGACAACTAAAACGATAAGCCAAATTAGTGAAACGTTAGGATTTAGTAATGTATCTACATATTCTAGACAATTCAAAAATTATTTAAGTGTAACGCCCAATGCATATCGTGCAATGAAAAAATATGATAAGTACAATGGATGTTCTGATGATGATGTTTCAGAACACTTAAAATCATGTGTACAATCATTAATATGTTCTAAAATGCCAACGAATGAGTTAGATAATTATGATGAAATTGTTATTGACCAATATCCAATTTCTAATGTTTCAACGTTTTATTCTGTCGTTCAAATTAATTCAATTGATGAAATTAAAATGTTGTTTTTGCAAGGTATTCATAAAAAAATAGGGTATGAAGGTTCAAATATTATTTTTTGTATTATGCCTAACTTATGCCAATATAAGAATTTGTTCTCTCAAGAAGAGATGAATGATATCATTAAAATTATTATTGAATATCGCTTGCACGTCGCATTTAGCATCGATAAAATCGAGCAAATATATGAACTTAATCAACTTTTTACATATCAATATGAAAACTTAAAAATTATGAATAAATGTTCTGTTTCAGATTACAATGTGCAATTTATATTTAATTTGAACGAAAAAAGTATTCGAGAAATTTATCGTAATATCTTGAAGATACAAAACATCGAATTGGAATATAAAATAGGTTTAGATATTAGTTGCATGTTTAATGACACTGCACAATTTAAATCATTAGCTTCGCAAATAAAGCGTTTAAAATTTGACTATCTTTATATTGATAATGCTAGATTAAAGTCACCCTATTTACTTGATAATGAGGAAGGTTTATTACTCAAAAATATTCTACAATTTAAGCATTTAATAGATGATTTAAAGCAGTTTGATTTTAGTAGTGAAAATTTAATTTTTCTAAATTTATATAATCATCAATTACTGAATAATAATGAAATTGATTTAAGTAATAGCGCTCCATTACTATTTAAAACGATTTCAAAACTAAAAAAACATTTTAAAGGCTACGGATTAAATGTATTTTCAAATCCTAAAGTCTTTAACGCTGTACATTTATTTGATGAGAATGGGTTTAAAACAACGTTTGGACTGATTTTTAATCATTTGAGTTGGATGACTAATCAAAACCAAATTGAACAACGATTCTATAATATTATTGAAAATGCTGATCAATATTATCTCTACTTATATGATTGGCGTGTGATTGAAAGTGAATCTAATGAGAGCGACTTTAAAGACGTTGATATATGGATTAACTTTGAAGATGAAGCGTTAATAGATGAATATATTTGTGTGATTGCTAAAGTTGATGATGAAGGTGGCAATATTAATCATATGATTTCTCAAAACTTACGTCACAAATATGTTTGGTCTACACCGTTCTTGATGAGAGTTGAGGAGAACTTTAGACCATACATGCACATTATGGAACATGACTTTAAAAAGGGCCCATTGAAAATCAGAATGAAATATAATGCAGTATATTTAGTTGAAATATATAAAAAAGATAAAATAAATAAAAGGCGTAGCACAACTTAAATTGTGTTTATTCGTAATTTTGACAATTGTTTAAAAACAAATGTCAAAGACAATTATCCAAATATTTAAGATAATGATATATGCGTTGTCTACTTATATTTGGAGGTGCAGATTTTGAATGAGCAGAAATTAATTAAATTACTAGAATTTTACAAACAATATAAAGCATTATCTGGATATATAGATAAAAAATATAAGTTGACGTTAAACGATCTTGCTGTACTATATTTAGCTAAAAAATATTGCTTAGATGAGCGAATTCTTATGCAAACTTTTCTAAAACTGGCTACAGGAGAGTTAGATATTAGTAGAACTAAGATTTTGATGTCTATTAGAAGATTGATAGACAAAGAAAAGTTAAATAAAGTAAGATCGAATAGAGATGAAAGAAAAATTTTTCTATATATGGATGAAAATAATATGAGTGAATTTGATGCTTTATTTGAAGATGTTGAAAAATTCTTAAGTTATTAATGACATTTTAATCGATATACAAAATGTATAGAGATGTGTCGAAATGAATCAAGCTACATAAAATGAGTTTGCTGTCGTCAAAAGTTTTATTTTGATGACAGTTTTTTTATTAAAAATGTTTATTGTATTTTGAGGAACAATAGGTATCTATAATGATTGATTTAACAATGTTTGTAACATGTTAACAGATTTTACAAAGACGGTAGCTAAATATATAATATGGTACATAGATGATGAAAGTGAGATGACATTATGGGACGTAAATGGAACAACATTAAAGAGAAAAAAGCCCAAAAAGATAAAAATACTAGTAGAATATATGCCAAATTTGGTAAAGAAATATATGTAGCTGCAAAGTCTGGTGAGCCTAATCCAGAGTCAAATCAAACTTTAAGATTAGTATTAGAACGTGCAAAAACATATTCAGTACCTAATCATATTATAGATAGAGCTATTGATAAGGCTAAAGGCGCTGGTGACGAAAACTACGATCACTTAAGATATGAAGGTTTTGGTCCGAATGGTTCAATGCTTATAGTTGACGCATTAACAAACAATGTAAATCGTACAGCATCAGATGTACGTGCTGCGTTCGGTAAGAATGGAGGAAATATGGGAGTATCTGGTTCAGTAGCTTATATGTTTGACCATACTGCAACCTTTGGTGTAGAAGGTAAATCTGTAGATGAAGTCTTAGAAACACTAATGGAGCAAGATATTGATGTAAGAGATGTAATTGATGACAATGGCTTGACTATTGTTTACGCAGAACCAGATCAATTTGCACAAGTTCAGGATGCATTACGTGAAGCTGGCGTTGAGGAATTTAAAGTAGCAGAGTTTGAAATGTTACCTCAAACTGATATTGAGTTGTCTGAAGAGGATCAAGCTATTTTTGAAAAATTAATCGATGCACTTGAAGACTTGGAAGATGTTCAAAATGTTTTCCATAATGTAGATTTAAAATAATGATGACTGCTAATGATTGGATAGACCGGTTGGAATTAATTTCGCATCCTGAAGGCGGATATTTTAAAGAAACAATGAGAGGCGACGGTAAAGGAAGAGCGTCTTTTAGCAGTATTTATTTTCTATTAACACAGCGCGATATATCACATTTTCATAGAATAGATGCAGATGAAGTATGGTATTATCATGCTGGTCAGACGTTGAAGATTCATATGATAACCCCTAAAGGTGAATATCATACTGTTAAATTAGGTAGAGATATAGATTGTGGTGAGTGTTTACAATATTGTGTGCCAAAAGGGACAATTTTTGCTTCTACTTTAGATAGTGCAGAGGGATATAGTCTAGTTGGATGTATGTGTCAACCTGGATTTGAATACGAGCATTTTGAACTTTTAACACAAGAATATTTGATTCGTCAATATCCACAATATGAAAGCATAATAAAAAGATTAGCTATATCTCAAGAAGATTAATAGAATATATAATAAGTATAAGAACCTGAGACATCGGTAATAGTCTCAGGTTTTTTGATATATTGACAGTCGATAACTAAATTAATATACGACTATTTCAAATTTTTTAGAACACAACATAGAGAATTTCACCGAGAAATTCAACAGGCAAAGCAGGTTGGGGTTCGGGATTCAGGACGTGGGGCAACGAATTCAATTTGAAATTTGACACGTGCACTCAGTTAATTAAATGAAGCCTAAGTTTTATTTAATTAACTTACCTTTTTAAATAACACATGGTTTTCAAGATGTACATGTTGGTGTGTTTGACGTTCGATATTTTGTAATCTTTGGTAAACAAGCTTCCATGTTCCACATGCTTCTTCTGGGGTTTGATAATCAGAGGTTAGTTGATTCATAACATTTAATAATTGCCCAGTATCTTCGTGGTCATTAATTAAATCTTCTAATATGATTTTAATGTTTTGTACATCTTGTCCTTGACTATATTGAATGAGTTTAGGAAAATCTTCCTCATCTTCTTTACGTATATGATCCAACATACTATCACGAAACTCGCGATATAAGTCTTGTAATTTTAATAAGTATGGGTGACTAGGACCATGTACTTTTGCCAATTTAGTCATGTAAGGTGTAAGATTCTTAAATTCTTCTTTAAGCGTTTCGTGATAAGCTGATTGTATATATTGTATAAGAGATTCAACATTTAAAAATTTAGGATTAATGGTACTGTTACCTTCTGTATTATCAATATGATTCAACTTATTTAATAAGGAATTTAAGTCAATATTTGGTTTATGATTGACAGCTGAAGCGATACTCTCTTGTCCGCCACAACAAAAATCTATTCCAGCATTTCTAAATATATCTGCACTTTTAGGATAATCTGTTACAACATCTGCAACAATATCTTCTTTTGTAATCATAAAAATTCCTCCTTAATATTTAGTATAAATGAAAAGTAAAAAATTGAATCAATCATAAAGATAAACTTCATAAAATATTCAAATAATAATAAAAAGGTTGCAATTCATAAATTTATCCTTTGAAATATAGGATAATAGCTATCATAATTAGAAAAGAGGGAGGAATGAATTATGCTAACTGAAAAAGAGCAAGATATTATCAAACAAACTGTACCATTATTACAAGATAAAGGAACTGAGATTACTTCAATTTTTTATCCTAAGATGTTTGAGGCTAACCCAGAATTATTAAACATGTTTAACCAAACAAACCAAAAGAAAGGTATGCAATCTGCTGCATTAGCACAAGCAGTACTAGCTGCAGCAATGAATATTAATAATTTAGGTGCAATTAAGCCAGCAATTATGCCTGTGGCACATAAGCACTGTGCTTTACAAGTTTATCCCGAACATTATCCAATTGTAGGTGAAAATTTACTTGCTGCAATTCAAGATGTGACAGGGTTAGAAAGTGACGACCCAGTAATTCAAACATGGGCAAAAGCGTATGGAGAAATTGCAGATGTATTTATCAAATTAGAGCAAGAAATTTACAACCATATGTTATGGAAAGGTTTTAAACCATTTAAAATCACAAACATTACACAAGAAACAAGTGACATCAAATCTTTCACAGTTGAATCTGAAGAATATGATTTAAGTCAATTCGAACCAGGTCAATACATTACCGTAGATGTTTCTAGTGAAAAGTTACCATATAGAGCTAAACGTCATTATTCAATCATAGATGGAGATGAAAATCACTTAGTATTTGGTGTCAAACGTGATGTGACTACTGAACATGAAGGTGAAGTTTCAACAATTTTACATGATGAAATATCAGAAGGTGACATGATTAATTTATCTGCTCCTGTAGGTGGCTTTTCAATAGAAAATACTGAAAGACCGCAATTGTTTATTGGTTCTGGCGTAGGTATGACACCATTAGTTTCAATGTTTAAAAAAGCTGCATCATTAAACGTTCCAACTCAAATGATTCAAGCGGTTGTGACAGAAGATGAACGACCATTTGCTCAAAAACTTGATAGCATTACAGATAATTATGAGCAAGCACAGCTACATTTACACGTGAAAGATAAAGAAGGTTATTTAGAAGCTAAAGAATTAGAACAATATTTAAGTGAACAGCCTGAAATTTATATTTGTGGTGGTACGAAATTCTTACATTCAATTATAAATTCTCTTAAAGAATTAAATTATGATATGAATCATGTTCATTTTGAAACATTTATTCCTCGTTTAAGTGTTCAAGTATAGTTTTAAAGAAGGTAATATAATGAAAATGAATCCAAGATATGTTAAAGTGTTTTTTCTATATTTAGTAAGCACATTTATTTCTAATCGCTTAACAACGAATAAATCTTTATGCAAAACATTAATGCAAGGCATTTTAGGTTATGGTTTATTTGCATTAGGATTAAAGTATTTAACTATTAAGAAAAAACAACATCAAGCGCAATAGAATTTTAATAATTGTTTTACCATTAATAAAATTGGTATTTTATCAAGCAACGAGCAACAGTGTTTATGACTCTGTCACTCGTTGCTTATTTTTATGTTCACATTTTTAAATTTCAATATTTATGTGTTAAAACCTAGTATTTCTATCTATTTTAAGTAAAATAAATCAATTTATAGTAAAATAGTCTTAATGATTTAATAAGAACATTTATGTAAACAGTATTTATCTGAGACTTAAGATGACATTGACATCCTAGTTTAATATAATAAAAGCAAGGAGTTGGTGACTGTGAAAGTAAAATATATAGACAAACGTCACTGGCGTCGCCTGGTAGAGAGAGAATATACAGAGGTTAAAGTTAATAATAATAGATTTAAAGGTATTATAGGCTTGGTCACGATGAAAAAGGTTCGTGAGCCTTTAGAGGTGACGGTAGTTGGACAAAACATAATAGTTGCAGATGACAATTATAAATGGTTACAGATACTACCGGATAAGAAGCGGTATAGTATGACTGTCATGTTTGATAATAAAGGGAATCCATTAGAATACTACTTTGACATTAATATAAAGAACATTACTCAAAAAGGAAATGCACGTACCATCGATTTATGTTTAGACGTTCTCGTTCTACCTAATGGTGAGTATGAACTTGTAGATGAAGATGATTTAATGTACGCACTACAAAATAAACAAATTTCAAAGAAGCAATATCATGAGGCATATATTATCGCCCATCAATTAATGATTGAAATAGAAGATAATTTTTCAGAAATACAAGATAAGGTTATGCGTTGTTATCATAAAATCAATCATAAAGCACAGAAAATGAAACATAAACGTCCCTATAAAGCTAAAAAGAAATCACACCGACGACATTAACAATTTTAATCAATTTATCGCTGATGGTAAGTTATGTCGTTTCACTAAGATTAAAGTAAAAACATATGTAGGGGGACGCTATGAAAATAGATGATTATCGTTTGCTCATTACTTTAGATGAGACAAAAACTTTACGCAAAGCAGCAGAAATTCTATATATTTCTCAACCTGCAGTTACTCAACGTTTAAAGGCAATTGAGGCTGCATTTGGAGTTGAGATTTTTATTCGTACAAAAAAACAGCTCATTACTACGACTGAAGGTTCAATGATTATTGAACATGCGCGTGATATGCTCAAACGTGAACGTTTATTTTTTGATAAAATACAAGCACATATTGGTGAAGTGAACGGTACAATTTCAATCGGTTGCTCTTCGCTTATTGGACAAACATTGCTTCCTGAAGTATTAAGTCTTTATAATTCGCAATTTCCCAATGTGGAGATACAGGTTCAAGTAGGATCTACTGAACAAATAAAAGCGCATCATCGAGACTACCATGTGATGATTACACGTGGAAATAAAGTAATGAATTTATCGAATACACATTTATTTAATGATGAACATTATTTTATATATCCTAAGGATCGTAAGGAAGATGTAACTAAACTGCCTTTTATTGAATTTCAAGCGGATCCAATTTATATTAACCAAATTAAACAATGGTATAACGATCATTTGGGACATGATTATCACGCGACAATCACAGTTGATCAAGTTGCCACATGTAAAGAAATGTTGCTTAGTGGTGTAGGGGTAACTATACTACCAAAAATTATGATGAAAAATATCGATAAGAACATGTTTGAATTTGAAAAAGTCACTATTGATAAAAAGCCACTTATTCGGTCAACATACATGAGTTATGACGCAAGTATGCTACAACTTCCTCAAGTAGACGCATTCGTAAATTTAATGTTGAACTTTATTAGATAATTGAGGCTTAATTCTGTTGTGTAACTGCAATCTAAAAATAGGATAGAGGTCGAGAAGATGTTTACAGCATTATTGCAAATAAAGAATTATAAATTGTTTGTGGTCAATATGTTGTTACTAGGTATGGGAATAGCAGTGACTGTACCTTATTTAATTTTATTTGCTACAAAAGATTTGGGGATGACGACAACACAATATGGACTGCTACTTGCACTTGCTGCGATAAGTCAGTTTATAGTCAATTCCATTATTGCAAGATTTTCTGATACACATCATCTTAATAGAAAGATTCTAATCATCACTGCTTTGTTTATGGGGGCAGTGAGCTTCTCAATTTATTTCTACGTTCATCAAATATGGTTATTCATCGTGTTATATGCGTTGTTTCAAGGATTATTTGCACCAGCAATGCCACAATTGTATGCCTCTGCCAGAGAATCAATCAATGCTTCAAGTTCACGTGATCGTGCTAAGTTTGCTAATACTGTTTTACGTTCAATGTTTTCACTTGGTTTTTTATTTGGGCCATTTATAGGTGCACAACTTATTGAGTTAAAAGGTTATTCTGGATTATTTGGTGGCACAATAGCTATTATTTTATTTACTTTAATTTTACAAGTGTTTTTTTATAAAAATTTACCGGTAAAAAATCAAATTTCTGAACAACAGCATATTGAGAAAATCGCACCAAATATGTTTAAAGATAAATCATTATTTATTCCATTTATAGCGTTTATATTACTTCATATTGGGCAATGGATGTATACGATGAATATGCCACTTTTTGTGACAGATTATTTAAATGAAAAGGAAAGATATGTAGGCTATTTAGCAAGTTTATGTGCAGGTTTAGAAGTGCCGTTTATGGTTATATTAGGTATATTATCAGCTAAATTGCCAACTCGAACTTTATTGATCATTGGCTCTGTATTTGGTGGCGCATTTTACTTTAGTATTGGTGTATTTAAAAATTTTCATATGATGCTTGTTGGGCAAATATGTTTAGCCATCTTTCTAGCAATATTACTAGGTCTTGGGATTAGTTATTTTCAAGATATTCTTCCTGATTTTCCAGGTTATGCATCAACACTTTTTGCCAATGCCATGGTAATAGGACAACTTGGTGGTAATTTGCTAGGTGGTGTGATGAGTCATTGGGTTGGTTTGGAAAATGTATTCTTTGTCTCAGCAAGTTCTATCTTCGTAGGGATGATACTCATCTTGTTTACGAAAGATCAAAAAATTACAATAGAAGATGTGGAGTAGATAGAGATGACAGCGATATTATGGATTTTAATTATTATAGCCTTTGCGTTAGCATTTATTGGTTTAATTAAACCGGTGATACCATCACTTTTAATGTTATGGATTGGTTTTTTAATTTATCAATTTGGTTTTCATGAGGGAAGATTATCGTGGATTTTTTATGTTGCAATGATTATCTTTACCATTATGATATTAGTAGCCGATTTTGTGATGAATAAATATTTCGTCAATCGCTTTGGAGGAAGTAAAATAGGTGAATACACAGCGCTCATAGGTGTGATTGTAGGTTGTTTCGTTTTTCCTCCCTTTGGTATTATCATTATTCCTTTTGTTGCTGTGTTCATTGTTGAATTGGTTCAAGGGTTTAACTTTCAACAAGCTATAAAGGTGAGTTTTGGCTCAGTGATTGCATTTTTAGCGAGTACAATTGCTCAAGGTCTAATAATGATTGTAATGGTTATTTGGTTCTTTTTAGATGTCTTTCTAATAAATTAAATTGAGATAAAATAAAGACTTGCACTCAAAATAAACGTTTTGAGTGTAAGTCTTTTTATATGCGTGTATTTGCTTCTTTATTATAAAAGTGATGATTCACATAAAATGAAATAGGGATGATTATTATCGCAATAATGATGAAAGTCCAATTACTAACTTTAATATATGGTCCAAACGCTAAAAATGATTGCGGTATAAAAAAAACATAAAAAAGAGTGATTAATAATAATGCGATGACACCATAGGTGAGCCACCAGGTCCAATAAGAGTTGTTAAAGCACTGTAATTGTACCGTTTTAAAGTTCATCCAAATAAATAAAAATATAATTACTAAACCAATAATGACAGTTAGGGGAAACGTATATAAATATAGTAAATTACTATCGCCCCCTATAAAAAAGCCAATCAATCCTTTGAGAAAACAAAAAATACCTATTAAAAGAATGAAGTTATGACTTATATATTTAAAAATGTTTTTAAATGTTTCATTTGGGAGTTCCCTTATCTCTTTTTTAGCATGTGCTTTAGGATCATGGTTGAAAAACTCCATCGCAAGCATTCCAGTATCACCTGCACGAATTAAGTGTTTCAAAGTACGGTTTAACATTAATTCTGAATCGTGAGGGTTAACTCGTAAGTCAGCACGCACATATGTCATGTAATTTTCAAATATTTCACGATCGGTATTGTTCAGTCGCAAAGCTTTGACATTATTCTCCTTTGTTAATTGCGCAGTGGATTTCATAATAAAATACTCCCTTAAATTTTAAATTCATAAATAAATACTACTTTAAAAAGGATAACTAAGTTAAAGTATCATTTAAAAACATGATGATTAGTATGATAAACACAATCATATCATAATTATCACATGTATATCATTACTCTTATACAAGTTCAAAAGGGCTATTAGACAAAATTATAGGAATTGTAAATCTTTTTTCTATTTCACACAAACGTCGTTTAATTTTGATAAAATAGCGCGAATGATATCATAACTAAAAAGATAACTTTAATAAAAGTAAAACTTTTATAAATAAAGAGTAAATAATTTACCATTAAATATATATGTTACTTTGTGAAATTAAATGTAATGAAATGATATTTTATGTTAAAAAATGATTAAATCAAAAAACCATGTTAAAATAAAGAGTATCGATAAGTAACTACAAAGGAGTCTATCATGAGAAAATGGTTAACCTTACTATTAATTACAACATTGGTGTTAACTGCATGTGGTAAAAGTAACGAAAAAGCTTCTTTAGAAAAAAGCATTGATCAGTTGAAAAAAGAAAATAAGGATTTAAAAAAACAGAAGAAAAAGTTACAAGAGCAAAAGGATAAGCTTAAACACAAACAGGATAGTCTCCAAGAAGATGTAAATGACTTGCCTGCTAAAAGCACATCCCGAGATAAGAAAAATAAAGATAATCATGATGCAAAAGAAAAGTCTTCAGATAATCAATCGACATCTGCTAATCATGATGATCAAACTAACAAAATAAAAAGCAATCAAGATGAACATGACAGTCAATCCTCTAAACCACATACACAGCAGAAGCCCTCACAGAATGATAGAAAAAATAATCATCGACAAGAACGATAGGTAGTTATTCCTAACGTTTAAATACGAAACGGGAAGGGTATTATATGTTGCGAATAGGTATTAGTGAGTTTAACAAACATTTAGATTGGAAGATAGCGAATAGTTGATAGCTTTAAGAGGAGAGAAGAACGATGCATGAACAAGATTTTAATATTCTAGAAGGTAAAAAGATGACATTAGTAGAATTAGGTCGTGAGTTAGAGAATCTAACTGGTCGTACTATTAAAGATACAACAAGTGATATTAAACGAGTCATTGCACATTTGCCTAACTTTGAATCAGATACAGATACATTTGTAGCAACATACCACCTTAATCATCAAAATGATTTTATTGATGCAACATTTGTTGCACCTAAAAATCAAAGTGATCGTTTGAAAGAAATACCGGTACACATTAAGTTGATTAGTTATATTTCTAAAAACTAATAAATATAAAAAAGAATATATGTTTAAATAACGCGATATGAGTAGAGTTAAAAACTTCATAACGCGTTAATTTTATATTAAAATATAGGCAAAATAAGCATTTTCGATTAAATGGAGTGTTTAAGATGGTTATTTATATTGAAACTGAACGTTTAAACTTAAGAGATTGGGAAACCAAAGATTTATTACCTTTTCAAAAAATGAATGCTAATGCGCAAGTACGTAGATACTTCCCTAGTTTACTTAGTTATCGTCGTTCTGAGATAGACATGGAAAATATGGATAGCATAATACAAGAGAGTGGCCTAGGTTTATTTGCTGTAGAGTTGAAAGAGACGGGAGAATGGTTAGGGTTTATAGGTGTGAATTACGTTTCAAAAGATAGCCATTACCCTTTTAAAGAGTTACCGTTTTATGAAATAGGTTGGAGGCTAATTCCAGAAGTATGGGGAAATGGTCTAGCTACAGAAGGGGCAGAAGCCGTAATGAAATATGCTAGAGATAAAGGAATTAAAGAATTATATAGTTTTACTTCTGAAAATAATTTGCCTTCTAGAAAAGTCATGGAAAAATTAGGAATGACTTTTTTAGACAATTTTGAATATCCGAATCTTAGTAAATACCATCCCCTTAAACGTCATGTAAGATATTATAAAGAGCTACTTCCTTCTTGAAAGGAAAGTTAGTAGTTCTTGTACAAATGAAATTGTGATTCATAAAAGCACCTTCACGGATGGGGATTTGTAGTTTTTGTATAATTGGAAATGATAATCCATATAATAAAAAACTTGAAAATAATAAGTCAATAATATAAACTACAAAGTTATTAAATAATAAATGATTATGTTTATTTGATACTTAATTTTAAGATAGATTTTAATAAACATGAAAGAGTTTAATAGTTTTATTGAAAAATACCCACAAATGTTTCTTTAGATGAAATCATTTGTGGGTTCTCTACCTTTTACTTTATTAATCGTATGTACGTACACCAAGTGGTTTGTAATGTTTAAGTCCTTCGATGAGTGATTCTTTAGTATCATATAAAGGTGCAAGCTTTTGATATTTCTCATCAATAAATCCTTCTTTAATCATATGGTCGATTAAGTGTTGTAGTGGCTCAAAGAATCCATTTAAATTAAATACACCTATAGGCTTTTGGTGTATACCAATTTGAGCCCAACTATACATTTCAAAAAATTCTTCTAATGAACCAGCACCGCCTGGAGCCATAATAAAAGCATCGGCAAGTTCAGTCATTTTATTTTTTCGTTCATGCATAGAATCTACTAATATAAGCTCACTTACTTTTTGGCTTGTTATTTCTCGTTCATCTAACATTTTAGGCATGACACCGATAGCTTTACCGCCATGCTCAAGTATGCCATCTTGAATAGCTCCCATAATGCCGACTGATCCTGCTCCGAATACAAGCTCGTATCCTTGTTCAGCCATATATTTTCCTAATTCGTATGCCTCTTTAACATAAGATGGGTTTTTCCCTTTACTTGCACCACAATAAACAGCAATTCTTTTCATAATATGCCTCCTATATTTGATTAATGATTTTTCTAAAAGCATGCTCGAATTTAAGTCTATCCTCTGTTGTGAAGGGAGGAGGGCCTTTGTGACGACCACCTCGTCTTCTTATTTGAGCATTTAGATATCTTTGATTTAATAAGCTTTGGATGTTGTTTGAGTGATAAATATTTCCTTTATGATGCATGACAGTATGTACTTTGTCTATCAGTAGACTAGCAAGTCCATAATCTTGTGTGATGACGATATCATTATTGCTAGCAAGTTCGACTATTTTATAGTCTACCGCATCGGGACCGTCATCAACGTATACAATTTTTACATGTTCGGGTTGTATTTGTTGTGAAAAATGGCTAAAACTTCTTAAAATTGTAACAAAAATGCCTGTCCCTTTCGTCAATTCAATGACAGAATTAACAACAGGACAAGCATCTCCATCTATAATTACGTTAGTCTTCATGGTTAAGAATGATTTGATTCCTTATGTTGTTTTACGACACTGTCAGCCACGTAATTTTCATATTTTTTAAATTCTTTTTTTCTAGCTTTCTCTGCTTCTTCACGCTGTTTTTGTTCTTCTTTATGACGTTTTTCAATATTCTTTTGAAGCTTTTTATCTAATTTTTTAATATCTTTACGATTATCTTTTTCTAGTTTTTCGCCTTTTTTCTCAATTTCGTGATCTATTTTACCAGGAGTTAAGCCAACTTGCTCTTCGTATTTTTGAGTTTTTTTCATGTCTTTAATACGTTGTTTCTGATTAGCTTCACGTTGTTTTTGTTCTTCTTTATGACGTTTCTCAATATTCTTTTGAAGCTTTTTGTCCATTTTGTCTGCTTCTTTACGATTTTGTTTAGCTAATTTTTCGCCTTTTTTCTCAATGTAGGCTGGATCATTTTCCTTCGCAATTTTCTTCAATTCACGCTTATTATCAAATTCTTGCTTTTTATCTCCTACGTACTCTTTGACATCTGAAGCTTTATTTGAAATTGCAGAAGTTGTTTTTGAAGTAGCTTTAGATGTAGCATTAGTTACTTTCTGTACATCTGGATGTTCTTTAATACGCTTACGTTCAGTTACTAATGGTACGATAACGATTGGTAATACATTGATAAGTGTTTTAATGAGTTTCTTTTTGTCCATACACGTTGCCTCCATAACTTTTACTATTCTTTTTCATACCCTATGATACATGAAAATAAACGATTGATACTAGTTGAATGGTTGAAAATAAAATTTTCATATTAACATCATAAAGCGCTTTATTGTATAACAAAATTTTAAAATTTATGTTGAAAAAAATTTTAACTCGGGTTACTTTCTCAGTGGAGGCGATAATATGAAATATAAGATTGAAAAATTGGATGACAGTAGCGTCGTTTATATGAGAATGATAGGTACTTATCAAAGTGATAAAAACTTTGAAATGATGAAGACTTTTAAGCATTGGATTCAGACTAATCATTATTGGAAATATGTTGAGAAATACGGTGTGTTAGGTATAGCATTAGATAATCCTCTCCACGTTCAAAGTAATCAATGTAGATATGACGTTGTTTTGAGAATAGATGAAACAGTAAATGATCAGACAATATCTAAAAGAGATTTTACAGGTGGCATATATGCTGTGTTTAAAGTTAGTCATACAAAAATAAATATAGAGAAGTTCTTTAGCAATTTAGAAAATATTTTAAATGAAAGTCATTTGCGTATGAGAAATGAACCAATTATAGAGAGATACATTGAAGAAGAGGGAACAGATAAAGTGTGTGAAATGTTAGTGCCTATCTATGAAGTAAATTAAAAAACATAGACAATTTCGATAATTTTAGTATTCATACTAAAAACCTTTATAGCAACAAAACACATTTTATTTATAATAAAGAAAATATAAGTTTAATAAAAAAACTCCCACCTGTCTGGCGAGAGTTTAATGATTGGTAACTTTCATTACCTAGTAAAATCTGGAACATCTTACAATATTTCAATTTTATACGTAATGATGATAAACAAACTGAAGATAAGTTGATATACAATCATTTCTATAATATTGAAATAGACTAACGTATTTCATACGTGCGTTTTATTAAATTCCTTTGCCAATACCGAATCCGAAGTATAGGATTGCTATAAAAATAACTAAGACAATTCTATAAATAGCAAAAGGTACTAACTTAACTTTATTAATTAAGTGTAAGAATGTTTTAATTGCAATTAATCCAACAATAAATGCCGCTAAAAATCCTAAAATGTAGAATGGTATGTGTGCTAAATGAATATACTCATAATGTTTTAGTAAAGATAATCCACTTGCAGCTAACATAATTGGTACCGACATAATAAAAGTGAAATCAGATGCAGCTTTATGATTCAATTTCATAAGAACACCTGTTGAAATCGTTGAACCGGATCTACTAAATCCAGGCCACATAGCTATTGCTTGAGAGATACCAATGACAAATGCTTGGAAATAATTAATTTGATCTACTGTTTGAGGATGCTGAACAGTTTTAGAATACTTATCAGCTATAATCATATAAATGGCACCTATAAATAAACCAATTAAGACTGTTGGTACACTAAATAAGTATTTTTCAATTAAATCATCAAATAAAAATCCTAAAATCCCTGCTGGGACCATACCTACTAATACATGTATTAAATTCAGACGTCGTGGTTTTGAACGTCTGTCTCCCGAAGTGGAAGGTTCAGGTTTATGTTGGCCAATATGTAAAATTTCTAAGAAGCGTTCTCTAAATACCCAGGCGGCCGCAAATACTGAACCTAACTGTATAACAACTTTAAATGTGAATGCTGATTGAGAACCGAGAAAATTAGTTGACTTTAACCACATATCATCGACAAGTATCATGTGCCCAGTAGATGAAACAGGGGCGAATTCGGTAAGTCCTTCTACGATACCTAAGATGATGCCTTTTATTAATTCAAGTAAAAACATACTTTACCCACTTTCTTATCTCTATTAATTTATTACTAGTACTCAAAATACCATATTATCATAGCATAGAAAATCATATTGATGGTGTTTACAATCTAAATACTAGACCAAAGTCTTATAAATGTATTAAGTTGTGACTAGAATTATTCTGTGAGCGAATTGATTTTAATTTTTTGTAAACACTCTATAATATATGTAGGTGATATTATTGTGAAAAAACTAACAAAAATGGTTTTAAGTTATAAATTATACCCCACACTCATGTTAATCATGAGCGTTTTTTTATCTTTTACGGTCGTTGCGCAAAACATTTCAATTTCACACTTTTTAAATCACTTACTGTATTATCAACAACAATCTTTATTATTATTGTTATCAGTTATTTTTATCTCTCTTATTTTAAGAGCAACATTTAATATGCTGATTCAATTTTTAGGAGATCATTTGGCATTTAAAGTAAAACATATGCTTAGAGAACAAGTGATTTTGAAAAAAAGTGTCCGTTCAATTGGTGAAGAAATAAATATTTTAACTGAAAGTATTGATGGTATCGGTCCGTTCTTTCAGAGTTATTTACCTCAAGTCTTTAAATCAATGTTGATTCCCATCGTTATTATTATTACCATGTGTTTTGTTCATTTACCTACTGCTATTATTATGATAGTTACCGCACCTTTTATTCCATTGTTTTATGTTATTTTTGGACTTAAAACAAGAGATGAGTCAAAGGATCAAATGACATATTTAAACCAGTTTAGTCAACGTTTTTTAAATACAGCTAAAGGTCTTATTACATTTAAACTTTTAAATCAAACGAAACAATCTGAGCAACAACTTTATAAAGACAGTACACGTTTTAGAGATTTAACAATGCGTATTTTGAAAAGTGCCTTTTTATCAGGACTTATGCTTGAGTTCATAAGTATGTTAGGGATTGGATTGGTCGCATTGGAAGCGGCTTTAAGCTTAGTTGTATTTAACCATATCAACTTTGTGACTGCAGCGATAGCGATTATTTTAGCTCCTGAATTTTATAATGCGATTAAAGATTTAGGTCAAGCATTTCATACAGGTAAGCAAAGTGAAGGTGCTAGCGATGTGGTGTTTTCATTTTTAGAATCTGAAGATAAAGCTGATTCTCCTACATTAAAAGTGGATGAGCAACAGTTTGAACAAGTTTTAATTAAGCATGTTGATTTTCAATACGCTAATAGTAATCATATGGCTTTGAAAAACATTTCTTTTTCGGTAAATAAAGGAGAAAAGGTCGCTATTGTGGGACCGAGTGGTGCAGGGAAATCCACTTTAGCTAAGTTGCTTAGTCAATCAGTAACACCCACACATGGAACACTTTCATTTAACCAAGCATCATTAAATATCGGATTTCTAAGTCAGCGCCCACATATATTTGCAGATTCTATCAAAAATAATATTGCAATGTATGATGATGAGATATGTGATGAGCAAGTGATTCAAGTGCTTGATGAAGTGGGGTTAAAAGAGAAAGTACTTTCATTAAAATATGGTATCTATACTTCTATTGGTGAAGGTGGGGAAATGTTATCAGGTGGACAAATGAGACGTATTGAGTTAAGTCGTTTATTATTATTGAAACCAGATATTGTAATTTTTGATGAACCAGCGATAGGATTAGATATTGAAACTGAAAAGGTCATACAACAAGTATTAGAGCATCATTTTTCTACAACGACAGTGTTTATTATTGCACACCGTGATTCAACCATTCGAAGTTCAGCACGGCGTATATATATCGAAAGTGGTCATCTTATAAAAGATGATTCGATAATTTCTGTTACGCGTAGTGAGGTGAAGATAGATCAATGAAATCACATATTCATTTTAGTATAGATAGAGATTTAATATGCGCTATCATGGTAGGTGTTTTAAGCGGAATTGTAACATTAGCAATGTTCTTTTTAAGTGGTTATATGATTACTCAAAGTGCGCTAGGTGCGCCACTTTATGCATTAATGATTTTAGTTGTATCTGTTAAATTGTTTGGTTTTTTAAGAGCAATTACACGCTATATAGAAAGATTACTTTCACACAAGACGACATTTACAATGTTACGTAATGTACGAGTTCAATTTTTAAAAATGCTATATCCAGTCGTTCCAGATATCTATAGAAGATTTAATTCAAGTGATCTTATTACAAAAATGATAAGCCGTGTAGAAGCTTTACAAAACATATATCTGAGAGTATATTACCCACCGATTGTAATCGGATTAACTGCAATTGTTTCAGTAATAACTATGTTGTTTTTATCTCCACTACATGCATTAGTGATTACTTTAAGTATGTTATTAACTTTATGGATTGTTCCTTGGTTAAGTGCTATGAAAGCACGTAAATTAAAGCAACAAGTGACCCAAACGCAAAAAACATTTCTTAAAAGATATTATGATTATAAAGAAGGTCATGAAGAATTAAAACGTTTCAATCGCAGCGATGACTTCGAAAATACAGTTTCCCAGTCTTTACGACAATTTGATGATATGCAACTTAAGGAACGCCGATTTCTTTCTATTTATGACTACTTGTTAAACTTAATAGCGATGTTCTCAATATTTATGTGTTTAGTGTTAGGTGCGCAACAGATTCATGATGGTCAGCTCAATGCTATTTATATTACAAGTATTATATTGATGATATTAACTTTATTTGAACAAGCAGTACCTATGAGCAATGTGGCATATTATAAAGCAGATACAGACCTGGCACTTGAAGAGATACAAGAGGTTATTGTACCTAAGTATAAAATTCCTTCAGAACATACAAACTTAAAGCGTTCGCAAAATCTTTTATTAGAAATTAAAAATGTCACATTTAAATATGAACATCAACATCATTCTACTTTAAAACAGATTAATCTAACCATTGAATATGGTGATAAGGTGGCAATCATTGGTCCTTCAGGATCAGGTAAAAGTACTTTGCTTCATGTATTACTTGGGCTATATCAAATAGAAGAGGGAGAAGTGAGATTAAATGGTAAGGATATGAACAGTATCAATGACAATGATAAATATCAAACATTTAATGCAATGCTTCAATCTCAATATATTTTTGATGGTTCAATTCGTGATAATTTATTTTCTGAGCAATCAGATGATAACCTCAAAAAGGTTCTCGAAGATGTTGGATTAGAATATTTAAATTTAGATAGTATAGTTACGTTAGACGGTCATAATTTATCAGGTGGGGAAGCTCAACGTCTAAGTTTAGCGAGATTGCTATTAAGACCTTCGGCCGGTTTTTGGATATTAGATGAACCTACTACAGCACTAGATATTAATAATACCCAAAAAATTATAAATTTGATTGAATCCTTATCCCAAACACTCATCATAGCTACACATGATTTAGAAATACTTCCAAGATTTAATAAAATTATAGTCATGAATGACGGAGAAATAATAGAAAATGATTCATATCAAGAATTAATGCAGCATGACGGTTATTTAAAAAAAGTAATAGAAATGAATGGAAACGAAATGAAATTTTTTAATTAAATAATATATAACAAAATCCTGAGACACTAAATTTTGTCTCAGGATTTTGTTATATATTGGTAGTCGATGACTAAGATGAAAAAGAACTTGTATTCAGTCTTCTCAGTCATAGTTCTCGTTACCACAAGGAAGGACATGAATTTAATTCAGATTCTGTTCCCACCTTTGTTATATAATATGTTTGAGTGTACAGTGTATTTAAAACTTAACCTTTAACTTTAGTTTCATGACAGCAACACATTACTTTTCTTTTGTTTCGATAAATGCATCGATGACTTTACCTAATAAGCGATTAAGTTCTTTGACCTCTTCTTTAGATAAAGAAGAAGCGGTTGCAACTTTCTCAGATGCGTTGCTTAATTCGGGCCTAATCATTTCACTTTTGTCTGTTAAGTGAATAAATACTTCACGTTGATCTACTTCAGAACGTTCACGTTTGATTAAATCAACTTGTTCCATTCTCTTGAGTAATGGCGATACAGTTCCAGTATCAAGTGCTAATTCTGTAACGACCTTTTTGACGTTAACAGGTGATTCATCCCATAATATTGTTAAAACAAGAAATTGTGGGTATGTTAGATTGTACTTTTTAAAGACTTTGTTAGAATAGTAGCGATTAACTTGTCTTTGAGCATTGTACAAACTAAAGCATAGCTGCTCTTTTAAATTATGTTGTTCAGACATTAAAGTTCTCCTCCAGACATTCTATCCGTATTCTCTTTTTTTTCGGATTGGAATCCATCTATGTTGCTTGTTTTATATACAACACTATGATTCAATGTCATGCTAAAATTAAAGTATGTTTAAAGTTTAGAAGATATCTTACATTAAATCAAGTAAAAAGATAATTAAATATTTATGTTATCATATATTAAAATATTTGTAATAGTAAAGGATATATTAAAATGAAAAATAATAAAAATGAAAAGTTGAAAATCACAATCGTTAGCGGTTTCTTAGGCAGTGGTAAAACTACGTTCCTGACACATTATATTAATGAATTATTAAAAATTGATGAGAAAATAACAGTAATTATGAACGAATTTGGATCATTTGATGTAGATGGTAACCATTTGAGTGAATTAGTCAAAGTGTATCCATTGTTGAACGGTTGTGTTTGTTGTGATATGAAATCAGATTTAGTTCAACAAATTGAGATGCTCAGTCACAACCATGAAACGGACCATATTATAATAGAAGCAACTGGTATCGCGCATCCTATTGAATTGATTATGGCGTGTCAAGATCCTCGCATAGTTCAGTTTGTTGAACGTCCCCACGTTGTTAGTATTGTTGATGCACTTCGCTTTTTACAAAGACAACAGTATACTGACTCCACAAAGCGTCTCATGGAAGAACAACTCGAGGTAAGCGATGTGCTCGTCGTTAATAAATTAGATTTAATATCTGTTGAAGACAGAGATGCTTTAAAGAACCAACTTAACGAAGTAAACAAATATAGTTCAAAAATATATACTACTTATGGACAAGTTAATATCGAGGAGTTGTCACAATTTCGTGATCAATTAGTAATGACACACACACATTCTCATCACCATGGTATAAATAGTATGCAATACACATTTACAACAGCTATTGACCGACAATTATTTTACCAATTTATTTTGCGTATGCCTGATAATGTTTTAAGATTAAAGGGATATGTACAATTTAAAGATGAACCCAATGTGACATATGAGTTTCAATATTCATTTGGTATGCCGGATTATGAAGTTATTAATGGGGATTATCCGTTAACAATAGTATTGATTGGTGAACAACTTGATGTTAACAGACTAAAAAATAAACTCGATGTTTTGCAATTCTCATAAATCAAGGAGAGTATGATAAAAATGAATGAAGATAACCGTAACAAACAAATTAAATTTGAAAGAAACCTAATCACTTTTCCATATTTAGGTTTTGCCTTTATTGTTTTATTATTTAATATTTTTTATACTGATGTAAAAATTACAATGGTCTTATTTGGTCTATTCTTTGCTTACAATTTAGGAATGCTTTTTATAGCCTTCATAAGACATTTTAAACGTACACTTATATTAACCTTAATACTAACAATATTAAGTGGTATAGCATTTTTTGTACTACTTTATGTTTTTGGATTAAATCACGATATTTTTGGATAGTCAGTTATTATATAAATATTTATTTCACTTAAGTATTCAAAAGCTTTGTCATTTCAATGTTATAATTAACATGAAGTGGCAAAGCTTTTTGATTTTTAAAGAAAAAATTAAACAAGGGGGCATTGCTTATGGTCAATAGAAGAAAGATATCAATTATTGGCGCGGGACATACAGGTGGGACTCTAGCATTCATTCTTGCACAAAAGGAATTAGGAGATATTGTGTTGATTGAACGCCAGCAATCAGAGGGTATGGCTAAAGGAAAGGCGTTAGATATTTTAGAAAGCGGACCCATTTGGGGGTTTGACACATCTGTACATGGTTCAGTAAATATAGAAGATATTAAAGATTCAGACATAGTGGTGATGACTGCAGGTATACCTAGGAAATCAGGAATGACAAGAGAAGAATTAGTTCAAACTAATGAACAAATAGTACGAGAAACTGCATTACAAATTGCAACGTATGCACCTCATTCAATAATTATTGTATTGACTAATCCGGTTGATGTTATGACATATACTGCATTTAAAGCATCAGGTTTTCCTAAAGAACGTATTATTGGTCAATCTGGAATTTTAGACGCTGCAAGATATCGAACTTTTATTGCTCAAGAACTTAACGTGTCTGTCAAAGATGTAAATGGGTTTGTTTTAGGTGGACATGGTGATACGATGTTACCTTTGATTAATAACACACACATTAATGGGATTCCAGTTAAGCATCTTATTTCTGAAGAAAAGATTGATCAAATTGTTGAACGTACACGTAAGGGTGGTGCAGAAATTGTTGCATTACTAGGTCAAGGCTCAGCATATTATGCACCAGCAACTGCTATATATGAAACTATAGATGCAATTTTTAATGATCGGAAACGGTTATTACCAAGTATTGCTTATCTAGAGGGAGAATACGGTTGTTCAGATATTTGTTTCGGAGTTCCTACTATAATAGGATATCAAGGAATAGAAAAGATTATAGAGGTAGATATGAATAATGATGAGTATCAACAACTACAACACTCTGCGCAAGCTGTGAGTGAAGTCAAAAACTCACTAAAATTCAAATAAATAATTATGAAGTTCTACATCTTAAATTGTTAGATTTTTGTGAAAATTGTGTAAAGGGTATTTTTTCGTTGATTTATAAAAGCGCTTTCTTGATATAATGAACATATATTCATAGAATAAGGAGACGATTAAAATGGCTAAAGGGGACCAATATCAAGCTCATACTGAAAAATATCATGATAAAAAGTCTAAAAAAAGTTATAAACCTGTGTGGATTATCATTAGTTTTATTATTTTAATTACAATCTTGTTATTACCCACACCAGCAGGATTACCTGTAATGGCTAAAGCAGCACTAGCTATTTTAGCTTTCGCTGTAGTTATGTGGGTTACAGAAGCAGTTACTTATCCAGTTTCTGCAACATTAATTTTAGGATTAATGATACTTTTACTAGGTTTAAGTCCAGTTCAAGATTTATCCGAAAAACTTGGAAACCCTAAAAGTGGCGACATAATACTAAAAGGTAGCGATATTTTAGGAACGAATAACGCGCTTAGTCACGCTTTTAGTGGTTTTTCAACCTCAGCCGTAGCACTTGTAGCTGCAGCATTATTTTTAGCAGTAGCTATGCAGGAAACCAATTTACATAAACGACTTGCATTACTTGTGCTATCAATTGTTGGAAATAAAACTAGAAATATAGTCATTGGTGCTATTTTAGTATCTATTGTTCTAGCATTCTTTGTACCATCAGCTACAGCACGTGCTGGTGCAGTTGTCCCAATATTACTGGGAATGATTGCTGCATTTAATGTGAGTAAGGATAGTAGACTTGCTTCATTATTAATTATTACTGCTGTACAAGCAGTTTCGATATGGAATATAGGTATTAAAACGGCTGCAGCACAAAATATTGTAGCCATCAATTTTATTAACCAAAATTTAGGACATGATGTATCATGGGGAGAGTGGTTTTTATATGCTGCGCCGTGGTCAATCATTATGTCTATAGCTCTTTATTTTATAATGATTAAGTTTATGCCACCTGAACATGATGCAATTGAAGGTGGAAAAGAGTTAATTAAAAAGGAACTTAATAAATTAGGACCAGTCAGTCATAGAGAATGGCGACTAATTGTGATTTCAGTGCTTTTATTATTCTTCTGGTCGACTGAGAAAGTATTGCATCCGATTGATTCAGCTTCGATTACACTAGTTGCTCTAGGTATTATACTAATGCCAAAGATTGGTGTTATTACTTGGAAAGGTGTTGAAAAGAAGATTCCTTGGGGGACGATTATAGTATTTGGTGTAGGAATCTCACTTGGTAATGTATTACTTAAAACAGGAGCCGCTCAATGGTTAAGTGATCAAACATTTGGTTTGATGGGTCTTAAACATTTACCGATCATAGCAACTATTGCGTTAATTACCTTATTTAATATATTAATACATTTAGGTTTTGCAAGTGCAACGAGCTTAGCCTCTGCGTTAATACCTGTGTTTATTTCTTTGACTTCAACGCTAAATTTAGGTGATCATGCTATTGGTTTTGTATTAATACAACAATTTGTGATTAGTTTTGGTTTCCTACTACCTGTCAGTGCACCACAAAATATGCTTGCATATGGTACTGGGACTTTTACCGTAAAGGATTTTTTAAAGACAGGTATACCTTTAACGATAGTAGGTTATATTTTAGTTATCGTATTTAGTTTGACGTATTGGAAATGGCTTGGTTTAGTGTAAGTAAAAGATTTAGGTATTAAAATGATAATTATAAATGTCTCGTAAAGTTTAATATTTTAACTTTACGAGACATTTTTTATAAACTCGTGGCAAGTTAATCTTAATAGTTGAAATGTATCGTATAAAAAATATATGAATGTAAATAGAATTTAGTATTAGAGAATAACAAAAAATTGATGTTAGGTGGTAAAATCTAATGGCTATAGGTGTCATATTAAATAGAGTTTTTAGGCTAAATAATAATCCATTATTTGATTATATATATAGTAATAAAGAATCTATAAATCATTGTTATTTTATTATTCCAACTGAAGAGTTTGAAGAAGAAGCAAAAAAGAAAGCACAATACTATTATGGGTCCATACAGAAGTTTATGTATGAACTACAACGATATGATATAGAACCCTTTTTGATGTCTTATGATAAATTAATAGACTTTTGTAAAAAACAAGCTATAGACAAAGTTGTTGTTGCAGGTGATATTATGAGTTATCATCACGAAGAATATGACATTTTACATCAAAGGAAACGATTTAAACAAGCTAATATTCAAGTAATATCATTAAGAGCAAATCATTATTTTAACCCCCGCAAAACACATAATAAACAAGGGGAACCATATAAAGTATTTACCAGTTTTTATAGAAAATGGCGTCCTTACTTAATGATTAGAGATGAATATGACTATCATTTAGAAGATATTTCAAAGGTTGTAGTGAAATCTCAACATAAAATTAAAGAAGATTATCATTCATATGGTATAAGTGAACGTGATGTTCAAAATCGTTGGTCTGAATTTTTATCTCAAGATATCGAAAATTATAAAGAAAACAGGGAATACTTGCCTGAAGTATTAACAAGCCAACTAAGTATTTACTTAGCTTATGGAATGATAGATATTATACAAGTTTTCAACGATTTACTTCAAAATTATGATAAAAATGAACAAAATTACGAAACTTTTATACGTGAATTGATTTTTAGAGAGTTTTATTATGTATTAATGACCAATTATCCCGAAACAGCTCATGTTGCTTTTAAAGAAAAATACCAACAATTGAAATGGTCTTATAATGAAGAGAATTTTAAACTGTGGAAAGATGGGAATACTGGTTTTCCAATTATTGATGCAGCAATGGAGGAACTTAAAACAACTGGATTTATGCATAATCGCATGAGAATGGTAGTTTCTCAATTTTTAACTAAAGATTTGTTTATTGACTGGATTTGGGGTGAGTCATTTTTCAAACAAAAATTAATAGATTATGATGCAGCTTCAAATGTTCACGGATGGCAGTGGTCAGCTTCTACTGGAACAGATGCTGTACCATACTTTAGAATGTTTAATCCTATAAGACAAAGCGAGCGTTTTGATAATAATGCACGATATATAAAAACTTACATTCCAAGATTAAATCAGGTAGATGCTAAGTATTTACACGATACTCATAAATTCGAGCAACAAATAAAGGGGCAAGGTGTTGAAATAGGTAAAGACTATCCTAAACAAATGATTGATCACAAAGAAAGTAGACAACGTGTAATGTCAGAATTCAAAGCATTAGATTAAATAAAAAAGATCTGAACAACAGTATATAGGTGTTCAGATCTTTATCTAGTTACATAAAAAAGCAAACATAGATTAAAATATATTCTAACAAAGTTAAAATATACATATATTTAAGATTTAATTTAGTTTTCAAAGGTACTTCCCAATTTGTATAACGGGGCTCATAATAAAATAATTGCATCAAATATAATCCTATCCCTAACGGTAAACACATTAATAAAATAGCTTTAGTATAACTCCATCCTATTTGATGCCATAAATGACCTATCATAAGTTGAATAATGATGAGACATACCATTAAAATTACTTCAATTATCATTGGTATAATCTCACCCCTTTAATAAACAATATGACTGTTGCTTGTATGAGCACCATTAAAACGACAAATAGTAACGCTTTAACATCTATGATTAAAAAAACCTCTTTCACAATTTTTAAAGGTGCATTTAATAAATAGACAGTATGTAATCTTAAGAATCGACCGATGTAAATACCTAATCCATTTAAGAACATTAATATAACTATCAATAGTCGATTTAACCATACATAAGACGTAAAATGTGCAATTTCTAAAAATATAAGAATTGTGAGGTATATTGCTAAGAGTACGCCAAGTATTAAATAGGTGAAATAAATCCATTCTGTGATGTTTAATCCAGCTAAAAAGTTAAATTGAAATTGGTTTAAGTGTATGAGATCGGTAATCATATAAAATGTGTTTGGAACTAATAATAGAAATATGAGTCCGAAAACAATAAATAAGGGCCATTCAAAAGCTTTGACTGGTTTGAACAATTTTAAAAGTAGACAAAGTTCAAATGGCACGTATGCTAAAAATAAATTTAACGTCATAAAGTTAAAAATATGTGATTCAGTCATAGATATAACAAATAAGATAATAAAGTATATTCTTGCAAAGTAACGAGATTGCATAACCACGCACTACTTTCTATAGAGTTTGATAATCGAGAGTTAATGATAACTTTTACAGTGAGGCATTTCAAACAATTTGAGGTGTTTTCTGTTTATACAGATGTGAAAGCGAAGAAAAATTATACCGTATGTTCATTAGACTTTAGTCAATTGGATAAAGGTTTTGTCGAAAGTTTATGAAGATACAGGTTCGTTTAATTATATGTTAAATTTTTAACTAAAAAATTAGAGTTTAGTGAAATTTAAAAATTAAAGTTTTTCAAAATGATTGTCATGTCACGTTAAATTGTTATACAATGTAGAAACTTTTAGTAAAGTAAAGTTCTTATGTGGGACATTAAAAATAAATTTGCGATAAATTTCAAAATTATTGGTATGCTTACTATATTAGAAAAAAAGGGGGGTTCCTATGAAAAAACAATTATTCATTCTTTATTTTAATATATTTCTTATATTTTTAGGGATTGGATTAGTTATTCCTGTACTTCCTGTATATTTGAAGGATTTAGGATTAAAAGGTAGTGACTTAGGAATGCTAGTTGCTGCTTTTGCATTATCACAAATGATTATTTCACCATTTGGTGGGACACTAGCTGATAAATTGGGTAAAAAATTAATTATATGTATCGGTTTAGTATTCTTTGCTGTCTCTGAATTTATGTTCGCAGCCGGTCAAAGTTTTACCATTTTAATCATTTCACGTGTTTTAGGTGGCTTTAGTGCAGGCATGGTCATGCCTGGTGTAACAGGTATGATTGCAGATATTTCTCCAGGAGCTGATAAAGCTAAAAACTTTGGTTACATGTCGGCAATTATTAATTCAGGTTTTATATTAGGACCTGGATTTGGAGGCTTTTTAGCTGAAATTTCACATAGATTACCTTTCTATGTTGCTGGAACATTAGGTGTTGTTGCATTCATTATGTCAGTTTTATTAATTCATAATCCTCAAAAAGCAACTACAGATGGATTCCACCAATATCAACCTGAATTATTCACTAAAATTAATTGGAAAGTATTTATTACTCCAGTCATATTAACACTTGTATTAGCATTTGGTTTATCTGCTTTTGAAACATTATTTTCTTTATATACAGCTGACAAAGTAAATTATACTCCTAAAGATATTTCGATAGCTATTATCGGTGGAGGCGTGTTTGGCGCATTATTCCAAGTATTCTTCTTTGATAAATTTATGAAATATATGAGTGAACTTAATTTTATTGCATGGTCATTACTATATTCAGCCATTGTTCTCGTTATGTTAGTGCTTGCAAACGGTTATTGGACGATTATGATTATTAGCTTTGTTGTTTTTATAGGTTTTGATATGATTAGACCAGCTTTAACCAATTACTTCTCGAATATAGCAGGCAAACGGCAAGGTTTTGCAGGTGGATTGAATTCAACTTTTACCAGTATGGGTAACTTTATAGGTCCTCTTGTAGCTGGTGCATTATTCGATGTTAATTTAGAGTTTCCTTTATATATGGCTATTGCGGTTTCATTAAGTGGAATTATCATTATTTTTATTGAAAAAGGACTTAAGTCACGCCGTAAAGAAGCAAATTAATACGGGGCCCCAACAAAGAGAATTTCGCCGAGAAATTCTACGGACAGAGCAAGTTTTGGGGACGAGGTGGGACACAGTGTTCAAGACGAATTCTGTGTCCCACTTCTTTTGTTTTATAACTTGTAATGTAAAGTTGATGTTATCTCAAATATAAGTTTTAAAAGATTATGAGTTATTAGTGGTTTATGTAACAAAAATAACAACTATATTAATGTTAGTGTTACAAATATTACAATCTATTTAAATTGTAATCTACATATCTTTTATTAAAAGTTGTTGTGTTAAGATAGAATAAATCTTAAGAGAAATGTGGGTAAGGAGATGAAATTGAAAAACTTATTTTTAAGTTCTGTTGCAGTTATTTTATCAATTTGTTTAGTACTTTTATTATTTTTAGCTACAAACCAAAATGCATTAGCGAAAGTCCATAAAACAATTTGTACTTTTACTAAAGTGAAAACAGTATCTCATAACGATATATTCCCTAACTTAAATATGAATCATGTTGCTGAAGCTTCAGAAAAAAACTCTGATCACCAAAAGAATGTTAATAAAACAAATCAACAAAGTGTAAGAACGCAAGCATCTTATGATTTCAACCCACAGGAATGTAAAGTAATTGCTTTGAATTACGCTGAGAATCATTTAAGCAAAAAATATAATATAGAGCGTACTTTCAACGAGTCGCTTCATTCAGTATATGTATTTTCTAGTGAAAATAAACTTCATCAAACTAAGGTTAAAGTCAATAAAAGTGGGACTGTACATGCATCAAACATCAATAATCATTAATTAACACGCTTTCTTCTATATAAGAAAGGGTGTTTTTTAATAGTGTTAGTGTAAATGAAATAAAGTTTTCATGTTAAAATGAGATGTGAATGATTGTTATAAAGGGTGAGAATATGTCTAAAACTAAAAAAACAAATGCAATGCGGATTTTAGATAGAGCTAAAATTAATTATCAAATGAATACTTACGAAGTTACTGACAAGCATCAACATGGAGAAGAGATTGCACAACTCGTAGGTGCTAAAATAGAAGAAGTCTTTAAAACACTTGTACTAGAGAATTCCAATCATGAACACTATGTTTTTGTCATTCCAGTTAATGAAACCTTAGATATGAAGAAGGCGGCTCATGTTGTTAATGAAAAGAAATTGAATTTAATGCCTCTCGATCAATTAAAACAAGTAACAGGGTATGTTAGAGGAGGATGTTCACCTATCGGTATGAAACATTCCTTTAAAACGACGATTGATGCTTCCGCTAAAAATTTAGAAAAAGTTTATATTAGCGGAGGTCAAAGAGGAATGCAAATTATCATTCATGTGAATGATTTAATTGACATGACAAAGGCTCAGGTAGAATCTATTACACAGAATTAAACGTATATAGACATTTAATGTTTCAACATTATTTAATACTTAGAAAATGATTTCTGAAAATTAAAATGTACGTCTTAAAGTGTGATGATACAATCCATTTCAAACACCTAATCTGAAAGGTGTTTTTATTTTTGTCATAAAATGATTGTTTTTGATTGAAAATGGAAGATTTTGATTGAAATATGTAAGCGTAGCCATTACAATATAAGTGAATTAGGGGAGGTATAGCAGTGATATCAGAAAAACGACAGAATTTAATTTTACAAGAATTAACTCAAAAGGACTTTTTAACACTTCAAGATTTAGTTGATAGAACAGGATGTAGTGCATCAACTATACGAAGAGATTTATCTAAGTTGCAGAATATGGGTAAATTACAACGAGTACATGGTGGTGCTACAATTCATCAAAATCGAGTTAAGGAACCTAAGTTATCTGAAAAAAGAACTCAGAATTTACGTGAAAAACAAGAAATCGCTAAACGTGCTGCATGTGATATCCAAGATCATGAATGTATATTTCTAGATGCGGGTTCCTCAACTTTTGAGTTAATTCAATATATTGAGGCAAAAGATATTACTGTTGTAACAAACGGAATGACACATGTTGAAGAACTATTAAAGCACGGTATTAAAACTTTAATGGTTGGTGGCCAAGTTAAACCTACGACAATGGCTACAGTTGGTGCTAACGCGTTAGAAACATTAAGACGTTATTGTTTTGATCGTGCTTTTATAGGAATGAACGGTATTGATGTGAAATATGGATTAACAACCCCTGATGAACAAGAAGCTTTGATTAAAGAAACAGCTATGAAACTATCAAATCACAAATATGTGCTTGTCGATCAATCAAAGTTTAATCAAATTTATTTTGCAAGAGTTCCAATTTTAGATGGACTTAGCATCATAACTTCGCAAAAAGCAATGCAAAGCAAGATGACTGAAGCTTACATGAATGAATTTAATTTTATAGGAGGGAAATCATGATATATACAGTTACCTTCAATCCTTCAATCGATTACATCATTTTTACTGATGGATTTGAAATATCAGGATTAAACCGGGCAAAAGCAACGTATAAATTTGCAGGAGGTAAGGGAATCAATGTATCAAGAGTACTTAAAACTTTAGATGTTGATTCTACAGCCTTAGGATTTTCAGGAGGTTTCCCTGGAGATTTTATTGCTCAAACACTTGAGGACAGTAATATCCAATCAGATTTTGTTCAAGTAGATGAGGATACGCGTATTAATGTAAAACTAAAATCAGGTCAAGAAACAGAAATCAATGCACCCGGACCTAAAGTGACACACGCGCAATTTGAACAACTTTTATCTCAAATACGTCGTACTACAAACGACGATATTGTTATTGTAGCTGGAAGTGTACCGAACAGTATTCCAAGTGATGCTTATGCACAAATAGCACAAATCACTGAAAAAACTGGTGCGCAACTAGTTGTTGATGCAGAAAAAGATCTTGTTGAAACAGTATTACCATATCGACCATTATTTATTAAACCAAACAAAGATGAATTAGAAGTAATGTTTAACACTACAGTCAAGAGTGATGAAGATGTTATAAAATATGGTAAAGAAATTTTGAAAAAAGGGGCACAATCAGTCATCATTTCACTTGGTGGCGATGGTGCAATATATGTTGATCAACATCAAAGCATTAAAGCTGTGAATCCACAAGGACATGTAGTTAATACAGTAGGATCTGGTGATAGTACAGTGGCAGGTATGGTAGCAGGGTTGTCCATGGGTCTTAATATAGATGAAGCTTTTCAACAGGCCGTAGCTTCAGGAACAGCGACTGCTTTTTCAGAAGATTTAGCGACAAGAGATGCTATAGAAAATATTAAATCTCAAGTGACAATTTCTGTACTTGATGGGGAGTGAAAAAGATGAGAATTACTGAACTGTTAACTAAAGAAACAATAGCGATGGATTTAGATGCTTCTGATAAAAGTGGGGTGATTACTGAGCTTGTTAATCAATTGGATAAAGCAGGTAAGTTAAGTGACCCTGTATCGTTTAAAGAGGCAATTCATAATCGTGAATCTCAGAGCACAACAGGAATTGGTGAAGGTATTGCTATACCACATGCTAAAGTTGCAGCAGTTAAAACACCTGCAATTGCATTCGGTAAATCTAAAGAAGGTGTGGATTATCAAAGTTTAGACATGCAACCTGCACACTTATTCTTTATGATTGCAGCGCCTGAAGGTGGAGCACAAACGCATTTAGATGCGCTTGCGAAACTTTCTGGAATATTAATGGATGAGAAAATACGTGAAAAATTAATTCATGCTGAATCTCCTGAAGAAGTGTTAAACATTATCGATGAAGCGGATGATGAGGCAACAAAAGAAGAAGAAGCAGAAGCGAACGAAAATGCAACTGTTTCAACTGACAACTCAAATCAAGATAATAATGAGCCATATGTTTTAGCTGTTACAGCATGCCCAACTGGGATTGCCCACACATATATGGCACGTGATGCTTTGAAAAAGCAAGCTGAGAAGATGAACATCAAAATTAAAGTTGAAACAAATGGTTCTAGTGGTATTAAAAACCATTTAACTGAACAAGATATAGAACGTGCAACTGGAATAATTGTTGCAGCAGATGTCCATGTAGAAACTGATCGTTTTGATGGGAAAAATGTGGTTGAGGTTCCTGTTGCTGATGGTATTAAGCGTCCCGAGGAACTAATTAATACAGCTTTAGATACAAATCGTAAACCATTTGTAGCGCAAGGTGGATCTAAAAAACATGACGATAATGAAGAAAAGTTAAGTCCAGGAAAAGCATTCTATAAACACTTAATGAATGGTGTTTCTAATATGTTACCACTTGTTATTTCGGGTGGTATCTTAATGGCAATTGTATTCTTATTCGGCGCAAACTCATTTAAGCCTGATAGTTCAGAATATAATGCATTTGCCGAACAATTATGGAATATTGGTAAAAATAGTGCCTTTGCTTTAATTATTCCAATTTTAGCTGGTTTCATTGCACGTAGTATTGCAGATAAACCAGGTTTTGCAGCTGGTTTAGTTGGTGGTATGTTAGCTATTTCTGGAGGTTCTGGCTTTATTGGTGGAATTATTGCTGGTTTCTTAGCAGGTTATTTAACTCAAGGAATTAAATATATTACACGTAAATTGCCACAAGCAATTGAAGGCTTGAAACCTACTTTAATCTATCCATTACTTTCAGTTTCAATTACTGGATTGTTAATGGTGTATGTCTTTAATCCGCCAGCAGCTTGGTTAAATCATTTGCTACTAAATGGTTTAAATAGTCTGTCAGGCTCTAATATTATGTTACTTGGTCTTGTGATTGGAGCTATGATGGCAATTGACATGGGCGGTCCATTTAATAAAGCAGCTTATGTATTTGCTACTGCTGCATTAACGGAAGGAAATGCAGCTCCTATTACTGCAGCGATGATTGGTGGTATGATTCCTCCATTAGCTATCGCTACAGCAATGTTAATCTTTAGAAGAAAATTCACTAAAGAGCAAAGAGGCTCAATTGTACCAAACTATGTCATGGGATTATCATTTATTACTGAAGGTGCCATCCCATTCGCAGCTGCCGATCCATTACGTGTGATTCCTTCAATGATGGTTGGCTCAGGTGTGGCTGGAGCAATTGCTTTAGGTTTAGGATCAAGTATCAAAGCACCTCATGGTGGAATTTTCGTCATTATTGGTACTGATTTTAACCATATACTTCAAACTCTTATTGCTTTAGTTGTGGGTACGTTAGTTTCAGCTTTAATTTATGGTTTCTTGAAACCAAAAGTAACAGAAAATGAAATTCAAGCATCTCAAGCTATGGATGAATAGTAATTTTAAAATTAGTAATAACAATGCTTTAAATATATAGAAAATTAATTGAATTAAACGGTGATTTCCATTTTGAAAATAAATGGGAATTGCCGTTTTTTTTGAATCGAAACTTATGTTGCATTGGTTAGATTGAATGTTATCGTTGTAATAAAGACTAAGAAGTTTTAATAAATTTACATTAAATAGTTATTTTGTATGAAAATAATATCTTAAATTAAAAATACAGTTATTAAATTAAGAATATAGAGTGAATTAGTAAAATTCATCTGTTAACCAGTAAAATATTGAAAAAGTGATATTCATTACGAAGAAAGATATAATAAAATAGTTCAGTCAACTACTAATAATTCAAAGAAAAGAAGGGTTCAATCATGTCAGAATATGTTTTAACGAATGGCATCGTATATACAGAAAATGAAATGATTAACAATGGATATGTTCATATTAAAGATGGGAAAATTTTAGACGTTGGTAAGTGTCCTTTTCATCCGTCATCGTCGCATAATACAATTGACATTATTGATGTAAAAAAACGACATATACTGCCAGGATTTATAGATATTCACATCCATGGGGGGTATGGTGAAGATGCCATGGATGCATCTGAACAAGGCTTACAACATTTAGCAGAATCACTCCTTTCTGAGGGGACAACATCTTTTTTAGCAACAACAATGACACAGTCAACAGTCAATATTGAGCGAGCACTTCAAACTATTGCTAAATATACTCAACAACAAGATGTTACAAATGCTGCCGAAATTGTGGGAGTACATCTTGAAGGTCCATTTATTTCAGAACATAAAGTAGGCGCACAACATCCTCAATTCGTACAACGTCCTACGGTTGATAAAATAAAGTCGTTTCAGGAAGTAGCGAATGGACTAATTAAGATTATTACGTACGCTCCTGAAGTTGATGGAGCAACAGAAACGTTAAAGACAATGAAAAATGATATCATTTTTTCAATCGGACATACGGTGGCAACGTTTGATCAAGCGAATACAGCTGTGAGTCATGGTGCCAAACACATCACTCATTTGTATAATGCAGCGACCGGCTTTCAACATAGAGAACCAGGTGTATTTGGTGCAGCCTGGTTAAATCAAGGGTTGCATACTGAAATGATTGTGGATGGTGTTCATTCACATCCTGCATCCATCGCACTTGCATATAGACTTAAGGGGAATCAAAGCTGTTATTTAATTACAGATGCGATGAGAGCTAAAGGAATGCCAGAAGGACATTATGATTTAGGTGGTCAGGATGTGATTGTAAAGGGAAGTGAAGCACGCCTGTCTTCTGGGGCTTTAGCTGGAAGTATACTCAAAATGAACGAAGGACTTAAAAATTTAATACAATTTACAGGTGACACGATTGAGCATTTATGGAGAGTAACAAGTTTAAATCAAGCGATAACATTAGGTATAGACGACATAAAAGGTAGTATTAAAATCGGGAAAGATGCAGATATTGTTATCATAGATGATGCATGTAATGTTGAAACGACGATTAAAAATGGAAAATATCATGCTTTCAAATGATTTGTCATTGGTTGAATAAAAAAATTATTTTGTCTACAATATAGTATTGGCATATGTTTAACATATAACAAAAGATTTATGATAGAATGAAGCCAATCACATTTTTTACGGGGAGTATCACGATGGGAAGGTCTTAGCATGTAGTTGTCACTTATTGAGTCATGATGATTTAAATACGTGTTACCTAAGCGTGACACAACATATATGGAGGTGAATCCCTAGAAATAGGGAATTAATTGGAAACTTCGACCATAATTAGTTTAGCTATATTTTTTCTTTTGATTGCATTAACAACAGTATTCGTTGGGTCAGAATTTGCACTAGTAAAAGTGAGATCAACGCGTATTGAACAATTAGTAGATGAGGGTAATAAGAGCGCAAAAATTGTCAAAAAAATGATAGACAATCTTGATTATTACTTATCTGCCTGTCAATTAGGTATTACAGTAACATCTTTAGGCTTAGGTTGGTTAGGTGAACCGACATTTGAAAAGATGATGCACCCACTATTCGAGTTATTACATTTACCTAGTCCTTTAACAACGACGATTTCATTTGTTGTTTCATTCATTGTTGTGACATATTTACATGTTGTATTAGGCGAATTGGCACCTAAATCATTTGCTATTCAACATACAGAACAACTTGCACTTTTATATTCAAGACCATTATTTTATTTTGGTAATTTTATGAAACCACTGATATGGTTAATGAATGGTTCTTCTCGTGTGATTGTCAGAATGTTTGGATTTGATCCAGATGCTCAAACTGATGCAATGTCAGAAGAAGAAATAAAAATTATTATAAACAATAGTTATAATGGTGGGGAGATTAACCAAACCGAGCTTGCGTATATGCAAAATATTTTTTCATTTGATGAACGTCATGCAAAAGATATTATGGTGCCACGTACACAAATGGTTACGCTCAACGAACCATTTAACGTAGATGAATTATTAGATACTATCAAAGAACATCAGTTTACAAGATATCCAATCACTGAAGATGGTGATAAAGACCATGTAAAAGGATTTATAAATGTCAAAGAGTTTTTAACAGAATATGCGTCAGGTAAACCAATTAAAATCGCCAATTATATTCATGAATTACCCATGATTTCAGAAACAACTAGAATAAGTGATGCTCTTGTAAGAATGCAAAGAGAGCATGTACATATTAGTTTGATTATAGATGAATATGGTGGGACAGCAGGTATTTTAACAATGGAAGATATTTTAGAAGAAATTGTTGGTGAAATCAGAGACGAATTTGATGATGATGAAGTTAACGATATAGTTAAACTTGATGATCATACTTATCAAATTAATGGTCGTGTTTTACTTGATGATTTAAATGAAAAATTTGACATAGAGTTTGAAGATTCTGAGGATATTGATACTATTGGTGGTTGGTTACAATCACAAAATACTAATTTGCAAAAAGATGACTTCGTTGATACTGAATATGATCGTTGGACGATTACAGAAATCGACAATCATCAAATTATTTGGGTCAATTTGAATTATGAATTTAATAGTGGACGTCCTTCTGTTGATGAAGAACAAGAAGATGACGAACGTGATTAATACTTAAAAAGATAAGTTGTGGGATAGAATACAAGTGAGTTCTATCCCACTTTTTGTTTTGAAAAAGGATAATTAAAATGTAGAGGGTAACGAAGATATTCATCATTTAAGGAGCAATAAATTGCTTTGTATTAAAATAACAAAATGAATAGATCAAATTTGTTTTATCAGTAAATAAAAAAGGTATTAAAATGATAATAAGCGAATAATATTTATGTAAATAAGGAGAGTTAATGTACTATGACAAATGATGTTCAAATTTTAAATAACGGTTATCCAATGCCTGCAGTTGGGTTAGGAGTTTATAAGATAGCGGATGACCAGATGGAAGAGGTTGTTCGTACAGCTTTAGATGCAGGATATCGCGCATTTGATACGGCTTACTTTTATGGAAATGAAAAAGCGTTAGGTAGTGCATTAAAACAATCAAATATTGAGAGGGACGAGCTATTCATAACATCTAAACTTTGGAATGATTATCAAGGTTATGACCAAACAATAGAGTACTTTAATAAATCATTGGACAATTTAGGGTTAGACTATTTAGATTTATTTTTAATTCATTGGCCTTGCGAAAATGATCAATTGTATATTGAATCATATAAAGCCTTAGAACATTTATATGAAGAAGGTAAAATAAAAGCCATTGGTGTATGTAACTTTAAGATACATCATTTAGAAAAGTTAATGAGAGAAACTAAAATTACACCACAGGTGAATCAAATTGAGTTGCATCCGTACTTTAACCAACAAGATGTACAAGACTTTTGTGATGAACATGATATTAAAGTAACAGCTTGGATGCCTTTAATGCGTAATAAAGGATTGCTTGATGATCCTGTTATTACAGATATTGCTCATCGTTATGATAAAACACCTGCACAAATTGTCTTACGTTGGCATCTCGCACATAATCGTATTATCATTCCTAAATCACAAACACCTCAACGTATTAAAGAAAATTTTGATATTTTTGATTTTAATCTTGAGTTAACAGATGTTGCAGAAATAGATAGTTTAAATAAAAATGCTAGACAAGGAAAAGATCCTGATGATGTCAGTATTGGAGATTTGAAATAAATATAATTAACCAGTTAGCGTTAACTTTTAAAAGATAATTAAATACTTTTTACTAAAAGTTAATGTGTTCCTCATAAATGATAATGTTTAAAACTATTAAGCTTAATTTAAGATTATGTAAATACACAGTATTTAACTAGAATGTATGACAAGGAAATTGATAAAATGATAGCAAATAGTTCAGAGAAAAGGATGTCATTTAATGAAAATCAGAGTCATCGTCCCTTGCTATAATGAAGGCGAAGTCGTTTTGAAAACTTATGACAAATTAACTGAAATAATGAAGAAAGATAGTTTAATCAAAAACTATGAATACGATTTACTCTTTATTAACGATGGTAGTATAGATACAACAATACATCATATCAAGAATATTGTTGCGTATGATAACCATGTTAAATATCTTTCGTTCAGTCGAAACTTTGGCAAAGAAGCTGCAATGATTGCTGGCTATCAGCATAGCACAATGCACGACGCGGTGATTATGATTGATGGAGATTTACAACATCCGCCTGAATATATTCCACAAATGATAGAGGGTTACATTGAAGGTTACGATCAAGTGATTGCTAAGAGGAATCGTCAGGGAGAGAATTTTGTACGTAAAACGTTGTCTCGATGTTATTATAAGTTAATTAATGCATTTGTAGAGGATATCCAATTTGAAGACGGCGTTGGTGATTTTAGATTACTCAGTCGACGTGCAGTTCAAGCTTTAACAACCCTTGATGAATATAATCGTTTCTCTAAAGGTCTATTTGAATGGATAGGTTATGAAACAAAAGTATTTCAGTATGAAAATGTGACCCGAGAAGATGGAGAATCTAAGTGGACTTTTAGAAAGTTACTCAACTATGGTATAGATGGACTCATCTCTTTTAACAATAAGCCTTTACGCATGATGATTTACCTAGGTATGTTCACGTTTTCTATCAGTATTTTATATATAATTTATTTGTTAATAAATATTTTGATTAATGGTATAAATATACCTGGTTATTTTACTACGATTGCTGCTATATTATTGTTGGGTGGTATTCAATTAATGTCTATTGGCGTAGTAGGAGAATATATCGGTCGTATTTATTATGAAGTTAAACATAGACCGAAGTATATTGTTGAAAATTCTAATATTCAGACTGAGAATCTCGACATGAGATATAATGCTTTAAACCTGAATAAAAATAGAAATAACAAGCGTAGTAATGATTTATATAAATTAAGTTCTTTTTATAAAGTTAAAACATATAGTGATACGTATGCATCAAATTATTCTCAAGAAGAAGGCTTTAAAGAGCGTGTACATTAATGAAAACCGAATGTAGCTAGAATGTTCAAACTCATTCCAGCTACATTCGGTTTTTTATACAGTACAAATTACTTTTTAAATTGAAATTTTTTTAAGGTAAGTGTCATCGTGGTTCCAATGTCTAAATCACTTTGGACTGTGATAGAGGCGTCAATTTGTTGTGCTAACTCATTTGCAATGTATAACCCTAACCCCGAACCACCAGTCTTAGTATTTCGAGAGTCTTCAACTCTAAACGTTCTTTCAAAGATACGTGATTGAAGTTCTGGAACGATACCTATGCCCTCATCTTTTATTGCAATACTAATAGCGTCGTTTTCTTTACACTCAGAAATAATAATATCAATACGGCTACCAGAATTAGAAAATTTTAATGCATTATCTAGTAAATTAGTCAAAATACGTTCGATTGGAGGTCGATACTGGTAGAATGCATCAATATCTGTGCAGAAATTAACTTCAAGCGTACGATTTTCTTGTTTTATGTGTTGTTCGTATGGTTGTAATATATTAACAAGTAATTGATCGAGCTGTATTAATTCCAAAGGATAAGAACGTCCAGTATTTAAATTAATCACATGTGTAATGTCATCAAATAAAATTGATAAACGATTTGCTTGTTTGATTAATGTTTCATATGCTTCATGAACTTCTTGAGGATTACTAATGACACCATCTCGTAGACCTTCAGAATATGATCGAATACCAGCTAAAGGTGTTTTTAAATCATGTGCAAGGTTTTGTATAATTTCAGTTTTTTCTTGTTGCTCGTTTTTTATCATATTCATTTGATTATTAATTTCATACGCCATTTTATTAAATGAATCATTCAACTCTTTAATTTCTCTAGGAGACTGGAATGTTTCATCATCGATGAATTTTTCGTGATTTATAAATTGCTTAGTCTTAATGTTGAATTGCTTAATCTTCTGAATTAAAGGATTAATAAAAATACTACAAATCGAAAGTGTTAAACAGCTTGTTATCATAGTAGTGATGGCTAAAGTGAGTGTCATGTGACCATTAAACCACATGAGCTTATATGCAATAACCAGTATAATTGTTGTTAAAATAACGCTTGAAATGACACCGATAATGATTTGACTTCTTATTGAAAAAATAGTTATCGGCTCCTTTCAAACTTATAACCAAGTCCCCATACAGTTGTAATAGTGTAGGGTAAAAAATCATATTTTTCTAATTTCTCGCGAATTCTATGTATGTGGACATTGACAGTGTTAGCATCTTCGTAGTAGTCATACCCCCATACTTTTTCTAGAAGTTCGGATTTAGAAATAACGTCACCTTCTCTAGAAGCAAGATACCATAGCAATTCAAATTCTTTTATGCGCATAGGTATCTCTATATTGTTAATGGTAAGCGTCTTGCTTAAATTTTTTAAAACTAAACCATCAAATTCTAATTGTTCAATTTTATTAGAATAATTTGATTTACTCATTCTAGCGAGAAGGTTATTAGTACGTAATACTAGTTCTCTTGGGCTAAAGGGTTTTTTAATATAGTCATCAGCACCTAATGTCAGTGCGTATATCGTGTCATGTTCTTGAGTTTTTGCTGTTAGATATATGAAAGGTATATCAAGTTGCATATCTTTCATTTTTTTGACAATATCGTATCCATTAACTTCAGGCATCATAATGTCTAAAATCATAATATCAATATCTGAAGATAATAATTTTAGTGCTTCTTTACCACATGTTGTTGTCGTAACCTGATATCCTTCATATTCGAAATACGTTTGACAAATGTCTACAATATCTTTTTCATCATCCACGATTAGTAAGTGGGTCATGCTTATCTTCACCTCGGTTATTACGGTCTCTAAAATAAGCGATGATTTCTTTAAGTGATACCTTAGCCAATAAAGAGTGGCTCATGAGTAAAATAATAAAGAAAGCTAATTGTAGAGGGTACGTAAAAATCATATCTGCTAAAATATAATTTATCATAACGAAGGCTCCAAAGAAACTTGCAGCGTATGCAAATATACCTAAAATTAAACCTAAACCAATTGCCATTTCCCCTAAAGGCACGATTATATTAAATAATCCTGTTGTGTGTGCAACAATATGTTCAAAAAACCATTTATACCATTGTGGAGAGTCTGTGTTATCTCTAATTACTGGAACTAGCCCGTTTAATGTAAAATCACCTGTAAATTTCTCCCATCCTTGTCTGAAAATAACAATGCCTGAAATTACACGAATTAAAAATATTATAAATAAACTTATTTTCTTCATGATTAACACTCTCTTTCTATAGTTAAAAACGTCTACATTTAATAGCTAAATTATTTTAATTTAGCGCCACCAAAAATGACATGTGCTTTTTCGCAATAGATTGTTACTTCATTGTATTTTTCTAAATCTACATTTTTTAAGTCAAAAGTTTGTTTGGATTTATTGTAGTCTACTGTTGAAATCTTTTTACCGGATTTAATATCTCCGTTTTTAGTTAGGTAAACATACAGGTCTGGACCTTTTGAAGATTTGTAATTCTCTAACATAAGTTTGCCATTTTCAATTTTAGCTTTACCTTCTACTTTTTCTCCGTTTTTAGATTCAAAATTACCAGATAATTTTTTCGTTGTGTCTGTTTTTACATTACTTTCTTCTTGTTGTTTATCTTGGTGATTAGCGTGATCGCTTTCTGAGTTAGAATTTCCACACGCGCCTAACGTAAGTGATGTAACAATTGCTCCGACTGCTAATAAATATTTTGTATTCATAATGTATTCCTCTTTTCTGTTTTTATTTAAGAATAGTTTAATCGGAATACGTGAACATAACCATTAACTGTTTCTTAACTACATTTAAAAAAGAATTAAATCAAAATGATTTTTATTTATAATTATAAAAATGAAAGAGTTTTATTAGAATGTAATAGGCTTGATAAATAAAAAATGAAATAAATAAAAGAGATAAAATGAAGAAAAGGTGTCAATATTGAAAATTAATATGAATTAACAGTTGGAGGACGAGGGTATTCATTTTGAATTCTTTTTCCTAATATGAGTTCGACACAACTTATATAACAAGTGAAATTTCTCAGTGACATTTTCTTATTGAATCAAGTGTTTAAATTACAAATTGCTATAAAGATATTCTCAATTATGTATTAGACTGTCTAAAAAATATGCCTAATCCAATCACTTATGACCTAAGCTCAAAAGATGTTTCACTTTATATATTGTCTACAAATAAAAAACACTATGAAATTACCTTTTGTTGAAAAGTAATTTCATAGTGCTATCTTATAAATCAATGTAAAGTTTGGATGATGTATCGTATTTTAATGTGAAAGCATTATTTTAACTGTAGCAAGGATAATTATTTTTTATTTTTTATGAAGAAAACACCTTGCCATAATATAAAACCAATGAGTAAGCTATAAATGATTAAAAAGACATACCAAAAGGGCGTTAAAATCATCGTTGATATGAGAGATAGGATAATAATAATTGTACCTGTTGTCATTGGTCTTTTAATTTTACGAAATAGTGAAAGACGTTCAACTTCGTCTATTTTGAAAGTACCTACAAAAAGTAAAATCGCGCCTATTATAAATATCGTGGGTGATAAATATGGGATGGACATATACACCGATTGTGTGCTCGATTTATCTGTAATAAATTGCAATAAGCTTATAACAATAGCTAGTATTATAGCAATAAACTTTTGGTCAGAAATTACAAAAGGATATAGCTTGAAATTTAAATATATTTGTAAAAGTGTCCATATCATAAAGAGCGTGACGGTAAACATCGTAATAAAATTGAATTGATTAATCGCAAAAATATCAATCACACTATTGATTAAAATAGATAATAATATGGAGCTAAACTTAAGCTGTCTGAAACGATGTCGGTATAAATCGATGCCAAGAATTAGCAAGACGATGGCGATGTTAATTAATATATATATAATCATGTTGAACTCCTATTCGTAATTCTTCATCTCTTCATTATACCAATTAACATTAACTTAATCATTTCATAACACTCAGAAATATTTAACGTATTTTCAATATTAGACGCCTTTTTTATTACTCCATAATAATGTATGTAATTGTGGTAGTACATAGACATGATTCATATCACTACTTTGCATTACACGATCCACTAATTTCTCATATCTTTCAAGTAATTTATCTGTATGTTGGTCAACGTTATCATCAAGATAAGGATTGCCTACCTGTAGATAGAATGGGATGTTAGGATAACGATGATGAATTAATTTTGCAAAATCATAGTCTGCATCGTCAAAAATCACCACTTTCAAATTAAGTGAATGAAATGTACATTGATTTATAACAGAATCTAATACTTCTAGATTAGTTTTCATTCCCGAACTAGGGGGTTTTGGACTAATTGTTAAATCGTCAATTTGTGTCATCCATGATTGGAAACGACTACCTTGTGTCTCTAAAGCTGTATAAATATGTTTCTCTTCAAATAAATCTACTAATTCCTGTATACCTTTGATTAAAGCAGGGTTACCTCCAGATATAGTCACGTGATTAAATCGATGACCACCTATTTCAAGTAACGCTTCATAAATTTCTTCAGCAGTCATTAATTTGATATCTTCTTTAGCACTACCGTCCCAAGTAAATGCAGAATCACACCAGCTACATCTATAATCACAACCAGCTGTTCGTACAAACATTGTTTTTCTTCCTATTACACGACCTTCACCTTGAATTGTTGGTCCGAAAATTTCTAAAACGGGTATTTTAGCCATTTACACTTGATCTTCCTTTGGTCTATAAACTACGTAACTTGAAGGTGTTTCTCTAAGATAAACTTGAACACATTTCGGTTGATTCTCTCTTTGATTTAACTCTTTTTGAACAATGTGGTAAATCGTTTGTGCGACAATTTCTGTTGAGGGACTTTTATCCTTAAAAGCAGGCAAGTCATTAAGCAAATAATGGTCAAATTGTTCGTGAACTAGCTTTTTTAAATCTCTAAAATTAACTAAAAATCCACATTTATCTAGTGTATTACCAGCAATTGTTAAGTTGACGTAATATGTATGACCATGTGTACGAATACATTTTCCTGCTTCTTCAAAGGGAATATAATGTGCAGCAGAAAAGTTAAAATCTTTGTTAAGTTCGAATTGATATGGGTGAGTGACACTTGGATAAATTTGTTGCATTTTCTTATTCTTCTCCTTTATGTTCAAGATAATGTTTTAAACCTCTAGCTCTTAAGTGACATGCTGGACATTCACCACAGCCATCACCAATGATACCGTTATAACATGTTAATGTGTTGTGGCGAATATAATCTAACACACCTAGCTTATCGCTCAGTGCCCATGTCTGTGCTTTGTCTAACCACATTAATGGCGTATGAATGACAAAGTCTTTATCCATTGAAAGACTTAAAGTTACATTCATAGATTTGATAAAGTTATCTCTACAATCTGGATAACCTGAAAAATCTGTTTCACAAACACCAGTAATAATATGTTTAGCATGAATTTGATAGGCCAACGCGCCAGCAAAAGATAAAAACAATAGATTTCTAGCTGGTACGAAAGTATTAGGAATACCATCATCATTATCTTCAATTTGTAACTCATGTTGAGTAAGTGCATTGGGAGTAAGTTGAGATAGTAATGACATGTCTAAAATATGATGTTTCAAGTTTTGCTCTTTTGCAATTTTTTTTGCAACTTCAATTTCTGTATCATGTCGTTGTCCATAATTAAATGTAACGAGTTCTACTTCTTTAAAATGTTTTTTAGCGTAAAATAAACATGTCGTACTATCTTGACCACCACTAAATACGACAAGTGCTTTTTCTTTATTTAAGTCATTTTGCGACATTGATATGACTCCTCATCATTTTGATAATTTTGCATAAAAAAAAGTCTATCTCTATAAAAAAGATAGACAGAAATATTAAAGACATATATAGTCTTAACGTTATAATATGAAGAAATTCATTATTGAAATTTTCATGTCTAGTTTTTTATAGAGGGTTTCGGCTAGGAACCTCTGTTATTATTTTGTACGGAACATAGAATAAACGAAATGCTATATAAAATCAAGTCCTGTTCTGTGATAATAGAGGGTAAGAACTATAATAATTAACAATCTTTATCGATAATTGAGGTATGAATATGATTTTAATGATAGATAATCAAGATTCTTTTACATATAACTTAATAGATTATATTAAGGTACAAACTACTGAAGAAGTGAAAATCATTTCTGTAAATGATTTGATGATACAGCATCTCGATGAATTGAATCCGAGAGCGATTGTCATTTCACCTGGACCTGGGAAACCAAGTGATTATCCAATACTATCATCAGTATTAGAAATATTTCACCGTCACGTTCCCATTTTGGGTGTCTGTTTAGGTTTTCAATTAATCATTGAATACTTTGGAGGAAACATTATCCATAATGATAAACCTGTTCATGGACATATTACCAAGATAAGCCATAGCAATGAGGGTATTTTTAAAGGTCTACCATCATATTTTAACGTAATGAGATACCATTCACTTATGGCTGACCCTTCTACAATATCTAGCGTATTAAAAGTCACAGCGCTGAACCGCGAGAATGTTATTATGGCTGTTGCACATCGTAAGTATCCTATTTATGGCTTACAGTATCATCCTGAATCAATACTAAGTGAATATGGTCACGAACAATTAAATTTATTCTTAACCGAGGTAGGGGTTAAATATGCACATTGAATTTAAGTATCGCTATTATGAGAATGAAAAGGACTATGAAGACTATCAATTAGAAATGGATAATGCTCAAGATTTTAAAATTGCATATCGTCTTGATGAAGTAGGGGATGTCATTCACTTTGCAGAACAAGAACAACGTAACGGAAGTTATGTTGCACTTTATGTTACTTATGAAGCAGCACCTTTTTTTAATAAGGAAATGGTGGTCAATATCGTGGAACAATCCCATATTTTTGCTGCGGCTTATTCATTTAAATCGGTCAATTCGATAAAAAATATAAAAAAAGTAATGTCTACTAAAAATCATATAAAAACTGAAGGATTTTATTTTTGTGAAAGTGATAAAGCGATGATTAACAAGGTTAAATCGATTCATAAAGCCATCATCGAAGGGGCAACGTATCAGGTGAATTACACAACGCGCTTAAAAGCAGAAATTTTCTGTCCTATAAGTCACTTATATCATCAACTTACTATGTCACAAAATGGTAATTATACCGTTTTAATGGACACACCTGATATAAAAGTAGCATCAATATCGCCTGAACTTTTCTTTCAAAAAGGTGACTATAAAGGTAAATCAAATATGATTGTTAGCAAGCCGATGAAAGGAACCATGCCTAGAGGAAAAAATATTAAAGAAGATGAGCTATATTATAATAATTTAAAAACTTCCTCTAAAGATATGGCAGAGAATGTGATGATTGTAGACTTATTACGTAACGATATTACAAGAATTGCTCAAAGTGGAACTATAGATGTACCTGAACTGTTTTCGATTGAGAAATATGACACAGTTTTCCAAATGACCAGTACAGTTTGTGGCCAATTACAAGATGACATTCAATTAATAGATATGATGCGAGCGCTCTTTCCTTGTGGTTCTATTACAGGTGCACCAAAAATAAATACAATGCAATATATAGCTCAGTTGGAGGACATGCCAAGATCCATTTACTGTGGAACAATTGGCTTATTACTTCCAAACCAAAGGATGATATTTAATATACCTATACGGACAATTGAGTATAATCATGAAGAAGCGGTTTATGGGGTGGGTGCTGGTATAACAATTGATTCAATACCTGAAAATGAAGTTCAAGAATTTCACGATAAAACTAAAATTTTGGAGCGGTTATAATATGCAGTTATTTGAAACAATGAAATTGGATAGGGGATTCATTCCTCGGCTTGATTACCATTATCAACGTATTTCAACTTCTAGTGAGCATCTAGGATTTCAATTTGATCATCTATTTTGGAAGCAGTTTATTCATAATATAAAAACCTTGCATTCAAAAGGCGTATATCGTTTGAAGGTGACGTTAAACAAAGAAGGGGAACTCAACTATGAGTTATTTCCGATAGCCGATAAACCTTTTTTTACCGCACGACTAGTTCAACAAAAAAAGAATATTGATAAAGTAATCATAACTAATAAAACAACAGAACGTGATTATTTAACACATAATCATTTCACAGATTTAATACTGATCTATGATGAAGAAGGTAAAATTTTAGAGTTTGACATTGGCAACGTAATGATACAAGAAAGAGATAAATTGTATACACCAACATATAAAGAAGACATGCTCCCCGGCTGTATGAGACAATCTCTTATAGATCAAGGGAAAGTTATAGAAAAAGATTTTTATATCGAAGAATTTATAGAAAAAATCAAATCGAGTCAAATCAACGTCTATTTAATCAATAGCTTAAGAGAGGTTGTCGGTGTTAAAGTATATGTATAATATATTTATGAAAAAGAATTTTAATGATAAAAAATAATGAGGTAGCCTATGACATTATTATGGTTAGCTATATTAATACTTCTTACTGTATTAGGTAAAAAGATGTCAAACCAAGCCATTAAAAACAATCAAGTGCTTATTGCTAAGTTAATAGCTACTATAACTACATTTTGTGCGTTTGTGTTGGTTTATTTGCTTATGCAATCTATAATGCCACATATTATTAAATTGATGAATGTGTTTTATCATCATTAATTTTGACGAGGTGATATTATGAAAATATATAGTCAAGGCGACCAAGCCATTGTTGTTTCAATAGAGAAAAATGTATCTCAAAGACTGACAGAAGATTTACTTTCATTGAGAGCATATTTAATTGATAAATCGTATCCATTTATTACTGAAATTGTAGCTACAGAATCTGACCTAATGATTTGCTATGACGCAAGAGATATGATTAAACATCACCATATTCAGTCACCATTTTTATATATGAAAGCTTTAATTGATTCTATAAAATTAGAAATTAGACATCATCGGCAACAACTTCAAGCGAAATATATTCAAAAACAACAATCTGTTAATATTCCAGTTATATATGGCGGAGAATTTGGGCCTGATTTACAACATTTGTTAAAGCATCTTAAACTCAAATTAGAGGATTTTGTAAAATTACACACTCAAGAAAAATATTTTGTATCAATGATGGGGTATTCACCAGGATTTCCGTATCTTACCGGAATGAATAAAAAATTACATGTGAACCACACAAGTAAAAAGAAAAAATTCATCCCTTGTGGATCAGTTATTATTGAAGGGGAAAAATGTGGAATAGTGACTACTGATACATATAATGATTGGTTAGTTATAGGATATACACCAGTTCAACTTTTCTTTCCTGAGCAACAAAACTTTACATTATTAAAGCTAGGAGACAATGTCACATTTGAGTCTAAAGGTATCAATGAAATAGAGCTAGGAGATTATAAAATATGTCAATCATAATTGAAAATAGTGGTCTATTTAGTAGCTTTCAAGATTTTGGCAGAAAGGGATATGAACATGAAGGTGTCATCCCGAGTGGTGCACTAGATGAATTAGCACATGAAATAGCCAACCGTCTGGTTGCAAATGACAAGAATGAAGCAACACTTGAAATGACTCAAAAAATGGCAACAATTCGCTTCACTGAGCCGGCACTAATAGCTTTAACAGGTGGAAATTTTAAAGCTGAAACTGAACATATGAAAATTTATCCTAATAAATTATATCTCATCAATGAAGGTGAGACATTGAAATTTAATGAAACCAGCCGAACATCACGCGTTTATCTAGCAGTTGGTGGCGGTTTTAAACTAGAAAAATGGCTTCATTCAGCATCTACAGATTTTAATGTGGAGATTGGTGGTTTTGAGGGGAGAAAGCTTAAGAAAGGTGATGAAATAGAATTAAAACACCATTATTCTCAACGACATCTTAAGCTATTTGAAAACTTATCTGACAAACGTACAACTGATTGGGGAATTGATGGTTACGCATTGTCTTTTAATTATGTTTCGGATGTTTTTCATGTTATTAGAAATAAGGGAACGGAAGATTTTAAAAAAGAGGCGACGCGTCGTTTTACAATGGCTGAATATAGTGTGTCCAGTAAAACAAATAGAGTAGGTATGGTGCTTGATGGACCCCAAATCAAAGCATACTATGATGATATGCCGGCTCATCAATCAGTAAAAAGAGGAACCATTCAAGTTAAGAGAGATGGCACACCGATTGTATTATTAAACGATCATTATACATTAGGAAGTTATCCTCAAATAGGTACAATCGCAAGCTATCATCTAACAAAATTAGCACAAAAACCACAAGGCTCAAAATTGAAATTTCAATTTATAGATATCGAAACTGCAGAAAAAAACTTAATAAAGTATAGCAATTGGTTAAATCAATTGTTCCATGGTATTGAACATCGTATGCAATTAGAAATGTTAAAGTGACGTATAACTATGGAATTGTTTTCCCATAAATAAAAAAGAAGTAGTCTTGTGCACGTACATCAGATTTGGAACTTAAATTGAATCGTCCTGGAGACTGATGAACATAAGAAATACTGAGTTTATAATGAATCATTATATATGTAAAAGAACTCAATTATTTAAAATTTTAATAGCACTTTTATGTTGACAATTTACCTGTATAGCGTGCTTTTACTTGATATTTAAGACATAATACTATATATTTATAAATTGAACTATGTATTTTTATTACAATAAGATTACAAACATTTAAAAATCTTAATAAAAAGTTAACAACTACATAGTCTAAACAATGACGTATTCGCATTTACGATTTATATCAAATTTTTAAATTTATAAATAGAAATAATCGATTTGATCAAATGAATATAAAGTAATTTAAAAGATAGTTATAATTTGAATTAACTGAAGGTAAAGTGAATCATTTAACGTAAAAATGATTCATTACTAAAAACGGAGGAAACAAACATGAGTTTACCCAAGAAGAAAATAGGAATTTTTGCGTTCTTCTTATTAACGGTATTCACCATTACTTTGAAGACATATTTTTCATATTATGTTGACTTTTCTTTAGGTGTCAAGGGTTTAGTACAAAACTTAATATTGCTTATGAATCCTTATAGTTTGATTGCACTTGTACTAAGTGTTTTCCTATTTTTTAAAGGTAAGAAGGCATTTTGGTTCATCTTTATTGGAGGATTTTTACTTACGTTTCTACTTTACGCAAACGTTGTGTACTTCAGATTTTTCTCAGATTTCTTAACTTTTAGTACACTAAACCAAGCAGGCAACGTTGAATCAATGGGTGGTGCAGTAAGTGCTTCTTTCAAATGGTATGACTTTGTCTATTTCATTGACACTATTATCTACCTTGCCATTTTAATATTTAAACGTAAATGGTTAGATAATAGAGCATTCAGTAAAAAATTTGTACCCGTTGTAATGGCTACGTCAGTAGCATTATTTTTCTTAAATTTAGCGTTTGCAGAAACAGACCGTCCCGAATTATTAACAAGAACTTTTGATCATAAATATCTTGTGAAATACTTAGGACCATATAACTTCACTGTTTATGACGGTGTAAAAACAATCGAAAATAATCAGCAAAAAGCACTAGCTTCTGAAGACGACTTAACTAAAGTGCTGAATTACACTAAGCAGAAACGTACTGAACCAAATCCTGAATATTACGGTGCAGCGAAAAAGAAAAATATAATTAAAATTCACCTTGAAAGTTTCCAGACTTTCTTAATCAATAAAAAGGTAAATGGTAAAGAGGTTACACCGTTTTTAAATAAATTATCTAGTGGTAACCAAGATTTTACGTATTTCCCAAACTTTTTCCATCAAACAGGGCAAGGTAAAACATCTGACTCAGAGTTTACAATGGACAACAGTTTATATGGCTTGCCACAAGGATCAGCCTATTCACTGAAGGGAGATAATACGTATCAATCATTACCTGCTATACTAGATCAAAAGCAAGGTTATACATCTAATGTAATGCATGGTGACTACAAAACATTTTGGAATCGAGATCAAGTTTATAAACATTTCGGTATTGACAATTTCTATGATGCTACTTACTATGACATGTCTGACGACAATATTGTTAATCTTGGTTTAAAAGATAAACCATTCTTTAAAGCATCAGCAGATTATCAATCTAAAATGAAAAAGCCATTTTATTCACACTTAATTACTTTAACTAACCACTATCCTTTCACATTAGATGAAGAGGATGCTTCTATTGATAAACCTAATACTGGTGACTCAACAGTAGACGGTTATATACAAACGGCACACTATCTCGACCAAGCTTTAGAGGAATATATTACTGATCTTAAGAAAAAAGGTCTATATGATAATTCAGTCATTATGATTTATGGAGACCATTATGGTATTTCAGAAAATCATAATAATGCTATGGAAAAATTATTAGGTGAGAAGATTACACCAGCTAAATTTACAGATTTAAACCGCACTGGTTTCTGGTTAAAAGTTCCAGGTAAATCAGGGGGCGTAAATAAAGAGTATGCTGGACAAATGGATGTAATGCCTACATTACTGCATCTTGTTGGTATTGATAGCAAGAATTACCTAATGTTTGGCTCTGACATGCTCTCTAAACAACACAATAACGTAGTACCGTTTAGAAATGGTGATTTTATCACTGAAGATTATAAGTATGTGAATGGTAAAATTTACTCAAATAAAGATAATGAATTGCTTACTGAAAAACCTAAAGACTTCGATAAAAATAAAAAACAAGTTGAGAAAGATCTTGAAATGAGTGACAGCGTGTTAAATGGTGACTTGTTCAGATTCTACAAAAATCCTGACTTTAAAAAAGTAAATCCTGGTAAATATGAATATAAATCAGGTCCAAAAGGGAACGAAAAAAAATAGTTTTTTCAGTGAGTTGAAATTGTTAAGAGGTTGGGACATAATTCCTAGCAAAATAGCCAGTAAATGAGTTTTTATAAATTCATTTACTGGCTTCTTTATTTACAATACTTCGTATTGTTGGCTGGCTTTCTTAGGGGATAGCTTCATCCTGTATTCTTTAGCTTGTCCTATTCTCTCAAGAGTTTCGCCAAAATACTTTGTATTTATATGTAATTTAACAATGAAATACTTTCAAAAATAAGGCCCTTTCGTATAATTTAACAAATACCACTAAACGAAATTAACGAGGTGCCTTATGTATAAAGATTATAATATGACTCAACTTACTTTACTAAAGGAAACTTCAGTACTTATCCCCACACATGATATGTTACAATATGTGAATGATATTGTTGAAATAATTCCCGATACTGAATTCAGACATCATCGAGGTGCAACATTATATCATCTCAATATGATGTTGAAAATAGTGTTATATGCCTACACAAAATTTGTGTTTTCAGGACGTAAGATAGAAAATTTACTCAATGTTAGCATCCGAATGATGTGGCTATCACAAAATCAAAAGTTTTCTTTTAAAACGATTAATCGATGCAAAAACAAATAAAAAAATAATGAAGAATTATAGTTGGTAATATTTTAAAGGCCAAATTAATAAAAAGCTTTCAGAACCAAAAAACATCTACAGTCAAAGAAAAATTGATGTAGAGCTTGTTTTTGTATTTATGAAGCTTATTTTGGGTTCCACTTGTATGTCCGTTTGAAGGAGAAATAAAGTCAAAAGAGAACTAGGATTTGTGCTGATGACACTTAATATAATAAAAGTAACAGTTCAACGAGCTGAAAATAATCAAAAAAATTATAAAAAAGACAATTTCTATATTAATTCAATAGAAATTGTCTTTATTTACTTATCCTAGAACTTTATGTTCCAGGCTCTTATTTTTATGTTAATGTCTTTACTAATCATTTTGAAATTAGAATATCTTTAAGAGTGACTTCTGTATTTAATATATTTTTGTACAAATAAAGTAACTTTGAAACTTTCAATGACACACCTTTTTCAGAAAAAAACATTAATATCAACATATAACTTTATAAGTATGTTTTATTTATATTGGAATTAATTGAAGTCATTTGTTTTATTAACTATAAAACAAAATCTCAAATTTTTATTATGATTAATGTTAAGGACAATGAAGTTCTCCGATTATAAATGATTGGGTTATAAGGCTAAATATAAACTAAAACAATATAGTTGATTAATCTATTATGATTCTTTTTTTAATGATATGAATTATCCAAGTGCAACGTCTAGAATCATCATAATTGTAAAACCAATCATTAGACTTAAAGTTGCCAAATCAGTGTTGTTACTTGATTGAGAATCAGGTATCAGTTCTTCAACAACAACGAAAATCATTGCACCTGCAGCAAACGCCAGTGCATAAGGCAATATAGGATTTACCACTAAAATTGCCGCAGCACCGATAGTAGCGAAAATAGGCTCAACAATTGCTGAAGCTTGTCCATAATTAAATGCTTTCCAACGTGTTGCACCTGCGGCACGGATTGGCATCGATAGTGCTGCACCTTCAGGAATATTCTGTATGCCGATACCTATCGCTAGACCAATCGCACCTAAAAATGTAGCGTGACTGTTACCAGATACAACACCACCGAATGCAACTCCGATAGATAGTCCTTCAGGTATGTTGTGAAGTGTGATAGCTAACACAAGTAGTGCATTTTTTCCAAGAGAGGTAGGCACACCCTCTTGTTGTTGGTTTTTATCTTGGGCATTTTGGTGAATATGGGGAATAATATAATCTAGAACCCTGATAAAAACGCCACCGAGAATAAAACCTATTGCTGCAGGAAGCCATGGCATAGCGCTATTTTCACTTGATTCAATTGCGGGTTGTAATAATGACCAAAAACTTGCTGCTATCATGATTCCAGCTGCAAAACCTTGCATCGAATTTAAGACTTTATCATTCACTTTCTTAAATATAAAAACTGCTGCCGCACCCAAAGCAGTTAGTAACCACGTGATTATTCCGGCTATAAGCGCCTGAATGTAGGGTGGTGCGTTTTGGAATAAATCTGACATATCTAAGTCTCCTTATATCTTTTGAATCTAAAAAGGTGTATAATATATAGAACTGAATTTAGCTTAACAAAATTTTTTTGAAAATTCGATAGTTGACAATTTCCAGTATTTGAAAAGGAAGATAAGCATGGAAGCATACAAAATTGAACATTTAAATAAATCCTATGCAGATAAAGAAATTTTTAATGATCTTAACCTATCTATATCTGAGCATGAAAGAATTGGATTAGTAGGTATTAATGGAACAGGTAAAAGTACACTATTAAAAGTCATTGGTGGTCTAGACGAAGATTTTACTGCAGATATTACCCACCCTAATCAATATCGCATTCGTTATTCCTCTCAAAAACAAGACCTCAATGGTCATATGACTGTGTTCGAAGCTGTTTTAAGTTCGGATACCCCTACATTAAGAATTATAAAAAAATATGAAGAAGCGGTTAATCGCTATGCGTTAGATCAAAGTGACTCTAATTTTAATAAAATGATGGAAGCACAAGAAGAAATGGATCAAAAGGATGCATGGGATTATAATGCAGAAATTAAAACGATTTTATCTAAACTAGGGATTCACGATACAACTAAGAAAATAGTTGAACTTTCGGGTGGTCAACAAAAAAGAGTTGTATTGGCTAAAACTCTAATAGAGCAACCGGATTTACTTTTGCTAGATGAACCGACGAACCATCTTGACTTTGAATCCATCCGTTGGCTTATTAATTATGTTAAGCAATATCCGCATACAGTTTTATTTGTAACACATGATCGCTACTTTTTAAATGAAGTATCGACGCGAATTATTGAACTGGATAGAGGGAAGTTAAAAACATATCCAGGTAATTATGAAGATTACATAGTAATGCGTGCAGAAAATGAATTAGTAGAACAAAAGCAACAAGAAAAACAAAAAGCATTGTATAAACAAGAGCTAGCATGGATGCGAGCAGGAGCAAAGGCAAGAACTACTAAACAACAGGCACGTATCAATAGATTTAATCAACTGGAATCAGATGTTAAGACGCAACATACACAAGATAAGGGTGAACTTAATCTTGCATATTCAAGGTTAGGTAAACAAGTATATGAGTTAAAGAATTTATCAAAATCAATTAATAATAAAGTTTTATTTGAAGGTGTCACTGAAATTATTCAAAGTGATAGACGTATAGGTATTGTAGGACCTAATGGAGCGGGGAAAACAACATTACTTAATATTTTAAGTAATGAAGATCAGGACTATGAGGGTGAGCTCAAAATCGGTCAGACTGTTAAGGTTGCTTATTTTAAGCAAACCGAAGAGACACTTGAACGTGATATTAGAGTGATTGACTATCTAAGAGAAGAAAGTGAAATGGCTAAAGAAAAAGATGGTACCTCAATTTCAGTTACACAATTGTTAGAAAGATTTTTATTTCCGAGCGTTACACACGGTAAAAAAGTTTATAAACTTTCAGGTGGAGAACAAAAGCGCCTGTATTTATTGCGTTTACTTGTTCATAAACCTAATGTACTCCTTTTAGATGAACCGACTAATGATTTAGATACTGAAACACTTACGATTTTAGAAGATTACATTGATGATTTTGGTGGTTCTGTCATTACGGTCAGTCATGATCGTTATTTCTTAAATAAAGTGGTACAAGAATATTGGTTTATTCATGATGGTAAAATCGAAAAAATTATTGGATCATTTGAAGATTATGAATCTTTTAAAAAGGAACATGAACGCCAAGCCATGTTATCTAAACAAACTGAACAACAAAATAAATATAAGCATCAACCAAAAAAGAAAACAGGACTTTCCTATAAAGAGAAGTTAGAATACGAAACAATTATGACGCGTATAGAAATGACTGAAACGCGTTTAGAAGAGCTTGAACAAGAAATGATAAATGCAAGTGATAATTATGCAAGAATCAAAGAACTTAATGAGGAAAAAGAGCAACTTGAAGCAACTTATGAAGCAGACATCACGAGATGGAGTGAGCTTGAAGAAATTAAAGAACAATAAGGGGAATGTAATCATGCAAAAGACTTTATCGCATTATTTTGGTTATAAGTCATTTCGACCAGGACAAGAAGAAATTATAACTAAAATATTAAATCATCAGCATACACTGGGTGTACTACCTACCGGTGGCGGTAAATCGATATGCTATCAAGTACCGGGTTTAATGCAGGGTGGCACAACTATTGTTATAAGTCCACTTATTTCTTTGATGAAAGACCAAGTTGATCAACTACAAGCAATGGGAATTCAAGCTGCATATTTGAATAGTAGTTTGACTCATAAACAACAAAAAGAGATTGAAGAGCGAATAAAGCGTGGCGCCATTCAGTTTTTATATGTAGCTCCAGAGCGCTTTGAAAATACATTTTTTCTAAATTTATTACGTAAAATAAAAATACCCCTTATCGCTTTTGATGAAGCACACTGTATATCGAAGTGGGGACATGATTTTAGACCTAGTTACCAAAGTGTCATACAAAAAGTTTTTACATTACCTCAAAGCTTCACAATAGTTGCACTTACAGCTACGGCAACTGCTGAAGTTCAACAAGATATCATGTCTAAGTTATCAATTGGACAAAATGATGTTGTCAAGACAAGTACTAAAAGACGCAATTTAATCTTCAAAGTCAATCCCACTTATCAGCGCCAAAAATTTGTTGTGGATTATGTTGCAAATCATGAAGGGCAGGCAGGAATCATTTATTGTTCTACTCGTAAGCAGGTTGAAGAATTACACGAAGCTCTAAATAGTGAAAAAATTAAGAGCACAATTTATCATGCTGGTTTAACGAATAAAGAGAGAATAGAGGCGCAAAATGATTTCTTGTATGATCGTGTAGAGGTTGTCATTGCGACAAATGCATTTGGTATGGGTATTGATAAATCAAATGTACGTTATGTCATTCACTATAACATGCCTGGAGATTTGGAATCTTACTATCAGGAAGCTGGACGTGCGGGACGTGATGGTTTAAAAAGTGAATGCATCCTTTTGTTTAGTGAACGAGATAAGGGATTACATGAGTATTTTATTACTGTATCCCAAGCTGATGATGACTATAAAGATAAAATGGGCGAAAAATTAACAAAAATGATTCAATATACCAAAACGAAAAAGTGCTTAGAAGCGACAATTGTTCATTATTTTGAACCCAATGAAAATCTAGAGGAATGCAATCAATGTAGTAATTGTATACAGGAAAATAAAACGTATGATATGACACGTGAAGCTAAAATGATTATTAGCTGTATTGCTCGAATGAAGCAACAGGAAAGTTATAGTGTTATTATACAAGTTTTACGTGGAGAAGTGACAGATTATATAAAACACCATCATTATAATGAATTAACGACACATGGATTGATGAAAAATTACACAACATCTGAGTTATCACACTTAATTGATGAGTTACGTTTCAAAGGATATTTAAATGAAAATGATGAAATTCTTATGTGTGATACATCGGTGAAGCAATTACTAAATAATCATACCAAGGTTTATACCACTCCGTTTAAACAAAAAACTAAAGAGAAGGTATTTATCAACACTGTTGAAGGTGTGGATAGAGCGTTATATCGTGAGCTTGTTGATGTACGTAAACAGTTAAGTGATACACTTGGAATAGCACCTGTAAGTATATTTTCTGATTACACACTCGAAGAATTTGCTAAGCGTAAACCTGAATCGAAACAAGAAATGATTGCTATTGATGGTGTAGGAAGTTATAAATTAAAGCATTATTGTCCTAAGTTTATCGAAACCATACAAAGCTATAAAACTAGTATATAAATGATTAAACGACGAAATCTCCTATCTTTTGATTTCGTCGTTTTTTAATTATATGAAGTTAGATATTAAGTATTAATAATACTTTTTGTTAATTTGGATTTTGAAATACAATAAATGTTAATTTTCAATTAAAAATGATTTAATAGGGAATATAGATTAAAATGGTCTACTATTTTGTAGAGGGAATGAAGGTGAAAAAGTGATTAAATTTAAAAATGTCACAAAGCGATATGGTAATAATATTGCTGTAGATAATGTAAGTTTTAATATTAAAGAAGGAGAATTTTTTGTGTTAATTGGTCCTTCAGGTTGTGGTAAGACAACAACACTTAAAATGATCAATCGTTTAATTCCTTTAAGCGAAGGTTACATATATTTTAAAGATAAACCAATTAGTGATTATCCAGTTTACGAAATGCGTTGGGATATTGGATATGTACTACAACAAATTGCATTATTTCCTCATATGACCATCAAAGAAAACATTGCACAAGTACCCCAAATGAAAAAGTGGAAAGATAACGATATTAATTTACGTGTGGATGAATTATTGACAATGGTAGGTTTAAACCCTGAGCAATTTAAAAATAGAAAACCTGATGAACTATCGGGTGGACAACGACAAAGGGTTGGTGTAGTGCGAGCATTAGCTGCAGATCCTCCCGTTATTATCATGGATGAGCCTTTTAGTGCGCTTGACCCAATTAGCAGAGAGAAGTTGCAGGACGATTTAATTGACTTACAAACGCAAATTAAGAAAACAATAGTTTTTGTAACGCATGATATCCAAGAAGCGATGAAACTAGGTGACAGAATTTGTTTACTCAATGAAGGCCGTGTTGAACAAATTGATACACCTGAAGGTTTTAGAACGCGACCTAAAAGTGATTTTGTAAAGCAATTCATGGGTAGTCATTTGGATACAACGCATAATATTGTGAATCAAGTGAAGATTAAAGATTTAGGAATTAATCGACCTGTAGATGACAACACAAGCGTTATTCATTATCCTGAAGTAGATGCTGAGTTGTACTTAAATAATATTTATGAAGATTTGTCTCATTATGATGCAGTTGTGGTCAACGATAAAGAACAACATCGTCGATATTTGTTAAATAGAGAAGATGTGTTTACTTATTTATCTCTCAATAAGGAGGATGCGACACATGAATGAGTTCTTTGCGACATTAAGTGATAGAAAAGGACAGCTATTTTCTACTATAATTGAACACATTCAACTTTCTTTTATAGCCCTTTTCATTGCAACTCTTATAGCAGTACCACTTGCAATTTTGCTTACTAAAACAAAAAAACTTTCAGAAATCGTCATGAATATTGCAGCTGTTCTACAAACAATTCCATCACTGGCACTACTTGGTTTGATGATACCAATTTTCGGAATTGGGAGACTTCCGGCAATTATCGCCTTAGTTGTATATGCGTTACTTCCTATTCTACGTAATACATACACAGGTATTAAGGAGGTCGATCCCTCTCTTATTGAAGCGGCTAAAGGTATTGGGATGAAACCACTTAGAAGATTGACCAAAGTCGAGCTCCCTATTGCAATGCCTGTCATCATGGCAGGAATACGCACAGCTATGGTATTAATCATTGGTACTGCTACACTCGCAGCTTTAATAGGCGCTGGTGGTCTAGGAGATTTAATATTATTAGGCATAGATCGTAACAATAGTGCACTCATTTTAATAGGTGCTATTCCAGCTGCACTTCTAGCTATTATTTTTGACTTTATTTTAAGATACATGGAACGTTTATCATATAAAAAATTGCTCATTTCTTTAGGGACAATTGTAATTGTGATTATCATAGCTATTGCTGTACCTATGGCAGCTCAAAAAGGTGATAAAATCACATTAGCAGGTAAGCTGGGATCAGAACCGTCAATTATTACTAATATGTATAAAATACTTATCGAAGAAGACACAGATGATACTGTAGAAGTCAAAGATGGCATGGGTAAAACATCATTCTTATTTAATGCGCTTAAGTCAGATGAAATTGATGGTTATTTAGAATTTACAGGTACCGTATTAGGTGAATTAACGAAAGAAGATTTAAAGTCTAAAAAAGAGAAAGACGTATATCAACAAGCAAAGTCTAGTTTAGAAAAAAAATATCATATGACAATGCTTAAACCGATGAAATATAATAATACGTATGCATTAGCTGTAAAACGAGACTTTGCGAAAAAACATCAAATTAAAACAATAGGTGATTTACGCAAGGTGGAAGATAAACTTAAACCAGGTTTTACATTGGAATTTAATGATAGACCAGATGGATACAAAGCTGTTAAAAAAACGTACCATCTTAATCTTTCTAATGTTAAAACTATGGAACCTAAATTACGTTATACTGCAGTTAAAAAGGGAGATATTAATCTCATAGACGCATATTCTACTGATGCTGAATTAAAACAATATAACATGGTAGTATTAAAAGATGATCAACATGTATTTCCTCCATACCAAGGAGCACCGCTATTTAAAGAAAAATATTTAAATGACCATCCTGAAGTTAAAAAACCACTCAATAAATTGGAGAATAGAATCACAGATGAAGAAATGCAAGAAATGAATTATAAGGTAACAGTGAAGAAAGAGGATCCTTATAAAGTAGCAAGAGAATACTTAGAAAAAGAAAAATTAATAAAATAAAATTGTGTGTTTCTAGATTGATTTGATAGCTATTCGATGTACCATTTAAACATCGAATAGCTATTTATAATTTAACTATTTCAACCGATATAGCGAATTTAAAATGTAATCTTAGAAGTGTGATTGATTTTAAGGTATGAGTTTGTTTATAATAGGTACTAAGTTTTTTAAAATTTCAGTCAATTTAAGGTGTGATCTATGTATGAAGAAACAATTAGACCAATTAACAGCATATACGCCAGGGCTTTCTCCAGAATCTTTAAAAAAACAGTATGGTATTAAAGGTGAATTACATAAACTTGCTTCAAATGAAAATGTATATGGTCCAAGTCCAAAAGTTAAAACGGCTATTCAATCTCATTTAGATGAATTATATTATTATCCGGAATCTGGATCGCCAAAATTAAGGGAAGCAATAAGTCAACAACTTAATGTTGATGCATCTCGTATTTTATTTGGTGCGGGTTTAGATGAGGTCATTCTAATGATATCAAGAGCCGTATTATCACCAGGAGATAAGATTATCACTAGTGAATCTACTTTCGGACAATATTATCATAATGCAATTGTGGAATCTGCTGATGTTATCCAAGTGCCTCTCAAAGATGGTGGATTTGATTTAGATGGTATATTACAACAGATTGATAATAAAACGTCTTTAATTTGGTTATGCAATCCTAACAATCCAACTGGGACTTACTTTTCGCACGATGAATTATTTAACTTCTTAAAACGTGTCCCAAGTGATATTCCTGTATTAATTGACGAAGCATATGTAGAATTTGTTACTGCTGATGATTTTCCGGATACGCTAAAGTTACAGGAGGATTTTGACAATGCCTTTTTATTACGTACTTTTTCTAAGGCATATGGATTAGCTGGATTAAGAGTAGGATATGTTATAGCTTCTGAAGACGCCATTGAAAAGTGGAATATTATTCGTCCACCATTTAATGTTACTAGAATTTCAGAATATGCAGCAATCGCTGCCTTAGAAGATCAAGAGTATTTGAAAGAAGTGACAGAAAAAAATAGTTTTGAACGAGATAGATTTTATCAAATTCCTCAAAGTCAGTATTTTTTACCAAGTCAAGCTAATTTTGTCTTTGTTAAAACTTCAAGAAGTCAAGCACTTTATGATGCATTGTTAAACGTAGGATGTATTACACGTTTATTCCCTAACGGTGTTAGAATTACTATTGGTTTACCAGAACAAAATGATAAGATGATTGAAGTTTTAAAACATTTTGAGTATTAAACTAACACTCTTTGATAGCTTCTGATTTAAAAAGATGTGATATCGCACTTAAATAGATTAAACAGAAGGAAAAAATTTTGCTATACTAAACACGTATATCAAGAACAGGGAGTGTAAGCGCATGACGCGAGAGAGAATCGCCATTGATATGGATGAAGTGCTTGCTGATACATTGGGTGCTGTTGTTAAAGCGGTCAATGAACGAGCGGATTTAAATATCAAAATGGAATCATTAAACGGTAAAAAATTAAAACATATGATACCCGAACATGAGGGGTTAGTCATGGATATTTTAAAAGAACCTGGATTCTTTAGAAATTTAGATGTAATGCCGCATGCTCAAGAAGTTGTAAAACAACTCAATGAGCATTACGACATATACATAGCCACAGCAGCGATGGATGTACCAACCTCTTTTCATGACAAATATGAATGGTTATTAGAATTCTTTCCTTTTTTAGATCCACAACATTTTGTATTTTGTGGTAGAAAGAATATTATTCTTGCAGATTATCTTATTGATGATAATCCAAAGCAATTGGAAATTTTTGAAGGGAAATCAATTATGTTTACTGCTTCTCATAATGTTAATGAACATAGATTTGAGCGCGTAAGTGGTTGGAGAGATGTAAAGAATTATTTTAATTCAATTGAAAAATAGAGAAGATAAAAGTCATAGGTCACTTTATTTGATGGCCTATGACTTTTTTGTTAAACATTTTTGAAGTTATCTTTCATAATCATATGCTCTTTCGATAATGCCTTTAAGCTCACTAATTAGCGGTTCTTTTGGATTAGCAGTTGTACATTGGTCTTCAAATGCTAATTCAGCCATTCTGTCTATAGTAGAATGAAGAAGCTCTTCAGTTACGCCTTGCGATTTTAAATTCATGTCAATACCAATTGAACTTCCTAAATCATACACCGCATTAGCTAGAGCATCCACTAATTCTTCAGTTGTATTACCTTTGAGTCCTAAAAATTTTGCAATGTCAGCATAGTCTGTATCTGCTCTAAAGAAATCATATTTAGGAAACAGTGTATGTTTTTGTGGATCTTTGGCATTATAACGAATGACATGTGGTAATAAAATAGCATTTGTTCTACCGTGGGGAATACCGTATTCACCACCAATTTTATGTGCGATAGAATGAGAAATTCCTAAAAAAGCATTGGCAAACGCCATACCGGCCATTGTTGAAGCGTTATGAATTTTTTCTCGTGAGTGTTTATCATTTTCTTGAACTGATGATTTGAGATAGTCAAAAGTTAACTTTATTGCTTGTAAGCTTAAGCCCCTTGTATAATCTGAAGCCATGACAGAGACGTAAGATTCAATGGCATGTGTCAAAACATCCATTCCTGTATCTGCGACAACATCTTTAGGTACACTTAATACGAATTGTGGATCGACGATAGCAATATCGGGAGTTAACGCATAATCTGCTAGTGGATATTTAACGTGCGTCTCACTATCAGTAATTACTGCAAAAGGTGTCACTTCAGAACCAGTTCCAGATGTCGTTGGTATACATATAAATTTTGCGTTTTTAGGTTTGCTAATTTTATAAGTACGTTTACGAATATCTAAGAACTTTTGTTTTGCCCCAAAAAATGAAGTTTCTGGATGCTCAAAGAACATCCATATTGCTTTGGCTGCATCCATTGCCGAACCACCACCGAGTGCAATAATAGTATCAGGTTGGAAATTCATAAACATTTCTAATCCCTTATAGACTGTATGAGTTGATGGATTAGGTTCAACTTCGTTAAACACTTTAATTTGAGGTTGGTTTTCTCGGCGTCTCAACACTTGTTCAACTATATCAGTATAACCAATATTAACCATCCCTGGATCACAAACTATCATTGCACGTTCAACATTATCCATCTCTGTCAAATACATAACTGAATTTTCTTCAAAATAAACTTTAGGCGGGAGTTTAAACCATTGCATATTATTACGACGTTTTGCTATTGTTTTAATATTTAATAAGTCTACTGCGCTTACATTATGAGAAATAGAATTTCTACCATATGAACCACAACCTAACGTAAGAGAAGGAATGAGTTCATTATACATATTTCCAATTCCTCCAACAGCAGAAGGTGTATTTACCAATACACGGCAAGCTTTCATTTTTAGACCGAATTTTTGTTGTAATTGACTATCCTCGGTGTGAATTACAGCAGTGTGACCTAAACCACCAAATTTTAATGTGTCTTCACAAATTTGTAGTGCATGTCTTGTTGATTTTGCAGTTACCATTGCGAGTAAAGGTGATAATTTTTCACGTGATAAAGGATAATCATTTCCAATTCCATCAATTTCTGCGACTAATAATTTTGTTTTTTCTGGAACACTAATTCCTGACAATTTCGCTATATCTACAGCAGATTTACCAACTATATCAGGTTTAACTGCAGTTTTATCTTCATTCATGATGGCATCTTCTAATTGTTGTAGTTCATTTTTATTAACAAAATATGTTTGGTGTAATTTGAATTCTTTAACGACGTCAGAGTATACTTCTTTATCAACAACCATGACTTGTTCAGAAGCACAAATCATACCATTATCAAAAGTTTTAGAACCAATGATATCATTAACAGCACGTTTGGTATGTGCAGTTTTTTCAATATAAGTAGGAACATTACCTGGACCGACTCCTAATGCAGGTTTACCTGTCGAATATGCGGACTTTACCATTCCAGAGCCTCCAGTCGCTAGAACTAAAGCAATGTCTTTATGGTTCATTAATTGTTTAGTTGCTTCAATTGATGGTATTTCTATCCATTGAATACAATCTTTAGGAGCACCTGCTTTTATTGCTGCTTCCAAAATGACTTTAGCAGCATGTTTTGATGATTGTTGCGCACTTGGATGAAATGCGAAAATAATTGGATTACCTGTTTTAATAGCAATCATTGCTTTGAAAATAGTTGTAGATGTAGGGTTGGTCGTTGGTGTCACTCCACAAATAACGCCTATAGGTTCAGCTACATACGTTAATCCTTTTTGTTTATCTTCACCTATGATACCTACTGTTTTATTGTCTTTGATTGAATTCCATATGTACTCTGAGGCATATAAATTTTTGATAGCTTTGTCTTCATAAATACCTCTACCTGTTTCGTCGTAAGCGAGTTTAGCTAAATGCATATGCTGATCAACAGCAGCCATGCTCATCTGATGTACAATGTCATTAATCTCTTGTTGAGATTTTTTAGATAATTCTTTTAGAGCTTCTTGTCCTTTTTCTGCTAATGAATCAATCATTTGTGTGACTTCATCTTTGTTTGATTCATATGTATTTTTTTTAGTTACAGATAACATATACAACCACTCCTTAGATATTGTGAAATAATTCACAAACATTATATTACACCTTTTTTCAAATTAAAAGAAAATACAGACTATTAAAGAGTCAATTGTGATGTTTATATGAACACGTTGTTAATCTGTATATTTAGTCGGGATTAATGTGTAAGACTTGATACAAAGGGAACAAAACGTATTTGGTAATTAAAAAAATCTATTTTTAAAAGAAGTAAATTTTAAAAAATTTATTGTAAGTATTCATACTAAAAATTATGAGGGGTGTTGTAATGAAATTATCGTCTCACACGACTAACGATGTTATCAATTTATAAAATAAAAAACTGAGACAATCATTTATGTCTCAGTAGCTCATGCTTTAAAAATAAATTGATAAAGAATAAGTGAAATTTACATTAATTATTTTGTTCAGTTTCAGTAAGAAGTTGTATCGCTTTGGGTAATACTTGAATCTCAATTGGTGTTTCTAAATTAATTTCGCCATCAATATCCACTTTCATACTAGGGTTTGTTGAGAGTGTGATGTGCTTACCAGATATGTGATCAATACCTTGTGTGATTTCATTCCAATTCATACTATCACGTTTTTTTAATATATCATTCAATATATTTAGTGTTTGATCATTAAATACAAATGTGTTTGCTCTTCCATCTTGTGGTGATAAGTCGGTTAGCGGAATTTGTCCACCACCTATATTGGGACCGTTTGCTATTAACATCATCGAAGTATTTCCTTCTTTTGTTTCACCATCAACAGTCAATGAGAAATCAAACTTAACAGGATTTAATAATGTTTTAACAGTTGATCCAATATAGCTGAATTTACCGAATATATCTTTAGAACCATCTTGAACATTCTCTGCATTTTGTACTATTAAGCCTAGTCCAACGAAATTAAGTACATATAAATCGTTCACTTTTAACACATCATATGATTCAGCGTGCGATGTTAATAATTGCTCACTAGCTATTTTAAAATTAGGGTGCAGTTGAAGTGTTTTTGTAAAATCGTTAAAGGTACCACCTGGTATTACACCGATTGGTAAATCTAATTGATATTGCATAACGCCATTTACTAGTTCATTAAGTGTACCATCTCCACCTAAAATAAATAAAACGTCTACATCAGAACTGTAATTTTCATTTTTAATAGCTTTACAATATTTAATAATATCGCCTTTATTTTCACTGAGTTGAAGAGAAAGGTGTTTACACATTGAACTAAGAGATTTTGCAACTTCTCCTATGCCATTATGTATATCTTTCAAACCGCTATGTTCATGATAGAAAAGAACACCATGGTTATACGGTTGTTTCATAAATATATACCTACTTTCGATAAATAGTCTATGTAATTAGATTGTTTGAATATCCACTTATGTTTGATTTACATTATAAATTAAAATTTATGTTATTGAAACTTAAGTGTTCTATAGAGATAGATGTTCAAAATAAAATAGCATAAAATTAAGAATAAGAATATAAGGTTGGCAAAAAATTTGTGTAGGCATATAACACTATTTTTAATTTCATTTTGGGATGATATAATGTTGCGCCACGTTGATGTCTGAATTCAGTATCGGGAATTGTTTCAACAATATCATTGTGGGGATAAGGACTGAAGTTTCAATCTGGTAGAGTGAGTTAAGCCTCTTTATACATAAGACACCTCGTTAATTTAGTTTAGTGATGTTTATTAAATTATACGAAAGGGCCTTATTTTTAAAGTATTTCGATGTAAAATTACATATAAACGCAAAGTATTTTGGCGAGACTCTTGAGAGAACAGGACAAGCTGAAGACTACAGGATGAAGTTGTCTTCTAAGAAAGCCGGCCAACAATACGAAGTATTATAAATAAAAAGCCAGTAAATGAATTTATAAAAACTCATTTACTGGCTATTTTTCTAGGAATTACATTCTATCTCATTTTAGTCAAATGATTAGCGAATACCTTTCATTGCTTTAGAAATCTTAGGAATAAACGCTAATATAATTAACGTAATAACGGTTGCAACAACACCTAAGAAGATAAAGTAATTGGTTTGACCAAGTGGTTTAATTAATTTAACTAATGTCCCGTTAATGGCTTGAGCTGAAGCGTTAGTTAATAACCAAAGACTCATCATTTGTGCGTTAAACGCCTTAGGTGCTAATTTAACTGCTGCACTACTACCAGTTGGAGAGAGACAAAGCTCACCAATAACACAGATAACGTATGAAAGAATAACCCAGTTAACTGAGAATTGTGTATCCCCGTAGATATAACCGATTGCTCCCATCAGTATGTAAGATGCGCCTGCTAAAATAGTACCAATTGCAAACTTAATAGGTAGGCTAGGTTGTTTTTTTCCTAGCTTTTGCCATAAAAGAGTAACAACGGGTGCAAATAATAAAATAAATAATGGGTTAATAGTTTGGAAAATAGCTTCACCAAAATGTGTTTTCCAACCAAATAAATTTAATTTCATATCAGAGTTTTCAATACCATAGATATTTAATACATTAGATCCCTGTTCTTGAATTGACCAAAATAACATACCTAAAATGAATAATGGAATAAATGCTTTTACTCTTGATCTTTCAGTATCAGTAACTTCTTTACTTCTAATCATTGTTGTAAAGTAAATGATTGGTAAAGCAATACCTAAAATTAAAACAGTATTACTGATTAGATTAAATGATAGCGTATGTGTAAAGTAAGCAATCATAAGGATTAATACTATTGCTATAACAACGATTCCGATGATTGTTCCGTACTTTTTCTTTTCAGAAGAAGATAATGGGTTCGTCGGTTTCATACCGATACTACCTAAAGTTTTACGGTTGAATAATAAGTACCAAACTAATCCCAGAGCCATTCCTATTGCTGCAATCAAGAAGCCACCATGGAAATTTCTAATATCGATATAGTGTTGTAAAATAATTGGTGAAACGAGTGCACCCATGTTCACTGACATATAGAAGATAACAAATCCAGCATCCATACGTACGTCGTTTTCGGGATAGAGTCTACCAACAATATTTGAAATGTTTGGTTTCATTAAACCTGATCCTACAATAATAAAGAACATAGAAGTGAATAAACCAACCATTGCAAAAGGAAGGCTTAAACATATGTGACCTATAATAATTAGTATAGCTCCGATTAATGTGGCACCTCGTGTACCTGTAATTCTATCAGCTATCCAGCCACCTGGAATTGAAGACATATAAATTAATGATCCATATACAGACATGATAGACATGGCTGTTGTTTTGTCCATCCCAAGTCCGTTTTCCTGGAGTGCAAAATACATATAAAAAATAAGCATTGCTCTCATTCCGTAATAGCTGAATCTCTCCCAAAATTCTACGAAAAAGAGAACGCCTAATCCTTTTGGATGTCCGAAGAATCCATGTTGCGGTATTTCTTGAACTTCTTGTTCATGGGACTTATTTGAAGTCATAAATCATCCCAACCTTTCTTGCCCAAATCACCTTATTAAATTGTTTTAAGGTGATTTTACTATTGTGATAAAAAAATTTCAATAATTTTCAAAAAATTTAAAAAAGAAAATTCTATCAATTGATATAATTTGTAACATTTAATCCGATGATATAATTTCAATAATTTTATTACTATATTTATTCAATGACGCGCTATATATAAAATACGCTTTAATGCAGTAAAGTGCAACAAAAATCTCTACCATCAAATATGAAAGTAGAGATTTTTATGAAATACATATTAACGATTATCTATTTTTTCTGGATACATGTCATGATTCATTAATCGATGTTCAGCTATTTTTTCATATTTTGTATTAGGACGACCATAATTCGTGTAAGGATCTATGGAAATGCCACCTCTTGGAGTAAATTTACCCCAGACTTCAATATAATGTGGGTCCATTAAATTAATTAAATCATTCATAATAATATTCATACAATCTTCGTGAAAATCTCCGTGGTTTCTAAAACTAAATAAATATAACTTTAATGATTTAGATTCGACCATCTTGATATTAGGGATATACGAGATATAAATTGTCGCAAAATCTGGTTGACCCGTAATAGGGCATAGTGATGTGAATTCTGGACAATTAAACTTAACAAAATAATCACGACCTTGATGCTTATTATCAAAAGTTTCTAAAACTTCCGGTCTATAATCAAATTCATAAGTGTTATTTTGATTGCCTAATAAAGTAATATCTTTTAATTCATCTTTTTGACGTCCTTGTGTCAATTTTCTAGCTCCTTTAATTATTTTGATTTAGAGTTGTTTCACGTCTTGCTTTATCAAACATATAGTAACTTGCTCCGATAATGACAATATATCCTACTGTTGCAAGCATATCAGGTGATTCTCCAAACAGAATAAATCCAAATAATGCAGTAAATATTATAGACGCATATGTGAAGATGGAGATATCTTTTGCTGGAGCAAAACTATAAGCTAATGTTATACCAATTTGTCCTACAGCTGCTGATAATCCAGCGCCGAGTAAGAAAAGAATTTGAATTGTTGTCATAGGTGTATAAGTAAATATTGAAAAAGGTATAAGCACTACAACTGAGAATAATGAAAAATAAAACACTATCGTATAAGGTTTTTCACGAGTGCTGAGTGCTCTAACACATGTATAGGCAGATGCTGCAAAAATACCTGATAGTAATCCTGCTATTGAAGGAATAACTGATGATGAAAATTCTGGTTTAACAATTAAAAGCATCCCTAATATAGCAATAATCATCGCCGTAATTTGATATTTTCGTACCTTTTCATGTAAAAAAATTAAACTAAGAACAATTGTCCAAAAAGGATTTAATTTCATTAATGTATCAGCATCGCTTAATACCATGTGATCAATTGCATAGATATTAAGTAAGACACCGATTAACCCAAGTGTTGAACGTGAGATGAGTAGAGGTTGACTACTTAATTTCCCAAACATAGGTTGTCTATACTTATAAATAAAAAATAATGGTATAAACATGGCTACAAAATTTCTAGCTAGAGATTTTTGAAAGACTGGTAAATCACCGGCCAATCTAAAAAAGACTGACATAAAACTAAAACCCACAGCTGAAATCAATATAGCAATAATACCTTTAACTTTCGGATTCAATATCATCGCCTCAATATTATATGATTAACGACATTATATTAGCATATAAACTCTAACTATGCATAAGTTCTTGATAATTCAATGGAAACGAGCTATAATAAAAGCGAACAAACGTTCGTATTCGAAGTCTTTATAACTGTTGTGCAATTTAATAAAAAGCTAGAATCATGTTTTTAAAAATGTAATTTATATCTGTTATTGTAGAAATTTACGTAACTATTCATTTAACTCTATATGTCTAATTTCAATAGAAAAGCAAGTAAAGACACTCAAAAAAATTTTTTTATTTTAAAATAATGACACTAAACTCGTAGTGATGCACTTTCCAAATGATAAGTTATTTCTGCCATCAATTTTTAACTTTCATTAGTGATATGAGTTATGTATAATGAAACACAGAATATAGTATTGAATCAAAAATACAAACACTATATATAGTGTTTGACTGAGAATATAACGTTGTAGCATTTAATCATTTTAATGCAATTTGACACTACTTTTATCTCGAAAATATTGCAATTATAGTAAAAACCTACTAAAAAGATAATTTATCATGTAGTGTAAATTTAAGTTTTAACCACTATATATTGTGGTTATTTATATATTTTAAAGGCTATTTACAGATTGAAAAATTTTTACGTAAAAGTAACTATTTTCAACTGTTTTTATAAGTAGATGATTTAAATTATATTATAGATATTTGATCATTTCTAATCTACTTTTAGCAGAATCAAAGGTTGACGAAAGAAGGTGATCCAATGAAAGTAGTATATTATTCATTTTCTGGTAATGTTAGACGATTTATTAGTCGTGCTGGTATTAAAGATACATTTGAAATTACTCAAGATAATTGTAACGAATCAGTTAATGAACCTTACATTTTAGTTACTGGCACTATTGGATTTGGAGAGGTGCCGCAGCCGGTTCAATCTTTTTTAAATGTAAATCATACTCAGTTACAAGCTGTTGCTGCGAGTGGAAATCGAAATTGGGGACAAAATTTCGCTAAAGCTGGCCATACAATTTCTGAGGAATATAAAGTTCCATTAATGATGAAGTTTGAAGTACAAGGGACAAATAAAGACATTATTGAATTTAAGGATAAGGTGGGCAATTTCAATGAAAACCATGGAAGAAAAGAAATACAATCATATTGAATTAAATAATGAAGTGACCAAGAGAAAAGACAATGGTTTCTTTAATTTAGAGAAAGATCAAGAAGCATTGAAGGTGTATCTTGAAGAAATCCATGATAAAATGATTTCCTTTGATGATGAAATCGAAAGACTTCATTATCTTGTTGACAATAATTTTTATTTTAATGTTTTCGAAAAATATAGCGAAGCAGAATTAAGTGAAATTACTGAATACGCAAAATCAATTCACTTCCAATTTGCTAGTTATATGTCGGCAAGTAAGTTTTATAAAGATTATGCTTTAAAAACGAATGATAAAACTAAGTTCCTTGAGGATTATAATCAGCACGTCGCAATCGTTGCACTTTATTTAGCGAATGGTAATGTTAAACAAGCTAAACAATTTATTTCTGCAATGGTGGAACAACGCTATCAACCGGCGACACCAACATTCTTGAATGCAGGTAGAGCAAGACGTGGAGAACTTGTTTCATGTTTCTTATTAGAAGTAGACGATAGCTTAAATTCTATCAATTTCATTGATTCAACTGCAAAACAACTTAGTAAAATTGGTGGTGGTGTGGCCATTAATTTATCTAAACTTCGTGCACGTGGAGAAGCAATTAAAGGAATTAAAGGTGTAGCTAAAGGTGTTTTACCTGTTGCTAAGGCACTTGAAGGTGGATTTAGTTATGCAGATCAATTAGGACAACGTCCTGGCGCTGGGGCAGTGTACTTAAATATTTTCCATTACGATGTTGAAGAGTTTTTAGATACTAAGAAAGTGAATGCTGATGAAGATTTACGTTTATCTACAATTTCGACTGGTCTTATTGTGCCTTCTAAATTCTTTGATTTGGCAAAAGAGGGTAAAGATTTCTATATGTTTGCACCTCATACAGTTAAACAAGAATACGGTGTGACTTTAGATGATATTGATTTAGAAAAATATTACGATGATATGGTTGCAAACCCTAATATCGAGAAAAAGAAAAAAGACGCGCGTGAAATGTTAAATATGATTGCTCAAACACAATTACAATCTGGTTATCCATATCTTATGTTTAAAGATAATGCAAACAAAGTACATGCAAATTCAAATATTGGGCAAATTAAAATGAGTAATTTATGTACTGAAATTTTCCAATTACAAGAGACATCAGTAATCAACGACTATGGAACTGAAGATGAAATTAAAAGAGATATTTCATGTAACTTAGGTTCGTTGAATATCGTGAATGTTATGGAATCAGGTAAATTCAGAGATTCTGTGTTCACAGGTATGGATGCTCTTACAGTTGTAAGTGATGAAGCAAATATTCAAAATGCACCAGGCGTAAAAAAAGCGAATAGTGAACTACATTCTGTTGGATTAGGAGTAATGAACTTACATGGTTATCTAGCTAAAAATAAAATTGGCTATGAATCTGAAGAAGCAAAAGACTTTGCTAATATATTCTTTATGATTATGAACTATTATTCCATCGAACGTTCAATGGAAATTGCGAAAGAGCGTGGAGAAAAGTATCAAGACTTTGAACAATCAGACTATGCAAATGGTAAATATTTTGAATTTTATACATCTCAAGAATTTGAACCAAAATTTGAAAAGGTTCGTCAACTTTTTGATGGTATCGATATACCTACTTCAAATGATTGGAAAGAATTGCAAAATAAAGTAGAACAATATGGACTTTATCACGCTTATAGATTAGCTATAGCTCCGACTCAAAGTATTTCTTATGTTCAAAATGCGACAAGTTCTGTTATGCCTATTGTTGACCAAATTGAACGTCGTACGTATGGAAATGCGGAAACATTTTATCCAATGCCATTTTTATCACCAGAAACAATGTGGTATTACAAATCAGCATTTAATACTGATCAAATGAAACTTATTGATCTAGTAGCTACAATTCAAACTCACGTCGACCAAGGTATTTCAACGATACTTTACGTTAATTCAGAAATTTCAACACGTGAGCTTTCAAGATTATATGTCTATGCACACCATAAAGGGCTTAAATCTTTATACTATACACGTAATAAATTATTAAGTGTGGAAGAATGTACAAGTTGTGCAATTTAATTAATTAAGTTGTAAATATTTTAGGGTAGAGTGATGAATCGATGTATTTCTTTAAATTATAGATTTACATTGGTTCAAAACTCTTTATTTTATACATAAATATGACAGGAGGATTTTAATGAAGGCGGTAAATTGGAACACCCAAGAAGATATGACTAATATGTTCTGGCGGCAAAATATCTCACAAATGTGGGTGGAAACAGAATTTAAAGTATCAAAAGATATAGCAAGTTGGAAAACATTAACAGATTCAGAGAAAAATACTTTTAAAAAAGCGCTTGCAGGTTTAACAGGTTTAGATACACATCAAGCTGATGATGGTATGCCATTAATCATGCTTCATACTACTGATTTAAGAAAGAAAGCTGTTTATTCATTTATGGCTATGATGGAACAAATCCATGCGAAAAGTTATTCTCATATCTTCACTACATTATTACCATCTAGCGAAACCAATTATTTATTGGATACTTGGGTTATTGAGGAGCCACATTTAAAATATAAATCAGATAAAATTGTAGAAAATTACCACAAACTTTGGGGTAAAGAAGCATCGATTTATGATCAATATATTGCTCGTGTTTCTAGTGTGTTCTTAGAAACATTTCTATTCTATTCTGGCTTCTATTATCCATTATATCTCGCAGGACAAGGAAAAATGACTACGTCAGGTGAAATTATACGTAAGATACTTTTAGATGAATCTATACATGGCGTGTTCACAGGTTTAGATGCACAAAGTCTGCGTAATGAGTTATCTGAAAGTGAGAAACAAAAAGCTGATCAAGAAATGTATAAATTATTAAATGAACTTTATGATAATGAAGTTTCATATACACATTTATTATATGATGATATTGGCCTTGCTGATGATGTATTAAATTATGTTCGATATAATGGAAATAAAGCATTATCGAATTTAGGTTTTGAACCATATTTCGAAGAAAGAGAGTTTAATCCTATTATTGAAAATGCCTTAGATACATCTACAAAGAACCACGATTTCTTCTCTGTTAAAGGTGATGGCTATACATTGGCTTTAAATGTTGAGCCTCTTCGTGATGAAGACTTTGTTTTTGATAATTAGTATAGTACTTTTAAAGAGATTCCTATTAAAATTAGTAGGAATCTCTTTTTTTATGAAAGTTGGTATTATAAAATATTCTGATGAATTATTACTGCTGGATAAAACATTTATAAAATTTCTAAAAAAATATGAAAAACTATTGAAAAAAGAAAATAGAGTCTATAATATTGATGTTAATGATAATCATTATCATTGACATCGATATTACTTTCGTATATTGACCTAATACATCTTTAATATTTAGCAAGGAGAATAACTAATGAAATTTATTTTTAAAGGTTATACCTTATTTATTTTATTAGTGATTTTAACTATTGTCTCTTTATTTATAGGGGTGAGTCAGCTCTCTCTAATAGATATTTTCCATTTAAGTGATGAACAAATGAACATTTTGTATTCGAGCCGAATTCCCAGAACAGTTAGCATTCTACTTTCAGGTAGTTCACTAGCTTTATCAGGATTAATTATGCAACAGATGATACAAAATAAATTTGTAAGCCCAACGACTGCTGGTACTATGGAGTGGGCAAAATTAGGTATTTTATTGTCATTGTTGTTCTTTCCTAATGGTCACATTTTAATCAAATTATTATTTGCTGTTGTCCTAAGTATTGTTGGAACGTTTCTATTTGTCCAATTAATTAATCTTATCCGTGCAAAAGATGTAATCTTTGTTCCACTTTTAGGCATTATGATTGGTGGCATTTTATCCAGTTTTACTACATTTGTAGCACTGAGAACCAATGCTTTACAAAGTATTGGAAACTGGTTAACTGGTAACTTTGCAGTTATAACGAGTGGTCGTTTTGAGGTGTTGTATCTTACAATACCATTACTTATTTTGGCATTTGTATTTGCAAATCATTTTACTATTGCAGGTATGGGAAAAGACTTTAGTCATAATTTAGGTGTAAGTTATGAAAAAATTATTAAAATAGCGTTATTCATAACAGCAACGCTAACAGCATTAGTTGTTGTTACTGTTGGAACATTACCATTTTTAGGTTTAATCGTACCGAATATCATATCTATCTATAGAGGCGATCATTTGAAAAATGCATTACCACACACGCTTATGCTCGGTGCAATTTTTGTTTTAATTGCTGATATTATTGGTAGAATAATTGTTTACCCTTACGAAATTAATATTGGATTGACGATAGGTGTATTTGGCACAATTATTTTCCTAATCTTGCTCATGAAAGGTAGGAAAAATTATGCAAATGAGCACTAGTAAAAAAATAAGTATACTGGTCGTTATAGCAATTTGTATGTCAATTTTTTATTTATTGGTAGGTTTAGATTTTGATATATTTGAATATCAATTCCAAAGCCGTTTCAAAAAATTTATTCTTATATTATTAGTAGGAGCAGCGATAGGAACGTCTGTAGTTATTTTCCAATCTATTACTACAAATAGATTATTAACTCCTTCTATTATGGGACTTGATTCTGTGTATTTATTTGTCAAAGTCTTACCTATTTTTATTTTAGGTGAACAAGCAACCGTGGTTACAAATATCTACCTTAATTTTTTAATCACTTTGATTGCAATGGTGTTTTTTTCATTGCTGCTATTTCAAGTTATATTTAAATTAGGTCACTTTTCAGTCTATTTCATATTACTAGTTGGTGTAATATTAGGAACTTTCTTCCGTAGTATTACAAGTTTTCTCCAACTTATAATGAATCCTGAATCTTTTTTAGCAGTTCAAAATGTTATGTTTGCTAGCTTTGAAGCATCAAATTCTAAATTAGTAACTGTTTCAGGCATATTATTAGTTATCTTAATAATTGTTACAATAATACTTCGACCATATTTAGATGTTCTTTTGTTAGGTAGAGCACAAGCAATTAATCTAGGTGTTTCTTATGAAAATATGACGCGCATGTTTCTTATTCTGGTTGCTCTACTCGTCTCGATATCTACTGCATTAATAGGTCCTGTAACATTTCTTGGCTTATTAACAGTCAACTTAGCACACGAATTTATGAAGACCTATGAACACAAATTTATTTTACCAGCAACAATATTATTCAGCTGGATTAGTTTATTTATAGCGCAATGGGTAGTTGAAAATCTATTCGAAGCAACAACTGAATTCAGTTTGATAGTAGATTTAGTTGGTGGAAGTTACTTCATATATTTGCTTGTCAAAAGGAGAAATGCAAATTGATTCAAATTCGAAATTTAGATAAAACGATAGACAATAAACCTATTTTAAAAGATATTAGCGTAGATATTAAAAAGGGAAAATTGACTTCACTCATAGGGCCTAACGGTGCTGGTAAGAGTACATTATTATCTGCTATCAGTCGCTTATTTAGTTATGAGAATGGTTCAATTTTGATTGAAGACAAAGAAATTTCAGAATATAAAACTGACGATTTAGCTAAAAAATTAAGTATTTTAAAACAATCTAATCATACTGATATGAACATAACTATCGAGCAACTAGTTAAATTTGGTCGTTTTCCATATTCAAAAGGTCGAATGAAGCAAGAAGACTATGACAAAGTGGAATATGCTCTTGATTTATTACAGCTTAATGAAATTAAGCATCGTAATATTAAAACACTATCTGGAGGTCAGCGACAACGTGCATATATTGCTATGACTATAGCACAAGATACTGATTATATATTATTAGACGAGCCTTTAAATAATTTAGATATGAAACATTCAGTACAGATTATGCAAACGTTACGAGATTTATGTCGTCAGTTAAATAAAACAATCATTATCGTATTACATGATATCAACTTTGCTTCTTGTTATTCAGACGACATCATTGCGCTTAAACAAGGTGAGCTAGTTAAAGCTGATGATAAAGATAATGTTATTCAGTCTGACATTTTAAAAAGTTTATATGAAATGGAAGTACGTATAGAAGAGATAAGGGGACAACGTATTTGTCTATATTATGATGAAACTACTTTTGACTCAGTTTAATAATTAAAATTGAGACTCATAGTAAAAGAGGTTATCCATACGAAAAAGAAATTATAAATTTGATTAGGGAGTTGCACATATGAAAAAAACAGTTTTATTTTTATTATTGTCTCTAGTTTTAGTTTTAACGGCTTGTAATAATAGTTCGAATAATAATTCAACTTCGAAAAAAAATAATAGTGATTCTAAAGAAACTGTAACAATCAAGAATAGTTTTGAAACAAGTGGTAAAGAAAATAATGGCAGTGATAAGAAAAAAATCTCTAATACTGTCAAGGTACCAAAGAATCCTAAAAATGCCGTTGTGTTAGATTATGGGGCACTTGATGTATTGAAAGAATTAGGTGTGGCTGATAAAGTAAAAGGCTTACCTAAAGGTGAAAATAACCAATCTTTACCTAATTTTTTAGATGAATTTAAAGAAGATAAGTATATTAATACTGGAAATTTAAAAGAAGTGAACTTTGATAAAGTTGCATCAGCTAAACCAGATGTGATTTTTATTTCAGGAAGAACAGCTAATCAGAAAAATTTAGATGAATTTAAAAAAGCTGCACCAAAAGCTAAAGTCGTATATGTAGGTACAAGTGATGACAACTTAATTAAAGATATGAAAAGAAATACAGAAAATTTAGGGAAAATCTACGATAAAGAAGATAAAGCTAAAAAAATTAATAAAGATTTAGATAGAAAAATATCTGATATGAAAGATAAAACTAAAGACTTTAATAAGAAAGTAATGTATTTATTGGTTAACGAAGGTGAACTATCAACGTTTGGACCAGGAGGAAGATTTGGTGGTTTAGTGTTTGATACATTAGGATTTAAACCTGCAGACAAAAAGGTTAGCAAAAGCCCACATGGTCAAAATATAAATAATGAATATATTAACAAACAGAATCCAGATGTTATTTTAGCTATGGATCGTGGTTCAGTTGTAGGTGGCAAAGCAACAACAAATCAAGTTTTAAAAAATAAAGTTATAAAAAATGTAAAAGCAGTAAAAAGTAATCATATTTACGAATTAAATCCAAAACTATGGTATTTCTCTTCAGGGTCTTCAACGACAACTATCAAACAAATTGATGAATTAAATGAAGTAGTAGAGAAAGTTGAAAAATAATCTTATAATAAGAGAAAAACCAACCAAGGTATAAGAAGAAAACTTTAAATACATGAATAGAATGTTGAGATAAGAAGAGCTCCTAAAACGAATTTTTAAATAAAATTCACTTTAGGAGCTCAAATATTTCAAAAACTTTGTAACAAGTTATTTATACTTCAAAATATAAATGATAATGAAATTTACAACGACTGTTAAAATGCGCTTTACAACGAGGACACATTTCTACCATCATATAGTCACGGATACGCATCTCATGTTTACAAACACCACACATAATAGCTTTTACATCAAACTCATTTTCAGCCCATCTTTCAATTGTATGAGATACGTGTTCATTATGACATTTATAACACGGATAATATTTGTTGCAACATTTAAATTTAATGGCAATAACATCTAAAGATGAGTAATAATGTGTACATCGTGTTTCATTATCTATGAGTGATCCATAAACCTTTGCCAATGATGTGCCCTCCTTAAAGAATTAATCTGTAGGATGTTCACCTATAATACGTACCTCAGTATTCAATTCAACATCAAATTTTTCTTTAACTGTTTTTTGTACGTGATGTATAAGTGCTTCATAATCAGTTGCTGTTCCGTTGTCTACATTAACCATAAATCCAGCATGCTTAGTTGAAACTTCAACGCCACCAATTCGATAGCCCTGTAAATTTGAATCTTGAATGAGTTTACCTGCAAAATGACCCGGTGGTCTTTGGAAGACACTTCCGCAAGAAGGGAATTCAAGTGGTTGTTTAGATTCACGTCTTTCAGTAAGATCATCCATTTTAGCCTGAATTTCATCTAATTTACCTGGTTCTAAGGTGAAAGCAGCCTCTAATACAACTAAATGTTTTTGTTGTACCACACTATTTCTATAGTCTAATTCCAGTTCAGCTGTAGTGAGCTTTAATAAATCACCTTTTTCATTTACACATAATGCATAGTCAATACAGTCTTTAACTTCTCCACCATAAGCACCAGCATTCATGAATACAGCGCCACCAATTGACCCAGGGATACCGCATGCAAATTCTAAACCGGTTAATACATGGTCACGTGCAACATTTGAAACGTCAATAATTGCTGCGCCACTACCTGCTATAATTGCATCATCAGAGGTTTCAATATGATTGAGAGATAGTAAGCTGAGGACGATTCCTCGAATTCCACCTTCTCGAATGATGATGTTCGACCCATTTCCTAGATAAGTTACCGGTATACTGTTCTCATGGGCAAACTTTACGATGGCTTGGACTTCTTCATTTTTGGTAGGGGATAAATAAAAATCTGCCTTTCCTCCTGTTTCTGTATATGTATAACGCTTGAGAGGTTCATCCACTTTAATAATATCTTTAGGAAGAATTGACTCTAGTCCGCGTAAGATGTCATTTTTATTCAATGTTTTGAACATCCTTTCTCATCTTCTTAATATCAACATTATTATATCAATTATAAAAGTTATTTGCGAAATTTGGATATATGAATTGATTATAAATATAAAATGGTTATGTCGTACTTTATGAGTATTTACGATAACAAATTAGATTCCTTATACAATTTCTCAAACAAATTTTGTTTTTGAGACTCATATTCACGTATCTTTTTAGCATGTTGCACAATTTCATTTTTCTTACTTGCAAACCATTCTGCTATTGCTTTATCGTTATGTAATAAATGATTGACTGTTTGATATTGTTTAAAAAGAGGAGTTTTCATTTGAATAATATGTAATCTTACTTCTTGTTTTAATTCACTTAAATTATTAAAACGTGCCATGACAACTTTCTTCTTGTAAGAATGGTGCAAACGATAAAATCCAGCATAATTTAAGCGCTTTTCATCTAGTGAAGTAATATCGTGCAAGTTATTTACACCAACAAGTATATCTAAAATGGGTTCAGTTTGATAATTAAAATGACAGGTACCACCGATATGCTGAGTGTATTTAATAGGAGAATCTAAAATTGTAAACAATACGTCTTTCACTTTGTTATATTCATATGTAAATTGTTTCATAGATTCTTTTTTAATAAAAGGTTGAACATTAGCGTACATGAAATACTCCTCATTTATAAAAATAATATATACAATAAAGTCTGACATACTATAACACAATTTATTTTCATAATAAATACGTTTATGTATAATGTTTAGTGATAAGGAGTGCAAATATGAAAAAACTACTATTTATCATAACAGTTATCATTTTAACCATAGTTGTATCTGCTTGTGGAAATGAAACAAAAAGAGATATTAAACAATTTGAAAGTCAATATAAAGAAATTCATCAAAAACAACACAGTGTAGAAAAAGTTATGGATAAAATACCATTAAAAGAGTTAGATAATTTAAGTAAAACTGATACCACTGATAAAAATAAAAAAGAATTTCGTGCACTTCAGCAGGATATTAATAACTATTTGATACCTGAGTTTAAAAAATATAAAAATTCAACTCAACATTTAACAGCAGATACTAATGAAGTTAAGCACTTGAAAGAGGATTATCTAAAAACTGTTGAAAATAAAGAGAAATCTATATATGATTTAAAAGAATTTGTAGATTTATGTAATCGCTCAATTAAAGATAATGAAGATATTTTGGATTATACTAAATTATTCGAGAAAAATAGAACTGAAGTGGAGTCTGACATTAATAAAGCACAAAATAAAGAAGATGCAAGTCAACTTAAATCAAAATTGGAAGAAAATAATCAACAATTAAAAGATACTGCTAAAAAATATTTAAATTCTTCAAATAATGATTCTGACTCAGCGAAAGAAGCAATCAAAGATCATATTTCACCACTTATTGACAAACAAATTACGGATATTAATAAAACAAATATTTCTGATAATCATGTTGATAATGCTAGAAAAAATGCAATTGAGATGTATTATAGTTTGCAAAATTATTATGATACGAGAGTAGATACGATTAAAACTAGCGAAAAATTAGCTCAAATTGATGTTGATCGATTGCCAAAAGAGGGAAAAGATATATCAGAAATGGATAAATCGTTCAAAAGAGAATTTAAAAAAATAAAAGAAAGTATAAATTAAATGCTATCTGAATTTAAAAAATTGAAAATTTATGGTTAACATTACATAGCAGAGTGTGTATAATTGTACCCATTGATAAGATTTTAGGGATAAAAATTTCACGCATATGCTTAGTATGAAGTGATAAATATTTTTAGAGGTGAATAGAATGGCTATTAAGCTGAGTTCAATTGACCAGTTTGAACAAGTATTAGAAGAAAATAAATATGTTTTTGTATTAAAACACAGTGAAACTTGTCCAATTTCTGCAAATGCGTATGATCAATTTAATAAGTTTTTATATGAAAGAGACATAGATGGTTATTATCTAATCGTTCAACAAGAGCGTAAACTATCTGATTATATCGCAGAGAAAACAAACGTAAAACACGAATCACCACAAGCTTTTTATTTTGTAGATGGTGAAATGAAGTGGAATGCAGATCACGATGATATTAACGTTTCTCAACTTGCTCAAGCTGAGGAATAATTAGAAAAGAATGAAATGATGAAGTAGCTTGCCTCAAATGTCAATGTTAGACAGATACAGGCAAGCTATTCTTATGTTATGAAAATTTTAAAATAGTTATGTATAATGTGATAATAAGTATAATTAATGGACATAATAAAGAACATGCAGAAGATATGTTATTTCTTTAATGTCAAATCATTGTTACTTAGATTTATAGATTATTCTCATACATCCTTTAGTATGTTTAAAATAATTTTTGGAAAAGAGAAAAATAAGGTGGTTAAGACAATGAAAGTTTTAGTAGCCATGGACGAATTTAATGAAATTATTTCTAGTTACCAAGCTAATAGATATGTTGAAGAAGCGGTAGCAAGTCAAATTGAAGATGCAGATATCGTTCAAGTTCCACTATTTAACGGTCGTCACGAATTATTAGATTCAGTCTTTCTTTGGCAATCAGGAAATAAATATCGTGTGAGTGCGCATGATGCTGACATGAAAGAAACCGAAGCAATATATGGACAAACGGATAGTGGTATGACTATTATCGAAGGGCACTTATTTTTAAATGGCAAAAAACCTATTCAACATCGATCAAGTTACGGTTTGGGAGAGGTTATAAAAGCAGCATTGGACAATCATACAGAACATCTTGTTATCTCTTTAGGTGGAATAGGAAGTTTTGATGGCGGTGCAGGCATGTTGCAAGCATTGGGTGCAAGATTTTATGATGATGAAGCACAAATTGTCGATATGAGGAAAGGTGCAGATTTAATAAAATATATTAGACGTATTGATTTATCAGGTGTTCATCCACAATTAGCGAAGGTAAACATTCAATTAATGTCAGATTTCTCAAGTCGGTTGTATGGGAAAAAAAGTGAAATCATGCAAACATACGAATCATTAGATCTGTCTCAAAATGAAGCAGCCGAGATAGATAATTTAATTTGGTATTTTAGTGAATTATTTAAGAATGAATTGAAAATAGCAATGGGACCAATCGAGCGCGGTGGTGCTGGAGGTGGTATAGCAGCTGTATTAAATAGTCTCTATCAAGCTGAGATTTTAACAAGCCATGAATTAGTGAATCAAATCACACATTTAGAAAACTTAATTCAACAGGCAGATCTTATTATTTTCGGAGAAGGTTTGAAAGAAGAAGATCAAATTCTAGAGACTACAACAATACGTATAGCAGAACTTACCCAACAATACAACAAGCCAGCTATTGCAATTTGTGCTACAAATGATAAATTTGATTTGTTTGAATCGTTGAATGTTACAGCAATGTTTAATACATTTATTGATATGCCTGATTCATATACAGATTTTAAGATGGGTATTCAAATCAGACATTACACAGTACAAGCACTAAAATTATTGAAAACGCAAATAAACTTACCGCTTTCATCCTAATATTAGAAAAAGTTTTCATACACATTCAATTTAAAAGCCATTGACAGTAAGAGTAGCTTTTAGAGCTACATACTGACAATGGCTTTTTATGTTATTTATAAGATTGATGGCTGTTTGCTACTTCTTGAGCAATACCAACGACAACATGAACAGCTTTTTCCATTACATCGATAGAAGCGTATTCAAAAGGACCGTGGAAATTGCCACACCCCGTAAAAATATTAGGTGTAGGTAACCCCATAAAAGATAATTGTGATCCATCTGTACCGCCTCGAATAGGTTCAGTGTTAGGTACGATGTCTAAAGCGTCAAAGACACGTTTAGGTATATCTATGATGTGTTTCAAAGGTTTAATTTTTTCGGCCATGTTAAAATATTGGTCATGTACATCTACTTTAATTGGAAAATGATTATAATGAACATTAATATCATCACGAATTTCCATCATGCGTTTTTTACGTAGCTCAAACTGCTCTTTATCATGGTCGCGAATAATATATTGTAGAGTTGCTTTTTCAACATTACCTGTAAAATTCATTAAATGATAGAACCCTTCGTATCCTTCAGTTCTTTCAGGTACTTCATGTGAAGGAAGTAAAGTATTAAACTGTTGACCTAAACTAATTGCATTAACCATGGCATTTTTAGCTGAACCTGGATGAACGTTAACACCGTGACAAGTGACAGTTACTTCTGCTGCATTGAAACTTTCGAATTGTAGTTCTCCTAATTGACTGCCATCCATTGTATATGCAAAATCTGCATTAAATCGACTAACATCAAATTGATGCGGGCCTCGTCCAATTTCTTCATCAGGTGTAAAGCCTACTCGAATTGTACCGTGTTTAATTTCAGGATGATCAATTAAATACTTTATACCTTCCATTATTTCCACAACACCTGCTTTATCATCGGCGCCTAGTAGAGATGTACCATCTGTCACCATTAGTGTATGCCCCACAACTTTATTTAATTCAGGAAAAACATCAGGATCTAAGATACGCTGAGATTCACCAAGTTTGATAGGTTGCCCATTATAGGCTTCAATGATATGCGGATTTACATGAGAAGCATTGAAATCTGGTGAAGTGTCTACATGTGCTAAAAAACCGACAGTAGGTACATTATAATTAATATTGCTTTCGAGTGTAGCAAATAAGTAACCATGTTCATCCATGTCTGTTTTAAGCCCTAATGATTGAAGCTCTTCTTCCAATAGATTTAATAAATCCCACTGTTTATTCGTAGATGGCGTAGTCTTGGAATCAGGATTAGATTGTGTATCAATTTTTACATATCTCGTTAATCTTTCGATAATTTGTTTCTTCATACGAGTTCATCCCCTTAGATTTATACTCTATTATTCATATTATAGGATTTTTTATAAGTTTTACCCTTGATTTTACCATAATATTGCTTGATGCGTGAATAAATGTAATAGACGATTTCAGATACAAGTATACCGAATGCAATTGCACCAGAAATGAGTGTTACCTCTAAAAAAGTATTAACTGCATTCGTGTAATCATTTGATACTAAAAATCTTGTAGCTTCATATGCTGCGCCACCTGGAACGAGAGGTATAATGCCGGGGACGATAAATATAATAACAGGTTGCTTGTACCGTCTACTCATTGTATGACTCATTAATCCTAATATTAGACTTCCTAAAAATGAAGCGCCAACTTTACCTAAATCCATACCTACTGTCATCTGATATATTGTCCAAGCAACAGCTCCAACAAATCCACAAGCTAACAGTAATTTTTTAGGTGCATTAAATATAATTGAAAAAAGGACTGTGGCAATGAAACTAATGATAAAGTGAAACAGATAAATAAACATAACTAACAGCCTTTCTTATAATAATAGTAATACAATAGCTACGCCTGCACCAATAGCAAATGCAGTTAAAGCAGCTTCAACACCACGTGACATACCAGCAAGTAACTCTCCGGCAAGTAAGTCACGAATAGCGTTAGTAATCAAAATACCAGGAACGAGAGGCATGACACTTGCAATAGTAATAATGTCTTGATTTTTAGCTATACCTAGTTTAGTGAATATTGCTGCAATGCTAATAACAACAGCAGATGCCACAAACTCTGAAAAGAATTTAATTTGTATATACTTTTGCACGAAACTAAACGTTAAAAAAGCTATGCCACCCGCTAGACATGCAATCCAAGCGTCGGAAGCTACGCCACCAAACATGAATAAGAAAAAACCACAAGCTACAAAGGCAGCAATGAGATTTGTTAAGAAAGAAAACTGAAGAGACGCACGTTTAAGTTGCAGTAACTCGTTTTTTGCTTCGTCAATTGTAAGTTGCTTACTCGAAATTTTACGAGATAGGCTATTGGTTAAAGCAATTTTCTCAAGGTCGGTTGTACGCTCGCGAATACGAATCAATCTTGTACTAGTACGATCATTTAATGAGAAAATAATTGCAGTTGATGTCACAAAACTGTATGTATCATGTAAACCATAACTATGGGCAATACGATTCATTGTATCCTCAATTCGATATGTTTCAGCGCCTGCTTCAAGTAAGATTCGCCCAGCAATTAAGACTACATCAATTACTTTATTTTCATCAATGATAGTGATTGAATCTGACATATCTCATCACCTCCGAAGCTATTTAATATTTTTATGAACAATTGAAGTTTACAACTTGAAGACTTAAGTTTCAATAGAGAGCTTGATTTTAATAACATTTTCAATACTAATTAAAAATAGTAAAAAAATGCTATGCATAACTGTATACGCTTTAATGATTTTTTACGTAGCAGTTAACATAGCATTTAGATTGATTATAATTTGACAATAGGATTAAACATGACTTTATTTCTTCCTTCACTTTTAGCCACATGTACCATATCATCAGCATCTTTAAATACTTTACGTTGAGATTTACGATCATCTTGAGTTAAGTATCCAACACCAATTGAAACTGATAGCTTGATTACTTCTTTGTTTGGTAGGTGGAAAGAAGATTTTTCAACACCGCTTCGAATATTTTCTGCTAATTTCACGCTTTGATCTAGTGTGTAATCTCTGATTACAACAGAAAATTCTTCGCCACCGTTTCTAAAGATTTTGAACTGGTTTGGAACATAGTTTTTTAATAGTTGAGACATTTGTTTGAGAACAGCATCTCCTGATTGGTGTGAATAATGATCGTTTACATCTTTAAAGCCATCGATATCAATGAGAAGTAAGGCTAAACTTTGTTTCTTTTCTTCAGCTTTACTTGAGACCTCATTTAAGTGTCTATCAAATTCTTTTACATTACCTAGACCTGTAAGATAATCGTATTTATCTTCATTTTCATAACGATTGACTAAAGAGAAAAAGTGCCATATATCAACGAATGTTATTGCTGAAGCAATTGTAATAATAAATGAAATAGGGATAAGCACTAAAATCTCTACGAGTTCATAAATAGGACTTAATAATGCTAAAAATAACAAAATGACAATGCTAATCAAATTTAAAATAAGTAAAGAAATGATATCGTTTTGCTTTAAAAATGGTCCAACTGCACTGACAATACCTGCAATAACGATTAATGTAATACCATAAATAATTGAGTTTCCAAAGATAAATACATCGACTAAAGATACGATAAAAGCAGCCGTGAGTGTATATATCATGTTGGTATAACGTCCTAAAAACAAAAGAGGTACAAATGTTAAATGAACGAGGTATTCGTTCTGAAACGGGATAGGGTATGCCGCTAAAAGTAAAGAAACGAATGTCATTAGTACAGTTACATATTCTTTAGAAAAAATCATTCTTTTATTTTCAGAATATTGTAACCTATGAAATAAATATATTCCTGCCACCATGACAGATATGTTATATATGATAGCTTCAAACATTTCCATACCGACTCCTTTTTTAACCATTAGCTATTGTAAGTGAAAACTTACAATTTGTCATCATCTAGCAACAGAAATTACACACAAACAATGGTATTTAATGTTAAAATAAGCACTTAAATGGTATGATTAAAAAAATGTATAGACAATACAAAGATAATGTAAAGGTTAATCTTTGTAATTTAGACAATAGCTATGTAACATGGATATTTATGATTTTAGTTCAATGAAAACGACATTTATGGTTGATAAATATTTGCGCATATAAATATTGCATTAAAAATGATAGATAACAAATTTTACATAGCGTGAGGTACAACTTATTCAATGAAGGTGAACTGATGTATACACTATTACTTATAGCTTTTACTATGATAGTCAGTTTAATAATTACACCCATTATTATTGTAATATCAAAAAAATTAGATTTAGTAGATCGTCCTAATTTCAGAAAAGTACATACGAAACCTATCTCAGTGATGGGAGGAACGGTCATTTTATTTTCTTTCTTAATAGGGATTTGGCTCGGACACCCTATTGAACGTGAGGTTAAACCGCTTATATTAGGTGCAATTACAATGTATATGGTTGGATTGATTGATGATATTTACGATCTAAGACCTTATTTAAAGTTAGCAGGTCAAATTGTTGCAGCTTTAATTGTTACGTTTTATGGAATTACAATAGACTTTATTTCATTGCCAATTGGACCAACGATTCATTTTGGCATATTTAGTATTCCTATTACAGTAATATGGATTGTAGCAATTACCAATGCTATTAATCTTATCGACGGACTTGATGGACTTGCCTCAGGCGTCTCAGCATTGGCATTAATGACTATTGGATTCATCGCTATTTTACAAGCGAACATATTTATTATCATGATTTGTTGTGTACTTTTAGGGTCTTTACTTGGTTTCTTGTTTTATAACTTTCACCCAGCGAAAATTTTCCTAGGTGATAGTGGCGCATTAATGATAGGATTTATTATCGGTTTCTTATCATTACTCGGCTTTAAAAACATCACATTTATTGCTTTATTCTTTCCTATTGTTATATTAGCAGTGCCATTTATTGATACATTGTTTGCAATGATTCGTCGAATGAAAAAAGGACAACATATAATGCAAGCAGACAAGTCACATTTACATCATAAATTACTTGCTTTAGGATATACCCATAGACAAACCGTTTTACTTATTTATTCAATAGCGATTATGTTTAGTTTATCTAGTGTTATCCTCTATTTGTCCCAACCTTTGGGTGCACTTATGATGTTCATTCTCATTGTCTTTACGATTGAGTTGATCGTTGAATTTACTGGATTAATAGATGATAATTATCGACCAATATTAAATTTAATTACAAAAAAAGGGAATGGCAAGCCACATCATTATGATGAACATCATCGTTCATAATAAAAAACACTATGTAGGTCATAAGCACGCGTTGCTTTAACTTACATAGTGTTTTTTATTTAATTGGTTTCAATATCAAAAGGTAATAGTTTAATGTCTTCTTGTTTCAAATCATAATTTCCGGAAGTAATTCGATTTAAAAAGTCTATAAAAGTATCATATTCATTTTTTACTACGTCAATTTGATAACTTACTTTATCGGTATAAAATTGTTCTCTTAATAAGAATGTGGTAGAGGCAAGTTCATATTCAAATTTTCCTGTCTGATCATAATCTAACGTAACGGTTACTGGAATAGCTTCTCTTAATTCGACTCTACCCATATCATATATCACGTCACGCACGGCGCCACTATATGCCCTAATAAGACCGCCTGCACCTAATTTGATACCACCGAAGTAGCGTGTCACGACGACGCAAACATTGTGTATCTCTAATTTTTTCAGTATCTCAAGCATTGGGATGCCGGCTGTTCCACTTGGTTCGCCATCGTCGTTTGCTTTTTGAATATTCATCTCCGGTCCGACAGTATAGGCTGAGCAATTATGAGTTGCATCTTTATGCTTTATTTTAATTTCATCTATAAAAGCTTTTGCTTCATTTTCAGTCGAAACAGGCTTAATATATGCTATAAAGCGTGATTTACTTATCACATTTTCAATTGAATGTGCTTGTTTAATAGTAATTATGGATTTATCCATCTTATTTTTGCCACCTACAATTCAGTTTTCTAACAATATTATACACGTAACAAGATAGGTTCTAAATTATTACGATGATATTTTCTTTTTTAAAAAATTATTGTATCATAACTATGAGTATAATTGAGGAGGATAAGTATTAAGATGAAGATTGCAGTTATGACCGATTCTACAAGTTATTTACCACAACATATAATAGATCAATATAACATACCAGTCGCTTCACTAAGTGTAACTTTCGATGATGGAGTGAATTTCACTGAGAGTGATGATTTTTCTGTAGATGATTTTTATAAAAAAATGGCTTCATCTAAAACTATACCAACAACAAGCCAACCTGCTATTGGCGATTGGATTGAGAATTTTGAAAGATTAAGAGAACAAGGATACACTGATGTCATCGTGATTAACTTATCAAGTGGTATAAGCGGAAGCTATCCTTCAGCAACACAAGCTGGTGAAATGGTTGAAGATATTCAAGTACATACGTTTGATAGCCGTCTTGCTGCGATGATTGAAGGTAGCTTTGCAATTTACGCTGCTCAATTGGTACAAAAGGGATATAAACCTGATGATATTATTAATGAACTAACTGAAATAAGACAACATATTGGTGCATACTTAATTGTTGATGATTTAAAAAATTTACAAAAAAGTGGTCGTATCACTGGAGCTCAAGCTTGGGTAGGTACATTGTTGAAAATGAAACCTGTCTTGCATTTTGAAGAAGATGGTAAAATACATCCACACGAAAAAGTACGTACAAAAAAACGTGCGCTAAAATCTTTAGAAACAAACATTTTTAAAGAAATAGAAGGCTTGGAAGATGTGACTGTATTTGTAATAAACGGTGATAAAACAGAAGATGGAAAGTCATTTCTTCAGCAATTAAAGGAAGATCATCCTAATGTTCATATTCAGTATTGTGAATTTGGACCAGTGATAGCATCACATTTAGGATCAGGCGGTTTAGGATTGGGTTACTTCCCAAGAAGAATAGACATTAATTAATATATAATCAAAAGTCTGAAAGCTTGATAGGAAAGAACACAGTGGTAATATCATTAGATATCACTTGTGTTCGCTTATTTGAGTATTTCAGACTTTTTTTGAAAGTAGTGAAATAAAATTAAATATTACGGCAGACTTATTTCTCCAACGCATCAACTTGAAGATGAATTAGTATCTCAAGTTTCAAAAGGTGTTATAAAAGACAGTGAGCGTTGGTATTGTATTCAATGTGGAAACACTTCTTTGCAATATTTTGTGACTTACAATTCAACGATATTGGATAAAACAATCACATACTGTAGGCGATGCATTCAACTAGGCAGAATGGATAGTATTACAGATATATGTCTCGTAAAAAGTTTTCAAAAAGCAACAAAAGCGAATTATCAGTTACCCTTTGAATTATCAAAGCAACAGCAATACGCTTCAGAAGCTATCATTCAAGCTATAAAAAATAATAATGATCTCTTGTTATATGCCGTCACAGGAGCAGGGAAAACTGAAATGATGTTTGAGGGTATAAGGATAGCTCGTCAAATGGGACATAATATTGCCATCGTATCACCTCGTGTAGACGTTATTATTGAGATAAGTCATCGAATTAAAGATGCTTTTATCGATGAACGTATAGATGTGCTACATCAATCCAGTAGACAGCAATATAATGGTCATTTTGTTATTGCTACTATCCATCAATTATTGAGATTTAAACAGCATTTTGATACTGTATTTGTCGATGAGGTAGATGCTTTTCCGTTGTCTATGGATCCACAATTATCAAATGCAATACAACTTGCTTCAAAATTGAATCATTCACATATTTTCATGACGGCCACACCACCGCGTCATTTTTTAAAACAATTCCCCCCAGAAAAAATAATTAAGTTACCAGCCCGTTTTCACCGACACCCTCTACCTATTCCTAAGTTCAAATATTTCAAATTAAAATCAACACGAAAACAAAATTTATTACTTAATTTATTTAGAAATCAAATTAACCAACAACGTTTTACTTTGGTCTTTTTTAATAATATAGAGATAATGAATAAAACGTATCAACAGTATAAAATGGACATCGCTGATTTGATTTGCGTTCACAGTGAAGATGATTTACGATTTGAAAAAATTGAAGATTTAAGACGAGGACAATACAAAATTGTATTCACTACAACTATTTTAGAAAGAGGATTCACCATGACACACTTAGATGTTGTTGTAGTTGATGCAGGAAGTTTTCAACAAGAGGCTTTAATTCAAATTGCTGGTCGCGTAGGACGTAAACAGCAGTCTCCAAGTGGCTTAGTTTTATTTCTTCATGAAGGTGTTACATTATCGATGGTTTTAGCTAAAAGAAACATTATTTCAATGAATCGGTTGGCAATTAAAAGGGGATGGGTTGATGCATAAATGTATCCAGTGCAATCAAACTATTCAAGAAACCATTCATATTTATAACTTATTTAAACCACCTCAGATATTTTGTGAAAGATGTGAAACATTATGGCTTAACTCCAAAATTCATAAAGATGGTAGGTGTCCTAAGTGTCTTAATAACAAAATCTCTACTGATGGCGAATGTCATGACTGTCAATTTTTAAGTAAAACATTTTATTTAATGGAACAATTGTTTTGTGATTATAGTTATGATGGTGTGATGAAAGAAATCATACACCAGTATAAGATTATGCGAGACTTCTATTTAGCAGAAGTATTGGCAAGAAGATTAGTTTTACCTCAAACGCAATATGATTATATAGTTCCAATTCCTTCTCCAATTGAACGCGATATTGAACGTACATTTAATCCGGTGACCACTGTCTTAGATAAAATGGGCATCTCATATCAAGATGTATTAGGTACACATATACGTCCTAAGCAGTCAAAGTTAGGAAAGGTTGAACGTTCAAAAGCCTCTAATCCATTTTATATAAAAGATGAAGAGATAAATATCGAAGGGAAAGTAATACTACTCATAGATGATATTTATACAACAGGGTTAACGATTCATCACGCGGGGTGTAAATTATATGATAAAAAAGTCAGAAAATTCAAAGTGTTTGCGTTTGCACGATAACATAAACATGGTAAAATATAGGTAAGAAGTATCAATATAGAGGTTTAAGGAGAGATTACTATGATTAGATTTGAAATTCATGGAGATAACCTCACTATCACAGATGCAATTCGCAACTATATTGAGGAGAAAGTAGGTAAATTAGAAAGATATTTTAACAATGTGCCAAATGCTGTAGCACATGTTAGAGTTAAAACTTATTCTAATTCTACAACTAAAATTGAAGTTACAATTCCTTTAAAAGATGTCACTCTTAGGGCTGAAGAAAGACATGATGATTTATATGCAGGTATTGATTTAATTACTAACAAATTGGAAAGACAAGTACGTAAATACAAAACTCGTGTAAATCGTAAACATAGAGATCGTGGAGATCAAGATATCTTTGTTGCTGAAGTACAAGAGTCTACAGCAAACAATCAAGCAGATGATATAGAAAGTGAAAATGATATTGAAATTATTCGTTCTAAACAATTCAGCTTAAAACCAATGGATTCTGAGGAAGCAGTATTGCAAATGAATTTATTGGGACATGATTTCTTTATTTTTACCGATAGAGAAACTGATGGTACGAGCATTGTTTATAGACGAAAAGATGGCAAATACGGTCTGATTGAAACAACTGAATAAATTGACTTGTATATTATAGACTATAATATTGCCAAAGTTGAATTAAGAATTCTTATCAGTTTATTGAATAAGGTAATAATGATTAATAGAATCAGGGTTACCAATACACATATGTATTCTTAGTTTGCTTGACTACAAATATAGAAGTTAATAAACATAGGCTGGGGCATTGTTTTGATATGTTCACTTCAAAGTAGATATGACATTAATCAAGCTTTGGAGTTCGTATTCTTAATAAGTGTCTCAGCTTATTTTGTTTGCTTAAATTTTGAATTAATAACCTAAATGAGTAATTAATAGACAGTATGCTTACAAATATGCTAGTGTGATTTGACGATTTATATTTAAACTTTGATTTTAAATTCCTATATTAGTTAAAGGTATTGCGTTACATTATTTTTTAAAAACGTGTTTGATTGCGAGAAAAAAATGATTGCAACGTGTTAAAATAAAATTGTTGTTAATTGAAGTGTCTATAGACATTTTACAATATAAATGAGTGTCTATAAAAATAAGGCTGTTGCTAGTTGAATCAAAGTGAAGTGTTGTGAAATATTGAGTTAACACGCATTACTTCATGAGTATATAAGTATAAATTTAGCGATATAAATGATAAGATAAATTGTTGTAAGCCAAACAGTTTTTAGTTAAAGGAGCGACGCGTGCAATGGGATTTTTATCGAAAATTGTTGACGGCAATAAAAAAGAAATTAAAAGATTAGGTAAGTTAGCAGATAAAGTACTTGCTTTAGAGGAAGATACTGCGATATTAACCGATGAAGAAATACGTGAAAAAACAAAATCTTTTCAAAAAGAGTTAGCAGAAATTGAAGATGTAAAAAAACAAAATGATTATTTAGATAAAATTTTACCTGAAGCTTATGCACTTGTACGTGAGGGGTCAAAGAGAGTATTTAATATGATTCCTTATAAAGTACAAGTAATGGGTGGTATTGCTATACATAAAGGTGATATTGCGGAAATGAGAACAGGTGAAGGGAAAACATTGACTGCAACCATGCCGACGTATTTGAATGCTTTAGCCGGTAGAGGTGTACATGTTATTACAGTCAATGAATATTTATCAAGTTCACAAAGTGAAGAAATGGCTGAACTATATAACTATCTTGGCTTAACTGTAGGTTTGAACTTAAATAGTAAGTCAACTGAAGAAAAACGTGAGGCTTACGCACAAGACATCACTTATAGTACGAATAATGAACTTGGGTTTGATTATCTTAGAGATAATATGGTGAACTATGCTGAAGAGAGAGTAATGCGTCCTCTACATTTTGCAATTATTGATGAGGTCGATTCCATATTAATCGACGAAGCAAGAACACCTTTAATTATTTCTGGTGAAGCGGAAAAATCTACTTCTTTATATACTCAAGCAAATGTTTTTGCAAAAATGCTTAAAGCTGAAGATGATTATAACTATGACGAAAAAACCAAAGCTGTACATCTTACAGAACAAGGTGCAGATAAAGCTGAACGTATGTTCAAGGTAGATAATCTTTATGATGTTCAAAATGTGGAAGTGATTAGTCATATTAATACAGCTTTAAGAGCTCATGTTACATTACAACGCGACGTTGATTACATGGTCGTTGACGGTGAAGTATTAATAGTTGACCAATTTACTGGACGTACAATGCCTGGACGTCGTTTTTCTGAAGGTTTACACCAAGCAATTGAAGCTAAAGAAGGCGTAGCAATTCAAAATGAGTCTAAAACGATGGCATCCATTACTTTCCAAAACTATTTCAGAATGTATAATAAGTTAGCGGGGATGACTGGTACAGCGAAAACCGAAGAGGAAGAATTTCGTAATATCTATAATATGACAGTTACTCAAATTCCAACTAACAAACCTGTTCAACGTAAAGATAATTCAGATTTAATTTATATTAGTCAAAAAGGTAAGTTTGATGCGGTAGTTGAAGATGTTGTAGAAAAACATAAAAAAGGGCAACCCGTCTTACTAGGTACTGTTGCTGTTGAGACTTCTGAATATATTTCAAATTTACTAAAAAAACGTGGTGTCAGACATGACGTATTAAACGCTAAAAATCATGAACGAGAAGCTGAAATCGTTTCAAATGCTGGGCAAAAAGGTGCAGTTACAATTGCCACAAATATGGCTGGACGTGGAACAGATATTAAACTTGGTGATGGTGTTGAAGAGTTAGGTGGACTTGCTGTTATTGGTACTGAGCGTCATGAATCAAGACGTATTGATGATCAATTACGTGGACGTTCAGGACGCCAAGGTGATAGAGGAGATAGTCGTTTTTACCTATCTTTACAAGATGAATTAATGGTACGTTTTGGTTCAGAACGCTTACAGAAAATGATGAACCGTTTAGGAATGGATGATTCGACGCCAATCGAGTCGAAAATGGTATCTCGTGCTGTAGAATCAGCTCAAAAACGAGTAGAAGGTAATAACTTTGATGCGCGTAAACGTATTCTAGAATATGATGAAGTTTTACGTAAGCAACGTGAAATTATTTATAATGAGCGTAATGAAATCATTGATAGTGAAGACAGTTCTCAAGTCGTTAACGCGATGTTACGTTCTACATTGCAACGTGCGATTAATCATTTTATTAATGAAGAAGACGATAATCCGGACTATACGCCATTTATTAATTACGTTAATGATGTGTTCTTGCAAGAAGGAGATCTTCAAGATAGAGAAATTAAAGGTAAAGATTCAGAAGATATTTTTGAAATTGTGTGGTCTAAAATTGAAAAAGCGTATGCACAGCAACAAGAAACATTAGGAGACCAAATGAGTGAATTTGAGCGGATGATTTTATTACGTTCAATTGATACACATTGGACTGATCATATTGATACGATGGATCAATTGCGTCAAGGTATTCATTTACGTTCATATGCACAACAAAACCCACTTCGTGATTATCAAAATGAAGGTCATGAATTATTTGATATCATGATGCAAAATATCGAGGAAGATACATGTAAGTATATCTTGAAATCAGTGGTTCAGTTTGAAGATGATGTAGAACGTGAAAAATCTAAAAGCTTTGGTGAAGCAAAACATGTAACTGCTGAAGATGGCAAAGAAAAAGCAAAGCCACAACCGATTGTAAAAGGTGATCAGGTAGGTAGAAATGATCCATGCCCATGTGGTAGTGGTAAAAAATATAAAAATTGTCATGGAAAAGCGTAATCAATAAAATAGTTTAAATTTAAAGGCTGAGGCATATCTAATTATGAATGACTCAGTCTTTATTTACATCGCTTGTAAGTTAAATGCTTAGTAATATGATATAGAGATGAAATGGCCGTTTATTTTTAAAAAATAGGCATATACTGTATGATATAAATATTATGACATAGTATGATTAAATAGGAGAGAAGATGAATGGAATTATCTGAGATTAAACGAAATTTAGAAGAATATCAAAATCACTTAAATCAAATTAGGGGGTCTCTTTGACTTAGAAAATAAAGAGACCAACATACAAGAGTATGAAGAAATGATGACTGATCCCGATTTTTGGAATGATCAAACTAAAGCACAAGATATCATTGATAAGAACAATGCACTAAAATCTATAGTAAGTGGGTATTATCAACTGACAAATGCTGTCGACGATATGAGTGCGACGAGAGAGTTATTACAAGAAGAATATGATGAGGATATGAAGAAAGAATTAGAAGAGGAAGTTCAGCAATTTGAAGAACAAATCGATCAATATGAGTTACAATTACTCCTCGACGGACCACATGATGCAAATAATGCTATATTAGAGCTTCATCCCGGTGCTGGCGGTACAGAATCACAAGATTGGGCAAGTATGCTTCTTAGGATGTATCAACGTTACTGTGAACAAAATGGCTTTAAAGTTGAAACAGTTGATTATCTTCCAGGAGATGAAGCAGGCGTTAAAAGTGTTACATTACTTATAAAAGGGCATAATGCTTATGGATATTTAAAGGCAGAAAAGGGTGTTCATCGTTTAGTTAGAATTTCACCTTTCGATTCATCTGGTAGACGACATACTTCTTTTGCATCATGTGATGTTATTCCTGATTTTAATAATGATGAAATTGAAATTGAGATTAACCCAGATGATATTACAGTGGATACTTTTAGAGCTTCAGGCGCTGGTGGACAACATATTAACAAAACTGAGTCTGCAATTAGAATTACACATCACCCTACAGGTATTGTAGTCAACAACCAAAATGAACGATCTCAAATAAAAAATAGAGAAGCTGCAATGAAAATGTTGAAGTCCAAACTTTATCAATTAAAGTTAGAAGAGCAAGAGCAAGAAATGGCTGAAATTCGTGGCGAACAAAAAGACATTGGATGGGGAAGTCAGATTCGTTCTTACGTCTTTCATCCATATTCAATGGTTAAAGATCATCGTACGAATGAAGAAACTGGTAAAGTAGACGCTGTTATGGATGGAGAAATAGGCCCATTCATAGAAGCTTATTTAAGAAAAGAAATGGATCGACAAGACATATAATTGATACACGCATAATCATTATTTGATTTATCGATGATTATGCGTATTTTTCATTAAACAGAAAACAGACAAAATAGGGAGTTTATTTTTTAAGCTATATGTACTTTATATGTAGTCTGCATTTTCTAATGTTACCGAAGTAAATTTAGTCTCAGACGAGAATGACTTAAATTTGACCTGTACATCATAAGGTTAGGAACTAGTAGAGTAGATAATTATTTCCGGGTGTAAAAACACTCTTTTTAACTATTATATTACATCAATATAACAATACCCTTAGCCTCATTTGATTGTGCTATATTAAATTTGTGAATTAATAATCAACTAGCAAAGGAATGACAACTAGATGAAAAAAACGCTAACTGTAACGTTAAGTTCGATTGCAGCTTTTATTGCAATTAACACTGCAGCTAACGCACAAGAATCTGAGACGTCGCAACTAGACTCATATGCAACGAGTGATGTAATTACAAATCAATCAAACTTAGGTATTTACACTGTAAAACCTGGAGATAGTTTATATAAAATTGCTTTAGAACATCATCTTACTTTAGAAGAACTTTATGCTTTAAATCCTGGTATAGAACCTCTTATTTTTCCAGGAGATGAAATTGTAGTATCTGAAACTGCATTTGAACAATTTAATAACACAAACACATTCGTAAATTATGAAACTAACTATATTCCAGTAGGATATAATAATGTATCAACTGATACATCCAACACTACTTATGATAATTATAACAGTGAATCAACTGATACATACTCTGTGCCAAACGCCTACAATGGTCTAAGAAGTGTATCTAACTCAGGTAATTTATACACTACTGGTCAATGTACTTATTATGCATTCGATCGTCGCGCTGAGCTAGGGAAACCAATTGGAAGTCTATGGGGCAACGCTAGTAACTGGGCATATTCAGCTAATCAGGCTGGCTTTAATGTAGATCACACACCTGAGGTTGGTGCTGTATTCCAAAGTGGTTCGGGTCAAAATGGGGCTGGCGCTTATGGACATGTTGGCGTTGTTGAATCAATCAATTCTAATGGTTCTGTAACTGTTTCGGAAATGAACTGGAATGGTGGCGTTAACGTAAAATCTTACAGAACTATTAGCAATCCTAATTCATATAATTACATTCACTAAATGACTATTTATATTCAAGGTGTGAATGAATTTCGCGTATAACTGTCTCTTATGTTATATAAACGTTCTAGACAATTAAATTGAACATCATGTTGGTAGAACAACTTCTTCATATATATCAACATGTTTTATCCATAAGTTACGTATTAGAGTAGAATAGTGAGTTCAAAATGAATTCATTATTCTACTTTTTCTTTTATAATAAAATAGAAATGATTTACATGATAATTTACTTTCAATAATAATATTGATTGATATAATAACAATAAGAATATAGACTAATTTTAATATTAAGGAGGTGTCTTATTATGGGAATGCATCAATATTTTAAAAGACTATCAGATTTAGAAAAATTAACAAGATTACCAGGTAAATTTAAATATTTTGAACATAATGTTGCTGCTCATTCTTTTAAAGTAACTAAAATTGCGCAATATTTAGCTACTGTCGAAGAATATCATGGAAATAAAATCGATTGGAAGAGTCTCTATGAAAAGTCACTCAACCACGACTTTGCTGAAGTGTTTACAGGTGATATCAAAACACCGGTAAAATACGCAAGTAAGGAATTAAAACATTTATTCTCCCAAGTTGAAGAAGAAATGGTAGATACGTTTATCAAAGAGGAGATACCAACACAATATCAGCACGTGTATCGTGAACGTTTACAAGAAGGTAAAGATGATTCTCTAGAAGGACAAATTCTATCTGTTGCTGATAAAATTGATTTATTGTATGAAACATTTGGAGAAATACAAAAACGTAATCCTGAGCCACTATTTTTTGAAATATATGAAATGAGTTTAGAAACTATTATACAATTTGATCACTTAGAATCTGTAAAAGATTTTATTGAAAATGTAATACCTGAAATGCTCACAGAAAACTTTATTCCTCGAACTGAATTACGTGAAACAACAATGTCAATTCTAAGCAGAAGAAATGGGTGACGATAATGATTTGGTATGTTTGTGCGGCCTTCTTTCCTTGTATATTAGTTGTGCTGTTTAGTGTGGTGACTAGAAGTAAATGGATTGGTACATTAGTCACATTGATAATAATAGGTGCATCAGTTTATAAAGGATTCTTTCACAACGAATGGATTATTTTTATAGATGTGACAAGTTTATTAGCTGGTTATTTAATAATTGATCAACTTGAATTTCATAAGAACCAAAATGATTCTTAAGATGTGTTTATGCAAACAAAAATTTTGAAGTATTTGTTTTTTTGATTTATTATTATTTTAAACTGTAATTATAGTGATTCTGATTTAATTTAAAAATTGTTGGATTATTATTTATTGTTCATTTTTTACTTTAAATTAATGTTTATATTATTTTGAATATTAAGTAATCCATGGTGTAAACATTAATAACTAAATATTAAATAGTAAATATTTTAATGACAATAACATAATAATTGATACATTGTGAATATAAAAGCGAAAGATTTTAAAGTACAGTGTGTATATAATATGTATTTGATTGTACTTTTAAAAAAACATCGCACAGCATACATTACTGATAAATAAAGCTCTAAGACAATTTCTTGCATTAGAAATCATCTTAGAGCTCTTGTTTTAGAATAAGCATTAAAAATGTTAAATTTCACAAGCGAACAAATGTTTGTATTGTTCTTTTAGAATTTGTTAAAATAGAAAATGATATTCATGAAAAAGTAATTGATACGAGATGTGTAAAATCTTTATAAATGATAACAATAATAGGAGGCGTATTTTGGAATGGTAGAACATGTTCCATTTAAGTTAAAGTCTGAATTTGAGCCACAAGGTGATCAGCCACAAGCGATACAAAAAATTGTGGATGGCGTAAATGAAGGGAAACGTCATCAAACCTTATTAGGTGCAACTGGGACAGGTAAAACTTTTACTATGAGTAACGTAATTAAAGAGGTTGGTAAACCTACACTTATTATTGCACATAACAAGACATTAGCAGGTCAACTATATAGTGAATTTAAAGAATTTTTCCCAGAAAATAGAGTTGAATATTTTGTTAGTTATTACGACTACTATCAACCTGAAGCATATGTGCCTTCAACAGATACCTTTATTGAAAAAGACGCCTCCATTAACGATGAAATTGACCAACTACGACATTCTGCTACAAGTTCTTTATTTGAACGTGATGATGTCATTATTATTGCAAGTGTTAGTTGTATCTATGGTTTAGGTAATCCTGAAGAATATAAAAATTTGGTTGTTAGTGTACGTGTTGGTATGGAGATGGAACGAAGCGAATTGTTGAGAAAGTTAGTTGATGTACAATACTCACGTAATGACATAGATTTTCAACGTGGTACATTTAGAGTGCGTGGGGATGTTGTTGAAATATTCCCGGCTTCTAGAGAAGAAATGTGTATTCGCGTAGAATTTTTTGGTGATGAAATTGATCGTATCAGAGAGGTTAACTATTTAACTGGGGAAGTAATTCGAGAACGTGAGCATTTTACAATTTTCCCAGCTTCGCACTTCGTTACTCGTGAAGAGAAAATGAAAGTAGCTATTCAACGAATCGAAAAAGAATTAGAAGAGAGACTAAAAGAATTACGTGATGAGAATAAATTATTAGAAGCACAAAGGTTAGAACAACGTACTAACTATGATTTAGAAATGATGAGAGAAATGGGCTTTTGTTCAGGTATTGAAAACTATTCTGTTCACTTAACTTTAAGACCATTAGGTTCAACACCATATACATTACTTGATTATTTTGGAGACGATTGGCTTGTCATGATTGATGAGTCACACGTTACGTTACCTCAAATTCGTGGTATGTACAATGGGGATAGAGCTCGTAAACAAGTATTAATAGACCATGGATTTCGTTTGCCAAGTGCGTTGGATAACCGACCATTAAAATTTGAAGAATTTGAAGAAAAAACAAAACAACTTGTTTATGTTTCAGCTACACCAGGCCCATATGAGTTAGAACATACAGATGAAATGGTTGAACAAATTATACGACCTACTGGTTTACTTGATCCTAAAATTGATGTGCGTCCAACTGAGAATCAAATCGATGATCTTTTAAGTGAAATCCAAGATCGCGTTGACAAAGATGAGCGTGTACTTGTGACAACACTTACTAAAAAAATGAGTGAAGATTTAACTACATATATGAAAGAAGCCGGGATTAAAGTTAATTATTTACACTCAGAAATTAAAACATTAGAACGAATAGAAATTATTCGAGATTTACGTATGGGTACTTACGACGCAATAGTTGGGATCAATCTGCTGAGAGAGGGGATAGATATACCTGAAGTATCTTTGGTTGTAATTTTAGATGCGGATAAGGAAGGCTTCTTACGTTCTGATAGATCTCTTATTCAAACTATTGGGCGTGCAGCACGTAATGACAAAGGAGAAGTCATTATGTATGCGGATAAAATTACAGATTCCATGCAATATGCGATTGATGAAACACAAAGACGTAGAGAAATACAAATTGCCCATAACAAAGAACATGGCATCACGCCGAAAACAATTAATAAAAAGATTCACGACGTCATTAGTGCTACTGTGGAGAGCGATGAAACAAATCAACAACAACAAACTGAATTACCTAAGAAAATGACAAAGAAAGAACGTCAAAAAACAATAGAAAATATAGAAAAAGAAATGAAAAAAGCAGCCAAAGATTTAGATTTCGAAAAAGCTACAGAGTTAAGAGATATGTTATTTGAATTAAAAGCAGAAGGGTGACGATTAAATGAAAGGACCGTCAATTGTAGTAAAAGGTGCGCGAGCACATAATTTAAAAGGAGTAGATATTGAATTACCTAAAAACAAGTTGATTGTCATGACTGGACTTTCAGGCTCAGGTAAGTCTTCGTTAGCGTTTGATACTATTTATGCTGAAGGTCAACGACGTTATGTGGAATCGTTAAGTGCATATGCACGACAATTTTTAGGACAAATGGACAAGCCTGATGTAGATACCATTGAAGGTTTGTCACCGGCAATATCTATTGATCAGAAGACGACAAGTAAAAACCCACGTTCTACCGTTGCCACTGTGACTGAAATCTATGATTATATTCGATTATTATATGCGCGTGTCGGTAAACCGTACTGTCCTTATCACGGTATAGAAATTGAATCACAAACTGTTCAACAAATGGTTGATCGTATTTTAGAATTGGAAGAACGTACAAAAATTCAATTACTTGCACCAGTCATTTCACATAGAAAAGGAAGTCATGAAAAGTTAATTGAAGATATAGGTAAGAAAGGATATGTGCGTTTACGTGTTGATGATGAAATCGTCGATGTAAATGAAGTGCCTCAATTGGATAAAAATAAAAATCACACAATTGAAGTTGTTGTTGATAGACTTGTAGTTAAAGACGGCATTGAGACGCGTCTAGCGGACTCTATTGAGACAGCACTTGAACTTGCTGAAGGTAATTTAACAGTTGACGTTATTAATGGAGAGGAACTTAAATTCTCTGAGAACCACGCATGTCCTATTTGTGGTTTCTCTATTGGTGAATTAGAACCTAGAATGTTTAGTTTCAATAGTCCGTTTGGTGCGTGTCCAACTTGTGATGGTTTAGGTCAAAAACTAAAAGTAGACCTAGATTTAGTCATTCCAGATAAAAATAAAACTTTAAATGAAGGCGCAATTGAACCATGGGAACCAACAAGTTCCGATTTTTATCCAACTTTATTAAAACGTGTATGTGAAGTCTACAAAATTAATATGGATAAGCCATATAAAAAATTGACTGATAGACAAAAAAACATACTTATGAATGGTTCTGGAGAAAAAGAAATTGAATTTACATTTACGCAACGAAATGGTGGTACTCGTAAACGTAAAATGGTTTTTGAAGGTGTGGTACCTAATATTGACCGTCGATACCATGAATCTCCCTCTGAATATACACGCGAAATGATGAGTAAATACATGACAGAGTTACCGTGTGAAACTTGTCATGGCAAACGTTTAAGCAAAGAAGCGTTATCTGTATATGTAGGCGACTATAATATAGGTGAAGTCGTTGAATATTCAATTAAAAATGCACTTTATTATTTCGAAAACTTAAAATTAAGCGATCAAGATAAATCGATTGCAGATCAAATTTTAAAAGAGATTATTTCAAGATTATCATTTTTAAATAATGTTGGTTTGGAATATTTGACCTTAGAACGTTCATCCGGAACTTTATCTGGAGGGGAAGCACAACGTATTCGTTTAGCAACACAAATTGGTTCACGATTAACCGGAGTACTGTATGTTTTAGATGAACCTTCAATTGGATTACATCAAAGAGATAATGATAGATTAATTAACACTTTAAAAGAAATGCGTGATTTAGGTAATACACTCATTGTCGTTGAACATGATGATGATACAATGAGAGCAGCTGATTATTTAGTTGATGTGGGTCCGGGAGCCGGTAACCACGGTGGAGAGGTTGTCTCAAGTGGTACCCCTAATAAAGTAATGAAAGATAAAAAGTCCTTAACGGGTCAATATTTAAGTGGAAAAAAACGAATAGAAGTCCCTGAATACAGACGCGAAATCACCGATAGAAAGATTCAAATTAAAGGTGCTAAAAGTAATAATTTAAAAAATGTAAATGTAGACTTCCCACTATCCGTCTTAACTGTAGTTACAGGTGTGTCAGGTTCTGGTAAAAGTTCACTCGTCAATGAAATTTTATATAAAGCATTAGCTCAAAAAATTAATAAATCTAAAGTGAAACCTGGGAATTTTGATGAAATCAAAGGAATCGATCAATTAGATAAAATCATTGATATTGATCAATCGCCAATAGGTAGAACACCACGTTCTAACCCAGCCACATACACGGGTGTCTTTGATGACATAAGAGATGTCTTTGCACAAACGAATGAAGCCAAAATACGAGGTTATCAAAAAGGTAGATTTAGTTTTAATGTCAAAGGTGGACGATGTGAAGCTTGTAAAGGTGATGGAATTATAAAAATTGAAATGCATTTTTTACCAGATGTCTATGTACCTTGTGAAGTGTGTGATGGTAAACGCTATAATCGTGAGACTCTAGAGGTAACATACAAAGGAAAAAATATTGCGGATGTGTTAGAAATGACTGTTGAAGAAGCTACGCATTTCTTTGAAAATATCCCTAAGATTAAGCGTAAATTACAAACACTTGTAGATGTTGGGTTGGGGTACATTACTTTAGGTCAACAAGCTACTACATTATCTGGTGGTGAAGCGCAACGTGTAAAACTCGCATCAGAATTGCACAAGCGTTCAACGGGGCGTTCTATTTATATTCTTGATGAACCAACTACAGGATTACATGTTGATGATATAAGTCGTTTATTAAAGGTATTGAATCGTATAGTGGAAAATGGTGATACGGTCGTTATTATCGAACACAATCTTGATGTTATTAAAACGGCAGATCATATTATTGATTTAGGTCCAGAAGGTGGTGAAGGTGGAGGAACAATCATCGCAACTGGTACACCTGAAGAAATCGCTCAAAATAAAGAATCTTACACTGGTCAATACTTAAAACCAGTATTAGAGAGAGACAGAGTTGAATAGTAAGATGTATGACTAGTAATAAAATGATAAATTAACTTAAAAAGCTCTAAGATGACTTTTACACAAAGAATCTTAGAGCTTTATATATCAAATTAATTTCATTAATTTGAGCATAAATCATCAAATAGTTATTTGAATTTCGATTTAGATTGTTATTTAAGGTATATTTTTTAACTCAATCAATCAACTACTCAATTGTATAATGGAAAAAATCTAGTTTGTCTCAAAACAGTAATGATTTAAGAAACTTTTAAAATTTTAAATCATCATTTTAATATAAAACATGAGTTGATTTTTGATATGATAATAGAAAAGGAAGATACGAATGGCTTATGAAATTTGAGGTGAATGCATGTTAACAACAGATAGATTAGTTAATACGTTAAATTTAGAATTACTTACTGGTGAAGAAGGTTTAGATAGACCAATTAAAAACACAGATATTTCACGTCCAGGTTTAGAAATGGCTGGATATTTTTCACATTATGCTTCAGACCGTATTCAATTATTAGGGACAACGGAGTTATCATTTTATAATTTACTTCCAGATGAAGAGAAAAAAGGAAGAATGAGAAAGTTATGCCGACCTGAAACTCCAGCGATTATTGTTACACGTGGGTTAGAACCACCAGAAGAACTCATACGTGCATCTCAAGAAACGCATACACCAATTATTGTTGCGAAAGATGCCACAACGAGCTTAATGAGTAGGTTAACGACATTTCTCGAACATGAACTCGCGAAAACCACTTCTTTGCACGGTGTACTTGTTGATGTTTACGGAGTAGGTGTACTAATTACAGGAGATTCTGGCATTGGAAAAAGTGAAACTGCATTAGAATTAGTCAAACGTGGTCATAGATTAGTGGCTGATGATAATGTAGAAATCAAAGAAATTACTAAGGATGAACTTGTAGGCAAACCTCCTAAACTTATCGAACATTTGCTAGAGATTCGTGGTCTCGGTATCATTAATGTTATGACTTTGTTCGGAGCAGGATCAATATTAACTGAAAAACAAATTCGATTAAACATTAATTTAGAAAATTGGAATAAGAATAAGTTATACGATCGTGTAGGTCTTAATGAAGAAACATTGAAAATTCTTGATACGGAAATCACTAAAAAAACGATACCAGTTAGACCAGGGCGCAATGTAGCAGTAATTATTGAAGTAGCGGCTATGAATTATCGTCTTAATATCATGGGTATTAATACAGCAGTTGAATTTAATGAGAGACTTAATGAAGAAATCGTTCGAAATAGTCATAAAAGTGAGGAGTAACACACATGAATATTACATTAGGATATATCGATCCTGTTGCCTTTAGCTTGGGACCAATCCAAGTTCGATGGTATGGAATTATTATTGCTTGTGGTATCTTACTTGGATACTTCATTGCACAAGCAGCATTGAAACAGGTTGGATTACATAAAGACACTTTAATCGATATTATATTTTATAGCGCGATTGTTGGATTCATAGTTGCGAGAATATATTTTGTTACATTTCAATGGCCATATTACATGAATCACTTGAGTGAGATACCAAAAATTTGGCATGGTGGTATAGCCATACATGGCGGCTTAATTGGTGGGCTTATCACGGGGATTATTGTTTGTAAAATCAAAAATCTACATCCATTTCAAATAGGAGATATTGTGGCACCAAGTATTATTTTAGCTCAAGGGATAGGACGCTGGGGAAACTTTATGAATCATGAAGCGCATGGAGGACCAGTATCTAGAGCTTTTCTAGAACATTTACATTTGCCAGACTTTATTATTAGAAATATGTATATTGAAGGCCAATATTATCACCCAACATTTCTATATGAGTCAATTTGGGATGTGATAGGTTTTGTCATTTTAATTACTTTAAGGAAACGTCTAAAACTTGGAGAGACATTCTTTGGTTATCTTATTTGGTATTCTATAGGACGCTTCTTCGTTGAGGCGATGAGAACCGATAGTTTGATGCTTACGAGTCATATACGTGTAGCGCAACTTGTTTCTGTCGTGCTTATTATGATTAGTGTGATATTCGTAATTTATAGAAGAGTTAAATATCAACCAATAAAATATAAAAATTCAGGACCATTAACATGGCCGATTAAAAAGGCTAAGTGATTATTTTGAGAAGATTAAGTAAAGAGAAGTATCATCAAGTGAATCCTTTATGGCATATATATAGAAAAATTAAATTCATAAAAGTGCTAAAGCAAACGTTGATTATAGAAATTGCAAGATTTATTCCTAGTATGAAACTTAAAAATAAAATATATAAAAAGCTTTTAAAAATGGATGTCGGGAATCATACTTCATTTGCATATAAAGTGTTGCCTGATTTGTTTTATCCAGAATACATTTCGGTTGGCAAGAATACAGTCATTGGTTATAATACAACAATATTAACTCACGAAGTACTAGTTGATGAGTGGAGAGTGGGAAAAGTCATTATAGGCGATTACACTTTAATAGGTGCAAATACGACAATATTGCCAGGAATAACTATAGGAAAGCATGTTAAAATTGGTGCGGGTACGGTTGTGTCTAAAGATGTTCCCGATTACAGTTTTGCATTTGGTAATCCTATGCAAATACAATTAGATTCAGGAGGTGACAACGAATGGCACAAAAAGAAAATAACATCATTCCAATGATTTTTGATGAGGCTTTTTACCGTAAAATGGCTAACCAAAAGTGGCAACAACAGGACTACAAGAAAGCGGCAGAATATTATGAAAAAGTGCTTGAGTTGTCACCTGAGGATTTTGATATTCAACAACACTATGCGCAATGTTTAGTTAAATTAAATATCGGTAAAAAAGCAGAACATCTTTTTTATGAGAATATTGTTAAAGACTTTCATGTAGAAGAAAGCTTCTATGAACTAAGTCAATTAAATATAGAATTAAACGAGCCAAACAAGGCATTCTTGTTTGGTATTAATTATGTAATATTGTCAGATGATAAAGATTTTAGAGAAATGCTTGAAAAAACATTCGAAGTCACGTATACAAGTGAACAAAAAATTGAATTAGAAGCACAATTGTTTTCAACACAACTTTTATTTCAATTTCTCTTTTCGCAAGGTAGGTTAGAAGAAGCCCGAACATTTATTTTGAATCAATCTTACGAGATACAACAGCATAGGGTGATTAGGAATTTACTTGCAATGTGTTATTTGTATCTAGGTGAGTATGATAGTGCCAAAGTAATGTTTGAAGAACTTTTAAAGGAAGATAATTCAGATGTGCATGCACTTTGTCACTACACATTATTACTTTATAATAAAAAAGAAACAGATAAATATCAAAAATATCTTAAAATACTTAATAAAGTAGTACCACTAAATGACGACGAAACCTTTAAATTAGGAATTGTATTGAGTTATTTAAAACAGTATCGTGCTTCTCAGAATTTACTTTATCCACTTTATAAAAAAGGTAAATTTGTCTCTATTCAACTGTATAATGCATTGAGCTTCAATTTTTATTACCTAGGAAATAAAGACGAAAGTATTGAGATGTGGAACAAGCTCACTCAAATTTCTAAAGTTGATGTAGGTTATGCACCTTGGGTAATTGAGGAAAGTAAAACGGTATTTGAATCACGAGTGTTACCATTATTACTAGATGATAATAATCATTATCGACTTTACGGTATTTTTTTACTTCATCAATTAAATGGAAAAGAAATACTAATGACTGAAGATATTTGGTCAATTCTTGAATCAATGAATGACTATGAGAAACTTTATCTCACATATTTGGTACAAGGCCTCACACTCAATAAATTAGATTTTATACACAGAGGTATGCAAAGGTTGTATAATTTTAAGCAATTCAAATATAACACGTCTTTATTTACAGATTGGATTAATCAAGCAGAAATGATTATAGCTGAAAATGTAGATTTAGTAGATGTCGATAGATATGTCGCTGCATTTGTTTACCTATCATATCGTCGTTCTAGCCAACCATTTACTAAGAGACAATTGATGGACGATTTTAATGTTTCTAGATACAAACTGAATAAAACAATTGAATTTATATTGAGCATATAAATTTATGAAATGAAAAGTATGATATATAATGCGCATAATGATTAATAAGTAGGAGGCATTTAAAATGACTGAAGTAGATTTTGACGTAGCAATAATCGGTGCAGGTCCTGCCGGCATGACAGCAGCAGTATATGCATCACGTGCCAATTTAAAAACTGTCATGATTGAACGCGGTATGCCAGGCGGTCAAATGGCAAACACTGAAGAAGTAGAGAATTTTCCAGGATTTGAGATGATCACAGGCCCTGATTTATCTACGAAAATGTTTGAACATGCAAAAAAATTTGGTGCGGAATACCAATATGGCGATATTAAATCTGTTGAAGATAAAGGTGACTATAAAGTTATCAATTTAGGGAATAAAGAAGTAACAGCTCATGCAGTTATTATCTCAACTGGAGCAGAGTATAAAAAGATTGGCGTTCCTGGTGAACAAGAATTAGGAGGACGTGGAGTAAGTTATTGTGCGGTTTGTGATGGAGCATTCTTTAAAAATAAACGTCTTTTCGTAATTGGCGGTGGAGATTCAGCGGTAGAAGAAGGAACTTTCTTAACTAAATTTGCAGATAAAGTAACGATTGTTCATCGTAGAGATGAATTACGTGCACAAAACATCTTGCAAGAACGTGCTTTCAAAAATGATAAGGTTGACTTTATTTGGAGTCATACACTTAAAACAATTAATGAAAAAGATGGTAAAGTTGGTTCAGTTACACTTGAATCAACTAAAGATGGTGCTGAACAAACTTATGATGCCGATGGTGTATTCATTTATATTGGAATGAAACCACTCACAGCGCCATTCGAAAATCTTGGTATTACAAATGACGCAGGATACATTGTCACACAAGATGACATGAGTACTAAAGTACGAGGTATTTTTGCTGCAGGTGACGTTCGTGATAAAGGATTACGTCAAATTGTTACTGCTACAGGAGACGGTAGTATTGCGGCGCAAAGTGCAGCTGATTATATTACAGAATTAAAAGATAATTAAAATTTAACTCATTTTACACATAGCTAGAACATTGTTTGCGTCAAAGTATCGTCATCAATGATTCTAGCTTTTTTAATTACAATATAAGTATGTTACTTTGCATATTTGAGTGTGATAAGATGAATTTAATATAATGATATTGATTGAAGATTATAATTGGCGGTGACTTAAGAAAATGGCAAGCAATGAAAAAGAAATGGGTAAAAGTGAATTGTTAGTTGTTACAGGTATGTCTGGAGCGGGTAAATCATTGGTGATTCAAAGTCTCGAAGATATGGGCTTTTTCTGTGTAGATAATTTACCACCTGTACTGTTACCTAAATTTGTAGAATTGATGGCTCAAGGAAATCCTTCATTGCAAAAAGTAGCAATTGCAATAGATTTAAGAGGTAAGGAATTATTTAAATCTCTAGTTAAAGAAATTGATATTATTAAAAGTCGCAATGACGTGATTTTAGATGTTATGTTTTTGGAAGCTAAAACTGAAAAAATTATTTCGCGTTATAAAGAATCAAGAAGAGCGCACCCACTAAATGAACAAGGACAAAGATCATTAATAGATGCAATAAATGAGGAACGTGAACATCTATCAGAAATCCGAAGTATCGCTAATTACGTAATTGATACAACAAAATTAAAACCTAAAGAATTAAAGCAACGCATTTCAAAGTTTTATTTAGATGAAAACTTTGAAACATTTACTATCAACGTGACAAGTTTTGGTTTCAAGCATGGTATACAAATGGATGCTGATTTAGTTTTTGATGTCAGATTTCTACCTAATCCTTACTATGTAGAGGAATTGCGTCCATTTACTGGTTTAGATGAGCCAGTGTACAATTACGTTATGAAGTGGAAAGAAACCCAAATATTTTTTGATAAATTAACAGATTTACTAAAATATATGATTCCTGGCTACAAAAAAGAAGGTAAATCGCAATTGGTTATTGCTATAGGTTGTACGGGTGGACAACATCGATCAGTTGCATTAGCTAAACGTTTAGCTGAATATCTTAACGAGATTTTTGAATATAATGTTTATGTGCATCATAGAGATGCGCATATTGAAAGTGGAGAGAGATAATGAAACAAATGAATGTAGTACTTATTGGTGGTGGCACTGGACTTTCTGTCCTTGCTAGAGGCCTTAGAGAATTTCCAATAGACATTACTGCCATTGTTACTGTAGCGGACAATGGTGGGAGCACGGGGAAAATCAGAGATGTCATGGATATTCCAGCGCCTGGTGATATTCGTAATGTCATTGCTGCTTTAAGTGACTCGGAATCGATATTAACTCAATTGTTCCAGTACCGTTTTGGTGAAAATCAAGTAGATGGACATTCATTAGGTAATTTAGTTATTGCTGGAATGACTAACATTACCAATGACTTTGGGCACGCTATTAAAGAATTAAGTAAAGTTTTAAATATTAAAGGCCAAGTCATCCCTTCAACAAACACAAGTGTGCAACTCAACGCGGTGATGGAAGACGGTGAAATTGTACATGGAGAAACCAATATACCTAAAACACATAAAAAAATAAATCGTGTGTTTTTAGAGCCAAGTGATGTTGAACCAATGAATGAAGCGGTAGAAGCTTTAGAAAAAGCAGATTTAATCGTCTTAGGACCAGGTTCATTATATACAAGTGTTATATCAAATTTATGTGTCAAAGGCATTTCAGAAGCATTATTACGTACCTCTGCCCCAAAACTTTATGTATCTAATGTTATGACACAACCAGGCGAGACAGATAATTATGATGTTAAAGAGCATATTGATGCACTTACTCGACAAGTTGGTGAACCATTTATTGATTTTGTCATATGTAGCTCTGAATCCTATAGTAAAGATGTTTTACAACGATATGAAGAAAAGAATTCAAAACCAGTAGCAGTACATAAAGAACAATTAAAAGATAGTGGAATTAGAGTTTTAACGGCGTCTAATTTAGTTGAAATATCTAATGAACACTATGTCAGACATAACACAAAAGTATTATCAAAAATGATTTATGAACTTGCCTTAGATTTAACAAGTACAATTCGCTTTACTCCTAGTGATAAAAAGAAATAATTATAAGCGAAATCGTAGTTTATGATATGATAACTTAAGTGTTTGTTTAGAATTAGAAAATAACTTTACACCTCATTGGCGATACTATAAATAAGAATAGAAAAAAGGATTAGGAAGGATGAGTGTTCAATGAGCTTTGCATCAGATATGAAAAATGAACTAACACGCATAGAAGTTGACGAATCGAATGCTAAAGCAGAGCTCAGTGCATTAATTCGCATGAATGGCGCACTTAGTCTATCAAATCAACAGTTTGTAATTAATGTACAGACAGAAAATGCAACAACAGCTCGTCGAATATACTCTCTTATCAAACGTATATTTAATGTTGAAGTTGAAATTTTAGTTAGAAAAAAGATGAAATTGAAAAAAAACAATATTTATATATGTCGAACAAAGATGTTAGCGAAAGAAATACTAAATGATTTAGGTATTTTAAAAGAGGGAGTTTTTACTCACGATATTGATCCGGAGATGATCAAAGATGATGAAATGAAAAGAAGTTATTTAAGAGGGGCTTTCTTAGCAGGTGGTTCTGTAAATAACCCTGAAACGTCTTCATATCATCTCGAAATTTTTTCACAATATGAAGATCATTCCGAAGGTCTTACTAAATTGATGAATAGTTATGAACTCAATGCGAAACATTTGGAACGTAAAAAAGGGAGTATTGCGTATCTTAAAGAAGCTGAAAAAATTTCCGACTTTCTTAGTTTGATAGGTGGCTATCAAGCATTACTAAAGTTTGAAGATGTAAGAATTGTCCGTGATATGCGTAATTCGGTTAACCGTCTCGTAAATTGTGAAACAGCAAATCTTAATAAAACTGTTAGCGCAGCAATGAAACAGGTAGAAAGTATACAATTAATTGATGAAGAAATTGGGCTTGAAAATTTACCTGATCGTTTGAGAGAAGTAGCGAAACTCAGAGTAGAACATCAAGAAATATCGTTAAAAGAATTAGGTGAGATGGTTTCTACAGGGCCTATATCTAAATCAGGTATGAATCACCGTTTAAGAAAGTTGAATGAATTAGCGGATAAAATAAGAAATGGTGAACAAATTGAATTATAAAAAAATGAGATTTTAAGACTGAGATTACAAATAATCTCAGTCTTAAAATCTCAACATTATTAAGCAACCCCCTCGAGAGGAATCGAACCTCTATTTTAAGAACCGGAATCTTATGTGTTATCCATTACACTACGAGGAGTAAATAGTGAAATAATCACATTTCTGTACGTCGTTCAATAATGACGGTACAATAAAAACGATAATTCTAGTTTACAAATGAAAAGGTTAAGCGTCAAATTGAATTTTTGATTAATAAGCTTAATCTTTGACCATTTTTGACTTTTAAGGTAAAATAATTTTAACAGTTATTATAAGGAGGAAAAATAAATGAATTTAATTCCTACAGTTATTGAAACAACTAACCGCGGTGAACGTGCGTATGATATATATTCACGTTTATTGAAAGACCGTATTATCATGCTAGGTTCTCAAATTGATGATAACGTAGCTAACTCTATTGTGTCACAATTATTATTCTTGCAAGCGCAAGATTCTGAAAAGGATATTTATTTATATATTAATTCACCAGGTGGCAGTGTAACTGCTGGATTTGCTATTTATGATACTATCCAACATATCAAACCAGACGTACAAACAATCTGTATTGGTATGGCAGCGTCTATGGGTTCATTCTTGTTAGCAGCAGGTGCAAAAGGTAAACGATTTGCACTACCTAATGCTGAAGTTATGATTCACCAACCTTTAGGTGGTGCACAAGGACAAGCAACTGAAATTGAGATTGCAGCAAATCATATTTTAAAAACACGTGAAAAATTAAATCGTATTTTATCAGAACGTACAGGTCAATCTATTGAAAAAATTCAACAAGATACTGATCGCGACAACTTCTTAACAGCTGCAGAAGCTAAAGAATATGGATTAATTGATGAAGTAATGGAGCCAGAAAAATAATAAAATAAACGTTTCATTATTATTGATTAATACACAAAACCCTAGTAGACGATAATGTATATTTTATCATTAGTCTACTAGGGTTTTTGTTTTAAAAAATATATGAATGTAGATTTAGAATGAAATGATTATTTTCTTTAAACCGATGAAATTTAACGTTTAGAGTGTTTTGATGTTTGATACATGGTATTCAATGTTGTTGATAATAAAATGATTCCAACTAATATAAACAATATCGACATTAATATCATTGATAACGTACGTTCAAATGCAAATATACCATTAGCAATTAGTAAAACACTTGCAATGATTAATAATATATATGTTAATTGAGTATCTTTCATTTCATACCCCTTCTTCTTATGGTGTAATTCTTAAGCTTTAATTAAATCATCTAAAGCATTTCTTAAATTATTATACTTAAACTCAAAACCTAGTGCATGTAATTTATTTGGAAGTACTTTTTGTGTATCTAATATGACAGTAGACATCTGACCTAACACTGTACGTAGTATCAATTTAGGTGCCCACGTTTCATGTGGTTTATGCATCGCACGTGCTAATGTATAACCGAATAAATTTTGTCTTTCAGGAATAGGTGCAGTTAAATTAAATGGACCTTCAGCGTTATCGTGATTGATAGTAAATAAAATACCTCTAATTAAGTCATCTATATGAATCCATGAGTACCATTGTCTTCCAGAGCCGAGTTTTCCCCCAACGTATAAACGATACGGAAGTTTCATCATTTCAAGAGCGCCACCATCGTCTGATAGAATAAGGCCGAATCGACCTAAAACGACACGTGTACCGAATTGCTTAAATTTATTAGCAAAACGTTCCCATTGATATACGATTTCTGATAAGAAATCAAATGGAAGTGTTTGATATAACTCCGTATAACTTGTAAATAAATCTGGAGGGTAGTAGCCCATTGCACTTGCGTTAAATAAAACTTCTGGTTTGTGTTCACGTGTTTCAAAAAGTTCAAATAGTGTTTGCGTTGATTGAATACGACTAAGCATCATCGCTTGTTTGTGGGAAGATGTCCAACGTTTATTCAACGTTGCACCAGCTAAATTAATAACAATATCTATATCTGGTACTTGATGTTGCCAATCCTCTTTTGACCAGTTGATATACGTGATTTTTGGATGATTAGAAGTTTTATCCTGTCTGGTTAAAATTGTAATATGTGCATCGGTTTGTTTAATTTCATTGACTAAGTGTGAACCGACCATGCCAGTTCCACCAGTGATTAAATAGCGTTTCATAGTTTCACCTCGTCTGAAAATAAAAAGCTGTCATCTTATTGATAGTTATTATTATTATTCATATTTTATACATTTTTTAGCCAATAAGATGTCAAAGACTTTTTTTAATATGCATTTAAAATAAAAACAGATTAGTTATAATAAAATTGTACCTTCGATAATTAATTAAACATCTCTTAATTAGTATGAGTATACCCCATAATATACTAACGAAGGTAAATTTTGACTCCCTTTAGTAGTGGATCCGTGCGAGCAACGTATGGATCCTTTTTTCTATTCTAAAATACATATACCCCTTTTAATAGTAAATACTGTATAAAAGATTAATTTTTAACATTGTTTATTCCGTAAAATAAAAGGTTAAAGTGGTAATAAAATAAAGTATCTATGTTCTAACTATAAAAGTTTTTTAAAATAATTATAAACCAGTAAAAAAAGAAGTTAAAACTAATTCTACTTTTTATACTTGTGAAATAGTTTCATTTTATATCACTATTTATTTTAAACTTTTTTAAAAGATGTTGTGAATCATTTTGCACAGGTAAATGTAATAGGTAAATCTAAGAACTCTCGTGTTAAGATTTGATTAAGTTATTTAAAAATGATGTTAATCAATCAGTATGATGTTATCATGTATGAGATAATTAAATATAAAGTTGTATTGATTGATTAAACTCAAATATCACTGTTATATAATCTCATTGAACTTTGTTATTTAATTATTCCCAAAGGATCTGTTAAAAATAATTTTAGGGAAATACTACTTTTAATTATTGAAAATAGTTGAGATTTGATTTTTTACAATGATTCAATAGTATTGTTTTTAAGATAAATTCGTGTTTAAGAATGAAAGAGAGGTAAACAAGATGAGCGGTATCTCCAAATTTATTAGTGCGATTGTAGTTTTGCTATTATTAATAGGTTTAGCATTTGGTATTTACTCATTTGTCGATAGTTCAAAAAAAGGCAACGAACGACTCAGTAATCAAACAACACAGCAAGAAAAGAAAAAAGACGATAAAGATAAAAAGGAAAAAAAAGACAAAAAATCGGAGGAAGAAAAAAAGGATAATACACAACAAACGCAACAAGTTCCTCAAACTCAACAAACTCAACAAACGCAGCAAACTGTTCAAACGCCACAAAGACCTACGACTCAAACTCCGGTGAAACAAAATCCACAAACAGGAGAAAAGAGAGCAAAAGAGCCAAAAACTGACGAAAGAAAAAAATCTAGACAAGACAGTTCAAATTCTAAAGAAAGCCCAAGTCAAAAAGATCAATCGCCAACACAACAAAAGCCACAACAAAATAAATCTAACCAGTCATCAGCAAATCGTCAAAGCACCCAAAATAAATCAAATCAAACACAGCCAACCAGACCACAAAACAATGGAAATAGTGGCAATCAAAATGCTAGTTCGGGCCAAAATACACAAAAACAAAATAATAACAATCAAAATTCTCAAAGCTCAAAAAAGGATTAATAAGAAAGAACTTAAAAATTTTTGGAAAGTTCATCTTGTGACTATTCCTAAAAATAGGTTTAAGGTCACTTGAGTAAGCCATGATTCGTTCATTTTAATCTTTATTAACTCGAGTTAGCCCAAAGGGTGGGACTTCGAATTCAAAATGAATTCAGTCCCACCCTTTTTATGTTTATATAATCCAAAAAATTAGTAATGAAAGTAAGAATGAAATAAGTGAAATAGTTAAACAGCCTAACATACAGCCGCATCCTGAATGCGTGCAACTATAAGAATAAGTTTGATTAAAAGTTTTTAAATTTTGATTGTTTTGAGATGAATTTTTATTAAAATAATCATCTCCTTTATATCTATCATCACTCGGATCTATAACTTCGATTTTTTCGTCAGAATAATTATGATTCGACATTGTTTTACCTCACTCTAGTTTTATTCATATTCAAATTATAGTTAATCATAACAACTAAATAAAACAAATGTATGAATAAAATTTAATTTGGGTAGAGTTATTTAGAAAGCGAACAATGATTAAATTACTATACAAGAATGGGGTCTATACTTTGTTTGTAATCGTTTTCCTACAAACTTTTATAATTTAACTTAGAAATTGAGTGAATTCACTTGCAATTTATAATACGTAATAGTAGTATTGCAAGTGTAAAGAGGTTAGATTTTGTCCCGGGCGGGACTTAAAAAGTCAAAGCTTAGTTATGATTGCCTCTCAGGTACCTTTGTTACAAAGATATAAGGAGGAAGGTAGTAGTGAAAGACTTAATTAAAGTTCAACAAAAGCTTATACCTGATCTTATTGATAAGATGTATAGACGCTTTTATATTTTATCTACTATCTCTCAAAATCAACCTGTAGGAAGACGAAGTCTAAGTGAACATATGGATATGACTGAGAGAGTATTACGGTCGGAAACAGACATGTTAAAGAAGCAAGAATTAATTCGTGTCAAGCCTACGGGAATGGAAATTACTAATGAAGGTACTGAAGTATTAGCACAACTAGGTGAATACTTTAACGTATACAGCGATGACCATAAATTGGCCAGAGCTATCAAAGATAAATTTCATATTAAAGATGTACATGTCATTCCAGGAGATTCCGATTCTAATCGAACTGTAAAACGTGAAATGGGTCAACAGGCTGGACAACTTTTAGAAGGCATACTTTATGAAGATGCTATTGTATCAGTAACTGGTGGTTCAACAATGGCGTGCGTGAGTGAGTCGATACATTTATTACCTTTTAACGTATTTTTTGTTCCAGCTAGAGGTGGACTTGGAGAAAATGTCGTTTATCAAGCGAATACTATCGCTTCGAGTATGGCCCAACAAGCTGGCGGTTATTATACCACACTCTATGTCCCAGACAACGTGAGTGAGTCCACATATGATACGTTAATGTTGGAACCTTCTGTTATGCATACACTGGATAAAATCAAGCAAGCTAATATAACAATACACGGCATTGGTGATGCGCTGAAGATGGCGCATCGACGTCAATCATCTCAAGATGTGATTGATAACCTTCAACATCATCAAGCTGTTGGTGAAGCTTTTGGGTATTATTTTGATGCTCAGGGTCAAATAGTTCATAAGGTCAAAACGATTGGCCTTCAACTAGAGGATCTTGAGAACAAAGACTTTATCTTTGCGGTTGCTGGTGGACAATCAAAAGGAGAAGCTATTAAAGCTTATCTTTCAATTGCACCGGAAAACACTGTATTGATTACAGATGAAGCCGCAGCAAAAGTCATTTTACAATAGTAATAAAAAGTTTAATACTTTTTAAATATCATTTTAAAGGAGGCCATTATAATGGCAATTAAAGTAGCAATTAATGGTTTTGGTAGAATTGGTCGTTTAGCATTCAGAAGAATTCAAGATGTAGAAGGTCTTGAAGTAGTTGCAGTTAACGACTTAACAGATGACGATATGTTAGCTCATTTATTAAAATACGATACTATGCAAGGTCGTTTCACTGGAGAAGTTGAAGTTATCGAAGGTGGATTCCGTGTGAACGGTAAAGAAATTAAATCATTCGATGAACCAGATGCTGGTAAATTGCCTTGGGGCGATTTAGATATCGACGTAGTATTAGAATGTACTGGTTTCTATACTGATAAAGAAAAAGCACAAGCTCACATCGATGCAGGTGCAAAAAAAGTATTAATCTCAGCTCCAGCTAAAGGTGATGTAAAAACAATCGTATTCAACACTAACCATGATACATTAGATGGTTCAGAAACAGTTGTTTCAGGTGCTTCTTGTACTACTAACTCATTAGCACCAGTTGCAAAAGTTTTAAGTGACGAATTCGGTTTAGTTGAAGGTTTCATGACTACAATTCATGCTTACACTGGTGACCAAAATACACAAGACGCACCTCACAGAAAAGGTGACAAACGTCGTGCACGTGCAGCAGCAGAAAATATTATCCCTAACTCAACAGGTGCTGCTAAAGCTATCGGTAAAGTTATTCCAGAAATCGATGGTAAATTAGACGGTGGAGCACAACGTGTTCCAGTTGCTACTGGTTCTTTAACTGAATTAACTGTAGTATTAGACAAACAAGATGTAACTGTTGACCAAGTTAACAGTGCTATGAAACAAGCTTCTGACGAATCATTCGGTTACACTGAAGACGAAATCGTATCTTCTGATATTGTTGGTATGACTTACGGTTCATTATTCGATGCGACTCAAACTCGTGTTATGACTGTTGGAGATCGTCAATTAGTTAAAGTTGCAGCTTGGTACGACAATGAAATGTCTTACACTGCTCAATTAGTACGTACATTAGCTCACTTAGCTGAACTTTCTAAATAATTGAAGCTTAACGGATAAGCACGTTATTTAAAGTTATAGCGTGAAGAGTGTAAAGCTCTTCTACACGTTCATAATTTGACTAGTGCTCTGTACTGTTTAATTAGATATATAAGCTTATGAGTAAGCGGGGAGCACATACGCTTCTCCGCTTATTTTTATATAAAGTTTTCCTATACGAAGGAGGAAATAGATAATGGCTAAAAAAATCGTTTCAGACTTAGATTTAAAAGGTAAAGTTGTTCTTGAGCGCGCTGATTTTAACGTTCCAATTAAAGATGGTGAAATCACTAATGACAACAGAATTGTTCAAGCATTACCAACAATCAAATATATTATTGAACAAGGTGGTAAATTAGTTTTATTCTCTCACTTAGGTAAAGTTAAAGAAGAAAGTGATAAAGAAGGACTTTCACTTAAGCCTGTTGCTGAAAACTTATCTAAGAAATTAGGTAAAGAAGTTATATTCGTTCCTGAAACACGTGGCGAAAAACTTGAAACAGCAATTGAAAACTTAAATGAAGGCGATGTTTTATTAGTTGAAAATACACGTTTCGAAGATTTAGATGGTAAAAAAGAATCTAAAAATGATCCTGAATTAGGTAAATATTGGGCGTCATTAGGTGATGTATTTGTTAATGATGCATTTGGTACAGCGCACCGTGAACATGCGTCAAACGTAGGTATTTCTACTCATCTAGAAACAGCAGCTGGTTACTTAATGGAAAAAGAAATTAAATTTATTGGTGGCGTAGTGAATGATCCACAAAAACCAGTAGTTGCTATTTTAGGTGGCGCTAAAGTTTCAGATAAAATAAATGTTATCAAAAATTTAGTTAATATCGCAGATAAAATCTTAATCGGTGGCGGTATGGCTTATACGTTTATTAAAGCGCAAGGTAAGGAAATAGGTCTTTCATTATTGGAAGAAGACAAAATTGATTTTGCTAAAGACTTGTTAGAGAATAATGGCGATCAAATAGTATTACCTGTAGATTGTAAAATAGCTAAAGAATTTTCTAATGATGCAAAAATCACTGAAGTATCTATCAATGAAATTCCTTCAGATCAAGAAGCAATGGACATTGGACCTAAAACAGTAGAATTATTTAATAAAGAATTACAAGGTGCACATACTGTAGTATGGAATGGACCTATGGGTGTATTCGAATTTAGTAATTTTGCTAAAGGTACAATCGGTGTATGTGAGTCTATTGCTAAATTGGAAGACGCTACTACTATTATTGGTGGTGGTGACTCTGCCGCAGCAGCAATTTCATTAGGTTTCGAAGATGACTTCACACACATCTCTACTGGTGGAGGAGCATCATTAGAATACTTAGAAGGTAAAGAATTACCTGGTATAAAAGCTATTAATGATAAATAAGTTTTTAAATACTTTGATGTGGGAATAAAACAACAGAAAGTCATTTTTGCTTTCAACGTTTATTTCGAAATAAGCAAGTATTTGGATAAAAGCTTACAAATTTAACACTAAAAATTAAGGAGTGTAATGAATGAGAACACCAATTATAGCCGGAAACTGGAAAATGAATAAAACAGTTCAAGAAGCTAAAGACTTTGTAAACGAATTACCAACATTACCTGATCCTAAAGAAGTAGAATCAGTTATTTGTGCACCAACAATCCAATTAGACGCTTTAGTAACAGCTGTTAAAGATGGTAAAGCAAAAGGGTTAAAAATTGGAGCACAAAACGCTTACTTTGAAGAAAGCGGTGCTTATACTGGAGAAACTTCACCAGTAGCATTATCTGAATTAGGTGTTAAATATGTAGTGATTGGTCACTCAGAGCGTCGTGACTATTTCCACGAAACTGACGAAGAAGTAAACAAAAAAGCGCATGCTATCTTCAATCACGGTATGACACCTATTATTTGCGTAGGTGAATCTGATGAAGAACGTGAAGCTGGTAAAGCAAATGAAATCGTAGGTAATCAAGTGAAAAAAGCTGTCGAAGGTTTATCAGATGATCAACTTAAAGAAGTTGTTATTGCATATGAACCAATTTGGGCTATCGGTACTGGTAAGTCATCTACATCTGAAGATGCAAATGAAATGTGTGCTCACGTACGTCAAACATTAGCTGACTTATCTAGTCAAGAGGTTGCTAACGCTACACGTATTCAATATGGTGGTAGTGTTAAACCTAATAACATTAAAGAATATATGGCTCAATCAGATATCGATGGTGCTCTTGTAGGTGGCGCATCATTAAAAGTTGAAGATTTCGTACAATTGTTAGAAGGTGCAAAATAATTATGGTAAAACAACCAACTGCCTTAATCATCTTAGATGGTTTTGCAAATCGTGAAAGTGAACATGGCAATGCAGTTAAGCAAGCACATAAACCTAATTTTGATCGATATTATGAAAAATATCCTACAACACAAATAGAAGCTAGTGGCTTAGATGTAGGTCTTCCTGAAGGTCAAATGGGTAACTCTGAAGTAGGACATATGAATATTGGTGCAGGACGCATCGTATATCAAAGTTTAACTCGTATTAATAAATCGATTGAAGACGGAGAATTCTTTGATAACACTGTATTAAATAACGCTGTTAAACATGTTAAAGACAATGGCTCTGCGCTTCATGTATTCGGATTGCTTTCTGATGGTGGTGTACACAGTCATTATAAGCATCTATTTGCTATTTTAGAATTAGCTAAAAAGCAAGGAATAGATAAAGTATATGTCCACGCATTTTTAGATGGTCGTGATGTTGATCAAAAATCTGCTTTGAAATATATAGAGGAAACTGAAGATAAATTTAAAGAATTAGGTGTAGGTCAATTCGCTTCTGTTTCAGGACGTTATTATGCTATGGACCGTGACAAGCGTTGGGATCGTGAGGAACGTGCCTATAATGCTATTCGTAACTTTGAAGGCCCTACATTTACTTCAGCTAAAGCAGGCGTTGAAGCTAATTATAAAAATGATGTGACTGATGAATTCGTCGAACCGTTTATAGTTGAAGGCCAAAATGATGGTGTGAACGACGGTGACGCAGTAATCTTTTATAATTTCCGTCCAGATAGAGCAGCTCAACTTTCAGAAATCTTTACTAATAAAGCGTTTGATGGATTTAAAGTTGAACAAGTGGACAACTTATTCTACGCTACATTCACGAAATATAATGACAATGTAGATGCTGAAATTGTATTTGAAAAAGTTGACTTAAATAATACAATCGGTGAAGTTGCTCAAGATAATGGCTTGAAACAATTACGTATCGCTGAAACTGAAAAGTATCCACATGTAACATACTTTATGAGTGGTGGACGAAATGAAGAGTTTGAAGGAGAACGTCGTAGACTTATCGATTCTCCTAAAGTAGCGACTTATGATTTGAAACCTGAGATGAGTGCATATGAAGTTAAAGATGCATTATTAGAAGAGTTAGACAAAGGTGACTTAGATTTAATTCTATTGAACTTTGCTAACCCAGATATGGTTGGACATAGTGGTATGCTAGAACCAACAATTAAAGCAATCGAAGCAGTAGATGAGTGTCTTGGTGAAGTCGTTGACAAAATTATTGATATGGGTGGTCATGCCATCATCACTGCAGATCACGGTAACTCAGATCAAGTGTTAACTGATGACGACCAACCTATGACGACACACACAACTAATCCTGTTCCAGTTATTGTAACTAAAGACGGTGTTACATTAAGAGAAACTGGACGCTTAGGAGATTTAGCGCCGACATTATTAGATTTATTAAACGTTAAGCAACCATCTGAAATGACAGGTGAATCATTGATTAAACATTAGTATAGATGCATTAAGGTTAAGAATTTACAGCAACGTATAGATGTTCAAATTTTCTTAATTTTATATGTATTATCATTTTATAAAAGTTTAGAAAAAGGCTATAATAGTCATATAATATAATTAAAGGAGATATTAAACATGCCAATTATTACAGATGTTTACGCTCGCGAAGTCTTAGACTCACGTGGTAACCCAACAGTTGAAGTTGAAGTATTAACTGAAAGCGGTGCTTTCGGACGTGCATTAGTACCTTCTGGTGCTTCTACTGGTGAACATGAAGCAGTTGAATTACGTGATGGAGATAAATCACGTTATTTAGGTAAAGGTGTGACTAAAGCGGTAGAAAATGTTAACGAAATGATCGCACCAGAAATCGTTGAAGGTGAATTTTCAGTTTTAGATCAAGTATCTATTGATAAAATGATGATTCAATTAGACGGTACACACAACAAAGGTAAATTAGGTGCAAATGCCATTTTAGGTGTTTCTATTGCCGTAGCTCGTGCAGCTGCTGACTTATTAGGTCAACCATTATATAAATATTTAGGTGGATTTAATGGTAAACAATTGCCAGTACCTATGATGAATATTGTTAATGGTGGTTCTCACTCAGATGCACCAATTGCTTTCCAAGAGTTCATGATTTTACCTGTAGGTGCTGAATCATTCAAAGAATCATTACGTTGGGGTGCAGAAATCTTCCATAACCTTAAATCAATCTTAAGTGAACGCGGTTTAGAAACTGCAGTAGGTGATGAAGGTGGTTTCGCTCCTAGATTTGAAGGCACTGAAGACGCTGTAGAAACTATTATTAAAGCTATCGAAAAAGCAGGATACAAACCAGGTGAAGATGTATTCTTAGGATTTGACTGTGCTTCTTCTGAATTCTATGAAAATGGTGTTTATGATTACACTAAATTCGAAGGTGAACACGGTGCTAAACGCAGTGCAGCAGAGCAAGTTGACTACTTAGAAGAATTAATTGGTAAATATCCAATCATCACTATTGAAGATGGTATGGATGAAAACGATTGGGAAGGTTGGAAACAATTAACTGATCGTATCGGTGATAAAGTTCAATTAGTTGGTGATGATTTATTCGTAACTAACACTGAAATTTTATCTAAAGGTATCGAACAAGGTATTGGTAATTCAATCTTAATCAAAGTAAACCAAATCGGTACATTAACTGAAACATTCGATGCTATTGAAATGGCTCAAAAAGCTGGATATACTGCGGTTGTATCTCACCGTTCTGGTGAAACTGAAGATACTACAATTGCTGATATCGCAGTTGCTACAAATGCAGGTCAAATTAAAACAGGTTCATTATCTAGAACTGACCGTATTGCTAAATACAATCAATTATTACGTATTGAAGATGAATTATACGAAACAGCTAAATTTGAAGGAATTAAATCTTTCTACAATTTAGATAAATAATATCTCTTTAATTTTTATAAGAGTTCACGCTTATGATTTAATATCTTAATTGAATTGTCCGTTGCAGAGTTGAGGCTGCAACGGGCTTTTTTAGTTAAGTACATTTTAAATTATTAATGTAAACTGATATAATAATGTGAGTAATTTTGTAAAAGGAGTACAATTATGACAGACTCAAATGCTAAAGAAATAAGAACTGGACGTTTAATTGCGATAAGTTCATTAGTGTTTTGTATTTTACTTATCTTTCACCACTTTATTGTATTAGATGAATCAACAGCTAAATCAATTTTATCTTTAGCTGGTCAAAAAACATCAGATACAGCAGTGAAAAATATTTTAAATAGTGACCGATACACTGGCATTATGTATATTTTAGCTTATTTAGCAGGTACTGTTGCTTTCTGGAATCGCCATCCATATTTATGGTGGTTTATGTTTGCCGTATATATTTCTAATGCACTATTTACACTCGTAAATCTTTATTTATTTATTCAAGGTATTTTAGATGTAAAAAATGTACTTGCAGTTTTACCAATTTTAATTGTAGTGATTGGATCTATTATTCTAGCAATTTATATGCTAGTTGTTTCTATTACACGTAAAAGTACTTTCAATAGATAGAAGTTTGATTACATCAATAAAGATGTGTTATAATTTCTTTCGTATATAATGAACGGAGGACAATTTTTATGCATACATTAATCATCGTTTTATTAATTATAGATTGTATTGCATTAGTGACTGTTGTATTACTCCAAGAAGGTAAAAGTAATGGACTTTCAGGTGCTATTAGTGGTGGCGCTGAACAATTGTTTGGTAAACAAAAACAACGTGGCGTCGATTTATTCTTGCATAGATTAACAATAATTTTAGCTATTTTATTCTTTGTACTTATGTTTTGTATTAGTTACTTAGGTATGTAGAGAATATTATATTTGTTTTAATGAAGTAAATGAATCTTAACCAAGACTGATAAATGATAGGGCAAATGAATCACATTTGCTATTAAGTATTATCAGCCTGAGTCCGACGATATACTTGTCGGACTTTTTTATTTTATAATTAAGACAACCATGTTTTTAAATCATATGTTAAAGGGAATAATGATTTATCAAGTCATTTTGATAATAATGAAGAGTTTTTAAATATATCTAATATAATGAAAGACTTAACTTATTTAGGATAGATTGAGTACTTATCATAAGGGAGAGGGATTTTAATCATGCAAATTAAACTACCAAAACCATTCTTTTTTGAAGAAGGTAAACGTGCAGTGTTACTTCTTCACGGCTTCACAGGTAACTCTGCTGATGTAAGACAACTTGGGCGTTACCTTCAAAAAAAGGGCTATACATCTTATGCTCCACAATATGAAGGACATGCAGCGCCTCCAGAAGAAATATTAAAATCTAGCCCTTTTGTTTGGTTTAAAGATGTTTTAGATGGTTATGATTATTTAGTAGACCAAGGTTACGAAGAAATAGCAGTAGCTGGTTTATCATTAGGCGGCGCCTTCGCATTAAAACTAAGTTTAAATCGTGACGTGAAGGGGATTATAACTATGTGTGCACCTATGGAGAATAAAACAGAAGGTTCGATTTATGAAGGATTTCTTGAATATGCACGTAACTTTAAAAAATATGAAGGCAAAGATCAACAAACAATTGATCAAGAAATGGAACAATTTCATCCAACTGAAACACTGAAAGAACTGAGTGACACACTAAATGGAGTTAAAGAACATGTCGATGAAGTAATTGATCCAATACTTGTCGTACAAGCAGAACAAGATACAATGATTGATCCTCAATCAGCAAATTATATATATAATCATGTCGATTCTGATGAGAAAGAAATCAAATGGTATCAACATTCAGGTCATGTGATTACCATTGATAAAGAAAAAGAGAAAGTCTTTGAAGATGTATATCAATTTTTAGAATCATTGGAATGGACAGAGTAAAAAATAAAGATGTAGGAGAGAAAGGAGGGGCATAATGAATTTAAAGCAATCCATCGAAGAAATGATAAAACAACCTGACTATGAACCCATGTCAGTATCTGACTTTCAAGATGCGTTAGGTTTAAACAGTGCCGACTCATTTAGAGATTTAATTAAAATACTCGTTGAATTAGAACAGTCTGGTTTAATTGAACGTACAAGAACAGACAGATATCAACGTAAACAATCCAACAAAACAAATTCAAAACTAATCAAAGGAACGTTAAGTCAAAATAAAAAAGGCTTTGCTTTTTTAAGACCTGAAGATGACGAGATGGACGATATTTTTATTCCACCAACTAAAATCAATAGAGCATTAGATGGAGATACCGTCATCGTGGAAATTCAAAAATCTCGTGGAGAACATAAAGGTAAAATTGAAGGTGAAGTAAAATCTATTGAAAAGCATTCAGTTACACAAGTTGTTGGAACGTATAGCGAAGCAAAGCATTTTGGTTTTGTATTACCGGATGACAAACGTATAATGCAAGATATCTTTATACCTAAAGGACAAAATTTAGGTGCTATAGATGGGCATAAAGTATTAGTACAAATTACGAAGTATGCCGATAGTACAGACAATCCAGAAGGCCACGTTTCAGCAATATTAGGTCATAAAAATGATCCAGGTGTAGATATACTTTCCATCATTTACCAGCATGGAATAGAAATCGAGTTTCCAGATGCTGTATTACAAGAAGCTGAAGAAGTACCGGATGTAATAGAACCCTCTGAAATCGAAGGGCGTCGTGATTTAAGAGATGAATTAACAATCACTATAGATGGTGCAGATGCTAAAGATTTAGATGATGCCATTGCTGTAAAAAAATTAAAAAATGGCAACACCGAGCTTACAGTTAGTATTGCAGATGTAAGTTACTATGTAAAAGAAGGCTCAGCTTTAGATAAAGAAGCATATGATCGTGCGACAAGTGTGTATCTTGTCGATCGAGTAATCCCGATGATTCCACATCGTCTAAGTAATGGAATATGCTCATTAAATCCGGAAGAAGATCGTTTAACATTAAGTTGTCGAATGGAAATAAATGAACGAGGCGAAGTTGTAAAACATGAAATCTTTGATAGTGTAATACATTCAAACTACAGAATGACATATGATGCTGTTAACAAAATTATCACTGATCAAGATTCTGAAATACGTTCACAATATAAAGATTTAACACCTATGTTAGATTTAGCGCAAGATTTATCAAATAGATTAATTCGTATGCGTAAACGTCGTGGAGAAATTGATTTTGATATTAATGAAGCGAAAGTACTTGTGAATGACGAAGGTATTCCAACAGAAGTGCTAATGAGAGAACGCGGCGAAGGAGAACGTTTAATTGAATCGTTCATGTTAGCAGCCAATGAAACAGTAGCTGAACACTTCAATAAATTGGAAGTACCATTTATTTATCGTGTTCATGAACAACCAAAATCCGACCGATTAAGACAGTTCTTCGACTTTATTACCAATTTCGGTATAATGATTAAAGGTACAGGTGAAGATATTCATCCGACAACATTACAAAACATTCAAGAAGAAGTTGAAGGTAGACCGGAACAAATGGTTATTTCAACGATGATGTTACGTTCTATGCAACAAGCACATTATGATGATGTTAATTTAGGGCATTTTGGTTTGTCTGCTGAGTACTATACTCACTTTACGTCTCCAATACGCCGTTATCCTGATTTAACAGTGCATAGATTAATTCGTAAATATTTAATAGAGAATTCCATGGATAAGAAAGAAATACATCGTTGGGAAGAGACGTTGCCAGAATTAGCCGAGCACACATCACAACGTGAACGCCGTGCCATTGAAGCCGAACGTGATACTGATGAATTGAAAAAAGCTGAGTATATGATTCAACATATTGGTGATGAATTTGAAGGTATCATTAGCTCGGTTGCTAATTTTGGTATGTTTATAGAATTACCTAATACTATTGAGGGTATGGTTCATATCGCCAATATGACAGACGATTATTATCATTTTGATGAACGACAAATGGCACTAATCGGTGAACGTCAAGCAAAAGTCTTTCGCATTGGTGATGAGGTCAAAGTTAAAGTGACACATGTTGATGTGGAAGAACGCATGATAGATTTCCAAATTGTTGGCATGCCATTACCTAAAAAGACATCATCTCAACGACCTGCTCGTGAGAAAACCATTCAAGCTAAAACACGTGGCAAATCTTTAGACTATACTAAAAGTGATCGTAATGGTAAAGGTAAAAAGAAAAAACGTAAGCAACGTAAAGGTAAAAATGCTCGTAAAAAAGATAAACAAGGTAATACGCACCACAAACCTTTTTATAAAGATAAAAGTGTGAAGAAGAAATCACGTCGAAAGAAAAAATAGTCAGCAAAGATGAGGTGAGTAATAGTGGCTAAGAAAAAATCAAAATCACCAGGTACGTTAGCTGAAAACCGTAAAGCAAGACATGACTACAATATTGAAGATACAATTGAAGCGGGTATTGCTTTAAGAGGTACTGAAATTAAATCCATACGTCGTGGTAGTGCCAATTTAAAAGATAGCTTTGCGCAAGTGAGACGAGGCGAAATGTACCTGAATAATATGCATATTGCACCATATGAAGAAGGGAATCGTTTTAATCATGATCCTTTACGTACACGTAAATTACTCTTGCACAAAAAAGAAATTCAAAAATTAGGTGAGCGTACACGAGAAATAGGTTATTCTATTATTCCGTTGAAGTTATATTTAAAACATGGTCAATGTAAAGTTTTATTAGGCGTTGCTAGAGGTAAAAAGAAATACGACAAACGTCAAGCACTTAAAGAAAAAGCGGTAAAACGAGATATTGATCGCGCAGTTAAAGCCCGTTATTAAGCAATATCATTGCTTAATCGGGCCATCTTTGATATGATTGATTGCAGTGTCAAATTGTTTTATTAATGATTTAACAAAGTATTTTGTTAGATTGATTTGAATTGAGGGGACGTTCTTGGATTCGACAGGGGTCCCCCGAGCTTATTAAGCGTGTCGGAGGGCTGTCTCCGTCATCAACACATTTCGGTTAAATATAACTGACAAATCAAACAATAATTTCGCAGTAGCTGCGTAATAGCCACTGCATCGCCTAACAGCATCTCCTACGTGCTGTTAACGCGATTCAACCCTAGTAGGATATGCTAAACACTGCCGCTTGAAGTCTGTTTAGATGAAATATAATCAAGCTAGTATCATGTTGGTTGTTTATTGCTTAGCATGATGCGAAAATTATCAATAAACTACACACGTAGAAAGATTTGTATCAGGACCTCTGGACGCGGGTTCGAATCCCGCCGTCTCCATTATATAGCCTGCAACCCATGTGGTTGTGGGATTTTTGTTTTCGTTGCCCCAATATTGCCCCAGATATGCCCCAGCACATAAAAAGCGCCCTATAATTAGGACGCAATATTATCATAAATCGTGATTGATTTATCCATAGTATTAATTTGTGTAATTACTTTATGAACCTTTTCATCTTCAGTATAAATATCTTCTTTAATATTGTACTTAAAGTATACGAGTTGTCTATTTGTTGCTTTATCAACAATGATTATATCTTTTGAAAAGTAGTCACAAGTGATATCGAAACCAGTTTCATTAATAATATTCCAATTAAATATTTTCATATATAATCTCCTTATAAGTATTTAACTATTTCTTTCTGTGTACTGGGGTATAAATGACCGTATCGGTTATATACTTCATTACTATCAGCATGGCCTAAACGCTGTGCTATTACCATGATACTTGCACCATGATTGACTAGCATAGACGCATGGCTATGTCTTAACTCATGAATTACAATTCTAGGGAATGTATGACCGTCTGGCAGTTGTTCATCTAACACTTTTAATGCAGTGGTAAACCAACGATCTATAGTTGATTCACTGTATGCTTTGAAGAATGTACCGAATAATACATAATCATCTTTATATACATTGTTTTCTTTGTACCAATTTAAATAATCTTTAATATCATTCATCATGTGAGTAGGTAAGTATATATCACGTATGGCTGATTTTGTTTTAGGGGCTGTCACTTCACCGTGATAGTCCGTTTTGTTTATATGGATAAATTCATCTTCAAAGTTAATATCACGCCATGTGAGAGCTCTAATTTCCCCCTTACGTGCACCAGAGTAAAACAGTAGCTTAAAGAATAACTTTTGTTGTTGTGTAGCTAAAGCCTCATAGAATTGATTGAATTGTTCTAATGTCCAATAGTTCAAACGCTTATTTGATTCAATTTCAAAGTTACCTACTAGAGAGGCTACATTTTGCTTTAGATCATGAAACTTCATAGCATGGTTAAGTAACGATACTAGGAACACGTGCATTTTTTTTAGGTACTCTCCAGAGTGTCCCTCTTTTAACTTAGTATTCTGAAACTTCATAACATCCTGTGTAGTCATATTAAAGACATCCATAGACTTAAAATAAGGTAGCAAATGGTTGTTTGTATGTGTCTTTAATGCTTTAACACTAGATGACTTGCGACGTGCAGAATACCACTCTATATACTCATCTACGAGTTTATCGAAAGGAAGTTTATTTATTTGTCCAATACCCTCTAACTCGTCCATAAGTTCATTACATTTCTTCAACGCTTCTTTACGTTGTTTAAAGCCACTCTTTTTTATTTCTTTACGTTGATTCTTCTTATCATAGTATTTAATACGAAAGTAATAAGTGCCACGTTTAGCGTCTTTATATATATTGTGGGATAGGTTTAAGTTGTGTTCTATGGTAATCACCTACTTGATATTTATGTATTCTTTTAAAAATTTATCGAAATCATTTAAGATTTCTTGATAATATTCATTGTTTTGAGAATTTTTATTATGATATAAATTTGAAATTAGTTGACCTAGTTTAATAATAAAATCTGTCGAATAATATTCATTTTCATTCACATCATTCATCTCAGTAATTAAAAAATTATAAGTATGTTTTAAATATTGAATTTCATCGAACTCTAATTTTTTGTTTAGTAAATTTATATAGTTATCCTTTATCTCTGTTTCATTATCATTTGATATATTTTCTATCATATTTGATAGGACTTTCTTTTGCACTTCACGTGGTGTATTAGGTAATTCAGATAATGATGGTAATAATCCAGAAAGATTTAATGGAAGATATCAAAAATAGATTAGATACATTAACCGAACAAGCACAACAAGATTATAGCAATCCTCAATCTGAAATGTTAAAGCGTCAAGATCTATCAGCCAAAATTGATTTATTAGATAACACTGAAGTTATCGCAATGATTGTAAACGCTAGTGCTACTAATACGATGGTATATGAAGTGAAGTTATTCCAAGATGTCATCAATAAGCGATTTACTGAAAGCGAAAAAAATAAAGTAACCATGAGTTTTGAAACATTGATACAAAATGTTTTATATCCAGAGCGTAACAACGATGAATATGCTCAATTGGAGTATAACTATAACGTGATTAATCAAACGGTAATGGCAAACAGTGGTGTGGTTGTAACAGAAAATGAGTACGGTTCAGTGGATTTCAAAACAATTAATGACCGATACACTGACACAATCAATAGTGTGACAAAATAATCAATTTAACGCCTATCCTTTATTGGGGTAGGCTCATTCTATATTATTGGGGGTATTATCGTGCAGGAACGTACTAATGAATCATATCAACAAACAAAGATATCTGAATATGAGTTATTAACAAAATATAATCCTAAATATATTAATTCTAAAATTAAGACGGCACAGTCACATATTGATGAAATGTATCACTTAAGCACATCAATAACAACATGTGACGATATTATGGGTGTTATTTCTGTATCTTATCCCGTTGATAATTTAGTGATATGGATTAGTGAAACTAAAGATAATTTGAAACGTTTTAAAGATGATTCAGCAATGCGATTGTATTTATTAAAACAAATACTCAATACCTATTCACAAGAAGAGCAACGGCAGGTTGTTAGATATATGCAATCACATGGACGTATCAAGTCACATGAGCTCATTGAACGTTTGCAGGTAGATTTATACAACATTAGTCATGATAAGGCTTTAACAAAGGCTAATGAGCCACAACATACAATGGTGGTGTGATTATGTTTGTTGGTGATAAGGAGACACTGAAAGACTTTATATTAAACTACCATAATAATGTGTATGATGATTATAAGGACGTATCAACTAATGAATTCTTTACGTTAAATGATGATGTAGAAGAATATTCATATCAAACAATTAATGCAGATGAACATATATTTATGAATGAGCTAGATATATTAGTTGATCGTATTGCGGATTTTAGAGAATACAATATTTTTATGTTTCTGTGTAATGGACGTACATTTAATGATATAGCTCAAATACTAGAAATGTCTAAAACAAGAGTCCAACAGTTATTTGATGGTTTACTAAATAAAATAATAAAACAAGGAGCGTGATTCAATGGACAAATTAACGCCAAAACAAGAGCGTTTTGCGAATGAGTATATTAAGACACTCAACGTTACTCAAAGCGCTATAAAGGCAGGATATAGCCCGAATAGTGCACATGTAACGGGAAGTAGGTTATTACGAAAAGATAAAGTAGACGAATACATTAAAAGTAAGAAAGACGAGATTATGGACGATACTATTTTATCAGCTAAAGAAACATTGTATCTGTTAACACAATCAGCAATAGGTGATGAGATGGAGACTAAAGAGGTTGTGGTTAAGAGGAGCTCATTTGAGCGTAATCCAGACACTGGACGCATGAACCTTGTATATAGCGAGCATGTCGAAACTGTAGAAGTACCTATTAAGCCGAGTGATCGTTTAAAAGCTCGTGATTTACTGGGGCGTTACCACAGCATATTTACTGATAAGGTAGATGTGAATATGACAATGCCTACATTTATTGATGATATAGGGGGAAGTTTGAGGAGTGATGATTAAATAATTAGTACTAGCTACTAAAATATAGTACAATGATATTGTGTAGTTGCAACTAATATCATTCCCCGATATTAGTTGCTTTTTTCATATATAACCTTTTTATTTTGTGGTTTTAAATATATAATGTATAAAACTACACATGAAAGAGGTTTAGGGGAAATGAATGATATCAAGTCAATAAAAAATATAATAGATGATTACAAAAATATAAACATAGATAACGTAGTGACCAAAAGCGATATATATTTTATTAAAAAATACAGTATTAATAATGAAAGAGCTTGGATTTCAATGAAAATGGAGCAAAACAGCACTTTAAATCGTTTATATAATACTTTTAAATATGGGCTTGATAAAAAAATATATTATCGTTCTAATGGGAAAAATTACGAAAAAAAAGTATTACCATACTCTCCGACTACAACTGGAGACAGTGAAAAGATATACTATACTACTGAATCTTATTTAAATAGTCAATTAAATAAATTCAAAGCGCAGTTACTATCTAAAGAACTGAATAAATTAGAATTAAAAGACATGCAATACTATACTTATAAAGTTTCATTAGACGATAACTCTTTATATTTAGTAGGAAGAATAGACAAAATTAATCGTATAAATGACGGTTTTGTAGCTAAGTTTAAAGGAAAGGAAATAGAAATCACTAAAAATGATAAATTCGGTATAAGCGAATATTTTGACTTTATTATATATAATGATCAGATTTATATCTTTAATAAAAATAATTTTGAAAATTTCTTTGATTTAGAAGAAAAGTTTAAAGATGAAACGCGCAAACACGTTAAAGAGATTAGCAAATCAAATTATTTTATTGGGTTAGAAGATTATTTAAAAGAAATCGAAGATAATAAAGCTTATACTAAAAGAATCAGTAAAGCATTAGATGAATTTAGAGAAAAAAATATTGATTATAGCAAAATTGATGAAGAAGATTTTAAAGAAAGAATAGGAATTATAGCTGAAAATTTCGAAGGGATTAAAATTAATAATGAGGGCAAAGTTGTATATAACGATAAAGAAGATATAGAAAGTATAACTAAATTAATAATTGACGATTATTTTATTTCTATTATATCTCAAACTTTTGGCTCCTCAGATTAGAAGGGAATGGGATATGTATTATTTAAAGAGATTGTTATTTTTTCTTAGTTCTTATTTACCATTATTTTTTATCTTGTTTTTTGCCAATTTAAACTATTATACTGCAATAAAACAGAAAAATATAATTCAACTTTTAGGAAATGATTTTAAATTTAAGGTTTTGATTAGTCTATTTATTCTTATAGTTATTATTGTATTATTACTATTCATCAATCATAAATGCACAAAAAAAAGTGAAGAAACTTTCAGTGAAAACTCTCGAATATCATATACAGATTATAATTTTTTAAATTACTTTGGCACATTTATAATTCCATTGACTACCTTTAAACCTAGTGACCATCAATCAGTTATATTAAACATATTACTTTTACTTTGTATATATATATACTATGTGCAAACAGATTCATTTTATTATAATCTATTTGCTATGAGAAAAAACAGAAAAATTTATAAAGATCAATTTAATAATTTTTTTATATCAGATTATTCTTTGAATGAAATACAAATGTTGATATCTAGTAATAAAAAAATAATAGTTATGCCTATCACTAATAAAATACAGCTAGTTTTAAAGAAGAATAATAACCAATAGTTGTTCATAAGAATTCTATTAATTTTTAACTTATATCAAATAACAAAAATAGATATGTATTTTTAAACAACAGATAAATATTTGGAAATTTCAATAATAGTAAGAAAAAGATGAGGCTGAGAAACGACCTGTGTTTCCTTGAGAAAGAGTTTTGTATATAAGTTCAGATGAAGTATAGTTAATTAATTTCCAAGCATAACTTAATTCCTAGAAATAACGCGAAATCATTAAATATAATTAATTTTCTTTTAACATTTTTTTAATTGAATATTTTAGATTATAGCATATATTTAAAGTGTATCTAGATACTTTTTGGGAATGTTGGATAAAGGAGATAAAAAATGTATAAGAGATTATTTGTTTCACGTGTAATTTTGATATTCGCACTGATACTAGTTATTTTTATACCCAACGTTTTAGCAGAGAGTCAACCAGACCCTATGCCAGATGATTTGCACAAATCAAGTGAGTTTACTGGTACGATGGGTAATATGAAATATTTATATGATGATCATTATGTATCAGCAACTAAAGTTAAGTCTGTAGATAAATTTTTGGCACATGATTTAATTTATAACATTAATGATAAAAAACTGAATAACTATGACAAAGTGAAAACAGAGTTATTAAATGAAGATTTAGCAAATAAGTACAAAGATGAAGTAGTTGATGTATATGGATCAAATTACTATGTAAACTGCTATTTTTCATCCAAAGATAATGTAGGTAAGGTTACAAGTGGTAAAACTTGTATGTATGGAGGAATAACAAAACATGAAGGAAACCACTTTGATAATGGGAACTTACAAAATGTACTTATAAGAGTTTATGAAAATAAAAGAAACACAATTTCCTTTGAAGTGCAAACTGATAAGAAAAGTGTAACAGCTCAAGAACTAGACATAAAAGCTAGGAATTTTTTAATTAATAAAAAAAATTTGTATGAGTTTAACAGTTCACCATATGAAACAGGTTATATAAAATTTATTGAAAGTAACGGCAATACTTTTTGGTATGATATGATGCCTGCACCAGGCGATAAGTTTGACCAATCTAAATACTTAATGATATACAAAGACAATAAAATGGTTGATTCTAAAAGTGTGAAGATAGAAGTCCACCTTACAACAAAGAATGGATAATGTTAATCCGATTTTGATATAAAAAGTGAAAGTATTAGATATATTTGAAAGGTAAGTACTTCGGTGCTTGCCTTTTTAGGATGCATATATAAAGATTAAGAGGCTGGGACATAATTCCTAGCAAAATAGCCAGTAAATGAGTTTTTTATAAATTCATTTACTGGCTTCTTTATTTACAATACTTCGTATTGTTGGCTCGCTTTCTTAGGGGACAGCTTCAGCCTGTAGTCTTCAGCTTGTCCTGTTCCCTCAAGAGTCTCGCCAAAATACTTTGTATTCATATGTAATTTTACATTGAAATACTTTAAAAAAATAAGGCCCTTTCGTATAATTTAATAAATACCAATAAACTAAATTAACGAGGTGCCTTATGTATAAAGATTATAACATGACTCAACTTACTCTACCAATGGAAACTTCAGTTCTTATCCCCACAAATGATATTTCACGACATGTAAATGATATTGTAGAAACAATTCCCGAGACTGAATTCGATGAATTCAGACATCATCGAGGTGCAACATCATACCACCCAAAAATGATGTTAAAAGTAGTTCTATATGCCTATACACAATCTGTGTTTTCAGGACGTAAGATAGAAAAATTACTCAATGATAGTATTCGAATGATGTGGCTATCACAAAATCAAAAACCTTCTTATAAAACAATCAATCGATTTAGAGTAAATCCCAAAGTAGATGCTTTATTAGAATCATTATTTATTCAATTTCATAGTCAGTGTTTGAAACAAAATCTTATAGATAATCAGGCCATTTTTATTGATGGTACGAAAGTTGAGGCAAATGCCAATCGATATACATTTGTATGGAAAAAGAGTATTCAAAACCATGAGTCAAGGATGAATGAAGATTCTAAAGCACTCTATCATGAATTGGTGACAAATAAAATCATACCTGAGATTAAAAAAGATCACGATAATAACTTAACAAAAGAAGAAATAGATTTGATTGGTAGTCATTTAGATAAAGAAATCTAAGATTTAAACCAACATATCGATAATGAAAAATGTACTAAAACAAGAAAACAAATACGACTCAAAAGAACTAAAATTAAAAAATACAAAAAACAAATTAATGATTACTCTGAGCGAAAGCATAAATACGAAGTTCAAAAATCTATTTTAAAGGATAGAAATAGTTATTCTAAAACAGACTATGATGCCACATTTATGAGAATGAAAGAAGATCATATGAAAAATGGGCAACTTAAGCCAGGGTATAATTTACAAATAGCGACAAATTCTCAATTCGTTTTATTTTATGATGTGTATCAAAATCCGACTGATACAAGAACACTGATACCTTTTTTAAATTCAATTCAAGAGACCTACGGTCATTTACCTGAATATATTGTAGCTGATGCAGGTTATGGTAGCGAAGCCAATTATATGGCAATTATAGATAATTTTAATCGAACGCCACTCATAACTTATGGAATGTTCAAAAACAAATAAAAAAATAATGAAGAATTATAATTGGGAATATTTTAAAGCCCAAATTAATAAAAAGCTTTTAGAACCAAAAACAAAAACCATCTACAGTCAAAGAAAAATTGATGTGGAGCCTGTTTTTGGATTTATGAAGGCTATTTTGGGTTTCACTCGAATGTCCGTTCGAGGGATAAATAAAGTCAAAAGAGAACTAGGATTTGTGCTGATGGCACTTAATATAAGAAAAGTAACAGCTCAACGAGCTGAAAATAATCAAAAAAAATATAAAAAAGACAATTTCTATATTATTTCAATAGAAATTGTCTTTATCTACTTATCCTAGAACTTTATGTCTCAGCCTCTATTTACAGTGAATCTTAACTATAATAATTGGAATCATTTTTTTGAAATTTCGACATCTAGATGAAATTGTGTTGAATCAACAGTTTTATTATCTTTGTAAATTTTTAAGAAGCTTTCTGGAAGACCGTATCCTGTGTAAAATAAATCATACGAGAAATTAGAACCATCATTCATATGGAATACTACACTCCCCTTATCAAAACCACTATAAAATTTTGAAGAAGTGCCGTATTCTTTACCTTTACCAGTATCATTGTGTCCATAAATATTAAATTCATCTTGCAAGTATTTTCTTAGTTTGACATCTATTTCTTGTGCAGTAACCATTTTTTTATCTGTAGAAACACTTTTAGTTGTAACTGTTTGATGCTTGCCATTGATATTTAAATTTATAGGTATTATTCTTGACGAATCTAATTTATTGTTTTCTGCTTTAGTAACACCACCATATATAGTACGAGAGTTAGAACCATCTTTATAGCTTATACCAAAAACATCGACATTTTTTCCCTTTAGATCACTAGTTATATATTCATTGTCAAATTCAGCATACAATGTATCATTTTTATACGAGTATTCTAAGCGGTGTGATTCTGGTGAATTTTTGTCTTTAACATTCTTTAAATTCACATATTCATATTTAGTATAAAAATTTCTTAGGTTTCCTGGACCTACATCGCCGTTAGATAAGGCTGTATGATTAGAAGAAAAAATAAATAAAGAAATAACAATTACAAATAATAATCTTTTTTTCATATTAGACACTTCCTTTTCATTTTATTTATAATAACATTATAAATAAAAGTTGAATAATAAATTTTAAAAAATTCATAAAAAATACAAAAGATTATAAAGGAAGATTTCATGAAAAATATGTATTATCCCACATGTTGCAGGCAGTGAATACGTAATTGAATACGTTAATTATGAAGTGATGTGAATTTATGAGAAGTATATAGTTGTTAAAACACTGTAATATCAATTATTATAAATTAATATAAACTAACGAAAAACACTTATTTCATCGAGTGGGAATAGAATTATAAAATCAAGGAATCCCTTAGCTATAGGCTTAAGGGGTTGTTTTTGTGTTTTTGTAAATAGAAAAAGAGCGTAATTTTGAAATAAAGGGTAAGAGTGTGAGCAGTAGTATAATCAAACCTACTCGTTGCCACAAATCTATCTTATTTTTTCAATTTTAACATTTTACACACAACTTGATAGACAATGTAAACGTTGATACGACAATAGTTATAACGATTTTTAAAAGTAATGGTAAACGGTTTAATGAACTCCCGCCGTCTCCATTATGTAGCCTGCAACCCATGTGGTTGTGGGCTTTTTGTTTTTGGGTGCACAAAAAGTGCACAGCACATAAAAAACATACTAAGATTAGCTATGAAGAAATCTATGACGATAGATTTTTTCATAGCTATTTTTTATAGTTATAGAGAGGAGTAGACTGTCCAGACTCTTGGATTTTAAATCCGTATAAAAAACAAGTCAGCTTTACTCTCGCCTTTTGAAATTCGTTTGTAGTATGTTGGGTTCCTGAAACCGTGTATAGGAAAATGAAATGAGAAAGGTTAAGTAAAGTTTTTAGCTTCTCAACTATTCAAAGGAGTTTTTTTTTATCGATTACTTAGGCGTTGATATTAGTAAAAGGCGTAGTGTAGTTGCACATTATAAAAATGGTAAATTCCAAAAAGCGTTTTTCATCCAAAATAATAAAAATGGCTACAATTTTTTACTCAAGTATTTGAATGACTTAGACCACCCACAACTCATTTTTGAATCTACAGGTATCTATTCAAGAGGTATGGAACGATTTTGTTGTGTAAATCAAATTAACTATATTCAAATGAATCCGTTAGAAGCCAAATTTAAAACGAGCGCTCTAAGATCTTGGAAAACTGATCAGGCAGATGCTCATAAGCTTGCTTGTTTAGAACCGACGCTCAAACAAACAGACAGCTTACCTATACATGAGTTAATATTCTTTGAATTAAGAGAACGCGTCCGTTTTCATCTAGAAATCGAAAATGAACAAAATCGACTTAAATTTCAGATTCTCGAATTACTCCATCAAACATTCCCTGGTTTAGAAAGATTATTTAGTAGTCGATATTCAATCATTGCACTCAACATCGCAGAAATCTTTACTCATCCAGACATGGTGCTTGATATCGACAAGGATGTACTTATTACACATATATTCAATTCTACAAATAAGGGAATGTCAATGGATAAAGCTACAAAATATGCACTTCAATTAAGAGTGATTGCTCAAGAAAGCTATCCTAATGTCGATAGACATTCCTTTCTAGTCGAAAAATTACGCTTACTTATTCAACAATTAAAACAATCTATTCATCATCTCAAACAATTAGATGATGCCATGATTCAATTAGCACAACAACTCGATTATTTTGAAAATATTCATTCGATACCTGGTATTGGTAAGCTAAGCACAGCTATGATTATTGGGGAGATTGGTGATATTAAGCGATTTAAATCAAATAAACAACTCAATGCTTTTGTTGGCATTGATATCAAACGATATCAATCAGGTCATACACACTGTAGAGATACCATCAACAAGCGTGGTAATAAAAAAGCGAGAAAACTTTTATTTTGGGTGATTATGAATATAATAAGAGGGCAGCATCATTATGACAATCATGTCGTCGATTATTACTACAAACTAAGAAAGCAGCCTAATGAGAAATCTCATAAGACTGCCATCATTGCTTGTATAAATCGATTATTAAAGACGATTCATTATCTGGTAATGAATCATAAATTGTACGATTATCAAATGTCACCACATTAGCCAAACGTACAATCAAATACAGTTTAACACCTTATTCAAAAAAATTAAAATGAACGGTTTAGTTAAGTAATGCTTATTTTAATTATAAGTACTTGACTAATCGTAGGAAACGAGAGGCTGGGACATAATTCCTAGCAAAATAGCCAGTAAATGAGTTTTTTATAAATTCATTTACTGGCTTCTTTATTTACAATACTTCGTGTTGTTGGCTCGATTTTTTAGGGGACAGCTTCAGCCTGTAGTCTTCAGCTTGTCCTGTTCCATCAAGTTATTCAAAACTGACTGAGGCCGAAGATAAGATTCGTTAAATTGATCAGCTTCTTTTGCATTATTTTGATCAACCATTTTCAGCCATTTATTATTTCCAACTGTATTCGGGTTAATTTCTTTTAAGGTAGTGTCTCTGTAAATAGCTGCATTTAAAATTTTATCTGGATTAGTTTCAATTTCAATATCATTGGTACCTAAATATATATCAGTGGTAATATCAGCAGATTCATATCGATCTGTTCAAGCATAAACAAAACATCCAGTTTAATTATCTACATTTCCTTTACTGTCTTTTTGGATATACTGCTATTGCTTGAAAGTCGTTAACTTTATCCACCCGCGAAGCTTGAATTTTAAAAATTTGTTGAGTTCCATTTTTGGGTTCAATTGCTATCTTTTTATCTGATGGATGTATATTATAAACACTACTAACTAGTTCGTGATATGTGTTGTTTTTAGTATGAAGATTGTCCGTTATTTCACCTCAAAGGATTGGTTATATTGAATAGAAAAATGATTATTATATTTATTAGTATAATATTAATATCTGGAGGGGGCTATTTAAAATGAAACATGATGAAAAACAAAAAGAAAGCATAATAATTTATATGAAGTATAATGTTAAAGATTATAAAGAAATAAAGTTTGAGGAACATAAAGAAAATTCTTTAGATGGATTTGTTATTACAGGTTTTATAAATAATGACAAGACTAATACTTTTTCAGCACATATGTGGTCTGAAGATGATTATCAATTTGAATATCTTTCAACTTATAGTGGCTATATAGCTAAAAATATGCCAGAAAATCCTAAATCAGTGTCTGAAATAAAAAAAGAACAATCTAATAAAGAAGATAAAAAGAAAGATAATTAATTAGTGATACTTTTACAGAGACTCTTACGCTGAGAAACTGGACGCATGAACATTGTATATAATGAACATGTAGAAACCGTTGATGTACCAATTAAGCCAAGTGACCGTTTAAAAGCTCGTGATATGTTGGGGAAATACCATAAGTTATTTACTGATAAGCAAGAAATTTTAGGAGACGTGCCTATATTTATTAATATAGGTGAATGGAATGAGGAAGATGAAGAATTAGACAATGAGGTAAATAAAGTAGCAGACGAACATCCAACCAGACCGGTATTTGTTGATGATGTATCGTTGGAGGACTAATAATGAAATTTAAAAGCACTAACTATTCATTAGGTTGAGTAGTTAGTGCTTTTCTGATGTTAAAATCCCCAAATTAGAGGTGGGTCTACTTTATAGTCTTTTTTATTAAGGTTTTCTTTTTTTATAATATCATTTGGTGTTAATTTATCTTTAGCATTTTTTTCTTTAAAAAGTTTACCTACGCCGTCTGTGTCATATCCTACGTCTCCAGTAAACTGATGATTATCTGCACTTGATATATAGGCCTCAAACTCTAAAGTTTTATCATCATTAATATAACCATCGATAAAGTATCCTTTCATAGGACTCTTTTTGAAATTGTTAATTTTCATAGTTTGATAATTTTTTAGATTATGTTTGAAGTATAAATCTATACGCTTTTCTTGTGTCGTAATGTAAGTCTCTTTTTTATTTTTGTTCAAAGTATACCCTCCTAATCCAATAAATGTTAATATCAATATAATAATGAATATAAGAATTATAATTTTTGCTTTCATTGTCCACCTTTTACTTTTGAAATATTAAGGAGTATTTTATTATGAAATTTTCTGATGAATTGTCATTTAAAGTTGCTGATGAGTCTTATAACAATTTGAAAAGGGTCATGAATATGACTTGAATGGTCAGAATTTTAAGGTCATTGAAAAACGCGATGATACACAAAACGGCTTGAAAACCTATGCATTTGCACCAGTTGTGAATGGTAAAGTAGACTAGTCACATTTATATGGGCTATGCTGGTACAGAACTTACCAGTATGAAAGACTGGAAAACCAATGCAAATCTTCCCTTTCATAATAACACAACTAATTTGAAAATTGATGAACGTTATAAAGATCTAAAAAATACTACTATAACTGAAAAATACAACAAGCCAACTGACGACAATGATGTACTAAATACAATGGATACGATTGGCGAAACAATTATTAAAAAAGTAACGCATTCAAATGTTCCTAATGATATCTATACAAAAGGTACTCCGAGCCAAACAGATGAAAGTGTAGCCTTCACCCAAGCTGTGAAAGATAAATACCCTAATAGTAATTTTCATAGTGGGGCACATAGTTTAGGAGGCTATCTAGCACAATATAATGCTGTGAAGTTTAACTTTGATAGTACGACAACCTATGCTGCGCCTAACCCTTATGGTGCATTTTCTGGTGATATCAAGAAGCAAATTGATGAAGGAAAGTATAATGGGAAAATCAAAAATGTAGGGCATGAAGACGACATCGTTAATAGTTTGGATTTTTTTAAACCTAGAATAGGTTCTAACATAATTACAGCACCCAAGTATGATGGATTTTTAACATCGTTACCTTTTGTAGGACAACATTTTGTAGGCACTTATGATAGTTTTGAAAAAAAGGTAATGCAAAAGAAATGTCAAAAGGTGAATTGGCTGCATATAAAAAAGCGAAGAAGATGTTTAATCAATTCAATATATTTAATACTGATAAAGACCCAGTAGGGCTTGATGATACGAAAAGTGCTTTTATTAAAAAACTTAATAAAAAAGCTAAAGCTGATAAAGCGTCCAAAACGAAAAAAGGCTCTAAATCTACAAGTAAATCATCGAAAAGTGTTAAAGCGGATTCGGATGCTTCTGCCAAAAAAGGAAATGGTGGCTCTGGTGGTTCGGGCAAAAAGATAAAGATACAAACGTAAGCTGTACATGCTATTGTAAGTAATCTACGTGATCGAATACATAAATATGATGATGTATCGTTGGAGGACTAATAATGAAATTTAAAAGCACTAACTATTCATTAGGTTGAGTAATTAGTGCTTTTCTGATATTAAAAGCCCCAAATTAGAGGTGGATCTGCTTCGTAGTCTTTTTCATTTAATTTTTTTTCTTTGATGATTTGGCTAGGGAATTTATCAAGATCATTTTGTGTTTTGAACATATTTGATAAATTTTCTGACATACTCATTTGATTATCAAATTGGTAATCACTTGTTTCATTCATAGTAGCTGTAAAATATAATTCCTTATTATTATTTACATACCCTTTAATTAAATAATCTCCCATTGGGTTTTTTTCGGTTTTTACAATCGTAAAGTGTTTATAATGATTTACGTTTTCATTGAAAAATAAATCGATTCGCTTTTTTTGAATATCTAAGTAATAATTGCGTTTATTTTCATGTAACATATAGAAGCCTCCAATTATAAGTGATACTATAATTATAGATGTAATTAACATTATATTTTTTTTAAACATAATTGCCTCCACAAATATTTATACAGAATGGTGAGATGCATGAAAATAACAGATGAAACAAAAAGAAAACTTTCTGCCGAAAGTTACAACGACCACAATGTGAATAGTGTAATAACTACGCCAGCGAGTAAATTTAAAGTCCTTGAAAAAAGAGAGGACACAAGAAATGGTTTAAAGGCTTATGCTTATGCACCAATTGTTAATGGAAAACCTGATACAAGTAATATTGTTATGGGTTACGCTGGTACAGACCCTCTTAGTATGAAGGATTGGAAAACAAACTTATCTCTTCCTTACCATAATAACACAGATGATTTAAAAATTGATGAACGTTATAAAGATCTAAAAAATATTACTATAACTGAAAAATACAACAAGCCGACTGACGACAATGATGTACTAAATACAATGGATACGATTGGCGAAACAATTATTAAAAAAGTAACGCATTCAAATGTTCCTAATGATATCTATACAAAAGGTGCTCCGAGCCAAATAGATGAAAGTGCAGCCTTCACCCAAGCTGTGAAAGATAAATATCCTAATAGTAAATTTCATAGTGGGGCACATAGTTTAGGAGGCTATCTAGCACAATATAATGCTGTGAAGTTTAACTTTGATAGTACGACAACCTATGCTGCTCCGAACCCTTATGGTGCATTTTCTGGTGATATCAAGAAGCAAATTGATGAAGGAAAGTATAATGGGAAAATCAAAAATGTAGGTCATGAAGACGACATCGTTAATAGTTTGGATTTTTTTAAGCCAAGAATAGGTTCTAACATAATTACAGCACCCAAGTATGATGGATTTTTAACATCGTTACCTTTTGTAGGACAACATTTTATAGGAACTTATGATAGTTTTGATAAAAAGGGCAATGCAAAAGAAATGTCAAAAGGTGAGTTGGCTGCATATAAAAAAGCGAAGAAGATGTTTAATCAATTCAATATATTCACTACTGATAAAGATCTAACAGGACTTGATGATACGATAAGTGCTTTTATCAAAAAACTTAATAAAAAAGCTAAAGCTGATAAAGCATCAAAAGCGAAAAAAGGCTCTAAATCTACTAGTAAATCATCGAAAAGTGTTAAAGGGGATTCAGATGCTTCTGCCAAAAAAGGACATGGTGGCTCTGGAGGTTCGGGCAAGAAGATAAAGATACAACCGGAAGCTGTACGTGCTATTGTAAGTAATCTACGTGATCGAATACATAAATATGATGATGTACTAAGAACCATTGAGGAATATGAAAGGGAGACAAAGAAAAGCTCCCAACGCATCCTAGACAAATATGAATCTGAATTGTTGAGTGGTTCCCATAAATTTATAAGTCCGAATGATTTGGCCGAGTATATGGAAGCCCTAGCACAAGGAGGGTCTGTAGGGAACTTAGAATTTTATGATAATCATTTAATGGAACAAGTAACGCAAGATATACATCAAAATAAAAAAGCGTTACTACAATTTGCAGAAAAACTAGAATATGCAGCAGATAAATTTGAAGAAAAAGATTTAGAGGAAAGCGATGTATTTGGACTATTTAGTTAGGGGTGACATAGATGAGTTCGAAAGATGCAGAAAAGAAACAAAGAGAATTGGCGAGACTGGAACAATTAAAACAAGCTATGCGATCAGAAACAGAAAGTATGGTAGAGCAAGCCAAATCAGATGTAGAAACACGTAAAAACGACATTCAACAAATCATTGAAGTCATCAACAGTGCAGGGCAAGAATTAGATGAAGTATTTGAGGGCGAAGCAAGTGAAGCTGCACAAACAAATGTAACGAAATTAAAAAGTAAGAATATTGATATGAATACAGATTTTGAATTCTTAGTCGACTCATTTGAAGTATATTAAGCAAAGCCCACCCATCAGCAGAAGTGTTGGTGGGTGTTTTTACATTAAATAGAGGTCAATAACATAAATAAGCTACGGACACACCAATTTTCATTAATATAGGTGAGTGGAATGAGGAAGATGAAGAATTAGACAATGAGGTAAATAAAGTAGCAGACGAACATCCAAGCAGACCGGTATTTGTTAATGATGTATCGTTGGAGAACTAATAATGAAATTTAAAAGCACTAACTATTCATTAGCTTGAGTAGTTAGTGCTTTTCTGATGTTAAAACCCCAAAATTAGAGGTGGATCTGCTTCGTAGTCTTTTTTATTAAGTTTTTTCTCTTTAATTAATTCGGAAGGAGTTTTCTGTTTATCAGAAAAGGTTTTTATATATTTTTCAGTCAAATCCTTAGACTGGCCTAAATCTCCATTAAATTGATAATTTGTTTCTTTATTTAGCTTTACGTTAAAATATAAATTTTTTTTATTATTGATGTGTCCTTTTAATTCAATGCTTCCCATTGGAGTTTTTTGTATTGAATCAATTGAAGAATTTTCGTAATTCCTTAAATTATTTTGAAAAAAAAGATCTATCCTTTTTTTTTGAGTATCAATATAGTGTTTTTCTGTGTTTTTATTATACATATACAATCCCCCTAAGATTAATGTTATTATACATACAAATAGGAATACAATTTTTTTATTCATACAAGTACCCTCTTTTCAAAAATAGTAAGGAGCAAATTATGGTACATACTGATCAAGACTTTAGAAACCTGTCAGAAGAAAGTTATGAAAATTATGAAATTGGAGATACAGTAAAACATGATGGTAAGACTTTTGAAATTATGGAAAAACGAGATGATACCCAAAATGGTTTAAGATCTTATGCATTTGCACCAGTTGTTAATGGAAAGCCAGACACGAATAATATTGTGATGGGTTACGCTGGTACAGGCCCTCTTAGTATGAAGATTGTATGTTATTTCACTTCAAAGGAATGATTGTTTGAATAAAAAAATAATTTTAATATTCATTGTATTAATTAGTATAGTATTAATTATAGGAGGCGTCTATTTAAAAATGAAGAATGACAAACAAAAAGAAAAAGAGCAACAATACTATGATGAACAAAAAGAAAGGATAACATTATATATGAAATATAATGTTAAAGATTTCAAAAGTATTGATTTTACAAGTTGCGAAAGAGATCCAATGGGAGGTTACGCAATTAAAGGTTATATTAATAATAATAAAAAATTAAGCTTTACTGCGTCTGCTTATTTAGATGAAAAAAATCAATTTGAAGGAGATTACTCAAGTACTGAAGAATTTGATAAAATAATTATTAAAAATCCTAAAACAGTTTCAGAAATAAAAAAAGAAGAGAAAAATAAAGAAAATGAAAATTAAAACTCTAGTTTTATTAATACTAGTAATTGTAATTATAGGTTCAAGTGGTTATTTAAAAATGAAGAATGACAAACAAAAAGAACAAGAAGAGAAATACTATGATAAACAAAAAGAAAGAATTACTCTTTATATGAAGTATAACGTAAAAGACTTCAAAGCTATTAAATTCACAGAAATTAAGAAGAATCCAATGGATGGATATGCAATAATAGGTTACATAAACAACGATAAAGGTAAAATTTTCACTGCACACATAGGACAATTTGATAACTATCAATTTGAAGATGTGTTATCAACAAGTTCAGAATTGGAGTCAATGATGAAGTCTAAAGAAAAATCTGTTTCAGTAATCAAAAAAGAACAATCTAAAAATTGAACGAATAAAAATTGATTACACCACTTCTCATAGTGGTGTTTTCTACGCTGAGAAACGTATTGTGATGCATCGAGTTTTATTCTTGTGTAACCTATGTTTAAAGTGTAAATATAACTGCATGAAATACGAACAACATTGCTGGTCAATCGATATTTGAAATAGGTCGCAGATTGAAACATGTTAAAGAAAATGATTTAGCACATGGAGAATTTAGCAAGTGGTTAAAAATTTAAATTTAGATTGGAATACTGATAACAGATTTATGAAGGTTTCATCAGAATTACCAAATTCTGATACGTACCACAATTTAGGTTCAAGTGCTTTATATCTTATTACAACTCTCCCCGAACCAGAACGCACCAAAGAACACATAACGTCAAATTGAGAAACTAAAACACCAGACGAGATGACTGTTCGAGAATTGCGAGAGTTAAAGAAACAACTTAAACAACGAGATGAACAAAATGCTCAACTCCAATCACAAGTGGGACAAGCACAACGCTCTGAATCAATCGCACGTAAGAAAATAGAAGATGCTGAGAAATAAACGAAAAAAGTATCCTAATAGAACTAAAATTATAAATGATGTTCTATTAGAGGGTTAAAATTAAAAGAGCCTAGCAAATCAATGCTAAGCACTTATTTTTATACTCTTAAATCAAGATATAACTTTTCTGCATATGGTAATAATTCAGGTATATAATTTCTAGCGTAGCCTTCTATAAATCTTAAAGTTTGAGAGTCTGTTATTTCGTCATATTTACCCACATTTTCAATTAATATAGATTTAAATTCTTCAATGTTCATATCATCAGTACTTTTGTTATTAGACAACCTTATAAATGCCATAAATACTTTTTCAAATTCATCTAGAGTGATACCTAAATCTAAACATAAAAGACTTATTGATTTTGTATTGTAAGGATGATGTCCTACGATTTCAGCTAGTTCTGAAACTGCTTGATATAGTAACCTTATATCATCTTTATTTTCAAACATTATTTTCACTCCTAAACAAGTAATTTAATACCTTCTTTTACTGCAACTTTAACTTGACCAGCGAGGCCTTTTTTAACGCCAGCTTCTACTAATCCTCTATACACTGCATCAGCAACTGAGTTAGCTGGGACTTTAGATAATTTTAACAAAGGTCGTAGTTCTGCATCAATTGCGTCGAAATTTTTTGAAACAGCATTTGTTGCTTTTTGATTGCCAGTAAAAGTTTTAACTACACCTACTAATTTACCTTTATTATTTAATATACCCTTAATAGCTTTTTTAGTAAGATATGTCCCACCTACATAGGTTTGTACATCTTTTTTGTTTTCATTAGTTTGTTGATTTGTCTTGTTATCTAGAGGTTGTTGAACATTGCTATTTTGCGTTTGAACTTGTTCTTCTGCACTTGCTAAAGGTGAAACACATGTTAATAAAACAGCACTTAAGACTAGTGATCCAACAGTTTTTGTGATTTTCATTATACAGTGATCTCCTTTAATAGTGAATTTGCAAAAACAAAACTTTGCAATATAAGTATAAGACTAAGCAAACATAAAAAGTTTAATAATTTGTAAGTGTCTATGTTCTATGCCTAGTAGTCTAATGTAAAAAACACTACCATTAAATGAGAGAGTATGTCATTTTAAAAAGAAGTGCCCTAAAATTCTAATTGATCATTTACAGCAAGATAGATAACACCACTTAATTGTGGCGTTTTTTACGCTGAGAAACGTACTGTGTTGCATCGAGTTTTATTCTTGTGTAACTATGTGTTTTAAGTGATTGATAAACGCTCTGTAATATTCCTACAAACATCAATTTAAGCAACATTTTGCAGAGTTTTAGAAGTGGATGAAGTAAGGTGTAAACAACATTTAGATTTTTATTTGTATATTAAATAATTTTTTTTTCTATTAATATGATAGAGTTTTAATTAAGTAACTCTAAAAAAGGAGAAGAAAAATGAAAAAATTTGATGCTCATTTACATATAATAGATTATGAATATCAAATAAATGAAAATAACGGTTATATTCCACTTGAATATAAAAGCGAAGTTAATTCTTTAAATATTATAGGTGGCGCTATTGTTTCAGGATCTTTTCAAGGTTTTGACCAGTCATACTTAATTGATACATTAAATAAATTAAATGGTAATTATGTAGGAGTAACACAATTGCCTCATTCTGTTACTGATGATGAATTGATTTTTTTAAATAATCAAGGTGTTTCTGGCTTGAGGTTCAATGTAAAACGTGGTGGTTCAGAAGACTTATCAAAGCTTGAATATTTTGCAAAAAGAGTAAATGAAGTTGTTGGCTGGCATACAGAATTATATATTGATTCGAAGAAATTGTCTGATATTAAAACAACTATTAAAAAGTTACCTGCAGTTTCAATAGATCACTTAGGGCTGTCAAAAGAGGGATTACCACATATGCTTGATTTAGTTGAACAAGGTGTGAAAGTAAAGGCTACTGGCTTTAGCAGGACTGATTTAGATATTCCCCATACTTTGAGATCTATATATAATATTAATCCAGAAGCACTAATGTTTGGTACAGATTTACCATCGACCAGAGCACCATACAGGTTTAACGAGAATGATATTCAAATTATAGAAAATAATTTCACTAACGAAGAGTGTGAGAATATATTTTATAAAAATGCAACGAAGTGGTATAGGATAAAAGAAATTTAAGTTGATGTAAAATTATTGCTATTCTTTGCCCCAAATTACTTTTGTTTTTTCAATTTTACCATTTTACACACAACTGATTAGTCAATGTAAACGTTGATATGACAATACTTATAGCGATTATCATATCAATAGATAAACGGTTTAATGAATTCCCGCCGTCTCCACTATACAGAGGCTGGGACATAATTCCTAGCAAAATAGCCAGTAAATGAGTTTTTATAAATTCATTTACTGGCTTCTTTATATAATAAAAAAGAAGCGCTTTTGTAGGTTTATACTTAACAAATGCGCTTCTATATCCTTTCACAGTTAAAATTTTAGAACTTAAAATCCTTTCAATTACGCTTTAAATAACTTAGAAATTATGTACATATTTTTTAACCCTTGAATATTAACTCTACAGTAATTGGAACTCATTATAAGTGAATATGTCCTTTTGTATATCTATAGTTTTTAGGGTCTTTAGGTGGAACAAGCGCTCTACTAATATTCAGTAATCCAATTTTACCACATAACATTACGATAATAATAATAAACTCAGTCCAATTATAGTATTCGGAAGTTAAATCCATAGTGAGACCGACTGTACCGAATGCTGATACGACTTCGAAGAGTATTTTGATTAAAGGTATATTGGAATTGATTATGGTAAGTATAAACGTAACCATACCGATAAATGCAATAGAAATGAGAATAGTTACGAAAGACAACTGTATGTATCTTTCTGATATTTCTCGATTAAATATAGCGTTGTTTTTTTCTTTGCGTATTGTATTAAAAATAGCGATTGTTGCAACAACAAAAGTTGTAACTTTTATACCACCTGCAGCACTCAATGGTGCACCTCCAATAAACATGAGAGCCATAAGTAATAAAGCTGTCGGTGTTTTAATGTTTCCAACGTCAATTGTGTTAAATCCTGCAGTCCTTGTTGTCACCGATTGGAAAAATGCATTTCCTATTTTTTCAATTAATCCCATGTGTAACATAGAGTTTTGATTTTCTAGTAAAAAGAAGAAAACTGTGCCTATCAAAATTAATAAACCAGTGGTAGTTAACACGAGTTTAGAGTGTAGGGATAATTTTCTAAAACTTTTGGCGTTCCACAAATCAACCACAACTAAATGACCCAAGCCTCCCAAAATGATAAGTATTGGAATAGTGATAATGATTACCGGATCATTTGAAAAGTCGATTAAGTTGTTTTTAAAAAGGGCGAATCCTGCGTTGTTAAATGCGGAAACTGAAGTGAATAGACTTAAAAATAGACCTTTACCTATGCCAAATTTTGGAATAAACGATAAACATAGACTAAGTGTACCAAATAATTCAGTGGCGATGCTGTATATGGCTAGATGTTTAATAAGTTTAATTACACCACCGGGTTCGTCAATATTCCAAGTAATCATAAATAAAATTCTATTGTTAATTGATATTTTCTTATTTAAAAAGATGAGAGTTAGCATTGCTACTGTAACAATACCTAATCCACCAATTTGTATAAGTAATAAGATAATGATTTCTCCAAAAATATTAAATTGTGTTCCAACATCAACTGGTGATAGACCTGTTACTGTGAATGCGCTAGAAGCTACAAACAATGCGTCAATAAAGTTAATAGGTTTCTTCCCTGTATAGGGCAAATAGAGTAGAAAAGCACCAATTAAAGTTGTCAACAGAAATAACATAAGATAGAAATATAAAGGTTTATTTACTTTGCTCATAAATTTCCACCATTCTTTATATGAGTTATATAACAAAGATGATAATATCATAAGTGAATTTTAAAGTGTAATAACTTGTTAAACTTTTTAAATATTTACTATTCACAATGAGTATAACCACTATATCAGCTTTAAAAAGATGCTTAGCCTTAATAAGAGATAATTATTAAAATTGTAGTAGTAACTATTAAATTAAAATACTTCAAAGTAAAGTAGGGGGTTAATATGCGTAGTGTAATTAAGTTGGAAAATACATTTATATTCATAATCACAATCGCCGTTTATGTTAAATTAGAATTTTCTATATGGCTGTTTTTACTTTTACTATTAGTTCCAGATATATTTATGTTAGGATATGTGATTAATAGAAAAACAGGGAGTTATGTTTACAATATTGGACACACGTATATCACACCTATAATTATCGCGCTATTATATTTATACATTGATGAAAGGTTACTATTACAGATTGCTTTAATATGGTTAGCTCATATTAGTATGGATAGAACTTTAGGTTTCGGACTCAAATATTCATCAGATACTGATAAAACGATAATACAAAAGATGTAATCGTAGTTTCTGAATAGATATTTCAAGTTATACAAATCAATGGTATTAACAAATCTAATATAATCCAGTAATGGATAGTGATCATTAAATTTGTTGAATTACTTCATTAAATTAGAAATAAAGAGTGTGATATTATTATACTTTTAATTTAATTAAGGACTGTTAATAAATAAAATCCCCTAAATAATAATTATTGTCTAGGGGATTTATCTTAATAGTTTAAAATGTTTTTGAAGTATGTTGCATCAAAGCATTAAATTCTTCATTTTTTATGTTACTTTGTGTAAGCGTAATTAAATGATTATCTAAATCTTTAATTGTCATTTCAATAGAATTCCATGGTTTTTCTTCAAGATCTTCCACGATATATTGAGAAGGTATTCGTTGTTTTAAAATTCGAATATTTGGTACAAGTATATTTGTATAAACTGCATTACCGACTTCAAACTGTTTGCCAGAAATTAACATCAAATCTTGATATTTTGCTAATCGTAAATGCTCCATTAAAATTTGATTTTGTTCATTTTTAAATTTAAAAATACTTTTAAAACCTAAATTCTCTTGATACCATTCCGATGATTTATCTATGTCGTTAACTAAAAATTTATTAAACATAGGCATACTATATAATTCCATAGTTAATCCTCCTTTATTGGATTGGTAAGATTAACTTTAATCTATTACGTAACGTTAATGTCAAGGACGATAAAACAAATGAAGTCGGATAGTATTAACGGCTAATTTTAGTCTATTTCTAGGAGGTACTGTTGAAGTATCTTTAGTGATATTTTCAATACGATTATTCTAATAAATGTAGTTATGAGTGATTCATTATGGTTATATCTTTAATCCTTAAAAGTTGGGTATTAAAGGTAAGGCATATATAGTGACGTGACTACATTAGTAATAAATAATAACGTGTATGTTAAGATGACTAAATGAAAAAAAGCTATACATTAAATGATAGATTTTATCCGTCTATACATAAAACGTTAGCTCTTATTTTTTCGCTCAATTAAAAAATTTACGATTGTTGGTAAGTGTAATTGCTAGAGATAACTATATGCCTAAATAGTGTTTAGATACATAATGAACGAGATATCCCATTAAGCATAATACACCGAGTGATATAAAAACTGCAGAAAAATTTCTGCAATGACTTTTATAAGATAATCCTTGATTTTGTGCTAAAAAGAAACTAAAAATATATAGTCCGATTCCTATTATAAAAAAGCCTATAATTACGTATAACATATAAACCTCTTTCTATTTAGTTGAACTAAATTGTAAATTTTCAATTTTTATACTGATTTTTAGAATAATTATTTGCATCTAGAACTTTCTGTGCGTTATCTCTTCATAATTATCATTGAGAATTTCGTCACGAATTTGCATCTCACTAGATGATAGTCTATTCCTTGTTTTATTTCTCCATTCTTGATTTGACATGTTCAAATATTTGTTATTTGGATTGTAGTTAGGTTGTTATTGCGAATTGTTGAAGTTGTATTTGAATTTTGATTATATTGAGTATCTTTAGAATTATTACTTTCATCAATAGCTTGTTCTTGAGTTTGAATTGTATTTTGAGAGTTTTCAGAATCATAAGTCACTGTATTAATGTTCAATGAACTTATTCATTGCAATTCTTCTAGTTGAGATGCCTTGTTTTTAATTTGACTCCTCTTTTCAATATTTTTTGTGTTTTATTTAGAGTTTAGACCACATGCCGTTAAGAATAGTGATATTGATAAGAAAAACAACTAATGCTTTAACTTTCATTAGTAATTTTTCCCAATATTAAATTTATATAACTATTAATTTGAACATCGAACCGACAATAGCAAACGTATTCCATTTATTAATTCTTATATAAATACAGTATACAATTTAAATTTATAACCGACAATATTAGTACTAATTGCTACTATATTATAGAGAATATAAAATGTTGTCATTAACATATGATTTATCAAAGTAATTTAAAAAATAGTTTGATTGTTTATTGGTGTATGTAATAAGGGAAATTTAAAATCATAAAAGTATCTATACTATATTGTTTATAACGTTAGGAAATAAAATAGTTCCAAATGAATGCAAAAATGCAATTCTTTTGGAACTTTGTTTCTCATTGATTATTTATTTAATTGAATATTATAGAAATACCTTCTGACCATTTCTATAACCATCATCCAAACAATGTGTCCAAAAAATTCTGATAGGTGTTCTGAAAATGGTTGATCAAAAGCATTCGGTACGACATGCATAATTGGCATTAAGATTAAATGAAAAACAATCCAAATAACTATACCAAATAAAGCACCATAACCTAGTGTGATTTTTGTATATTTCTTTGCGATATAAATATAGATTATTGCAATAGCGATAGAAAAACTATAGTGTACGATAAAACTTATCCAAGGTAATGCATGCTCAGAAAAATTGTATGTGAGATGGGTAATATTTGACGGTATTCCTAGTAATTGTAAGAGTTGTTGAGGTGGGTTAGTGGCATCTCTACTAGGTGTTCGGGGTGGGAACATTACCTCCCAACCTAGTTTGACTACACCAGATAAAAGTCCTGCTATTATGCCAGCTATTAGTAGTTTAAACCTGCTCTGATTTTTTTGATGCTTCATTCTGCATGTCTCCTTATGTTCCTCCTATATATTTAAACACCATTAGCGTTGTTAAAAAGAGAAACTTTAATATAATTCAACCTAATTATATTACTTTTATGTTCTTTAAATGTTTAAATAATATGAGCTTTAATTTACAGGATATGTTAGTTTTATGACATATTAAAAAAATTGAGTTATAAAAAGTTAGAGAAGTTACAAACGAATACTCATTTAAGTTATTTAAATGGGATTAAGGGTATAATAACTTTAAAATTAAACAGACGTAAAAAGATGGAGGAAAGACATGGAAAATAAACCTGATTATTTTCACCACATTGAACATAGAAAGTTTCAAAGTAGCTCAAAAATTACATTATGGTTATCTTTAGTTATTACTATGATATTCACTGTAGTTGAGTTCGTAGGAGGTATTGTGTCGAATTCACTCGCGTTACTCTCTGACTCATTTCACATGCTAAGTGATGTTCTAGCATTAGGTTTATCAATGGTAGCGATTTATTTCTCGAGCAAGCCACCTACAAAGAACTATACATATGGTTTTTTACGCTTGGAAATTATCGTAGCTTTTCTCAATGGCTTAGCACTTATTGTTATTTCACTAGGAATTATGTATGAGGGTATCATGAGAATTATACACCCTAGACCTGTTGAAAGTGGCATTATGATTCTAATTGCGTTTATTGGTTTAATTGCCAATATCGTATTGACCATCATTTTAATGATTTCTCTAAAAAAAGAGAATAATATTAATATTCAAAGTGCATTATGGCATTTTATTGGTGATTTATTAAATTCTTTAGGTATTATTGTGGCGTTTGTGTTGATTCATTTTACTGGATGGAACATTGTTGACCCAATTATTAGTATTCTCATTTCATTGATTATTTTAAGAGGAGGATACAAAATTATTAAAAATGCTTCAAAAGTTCTGATGGAGCGTGTGCCGGATCGATATGATACAGATGAAATTATGGGAGCAATGAAAGATGTTGAAGGCGTGATAGATATTCATGAATTCCATTTATGGAGTGTTACAACGAATCAAAGTTCTTTAAGTGCACATGTTGTACTAAGTGATGACTACATTAAATCGCCTTATGCTACAATAAATAAAGTTTCGGATTTGTTAAAAACACAATACGGTTTAGAACATGTAACACTTCAAATTGAAAATATAAACCTCAATCATTTAGATGAGGAGTATTTCAAACAACTTCAAGAATAGGGGAATAGTATTTAACTTATTATGAGTTGTTTTGCATAAATAATGTATATGAAAAAGTTACTTACACTCTAATTATATAACTTTATCTTAATGAATTAAAAGGACTCCCAAATAAAGTTTGATGAGATTTATGTTATAGCTAATGGATACTAAATTTTATTATCCCAGTTTTATCTTTATGTCTTTTTGTGATGAAAGTTGATAACGTTGTAGAAATACTTTCACTAATACTATTTATAATTCTGCCGTTATGACTATAGTTCTACTTCATTTTTAAGAGTGCATTTTACACAGTTGAATTTTGAATAGTATTGATTGAGCTATGTTCAACGTCGTACAATCAATGACGTAAAAAACCCCTCTAACAGGAGGGGCGGAGTAGAGAATAGTTTAATTATTATTCGTTTTCGTTATTACCGAATAAACCTTTGATAAAAGAGATAACTTTTTTAACTAAGTTAATGATGAACATGTGACTCACCTCCTATGTATTTGTTAACTAAATTATAGTATTGAACTAAAGTAATTGGGTTTCTAGTTCTAAAGTAATCAAAAAATATTCTTAAGTGTAAAATGATTTCGAAAACAAAATAACTTTGAATTCATTTCTGTTGCAGAAAATATGATATAATTTATGTATTTTATAATTATTATATGTTTAGTAAGGATTAATATTTTAAAAGTAGGGAAAGAAAAAATTCTTGAAGAATTTTATTTCTTTCCCTAACTTTTTAACATGTAGAATATTCAAGTGAAATTCTATACGTTATGTCTAACAGTTGAAAAAGATTGATATAAATGTGTTTGTAATGTAGTCGTGTGCGACAAAATGCTTAAGGTTTAAGTATTAATTGTTCTCTTAAATGTTTTGATTATTTTTCATCAGTTTTAAAAACATCTTTAAAAAATTGAACACCTTTATTTAATAAATCAAAAATAAACATGAAATACACCTCCAATTCAATTGATTACAGTTACATTGTATTTGATTTATTTGGTTAAAAGTTTAAGTTTGCGTAGATAGAAATATTAATTGCCACGCTGTTAAAAAAATAAATGTAAGAAAAAATATAGTTCCTAATCGTTAAATGTATTTATGATTTTATGAAAAGTTCATTTTGATTATTAGTTTTAATAAACTATTAATCTATACAATGCCTTATTTAAATAGCTTTTGACATTATTAAGAGCTCTACAATTTATAAAATATAGAAAATCCTTTACTTTTCCAAAAATAAGCGTATAGTAGTGGTTAAGTAATAAAGTACGTGAAGTTGATTGTGGAATTATTTTTATAGAATATTCTCTTTTAATTAATGGATTTGTTACAAATATTTAGTGCAAAAGCACGTGGAGGTATTCTATATGAATAACGGTACAGTTAAATGGTTTAATGCAGAAAAAGGTTTTGGTTTCATCGAAAGAGAAAATGGCGGAGATGTATTCGTGCATTTCTCAGCAATCGTTGAAGATGGATATAAATCTTTAGAAGAAGGCCAAAGCGTTGAATTCGATATCGTCGAAGGTGAACGTGGTGAGCAAGCTGCAAACGTTGTTAAGATGTAATAATTATATATCTTTATTAAGTCTAGGACAGAAATAACTGTCTTAGGCTTTTTTGTTGATAACTAAATTAATATTAAGCCCTTTAGTCAGATTTTCAACTGGTAGTTCGAATACCAATTTATTATCTCTATAAAACATCTCTATTAAAATTCTCAATTTAGCTTTCTACGTTGCACTTTATAGAATTTCTTGTGTGTAATTATTTTTTTATTGTTGATGTATACTTATTAATATACTTTTATTTTGGTTTAGTTTTAGAGCAATTTTATCTATGATGATTATTGATGTATACCATAAGTTCATAAAATTAAATAAAAGATAACAATAAAAAGTGTATTTGTTTTATAACGATTACTATATTTCAAATGTTAATTCTATTATATTTGTAGTAAAAAATCTTTTTGAAATAAAAAAACGCCAATGCAGTTACTTTAATAATGACGAAAATTAAAGTCTGCACGGCGATAACAAGAAGTAATGTTAAACACTCACAGAGTGTAACATGTATAGGTTATCACAAAAATATATTTATATCTAACTAAATTGCTTTATAGTGATGTGTTTTTTAAAAATCTTCTAAATAATAATTGAAACAATTATAAATTAAATAGTTACTTACTTTAAATTGACTGTGAAGATCGATCAAACACACTAATCTCTTTCTCATGTATAGAAACAACAAGTGTGTGGTCATAAACTTGAATGTAATCTGTATTTAACGCATTAAATTCAGCAAGTATTTTAAAAGAACCATTTCGCAATGGTTCTATAATCGAAATATCATCATGATTACTTTGAATAATCAATTGTCGTTTGGAATGATTGTTAATTGTCCAGTCTTTCATATTCATCACCTTACTTGTACTTTTTAACCAAAGCTACGCTCAATTTCTGTAAAAGCTTTTGTTGTAACCTGAATATTATATATTTTGTTATCTTCAACCTCGCCATCTAAGTAACCTTCATTTATTAAGACTTTACAGTTATGAATGAAATCTTCATATTTTCTATCACAAAAATAATCATCTTGTGCCGTTACAGAATCTTTAAAATGATTAGCTTCTTCTTCTGGTTGCCCCGCATTAGATCTTTCCATATATAATTTATAAAATTTAGCTATTGTATATTTTTGTTCTTTTGTAAGGTTTTCCATCAAAATCTGCCTCCGACTATGTTAAATAAATATTATTCCACTTATTAGATTTTAAGTAAGTGCGATTTTTTTAAGTATTACAATATTTATTTTAAAATTTAATTTACCTTTTCGATACCTTTTTGCACTGCGTTCGCAAATTTGTAAAAATCTTTAGTATATTTATCTGAATCACTACGTGTATGTCGATCTAATTTATAATGTTTGAAAAACTGTTTTCGCAATGCAGTCGTGAGTTCTAATTGGACACCTGAGTTAGATTCATTTTTATTAGCTATGTTATCTGATGACTTTGCATCGATTTTGTTAGGACTTTCTTTTACAGTAAAGTCTTTTTTACGTAATTCTTTCGTGATAGAGTGAGACATCTCTTTATCTTTACCTCCGATATAAACAATAGGGTCATCTCCAGAGAATCCATGTATAGATAATGTTTCTTTAGTGTTTTTAAGTAACTTATCTAATATAGGTTCGTTAAAATGAGTGGATGTTACATGTAGTTGATCGTTATTAGACTTTCGAAGACCTTCAAAGGTATAAAAATTATATTTTCCAACATTGGAAATACGTCGTGCAATTTCAGTCGTACCTGGTTCGATACCTCCACCGTGAATTGCAGTGACTAAAATATCCTTATTTTTACGGTGTTTTGTTTTAATACGCCAATCTTTATTTTTTATCGTATCTTTTTTTAATTCAGTAAAATCTGCGTATCTATCGGTAGAATGAGAACGGTTTGTCTTTAAAGTATTAAAAAGTATTACAACAACAACGCAAATTGCGATAATAACGATTGTCAAAATAATATAATATAATCTCGAATGTTGATTGTCTTTGTCTCTCATAGTAACTCCTTTTTTATATAAACAATAAATGTTCTTAAATATTTAATAAGGTGATAAATTTAATTCCATTTAATTATTATATACTAACTTTTTACTATATATTTTCTATACCCATTTTAATAGATACTATTTAATAAATGAAAAGAATTCTTATAATAAAAGTAAAAAATTTATGAATCATCAAAAAGAAAGATTATAATCAAAAGGAATTAAAAGAATTCAAAATCTTCACATTGTTTTAACAATAATGTGGTAATTTATAGTAAAGGGATGTGATGTTGTGATGAATAAAAATCTATTAAAAAAATACTTGAATGATGATAGTTTCAAATCAGTTGTCGTTGTTATAGGGAATAAGAGAATCGTATTAGAGAATGATATTCATGTTGATTATGAAAACGAAGTTATTATTTATCCATGTAAAAATTGTACACGTATTATACCGTTTAGTTCAATTTCCTATTTAGAACTTATTGATAAGCAAGACCAATTTATTAACTATTTTAAAGAAGGATGACTATAAATCCCAATGGTGGTGTGAAATACGAGCATAAGTTCACATTACCATCGGGATTTTTAATATGTTTTTACTAATTTTAATTTATATTCATCTGTAAAATTATCTGTTAGCGCATAGGGTGAAATAATATATAAACCGTGATCACTTACGGAATTTTTATCTACGCCGTATTTATATGCTTGATATATAATTTTAGTGCAATATGTAAATGTTTCACTTTTTAAGTTGAATGTAACAAGATATTCGCTATCGCTATTCTCATAATGTTTCTTTGCCCATTGAGCTGCTTTTGTTCCAGCGTTAGGGTGTGAACATCGATAGACTTTTATCCATTCATTTTTACCTTTTCCATATCTGTCACGATAAGATTCAAAATCTTCCGTCATTGGTTTATCCCCTGGACCTTCAATTTGAAGTACAGTGTCATGATCAATTGCCAAACTACAGTGACCAAAAAAACCATTTAAAACAGGACCTTTTGTAACAATAATGTCACCTGGTTTTAGCTGAAAACGTTTATTATCATTAGCGAAACTTTGATTGGTAAATAACATGAGACTAAAAATAAAAAATATAAATGATAAGTATATGCTTTTAGATATTAATTTCATATATTTAAAGAAGCTCCTTGAATAATTCATAAAGCTAGTTGCAAAAATAATTGATTTACTTCAAATATAATCTAGTAAATCATAATCACGCTATTAAAAAGCATCTCAAAAAGAATACATTGTTTATCTCTTTGAGATGCATAATATAGTATAATGCCTTTTCATTAAAAGTGATTCTATTTCTACATATTATAAAATTCCGAATATAAAAGTATAAATTAAGATGGCAAAACCAAAGATTAAGAAAATTACAGTAAAGCCTAGATAAGATTCTTTTCGTTCTTCTTTTTTAGTTTTAAGCATTGTTACCAATAATATCGTTCCTGCGATGATAAATAAGATAGAAAGCCACAGCAAAATTTGGAAATGTAAGCTCATTGATATCCCTCCCTAGTCAAAAATTTAGACAAATTCATAAAAAATCGGATAAATGTAATACAGTGCTAAGATAATGTTGATAAAAAATAATATTTCACTGAATAAATCACTATAGATAATTACTAAGGTCAAGCTTGAAAAAAGAGCAAAACCACAAATTGCTAAACCAGGTATTAACCATAACTTATAATCTATATTTGCGTTATAGGTTATGAGAATGTTAAATGAAAAAAATAAAATGGTGAATATCAAATTGAATATATTTGCTTTGTTTAATTTCATAGGTGTTACACCTCAATAGATACTGCTTGATAGAACTAAGTTATTTATATACTATAATATCATTTATTTCGTACAGGTAAATATATTAACATTCATAAAAAATATTTTATTTGAGACATACACATCATTGTCGTTTTTATGGTGAAAATAAAAAAATTAGTAATACTTTATTATATGTGAATCAATTTAATGTTATAGTTATTTTTAAACCTCTAACAACTGTAATTTCATCACAAGAACAAAAATAAATGAAAATTATCATTATTAGCAAAAAAAGTTTATGTATATAGTGCAAAAAAGAATTTTTTGCACATAAAAACTCGAGCAATCTGGTATGATTAATAGGTGAAAGTATATAAGTAGGTGACTCAAGTGTTTTTAACACTTTAAAAAAGGGGCTGAAATCAAATGTCTTTTTATGATTTTATTTTAGGATTTATCAATGACGATACGCCACTAGGTCATTTAGCACAATACATTTTTAATGATGCTTGTTTCCCAAAGGAAGAGAAAAATAATAATTCTATAAGAACCTATGTGCTTCTTAATTATAATGATCGTCAGTTAATCGAAAGTACAAATCGTGCAATTAGTCTATATCAATTAATTTGAATAATACCAGTTATGGGTCTTAAGAGCATTCCAAACATCTTTAGTTTTAAAGTTTATTTCATTATTACGAACACAAAACGGCTCGATAACATTTTGATCTAACCAAGTATTAATTAATTCTTTAGGTACACCATCGAGTAGCATATCTGTTTTGCTTATAATTAAACATTCCCAATCTAAAGAAATTGAATTAGGATTGACATAGTTACATTGACTATGAGTAGACATCATTAATCCTCCTTTATTCCATGTAAATCTAATGTTAAGTTATACCCTAAACAAATTTTATTAAACAATTTGCTTTTAAATTGTATGATTTCTAATTTTTTAAATCATTGGTTTACTTTGTAATTTGGCAGTGATTAAATAAAAGTGTCATAAACAATGATGGGTGTATTCTTTGGTGAATATCTTAAATAATGAGTGAAGAGGTGTTTACAATTGGTTAAAACATTATATTTAATGAGACATGGTCAAACAGTATTTAACTTAAAAGGTAAAATACAAGGGGCTAGTGATTCTCCTTTGACTGCATTAGGTGTACAACAAGCGAATGCAGCACAACAATATTTTAAAACGAAAAATATTCATTTTGACTATCTTTATTCATCACCACAACAAAGAGCATGTGACACGTTAGAGAACGCTGTACCAAACCAACAATATTGGTGTGTAAAAGATCTTAAAGAGTGGGGGTTTGGATTATTTGAAGGGGAAAGTATCGAGTTATTAAGAGCTATTAAACAACCTAGATATTTGTATGGTGACGCTGTTGTACCATTTGGTGGAGAATCAAGATCTGAAGTTGAACACAGGGTTTATCGAGCACTCTATGAAATGATGGATACAACAGATGGAGAGACAATTCTAGCAGTGAGTCATGGTAGCACTATTGGTTTGTTTGTAAGAAATATATTAGGGTATGACAAGGGAAGTAAATTTGAAATAGGAAATTGTAACATTGTAAAATTTGAATACGATGGAGAAGAATTTATCTTTAAAGATTTAATTAATCCCATTAAAAAATAGTTTACTTACAAGATAGTTTTAATAATAAATGTACATTAATTGTTCAATAATTATAGAAAAATCAACATAGCCTCAAATGATTTGTGTAATTTCATTTGAGGCTAAATTTTTAACTTTTTTGTATATGGGAATCACTTAAATAATATATGTTTTGCTTTACTGATTTTTGAAATAGTCATTTTAAATATTCATATAAACTCATGATTAAAAAGCACTATATCGATGTATGAACATAATAATGAAAATGTTTAAAAGGTAAATATAAGCATTTTAATCTGATGACTCAGTTGTTGAATAAATGAGCCAATTTTCGTCAAAATATTCATTGCCAATTTTGCTAGCGTTTTTTTCAAAAGCAAGATTTTCAAAACCTATAGAACTAAAGAACACTTTAGCACTTATATTGTTTGATGCAATAGCAATCATCAATGTTTCAATATTTTGTTCTTTAGCGTATTGAATAATATGATTAATTAATTCTCGGTTAACAATTTCATCATTATTTTTAACAAAATTATTTTCAAGAATAGCTTTATGGCATTTACCTACATAATTCATTTGTTTTAAAGTGCATGTTGCAACAAGTTCATCATCTTCAAAAGCACCAAATATATTCCAATAATCAGTATGATTAGACAAGATAGTTTTGAGTCTATCAATGCTAACATTTTCTAAATAGTAACGATCCCATTCATAATTATGGTGACCAAATTTCATTAATTCAATATAGGAATCCAAATCGTTTTGATTCAATAAACGGATATTGTTCATGGTGACCTCCCATTAAAAGAAATAACATAAATAAAAATGATTTTTGAAATTAAGACTTATTAAATACATAATAAAAGAATTATTAAAAATACGCAATAATCGTTTTGTTACTATAAAAAACATTATTGACAACATATTTAAAAATTGTTTTTAAAATTAATTTTATATTTTTGTCAATTGGAAAATGATGACTTTGAAATGAATTTATCACATTTTATTTTATCAATATTTTGAAAAAACGAAAGGTATATTTTGAATCTTTACAAAAAATTATTGAAAAGTATGTTATAAAGGCCAATTAAACAAGTAAGATTGATAACATAAGAAATTTAAATTAAATAAAAAAACGAGGCTGGTACATAATTCCCTAGCATAATAGCCAGTAAATGAGTTTTCATAAATTCATTTACTAGCTATTTATTTATAATACTTCGTATTGTTGGCTCGCTTTCTTAGGGGACAGCTTCAGCCTGTAGTCTTCAGCTTGTCCTGTTCCCTCAAGAGTCTCGCCAAAATACTTTTAAAAAATAAAGCCCTTTCGTATAATGTAATAAATATCAATAAACTAAATTAACGAGGTGCCTTATGTATAAAGAATATAACTTGACTCAACATACTCTGCCAATGGAAACTTCAGTTCTTATCCCCACAAATGATATTTCACGACATGTAAATGATATTGTAGAAACAATTCCCGATACTGAATTCGATGAATTCAGACATCATTGTGGCTTAATATAAGAAAAGTAACAGCTCAACGAGCTGAAAATAATCAAAAAAATTATAAAAAAGACAATTTCTATATTTTTTCAATAGAAATTGTCTTTTTTACTTATCTTGAACCTTTTTGTCCCAGCCTCAAAAAACCACCCACAATTTGATAACACAAATTGTGGGTGGAGAATATAATTAATCGATAAAATGTTATTCTACTACTTCAACATTTAAGTTTACATCGATATTGCCACGTGTAGCTTTTGAATACGGACAAAAGTCGTGCGCATCTTGTAAATATTTTTCAGCATCTTCTTGTGATAAAACATTTTTAACTTTTGCATGAATATCAACGCTAAGTTTTGGGCTTTCGGCATCTGGATCGTCTTCCAAGCGTACCGTTAACGTTACTTCAGGTTCAGCATCGCGCACTTTATTTTGTTTTAAAATTAAATCAAATGCACCATTAAAGCATGAAGCGTAACCTGCAGCAAATAATTGTTCTGGATTAGTCGCTTTACCGTCAGCTTGTTGTGGTGGTAATACATCTACATTTATTGCATTATCGTCAGTATGGACATGACCTTTACGTCCACCTACGTTAGTCGCTTTAGTTTCATATTGAACTGCCATCATTATTACCTCCTCAAATTGTATGTATTTTATTGATACCCACCAGTAGATGTACTTAATCATTCGTTTTAAATTTTAATAATAAGTTTAGAGATATTTGTATGAATGAAAGAAAATCATATAAAATAAAATTACTATAGTGTACGAAATGAGGGATAGAATGACCCATGTAGATATTGCAGCGACAATTGCACCAGAAGACAAGCTTTCTAAAACTTTACTCAAAGATATAAAAGTAAACGAAGAATCAATAGATATCATTGAATTGCGCATTGACCAATGGCCATCATTTAATAAGGCATTATTAAATGAAGTGATTAAGCAATTAAAAATATTCCATTTGAAAATATTAGTAACATATAGAACTTCAGTTCAAGGAGGAAAAGGAGCTGTAAATGAGCAAGAGTATTTAAATATACTAGGTGAATTAATTGAGTGTCCACAATTTGATATGATTGATATTGAGTGGAGCAGTGCCGTCAAAATTGAAAAATATACGCATCTTGTTCAACGTGCACAACAAAAAGGGCTCGAAGTTGTTCTTTCGCATCATAATTTTCAAGAAACACCTGCTTTAGATGAACTTAAATTTATTTACTTTAAAATGCAAAAACTCAATCCTGAGTATTTAAAGCTTGCGGTTATGCCCAAATGTCAAGAGGACGTGTTACATTTATTAGAAGCCATGTCACTCACAGCGAAGCACACAACATGCCGAATTGTCGGTATATCGATGTCTAGTTTGGGTAAAGTCAGCCGAATTGCTCAAGGCGTATTTGGTGGAACGCTGTCTTATGGTTGCATAGAAGAACCACAAGCACCCGGACAGATACATGTCTCTAAGTTAAAATCCATGGTTTCTTTTTATGAGGATTAACTTGTAAGTTTGAATTCAATAACAATGTATCTTATAATTGATAATGGTTATCATGTATAAAATAAAGGGAGCGAAATACATTGGAATTACAAGAAGCTATATCTAATCGTAGAAGCGTCAAAAAATTTAAACACGATATGGTGGTTGATGATCAAACGGTTTACGATGCAATATATAAAGCTACTGACGCTCCAAATCATGGTATGAGAGAACCATGGAGATTGGTTCATATTTCAAAAGATAAACTCGGTGATTTTAGTAGGGATATCACAAGATTTGCTTTTCCAGATAGTCCGGATAAGCGAGAGGATCACTTTCATGCAGTAACAAATTTAGGTGGCATGTTGTTGTTGATTTTAAAAGATGATCCAAGACAACGTCAAAGTCGTGAAAATTATTTTGCATTTGGAGCTTTTGCTCAAAATTTAATGTTACTTTTATACGAAGCGGGTATTGGTACTTGTTGGAAGTCGCCACAATATATCTTTGATCCTAAAATACGAAAAGCTTTGGGTGTAAAGGATAATGAAATATTAGCAGGATTTTTGTATCTTACTGATTTAGAAGAAGTACCAACGAAGGCTAAACGTAAAAATAAAAATCTTATTACCGAATTTGAATAAATCATCCGTGATATTGAGCGTGTATTAAAATTTAAAATTAGGTGAGATGGAATTTGTGTTTATCGTTTCACCGATACAGTGAGTAACAGAGTTGAAAACATAAGTATTTACTTTAGTTACTGACGAATAATACAAGAAAAACCTGAGACGTTTGATGATGTCTCAGGTTTTTTAGTTAAATATTATTGATCTAAATGTTCAGTCAAGAATGATTCAACTTGTTCAGGTGATTTAGCATTTGCTGAATGCAAGTGTGCTAATTTTTTACCATTTTGGAATATTAAAATACTTGGGATACCCATAACATCATTTTCAGTTGTCACATCTTCTAATTCGTCACGATCGACCACATACCATTGATAATTATTATATTTTTCAACAATTGGATCTATCCACATATCCATCGCTTTACAATCTGGACACCAGTCGGCTTCAAACTTGATAATTACTGGATCAGTACTACCAATAGTAGAATTAAATTCTTCGGTTTGATGAATATTTTTCATCACTATCTACTCCTTTTGTAATTTGGTAAACTTATTATAACGAATGACTGCACATTAACAAAAATATTAGCTTGAAAATTAAAGCGTTCAATTAAATATCATGATATATTTAAGTTAATAGAGAGAAGGAGGTAAAAGGTAATTGATTAAATTTTATCAGTATCCGAAATGCACAACGTGCAAAAAGGCTGCAAAGTTTTTAGATGAGCACGATGTGAATTATGAATCCATTGATATTGTTCAACATACACCGACTAAAAAAGAATTCAAAAATATCGTAGATAAAACGGGTGTGAATATTAATAAGTTGTTTAATACACATGGTATCAAATATCGCGAATTAAATTTAAAAGAGAAACTTAAAAATATGTCTGATGATGAAAAACTAGAACTACTTGCTTCAGATGGAATGTTGGTTAAACGTCCATTAGCTATTTCTGGTAACCATTTGACTTTAGGATTTAAAGAAAATGAGTATCAACACCAATGGTTATAGGTGTGATATTAATTTAGAGAAAGTGAACATTAATAAAAAAATATAAATTAAAATGGTGTTTTGTATATTTAAAAACGAATTTTAATTCATTTATTCTTTGTAATAATAGTTGAATGAACAATATGTGTGTGGCATTATTAAATTGTAATTAAATTAATCAGGAGGGGATTCTCGTGGCAGTACCGAGCGAATTTAAATATTCTAAAGAGCATGAGTGGGTTAAAATTGAAAATAATGTAGCAACAATTGGTATTACAGAATACGCACAAAACGAATTAGGTGATATCGTATTTGTTGAGCTACCTGAAACTGACGATGAATTAAATGAAGGTGACACATTCGGTAGTGTGGAATCAGTAAAAACAGTATCAGAGTTGTATGCGCCAATTTCTGGGAAAATTGTTGAAGTTAATGAAGAATTGGAAGATAGCCCAGAATTTGTAAATGAATCGCCATACGAAAAAGCATGGATGGTTAAAATTGAAATTAGTGACGATAGTCAATTAGAAGAATTATTATCAGCAGATCAATACTCAGAAATGATTGGTGAATAATGATTGCAAACTCCTCGATTAGATTTAATCAAGGAGTTTTTTTATAAGGAACAACTTTAATCTGGAACGTAAGCCAAAGCCCATACATAAGTGACACTAGCAATTAAAAATTGCAGTGAAAAAGAGGAACGCCTGAGCAAAGCTCAAGCATAAGTGACACAAGCAATTAAAAATTGCAGTGTCACTAAATGTTTAGGTTTTGGGGATTTTGTGAATGATGATAGTGATAGTTACTTTGACGCTTAGAAGGTGGATTGACATGGCTATTGTAAATAAGGTTATTATTGTTGAAGGTAAATCGGATAAGAAAAGAGTACAACAAGTAATCGCTGAACCTGCAAATATCATTTGTACACATGGCACTATGAGTATAGATAAGATAGACAACATGATAGAAACACTTTATGACAAACAAGTTTATGTTCTTGCCGATTCTGATGATGAGGGTGAAAAAATTAGAAAATGGTTTAAACGTTATTTAAGCGAAAGTGAACATATTTATGTTGATAAAACGTTTTGTGAGGTTGCTAAGTGTCCTAAAAATTATTTAGCACATGTATTAAGTAGATATGGTTTTAATGTAAAAAAAGAAAAGAAACTTATGAATAATTTAAAAACTGAAAGGCTAGTTTTAGTAAATGAATAAATTGAAGGATATTGAAGACATAACTGTTAATTTTAATAAAGAAAAACATCTCATATTTGGTTATACACCAATGTGTGGAACATGTAAGATTTCTGAAAGGATGTTGGATATTGCTAATGAAATCTTACAATTGCCAATAAAAAAAATAGATCTTAATTTTTATCCTGAATGGAGTAAAGAGAAACAAATTATGTCTGTTCCTGTTTTGTTGCTTATGCGTAGAGAGGAAGAGATAAAAAGAATCTACGCATTTCAGTCAGTTACTTATTTGTTAGAAAATTTAAAATAATTATTGACGAAACATTAGTACGATGGTAGGATTAATACAAATTAAATATGCTTTAACTCTTATCGAGAGAGGTGGAGGGATGTGCCCTAAGAAACCCGGCAACCGTCTAAAATAGAAATGGTGCCAATTCACATAAAGTATAACTTTAGAAGATGAGAGAAAGAACATTTCAACAAATGCTTTCTCAAATTTTCTAAAAATTGAGAAAGCATTTTTAATTTGATTACTAAGCAACATAAGGAGGCTATTAACGTGATTAAGCTAAACCAAATTGTTAAACGCTATCATACCAAGGATAAAGATGTTCTTGCTGTTGATCACGTTGATTTAAACATTGAATCCGGCTCTATTTTTGGTGTGATTGGTTTCTCAGGAGCTGGCAAAAGTACGCTTATAAGAATGTTTAACAACTTAGAATCTCCAACGTCAGGTGAAATCATTATAGATGGTGACAATATAAGTCAATTATCTAAATCACAGTTACGAAAAAAACGACAAAAAGTGAGTATGATTTTTCAACATTTTAACCTGCTATGGTCAAGAAGTGTATTGAAAAATGTAACATTTCCATTAGAAATTGCTGGCGTTCCAAGTGGTCTAGCTAAACAAAAAGCATTGGAACTCATTGAACTTGTCGGCCTAAAAGGTCGAGAAAGTGCGTATCCGTCTGAATTATCAGGCGGACAAAAACAAAGAGTGGGTATTGCGAGAGCATTAGCTAATGATCCAGATGTATTGTTATGCGATGAGGCAACAAGTGCATTAGATCCACAAACTACAGATGAAATTCTAGATTTATTATTGAAGGTAAGGGAACAACAAAATTTAACTATTGTACTTATAACACATGAAATGCATGTTATACGAAGAATTTGTGATGAAGTTGCTGTAATGGAAAACGGTAAAGTTATTGAACAGGGAGCGGTAAGTAAAGTATTTGAGAATCCACAACATGAAGTAACAAAACGTTTTGTGAAAGATGATTTAAACGATGATTTTGAAGATTCTTTAGAGTATTTGGAGCCATTAGATCATGATGCATATATTGTGAGGTTAAACTTTACTGGTGAAAATACGACTGAGCCTATCATATCTTATATGACGACGACGCATAACATAGATGTGAATATTCTTGAAGCAGATATTAAGAATACTAAAAACGGTTCGTTTGGATTTTTAGTTATTCACATACCACATATAAGTGAAGAACATTTCAAGCAATTTAAACATAATCTTCACGAACAACACGTTAATGTGGAGGTGCTAAAACATGGGTAAATCTTACGGTGAAATATTTCACGAAATGGCGACAATGCCAAATGTTCAGTGGCCAGAGGTTTGGCAGGCAATTTTAGAAACTCTATATATGACTATTGTTTCGACGCTTTTTGCATTTGTCCTTGGACTTATATTAGGGGTATTACTCTTTTTATCTGCGAAAAGTAACTCATTGGCTGCTAAGATTTTCTACACGATTGTGTCATTCATTGTTAATTTATTTAGAGCAATTCCATTTATCATATTAATTTTACTGTTAATTCCATTTACAAGTATACTTCTCGGAACAATCAGTGGGCCAACTGGTGCATTACCAGCACTTATTATTGGTGCAGCACCATTCTACGCTAGATTGGTCGAGATTGCTTTTAAAGAAATTGATAAAGGTGTTATAGAGGCTGCTTGGTCAATGGGAGCGAACACTTCGATAGTTGTGAGAAAAGTGCTACTTCCTGAAGCAATGCCTGCTTTAGTTTCAGGTATTACCGTTACTGCAATTGCTTTGGTAGGTTCTACAGCTATTGCAGGTGTTATTGGCGCAGGCGGTTTAGGTAATTTAGCATATTTAACAGGATTTACTCGAAATCAAAATGATGTCATTTTAGTTTCAACAGTATTTATTTTAATTATTGTATTTATAATCCAGTTCCTAGGGGATTGGCTTACAAATAAAATCGATAAACGCTAAAGAAAAGGGGATTATATTCTATGAAAAAATTATTCGGAATTATTTTAGTATTGGCTTTAACGATTGCCTTAGCTGCATGTGGTGGAGGTAAAGATAAGGAAAAAACTATCACAGTAGGTGCATCTCCAGCACCACACGCTGAAATTTTAGAAAAAGCAAAACCATTATTGAAGAAAAAAGGTTATGATTTAAAAATCAAACCAATTAACGATTATACAACGCCTAATAAATTATTAGACAAAGGTGAAATCGATGCGAACTTCTTCCAACATACACCATACTTAAATACTGAAAGTAAAGAAAAAGGGTATAAAATTGAATCGGCTGGGAATGTTGAATTAGAACCTATGGCTGTATACTCAAAAAAATATAAAAGCTTAAAAGATCTTCCTAAAGGTGCAACAGTATATGTATCAAATAACCCAGCTGAACAAGGACGATTCTTAAAATTCTTTGTAGATGAAGGTCTTATTAAACTTAAAAAAGGCGTTAAAATTGAAAATGCTAAATTTGATGACATAACTGAAAACAAAAAAGATATTAAATTTAACAACAAACAATCAGCAGAATATTTACCAAAAATCTATCAAAATCAAGACGCTGACGCAGTAATCATTAATTCTAACTATGCGATTGACCAAAAATTAAGTCCTAAAAAAGATTCGATTGCTTTAGAATCTCCTAAAGATAACCCATATGCAAATTTAATTGCAGTTAAAAAAGGTCATAAAGATGATAAAAATATCAAAGTATTAATGGAAGTGCTACAATCTAAAGAAATTCAAGATTATATTAAAGATAAGTATGATGGAGCTGTCGTACCTGCTAAGTAAATAGCAAACAATTAATAATATTTAATCGCTTGTCACATGAATATACAAAAACACGTAGATGATTCAGTATAAAATCATCTACGTGTTTTTTGCTATTGAACCTTTAATTTTTAACTCACTTTTGTTATACGTTTTAACATCCATAAACATTTTTCTGTGATTATAGTTATCTAACAATGACTATAATTCACTAGCCATATTTTTTGAACAGGTAGTTTTGTAAAAGGTAAGATATATTGTCTTTATACGCACAACATATCTATAATTATTTAAATATTATCACGGTATAAAATACCAACACTTACACCGCTATATCCCATTTGGTAATCAAATTTGATAATTTCAATTTGTGGATGTGATTTTAAAAATTGATTTACTTTTTTATCTAACCCTTTCTCAGTAATCGCTTTAATAGTAATAAATTTCATAAAATATACCAACCCAACTTATAATTATTTTATATTCAATATACTATAATCTACTGTAAATTTATAGTTTCTTTCGTAAAATCATCTTTATGAGAAAAAAATTCATAAAAGATGTTTAGCTCATAAATAAGAGGGTAACAATATTAATAAGTTAAACATAAGGAGGAATTTTAAATGGCTGAAGATAAATTTGAACAAGCTAAAGGTAATATTAAAGAAACAGTAGGTAATGCTACTGATAATAAAGAATTAGAAAAAGATGGTAAAGGTGACAAAGCTTCTGGTAAAGCGAAAGAAGCTGTAGAAAACGTTAAAGAAAAAGCAAATGACGTTATTGATAAATTTAAAGGTAATAAAGGTGACTAATTAATAGTCCTTCTAATTTAGCCCTCATGTACTCTATGGTATATGAGGGCTTGTTTGTATATATATCAAAATGATGCTTCATTTTTTGCTGTAATTTTACCAAGAACATAACTTACTAAGAAGCCAGTGATCAATAGGAAAAATGATATGATCCATTGGATTAAGTCTTTCGGGAATCCAGGGAAAACTGCATACAACGATCCGATTACAAAGCCTATTATCAAAGCAAATGTCATTGTAGGGTGTTGATGTAGACAATATTGAATTAATCGACTTGAAATCATAAAACCAGTTACAATACCGAAACCTACTATTAATATGATAGGTAATGCATTTAAATTAAAATGAAGTAGTTCAGAAATAGCATACATTAGCGTCCCATATACTCCGAAGACAAGTAACATAAATGATCCAGAAATGCCTGGTAATAACATAGCACTTGAAGCGAAAACACCTGCGATAAAATATTTAATGATAAGACTGAAAGATAAAGTAAGTGTTTCACCTGAATGCTTGTCTCCATGATTAAGCAATGCGAAAACGACTATAATAGCAATACCTAATAATAGAATAAAATAATGTATTATACTGAAATTTTTTTTGAAATTTGAGATGGTTAATAAATAAGGGATGATACCGAGAATCAAACCTGTAAAAAATAACATAGTAGGAATATGATGTTGACTAAGCAAATAATTAAATAATTGACTTAATAGTCCTATAGCTATTAGCATCCCTACTAAAATAGGTAGTAAAAATTTTAAGCTAGGCCAAAATCGTCTTGAAAACAAACCACTAATTGAGCTAATAAAGTCATCATAAATTCCAAGTAATAAAGCGATAGTCCCTCCACTTACACCTGGGACGAGATCACTTGTACCCATACCAAAACCTTTAAATATATTTATCCATTTGAATTTTTTCATAATAATCTCCTTTCATGAAAATTTTAAAGGTTAAAGTGCATAATATCACATTATTTGAACTTCTTGGGATATTTTCTTTTTTGTCTAAAGATTGGCTATTGAGAAAGTGAGCTTTCCATTATCATTTAAAGAATTTCAGAACAATTACATAAAAATAATTATTGTTAAATAATAAATCTAAATAAGTGTTTTAAAAAGTTTATATTAGGGACCAAGTACGTTATAATGAAGTGGATTGAAATTCAATGAGTCTTTTTGACTATAGATTAAAATTATTATAAACTAGTTAAGAAAACTTTATATTTTACGGAGGGAATATAAATGTCATCAACATTAGAGATTAAGGACCTACATGTGTCTATCGAGGATAAAGAAATTTTAAAAGGTGTTAACTTAACAATTAACACTGGTGAAATACACGCAATTATGGGACCTAATGGTACTGGTAAATCAACATTATCGTCAGCAATTATGGGACATCCAAGTTATGAAGTTACACAAGGTGAAGTATTATTAGATGGCGTTAATATTTTAGAGTTAGACGTTGATGAGAGAGCTAAAGCAGGCTTATTTTTAGCTATGCAATATCCATCAGAAATTACAGGGGTAACAAACGCAGATTTTATGCGCTCAGCAATTAATGCGAAACGTGAAGAGGGACAAGAAATTAATTTAATGCAGTTCATCAAGAAATTGGATAAACAAATGGACTTTTTAGATATCGATAAAGATATGGCTCAACGTTATTTAAATGAAGGTTTCTCTGGTGGAGAGAAAAAACGAAATGAGATTTTACAATTAATGATGTTAGAACCGAAATTCGCTATTTTAGATGAAATTGACTCTGGTTTGGATATTGATGCTTTGAAAGTGGTTTCTAAAGGTATTAATCAAATGCGTGGTGAAGAGTTTGGAGCATTAATGATTACGCACTATCAACGACTTTTAAATTATATTACACCAGATAAAGTACATGTGATGTACGGTGGTAAAGTTGTGAAATCTGGAGGTCCAGAATTGGCTAAACGCCTTGAAGAAGAAGGCTATGAATGGGTTAAAGAAGAATTTGGTGCTGCTGAATAGTCATATTCCAAAATTAGCATTGAGATGTTCACATAAAATGATGAAACTGAACATTCGAAGTAAAATTTATTTCATCAAGTAGGAGGAAAAAGTGATGACAACTAAAACTTTGAACATTTCTGAAGAACAACTTGTTGATTATTCTAAAGCGCACAATGAACCTTCTTGGATGACAGAGTTACGTAAAAAAGCGTTGAAATTAACAGAAACTTTAGAAATGCCAAAACCTGATAAAACGAAATTAAGAAAATGGGATTTTGATACGTTTAAACAACACCATACAACAGGAGATGCATACACTCAGTTAACTGATTTACCAAAATCTGTTAAAGAAATCATTGATGTTGAAAACTCAGAAAACTTAATCATTCAACATAATAATGAATTGGCATATACACAAGTATCGGATCAAGCTAAACATGATGGTGTGATTATTGAAGGTCTATCTGAAGCACTAGTCAACCATAGTGATTTAGTTCAAAAGTACTTTATGACTAAAGCAGTAGATGTTGATGAACATCGTTTAACAGCATTGCATACTGCATTAGTAAACGGTGGTATTTTTGTTTATGTACCTAAAAATACTGTTGTAGAACATCCTATACAGTACGTTGTTTTACATGATGATGAACAAGCGAGCTTTTACAATCACGTCATCATTGTTACAGAAGAAAGTGCAGAAGTTACCTATGTAGAGAACTATCTTTCTACTACTAGTGGTGAAGATAACCAACTTAATATTGTGTCAGAGGTTATCGCTGGCGCAAACTCTAACGTCACATATGGTTCAGTTGATTATTTAGATAAAGGATTTACAGGTCATATAATTCGTCGTGGTTCTGCAGATGCAGATGCTTCTATCAATTGGGCACTAGGTTTGATGAATGAAGGTAGCCAAATTATAGATAATACTACAAATCTAAACGGTGATCGTTCAACAAGTGCATTGAAATCAGTTGTTGTTGGCACAGGTGATCAAAAAATAAATTTAACTTCCAAAATTGTTCAATACGGTAAAGAAACAGATGGGTATATATTGAAACATGGTGTTATGAAAGAAAATGCATCTTCTGTATTTAATGGAATTGGCTACATTAAACGTGGTGGTACGAAATCTATTGCGAACCAAGAGTCACGTGTATTGATGTTATCTGAAAATGCTCGTGGTGATGCTAACCCTATTCTTTTAATAGACGAAGATGATGTTGAAGCAGGACATGCAGCCTCAGTTGGTCGTGTCGATCCTGAGCAATTATATTATTTAATGAGCCGTGGTATTTCAAGAGCTGAAGCAGAGCGTCTAGTTATACATGGTTTCTTAGATCCAGTAGTACGTGAATTACCAATTGACGATGTAAAACGTCAACTTAGAGAAGTAATTGAGCGTAAAGTTTCAAAATAAAGTCAAAGATTAATTCAATTGATACCTCCTAGAGGGGAAACTCATATATAGAAAGGTCGTGACTATAATGGCCGAACATTCTTTTGATGTCAAGGCAGTCATTAAAGACTTTCCGATACTTGAGCAAAAGGTAAATAATAAACGTTTAGCATACCTTGATTCAACTGCGACTAGCCAAACACCTGTACAAGTTTTAAATGTACTAGATGATTACTACAAACGCTATAATTCTAATGTCCATCGTGGTGTACACACATTAGGGTCTTTAGCTACAGATGGCTATGAAAATGCAAGAGAAACAGTAAGACGTTTTATCAATGCGAAGTACTTTGAAGAAATTATTTTCACTCGAGGAACAACTGCATCAATAAATATAGTAGCACATAGTTATGGTGACGCTAATATTAGTGAGGGTGACGAAATTGTTGTAACAGAAATGGAACATCATGCTAATATTGTTCCATGGCAACAATTAGCTAAACGTAAAAATGCAACACTAAAATTTATTCCAATGACAAAAGATGGTGAATTGCAATTAGATGATATAAAAGCAACCATCAATGATAAAACTAAAATTGTTGCTATCGCACACGTTTCCAATGTTTTAGGAACAATTAATGATGTTAAAACTATCGCTAAAATTGCACATGAACATGGTGCAGTTATAAGTGTGGATGGTGCGCAATCAGCTCCACACATGGCTTTAGATATGCAAGATATCGATGCTGATTTTTATAGTTTTAGTGGACATAAAATGTTAGGTCCTACTGGCATTGGAGTTTTATATGGAAAAAGAGAATTATTACAAAATATGGAACCCGTTGAATTTGGTGGAGATATGATAGACTTCGTAAGTAAATATGACGCCACTTGGGCTGACCTACCAACTAAATTTGAGGCTGGCACACCACTTATTGCTCAAGCAATAGGTTTAGCAGAAGCTATACATTATATTGAAAATTTAGGTTTTAATGCGATTCATCAGCATGAAAAAGAATTGACAGAATATGCATATGAACAAATGTTAACTATAGATGGTCTTGAAATTTACGGTCCACCAAAAGATAGACGTGCAGGGGTCATTACTTTTAATTTAGCAGATATACATCCACATGATGTAGCTACAGCTGTTGATACAGAAGGTGTTGCAGTTCGTGCAGGCCATCACTGTGCGCAACCTTTGATGAAATGGTTAGGTGTCTCTTCAACAGCACGTGCAAGTTTTTACGTTTATAATACGAAAGAAGATGTAGATCAATTAGTTCAAGCATTGAAACAAACGAAGGAGTTTTTCTCTTATGAATTTTAATAATTTGGATCAATTATATAGATCTGTAATTATGGATCATTACAAAAACCCTAGAAACAAAGGTGTCTTAGACAATGGCTCAATGACTGTTGATATGAATAACCCTACATGTGGTGATCGCATACGTTTGACATTTGATATTGAAGACGGAATCATTAATGATGCTAAGTTTGAAGGAGAAGGATGTTCAATTTCAATGTCTAGTGCATCTATGATGACTGAAGCAGTTAAAGGTCATTCACTTGGTGAAGCAATGCAAATGAGCCAAGAGTTTACTAAAATGATGCTCGGTGAAGACTACGAGATTACAGAAGAAATGGGAGATATTGAGGCGCTTCAAGGTGTCTCACAATTCCCAGCTAGAATTAAATGTGCAACGCTTGCATGGAAAGCATTAGAAAAAGGGACAGTCGAAAAAGAAGGTAAGTCAGAAGGTACAACGGAAGAAGATTAAAACCAATACAATATATTACCTTTTGATGATGTAAATATATTGTTATACTGAATCAACATCCTCGTATGTTTAATTCAGTGATTTAATTACATCGTAAAAGTTTAAATCATAGTGATAGGACATAACAAAGTAGAGTAAACATAAATATAAATGAATTTTTTATACGCATGCCGTTTATTAATTATAAAATCAAGGAGTGATTAAAATGGCAAAACAAGCACCTGATGTTGGGGATTATAAATACGGATTCCATGACGAAGATGTTTCCATTTTTAGATCAGAGCGTGGTTTAACGGAAAATATAGTAACAGAAATCTCTAAAATGAAAGAAGAGCCACAATGGATGTTAGATTTCCGTTTGAAAGCATTAAAACTATTCTATAAAATGCCAATGCCACAATGGGGTGGAGATTTATCTGAATTAGATTTTGATGATATTACGTATTATGTTAAACCTTCTGAACATACTGAACGTTCATGGGATGAAGTGCCTGAAGAAATCAAACGTACTTTTGATAAATTAGGTATTCCAGAAGCTGAGCAGAAATACTTAGCTGGAGTTTCTGCTCAATATGAATCAGAAGTTGTTTATCATAATATGGAGAAAGAATTGGAAGAAAAGGGTATTATTTTCAAAGATACTGATAGTGCATTACGTGAAAATGAAGAGTTATTCAGAGAATATTTTGCGTCTGTAGTACCTGCTGCAGATAATAAATTTGCTGCATTAAATTCAGCAGTATGGTCTGGTGGTTCATTCATTTATGTTCCTAAGAATGTTAAATTAGATACACCACTACAAGCATATTTCCGTATTAACTCTGAGAATATGGGACAATTCGAACGTACATTAATTATTGCTGATGAAGGTGCATCAGTAAACTATGTAGAAGGTTGTACTGCACCTGTATACTCCACAAGTTCACTACATTCGGCAGTTGTTGAAATTATTGTACACAAAGATGCACATGTAAGATATACTACTATCCAAAACTGGGCCAACAACGTATATAATTTAGTAACTAAACGTACCTTTGTACATGAGAACGGTAATATGGAATGGGTAGATGGAAACTTAGGTTCTAAGTTGACGATGAAATATCCAAACTGTGTACTTTTAGGTGAGGGTGCTAAAGGTAGCACGCTATCCATTGCATTTGCTGGTAAAGGCCAAGTTCAAGATGCCGGTGCTAAAATGATTCATAAAGCACCTAATACATCTTCAACTATTGTTTCTAAATCTATCTCCAAAAATGGTGGTAAAGTCATTTATCGTGGTATCGTTCATTTTGGACGTAAAGCTAAGGGTGCACGTTCAAACATCGAATGTGATACATTAATTTTAGATAATGAATCAACTTCAGATACTATCCCTTATAATGAAGTGTTCAATGACAATATTTCATTAGAACATGAAGCTAAAGTTTCTAAAGTATCAGAAGAGCAATTATTCTATCTTATGAGTCGTGGTATTTCTGAAGAAGAAGCGACAGAAATGATTGTTATGGGATTCATTGAGCCGTTCACTAAAGAATTACCAATGGAATACGCAGTAGAAATGAACCGTTTAATTAAGTTTGAAATGGAAGGCTCAATTGGTTAATATTAAATCAACTATAATATGATTAACAACCAACGAATCATTTGTGATTCGCTGGTTGTTTTATTTTTATGTCAAACTCAGTTGGTGACATTGAAAAAATTAAATAGAAGTTAATACCTTATCCACTTATTTCATATTAGTTAATTTAGAAAAGTGAACATAATTCTTTTTACGAGTTCCATAATTTATTTAAGCTTTTTAAACAATATAATTATGATATTTCTTTTAATTTTATGATAAATAGTTGAAAGAAAATGGTTTTACTGATTCGTAAAAACTCTAAAAGAATAATTTTCTTTTCTAATAATACTTTATACTTGCACGAGTAGTTAATTTATGATTGTTGTAGCTCATATTGACTCTAATATCTATTTTTATTGGTTAATAACATCTTATATAAGAGTATCGGTCATGAGTCTATTTTATGAAATTTTTTTAGTATCTCATTTAATATTTCAATTCATTAAATAAAATGGATTCTACTGTAAAAACATTGAAGATATTACAGAAACACTAGCTATTGCAAATAATGAAGTTAATGGTAAAGATTTGAATAAGCATATCAAAATTACTTTGGGTGACTTCAAAGATTTTCAAGCTAAATATGATTTGGATGATGCAAATTTATTGGATATGATTACACCTGTAGCTACTATGGCTTCAAAAAAAGTGAAAGGTATACCGAGTGATTGATCACCAATAGCAGGAAAATCGGTCCTATAAAGCAGTTATACATTGCTTATTCGAAAAATAAACAATTCGTTCAATTGAAAAAAGAATTAGATGGATATAGCGATGCTTTATAGGGTGGTGGTAAAGCTACTACATTCCTGATGACTAAAAAAGATTTTAAGATGAGTAATAAAATTATCAATGCAATGAAAAAGTTAGAAAAGATTATAGATAACCCACATGAAAAATTGACGCCTGACCAATACGAGAGTATGTCAGTAAATATTCAATTATCCAGGGTCAAGTCGTACATATCAATAGTTGTCTTGATAATGTTATTTCTAGAATATATATTTATAACAGTGCCAGAAATTAAATGTAAAGAATTGCAAGGAATAGAAACTATTATCAAAATTGTTATGCTAGTTTCTATTGCTAACTTTATCATCGATTTCATTTTATGGATTAAAAGGAAAAATTTTCTTTAAGAACTATTAAACCACTTTTTATCATTATGTTATTTAACATTTTAATAATAATTACAACATGAATTTCATTTTACAAAATATTTAGCTGATTTTTACTTCTTATATTTTTACAAAGTATTTAAAGTGGAAGTTTTTAGAAGTCTGAACTCTTTACTTTAATAAATGAAATGAATTATCATAGCTAATCGTTTAATTTTTAACAAAAGGAATAGTTAAGTTACTGATATACTTTATGAGAGTAAGCCACGATAAACTATAAAAATGTTTTACATTAGTTCTTTCATATTCGTGCGTTGTGTTAATCCAATATAAATGATAAGTTTGATAACTCATTTCTCGGGAAATAATGTATTAATACGGACTAAATCTTAAGGAGAAATGCATCATGATTATTGCAATTATACTATTAATATTTGTTTCATTTTTCTTTTCAGGTAGTGAGACAGCATTAACAGCCGCGAATCGCACTAAGTTTCAAACTGAAGCTAAAAAGGGTGATCGTAAGGCGCAAGGTTTAACAAAGTTATTAGATAAACCAAGTGAGTTTATCACTGCTATATTAATCGGTAACAATGTAGCGAATATTATTTTACCTACACTCGTGACAATCTTAGCGATTGATATTGGAGTGAACGTGGGAATAGCATCAGCAATTGTAACAATTGTGATTATACTTATTTCTGAAGTGATTCCTAAATCAATTGCTGCAACATTTCCTGATAAAATTTCAAAACTTGTGTATCCTATCATTCATATATGTGTCATTGTACTCAAGCCCATTACAATTTTATTAAACAAGATGACAGATGGTATTAATCATTTACTATCTCGAGGCCAACCTGTTGAAAAAAGATTTTCTAAAGAAGAAATTCGCACATTATTAAATATTGCGGGTAGAGAAGGTGCATTTAATGAGATAGAAAATACTCGACTTCAAAACGTTATGGACTTTGGACAATTGAAGGTTAAGGATGTTGATACTACGCCTCGTATTAATGTTGTAGCTTTTTCAAAGGATGTAACATATGACGAAGCTTATGATACAGTGATGAATAATCCATATACTAGATATCCAGTATATGATGAAGATATAGATGATATCATTGGTGTATTCCACTCAAAATATTTATTAGCTTGGAGTAAACATAAAGAGGACGCAATTACAAATTATGCATCAAGCCCTTTATTTGTAAATGAACATAATAGGGCAGAATGGGTATTGCGTAAAATGACGGTTTCACGAAAACATCTAGCGATTGTATTAGATGAATATGGCGGTACGGATGCTATTGTATCGCACGAAGATTTAATAGAAGAGCTACTTGGTATGGATATTGAGGATGAAATGGATCGTGAAGAAGAAAATAAATTAAAACATCAAAAATTTCCGCAAAGCATGATGCATCGTTAATTTTGTTGTAAAATGATAGTGGCTATGAATGTCAAACAAGTTGCAGGGCAATTAAGATGTTGTATAATTTAGCTGTGATATAAATTGTAAAGGTAGAAAACCTGGGACATGATACAATGTTCCAGGTGTTTTTCTATTTTAGTAGGCAATAATAGAATGAAAAACTCGATAAATATAATTTTTATTAACCTTAGTTTTTATTGCTAAGGTTATACAAGATATTTGAAAGTGGTTGTATCTTCTTCTTACCATAAGAGGTGTTTTTGTTTAACTTTCAGATATGTGTATATTAAAGAATATGTAAATTTAATTTAACTCAAGTGAATCAATGAATTGTAATGTGGTATCATGTTGTTGGTGATAAATATGATAGAAATAGGTCTTACTGGTTGGGGTGACCATGATACATTATATGAGGATTTAGAGCGTAAAACAGATAAGTTAAAAACGTATGCTAGTCACTTCCCGATAGTAGAATTGGATGCTTCGTATTATGCGATACAGCCAGAACGAAATATAATTAAATGGATAAATGAAACGCCGAATAGATTTCAATTCGTCGTTAAAATTCATCAAGCATTAACATTACATGCTGACTATAGAGATTATGCAGAGTCGAGAGATGTATTATTTAAACAGTTTAAAGAAATGATCAATCCGTTAAAAGAGCATAATAAATTGGCGATGGTGCTTGTACAATTCCCACCTTGGTTTGATTGTAACGTTCAAAATATAAATTACATCTTATATGTGAGAAAACAATTAAGTGATATTCCGATGAGCATTGAATTTAGACATCAATCATGGTTCGACAATCAATATAAAGAACAAACTTTATCCTTCTTAACACAACATCAAATCATTCATGCAGTGGTAGATGAACCTCAAATTAAAGAGGGGAGCATTCCTCTAGTAAATAGGATTACTAGTGATATTGCTTTTGTACGTTATCATGGACGTAATCATTATGGTTGGACAAAAAAAGATATGACTGATCAAGAATGGCGAGATGTAAGATATTTATATGATTATAGCGAGGAAGAGTTAGCTGACTTGGCTCGTAAAGTCGAAATACTTAATCAAAAGGCTAAGAAAGTATACGTTATTTTTAATAATAATTCTGGCGGTCATGCAGCTAATAATGCTAAAAAGTATCAAAATATTTTAGACATTGATTATGAAGGTTTAGCACCACAACAATTAAAACTATTTTAAGAGGCGAATGTCATGTTATTAACAATTATTTTATTAATATTAATAGGGGGATTTTCAGCGATTTTAGGATCTATCGTTGGTATTGGTGGTGGAATCATCATCGTCCCCACACTTGTTTATTTAGGCGTAAACCATCATCTTCTACATGGTATTACGACGCAAATTGCAATAGGTACTTCTTCAGTTATTCTGATTGTTACTGGACTATCTTCCTCATTAGGATATTTAAAAACCAAACAAGTAGATATAAAAAACGGCTCGATATTTCTATTTGGGCTACTACCTGGATCTTTGGTTGGTTCTTTTTTAAGTAGATACCTTACACTTGATTCATTTAACTTATACTTTGGCGTGTTTATGATATTTGTGTCGATATTACTGATGATTCGTCACAAAATAAAACCTTTTAAAATTTTTGACAAACCTAAGTATGCGCGTACATATGTTGATGCTGAAGGGAAAACATACCGTTATAGTGTCCCTCCTCTGTTTGCTTTTATAATAACGTTATTTATTGGGATATTAACAGGGCTGTTTGGCATAGGTGGAGGTGCATTGATGACCCCTCTTATGCTCATCGTCTTTAGATTTCCACCACATGTTGCAGTAGGCACAAGTATGATGATGATTTTCTTTTCAAGTGTGATGAGTTCGATAGGGCATATCCTTCAAGGACATGTGGCTTGGGGATATTCCATCATTCTCATTATTTCAAGTGTGATAGGTGCACAAATAGGTGTAAGGGTCAATCGATCTATGAAATCCGACACAGTTGTGATGTTATTGAGAACAGTAATGCTTATCATGGGGGTATATTTAATCATTAAATCTTTTATTTAAAAGTGAAGTAGTTATGCTTTGAGACTTTGTTCTTTAATGCTAAAGTACAATTAAGTATATAAATTTTAAAGAGGGAGATCATGTTATGGAATTAACAATATATCACACGAATGATATTCATAGTCATTTAAATGAATATGCTCGTATTCAAGCTTATATGGCAAAACATAGACCGCAACTTGAACATCCCTCACTCTATATAGATATAGGTGACCATGTTGATTTATCAGCACCTGTGACAGAAGCTACGGTAGGACATAAAAATATAGAACTTTTAAATGAAGCACATTGTGATATTGCAACCATTGGAAATAATGAAGGAATGACAATTTCTCATGATGCTTTACAAAATCTATATAACGATGCGAATTTTAAAGTGATTTGCACGAATGTCATAGATGAAGAGGGACAACTTCCACATCATATTGCCTCTTCGTATATCAAAGAAATAAAAGGAACGCGTATTTTATTTGTTGCAGCAACGGCACCGTTCACACCTTTTTATCGGGCACTGGATTGGATTGTTACGGATCCACTAGCGGCAATCAAAGATGAAATCAATGCACATCAAGGTGAATATGATCTTTTGATGGTTATGAGCCATGTCGGTATCTTTTTTGATGAAAAGTTATGCCAAGAGATTCCGGAAATAGATGTTATCTTTGGTAGTCATACACACCATCATTTTGAACATGGAGAAATAAACAATGGTGTTTTGATGGCAGCTGCAGGAAAATATGGCTATTATTTAGGTGAAGTTAATATCACGATTGAAAATGGAAAAATCGTTGATAAAATCGCCAAAATTCATCCTATTGAAACACTTCCTTTAGTCGAGACACATTTTGAAGAAGAAGGAAGAGCACTTCTAAGTAAACCAGTAGTTAATCATCATGTGAACTTAGTCAAAAGAACAGATGTTATTACAAGAACATCCTATTTACTGGCTGAAAGTGTATATGAGTTTTCAAGGGCTGATTGTGCAATCGTAAATGCTGGACTTATAGTTAATGGCATTGAAGCTGATAAAGTGACGGAATATGATATACATCGCATGTTACCCCATCCAATCAATATTGTAAGGGTTCGATTAACTGGCAAACAATTAAAGCAAGTGATTCAAAAAAGCCAAAAGCAAGAATATATGCATGAACATGCACAAGGTCTTGGTTTTAGAGGGGATATCTTTGGAGGATATATTTTATATAATCTTGGCTTTATTGAGTCAGAAGAGCGTTATTTTATAGGCAATGAAGAGATTAAAAATGATAAACAATATACGTTAGGTACTGTTGATATGTATACTTTTGGAAGATATTTCCCACTGTTAAAGGGATTATCTACAGATTATATTATGCCTGAATTTTTACGTGATATTTTTAAAGAGAAATTACTAAAATTATAAGAGAAACGTATATTGAATTTTAATTTAATGTTAATACCGATATGTTATAATAAACGAAGATATATTAAACAGGAGGGTATGCGTTGTTATGGCGACTAGAAATGAAGAAATTTTACGTAAACCGGATTGGTTAAAGATTAAGCTTAACACAAACGATAATTATACTGGTCTTAAGAAAATGATGCGTGAGAAGAATTTACACACAGTGTGTGAAGAAGCTAAATGTCCGAATATTCACGAATGTTGGGGTGCGCGTCGTACAGCTACATTTATGATTTTAGGGGCAGTATGTACAAGAGCATGTCGATTCTGCGCAGTAAAAACGGGTTTGCCTAATGAATTAGATTTAAATGAACCAGAACGAGTTGCAGAATCAGTAGAATTAATGAATTTAAAACATGTTGTAATTACTGCTGTTGCACGTGATGATTTAAGAGATCAAGGTTCAAATGTGTATGCAGAAACAGTACGCAAAGTAAGAGAAAGAAATCCATTTACAACAATAGAAATTTTACCATCTGACATGGGTGGCGATTATGAAGCCCTTGAAACATTAATGGCTTCTAGACCAGACATTCTTAATCACAACATTGAAACGGTTCGTCGCTTAACACCAAGAGTTCGAGCTCGAGCAACTTACGATAGAACTTTACAATTTTTACGTCGTTCTAAAGAATTACAACCTGATATTCCAACAAAATCAAGTTTGATGGTTGGGTTAGGTGAAACGATGGAAGAAATTTATGAAACGATGGATGATTTACGCGCTAATGATGTTGATATCTTAACTATAGGTCAATATTTACAACCGTCTCGAAAACATTTGAAAGTTGAGAAATATTATACGCCATTAGAATTTGGTAAAATGAGAAAGATTGCAATGGAAAAAGGATTTAAACATTGTCAAGCAGGACCTTTAGTAAGAAGCTCATATCATGCTGATGAGCAAGTGAATGAAGCAGCTAAAGAGAAACAACGCCAAGGTGAAGAACAACTCAATTAAGTAATAATTTTTAAAAACTATTAAAAATAGAGGCATAAGTGCCTCGCTTATCGAGTATCTATAATTTATGTGATACATAAAATTTCATTATATTTTGATAAATGTGTGTATTGAAGATATCGGTAAGTGATTTATGGTATTTTTGATACTTAGTGCCTCTATTTCATTTTTTTGTAAGGTGAAAATATGATTAAAGTCGACCAACAATATTTTGAATTGATAGAAGAATATAGAGAATGTTTTGATGAGGAAATATTTTCAGCTAGGTATTCGGATATATTAGACAAATATGATTATGTCGTAGGTGACTATGGTTACGATCAATTACGCTTAAAAGGATTTTATAAAGATAGTAATAAAAAGGCAGAAATAAGTAAACGATTTTCAAGTATACAAGATTATATACTAGAATATTGTAATTTTGGTTGTCCTTATTTTGTAGTCAGACGATTGTCACCAAATGAATTTATTGAAGAAATAGATGATAAAGAAGATATCATTGATAAATTACATGATGTTAAGATTCAACCTACTATTCAAGACACAGAAAAACATACCCAAGCTATAGATCAATAGAAGTCCACTAAGTTGAGAGCGTCATCTCAATTTAAGTGGACTTTTATAACATAACGCTTCTATTGAATAACCTCATTTAAATATTCAATAATTTCATCCGCTTCTTCCTTTGATACTCCTAATATATGAGAAATGTAACCTTCTTCTTCTATATCATCTGAACCTATAATGCCAAATTGATTAGTCTGCATATTTAAAACTAAAGTTTTACCGTAGTGTCTATCTGTTTGTACAAGCATTAAGTCGTAGCGACTATGCTCACCAACAAAGCCGACGAACTGTACTTGGCTTTGTTCTTCATCATCATATAAATACATATCTATCATATCTCTGACGCTCCTTTACATTGCGAAAACTATTATATTTAAGTATAACGACAAATGATGATGACTGCAAAACTATGGTATGATTAACTTATTAGATGTATGAAGAGGTGACAAGCGAATGTATTTCGTAGATAAAGATAAACTAACTCAGAAAATCACTTACTTACAAAAGCTCACTGAAGATTACAATGATAATAAAAGGAATCCATATGCTTTTGAACGAATTGCCCAAATGTTAATTGAATCTTCTGTAGATATTGGCAATATGATTATAGATGGGTTTATTTTAAGAGATCCTGGTAATTATAAAGATGTAATAGATATTTTAGAATTGGAAAATGTTATTTCAAAAGAAACACAATCACATATCAATCGAACTATTGATGTTAGAAAACAGTTTGCACATCACTATATCGATTTAAATATGAATAAAATTGAGCCGTTATTTGATGATGCACTACCATACTATAAGCAATTTATTCAAGAAGTAGGACAATTTTTAGAAAATGAAAATGTACCAATTACCGCATTTGGAAAAGGAGAGAATAACTAGTGAAACATTATCAGGCATACTTAATCGATTTAGATGGGACAATGTATAAAGGCACAGAGGAAATTGACGGTGCCGCACAATTTATAGATTATTTAAATAATAATCGTATCTCTCATTTATATGTAACTAATAATTCTACAAAGACACCTGTTCAAGTTACTGAGAAATTACGTGAGATGCATATTGATGCTAAACCAGATGAAGTTGTAACGTCAGCATTGGCAACAGCGGATTATATCTCTGAACAGCATCCCAATGCAACTGTATATATGATTGGTGGCCATGGACTTAAAACTGCATTAACTGATGCAGGGCTTTCAATAAAAAACGATGAACATGTTGATTATGTAGTTATTGGTTTAGACGAAAAGGTCACATATGAAAAATTATCAATTGCAACATTAGCTGTACGTAATGGAGCTAAATTTATATCTACCAATCCAGATGTATCCATACCTAAAGAGAGAGGTTTTTTACCTGGTAATGGTGCTATTACGAGTGTGGTCAGTGTCTCTACCGGCATTCAGCCAGAGTTTATAGGTAAACCTGAACCAATTATAATGTCTAAGTCTTTAGATATACTTGGATTAGAAAAATCAGAAGTTGCAATGGTTGGAGATTTATATGACACAGACATTATGTCAGGTATTAACGTGGGTATTGATACGATACATGTTCAAACTGGTGTGAGTACGTATGAAGATATTCAATCTAAAGAAATACCGCCTACGTATTCATTTAAAGATTTAAATGTAGCTATTGCAGAATTAGAAAAATAAAATTATCATCTATCTGTTTTGAAATTATTAGAGGTGTGCATATGAATAAAATACTCGTTACACGTCAAATTCCACAACACTACGTTGAACAACTTAAAAAAATAGGACAAGTTGTCATGTGGGAACACGATTTAACGCCCATGTCTAGAGAGTCATTTCTTGCTAACGTTGAAGATGCAACAGCATGTGTGATCACATTGAGTGAGCATATTGATGAAGAAGTATTTCTCAGGGCACAACAACTTAAAGTGATTGCTAATATGGCTGTAGGTTTTGATAATATTGATATTACATTAGCAAAGAAACATGGTGTAGTTGTTACTAATACACCTCACGTACTGACAGAGACAACTGCCGAACTAGGGTTTACATTGATGCTTACTGTAGCCCGTAGAATCATAGAAGCGACTTCATATATTCAAGAGGGTAAGTGGAAAAGTTGGGGACCATACTTATTATCAGGAAAAGATGTATACGGTGCAACTGTTGGTATTTTTGGAATGGGTGATATAGGAAAAGCGTTTGCACGTCGCTTACAAGGGTTTGATGCACGGATAATATATCACAACCGCAAACGTGATTTAATTGCTGAAAGAGAGTTAAATGCTACATATGTAACATTTAGCTCTTTACTTGAACAAAGTGATTTTATTATTTGCACAGCACCTTTAACAAAGGAAACTGAGAATCAATTTGATAATCGAGCTTTTAATAAAATGAAAAATGATGCTGTCTTCATTAATATTGGAAGAGGTGCAATTGTAGATGAGGAAGCACTTTTAGAAGCATTAAAAAATCATGAGATACAAGCCTGTGGTTTAGATGTTATGCGTCAAGAACCTATTCAACCTGACCATCCAATACTGAAATTACCTAACGCTGTGGTGTTACCTCACATAGGAAGTTCATCTCAAGTCACTAGAAATCGAATGGTACAACTTTGTATAGATAATATTAAAGCAGTATTAAATAATGATGCACCACTAACCCCTGTAACCCCTTTACACATTTAAAATTTATTCACGTTAGTCATATTCCATCAATTGAATGTGATAACGTGAATTTTTTTATTTGATAAAACTAACAATTTTGTTATATCCACTGTAATTGTCTAATCATGGCTTTAGAATTAAAATAATGTTGTTCTTAAAAAGAGATAACCATTTCTAATTGAGTCGTTGACATATGATTTGAATATGTAAAATTCTCAATACAATTTTAATGAAGACATAAAATTTGAATTGAATTATATTTGAAACATAGATATAATGAATTGTAAAATTAAATTATAAAATGTATATTGTATTGCTTGATGTCTATTAGTAATGATTAAGGTTCATAGTACATGATTTAATATAAGAACATTGAGAAGATTTACGATTAATAATAGTTAGAGTTTGAGAGGTGCTATTTAAAAATGAAAGGAAAAGAGCCTTCTAACAAATATTTTGATAAAATGAAGCCTTACTTAATCACTTTGTTATATTTAGCTATTTTTATAGCGCTGTATTTAATTTATGGTAGTGGTGATACACAAAACAACTTCATTTATAATGAATTCTAATGAGGGAGAGTAGTTATGGCAGACTTAATTAATATTCTAAACCACTTTGTTCAGGAACAACCTGAAGCAGTTGCGGTTAGACATACAAATGATGAGCTAACATATAAGCAACTTGATGAAGAATCAAGTAAGTTAGCACATCTATTACAAGATAGTAAAAAACCAATGATTTTATATGGTCACATGTCACCTTACATGATTGTTGGTATGATTGGAGCGATTAAATCCGGTTGCGGTTATGTTCCTATCGATACTTCTGTTCCAAAAGAACGTGTCAATATGATTATTGATAAAGTACAACCGGAAATCATTTTCAATACTTCAGATGAGACTTTGGAACAGACAAATGCACAAGTGCTTAAGGTTAGCGATATTCAGGATTCACAATATCCAATTGTCTTTGATAGTCAAATGAAGCAAAACGATGTAGTATATACAATTTTTACTTCAGGGTCTACGGGAGAACCTAAAGGTGTACAAATTGAATATGCAAGTTTAAATGAATTCGCAGAATGGATGGTATCTTTAAATAAAACTGGTACTGGTAAAGAATGGTTAAATCAAGCGCCATTTTCGTTTGATTTATCAGTAATGGCAATCTATCCTTGTTTAACATCAGGTGGTACCTTAAATCTTGTTGATAAAGATATGATCAAAAAACCTAAACTATTGAACGAAATGTTAGTTCAAACACCGATGAATGTTTGGGTTTCTACGCCTTCTTTTATAGAAATGTGTTTATTATTACCTAATTTAAATGAACAACAATATAATAGCTTAAAGCAATTCTTTTTCTGTGGGGAAATCTTACCGCATAAAACAGCTAAAGCCTTAGTCGAAAGATTTCCGAATTCAATGATTTATAACACATATGGACCAACTGAAGCTACTGTTGCAGTCACAAGTATACAAATCACAGAAGAAATTTTAAATCAATATAATCCTTTACCAGTTGGTGTGGCTAGACCTGGTACAAGATTATTTGCTACTGAAGAAGGAGAACTTGTCATTGAGGGGCAAAGCGTCAGTTTAGGTTATTTAAAGAATGAAGAAAAGACAGCCGCAGTATTTAATTTTGAAGACGGTGTCAGAACATATCATACTGGGGATAAAGCTAAAATTGAAGATGGATTGTGGTTTATTCAAGGACGTATTGATTTCCAAATTAAACTAAATGGTTATCGTATGGAACTAGAGGAAATTGAAACACAATTACGCCAGTCAAAACATGTAAGAGAGGCTGTTGTTGTGCCGGTTTATAAAAATGGAAAGGTCGTACATTTAATAGGAGCAGTAGTACCTACTGAATCTGTAGAAGATAATTTAGCAATGACAACTCAAATTAAACACGAACTTAAATCACGCTTACCAGAATATATGATTCCTAGAAAGTTCGAATGGATGGAACGACTACCACTCACATTAAATGGTAAATTAGATCGTAAGAAAATTGCCGAGGTTGTAAACGGATGATACCTTATGGCACATTTACATTTTTCTTAATTGCATTTATCGTTCTTATACCTGTGATAATACTTGGATTCTTAGGTAAGCGAAGTTATATTTACAATGGTATAAGTACAGCAATCATGATTGTCATTATATTTGCATCAGATAAACATAATCTATTAGGGCAAAAATATCTAAGTGCACAACTTTTTTGTTTTATTATTTATGTCATATGGCAGGTTGCCCTCATTATGTACTACTATCAATCACGACAAAGGAAGAATACATTTACAAAATTTGTAACAATTATGGTGTTGTCTATTCTCCCTCTAGCAATTGTTAAAATATTACAGAGTTCATGGTTAGGTGGACATCAAATTCACTTCCATGAAAGTAAATTAATTGAATTTGTAGGATTTTTAGGTATCTCATACGTCACTTTCAAAAGTGTTCAATTAATTATGGAGATTCGTGATGGTTCTATTAAAGAAATCAAAGTAGGGAAATTGATACAATTCATTTCTTTCTTCCCAACCATTTCATCTGGACCTATTGATAGATATAAACGTTTTGTGAAAGATGATAAGAAAGTACCTAGTGGTGCAGAGTACAGAGAGCTTGTTATCAAAGCAATTCATATGATTATGTTAGGGTTCTTATATAAATATATTATTGCGTATTTGATTCAGACATACGCTGTTAATCCTTTACAACTTAACCTACATGGGTTTACTCATATGTGGCTATATATGTACGCTTATAGCTTATATTTATTCTTTGATTTTGCAGGATACAGTTTATTCGCGATTGCAGTGAGTTATTTATATGGTATTAAGACGCCGCCTAACTTTAAACAACCGTTTAAAGCCAAAAATATTAAAGATTTCTGGAATAGATGGCATATGACTTTATCTTTCTGGTTTAGAGATTGTATCTATATGAGATCTTTATTCTACATGTCACGTAAGAAGTTATTAAAAAGTCAATTTGCAATGTCAAATGTAGCGTTCTTTTTAAACTTTTTCATAATGGGAGTATGGCATGGTCTAGAAGTATATTACATTGTATATGGATTATACCACGCAGCGTTATTCATAGGTTATGGTTATTATGAGCGTTGGCGTAAAAAGCATCCACCACGTTGGCAAAATGGTTTCACTACAGCTATAAGTATTATCATTACCTTCCATTTTGTAACTTTCGGATTCTTAATTTTCTCAGGTAAATTTATTTAATAAAGGAGTAATTAATTATGGAATTTAGAGAACAAGTATTAGATTTATTAGCAGAAGTAGCTGAAAATAACATTGTGAAGGAAAACCCAGATGTAGAAATCTTTGAAGAAGGTATTATTGATTCATTTCAAACTGTAGGTTTACTTTTAGAAATTCAAAATAAATTGGATATTGAAGTGTCAATTATGGACTTTGATAGAGATGAGTGGGCAACTCCTAATAAAATTGTAGAAGCTTTAGAAGAGTTACGATGAAACTGAAACCATTCTTACCCATTATAATCAGTGGCGTCATATTTATTATATTTTTATTTTTACCAGCAAGTTGGTTTACTGGTCTTGTGACAAATAAGACGTTAGCTGATAATAGAATTTCTTTAACTGATCAAGTTTTAAAAGGCACGCTCATTCAAAATAAATTATTCGAGTCAAATAAGTATTACCCGATTTATGGTTCCAGTGAACTGGAAAAGGATGATCCTTTTAATCCAGGTATAGCGCTAAATAAACAAAATGCTAGTAAAGAAACGTTCCTTATTGGTGCGGGAGGTTCGACAGATTTAATTAATGCAGTTGAACTTGCAGCGCAATACGACAATTTAAAAGGAAAGAAATTTACATTTATTATTTCTCCACAATGGTTTACGAATCATGGATTAACAAATCAAAACTTTGATGCTCGTATGTCACAAAGTCAAATCAATCAGATGTTTAATCAAAAAGATATGCCAGCTAATTTGAAGAAACGGTATGCACAAAGATTGTTACAGTTTCCGCATGCACACAATAAGTCATACCTTAGAGAACAAGCAAAACGCCCTGATGATGTCTCTGGAAACTACATTTCTTCATTTAAAGAAAATCAATTAACTAAGATTGAAGCTATTAAATCCTTATTCTCATTCACTAAGCCACCTCTAGCAGAAGTAAAACCGGCAACAAGAGAAGATGCTTCATGGGATGAAATGAAACATAAAGCTGTCGATATAGGCAAAGCAAATACTCAATCTAATAAATATGATATAAGAGATCCATATTGGAAATTGATAAAACAAAACAAGCGTAAAATCAAAAGGGATTATGAGTTCAACATTAACTCACCTGAGTTCCAAGATTTAAAACTATTAGTGCAAACGCTACATGCTGCTGGAGCTGATGTACAATATGTTAGTATACCTTCAAATGGAAGATGGTATGATCATATAGGTATCAAAAAAGATAGACGTGAAGCTGTATATAAAAAGATTCATTCAACAGTAGTTGATAATGGTGGAAAAATTTATGATTTGACAAACAAGGACTATGAAAAGTACGTAATTAGTGATGCTGTTCATATTGGATGGAAAGGTTGGGTTTACGTCGACCAGCAAATCGCAAGACATATGGATGGTCATGCACCTAAAAATCATGAAGTCGATTATTCTAAAAATAAACCACCGTACAAACATCACAAAGGTCGTCAAGATGATCAACATCAAGGCAACAAATAATATTATTAACCGAAATAAAATTAGGTGAACTAGGTACAGAATTCGTTGTTCATCCCGTGTAACGAGATTTATAAGGGAAACACCTCGATGTAAAGTATTTTTCATTTCCATCTTTGATAGCCAGTATATAAAATGCTTAGGAACAATGTTTTGTATCCTAAGCATTTTATTGTTTATATAGCATCATAGGGTTAATATTAGTGCGCTATGATTTCATTTATTAATTTCTATCAAATTAAAAAAACCTAGGACGTTACTATGAGTCCTAGGTTTATAAATAATTATATAGGGATATATTAGAATACTTGTTCTACTTCTATTACACCTGGAACTTCTTCATGAAGCGCACGCTCGATGCCAGCTTTTAAGGTTATTGTAGAACTAGGACATGTTCCGCAAGCGCCATGTAATTGTAGCTTAACTATACCATCTTCAACATCTACAAGCGTACAATCGCCACCATCTCGTAATAAAAATGGACGCAAACGTTCTATAACTTCTGCTACTTGATCAAACATTGTTGGATTCTCAGTAGGCATGTGACATGTCTCCTTTCAGAGCAATTATTTCATAATCATTATTATTACATTATAATAGATAAAGTAGTAAAAATCTATAAAATAAGATAGGGGATTTTAATGACTAAAATTAGTGTTGTCGTATATGGAGCAGAAGTCGTTTGTGCGAGTTGTGTAAATGCACCTACTTCTATAGATACTTATCAATGGCTTCAAGCATTACTTTTAAGAAAGTTTCCTCAACATCATTTTGAATTTACATATATTGACATACGAAATGATACTGAAAATTTAACTGATCATGATATGCAATTTATAGAAAGAATTAATGAAGATGAGTTGTTTTACCCATTAGTTACGATGAATGATGAATATGTAGCAGATGGTTACATACAATATAAACAAATAACCCGTTTTATTGAATCATATTTTACCACGTAAGATTAAAAGAAGGGGGGACAATATTTATACTAACCATGTGCCTCAATTGACATTGTCTGTGTTATTTTCCGGTGAAATTCTTCATTTTCGGGCTACATCTTTTATTGAGAAGAATAACTTTTCAATTCTGTCATTGTTTGTGATTAATAATAAAGAACCTAGGAAAATGTAAGTGTCCTAGGTTCTTTGTTTATTAACCATTATGATATTTATAGCGCCACAGAACACCTGATTTTAAAATAGAAGCCAGTCGTCCGGTAACTGTTCGATCCATGATATAAGCAAAACCTTGTTTGTCACCTAAAGAGCCTAAAAAGCCTTGTACTTTAATTTCAGGCATTTTATCTGGAAGTGGTTCGTTATTCCATTGTTTCTTCAACACATCAGCAATCTGTTCACCCTGTAGTTCTGCTAGTTGAGCGCTGGGTGCATGTGGTAAATTAGCACAGTCACCTACGACATAGACATTTCTATAGGTTGGGACTTGATGGTACTGATTAATAATCACGCGTCCAGTGGTACTCATATCGATAGGAAGATTACGCACAATTTCAACAGGTTGTATGCCTGCTGTCCAAACGACTAAATCAATATTCTCTGGTTTACCATTATTATAAATTTTTCCAGGTTCAACTTTGTCGATGACTGAATTGGGTACTACAGTAACATTGTGTTTAGAAAACCAATTGGATATGTATTTACTTAGTTTCTCAGGAAAATTCCTTAAAATTCGAGGCCCTCTATCATATAATAAAATTTCCAAGTCTGATCGACTTTCACGTAGTTCGCTCGCTAATTCAATGCCACTTAAACCTGCTCCAACGATACCTACACGCGCCCCTTTAGGTAATTCGCTAATTCTATGGTACGTATCACGCGATTTAGATAATGTTTGAATGCTATGAGTATATGCTTCAGCACCAGGGACATTATGATATTTATCCTCACACCCTAGACCAATGATAAGTTCGTCATAATCTATTTTTGAATTTCCAACTGTTATCATTTGTTCGTCCAAATCTATATCATTGATTTCCCCATAAACCGTATTAATTTTACTGCTATCTGGAAATTGGATTCGCACCTCTTTGTCAGATTTAGTTCCTGCTGCAAGTGCATAAAATTCTGGTTTTAAACCGTGGAATGGCATGCGGTCGATTAAAGTTAAGTGATATCCCTCAGGAATTGAATGAGGTAAAATGCGCGACATAATTCGCATATTACCATAGCCCCCGCCTAGTAATACTAAGTTTTTCATTGATTTATACCCCTTTGTTAAAATTGTTTTATTGAAACCCTTTTCAAAAATTACTAGAATACTCTAAATGAAGATGATTCCTAGTCCCTGATAGTTATAATAAAATACTTGTATGCATGACTATTATATCTATTTTTCAAAATGACTACAAATAAATGTAGAATGCAATTTAATTATTATAAAATTTAAAAAGATAAACAAAATTAAAATCGTCATACCGACTGATAGTCAGGACATTGAATACTTTGTTATAATGTTTAAACTAATAAAGATAAGAAGGTGACTTATGTTTCCATTAGTGGAGTTCTGTATTTCAAATATGGCCAAAGGCAGTGATGTTGTATTTGAAAAATTAGAAAATGATCCTAATATAGATGTCCTTGAATACGGTTGTCTACAAAATTGTGGTCTATGCGCAAGTAGCTTGTATGCCCTTGTAGATGGTGATATTGTTGAAGGTAACACACCAGACGATTTATTAAAAAACATATATCAACATATCGAAGATAATGATATAACGAATTTGCTATAGAGATTAAAAAATTATGGGAGGTTTTTTATATGCCAACAGTCATTTTAACTGAAGCGGCAGCATTTGAAGTTAAAGACATGTTAAAAAATAACGACATGTCTGATGGTTATTTAAAAATTAAAGTAAATGGTGGAGGATGCACAGGATTAACCTATGGTATGTCAGCCGAAGCAGAACCTGGTGAAAATGATGAAATTCTCGAATATTATGGTTTGAAAGTTCTAGTAGACCAAAATGATGCTCCAGTATTAAATGGAACAACAATTGATTTTAAACAGTCACTTATGGGTGGAGGATTTCAAATAGACAATCCTAATGCTATTGCCTCATGTGGTTGTGGAAGTTCATTTAAAACAGCTAAAGTCGCTGGAAATCCAGAGCAATGTTAACTTCATATTGCCATCCGAAATTAAATTAAACTTTTCACAAACTATCCCTATTGTAGCTTGAAAATATAGGGTAAAAGCTATAAAATTAAAACTAGATTAAAAGTGTCTTTTATGTGAACAACTGAAGAGCAAAACCCAAAAAAGACTTGAAAATTTTAAATGTTGACTAAGACTATAAAGAAAGAGACAATTTGGCTTGTCATATGTTTATAGCCTTTATCTACATTGTTGGTTGGTTAAAATATTATGAAAGCTTAGGTGAATTAGAGATGGCTCAAGATCGTAAGAAAGTGCTCGTATTAGGTGCAGGTTATGCTGGTTTACAAACTGTAACTAAATTGCAAAAGGAACTTTCTGCTGATGCAGCGGAAATTACTTTAATTAATAAGAATGAATATCATTATGAATCAACTTGGTTGCATGAAGCTTCTGCCGGTACGATTAATTATGAAGATTTATTGTATCCTGTTGAGAAAACTGTCAACAAAGATAAAGTGAATTTTGTTGTTGCTGAGGTAACAAAAATTGATCGTAATGCTAAACGCGTAGAAACTGATAAGGGTGTTTATGACTTTGATATCTTAGTTGTTGCACTAGGTTTTGTTAGTGAAACATTTGGCATTGATGGTATGAAAGAACATGCTTTCCAAATTGAGAACGTTTTAACTTCTCGTAAGTTGTCTCGTCACATTGAAGATAAGTTCGCAAATTATGCTGCTTCTAAAGAAAAAGATGATAAAGATTTATCTATTTTAGTTGGGGGAGCTGGATTTACAGGTATTGAATTTCTAGGTGAATTAACTGATAGAATTCCTGAATTATGCAGTAAATATGGTGTTGATCAAAGTAAAGTGAAGTTAACATGTGTTGAAGCAGCACCTAAAATGTTACCGATGTTCTCAGACGACTTAGTTAGTTATGCAGTAAAATACTTAGAAGACCGTGGAGTAGAATTCAAAATTGCAACACCTATTGTCGCTTGTAATGAAAAAGGTTTCGTTGTTGAAGTCAATGGAGAAAAACAACAGTTAGAAGCTGGAACTTCTGTATGGACTGCTGGAGTGCGTGGAAGTCATTTAATGGAAGAATCATTTGAAGGTGTTAAACGTGGACGCATTATCAATAAACAAGATTTAACAATTGAAGGTCATAATGACATCTTCGTTATAGGAGATTGTTCAGCGTTTATTCCAGCTGGTGAAGAGCGTCCATTACCAACAACAGCTCAAATTGCTATGCAACAAGGTGAGCATACTGCTAGCAACATTAAACGTTTATTAAATGGTGAATCAACACAAGATTTCCAATATGTTAACCGTGGAACTGTATGTTCATTAGGTACTAATGATGGTGTTGGAATTGTATATGGTAGAGATATCGCTGGTAAAAAAGCAGCATTCTTGAAGAAAGTTATTGATACTCGTGCGATTTACAAACTTGGTGGCATAGGTTTAGCCTTTAAAAAAGGGAAATTTTAATCAAGTAATAGACATTAAAAATACAATAAAAAGGTACGAGACATAATTTATTGTCTCCCTTAGCAAAGATGACTAGAGTTAAAATATGTAAACAACTCAAATTAATTTTGTCATCGATTGTTTATATTTTAATTATACCTGGGACAAAATGATTGTCTCAGGTTATTTTTTATCAAAAAAATATGATGAAGAAGAATTTCACACTTAATTAAACAAAAATGCTTTTTATTTAGAGTTAGAGTAAAAAGTGGTTTTGTTTAATATTGTGGTGTTCATAACTTATAATTATTGTTATACATAATGAGGAACGGAGGATCTATATGCAATTTTTTATTAATCAAGATACGCCAACATCAATTGAAACGATTGTGGTGGGTGTGCCAGATCACCTCAACCAATTAGGTGAGATAAAATATCATAAGACGTTAATTAAAGAGCGATTAGAAACATTAAAACAATATCATGTCATCAATAGCTCAATCGGCAAAATATCATCAACGCTTATTTATATTGATGAAAAGCCCAAAAGATTATTAACTGTAGGACTAGGAAACTTAAAAATTTTATCATATCAACGTTTATTAAAAGTTTGGGGTCAGTTGTTTCAATATTTAAAAAACGTTCATGTAACGGATTGTGAATTATTGTTAGATACTTTCAAATCTAAATATGGTAACATTATTGAAATTTGTCAAACTTTAGGTTTACAAAGTGCACAATCTATCTTTGAATTTGACCATTATAAATCGGATAAAAAGCCTCCATACCAAGGTAGAGTCTATATACAAACGACAGAGCATAATATAGAAACGAAGATTAACGAAGGCCAACAATTGGGTGAATCTATAAACTATGCTCGTGAACTAAGTCAAATGCCTCCGAATATTTTAACACCCCAATATTTTGCCGAAGAAATAAAAAAGCATTTCGAAGGGAGTTCCGTTAGTGTAGATATCAAAGATCACCGACAAATTATAGATGAAGGATTTGGATTAATACATGCAGTAGGTAAAGGTTCTAATCATGGTCCGAGATTAATTACGGTATCATACTATGGTGCAGAAGCTGATGAACCACCTATTTCATTAGTGGGTAAGGGCATTACATATGACTCCGGTGGATATAGTATTAAGTCTAAGATAGGTATGCAAACTATGAAATATGATATGTGTGGTGCGGCCAATGTTATTGGTATGGTTGATGCGATCTCTAAGCAAAAGCTACCTGTAAATATTGTAGGAGTGATCGCTTCAGCTGAAAATATGATTGGTGAATCTTCAATGAAACCAGATGATGTATTTACTGCGCTTAATGGTGAAACGGTAGAAATGTTGAATAGTGATGCTGAAGGTAGAATGGTTTTAGGTGACGCAGTATTCTATGCAACACAATTTAAACCACAACTAATTCTTGATTTTGCTACATTAACGGGTGCAGCGATTGTAGCTTTAGGTGATGACAAGGCGGCTGCTTTCCAATCTCATGCTGAAAATGAACTTAAAAACTTATTAACAGTCGCACGTCATGTAGACGAAAAAGTATTCGAATTACCTATTACAGAGACTGAAAGACATTTAATTAAACAATCAGATGTAGCAGATTTAGTCAATCATACGAACGGTCAAGGAAAAGCATTGTTTGCAGCAGCATTTATTTCGCATTTTAGTGGTGACATCCCACACATTCACTTTGATATCGCGGGCCCTGCAACAATTAAAAGTGCTACATATAAAGGTCCAAAGGGTCCGACAGGTTACATGATACCTACAGTTGTAGAGTGGTTACAACAAAAATATAAATAAAGTTATATAGACTCAACTTATTACATTTTTAGGTGTTATATTTCAGTTATTGAAAATAATCAACTAAATATAACTAAATGTATATAATCGTTGAGTCTTTTTTAACATTGACATTAAATATATGTCTTGCTAGTATGTATTTTATAAATACTTTAGTTCGATAGAGTGATAAAGGGTGAGGCGGAATGATAAATGCTGTTGTAATCGCAGTCATATTAATGATCATACTCTGTTTATGTCGATTAAATGTGGTCATTAGCTTATTTATTAGTGCACTTGTCGGTGGATTAATATCAGGTATGAATTTAGAAAAAGTAATTAATGTTTTTGGAAAAAATATAGTAGATGGCGCAGAAGTCGCATTAAGTTATGCGTTACTCGGAGGTTTTGCTGCTTTGATTTCCTATAGTGGTATAACTGATTATCTTGTCGGTAAAATTATTGCAAGTATTCATGCTGAGAATAGTAGACTTTCCCGAGTTAAGGTTAAAATAATTATTATCATTGCATTGTTAGCAATGAGTATCATGAGTCAAAACTTAATTCCTGTACATATTGCCTTTATTCCAATTGTAATACCTCCGCTTGTGAGTTTGTTTAACGATTTAAGAATTGATCGCAGACTTATTGCTTTAGTAATAGGATTTGGTTTGTGTTTTCCTTACGTGCTATTACCTTATGGTTTCGGTCAAATTTTCCATCAAATCATTCAAAGTGGTTTTCAAAAAGCAAACCATCCAATTGAGATGAATATGATATGGAAGGCGATGTTAATACCTTCAATGGGATATGTTGTGGGTCTCATACTTGGATTTATTGTTTATAGAAAGCCACGCGTTTATGAACAACGTAATGTAAATGATCGAGAAACAATTTCGGAACTCAAACCTTATGTGCTAATTGTTACTGTCATTGCCATACTAGCTACGTTTTTAGTACAGACATTTACAGATTCTATGATTTTTGGTGCGTTAGCTGGGGTACTTGTTTTCTTTGTTTCAAGAGCTTATCGTTGGTATGAACTCGATGAACAATTTGTAGATGGAGTCAAATTAATGGCTTATATTGGTGTAGTGATACTAACAGCTAACGGGTTTGCTGGCGTGATGAATGCAACAGGTGATATAGATAGCTTAGTCAAGAGTTTAACAGGATTAACTGGAGATCATAAATTGATTAGTATTATCGTCATGTACCTCATTGGACTTATTGTAACATTAGGTATTGGTTCCTCTTTTGCAACAATACCTATTATTGCTTCATTATTTATACCTTTTGGAGTATCAATTGGTTTAGACACAATGGCTCTTATTGCTTTAATTGGTACAGCAAGTGCTTTAGGTGATTCAGGTTCTCCAGCAAGTGATTCTACACTTGGACCGACAGCCGGTTTGAATATGGATGGACAACATGATCATATTCGTGATACATGTATCCCGAATTTCTTATTTTATAATGTTCCCCTTATGGTTTTTGGTACGATAGCAGCTATGGTACTATAACTACTGAAATGAGGTGTGAACTATGACCAATCTTTTAGAAACATTTGAAATGAAGATTGAACAAAAAGAAGATGGTAAAGTAGTAGTGTCTATGCCTGTGACAGATAAAGTAAAGCAACCCTTTGGCTATTTACATGGTGGTGCGAGTTTAGCTTTAGGTGAAACAGCATGTTCGATAGGTGCTGCTCATTTGATTGATACGCAGCAATTCATTCCACTAGGTTTAGAAATGAATGCAAATCATATTCGCTCAACTCGACAAGGACATGTGAGAGCGTTTGCTTCTTTAATACATCAAGGAAAAACAACACAAGTTTGGAATATTGATATCAAAGATGACCATGACCAATTAATCAGTGTCATGCGCGGTACGATTGCTATTAAACCTATTCAATAATGTAACAGAACACCCCGATTAAATTGTGAATTCTACACAATCTAATCGGGGTGTTTGTTTATGAGATTTTCTTATTTAAACGTTTATATGCTTTACTTATGCGTTCAGCGCTTTCCTTACCGCCCATTATATTTCTTGCAAAAGGACCTAGTTCTAAATCTGCAAGTCCACCAGCTACGAATAATTGATTTAACCATTCTAGTTCGTTTGACAAAGAAGGATAACCTGAATGATTGAGTGGTGCTTGTTCGTTTTGAATAAGGTTTTTAATGAGTGGTTGTGTTAATAATTGATTATAAAATCCGGTAGCTAACAAAATATGCTTATATTCAAAATATTTTCCAGCAGCGATAATATAGGATTCTGTTACATCATCAATTTGACTCATATGTATGACGAGTCGACCACTTTGCACATATTTCTTTAACCTTAAAAATAATTCCATAGGCATTGAACCGCTATGACGCTCGTCTTCAATTAACTTCATTCTTGCATCTGAAGAGGATATAGATGCAAGAAGGTTCATTTTCTTTGGTCCTAACCAACCAGGATCAGCATCAAAATCGTGTATCTCAATATCTTTATTCATCCATAAATGAACAAGTTGGTGATTGTGTTCATTTAATAATTTTAAAGTGAGGTGGGCAGCAGATATACCTGAACCAACAACATGTTGAGTATCTTTATCTAAAGAGGCATGATAATTATCAGCAAATATGTGTTTTACATTCGCTTTATTTCTGAAAATTTCAGGTATGAATGGCGTTTGCGTATAACCATTTGCTATCACAACACAATCGGTAACCATTTTATCGCCTGTTGATAGTTTTATACACCATTTACCTCTTGATTTATTAATAGCTTCGACTTTACCTTGTATATGACAATCATTAAGTTTAAATTGATGTATCAAATCATGAACATGATGCATAAACATATCTCTTTGAGGACGTTTATACGGGCCGTAATAAGCTGAAGTATACTGATGATATCTAGCATATTGTTTGAGATGAAAAGGTTTAGGATGAATATGATGAACGAAAGGCGATCTTAAGTATGGCATACTAATACGTTGTGTATAAATATTAAAACGCTCACATAATGAGGAGTAAGGATCTATGATAGTAAGCTCCTCATTTTTTAGTCCTTCATTTTTTAATTTAAGTGCAATGGTGGTTCCTTGTAAGCCACCACCAATAATTGTCCAATGCATTGAATCGCCCCTCTACTTTCAAAACGTAATTATTACGATTTAAATCATACCACAACTTGCAAAGAGTTACAAAGTGTCATTTTTATTTAAAGAGGAGCAAAACAATTTTAATGTTAAATTACATATGAATACAAAGTATTTTGGCGAGACTCTTGAGGGAACAGGACAAGCTGAAGACTACAGGCTGAAGCTGTCCCCTAAGAAAAGGAGCCAACAATACGAAGTATTGTAAATAAAAAAGCCAGTAAATGAATTTATGAAAACTCATTTACTGGCTATTTTGCTAGGAATTATGTCCCAAGTATTAATCATATTATCGATTTAAAAAAATTAGTAAATATTGAATTTGATTTTGGTATAAAACTCTTAAAAGTATGAATTATAGCTTTGTATGCTTCATATCCTCTTTAATTTCATCAATTTTAGTATCTTTGGTATACGGTGTTTTAATGTTATAGGCAGCTTTCATGATTAAATGACTTGAAAGGGGACCAGTAATAAATACGAAAATAATTCCGATAATTAATTGCATATTTACATATCCTTCAGTGCCAATAAAGTATAAAAATGCTCCAAATAGTAAAAACATCGCACCCAGTGTGGCTGCTTTACCAGCTGCATGTGCTCTTGAGTAAACATCCCTTAATCGAATGAGACCCGTTGCAGCAAAGGCACTGATCAAAGCTCCAAGAAGAACAAATATGATAGAGACACTAGTGACGATCGTTGCTATCATGCTTGATCACCTTACCTTCATCCATAAATTTAGAAAAGACTGCAGTTCCTAGAAAAGCAAGAATACCGACCATTAAAATAACGACGAGCATGTATTTAATATTCAGTAAAATACTAAATAGCGCTATCACGGCCATTAACTGTAAACCAATTGCATCAAGTGCAACGACACGGTCTGCTAGAGAGGGTCCTAAAATAACACGTATTAACATTGCTAACATAGATAAGACCACAATAATTAAGGCTGTAATAATAAATATTTTAAAAGGCATTATTTCTCGCCTACCTTTCTAACGACCTTCTCTAATGAAGATTTGATACTTTGAATCTCTTCTTCCTTTGTACTGAAATCAATTGAGTGGATATAAATCTTTTTACGGTCATCACTAATACCTAAAACGACTGTGCCGGGTGTTAACGTAATCAAATTGGAAAGTAAAACAAGTTGCCAGTCACTTTCTAATTCCGTCTCGTACACAAAGAATCCGGGTTTATTCTCAATTCGTGGTTTGAGAATAATTTTGAGTACACCAAAGTTTGCTTTTATTAACTCAGTTAAAAATGTAATGATAAGCATCACAATTCTATATATTCTCACTAAATAAAACTGACCAGGCAAGACACGGTGCAGGAGATAAACTAGAAATAATCCTAGTATAAAACCCAATACAAAGTTATTTAAGGTATAGCTATTTGTTACAAGTAACCATATGACAGAAACAAGTAAATTAATTACAAACTGTATAGCCAAACTATTTACCTCCTAACACACTATGAATATATTGACTTGGATCGACAAACGTTTCAGCACCATCTTTGATGATTGGGAATAATGCGTCTGCAGATAATCCAAAGACTACAGTAATCACTGTAGATGCGACGGCGATAGTTGTTAGATATTTAACATTTACCTTTTTGGATAAAGTATATCCTTCAACTTCACCGAAAAATCCTCTTAAGAAAATACGTATGACTGAATATAACACGATTAAACTTGATAAAAGTACAATGATACCACTTAGATAAAATCCTTTTTCAAAGGTCGCTCGAACAATGTAGAATTTACCATAAAAACCACTAAAAGGTGGTATACCCGCTAAGCTTAGCGATGCAATAAAGAATGTCCAACCTAGAATAGGATATCCTTTAATCAAGCCACCAAAATGACGTAAGTCAGTCGTTTTAGTGATTTTGTACATGACGCCAATGAGTAAGAACAATGAAGCTTTAACTAACATATCATGTAGTGTGTAATATATTGCACCAGTCATGCCTGATTCGTTCATCATAGCAACACCAACTAATATGACACCGACTGCAATCATAATATTATAAAGGATGATTTTCTTCGTATCATAGTAAGCTATTGCACCTACACATCCAAAAATAATTGTAAGTAATGCTAAGAAAAGGATGACATAATGAGAAAAGCTTACTGTGTTATTAAAGAATAAACTTAGAGTTCTCGCAATTGCGTATACACCCACTTTAGTCAATAGTGCGCCAAAGAACGTGATGATCGCTACTGGAGGAGCATAATAAGCACCAGGTAGCCATACGTACATAGGAAAAACGCCTGCTTTAGTGGCAAAGACAAAGATAAATAAAATAAAAACAATATTGACTAAGCCGCTGTCATGTACAGAAAGTTGTGATAATCTTTCACTAATATGAGCGAGATTTAAAGTTCCTACTACTGAATATAAAACTGCAACACCCATGACAAAGAAAGATGATGAAACAACATTGACTAAAATATACTTAATTGTTTCTTGTAATTGTATTTTAGTAGTACCAATAACGAGTAAACAATATGAAGACATTAAAAAGACTTCAAAGAACACAAACAAGTTGAAAATATCTCCTGTTGTAAATGAGCCAATAATACCAATCAACATAAACATGATAGAGAAATAATAATAATGGCGTTCTCTATCTAAACCGATAGAACGATATGAGTATAAAATGACTAAAATGGTAATAATAATACTTGTGATGATGAGTAGAGCGCTAAAAATATCGACTACAAATACAATACTGTATGGGGCTTTCCAAGAGCCCAGTTCAACCTTGATTGGTCCGTCTCGTAGCACATTCTTTAAGTTAATCAATGCAACGACTAATGTTAACAATGTACCGACAAGTGCAACATATCTTTTTATTATTGGGCGCTTTCCAATAAATATGAGTAAAATTGCAGTTAGGATAGGTATGACTAAAGTTAAAACAAGCAAGTTACTCTCTATCATCTTCTGGCGCTCCTTTCATTAGCTCAACGTTATCTGTGCCTAGTTCTTTATATGTTCTAAATGCAAGAACTAGGAAGAAGGCTGTTGTAGCAAAGGCGATAACGATAGCTGTTAAAATCAATGCTTGAGGGATAGGGTCAACATAGCTTGATGTTCCTTTTTCAAATATTGGAACAGTTCCGTGTTTTAAACCTCCCATAGTAATTAAAAATAAATTTGCGGCATGAGTTAGTAGTGTAGTCCCCATAATGATACGTATCAAACTTTTAGACAAAACGAGATAGACACTTATAGATGTGAGAATACCACTAACAAAGATCATGATAATTTCCACTATTCGTTCTCTCCAATCGAAATAATTATAGTCATAATAGTTCCTACAACTGCACATAAAACACCAAAATCAAAAAACATCGCTGTCGTCATGTGCATAGGTTCAAGTAAAGGCAAAGGGATGTCAAAAGTGACATGTGTAAAAAAGTTTTTAGACATGAACCAACTTGTTAATGGTGTACCCACGCAAAATAATAAACCAATACCAATTAAGATTTTAAAATCTAAAGGAAAAATCTTTCTCATAGTTTTTACATCATATGCAATTGTAATAACTAATAATGCACTAGCGAAAAGCAAACCACCAACGAAACCGCCACCTGGTGTATAATGTCCGGCTAAAAATAGTGAAAAGCCGAACACAATGACCATGAAGAAAATAATCACGGCAGCGTATTGAAACATAAGGTTATTTTGTTGTCTATTCATGGTCATTCACCTCACTTGATTGATTTTTTTGTTTTAATCGTAATTTAATCATTGTATATACGCCTAAACCTGCAATACCTAGTACAGATGACTCGAATAAAGTATCCATACCACGGAAATCTACGAGAATGACATTTACCATATTTTTACCATGTGCTAAATCAAAAACATGTTCTTGGTAGAATTTAGTAATAGATTCAAAGTGTCTATTACCATAGCCAATTAATCCTAAAATAATCACTGATAATCCTACTCCAATTGAAATTACAGCATTTGTCAGTTTAAAAGTAGGTTTTTCATTGTAGCGATTTAAATTAGGTAGGTGGTAAAAGCATAGTAAGAATAATGCTGTAGAAATAGATTCCACTACAAATTGTGTTAATGCCAAGTCGGGCGCTTTAAAGAAAATAAATAATACTGATATAGCGTAACCCACAGCGCTTAACATAATAATGCTAAACAAACGTGATTTTGCAAATATAATGAAAGTTGAAGCAATCAGTAAAAACAATACTGTTGCACCTTCAAATACGCGTAAATGACTCACGTTTTTAAAGTCAATACTGAAGGGTACACTGATGACTGTAACAAAAGTTAAAGCAATGAGAATACCTAAGATAATCACCAAATTATTTCTAGAAAAACCTGTAACATAACTATTTGTTATATTTTCGGAATATCCTGGAATACGACGGCCTGAAGTGTCATACCAATGATTCAACGTTAACTGATATGGATGTGCTTGTAATAAACGAACCCAATAACTAAATGAAATTAATAATAAAATACCAATAATATAAATACCTATTGTTGATAAGAATGCTGGAGTTATACCATGGAATAAATGGAACTCAGCAGTGATATTTGACGTTTGACTAACTGCTTCAGATGCCGGCTCTATAATAGATTGCGTTAATATACTTGGGAATAAACCGAATACTATAACTAGTGATGTTAAAATGATAGGTGAAATAAGCATTAACATTGAAGATTCATGCGCTTGTTTTGGCAGTGCTTCAGGTTTATAAGAACCAAAGAATATATGCAATATAAATTTAATTGAATATACAAATGTGAAAATACTGCCAATAATGGCAATGATTGGTAAAAGAATACCTAAAGTATTTAGACTCATTAAATTTAAATGTGTAACATTAATCATCGCCTCTAAGAATTTCTCTTTTGATAGAAAGCCATTAAAAGGCGGTACACCAGCCATGCTTAATGTTGTAATAACTGTAAGCGTGAATGAGATAGGCATAATTGTAAGTAAACCGCCCAACTTTTTAACATCACGTGTACCAGTTGAATGATCAATACCACCTGTAATCATAAATAGTGCACCTTTAAATGTGGCATGATTAATTAAATGAAATATGGCAGCAACAAATCCAGCAACATAAAGTTGACTATTAGCGCCTTGATAATGATAACTTACAGCACCAATACCAAGCATAGACATAATCATCCCTAGTTGAGACACAGTTGAGAAAGCTAAAATACCTTTTAAATCATGTTGTTTTGTTGCATTAAGTGATGCCCAGAATAGGGTGATTAAACCAATAAGTGTAATTGTCCATACCCAACCTTCGGATATTGCAAAAATAGGTGTGATTCTTGCGATTAAATATAGTCCTGCTTTTACCATCGTTGCAGAGTGAAGGTATGCACTTACTGGCGTAGGCGCCTCCATAGCATCTGGCAACCAAATATAAAAAGGTACTTGTGCAGATTTTGTAAATGCACCAATCATAAAAAGTATCATTGCTAAGATAAAGAAAGGACTATTTTGAATGTCACTTGCTTTTGAAATCATAGCCTGAATACTAAAAGTATCAGTAGCTAGGGAAAGTAAAATGATACCGCCTAGCATGCTCAAGCCACCTAATACGGTAATGATTAAAGATTTTTGAGCACCATAAATTGAAGCTTTTTTCTCTCTCCAGAAAGAAATTAATAAAAAGCTAGAGAAAGAAGTTAACTCCCAAAATAAATATAAAATAATAAAATTATCAGAGAGTACAACTCCTAACATTGCACCCATAAATAGTAATAAATAACAGTAAAAATTCCCGAGTTGTTCTGATTTGCTTAAATATCCGATAGAATATAAAACCACTAGACTTCCTATGCCAGTGATAAGCAAACTGAATAATAATCCGAGACCATCCACATATAAATTGAAATTCATTCCAATATGTGGCATCCAATTTAAGTTTTTCATTACGTTATTACCTGACATCGTCATTGAAATCAATGATATGAAATATATAAATAAGACAATAGGAACAGGTAATACAAACCATCCTAAATGTATACGTTTAACGAACCGGTATAGGAATGGAATAATGAGTGCAAATATTAACGGTAATAGTACCGCAATATGTAACAAACTCACTATGTTTTCCTCCTTTAAAATTTATTTACGACACATATTATACATCAATGCGCTTCTTCTGAAAAACTATGTAACTGCTTGAAGCTCTTGAATTAAAGACTCTTTTAAATAAGAAGAAACACGTCAATATTTATTCAAAAATTTTAACTATATGAATAATTATTTCGCTTTATTACTAAAGTTTTAATATGGATTAGTCGAAGTGTCTTTTATATTGAATAGCGTAATCTTCTTTTAAACGATTTAAATTATTTAAAGACAATCGTGAATACGTTGTCTCCTCTTTTTTTAATTGATTCTCAAGATGTGTAATAGCATGTTGAAGTGAGTCTTCATAAGGTATGACCTCGACATTAAACTCACGAAGTTGAGAAGGTGTTGCGTAACGTTTCTCAAAATGGCTTAAAGCTTTACGTTCATGAAAAAAGACGCCTTCTGTTTCATTGGGATGGTGTAAATCACCTTGTTTGGGATGTTTGATTACTTGTTCAACTTGTACGAGTATTTGATTTCCAGTTTCCTCTTTGATACTTACACCATAAACGCCTGTCTTGTGAGAAAATCGATATAACATCCTATATTACTTCCTTTCATATATGTTAATATATGTTTATATCATAACACGAATGGAGAATTGAAATGACGAACTATCCTCAGTTAAATAAAGAGATTCAAGATAACGAAATTAAAGTAGTTATGCATACAAATAAAGGTGACATGACATTTAAATTATTTCCCGACATTGCTCCAAAGACAGTTGAAAACTTTGTGACACATTCAAAAAATGGGTACTACGATGGTGTAACGTTCCACCGTGTTATCAATGATTTTATGGTACAAGGTGGGGACCCAACTGCAACTGGTATGGGTGGAGAAAGCATTTATGGTAGTGCTTTTGAAGATGAATTTTCTCTAGAAGCTTTTAACCTTTACGGTGCATTATCAATGGCTAATGCAGGTCCTAATACAAATGGATCTCAATTCTTTATAGTCCAAATGAAGGAAGTGCCTGAAAATATGTTAAGTCAATTAGCAGATGGTGGATGGCCTCAACCTATTGTAGAAGCATATGGTGAAAAAGGTGGTACACCTTGGTTAGATCAAAAACATACAGTATTTGGTCAACTGATTGAGGGTGAATCAACTTTAGAAGATATTGCAAATACTAAAGTTGGTGCTCAAGACAAACCTGTTTATGATGTAGTCATTGAATCGATAGATGTAGAAGAATAATTTATTCATTAATTGCAACTATAAGTTTTGTTGTATTGTATAAAGTGTATGAAGTCAGTATTTATTTTCAGAGATAAAATCCAATCAATAATATATAACCTGAGGCAAATTTTGTCTCAGGTATTTTAATATAATGGTAATTGATAACTTGGTTAGAGAATGATACCCAAGTATTTTTAACTTTACCTTGATTCTCAGAATAAAATGCTATAGACAATGTAAAAGGGTTTGATGTAATATTTCACAATTCGAATTCCAATGCTCTTTACTCATTAAATCTAATAAAAAAATATATATTTGAATGATAATTTCAATCCATTAGTTTATAGATTCATTTGCAAAACAATACAATAAGGATCCAGTTTTTAAAATTTAATGAATTTTATTATGGTTATAGTTAGTCGAGATATTTGATTTATGCTATGATATGAGTGTTAAGAAAATCGAAATAAGGGGTTATCAAGTTGAATCATCACTACAAAGTAGGTCAACATATCAAGGTACGTGTGACTGGTATTCAACCGTATGGCGCATTTGTTGAGACCCCTGACCATACTGAAGGGCTTATCCATATCTCAGAAATTATGGATGATTATGTCCATAACTTAAAGAAATTTCTATCTGAAGGACAGGTTGTTAAAGCAAAAATATTATCAATTGATGATGAAGGTAAATTAAATTTGTCCTTAAAAGATAATGATTACTTTAAAAATTATGAGCGTAAAAAAGAAAAACAGTCTGTCTTAGATGAAATTAGAGAAACAGAAAAGTATGGGTTTCAAACACTTAAAGAACGCTTACCGGTCTGGATCAAACAGTCAAAACGTGCAATTCACAATGACTAAACGACTGTCAATTCGTGCCAACATGTGATGTTACGATATATGTAATCAATCACATGATAACGACAATCTTTAAACAACAATGTGTTGTTAGGATTGTCGTTTTTTATTAATTAAATTTAACAATTATTTTGGATAAACGATGATTTCAATAAGGGGAAATGAAAGAATTTTAGACAATTATTATTTATTTGTTGAATGTAATTAACTATGCTTAACATTTTTATAATTGGGGAATAAATAATTTGTAAGCAAATAATTAGAATAGTATGTAACTAGCATGCTATAGTCATAACATCATTAAGCAAGGAGAGTATTAAAAATATGAATAATAAATATGAACCTTTATTTAAATCTTTAACACTACCTAATGGTGTTGAGGTAAGAAATCGTTTTGTTTTAGCTCCTCTTACACATACTTCATCAAATGATGATGGAACAATTTCGGATATAGAATTACCTTACATTGAGAAACGTTCCAAAGATGTAGGGATTGCAATTAATGCCGCAAGTAATGTCAATGATGTAGGTAAAGCATTTCCTGGTCAACCTTCTGTTGCACATGACTCAGATATCGAAGGGTTAAAAGAACTTGCTCAAGTTATGAAGAAAAATGGTGCGAAAGCAATAGTCCAAATTCATCATGGAGGTGCTCAAGCTTTACCAGAGTTAACACCTGATGGAGATGTTGTTGCACCAAGTGCTATTTCTCTTAAAAGTTTTGGTCAGCAAGAAGAACATGATGCTCGTGAGATGACTGCTGAAGAAATTGAACAAACTATTAGAGACTTTGGTGAAGCAACTAGAAGAGCAATTGAAGCAGGTTTTGATGGCGTTGAAATTCATGGCGCAAACCATTATCTTATTCACCAATTTGTTTCTCCTTACTATAATAGAAGAAATGATGTTTGGGCTGATAACTATAAATTCCCTGTTGCTGTTATAGATGAAGTTATTAAAGCTAAAAAAGCTTATGCAAATGATGATTTTATTATTGGTTATAGATTGTCACCTGAAGAAGCGGAATCACCAGGTATTTCAATGGAGATAACTGAAGAATTAATTCACCAAATCGCAAATAAACCACTTGATTATATTCATGTGTCATTAATGGATGTTAACTCAGTGACGCGAGAAGGTAAATATAAAGGTGAAAATCGCTTGAAACTTATTCATCAATGGATAAATGGACGTATGCCACTTATTGGTATAGGTTCTGTCTTTACAGCTGAAGATGCACTAAATGCTGTTGAGAACATTGGAGTTGAATTTGTTGCGTTAGGTCGTGAAATTCTACTTGATTATGATTTTGTTGCTAAAATTAAAGAAGGACGAGAAGATGAAATTATAAATGCTTTTGATCCTAATCGTGAAGACCAACATTATCTAACACCAAATCTTTGGGAACAGTTTAATCAAGGATTCTACCCGTTACCTCGAAAAGACAAATAATTGAATGGTATATCTGAATGTATCTATTCCCCCTAATGTTAAACCAACATTAGGGGTTTTTATTATAGAGCATTTTATCATTTTTACTTTATTGAAATTAATTGTTTATTAACGATATAACTTGTCAATGATAGAGTCGTTATGTCATTATAAATGTAAGGGCTTACATATATGTTTTGCATCAAGATTTAGTCTGTTTCATACAATTCAATTTGTCGATTATGACGCTATTGGTTCATTTTATTGTTATATTAAAAAAATAAGTTTGAGAGTCGATAGAAATCAGTTATGATATTGTTAATAAGTTTTTATTCGAAAACGAAGGGGAGATTTTATGACTCAATCTGAAAAAATTATTAACTTAACAAATCACTATGGGGCGCATAACTACGTTCCACTTCCAATTGTTATTTCTGAAGCAGAGGGTGTATGGGTGAAAGATCCGGAAGGTAACACGTATATGGATATGCTTTCGGCATACTCGGCAGTGAATCAAGGTCATCGACACCCAAGAATTATTCAAGCATTGAAAGATCAAGCAGATAAAGTCACGTTAGTATCACGTGCTTTTCATAGTGATAATTTGGGTCAATGGTATGAGAAAATATGTAAACTCGCAGGTAAAGACAAAGCATTGCCTATGAATACAGGAGCAGAGGCGGTTGAAACAGCTTTAAAAGCTGCTCGTCGTTGGGCTTATGATGTTAAGGGTATTGAGCCGAACAAAGCTGAAATTATCGCCTTTAATGGTAATTTCCATGGACGTACGATGGCACCAGTATCATTGTCTTCAGAAGCTGAGTATCAACGAGGCTATGGTCCATTGTTAGATGGCTTTCGAAAAGTTGAGTTTGGTGACGTTAATCAATTAAAAGCAGCAATTAATAAAAATACAGCAGCAATTTTAGTAGAACCTATACAGGGAGAAGCGGGGATTAACGTACCACCAGAAGGATATTTGAAAACAATTAGAGAATTATGTGATGAACATCAAATTTTATTTATTGCTGATGAAATTCAAGCAGGATTAGGACGTTCAGGAAAATTATTTGCAACGGATTGGGATCATGTAAAACCGGATGTTTATATTTTAGGAAAAGCATTAGGTGGAGGGGTATTTCCTATCTCGGTAGTTCTTGCAGATAATGAGGTATTAGATGTATTTACTCCTGGCTCACATGGTTCTACATTTGGTGGAAATCCACTAGCGTGTGCAGTTTCTATTGCAGCTATAGATGTCATTATTGACGAGGATTTACCTGGTCGTTCATTAGAATTAGGAGAATATTTTAAGTCTGAATTGAAAAAAATTGAGCATCCATCTATTAAAGAAGTTAGGGGACGAGGATTATTTATCGGTATTGAATTACATGAAAGTGCCAGACCATATTGTGAAGCTTTGAAAGAACAAGGATTATTATGTAAAGAAACTCACGACACCGTTATTAGATTTGCACCTCCATTAGTGATAACGAAAGAAGAGTTAGACATGGCTTTAGAGAAGATTAAGAGTGTATTTGCATAGGTTCAAATAGTTGTAACAATTAATTTAGAAAATCTTTAAAATGCTTTCAATTGTGTTACAATTACGAATGAAAGCGAAATCATTTAGTAAAAAGAGGCGAATAGGATCATGACTGAGAATAATAATTTAGTAACTTCCACTCAAGGGATTATTAAAGAAGCATTACACAAATTGGGCTTTGATGATGGTATGTATGACCTTATAAAAGAACCAATTAGATTTTTACAAGTGCGCATTCCAGTACGAATGGACGATGGGACAGTTAAAACATTTACTGGATACCGTGCACAACATAATGATGCAGTTGGCCCTACTAAAGGTGGCGTTCGTTTCCATCCAGAAGTTGATGAAGAAGAAGTGAAGGCATTATCAATGTGGATGACTTTAAAATGTGGCATTGTTAATTTACCTTATGGTGGGGGTAAAGGCGGTATTGTTTGTGATCCGCGTCAAATGAGTATACACGAAGTTGAGCGTTTATCTCGAGGATATGTAAGGGCTATATCTCAATTTGTTGGCCCTAACAAAGATATTCCAGCACCAGATGTTTTTACAAACTCTCAAATTATGGCTTGGATGATGGATGAGTATAGTGCATTAGATAAATTTAATTCGCCAGGTTTTATAACAGGCAAACCTATTGTATTAGGTGGATCTCAAGGACGTGATCGCTCTACAGCTTTAGGTGTAGTCATTGCAATTGAACAAGCGGCAAAACGTCGTGGCATGGATATTAAAGATGCCAAAATTGTGATTCAAGGTTTCGGCAATGCAGGTAGTTTCTTAGCTAAATTCTTATACGATTTAGGTGCTAAAGTAGTTGGTATAAGTGATGCATATGGAGCCTTACATGACCCTAATGGACTTGATATAGATTATTTATTAGATCGACGTGATAGCTTCGGTACAGTTACAAATCTATTCGAAGATACAATTTCTAACAAAGAATTATTCGAATTGGATTGTGACATCCTTGTTCCTGCTGCAATTTCCAATCAAATCACTGAAGATAATGCGCACGATATTAAAGCAAGCATTGTTGTTGAAGCTGCTAATGGTCCTACGACACCTGAAGCAACACGTATTTTAACAGAAAGAGATATATTACTAGTGCCGGATGTACTTGCAAGTGCAGGGGGTGTGACTGTATCTTATTTCGAGTGGGTACAAAATAATCAAGGTTATTATTGGACTGAAGAAGAAGTCAATGACAAACTACGTGAAAAGTTAGTAACAGCATTTGATACGATTTATGAATTGTCACAAAATAGAAAAATTGATATGAGATTAGCAGCATATATAGTAGGTATTAAACGTACTGCTGAAGCGGCAAGATATAGAGGTTGGGCATAAGAAAAATATTATAAGTATATGATGAAAACCCTGAGACATCAGATGATAGTCCCAGGGTTTTTATCATGTTTATGCAATTGATAACTTTATTAATAGTAAGTTAATGTTAAAAGTAATGCTTTCTCAAATGTTCTTAAGTAAAATGCGATGATAAAATTAATATGAAGTCAGTTCAACTCAACGCTAATATTTTATTGTTGTGTTTCTGAAACTTTTTTATATCTATCAGCATAATTAGTGAATACACCATCAACACCATATTGATTTAAGTTTCTCATTTGATTTTCATCATCAACTGTATAAGGATGAACTAAAAATCCTAAATTTTTTAAATGTCTTGTGTTCTTAATATTTAAATCTGTGTATTCAGGACCTACTCCAATGGCATAAGATTTAATATTTTTTAAATCTTGATTAGAAGCTTTTTTAAGTTCAAATTTATTCATTAGTCTAATAAGTGGTATATTGGCGTTCATGTGATGTACCTTTTCTAAACTACTCCCTGAAAATGATTGGATCATCACATGTCCATGTTTAAGTGATTTTTGTGTTAACAAGTCATGTTTATCTAATGTATCTAATAATTGTTTTTCCATGCCAGGGTAAACATCTGGCGATTTAGTTTCAATATAATAGTTTGCATTTTTGCCGTAGCGATTTAAAATTTCGTCTAAAGTAGGAACTTTAGCATTTTTATATTTATTTTTGGCATATTCAGGATGCTTTCGATTAAACCAGCTTCCTGCATCAAGTTGTTTTAACTCTTTTAAAGTAAACTGGTCGACACGTCCATGGCCATTAGTCGTACGATTGACCTTTTCGTCGTGCATAGCAACCAAGTGACCATCTTTAGTACGTTGTAAATCGATTTCTATGTAAGATGCTCCTAATTCATTATGACTTTTATCATATGCTTTAAAAGTATGTTCTGGGGCGTAACCACTTGCGCCACGATGTGCAATGGTTGTAAATTTCTCCCCAGTTAAATTTTTAACCCAATGATTATGGGTATCGTTTGTTTTACCACTTACTGAGTCTGATTCAGCTTGTCGTTTAAATGTTTTAGCTGATGATTGATTCATATTAGATGGAATATTTGTTTGTTGTTGTATCGATTTCTCTGATTGGTTTGGTGCTGAGGAGTGGTTCGATGTTTCAGCTATCGTAGGGGAACTTAAACTAGCTAAACCTAGAGTAACGGAAGATAAAGTTGAAATGATCATTTTCTTAGACTTAAACATAAAAACATCCTTTCAAAAATAGTATGTCTACTTAAACGTACATCAATTTGAAAGGATGAAAGGGAATTTTACCATTTTTTTATATAAACTTTGATAACTTAATACAAAATTAAATTTTTGTAATTTTAGATAGCTATAATTTTTAATAACTATTTTGATCCGTTGTCTTTTAATAATGCTTTTGCGACTTTTAGTTGATGTTTTACAGATTCTTGACCAGTTGAACCATAGCTTTGACGACGCTTAAGACAATTTTCTGGTGTTAAATAATCATATATATCTTCCTCAATATTTTCATGATGTTCTTGATATTCGCTTAAAGGTACGTCTAATAGGTAAATACCTTTATGAATACAATTTAATACGATTTTACCAACGATTTCGTGAGCGGTTCTAAAAGGTATATTTTTACTGACTAAATAGTCTGCTAATTCTGTTGCATTTGAAAAGTCATTTTTTACTGTTTGATTTAAACGATTTGAATTAACTTTCATAGATGCAACCATACCTTCGAAGATTCTAAGAGATCCTTTAAGTGTGTGTACAGCATCAAATAAACCTTCTTTATCTTCTTGCATGTCCTTATTATAAGCTAACGGTAAGCCTTTAAGTGTTACTAACATACTCATCAAGTGTCCTGTAGTACGTCCTACTTTTCCTCTTATTAGTTCTGCCATATCAGGGTTTTTCTTTTGTGGCATAATAGATGAGCCAGTAGAAAACGCGTCTGATAAAGTGATGAATTTTGCTTCATCAGTCGACCAAAAAATGATTTCTTCTGCAAAGCGTGATAGATGAACCATAGTGAGTGAAATATGATGCAATGTTTCAACGATATAGTCACGATCACTGACCGCATCTAAACTATTTTCATACAGATTTGCGAATCCTAGAAGTTCTTGAGTCAGATGTCTATCTATAGGGTGTGTAGTTCCACTTAAAGCTGCAGCACCTAATGGTGAGATATCTATACGTTTAAGACTATCCACGAATCTACCTTTATCTCTTTCTAACATCCAAAAGTAAGTCATAATATGATGTGCGAACGAGATGGGTTGTGCGCGTTGTAAATGCGTATATCCAGGCATAATTGTGTCAACATGCTGGTCTGCTAATTGAACAATCGTTTGTTGAAACGACGTTATAAGTTCAATAATGTATTGAACTTGTTCTTTAGTATACAAATGCATATCTGTGGCAACTTGATCATTACGACTACGACCAGTATGCAGTTTTCCACCAGCTTCGCCAATACGTTGAATAAGCTCGTGTTCAATATTAAGATGAATATCTTCGAGAGAAGCTTTAAATTCAAGTTGACCTTCTTCAAAGTCACGTTGAATATTTTTAAGCTCATTAATGATGGATTGAGCTTCATCATCTGTAATAATATGTTGTTTAGCGAGCATAGTTGCATGTGCAATACTACCTTGAACATCTTGTTTAATTAAATTTTTATCAAAATCAATTGACGCATTGAAATCATCAACCCATTCTTCGGGTTGAGTTTCAAATCTGCCACCCCAAGCTTTATTGCTCATTACTATACCCCCCGTGAAGTAATGCATTAACTTGTGTAGGTAAACCATAAATATCAATGAAACCTACTGCTGCCTCTTGATTGAAAGCATCTTCTTTTGTATAAGTAGCTAATTTTTCATCGTATAAAGTGTAAGGAGATTGTCTGCCATTGACAATAGCGTTTCCTTTAAATAATTTAATTCTCACATCGCCCTCAACATATTGTTGAGTACTATCGATAAAGAGTTTTAAGCTATCTGTTAATGGTGAGAACCACAAACCATTGTATATTTGTTCTGAAAATTGTTTTTCAATGACAGGCTTAAAGTGCGCTACGTCTTTTGTTAATGTAATCGTTTCTAGTGCTTTGTGTGCTTTTAAAATCACTTCAGCACCTGGTGTTTCATATATCTCTCTAGATTTTATTCCGACCATTCTATTTTCAACATGATCAATTCTACCAATACCGTGTTTACCAGCAAGTTGATTTAAGTAAAGAATAAGATCATCTAATTGATACTCTTTGCCATCAACTTGTACTGGAATACCTTGCTTAAATGTAAGGATAATTTCGTCTGCTTCATCTGGAGTTTCTTCTAAAGGTGTAGTTAAATCAAATGCATCTTCTGGAGGAGCGGCATAAGGATCTTCTAAAATACCACATTCATTAGCTCTACCCCATAAGTTTTGGTCGATTGAGTATGGTGAGTCATGATTGATTGAAACAGGAATATTATGTTTAATTGCATAATCAATTTCCTCTTCTCTGCTCCAAGCCCATTCACGAACAGGTGCAAATGCTTTTAACTTAGGATTTAACGCTTTGATTGCCACTTCGAAACGCACTTGGTCATTCCCTTTACCAGTACATCCGTGTGCTATACCTATTGAATTTGTTTTTTCAGCAATTTCAACCAGTTTTTTTGCGATGAGTGGACGTGATAATGCTGAAACTAGAGGATATGCATTTTCATACATTAAATTTCCTTTAATAGCATAACTTACATAATCATCACTAAATTCTTTAGTTGCATCAATAATATGACATTCGACTGCACCCATGTCTAAAGCTTTTTGATATACAACGTCTAAATCTTTACCTTCGCCTACGTCAAGACAGCAAGCAACTACGTCATATCCTTTATCAATAAGCCATTGAACTGCAACACTTGTATCTAAACCACCTGAATATGCTAAAACGATTTTATCTTTCATATTTACACCTCAAATAATTTTTATGATTATCAATATGCATCTATCATAGCAGATTGATAATGAAAATAAAACCATTTTTCTACATAAATATTCATTTTTAAATCTAATTATCTTTGGCTTTTTAGTTTTAAACACTGTTATAAGGGCGTTCTTGTATATTTTAAAATTTCTGTAAATTGTATATTTGGAGTGGTGGTGCGACTTTTGATATTAAAAATAACTTTTTTTATGAATGGAAAGGTTAAATAAAAAAGCAATTTCCTTTGATAAGTTAGCCTTCAGAATTGAATAGCGCATCTAAACTTAGTAGAATTAGTATAAGTACTTATAACAGGAGGCAATAAGATGACTCACATTCAATTAGACTATGGCAAAACTTTAGAATTTTTTGACAAACATGAACTTGATCAGCAAAAGGATATTGTTAAAACTATCCACCAAACTATTCATAAAGGTACAGGAGCAGGTAATGACTTTTTAGGTTGGTTAGATTTACCTGTTGATTATGATAAAGAAGAATTTTCTAGAATCGTCGAAGCATCTAAACGTATCAAATCAAATTCCGATGTACTTGTTGTTATCGGTATTGGAGGTTCATACTTAGGTGCACGTGCTGCAATTGAGATGCTTACATCTTCATTTAGAACAAATACGGAATACCCTGAAATTGTATTTGTAGGTAATCATTTATCTTCAAGTTATACAAAAGAATTATTAGATTATTTACAAGGAAAAGATTTTTCAGTTAACGTTATTTCAAAATCAGGTACTACGACAGAACCAGCAGTTGCATTTAGATTATTTAAACAATTGGTTGAAGAAAAATATGGAAAAGATGAAGCTAAGAAACGTATTTTTGCAACGACAGATAAATCTAAAGGTGCACTTAAACAATTAGCAGACAATGAGGGTTATGAAACGTTTGTTGTACCTGATGATGTGGGAGGTCGTTATTCTGTTCTTACAGCTGTAGGATTACTACCAATTGCAACTGCAGGTATCAATATCGAATCAATCATGATTGGTGCGGCTAAGGCACGTGAAGAGTTATCTTCTGATGATCTAGATCAAAATATCGCATATCAATATGCAACTATTCGAAATATTCTATATAGCAAAGGTTATACTACTGAAATGTTAATTAATTACGAACCGTCTATGCAGTATTTCAACGAATGGTGGAAACAATTATACGGTGAATCAGAAGGGAAAGATTTCAAAGGTATTTATCCATCAAGTGCGAATTACACAACTGATTTACATTCCTTAGGACAATACGTTCAAGAGGGCCGTCGTTTCTTATTCGAGACAGTGGTTAAGGTCAACCATCCAAAACATGATATCAAAATTGAAGAAGATGCAGATGATTTAGACGGACTGAACTATCTTGCTGGCAAATCAATCGATGAAGTGAATACAAAAGCATTTGAAGGTACATTACTTGCACATACTGATGGTGGCGTTCCAAATATCGTTGTAAATATTCCTCAGTTAGATGAAGAAACATTTGGGTATGTTGTTTATTTCTTTGAATTAGCTTGTGCAATGAGTGGATATCAATTAGGTGTTAATCCATTTAATCAACCTGGAGTTGAAGCCTATAAACAAAACATGTTTGCGCTATTAGGTAAACCAGGCTTTGAAGATAAGAAAAAAGAATTAGAAAATCGTTTATAATTTCAAGTTGAACTTAAAAAATGAGTTTAGGACATAATTCCTAGCAAAATAGCCAGTAAATGAGTTTTTTATAAATTTATTTACTGGCTTCTTTATTTACAATACTACATATTGTTGGCTCGCTTTCTTAGGGGACAGCTTCAGCCTGTAGTCTTCAGCTTGTCCTGTTCCCTCAAGAGTCTCGCCAAAATACTTTGTGTTTATATGGAATTTTACACTAAAATACTTATAAAAATAAGGCACTTTCGTATAATTTAATAAACATTACTAAACTAAATTAACGATGAATTCATTTGTCCGAACAATCAAAGACTAGAATTTAAAAGATATGCCTATCACTATGATAAATATAGTTTTAAACGAGACTTTAAATTAATATGAATGTGATGATTGTTCCGAATGTCCTCTGAAACATCAATGAATGAACTTTAATTCAAAACAAATAAAAAATAATGAAGAATTATAATTGGGAATATTTTAAAGACAAAATTAATAAAAAGCTTTCAGAACCAAAAACAAAAACCATCTACAGTCAAAGAAAATTTAGTGTGGATCCTGTTTTTTGATTTATGAAGGCTATTTTTGGTTTCACTCGAATGTCCGTTCGAGGGATAAATAAAGCCAAAAGAGAACTAGGATTTGTGCTAATGGCACTTAATATGAGAAAAGTAACAGCTCAACGAGCTGAAAATGATCAAAAAATTTATAATAAAGACAATTTCTGTATTATTTCAATAGAAATTGTCTTTATTTACTTATCCTAGAACTTTATGTCTCGGACTCATTTTTATTATGTGTGTTAATAAGAGAAAATGAAAATTGAGTAACGTCAGACTAATAAAAAGTCAAATTCAGATAGGAAATAATAAATATTCACTTCATTAGATTTTTGATAAAGAATGAAATAGCAAAATTTGATGAATTAGATATCAATATATAAATTCTTAATTCCTACCTAAGTCTGATTTATGTTGTTGACCTAATTTTAATGTTTCAAAAAATATCATTTACAACTATAATGAATAAGTAATACAACCCTAAGAAAGGATTTGATGTATTGTCGCTTTCTCAATTAGAAGAATGGTTTGACGCATTTCGACAATTCGGATATATTCCTGGGTTCATTATGCTTTATTTAAGAGCCATTGTACCTGTGTTGCCTCTCACTTTGTACGTCGTGCTATTAATACATGCGTATGGATTGTTTCCAGGTATAATTATCAGTTGGCTAGGTATCGTCTCAGGTACTTTTACTGTTTTTCTTATTTGTAAAAAATTTGTGAATACAATAAGAATGAAAAAATTAAAAAGTAGAAAGTCTGTTCAAAGGCTTATTAGCTTCATAGATAGACAAGGGCTTATCCCTTTATTCATATTATTATGCTTTCCATTTACACCCAATACATTAATAAATATTATTGCGAGCTTATCTCACATCAAAATAAAATATTACTTTTTGGTATTAGTTATTTCTAAATTGATTTCAATTACTATTCTAGGAGTAATGGGAAAAGAAATTTTCACCATATTTACTAATCCTTTAAGAGCGCTTATTATGATAGTGTTACTCGTAGTATTGTGGTTTATTAGTAAAAAGGTAGAAAAGTATTTTATGGGTTCTACCAAGGAGTAAAACATGAAACAATTGATTAAATATTTGATTTCCTTTACTTTTGCAATTATTATTGTAATATTCATTCAATCATTTATAATCGTAGGCGCTGTGATATCAAATAATAGCATGACACCTACCTTGCAAACGGGAGATAGAGTAATAGTTAATAAAATTAAAGTCACGTTTGACCTAATACAACGTGGTGATATAATCATGTACAGGCATAATAACAAAACTTATTTTAGCAGAATTATAGGAAAGCCTGGTGAGTCTGTGAGTATTAAATCACAGCGTATTTATATCGATGATAGACAAGTAAATGAACCATATATGAAAGATAGGCATATTAAAGACATTACATTAAGAGAAATTAAAAATTCTGATGGTGATACGATTCCACCGGGAACATATTTTGTTTTAAATGATAATAATAACAAACATTCTGATTCAAGAACCTATGGTTTAATAGATAAGAAAGATATCATTGGAGATGTCAGTTTGAAATATTATCCATTTAAAGAATTTAACTATCAATTTAAATAACCAGAAGAGGTGTAGATTTTGAAAAAAGAAATTTTAGAGTGGGTTGTTGCCATAGCCGTTGCCATTGCACTTATAGCCTTAATCACTAAATTTGTTGGGAAGTCATATTCTATTAAAGGTGATTCAATGGATCCCACATTAAAAGATGGAGAGCGTGTAGTGGTAAATATTATTGGCTATAAATTAGGTGGCGTTGAAAAAGGAAATGTCATTGTATTTCATGCTAATAAAAAAGATGATTATGTTAAAAGAGTTATTGGAACTCCAGGTGATAGTGTTGAATATAAAAATGATACACTCTATGTTAATGGTAAAAAGCAATCAGAACCATACTTGAACTATAACGAGAAACGTAAGCAAACTGAGTATATCACAGGTAGTTTCAAAACAAAAAATTTACCAAATGCTAATCCTCAATCTAATATTATTCCTAAAGGTAAATATTTAGTTTTGGGAGATAACCGTGAGGTAAGTAAAGATAGTCGTTCATTTGGTTTAATTGACAAAGACCAAATTGTTGGAAAGGTATCGCTTAGATATTGGCCTTTCAGTGAATTTAAATCTAACTTCAATCCAAATAACACTAAAAATTAAATATCAATCAACTTTGGAGATTTCTATTCATGCTTTTTAAAAAATAGAAATCTCTTTTTTGTTTTTCTTAGAAGATACACCTGTGTGATATGATTAATATTAAAGGAGTGAGGGAATGTTATGGAATTTAATACATATATTGGTCGAGCAGGTACAGGAAAGTCAACAGCCATGCTTACTCAAATAAAAAATAAAATGAAGCAAGACCCGCTGGGTGATCCTATAGTATTAATTGCACCTACTCAGAGTACTTTTCAATTAGAGCAAGCATTTGTAAATGATTCCGAACTTCATGGTAGTTTGAGAACTGAAGTACTTCACTTTGAAAGATTGAGTCATCGTGTTTTTCAAGAAGTTGGTGGTTTAACAGAACAACGATTATCTAAGGCTGCTTTAGAAATGATGATTTTCCATATTGTTCAACAAAATGAGTCTGATTTGAAATTGTATGCTTCACAAGCTCAATACTATGGTTTAAGTGAAAAGTTAGCTGAGCAAATTCAAGATTTTAAAAAATATAATGTCACTCCTGAGCACTTAGATCAATTGATAGATAATCATTCAATGCAAACGAGAACAAAACATAAATTAGAAGACATTTCTCTTATTTATAAACAATTAGAATCACGAATGAATGGAGAATTTATAACAACAGAGGATAGTTTGCAACAATTCATTGAAATACTATCTCAATCTCAGTGGATAAAAAAGGCTGAAGTATTTATTGATGGGTTTCATAATTTTTCTACATTGGAATATAGAATTATAGAAGCACTTGTTCAACACGCCAAACAGGTGACTGTGTTATTAACGACTGATGGCAGCCACCATCCATTTAGTTTGTTTAGAAAGTCATCTGAAGTTTTATCACATTTGGAGGATATCGCTAATCGTTTAAATATAAATCTAAATAAAACTTATTTTAATACATTTTATCGCTATAAAAATGATGATTTAAAGAATCTTGAAAATGGGTTTGATGCATTACAATTTACGCCTAAACATCATCAAAATCATGTTAAAATATTTGAATCTTCAAGTATGAGAGAAGAAATAAATGAAGTAGCTCGACGTATTTTAAAAGATGTCAGAGAAGCAGATTATAAATTCAGGGACATTGCTATATTATACCGTGATGAATCGTATGCATATCTATTCGAGTCAATACTTCCTTCATATGATATACCATTTAACATTGATACTAAAAAATCTATGACACATCATCCCATCATGGAAATGTTACGTTCTTTATTAGAAGTGATACGTTCAAATTGGCATATTAATGCAATGTTACGATTATTTAAAACGAATGTATTAACGTCTCAATTTAAAAGAAGTAGCTATTTAATTGATTTACTGGAAAATTTCGTTTTAGAACGTGGTATTTATGGTAAACGTTGGTTAGACGAAGATATCTTTAGTATTGATCAGTTTAGTAGAATGGGACGTAAATCACATCAACTAACTGAAGAACATCAAGCATTATACAAAAAAGTAATTAAACTTAAAACGAATGTTATAGATAAAGTGTTATATTTCGAACAAGCTATGAATGAAGCACATACTGTTAAAGATTATGCTACGTCATTTTATGAAAGTTTAGAGTATTTTGAACTACCGAGTCAGTTAATGACTCAACGTGATGAATTAGAGTTGGCGGGTCTAACAGAAAAAGCCGAAGAAATTGACCAAGTATGGAACGGTTTAATACAAATTTTAGATGATTTAGTTACTGTATTTGATGATCAGGAAATGACACTTCAACAATTTTTAGATGTTTTTGATATAGGTTTAGAGCAATTAGAGTTTGTTATGATACCTCAAACTTTGGATCAAGTTAGTATAGGTACAATGGATTTAGCGAAAGTTGATAATAAAAAACATATTTATATGGTTGGGATGAATGATGGTATATTACCACAGACTGTATCTTCATCAAGTTTGATTACAGATGAAGAGAAGAAATATGTTGAGGACAATGCACATGTTGAGTTAAGTCCAACTTCAGATATACTGCAAATGGATGAAGCGTTTGTTTGTTACATCGCTATGACAAGGAGTCAACAAAGCGTTACTTTTTCTTATAGTTTAATGGGAAATTCTGGAGATGAGAAGGAAATTAGTCCTTTTTTAACGCAAATTAAAGAATTATTTTATGATTTAGAAATCACCAATCTACAAGATTTACATGAAGCGCAACCTTTATTAATGATGCAACATTCACATCAAACAAAAATTCAGCTTTTTGAATATTTAAGAGGTTGGTTAGACCATGAAGACATCGATATTCGTTGGTTGGATGCATATTTAGCTATTCGAGACGATGATCAATTAAATCAAGGTTTAGATTATCTTACTACGTCATTGACATATGATAACGAAACTGTCCAATTAAATGAAACTTTATCACAACAACTTTATGGTAAAACTATCAACGCCAGTGTGTCTCGTTTTGAAGGTTATCAACAATGTCCTTTTAAACATTATGCTTCGCATGGTTTACGATTAAATGAACGCACTAAATATGAATTACAAAATTTTGACTTAGGAGATATTTTCCATTCAGTTTTAAAATATATTTCCGATCGAATTTATGGTAACTTCAAGAATTTAGATACAAAGAATATTCAATCACTGACTAAAGAAGCATTAGAACTTATTTTACCTAAAGTACAGTTTAATTTGTTAAATTCATCTGCGTATTATAAATATTTATCTAAAAAGATTGGATCAATCGTTGAAACAACTTTAAAGGCACTTAAATATCAAGGGGATTACTCTAAATTTGTGCCCCAACGATTTGAAACAGGATTTAGAAAATCACCTAAAAACAAAGATGAACTTGTTGCACAACCACTGATTACCAATCAGGGAATTCCGATTAATATAAGAGGTCAAATCGATCGTATTGATACATATACAAAAGGTGATTATAGTTATGTCAATATCATTGATTATAAATCTTCAGAAAGTAGTGCAACACTCGATTTAACAAAAGTTTATTATGGTTTGCAAATGCAAATGATGACCTACATGGATATTGTTTTACAAAACAAAGAACGTTTAGGTCTTACAGATATTGTGAAACCAGGGGGTCTACTTTATTTCCATGTCCATGAACCGCGTATTAAATTTAAAAGTTGGGCAGATATAGATGAAGACGAATTTCAAAAAGACTATATCAAAAACTTTAAAATGAGCGGTTTACTTAATCGTGATCAAGAAGTGTTAGATGCTTTTGATATTAGACTTGAACCAAAGTATAATTCGGATATTGTTCCAATAGCATTAACAGCTAAAGGCGCTATAAATCAGCGTAGTAGTAAAGTAGCTGATGAAAACATCATTTATCAATTGATAGAACATAATAAGAAGAATTTTATCCAGACAGCCACCCACATTATGGATGGACATACTGAAGTGGCACCCTTGAAGTACAAACAAGTATTACCTTGTCAATTTTGTAATTATAAATCAGTTTGTCATGTAGACGGATTAATAGACAGTAAGCGTTATAGAACGGTAGATGAATCGATAAAACCATTAGATTTAATTCAACAATTAAGAACTGAAGGTGGTGAAAAGACATGATTCCAACTAAACCACAAGATGTGATTTGGACAGATGCACAATGGCAAAGTATTTATGCGAAAGGTCAGGACATTCTTGTTGCTGCTGCAGCAGGTTCCGGTAAAACAGCTGTTCTAGTTGAGCGTATTATACAACGTATACTAAGAGATGATGTAGATGTAGATCGGTTACTAGTTGTAACATTTACGAATTTAAGCGCACGTGAGATGAAGCACCGAGTTGATAAACGTATACAGGAAGCATCTTTTAAGGATCCCAACAATGAACATTTAAAGAATCAGCGCATCAAAATTCATCAAGCACAGATTTCGACTTTACACAGTTTCTGTTTGAAATTGATTCAACAGCATTATGATGTATTAGATATCGACCCTAATTTTAGAACAAGTAGTGAAGCGGAAAATATATTATTATTAGAACAAACTATTGATGATGTTTTAGAACAACACTATGATAAATTAGATCCTCACTTTATAGAATTAACCGAACAACTATCATCAGATAGGAATGATGATCAATTTAGAAGTATTATTAAGCAGTTATATTTTTTCAGTATTGCTAATCCACAACCATTTGAATGGCTCAATCAATTAGCGCAACCATACAAAGAAGAGAATAAACAGCAACAATTAATGCAGCTTATCAATGATTTAGCAATGATTTTTATGAAAGCAGGATATGAAGAATTACAAAAAAGTTATGATTTATTCTCAATGATGGAAAGTGTTGATAAGCAACTTGAAGTTGTTGAAACTGAACGTATGTTTATTACTAAAGCCATTGAAGGTAAAGTATTAAATACAGATGTTATCACACAACATGAATTTATGAGTCGTTTTCCCGCAATAAATAGCAAAATAAAAGAAGCAAATGAAGGCATGGAAGATGCTTTAAATGAAGCAAAACAACATTATGATAAATATAAATCTTTAGTTATGAAAGTAAAAAATGATTACTTTTCTAGAAATGCAGATGATTTGAAAAGAGATATGCAACAACTTGCTCCTCGAGTGGCTTATTTAGCGCAAATAGTTCAAGATGTGATACATTCATTTGGTGTTCAAAAACGAAGTCGTAATATTTTGGATTTCTCAGATTATGAACATTTTGCATTACGCATTCTTACTAACGAAGATGGCTCACCTTCGCGTATCGCTGAAACGTATCGTGAACATTTTAAAGAAATCCTAGTTGATGAGTATCAAGATACTAATAGGGTGCAAGAGAAAATATTATCTTGTATTAAAACTGGTGAAGAACACGACGGTAACTTGTTCATGGTTGGAGATGTGAAGCAGTCTATTTATAAATTTAGACAAGCTGATCCCAGTTTATTTATTGAAAAATATAATCGCTTTTCTAGTAGTGGAACTGACAGTGGCTTGCGCATTGACTTATCGCAAAACTTTCGTTCGAGACAGGAAGTGTTATCTACAACCAATTATTTGTTCAAACATATGATGGATGAACAAGTAGGAGAAATTTCATATGATGATGCAGCGCAATTGTATTTTGGTGCACCATATGACAAAGTTTCACATCCCGTTCAATTACGAGCACTTGTTGAGGAAAGTTCAGAAAATAGTGACTTAACTGGAAGTGAACAAGAAGCGAATTACATTGTTGAACAAGTTAAAGATATTATTAATCATCAAAACGTATACGATATGAAAACAGGTCAATACAGAAAAGCAACTTATAAAGATATCGTAATTTTGGAGAGAAGTTTTGGTCAAGCTCGTAATCTTCAACAAGCTTTTAAAAATAATGATATCCCTTTTCACGTAAATAGTAAGGAAGGGTATTTTGAGCAAACTGAAGTACGTCTTGTTCTTTCATTTTTAAGAACAATAGATAATCCACTTCAAGACATTTATTTAGTGGGATTGATGCGTTCTGTAATATATCAATTTACTGAAGAAGAATTAGCCAAAATAAGAGTTGTAAGCCCTCATGATGATTACTTTTATCAATCTATAAAAAATTATATGATTGATGAAAAAGCTGATTCTAGATTGGTTGACAAGTTAAATCGTTTTATTCAGGATATACAAAAATATCAAAATTATAGTCAAAGTCAACCGGTCTACCAATTAATTGATAAATTTTATAATGATCATTTTGTAATTCAGTACTTTAGCGGTCTCATTGGAGGTAAAGGTAGAAGAGCGAATCTATATGGGCTATTTAATAAAGCTGTTGAATTTGAAAATTCAAGTTTCAGAGGTTTATTCCAATTTATTCGTTTTATTGATGAGCTTATTGATCGTAAGAAAGATTTTGGTGAAGAAAATGTCGTAGGTCCTAACGATAATGTGGTTAGAATGATGACGATTCATAGTAGTAAAGGATTAGAATTTCCATTTGTAATTTACTCAGGATTATCTAAAAAATTCAACAAAGGTGACCTGAATGCACCAGTTATTCTAAATCAACAATATGGTTTAGGTATGGATTATTTTGATGTAAATAAAGATATGGCTTTTCCTTCGCTTGCTTCTGTGGCATATAGAGCAATAAATGAAAAAGAACTCATATCTGAAGAAATGCGCTTAGTCTATGTTGCGTTGACGCGAGCAAAAGAGCAACTTATTTTAGTTGGAAGAGTCAAAGATGAAAAATCATTAATTAAATATGAACAATTAGCTGTTTCAGACACACATATAGCAGTTAATGAACGCCTTACTGCTACAAATCCATTTGTTCTTATTTATGGTATTTTGGCTAAGCATCAATCGGCTTCATTGCCAAATGATCAAAGATTCGAAAGAGATATTGATCAATTAAATTCTGAAGTGAAGCCACGTGTATCAATAGTGATTGATCATTACGAGGATGTTTCAACTGAAGAAGTAGTTAATGATAATGAAATAAGAACTATCGAAGAATTAAAGGCCATAAATACTGGTAATGAAGATGTGAAAATTAAAATTCATCAACAGCTTTCTTATGACTACCCTTTTAAAGTTAACACGATGAAACCATCTAAACAGTCGGTATCAGAGTTAAAACGCCAGTTAGAAACTGAAGAAAGTAATACAAATTATGATAGAGTACGTCAATATCGTATTGGTGTTGCATCTTATGAAAGACCCAAGTTTCTTACTCAAACCAAAAAAAGAAAAGCAAATGAAATAGGAACTTTAATGCATACAGTCATGCAACATTTACCTTTTAGAGAACAACGTTTAACAAAAGACGAATTACTTCAATATATCGATGGATTGATTGACAAACAACTTATTGATGAAGATGCAAAAGAGGATATTAGAATAGATGAGATTATGCATTTCATTGATGGACCTCTCTATATGGAAATAGCTCAAGCTGACAATGTTTATACTGAATTACCTTTTGTGGTAAATCAAATTAAAGTTGATGGACTTACAAGTGAAGATGAAGATGTATCCATTATTCAAGGTATGATTGATTTAATATATGAAAGTGACGGACAATTTTACTTTGTTGATTACAAAACGGATGCCTTTAATAGAAGAAAAGGTATGAGTGATGAAGAAATAGGGAATCAGCTCAAAGAAAAATATCAGATACAAATGACATATTATCGAAATACTTTAGAAACAATACTTAAACGACCTGTTAAGGGTTATTTATATTTTTTCAAATTTGGTACATTAGAAATAGATAATTAAAATTCAAAGTTACTTTGATAAAGTGGGAAACAATAGGCCGTGCTTTCATCCTAACAAAGAAAACACGGCTTTACTGTATATATGTCTGTTATTAAGATTACAAATAAACTTTCTTAATTTTCTTACTTATATATTTGTTATTTGAACTTAGATATAGTTATAATATGTAATAAGATATAGATGAGGAGTTGATTATGAATGAAATTTCTATCATTCAAACATAATGACAGAACTTCATATGGTGTTAAAGTAAAACGTGAAGATGCTGTTTGGGATTTACCAATGGTTTTTGCTGAGTTTGGGGACAAAGACTTTAATCCTAAAACTTTAATTGCAGGTCTACAGCAAAATCAAACTTTAGACTTTCAAGAGCAAGTTCGAAAAGCAGTTGTCGCAGCTGAAGAAAGTGGAAGAGATGAGGAATTTAAATTTTTATTCACTGATATTGATTTTCTACCACCAGTGACACCTCCTAATAATGTGATTGCATTTGGTAGAAATTATGAAGATCATGCTAGTGAATTAAATCATGAAGTTGATAGTTTATATGTATTTACCAAAGCGGCTTCATCTTTAACTGGTGATGAAGCAACAATTCCTAATCATAAAGATATTACAGAACAATTGGACTATGAGGGAGAACTTGGAATTGTAATTGGAAAATCAGGCGAAAAGATTCCTAGAGGATTAGCTTTAGATTATATTTATGGGTACACAATTATCAATGATATTACAGATCGCACTGCGCAAAGTTCACATGATCAAGCATTCTTATCAAAAAGTTTAACTGGGGCATGCCCAATGGGTCCTTATATAGTAACCAAAGACGAATTACCTACGCCAGAGAATGTAAATATCGTAACAAAAGTGAATAACGAAATTCGACAAGATGGTAACACTGGAGAGATGATTTTAAAAATAGATGAACTCATCGAAAAGATTTCAAAATATGTGGCTTTACATCCAGGCGATATCATTGCAACTGGTACACCCGCTGGTGTGGGTGCTGGTTTACAACCACCACAATTTTTACAACCAGGTGATGAAGTCAAAGTAACTATAGATAATATTGGCACTTTAACAACATATATATCTAAAAATTAAGAGTTATACAATGATTTAAAAAGTTAAATGTGAGTGGAGTAAATATATTACTCCCCAAGCCCTAACTTGCTTTGTCTGTAAAATTTTAGTGTAATTCTATGTGTTGAGCGTTGGAATTCAATTTGCTTATTTTGAAATTTCTGTTCAAAAAATAGATATTAATACATTTTTAATTCAGTCATCGAATGACTATTCGTTAAGAAAGTCTGGGATATTATTTGTATCCTAGACTTTCTTGTATATTTATCAAAATATTTATTATTTTAATTATTGATAAAAATTAAAGTTATGGCATCATCAAAAATTTAGAAATATGTTATGATGATTTAGAAATAAAAAGATGGGGGGACAAACATGTTACATGTCCATATTTTAAGTTGGGTATTAGCAATTATTTTATTTATCGCAACTTATTTAAATTATTCAAAAACGCAAGGTGCATCACCTTATTATAAACCTTTACATATGGCATTAAGATTATTCATGCTATTAACATTAATTTCTGGTTTTTGGGAATTAATCGAAGAGTTTATGGCTGCCTCTAATGGTGAAGGTGGAAATCATATGCTACTTACTTTAAAAATGTTATGTGGTTTAGCTGTTATCGCATTTATGGAAATTTCCATTGCTAAAAGAAAAAAACAACAGACTAGCCATAAATTCTTTTGGATTACTATTATTTTAATCATAATTACAATGGCTATTGGTGTTATTTTACCTTGGGGTCCAATTTCTAAAATATTTGGAATAAGTTAAACATGCTTGGATACAATTGTGTATGATTTATATTTATTGAAGTATGAACATCATATTATTCCTAAATGAAAGACCAAAATGAATTCTTTTAAAATTCATTTTGGTTTTTTTATATGAAAATGATAGGTTTATTTTCTTTTCCTAAATAGTCACTCTTGTTATTTCTCTCATACTAATCATAAATTATGAATTGTGTGGAATGTTATTGTGCTTTATACCCAATTAAATTAATTAAATCTTTTGGATGACTATAGGGAGGGGCATATGCTACTTCAAATTCTGTTAAATCATCCACAGTAGCATGATTCATCATTGCCATTGATAATACGTCTATTCTTTTGTCGGCACCTTGTTTACCAACTGCTGCTGCGCGTAAAAGTTTTCTCGAATCTTTTTCAAAATAAACACGTAAATGTAGTGGTGAATTTCCTGGGTAATATCCTGCATGAGCGCCTTGCTTAACTTCAACCATATCATAATTGAAATTTTCAAGTTCATTTGGTTTGATGCCAACACTTGCTAATGTATAGTCAAAAAATTTCACTATATTATTTCCTAGATAACCTTTGAAGTGAATAGACGAATTTCCAGAAAGTTGTTCAGCTATAATACTTGCACCACGGTGTGCTCCCCAAGCAAGTGGAACCTGTGCCGGTAAATTCACATGACGATAATGTGAAGTAATAACATCACCTAATGCATAAATATTTGATATATTTGTTTGGAAATTATGATTTACTGGGATATAACCTTTATCATCTAGTATGACGTTAGATGATTTAATAAATTGTGAATTTGGATGCGTACCTACACCTTCGATAATAAGATCATAGTTTTCAACTTTACCAGATGTGAATGTTACTTCATGTCCATTGACTTGACTAATTTCTTCGTTAAATCTATAAGTGATATTTCTTTTTTCTATTTCCTCAATGATGGGTTGATTCATATCTTGATCCATCAGTTTATTAATATTTGTAGAGCGATGAATCCATGTGACATCCAAACCTCTATGGTGTAAATTTTCAATAATTTCTAAAGAGATGTACCCCGCGCCAACAACAAGTGCACGTTGTGCTTTAGTATTCGTAATAAAGGTATCAATTGCCTCAGTATCTTCGAGATTTCGCACAGTAAATGAGATATCACTATGAGTGTTTAATCGGTTTGCAGATGCGCCAGGACTTAAAATCAATGTATCGTAACTTTCTTCAAAAGTTTGATTAGTTTGATGATTTAAGACAGTAACTGTTTGTCTCTTACCATTGATTTGTATAACTTCATGGTATGTTTTTACTGTGATATGCTTTTTGTCATAAAATTGATTAGGCGTATATGCCAAAACTTTACGACGGTCCTCGATAACGTTGCCAATATAATAAGGTAATGCACAATTGGCAAAGCTCATATCTCTATCTTTTTCAAAAACAATGATTTCACTCTCTTTATCTAATCTTCGAATTTGACTTGCACAAGTCGCACCACCAGCAACTGCACCGACTATTATAATTTTATTCATAGCTGTCTCTCCTTTATATATGTATGATATTAGAAAACGTATACCTTTTTAATCATCACTTGGATTGTTTATTCAACTTAATAATAACGCATTTTTAAATTAAAAAAGTCATTTAAATAACGACCTATGCCGTCCTCATTATTACTATACGTAATATTATTTGCTATTTCTTTTAAGTCTTTTAAGCCATTATCCATTGCAATGCCATGGGTCGCATACTTTATCATTTCTATATCATTGTCCTCATCACCAAACGCAATGATATGATCGTCGGCGATATTTAAATAGTTTTGAACATGTTTAATTCCACGTGCTTTGTTGATTCCGCGTTTCACAATTTCTATGACTGGGAAAGGGGCACCCCAACGGCGATGTTCGATATTCTCTGCATAAAAATGGGTTAACATATCTTTAATTTCAGGAATATTTTCTTCTTCTGCTTCAACAAGTAGTGACGTAGGTGCCTCATTAAGATTTTCTAGTAAATTCCCCGTTTGAATTTTAGGATTCCCCATAGAAAAACCTTCAAAAAGTCTTGGATCATAACTATTGATAAAGACATAATCTTTTACTTCGGCAATGATATTTGTAATATGAGATTGTTGAAGCGCTGTAATAATATTTTTAGAAATTTCAACATCTAGTACTTCATGTATCACTTCGAAATTATTTGCTTTTGGGTGATGTACAAATGCGCCATTAAAATTAACCACAGGTGTGTTCATATTGAGTTCATGATAATACATCTGGCTCGCACGATAAGGTCTTCCAGTAGCAATCATAACGTAGTGTCCGCATTGTTGTAATTCGGTTAATACTTGTTTAGTGTAAGGTGAGATTTCTTTATTGTCATTTAATAATGTACCATCTAGATCTAGACAAATTAAATAAGGTTGCATATATTACTCCTTGTGTTGTTAATTATCATGTAACAGTATCATAGCATTTTATTGGCGTTTTGTCGGATATTTGATATATTGGTGTAAAGAAAATTTTAAAGAGGTGATACTGATGGAAGAAGCACTAAAAGATAGTATCTTAGGCGCTCTTGAAATGGTAATAGATCCTGAGTTAGGGATAGATATCGTTAATTTAGGTTTAGTATATAAAGTTGATGTTGATGATGAAGGTTTATGTACAGTTGAAATGACATTAACTTCGATGGGATGTCCATTAGGACCACAAATTATTGAACAAGTTAAGAGCGTTCTAGCTGAGATACCGGAAATTTCTGATACAGAAGTAATGATTGTATGGAGTCCACCATGGAATAAAGATATGATGTCTCGTTATGCCAAAATAGCTTTAGGCATCGGATAATTGAAAGGATAGCTACTCATTGTTTTGAGAAATGATGTAGCTATTCTTTTTATCTTTATAAAAGGAAATTCAAAATACAATATTGTATTTTCATTTAATATTTTTATAAATTAGCGCTACAATAAAATTGAATTAGTATTACAAATGTATTACAATATTTAAGACTTATAACCTTTTAACGAGGCATATCTTATAAAGTATATTCATTAATAACATTGATTACATAGCAGGGATGGTTGTAATCTAAAGAATGACCTTGTTAATTTAATAAGGATAAGATTTGTTTAAATAAATTGATTAGAAATAATAGCGTGCGTCTAATGAAAATGATTAAAAAATACGCGTCTTATAAAATTTATTATTATTAGGGAAGAATGTAACAATGAGAAAAAAATTAAATAATGAATATCGCTCTGCTAAAAAAATGCGATATATGCCTGGATTAGATGGTTTGCGAGCAATTGCAGTCATTGGTATTATTATTTATCACTTGAATAAACAATGGTTAACAGGTGGTTTTTTAGGCGTAGATACTTTTTTTGTTATTTCAGGTTATTTGATTACGAGCTTATTACTCAAAGAGTATGAAGATACTGGAACAATAAATCTTAAAAATTTCTGGATTCGTCGTATAAAAAGGTTATTACCAGCGGTATTCGCATTAATAGTAGTTGTTGGAATTGCAACTTTATTATTCCACCCTGAGCATATTGTAAGAGTTAAACATGATATGATAGCAGCAATATTTTACGTATCTAATTGGTGGTATATTGCTAAAGATGTCAATTATTTCGAGCAATTTTCTTTTATGCCTTTAAAGCATCTATGGTCACTAGCCATTGAAGAGCAGTTTTACCTCTTTTTCCCAGCAATACTCTTATTATTTATGGCTATAGTTAAGAAAAAGAAAAATGTCATACTGATGTTTTGGATTATATCTTTGGTTTCATTATTAATGATGGTTGTTATTTCTCAACCTCACTTGAACCATTCAAGAGTATATTTTGGAACTGATACAAGATTGCAGACACTGCTTTTAGGTGTACTTCTAGCATTTATCTGGCCACCTTTTAAATTAAATCCCAATCCACCTAAAGGATTAAAAACTGTGATTAATAGTGCGGGTATCATAGGACTTACATTTTTAATTCTATTATTCTTTACTGTTAGTGATGAAAGTGATTGGATTTATAATGGTGGATTTTATCTTATTTCAACAATGACTTTGCTAATTATTGCAAGTGTTGTTCATCCAACTACAATTTTAGCTAAGTTATTAGGAAATCCTGTATTTGTCTATATTGGAAAGCGATCGTACAGTTTGTACTTGTGGCATTTCCCAATAATAAGTTTTGTTCATAGCTATTTTATTGATGGTCAAATGCCAACATATGTTTATATTTTGGACATCATTCTTACAGTTTTATTTGCAGAATTATCATTTAAATATGTAGAAACACCATTGAGAAAGCAAGGTTTTAAGGCTTTTGCAATTAAAAAAACATACAAACCTCAATTTATTAGAACAATTGTAACGCTTGTTATACTTTTACCTACTATTTTCATTTTTATAGGCGCTTTCGATAAGTTTGGAAAAGATACCATATCGAACAAAGCGCAAACATTTAATACCGATGAGGCTGATCAATATCTTATTCACATGATACCGATTGATAATATTTCGTTAACAAGCGATGGTAAAACTAAAGCGAATACAAAAGATAATGATGTATATACGCAAATTAAGCCGTTATTAATTGGTGATTCAGTTATGGTAGATATAGGGGAACAATTTAAAACGAAAGTACCCAAAGCTAAAATCGATGGCAAAGTCGGTCGTCAACTCTATCAGGCCGAGAGCCTCGTTAATCAACAATATAAGCAATATCGTAAACCAACAGATCAAGTCATACTTGAGCTAGGTACAAATGGTGATTTTACTAAAGAACAATTAGATCAGTTGATTGGTAAATTTGGAAAGGCACAAGTATATCTTGTAAATACGAGAGTGCCACGATCATATGAAAACCATGTTAATACGTTGATGGCAGAAGCGGCTAAAGATAAAAAGAATGTAACTCTAATTGATTGGTATAGTCGCTCAAAAGGGCATACAGAGTATTTTGCTCCAGACGGCATCCATCTTGAAAATGATGGCGTAGAGGCATTGACAGATGAAATATTGAAAAGTATAAAAAAGAAATAATATATTAATTAAAGAGGAAGAACTCTATTCATTTGGAATTGAGTTCTTCCTCTTTTTTTACTTGATTATCATAATAAAATGAAAAACATGAGCAATTAATGTTGATTTAATGATGAGAAGGGTCTATAATATAATTAAGGTCAAAGAAAGTCAAAGTCAAATTTATTTTTCTATACTTTGACCCACTCTGAATGATAGAGGTGAAATAAATTGGATATTAATCAAATGACATATGCTGTACAAGGTGCCTTACAAAAAGCAGTCGCGTACAGTAAAGAATATGAATTACAAAATATTGAAATTGAAGCTTTATTAAAAGCTACGATGAATGAAAATGATAGTTTATTTAAAAGTATATTAGAAAGAGCAAATATTGATGTTAATCAACTAGAACAAGCATACGATAATCAATTAAGTCATTATCCAACTGTACAAGGAGACAATGTTCAGTATGGACAGTATATTAGTTCTAAAACAAATGAATTATTAGACAAAGCCGAGAAATATATGAAGTCCTATGAAGATGAGTTTATTTCTATGGAACATATATTACGTGCAGCCATAGATACTGATGAGACTACTCAAAAATGGGTCGGCAATAAAGCAGAAGTCATTAAAGAAATTATAACTAAAGTTAGAGGGGGAAATCATGTGACATCTCAAAATCCAGAAGTTAATTATGAAGCTTTAGAAAAATATGGTCGTGATCTTGTAGAAGAAGTACGTCAAGGTAAAATGGACCCTGTTATCGGTAGAGATGAAGAAATACGTAATACAATTCGTATTTTAAGTCGAAAAACAAAAAATAATCCGGTTTTAATCGGTGAACCAGGTGTAGGTAAAACTGCAATTGTTGAGGGTTTAGCACAACGAATTGTACGTAAAGACGTTCCAGAATCATTACTCGATAAAACAATTTTCGAGCTTGATTTAAGTGCATTAGTTGCAGGTGCAAAATATAGAGGTGAATTTGAAGAACGTTTAAAAGCAGTGTTGAAAGAAGTAAAAGAATCTGAAGGTCGAATCATTTTATTCATTGATGAAATTCATATGTTAGTAGGTGCTGGTAAAACAGATGGTGCTATGGACGCAGGAAACATGTTGAAACCAATGCTTGCGCGTGGTGAATTGCATTGTATAGGTGCTACGACATTAAATGAATATCGTGAATATATTGAAAAAGATTCAGCATTAGAACGTCGTTTCCAAAAAGTTGGTGTCAGTGAACCTGATGTTGAGGATACAATATCAATTTTACGTGGTCTAAAAGAACGTTATGAGGTCTACCATGGTGTACGTATACAAGACCGTGCACTTGTTGCAGCGGCTGAGTTATCTGATAGATATATTACTGATAGATTTTTGCCAGATAAAGCTATAGATTTAGTCGACCAAGCGTGTGCGACAATACGTACAGAAATGGGATCAAATCCAACAGAGTTAGACCAAGTAAATCGTCGAGTAATGCAATTAGAGATTGAAGAAAGTGCCTTGAAAAATGAATCTGATAACGCAAGTAAACATCGTTTAGAAGAACTTCAAGAGGAATTATCTAATGAAAAAGAAAAACAAGCCTCTTTAAAATCACGTGTTGAACAAGAAAAAGAAAAAATTGCTAAAGTACAAGAAAAACGTGCTGAACTAGATAGTAGTCGTCAAGCTCTTGAAGATGCACAAACAGAAGGTAATCTTGAAAAAGCAGCAGAATTACAATATGGTACAATTCCGCAATTAGAAAAAGAATTGCAAGAATTTGAGGAAGCCTTTCAAGATGAAACTGGCGAAGATAGTGAAAGAATGATTCGTGAAGTCGTTTCAGATGAAGAAATAGGCGACATAGTTAGTCAATGGACAGGTATACCCGTGTCTAAACTTGTGGAAACAGAAAGAGAAAAGCTATTAAGTTTAAGTGACATCTTACACAAACGTGTAGTAGGTCAAGATAAAGCAGTTGATTTAGTATCTGACGCAGTAGTTAGAGCACGTGCTGGGATTAAAGATCCGAATAGACCAATCGGAAGTTTCTTATTCTTAGGACCTACTGGAGTAGGTAAAACTGAATTAGCAAAATCGCTTGCTTCATCACTTTTCGATTCTGAAAAACATATGATTAGAATTGATATGAGTGAATATATGGAAAAACATGCTGTATCACGTTTAATTGGTGCACCTCCAGGCTATGTAGGTCATGATGAAGGTGGTCAATTAACTGAAGCAGTTAGACGTAATCCATACTCAGTTATTTTGTTAGACGAAGTTGAAAAAGCACATAGCGATGTTTTTAATGTATTACTTCAAATACTAGATGAAGGTCGTCTTACGGATTCTAAAGGTAGAAGTGTTGACTTTAAAAATACTATTATCATCATGACTAGTAATATTGGTTCACAAGTATTACTTGAAAATGTAAAAGATGCTGGTGAAATTAGTGATGATACAGAGAAAGCAGTTATGGACAGTCTACATGCATACTTCAAACCTGAAATATTAAATCGTATGGATGATATCGTGTTATTTAAACCATTATCAGTTAACGATATGAGTATGATTGTAGATAAAATTTTAACACAATTAAATATGAGATTATTAGATCAACATATCTCAATTGAAGTGACAGAAGAAGCGAAAAAATGGTTAGGTGAAGAAGCGTATGAACCACAATTTGGTGCAAGACCATTAAAACGCTTTGTTCAACGACAAATAGAAACTCCAATTGCACGTATGATGATTAAAGAAAGTCTACCTGAAGGTACAATCATTAAAGTAGATTTAAATGACAATAAAGAACTTGACTTTAAGGTTGTTAAACCTACGTCTTAATCTAGAACAATATTAATTTGTAAAATAAAAAGAGTCCGGGTCATAAAACTATGTCCCGGGCTCTTTTATAATATAAAGGCAGTTGATGATTGAATTAAAAATGCATTAATATCAATCTTTTCGACACACGTTATAGGAGGACAAGCATTCATGTCCTCCTACACTATTATTTAAAGGATTAAGATTCGTATTGACTTGAACCTTTTGACGGCTTAAGAATTGGATCTAAAATAGCTACAACAATAGTGAAGATGACAGCAATAATAATTGGATTAATTACATTTAGTGCCGGTCCACTATTTAAGCTATTCAATACGAAATTAACCATTTGAAGTAACAATACTGCCCAAATGAATGTCATGAGGTATCTCATATTATATAACCTCCACTTGTTTATTCGTTAACTCTATTTTAAGTGATAATATCTTATTTGTATAGTATAAATCTAAGACGTTGTTATCTCATACTTTTAATTAAAAGCAAAATAAGAAATTAGAGTATGTTGTAATTATAAAGATGTATTTAGTGAAGTTTGTTAAAATACTTAATGGAAATGTTTTGTATTAATTGGGAGGTTCTCTGCTTGAGTTTAAAAACATGAATATGTTAAATTAATACCTGGTATTAAAAAATTTTTAAGAAGGTGTACAACCATGAATGTGGGTATTAAAGGTTTTGGTGCATATGCACCTAAAAATATTATAGACAATGCCTATTTTGAGCAGTTTTTAGAAACTTCAGATGAATGGATTTCTAAAATGACTGGTATTAAAGAAAGACATTGGGCAGACGAAAATCAAGACACATCTGATTTAGCATACAATGCAAGTATTAAAGCGATAGAGGATGCTGGCATTCAACCAGAAGATATAGACATGATTATCGTTGCTACAGCTACTGGGGATATGCCTTTCCCAAGCGTAGCTAACATCTTACAAGAAAGACTAGGAACAGGTAAGGTTGCTACTATGGATCAACTTGCTGCATGTTCTGGCTTTATGTATTCAATGATTACTGCTAAACAATATATACAATCTGGTGATTACAAACATATTTTAGTTGTGGGTGCTGATAAATTATCTAAGATTACCGATATGACTGACCGTTCTACTGCTGTATTATTTGGCGACGGTGCTGGAGCTGTTGTCATGGGAGAAGTTGCTGAAGGTCGTGGTATCATTAGCTATGAAATGGGTTCAGACGGTAGTGGTGGTAAATACTTGTACTTAGATAGAGAAACTGGCAAACTCAAAATGAATGGTAGAGAAGTATTTAAATTTGCTGTGAGAATTATGGGTGATGCATCTACGCGTGTAGTTGAGAAAGCTGGTTTATCTTCTGAAGACATAGACTTATTTGTTCCACATCAGGCTAATATTAGAATTATGGAATCTGCGAGAGAGAGATTGGGAATAGAAAAAGAAAAAATGAGTGTCTCAGTAAATAAATATGGTAATACTTCGGCTGCCTCAATACCATTAAGTATTAATCAAGAATTGCAAAATGGAAAAATCAAAGATGACGATACATTAGTCTTAGTTGGCTTCGGTGGAGGTCTAACTTGGGGCGCAATCGTTATTAAATGGGGAAAATAGGAGGATAACGTATGAATAAAAATAATAGAGTTGTTATAACGGGTATCGGAGCCTTATCTCCAATTGGTAACGATGCTAAAACAACATGGGACAATGCACTAAAAGGTGTTAACGGTATAGGTAAAATCACAAGAATAGATACTGATGATTATAATGTACATCTTGCTGGTGAATTGAAAGATTTTAATATAGAAGACCACATTGATAGAAAAGAAGCTCGCCGTATGGATCGTTTTACACAATACGCGGTGGTTGCTGCAAGAGAAGCGGTTAAAGATGCACAATTAAATATTAATGAAAAAAATGCCGACCGTATTGGTGTATGGATTGGTTCTGGTATCGGTGGTATGGAAACTTTCGAAGTTGCACATACAACACTTGTAGAAAGAGGACCACGTCGAGTAAGTCCATTTTTCGTTCCAATGTTAATTCCTGATATGGCTACCGGTCAAGTTTCTATTGATTTAGGTGCTAAAGGGCCTAATGGTTCTACAGTAACAGCTTGTGCTACGGGGACTAATTCAATAGGTGAAGCATTTAAAATTATTCAACGTGGTGATGCAGATGCAATGGTGACTGGTGGAACAGAGGCACCTATTACACATATGGCAATCGCAGGGTTTAGTGCTAGTCGTGCATTATCTACAAACAATGACCCTGAAACGGCTTGTCGACCATTCCAAGAAGGCCGTGATGGCTTTGTTATGGGTGAAGGGGCAGGTATTGTTGTACTTGAATCATTAGATTCAGCTAAAGAGAGAGGCGCTGAAATTTACGCTGAAGTTGTAGGTTATGGTTCCTCTGGCGATGCACATCATATTACAGCACCTGCGCCTGAAGGTGAAGGTGGCTCAAGAGCTATGCAAGCTGCTTTAGATGATGCTGGAATCAAAGCTCAAGATGTACAGTATTTAAATGCACACGGCACAAGTACACCAGTTGGAGATTTATATGAAGTTCAAGCGATTAAAAATACATTCGGTGATGCTGCGAAGTCATTAAAAGTAAGTTCAACTAAATCAATGACTGGACATTTATTAGGTGCTACAGGTGGAATTGAAGCTATTTTTTCTGCTCTATCAATTCGTGATTCAAAGGTAGCCCCTACAATACATGCAATCACACCAGACGAAGAATGTGATTTGGACATTGTTCCGAATGTAGCCCAAGACTTAGACATTACCTATGCAATGAGTAATAGTTTAGGATTTGGTGGACATAATGCAGTGTTAGTATTTAAGAAATTTGAAGACTAAAATTAAATAAATGTAAACAGAAATCTTCAAGTGATGAGTTATTAATTTAGCTACTCACTTGAAGATTTTTTTATAATAATAGGGATACTCCGATACTCACAACTATATAAGTGAGGTTAACAATCAATGTTGGAACTACCCATGGGGAAATTATATAACTTTCTTTTTTAACTTTTTGTGGATTGAAAAAGTGGTCATTTTTCATCATACGTTTTCTCTTAGTTGAGGAAAGTTGATACTTTAAACGACGAAATCCAAAACTTGTAGCATCAAATATTCCTTCTTGAATGAGTAAAATAAGGAAAGCAACTATAAAAATAATGAATGATGTATAAAATAAGATATTGATTAAATTTATAAAGTGATTTGAATAAAATAACCATATAATTATTGATAAAACTGGCGTAAATAATGACGAAATCAAATAAGAATTTATGGACATTAATGAAACCTCCTATCTATGCTAGATGTATTTTAACTTAATATTAGAAAAGGGTGGATTTTTATATTGCAAAAGTAAGAGAATAAAACAAAAAGTCATTTATCTATATTTACTATAGTACTGTAATGCAAAATGATATTGCAATTGTATAAATATTATAGATATAATAAAGATTAATATTTCTGAAAATTATGAAGGGAATGTCAATTTTGAATATTCTTTAATTTAGGAGGGTGTATATGACTAAATATGTGTTGAAACGATTGTGTTATATGTTTGTGTCGTTATTTATTGTTATAACAATTACATTTTTCTTAATGAAATTAATGCCAGGATCTCCGTTTAATGACACAAAACTTAATGCGCAACAAAAAGAAATATTAAATGAAAAGTACGGTTTGAATGATCCAGTAGCATTACAATATGTTAATTATTTGAAAAATGTAGTAACAGGTGATTTTGGCAACTCATTTCAATATCATAATATGCCAGTGTGGGATTTAGTTAAACCACGATTGATACCTTCAATGGAGATGGGAATAACGGCTATGGTTATTGGTGTTGTTTTAGGTTTAGTATTAGGTGTTGCTGCTGCTACTAAACAAAATACATGGGTAGACTATACAACAACAATTATCTCTGTTATCGCAGTATCAGTGCCGTCATTTGTCTTAGCAGTTTTATTGCAGTATGTATTTGCAGTTAAGTTAGAATGGTTTCCAGTTGCAGGATGGGAAGGTTTTTCTACAGCTATTTTACCTTCTCTAGCACTATCAGCTACAGTTTTAGCAACTGTTGCAAGATATATTAGAGCTGAAATGATTGAAGTACTCAGTTCAGATTACATACTTTTAGCTCGAGCTAAAGGAAATTCTACTTTAAAAGTGCTCTTTGGACATGCATTACGAAATGCATTAATTCCTATTATTACAATCATTGTACCTATGTTAGCAGGTATATTAACAGGAACATTAACAATTGAAAATATCTTTGGTGTTCCAGGCTTAGGTGATCAATTTGTTCGTTCTATAACTACAAATGATTTTTCAGTCATCATGGCTACTACGATATTATTCAGTACTTTATTTATTGTTTCGATCTTTATTGTAGACATTTTATATGGTGTTATCGATCCAAGAATTCGTGTGCAAGGGGGCAAGAAATAATGAGTAATAAAGAAGATGTTACAAACATTAATGGCGATATTTCTAATGGCACGATGTCACATACAAGTAATGATATTTCGAATACAGATTTTATAATTAGAGATTTAGACTTGAATCAAGAGCCGGAAATGCCGCGTGAAAGTAAGAATTTTTGGCAAGATGCTTGGTCACAATTGAAACGTAATAAATTAGCAGTAATCGGAATGATAGGTTTGTTGCTTATAGTTATTATGGCATTTATAGGACCATTAATGAATAAACACGATTTTGCTGAGCAGAATGTTGATCATCGTAATCTCCCAGCAAAAATACCATTATTAGATCATGTTTCATTTTTACCTTTTGACGGTAAAGGTACGGACGGTAAAAATGCTTACAAAGAAGCAGGTGCGAAAGAAAACTATTGGTTTGGTACTGATCAACTTGGACGTGATTTATGGACACGTACTTGGAAAGGTGCGCAAATTTCACTTTATATTGGTGTAGTTGCTGCATTATTAGATATTTGTATTGGCGTTGTATATGGAGCCATTTCTGGATTCTTTGGAGGCAGGGTAGATGATGTGATGCAAAGAATTTTAGAAATTATTGCTTCTATACCCAATTTAATTGTCGTTATTTTATTCGTACTTATTTTTGAACCTTCAATTTGGACTATTATATTAGCTATGTCAATTACTGGCTGGCTGGGGATGAGTAGAGTGGTACGTGGAGAATTTTTAAAATTGAAAAATCAAGAATTTGTTTTGGCATCTCAAACATTGGGTGCTTCTAAATTCAAGTTAATCTTTAAACATATACTACCTAACACTTTAGGAGCTATTGTCGTTACATCAATGTTTACCGTTCCAAGTGCAATATTTTTCGAAGCATTTTTAAGCTTTATTGGAATAGGGGTGCCTGCACCTAAGACGTCATTAGGATCTCTTGTCAATGATGGACGTGCAATGTTGTTGATACATCCGCATGAATTATTTATTCCAGCAATCATTTTAAGTTTATTGATTTTATTCTTCTATCTATTTAGTGATGGACTACGTGATGCATTCGACCCAAAAATGCGAAAATAAAGGAGGTAAAAATAATGACAGAAACGGTATTAGAAGTAAATGATTTGCACGTTTCCTTTGATATTGCTGCAGGAGAAGTGCAAGCTGTCAGAGGCGTGGATTTTCATTTGAATAAAGGGAAAACGTTAGCCATTGTTGGAGAATCTGGATCTGGAAAATCTGTAACAACTAAGGCAATTACAAAACTTTTTCAAAAAGATACAGGAAGAATAAAAAAGGGAGAAATCTTATTTTTAGGTGAGGACTTAGCTCAGAAAAGTGAAAAAGAACTGATACAGCTAAGAGGTCGAGATATTTCAATGATATTTCAGGATCCTATGACTTCTTTAAATCCAACAATGCAAATCGGAAAGCAAGTCATGGAACCTCTGATTAAACATAAGAAATTAAGTAAAGCAAAGGCCAAGCAAAGAGCATTGGAAATTTTGAATTTAGTTGGGTTACCTCGTGCTGAAAAACGATTTAAAGCCTATCCACATCAATTTTCAGGAGGACAACGTCAGAGAATAGTTATTGCAATAGCATTGGCATGTGAGCCTAAAATATTAATTGCTGATGAGCCTACAACTGCTTTAGATGTGACAATGCAGGCTCAAATTTTAGATCTTATGAAAGAACTACAAAATAAGATTGAAACTTCAATTATCTTTATTACGCATGATTTAGGCGTTGTAGCAAATATTGCGGACAAAGTAGCCGTAATGTATGGGGGACAGATGGTTGAAACAGGGGATGTGAATGAAATATTTTATGATCCTAAACATCCCTATACATGGGGATTACTTTCTTCAATGCCTGATTTAACAACCAGTAATGACACGGATTTAATTGCAATTCCAGGTACACCACCAGATTTACTTCATCCACCTATTGGTGATGCTTTTGCACGTAGAAGTCGATATGCCTTAGATATTGATTTCAAGGAAGAACCGCCTTGGTATAAAGTGTCACCCACTCATTTTGTAAAATCTTGGTTGTTAGATGCAAGAGCTCCGAAAGTTACGCCACCATCAATGGTTCAAAAACGATTAAGAACAATGCCAAATAATTATAAACAACCACAAAGAGTAGAGAGGGTGGCTTTTAATGAGTAATGAAAATGTATTATTACAAGTTAAAAACTTAAAACAATATTTTAATCAAGGTAAACATAATGAAGTTAAAGCGATTGATAATATAAGTTTTGATGTTTATAAAGGGGAAACGTTAGGGCTTGTAGGAGAGTCTGGATGTGGTAAATCAACGACTGGAAAAGCCATTATCAAATTAAATGATATTACTGATGGTGCAATTGAGTATGATGGTAAAGATATTCATCAAATTAGAAAACGTAAAGAGCGATTGAAGTTTAATAAAAAAATTCAAATGATATTTCAAGATCCATATGCATCTCTAAATCCTCGGTTAAAGGTTATGGATATCGTAGCTGAAGGAATAGATATTCACAAACTTGCTAGTAGTCAGCGGGATCGAAAGAAACGTGTATACGACCTTTTAGAAACAGTCGGTTTAGGTAAAGAACACGCGAATCGTTATCCACATGAGTTTTCAGGCGGACAAAGACAACGTATTGGTATCGCACGTGCATTAGCTGTAGAGCCAGAATTTATTATTGCAGATGAACCGATATCAGCATTAGATGTATCGATTCAAGCTCAAGTCGTTAATCTTTTATTAAAGCTACAACGTGAACGTGATATTACTTTAATGTTTATTGCTCATGATTTATCAATGGTGAAATATATTTCCGATAGAATTGCAGTAATGCACTTCGGTAAAATTGTAGAAATTGGACCGGCTGATGATATTTATAAATATCCATTACATGATTATACTAAGTCATTATTAAGTGCCATTCCACAGCCTGATCCTGATGTTGAGAGAAATCGTCAACGTGTTTTATATCATGAAGATGTAAAGCTTAATGAACAAAGACAATTAAATGAAATTAGACCACAACATTATGTATTTTCTACTCAAAACGAAGCAATTAAATTGAAACAAAAGTATGGTTTGTCTGTTAAATAAGTTAAGAAAGGGGGAATTAAAAGATGAAAAGTTTGAAAGGCTTAATTATTTTATTAAGTGTATGCATAGTTTTATCTGCTTGTAGTAATAAGCAGAGTTTATATTCAGATCAGGGGCAAGTTTTTAGGAAGGTCATTTCACAAGATATGACGACACTTGATACTGCATTAATCACAGATGCTGTTTCTGGTGATATAGCAGCTCAAGCATTTGAAGGATTATATACTTTAAATAAAGAGGATAAAGCTGAGCCAGCCATTGCAACATCTTTTCCAAAGAAGAGTAATGGTGGCAAAACACTTACGATTAATTTAAGAAAAAATGCAAAATGGTCCAATGGAGATTCGGTAACTGCATATGACTTCGTATATGCGTGGAGAAAGGTAGTTAATCCTAAGACGGCTTCTGAGTTTGCATACATAATGAGCGATATAAAAAATGCAGATGAAGTTAATGCAGGTAAAAAATCAGTCAAAGATTTGGGTATCAAGGCTATAGGTAAATATCAATTACAAGTTGATTTAGAAAGACCTGTACCTTATATTAATGAACTATTAGCACTTAATACATTTAATCCTCAAAATGAGAAAGTTGCTAAAAGGTTTGGAGAACAATATGGTACAACTGCTGAAAAAGCAGTGTACAATGGACCATTTGAGGTAACAAATTGGAAAGTGGAAGATAAAATTCAATTAGTTAAAAATGAACAATATTGGGATAAAAAGAATGTAAAATTAGATAAAGTGAACTATAAAGTATTAAAAGATCAACAAGCAGGTGCATCGTTATATGATACTGGCTCGGTCGATGATACTATTATAACTTCTGAACAAGTTGATAAATATAGAGGAGAATCTGCATTGAATTATCGTTTAACAGCAGCAACATTCTTTATTAAAATGAATCAAAAAACAGTTCCTGAATTTAAAAATAAGCATTTAAGATTGGCTATAGCTCAAGCAATAAATAAAAAAGGATATGTCAATTCTGTTTTAAATGATGGTTCGCTACCATCAAATAATTTTACTGGTATAGGAACTGCCGATACTCCGGATGGCAAAGATTTTGCAAGAACCATCAAATCACCATTAAAATTCAACCCTGATTTAGCGAAAAAGAATTGGAGAGAAGCACAAAAAGAATTAGGAAAAAATAAATTTACTTTTACGATGAACACACAGGATACACCTGCTTCAAAAATTGCTGCAGAATATATAAAATCTCAAGTTGAGAAGAATTTACCAGGTGTGACACTCAAAATTAAACAAATGCCATTTAAACAAAAAACTACTTTAGAATTAGCAAATAACTATGAAGCAAGTTATTCAGGTTGGAGTCCTGATTATCCTGATCCAACAGCATTTCTTCAAACAATGACCAAAGATAATGCACAGAATAATACAGATTGGAGTAATAAAGAATACGATCAATTACTCAAAGAAGCCAACAGCAAGCTTTTACGAAAGCCAGGTGAACGTAATATCTCATTACAAAAAGCGGAATATATCTTATTACATGAAGCGCCAGTCGCTCCTGTTTATCAAAAAGGAGAGGCACACTTAACGAATCCGCAAGTAAAAGGATTACAATATCACAAAGTAGGGCCTGAAACGACGCTTAAACATGTCTATATTGATAAATCAATCAATAGGGAGACAGGTAAATAGGAGTATAAAAATGCCTCGAAAATTATTTCCGAGGCATTTTTATATTATATAGTATTATCTTTTTCGACCTAAGCCCATTGCTTTTTCCATTTTTTTCAATGTTTTAAATGAAGCTTTTTGAGCTTTTTCTTTACCTTTATCTAGAATATCATCTAGGTCATCAGAATTATAAAAGCTTGCATATTTTTCTTGGAAATTAATAAGAAAATCTTTAACGATTTCCGATAAGTCACCTTTAAATTTACCGTAACCTTCACCTTCATATTTAGATTCAATATTCTTAATAGAGTCATTAGTTAGACCAGAATAAATTGAAAGTAAATTTGAAATGCCTGGTTTATTCTCACGATCAAATTTTATTATACCGTCAGAGTCTGTTACAGCGCTTTTAATTTTTTTGGCAGCGACATGAGGTTCATCCAATAAAGAAATGAAATTCTTCTGATTATCATCACTTTTACTCATTTTTTTAGTAGGATCTTGTAAACTCATCACACGCCCACCAACTTTTGGCATTCGTACCTCTGGTTTTACTAATACATCGTTGTATCTACTATTGAAACGATCTACTAAATTTCGTGTCAGTTCCATATGTTGCTTTTGATCATCACCAACTGGAACAATGTTAGTGTTGTAAATCACGATATCAGCCGCCATCAATGGTGGGTAAGTGAGTAGACCGGCAGGTACGCCATCTGCGCGTTTCTGAGCTTTGTCTTTAAACTGCGTCATACGTTCCAATTCACCAATAGAAGCTATTGTTGTAAGCATCCAACCAGCTTGCACGTGTGCAGGGACTTCAGATTGAATAAATAAAGTCGATTTATCTGGATCAATACCTGATGCCAAATAAATTGCTGCGAGTTGACGTATTTGCTTGCGTAATTTTAAGCGGTCTTGTGGTACCGTTATAGCATGTTGGTCTACGATACAGAAAAAACATTCGTAGTCATCTTGAACATCTACAAATTGTTTTAATGCACCGATGTAGTTACCAATTGTTGGAATACCACTTGGCTGAATTCCTGAGAATAAAGTTTCCATATTAGATGCCTACTTTCTAATTAATATTGTTTATGTATCATTATAACAGTATTTCGTTAATTTGTAAGTTGTGTTAAAATATCTATATCTGGGTATATCATTAAAGAGAGGTATACATTTTTATTTATTTTTAAGATTTCTCAGAAAAATTAGGTTTTTCTCATTTAATTTTAATCTTAGTCATTTATAATAATAAGTGTAAGATTAAGAAAGCTAAAAACTTAATTTCTTTAATTAACAAATAATTTTAAAATAATGAATTAAATTCATTCTATAGGAGAGTGAGATGTATGGTAACATTATTTACTTCACCAAGTTGCACATCTTGCCGTAAAGCGAAAGCATGGTTACAAGAACATGATATTCCGTATACGGAGCGTAACATTTTTTCTGAACATTTAACAATTGATGAAATTAAACAAATTCTAAAAATGACTGAAGATGGAACTGACGAAATTATTTCAACACGTTCTAAGACATATCAAAAATTGAATGTGGATATAGATTCACTACCATTACAAGATTTATACTCAATCATTCAAGATAATCCTGGCTTGTTACGTCGTCCAATTATTTTAGATGACAAACGTTTACAAGTTGGATATAACGAAGATGAAATTCGTCGTTTCTTACCACGAAAAGTACGTACATTCCAATTACAAGAAGCGCAACGTCTAGTTGATTAACAATAATATTAACAACTTCTTTGAAAGATATTTGAGAGTGGAATAGAATTCTTGCTGATTTCATTCTTCCACTTTGATAACGAAGAATCGTGTTTAACAACGCTTAACATATGCGTACTAACAATTTAGTCATCGATTGCCATTCGTTAAAGTATGCCTAGGACTTTTTGGTCCTAGGCTCTTTTATATATAATCTTATTAAAAGTAAGTTTTTTGTTATTAAAACAGGGAATATGTTAAAATAGATGTCCAAATGAATAATAGTTAAATTTAATCAAACAAATAAATTGTAATTTAACCTCCGTTCTAATACAATATGGTTACTATTCATCGACTGTAAGGAGTGAGATGATATGAGAATAGAACGTGTTGATGATACAACAGTAAAATTGTTTATAACATATAGTGACATTGAAGCACGTGGTTTTAGTCGTGAAGACCTATGGAGTAACCGTAAACGTGGTGAAGAATTCTTCTGGTCAATGATGGATGAAATTAATGAAGAAGAGGATTTTGTAGTTGAAGGTCCACTTTGGATTCAAGTACACGCTTTTGAAAAGGGTGTGGAAGTGACAATTTCTAAATCAAAAAATGAAGATGCTATGAATATGTCAGACGATGATACAAATCATCAATTTGATGATCAGGTAAATGAATTATTGGCTCAAACACTTGAAGGTGAAGAAAGTTTAGAAGATTTATTTGAACAACGTAAACAACAAAAGAAAAACCATCAAGATAAACAACAAAGACGTGCGCATAAGCCATCAAATGTGAGAAATATTATAGTGAAATTTGACGATTTAGAGCAAGTTATCGACTATGCTTATCATAATAATCAAAATACTGATGAATATGAAGATTTATTATATATGATTGATAATAAATATTATTACTCAATTCATTTTGATGATTCGGTTTCACAAGAGATGATTAACGATAGTTATAGTCAGTTATTGGAGTTTGCTTATCCAACTGATAAAACAAATATATATTTAAACGACTACGCTAAGATTATTATGAGTCACAATGTTACTTCTCAAGTACGTAAATACTTTACTGATACAAATGAATAATAATGATTTAAAGGTGCCATTGAGCACCTTTTTTTTATTTTAAAAAGTAAAACTATGATGTACTCCGTTTTTAATAATGGGGTGAAGAAATGTTAATGGCAATTAATCATCAAGGTCAGAAAATTTTAGCGCAACATGCAAATAAATTTGATAAATACCAATGTCCTCATTGTAAGTCTGAGGTGATACTCAAGCAAGGAATGACTTTAATAGCCCACTTTGCCCATAAAACACGTTTTAATCACCACTGTTCAAAATCAGAATCAGTTGAACATTATGAAGCAAAGTTATATTTAGCAAGAATTTATGAAGCTTTGAATTTCAACGTGGAAATTGAACCTTATTGCAAAGAAGTTTTGCAATATCCAGATATTGTGATTAATCAAAAAAATGCAATTGAAGTTCAATTTTCTAAAATAAGTATCAGTAATATTATTCGTCGAACAACTGGTTTAAAGCGAATAGGTTTGAATGTGATTTGGATTATTAAAGATGTTCCTTTGAAAGATAAATACGTTAAATTATCACCATTTCAAAGTGCTTTTATTCATCCAATTAATAGAACATTAGTAACATGGGATTCAAAAAAGTTTGTATTAATATTATATAGTCATCTTCAACATGTAGGCGGTAAAAATTTTGTTGCACAAAGAAAAGTTTTAAAATTTGAGGATATAATAAATATGACTTTTCAATCAAATAATGTTCCCAATTTTAGGTTGTCTGCTTCTAATATACAACGTTATATAAACTATTGTAGAAAGCGCCACAGTGTTTTAGAACCTACACTCAGTGCCATGTATCAATTAAATATGTGTGATTCTGATGTAATTTCTAAATTAGGATATGTTGTACCACATCAAATATATTTAATAACGCATCCAATAGAATGGCAATTAAAATATCTGTTGCTAAGAAGAACATTAAATGATAATGAATTATGTAAACAACTTCTTAGTAAAGTTAAGTTTAGGGTGTTTGTAACGTTTCAATACGACAAACGTCAAATATTAAACACTATTTTGCGTGAATTTGATTATTTATATGAACATGAAGGCTTAAACGTGCAAAAGTAGTGCTAAAATGAGAAAATTAAGCTATTAGATTATTAAGGAGGTTTACATTATGAGTCAACAATTAACAAGAGAAGAACAGGAACGTAAATATCCTGAATATACATGGGATTTAACAACTATATTTAAAAGCGATGAAGCATTTGAAGAAGCTTTTAAAAGTATTGAAGCTAAAATAGGTGAAGAAGAAAAATTTAAAGGTCATCTTGGTGAAAGTGCCGAAACACTATATGAAGCGCTAAGTCTTGAAGACGAGCTAGGTACAAAATTAGAAAAGGTATATGTATACGCACATTTAAAACAAGATCAAGATACTGCAAATGATAAGTATACCGGTTTAGAAGCACGTGCACATCAACTTGTTATTAAATATAGCTCTGCATGGAGTTTTTTAGTACCTGAAATTTTACAACTAGATGAAGCTACTATTCAATCTTTTATCGATTCTAATGATGATTTAAAACGATATGAATTTGATTTGAAATTGATTAATGAGAAACGTCCGCATATATTAGATGCGAATACAGAAAAGTTATTAACAGAAGCACAAGACGCACTTTCTACGCCTTCTAATGTATATGGAATGTTTAGCAATGCAGATTTGGAATTTGAAGATGCTATAGATAAAGATGGTCAAGCTTATCCTTTAACACAAGGTACATTTATCAAGTATTTAGAGTCTGATGATCGTGAGTTAAGAGCTTCTGCATTTAGAAATGTTTATAAAGCATACGGTGCGCATAATAACACACTAGGTGCTACTTTAGCTGGTGAGGTTAAGAAAAATGTATTTAATGCTAGAACGCATCATTATCGTTCAGCACGTGAAAGAGCTTTAAGTAATAATCATATTCCAGAAGCTGTTTACGATAACTTAATCAAAACGGTCCATAAATACTTACCATTATTACACAGATACACGAAGCTTAGACAAGAGTTACTAGGTTTAGACGATTTAAAAATGTATGATCTTTATACACCACTTGTTAAAGATGTTAAATTTGAAATGCCATATGAAGAGGCAAAATCTTGGATGTTAAAAGCACTTGAGCCAATGGGAGAAGAATACTTAAACGTGGTTAAAGAAGGTCTAGATAACCGTTGGGTCGATGTATATGAAAATAAAGGTAAACGTTCAGGCGGATATTCATCCGGTGGGCATTTAACTAATCCTTTTATTTTACTTAACTGGTCTGACACTGTTTCTGATTTATATACTTTAGTACATGAATTTGGTCACTCTGCACATAGTTACTTTAGTAGACAAAATCAACCATCAAATTTAAGCGATTATACAATCTTTGTCGCTGAGGTTGCATCAACTTGTAATGAGGCTTTACTGAGTGACTACATGGATAAACATTTGGATGATGAACGACGTCTATTGTTACTTAACCAAGAATTAGAACGATTTAGAGCAACACTATTCCGTCAAACAATGTTTGCTGAATTTGAACATAAAATACATCAAATAGAAGAAGCTGGGGAGCCATTAACGCCAAATCGTATGAATGAAGAATATGCTAAACTTAATAAATTGTATTTCGGCGAAGCGGTAGAAACTGACGAAGATATCAGTAAAGAATGGTCACGTATTCCTCATTTCTATATGAATTATTATGTATATCAATACGCTACTGGTTATAGTGCTGCTCAAAGTTTAAGTCATCAAATTTTAACTGAGGGTCAACCTGCTGTTGAACGTTATATCAATGAATTCTTAAAAAAGGGTAGCTCAAACTATCCAATCGAAATATTAAAAAATGCAGGTGTTGACATGACAACTCCTCAACCAATAGAGGAAGCTTGTGAAGTATTTGAGCAGAAATTAGATGCTTTTGAAAAGTTAATGAAAGCTTAGCAGAATTGAATTCGCTTACAATATGAACAGATTGTGACAATTTGATTTTATGAATAAACAAGGGTTGAAAAGGATATTTTACCGTGTTATATTATGAACATGAAATTAATCACATAACAAACATACCCCTTTGTTTGAAGTGAAAATTTCTCCCATCCCCTTTGTTTAGCGTCGTGTAATCAGACACGGCGTTTTTTTATTTGAAAATTTTTAAATTGAATATAAAAATTGTTGCTATACATCATATATACATTATTGTGTATATTTTTAATGAAAAAATACATCAGTAAATATTAAAAAACGCCTATGACAACTATTCGTGTCATAGGCGATTTTTTAATTTATAGATAACTGAGTTAAAAACAAATGTGAAATATTCTTTTTATACTTGAGCGTCCACGCTATCGTAATTAAGATTTATTTTTCAAAATGAAATTTGTATAGCTCTCATCATATCTATCATTAACACTGAGGCACTTTAGACTTCCAAAATTCTCCCTCTGGATATTGCAACTTTTCAACTTTTTGTTGAAGTGTGAGTTTCTTTAATTCTTTGTTTAATAATTTTTCAGGCCATTCATAAATTGTTAAAAGTTCTTCCATTGTTACTAGTTGTTTCTTTTGAATGTAGTATTCTAATTTTGGAGGAAGATTTTTCTCTATAGGTTGTCCCATTAACTCATTAATAATGTAAGTATAGATATGATAAGGATATAATCCTTCGACTTTTAAACCTTCTTCATGAACATTTTCGCTGAAAAAAACAAGTGAGGGAGCTTGTTCTATTTCCATTTCTCTTGCAATGTGAAGATCAACTTTCAAGCTGTCAGTCAACTTGTCCTTTTGCAAGTCTTCTTTAAAAACTTGATAGTCAATACCGGCATTATTAATACAATCAGAAATCATATCTTCGGTAATAATATCACGTTTTGGAATGATTTCATTTTGCATTAAATGTATAAATCTTTCTGCTCTGATGCGACCTTGAAGTTCAGCGGCTTTATAGGCAAGTGCAATATTGTCAAAATCCGAAGTACTTTGAGCTTGACACTTAGTTAATACCTTTAAAGAAGGGTTTAAAATATGTCTTACCTTTATATATTTATTATATTCAATTCTTAATTTTGATAAGATTGCAGATAATTTAAAACAATCTTTACTAAAAGGATCAAAAAAAGAATAGATTTCTATTTTGCTAACAGGTGATAGATTAGTATCTTCACGACTCTTATTCTCCATGATTCTTAATTCTTCAGCCATGTATTTTCACCTACAATTAAATTTAGGAATTTACCATGTGATGTGCAGTAAGTCTTAATCGCTCAAACAAGTAATCGCCTACACCCGCAGGAAGTTCTGCGTGTTGAATAGCAGTATGCATGTTCTCAAGCCATGCATCACGTTCATACTCACTAATTGTAAATTCCATATGTCTTCGTTTTAACATGGGATGACCATGTTCTTGTGTATATAAGTCAGGACCTCCAAGAAACTGTGTCAAAAATTGTTTCTGCTTTCGACTGGTTTCTTTGAAATCGCCTGGGAATAAATGATTGATACGAGAATCTTTCTCGACAAGTTGATAGAAATGATCAATCATTTGATACAAGGCTTTTTGACCAATCAACTCATATGGTGTTTTAGACATAATATCACCGTGTTCCATTAATATATATCTAATATAACATGAATTTTTACATTTAAAAGTAATTTGCCTTATCGACAACTGTTACTTTTTATTGCTTACATTTTGTTTTTCTTGAAAAAAACGTTGCACCTTATTCAAAGGTTTTTGATGTTGAAGATTAAAATGTTGAAGTAAACTTTTAAATTTTGAATATCCCTCATCATAAGAATGAACTTCAAACTCTAATTCATAATCAGTTTTGCCGAGATATTCACTCTTATCTAATACTAGTAATTCATTTTGATAATCAGTTTCTAAACGATAGGTAGTTAAGTTTCCTAACACTTTAAGCTCATTTTCTAAAATATTAAAGTCGTGTTCTAAAATATTTTTAATATCTTTGGGTAATTGAGAGAGTTGAAGTGACATATCAAGTTTAGGTTCTATATTTACTGAGTGATTATATTCTGTTAATCCAACTTCAGCAGGGACTTTTAAAGTCATCTCATACATATAATCTTTGACTCTTATACGCAAAGCAGCCTGATGTTGCTTTAATTTAAAATTCTCTGTGTCGATATAGAAATTAGTTTGCTTAAAAGGTGATTGATTTTTGAAATAGAGTTCATAGATTTTTGAGTAAGTATCTTGATCTAGTATTTGTTTAAATTCAATCTCATTATTCGTAGACATAAAAGTCACCTCTATCAAGTTTTAGCTATTGTAAATTTAGCATGTCTTATTATGACGAATTTTGATTTATAATTAAAGTCAAACACTATAAGTAAAAGTTGAAACTTAAATAGGCTAGGTGAGTTAGAAGATAAAAAGATTGTGGTAATCACTAAATCATCATAAAAGAATGAGTAATGATAACAGTAAAAACATGAGAGACTAGAAGATTTTTTCTGTGAGTTGTAGCGTGTTTTGATAGGTTGTAATATGTTAAACTAGTATGGAATAAGGAGGAAACAAGCATGCGTATTTACATAAATGAAATTAAATTAAAAGATGATGGCGTTTATTGCTTCTCAGAGGAATCTACAGAAGGATTAGAAGAGGTAGGTCAAATGCTTGTTGATAGTGATAATTATGGTTTTGCTTATCTTTTAGATGATGGACAATCATATTCATATTTGATTTTTGTTCAGGAAACATGGTCGATGTTGCATGAGAATAGAGATAAAAAAATCATTATTAATAATCATTTAGAACTTAAGCATTTCCAAGAAGAATTAGATTATGTTTTGAATAACATAGAAGGAAACAATAACTATGGTAAGGAGTTTGTTTCAGCTGTTGAAAAAACTTTCGAACTAGAGTGAAGCGGAGTGAAACAAAATGAACCAGTGGGATCAATTTTTAACGCCATATAAGCAAGCTGTCGATGAGTTAAAAGTAAAACTTAAAGGATTAAGAAAACAATACGAAGTGGGAGAACATAATTCTCCAATTGAATTCGTGACTGGAAGGGTAAAACCTATTTCAAGTGTTATAGACAAAGCGAACAAAAGGGGTATCCCTTTTGATTGTTTACATGAAGAAATGTACGATATTGCTGGTCTTAGAATTATGTGTCAATTCGTGGATGACATTGACATAGTTGTTGATATATTAAGACAACGTCAAGATTTCAAGGTTATAGAAGAAAGAGATTACATTCGAAATACAAAAGAAAGTGGCTATCGTTCTTATCACGTGATAATCAAATATCCTATTGAAACACTCAGTGGACAAAAGCACATATTGGCTGAAATTCAAATCAGAACCTTAGCAATGAACTTCTGGGCTACAATCGAACATACATTAAGGTATAAATATGATGGGGCATATCCAGATGAGATTCAACATCGTTTAGAGAGAGCAGCAGAAGCGGCATATTTATTAGATGAAGAAATGTCCGAAATTAAAGATGAAATTCAAGAAGCGCAAAAGTATTACACGCAAAAGCGTGCTAAGAAACATGAAAATGACTAATGAGGTGTAAATCATGCGTTATACAATCCTTACTAAAGGTGATTCAAAATCAAATGCATTAAAGCATAAAATGATCAATCATATGAAAGATTTTCAAATGGTAGAAGATAGCGAAAATCCTGAAATTGTCATTTCAGTTGGGGGAGATGGAACGTTATTACAAGCTTTCCATCAATATAGTCATATGTTATCCAAAGTTGCTTTTGTCGGGATACACACCGGTCATTTAGGATTTTATGCAGATTGGTTACCTCATGAAGTTGAAAAGCTTATTATTGAAATTAATAATTCGGAGTTTCAAGTTATTGAATATCCACTCTTAGAATTAATAGTCAGGTATAACGATAATGGTTATGAAACGAGATACCTTGCTTTAAATGAAGCAACAATGAAAACTGAAAATGGCTCAACATTGGTTGTAGACGTCAATATAAGAGGTAAACATTTCGAACGATTTAGAGGAGATGGGTTGTGTATATCTACACCTTCGGGTTCGACAGCTTATAATAAAGCTTTAGGTGGTGCGCTCATACATCCATCACTTGAAGCGATGCAAATTGCTGAAATTGCATCTATTAATAATAGAGTGTTTAGAACGGTAGGCTCGCCATTAGTACTTCCTAAACATCATACGTGTTTAATTACGCCGGTAAATCACGATACGATTAGAACCACAATCGATCATGTTAGCATTAAGCACAAAAACGTCAATGCAATACAGTATAGAGTTGCTAATGAGAAAGTGCGTTTTGCTAGATTCCGTCCATTTCCGTTTTGGAAAAGGGTACATGACTCATTTATTTCTAGTGATGATGAACGATGATTTTAACATATCAAATTGTACAGTCAGAACCAGTGAAAACTTTTTTGAAAAATCAAGATTATTCTAAACGCACGTTGAGCGCCATTAAATTAAATGGCGCTTTACTATTAAACGGTTCACCTGTAACTGTCAGACATGTTATGGACAAAGGTGATAGATTAGAAGTTCATTTTCCAAGTGAAACACCAAGTGAGAATTTGATTCCCTACGATAAGGAATTAGAAGTCATTTATGAGGATGCGTATTTGATAATTGTAAACAAGCCACAAATGCAAAATTGTGCACCTTCTAGAGAACACCCCCATGGCAGTTTAGTAGAACAAGTGCTTGCTTATTATACAAAAAAAGGTGAAAAAATAAATCCTCATATTGTGACTCGACTTGATCGAAACACTTCAGGTTTAGTTGTATTTGCTAAATTTGGACATGTACACCATTTGTTTTCAAAGGTGAAATTTAAAAAAGAATATGTTGCCTTAGCCTATGGCCAAACACAATCTTCAGGTGTTATTGAAGCGCCTATTGCAAGGCTGAGTGATAGTATCATTAAGCGAGAAGTTAATGAAAAGGGAAAGTGTGCAAAAACTGTCTATCAAAAGCTTATGCAAAATGAGACTGCTAGTTTATGTAAGATTAAATTGCTTACTGGAAGAACGCATCAAATTCGAGTTCACTTTGAGTATATTGGTCATCCATTAATTGGTGATGATTTGTACGGTGGAAATCATCCTTGTGTTCATGGACAAGCGTTACATTGCTGTTCAGTCGAATTTATCCACCCCATATACAGGTCTCATTATCTGATAAATGTTGATTACAAACAATTAATTAAATTATTCAACATGGTATAATAAATATGTTTTGGAGGTGTTAACATGTCTAACGAAACTGAAATGAAAGACAACGTTCGTGAAGACGTATATGATAAAGAATTATTTGATCGATTATTAGATCAAAATGATATAGATGAATTCAGAAAAGAATTTTTAGAATTACATAACTATGAGCAAAGTGAATACTTTGAAGATACGGATGATGGAAATAGACAAAAAATATTCGAGTTTTTATCACCCAAAGAAGTAGCAAATTTCTTTGATCAATTAGACTTTGATGACGATGATTATGAGAGTCTTTTTGATAATATGGACGCTACCTATGCTAGTCATGTCTTAGAGGAAATGTCTTATGATAATGCGGTAGATATTTTAAATGAGTTATCTAAACCTAAAGTGGCGAGTTTGCTAACATTAATGAACAAAGATAATGCTAATGAAATCAAAGCTTTATTACATTATGAAGAAGATACTGCCGGCGGTATAATGACTACGGAGTTTATCTCTTTAAAATCAACTACACCTGTTAAAGAAGCGTTAATTCACGTAAAAGAACAAGCGCCTGATGCTGAAACAATATATGTTATATTCGCAGTAAATGAAGATGAACAACTTGTTGGTGTTCTATCACTTAGAGATCTTATTGTAGCTGAGAATGATGCATACATTGAAGATGTTATGAGTGAACGTGTCATCAGTGCTAATGTCGGTGATGACCAAGAAGATATCGCTCAATTAATGAGAGACTACGATTTTATAGCAGTTCCAGTTGTAGATTATCAAAATCATTTACTAGGTATTATTACCATTGATGATATCCTGGATGTTATGGATGAAGAAGCAAGTGAAGACTACTCACGATTAGCTGGGGTATCTGACATTGATTCTACAAGTGACTCAGTGTTTAAAACGGCGAGTAAAAGGTTACCATGGCTCATTGTGTTAACATTTTTGGGTATGATCACTGCTACTATATTAGGTAGTTTTGAAGATACATTATCTCAAGTAGCATTACTTGCAGCATTTATTCCAATTATAAGCGGTATGTCAGGAAATTCTGGTACACAATCATTAGCCGTTTCTGTCCGTAATATATCTACTGGTGAAATAAATGAACAGAGTAAATTTAAGATTGCATTGCGAGAAGCGGGAAGTGGTTTATTATCAGGTATTGTATGTGCAATTATCCTTTTCTTAATTATTGTGGTCATATTCAGACAACCGTTATTAGCTTTAATAGTAGGTGGAAGTTTGACATGCGCAATGACAGTAGGTACATTGGTTGGTTCAATGATTCCTTTAGTAATGAACAAATGTAAAATTGATCCTGCTGTTGCAAGTGGTCCTTTTATTACAACAATTAATGACATTGTGAGTATGCTTATTTATTTTGGATTAGCTACATCATTCATGTCATACCTAACATAAGGAGGTCATATGGAATTCTTATCTTTAGTTATAGTCGTCGTAGCTGCATTTATGACTCCAATCATTGTGCATCGTTTTAATATAAACTTTCTTCCTGTTGTTGTAGCTGAAATATTGATGGGGATTGTGATAGGACACTCTTTTCTCAATTTAGTGGAAAGAGATGCATTTCTTAATATTTTATCTACGCTTGGGTTTATCTTTTTAATGTTTTTAAGTGGTCTAGAAATTGACTTTAATGCATTTAAAAAGGATTCACGTCCAAGACAAGGAGAAGATAAACATGAAAAGGATGTACCTGGTCATCTTAAACTGGCACTGACAGTATTTGCATTTATTATGATGATTTCCGTTGTTTTAGCTTTTGCATTTAAATGGTTAGGATTAGTTAATGATGTCCTTTTAATGGTGATTATCATTTCTACAATTTCGTTAGGAGTTGTAGTACCAACCCTTAAAGAAATGAACATTATGCGTACAACGATAGGACAATTTATTTTACTAGTAGCTGTATTAGCAGATTTATTTACCATGATTTTACTAACTGTTTATGGTGCCATTTATGGTGAAGGTGGTAGTACGATATGGCTTACAGGTATTTTAGTTGTATTTACAGTTGTCTTTTATGTAATCGGTGTGTTATTTAAACGTATGTCCTTCTTACAAAAGTTAATGGATGGTACAACGCAAATAGGTATTAGAGCGGTATTTGCACTTATTATTTTATTAGTAGCACTTGCTGAAGGTGTTGGTGCTGAATACATATTAGGTGCATTCCTAGCCGGTGTTGTTGTTTCTTTACTTAAACCTAATGAAGAGATGGTAGAAAAATTAGATTCCTTTGGTTATGGTTTCTTTATTCCAATTTTCTTTATCATGGTAGGCGTCGATTTAGATATCCCGAGCTTAATTAAAGAACCGTCATTGTTACTCATTATACCTGTACTCATTTTTTCATTTATCATTTCAAAACTGATACCAGTATTTTATATTAGACGCTGGTTTGACACTAAAACTACCATTGCATCTGCTTTCTTGCTTACATCAACTTTATCACTTGTTATAGCTGCGGCTAAAATTGCTGAAAAATTAAAAGCGATTTCTCCGGAAACTTCTGGCATTTTAATTCTTAGTGCTGTAATCACATGTGTCTTCGTACCCGTGATATTCAAGAAGCTGTTCCCAATTCCTAATGAAGTGGGACGCCGCATAGAAATAAGTATGATTGGTAAGAATCAATTAACTATTCCAATAGCACAAAATTTAACTTCTCAGTTATATGATGTTTCTTTATACTATCGAAAAGATTTGAGTGATAGTAGAAAGCTCTCTGACGATATTACTATGATAGAAATAGCAGATTACGAGGAAGATTTACTAGAACGCTTGGGACTTTTCGAGCGAGATATTGTTGTATGTTCTACGAATGATGACAATATAAATAAAAGCGTTGCGTTAATGGCTAAAAACCACGGTGTTAAACGTGTTATATGTCGACTTGAAAGTACAAACGAAGATCCAACATTGAAACATCAAGGTATAGAGGTGTTTAGTAATTATTTAAGTAATAAAATCTTACTAAAAAGTTTAATAGAAACACCTAATATGCTGAATTTATTAAGTAATGTAGAAACATCTCTATATGAAATTCAAATGTTAAATTATCAATATGAAAATATTCAATTACGTAACTTCCCATTTGGTGGCGATATTATTTTTGTTCGTATTATAAGAGATAATGATTCAATCGTACCTCATGGTGATACACAGTTACGCTATAAAGATCGTTTGATTGTGACGGGAACTAAAGAATATGTAGATGAATTAAAGCAAGAATTGGAATTTTATTATTAAACATGGCATTGTTTGTGTTTTATAAGGTTTCGGTTATGTACGTTATTATTATTATTTATTTAAGATAAAAAGTTAAATGTATTTTAATAAGCATCATAACTTAGAATAAATTGTTTAAAAGTTTTGTTTCTATGTTGACGTCGCTTTTTCGATAACAAAAAGTATTAAGCACTTTTAGTCAGTTGCTTAATACTTTTTTTTCATCAAAATGCTACTCTTCTGATGTTGAAAATATAGTAAAAAGTATTTCAAGTAGATATGATTATCTTCAAAAAAGTATCATGTCATTGTGGAACGGGTGGGTCACAAGGATAAGCTTATGATTCTTGGATATAATTCTTTTCAGCCGTTTTTGTAACTAGTAAGGGGAACAAATTAGATTTAATATGCGAAAATTTGTTGGCGTTGACATAGTAAATTCAACTAAAGGATTAGGTACGAGTTAAAAAGTTGATTGGACTGGTCAATAAATTGACAAAAGAATTGTTTTTAAAACTTAGCAATTTATTTTAGAAGCAAAAGGTACATTGTATTATGAAAAAATTATAGGATAATTTTCTAGTAGTTGTAAAAAATGTTGAAAATAATGCCAGGTATTTTAGTAATAAAGCAGAATAAGTCGGAAAAATGTTAGAGAAGCTGTCAACAATATCAAAAAAGTAGCAAATCTAATGAAATGGAGTTGGTGAAACAAGATGGATTTTGTATACACAATTTATAAAAATCCTAGATATAAAATCATTCAAAAAGAAAATCGCTATTTAATGGTCGATTTAGAACAAAATTGGTATTCATATCTGTGTCCTATGTTGAACTGGTTTATACCTATTAAATGCACAGAATTGACTTATCAAGAGTTCAACAATTTAAATATATTTAATAATGGGGGACAAAACAGTCATGGTATGATGGCTGCCGGTATTGGTGTTACTATCAGTGTGTTATTAAGAAGTATTGTGGGTTTCATGGATATTAATATTAGTCGAATATGGGTAGCGATAATGTTTTTAATCGGATTTGTTGCAGTGATCACTTTACGTTTATCTATAAGAAAGAAATTGAATCATCCAGCATTTAATAAAAATAGTATACAAAAAGTCATGTTGATTCCTTCATTTAAAAATTTAGTGCTGGTGGTGTTTTGTTATTTTATGTTCCTATTTTTTTCAATTGCTCCTATTCAAATGATTTTTGATGATAATCAAAATATTTTTGGTTATATAGGTTGGTTAGTTACATTGTTTCTGTTTACTATTATGAACATAGTTTCGATTTCTGATAAAAAAGTGCATGCGAAATTAAAAATGTAGGAAGATAGGTGAAATAAAATGGAAACAATAGGAAGCATTATATATTTAAAAGAAGGTTCTTAAAAATTAATGATTATTAATCGTGGACCAATTGTAGAAATTGAGGGTCAAAAGTATTTGTTCGATTATTCAGCATGTAAGTATCCAGTTGGTGTTGTAGAAGATCAAATATACTATTTCAACTAAGAGAATTTTGATAACGTTATATTTGAAGGTTATTCTGATCAAGATGAAACAAGATTTCAAGAATTATTTAAAGAGATGATGGGTAATTTGGATGAAGATATTAAACGTGAGACTGTTCAACAAAAAAGATAGTTACGGACTGATTTAACTTAAGTCATGATTATCAGAAGTTATCTATAATCGAATATTCAGAGATGATATAATATATGAGTCGCCTATCTCTCAGGCGTCAATTGACGAAGAGAGGAGGTGCATTAATTGCTAATCATTTTCGTTCACATCACGACCATAGTCCTCAGTGGTTGTATTATTGCATTATTTACGCATTGGCTATGTAATTGCAATAATAAATAGGCAACCATAGACACACATAAAAACCCCCACACTATTGCAGTAGTGTGGGGGTTGGTACATTAATTGCTAATCATTTTCTAGATTATAACACTGGTTAGTAGAGAAATGCAAAGATAGATAAATAATTAATGACTGAGGATAAAGATATGAAACAAACATACTTTCCTCATTTTGATACCATAGCCATCAAGTTTTTACTTGTGTTCTATTTCTAACATTTAATACTTTCAAAATTTCTTTTGTTGAAAATCCTGCTGCTTTCATTTCAACGGCTTTATACTTTGTTTCTACTGAATAAGAAACTCTTTATTTGGAGCAACAGGTGATTTAAGCTATCGAAAATTTTTCCCATCTATTTATAATTTGTTTCAAAAAGGATACTTTGAAAATTCACTAACAATTATTGGCAGTGGTTTAAATGAGTTAACTACTGATGAATTTAGAGAAAAAGTCAAAAATGCTATTCAAAATAATATTGAAAACCCAAAGGAAATTAGTGCGTTTTTAAAACGTTTATTTTTTAAACAACAGGACGCTAATAGTAAAGATAGCTACCAAAAATTGTTGGAAATGAGTTTAGAACTAGATGATAAGTTTGACCTAAAAGGAAATCGATTGTTCTATCTTGCAATGTCCCCTAAATTTTTTGGAGTTGCAACAAACCACTTGAAAGAGTCTGGATGAACGAACGTAAAAGGGGTGATGCGAATAATTATAGAAAAACCATTTGGTGATGATTTAAAATCTGCAAAAAAATTAAATAATCAAATAAGAAAGTCTTTTAAGAAGAAATATTTGGAATTAATCACTATTTAGGTAAAGAAATGATTCAAAATATTGAACGTCTACGATTTTGAAACACTATATTTAAACCACTTTGGAATAATAAGTATATTTCCAATATACAAGCAACTTCTTCAGAAACGATTAGTATAGAAGATCGTGGTGCTTACTACGAATCAAGCGGCGCCCTAAAATTCATGGTTCAAAATCATTTATTACAAATGGTTTAATTACTTGCAATAGAACCTCCAATTAGTAGAAAAAGTAGTGATATAAGAAAAGAAAAAGTTCAAGTCTTAAAATCCTTGAAATGTTTTAATCCAAATGAAATTAAAGAAAGTTTCGTGCGTGGTCAATATGATGGGGGAATGATGAATAATGAGTTCGTTCCTGCATATAGAAATGAACCTAATGTAAATTCACAATCTAATACTGAAACTTTTGTAGCAGGTAAAATAGAAATTGAAAACTCTAAATGGGCTAGTGTTACATTTTATATTCGTACAGAAAAAAGAATGAAAAAAATCTATCCAAATCGTTATAGAGTTTAAAAAATCCAATGCAATTTTATTATAGTAATTGTGAACAGAATGCATCAAACTTATTAGTCATCAACGTACAACCTAATGAAGGATTTTCTTTATGTGTGAACGGTAAGATAAGTAATCAAAATAATGAAATGCAAAAAGTGAAGCTTTCTTATACTATGCCGATTAAAGATAAAATGAACACAGTTGATGCATATGAAAATCTTATTTACGATATATTAATTGGAGAACAAACAAAATTTACTTATTGGGAAGAATTAAAAATTCTTGGAAATTTATTGATGATATTGAAAATGTATGGAAACAAGACCAGCCACAGTTTCCTAATTATGCCTCTGGATGATATGGGCCTAAAGAAAGTGAAAAATTACTTAGTGAAGACGGATTGAATTGGTGGAATAATTTGTAATATAAAAGACCTAAAGTTGTCGTGTTTTGAATGAGTAGTTAATCCTTAATTAATATGCAATAATCAATGTTATAAAGTTTATAAAGGGAGGACAATTAATGGATTTTATTAATATTACAGGTGCTTCACAAAATAACTTGAAAAACATAGATGTAAATATCCCAAAACACTTAGTAACGGTATTTACAGGTCGTTCTGGTTCAGGGAAATCATCTTTAGTGTTTAATACTGTTGCTGCGGAGTCTGAACAGCTACTAAATGAAAGTTATTCTAGTTATATTCAATTTCATTTAAATCAACAACCCAGACCGAAAGTAAAGAAAATTAAAAATCTTCCTGTAGCAATGACGATTAATCAGAGAAGATTCAATGGGAATTCTCGCTCCACGGTAGGAACAGTTTCGGATATATATGCCTCTGTTAGATTACTGTGGTCTAGAATAGGCGAACCGTTTGTTGGTTATTCAGATGCATATTCCTTCAATAGTCCTAAGGGCATGTGTAAAACTTGTGAGGGATTAGGATATATTGAAGACATTAACTTAGATGAATTGCTAGATTGGGATAAGTCTTTAAATGAAGGTGCAATAGACTTTCCTTCTTTTGGACCAGACAAAGAGCGTGGTAAAGCCTATAGAGATAGTGGTTTATTTGATAATAATAAAAAATTGAAAGATTATACAAAAGATGAATTAGAATTGTTTTTATATCAAGAGCCAATGACATTAAAAAATCCTCCTAAAGAATGGAGAAAGTCAGCTAAATATGTAGGACTAATACATAGATTCAGTAGAATATTTTTAGGTGATAAAGAATTTAATAAGAAACGCTACGCCAAACATCTTAAAAATGTAGTAAATAATAAAATCTGTCCAACATGTAAAGGTCAACGTCTAAACTCGAAAATATTAAGTTCTAAAATTATGAGTAAAAATATTTCTGATTTCACACAAATGACAATTAAGGAAAATTTAGAGTTTCTTAATAAATTAGAGGATCCAACAGCCAAATATATTATTGATCCTCTCAAAAAGCAGTTAGAAGCACTAGAATATATTGGATTAAGTTATTTAACGCTTAACCGTGTAACAACGACATTATCAGGCGGTGAAGCGCAACGGCTTAAATTAATACGTCATTTAAATAGTTCTTTATCGGATTTAGTTTACATTATAGATGAACCAAGTGTTGGCTTGCATCCGGAAGATATAGCTAAAATCAATGAAATTTTAAAATCATTAAAAGAAAAAGGTAATACTGTGTTAATTGTTGAACATGATCCCGATGTCATTAAAGAAGGAGACTATATCATAGATATTGGGCCAGGTTCAGGAAAAAACGGCGGTGAAATCACATTTGAAGGAACATATAATGAATTACTATCTTCAAATACTTCGACAGGTAACGCATTACGTAACAAACATAATTTAAAAGAGAATATTCGTGAAGCTAACCACTTTTATAATATCGGTCCTGTGACACAAAACAATTTAAATAACGTAAAAACGTCTATACCTAAACACGTATTAACAGTCTTAACAGGTGTTGCTGGTTCAGGTAAGAGTACCCTTGTTAAAGCAGGTTTTGAAAATAATGACCATACCATCTTTATTGATCAAAAAGCAGTTCAAGGATCTAATAGATCTAATCTATTAACGTATTTAGGTGTTTTTGATAGTGTAAGAAGCTATTTCAGTAAAGAAACAGGCTTAAATAAAGCTATGTTTAGTTATAATTCAAAAGGTGCCTGTCCAAATTGTGGTGGAAAGGGCTATATTAAAACGGAACTTGCTTTTATGGGTGATTTTTCACAGACATGTGAAGTTTGTCATGGCAAACGTTATAAACAAGAAGTATTAGATGCTACCATAGACGGGTATTCAATCGCCGATGTTCTCAATTTGACGGTTGACGAAGGTATCATTTTCTTTGATAAAAAGAATGATATTAAGTCAAAATTACAATCTGTAAGTAAGACAGGTTTGAATTATATGTCACTTGGACAACCTTTATCCACTTTATCTGGTGGAGAGATTCAACGCGTGAAACTAGGACAACATTTAGATGAAGAGATAAACAATAGTATTTTTATTTTTGACGAACCAACTACAGGCCTACATGAATCGGATATCCCTATATTGATGGAGTGTTTTGATGATTTAATTGATCAAAACAATACTGTTATTTTGATTGAACATAATTTATCGATTATGTGTGAAGCAGATTGGATCATCGATGTCGGCCCAGGCCCAGGGTTGGATGGCGGAAAGGTCCAATTTAGTGGAACACCTAAAAACTTCATTGATAGTTCAGAAACATTGACATCTAAACACTTGAAACGCTATATCAATCAGTAAAAAAAGAAGAGTTGGATGAGTTTATATTTATTATATTCAATCAACTCTTTTCTCATCCTAGGTTCTTTCAATATAAAAATGTTGAATATCATAACAAGAAATTTTATACATCTAAAGATTTAGCTTTATCTGTTATTTGAGGAAAATGGAAAACACCTATCATATATCAGTTATTACAAACAGAAGTTTTACGACTTAGTGAGTTTGAAAAATTGTTGCCTGAGATTAATTAAAGAATGCTTATTAGACAGCTTAGAGAATTAGAGCATGATGAAATTATTGAAAGAATTGTCAATTCAGTAGTTCCACAAAAAGTTGAATATAAGTTAACGAACATAGGAAAACACTAGATAAAGTAGTTTATGCAATTTGTGATTGGGGGATGAATTTCTGGAAAAAATTTCTAAATATAAAAATGTTAAAATTTAAATATATATGTAAAAGACGCCTCAACTTTGAATGAGTTATTCAAAGTAAGGCGTCTTTATCTATATGTTATTGTGATTTGATAATAATATAACAAATAATTCCAAAGGTGGATATTCAAATGAAAAAATATGTTTTAAAAAGTTTGTTAGTTACTACAACTGCTTCAATGATTTTTGGATTTATAGGTGAAACATTTGTCCAAGCTCAAGAGACAAATTTTGAAAATGATATAAAGATACAACAAGATAAGGTAAGTTAATCTCAAATTAATAAAGAGGCAGATCAATTAGAACAAGGTCTTAACAGTTATTTTTTTAATTGAAAAAATGCCAGATAGTGTAGCAAACAATGGGATAGACTCAGGAGTTAAATGGTTAAATCAAAATAAAGGACAGGATTATAAGGGATATAAGTTTATAGCTACAGACAGAAATATTCAATTAGTTCCAAATGGTAAAACTATTGTTACATATGGTAAAGGAGCATGTGTTCTAGCTATTGGTAATGCTATTGCACAAAATGCAATACCTTGGGCTAAGATATTAAAAGTCAAAAAAGCAACTAAAGCTGTTGGTGGTATTCAAAAATTATCTGGGAAAATCAAAGTAGCATATAAACATCAAAGAAATCTTGGTAAATCAAGGAAAGTAACATTAAAATCTGGAACAAAAGTAGCTATGAAAGCTTTTCCTAAAGCTACTAGACAAGTTGTACTTGAATTATTTTCTTTAGGAAGAGTAGCCACAGCTTGTTTTGGTTGGTAAAGTAACAAAATATTCATTCAAGGTATATATTAGTGAACGACTTTTTAATTTGTTTTTAAGAAGTCATTTTTTAATTATAGAAACAATATTACGTATTTAATAGTACATATAGATGAAACTACGACGCATATACACTTTGATATAAAGATATTATTACTGTAGCGTTGGTTAATTATTTAAAATTTCAAATACTTGAAGAATTGCCATATCAAACAAAAAGTTATTTAAATAATTTTGAAGTTAAAGATATTTGTATCATTAAAAATTTTTACTAAAAGGAAAAAAGCTTTTTAATAATACAAATAATACATATTATCGTTTAGAAGATGTTGAATTTTAAATTATTAATGTTTTAAAAGGTTTTAAAGCGATGTTGCTACAAAAGAATGAAACAGTTGAAGCTATGCAAGGTTAGTTAATGTAATCGATTAAAACTGAACTAGAAGAAATACATGCGCTAAATATGCGTCGTTAAAACATACCTAAATATTATTTTTTATGAATAATTCAAATATTCTTTCATAAATTCAAAATATTTTGGTGTTTTTAAAGAAGAATACCCCTGTAAGAACTAAAAATCAGACCTACTTTTTGAATGATTTTATGCCAATTTTTAAATTTGCATGTAGATGGGCAGTGTTTAAAAAATTCGACACTGGTTTTGCTCAAATTTTGTTTTTGAAATTAAAATATATTTATTTAGCTCTCATTAAACTTAATATATTTTTAATTAGTTTAAGAGTCCTATATATAGGGAAAAAGATATGTAATGTTTTATATAATATTAAAATAAAGGAGATTAAATTATGAAAAAAATTATTGGTTTGGTAGCAAGTATTGTTGTTTTAATTACTTTATCTGCCTGCGGGATTGAAAAAACTAAAACATTTGTTGGGGAAAAAGATAATGTGAAAATGGAGGTAACTTATACATATAAAGGGGACAAAGTAATTAAACAAAAATCTGTAAATACTTTGAAATATAGTGATTTTGGTTTTAATGATGATACATCTAAAAAAATGCTTAAGAAAGAAATAAAGAGACAAAGTGAAAAAATGCAAGACATTAAAGGTGTAAAGGAATCTATTAAAGAGAATGATGAAGGGCTTTTAGAAACTACAACTATAGATTTAAAAAATGCTGATATGACTAATTTAGAAGCTGAAGGTATTATTAGTACTTCTGATAATAAAGGGAAAGGCTTTAGTATGAAGAAAACTGAGAAGAAAATGAAAAAAGATGGTTTTAAAGAAAAAGAAGACTAATTTTGACTTAATATATTTTATACACTTGGAATAACGTTAGCAAAAAGCTAGCGTTATTTTTTATTTTTAACCCCTTTGTAATTATAGTGTTCAACAGGAGTGATTGTTCAAATTTTTGTTTGTGAAACACATTTATATTTATTTGGCTCTCATTTGCGTTTTAAGGGCTAATTTAAAAATATATATAAATAACTTTAATTCTTTAAAATACCCACTTACAGTTAAGAAAAAAGGCATTTATGGTTCAAATAATATTTGTGATGAAGTTTTTTGACAAAGGAGAAGCTAATTTTGAAAGTTGTTTTATATTTCGTATATTATTTGATTGCGTTTTTTGTTTTGAAGTCATTATTAGATTTAGTACTTCAATTAATGTTTCCAATTGAACTTAAGTTATATACAAATTTGATTTCTGCATTGATTTTTTCAGTATTTATGACGCCACTCACTTTTGTATTAAAAAAGAATAAAATCAAGAAGTAGAACGTGCATTTATGCCGAGAAAGTTTCCTAATTTAGGATTTTACATATTGTTTTCAACCTTTCACGTAATTCGTTGATATCACGTTCTAATTCTTCATAATTGGGTGCGTCATATTGATGTTGGTCGTAATATCTGGCAATTTGATTGGCATTTGTGACCAACATACTCCAATCTTTAGTTATCGACTGTTTCTCGGATTCGCTCACACGAAAACTGATTTGTTTCGGATCTTTACGGTTGAGTTTATTTTGTCGCTAGCCACTGACGTGCCAGCTTGTTGGGGATTATCCCCAATCTCCTTATGGATTTTTGACTATCACTATTGTTATATTATATATAATAAATATAATATTAAATTTAAGGAGGTAATTATGTATATTATATAGAATAAAAAATTCTCGTGTATCAGTCTTTTTTAACTGTTGTCTTATTGTTTATAAGCTATTTTACAGATTCAAATATTTTCCGAGGGTTAATGTTTCTTTTCCTAGGGTTATCTTTTTTATTATTCTAAAATTACAGGATATATTTTAAGCTTTATAGCTTTAATTGTAATTATAGGGTCTTTTATTTTTTAGAATTTAAGAAGCATCCGGGAAATAAAGTTCTAGGATAAGTAAATAAAGAGGTTAGGAATTATGTCTCAGCCTCTTCTTAAATTCTATTTAATATCTTTTGATACTAGTTACTGTACCAACACGTTTACACTTTGGTAATTGATAAGGATTTTCTCTAACCATTCTGTTTTTTGAATATCCTTTAACGACAATACCTTTTCCTCCGGTCCAGCCGTTTATTCTAGCGCCAGCTAGAGCTATACTAGAACCAATAGAAATTGGTGTAGCGATTCTTTTTACCAATACATTTTTAACAAATCCTCCAACAGTTCCAATACCACCTATTCCAGCAGAGTTTTTAATTTGTTTATTTGAAAATTTGTACGAGAAATTTTTCTTTTTGGGCGAACATTTTTTAGCATATGTAGTTACTGTTTTACCATCTGCTGATCTAGAACTAGTTTTAACTGCTGTTTTTTCAAGAAAGTGTTTTTGTTCTTTAGGAGATAAAGAATTATAGTCGATACTCACTGGTTCTTTTGAATTAAGAAATTCATCTACAGTTTTAGCATCTTTATAACTTTCATTAGTATTAATGTTATCAAAAGTTCTTTCTTCTGACTTACTCATTGATGGGATAACTAAACTTATAATTAAAGAAAGAGCTAAAAAAATATTTTTTCATATAATAATTCTTCTTGTTTTTAATATTTATAATTTTACAATATCATACTTTCATAATAATAAAAGTATTAATATTATATTTATAAAATTATTATTATTGTGATTTTATTTTGAAAAAAATCAAGTATTAAGAAATAAGAAGTAAGTTATAAAATTTAACTACCCATAATCGTTAATTATGTTAACTAATCAAAAAGACCTAAAAGGTATTAAACCAATCTCAGAACCATAGTGGTTACACTGAAATCTTTAAGCTATCAAAATAGCTAATTATGGTCATTATCAAGTAGATAATTTTATTAAAAAATACATTATAAATAAACTGAAAGTTAAAAAAAGACCACTTAATTCAGTGATCTTTTTTATTATTATTTAGTTCTTTTTTGATTTCATCTGGTGATTTTCTTTCGTGTGCTATTTTTAAAAGTTTACTAATTCTTTCGCTTTTTATCATATCACCTTGAAATTGAAAGTTGTTTTCAGGAGTAGCGTATGCGTTAAAATCATCTTCTTTGTTATTGTTTATATAACCATCAATTACAGCACTTCCCATAGGACTTTTTTCTATGTTGTTAAAATGTACAGATTTGATGGAATTAGTTTTTTTAGTGTTATATTTGAGATAAAGAGTGATACGTTCTTGTTGTTCTTTGTAGTAGATTTCCTTTTGTTTTTCACGTTCGTCATGTTTCATTTTGAGATAGACGCCTCCAATAATGATTAATATAATAAATATAATACTAATAAATATTAAAATTTTCTTTTTCGACATAGATATATAACTCCTAAAATGAGGTGATTTTATGAATAGTTTACATGATAAAGATAATACATATAAACGATTAGCTAAAGAATCATATGGTATTGAGCCAAATCAAAAAAAAATAACAATAAAATATTCAAATAAAAAAAATAGATTTTAAAGTAGTAGGTTTTAGACAAAATAAGTTTAATGGCTTAAAGATGGCTGGTTTATCACCAATTGAAAAAGATGGAGAAGTGAATAAAAACGAGTTATATATGGTGTATGCGGGTACGAATGTGACTGAAGATTTTGGTTCTGATATAGTCGAGGATGGTAAGATAGCAGGAGCGAAATTTGGTGGTGGATTAAGAACGGCACCAACAAAAAAAGAACAAGAAATTTATGGTAATTTGAATAAAAAAGTGATTGGTTATGATACTGGTGTGGCTGATTTTTCACAGAATGTTATAAGTGATCCTATTTCTCAGAGTAAAGAATCGTATATTTTCACAGGTGCTTTAATTAATAAACAAAAGCCTAAACATATATATGGTGATGGGCATAGTTTGGGTGGCGGTTTAGCATTGATGAATGGTGTGATGTATAACTTTGATGGTGTACGTGTTTTTTCAGCACCGAATACATTTGATTGGTTACCGGATGATGTGAAAGAGAATTATCATGCTGAAAAATATGATGGTAAGTTTATTAATTATGTTCATCGTTCAGATATGATAGGTAATTCAGACTTGTTTGCAAAGCGTATTGGTATACAGATATATGCAAAAGACGTTGAACATCATAGTGTATTAGATTTTCTTAATCTGATTTTAGGTCATGGTATGGATACATTTGATTTTAAGGGGGATAATGTTCATATTAAAATGGACACAGAAGAAATAGGACGTATCGCAAGACAATTAAAAAATTCTTGTCATTTCGTAGATGATGCAATTAAATCGTATCAAGCATATATAGATGATACTAATGCAGCTGCGAAACGAATTGAAAGAAAATACGCAGAAAAAATAAGAACAGGTCATTATAAACATATAAAGCCCTCAGATATAGAGGGTTATATGCAAGAGTTATCTGTATCTAAAAAATATGAATTTTATGATAGTACTTCATTTGATAACGTAATGAGAGACTTACATCGAATTAAAAAAATTTGAATCGTTTGCGGATAAATTAATGAATGCTACAGAAAAGATGGAATCTCGAGATAAAGACTTAGGAGAATTATATAAAATATTTGAGAAGTAATGTGTATGAGTCTACTAGATGATATTGGAGAAAATATCGTTGAAAAAAATGATTTATATGGATTTAAACAGGATATGAAAAATAAATTACAAACAAAAATTGAAGAATCAAAAACAAAAATTAAAGATATTGATGATGATATTTGGGATTGGCAAATGACGGTCAAAAATACAATAGATGATATTGTAGAGCATTGCGAAGGTAAAATAGCAGAGCGTGCACGTGAAAATTTAAGTCAAGATAAGCGAGATATTTCAGGTATGAGATGGATAGCAGAAGAAGCAGAAAGAAGTTGTAAATTGGGAAGTTGGTTTTAGCAGATGTTAACAAAAGTTAATGTCTTTTTAATCCATTACATGGGCTTTGATTATACATAAAACATACAAAGTAACTACCTATAATTAACGAATTATGTTAACTAATAACAAAAAGGTAAACGTTGAAATGATAGCGTTTGCCCTTTTGTGTTTGTATTATAGGTTATGCGTATTTTATACAACGTTAATATGATACGTTTTCATATATTTTCATCAAAAATTTTGTATTTGTATTCAATCTTAAGCGTCTAAAAATAGATGATTTAATCCCGACTATTATTTAGACGTTCATCATATACTTATTTAACTTGTGACGATGTATTGTATTTAGCTGTTGCATACACTTGAAAAGTTTCTTAGCATAATCGCGAGTACGATTTTAAACTGAAATAGTAAATAATCTTGATAAAGTACAAAGAGGATTTGCAGTATATTTTTTTAATTATTCACATTTACTTTTTAAAGTTGATAAGCTTTTTTGAATAGAAATAATATTAGTCTCTCTTAAAATTAAAAAAGGATTTAAAATAACAAAAATATTTATGATAAATTTTTAAAGGGAGACATAAAAATTTTTGTAATTATTTTAGGTATTTTAGTAATTACTTCATGGCGTTTGTTTTAAGAGAATATGAAAATGGTAATCAAGATGGGACTAAAACTCAAACTGTTATTTTACGACGTATTTATGTCAATACAACAAAGTCTTTAATAGACTTAGAATTAAAAAGAGTTTTTGGATGACTTTAATGATTTTAATAATCTTTTTATTGATTAATGCTTTGCCAGCTTTTTATTTTAGAAGAAAGTATTTAAATTTAAATAGGTGCTAGTTTGGCAACAACTGCATTACTATCTTCTAATCTTATTGGTTGGGCTATACTCGGTGGAATCGCTGCTGGTACTCTTATTACAGCAGTTTCTGATTTAGCTTATCAAAATAATTGGTTTGGTACTAAAGATGGTGTTGATTGGGCTGGTCATCAAATTGACAAAGGAATTGATAAATATATTGATTTTAAAACTAAGGAAATTACTTTAGAAGCAAAGGGCGCATTATATATGAAAAACAAGTTGCAGCATGGTTCTCAGGAGGTTGTAGAAAGGGTTGAAAATGGTGCCAACTATTTTAGTAATAAAGCCCAAAAAGTCGAAAAAAAAGTTGGTGAAGCTGTCAATAATGTCAAAAAAGTTGTAAATCCAATGAAATGGAGTTGGTGAAAATAAATGAATAATATATACATGATATATAAAAATCCTCGATATAGAATCATTCAAAAAGATAATCGCTATTTAATGGTCGATTTAGAACAAAATTGGTATTCATATTTATGTCCAATGCTGAATTGGTTTATACCTATTAAATTCACAGAATTAACTTATCAAGAATTCAATAATATAAACATATTTCATAATGGAGGACAAAAGAGTCAAGGTATGCTAGCAGGTGGTATTGGTGTCACTATCAGTGTGTTATTAAGAAGTCTTGTGGGTTATATGGATATTAATATTAGTCGAATTTGGATAGTTTTTATGTTTTTAATTGGATTTGTTGCTGTGATCACACTTCGTTTATCTATAAGAAAGAAGTTAAATCATCCAGCATTTAATAAAAAGAGTAAACAAAAAGTAAGACTAATTCCAGTATTCAAAAACATGATAATTATGGTATTCAATTATTTTATTTTAATTTATCTAATAACTGGACTATTTGATATGATGGTCATTGAAAATATACAAAATATTTGGATTTATATATGTTGGTTAGGTATTGTTTTAGCATTTTTATTTATGAACATAGCTTCAATTTTTGATAGAAAAGTACATGCCAAAATTAAAAATATAAGAAGGTAGGTGGGGTAAAGTGGAAACATTAGGAAGTAGTATATATGTAAAAGAAGGTTCCCAAAAGTTAATGATTATCAATCGTGGGCCAATTGTAGAAATTGAGGGTTAAAAGTATTTGTTCGATTATTCAGCATGTAAGTATCCAGTTGGTGTTGTAGAAGATCAAATATACTATTTCAACTAAGAGAATTTTGATAACGTTATATTTGAAGGCTATTCTGATCAAGATGAAACAAGATTTCAAGAATTATTTAAAGAGATGATGGGTAATTTGGATGAAGATATTAAACGTGAGACTGTTCAACAAAAAAGATAGTTACGGACTGATTTAACTTAAGTCATGATTATCGGAAGTAGATATGTTTGTATATTCACAGATGGTATAATAATAGAGTCGCTTATCTCTCAGGCGTCAAGTTGACGTAGAGAGGAGGTGCATATCAGATGGTCGAAGCTCTTGTTCACATCACGACCACAGTCATCAGTGGTTGTATTGTTGCGTTATTTACGCATTGGCTACGTACACGTAACAATAAGAAAAAATAGGCGATATTAGTCAACACCTAAAAATCCCCTCACTACTCGCAATAGTGAGGGGATTGGTGCATATAATGCACGAAGCTCTTGTTGACTAAATTATAACACTGGTTAGTAGAAGAATGCAAAGATAGAAGTATAATTAAAGGATAAAGGTTATGAAAAGTAAACAAACCCTGAAAAAATTGTATTATGATTTATTTAGCACTAATTTTTTAATTAACTATGGTTATTTTGATATTACTCCAAAAAATAATCAAGATTTAACAGATTTAAATAACTATGGTAAAGCAGATGCATTTTACTTGAAAATATTTAACATGAGTAAATTAGCAGAATATATTTCTAGTAATCCATTTTATAATAAAAAATTTTTAGAGAATGAAAAAGTATATAGTACTGAACCATTAACATTTACTATTCCGATATATTTAAAGATGTCGAATCGTTCCAGAAAAACGTACAACAAGGCATTAACCAAGCTAAAACTGCATGGGATCCAGGAAAACAAGCATTTAATATTCCTGCAGGCAAAGATATGGAATGGGCTAAAGTCAGTCAGCAGAAAGCATTAGAAGTAAGAATGAATAAGATTAACCAGAAAACCAAGGATGGTAAGAAATTAAGTAAGAATGATTTACAGATAGTTATGGGATACGCACAAAGCCATCCCCAAGAAGATGTTCCTAAAAACTTAAAAGAATATATGATACAAAATAAAGATTCAATTACTAGAGACTTAGGACTTGATATTGCATCAAGTGGAGTAGAACAAGTTGGTTTTAATATGCAAAAGTTTGCTGGTGTATTAAATACTTACGGTGGATTTAAAGGACCCAAAGGTAAAAACAGCTTTGTTCAAGTTACCAATAAATCAGGAAATCAAATGATAAAGCATGGACGTTTAGTAAGTAATATTGGTAAAGCAGGTGGTTATACTACAATGGGCGTTGGCTTCGGTTTAGTTATGTATGATGATTTAGCTTATCAAAATAATTGGTTTGGTACTAGAGATGGTGTTGATTGGGCTGGTCATCAAATTGACAAAGGAATTGATAAATATATTGATTTTAAAACTAAGGAAATTACCTTGAAAGCAAAGGGTGCATTATATATGAAAAACAAGTTACAGGATAGTTCTCAAGAGATTGTCGAAGGTGTTGAAAATGGTGCCAACTATTTTAGTAATAAAGCAAAAAAGGTTAAAAAATGTTGGTGAAGCAGTCAACAATGTCAAAAAAAGTAGCAAATTCCATGAAATGGAGTTGGTGAAAATAAATGGATAATATATACACGATATATAAAAATCCTAGATATAAAATTATCCAAAAAGGTAATCGCTATTTAATGGTCGACTTAGAACAAAATTGGTATTCATACCTATGCCCTATGTTGAATTGGCTTATTCCTATTAAATACACCGAGTTGACTGATCAAGAATTTAATAATATAAATATTTTTAATAATCGTAGCCACAATAGTCAAGGTATGATGGTCGCTGGCATTGGTGTCACTATAAGTGTGCTTTTAAGAAGCGTAATAGGTTTCATGTATGTTAATATTAGTCAAATTTGGTTAGTAATAATGTTTTTACTCGGGTTTATCGCCGTGATTGCGTTACGTCTATCTATAAGTAAGAAATTGAATCATCCAGCATTTAATCAAAATAGCACACAAAAGGTAATGTTGATTCCATCGTTTAAAAATATGATACTGGTGGTGTTTTGTTATTTCATGTTCCTATTTTTTTCAATTGCTCCTATTCAAATGATTTTTGATGATAATCAAAATATTTTTGGTTATATAGGTTGGTTAGTTACGTTGTTTCTGTTTACTATTATGAACATAGTTTCGATTTCTGATAGAAAAGTACATGTCAAAACTAAAAACATAGGAAGACAGGCGAAATAGTGTGGAAACAATAGGAAGTATCGTATACCTAAAAGAAGGTTCTCAAAAATTAATGATTATTAATCGTGGACCAATTGTAGAAATTGAGGGTCAAAAGTATTTGTTCGATTATTCAGCATGTAAGTATCCAGTTGGTGTTGTAGAATATCAAATATACTATTTCAACGAAGAGAATATTGATAACGTTATATTTGAGGGCTATTGTGATCAAGATGAAACAAGATTTCAAGAATTATTTAAAGAGATGATGGATAATTTGGATGAAGATGTTCAACGTGGTACTGTTCAACAAAAAGATAGTTACGGATTGATTTAACATAAGTCATAATTATCATAAGTTACCTATAATAAAATAAATTTTGTTCGTAAATCGTTAAAAATATACAATGAATATGATTATTGTGGTCATTTTATTTTGCTTTATTATCAGGTACTAAAAATGTTAAACTATTAAGGGTATAAAGGGTTAGTAAACATAAAGTTAACCAGCCTGTAGTAATAATCAATTTAAATTAAGGAGACACTATCATGTTAAATCTAGAAAATAAAACCTACGTCATTATGGGTATTGCGAATAAACGTAGTATCGCATTTGGCGTCGCTAAAGTATTAGATCGATTAGGTGCTAAACTAGTATTTACATATCGTAAAGAGCGTAGTCGTAAAGAATTAGAAAAATTATTAGAACAATTAAATCAATCTGAACATTATCTCTATGAAATTGATGTTCAAAATGATGAGGATATCATTAATGGTTTTGCTCAAATCAGAAAAGATGTAGGCCAGATTGATGGTGTTTATCATTCAATCGCATTTGCCAACATGGAAGATTTACGAGGTCGATTTTCAGAAACATCTCGCGAAGGTTTCTTACTTGCACAAGAAATTAGTTCATATTCACTTACTCTCGTAGCTCATGAAGCCAAAAAACTTATGCCTGAAGGTGGAAGTATTGTTGCGACGACTTATATTGGTGGTGAGGCAGCAGTTCACAACTATAATGTTATGGGTGTAGCTAAAGCAAGTTTAGAGGCGAATGTTAAATATTTAGCTTTAGACTTAGGTGAAGATAATATTCGTGTCAACGCAATTTCTGCAGGGCCAATTCGTACTTTAAGCGCTAAAGGTGTAGGTGGATTTAATACAATTCTTAAAGAAATTGAAGCAAGAGCACCGTTAAAACGCAACGTTGACCAAGAAGAAGTAGGTAAGACAGCTGCATATTTGTTAAGTGATCTTTCAAGTGGCGTAACTGGAGAGAACATCCACGTGGATGGTGGATTCCACGCCATTAAATAATTATTGATAAATTAAAAAGTCAGATAGTATAATCTCACAATTGGTGCACAGGGATGATTTGAAATTAAAAATCATCCCTGTTTTTGTGTATAAGAATGCGTTTTGACATTTAATTATTCAAAAAATAAATTGACAATCGCAATTCTACTTTGATATTTATAATATATTTAATGTATAATTATTAATTTTAGATGCACTATTTATTTTGTTGTTAGGAATGTATCGGGGGTTAAAAATTTTATTAAATGCATAATTCCATATAAACAGTAGAAATGACGGAGCTCTATAAGATGATATGTTTCATTGCTTACGTGTATAAAAAAACCAAAGACATCTAATTATGTCCTTGGCTTGAATTGGTGGTATAATTTTCAATCTTATGATTATAGCTATTATTAATCTTTAACATTACTATTTGCTTTATCGACAATACGTTGACGATATTTAAAAATGTTGCTCACTAATGTTTTGATTACAGCGTATAATGGAACTGCAACAAGAATGAGTGTGAATCCACCTAAATCTCCAGCTGCAAGTATAACTACAATAATAGTTAATGGGTGAATGCTTAATGATTTACCCATTACATTAGGAGTAATCACGTTACCTTCAAGTTGTTGTGCGATTAATGTTACGACACATACCCAAATAAAAGTTGAAGGACCATCAATGATACCTAGTATCGCTGCCGGTGCAAAAGATAACCATGGACCTAAAAATGGTATTAAGTTAGCTACGCCGGCGAATAATACTAATAAAGGCGTATATGGTAATCCTATAATCGTATAACCTATATATAAAATAATACCTAAGATGATACTAACTGTCACTTGACCTTGAATATATGATTTTAAAGTGAAGTTTAAGTCTTTTAATAAATCTACAACAAAAACTTTACGTTCTCCTTTGAAAAATTTACCGATTGCTGGGATAAATTTTTCATGATCTTTTAGCATATATATCAGGAAGAAAGGCACCATTATTAATAAAAATACAGTTGAGATGAAAGACGTAATATATGACACTGAATTAGATAAAATAGACGTTGCGCCATCTCCCATGGATTTAACTGCTTTATTAATACGATGTGTGACATCATCTGGTAATTTATCCATTTGTCTTAACGAGAAATTAATTAATTGTTCGGCTTCTCTTTGTAATGATGGTGTTTGTTTAATTAAGTTATTAATATTGGAAATAATGATAGGTGCTATAAATGATACCACAATAGCGATGATAGCTATTAATCCTATGAATATTGTTGTTATACTAGCCCAACGTGGAAAACCCCACTTTTCTAATATGTTTTGAAAAGGTAAACATATGTAAAAGAGAAATCCACTAATTAAAAATGGAAGGAAGACTGAACCAATGATAGTAGCTATTGGAGCAAATACTTCATGTACTTCCATAAATAGTTTGATGAGTATGAACAGCATAATAAAAAATATTCCTGTTCTAAACCAAACCTTATTGAACATAGATTGTGATCCTCCTATTTTATTCTTTTTCATACTCAATAAGTATATATCAAAACTCAGTCATTAAAAAGAGTAAATACTTTTACAATATAACTGAATGCACTGTATTTTTAATAAAATGAAAAAACTAGTATGAAATTAATTTGTATACGAGCTTGCTATAAATTTAAAAGTATTATAAGTATTGATACAATAGTATTAACATTACAAGGGAGCATCGGTTTATGTCGGAGTTTAAAGTAGGTAAGATTAATAAAAAAATAATACATAGTGATATTTTAAATAGGGATATAACATTATCGATTTATTTACCTGAGGATTATACAAATTTATTTAAATATCAGTTGATTTTTTGCTTTGATGGTTTAGATTTTTTTAGATTTGGTAGAATTCAACGTATATATGAACAGTTACGTGAAGAGCAATCAATACAACGTGCAATTATAGTAGGATTCCATTACGAAGATATTGAAAAACGTAGGGAAGAATTTCATCCTTCAGGAAGTCGTTCTAATTTAACCATTAAAGCAATGGGAAAAGAAATTCTTCCTTATATCGATGCGACATTTCCAACTTATAAAGTAGGTAATACAAGGTTACTTATTGGAGATAGTTTAGCAGGAAGTATCGCTTTGATGACTGCAATGACTTATCCAACTATATTTAGTCAAGTTGCGTTATTGAGCCCAATGTATAATGAAAATATTAAGCAAAAATTTGATACATGTATGAATAAAGATCAATTGACGATATGGCATGCCATTGGTTTAGAAGAAGAAGATTTTATTTTACCAACTAATGGTAAAAGAGCTAACTTTTTAACACCTAACCGCGAATTGAACCAACTGATTAAAGAAGGTAATACTGAATATTTCTATAAAGAATTTAAGGGTGGACATCATTGGAAATCATGGAAACCACTGCTAGGAGATATTCTCTTGAAATTTCTAAGTAATCAAATAAATGGAAAATATGTTTAATAAAGTAATATAAATAAAATAGTATGTTAGCGAAGGGTTATTAAATACGATAAATCTATTAATTTCAGAAATGTAATTGTTTTCATGATAAAAGTAACGGTTTTCAAAAAGTTTTGATATAATAGGAATAAGTTAAACAAAGGAGGAATTTAAATGATTTTAGGATTAGCATTGGTTCCGTCAAAGTCATTTCAAGATGAGGTGAATGCTTACCGCAAGCGATATGACAATCATTATGCTCAAATAATGCCTCATATCACGATTAAACCTCAATTTGAAATCGATGATCATGATTTTAATTTAATTAAAGATGAAGTGAAAAATCGAATTTCTAGTATAAAACCAGTAGAAGTACATGCTACAAAGGCATCTAATTTTGCTCCAATCAGTAATGTTATATACTTCAAAGTTGCTAAAACAGAACCATTAGAGCAATTATTTAATCAATTTAATACAGAAGATTTTTACGGTACTGCTGAACATCCTTTTGTACCTCATTTTACAATTGCCCAAGGTCTAACAAGTCAAGAGTTTGAAGATATATATGGTCAAGTAAAATTAGCAGGGGTAGACCATAGAGAAATAATCGAAGAACTATCGTTACTTCAATATAGTGAAGAAGAAGACAAATGGACTATTATTGAAACTTTTACATTGGGATAAGAAATCCAAAATTGTAAAGTGAAATTGAATTTACAGAATCATATTGTTAAATACAAGAAGAGCGCTTAAATCAACTAAAAACGCCAAATCCTATTGTGTTTCAGTAGGATTTGGCGTTTTTATATGAAACATAATTATATTGTATAGTTAATCATTCAAAAAGATTAATGTACGCTTTATATTGAATATTCATATTTCAAATGCATATCAATGACGTTTCATTAATATATACAACTCATCTTTATATAAATGATTTATAGATTTTAAGGTTTAACCCTTCTGTTTGTTTTAATAAAGTAATATCCGTAAAATACTGCAAGTGCAAGAAAAATCATCGCTGAAAAATAAAAAGTATTATTTAAATTATTAGTAAATTGAGTAATTAGACCTCCGACTAGTGGACCTATCATTGAACCGAAGCCTTGAACACTGTTGAACACGCCCCACGTTTCTTCCTGTTCGTTAGGATTAATATGACCAGCCATAAAGGTATTCCAAGCCGGTAAGAGGATACCATACATAAGCCCAATAAACAGCCCTATGGTCCAAACTATATATATATTTGTAATTGTAGATAGCCCGAATATAAGAATTGTATATAGTATAAAGCCACTAAAAATAACTCCATACATAAAACCTTTGCTATTATTATCGATGATTTTTGATAAAAATAACATAGAGAAAGCACACCCTATGCCACCAATAATGATTGCTATTGTATATTCAACGGTTGATACTTTCACAACTTGCGTTGCATATTTTGGGAGAATAGGTACAAGTGCTGCTATAGCTGCTCCTTGTAACAAGATACCTGGAAATAGGATAAGATGACGTTGTGTAACATCTACAATTTGTTTTAATTGTGCTTTCACAGGTTTAGTATTGTAATTTGTTAAGTTGATATTAACAAAATAGTATAGAATCCATGCAATAAGCACAACCAAGGCCATCAAAAATGCAAAACGAGTAGGATGGAATTTAATAAGTAAGTTCATGATAACCATACCTACCAATAAACCTAGCAACCATGAAAAGTATACATAACCCATTTGTTTGCCGCGGTTTCTTTCATCTACACTAGATAGCATAATAACCCAAATCGGACTAACAGCAATTCCTAACATAATAGCACTGAAAATAATTATGAATGGTGATGCCGGGAACCATATCACTAAAAACAAGCTTATAAAAGCAAGTAAGAATCCAGATGTAAGTACTAATTTTGAACCAAACTTTTTAAGTAAAAAGCCGATGACAAAATTTGTTGCAGCATCTGCGATAAAGTGAATGGAAAAAGCAAATGATGTGATTGCTATTGCGATAGAGGTCACTGTAGGTAAAAAGTTTATATAACTTAATATGTACATACCTCTTGCAAATTCCATCAGAAACAGAATTACCAACATCATAACAAAGTTTCTGTTACTTGAGTAATTACTTGACGAAGAATCTTGCATACAAAGGAACCTTTCCATAGATTTCATCAGGTTGAGATGAGTGACCTATTAAATCTAATAAATCTTTACAAATCTTTCTAGTAGAATACCCTACCTTTGATTCTAGCATTTTAGATGACATAACCTTTAAAGTCTCTTCGTTATTTGTTAAGTCAGAAACAATATCAATTGCTTCATTTGGAGTATCTGCTATTTTTCCAAATCCTTTACTTTCAAAGTAATATGCATTTTCAAGTTCTTGACCAGGTGCAGGGTTTAAAAAAATCATAGGAATACAACGACTAAGTCCTTCGGAAATTGTGATACCACCAGGTTTGGTAATCATTAGTTGGCTTGATGCCATCCACTCATTCATGTGATTTGTATATCCTAATATTTTTACACTTGGATTATCTTTGAACTTAGATTTTAATGAACGTTTAAGTTCTTTACTACGTCCACAAATCATGACCACTTGCGAATTTGGACTTTTTTCTAAAATATTATTAATCATATAGTCAAAGCCTTTTGAAACGCCAAATGCACCTGCTGACATTAATATAGTAGGTTTGGAAGGATCTAAATGTTGTTGCGATAACCATTCTTCTTTATCAATAGATTCTTCAAATTTATCAGCAATAGGAATGCCTGTCACTTTAATATATGAAGCAGGAACACCAGCTTCAATGAAATCATCTTTAGTATCTTTTGTTGCTACATAATATCTTTGTGAATAGGGTGTAATCCAATTTTTATGCATGCGATAATCTGTCATAACTGTCGCAATAGGGATATTTATATTAAATTGTTCGGTCAACACTGACATCACAGGTGTTGGAAATGTTAATAATATGAGATCAGGCTTTTCTTTAATAAGTAAGTTGATGAGTTTATTTAATCCATAATATTTATAAAAACATTTATCGAGCTCATTAGGGCGACTATAATAAAATCGTTTATATGTATTTCTAAAATATTTAAAGCTATTGATATACCATTTCTTACATATAGAAGTCATAATTGGATGAGCTTCCATAAACAAATCATGTTGAATGACTGATAAATGATTGAGATTCATCTCATTCAATTGGTTGACAATACTTTGCGTGACTTGCATATGACCGTTACCAAATGATCCAGTAATAATCAATATCTTTTTATTTTGAGTAACCATTTATAGCCACCCTCCGTTAATTTCTAAAATTTATAATAATTGTAACGTATTTTCATACATTGTAAAAGGAAAAGAAGTGTACCATTTATTGTATTTAAATACTATAAATACGGCGTGCAATACAATGCTTTGTCGTAAATTTGCTTTATAAAGTGTTCATTATTTATTAAGTATGGTTGCAAGATAACGAAACTAAATTTGAACACATTCTGCATGATTTTAGTATTATCTTCAAAAAATCTTAGTATTTGCTATATATTATGTTAATACATGTATATCTTAGCATTATTTAAATAAGGAATGAATTATTTAAAGGTGAGCGCAACAAAATTTTAAGTATATTTTAACACTACCTTAACAGTCTTTAATGAATGATTTTATCGCTATCTAATAGAACGTGATTTGGATATATTACGTCAATTATGATTAAAAATAAATTAATAAGACTTATAATTATAAATTTATCAACGATAATAAAACGTGTATAATAGACTTATTGTAAAAAAAAGGAGCGATACATTTTGAATGCAAGTGCGTTGTTCAAAAAAATTAGAGTAAAAAATGTAATTGGTACATTAGATATACAGGTGGACGATATTACCACTGACTCACGTACAGCTAAAGAGGGAAGTCTATTTGTAGCATCTAAAGGATATACGGTAGATAGTCATAAGTTTTGTCAAAATGTAGTAGATCAAGGTTGTAGTATTGTTGTTGTCAATAGAGAACTCAAACTTAAAGGTAATGTGACGCAAGTCGTTGTTCCAGACACTTTACGTGTTGCAAGTCTATTGGCACATGAATTATATGAGTTTCCAAGTCACCAACTGACGACATATGGTGTTACGGGGACGAACGGGAAAACATCGATTGCAACTATGATTCATTTAATTTATAGAAAATTGAATAAAAATAGTGCATATCTAGGTACGAATGGATTTCAAGTTAATGAAACAAAAACAAAAGGTGCGAATACAACACCAGAAACAGTAGCATTAACAAAAAAGATTAAAGAAGCAGTTGATGCCAATGCAGAAGCAATGACCATGGAAGTTTCTAGTCATGGATTGGCCTTAGGACGACTTAGAGGCGTAGAATTTGACGTTGCTATCTTTTCAAATTTGACTCAAGATCATTTAGACTTTCATGGAACGATGGAAGCTTATGGACATGCTAAATCGTTATTATTTAGCCAGCTTGGTGAAGATTTATCTAAAGAAAAATATGTTGTATTAAATAATGATGATGACTTCTCCGATTATTTAGCAAGTGTGACCCCCTATGAAGTATTTACATATGGTATTACACACGAAGCGCAATTTATGGCTAAAAACATTAAAGAATCTTTGCAAGGTGTAGAATTTGAATTTTTTACTCCTTTTGGAAGTTTTCCAGTTAGATCTCCTTATGTAGGTAGATTTAACATTTCAAATATTATGGCTGCTATGATTGCGGTTTGGAGTAAGGGAACAAATTTAAATGAAATTATTAATGCTGTTACTGAACTTGAACCTGTAGAGGGTCGCTTAGAAGTACTCGACCCATCACTTCCTATAGATTTGATTATAGATTATGCACATACTGCAGATGGTATGAATAAACTGATTGATGCTGTACAACCATTTGTTAAACAAAAGCTGATCTTTTTAGTAGGTATGGCTGGGGAAAGAGATTTAACGAAAACACCTGAGATGGGGAGAGTAGCATGTCGAGCAGATTATGTTATTTTTACTCCAGATAATCCTGCTAACGATGACCCTAAAATGTTGACAGCTGAATTAGCTAAAGGCGCAACGCATGAGAATTATATAGAGTTTGATGACCGTGCAGAAGGTATTAGACACGCGATTGATATTGCTGAACCAGGAGATACAGTTGTTTTGGCCTCAAAAGGTAGAGAGCCTTATCAAATTATGCCTGGTCATGTTAAAGTCCCACATCGCGATGACTTAATTGGTTTAAAAGCAGCATATCAAAAATTTGGTGGTGGACCTGTTGAAGATTAAATCACTTCAGTTTCATGGAATGATGATGAACGTATATCACCATCAGTCTAATGATTCAATCATGTTAGCTATTCCAGAACTTTTTTGGTCCATTGAATTATCCAAAGAGTTAGATACAGATCAACTATATGAAGAATTAGTGATGCAATTATTCAATTTGTTGACTGAAGTTGAAGCAGATACATTGGCACGTAATATAACTGATTTGATTAGAAATGAATCCAAAGGAGAATGATAAATGAATTTAAAAGAAGAAATAGAGTCAAGAAAGACATTTGCCATCATTTCACACCCTGATGCTGGTAAAACCACTTTAACTGAAAAATTGTTGTATTTCAGTGGAGCGATTCGTGAAGCTGGGACAGTTAAAGGGAAAAAGACGGGTAAATTTGCAACAAGTGATTGGATGAAGGTAGAACAAGAACGTGGTATCTCAGTTACAAGCTCTGTAATGCAATTTGATTATGATGATTATAAGATAAATATTTTAGATACGCCGGGACATGAAGATTTTTCAGAGGATACGTATCGTACATTAATGGCAGTAGATAGTGCGGTTATGGTTATTGACTGTGCTAAAGGTATAGAACCACAAACATTAAAATTATTTAAAGTTTGTAAAATGCGAGGTATCCCTATTTTTACATTCATCAATAAATTGGATAGAGTAGGGAAAGAGCCATTTGAATTACTTGATGAAATAGAAGAAACACTTAATATTGACACTTATCCAATGAATTGGCCTGTTGGTATGGGACAAAATTTCTTTGGTATTATTGATAGACACTCTAAAACGATTGAGCCATTTAGAGATGAAGAAAATTTATTACATTTAAACGAAGATTACGAACTTAAAGAAGAACACGCGATAAAAAATGATAGTGCATTTGAACAAGCAATTGAAGAAATGATGCTTGTCGATGAAGCGGGTGAAGCATTTGATAATGAAGCGTTACTGAACGGTGAATTAACACCTGTTTTCTTTGGATCGGCATTAGCAAACTTTGGCGTACAAAATTTCTTAAATGCATACGTTGATCATGCACCAATGCCTAATGCGAGACAAACTAAAGAAGAGGTTGATGTTAGTCCATTCGACACAGATTTTTCTGGGTTTATCTTTAAAATCCAAGCCAATATGGATCCGAAGCATCGTGACAGAATTGCATTTATGCGCGTAGTAAGTGGTGCGTTTGAAAGAGGAATGGATGTAACCTTACAAAGAACAAATAAAAAACAAAAAATAACTCGTTCCACATCATTTATGGCTGATGATAAAGAAACTGTTAATCATGCTGTAGCAGGCGATATTATTGGTTTGTATGATACAGGTAACTATCAAATAGGTGATACCTTAGTTGGCGGTAAGCAGAAATATAGCTTCCAAGAGTTACCACAATTTACTCCAGAAATATTTATGAAGGTTTCTGCCAAAAATGTAATGAAACAAAAGCATTTTCATAAAGGAATTGAACAGCTTGTTCAAGAAGGTGCAATTCAATATTATAAAACGTTGCACACTAATCAAATTATCTTAGGTGCTGTGGGTCAATTACAATTTGAGGTTTTTGAACACCGTATGAATAATGAATATAATGTAGATGTGGTTATGGAACCAGTCGGACGTAAAATTGCGCGTTGGATTGAAAATGAAGAAGATATTAAAGATAATATGAATACCTCTAGATCAATTTTAGTAAAAGATAGATACGACAATTATGTATTCCTATTTGAAAATGAATTTGCAACGCGTTGGTTTGAAGAAAAATTCTCTGATATTAAACTGTATAGCTTATTATAATTGAATGTTTAAACTTATCACTATTCGGGCACACCGTAGTATATGAAAAATGTTTATATTGCTATGCGGTGTCATAGTATGTATACTGAAAATAACAAATAAATACCTATGACAAAACTGTCAGAGGGGAGTAACTTGAGAATAGTTATTCAATGCATTTAAACTGCTAATAACTATTCAACACTTTATCGTCATTACGAAGATAAGTCTTCCGGTAAAGTGGGCAAAACTATTGCTAAGTGAGACCTTTGCTATTTAATTAGCATAGGTCTCTTTATTTGTATTTAAACTAAAAGGAGTTGTCCACAATGGATCCGAGTTTGATTTTACCTTATTTATGGGTACTTTTAGTACTTGTATTTTTAGAAGGATTATTAGCAGCTGATAATGCAATTGTAATGGCGGTAATGGTTAAACACCTACCACCTAAACAACGAAAAAAAGCACTTTTTTATGGCCTATTAGGTGCATTTATTTTTAGATTTATTGCTTTATTCTTAATAAGTATTATTGCAAACTTCTGGTGGATTCAAGCAGCTGGTGCTGTTTACTTAATCTATATGTCTATTAAAAATTTATGGCAATTTTTCCATCAGTCAAATGAAAAACATCATAAAGAAACAGGAGACGAACATCACTTCGATGAAACAGGTAACGAAAAAGAAGTGGGCCCTAAATCTTTTTGGGGAACAGTATTTAAAGTTGAGTTCGCCGATATCGCGTTTGCAATTGATTCGATGCTTGCCGCATTAGCTATAGCCGTTACATTACCAAAAGTTGGCATACATTTTGGTGGTATGGACTTAGGTCAATTTATTGTTATGTTCCTCGGTGGAATGATAGGTGTCATCCTGATGAGATTTGCTGCAACTTGGTTTGTAGAATTGTTGAATAAATATCCAGGACTAGAAGGTGCTGCGTTTGCAATTGTAGGTTGGGTAGGTATTAAACTTGTTGTAATGGTACTTGCACATCCTGATATTGGCGTTTTACCAGAAGCATTTCCACATAGTGCTTTATGGCAAACAATCTTCTGGGTAGTATTAGTTGGCTTAGTATTAATAGGATGGTTAACTTCAGCAATTGGCAACAAGAAAAAAGGTAACCAAAAATAATTTGATTGATACGCTAGAACTTTGCTTAATAATAAATTAAGTGGAGGTTCTTTTTATTTTAATTTTTATTAGAACATTGCAGTTTTATAGTTAAAATATTAAACTTTAGTTTATAAACGAATTTAAAATGATGATATATAGTATTAAAATAACTTAAATTTAACAGATAAAGAATGAGTTAAAGAAACTATAGGAGTGGTCTTCTAGTGGATAACGATAAAAAACAAGTCATACCACGCAGTCAATATCGCCGTAAAAGACGTGAGTACTTTCATAACGAAGAGCGAGAAGAGCGCATTAGACGCGAGAAAATAGAGAAGGAGAATCAAGCTAAAAGAGAACAGCATCAAACTAAAGTCAATGAGGAACGTGTTAAAGATAATTTGAGAAAAGCAAGAATAGAAAAACTGACTCAAGAGGAAATACATCAACAACGTGATGATAAAAGTTATAAACAAAATAATCAAATGAGTAAATCAAAAGACGACGATAATAAAATTCGAGAAGAAAGTCTACATGATGTTCGAGTTTTAAGTGACACCTCCACGTTACCGCATCAAAGTAAGTCAAAACAGTTGAATGATAATCAATCAAAGGAAAATCAATATCATAATAAAGTAATTGAATCCTCAGAAAATAAATCAATAAAAGAGCATGATAATACTTCTGGAAACGAAAGTAAACAACATACTAAATTGACTTCAAAGGACTCCATGTTAGGTGTAAATTCTAATCATACAGAGCAAGATTCAAGAGGTACACAACCATATTCTTCAAAACATAGCTATTCACAACCAGAAGATAAAGACAACGATAATACTCAACAAGCGCAATTTCTTAAAAAAGAAGGCGAACAAGATAGCAGAGCCGAAAATATTAAAAAAATTAATGAATTTAAACAATTGGTAATAGCTTTCTTTAAAGAACACTGGCCTAAAATGTTAATTATTATAGGTATTATAGTATTACTTTTAATATTAAATGCCATATTCACTACAGTTAATAAAAATGATCATACAAATGATAGTGCATTTAACGGTACAACTAAAGATGAAACAACAGCGATGAAAATTGCTAAAAACTCTGTTAAGTCAGTTGTAACAGTCGAGAATGATTTGTCTAATGACACGACTGTGTCTGATAACAAAAATGAATCTGATAATGAGATAGGTTCAGGTGTCGTCTACAAAAAAGTGGGCGACTCTATTTATATTTTTACTAATGCACACGTCGTTGGTGATCAAGAAAAACAAAAAGTAACATATGGTAATGATAAATCTGTGACAGGTAAGGTGATTGGTAAAGATAAATGGTCTGATTTAGCAGTTGTAAAAGCTAAAGTTGCTGACGAAAATATTAAACCAATGACTATGGGGGATTCTAATAATATTAAATTGGCTGAACCTATTTTAGTTATAGGAAATCCTCTAGGCACAGACTTTAAAGGAAGTGTTTCTCAAGGTATTGTGTCTGGACTCAATCGTCATGTACCTGTTGACATTGATAAAAATGATAACTATGATGCTCTGATGAAAGCTTTTCAAATTGATGCGCCTGTGAACCCGGGAAATTCAGGTGGTGCTGTAGTCGATAGAGATGGTAGACTCATAGGTATAGTTTCTTTAAAAATTGATATGCATAATGTAGAAGGAATGGCTTTTGCGATACCTATTAATGATGTACGTAAGATTGCGAAAGAATTAGAGCATAAAGGTAAAGTGAACTATCCAAATACTGAAATCAAAATCAAAAATGTTGGTGATCTTGACGATTCTGAACGTAATGCAATCAACTTACCAACTAAAGTGAATCATGGTGTATTAATCGGTGAAGTGAAAGAAAATGGTTTAGGAGACAAGTCAGGTTTAAAAAAAGGTGATGTAATAGTAGAATTAGATGGTAAGAAGATTGAAGATAACTTACGATATAGACAAGTCATATATAGTCATTATGATGATCAGAAAACAATCACTGCTAAAATTTATCGAAATGGTGCGGAGAAAAATATTAAAATCAAATTGAAATAAATGTTGAGGTGAAAATCATGTCAGTTTTAAGTCAGCTGCTTAAAAAATCTAGCCCTCAACAAGGGATTATACTCTATTATCTATTTGCCATAGTCGTTGCATTTTTATTATTAAATTTGCCATATGTCCATAAGCAAGGGGTTGAGGTTAATCCAATTGATACACTTTTTGTAGCTGTATCAGGTATTAGTGTTACGGGATTATCACCAATTACTATAGTCGACACATATTCAACCTTTGGTCAAATTATCATACTTATTATTTTGAACATCGGTGGTATAGGTGTTATGGCTATTGGAACCATGCTTTGGGTTGTTTTAGGCAAACATATTGGAATTAGAGAGCGACAACTCATTATGTTAGATAATAATAGAGATACTATGAGTGGAACGGTTAAACTAATTTTAGAAATTGTAAGAACAATTTTTATTATTGAGTTTATAGGTGCACTCTTACTCGCGTTCTACTTTTATCGGGATAATCCTGATTTAAAAAACGCATTAATGCAAGGCGTTTTTGTGTCAGTATCTGCTACGACTAACGGTGGTCTTGATATTACTGGTGAATCTTTAGTTCCCTATGCAAAAGACTATTTTGTACAAACGATAGTAATGTTCTTAATTGTGTTAGGATCTATAGGATTTCCAGTTTTGTTGGAGTTAAAAGCATATATTAAGAATCGAGTAACTAATTTTAGATTCTCATTATTCACAAAAATAACGACAACAACGTACTTATTCTTATTTTTATTTGGCGTTATTGTTGTATTAATATTAGAACATAGCAATGCATTTAAAGGATTGAGTTGGCATCAATCACTATTTTATGCATTGTTCCAATCATCAACGACCAGAAGTGCAGGTTTGCAAACGATAGATGTGTCACATTTTAGCGACGCAACAAATATTGTAATGGGATTATTGATGTTTATAGGGTCATCTCCTAGTTCTGTAGGAGGCGGAATTAGAACAACAACATTTGCTATTTTAATTTTGTTTGTTATTAACTTTAATAATACTGGTGACAAAACAGGTATTAAAATTTTCAACAGAGAAGTACATATTATGGATGTACAAAGATCATTTGCCGTATTTACTATGGCGTCATTAATTACATTTATTAGCATGATTATTATATCTGCCACTGAACAAGGCAAGTTGTCCTTTCTACAAATTTTCTTTGAAGTAATGTCTGCGTTTGGTACATGTGGTTTAAGCTTAGGTGTGACAAGCGATATCAACGATATTACCAAGGTTGTATTAATGATATTAATGTTTATAGGTCGTGTAGGCCTCATTTCATTCATCATTATGTTAGCTGGACGTAAAGAACCCGAAAAATATAGCTATCCTAAAGAACGTATACAAATTGGATAATCATTACACTATTAGCAAAGGCATACATACACCTTTGCTAATAGTTTTTTATTTAGAATGATATCAATGCGATAATAGTTTTATAACATTTAATGAATGGTACATGTTACACTAAATTTAAGGAGAGGAGTGGCTCTATGGAAAAAAATGAAAATAAAATAGTTGATGTGATTGCAACTTCTGATATGCATAGTCACTTCTTAAATGGTGATTATGGCTCAAATATTTATCGAGCTGGTACTTATGTTAATGAAGCTCGAAAAAATAATGAAAATGTCATATTACTAGATAGTGGGGGAAGTTTGGCGGGATCACTTGCAGCATTTTATTACGCTGTTGTTGCACCATATAAACGTCATCCTATGATTAAGTTGATGAATGCAATGCAGTATGATGCTAGTGGAATTAGCCCTAATGAATTTAAATTTGGATTATCTTTTTTGACACGTTCAGTTGCACTCTCAAGGTTTCCCTGGCTATCAGCAAATATAGAGTATACTGTTACTAGAGAGCCATATTTTTCTACGCCTTATACAATCAAAATGTATTCAGATTTGAAAATTGCTATCGTAGGTTTAACCTCAGATGGATTAATGAAGAACGAGTACGCAGAAATGGAAGAAGATGTCTGTATTGAGAAGACTTTGGTTTCAGCTAAACGTTGGATTAGATACATACATGAAGTTGAAGAGCCAGACTTCCTTATTGTTATTTATCATGGTGGGTTAAATAAAATAAGTAGTACCAATAAAAGAAATGAAAAAAATGCAAATGAAGCTGAAAAAATTATGGAAGAACTTGGTGTTATTGATGTAATTATTACCGCTCATCAACATCAAACAGTTGTTGGAAAAGATCATGAAACTATATATGTTCAAGCAGGTCAAAATGCTGAGGAATTAGTACATCTTTCAATTAAATTTAAGAAACGGACAACTTCTTATGAAATTGAGCACATCGATTCAAAAGTTATCGACTTAAATGATTACCATGAAGATGAACAATTATTGAAAGAAACATATTATGACCGTAAGGCAGTTAAACACTGGGCAAATTCAGTTGTTTCAAACAAAAACAATGGCTTAACAGTTCAATGTATTGAAGATATTATTTGTAAGCCGCATCCTTTTACTCAGTTATTACATGATGCAATTCGATTAGCCTATAATTACGATATTTCTTGTGTGCATATACCTAAGAATGGTGAAGAAGGGTTAAAAGGAACTATAAGAAATAGAGATATATACGATGCATATCCTCATCCAGATAAACCTATAGATATCACTGTCAAAGGTAAAAATATCAAAGATATACTTGAATACAGTTATGCGCATATTGATTTTAATAAGCGACAATTAAGTATGACAATGATAGATGAAACGTTATTTACAGTTTGGCAAGGGTTTGATTATTGTATAGACATGTCACAATCACCGTTTAATAGAGTGAAATTAAATGGTCTAAATGAAGAAGATTCGTATAGAATAACAATGACTGATTATTGTTATAGAAACTACAAAATGTATTTACAAGAAGCTATCGTTCACGACACATATTCGGAAACGATGGGTGGATTGATTAGAAAAAATTTAAAATGTGACACGTATTCTGTGAAATTAAATCATAATTTTAAAGTTTATTAATCTTCCTCGTACTATTTATAACGGTGTATGTGTCACTTTTTCTTTAATTAATTTAAAAAAGCATTTCTTAGCTCAAATTCATGAGTCTAAGAAATGCTTTTTTTATCCGTGGAATATCAATAATAAAATGATAGCCACAATTTGACCAATTGTAGTTGTAGCAATACGTCTCGTATATTCATAGCTAAGAGATAGAATGAATTGAGCTACAAAAATAAAGAATACAATCCACCAATTATCTAAGTATATAAATAATGAACTTGAACATATTGCAACAATTAAAATGCTAGCCCATTTCGGTAAGTTATATTTTATTAATTCCTTTTGTAAAACAGTTCTCATATATAGTTCATGACAAGGTATCACAAATAATAAAGTAACGAGCATTTGCCATTTAAAGTAGACACCCGTTCGTGATAATTCTTTGATTAAAGATGCGTATGATAATTCTGTTGAAATAAGTGAAAAAATCAATTGTATAATAATGAGTGCGACACTCGTTATTATACCCATGCCTATGGAAGTTAATAATCGTTTAGATGCAATGTCTCTTTGGTAAAAAACATAACTTATTCCAGCTATTAACATAATGCCAGTATATAAATACCAGTATTCCTGATGTTCTCCCCACATCACAAATAATATTGCGTGAAAGATGATGAAGCTTATAACAAACCAAATCAAAGCTTTAGAAACATTTTTCATTTTAATTAACCTTCTTGATCAACGATTTTGTATCGCTTATGATTGATAACTGTCTTTTCCGGTAAATCTAATTCATTAAAATTATCCATAATAGTTAAATCTACAATAACAGAGTTATCATTAATCTTCTCGACACGGCCTCTTAAACCGTCATAAAATTCTACTATATTACCTACTTCTGCAACAGTCATTACGAGTCCTCCCTTAAATCATAGCTAGATTATATTGTACTAAAATTTACTTGACAAATAAACTAATTTCTATGAAAAAGAAGTGAACTAAAAGAAAATTATAAAATATCATTCATAAATGAGTAAAAGAGTGGCATTTTTCTTATAAATCATTCATAACTAGGGTAAGGGCATATAGAGAGACTTATTTAAGGAGAGAATGTTATGAAATTTATTAGCAACAATAATATTAATGATCCTTCCCTCAATTTAGCAATGGAAGAGTATGTTCTTAAAAATTTACCTTCTGAAGAAAGTTATTTTTTATTTTATATTAACAGACCTTCAATTATTGTTGGAAAGAATCAGAATACAATTGAAGAAGTTAACCAAGCGTATATTGATAAACATCAAATTGATGTAGTAAGACGTATTTCTGGAGGTGGGGCTGTCTATCATGATACTGGAAACTTAAATTTTAGCTTTATCACAGATGATGATGGTCATAGCTTTCATAATTTTAAAAAGTTTACAATCCCCATTGTACAAGCCTTACAATCAATGGGGGTTAATGCTGAAATGACTGGACGGAATGATATACAAGTTGGGCAAGCTAAGATATCTGGTAATGCTATGGTTAAAGTAAAAAATAGAATGTTTAGTCACGGTACATTAATGCTAAATTGTGATTTAAATGAAGTTCAAAATGCATTAAAAGTGAATCCAGCTAAAATTAAATCTAAAGGCGTTAAATCTGTTAGAAAAAGAGTTGCCAATATTGAAGAATTTCTAGAACAGCCAATAGATATAGAAGAATTCAAACAAATTATTCTTAAAACTATTTTTGGTGAAAATGAAGTTGAAGAATATGTACTAACAGAAGAAGATTGGAAGAATATTAAGCAATTAAGTAATGAGAAGTATCGTACGTGGGAATGGAATTATGGCAGCAATCCAAAATATAATATTGAGCGTGAAGAGAAATTTGAGAAAGGTTTTATTCAAATAAAATTAGATGTAAAAAAAGGAAGAATTGAACGGGCAAAACTATTTGGAGATTTCTTCGGCGAAGGTGATGTAACCGAACTTGAACATGCGTTAATAGGTTGTTTACATGATTTTGAACATATCGAAGAGGCACTTCAAAATTATGATTTCTATCACTACTTTGGGGATATAGATAAGTATGAAATTATAAGATTGATGTCCTAAGTATGATAAAAAGGTCTATTCTCAACTTGTTTTAAAGTAGGGAATAGACCTTTTATGATGAGTGACTCGAGTCTAATTTATTCACTTAAAAATGCCTCCAATTGTTTAAATTCGTTAGTATATTGAATAAAATCGTTCTCGTTTTTATTGATGAGCGCTTCGTCAATTAAGAGTTTAAGTTTAGCTTTTCTTGCATTTCTGAGTGCTTCTTCAATGACGAGTTCAACGCCTAAATCGTTCACTGTCATTACAAAATCTTCTAATGTAGTGTACTTGACCTCAGTATTGTGATTCATAAAGACCACGACCTTTCAATTATTTAATATATAAGTATTATACTGATTTTAAATTTTGAAATCAATGAATATTCTGACATTTTAAAAGAAATATGTGTAAAAAGAAAACAAAAGTAGAACTTGACTTTATTTTGGGCTCGGATAAAATATTATTAGGTTATTATTTTTTAGTTTTAATAACCATCTAAGTAATTGAATAAAGTGAGGTTTTTTAATGACACATTTACCCGAAACGATTTATGTTATACGAAAAGGTGATATGGTAATACGACCTAAATATGATGAATATCAGCAGACAAATGGTACTGAGATTATCAGATTTGATCAAACCCGAAAAGAAAGTCCATTTAAAGTACAGAGAATTATCGAAAGATCATGTAAGTTTTATGGCAATAATTATATTAGTAAAAAAGCAGAAACGAATCGTATTACTGGAATTTCTAGTAAACCACCTATTTTACTTACACCTCTTTTTCCTACTTACTTTTTTCCAACTCACTCGGACCGTCAAGAAGAAAATATATGGATTAATATGCATTATATTGAAAATGTTAAAGAACTTAAAAATCGTAAGAGTAAAATAATTTTTGCGAATGGTGATTCTTTAACACTCAATGTATCATTTCATAGTTTGTGGCATCAATACACCAATGCAATCATCTATTATTACATGGTAGATAAGCAATCACGAATGAAATCTAACAACCCTGAACAACCTATTGACTATAATCAGTCCTCCTTAAATATTTTCGAGGCGCTTTCACGCTACTCTCTTTTTGAAGAAAATTAGCTTTTTTCCCAAACTATTGATTTTAAAAATTGATGACAGTGTTTCAATTTAAAATATGCGGGACGTTAATATTAAATAAGTGTAAATGTTCCGTATATTTTTTTAATATAACTCTTGAAAAATTCAACAAGATTGATATAATAATACTTGTGCTTGATAGAGATAGTTTACTTATTATTTATCCGCAGTAGCTCAGTGGTAGAGCTATCGGCTGTTAACCGATCGGTCGTAGGTTCGAATCCTACCTGCGGAGCCATATGGAAACGTACTCAAGTTGGCTGAAGAGGCGCCCCTGCTAAGGGTGTAGGTCGCGAGAGCGGCGCGAGGGTTCGAATCCCTCCGTTTCCGTTATTTGTTTATACCTCGTTAAATCTCGTGAAACAAAACGTTGATTTGACGGGGTTTTGTTATATCTTGTTATCTATCGTTAAACCTCGTAAGTTAAACTAAACGTTCCTCTATATTGTTAAATTGATAAAAACGCCCCTCGCAATATTAAATTACGTTTCCGTTCATTAATAAAAATCAGTTTAATTCTGATTAACTAAATTACGCTAGAACGTTGATATATCAGCGTTCTTTTTTATTTTGTTGAAAATCTGTAAAAGTCTATTTTAAATATTTTGATTAATGCGTAGTCAATATTGATTAAATTAAAGACAAGTTGTCTGGTTCGTTGAGCACTTAAAAATATATTATACTATCGGGCATTGCAACTTCTTCACCTTTTAATACTTCTAATAAATGACTATAAACACGCCAAGTAATTTCAATATTTGCATGACCTAGTCTTTTCTGTAATGACGCTTATAATGGTTTAAATCCATTATAAGCGATATTTTTTGCTCTCGGCAGAGCACATGTATTAATGACTTATTGAAAATAAGTCTTGTCTGTTAGACTTTTAATTATAAAATACACGTAAAACCTTTATGTATAGGAGCGATTTTAATATGTCTTATTCGATTATCAAAGTAGAAAAATTTAATTATGAAAATGAAGATATAGACCATTCAAAAAACATCTAAATTATGATTTGATAAATGACTAAAAACAAAATTTTAATGATTTGATTGATGAAAAAATTGAGCGGAACTATACAGGCAAAAGAAAAATTAGAAAAGACGCAGTAAAACATATAGACGGTATGATTACATCAGATAATAAATTTTTTAGTAATCAGACACTAGCAAATAAAAAATTTTTTGAACAGGCTAAAGAATTTTTAGAACAAGAATACGGGAAAGATAATTTGTTATACGCAAAGCTTCATATGGACAAACGCCTCACGTGCACTTTGAAATTGTACCAATTACAGAAGATGGACGATTAAGTGCTAAAGATGTTGTAGGTAATAAAAAAGCATTAGCAAGCTTTCAAGATAAATTTAATGAGTATGTAAATGAACGTGGTTATGAATTAGAAAGAGGAACTTCAATAGAATTAACAAATAGACAACACAATCAAGTTAATAGTTATAAACAAAAAACAGAATATCATAAGAAAGAATATGAACGTGAGGGATAAAATTTAGCCCATATAAAACAAAATAACGAAGAATTGATACAATAAGACTACTTAAAATCACTAGAAACGCTTAGAAAGTCTTTGAACGATCCATATGAGGTTGAAACAGAAAAAGTAGGCGGTTTGTTTGATAAAGAATTACAAGAGACTGCGAATGTTGTTATAAACAAAGATGAATTTAATCAGTTTCAAGAGTAATAAAAATAGCACAAAGAATTATGGAAGATTACGAATGTATAAAATCTGTAAGCGCCTTAGAAGATAAAGAGAAGGAAATACGAGAGAAAGATGATTTATTAAATAAAGCAGTTGAGTGTATTGAAAATATAGACGATAATTTCAACCGACTTTACGAAATGGCAAAGCCATTTAAAGAGAATGTAGAAATAGTGTTAAAGCTTTTAAAAATCTTACTAAAAGAGCTAGAAAGAGTTTTATGAAGAAACACATTTGAGGAAAGAGTTAATAAGTTAACAGAAGATGAACCAAAACTAAATGGGTTAGCAGGACACTTAGATAAACAAATGAACCCAGAATTCTATTCAGAGCTAGAACAAATACAAGAACAAAAGAATCAAAAACGGATAGAGGTATGCATTTATAACATGCACATATAGTTGTTTAAAATTCTGAATTTTGTTAATATTACGATAAATAAAAAGCAGTGTTTTCAAAAGAGATAAGGAAAGAGTTAAAACCTTTAATAAAAAAGAACAATTATAATAACGTGATTGCGTTATTATTTGATTGGTTTGTTATTTTTAGTAGTATTTTAATTTCTGTAACTTTTAATAACATTTTGATCTATCTTGTAGCTATTATATTAATTGGTAGTAGAATGAGAGCATTTGATAATTTAATGCATGAAGCTTGTCATCGATCTTTATTTACAAATAAGTTTTGGAATAAATGGATAGCTTGTTTATTCGTTGCATTTTCAGTATTTACTAGTTATACAGCATATTGTAATTCACATTTTCAACATCATAGAAATTTATGGGATGAAGAGAATGATCCTGACACTAAAAGATATAGATTGGTTGGTTTAGATAAGCCACAGAAGAGTACAAAAATGTTTGTAAAGAATCACATAGTAAAAGTTCTCTTGTTATTTCATGTACCTAAATACATAGTCGGTACTGTATCAGCTAACCTATATACTAAAGAGGTTCCAAAATCTGAAATTTGGGTTAAAAATATTTTCTGGATTGCTATTATTACTTCATCAGTTATTTTTAATTTTTGGCTGTATCTTATATTGTATTGGCTAATTCCAATTTTAACAACGTTTCAGATTATAAGATATTGGGCAGAAATGGCAGAACATTCAGGTTTAAATAATAAAAGTGAGTTAACTGCTAGTAGGAATACTTTTGGTATGCCATGGACTATTTTTATTTTTCACCCACATCATGATAATTATCATTTAGTTCATCATTTATTCCCGGCTATACCTCACTATAATTTAAAAAAGGCACATGAAATTTTGATGAAAGATACAGCATATCGAAATGCTCATCATTGTACTGGCTTTTTTAAAACAACATTGCCTGGCTTTTATAGTGTAGTTAAAGATATTTGTACACCGAACTATGAAAGGAAAGAGAGTTAGAATATGTTGCAACCTTTGATACATGGACTATTATTAGCTTTAGGTTTAATTTTACCTTTAGGGGCTCAAAATGTATTTGTATTTAATCAAGGAGCTAACCAAAAAAAAATTAGTAAAGCATTACCTGTAATTATAACAGCCGGACTGTGTGATACTTTTTTAATTGTAATAGCTATTTTAGGAGTATCTTTAATACTTATATCTATGCCAACTTTACAACTTTTTATTTACATCATCGGGTTTTTGTTTTTGATGTATATGGCATGGTCTTTATGGACAGAAAAGCCTTCAAATATCGAAGAAATAGAACCTATGTCAGCTAAAAAGCAGATTTTATTTGCTTTATCTGTTTCTTTATTAAATCCTCATGCAATAATGGATACTGTTGGTGTCATTGGAACGAGTGCTTCAGTTTATGATGGTTATGACAAAGTCGTTTTTTCATTGGCTACAATTTCTGTATCTTGGATTTGGTTTGTCTTTTTAGCTATTTTAGGAAGAATTACAGGAAAAATTGATAAAAGTGGTAAGTATATCGTTATTTTAAATAAAGTTTCAAGCGTTATTGTTATTATTGTAGGATTAATTATATTAAAAAATATTGTTGGAATTTTAAGTTAGAGCTAAGGCAAACTGATGGATGTACATAACACGTAAAGCACTGTTCAAAATAGGGCAGTGCTTTACGTGTTATAATGTATCTGTTTTATTTTTAAAACTATGATATTCAACTTTTGCGTGTTTTTCTTCATTTGCTCTGTCGAACTCCTCAAATTCTACAAGCAAATGTCTATGTTTATTATCATCACCACGTAAAAGTATTAACGATAATACTGAAAGTTTCTCCACACTGCAATATTTTCATCAAGATTTAAATCTTGATGAAAGTATTATGAGTAAAAGAAAATCTGTTTTAATAAATAAACTAGAAAAATGGGGAGAGTAAGTTTTTTAAAAACTATCTAGTACTGTCGAAAACACTGAGAAAATCACAAAACTATATAACTATAAATCTCTTTTGGAAATAGACGGTCGTTTAGACCCAAAAAAGTAATTTTGATAATCCTAAACTAATATTGAATACTAAAGTTAATAATAAAAGTTTAAATCAATATTTAATATTTTAGTAAATTAAGAATGAAGAAAATAAGAGAAACGTACCAAAGATGTAGTTCGATAAGTTGAGCAATTGGCATGTGCATAACAATACAAAAAGAATATTTTTGGCAACGGACAATATAAAAAAACGGAATTGCTAATCAATTCCGTTTCTAATATTTCTATTTGTGACTGTTTTTATTTCTATCGTTAGAATTTTTGGAAATAAGGTTTCGTATCATTTTGACAATATAACCGGAAACTAAAATTCTAATCACTCTTTTAACAATATTCTGCATGTTAACTCCCCTTATATTTTGTTTGATATCTTATACCCAGTTTTTGTAGGAGCTAAAAGTAAAATTTGTTTTTTGGAAAATATGAAGAAATATTTTTAGATCTTATTTTTTATCAAAAGTTATGTAGCCGTATTCATCTGCTTTTTTAGTAAAAATAACAATGATAGCGTGAATGATTGCGACAACACTTGGAATGCCAGTCCAGAAAAAGACGAGATGTAGAATACCTTGTCCAACTTGGTCGGCATAAAATTTATGCACGCCCAGACCACCTAAAATCAATGCTACTATAATATAAATTGTTTTGTTAACTTTCATTATGTCTGCCTCCGTATGGTTAATTTAGTTTTTAGTCTTATCTTTATTTTTACAGATAATTATTTAGTTTATCAAAGTAAAAGTATTAAAGAAGATGTTATGATATAAAGTGAAGGTTTCAATTTATAGTGATTGTTTAATTTTAAGATGTCAACATCATGTCGTATTTATTTTTTTATTTAGAAATTGAGTATAAACTTAGTTATCAATATCTAAAAGGGGAGTCAAAAGTGATTAGAAAAGCGAAAACGAGTGATAATCGACAGATTGCAGAGTTATGTTATCTTATTTGGAGAGATATGGAATTAGATATTACCAAGGAAATAACTAAAGATCGTATTATTGAAGCGATAGAATTAAGTATTGTGAATGTAAGATATCGGTCGTTTTATGAGCATATTTGGGTATATGAGAAAGACGGGGTTGTTGCTGGATGTGTAATTGCATATCCTGGGAAAGAGGAAATGGATTATGAACAACAATGGCTTAAGTTACCACTTGAAGAAGATATTCTTCAGTTAGGTACACCATTACCTGAAAAAGAATCATATGATGATGAAATATATATAGAAACAGTAGTAACGTCTCCAAAATATCGAGGACAAGGTATTGCAACACAACTTTTAAAGTATGTAATTTCCACTCATGCACATGAAAAATGGGGATTGAATTGTGATTATGATAATAATAAAGCACGCCATCTATATCACAAATTAGGGTTCAAAGAGGATGCGACAATTCATTTATATGGCCATCAATATTTTCATATGACATTGAATAATAAGTAACATCACATCATAATGAAAGGTGTGTGGTGTATATAAATGAGTACCCATCAATTTTGTTTACAGATTGAATTTTTATAAATGGTTTCAGTGGGTTATAAGTTATAAGCGCGTTGTCTAAACTTACTCCGAACCCCAACTTGCCTTGTCTGTAGAATTTCTGTTTGAAATTCTCTATGTTGGGGCCCCGAACCCCAACTTGCCTTGTCTGTAGAATTTCTGTTTGAAATTCTGGGTTTAGACCAATGCTGAAATAACTTGATATTTAGTGTGTTTTTAAATTAAATTGTTGTCTGTGTTTGCAATAAAAAAGCCTGGGGCATTGATTAATGTCCCAGACTCATTCGTGTGAAAGTTTAGATTGCACCTAAAAGTGCACTAATATAGATTCCTAATGCATACAATAAACCAAAGAATGTATTCGTTTTACCTGTCGCAGCCATCGCAGGCATCATTGTTTCAGGCGTATCATTTTTATTAAAACGTCTCACCGCTTTTATAGGCATTGGGAATGATAATAAGACTAACAAGTAAAATAATGATCCCGCAGGTTTAAAAAAGGCTGTAATGATGACAATGATATATGCGACGGCATACATCATTGCCATAAAAATAACTGAAGCACGTTTACCTAAAAGTATAGGCAAAGTTTTTCTACCGCTAGCCTTGTCTTTAATACGGTCACGAATATTGTTACCCATATTGATTAAACCAATTGTGATGACTATTGGAATACTTAACCAAACGGCATATCCTTGAACATTACCGGTTTGTATGAAAAATGAAAGTAGTATGATAATCATACCCATAAATAATCCTGAAAATAGTTCACCAAAAGGTGTCCATGAAATTGGAATAGGGCCACCGGTATATAGATAGCCAATTGCCATACAAACAATGCCTACTGGAATAATCCAGAATGAGCTTTGTATTGCTAAAAAGATACCTAAAAGTGCTGCAATGATGTAAAAAGCAATTGCTAAATTCATTACTTGTTTTGGACTCATACCATTACGTACAATAGCACCACCAATACCCACAGAGGTATGATCATCAAGACCTTTTTTAAAGTCATAGTATTCATTAAACATGTTTGTTGCAGCTTGAATTAACAAACATGCAACTAACATAGCTAAGAAAAGACTAAATTTTAGATGGTCTTCGCTACCGAGTAAATATATTTTAGCTGCTGCAGTACCAACGAGTACAGGGACAACAGCGGCTGTTAAAGTATGAGGTCTCATCAATTGCCAGTACTTCTTAACAGTGGAATATTGTTGATATTGATCTGACATGATATGCACAACCTCTTATTTATATAGTTTTATCATCAACATTTTAAATGAAACACCAGTAAAGGTCAATCAACGTGAAAAATTGCATGTTTTGTTTAAGCATTAATAACTACATAAAAGATTAAAAATGATACAATGTAATAATGAGTAAAATTCGGAGGAGAAAGAAGTGAAAAAAATGGATGTGAATGTAGACGAACAGGCAATCCTCGATAAGTTATATGAAAGTACAAAAGATTGGGTTTCAGTTGAAGTTGAATTAAATAAAACTATGAAACCTAGTGTGTTGTTTCATTTAACTGAAAAAGATGCTGGGGACCGTTTTTACATGCGCTTAAATGATAATTATTCTTCGTATTTTGGATATCATGCTATTCATAGGTTTAAAAACGACTTTGAGAATAAGCAATCCATTTTTAGGGACTGGGAAAAATTAAAAAATAATATTGAACTCGTTCATCCACATAATAGATATCATCATCTTAGATTGTGTGGCGGTTTTCAATTTTCGAGTCACAAATCAGATGATGAATGGAGAGAATATGGTTTAAACCATTTTGTTTTACCTAAAGTATTAATTTCTAATGAAGGTACGCGTACTTATCTAACTTATACTACAGAGCGACAAGATTTCGATTTACAAGCATTTAAAACTTTAGTGGCACATTTTGAACAAACAACCATGGATAATCCAGAGGAAACACTTGGAGATGTGACGCGTATGGAAGATATTTATAAGGATGATTGGCGTGAGCTTGTGAAAGAAGCGATTGATACGATTGACGACAATAAAAAAATCGTTCTCGCGCGTCGTCGTTTAGTTAAATTTGATAAAAAAATCAATATTCCATATGTTTTAAACCGAGCTCTTGAAAATGAAAAAAATAGTTATATATTTTTATTAGAAGCTAATCAGTCAATATTCTTTTCTCAAACGCCTGAGCAATTAATCAAAGTTGAAGATGGTGTTTTATCTACAAAAGCTGTAGCAGGTACCATTAAACGTACACATAATGAGCAAATAGATAATAAGAATATAGAAGCATTTCTTAAAGATAAGAAAAATTTAGGAGAACATCGTTTTGTTGTAGAGAGTATCTTAAATGATATTGAGCCTTTTGTACAGGATGTAGAGTACAATGAAACACCTAATATTTTAAAAAATGATCATATGTATCATTTATATACGGAAATCAAAGCTAATTTAAATGACGAATCATACATTGGTTTAATCGATCGTTTACATCCTACACCTGCGCTAGGTGGCTATCCTAAAGAAGAAGCACTTGATTTTATTGAGAATAAAGAGTTTGGTACTCGAGGTTTATATGGCGCACCGGTGGGCTATATTGATGTTTATGATGATTGTGAATTCATTGTTGCTATACGTTCTATGCTAATTAAAGAGCAACAAGCAACTTTATACGCTGGATGTGGCATTGTTAAAAATTCGAATCCTGATAGTGAAGTTGCTGAAACTGCAGTTAAATTCTCACCAATGATGAACGCCTTAGGAGTAGATAATAATGATGAATCATAGTGAAGCTTTAACTGAACAAGTATTTTCATTTGCTTCAGAGCTTTATGCTTATGGTGTAAGAGAAGTAGTAATTAGTCCAGGTTCACGTTCAACACCATTAGCACTTGCTTTCGAAGCACATCCAAGTATTAAAACGTGGATTCACCCTGATGAGCGAAGTGCTGCATTTTTTGCTTTAGGTCTTATTAAAGGTAGCGAAAAACCTGTAGCAATTCTTTGTACATCTGGAACAGCTGCTGCGAACTACACGCCCGCTATAGCTGAAAGTCAAATTAGTCGTTTGCCACTCGTTGTTTTAACGAGCGACAGACCGCATGAACTGCGCAGTGTGGGTGCACCTCAAGCAATTAATCAGGTAAATATGTTTAGTAATTATGTGAACTTTCAATTTGATTTGCCGATTGCTGATGGAAGTGAACATACAATTGATACAATTAATTATCAAATGCAAATTGCAAGTCAATATTTATATGGACCACACCGAGGACCGATTCATTTTAATTTACCATTTAGAGAACCACTAACACCAGATTTAGATCGTGTCGATTTATTAACATCTGTAACTAAAACGTTACCTCATTATCAGAAATCGATTTCGGTAGATGATATAAAAGACATATTACAAGAAAAAAATGGTCTTATCATTGTCGGAGATATGCAACACCAAGCCATTGATCAAATATTAACGTATTCAACTATATATGATCTGCCAATCTTAGCAGATCCCCTTAGTCAGCTTCGTAAGGAGAAACATCCTAATGTTATAACCACTTATGATTTATTGTATCGAGCTGGTTTAAATTTAGAAGTAGATTATGTCATACGTGTAGGTAAGCCAGTTATTTCTAAAAAATTAAATCAATGGTTGAAGAAAACCGATGCGTATCAAATTATTGTGCAGAATAATGATCAAATTGATGTATTTCCAACACCTCCTCATATTTCTTATGAGATTTCAGCAAATGATTTTTTCCGTTCATTAATGGAAGAACCGCTTGTTGAACGAAAAAAATGGTTACAACAATGGCAATCGCTTGAACAACAAGCACGCATTGAGATAAGTGATTACTTAAAGCATGCGACAGATGAAGCGGCATATGTGGGGAGTTTAATTCAAAAACTTACAAAAGAAGACACATTATTTGTCGGAAATAGTATGCCAATTAGAGATGTCGATAATTTACTGTTTGATAGTGAGGCATCTGTATACGCTAATCGGGGTGCCAATGGAATTGACGGAGTAGTTTCAACTGCGCTAGGTATGGCGGCACATAAGAATGTGACCTTGCTTATTGGTGATTTATCTTTTTATCATGACATGAACGGTTTATTAATGGCCAAATTAAATGAACTTCATATTAACATTGTATTAGTTAACAACGATGGGGGAGGTATCTTTTCATATTTACCTCAAAAACGTTCGGCTACAAAATATTTTGAGCGATTATTTGGAACACCAACAGGCTTAAACTTTGAATATACTGCACTTTTATATGATTTTACATTTAAGCGTTTTGATAATTTGACTGACTTTAAATATGCTGAATTATCCAAAATGGGTTCTCACATGTATGAAGTTATGACCAATAGAGACGAAAATTTGCATCAACATCAATATTTATATCAGAAATTGAGTGAGATTGTTAATGTTACATTATAATTTTTATGAATCTAAGAACCAAAGTAAGCAACTATTGGTGATGTTGCATGGTTTCATAAGTGATGCTACTACTTATCATTCACATATAGAACGCCTCGTAGAACATACGAACGTGCTAACAATTGACTTACCTGGCCATGGCTTAGATACCTCAAGTATGGATGATGTGTGGGATTTCCCGTTTATTACACGTCAACTTGATGAGGTTTTAATACAATATCAAACATATGATGTGTTTCTTCTAGGTTACTCTATGGGTGGCCGGGTAGCGCTTTATTATGCCATACATGGTAATGAAACGCTATCAGGGTTGCTCTTAGAGAGTACTTCAGCAGGTATTCAAGATGAGACGGATAAAGTGGAACGTGCCCAAGTGGATGCTGCACGTGCGAAAGTACTTGAAATTGCTGGTTTAGATATTTTTGTGAATGATTGGGAAAAGTTGCCACTTTTTCGTTCGCAGTATAATCTAGCTCCTGAGATACGCCAAAGTATTCGCAATAATCGCATGAATCAAGATGCTCATAGATTGGCCAAAGCACTTCGTGATTATGGTACAGGTCATATGCCTAATTTATGGCCACATCTATCATCGATACGCATTCCTACTTTAATTATAGTAGGAGAAAAAGATAAAAAGTTTGTTCAAATAGGACAACAATTAGAGAATCACTTACAAGATAGTCATAAAGTTCAAATTTCTAATGTCGGACATACAATTCATGTGGAAGATAGCACGGAATTTGATACAATAATATTAGGTTTTTTAAAGGAGGAGCAAAATGACTAGACAGTGGGAAACACTTAGAGAATATGATGAAATTAAATATGAATTTTTCGAAGGGATTGCCAAAGTAACGATTAATCGTCCAGAAGTAAGAAATGCATTTACTCCTAAAACAGTTGCTGAAATGATTGATGCATTTTCACGTGCGCGTGATGACCAAAATGTATCAGTAATTGTATTAACTGGTGAAGGGGACAAAGCATTTTGTTCAGGTGGAGATCAAAAAAAACGTGGACACGGTGGTTACGTAGGTGAAGATGATATTCCTCGTTTAAATGTATTAGATTTACAACGTTTAATTCGTGTGATTCCTAAACCAGTAATAGCAATGGTTAGAGGCTATGCAATTGGTGGAGGAAATGTACTTAATGTTGTTTGTGATTTAACAATCGCTGCAGACAATGCTATTTTTGGGCAAACTGGACCAAAAGTAGGCTCATTTGATGCTGGGTACGGTTCTGGCTACCTAGCTCGTATAGTTGGCCATAAAAAAGCAAGAGAAATCTGGTACTTATGCCGTCAATACAATGCACAGGAAGCTTTGGATATGGGATTAGTGAATACTGTAGTTCCATTAGAACAAGTTGAAGACGAAACAGTTAAATGGTGTAAAGACATCATGCAACATTCACCAACTGCTTTACGTTTCTTAAAAGCAGCAATGAATGCTGATACTGATGGTTTAGCTGGTTTACAACAAATGGCTGGAGATGCGACTTTACTTTACTATACTACTGATGAAGCGAAAGAAGGACGTGATGCGTTTAAAGAAAAACGTAATCCTGATTTTGACCAATTCCCTAAATTCCCATAAGCAATAGTTGAATAATAGACTGGTTTTGAAAATGCATATTATAATTACAATTCCAATCTAGTTAATGAATAGCAATTATTTAAAATCGCCTAAGATACGAATTGTGTCTTAGACGATTTTATTGTATAAAGAAAACCATGCGCTATGCGTATGGTTCAGAAAAGGTTTTACCGTTATCTAAAAAAACATCTCATCATGCTAGAATATATTGGTCAGCCAACCAAAATATTCAACACGAGGAGATGCTTTTTAATGTCATCTGACACAAATAGTTTAGCACATACAAAATGGAATTGTAAGTATCACATAGTCTTTGCACCAAAATATAGAAGACAAGTGATATATGGAAAAATCAAAAGAGATATTGGAGTTATTTTACGTCAACTATGTGAAAGAAAAGGCGTAGAAATTATAGAAGCAGAAGCATGTAAAGATCATATTCATATGTTAGTTAGTATTCCACCTAAATTAGGAGTATCATCATTTGTTGGATATTTAAAAGGTAAAAGTAGTTTAATGATTTTTGATAGACATGCTAATTTAAAATATAGATATGGAAATAGAAAGTTTTGGTGTAAAGGATTTTATGTAGATACAGTAGGTAGAAATAAAAAGGTAATTGAAAATTACATTCGTAATCAATTACAAGAAGATATCGTTGCAGATCAAATTTCAATGGAAGAATACCTAGATCCCTTTACAGGAGAAGAAATTAAAAAAAGACGAAAAAAATAGTACCTCTTTAGGGGTGCTGGGAAAGTAGTGCAGTTGGCTGACCTATCAGTGCCCTTTTAGGGCTGGCCAGTAAGAAAGGCTTATAGCCGTAGAACAAACCACCCGTTCATACGGGTGGTTTTGATTATTTCATTGGAATTAATAAGTATAAGTAACTGTTAGCAACATTGGTAGATATAAGTAATCACCAATGGTAAAAATGAAAATGTACTATTTAAAGTGAATGCTCTCGATTTGCAAGTGTAAATCTCAGATTAGCGCACACACTTGACACATTTAAACCTATTGTTATGTGGGCTTGTTACACTCATAAATTTCACTTCAGAAATAAACGTTTTCCAGACTATTTATTTAGTTGGAGTGGTCATTTGATCTGGATAATGTTGCCGTAAATAATTTTCTAATCGATGCATTCCTTTTTTTAATGTTTCCATATCATAAGCATATGAAATTCGAATATACCCTTTGCCAATATCGGTGAAGGAGGAACCAGGAACCATAGCTAAGTGTGCTTTCTCCAACACATCAACACAAAATTCAAAATCATTTTCCGTGAATCTTTTAATGCTAGGGAAGATGTAAAATGCACCTTCAGGTTGAGCAGTTAATTCGAAGCCTAATGATTCTAATTTTTCTTTCAGGTAATTACGACGTTCGATATAATCACGATTCATGTATAGGGGGGCATTTATCCCTTCATTTAAAGCGGTAGTACAAGCAATTTGAGCTGGTACATTTGCACAAATACAATTGTAAGCGTGCATAAAGGTTAATTTTTCAATTAAATATTCAGGACCAAGTAAAAAGCCGATTCGAATACCTGTTGCAGAATGGGACTTACTCAAACCACCTATCAGTAATAATTGATCACGAATTTCTGGAAATTCAGCAAAAGATGTATGTTGTCCTTTAAACGTATTTTCAGCATAAATCTCATCACTGATTATAAAAATTTGTTTGTTTACAAGTGTGTCTACTATATTTTTGACCTCAGAGCGTTCGAGTATTACGCCTGTTGGGTTGGTAGGGTAATTTAGAAGTATCGCTTTAGTTTTATGCGTTAGATGCGACTCAATCAGTTCAGGTGTTACTTTAAAATCTGATTGTGTAGTATCTATATATACTGGATTTCCACCTAGAGTTTCAACTAATGGGATATAACCAGCGTATATCGGTCCTGGAATAAGGATATCATCGCCAGGTTCAATAATGCTTCTTAACGATGTATCTAATGCTTCACTCGCACCATTAGTAACGATGATTTCTTCCTCACTATAAAAGAAATCATATTTTCGTTTAAAATATTGGCTAATAGCTTGTCGTGTTTCAAATAAACCTTTGTTATGAGAATAACTTGTTTTATCGTTTTTGATTGCTTTGATATAAGCATTTTTGACCACATCTGGCATAGGAAAATCGGGTTGTCCAATTGTTAAATTAACACAATCGTCAATCGCTTTAATTCTATTAGAAAATTGACGAATACTAGGGGCTCTTAAAAATTTTGAACTTGAATTTAATGATAATTTCATTTGCTAAAACCTCTCTATATAAAAATACCAAAATGTAGTATTTAAATTGTTTAAATAGTCTCATAATTCTTTCAAATTATTACTATCATAACATATTTTAATCTCTACATTTTGGTGATTTACTGAATTGTTTTATGAAATTTTAATTTTTAAATTGAGAAGGCCTTTTTAAATTAATGAACGGATTCGTCCATTTGCAAACCCATTTTGAAGATAATATTAATACAATCACACTCGCACTGATAAATAAATAAAGATAGGTAAAGATAGAAATCTGATCCTTAAATGGATATAGACCAAACCCGCGAATGACTCCTATAACGATACCGTGTAATAAATAAACAAACATTGTGCGCTGTCCTATATAGGTATAAATACGCTTAGTTTGTGGCATTAGATTTAGAAATGCACACATAGTTAAAAGTATAATGACATAGAGTAATAAGCGTTTAAGAGGACTATAAACATCCTCTCCGTTACTTTCTAAAGAAGTATAAGGTGTACTTCCTAATAACCAATCTCCATTAATAGGATGGATTGTATATCCTATAAAGAAGGTAATCAAAATGATAATAGAAATGGGAATCCATTTTTTATTTCTAAGTTTTTCGGTATGTGATTGTGTAACCAAATGTCCTATAAAGAAGATAGGGAAGAACACAATGGTTCTTGATATACTCATATAACTGTCGATATTGCCAGAGAAACCAGCTAATACAGAAACAAGTACGGATATGAATAGTACAATATACGGATTATACCTTCTCACTATAACTAAAACAACGTGAAAGAAAAAAAGGGTGAGTAAAAACCATAATGCAAAAACTGGATTAAATGGATCTAATTGAATTGCATCTTCTTTACCAGTGAAATAGTAATAAAGTGAGAAAAACGCAAAAAATATTACATAAGGAAGAAGTAATTTTTTTGCAATTTTTTCTAAATAGTTAGGTTTATCTAAATTCTTAGCAAAGTAGCCTGAGATAAATAGAAAGGTAGGCATATGAAAGCTATATATTAATAAATATAAAGCTTGTAAAAATTTATCTTCAGATGTATAAGGTTGTAATAAATGTCCTAATACGACTAGAAATATCAATATTGCTCGAGCATTATCGAAAAAATAATCCCTATCTTTGATGGCTGTCATAAACGCTCTCCTTTTTTACAATTTAGACATACTCTAATGTAGTATAAAAATAGGTAATGATGCAACGAATTTGTGTAATGTGTATATTTGTATTGTATAATTTATAAATAAGGCATATAATATTATTAACTTAATATAGTGGAGTAGAACAACATGTATAAACAACTTGAAAAACTTATCACACTAACAAATAATGATTTGAATTTAGTTAATAGACGCTTTGGTCAACGAACTGACATTACTTCTGAACAATTAGAGTTACTACGTATTTTATATAATTATGATCGTTTATCTCAATACGATTTAACTATGAAGATTAGTAGGGAACAATCAATTGTATCAAGATGGATTAAAAAGTTAGTCCAAAAAGGTTATATCATGAGTCAACAATCTCATGAAGATTTACGATGTAAAGAACTGATATTAACTGAAGAAGCAAGGGCTTTAATTCAGCAAATCAACACGGCGAGATGCGAGTTAATTGAAGCGAGATGTCAATGTTTATCTTCAGACGAAATTGCAAGTTTAAATCAATTATTAAACAAACTTAATAGTAGACACATTTTCATCTGATATATATCGGTTTTTAATTATGATGTTAAGTGTAAAATACATTCAATTATATATAAACATATAAAGCTAAGCAACTGAATTGTAATATTAAATTACATATAAGTGTGCTTAGCTTTTTTTATTTGAAAAAGTTTAATATTTAGCATCTGTCATATTCGAAGCAGTGACATGATAAATAATCATCAAAAAAGTAGGCAGCTCTACTTTCATTAACTATGAGAGCTGCCTTACTTCATATTTATTTGTATGTTGGAATTTCGAAGTACTTACCGACTTCACCAATTTTATCATAAAATTGTTTTAATACTTGTGCGTTGACATTTGCCCAATTAATATCAGTTGCATATTGATGCGTACCGGGGCTTGCAGGATTCCAACGCATTTTATATAGCGTATTTTGTCCTGCTTTCACGTATGAATTTCCAATGAATTTAGCGCCACCAATGATTGCTTTAGAGACAGAAGTCCATCCAGCATTTTTAGCGTATTTAATACCATCTACAAGTGCATTTTTGTCGAATGCACCAATTCCAAAGACATTATGGTATTTGTGACCTGTTTTAGTTGTGAATTTACCTTTTGAAACATCTCCGCCTTTAGCAAGTTGTGAAGTTCCATTACCTGTTTCTACTAAAGCATGTGAGATAAGATAAATTTCATTTAGACCATACTTACGTGCTGCTTGGCTAAATGCAGCACCTTGGTTTTCAAGTACACCTTTGCCTTTTAATAATTTATTGAGAGCTTGTGCTGACAAGTATTGTGGTTGATCTAAACGTAAGAATTGATATTTTAAGGATGAATCATTAGCTAAACGCTTTGTATCCATAGCATTTTTAATTTGACTATAATTGGCATTTGACCATTTCCAAGCCTCATTTTGTACTTGTGGTTTATATTTAAGACGAGATTGGATATTTATCGCGTTATTTAAAGTCATTCCAGTATATGCATATTTAATTTTTTCTTTAACTAAGTCAGTTGATTTTATCCAAACATATTTACCGTCTAAAAGTTGTCCATAGTACCATTTTACGCCATTAATATTTTTTTGCTTAATGACTGTGAAAGTTTGCTCATAATATGGTTTTAAAGAATATCGGTTTGCTTTTGTTGGATCCATATAGAAATAACTTTTACTATTATTGATAACAAAAGTATAGTTATATGGTGTTGCCTGAGCGTCAGTACTGTTTTGGATTAAATCCTTAGCAGCAATCCATCCTGTTCTGTTATTGACTGTTCCGTAAAGATATAAATCTTTGCCAACGTAAACGGCTTTGGAAGCATTAAATGCTTGATTGGCTAGCGTATTAGGTGCTAGTAATTGTTGGTTTTTAGTACCCCAAGCAATAGAATATAGACCATTATTTGTAGGTTTTACTGAATATTTACCTATAGACTGAGTTTGTTTTCCAATATTTTGAGTTGTCACATCATTAATGTTTACCCATCCTAATGGCGTATTACTTGTTCCATCTTGAAGTAGTACATACGTGTTATTACCTTCAGTACGTTGTTTATTGATAAGGAATGTACGGTTTGCGTATTTCGTACCACTTTTGGCTGTTTTATCATATACGGATGCTCTTATTCCAGAATTATTAGCTTTCACTTGAGCAATTTGATTTACAGTTTGTGTAGATGATTGTACTTGTTTAGGTGCTGGTGTTGATTGAGTAGACAAAGTTTGAACTTTTGATGGTGTAGTTAAATAGTATTTACTAATCCAACCAGATTTACCGTTCACTGTACCATAAAGATATGTTGCTTTATCAATTTGTTGTTGTTTAGTTGCTTTAAAAGTTTGATCGCCTTTACCTGAAACTGTTCCAGCCACTTGATTATATGTGCCCCAAGGTACTGTGTGGAATTTAACACCAGGTTTAACGTTGTATGTTTGATTGATTTTCACAGGTGATTTAGCTGTATTGTAAATGACCTCATCTTGTTTTACCCAACCATAATTTGTACCAGTATTATAATCACCAACAAGATAGAATTTTTTATCACCAAGTGTGGCAGCTTTTGTTACTGACAATGTACGTTGGATTTGATCTGTTGTCTTTCCTTTAGTGTCATAAACTGTAGTGTATAAGCCACTATTTTTTGCATTGATTTGAGCAACACCACTATTGTTAGTCACTGTTAATTGGTTATTTGTTGAAGGTTTAGTTGGATTGCTAGGTTTAGATGCTGAAGTTAAGTAGTATTTACTAATCCAACCAGATTTACCATTCACTGTACCATAAAGATACGTCGCTTTATCAATTTGTTGCAGTTTAGTTGCTTTAAAAGTTTGATTTCCAGTACCAGATACTTTGCTAGCAACTTGTTTTGGTGTACCCCAAGGAACTGTGTAAAGTGTTGACCCTGCTTTAACATTATATGTTTGATTCACTTTTACTGGTGCCTTAGCAGTGTTATAAACAACATCACCTTGTTTAACCCAACCGTATTTTTTTCCGCTATTGTAGTCTTCAACTAAATAGAATTTGTTATTTCCTAATGTTGCAGTTTTAGTAACGGATAGTGTTTTTTGTACTTGATCAGTCTTATGACCTTTACTGTCATAAACAGTTGTATATAAGCCATTATTTGTTGGTTTAATTTGAGCAACACCACGATTAGCAGATACAGTTAACTTATTATTAGTTCCTCCTGATGGTTTAGAAGGTTGTGACGGTTTTGTAGATGTTGTGCCCCAAGGTGCTACTTGACCCGTTTTAATTAAATATTTTTCATAAATTAAGTCATATAATTCTGCATAGCTATAATTGTGGCTTCTTAAATATTGGTGAGGGTCAGCGTGGTCAGTACCTCCTAAGAAGTTAGAGATAGCAGCATGTGTCCAAACTGTTCCTCTTCCATCGTTTTCAGCGCTATCAGGTTTTAAATTATAATATTGCAATTGTGTTGCAGCATAATCAGCGTAGTTGTTCATTGAACGTGCAAATGAATCATAATCATGTGTATGGACGATTTCAACATTGATAAAACGTTGATTTCCGTAAGGACCTGCACCCCAAGATAAATAGTCTGTCGGAGCTGTTTCTATAATTCTATTGCCATCAACAAATGCGTGTACGAATGCACTGTTGTAATTACGTTTCATGAAGGCAATCTCGCCATCGATTGTTGAGTTATCATTTGCAGTATCATGAACAACGATACCTTCAGGACGTCCTACGCCGTTTCTATAGCCATATTTAGGGAAATATGACGTATAATCTTCTTCAATTCTTGGTGCTTTCATATTCTTTTTACGAATATAGTTATTTATTGAAGAATTAACCTTTGGTGTGTATTTCGGTAATGATGATGTTTTTTGACTAGATACAGAATAAACTGTTCTCGGTTGAGCAGTTGCACTAAATGGGGTGAATTGCTTTGTATCTACAGTCGCTTGATTAGATGCCGTTTCTTTTGTTGCAGTATTAGTTGTTACACGTTGAGATGGCTCTTTATATTTATATGAAGTAGTTTGTTTAGATGTAGCATTCACATTATTTAATGATACAGGCTCTAAATGGTCTGTTGAGCTATCATCGTCTTCATCATCGTAATCAAAATTATAACCAGATGCGTTTGTATTTGATACTTTAGGTGTAACAGTTTCATTTTGTTCAGAAGTTACTTGCTGACTTTTTTGTTGGCTTTCATTATCATTAGAAGCAGTTTGAGTTTCAATTGCTTCATTTTCGGAAGGTTGACTTGCTGTCATCTTCTTGTCTTGTTGTTCAGTACCCGCGTTAGCTTCTAAATCTTTCTCATTTTCATCTGCTACAGATTGTGTCTCCTGTAATTGATTCGTATCAGTGGATGTTTTATCTTCTTGTGTCAAATCATTTGTTTCTTCTTGTTGATTTTTTGTAGAAGAATTCGTTTGATTTTGATTCGCATCATTTATTGATGAAGATTGTTGATTTTGATTTGATGAAATTTCATTATAAGTACTCATTTCATCTAATGATGCATCATATGTAGTACTTTGTGTATCTTGTTCAGGTTGAACTTGGGTAGGGTCTTGATATGTTTGTGTACCAGATACATTTGTAGTTGATTGTGTAACTTCGCTTTTAGCTTTTTCTGCTTGTTTTAGGGCAGTTTGATCATCTAATACATTTTTATGATTAGACTGATCCTGTGGTTGTTCAGCAGCATTTGCTTGATGTGCAGTAAAAGCTGTGCCAAATAACGTTAAAGCAACCATAGACGGTAATTTGTAATTGAATTTCTTCGCCATTTATTTCTTACTCCTCGCATTAATATGATTTGTTTCAATTATAATCTTTAAGGCTTAACACTGTATGGCTTTTAACATATTTGTAATGTAATTTTAACCTGTGCCTCAAACAGAAATATTGTTTTTTATGCTGTGAACATTGCCAAATCACTATTTACGTTTATTATAAGCTTGTAAGCTACATAAAGATTATTACAATTTTTAAAATTGCTAAGTTTGTATATAGAATGTAAATCGATTTATAAAAACTTATTCATACTAATATGTTTTATATTTTCTTCTAAGAATACTTTGCCAAAAGGTGAGTAACCTAGTTTTAAGTAAAAGTCTCGAGCTTGTAATTGAGCATTCATAGTGAGTTTATTATATTGGTGTTTTTTTGCAATTGTTTCAATAGCATGTATTAATTTTTTACCGTAGCCAAGACCGCGATACCACTTGATGATTGCTACGCGTTCAATTTTGCAAACATGAGTATTCAAAGGTCTAATTCTAGCAGTTGCCATAGGAACTCTATTTATATATCCCACTATATGGAATGAGTAATCTTCATATTGATCAAATTCATTTTCGAGTGGTACGCCTTGTTCTTCGACGAAAACACACTTTCTTATTTCAAAGCAATCCTCTAGCATCGTTTCGTTTTTTGCTATTTGAAACACAGTATCACCTCCATTTTCACTGGTTTTCCCTTTAAAAATTATTTTAACCATATTGAAAATGAAATAAAGCAGGTTCATTATAAATTCATAATTAGTTCATCACCAAAAAAAGAATGAGTCCGGTACATATCGTGAAATATCATTTGCGGGGATAAGTACTGAAGTTTCCTTGGTAAATTAAGTTGAGTCATATTATAGTCTTTATACATTAGGTATCTTATTAATTTTGTTTAATGGTATTTATTAAATTATACGAAAGGGCCTTATTTTTTAAGTATTTCAATGTTAAATTACATGGTAAAGGCAAAATATTTTGGCGAGACTCTTGAGGGAACAAGACAAGTTGAAGACTACAGACTGAAGCTGTCCCCTAAGAAAGAGAGCCAACAATACGAAGTATTATAAATAAAGAAGCCAGTAAATGAATTTACAAAAAACTCATTTACTGGCTATTTTGTTAGGAATTATGTCCTAACCTCACTCTGATAATTAGAAAAATATATAATTTATAAACCAAAGAATTAAAAAACGATACGTTTATTACTAATTGATAGTATTATAAAGCCTCTTTTCTAACGATAGCGCAGTATTGCCAAAAAATACGTAATTGGGCAATATTCCAATTGTTCATGCCCATAGTAAAACCTGAAGGCTTAAATATATTTACATCAGTCACTTCCAAAGCGGCTGCAATAAGATATTGAAGGGGTACACTGATACTCTTCATGGTATCAGTGAGCCCATTTTCATCATAAACCCAGGTAAAAGGTAAATCAGACTCAAACACATCAACCTTATTAAATATTTCAGGTAAAGCAAGAATGTAGCATGCGCCATCTACAACGGGATTATCTAAACTATCCTTGTAGTAGATCAAAAGCGCTTCATAATTTTCTCTGTGTTCATGGTTTACATAGAAAAATTCATTCCTGAATAATGCCATATCTTTACTATGAATGATTTGTTGTTCAAGTACGTTGAACATACCATTTATACTAGCAATTTTTTCATATGTTTTACGACTCATATTTGCGCTCCTTTTAAGTATATTTACCACATAAGTTTATATAGCTTTTATTGTGCGTAAGGATAATTGTCATTATTTATCATACCATTTTCACCATTGTCCTGATTGTTGTATTGTTGATTTGGATACTGCTCGTTCCCGTTTAAAGTATTTTGGTCTGTTTGTTCGTTAGTTTGATCTTCTTCATCATTATTTTGTGATGAAGAAGAAGACTCTTTCTGACTATCAGTCGATTCCTTTTGGTTCTTACGCAATAAGTCTTCATCTAATTCTGTTAGGGGTACGAGTGAACCATATCGTTTAATGACTCTTTGATCTAAGAAATCGTTTTTGTTTGTTATTTTAGATAAACCTAAATCATTACGTAAAAGATTTGAATATTCCATAATACTTTTTACGCTTGGGTGGTAATAGTATATATCATTTAAGTAGTCATCCTTACCTTTAAGTTGTGATGTTTTAATTTCAGTGTTACCACCAAGATACATTTTTGCTAGAGACTTAATTTCTTTCTGAGTTAAATTATGTTTAGCATTTTTCCCTACAATACTAATAACATTGTCAAGTTTATCTATAGAATTTAAATTTTGAGCTTTTTGGAACAATATTTTAATAAGTTCCATTTGTCTTTGACCACGTTTAAGGTCTGAATCATGATGTCGAGTTCGAGCTACAGCTAATGCTTGGTCGCCGTTTAGCTTTTGGTATCCTTTTTTGATTTTAATTCTACCAGTATCATCACTGTTAGGTTCATTTAGATTATACGGTACGTCATAATATATACCACCTAATTCATCAACTGCTTCAACAAAGGCTTTCATATTAATACGCACATAATAATCTACCGGTACATTCATTGTTGCTTCAACTGAATCCATAGCAGCAAGAGGTCCACCATATGCATGCGCATGTGTTATTTTATCGTAATAGCCAACTTTAGGTATATAACTGATTGTATCTCTAGGTATGCTTAGCATTCTTATTTGATGCTTTTTCTGATTAAAAGTAGATAATATCATAGCATCTGACCTAGAATGTTCTACACTTTGCCCGTTTTTTTCTCTACCTTCATTATCGTCTATACCTAAGAATAAAATTGATATAGGTTGTTTTTCAGGATCAACTTTTGTATCTCTTAAAGTAGACTTTCGTTGAGAATCTTTAGTGTTTTGAGATGACTCAAATGCAGATTCTGAACTTTGATATAATTGAGTAGCAAAAATAATTGGAACAACGAGGAGACCAAAAGATAATAATATTAAAAAATATTTTAAAAATTTGTTCATTGTTAGTACTCCTAGTTAAATTTTAAATATTTCACAAATGATTGATACATAAAAAGTTATGATTTATTAAGTACACTATAGCCTTAAATTGTATTACTTTATTAATCAAATTACAACTCTCATCAACATTTTATTATTACAAAATATTATTGATGAATGATTATAACATTGAGTTAAACAACTTATTGCTTAACTTAATTTTCATATAGTACCAAAGTACTATAGATTTATTTTTAAATAAGTGTATTATCTAATTAAAGTGATTTGTTTATGGCTTTAAGTTATAATAAACTTTAGCTTAATAGCTATAAACATTGTTATAACAAAGCGCAGACGGATTAGTTGTTCATAAAATATATCTGTAAGTAATATTCTTTAATTACGAATCTTAAATCTGATGATCAAAAAAGTATTTATTAATTAATATAGTAGTTAGATATATTATAACGTTCTTGAACAAGTATGTGTATTCATTGACGTTATGAATATCATAATATTAGTTGCATTGTAATTATTAAAAGTAACTGGATATGTCAAAGATAACCAGAGCATTATGAATTTACAGTTAAAATATTTAAAACTTTCTAATCGGTTAAGTGTAGTCGTGTAATTAAATAAAAAAGTCATTACCATTTTAGCTAGCAAAATATATAAGCATTTATTTTAGATATCTCATCAGGTAATTATTTATTCAAGTGTTTTGGGGTTTAACCTTAAAAATGATAACGAATAATATAATATATTGACATATGATGTGAATAGTCAACAAAATTTTAAGACATTAAAGTGTGAGGCAAACAATAAAGATGAAATTAAATAAATTTAAAATCGTATTTTTTATTATCGTATTATTAACTTTAGTCGTGTCAATAGGTATATTAGGTGTTGAATGGACAAGACACCTAGAATTAAAAAAACAAACGTTAAGTCAAGAAAGTGGAAATACGAATTATATTGAAAAGAGAGATAAGACTGCTGAGAAGCCTAAAAAACTAAAAACTAAATATGATAAAAAAGATCCCATTTCTAAATCGATAAACAAATATTTAGAAAAAACGCAATTTAATGGAACTGTAGCTGTATTTGATAATGGAAAAGTGAAAATGAATAAAGGATACGGTTATCAAGATATAGAGAAAGGTAAAAAGAACACTGCAAATACAATGTATTTAATAGGATCAGCGCAAAAATTTACAACAGGTTTAATGCTAAAGCAACTTGAAGTCGAAAATAAAGTGAATTTGCAAGATTCAGTCACTAAATATATTCCTTGGTTTAAAACAAATAAAGAAATTACAATTAAAGATTTAATGTTACATAAAAGTGGACTATATAAATATGAAGCTTCAACTAATATCAAAAATTTAGAACAAGCTGTTAGAGCAATTCAAGCTCGAGGTATTGATGATACAGTTTATCATAAGCATCAGTATAATGATGCTAATTATTTAGTTTTAGCTAAAGTTATTGAAAATGTTACTGGAAAACCATATGTTAAAAATTATTATGAACGATTAGGTAATAAATATAATCTCAAACATACTGCTTTTTATGACGAAAAACCTCTTCAAAGTGAGATGGCAAAAGGTTATAAGTTTAAAAATAATACTTTTTCATTCCTTAAACCTAATATATTAGATCAATATTATGGAGCTGGTAATTTATATATGACGCCACATGATATGGGCAAATTAATTTATACATTGCAACAAAATAAAATCTTTAATGCGCGTCAAACTCGACCTATTTTACATGAATTTGGGACTCAAGAATATCCAGAAGAATATAGATATGGTTTTTACATAACTCCGTATTTAAATAGAGTCAACGGGGTATTCTTTGGTCAAATATTTACTGTTTACTTTAATGATCGTTATATTGTCATTTTAGGGACGAATGTAAGTAATACACCTGGATTAGTAAGTAATGAAAACAAAATGAGACATATTTTCTATAATATTCTTGACCAGAAAAAGCCTTATAATACAGCAGGTGTTAAAGTTGAGTAATTGTAATTTTGTTAATAATGGATTAGACTCGTTATTTTTTATTTACAAGGTTAGTCTTCAATAAATTATATATAACGAATGCCCGGGACTTCAATGTGAAGGTAACCGGGCATTTGTTATATGATTAATAAAATAACATTCAAATTGCAATTTAATTATTTACAATAAGAAAGGGCGTTTAAGAATAAATCCTCATACTGTCTTTCAACAGGACTTAAAACAACTGTACAATTGGGATACTCCGTATTAAAATCTACCACTGTGGCTCCTCTTGTAAAGTTGCCACTTAATTCTATTTGAGTATACGCCTCCTTGACATTAAAGGCTTCTGGATCCAACAAATATAATATAGTGAATACATCGTATAATTTGAATCCTATATCAAAATCTTCACTCTTATAGTGCTGAAATAAATTATATAACATGCTTGAAGTTGCATTTGTATCTTTGAAGTCTTTTACAAAATGGTGAGTAAACAATGCTTCACGAGCCAAATCAAGACCAATCATAGTCAAAGGTAATCCAGAGTTAAATACAATTTGAGCAGCTTCTGGATCACAATATATATTAAATTCAGCTAAAGGCGTTACATTGCCTCTACCGGTACTACCACCCATTAAAACAATTTCCTTAATAAATGGTTGAACTTCAGGATAACTAGTTAAAAGAATAGCGATATTTGTAAGTGGACCTATGGCAATCAAGGTTAAAGGTTCTTGAGTATTTACTAATAGATTTCTCATTGCTTCAACTGCATGAATCGATGTTAAATCATCTTGATTTATTTGTGGAAAATTGTAACCATCCATACCAGACTCACCATGAATTGATGTAGCTCCAAAAATGTCATTAATCAATGGTTGGGATGCGCCTCTATGTACAGGAACAGAACTATTAAAAAACTTTTTAAGCTTTAGTGCATTTGCTGTCGTTTTCTCAATACCTACATTACCATTCACAGTTGATATCATTTTAACGTCAAATTGAGGGTGTGACAGTGCGATACTAATTGCTGTAGCATCATCTATACCAGGATCTGTATCAATTATAATGGGAATAGACATATCATCATCTCCGTATATCGTAATAATTAAAGCATAACATGGTATGGGATTGTTACGATATAAAAAGAGCCTGAGACTTAAAAGTCTCAGGCTCTTTGCATATAAGGTGGAAATGAATCAATAAAGAACAAATATATTCAAATTCATTCTTTATTGAAATCAACCTTGGGAAACTCATCTTTATAAGTGAGAAGAGTGTCCACCTTGCATTACCCAATATGTTCCAATAACAGTTATTAAAGTAATGATAATTGCAAAGATAACTTTGAACGATTGTAAACGTCCATCTTTACCTTCAGTTAAATGCATGAACATTAATAATTGAAGGGCAGCTTGAATGAAAGCAAAACCAAAGATGATAGTTACCTTAGCATGGAATGTCATATTAGTGTATAGAGTTACAAAAACTGCTAAAAGCGTTAGTACGATAGAAGCAATAAAACCTACTGTATGTTTTACGATTGTATTCATCCGCTATACACCATCCCTATCATATATACGGCAGTAAAGATGAAGACCCAAACAACATCTAAGAAGTGCCAGTATAAACTTACTATAAATAATTTAGGAGCATTGTATGAATCCAAACCACGAGTTCCGATTTGAATTAACAAACAAATAACCCAAACAATACCTAATGATACGTGTGCACCGTGCGTACCTAGTAATATAAAGAAACTAGACCAGAAGGAGCCAATAGTTGGGTTAACACCTTCAGAAGCATAGTGTGCGAATTCGTAAATTTCAAAACCTACGAATACAAGACCTAGGATAACTGTGATAATCATCCAAAACATCATTAAGTTTTGCTTTTCTTGTCGCATGTAGTAAATTGCAATACCACAAGTATATGAACTAATTAATAATGCAAAAGTCATTATTAAAATCAAATGTAATTCGAATAAGTCGGTAGTTAATTTACCACCATATCCGCCACCATGTTGTAACGTTAATAACGTTGCAAATAGGGTACCGAATAACGCAAATTCAGCTGTAAGGAAAATCCAAAAGCCAAGTTTATTTAATTCGCCTTCGTGTGTACGAGAATCAATAGTATTTGCATCATGACTCATGACTTACAGCCTCCCTTTCTTTAATTCGAGCTTCTCTTAAACGAGCTTCAGTTTCTGCAACTTCTGAAGCAGGGATGTGGTAACCATGATCAATTTGGAAACTTCTCCAAATCATAGTAATGAAAATACCTGCTAAACAGATAAGTGCTGGAACAATAGATTCGAAGATTAAGAAGAAACCACCAATAGTCATAAATATACCCATCCAAAATCCTACTGGAGTATTGTTTGGCATATGAATATCTTTGTAGTTATGGTTGTCTAAATAATGACGACCATGTTCCTTCATATCAACGAATGTATCGTAGTCATTCCAATCAGGAGTGATAGCAAAGTTGTATTTAGGTGGAATAGCTGATGCTGTAGACCACTCTAAAGTACGACCAAGTCCATCCCAGTTATCTCCAGTAGCTTCACGTGGAGCTTTGATATGACTATAAACGATACTTGCAACTAGGAATAAGAATCCAATTGCCATCAATAATGCACCGATAGTTGAGATGAAGTTTAGTAACCACCAACCATCAGAAGGCATGTAAGTGTATAGACGACGTGGCATACCATCTAAACCTAGAATGAATTGTGGTAAGAAACAAACGTTAAATCCGATCATGAAGAACCAGAAGCACCATTTGTTTAATGTTTCATTTAACTTGTAGCCCATCATTTTTGGATACCAGAAGATTAAACCAGCTAAGCAGGCAAATACTACACCAGTAACCAATGTATAGTGGAAGTGAGCTACTAAGAAATAAGTATTGTGATATTGATAGTCAGCTGATGCCATTGCAAGCATTACACCAGTAACCCCTCCTAATAAGAAGTTAGGGATGAATGCTAATGAGAATAGCATTGGTGACTCAAATGTAATTCTACCTTTATACAATGTGAGCAACCAGTTAAATAGTTTAACTCCGGTTGGAACACCGATTAACATTGTTGAGATAGAGAAGAATGAGTTAATTAACGCACCATTACCCATAGTGAAGAAATGGTGAACCCAAACTAAGAAACTTAAGAATGCGATACCTGCAGTTGCCCAAATCATACTTTGATGACCGAATAAACGTTTACGGGCAAAAGTAGGGATGATTTCTGAGTACATACCGAATGCTGGCAAAATAACGATATAAACTTCAGGGTGCCCCCATACCCAGAAGAAGTTTGCCCAAAGCATTGGCATACCGCCATTTGCTACAGTGAAGAACTGAGTTCCAAAAATTCTATCAGCAGTCATTAAAGCAAGTGCTACAGTGAACACTGGGAATGCTAATATAACGATTAATGTTGTAATGAATGTTGTTACACTGAACATTGGCATTTGCATAAACTTCATTGTTGGCGTTTTACATCTTAGAATCGTAACAAAGAAGTTGATACCAGTCATTAACGATCCGATACCAGATATTTGAATTGCAATTAAATAATAGTTAACACCTGGACCTGGACTGAATTCACCAGCAAGTGGTGCGTAGTTAGTCCAACCAGCAGCTGGTGATCCACCTACAATAAATGATAGGTTGAATAAAATCATACCAGCGAAGAATAGCCAGAAACTAACGTTATTCATTACAGGAAAGGCAACATCGCGTGCACCAAGTTGTAATGGAATAACAACATTCCATAAACCAAAGATAAATGGCATAGCCATAAATATAATCATAATTACGCCGTGCGTAGTAAATACTTCATTATAGTGGTTTGCTTCCAAGAATTTATTATCTGGAATTGTTAATTGAGTACGTAACATCAACGCATCGATACCACCACGAACGAACATTAATACGGCAGAAATTAAATACATGATACCGATTTTTTTATGGTCTACGGATGTGAACCATTCTTTATATAGATATTTCCATAATTTGAAATAAGATATAACTGCTATAAGGCCGATGACTAAGAATGGCGCAGCAATTTGTGCTGAGATAATCATCCAATTTCCTTTAACTAGTAGTTGATCCCATGGAAAATTCATTAATGTCCACCTCCATGATCATCGTGTTCTTTTTTGTGAAGTTTAGACGCATTTTCGTCTTTTGCTCCCTTAGAAATTTTTTCCATTTCTTTAGAGTTATGATCCTCTTCTTTTTTGAACTCATTATCGTATTTTTCATTGTTGCCGAGAATCATAGGTTTCATACCATGACGTTCATAGTTAGGGTTTGTTATATGAACCTTACGTGCAGGTTTGATTGGTTTATCTTTTACATCTTTGTATAAATCCTCTTCAGCTGTGAAGTTAGGATCTTTTTGTTCAAAGTTGTAACGTTTGTAAGCGTAGAAGATATACTCTGGATCAGCCGCAGGGTCAACAAACGCCATATGAGTACCACTGAATGTTAATTCTTTGTTAGAAGTGCTTGGTAAGAGTTGCTTATCAAAAGTATCTTGACTTAAAGTTTTCTTACCTTTAGCTTCTTTTACCCACTTATCAAAATCATTTTGACTTACAGAGTGAACTTTAAATGTTTGACGAGAGAATCCCTCACCATTGAAGTTTGAGTTACGACCTCTGAAAGTACCTAATTGATCAGCTGTTAAAGTCCAATTCATAGTCATACCAGTCATGGCATATTTCTGACCACCTAATTGTGGAATCCAGAAACTTGTCATTGTATCCATAGATTGAAGCTTGAATACAACTGGTCGATCTTTAGGAATTGTTAATGTGTTAACAGTTTCAATATGTTGATCAGGGTAGGCAAAGAACCATTTATAGCCAGCACTTACTGCATAAACGACAAGTGGATCTTTGTCTTTTTCTGGTGGTTTTTCATAATCGTATAAAGTTTTAACTGTAGGAATAGCTAAAGCAATTACGATTAAAATAGGTACCACAAACCAAATTGTTTCAATTAAAGAATTGTGGTGCATCTTACCAGATTCGCTATTCTTTTTGTAGCTATATTTAAAAATAAAAATAGCGAACATGGAAAGCACTACAGCAACAATAACAAGCATGAAGATTATTGAATAGATAATCAAGAATTTCTGACTGCTTGCTACTGGCCCTTTTGCATTAAAAACTTCTATATTTGAACAACCACTAAGTAAAATTAGTGTGCCAAATAATAGAAGCAAAGACTTAAATTTTGACACTTTTTTTGACCTCCTAATACTACAAATGTAGGGCTTACCAATAATTTTAGTTTATTACACAATATTTACAAGAGTATGTTCAAAAAAAATTACTTATTAATATAATTGATGTCTGTTAGTCCTAGATATGACGGGGTTTGTAAGATTTGTTAAAATTATGTGTACATTTTGTGAAAATAGACAAATTTAGCAAAATTACATGTAATACAACACATTATTGATAAATCTTATCAATTAGATACAAAAAAGGAATATTACTTATAGAAAAATATAATCTTATATAGAAAGAATTAAGTAGAAGAATTTGTCTATAAGATGTATCTGATTTTAGGTAGGCTAATATTTGGATATATCGTTTTAGTTTATTGATTGAATGTTCTCTTAAGTGATGCATAGTCATATGAAATAATTTCTAATTACAAAAATAAACGCTTATACAATTCATTTTTGTATAAACGTTTTCGTAATTTATATTTCATTAAAATGTATAATAGGTAGAAATTAAACAAAGATTATGTGTGATTAAGAGGAGAGGTTCATTTTACTTCAATATTTCTTATAGAAGTTTTTTCAGCACCATCAGAATCGGTAACTTGGTATTTCACTTTATACTTACCTGCTTTGGATGTATCAACTTGACCATCAATTTTGATTTTATGAGTAAGATCGCCGTCTTCTTTATCGTAAGCACTTATGCCTTTAAGTAAATTATATTCTTGTCCTTTTTCAATAACGATATCGTTAACACCTTTTAATTGAGGTTCAGTATTAGTAGTGGCTTCTGCATTTAAATTGGGTGTCACTAATGTAGCTGAAACTCCAAGTGCTGATAATGACTGTAGTAATTTGTTCATAACTTAACCTCCGTGTATTGAATCATCTATAATTTAAGTTTAATATACCCTATTTTTATTTTGCCGACATCATACTATGGTCTTAATATAACTTAATCAACATAAAAATTAAATCCTTTTTTATGAAAATTTGATAAAGATTATGTAAATTGTGAATTGTTTGAAAACATTTACTGAAATTGAATTCGAAGTTTAGTGCTCAATTAATAAGTATTGTGAATTAGACGAAAATTCGTTGTTATATTAAATGATTGATAAAGAAAAAATAGAATAAAATTAACTCATAAACTTATGTTCAACACATTTATGAGTTGGAAGTAAGACAGAAAAAGTCCATGACTACGTATTCATGTCACGGGCTTTTTCACTGATATTATTTTGTTAAGCCACGTCTTAATTTCTCTGCAAGAAGGGTATTATTAAGTACCATTGTAATAGTTAAAGGACCAACACCACCTGGTACCGGAGTAATTGCACTAGCTATTTCTTTTACTTCATCATATGCTACATCTCCTTTTAATTTACCATTTTCATCAGGTGTATTACCAACATCTATAATTACTGCGCCTGCTTTAACATTTTCTTTAGTAACTAAACCAGGTTGTCCTACTGCGCTAACAATCACATCTGCTTGTTTTAAGTGTGCATTCATATTTTTTGTACGTGAATGTAAAATCGTAACAGTTGCGTTAGCTTGCAACAATAACTTTGAAACAGGTTGGCCAACAATATGACTACGACCAATAACAACTGCATTTTTTCCTTCTAAATTAATATCTGCGTGTTTTAAAATTTCCATAATACCTAGGGGTGTACATGGTACAAAGGTTTGCTCATCAATATACAATTTTCCAATATTTATTGGATGGAAACCATCTACATCTTTGTTCGGATTGATAGTTTCAAGTACTTTTTGTTCGCTTACCTGTTTAGGTAATGGCACTTGAACTAAAATACCACTAACAGTATCGTCATTGTTTAATCGATTAAGTTCGCTTAAAACTTCTTCTTCTGACGTGGATTCATCTAAGTGAACAATTTCAGATATCATTCCAATTTTTTCTGCTGCTTTTTTCTTTGATTTTACATAACTTTGGCTTGCACCATCATTACCAACTAATATGACTGATAATTTTGGAGTAAAACCATGTTCTTTTAATTCATTGACTTGATTTTTAAGTCTCTGTCTATATTCTTTTGCTATTTGCTTACCATCTAAAATTTTAGCAACCACCTTAAATTCCTCCTAATTGTTAATTAATATCTTAACTTTAACATTAATCAAAAAGAAAATGATAGTCAAAATACGTAAATTAATATTTAAATAAGTGTTAAAGTTCGATTTTTGATTGAAAAATACCGAATGGATTGTTATGCTATATGTGTAATATACAACTATTCCTAATAACAATCCAAAAGTTTCGAAAGGGTGTACAAAGTGAAAGTAGCAGTCATTATGGGCAGTTCCTCAGATTGGAAAATTATGAAAGAAAGTTGTTCGATGCTTGAAGAATTTGAAATACCGTACGAAAAGAAAGTCGTTTCAGCTCATCGTACGCCTCAAATGATGTTCAATTTCGCTCGTCAAGCACGTCAAAATGGTTTTGATATCATCATTGCCGGTGCAGGGGGAGCAGCACACTTACCTGGAATGGTAGCTTCCATGACAACATTGCCTGTGATTGGTGTACCAATTGAATCTAAAAGTCTAAAAGGTTTAGATTCATTACTATCTATCGTCCAAATGCCTGGTGGTATACCAGTTGCAACCACAGCAATTGGAAAATCAGGTGCTAAAAATGCTGGGATATTAGCGGCAAGAATGTTAGGAATAACAAATGAATCAGTTCAAAATAATTTGGAAAATTATGAAAAATCTCTAGTCGCAAAAGTGGAGGAAATGCAAAATGAACTTCAGTAAACTTAAATTTGGCGCGACAATAGGAATCATTGGCGGAGGGCAGTTAGGAAAAATGATGGCTCAGTCTGCTCAAAAAATGGGTTATAAGGTGATTGTCTTAGATCCTAATGAAGACTGTCCTTGTCGTTATGTCGCACATCAGTTTATTCATGCAAATTATGATGATGAGCAAGCTTTAAATCAGTTAGGTAAAAATTCTGATGTTGTTACTTATGAGTTTGAAAATATTTCGTCTGAACAATTAAAAAAACTCACTCAGTTATATCATATTCCCCAAGGGTACCAAGCTATTGAACTATTACAAGATAGGCTAACCGAGAAGCAAACATTACTAGAAGCAAATACTCAAATTGTTCCTTTTGTACAAATTCAAACAAATCAAGACTTATTAAAAGCCATAGAAAAATTAGGCTTTCCGTTCATAGTGAAAACACGTTTTGGTGGATATGATGGTAAAGGACAAATTTTGGTAAGAAATGATTCGGAATTAGACGAAGCATACCAGCTAGTTGAGAAGCAAGAATGTGTTGCTGAACAATATCTTGATATTAAAAAGGAAGTATCTCTTACAGTAACAATTGGAAATGAACAACAAACAACATACTTTCCTCTTCAAGAAAATGAGCATCAAAATCAAATATTATTTAAAACAGTCGTTCCGGCAAGAACTGATAAAGAATATGAAGCACGTAAGGAAGTTGAGAAAATCACTCGCGCAATACATTTTGTTGGAACCTTTACAGTAGAATTCTTTATTGATAAAGAAGATAACTTATATGTAAATGAAATTGCGCCTAGACCACATAATTCTGGACACTATTCTATAGAAGCTTGTGATTACTCACAGTTTGATACACATATTCTAGCCATAACTGGTCAAAAACTTCCGCAAGCCATTGAATTATTAAAGCCAACAGTAATGATGAATTTATTAGGTCGGGATTTGGATTTGCTTGAAAATGAATTTAGCAGACATCCAGATTGGCATATTCACATTTACGGTAAGAAAGAAAGAAAACCTGATAGAAAAATGGGACATATGACTTTACTGACCGATGATGTCAATCAAACAGAACAATATATGTTAATGAAATTTGAAGGGAGAGACAAGTAAGTGTCATTGTTATATGAAGGTAAAGCTAAAAGAGTATTCACGACAAATATTGATGGTCAATTACGAGTTGAATATAAAGATGAAGTAACAGCAGGAAACGGTGCAAAAAAAGATACTATGATTGGCAAAGGTAAGTTAAATAATCAAATTACTTCTATTATATTTGATTATTTAACTCATAATCATATAGACAATCACTTTATTAAACAACTATCACAAACAGAACAACTCGTCCAACAAGTTGATATTATACCTTTAGAAGTAGTTGTTAGAAACATTGCCACTGGTTCGATAACAAAGCGTCTTGGTTTTAAAAAAGGGCATAAATTTGAAGAACCTTTAGTAGAATTCTTCTACAAAAAAGATGAACTTAATGATCCGCTTATTACTGATGACCATGTAAAATTACTCGGCATAGCGAACGATGAAGAAATAACACAACTTAAACAAATGGCAAAAGATATTAATCAAGTACTGATTCAATTGATGAATGAAATGAGTTTGAGACTTGTAGATTTTAAGATTGAATTTGGTAAAACCAATGGTGGAAAAATTTTACTTGCAGATGAAATCTCTCCTGACACTTGTAGAATATGGGATAAAAATACGGATACTAACTTTGATAAAGATGTATATAGAAACAACACTGGCTCGCTGATTGAAACTTATCAAACATTTTTAAATAAATTGGAGGATCTTAAATAATGAAAACGATTGAACTACATATCACTTTACAACCACAGGTTTTAGATACACAAGGACAAGCTTTAAACCGAGCAGTTCACGATCTTGGTTATGAACAAGTGAATGACATTCGAGTAGGTAAAGTTTTATATATGACAGTTAATGAACCAACTGATGAGGCTGTTGATAATATTATTACGACATTAAGTGAAAAGTTATTTGCTAATACAGTCATTGAAGAATATAGCTATAAAGTTATCGATGAAAAGGAGAAAGCATAATATGAAATTTGCAGTTCTTGTGTTCCCTGGTTCAAACTGCGATAGAGACATGTATAATGCAGCTATTAAATCAGGTGTTGATACAGCGTATGTCGATTATCGTGAAACGACTTTAGATGGTTTTGATGGTGTTTTAATACCTGGTGGTTTTTCATTTGGCGATTATTTGAGATCAGGAGCTATGGCAAGTGTTGCTCCGATTATTAAAGAAGTTAAGCGATTTGCGAAAGAAGGTAAGCCTGTTTTAGGAGTATGTAATGGGTTTCAAATTTTAACTGAGATTGGATTGTTACCAGGCGCATTACTTCATAATGACTCACATTTATTTATTAGTAGAAACGAAAATTTAAAAATTACTAATAATCAAACTCCTTTTACGCATTTATATATGAAAAATGAGAATGTTGTTTATCCTGTAGCACACGGTGAAGGTCATTATTATTGTACTGATGAAATATATCGTGAACTCAACGACAACAATCAAATTATCCTTAAATATACGAATAACCCTAATGGCTCTTATGAAGATATTGCAGGAATAGTTAATAAAGAGGGTAACGTTTGTGGGATGATGCCACATCCTGAACGCGCACTTGAAACATTGTTAGGAACAAATAGCGGTGTGAAATTGTTTGAATCAATGGTGAAAAGTTGGAGGGAACAAAATGTCTAAATTTATCGAACCAAGTAATGAAGAGATTAAACTTGAAAAACTTTATCAAGATATGGGATTAAGTGATAAAGAATATGACAAAGTGGTTGAAATTCTTGGTAGAGAACCCAACTTCACAGAAGTAGGAATTTTCTCAGTGATGTGGAGCGAACATTGCTCATATAAACATTCTAAACCATTTTTAAAACAATTTCCTACGACAGGAGAGCACGTATTAATGGGACCAGGAGAAGGTGCAGGTGTTGTAGATATAGGCGATAATCAAGCCGTAGTATTTAAAGTCGAGTCTCACAATCATCCATCTGCAATTGAACCTTATCAAGGTGCGGCAACTGGAGTTGGAGGTATTATTAGAGATATTGTTTCAATTGGTGCTCGTCCAATTAATTTATTAAATAGTCTTCGTTTTGGTGAGTTAACTGTAAAACAAAATCAACGATTACTTAAAGGTGTTGTAAGTGGTATTGGGGGATATGGAAACTGTATTGGCATTCCTACTACGGCTGGTGAGATTGAATTTGATGAACGCTATGATGGTAATCCATTAGTCAATGCTATGTGTGTAGGAATCATTGATCATGATATGGTCCAAAAAGGAACAGCTAAGGGTGTTGGTAATTCCGTTATATATGTAGGTTTAAAAACTGGGCGTGACGGTATTCATGGCGCAACATTTGCATCTGAAGAACTTACTGAGGAAAGTGAAAGTAAAAGACCTTCAGTACAAATTGGTGATCCATTTGTAGGCAAAAAGCTCATGGAAGCAACATTAGAAGCAATTACCTTTGATGAACTAGTAGGTATACAAGATATGGGAGCAGCTGGTTTAACTTCATCTTCATCTGAAATGGCAGCTAAAGGTGGTAGTGGTTTACATTTAAGACTTGATCAAGTTCCAACAAGAGAACCAGGAATTTCCCCATATGAAATGATGCTTTCTGAAACACAAGAAAGAATGCTGTTAGTTGTAGAAAAAGGTACAGAACAAAAGTTTTTAGATTTATTCAATAAACACGAACTAGATAGTGCAGTAATAGGCGAAGTAACAGACACTGATAGATTCGTGCTTACATACGATGATGAAGTGTATGCAGACATTCCTGTGCAACCTCTTGCTGATGAGGCACCAGTGTATATTTTAGAAGGAGAAGAAAAGGAATATAATACATCTAAAAACGATTACAGCAATATAGATGTACATGATACGTTTATCAAGTTATTACAACACCCTACAATAGCATCTAAACATCATTTATATGAACAATACGATCAACAAGTAGGAGCAAATACAATTATTAAGCCAGGTTTACAAGCTTCAGTTGTGCGCGTAGAAGGAACACAAAAAGCTATTGCTTCAACTATAGATGGTGAAGCACGTTATGTTTTCAACCAACCTTATGAAGGTGGGAAAATGGTTGTTGCTGAAGCCTATCGAAATTTAATTGCAGTCGGGGCGACACCATTAGCTATGACTGATTGTCTAAACTATGGTTCTCCAGAGAAGAAAGAAATCTATCAACAATTAATAGATTCCACTAAAGGGATGTCAGAAGCGTGTAAAGTGCTTCAAACTCCTGTAGTTTCAGGAAATGTTTCATTATATAACGAGACACGTGGAACCTCTATCTTCCCTACACCTGTCGTAGGAATGGTTGGTCTTATTGAAGACGTGAGCTATCTAAAAGAGTTTAAACCTAAAGCAGGAGATAAAATTTATTTAGTTGGTGAAACACGTGATGACTTTGGTGGTAGTCAATTGGAAAAATTGTTGTATGGATCAGTTAATCATGAGTTCGAATCTATTGATTTAAGTGATGAAGTTTCAAAAGGAAAATCAATCAAACAGGCTATTCGTAAAGGCATTGCATCTCATGTACAAACGGTTGGTAAGGGAGGCTTATTAGTTACTTTAGCTAAAATTAGTGCCCATTATCATTTAGGTATGCAAGCTCAATTAGATGTGACCAATGCACAATTATTTAGTGAAACTCAAGGACGATATATTGTGATTGTTAAAGAAGGGCAAACGTTGGATATAGATCAAGCTCAAGAAATTGGGCAATTAACTCATCAGCAGTCATTTGATATATCAAACTCAGACGTAAAAATAAAAGAAAACGTTTCAGATATCAAACAAAAATGGGAAGGGGCTATAGTTCAATGTCTAACTACTCAGGATTAAATGAAGAATGTGGCGTTTTCGGTATTTGGAATCATCCTGAAGCAGCACAGTTAACATATATGGGTCTACATAGTTTGCAACACAGAGGTCAAGAGGGTGCAGGTATTGTAGTTTCAAATCACGAAACGCTAAAAGGTGAACGAGGATTAGGCTTATTAACTGAAGCAATTAAAGACGAACATATGTCAAATATAAAAGGTTATCCACATGCGATAGGACATGTTCGTTACGCAACCTCTGGTAATAAAGGCATTGAAAATATCCAACCATTTTTATATCACTTTTATGATATGAGCGTAGGTATATGTCACAACGGTAATTTAATTAATGCTAAATCACTACGTCAAAATATAGAAGAACAAGGTGCGATTTTCCATTCTTCTTCTGACACTGAAGTCATTATGCACTTAATTCGTCGCAGTAAGGCGCCGACATTTGAAGAAGCATTGAAAGAGAGTTTGCGACTCATTAAGGGTGGATTTACTTTTGCAATCCTAACAAAAGATGCATTGTACGGTGCAGTAGATCCTAATGCTATTCGACCATTAGTAGTTGGAAAAATGGAGAACGGTGCTTATATTTTAGCAAGTGAAACATGCGCGATTGATGTTTTAGGTGCTGAATTTGTACAAGATATCCATGCAGGTGAGTATGTAGTTATTACGGATGAAGGTATAGAAGTTAAGACATACACAAGACAAACGACAACTGCAATATCAGCTATGGAATATATTTATTTTGCGAGACCTGATTCAACGATTGCTGGAAAAAATGTTCATGCAGTACGAAAAGCATCAGGTAAACGTTTAGCACAGGAAAACCCAGCAAAAGCAGATATGGTAATAGGCGTACCTAATTCATCATTATCTGCAGCAAGTGGCTATGCTGAAGAAATAGGACTGCCATATGAAATGGGACTAGTTAAAAATCAATATGTTGCTCGAACTTTTATACAACCTACTCAGGAATTAAGAGAGCAAGGTGTACGTGTAAAACTGTCGGCTGTTAAGGATATTGTTGATGGTAAAGATATCGTACTTGTAGATGATTCGATTGTTCGAGGTACAACGATTAAACGCATAGTTAAAATGCTTAAGGATTCAGGAGCTAACCGTATTCACGTAAGAATTGCTTCTCCCGAATTTATGTTCCCTAGTTTTTATGGTATTGACGTATCTACAACAGCTGAACTCATCTCAGCAAGTAAGTCTCCAGAGGAAATTAAAAATCATATTGGTGCAGATTCTCTTGCTTATTTAAGTGTTGATGGCTTAATCGAGTCTATAGGACTTGATTATGATGCGCCATATCATGGCTTGTGTGTAGAAAGTTTTACAGGTGATTATCCAGCAGGACTTTACGATTATGAAAAAAATTATAAAAAGCATTTAAGTGAACGTCAAAAATCATATATAGCTAATAATAAACATTATTTTGATAGTGAGGGAAATTTGCATGTCTAAAGCATATGAGGAATCTGGTGTAAATATTCAAGCAGGATATGAAGCAGTTGAGAGAATAACAAGTCATGTTGAACGTACATTGCGTAAAGAAGTATTAGGTGGTTTAGGTGGATTTGGTGCAACATTTGATTTGTCCCAATTAAATATGAAAGCGCCAGTTCTGGTATCAGGTACTGACGGTGTGGGTACAAAGTTAAAATTAGCAATTGACTATGGAAAGCATGACACAATTGGTATTGATGCTGTCGCAATGTGTGTAAATGATATTTTAACAACAGGTGCTGAGCCTTTATACTTTTTAGACTATATTGCCACGAATAAAGTAGTGCCAAGTACCATAGAGCAAATCGTTAAAGGTATAAGTGACGGTTGTGAACAAACCAATACGGCACTTATAGGCGGTGAAACTGCTGAAATGGGAGAAATGTATCATGAAGGTGAATATGATATTGCTGGTTTTGCAGTAGGCGCTGTAGAGAAAGAGGACTATATTGATGGTTCGAATGTTGAAGAAGGACAAGCAATTATTGGTTTAGCTTCAAATGGTATTCATTCAAATGGTTATAGTCTAGTCAGAAAAATGATAAAAGAGTCAGGAGTTCAATTACATGATCAATTTAATGGTCAAACCTTTTTAGAAACCTTCCTTGCACCAACAAAATTGTATGTAAAGCCTATTCTTGAATTAAAGGAACATGTTGATATCAAAGCGATGAGCCATATTACCGGTGGAGGTTTTTATGAAAATATTCCGCGTGCCCTTCCTAAAGGTTTATCAGCAAAAATAGATACACAATCATTCCCAACGTTAGAAGTCTTCGATTGGCTTCAAAAACAGGGCAACATTTCAACGAATGAAATGTATAACATATTTAATATGGGCATTGGATATATAATTATTGTTGACAAAAAAGATGTTCAAACAACATTAACAACATTACGTGCAATGGATACAACTGCATATGAAATTGGTGAAATTATAAAAGATGATGATACACCTATTCATTTATTGGAGGTAGAATAGTGACCAATATCGCGATTTTTGCCTCAGGATCAGGTAGTAACTTTGAAAATATCGTAAAACATATTCAATCAGGGCAATTGTCTGGTATCAATGTAACGGCAATGTATACAGATAATGAAGGGGTACCCTGTATTGATAGAGCTAAAAATTTAAATATTCCAATTCATATTAACAAGCCAAAAGACTTTTCATCCAAATCTTTATATGAACAGCATCTACTTAAATTATTATCCAGTGAGGAAGTTCAGTGGATTGTATTAGCTGGTTATATGAGATTAATTGGACAAGACTTATTACAAGCTTATGAAGGACGGATATTAAATATACATCCCTCATTATTACCTAAATTCAAAGGTTTAGATGCCATAGGACAAGCGTTAGAGAGTGGAGATACTGTCACTGGATCAACTGTCCATTATGTAGATAGTGGGATGGATACGGGAGAAATTATTGAACAACAGCAATGTGATATAAAACCGGACGATACTAAAGAACAATTAGAAGATAGAGTAAAACATTTAGAATATGAACTTTATCCAAGAGTTATAGCTAAAATCATTAAATAGAGGAGTATCTTATAGAATGAAAAAAGCAATATTAAGCGTTTCTAATAAAAGTGGAATTGTCGAGTTTGCAAAAGCATTAACTAACTTAGACTATGAACTGTATTCTACGGGTGGTACAAAACGTGTATTGGAAGATGCGAATATCAATATTAAGTCCGTGTCAGAGTTAACACAATTTCCAGAAATTATGGATGGTCGTGTTAAAACACTACATCCAGCTGTCCATGGTGGTATTTTAGCTGATCGAGATAAGGAACGTCATTTAGAGCAATTACGAGAACAACATATTGATTTAATTGATATGGTAGTGGTCAACCTATATCCTTTCCAACAGACTGTTGCTCAACCTGAGGTAACAGAAACTGATGCAATAGAAAATATTGATATTGGTGGACCTACAATGTTAAGAGCAGCTGCTAAAAACTTTAAACATGTTACAACTATCGTACATCCTTCCGATTACAACGAGGTTATTGAGAGAATTAAAAATCAACAATTGGACGAAGCATATAGAAAATCGCTAATGGTTAAAGTTTTCCAACATACAAATGAATATGATTATGCTATTGTTAACTATTTCAAAGATAATAAAGAAACACTAAGATATGGTGAAAACCCTCAGCAATCTGCATATTTTGTTAGAACATCTGATAGCAAACATACGATTGCTGGTGCAAAACAATTACATGGTAAACAATTGAGTTTTAATAATATTAAAGACGCAGATGCAGCGCTCAGTTTAGTAAAAAAATTCAACGAGCCAACTGCTGTAGCAGTAAAACATATGAACCCGTGTGGAGTAGGAATTGGACAGTCGATTGATGAAGCATTTCAACATGCTTATGAAGCGGATAATCAATCAATATTTGGTGGTATTATAGCATTGAATAGAACAGTAGATGTTAAATTAGCTGAAGCATTACATTCTATCTTTTTAGAAGTAATTATTGCACCTCAATTTACTGAGGAAGCTTTAAAAATATTGACACAAAAGAAAAATATTCGTTTATTACAAATAGATATGACAATTGATAATGCTGAACAAGAATTTGTTTCCGTTTCAGGTGGTTACTTAGTACAAGATAAAGATAATAAAGATGTGACTCGAAACGACATGACTGTTGCTACCGACACTCAACCTACAGAAGCACAGTGGGAAGCTATGCTCCTAGGTTGGAAAGTTGTAAGTGCCGTTAAGAGTAATGCAGTGATATTGAGTAACAACAAACAAACAGTTGGTATAGGTGCAGGACAAATGAATCGTGTAGGTTCCGCTAAAATTGCAATCGAAAGAGCAATAGAAATTAACGATAATGTTGCGCTTGTTTCAGATGGTTTCTTCCCAATGGGAGATACAGTTGAATATGCGGCCGAACATGGTATTAAGGCAATTATTCAACCAGGTGGTTCAATTAAAGATCAAGATTCTATTGATATGGCTAATAAATACGGCATTACAATGGTTATGACAGGGATGCGTCATTTTAAACATTAATTTTTGAAAAGAAAGGGGTAATCTATTGAAAGTTTTAATAGTTGGAGCTGGTGGACGTGAACATGCATTAGCTTCTAAGATCAATCAATCTTCAATAGTAGATAAGGTTTACGCGATTCCAGGAAATGATGCAATGGTCAATATTGCTGAAGTGCACGGTGAAATTGCTGAATCAGATCATCAAGCTATTTTACATTTTGCTCAGCATAACGCAATTGATTGGGTAATCATTGGCCCTGAACAACCTTTAATAGACGGATTATCTGATTTATTAAGAAATGCAAATATTAAAGTGTTTGGCCCAGGACAAGATGCGGCTCAAATTGAAGGTTCAAAATTATTTGCCAAGCAATTAATGGACAAATATCATATTCCTACAGCAGAATATAAAGAAGTAAGTTCACGTAACGAGGCGTTGCAATATGTTGAAACTTGTGATTTACCAATCGTAATAAAGAAAGACGGTTTAGCAGCAGGTAAAGGGGTTATTATTGCTTTTACAAGAGAAGACGCATTAGAAGGGGTCAAAACAATTTATAAAGAAGAAAAAGGGAAAGTCGTTTTCGAAAGTTATTTAGAAGGAGAAGAGTTTTCTTTAATGACTTTTGTAAATGGAGATTATGCGGTTCCTTTCGACTGTATTGCTCAAGATCATAAGCGAGCATTTGATAATGATCAAGGACCAAATACTGGTGGAATGGGCGCATATTGCCCAGTACCACACATTGATGCATCTGTTCTTGAGCAAACTAATAAGGAGATTGCTCAACCTATTGCTAAAGCTATGGCACAAGAAGGTCATGACTTCTTTGGATTACTATACATTGGTGCAATTTTAACAAAAGATGGACCTAAAGTTATCGAGTTTAATGCACGTTTTGGTGATCCTGAAGCACAAGTATTATTAACACGTTTAGAAAGTGACTTAATGCAACTCATTATCGATTTGGAAAATTGTAAACCTATTCATTTTAACTGGAAAGATGAAGCTGTTGTAGGAGTAATGCTAGCATCTAAAGGATACCCTGGTACATATGAAAAAGGGCATGAAATAAGTGGTTTTAATCTAGATTCTCATTATTATGTGAGTGGATTAAAGAAAGAAGGTCAATGTTTTGTGAATTCTGGCGGACGAGTTATCCTAGCTATAGGGGAAGGTCCAACAGTTGAAAAAGCACAAGCAAACGCATATGAACATGCACGACAAATAAAAAGTGACAATCTTTTTTATCGTAATGATATTGGGAATAAAGCCATTACTAAGTAAAATTGGTTGTTCAATTCGAAATAAAGTCCTTCGTTGATTGGATATGATCAACGAAGGACATTTTTTTATGATTTCTATTTACATTGGAATAAAATGAATAGTTACTTTTAATTAAATATTGGGTGTGTAATTATTAGTCTAATTGTCCAAAACGGACATCATGAATACCGGTAATTGGAAGGTATGATGATAAGACAAATGACAAAGTAATGATAATTAATATACAAGCAACAAAGATGATATCTTTATATGAAAATGGAACCCGATAGTAGTATGTTCTTGGACCATCTTTAAAGCCTTTAGACTCCATTGCAACAGAAAGTTGATGTGCACGTCGAATATTTTGACTTAATAAAGGTATGACCAAGTGGTTAAGACGCTTGATTCCTTTATAGTTAGATGCATCTATCATTTGATAACGCATTTTTAGGGAACGTCTTAATTGAATAAGAGAACTTATTATAAGTGGAATCATTCTAATCGCTGCCATAAAAGCATAAGCAAATTTAGGCTTCACCTTTAAATGTTGCATTAAACTATAAAAAATCATTACAATTTGTGAAGTTAGTGCGATTAGTATACCAAACATTGAAACGGTAATTGTTCTCATAGATAGATGAAGACCTCGTACAATACTTTCTGTACTTATTTGCAAAATACCAAATTTTACAAGCATATGTTCTCCATCACCATATAAAATCATAAATAATGACGACATCAAGGCAAAGAGTGTTGTGACTAATATAAATATTGCAGTTATTTTAAATTCTGTACCGTTAAATAAAAGTAAGAACATAAACATTAATATGACGATATAAATCATAAAGTCGAAGTTATGGATAAATATAATGAAAAAGAATAATGCGATACCTAAAAGTAACTTAGTAATGATATTTACATCATCAACGAAGGTGTGGCGTTTTTTCCATCTTTCAAACAATGCGTTCACCTTCCATTTCTTTAAGATACCCATCTTCCACGCGTAATCGTCTTGTTGGATATCGTTTAATAATTTCTGGATCATGTGTCACCATGATAATTGTTTGACCTTGATTAACGCGTTCTTGAAATAACTTGATAAGTTGAAATGTATTATGACTATCTAGGCCGAATGTTGGCTCATCTAATAAAATAATCTCTGCCTTTGAACTTAATGCTGTTGCAACACTTAAACGACGCTTTTGACCTGTTGATATTTCAAAAGGATGATGATCCTTAACTTGATCTAAATGTAATAATTTTAATAGATCCATAGTTTCATCATTCGCATGCTTAGGATCTAAGTGATTATAATGAATATACACTTCATCATAAACAGAATTCGTAATAAATTGTAATTCAGGATTCTGATATACCAAATACATATGCTTTGCCGCTTGTTTAATTTTAGATAATAATTGGTCGCGATAAAACATGTTACCTTCATATTTAATCAGTTGTAACATAGCTTCTAGTAAAGAGGTTTTACCAGCGCCATTTTTACCAGTGATTGTTAACCATTCACCTGAATACAGTTTAAGCTCCTTGGATGAAAAAAGTGTCTTTTTACCTCTAATAATTTGCCCGTCGTCAAAATGAAATAAGAGATTCTTTGTTTGATTAGGTAATGGGATGGGGCGTGGTGCACTCTGCCATGCTCTAGGGTGCCAAACTCCGTATTCAGTTAATAACGCTTCATAATGATCTAAGATTTGTTCAGGGGTGTCGTCAGCAACAATTTGACCATCATAGTTTAATAACAATACGCGGTCAACATGTTGCCAAATATGTTCAACCTTATGCTCAACAATTAAAACTGTTTGATCTTCCCAAAGATTGATTAATTTCTTCCATAAATCTTCAGTTGCTTTTACGTCGAGCATTGCAGTAGGCTCATCTAAAAAAAGTGTCTTTGATTTTTGTAGTATTGTTTCAACAATAGCTAACTTCTGTTTCATACCACCACTAAGATTGTTGACATATGTTTTATGAGTAACATTGAGGTCTACAGACTTTAACGCGTCTTCGATTTCTTGATCCATCTCACTTCTAGGAATATTTCTATTTTCTAAAACAAATGCAAGTTCTTCATATACTTTTGGCATACAAAATTGATTATCTGGATCTTGAAATATAACGCCACTATCATAATCAATATTCAATTCATCATATTTCATCGGAAGTTCAATTAAATTAGGTACTATTCCACTTAATACATTAAGTAATGTGCTTTTACCTGATCCGGAAGGACCGAGTAAAAGCACTTTTTCTTTATTTTTAATCTCAAGATTTAAGTTATCGAATATTTTCCTATCACCATTCGGATACTTTAAACGTAAATTTTTAACACGTAACAATTAAAAAATCCCCTTATAGGTTATCGTAATCTTGTTGTGATGCTGGTCTAAAGAATTTAGTTACACCGGTTTTATCTAATGCTTTGACAATCCAGTATGAAACTAAACCAGCTAATACAATTCCGCTAATTGAACGGAAAACTATAAATAGTAGTAAGTTCCATCCAGCAACTTCGTTTAAGTAACCATAGAAGTAATCCACTGGGAAAGAGATTAAAGCAGTTGCTAACCCAGCAAGCATTGCTACAGCAGCAGAACGTGATTTGTATTTAAAAATAGCAAATATAATTTCACAAGCCAATCCCTGTAATATCGCATATATGATAGTAGGTATATCAAATTTTCCCATAACAATCGTTTCACCAGCTCCAGCTGCGATTTCTGCTAATAATGCTATACCTGGCTTAGGAATGATTAAGTAACAAACGACTGCTGCCATAAACCATACACCATATGTAAGTTGTTCTAAGTGAATACCCGCAACTTGTACAATATTGTAAACAAACCACCATAAGTTATAAATGATGGCAAATACTACTGAAATTAAAACTGTCACAAGAATTTCAGATAGTTTCAAACCTTTTGACATAAAAAACATCCTCCTAAAAAACGCACAACCTTCTCTAGGAAAGTTGTGCGTCAGAAGTTACATCTAATCATAATCCATTAGATTAGATGTATAACAACACTTTCCTACGCTAGTAACTAGCTAGATCAGGTTCGAAGGGTTTGAGGTTGGCCTCATCTCAGTAAAGAATACACCCCTAGTGCGTTCAATTATTTAATTAATTTAAATGTATGATTTTTATCATATATTGTCAAGGTTCTTTCGAGTATTGTTATTTAAATGAGAAATATATTTACTATTTTAGAGATGAATTGCAATAAATGTGTATCGAAGTAAAATTTATAGAATTAATGATTTAAATTTTTCTAACCAGTCTTTAATTTGATATTAAAAATAGCTAAATAAAAATGATTAGTATAGTTTTAAGTAAACTAAATTAAAAAAATAACCAATTGTTTGTTTTATTACACAAAGAGGAGTAAAATACAATTAAAAGCGATATCATATAGATTTTCAAACTTTATCTAATTGGAGTGATGTTTCTATGTATTATACAAATAGTAATTATGAAGCGTTTGCTCGGCCTAAAAAACCTGAAAATGTTGATAATAAATCAGCCTATTTGATAGGGTCTGGATTAGCTTCTTTAGCTGCAGCATGTTTTTTAATTAGAGATGGGCAAATGAAAGGCGAGAATATCCATATTTTAGAAGAGTTAGATATCTCAGGAGGAAGTTTAGATGGCATCAATATGGAGCATCATGGCTATGTAGTACGTGGTGGCAGAGAAATGGAAAATCATTTTGAATGCTTATGGGATTTATTCAGAAGTATACCATCACTTGAGCAAACTAATGCTTCTGTGTTAGACGAGTTTTATTGGTTAAATAAAGAAGACCCTAATTATTCTAAATGTAGAGCGATTGAAAGTGGAGGTAAGCGTATTGATACTGATGGTGATTTTACATTAACAAAAAAAGCAATTAAAGAAATTTTAAATTTATGTTTGATGAAAGAAGAAGATTTAGACGATGTTAAAATCACTGATGTCTTTTCAAGAGACTTTTTAAATTCTAATTTTTGGCTTTATTGGAAAACAATGTTTGCATTCGAGCCATGGCATTCAGCGATGGAGATGCGTAGATATCTTATGCGTTTTGTGCATCATATTGGTGGTTTAGCAGATTTTAGTGCATTAAAATTTACTAAGTATAATCAATATGAATCTTTAGTATTACCGATGATAGAATATCTAAAATCACATAGCGTGAACTTTGAATTTGGAGTACAAGTGAATAATATTTTAGTTGATGCAACACCATCTACTAAAATTGCTAGAGAAATCATTTTAACTAGAGATGATAAAGAAGAATCTATCCCGTTAACAGTTAATGACTTGGTATTTGTTACTAATGGAAGTATTACCGAAAGTTCAACCTATGGTGATAATGACCACCCTGCTCCTATAACACATTCTTTAGGTGGTAGTTGGACATTATGGAAAAACTTAGCTAATCAAAGTCCTGAATTCGGAAGACCTGAGAAATTCTGTGATCACATTCCAGCTAAAAGTTGGTTCGTATCAGCAACGGCAACAACAGATAATAAAAAAATAATCTCATATATCGAACAATTATGTAAAAGAGATGTTTTATCAGGTCGGACAGTCACAGGCGGTATCATTTCTGTCGCTAATTCGAGTTGGCAACTTAGTTTTACAGTGAACCGTCAGCAACAATTTAAGAAACAACCTAAAAATCAAGTTAGTGTATGGATTTACGCATTATACTCTGACGAAAAAGGAGACTTCATTAAAAAACCAATCATGGAATGTACTGGTAGTGAAATCTGTCAAGAATGGTTATATCATATGGGTGTTCCACAAGAGGAAATTGTTGAATTAGCTCAATCAGAATGTAACACGATTCCTGTTTATATGCCATATGTAACTGCATATTTCATGCCTAGAGCATACAAAGATCGACCGTTAGTAGTACCGAATGGCTCTAAAAATTTAGCATTTATTGGAAACTTTGCAGAAACAGCACGGGATACTGTATTCACTACAGAATATTCAGTTAGAACAGCTATGGAAGCTGTTTATCAATTATTGGATGTTGATAGAGGTGTACCTGAAGTTTATGCCTCTGAATTTGATGCACGCGTACTGATGGATGCATTTTATGAATTAAATGATCGTAAATCTTTACATGAACTTGTTAATAAAAACTTTATTAAAAGATCAGTATTAAATACAGTGCTGAAGAAAATACGTGGTACTTTCATTGAAGAATTGTTACGTAAACATAAATTACTATAGTGTAATTAAATGATAAATATAACTGTCGTCCAAGATTAGAATTTTGGCGACAGTTTTTTCTATCATTGATATTAATAATGATTTAAGAGCTATGACGCAAATCTTTCGAAAAAGTAGTCGTAAAATTGTTGTGTAATTTCTTTTGGATAAATAAATATTCTGCTGAATTTTACATAAATGTCAACTGTGAAATAAAAAAGGTTAAATAATAACGTAGATTTGTATTAAAAGAAATGATTATAATGATAATCATAGATGAACGCCTTTATTAGTACAGAAAAAAGACAATTTCTATCAAAATTTTAATAGAAATTGTCTTTTTATATTACTTATGAACTCAATGATTCAACGATTTAAATGCTAATAAATCATCTTATTATCTAGCATAAACACTTATATCATTAGTGAAATTAATCTAGTGTATCTTGAATATCTTTCTTTGTTTGTTCGATATCATCTGTTTTTTCTTCGTTTTGTTCTTTAAGTTTTTCTTCTACTTCTTTGGCTTTTTCTGCTGATTTTTTTTCGAATTCTTTATTTGTCATAAAAATTCACCTCTTTAATAGGATTTCTGTTTACACAAATGTTTTACCCCGTTATTCTATTAATAAACGTTTGTAGGACTATAGATGTATTTCATGATATTTTAAAGACAATTAAACAATCTTCATATATAATAATTTTGAGGTGAACAGTATGTCTTTTCTTAGGAAACACACCGAAATTATATTTAGTTATATCATCGGTATCGTTTCACTTTTTACAGGTCTCATTATTTTTATTAACTTACCTTTAATCAAACAATTTAAAGGTGACAAAAAGGTTGATACGCATGTGCATAACGTATGGGAATTCCTAAATGCCTTTTTTGCCGAGATTATAAAAGTGATGAGTAAATTTATTGGTGGCTTTCCAATTACAAGTGCCATAGTAATCATCGTATTTGGTATTCTAGTGATGCTGTTAGGTCACACTTTATTTAGAACTATTAAATACGATTATGACATTTCAATTTTCTTTTTAGTTATTGGCATTATGTACTTTATCATTACATTATTGCTAATGACACAAGTGTATGGCTTTTTTGCTATCGTCTTTATTATTCCTTTTACAGTTCATATTGGTTACATAGTTTATAAAGATGAGTTGAACCAAGACAATCGAAAGAACCATTATATGTGGATTATTGTAACTTATGGAATGAGTTATCTTATTACCCAAATTTCGCTATATGGACGTATTGACGCAAATGAAATTGAATCAATTGATATTTTAAGTGTAAATACATTCTTCATTATTATGTGGCTATTAGGTCAGATGGCTATATGGAATTTCTTATTCCTAAGACGTTCATTACCACTCACTAAAGAAGAATTAGGCGAAGAGGAACCTGAACTTTCAAGAACTAATAAAGGCAATGTATCTAATCAAACTAAAGTTCACTTAAAACAACTACAAGATAAGACAACCGAGTATGCACGTAAGACTAGAAGAAGTGTTGATTTAGATAAAATTAGAGCCAAAAGGGACAAATTTAAGCAAAAAATTAACAGCATAGTAGATATACAAGAGGACGATATTCCAAGTTGGATGAAAAAACCTAAATGGGTTAAACCTATGTATGTTCAATTGTTTTGTGGTGTAATTATTCTGTTTTTTGCTTTTCTAGAATTTAATAATAGAAACGCATTATTCTTAACTGGTGAATGGGAGTTATCACAAACGCAATATGTAGTTGAATGGGTAACATTATTATTGCTACTTTTCATTATTATTATTTATATTGCAACTACATTAACTTATTATTTAAGGGATAAATATTATTATTTACAACTCTTTATGGGCAGTATTTTATTCTTTAAATTTCTTACAGAATTTATCAATATTATGGTACATGGATTATTATTATCAATTTTCATTACGCCAATTTTATTATTAATGCTTATTGCAATGATTGTTGCTTATTCTTTACAGTTGAGAGAAAAATAAATAGGTTAAATTTGATTTATAACAACTAATCATTGGTGAAAATACTTAACTTTTCAAATCAATAATTGTATTTATCTAACTTTATATTCAATGACCAGTAAGAAATATCACAGAAAGGTTTCTATGTGAGCAATACATTTCATGGGTGGGATAGTGAATTCAGAATGAATTTCGTCCCACTCTTTTTCTGTGTGATTCACTAAAGTTATTTGTTAAAATGATGTTGAAATTATATGGTGTTAACTGATTTACGAAACAAAATTATCATAACTAACAGTGATAAAAATTAAGAGAGGTATTCATTTATGAAACTTGCTACGCTAAATAAAGGCAAAGAAACAAAGTATTTAAACCACTATCCATTAATAGATGAAGAAGATTTATTTGAACATGATCATCTTAAAGAAGGTGATTTGATAACACTGGTGACAGAGCAACAACAATATATAGCTACTGGATATATTGGAAGACAACATAAAGGATTAGGATGGGTATTGAGTTATAATCAAAATGAAGAGATTAACACTTTGTTTTTTAAACGTTTATTTGAAGCTGCATTAGAAGAGCGACAATACTATTTCAACATAGAAGGTACAAATGCATTTAGATTATTTAATGCTGAAGGTGACGGTGTAGGTGGTCTGACAATTGATAATTATAACGGACATCTTTTAATTCAATGGTATTCGAAAGGAATATATAAATTTAGATTTCCTATCTTAGAAGCAATCAAAGAGGTATATGAATACATTTCAATTTTTGAGAAAATGCGTTTTAAAGGTACTTCCTACACTGGTGGCTTTGTAGAAGGTAATGCTCCTGAATTTCCTATCGTTGTAGAAGAAAATTTTACCTTTTATAATGTAGACCTAAACGATGGTCTTATGACTGGTATATTTTTAGATCAAAAAGAAGTTAGAAAAAAATTAAGAGATCAGTTTTCAGAAAGACGACACGTACTTAACTTATTCAGTTACACTGGAGCGTTTTCAGTAATAGCAGCTGAAAATGCAAACTCAACAACAAGTGTAGACTTAGCAAATCGCTCTAGAGGGCTAACTGAAGAAAATTTTGGTTTAAATGGTATTAATCCTAAATCTCAATATATTTATGTTATGGATACGTTTGATTTTTATAATTATGCAGGACGACATGGACATCAATACGATACAATTGTTATTGATCCACCTAGCTTTGCGAGAAATAAGAAAAAAACATTCTCTGTTCAAAAAGATTATAATTTATTAATTGAAGGAGCCCTTAACATTTTATCGCCAGGAGGTACATTACTATTATGTACGAATTCAAGTGCATTTTCTCTTAAGGCATTTAAAAACGTAATAAAGAAAACATTAGCCCAAAATAATATTGAATATGAAATAAATGAAGTAATGGGGTTACCTAAAGATTTTAAAACTCATCCTCACTACAAACCTTCAAAATATTTAAAAGCAGTATTTGTAACAATAAAACATTAATTTTCTATAAATATGGGTATAAATCACTGTTGAAATTTTATTTGAAAGGATGTCATTATATGGGAATTAGAAGTAAACTAACTAATAATATTACAAATAAAGTAGGGAACTCATTATTGAACATAGAGGAAATTAAAGAGAAAGGTGATTTGCCAACTACACAGGAAGAACTTAGACAACGCAGAGAAAGAGCTGAAACTTTAGTTAAAAAGAAATCGCTACTTTCCTCCGGTGCTAGTATTGTCCCTATTCCAGGACTTGATTTTGGAGTAGATCTTAAATTAATGAGAGATATTATAGAGGATGTAAATAAAATTTATGGTTTAGATCACGATCAAGTTAATTCATTGAGTGATCAAGTGAAAGAAAGAATTATGTCTGCAGCGGCAATTCAAGGAAGTCAATTTATTGGACGTAAGGTATCTGAGGCGTTGCTTAAAGTTGTGATTAAAGATGTAGCTAAACGAGCAGCTGCCAAACAAACAAAATGGTTCCCGTTTGTTGGGCAAGCTGTATCTGCATCCATTAGCTATTATTTTATGAGCAAATTGGGTAAAGATCATATTAATAAATGTGAAAAAGTTATCAATAACTTATAGAAGTGTTATAATCGTCTCGAGGTGCAAAATTTATATGTTGAAAACGATTTTAAACGAATTGAATTTAGCTATAGGTTTTGGTAAAGTTAAGTTGTAAATATTTTGTTAGATTGTAATAATATTGAAGATTCTAACTGTACAAAGGAGAGTTTAATATGGAACAAAAATCATATGTAATCACAGACGAAACAGGGATTCATGCTCGCCCTGCTACAATGCTAGTACAAACTGCATCAAAATTTGATTCAGATATTCAATTAGAATATAACGGGAAGAAAGTTAATTTAAAATCAATCATGGGTGTAATGAGCTTAGGTGTAGGTAAAGATGCTGAAATAACTATTTATGCTGACGGTAGCGATGAAACTGACGCAATTCAATCTATCACTGATGTCTTATCAAAAGAAGGTTTAGCTGAATAATTATGTCTAAATTAATTAAAGGGATTGCTGCATCAGATGGTGTGGCAATCGCAAAAGCTTACTTAATTGTAGAGCCAGACTTATCCTATGACAGTAACGAAAAAGTTACTGACACAGAAAGTGAAGTTGAAAAGTTTAATGACGCTATCGAAGCTTCAAAAATCGAATTAACTAAAATAAGAAATAATGCCGAAGCTCAATTAGGTGCTGATAAAGCAGCGATTTTTGATGCACATTTACTTGTTTTAGATGATCCAGAATTAATACAACCCATTCAAGACAAAATTAGAAATGACAAAGTCAATGCTGCAACTGGTTTGGATGAAGTAACGACACAATTTATTTCTATTTTTGAGTCAATGGATAATGAATACATGAAAGAACGTGCAGCTGATATCAGAGATGTTTCTAAACGTGTATTGGCTCATATTCTAGGTGTAGATTTACCTAATCCTAGTTTAATCAATGAAAGTGCTGTCATTGTAGGTAATGACCTCACACCTTCAGATACAGCACAGTTAAATAAAGAATTTGTTCAAGGTTTTGTAACTAATATCGGTGGTAGAACAAGCCACTCTGCAATTATGAGTCGTTCATTAGAGATTGCAGCTGTTGTCGGTACTAAATCTATCACTGAAGAAGTTAAGCAAGGTGATATGATTATTGTAGATGGTATGTCCGGAGATGTTATCATAGATCCTACAGAAGATGAGTTAATTGCTTATCAAAATAAACGTGAGCGTTTCTTTGAAGATAAGAAAGAACTTCAAAAATTGCGCGATGCTGATACAGTAACAGTTGACGGTGTTCATGCTGAACTAGCTGCTAATATTGGTACTCCAGATGACTTATCAGGAGTTATTGATAACGGTGCACAGGGGATAGGTTTATACCGTACAGAATTCTTGTACATGGGTAGAGACCAAATGCCTACTGAGGAAGAACAATTCGAGGCTTATAAAAAGGTACTTGAAACTATGGACGGTAAACGTGTAGTTGTACGTACTTTAGATATTGGCGGAGATAAGGAGCTTCCATACTTAGATTTGCCTAAAGAAATGAATCCATTCTTAGGTTATCGTGCGATACGTTTATGTTTAGCACAGCCGGAAATCTTTAGACCACAATTACGTGCATTACTACGTGCTTCAGTCTATGGGAAATTGAATATTATGTTCCCAATGGTAGCAACAATTAAAGAATTCCGTGACGCTAAATCAATGCTTCTTGAAGAGAAAGAAAATCTTCTTCGCGAAGGTTACGAAGTTTCAGATGATATTGAATTAGGTATTATGGTTGAAATTCCAGCTACCGCGGCACTTGCTGATGTATTTGCTAAAGAAGTAGATTTCTTTAGTATAGGAACGAATGACTTAATTCAATACACATTAGCTGCTGACCGTATGTCTGAACGAGTTTCATACTTATATCAACCATATAATCCTTCAATTTTACGATTAGTTAAACAAGTTATTGAAGCTTCTCATAAAGAAGGTAAATGGACTGGTATGTGTGGTGAAATGGCTGGAGATCAAACAGCTGTGCCTTTATTATTAGGTTTAGGTTTAGATGAGTTCTCAATGAGTGCGACTTCTATCCTAAAAGCTAGAAGACAAATCAATGGTTTAAGTAAAAATGAAATGGCTGAACTCGCTAATAGAGCTGTTGAATGCTCAACGCAAGAGGAAGTCGTTGATTTAGTTAACCAATTAGCTAAATAATTGACTTTAAAAAGAATATTTTAAGAGTCTAGGACATAAAGTTCTTAGATAAGAAAAAGACAATTTCTATTGAAATAATATAGAAATTGTCTTTTTATAATTGTTTAAATCATATTCGTTTGTTGAATTGCTATTTTTCTACAAAATATGCCCTGGAATTTTTTTATTTTGTTAATATATTATATTTATTTAATAAATTATTTAAAGACAATAATTTTGTTTAGCTAGTCTGAAAATTTGAAATTAAACACGCATAAAAATAATAAATAGAAATTAAGGTGTAATATTCAATTCATCATTCAATTTTTCCATATCTACTTGATACATTGGCATCCCTTTAAGCAAAATAAAAGGTGTTGCAAAAGCATCGTAATCCATCATTTCATTTTTATAGTTTTGGTTTTTGATATTTTTTTCTGTAAATTTTATATTTTTATTTACTAAATAATTTTTAATAAAAGCACAAGGTGGACAGTCATCTTGTGTATAAATAATCACTGTATCAGTCATACATTACATCCTCTCATGATTTATCTTACAACACTATATAAAAAATGAGACGTCATTTCAACTTTGTGAACGTTGTGTGAAAAGACATAAAATCGTCACAGTGATTTAAAGCAATTTAATTTAGTTCAATAGTACTAAGGACTTATAATTCTAATCACTTGTCACTCCAATAACTAAAAAATAAAAATGAAGGGTGATTAATAGATGGATTCAGTAGAAATAGCTCGATTGTTGACGGGTATGACACTTGCAGTGCATATTATATTTGCAACAATTGGTGTTGGTATGCCACTTATGTTTGCAATAGCAGAGTTTATTGGCATAAAGAAAAATGATGCGAATTATATCACATTGGCCAAAAGATGGTCGAAAGGCTACACAATAACCGTCGCTGTTGGAGTCGTTACAGGTACTATTATTGGTTTACAACTTTCACTTGTCTGGCCGACATTTATGAAAATGGGCGGTCATGTTATCGCTTTACCACTATTCATGGAAACTTTTGCATTCTTTTTTGAAGCAATCTTTTTAAGTATTTATTTATACACTTGGGAAAGATTTAAAAATAAATGGACACATTTTTTCATATCTATACCCGTTATTATAGGAGGTTCATTCTCAGCATTCTTTATTACATCAGTCAATTCATTTATGAATACCCCAGCTGGTTTTGAAATTAAAAATGGTCGTATGGTAAATGTTCAGCCATTAGAAGCAATGTTTAATTCATCGTTTATGGTTCGTGCTTTACATGTAGTTGCAACTGCAGGTATGACGATGGCGTTTATATTAGCAGCCATCGCAGCGTTTAAATTATTACGTCATAATCATACAGAAGATAGAACATACCATACAAAAGCTCTTAATTTAAGCATGATTGTTGGATTCATCAATACCGTTCTTTCGATGATTGCAGGAGATTTATCTGCTAAATTTTTACACAAAGTTCAACCAGATAAGCTTGCAGCATATGAATGGCATTATGATACGCAATCTCATGCGAATTTAGTTCTTTTCGGTGTATTAAATGAAAAAACACATGAAGTTTCAGGAGCACTAGAGATTCCTGGATTACTTAGTTTTTTAGCAGATAATAGTTTTAATACAAAAGTTAAAGGTTTAAATGAATTTCCTAAAAATGAATTACCTCCTATGATAGTTCATTACTTTTTCGATTTGATGGTATCAATGGGAATATTCTGTTTTATCATTTCAGGACTCTATATGTTATTTTTAATTGTTAAAAAGTTACGTAAATATGTAACTAGTAGTGTGATGTTATACGCTATCTTGTTAACTGGTCCCGCATCAATGTTAGCGATAGAATTTGGTTGGTTCTTAACTGAAATGGGTCGTCAACCGTGGATTATACGAGGATATATGCGCGTATCAGAAGCTGCTACCCAGGCGGGGGGAATCACATTAGTAACGACGCTATTCGGTTTACTATATCTTTTATTACTAGTTACTTCGGCTTATGTACTAATTAGAATGTTTAAAAATCAACCTGCTTATAAAGATGTAGAAAAAGTGATTGAAGAGAGAGGTGAAACAAAATGATTTACGCTTATATTGGTATAACAGTATTATGGGTATTTTTATTTTGTTATATTATTATTGCCTCCATTGATTTTGGTGCAGGATTTTTCGCATTGCATTCTAAAATGACAGGTAATGAGAAAAAGGTTAATCATTTAATCCATAGATACCTCAATCCAGTTTGGGAAGTTACAAATGTCTTTTTCGTTTTCTTTTTTGTAGGATTTATAGGTTTTTTTCCTGATTCTGCTAAATACTTAGGAACAGTTTTATTAGTACCCGGATCAATAGCTTTAATTCTTATTTCTATACGAAGTAGTTTTTATGCTTTTGAAAATTATGGTCAAGATACTAAACTGCCCTGGATTGTATTATATGGTTTAACAGGTCTATTAATTCCAGCCTCTCTAGCAACTGCTCTAACAATTTCAGAAGGTGGTTATATCTATGAGCATGGCACACATGTTGATTTAGATTGGATACAATTATTATTAAGTCCATTTGCATGGTCTGTAGTATTCTTAGCCATAATTTCAGTGCTCTATATTTCATCAGGTTTTTTAACATATTATGCTCATAAAGCAAATGATCAACCAGCTTATGATATGACACGACAATGGCATATTTTTTGGGGGCCACCTATGATTGTGATTTCATTATTTGTTTTCTTATCTCTTAGAATTCAAAATTCTGATCACTTTAGAACTGCTATTTTTAATTATTGGTGGATGTTTGCCATCAGCTTTATATTTTTTATAATAGCTGGATTACTGACTATATTTAAAAAGAAACATGGTTTAGCTTTTATCATGGTTATATTGCAAATGTTATTTGCATTCTTTGGCTACGGAATGAGTAAACTTCCATATTTACTTTATCCGTTTATTAAAATTACAGACTCTCATGTCAATCCGGAAATGGGATTATCATTAGTTATTGTTTTTGTTTTAGGTTTACTTTTATTAATTCCATCGTTAATATTATTATTAAGATTATTTGTTTTCGACAAAGCATATGTGGAAGGAAAGAAATAATAAGACTCTGAGGAATGTTAGTAATCATTCCTCTTTTATATAGTGGAGGACGAATATGGATAAAGAGTATGTCGTAATTGGACTAGGGCGTTTTGGCGGTAGTATTGTTAGAGAACTTAACGCATTAGACATGGATGTTATGGCTATTGATAGAGACGAAAATCGTGTTAACGAATATAGTGATATAGCAACACATGCTGTTGTTGCTGATACAACTGATGAAGCAGTAATGAAGAGTTTAGGAATACGTAATTTCGATCATGTTATTGTCGCTATTGGTGAGAATATACAATCTAGTACACTAACGACGTTAATTCTTAAAGAGTTAGGTGTCAAAAAGGTTACTGCTAAAGCTCAAAATGATTATCATGCTAAGATTTTAAATAAAATAGGTGCTGACACTGTTGTGCACCCTGAAAGAGATATGGGAAGACGTATTGCTCATAACGTTGCTAGTGCTAGTGTACTTGATTACTTAGAACTTGCTGATGAGCATTCAATCGTTGAATTAAAATCTACAGAAAAAATGGCAGGTCAAACAATTATTGAATTAGATATTCGAGCTCAATATGGTATTAACATTATAGCAATTAAAAGAGCTAAAGAATTTATAGTTTCTCCGGATCCTAACATCAATATTGAAATAGGGGACATTTTAATTATGATTGGTCATGATAATGACTTAGGTCGCTTTGAAAAAAATATAAGCAAGTAAATGTTTGCATAATCCAATTTTAAATTGATGTATGTGTACAGCATAAGTGAATTGTTGAAAAGTGAAATTTGTTTCTTTTTGTTTTTAGAATATCGTAAATGAAAATCTAGTTTATAATGTTGAATCTTTTTAAGTATTTAAATAGATTAATAAAATTGTATTATTTTAGGCTTAAACATAATAAAGTACACTTAATTATTTGTACTTCTATTAAATGTTATTCCTGTAAATAAATATTTCAAAATTATAAAAAGTAAACTGGGACATTAATCCCAAAAAAGCAGTAAGATATTTTCTGATTGAAAATTACCTTACTGCTTTTCTCTATTTATACAATACTAAGTATTGTATGACATACTTTGTGAATAAAGGTTATAACATGACTCAATTTACCATACTAATAGAAACTTCAGTACTCATCTCCATAAATGATATGTTTAGCATGTGAATGATATTATTGAAACAATTATAGATCCCGAGTTAAATGAAATTGAACACTATTGTGATACAATCCATTATATCATCGCAAAATGTTGTTAAACGTTGTTTTATATGTTCTATACATAATCAGTATTTTCTGATTGGAATATAGAGACATTACTTTAAGAAATTTTCTTAACCTAAACCATAAAACAATTAGCTAGTCAAAGAAGGAATAGGATTTGTATTAAAGGAACTTATATAAGTAAGATAGTATCTCAACAAGCTTGTTATAGTTTGAAAATTATAAAAGAGACAATTGCTATATGAAATAATATAGCAATTGCCTCTTTTTACTAGTTTAAGAACTTTAAGTTCTAAACTTCCTTTTTTATAAGAAATTCAAAGTTAGAAGATATAATCTCAAATCGTATTAAATGAATAACTCAAAATAATTAATTACTACTAAAAATATCTAATATTATTAGAGTAATGGAAACATTTAAAGTAGTATAAATTCATTGTAACTTGACTAAATATATTTAAGTGTTTATTTATCTTCATTTACTTTCATTATCACAGGTAAAATCATAGGTTTTCGAGCTGTTTTTTCATAAAGATAAGGATGTAATGTTTCGATAATTGAAGATTTAATTTGATGCCATTGAATATCTTTATTGCTGTTAAGTTTAGAAATGACATCGCCTTTAATTTTACGTTGAGCATCATAAATTAATTGACCAGATTCACGCATATAAACAAAACCACGTGAAATAATATCAGGGCCAGATAGTAATTTGTTAGTATTAAAGTCAATGCTCACAACAACAATAACTAACCCTTCTTCTGAAAGTAATTTACGATCTCTGATGACAACATTGCCAATATCACCTATACCACTGCCATCAACGAGTACATTGCCGGAAGGAATTCTTCCTGCTTTTCGTGCAGAATCATGAGTTAGGGCAAGTACATCACCGATATCGAAAATAAATACATTATCTTCATCAACACCGCATTGAACACCAGTCTCGCCATGAGCTTTAAGCATACGATATTCACCGTGAATTGGCAGGAAGTATTTAGGTTGAATCAGACGTAACATTAATTGTTGATCACCTTGAGAACCGTGTCCAGAAGTGTGAATGTTTGATATTTTACTATGAATCACATCTGCACCAGCTTTGTACAACGCATTAATTGTACGATTGATACTCTTAGTGTTACCTGGAATAGGTGAAGAACTAAATACTACAGTGTCTTCCGGTATAATTTTTATTTGCTTATGTGTACCATTTGCAATTCTTGATAATGCAGCCATAGGTTCACCTTGAGAACCAGTACAAAGAATGAGTAACTCGTGTTTAGGTACACTATTTATTTTATTAGGTTCTATAAACGTTTCTGGTGGCGCTTTGATATATCCTAGTTCCATACCAATTTTGATATTGTTTTCCATTGAACGTCCAAATGTAACGATTTTACGATTATATTTAATTGCTGCTTCAACGGCTTGTTGAACACGATAAATATTAGAAGCAAAAGTTGCAAAGATAATACGACCCTTACAATTTCTGAAAATTTTATCGACATTTTGTCCAACTTCACGTTCACTTAAAGTGAAATCTGGAACTAGTGCATTTGTTGAGTCTGATAGTAAGCACAACACACCTTCATGACCTAATTGGGCCATTTTAGCTATGTTAGCAGGCTCACCTACAGGAGTAAAGTCAAATTTGAAGTCTCCCGTATGAACAATTTTACCTTCAGGTGTATCGACTATAACGCCATATGCTTCTGGAATACTATGTGTGGTTAGATAGAAAGAAATTTCAAAATGCTTAGACTTAATTACGCTACTTTCATCTATTTCATGTAATTCAGTCGTTCTAAGCAAATGATGTTCTTCTAGTTTATTGCGAATGAGACCTAACGCTAATGGACCACCGTAAATAGGTACATTAATTTGTTTTAATAGGAAGGGCACACCACCTATATGGTCTTCGTGTCCATGAGTAATAAACAGACCGACAATCTTATCTTGGTTCTGTTCTAAGTAAGTGTAATCAGGAATTACATAATCAATTCCTAAAAGATTATCGTCAGGGAATTTGATTCCAGCATCAATGATTACAATTTCATCTTTGTACTCAACAGCATAGGTATTTTTTCCAACTTCACCTAAACCACCAAGTGCATATACACCTACTTCATTTGAATGTAGTTGTTTCATTATTCGGCGTTCTCCACATTAAAGTGTGTTGAATGTTCTTTTTCATATTCTAAGTGTGCGCCCTCTAATTTAGTAATAAATTCAATATTAAAATTTCGGTCTTTCAAATAACGTCTTACTTGTTCCTCAGTTTGTCCCTCAACATAAATTGTTTGAGTATTTTCACGAACGATGACTTCATCTTTATTATGTTGATAAAATACTTTAAATACTGCCATTATTGTATTGTCCTCCTATAAATTATAATTGTTATATTTTACGACCCTAGTTGTGAATACTCGGGTTATTAAAGATTTTTTACATATCCATTAGAGTATTATTCTTCAATAATTTTTGTGTTCTAAATTTAATTTGTTAGAAACATACCAGCTCAATCTAAACGTAATTTTTATACTTGTTTAATCTCACTGCCCAGTATGTTCTCTAGGGTAATAATGTCGTTCAAAATTTGAAATTAGTATCAATTTACTAAGATTTCAGTTAAGTAATATTTTACATGATGTTTTTGAATAAATAAAGCAGTTTTATTTCGCTATGTACTTTCTTGTTTTTAAATTAATCTTAATAACATTTGAATTACTTTTAAAAAAACACTTCATCAAGTAAGTATAAAATACAACTTAATGAAGTGTTTTAATATAGTTCATGATTTAGACTTCTACGGCCTCTTCATGTGGTTTTAGAGGTTCATTGGCATCAATATAATCATAAAACATAATGCCATTTAGATGATCAATTTCGTGTTGAAATACAATCGCAGGATAGCCTTTGAGACGTAATTTAACATCATTTCCATCAATATCTTGAGCTTTAATAGTGACTCTATGATGACGATGCACTAAACCTGGGATGTTTTCATCAACACTAAGGCAACCTTCGCCAGTTGGTAAATAAGCTTCTTGTACACTGTAACTTACTATTTTAGGATTTACGAGCATATAATCATACGATTTACCGTTTCCATCATCAGGTAAGTAGACAGCAATCATACGCTTTGGTTCATTAATTTGTGGAGCAGCTAAACCTACACCAGAACGTAGACCATAACGTTTTGCCGTTTCTTCATCCTGACTATTGATTAGAAATTCACGCATTGCGCGCAACGTTTCTTTATCATTGTTAGAAAGTGGGAAGCTTAATTCTTTCGCTTTTTCACGAAGTGTTGGATGACCATCTCTTATAATATCTTTCATTGTTATCATGTCATACACCTTCCTTATTAAATAATATATCAGATAAGATAGACACAAGTACATTAATAGATACTCAAAGATTTTATTGCTTTAAATGCTTGCACTAGAATATAGAATGATAGCTTTATATTGATTTATTATAATTTATTATTTAATATTACAAGCGAACAACTTTGAGGAGGTAACAGTTCATGAATTTTAAAAAGACTGTAGCAATTGTCCTAACGTCAGCAGTGTTATTAGCTGGATGTACTATAGATAAAAAAGAAATTAAAAAATATGATGATCAAGTACAAAAAGCTATGGACCAAGAGAAAACCGTTAATCAAGTAAGTAAAAAAATAAACGAATTAGAAGAGAAAAAACAAAAATTATTTAAAAAGGTAAATGATAAAGATCAAAGCACACGTAAAAAAGCAGCTGAAGATATCGTTGAAAATGTAGAACAAAGACAAAAAGAATTTAAAAAAGAAGAGAAGGCTCTAGATAATTCTGAAAAAGAATTTAAACAAGCCAAGCAATATCTTGAACATGTAGAAAACAAAGCAAAGAAAAAAGAAGTTGAACAACTTGATAGTGCTATTAAAGAAAAATATAAATCACATGATGCTTATGCAAAGGCTTACAAAAAAGCACTTAATAAGGAAAAAGAACTGTTTTCTTATTTGAATGAAGATAATGCAACACAATCGGAAGTAGACGGAAAATCGAAAGATCTTTCTAAAGCATATAAAGAAATGAATAATAAGTTTAATGCATACTCAAAAGCCATTGAGAAAGTAAAAAGAGAAAAACAGGATGTAGACCAATTAAAATAAATAATGAGTTAATACAGTTGCGTGATTTTTAATATAACAGGTCATGTAACTGTATTATTTTTATGTGGAACAGAACTTTATGAAATCGTTTAACAGAGATTTTTATTTGTGATACAATTAAGGAGGATAAAATGAATTTCTATTTACATGGGAAAGGTATGGTGAATTGAATGGCTCCTAAGTTACAAGCCCAATTCGATGCAGTTAAAGTTTTAAATGAGACTCAATCGAAATTTGAAATGGTTCAAATTTTGGATGAAGACGGAAATGTCGTTAATGAAGACTTAGTACCTGATTTAACAGACGAACAATTAGTGGAATTAATGGAAAGAATGGTATGGACTAGAATTCTTGATCAACGTTCTATTTCATTAAATAGACAAGGACGTTTAGGTTTCTATGCACCAACAGCAGGTCAAGAAGCTTCACAATTAGCATCTCAGTATGCTTTAGAAAGTGAAGACTTCATTTTACCTGGTTATCGTGATGTGCCTCAGATTATTTGGCATGGCTTACCTCTTACAGACGCGTTCTTATTCTCAAGAGGGCACTTCAAAGGTAACCAATTCCCTGAGGGAGTTAATGCACTTAGCCCACAAATCATTATCGGAGCACAATATATTCAAACTGCCGGTGTAGCATTTGGACTTAAAAAACGTGGCAAAAATGCAGTGGCAATTACTTATACTGGTGATGGTGGTTCATCACAAGGTGACTTCTATGAAGGAATTAACTTTGCATCTGCATATAAAGCACCTGCAATTTTTGTAATTCAAAACAATAACTATGCCATCTCTACACCACGTAGTAAACAAACAGCTGCAGAAACATTAGCACAAAAGGCTATTTCAGTTGGTATCCCTGGAATTCAAGTTGATGGAATGGATGCTTTAGCTGTTTATCAAGCAACATTAGAAGCACGTGAACGTGCAGTAGCAGGAGAAGGTCCAACTGTTATCGAAACTTTAACTTATCGTTATGGACCACATACTATGGCTGGTGATGATCCTACTCGTTATAGAACTTCAGATGAAGATGCCGAATGGGAGAAAAAAGACCCATTAGTACGTTTCAGAAAATATTTAGAAGCTAAAGGTCTTTGGAATGAAGACAAAGAGAATGAAGTGGTTGAACGTGCAAAATCTGAAATAAAAGCAGCTATTAAAGAGGCTGACAATACAGAAAAACAAACTGTTACTTCTCTAATGGATATCATGTATGAAGAAATGCCTCAAAATTTAGCAGAACAATATGAAATTTACAAAGAGAAGGAGTCGAAGTAAGCCATGGCACAAATGACAATGGTTCAAGCGATTAACGATGCGCTTAAAAGTGAACTCAAAAGAGACGAAGACGTTTTAGTTTTCGGTGAAGACGTTGGTGTTAACGGTGGTGTATTCCGTGTTACTGAAGGTTTACAAAAAGAATTTGGCGAAGATCGAGTGTTTGATACACCATTAGCAGAGTCTGGAATTGGTGGGCTTGCACTAGGCTTAGCAGTGACTGGCTTCCGTCCAGTTATGGAAATTCAATTCTTAGGATTCGTTTATGAGGTGTTTGACGAAGTAGCTGGTCAAATTGCTCGTACTCGTTTCCGTTCAGGTGGAACTAAACCAGCGCCAGTTACAATTCGTGCACCTTTTGGTGGTGGCGTTCACACTCCAGAGTTGCATGCTGATAATTTAGAAGGTATCTTAGCTCAATCACCTGGTTTGAAAGTAGTTATTCCATCAGGACCATATGATGCTAAAGGATTATTAATTTCTTCTATTCAAAGTAATGATCCAGTTGTGTATCTAGAACATATGAAATTATATCGTTCTTTCCGTGAAGAGGTTCCTGAAGAAGAATACACAATTGACATCGGAAAAGCCAATGTTAAAAAAGAAGGTAATGATATTACTTTAATATCTTACGGGGCAATGGTACAAGAATCACTAAAAGCTGCTGAAGAGTTAGAAAAAGATGGTTATTCAGTTGAAGTTATTGACTTACGTACTGTACAACCAATTGATATCGATACTCTAGTAGCGTCTGTTGAGAAAACTGGTCGTGCTGTAGTTGTACAAGAAGCTCAACGCCAAGCTGGTGTAGGTGCACAAGTGGCAGCAGAATTAGCAGAGCGAGCAATTCTTTCATTAGAAGCTCCAATAGCTCGAGTAGCCGCATCAGATACTATTTATCCATTTACTCAAGCTGAAAACGTTTGGTTACCAAATAAAAAAGATATTATAGAGCAGGCTAAGGCAACTTTAGAATTCTAATTATTAAAAAAGCAAACGTAAAAATATCAATCAAATAAAGTTTACATTTAGTTGTAAGGTCTTCCTTACCTTATAACTTTTGTATAAATTTTCAATAATTTAAATACGTAAATCTTAGGAGGACAAGAACGTGGCATTTGAATTTAGATTACCCGATATCGGGGAAGGTATCCACGAAGGTGAAATTGTTAAATGGTTTATTAAAGCCGGCGACACAATTGAAGAAGATGATGTATTAGCAGAAGTTCAAAATGATAAGTCTGTAGTAGAAATTCCTTCTCCAGTAAGTGGTACTGTTGAAGAAGTGTTAGTAGATGAAGGAACAGTGGCAGTTGTAGGAGATGTCATCGTTAAAATTGATGCACCTGATGCAGAAGAAATGCAATTTAAAGGTCATGGCGATGATGAGGATTCTAAGAAAGAAGAAAAAGAACAAGAATCAACTGTGCAAGAAGAAGCTTCATCAACTCAATCACAAGAAAAGACAGAAGTAGATGAAAATAAAACTGTTAAAGCGATGCCGTCAGTGCGTAAGTATGCACGTGAGAATGGTGTCAATATTAAAGCTGTAAATGGTTCTGGTAAAAATGGACGAATTACAAAAGAAGACATTGATGCATACTTAAATGGTGGTAGTTCCGAAGAAGGTTCAAACACTAGCGCAGCATCTGAATCAACTTCTAGTGATGTCGATAATGCTTCAGCAACACAAGCTTTACCAGAAGGTGACTTCCCTGAAACTACAGAAAAAATACCTGCAATGCGCAAAGCAATTGCTAAAGCAATGATTAATTCTAAACACACTGCACCTCATGTTACATTAATGGATGAAATTGATGTGCAAGAACTATGGGATCACCGTAAGAAATTTAAAGAAATTGCTGCTGAACAAGGTACAAAACTTACTTTCTTACCATATGTTGTTAAAGCACTAGTTTCTGCACTTAAAAAATATCCAGCACTTAATACTTCTTTCAATGAAGAAGCTGGAGAGGTTGTGCACAAACATTACTGGAATATTGGTATTGCTGCAGATACGGATAAAGGATTATTAGTACCAGTAGTTAAACATGCTGATCGTAAATCAATATTCGAAATTTCTGATGAAATTAATGAACTAGCTGTAAAAGCACGTGATGGTAAATTAACTTCAGAAGAAATGAAAGGTGCAACATGCACAATTAGTAATATCGGTTCCGCTGGTGGTCAATGGTTCACACCAGTTATCAATCACCCAGAAGTAGCTATCTTAGGAATTGGCCGTATCGCTCAAAAACCTATCGTTAAAGATGGAGAAATTGTAGCTGCACCAGTATTAGCTTTATCATTAAGCTTTGACCATAGACAAATCGATGGTGCTACTGGACAAAATGCTATGAATCACATTAAACGCTTATTAAATAATCCAGAATTATTATTAATGGAGGGGTAAAAACATGGTAGTTGGAGATTTCCCAATTGAAACAGATACTATTGTAATAGGAGCAGGTCCAGGTGGATATGTCGCAGCCATTCGTGCGGCTCAATTAGGACAAAAGGTAACAATCGTTGAGAAAGGTAATTTAGGTGGTGTGTGCTTAAACGTAGGTTGTATACCTTCAAAAGCATTACTTCATGCTTCTCATCGCTTTGTTGAAGCGCAAAATTCAGAAAACTTAGGGGTAATTGCTGAAAGCGTTTCTTTAAACTATCAAAAAGTTCAAGAATTCAAGACTTCTGTAGTTAATAAATTAACTGGCGGTGTTGAAGGACTTTTAAAAGGTAACAAAGTAGAGATTGTTAGAGGTGAAGCTTATTTCGTTGATAACAATAGTTTACGTGTCATGGACGAAAAGAGTGCTCAAACTTACAATTTCAAACATGCGATTATAGCTACAGGTTCAAGACCGATTGAAATTCCAAATTTTGAATTCGGTAAACGTGTTATCGATTCAACAGGAGCTTTAAATCTACAAGAAGTACCTAACAAACTAGTTGTAGTTGGTGGCGGATATATCGGTTCTGAATTAGGTACTGCTTTTGCAAACTTTGGCTCTGAAGTTACAATCCTTGAAGGTGCAAAAGATATTCTAGGCGGATTTGAAAAGCAAATGACGCAACCTGTTAAAAAAGGTATGAAGGAAAAAGGTATCGAAATCGTTACTGAAGCAATGGCAAAATCTGCTGAAGAAACTGAAAATGGTGTCAAAGTAACTTATGAAGCAAAAGGTGAGGAACAAACTATCGAAGCTGATTATGTTTTAGTTACAGTTGGCCGTCGCCCTAATACTGATGAATTAGGATTAGAAGAACTTGGTCTAAAATTTGCTGATCGTGGATTACTAGAAGTGGACAAACAAAGTCGTACTTCTATTGAAAATATCTTTGCGATTGGAGATATTGTACCTGGATTACCATTAGCTCACAAAGCTAGTTACGAAGGTAAAGTTGCTGCTGAAGCGATAGATGGTCAAGCCGCAGAGGTAGATTATATTGGTATGCCAGCAGTTTGCTTTACAGAACCAGAATTAGCACAAGTTGGTTATACTGAAGCTCAAGCAAAAGAAGAAGGTTTATCAATTAAAGCTTCTAAATTCCCTTATGCAGCTAATGGACGAGCTTTATCTTTAGATGATACAAATGGTTTTGTTAAGTTAATCACGCTTAAAGAAGATGATACGCTTATTGGAGCACAAGTTGTAGGTACTGGTGCATCTGATATTATCTCTGAATTAGGTTTAGCTATCGAGTCAGGTATGAATGCTGAAGATATCGCATTAACTGTACATGCACACCCAACTTTAGGTGAAATGACAATGGAAGCTGCTGAAAAAGCAATTGGTTATCCAATTCATACTATGTAATTACAAGTTAATAATGATAAATGTATTCAAATTAATATGATTTATTTATGATTTGTACGTATATTACTTTTTCGTATGTATAGTCACAGACTGGCATAGTCATACGTATCATAAATCATTTCACAATATTACCCTCAGCATTTAGCTATTCTAAATCATAGCGATCTGTTGGGGGTATTTATTCATGGTGGGATAGAATTCAAAAATGGATTTTATCCCATCTTTTTATGCCAATAAAGGTATACTGTGTTATTTTTAATATATCTAAATTTGAAAAATAAAAGTATAAAGTATATAAAGGAGAGGATACTATGGAATATCAATATCCATTAGATTTAGATTGGACTAATGATGAAATGATGAAAGTGATTCATTTCTTTAATAAAATCGAAAATTATTATGAGTTATCTGTAAAGGGTGACGAAGTTTTAAATGCTTATAAAAATTTTAAACATATTGTGCCCGGAAAAGCTGATGAAAAACAGGTTTTTAAAGAATTTGAAAATAAAAGTGGTTATAATAGTTACAAAGTAATTCAAGAAATTAAAAAAAATCCAAATCAAACTATTTTTAGTAAAGATATCGACTAACTTTTTCTATTAAATCCGCAATAATAAGTTAATATAAAACTATTGATTACGTAGCTATATTTTGTTATTTTTATTAAGCATTAAACAAAATGTTTGATATAAGTAAACATGATATAGCTTTTTTAGGTGGTCAGAAAGATGGATATTGGATATAAATTACGTAATTTAAGAAGAATAAAAAATTTGACACAAGAGGAATTAGCAGAGCGAACTGATCTATCAAAAGGATATATATCGCAAATTGAAAGTAATCATGCTTCACCTAGTATGGAAACATTTTTAAATTTAATAGAAGTACTTGGTACTTCTGCAAGCGACTTTTTTAAAGAATCGTCAGATGAGAAGGTACTTTATAAGAAGAACGAACAGACTATTTATGATGAGTATGATAAAGGTTATATCTTGAACTGGCTTGTAACGAATTCTAATGAGTTTGACATGGAACCATTGATTCTAACTTTACGACCAAATGCCTCATATAAAAACTTTAAACCATCTGAATCAGATACTTTTATCTATTGTTTAAATGGTGAAGTATCACTTCAACTAGGAAATCAAGTATATAAAGCTTGTAAAGAAGATGTACTTTATTTTAAAGCGAAAGATAAACATCGCTTATATAACGAAACAAATAAAGAAGTTAAGGTTTTAATCGTTGCCACAGCTTCATATTTATAGGAGGAAACTTTATGAATCCATTGCTTTCTTTTAAAGATGTCAGTAAGGGCTTTGAAGATGTACAAATACTAAACGAAATTAATATTGATATTGAACCAGGCTATTTTTATACACTTTTAGGTCCTTCGGGTTGTGGAAAAACAACAATTTTAAAACTCATAGCAGGATTTGAATATCCCGATAGTGGAGATATTATATATAAAGATAAACCTATTGGTAAAATGCCGCCGAATAAGCGTAAGGTAAATACTGTATTCCAAGATTATGCATTATTTCCACATTTAAATGTATTCGACAATATAGCATATGGTTTAAAATTAAAAAAATTAAGTAAGTCAGAAATTAAGCGTAAAGTTACTGAGGCACTTCAGTTGGTGAAATTAAGTGGGTATGAACATAGGCAAATACAAGGTATGAGTGGTGGACAAAAACAACGTGTAGCCATAGCACGAGCAATTGTTAATGAGCCTGAAATATTATTATTAGATGAGTCTTTATCCGCCTTAGATTTAAAATTACGAACAGAAATGCAATATTTATTGAGAGAACTTCAATCCCGTTTAGGTATAACCTTTATATTTGTAACTCATGATCAAGAAGAGGCCTTAGCATTAAGTGATTATATTTTTGTTATGAAAGATGGCAAAATTCAACAATTCGGGACACCAATAGATATATACGATGAACCAGTTAACCGATTTGTTGCTGATTTTATAGGAGAGTCCAATATAGTTGAAGGTACAATGGTTGAAGATTTTGTCGTCAATATTTATGGTCAAAATTTTGATTGTGTAGATATGGGAATAACAGAAAATAAAAAAGTTGAAGTTGTAATTAGACCCGAAGACATTTCACTTGTTTCAAAAAATGATGGGCTATTTAAAGCCAAAGTTGATTCTATGCTATTTAGAGGTGTACATTATGAAATTTGTTGCAAAGACAGAAAAGGGTATGAATGGGTAATACAATCAACAAAAAAAGCTAATGTAGGTAGTGAAGTAGGGCTGTATTTTGAACCAGAAGCAATACACATCATGGTACCAGGTGAAACTGAAGAAGAATTTGATAAGCGAATTGAAAGTTATGAGGACTATCATCATGCGTAATGTCAATAAATGGTTACTGGTTCCTTACTTATTATGGATGGTTATATTTATTATCATTCCAGTCATTTTACTTGTTTACTTTTCTTTTATAGATATTTATGGTCACTTTAGTTTTACAAATTATGAGCAGGTATTTTCAACTAGATATTTAAAAATGTTTATTGATTCAATATGGTATGCCGCTTTAATTACAATGATTACCTTAGTAATAAGTTACCCAGCTGCGTACTTTATTTCTTATTCAAGATTACAAAATATACTGCTCATGTTGTTAATTATACCTACTTGGATTAACTTACTTCTCAAGACCTATGCATTTATTGGTTTGTTAGGGCATGATGGATTTATTGACCAAGCTCTACATGTATTTCAAATACCTAAATTAAACTTGTTGTTTACAAGTGGTGCATTTTTATTGGTGGCGAGTTATATATATATTCCATTTATGATTTTGCCTATATTTAATAGCATGAAAGCAATTCCTAACAATATTTTGCAAGCCTCTAATGATTTAGGTGCTAGTACATTTACTACGTTTCGTAAAGTCATCGTTCCGTTAACAAGAGAAGGTATTAAAACTGGTGTGCAAGTAACGTTTATACCAGCTCTTTCACTGTTTATGATTACCAGGTTGATTGCTGGGAACAAAGTAATCAATGTAGGTACAGCAATTGAAGAACAGTTCTTAACTATACAAAATTATGGATTAGGTTCCACTATAGCACTTTTTCTTATTATTTTTATGGCCTTTTTACTCATTATTACAAAATCAAAATCATCTAATGGGAAGGGGTGATTAGTGTGAAATGGTATGGAAAATTATATATAGCTCTATTAATAAGTGTGCTTTATATTCCTATTTTCTTTTTAATGATTTATTCTTTTAATTCTGCGGGGAATATGAGTCACTTCGAACATTTTACTTTAGAACATTACCACTCCCTTTTTCATAATGATCGGTTGATGTCGGTGATTTTTAATACTGTTGCAGTGGCACTTTTATCTGCATCGATTGCTACAGTTATAGGTACATTTGGTGCAATCGCTTTATATTATTTACGCAACAAACGGTTTAAGATTACGCTATTAACGATGAATAATGTATTAATGGTATCTTCGGACGTAGTCATTGGTGCTTCTTTTTTAATTATGTTCACTGCAATAGGACATTTCACAGGTTTAGGTTTAGGGTTTTCAACAGTGCTAGCATCTCATATAGCGTTCTGTATTCCAATTGTTGTTATCATCGTCTTACCCCAATTATATGAAATGAATGATAACATGTTAAATGCAGCAAGAGATTTAGGTGCTAATGAATCACAATTATTAAGTAGCATTATTATACCTAATATTATGCCCTCGATTATAGGAGGATTCTTTATGGCATTAACATATTCTTTAGATGATTTTACAGTAAGCTTCTTTGTTACCGGAAACGGATTTAGTGTATTGTCTGTAGAAGTTTATGCTATGGCTCGCAAAGGTATAAGTATGGAGATTAATGCCATTTCTACAATAATATTTATTGCTATTATGTTTGGAGTATTTGGATATTACTTTATTCAACATATCGTTAATCGTCAGAAAAAGATGAAACGAGGTGTCAATGAATGAAGCGATTTTTTCAACTTATCATTTCTGCTATGGTTATTGGTATTTTATGTTTAATGATTAGTCATTGGTTTAAATCAAAAGATAATACCCACGCAAATGAGAAGTTATATGTTTACAATTGGGGAGAATATATTGATCCTAGCTTAATTAAGAAGTTTGAAAAAGAAACAGGTATACAAGTCGTATATGAAACCTTTGATTCAAATGAAGCAATGGAAGCGAAAATTCGAAATGGAGGCACACACTATGATGTAGCTTTTCCAAGTGAATATACTGTTCAAAAACTAAAAAAAGCTAAATTGCTTGAGACTTTAAATCATGACAAAATTCCAAATATCAGAAATTTAGACAATGATTATATGAACTTGTCATATGACCCAAACAATCGATATTCAATTCCATATTTCTTTGGAACCGTAGGCATTTTATATGATAAAGAGAAATATCCTAATGAAACGTTTGATAGTTGGGGCGATTTGTATCATTCTCAACTCAAAAATGATATTTTATTAGTAGACGGTGCACGTGAAATAATTGGAATGGGATTAAATAAATTAGGGTATAGCCTTAATGACAAAAATCCGACCCATATTCATCAAGCAGAAAAAGATTTGCATAATTTAGCACCACAAGTTAGAGGTATAGTAGGCGACGAAATTACCATGATGCTTCAACAAAACGAAGGACATGTTGCAGTAGTTTGGAGTGGCGTTGCTGCACCACTTGTACAGGAAAATACTCGTTATAATTACGTGATACCTAAAGAAGGCTCCAATCTTTGGTTTGATAATATGGTGATACCTAAAACTGCACAAAATAAAGAAGGTGCGTATAAGTTTATGAATTTCTTACTAGACGCGCAAAATAGTGCCCAGAATACAGAATGGGTAGGATATGCAACACCTAATAAAGCAGCTCGAAGTAAGTTGCCTAAAGAGGTAAGAAACGATCATAGATTCTACCCATCAAAGCAAGAACAGCAACGGTTAGAAGTCTATAAAGATTTAGGTCAATCGTCTCTCAGTGATTATAATGAAAGCTTTTTAAATTTTAAAATGTCTTTAAAATAGCAAATGGTAGTTATTTTTAGAATTTTTTAATATAATAATGTGATAAGTAAGTTAAGGAGTTGTAACGAATGTTAGGAGAGCAATATACACAAATTAAGCGTCCAGCAAATCGGCTAACTGAAAAAATATTAGGTTGGTTTAGTTGGGTATTCTTACTCATATTAACTATTGTTTCAATGTTTATTGCGCTCGTATCTTTTAGTAATGATACGTCAATTGCCAATTTAGAAAACACACTTAATAATAATGAACTCGTACAACAAATTTTAGCCAATAATGATTTAAGTACAACTCAATTTGTGATTTGGTTACAAAATGGAGTTTGGGCAATTATTGTTTATTTTATTGTTTGTTTGCTCATCTCGTTTTTAGCGTTAATTTCTATGAATATAAGAATTTTGTCTGGTTTTCTTTTTTTAATAGCTGCTATAGTCACAATTCCACTTGTATTGTTGATTGTAACTCTAATCATTCCTATCCTATTCTTTATCATTGCAATGATGATGTTTGCAAGAAGAGATAGAATAGAAACAGTGCCATCTTATTATAATGATTATGATCAAACATACTATGATGAGAGAGGTTTTTATGAACCAGAGTCAAGAAATGAACATGGATATAATGATGATGTGTATGAACCTATGCACACTAAAAAGGAAGATAGAAATACAAGACGTCAATTCAATAGAAATGCTCAGCAACAAGATTCCTATAATGGTATAACTGATAATCAACCTGATGAAGATATATCTTCCAATCAACTTTATTCAGACGAATATGTAGACAATGAAGATAAATATTCTCAATTTCCAAAAAGAGCAGTTGAAAGTGAATATGCGTCTCAACAAACTGAAGATGAACCAACAGTCATGTCAAGACAAGCTAAGTACAATAAAAAATCTAAAAATACGGATTTTGAAGATGTACAACAGGAACATATGGAAGGTAATCAACTCGATGACGTAGGAGTTGTTGAACCACAAATTGATCCTAAAGAACTAAAAGCGCAAAGAAAAAGAGAAAAAGCAGAAATACGTGCTAAGAAAAAAGAAAAGAGAAAAGCATATAATAAACGTATGAAAGAACGAAGAAAAAACCAGCCAAGTGCTGTTAATCAACGACGTATGAATTATGAAGAACGTCGACAAATGATTAATAATGAACATGAAGATGCAGATAATAACTTAAACCAAGAGGAAGATTCAAAAAAAGAAAATTAATATTTATGCCTAGGACATTTATTGCTGTCCTAGGCATTTTAAAAAAATTCATCCTCTGTAACTAGATTTTATATAGGATGAATTCAATATTTTTAATTTTAGATTAACCGTATTACTTAATAAAAGTGGGGATACCTATATCGCTATTTCAAAGAAAGTGAGTTGGACTCTGGATAAATCAACTTGACACCTTAGCAACTTATTTACTTCTTAATCAATATGGGAAACGAACTTATTCGCGATAAAGATAAATTTTTAGTATGATTAAATTAACCATAGTTTTAAGAGTTAGGAGGCACATATTAATTGAATAGAAAAGTAGAAAAAAGATTAGCGTGGATTGCTAATATCTTAAGCCTATTATTTTTAATTTTTGGTATTCTATCGATATTTGTTATTAATAATGCATCAAATCAACAACAATATAATGAATTAATGAAGCAGTTTTCAGGTAATAATCAAGATATGTCATCTGAAATGTTTTTAGTTTCTCTTATTGCATCATTAGTCATTTTAGGTTTTTCAACGCTATTAGGTTTTGTTGGTGCAATGGTAATTGAAGGAAGAAAAAACCTTGCTGCTAGTTTACTCATAGCAGCGGCTATCGTAGGTTTATTTACAACTAATTTAATCGCGATGGTTTTATGGATGATTGCTGCGATTAGACTTTTTGCAAAAAAAGATAAAACATATGTAAATGAAAATGATACAGATCAACTTCGTCAAAACCATTCAAAGGACCAAAGTGATCTGAATCATCAACAAAATCAACAACAGAAAGATGTTTGGGATCCTGAACAAGAAATCAACAAACAAAAAAAGGACGATCCATATATATATTAATAGGTTTAGAATTGATATTTGACTAATAAATGTTGAATACAGTCCATAAAAATACGCCCTATCAGTAAAAATAATTGATAGGGCGTATTTTTTAATAAAGTAAGAAAGGGACTATACAACTTGAAGTTAAGTATGTGCATAAATGGCGAAAAATAATGACTTTTTTAATAAAATATAACGTCACTATCTAAATTGAATTTTATTATGTACTTTTTCAACAGTAGCTATATTTCTAATTCATCATTTCAAAATAGAGGATACTTATTCTTTGTTATTCATTTAATCATAATTCTTGAAATGTTTGAATGATAAGATATACGTTAAGTCCACTTAAGATAATTATGAGTAACCAGGAAATGATGTTAATCCATGTTTTATTCTTAAAAGTTCCCATAAGATTTTGATTACTTGTAGCTAATTGAAGCGGTATTAACGAAAATGGCAAAGCAATACTCAAAAACACTTGAGAAAAGACAAGTAATTGTTCAATTTTTTCAGTATTTCCTTTAAATACTATAAGACAAATGATAACAGGTATCACTGCTAAAGACCGAGTGATAAGACGACGTAACCAGTTTGGAATGGATAATTTAAGAAATCCTTCCATCACAATTTGGCCTGCTAACGTTCCCGTTATAGTTGAATTTTGACCAGAAGCTAAAAGGGCAACAGCAAATAAAGTACTCATAATACCGCCAAGCGATGCACCTAAAGCAGGTTCTGTTTTTAGAGCCGAATAAAGATCATAAAAACCACCCAAATCTTCAGTTTTTGTTCCAAAGAATAGCGCAGCGCCAAGTGTAAGTAATAAGCAATTGACTACAAAAGCGATGGATAGCTGTATATTAGAGTCGATGGTAGCATACTTAATCGCTTGTGCTTTTTCATGAATACTGTGTCTATCATATTTTCGCGATTGTACAATAGAAGAATGTAAATATAAGTTATGTGGCATAATAGTAGCACCTATGATACCTAGTGCAATATAAAGTATCCCTTGGTTTGTAACAATTTCTTTATGGGGCACAAAACCATTAAGCATATCCATTACTTGTGGAGAAGAAATATAAACTTCAAATACAAAAATAGCCAATACGGTAAAGATTAACGTTCCCACGATAGCTTCAATCTTTCTGAAGCCAAATTTCATGATGAATAATAATAAGAATACATCAAATACAGTGATTAATGCACCTACAATTAATGGTATACCAAAGATTAAATCTAATGCGATAGCACTTCCTATAACTTCTGCAATATCAGTAGCGATAATTGCTAATTCTGCAATAATCCAGAACATAATTGCTACAGGCTTATTTAAAAAATGACGTGTCATTTGTGCTAAATCCATACCAGTTGCTATTCCTAATCTCACAGTCATACTTTGTAACAACATAGCAGACAAGCTAGAGATTAAGATTACGAATAACAAGGTATAGCCATATTGTGCTCCTCCTTGCATGGATGTAATCCAATTTCCGGGATCCATGTAACCAACAGCGACAAGCAATCCTGGTCCTAAAAAAGCCAGAAATTTTTGACTTGCACTATCATTATGATTGAAGTTGATGGTGTTATTGATTTCATCTAAACTTCGTTGTTGTTCCTGATTGTTACTATTGATATTCAATAAAATCACCCCCATTAATATATGAGAATATATTAACCTAAATAAAATATTAGGTCAACCTAAAAATATTGGGGCAATAAAAATGCTTGAATGACTTTTCATAATTTAAATCACTCAAGCATTTTAAATTTATTGATAAAATTTTAAAAATTCATCAAAAGTTTCCTCAACAAATTTTAGGAAAGACTTATCAGATTGTAATCTTTTATCGGTAGGTGATAATGTTCTGGCAACAAAAAATTCACCTTTTTTAACATTTTTGACTCTATCGATAGCAGCATGCAACTCTTCATTACTCATATCGTTGATATAGTGCTTTTCAGATTTCATATGATCTAGAGAAACACTATAATCACTAGGTAATGATGTCAGTTTATCAAAATGTTTATCAAATATTTTCACTTTTTCTTCTTTATTTCTACCTTCGTGCATGATACCGAACATAATGAAAAGCTGATTTCTAAACAATCCGATTTGAAAGTGTGGTAACATTTTATAACCACGTTTATTAGGAGCAAAAGCTACCCATGTATCGATAGGTGGATTGACACTTCTACGTGCGTGTTTAGCTACGTGAGCATAAAATGTTTCACCTGTTTGTGTAGTAAAATATTCTTCAAAATAAGATCCTAATTGATGAAGTTGAGGTCTGACATAGTCATTAAGTGCTTCCATTCTTTGATCTAATCCTTCGACTTCAAAAGCTTTAAAATCTTTAGGTGAAAAAGTATATTGAGTCATCATATGCCTCCTTTTAATATGATTAGGAATATTGTAGCATAAACTTTTAAAGTTTATCTAAAATAAGGATGGTCATTCTCTTGATTTACGAAGTCTTTTTAAAGGTAAAATAGTGTGTATTCATATAAATTTACATAGTTATTCATGTATAATATGTAGTAATAGGAGATGATACGATGGCTTTATATGATTTTGCAAAAGGATTGATACTAGAAGCAGGAAATAAGGTAAGATTGATGATGCAAGAAGAATTAGACATTAAGACTAAATCAAATCCTAATGATTTAGTTACAAATGTGGATAAGGCGACAGAGAATTATCTATATGAAACGATTCTTCATAATTATCCAGATCATCAGGTTATTGGCGAAGAGGGGCATGGTCATAATCTCGAGTATTTAAATGGGGTTATTTGGGTTATTGATCCGATTGATGGAACGCTTAATTTTGTTCACCAAAAAGAAAATTTTGCCATCTCTATTGGTATTTATCATGATGGGAAGCCTTATGCAGGTTTTGTTTATGATGTCATGAAAGATGTTTTATATCATGCAAAGGTTGGACAGGGTGCATTTGAAAACACACATAAACTTGAAATGATTCAAAACACCGAACTTAAAAGAAGTATTATAGGTATTAATCCTAATTGGCTTACGAAACCAATACTTAGTGATATTTTTAGTTCAATAGTGAATGAGGCAAGAAGTGCACGAGCATATGGTAGTGCAGCATTAGAAATTATTAGTGTAGCGAAAGGTCAATTGGCGGCTTACGTTACACCTAGATTACAACCGTGGGATTTTGCAGGTGGATTGTTGATTTTGAACGAAGTAGGCGGGATAGGAACCAACTTATTAGGCGATAAATTAGACTTCAATCAACCGAATTCAATATTAATAGCAAATCCTAGCCTTCATCGTGAAATATTAAACCATCATTTAAATCAGCAAAGAGATACGCTTATTACACTCCATGAAAAAAGATTTGGAAAGAGATAGAAAGACGGAATCAATAGAGTTAAAGAATTATCTATTTTCTTTAAATATGAAAATTTCAAATTTCTTTGTTCTTCAAACCTTAATTTGAAGAATGTCTTATAAGGAGTTTAGAACCACTAAACATTTGATATAAGTATTGTTGAGTTATCTCTTTATAAAAAATATAAAAGCCTAGGGCATAGTTGTTGTCCTAGGCTTTCATAATGTGTAGACGGTCAATGACTGAATTGAAAATGTACTGATATGAGGGTTATTTCATAATGAATTGTAGGTCACATCAGAGAGAATTTCACTCAGTTCATTCTACGAATCATCTAGGTGAAGAATCTTTACCCGAGTGAAACGACGAATTCAAGTAAAATTCCGTCTACTCTACCTCGATTGATTATGTTCATCATAAATAACTCACTGTTATGAAAAGTGTTAGATTTAAAATTTAGTAAATCAAAAATTGATAGTGTCCAAGACTTATAATATTTGATTTAAAGATGCAAGTTCATATCAGTATTATAATTACGTTCAATAACTGTCTTTGCGTGCTTTTAATGAAATCAATATAATGATAAATAAATTTTTAAAGCCAATTGTTTTTGCGATATTTCTTTTTCACACTGAACCCAACACCAAATGTTGCAATGAGAAGTATAAATGTTAAAATCATCATTGGAACATTAGCAGCACCTAATGCGAAACTAAATAATGTTAAAAAAACGACAGCCAATATTGAGAAGATCCAGAAAATGCCTTTAGATTTTTTTTGTTGCATCCCATACCCCACCTTTTACTTATCTTTTCAATAATATATGATATAATAAAACAGTTGCAATTAAAAGTGGGAGTATACAAAAGAAAGGAATTTATAAAATGACTAATTTAAGAGAAGATGTTCGTAATATAGCGATTATTGCGCATGTCGACCATGGTAAAACAACATTAGTAGACCAGTTGCTTAAACAATCAGGTATATTTCGTGAAAACGAACATGTCGACGAGCGTGCAATGGACTCTAATGATTTAGAAAGAGAACGTGGTATTACGATTCTTGCTAAAAATACAGCGATAGATTATAAAGGTACGCGTATCAATATATTAGACACACCTGGACACGCCGATTTTGGTGGTGAAGTTGAACGTATCATGAAAATGGTTGACGGTGTAGTACTAGTGGTTGACGCATATGAAGGTACAATGCCTCAAACTCGTTTTGTTCTTAAAAAAGCTTTAGAACAAAACCTAAAACCGGTTGTAGTTGTGAATAAAATTGATAAACCAGCAGCTAGACCTGAGGGAGTTGTAGATGAAGTATTAGACTTATTCATTGAATTGGAAGCGAATGATGAGCAATTAGACTTCCCAGTTGTTTATGCTTCAGCTGTGAATGGAACAGCAAGTCTAGACTCTGAAAACCAGGACGAAAATATGCAATCCCTATATGAGACGATTATTGACTATGTACCGGCACCAGTAGATAATTCGGATGAACCATTACAATTCCAAATTGCTTTACTAGACTATAATGATTATGTTGGTCGTATAGGCGTTGGACGTGTGTTTAGAGGTAAAATGCGTGTAGGTGATAATGTATCACTAATTAAATTAGATGGTACAGTTAAGAACTTTCGTGTGACGAAAATATTTGGTTACTTTGGTCTTAAACGTGAAGAAATTGAAGAAGCACAAGCAGGAGACTTAATAGCTGTTTCAGGTATGGAAGATATTAACGTTGGTGAAACAGTTACACCACATGATCATCGTGACCCATTACCTGTGTTACGTATTGATGAACCAACCCTAGAAATGACTTTTAAAGTAAATAACTCTCCATTTGCTGGACGTGAAGGTGATTATGTAACAGCTCGACAAATTCAAGAAAGATTAGATCAACAACTTGAAACAGATGTTTCTTTAAAAGTTACACCGACTGATCAACCAGATTCATGGGTTGTTGCTGGTCGTGGTGAACTACACTTGTCTATTCTTATTGAAAACATGAGACGAGAAGGCTTTGAATTACAGGTTTCTAAACCTCAAGTTATTTTAAGAGAAATCGATGGTGTGTTAAGTGAACCTTTTGAGCGTGTACAATGTGAAGTGCCTTCTGAAAATGCCGGGGCAGTGATTGAATCATTAGGTGCACGAAAAGGTGAAATGTTAGATATGATGACAACCGACAATGGTTTGACGCGTTTAATCTTTATGGTACCTGCACGCGGTATGATTGGTTATACTACTGAATTTATGTCTATGACACGTGGTTATGGAATTATTAACCATACATTTGAAGAATTTAGGCCACGAGTTAAAGCTCAAATCGGTGGTAGACGTAATGGTGCGTTGATTTCTATGGACCAAGGTCAAGCAACTTCCTATGCGATTATTAACTTAGAAGATCGTGGTGTTAACTTTATGGAACCAGGTACTGAAGTATATGAAGGTATGATTGTTGGTGAACATAACCGTGAAAACGATTTAACAGTAAATATTACTAAAGCAAAGCATCAAACAAACGTACGTTCAGCTACTAAAGATCAAACGCAAACGATGAATCGTCCTAGAATTTTAACGTTAGAAGAAGCGTTACAATTTATTAATGATGATGAATTGGTGGAAGTAACTCCTGAAAGTATTCGCTTAAGAAAGAAAATACTTAATAAATCTGCTCGTGAAAAAGAAGCTAAAAGAGTTAAACAATTAATGCAAGACGAACAATAATTTAGTTATATAACAAATGGTGCAACCTTAATAATTTTCATTATTAAGGTTGCACCATTTATTTATGTTAGATACTTTGAAATTTTCAAATATATCATTTTAATCTCGTTTGCTTTGTTTAGGTGTATCGAGTCTACTTTTACAATCATCACACATGAAAGTGCGTATAGGATTATTTCTTAAGCGTTTAGCCTCGACTGTATGTTCATCAATAAAAACCTTAGTATCGCAAATAATACATTGAACCTTTCTCATATTAAAGCACCTCTATATGTGTGACATACTTAAATTGATGAGAGTATCCTTCCTCAGGTATATATATAAAACTATCAACGGCATTATCACTATATAAACGTTTGCCATTCCTAGAAAATTGAAAGAACAAATAAGGTAATAAGTCCATGGGTACATTGATAGAGTAATCTTTATTAGAAAGTTTTATTGTGCTAGCATTCTCCATGGGTTCAGCATTTTTGAAAAATGGTGTCATATTTATCACAAATGTCTCATCTAAAACCGAACGTTTTTTATATTTAATTTCAGAATCAAGCGTTGGTGGATTTGTTTGTCCTTCTAAAATAGCACGGTTCCATTCCTTGTTATCATCAAAGTTGATGGGTCTACTACCATCAAATACCCCACGTTCTAAATCATCAATAGTAACTTTTCTATCGTCAAATATCCAAGTCGTACTATCCAATGAAATAGGGAAATTGACTGCTCCTTTTATTTGAATCATAAATGCCCACTCCCTAAATTTTTATCTTTTATTATTTTAACACAAAATCGCTTTCATTTAATTTAAATTCGCTTGCTTTTTAACTTTCAGTAGGATAAACTTCTATTGTGAAGATATTAATTGAAACGATAGGGGGAATATGTCATGTCTAACCAATCGAAGTTAAATAGTGCGGCATATGACCAATTGAATAAAGATGCAGACAGAATATTACATCTAATTAAAGTTCAAATGGATAACTTAACTTTACCTTCTTGTCCACTTTATGAAGAGGTTTTAGATACTCAAATGTTTGGTTTACAAAAGGAAGTTGATTTCGCAGTTCAACTTGGATTAGTTGATAAAGAAGATGGTAAGCAATTAATGCTAAGACTTGAAAAAGAACTTTCTAAATTGCACGAAGCATTTACGAATGTTTAAACTTTTTATTTGTAATTAATTGTAAAAATAATGTATTCGCTAAGTTGAGAGTATGCATAATGTCTTATGTTTAAAGAAAATATTGATAGATGATTAATTGTGCGAGTCAATCATCTCATAAATGACTGAGTTGATATTAATTCTGATATCTTTCTCGGTCTTTTTTGTTATAAGCTTTAAAAGTGAAATTGATTTGAAAGCAGACTAAAAAACGCTCACTTCTCTCAAATATTGTTAAAGTAAATTTAAATCATGGATTTTAATGGTAGATGTATTTGTTTATATTTGTTTAATATATACGTTGAAGTATATAATAGATAAGAACGCTTTTTAGTAGCGATGTGTTTTACTAAGTCAACAAAGAGATAAATTTTAATCATTTAGTATTGGAAGATCTAGTATATGAAAAACTTTAAAAATATAATGCGATATATTGGAAAGACTTCTAAATTTATCGATTATCCATTGTTAATAACTTATGTTGTCCTCTGTTTGATTGGATTAGTAATGGTTTATAGCGCAAGCATGGTTGCAGCTACAAAAGGTACTTTAACCGGGGGAGTACCAGTTTCTGGTACATACTTTTACAATCGACAACTTTTATACGTTATCATGAGCTTTATTATCGTATTTTTTATGGCTTTTATTATGAATGTTAAAATATTAAAAAAACCTAATGTTCAAAAAGGTATGATGATTGGAATTTTTATACTTTTACTACTAACTTTAGTAATAGGGAAAAATATCAATGGTTCTAAAAGTTGGATTAACTTAGGATTCATGAACTTACAAGCTTCGGAGTTATTGAAGATTGCAATAATTCTATACATACCATTTATGATTGAAAAGAAGATGCCTGCGGTGAGACATAATATTAAATTAATATTAGGACCAATTTTGTTTGTTGTAACATGTTTGATACTTGTTCTTTTTCAAAAAGATGTTGGTCAAACAATGCTGATTGTAATCATATTCTTCTCAATTATTTTTTACTCAGGTATCGGTGTGCAGAATATGCTAAAATGGGGTACTTTGGTAGCTATTGGTTTTATCATCGTAGCTACATTTATGTTCATGTTAGACATGGTTCCAAGTTATTTGCAGGCACGTTTTAGTACGTTAACCAATCCATTTAGTCAAGAATCAGGTACAGGATATCATATTTCTAATTCTCTTTTGGCAATTGGTAATGGTGGGTTGTTCGGACGTGGTCTAGGAAATAGTATTATGAAGCTTGGTTATTTGCCAGAGCCACATACAGACTTCATATTTGCTATTATTTGTGAAGAGATGGGATTAATCGGTGGCTTAATCGTTTTAATTTTAGAGTACTTTATTGTATATCGTGCTTTCCAACTTGCTAATAAAACGCAATCGTATTTTTATAAATTGGTTTGCGTGGGGATAGCCAGTTATATCGGAAGCCAAACATTCGTAAATATCGGTGGTATTTCTGCCACAATTCCACTTACTGGTGTACCGTTACCATTTATTAGTTTTGGTGGTTCATCGATGATCAGTTTAAGTATAGCCATGGGATTACTGCTTATTACAGCAAAACAGATAAAACAAGATGATAAACGACTGAAACAACGTAAGGTAGATATTAAACGTCGATATAATTAATTAAATAGTATATAAAATTTATAATATCAAGTTAAGACTATAGCCCAAGATGAATGTAAATTATTCCTCTTGGGTTTTTCATATCATAATATTTGGTATAGTTAGTCACTACTCATGATCACAATTTAAGATTCTGTAAATCTGCATACTTTAACTAGCGTCATTCTTATATAGATGATAATATTAAATTATTAACATTTATAAGTTTTCTAGTAATTGACTGACAACTTAACTTACACATAGTGTAGTCAGTTTGAACTAATTTATTTAATTAAATGTTACAAATTGATAAATGATATGATTCTTTCATGAATAACTATAGAATTATTCAATCATTTGAGATAAAATTTTATTATCTAATTATTTAGAAAATTCGTAACATTCTAAGGGGTGTCTTGGCTTTTGAAACAAATAAAGAAATTACTTGTTGCTAACCGTGGTGAAATCGCTATTAGAATTTTTAGAGCGGCAGCAGAATTAAATATTAGTACAGTAGCAATTTATTCTAATGAAGATAAAAGTTCGTTACATAGATATAAAGCAGATGAATCCTATTTAGTGGGAAGTGACTTAGGACCTGCTGAAAGTTATTTGAATATCGAACGTATCATCGAAGTAGCTCTTCGCGCGGGTGTCGATGCAATTCATCCTGGGTATGGTTTTTTAAGTGAAAATGAGCAATTTGCACGCCGATGTGCTGAGGAAGGCATTAAATTTATAGGTCCGCATCTAGAACATCTAGACATGTTCGGAGATAAGGTTAAGGCAAGAACAACTGCTATTAACGCTAACTTACCTGTAATCCCAGGTACAGATGGTCCTATTGAAAGTTTTGAAGCTGCAGAACAGTTTGCTAATGAAGCAGGTTACCCACTTATGATTAAGGCCACTAGCGGTGGCGGCGGTAAAGGTATGCGAATCGTTCGTGAATCAAGCGAGTTAGAAGACGCTTTCCATCGTGCGAAATCAGAAGCCGAAAAGTCATTTGGTAATAGCGAAGTTTATATTGAAAGATATATTGATAATCCAAAGCATATAGAAGTTCAAGTTATTGGTGACGAATTCGGGAATATCATTCATTTGTATGAAAGGGATTGCTCCGTGCAAAGACGTCATCAAAAGGTCGTTGAAGTTGCACCTTCAGTAGGTCTTTCTAACAAATTAAGAGAGCGAATTTGTGATGCCGCGATTCAACTGATGAAAAATATTAAATATGTCAACGCTGGAACAGTGGAATTTTTAGTTTCTGGAGATGAATTTTTCTTCATTGAGGTTAATCCACGTGTTCAAGTTGAGCATACAATTACTGAAATGATTACTGGTATAGACATTGTAAAAACGCAAATTTTAGTTGCTGATGGAGAATCGTTATTTGGAGATAAAATCTCTATGCCACACCAAAATGAAATACAAACTTTAGGATATGCGATACAATGTCGTATAACAACTGAAGATCCTACTAATGATTTTATGCCAGATTCTGGCACAATTATTGCATATCGATCAAGTGGCGGTTTTGGAGTGAGACTTGATGCAGGTGATGGATTCCAAGGTGCAGAAATTTCACCTTACTACGATTCACTATTAGTTAAGCTTTCTACACATGCCGTTTCATTTAAACAAGCTGAAGAGAAAATGGAACGTTCATTACGCGAAATGCGAATTCGTGGTGTAAAAACGAATATTCCATTTCTCATCAATGTTATGCGTAATGATAAATTTAGAAGTGGTGATTATACAACTAAATTTATTGAAGAAACACCTGAACTTTTCGATATTGCACCGACATTGGATAGAGGTACCAAGACTTTAGAGTATATTGGTAATGTGACGATAAACGGATTTCCTAATGTAGAAAAGCGTCCAAAACCAGAATATGAATCTACCAAAATCCCAAAAATTTCTCAAAAGAAAATCAATCAGTTATCTGGAACAAAACAAATCCTTGAGCAACATGGACCAACAGGTGTTGCAAATTGGGTGAGAGAACAAGAAGATGTTTTAATTACCGATACTACATTTAGAGATGCACACCAATCTTTACTTGCAACACGAGTAAGAACAAAAGATATGATGAACATTGCATCTAAAACTGCTGAAGTGTTTAAAGATAGTTTTTCATTAGAAATGTGGGGTGGTGCAACATTTGATGTCGCTTATAATTTCTTGAAAGAGAATCCATGGGAACGTTTAGAAAGATTGCGCAAAGCCATTCCGAATGTGTTATTCCAAATGTTATTACGCGCTTCGAACGCAGTAGGTTATAAAAACTATCCTGATAACGTAATTAAGAAATTCGTTCATGAAAGTGCAAAAGCTGGTGTAGATGTTTTCCGTATTTTCGACTCATTGAACTGGGTTGATCAAATGAAAGTAGCAAATGAAGCTGTTCAAGAAGCGGGAATGGTATCTGAGGGTACAATTTGCTATACAGGTGATATTTTAAATGCTGAACGTTCTAATATTTATACTTTAGATTATTACGTTAAAATGGCTAAAGAGCTGGAAAGAGAAGGATTCCATATTTTAGCAATTAAAGATATGGCTGGTTTATTGAAACCGAAGGCAGCTTTTGAATTAATTGGTGAACTACGTGAGGCAACACATCTTCCAATTCATTTACATACACATGATACAAGTGGAAATGGATTGTTGACATATAAACAAGCCATTGATGCTGGCGTAGATATTATAGATACTGCTGTTGCATCTATGAGTGGTTTAACGAGTCAACCAAGTGCAAACTCATTATATTATGCACTAAATGGATTCCCACGTAATTTAAGAACTGATATTGATGGTTTAGAAGAATTAAGTCATTACTGGTCTGTAGTCAGACCTTACTATGCAGACTTTGAGAGTGATATCAAATCACCAAATACAGAAATTTATCAACATGAAATGCCGGGTGGCCAATATTCAAACTTAAGTCAACAAGCTAAAAGTTTAGGATTGGGTGAACGTTTTGATGAAGTCAAAGAGATGTATCGTCGTGTCAACTTCCTGTTTGGAGATCTTGTAAAAGTAACACCATCTTCAAAGGTAGTTGGAGATATGGCACTATATATGGTGCAAAATGATCTTGATGAAGATACTGTCATCAATGATGGTTATAAATTAGATTTTCCAGAATCTGTTGTGTCATTCTTTAAAGGTGATATTGGACAACCTGTCAATGGATTCAACAAGAAATTGCAAGATGTTATTTTAAAAGGACAGCAACCAATTACTGAAAGACCAGGGGAATACTTGGAGCCAGTCGATTTTGAAGCAATCCGTCAAGAATTAAGCGACATACAACAAGACGAGGTAACAGAACAAGATATAATTAGTTATGTACTTTATCCGAAGGTATATAAACAATATATTCAAACTAAAGAGCAATTTGGTAATGTATCTTTACTGGATACACCGACATTCTTATTTGGCATGCGTAATGGTGAAACAGTTGAAATCGAAATTGATACTGGTAAACGTCTAATTATTAAATTAGAAACAATCAGTGAACCAGATGAGAATGGTAAACGTACAATTTATTACGCTATGAATGGTCAAGCAAGACGTATTTATATTCAAGATGAAAATGTAAAAACGAATGCTAATGTTAAACCAAAGGCGGATAAATCAAATCCAAATCATATTGGTGCTCAAATGCCTGGTTCTGTAACTGAAGTTAAAGTGTCTGTAGGCGATGAAGTTCAAGCTAATCAACCATTATTAATCACTGAAGCAATGAAGATGGAAACGACGATTCAGGCGCCATTTGATGGAATTATTAAGCAAATAAATGTTGCTAATGGAGATGCCATTGCCACAGGAGATTTATTAGTGGAAATTGAAAAACAATCATAGTTAATATGACCATCTAGATTAGTAAGATATTTAGATGGTCTATTTTTACTTAAATATATTAAAACACGCCACTTATCTTACCGTTATGGTATTTTGAGTGGCGTGTCTTTTTAATTGTTATAAATTTATGAAAAAAATAAATTATTTTAGACTTCTCGTAGTTCTTAACATTAGTAAAATAAAGTAAGCAATCATTCCGAATAAGTATGTGATAAACAAAGCATGGAATAACGCAATAATTAAATTGACATTAGTTATGACTGATAAAGCACCTGTAATAACTTGAAGGATAACAAGTATAAATGATGCAGTATAACCATAGCGTACAGTTCGATTATCTGAATAATTCTTAATAGCGTGTATAAATGTAATCATAATCCAGATAAAAGTGATGAGGGCCATACCTCTGTGCGAGAATTGTACCCAATCATGCGCATTATGAGGAACGATATCATCAAATGGAATAGGCCAAGCACCATAAGCAAGACTTGATTTAGTATGTCTAACTAAAGCACCAGTATAAATAGTTAAGTATACTATGATAGCCATCAACCAAGTTAAGATACGTAAAGGTTTGTGAATAAATAAAATGTCAGCTTCATATTTTTTGTCAATTGAGAAAATAATTAATGTCATTAAGAAAACAGAAGAGAAACTGATAAGTGATATACCAAAATGTAGTGCTAATACATAAGGATTTTGTTGCCATATCACAGCAGCAGCACCCACAAGTGCTTGAACTAATAAAAAACCAACACTAATAATAGAGAGTGGTTTGATTTCTTTAATATATCCAATATTTTTCCAAGCTGTAATTACAAGCCATAATACAACTATAAGTGAAATGGCTGATACTGCGCGATGACTCAGTTCTATAATTGTTTGTATTGGTAAATTTTCTGGAAGTAGAGCGCCGTTACATAAAGGCCAAGACGAGCCACAACCATCTTCTGATCCTGTTTTAGTTACGAGGGCGCCACCTAATTGTACAAAGGTCATAATAATCGTAGCTAAAACACCTAACCATTTAAGGTTTTGCTTTCTAAACAATGATAAACACCCCATCATTAATTTAAAGTATTAAATTATAATATTACATAATAGAATAAAGTCATTGAAAGACTCGTTAATTGATACTTCATTTAATACGACACTTGAAGAAAAATGACTTTAAATTAATGTACATATTTTTATTTTTAACTTATTATATCAAGAATAACATTTTTAAGTGTGTCACAAAATTGACGATTTATAATGTCGTAAAAGTGTCACAATTTAATTTTATAAAACCTAGTCTTTTTATGTGATTTACTATATCATTATACTATATGAGAAATTTAAGGAGGGGAATTATGAACAAAGATCAAACTTTGTCACATACTACGGGCCGTGTATCCTTCAAAGAATTACAACAAATTATTAAAATGGGCCTTGTTCAAGGTAATTTAATACCTGCTTTTGCAGGCGCATGGCTTGCAATAGTAATGACAAACCATTCCTTCCTATCTTCCATTCCACAAATACTATTGATGCTAGTTGGCTCTACGCTTATTATGGGGGGCGCTTGTGCTTTAAATAATTATTATGATCAAGATATTGATCGCATTATGCCAAGTAAGCAAAGTAGACCAACAGTAAATGATAGAATATCTGATAGAAACTTATTAATGTTAAGTTTTGGGATGATGTTAATAGGTGAAGCATGTTTATTCTTATTAAATATACCTTCTGGTGTTTTAGGATTAATTGGTATTGTTGGATATGTATCTTACTATTCAATTTGGTCTAAGCGTCACACAACTTGGAATACTGTTGTTGGAAGTTTTCCTGGAGCTGTACCGCCATTAATTGGTTGGGTAGCTATCGATGGATCATTAAGTTTACCAGCAGTAGCACTCTTCTTAGTTGTCTTTTGTTGGCAACCCATCCATTTCTACGCTCTTGCAATTAAACGTAGTGATGAGTATGCGCTTGCAAATATTCCTATGTTACCATCAGTGAAAGGTTTCAAACGGACAAGAGTAAGCATGTTTATTTGGTTAGTGTTATTATTACCATTACCATTCTTATTATCTAATTTAGGTGTAACTTTTGTTGTTATTGCTACACTACTTAATTTAGGATGGTTAGCTTTAGGTTTTACAACGTTCAGAAAAGAATCTAATCAAACTAAATGGGCAACGCAAATGTTCATTTATTCATTGAACTACTTAGTAGTATTCTTTGCGCTCGTTGTAGTTGTTTCATTAATCAAGATGATATAAATTAACTTAAGTAAGGATGAAACTTATGAACGTACCCATTTTACCAACGATAAGTACATCGTGTATTGTTATTAGTGCGATTTTAGTCGCTATTGGTTGGACATTGATTTGGAAACGTCAAGTTCATAAGCATAAAAACATTATGCTATGGGCTGCCTTTTTCGCTTTAACATTCTTTATTATTTATGCAGCAAGAACTATTTTTATCGGTAATACAGCTTTCGGTGGACCAAGTTCTATTAAAGTTTATTACACTATTTTCTTAGTTTTCCATATCATTCTTGCAACAGTTGGTGGCGTTTTAGGCTTAATTCAAATCATTTTAGCCTTCAAAGATAAACTTCATATTCACAGAAAGATTGGGCCTTGGGCTTCAATAATTTGGTTCTTTACCGCAATTACTGGTGTTGCAGTTTATGTATTGTTATATATATTGTATCCAGGTGGAGAAACAACATCATTGCTTAAAGCTACATTAGGTCTATAAATTTTCTTTATAAGAGCCTGAGACACAAATGGTTGTCTCAGGTATTTTTATGTACTGAACGAAGATAACTTAGTTGTCAGGTTGTCATAAATTATACAATAAACAAATTTTTTATTCCTAATCATTATCTACTATTTCTACAGTTACATACATATCACATATGACTCAAATCCTATCTAAATATTTTAAATAAATTGAAGCGAGATCTGTAATCATACTGAAGTCGTTTTTTACTGATACGATATATATCTTTTCAATATTTATCTTTTAAGATGTTTGAAAATTCATTCATGTTTACTTTGGTATAAATAACGAATACAAAAGTATTTAAAATTTGTTTTATACGAATAATGATGGGAAATGTTTACACGTTTCACTTATGTTGAAAAAGGTTAGTACATTTTTGTACAATATATATAATTATTAAGAGGTGGGTGAAAGATGAAGAAGTTAATAATTAAAGTTATTGGTGTTATATTATTAGTGACATTTTTAATTTATCTCTTTTACTCACCACGTTTAAAGTTTGATGTTCTAGAGAATCCAAATAAAAATAGCAAAACGACTAAGACGGAGCAATTTAAACAGGTGAATAAGGATGCTGAGAACCCTAAACCTAAAGAAGGGATAGGGACTTGGATTGGAAAAGATATTAAAACACTAACGCATCATTATGGACAAGCTGATCGGTCTTATCCATATAAAAATGGGTTAAAAAATTATGTCTTTAAACAGAAAGATGAATATTATATTGTAAGTACTAATAAAGGAACAATCACATCAGTTTATGCCACAGGTAAAGGTGTGAAAGTGAGCCCACTTAAAATAGGTGAAAGTTCATCTCATATTTTTGAAGATACTAGTATTAATCCAGAACCAACTGTCAAAACGAAAGGTAAAACTTATAAATTTGAAATGTCTGATGAAGACTTAAAGACACAGACGTTAATTAAATATGGAGATGTTTATGCTCAAATATATTCTGATCAACAAACTAATAAAATTTTGGCAGTGAGATTTTTAGATGCAAATACATTGGCAACACTACAACCATATAAGTTAAATAGAGCAGAAGATGAGGGACAAATTAGTGAAAGTTCCGACGATAAAATTCCACATGAACAAAACCCTAATCAATTGATTACACTCTATGAAGTAACGAATAAAATGAGAGAAATGAAAAATTTAAAATCACTTAAAGTTAACAACGATATTGCTCGTATTGCTGCTATCAATCTGTATGAAGCAACGGATAAAGGATCAAACAGTGTGGAGTTTACTGAGAATGCTTTAACACAACAACTGGATGAACGCCATGTAAGTTATAAGTCAGCAAGTCAAAATGTAGGTTATGATTTTGACGATGTGCCTACACTTATTCATAGTTGGATTAATTCTGATATTCATCGCTCACGCTTGTTAAGTAATAAATATGATGAAATGGGTGGAGAAGTGATGAGTGATTATTATTCATTAATATTTGTAGAAAAGTAAAATAAATAAAGGATGATTCTGTGATTACTGAAGAAACATTAGACATTTTAGATGATATTGAGGATATCTCGGATATGATTGTACAATCTGATATTTATGTCTCATACCGACGAGCTAAAATGCAATTAGATGCTGATGATGAAGCAAGTCTACTTTATCAAGCTTTTCTAAAAGTGAAAGATAAGTATGATGATGTGATGAGATTTGGAAAATATCATCCCGATTACAAAGATATTATGTTAGAAACTCGAAAACGAAAACGTGCTTATGAAATGCTTCCAGTAGTAATGGAGTATAAAGCAAAGGAAGTGGCATTACAAAATTTAATTGACGAAGTGATGTCCAAAATCGCATTTGCTGTTTCTGAGCATGTAAAAATTGAAACAGGTAATCCTTTCTTCCAAACTGGACATGATGGATGTGCATCTGGTGGCACATGTAACTGTTCATTGTAATTAAAAGGCATGATCAAAGCATTAATTAATCAGTAATAACAAAGACTTATGTTTGTTTAATTAATGTTATACAGAAGGTAAATCTATGTAATCAAGAATTTGTTACTTTGAAGGAAGCGGTTGGTATCATTTAGAAGAGAAGTGAAATGGATTAATAAACTATTTCACACCTCTTTTTATCCATTATATTTTTTGAAAGGGTAAGTCTACTGTATATACATTCTATAAAACAAAATGTTAGATTCGCACTCTATCAAAGTCATTTCTATCTTTAACGATGATTATTTATAAAAATATATTTATACCGTGCAAACTATATACAAAGTTAAATAATGATATCGTAAATATCGCATTATTTAGTCAAAGATAAATTAATGTTATAAGACTAAAAATGAATGTACTTTCACTTCAGAAACGCGCGGATAATACGTTAAATACCTAGGACAAGTTGGATGTCCTAGGTATTTTTAGTTAAATTAATCATAAGTAATCATTACGAAACTTATATTTCAATTTATTTTAAAGTTTCTTTAAATTGTTGACCTAAATCTGGGCGATCTGTAACTAAAGTATGAACACCTTTATGATATAAATCTGTCATTAAATCTATACTATTCACACCATAGTAACCGGGTACAATATTATTTAAGTTAAGCCATTGAATGAAACGCTTAGAAGTTAATGAAATTCCTTTATATGCAACTGGCATTTGGAATGTGTCTGCTTGTGGTTTAAATGTGTGACCTAACATGCCGTTAAATTTAATAAAACCTTCAGCAACTTCGCCTTCACTAGCACCGATAGCAATGTCAGCTTGGTTATACTCAGTGAAACGTTGAATTTGTTTTTTATGGAAGCTTGTAACGAGCACTCGATGTTGCGCCCCATGTTTGATGATATTATCGTAAATCACTTTTGGTGCGATACGACCTTCATATGTGTCTGGCGCATCTTTTAAATCCACATTGATATACATATTAGGGTACAATTCAAGCAGTTCCTCGAATGATAAAATCTTAGCTTTATCGTGCCCGCGATAAGGTGTTTGATTATTGATGTCAGTAAAATGATATCCCGCATCTAATCGTTTTAGTTCAGCTAGAGTATGTTCACTCACTTTACCTGAACCATTAGTTGTACGGTCGACAAGTGCATCGTGAAAAACAATGAGTTGTTCATCTTTAGTTAGTCGTACATCTGTTTCAAAGCCATCCAATCCATATTCAACAGCATTATCAAATGCCAACTGTGTTTGCTCTGGTCGCATTGCCATGCCACCTCTATGTGCAAATATGTAAGGTGCTTGTCCTGAGAAGAAAGGTGGAATAGATTTTAATTGTTGCGGTGATTTATTTTTATTTTTTAAAAAGTAAAATAGACTGCTTATAATACCGGCTGTTGCCAACGTACCATTAATAAACCATTTTTTTGAATGAGCCATAATCGAATCCTCCTAGTGATAGTTAGAGTGTGTGTACCCCAACATTATTGTTGGGTACGATGGTTATGATTCCTTTTACTCATTATCATTTTAAGATAGATAAGTTTAAAGTCATAGAGTTTCAATATAACTTTTATCATTTAGGTTAATCCTTAGTCATTTCATTACTTATAAAGTCATGATATGATAACAAATGTATAAATAATGGAGTGAGTAAGAAATGAATATAATTCCTAGAACGAGTTTAATTATTTATTTAAAACATATGAAACATGAGCGACAAATTAGAAAATATGGACACATCGTGCACTCAAACCGTCAACGAAAATATGTTGTGATGTATATAAATGAAGCAGATGCTGACAATATTGTTCATAAACTTATGCAACTCAAGTACGTTCACGACATTCAAGGTTCCCCATATAAATATTTGAAAAAAACATATGAAAAAGAAAAACATGAAATACAATAGAGTATCAATTTATTGCAAAGGTGGTATCCATCTTTGAAGACGCAAAACACTGATAAGGTAGTTAAAATATAATTCTAAGTCTGGATATACATCAGGAGGTTGTACGTCGATACCTACAACTGGTATGTCATAATTTTCTGCAGCTGAATTAATCATATTGAATTTTTTGTTGCCCTCTGGATAGGGATATTTTAAGGCATTTGTCATGATATACATAGCCTGGAAATGTTTTTCAGCAGTAGGGTTCATTATTATTGCAACGGACGATAATTGTTTCTCAGAATGAGGTGTATGGAAATACACAATACGATTGATTCGCTTATGATTATATTCTATAAGAGTTGTAAATTCGAATAAATCGGTTAAACCTTCACCAATTTTAATAAATGATTGTTTCATAAATAAATCAAACTCCTTTATCTTCAAATTATATTAAATAAATGAATGAAATGGAAGTGTGAGTCAATGCGTGTAATTGCGGGTAAGCATAAAAGTAAAGCGCTAGAAAGTTTAGAGGGGCGAAATACTCGTCCAACTATGGATAAAGTTAAAGAAGGTATTTTTAATAGTTTATATGATGTTTCTGGTTTAGGATTAGACTTATTTGCCGGTAGTGGTGCACTTGGCATTGAAGCATTATCCCGTGGTATGGATAAAATGATTTTTGTAGATCAAAATTTTAAAGCGGTCAAGGTTATAAAAGCTAATCTTAATCAATTAGATTTAATGTCACAAGCTGAAGTCTATAAAAATAATGCTGACAGAGCACTTAAAGCACTTGCTAAACGAGAAATACAATTCGATGTTATCTTTTTAGACCCACCTTATAATAAAGGGCTTATAAATGAGGCGATTTCTCGTATAGCAGAGTTTAACTTATTAAAAGAAAATGGTATTATCGTTTGTGAGTTTAGTCATAATGAAGAAATAACAATTGCGCCATTTCAAATGATTAAGCGTTATCATTATGGTTTGACAGATACTTTGTTACTTGAAAAAGGAGAATAATATGAGTAAGACAAGAGCAGTTATTCCCGGTAGTTTTGATCCAATTACATATGGTCACTTAGATATCATTGAAAGAAGCGCCGACCGCTTTGATGAAATCCATGTTTGTGTACTAAAAAATAGTAGTAAAGGTGGAACGTTTGACTCAGAAGAACGCATGACGTTGATTGAAGAGTCGGTTAAACATTTGCCTAATATACAAGTGCATCATTTTAATGGATTGCTTGTTGATTTTTGTGATCAAGTAGGTGCAAAGACAATTATTCGAGGTTTAAGAGCTGTAAGTGACTTTGAATATGAACTACGACTTACTTCTATGAACAAAAAGTTAAATAGTAATATTGAAACAATGTACATGATGACAAGTGCAAACTATTCATTTATAAGTTCAAGTATTGTTAAAGAAGTAGCTGCATATCAAGCGGACATTTCACCTTTTGTACCACCTCATGTCGAAAGAGCATTAAAAAAGAAATTTAATGTCTAAGGCAACTGTACATATAGAGGTGTATAACAGTCATTTAGTTCTATATATGAAATAGGCTGCCACCTCTTAATCATCCAGTCAAAAAATCCCTCAATAGGGTATCTAATTGTAAGATACTCTATTGAGGGATTTTAGTCATAATGAACAACAAAATTACAATAAAGATGTTATAGTTTTTGTTCATAATGATTACAGCAAGATATAGATAATATGAAGCGATACACCCATAAGAGCAGAGTCTTTTATTATAAAGTTGATAGAAAGGTGACTCTTTATACGAAATATGACAAAAAAGTTCAGGTCAGTGAAAGAATAACGTTGACTACAATGGGATTAAACTACAATTTATGTTTTGTATCTAACACTATGATTGAGCTGTAAGATTTCGGGTCTTTTATAACATTTAAATGCGTACTAAAGGTGTGTTAAAGTCTGTCTGTGATTGATTACTTAATAGATTATATACATGAGTCGCTTTAATTTCATTTTTAAAATAGTGTGCAGTCTTTTGATTTACATTAGTAATGTAGTGACGATTTGGATAATTAGCTTTTAAATATTTTAAATATGAGCGTCCTTTTTCACTCATTCCTAAAACTCTAACAGCGTTAATTTCCTTGTTAACATCATCTTTTGTTATATTTAATAACACATTCATTAATACACGTTGAATATATGTCTGCGTATAACGTTTTGTATTAAGGTTTGATAATAGAGACTCAAAGGAATCGCTTCGATGAATCATTGTTTGCAAGCGATTTTCAAACCCCTCATTTATTGTGTAAATAGAATGAAGGCTCTCTTTTGGTTGTGTAATTAATTGGTGTTTGATAAAAGGAAATGTATCCTCAACCGTAGTATGAGGTTTACAATATAAAGATTGTATTTGATTTGGGACCACATTTTTCCAGTCTACATTATCATTCATTAGCGAACGCCTAATAGATGTTCCACTTGCAAAATGATGGTGATCAATTACTTTTTGATGATGAAGTGAACCTTCTCTTTTAATAGTCAATGCTGACATGTGAGGCGCAAATTGCTGCATTGCTTTAAGGTAGCTTATTCCTAAAATATTGTTTGGAGATTGTAAAAGTGTGTCGTTATGTGTTAACTCACTTAAGATTCGTGGATAGCTTTTACCTTGTTTTAATTTCTCTTTAAAATCTGGATGTTTTTCATAGTCAATCATTTGTGTTGCAAGATATTGTAAATCTTTTAAGGATGCACTTTCACTGCCAAAAGATATAATATCTATATCGAGATACTGAGCTGTTTTAATAGCTATTTCCGCAAAGGTATCACTAGAAGATAGGCTACCTATCAATGGTAGCTCAACGACCAAATCTACAGCGGATAAAGCCATTTCAGTGCGTTTAAATTTATGGTAGATTGCTGGTTCTCCACGCATCACAAAATTGCCACTCATAATAGCAATAGTTACATTAGTTTCAGAGCGTTGTTTTGACAATGTAGCGTGAAATAAGTGCCCGTTATGAAAAGGATTATATTCAGTTATCAGTCCAACACTTTTCATTTGCATTTCTCCTTTTCAGTATTCATCATTAGTATTGTAACAGAACGAGGTATGTTAAGAAAAAATCTTGACAACTTTTGTTTAGAAAGTTAAAATAAATTTTGTGCTTGTTAGAGGTGAAGCCATATGAAATGGTCAATAACACAATTGAGAAAATATCAAGGTAAGCCATTTGAATTTAATCAAACGGTTAATTTTGAGCATTTAAGAGAATCATTAGATTTAATTGATCTTTCAGATATCAATGTTGAAGGACAGTTGACAGTCAAATCAAATGAAGTGATTGCAGACATGCATGTTACTGGAACTTACACGATGCCTTGTGCTCGTACTTTAGTACCAGTTGATGTGCCTCTTGATGTATCTACTTCAGAAGTATTTGATTTAGAAGGCTATGATGGTTATACCGATAGTGACGATCAAGAAGATGAGCATTATCATCTTGTAACTGACGGTATGATTAATATTAAAGACATTGCTGAAGAACTTGTAATTATTGAAAAACCTATGCGTGCTTATTCTGAACATAGTGATCAAATGTTAACAGAAGGCAATGGTTGGGAAGTCATTGATGAAGATCAATTGACTGAAGTTCAAAAAGAGCAAGATAGTGATTCTGAACAAAGAAAAGTTGATCCAAGGCTTCAAAAATTACAACAATTATACGATAAAGATCAATAGCAGTTGAATTAATGATATAATAGTTATTAATTGAGCTGACATTTTGAATTAAGTGTCTATTCTAAGGAGGATTAATCATGGCAGTACCAAAAAGAAGAACGTCTAAAACAAGAAAAAATAAACGCCGTACACATTTTAAAATTTCAGTACCTGGTATGACTGAATGCCCTAACTGTGGCGAATACAAATTATCTCACCGCGTATGTAAAAACTGTGGTTCATACAATGGTGAAGAAGTAGTTTCTAAATAATAGAACACAAGAAATAAATCCAACAATCTCATGTGAGGTTGTTGGATTTTTTGTTTTGAACTAGAGTAGCTAGAATAATTTTTTTATAGGAATTTAGTGCAATAATAAAGTATTTATCTTGTCTTACCAATACAATGCATGCCTATATTTTAGGAATCTCTTTTTTGAGTATATATAATAAAATTAAGCTAATTTAAATGTGTCTCTTAAAATTTATAGAAATTTAGTTAATTTTGAAGCAGAATATTGATTTATGTGTGACCGAATGTAAAAAATATTTAACAATTGAATAGAGCAATTTAATACTTTATATTATGAATAATCAACCTTGTCACCGAGCATGTTCTCGTTTTGTCTTATTCAGTTTATTCGTCTTTTGTAGTTATTCAATATTTAATATTGTGATAAATTAATTTTTAAGAAATTAAAAAATCGAGTAAATCACAATATCGATTTACTCGTTTTAAAGATGTTAAGTATTATTTAGATTCTTTTCTTTGTCGTCTTAGTAATAAAAGTGAAGATATTAAAGCGATAGAACCAAATACTGTAGTTGTATAATCATATTCATTACTTAGTCCTGTTTCAGGTAATTCAGTATCATTTTTAACATCTGTTTTTGTTTCATCATCATTAGTATTTACTTTAGCATCTTTATCTGTACCGCCTGTATTACCTTGTTCAGCATTTTGGTTATTTTGTTCAGTATTGCCTTGTTGCGTATTTTGATCACCAGTGGCACCTTGAGTACCAGTAGCAGTCTGATCTGGATTAGGTTTTACTTGAGTACCTTGACCTGTATGATCCCCGTCTTGACCATTAGTTGGTGTATTATTTTGATCTGGATTAGGGGTTGCTTCAGTATCTTGATTTGGAGCAGATCCAGGTTTAACCGTAGCACCTAACTGACCACTTTGATTAGGATTAGAACCCTCTTGCCCAGTATTACCTTGTTCAGCATTTTGATTGTTTTGTTCAGTATTTCCTTGTTGTGTATTTTGATTATCAGTACCAGCTGGAGTACCAGTTGTCGTTTGATCGTTATTAGGTTTTACTTGAGTACCTTGACCTGTTTGATTCGCGTCTTGCCCAGTAGTTGGGTTATTATTTTGATCTGGATTAGGTTTTACCTCAGTATCTTGATTTGGAGCAGATCCAGGTTTAACCGTAGCACCTAACTGACCACTTTGATTAGGATTAGAACCCTCTTGCCCAGTATTACCTTGTTCAGCATTTTGGTTATTTTGTTCAGTATTACCTTGTTCAGCATTTTGATCACCAGTGGCACCTTGAGTACCAGTAGCAGTCTGATCTGTATTAGGTTTAACTTCAGCGTCTTGGTTAGGTGTAGTACCAGGTTTAACCGTAGCACCGGCTTGATCAGTTGTACCAGGTGCTGATGGTTCAGCATTTTGGTTATTTTGTTCAGTATTACCTTGTTCAGCATTTTGATTACCAGTGGCACCTTGAGTACCAGTTGCCGTTTGATCGTTATTAGGTTTTACTTGAGTACCTTGACCTGTTTGATTCCCGTCTTGACCATTAGTTGGTGTATTATTTTGATCTGGATTAGGTTTAACTTCAGCGTCTTGATTAGGTGTAGTACTAGGTTTAACTTCAGCGTCTTGATTAGGTGTAGTACTAGGTTTAACCGTAGCACCGGATTGATCAGTTGTTCCAGGTGCTGATGGTTGAGCATTTTGGTTATTTTGTTCAGTATTGCCTTGTTGCGTATTTTGATTATCAGTACCAGCTGGAGTACCAGTAGCAGTCTGATCTGTATTAGGTTTTACTTGTGTGTCTTGATTAGTATTCCCAGGTGCAGTTGTACCAGGTTCAGTGGCAGTTGGATTGTTTTCTTCAGGTTTCGGAGACACTTCTCCAGGTTTACTAGCTCCGTTAATCTCTTCATTACCTTGTCCTGGTGTTACTGTTGCATTAGGTTGTCCAGTTTGTTCTCCATTAGTATTTGGCGTACCAGTCGCAGCTGGGTCATTATTAGGTTTTAATTGAGTACCATCATTAGGCGTGTTCTCAGTATTACCTGTTTGACCACTTGGTTTTTGATTTCCAGTTTCATTAGTTGTTGCTGTAGTACCTTGGTTACTTGTAGGTTTAATTTGTGTACCTTGATCGTCTGCTTTGTTTGGCTCACCGGTAGGCGTAGAATCACCGGATGGTTTTACTTGTCCAGCTTGTGTTGCTGTAGTACCTCCTGTTTGCGGTGAAGGTTGAGCGTGATTTTCATCAGCATTATTAGGCGCTGGCGCAGTTTCTGCACTGGCACCTTCAGGTTTCGTTGCAGCAGGCTTACCACCAGCTTGCTCACCAGTAGTTACAGCAGGTTGGCCTTCTGTATTATGAGTACCAGCATCAGCTTGAGGTGTATCATGACCTTGGCTAGAAGCATCATTACCAGGTTGGGCTACTGAAGTACCTTGAGGTCCATTGGATTGCGCGGCATCTTGACCAGTTGTTGACGTAGCTGGTTTACCACCATTTTGTTCCCCATTAGTACCTGCTGAAGTTACTGCAGTATCTTGATTATGACTTTCACCACCGGCTTGTGGTGTGTTCTCAGCGCCAGGAGTACCAGCCCCAACTTGAGGTGCATTATTTTCTTGATTAGCCGGATGTGTTACTGCAGCATTTTGGTCACCAGCATGATTTTCATTTGGTGCATCTTGACCTGTAGCACCAGGTTGACTTGCTGTATTGTGCGTATCCGCGCCTGCTTGTGGTCCTTCTTGTCCTTGATCTGCTCTAGCAGGCTGTCCACCTGTGTCAACTGTACCAGTAGTTACTCTTTCGAATTCTTCAGCATGAGCTTGTGTTTGTCCGAAAAATAAGAATGATCCTACGATAATCGAAGCAGTGCCCACTGTGAATTTTCTAATTGCGTAATGATTTTTTCTAGTAGGGAAATCTTTTGAAAATTTACTAGATTTTTTCATAATGTAATCTCTCCTTTGAATGTAGTTGTCTCAGTTGCGTTTGAGATTTTTGAAACTAGATTGAAATAAATCTATCTAAGTTTGTATTAGATGTCAATATATTAACATATTTTTCTAACTTCAAACAACTATATAAAATAATTATTGAATATTTTTTCTGTTTTCAAAACAATCATCATACGTGTTAAAATTAAAATCGCTTAAATGAAAGAACTACAAAATTGATTGATTTTCAAGGGACATATCAATTTTAAAGAATACATTATTATTGACTTTGAAAATGATACATATTCACTTACAATAGAATTATAAACTTTTGAAGATGGAGACATATTTTAATGGAACAAATTACTTCTGCTCAAAATAGTAAAATAAAAAATGCGAATAAATTAAAAAAGAAACGTGAAAGAGATAAAACAGGTCTTGCTTTAATAGAGGGGATTCATCTCATAGAAGAAGCTTATCAAAGTCAAATTGAAGTAATACAATTGTTTATCGTTGATCCCGATAGAATGTCATCTTCAATAGTTGATTATGCGAAAGAAGTGTATCAAATTAATCTAAAAGTTGCTGAAGCACTTTCTGGAACTGTTACACCGCAAGGTTTCTTTGCCATTATAAAAAAACCAACTTATGATAAGACACAAGCCAAACAAGTGTTATTAATTGACCGTATTCAAGATCCTGGTAATCTAGGAACTTTAATTAGGACAGCTGATGCTGCTGGATTAGATTTGATAGTTATGGAGAAGGGGACGGCTGACCCTTTTCAAGATAAGGTGATACGTGCTAGTCAAGGAAGTATTTTTCATATACCAGTCATTTTTGATGACATCTATAATTATATTCATCAATTTAATGGTCCAGTGTATGGTACGGCACTTGAAAACGCAGTGAGCTTCAATGATGTTGAAGCACAAGCCAATTTTGCGCTTGTATTAGGTAATGAAGGAGAGGGTGTCAACCCAGATTTATTAAAAGAAACAACGCAAAATCTTACTATTCCTATTTATGGCAAAGCTGAGAGTTTAAATGTAGCTATTGCTGGAAGTATCTTAATGTATCAGCTGAAAGGTTGACCTTTGATGTTATCATCGACTATAATAATGAATGAAATTTCAAAATTACTATCGCTTTAACATATTAATAATAACCTATAAAAAGACATAAATTATTTAGAAAGTTGAAAAGGGAGAATGATCGAGACTGAAAGTCATTCCAACTTGTAATAATTTTTTCATCTTTTTGGTAACTTAAAGAAATTTAAGTCGGAATAGTCATTCCGTTATCAATAGATTTACAAGTGTATGCGCATGCATAAATTTGGGTGGTACCACGGAAAGCTTTCGTCCCTTTTGAACAGGGGATGAAAGCTTTTTTGTTATTAACAAGTGGCGGTATTGATTTGTAAATAATTGAAGGGACTATATAAGGAGGAATTCAGTCATGACTCAAAATGATCTAATGTCTGAGTTGAAGCAACAAGCTTTAGTTGATATTAATGAAGCAAATGATGCGCAAGCGTTACAAGAAGTAAAGGTGAAATATTTAGGTAAAAAAGGTTCTGTTAGCGCCTTAATGAAAAATATGAAAGATTTACCTAATGAAGAAAAACCAGCGTACGGTCAAAAGGTAAATGAATTAAGACAAACTATTCAGAGTGAATTAGATGAAAGACAAAAGCTAATCAAAGAAGAGAAATTAAATCAACAGCTTTCTGAAGAAACAATTGATGTCACATTGCCAAGTCGTCATATTGAAATAGGATCAAAGCATCCTTTAACACGTACAGTTGAAGAGATTGAAGACTTGTTCTTAGGGTTAGGTTATGAAATTGTTGATGGTTATGAAGTTGAACAAGATTACTATAATTTTGAAGCTTTAAATTTACCTAAATCGCATCCAGCACGTGATATGCAAGATAGCTTTTATATCACAGAAGAAATTTTAATGCGTACACATACTTCACCAGTACAAGCACGTACTATGGAAAAACGTAAAGGACAAGGACCAGTCAAAATTATTTGTCCTGGTAAAGTTTATCGACGTGACTCAGATGATGCAACGCATAGCCACCAATTTACACAAATTGAAGGTTTAGTAGTTGATAAAAATATTAAAATGAGCGATTTAAAAGGGACTTTAGAGTTAGTTGCCAAAAAATTATTCGGTGCAGATCGTGAGATTCGTTTACGCCCAAGTTATTTCCCGTTTACTGAACCATCAGTTGAAGTAGATGTATCATGTTTCAAATGTAAAGGACAGGGTTGTAATGTTTGTAAACACACAGGTTGGATTGAAATTTTAGGAGCAGGCATGGTTCACCCAAATGTATTAGAAATGGCCGGATTCGATTCTAAGGAATATTCTGGCTTCGCATTTGGTATGGGACCAGATCGAATTGCAATGTTAAAGTATGGTATTGAAGATATTCGTCACTTTTATACCAATGATGTCCGTTTCTTAGATCAATTTAAAGCTGTAGAAGATAGAGGTGAACAATAATGTTAATTTCAAACGAATGGCTAAAAGATTATGTGAATGTTGACCAGTCAGTTCAAGCGTTAGCAGAGAGAATTACAAGAACTGGAATTGAAGTCGATGATATTATTGACTATACAAAAGATATAAAAAAATTAGTAGTTGGACATGTCTTGTCGAAGACGCCACATCCCAATGCTGATAAATTAAATATTTGTCAAGTAGACTTAGGTGAAGAAGAACCAGTTCAAATTGTTTGTGGTGCACCAAATGTAGATGAAGGGCAACATGTGATTGTTGCTAAAGTTGGTGGTCGTTTACCTGGTGGAGTTAAAATTAAACGTGCCAAATTACGTGGCGAACGCTCTGAAGGTATGATTTGCTCATTACAAGAAATAGGTATTTCAAGTCATGTAACTCCTAAAAATTATGAATCAGGTATATATGTATTTCCAGAAGCAGTAAAACCTGGAACAGATGCGCTAGAAGCACTATATCTTAATGACCAAGTGATGGAATTTGATTTAACACCTAATCGTGCTGATGCATTAAGTATGATAGGTACTGCGTATGAAGTCGCAGCTTTATATCAAACTAAAATGAATAAACCTCAGTTAACAAGCAATGAAAGTCAAGAGTCTGCTAAAGATGAACTAACAATAGAAGTTAAAAACGAAGATAAAGTACCTTACTATAGTGCACGTGTTGTTCATGACGTGACTATTGGTCCTTCTCCAGTATGGATGCAGTTCCGATTAATTAAAGCGGGAATACGTCCAATTAATAATGTGGTAGATATTTCCAATTATGTACTTTTAGAATATGGCCAACCTCTACACATGTTTGATCAAGAGCAAATTGGTTCGCAATCTATTGAAGTTAGACAGGCTAAAAAAGATGAGACAATGAGAACTTTAGATGGTGAAGAACGTCGATTGTTAGATACTGACATTGTCATTACAAATGGGAAAGACCCTATAGCATTAGGAGGTGTTATGGGAGGAGATTTCTCTGAAGTCACTGAACAAACACGACATGTTGTAGTAGAAGGGGCTATCTTTGATCCTGTATCTATTCGACATACATCACGCCGTTTAAATTTAAGAAGCGAATCATCGAGTCGATTTGAAAAGGGGATTGCAACTGAATTCGTCGATGAAGCTGTAGACAGAGCTTGTTATTTACTTGAAACATATGCTTCAGCAACAGTTTTAAAAGATCGAATTTCATATGGAGATTTAGGATCATTTGTGACTCCAATAAAAATCACTGCTGACAAAGTTAACCGTACAATTGGTTTTAATTTAACTGATGAAGAAATCATTGATATTTTTGAGCAATTAGGATTTAAAACTGAAAATAAAAATGGTGACATTATCGTGAATGTTCCATCAAGACGTAAAGATATTTCTATTAAAGAAGATTTAATAGAAGAAGTAGCGCGTATATATGGATACGATGACATACCATCAACGCTACCTGTATTTAAAGATGTTACAAGTGGAGAACTAACAGATCGACAGTTTAAAACGCGTACTGTTAAAGAAACACTTGAGGGCGCTGGGCTAGACCAAGCTATTACTTATTCATTGGTATCAAAAAATCATGCTACAGATTTTGCATTACAAAATCGTTCTACAATTGAATTACTTATGCCTATGAGTGAAGCACATTCCACATTACGTCAAAGTTTATTGCCGCATTTAATTGATGCAGTATCATACAATGTTGCTCGTAAAAATACAAATGTTAAGTTATATGAAATCGGACGTGTCTTCTTTGGTAACGGTGAAGGTGAGTTACCAGATGAAGTAGAATACTTGAGCGGTATATTAACTGGAGACTTTGTTAATAACAAATGGCAAGGCAAGAAAGAGCCCGTTGATTTCTATTTAACTAAGGGTATTGTTGAACGTGTTGCTGAAAAGCTTAATCTTCAATTCGATTTTAGAGCTGGTCAAATAGATGGGTTACATCCAGGAAGAACAGCAATTGTGTCACTTAATGGTAAAGATATTGGCTTCATAGGTGAGCTACACCCTACGTTGGCTGCTAACAATGATTTAAAGCGCACGTATGTATTTGAACTTAATTATGATGCAATGATGGAAGTTTCTGTAGGATATATTAATTATGAGCCTATACCTAGATTTCCAGGTGTAACACGTGATATTGCATTAGAAGTTAATCATGAAGTTACTTCTTCTGAATTGTTATCCATTATTCATGAGAATGGTGAAGATATTTTAAATGATACACTCGTATTTGATGTATACGAGGGTGAACATTTAGAAAAAGGGAAAAAATCTATTGCAATTAGACTTAGTTATCTAGATACAGAAAACACACTTACCGATGAACGTGTAAATGCTGTGCATGATAAAATTTTAGAAGCACTTAAAAAGCATGGTGCTATTATTAGATAATTATCATAAAGGACTTACGCATTAGTAATAAATACTAGTGCGTAAGTCCTTTTATTTATTGTATTTTTGATTTATTAGATGAATTGCTTTATCTCTGTTTTTAAAATGTTTTTTTGAAATAGTATCAAGTTGTTGAATATCATATTTTTGAATGACTTTAGCGGCAATTAAATCTACTTTATTACTTGCGCCTTTTGGGATTTCCATATGTAGTTTTTTAGAGATGTGGTCCATGTGTTTAACAAATGCATAGCGAGAAATAATGCTTGCTGTCGCGATTGCTAGTGATTTAGACTCACCTTTTGTTTCAAATTTTGTTTTGTCAGGAAAAGGTAATGCTGATAATGCGTAATGTTGATAAACTTCTCGTTTTGCAAATTGATCAATAACAATATAATCCAGTTGATCTTGCTCAATTTTTTGAATCACATTTTTGATAGCCTCATTATGTAAGACAGCTTTCATTTTAACTTGAGACCATCCTAGACTTTGTCGTTCGTTATACTTAACATTATCTAATGTTAATAAAGAATGCGGGATAAAGGTAATGAGCTGTTCTGCAAGATCGACGATTTTAGTATCGTTTAGTTTTTTTGAATCATCTACACCAAGTTCTTTTAAGATTTTGATATGTGATTGGCTCACATAAGCTGCACACACAGTCAATGGACCAAAATAGTCGCCACTGCCTGCTTCATCGCTACCAATACAATGAAAATGATTATATTGAATACTAGTTGTATTTGATGATGTATGTTTGCCAGTTGTTGATTGCTTATCTGGTAGCAATTGACTCGCTACTTGCTCAGCATTCTTACCTTGAAACATTACTTTGCCAGAACTATAGATATTGATAACAGTATTTTGATATCTCGTACGAGCTTTCATACCTTGAGGCAACTTCGTCGTCTCAAAAGTAGTTTGAGCCATCAATGATTGAATTTCTTTTGACGTGAGTTTGTATACTACATTTCCCATTAATTGAATCCTCTCTTTTTTGTACTCTTTTATATTTTATCAAATTTTAATATTGAAGATAGTCTTAAATGATATTGTTGAATATGTCATCTGTATTATCTTTTAATAACAGACGTTTACATTGGTATTTACACTCATGTATAATATTTGATGATAAGTAAAATTATGTAAAATACTACAATTTACAATTTAATAAATTGGAATTTGAATAATTGTTTAAGTTAAAATCATTTTAATCCAAGGTCAGGAGAAATTAGTATGGGTGAATTTAAAAATAGAATAAATGTTACGATTAATGATCAACATTTCACAATCATTGGCGAAGATAGCCCTGAACATATTCGTTATGTAGCACATCTTGTTGATGAAAAAATGCAAGAATTAGGTCAAAAATCAGCAGGTTTAGATACAACTCGAAAAGCGATTTTAACATCTGTGAATATTATGCATGAGAAAGTTATTTTAGAAGAAGAGAACAGACGATTACAGCAAGAAATAAATCAATTAAAACAAAGAGATGAATAAATGCTCATTGATATAGTTGTTCTTATTATTATTTGTTACTTTATAGTGATAGGGTTTCGTAGAGGTATTTGGTTATCGATATTGCATTTTGCTTCTTCAATTGTATCTTTATTTATTGCGTCACAATATTATCAATCTATTGCGCAACGTTTAGTTGTTTTTGTGCCATTTCCTAAAACAGTGGCGTTTGATATGGTCTATACTATACCTTATGATCATTTGCAATACAGATTTGAAAAAGTGATAGCATTTATTATAATATTTGGTATGTGTAAGCTTATTTTGTATCTAGTTGTTGTTACATTTGATAATATAATAACGTATAAAAAGATACATTTAGTAAGTCGGATATCGAGTGTCGTTTTGAGTATCATAGCGGTTTTTATATATTTACAAATTGGACTTTATTTATTATCGCTATATCCGCATTCATTTATACAGTACCAATTATCTCAATCGCTATTAAGTCGAGTTGTGATTGAACAAATTCCTTATTTATCACAATTTATTTTAAATTTATAAAGTAATGACATGAGGTCAGGACAAGTTCGAACGTTAATGTTATGTCCTGGTCTTCTTTTTATGGAGTGATATTGATGACAAAAAAAGATGTAATTCAATTATTAGAAAAAATAGCTATATATATGGAGCTAAAAGGAGAAAATACATTTAAAGTTTCAGCCTATAGAAAAGCTGCACAAAGTTTAGAGGTTGATGAGCGTACATTAGAAGAGATTGATGATGTAAAAGAACTTAAAGGCATTGGAAAAGGCGTAGGAGAAGTTATTAATGAATTTAAAACAAAAGGTCAATCATCGACTCTTCAAGCACTTCAAGATGAAGTACCTGAAGGGTTAGTGCCACTGTTGAAAATACAGGGATTAGGCAGTAAAAAAATAGCAAAACTATATCAAGAACTTCAAATTACTGATAAAGAAACACTTCAAAAAGCCTGTGAAGAAGGTAAAGTCAGTGCTTTAAACGGTTTTGCAAAAAAGACAGAGCAAAACATTTTAGAAGCAGTGAAGGCGATAGGTGCTAAAAAGGATCGTTATCCTATAGAGCTAATGAGAGGTCTCAACCAAGAAATTGTAAAATTTATTGAACAGCTAGAAGGAGTTAAACAATATTCAACTGCTGGTAGTTTTAGAAGATATAAGGAAATGAGTAAAGATTTAGATTTCATAATTAGTACATCAGAGCCTAAAAAAGTTCAACAACAATTACTCCGTATTCCGAATAAAGTCAAAGATGTTGCTGTTGGGGATACTAAAATTTCTCTGGAATTAGCTTATGATGATGAGACGATTGGTGTTGATTTTAGATTGATAGAACCTGCTGCTTTTTACCATACTTTACAACACTTCACCGGTTCGAAGGATCATAATATTAGAATAAGACAATTAGCAAAAGCACGTGACGAAAAGGTTAGTGAGTATGGTATCGAACAACAAGATGGTAAGCTATTACAATTACAAAGTGAAGAAGCGATCTATCATCATTTTGGTGTAGATTGGATTGCGCCTGCCATGCGTGAAGACGGTAGTGAGTTTGATAAAGATCTGAGTCAAATCATTCAATTAGGTGACATCAATGGAGATTTGCATATGCACACAACATATAGTGATGGTGCCTTTTCGATTAAAGAAATGATTGAGGCAAATATTGCAAAAGGTTATGAATTTATGGTCATTACAGATCACTCACAAAGTTTAAAAGTAGCTCATGGATTACAAGTCGACCGTCTGCTAAGACAAAATGAAGAAATAAAGCAATTAAATGAAGAGTATAAGGAAATAGATATATATTCAGGAACAGAAATGGACATTCTACCTGATGGAACATTAGATTACGATGACGAAGTATTGGCACAGCTTGATTATGTTATCGCAGCTATTCATCAAAGCTTTAATCAATCTGAAGACGAAATCATGAAACGTTTGGAAACAGCATGTAGAAATCCATATGTGCGTCACATTGCTCATCCAACCGGCCGTATTATTGGACGTAGAAAAGGTTATAAAGCTAATATTGAAAAGTTAATGAATTTAGCCGAAGAAACAAATACAATTTTAGAGATTAACGCAAATCCACATCGTTTAGATTTAAATGCAGAAATCGTTCGTAAATATCCAAAGGTTAAGTTAACAATTAATACGGATGCTCATCATACAAATCATCTTGATTTCATGAAATATGGTGTTGCTACTGCACAAAAAGGATTTGTCAATAAAGAGAGGGTCATTAATACAATGACGAAGGAAGCCTTTCGCTCATTTGTTGAAACGAATAAATATAAGAAATAGAGGGATTGCATGAGACAAAAAACATTAGATGTCTTGGAATTTGAAAAGATTAAATCATTTGTGGCAGATGAAACTATAAGTGATCTAGGTCGTGAAAAAGTACAAGAGATGGCTCCCGCTAGTAATTTTGATACAGTAGAATTTCAAATGAATGAAACAGACGAAATTTCACAAATCTATAACAAGCATCGATTACCAAGTTTAAGTGGTCTAGCAAAAGTGTCTCCACTTGTTCATAGGGCCAGCATAGGAGGCGTTTTAAATGTGGCAGAATTAAACAGAATTAAACGCCTAGTTCAAGTGCAAAATCAATTTAAAACATTTTACAATCAAATGCTAGAAGAAGATGAAGAGGTTAAGTATCCTATACTGCATGATAAAATGAATCATCTACCGATACTTACAGATTTATTTAAAGAAATTAATGAAACATGTGATGCACACGATTTATTTGACCATGCAAGTTATACTTTACAAAGTATTAGAAGTAAAATTTCAAGAACAAACCAACGAATTCGTCAAAATTTAGATAGAATAGTGAAAAATCAAGGGAATCAAAAAAAACTATCTGATGCAATTGTAACAGTAAGAAATGATCGCAATGTTATTCCGGTGAAAGCTGAATATAGACAAGATTTCAATGGTATTGTTCATGATCAATCGGCATCAGGACAAACACTATATATTGAACCGAATTCTGTTGTAGAGATGAATAATCAAATCAGTCGTTTGCGTAATGATGAAGCAGTTGAACGTGAACGTATATTGACTGAATTGACGGGATTTGTTTCGGCGGAAGCTGACGCATTACTCATTGCTGAATCGGTTATGGGTCAAATTGATTTTTTAATTGCTAAAGCTCGTTATGCGCGCACTATAAAAGGGACAAAACCTACATTTAAAGAGGATCGAACTATATATTTACCTAATGCATTTCACCCTTTATTAGACAAAGATACTGTTGTAGCAAATACAATTGAATTTATTGACGATGTAGAAACAGTCATAATTACTGGACCAAACACGGGTGGTAAGACGGTTACTTTAAAAACACTAGGATTGATAATTGTCATGGCACAATCAGGATTGTTAATTCCTACACTGGATGGAAGTCAATTAAGTATCTTTGAAAATGTATATTGTGATATTGGAGATGAACAATCTATAGAACAATCATTATCAACATTTTCATCTCACATGAAAAATATAGTAGAAATATTACAAGATGCAGATCAAAATAGTCTCATTTTATTTGATGAACTAGGCGCAGGTACAGATCCAAGTGAAGGTGCGGCACTCGCAATGAGTATCTTAGATTATGTACGCCGTTTAGGGTCTTTAGTTATGGCAACAACACATTACCCTGAATTAAAAGCTTATAGTTATAATCGTGAAGGTGTCATGAATGCAAGCGTTGAATTTGACGTTGAAACACTGAGCCCGACTTATAAATTATTAATGGGTGTTCCAGGGAGATCTAATGCCTTTGATATATCGAAAAAACTTGGTCTAAGTCTCAACATCATTAATAAAGCTAAGACAATGATAGGGACAGACGAGCAAGAGATCAATGCCATGATTGAATCATTAGAACAAAATTCAAAACGTGTTGATCAACAACGTATAGAATTAGATCGACTTGTGAGGGAAGCACAGCAAACCCACGATGCTTTGTCTAAACAATACCAACAGTATCAAAATTATGAGACATCATTGATGGATGAAGCTAAAGAAAAAGCTAATCAGCGTGTGAAATCTGCGACTAAAGAAGCGGACGAAATTCTTAAAGAACTTAGAAATCTAAGAGATCATAAGGGCGCTGAGGTAAAAGAACATGAATTAATTGATAAAAAGAAACAACTTGATGATCAATATGAGGTAAAATCAATTAAGCAACATGTTCAAAAGAAAAAGTATGATACGATTCATACTGGAGATGAAGTGAAAGTTCTATCTTACGGTCAAAAAGGTGAAGTGCTTGAACTTGTAGGTGACGAAGAAGCAGTTGTACAAATGGGAATCATTAAAATGAAATTACCTATTGAAGATTTAGAAAAAACGAAAAAGAAAAAAGAAAAACCTACAAAAATGGTAACAAGACAAAATAGACAAACTATTAAAACAGAACTAGATTTAAGAGGATATCGTTACGAAGAAGCTTTAAATGAATTAGATCAATATCTTGATCAGGCGGTTTTAAGCAATTACGAACAAGTTTATATTATTCATGGTAAAGGTACGGGGGCACTTCAAAAAGGTGTTCAACAACATTTGAAAAAACATAAAAGCGTTAGACAATTTAGGGGAGGTATGCCTAGTGAAGGTGGATTTGGTGTCACTGTGGCAGAACTCAAGTAACCTTTAGATATGAGTAATGTGACTATATCTGAATAATTAAATGAACGATTTTATAGAACTCAGTATTAAAAATATTTAATAACAGTGCTTAACTTAAAGTATAAAGTTTAACGAAAGGACAAGGGCGCACATTACCATAATAACTAATGTGTTAAGTCGCTCTAAACTCGCTATGTTTGTTAAGAGCATCTATAATGCAAAGGTGATTAATCTCTGTTATAATTTGTTCATCATTGAAAATTAAGGAGGATTGGCATTATGGCAATCGTAAAAGTAACTGATTCTGATTTTGATAGCAAAATTGAATCTGGTGTTAAATTAGTTGATTTCTGGGCGACTTGGTGTGGACCTTGTAAAATGATTGCACCAGTTTTAGAAGAACTAGCAGGAGACTATGATGGTAAAGCTGACATCTTAAAATTAGATGTTGATGAAAACCCATCAACTGCAGCGAAATATGAAGTAATGAGTATCCCAACTTTAATTGTATTTAAAGATGGCGAACCAGTTGATAAAGTTGTAGGTTTCCAACCTAAAGAAAACTTAGCAGAAGTATTAGATAAACATCTATAAGATTAACATAAATAAAGACTGGGGCATTACATTGAGTAATTGCTCCAGCTTTATTTTGTTTTCATTAATTAATTTGATAATGGAAAGGAGGAGCCCTTTGGAGGAATATCAAAAGAAAATAAAAGAAAAATTAAACGTAGTCCCTTTAGAGCCGGGTTGTTACTTAATGAAAGATAGAAATGATCAGGTTATATATGTGGGGAAGGCAAAACGTTTAAGAAATCGTCTACGTTCTTATTTTACGGGCGCACATGATGCTAAAACAACCCGTTTAGTTGGAGAAATACGTAACTTTGAATTTATCGTGACATCAAGTGAGACAGAATCGCTACTGCTAGAGCTTAATCTTATAAAACAGTATCAACCCCGATATAATATTTTATTAAAAGATGATAAAAGTTATCCTTTTATTAAAATTACCAAAGAAAAGCACCCACGATTACTTGTTACTCGTACTGTAAAAAAGAATTCAGGTAAATACTTTGGTCCATATCCTAATGCGTATTCTGCACAAGAAACAAAGAAATTACTTGATCGTATCTATCCATTTAGAAAATGCGATAATATGCCAGATAAGCTGTGTCTTTATTACCATATTGGACAATGCATGGGACCGTGTGTCTATGATGTTGATTTAGAGAAGTATGCTCAAATGACAAAAGAAATTACGGACTTTCTAAATGGGGAAGATAAAACAATTTTGAATCATTTAGAAGAACGCATGAATAAAGCGAGTGAACAGTTAGATTTTGAACAAGCAAAAGAATATAGGGATATGATTCAACACATTCACAATTTAACTAAAAAACAAAAGATTATGTCTTCGGATAATACAATTAGAGATGTTTTTGGTTATAGTGTTTCTAAAGGCTGGATGTGTGTTCAAGTCTTCTTCGTTAGACAAGGTAATATGATTAAACGTGATGCTACAATGATACCAATACAACAAACAGAGGAAGAAGAATTTTATACTTTTATAGGTCAATTTTATAGTTTAAATCAGCATCTAATACCTAAAGAAGTTCATGTACCTAAAAATCTTGATAAGGATATCATTCAGTCGGTGGTAGATACTAAGATTGTTCAACCAGTACGAGGAGCTAAAAAAGACATGATTAATTTAGCGAATCACAATGCTGAAGTGCAACTCGATAATAAATTTGAATTAATTGCTAGAGATGAGTCAAGAACCATCAAAGCAATTGAAGAACTAGGAGAGCGTATGGGTATCCAAACACCAATAAGAATTGAAGCTTTTGATAATTCAAATATTCAAGGTGTTGATCCAGTTTCAGCAATGGTTACATTTGTAGATGGCAAACCTCATAAAAAAGATTATCGAAAATATAAGATTAAAACAGTGGAAGGACCTGATGATTATAAATCTATGAGAGAGGTCGTTCGTAGACGCTATACTCGTGTACTTAACGAAGGGCTACCTCTACCAGATTTAATAATAGTTGATGGTGGGAAAGGTCATATGAATGGTGTGATGGATGTACTCGAAAATGAGCTTGGGCTAGATATACCAGTTGCTGGTTTACAAAAAAATGATAAACACCAAACATCTGAACTACTTTATGGAGCAAGTGCTGAAATAGTACCTTTAAAAAAGAATAGTCAAGCATTTTATCTATTACACCGCATACAAGATGAGGTTCATCGATTTGCAATTACATTCCACCGACAAACACGTCAAAAAACAGGTCTGAAATCTGTTCTTGATGACATTGATGGTATTGGAACTAAGAGAAAAACTTCATTATTACGTACGTTTGGATCGATTAAGAAAATGAAAGAAGCGTCTTTTGATGAATTAAGACAAGCAGGATTGCCTGAAAAGGTTGCTAAAAACCTTCAAAACGCGTTACAAAACAAATAATTATTAAAAAGTGGGCATGAGAATCATTCTCATGCCCAAAAATTGTGAAATTAATGTTACAATGTACGTATCAAAAGCTAATTTTTTTAAAGTTGTATGGAAGCGTTTTCTAAATGAGAAAAGTTATCACTTCATGTTAATTGTCACAACTAATAGATTTCCAAATCTTTAAACTTACTGCTCAATGACTGGCTTTTTACTTTTTTAAGTCCTACTTGTGTATAGGTCGATATTAATTATAAAGACAAGTACTAAATAAAAAAGTAAATCAACGCTGGTCTTTTATGTAAAACTTTAGGGCATTTTGCATACAAGTTTCTAAGAATTAGCAATTTAAATTATAAGTTTCGCAGGGGGGACTCTTTTTGGCTCAATCAAAGAATGAATTTTACCTTAGAAGATTACATTCGTTATTAGGGGTTATTCCGATAGGTGCATTTTTAATTGTACACTTAATGGTAAACCATCAAGCAACGCAAGGTGCTGAAGCTTTTAATAGAGCGTCAGGATTTATGGAATCTTTACCATTCCTTATTGTGATGGAATTTATACTTATTTATATACCATTGTTATACCATGGTTTGTTCGGTTTACACATCGCTTTCACTGCTAAGGAGAACATCGGACATTACTCATTATTTAGAAACTGGATGTTTTTCTTCCAACGTGTAAGTGGTATTTTAGCATTTATTTTTATTGCAATGCACTTATGGCAAACACGTTTGCAGAAAGCTTTTTATGGTAAATCTGTGGACTATAATCTAATGCATGAAACATTACAACATCCGTTATGGGCAATCTTTTACATTATTTGTGTCATTGCTGTTGTTTTCCATTTTGCTAATGGTTTATGGTCATTTTGTGTAACATGGGGCTTTTTACAATCTAAAAAATCACAACGTGTTTTTACTTGGATTTCACTCATAGTATTTTTAGTGATTTCTTATATTGGTGTTGCAGCTGTTATTGCGTTTATATAAGTATACGAATTTTCATTTTGAAATAAGTGAGTATAGATAAATTTACTACTAAGAAATTATGAAACGTTAAAGATTAACTGTTTAGTAGTTAGTTTATATCTGAAAATTAAAAGTAGGGCTTGAGATTTAAATATTCAGGGGAGTGACATTTCTATGGCAGAGAAAAAAATTATTGTTGTCGGTGGAGGACTAGCCGGTCTGATGTCAACAATTAAAGCGGCAGAACAAGGTGCACATGTAGATTTATTTTCCATTGTACCGGTAAAGCGTTCGCACTCTGTTTGTGCACAAGGTGGCATAAATGGTGCTGTTAATACTAAAGGTGAGGGAGATTCACCGTGGATTCACTTTGATGATACTGTTTATGGTGGAGACTTCCTGGCCAATCAACCACCAGTCAAAGCAATGGCTGATGCTGCACCTAAAATCATCCATCTGTTAGATCGCATGGGGGTTATGTTTAACAGAACGAAAGAAGGTTTATTAGACTTTAGACGTTTTGGCGGTACACTACATCATAGAACAGCATTTGCTGGCGCAACGACAGGTCAACAGTTACTCTATGCATTAGATGAGCAAGTTCGTTCATTTGAGGTGGATGGTTTAGTAACTAAATACGAAGGATGGGAATTTCTAGGTATTGTTAAAGACGAAGAAGATGCTGCAAGAGGTATTGTCGCTCAAAATATGACAACATCAGAAATTCAATCATTCGGTTCAGACGCTGTTATCATGGCAACAGGTGGTCCTGGTATTATCTTTGGTAAAACGACGAACTCAATGATTAATACAGGTTCAGCGGCGTCCATCGTTTATCAGCAAGGTGCGATTTATGCAAATGGTGAATTCATTCAAATACATCCGACTGCGATTCCAGGTGATGACAAATTACGTCTTATGAGTGAATCAGCTCGTGGTGAAGGTGGCCGTATTTGGACGTATAAAGATGGTAAACCTTGGTACTTCTTAGAAGAAAAATATCCAGACTATGGTAACTTGGTTCCACGTGATATAGCGACACGTGAAATTTTCGATGTTTGTATTAACCAAAAGTTAGGCATCAATGGAGAAAACATGGTATACCTTGATTTATCTCATAAAGATCCACACGAATTAGATGTTAAATTAGGTGGTATTATTGAAATTTATGAAAAATTCACAGGTGATGATCCACGTAAAGTTCCAATGAAGATTTTCCCAGCAGTACATTATTCAATGGGTGGTTTATACGTAGATTATGATCAAATGACTAATATCAAAGGGTTATTTGCAGCTGGAGAATGCGATTTCTCACAACATGGTGGTAACCGTTTAGGTGCTAATTCTTTACTTTCAGCTATTTATGGAGGTACAGTAGCAGGTCCTAACGCTATCAAATATGTTGAAAATGTTGAAAAATCGTATACAGATTTAGATGACAGTATTTTCGAAGCTCGTGTTAAAGAAGAGAAAGAAAAATTTGATCATTTATTAAATATGCGTGGTACTGAAAATGCTTATAAACTTCACCGTGAATTAGGTGAAATTATGACAGCTAACGTAACTGTGGTTCGTGAAAATGAAAAGTTACTTGAAACAGATAAAAAAATTCAAGAACTTATGAAACGTTATGAAGATATTGATATGGAAGATACGCAAACATGGAGCAACCAAGCAGTATTCTTCACACGACAATTATGGAATATGTTGGTTCTTGCTCGTGTGATTACGATTGGTGCGTATAATCGTAACGAATCTAGAGGTGCACATTACAAACCTGAATTCCCAGAACGTAATGATGAAGAATGGTTAAAAACAACCATGGCTCGTTATAAAGGTAGAAGTGAAAAGCCAGAATTTACTTATGAGCCAGTAGATGTAAGTTTAATTCCACCTCGTAAGCGTGACTACACAAGTAAGTCTAAAGGAGGTAATAAATAATGGCTGATCAATCATTAAAAGAAACTCCAAAAACTCAAAGTAATCCACAAACTCAAGTACAAGGTCAAAATCAACAACCAAAACAAAAAACAGTAAAATTGATAATTAAACGTCAAGATAATAGCGAATCAAAACCTTATGAAGAATCATTTGAAATTCCTTATAAGGAAAATTTAAACGTAATCGCATGTTTGATGGAAATCAGACGAAATCCAGTCAACTCTAAAGGTGAAAAAACGACACCAGTCACATGGGATATGAATTGCCTCGAAGAAGTATGTGGCGCTTGTTCAATGGTAATCAACGGCCGTGCACGACAATCATGTTCAGCTATTGTTGATCAATTAGAACAACCTATTCGTCTTGAACCTATGAGTACTTTCCCTGTCATTCGAGATTTACAAGTTGATCGCTCAAGAATGTTCGATTACTTAAAACGAATGAAAGCATGGATTCCTATTGATGGAACATATGACTTAGGACCTGGACCACGTATGCCAGAGAAAAAACGTCAAACTGCATATGAGTTGTCTAAATGTATGACTTGTGGTGTATGTTTAGAAGTATGTCCAAATGTCACAAAAAACAATAAATTTGTTGGTGCACAAGCTATTTCTCAAGTACGTTTGTTCGATTTACATCCAACAGGTTCTATGACTAAAGATGAGCGTTTAGATGCATTGATGAGTGCAGGTGGACTGCAAGAATGTGGTAATTCTCAAAACTGTGTGAATGCATGTCCTAAAGGTATACCATTGACAACGTCAATTGCCGCAATGAATAGAGAAACCTCTTTCCATATGTTTAAATCATTCTTTGGTTCAGACCATCAAGTAGATTAATATAGCTTATAGTGACCAAGGCAACTTCGCCTTGGTCATTTTTTGCTGATTGTAGAATAAATATAGGAATTTCACTTTACAAGAACTATAAACGTAAATATCTACAGTTATATGATACTGTGATACAATGTAAGGTAATTGTAAAAATAAGGGTGAAGAAGTATGAATAAACCTATTGGAGTCATTGATTCAGGTGTTGGTGGTCTTACTGTTGCTAAAGAAATTATGAGACAGTTACCAAATGAAACTATTTATTATTTAGGTGATATAGCACGTTGTCCATATGGTCCAAGACCAGGAGAAGAAGTTAAAAAATTCACAACGGAACTAGCTCAAAAATTGATGGAATTTGATATAAAAATGCTGGTTATTGCTTGCAATACTGCTACGGCAGTTGCGTTAGATTATTTACAAAACATATTACCTATTCCTGTCATTGGTGTTATCGAACCTGGAGCAAGAACTGCGATAATGACTACAAAAAATCAAAATGTATTAGTTTTAGGAACCGAAGGAACAATTAAATCAGAAGCGTATCGCACACATATAAAAAAGATAAATCCAAATGTGAATGTCTATAGTGTTGCATGCCCGGGCTTTGTTCCTCTAGTTGAACAAATGCGCTATAAAGACCCTACAATCACTAATATTGTGATTCATCAAACGTTGAAGCAATGGAGAAACAGTGATGCGGACACGGTTATTTTAGGATGTACACACTATCCGTTGTTATATCAGCCTATTTATGAATATTTTAGTGGTACTAAAACAGTTATCTCATCTGGCTTAGAAACAGCAAGAGAAGTAAGTGCATTACTCACGTTTAGCAATGAGCATGCCAGTTACACAGAACATCCCCAACATCGATTTTTTGCGACTGGTGACACCACACATATTAAAAATATTATTGATGAATGGTTAAATATGAAAGTTGAAGTCAAAAGAATAACTGTAAATGATTCATAGAAGGAGAGAATGATATGGAAGATATTGTTATTGCAACTAATAATCAAGGTAAGATAAACGATTTTAAAGCTATTTTTAAAAATCAAAATGTTATTGGAATTTCTGAGTTGATTGAAGATTTTGATGTAGAAGAAACAGGTGCCACATTTGAAGAAAACGCTAAGTTAAAATCCGAAGCGGCAGCACATGCATTAAATAAGCGTGTCATTGCAGATGATAGTGGACTTGAAGTGTTCGCATTAAATGGGGAACCAGGCGTATATTCAGCGCGCTATGCAGGATTAGGTAAGAATGATGAAGATAATATTGAAAAGTTGTTAACGAACTTAGAAGATGTTCAAGACCGTCGTGCTCAATTTGTTTGTGTGATTAGTATGAGTGCGCCTAATGAAAAAACAAAAACATTTAAAGGAACAGTTTCCGGAGTGATAACAACTGAACGACATGGAAAAAATGGTTTTGGTTATGATCCAATATTTTTCGTTCCAGAATTAAATAAAACGATGGCGGAAATTACAAATGATGAAAAAGGTAAAATCAGTCATCGTGGAAATGCTATTCTATTGTTAAAAGAATATTTAGAGGGTGAACAACATGTCTAAGTGGATTATTCTTAGTGATAATCACAAAGAAACAGGTATTTTATATCATATTTATGATCTACATAAAGATGCAGATAAATTTTTACATTTAGGGGATTCTGAATTTAGTTATAATGACACAGAACTTAGTTTGTATCAGCGTGTGAAAGGTAATTGTGATTTTTATCCAGAGTTTTTAGAAGAAGCAATCACTGAAGAAAACGGAGTTCGTGCCTTTTATACTCATGGTCATCTTTATCAAGTAAACCAAACACGAATGAAACTTGCTGAAAAGGCAAAAGAATTAGGATGTTTGTTTGCTTTCTATGGACATACACATGTGGCAAAATATGAGCAAATAGGTGGCATCCATGTAATTAATCCTGGTAGTATTTCTCAATCACGTAGTCAAATCGAAGAAACTTTTGCTGAGCTCGTATACAAGGATCATGAAAATACCATCATTTTGAATTTTAGAAATAGAGAAAATCAGGTCATCGAAACAGTTAAGATTGAATATTAGACAGTTAGGAATAATAAGAGCAAAACTTTTATATAAAGAATAAACCTGGGACATTAAAATGTTTCAGGTTTATTAATGATGTGGTCATCGATGGCTAAATTAAACTTACGTGATGTTTACGCCTTATTAAGTTTGCTCTTTTGTAATATATAGCGGGTTTTAATCTCTGTTGAATTATATTATTGTATTTTACATAATAAAAAAGGAGCCTCATTCAATGAGACTCCTTTTTTTATAGCGTCCTGGGAGGGATTCGAACCCCCGACCGATGGCTTAGAAGGCCATTGCTCTATCCAGCTGAGCTACCAGGACATTTTCAACACAAGAATTATTATATCTAAATATATGTCTTTTAGCAATAGGTACCTAATAAAAATTATTTATATTTTTCACTATAATAGAGGTTTTTATACATAAATGTTAATTTGATATAAAATCCTATATGTTTATATCAATAAAATAGAGTGCAATACAGTTGTGCATGCCTAACTGTTGTAAAACCTAAGAAAATTAACAGTTAGGAACTCTTAATTATTTAGTATGAAAAATGCAACAAATTGAGTCAAATTAACTTTATAGTAAAGGTAACAAAACGATAGAGATAACGAATCGCAATCGTATCCAATCGTTTTGGAGTTATTAACTCATTTAGGAGTGTTAATAATGAAATTATTTAACGCTTTTAAAGACATCTTAGAAGCAGCCATCACTAACGATGGCACTCAATTAGGGGCAAGTATTGTTAACATCATAGAAAGTAGCGTTGATATGGTGAATCGATTTTTGGGAAATTAGTTCATCATCAACGATCTCGCATAATAATAAAATTTATTTAAAGGAGTTTTGAATAATGGAACAATTATTTGACGCAATTAGAAGTGTAGTAGATGCAGGAATCAACCAAGATTGGTCTCAATTAGCTTCAGGCATCGCTGGTATTGTTGAAAATGGTATTAGTGTTATTTCTAAATTATTAGGTCAATAATTTAAAAATTAAAACTTTAAAATTTAAATAATTAATTAGGGAGAGATAAACATGTCAAAATTAGCAGAAGCTATTGCAAATACAGTAAAAGCAGCACAAGATCAAGATTGGACTAAATTAGGAACTAGTATCGTTGACATCGTAGAAAGCGGCGTTAGCGTATTAGGTAAAATCTTCGGATTTTAATTAATCATAGTCTTTTAAAATATAAATTTAAATAATTAATTAGGGAGAGATAAACATGTCAAAATTAGCAGAAGCTATTGCAAATACAGTAAAAGCAGCACAAGATCAAGATTGGACTAAATTAGGAACTAGTATCGTTGACATCGTAGAAAGTGGCGTTAGCGTATTAGGTAAAATCTTCGGTTTCTAATACACAATTAATTATTGGCCAGAGCGAATGCTCTGGTCTTTTTTTGTGCCATTTTATTTGTTACTATTTTATTAAAAAAGATTGTTAATAAATAGGAGATTTGAATATGAAATTCAAAAATATATTATTTGATTTCGACGATACATTAGTGGATTTTTATGATGCTGAGAAAAAAGCGTTTTATAATTTAGCACAGAAATATAATCATCAGCCAAGTCAACAGGATTTCGAACATTTTAGGAAAGTGAACCAAGCCCATTGGGAAGCATTTCAACAAAATAAATTGACTAAAGATGAAGTGCTGTCACAACGATTTATTAATTATTTTAATGACTATCATATTCATGTAAATGGAAAAGAAGCTGATGAGTGCTTTAGAGATGAATTGGCAAAGGCACCGGTTAAATTATTTGATCATACATTAGAAGTTATACAACAATTAAAATTAAATCATTCTCTATATATAGTAACCAATGGTGTAACAGAAACACAGCTACGACGAATTGCTCAGACACAATTTAATGAAATATTTCAAGACGTCTTTATATCTGAACAAACTGGATTTCAAAAACCGATGACAGAGTTCTTCGATTTTGTGTTTGAACATATCGGAGAGAATAACAGGAATCAAACTCTGATTGTGGGAGATTCTTTAACGTCTGACATTTTAGGTGGTAAAAATGCTAATATATCAACATGTTGGTTTAATATCAGACAAAAAGAAAACCATACGTCTATTCAACCGGATTATATCATTAATGACTTATCAGAAATGGTTCACATTGTTGAGTGAATAGGAGAGAAAAAGACAATTGAAGAAGTGTAAGTTGAGCCAACGCTTGTAAAATTTATCACTACAAGTGTTGGCTCAGTTTAATTGATATATTATTGTTACGACATTATGGATTCCATATTAGGATGTCGTGCCCCTCAGGATTTTTGGTTGCTACATCTTTAAAACCTTGTGTTAAAAAGAACGCTTTTGAGTTATTTCTAGCAATAGCTTTAATTGGTTTTTTATTTTCTTTAGCAAAGTTTAATAGTTGCTTAGCATATCCACGTCTTTGGTAAGTATCTAATACTTCTAATTTCCAAAGTAGAATATAGTAATTGCTATTAGGAAAATAAGTTTCTTCTACTTCTCCTTTATCAAGTAGTGCCATTCTCGCAACTAATTTATTACCAACAAAAATTCCATAAAAAGGAGAATCGGAACTTGCATCAATCATTTGTCCCTTTAGCTCCTCAATCATATATAGGTTCTTGTTACCAAATTCTCTGAAATCAGCGAAAAGCTCATCAGTTTTGTAGTTGATTTGTAAATGTTTAACTTCACCCATATCGTTTCCCCCTTTGTTTCTTTATTTTATTATACCCTCTTTAAAATGCTTTTTCATTTAATAATCATACTTAGTTGTTTTGTCAAAAATTTAGATAAATTAATGTATAAGCCGTTAAATTGTCAATAAGAAATATAATCTTTATACTATATGAGGAATAGTGATAATGAAGGAGTAAAAACATGAAGTGTAATACGTTAAAGTTAACTGAACAAGATCAGTTCATTAATAAAATAAAAAATAGTGAATCTCAAATTACATCTTTTTATGAATATGATGCATCGCAAAAAGAAAGCTTTGATAGAAGATTAAAAACACCTAATAACGGAAGGGAATTTCATTTATCACGAGTGATTAAATCTTACATGAATGAATTAAATTTAACACATCAGCAACTGAATAACATAGATGCTTTAGCTGATGGTGCAAAAGTAGTGATTGGTGGACAACAAGCTGGTCTTTTTGGGGGTCCACTGTATACGTTTCATAAGATTTTCTCAATTATAATTTTAAGTCGTCAACTTTCTGAGAAATACGATACGCCTATTGTACCTGTGTTTTGGATTGCTGGTGAGGACCATGATTTTGAAGAGGTAAATCATACGTATGCATTCAATAATAAAGAAACTACTTTGAAAAAAGTAAAGTATCATACGATGACACCACCAGATAGTAATGTTTCAAGATATACTCCTGATAAGAACGAATTAAAAGCATCATTAAATCACTTTTTTAAAGAAATAAAGGAAACTGTACATACTCAAGATGTTTATCAAATGTGCGTCAATATTATTAATCAATATGATTCATGGACTGATATTTTTAAGGGATTGATACATGAAGTGTTTAAGGACTATGGCATTCTACTCATTGATGCTCAATACCCTGAATTAAGACAGATGGAGAAACCGTTGTTTAAAGAGATATTAGAAAAGAGGGATCAAGTCGATCAATCTTTTCGTGAAACTCAGATACGAACAACTCAACAACAACTTCCATCAATGATACAAACAGAGACAAACACGCATTTGTTTATCCATGAAGACGGAATGAGACAGCTTTTAAATTTTGATGGCACTTATTTTAAACTGAATAAAACTGAGAAACGTTACACGAAACAAAATTTGTTAGATATCATAGAAAGAGAGCCTGAAAGAATTTCTAATAATGTTGTTACACGTCCAGTTGTAGAGGAATGGTTGTTTAACACAGTAGCATTTATCGGAGGTCCAAGCGAAATCAAATATTGGGCAGAATTAAAAGGTGTTTTTGATACGTTAAATGTAGAAATGCCTATTGTTATGCCGAGATTAAGAATCACGTATTTGTATGCTAGAACTAAAAAGTTATTAAAACAATATAATTTATCAATAGAGTCTGTCATTGCAAATGGAGTAGAACAGGAACGTCAACGTTTTGTTCGTGAAAAAGCGTCAAATAATTTTATAAATGAAGTAGAAGAAATGAAAACTCAGCAACAAGAACTTTATAATAATTTATTAACTTATGTGGAAAATAACCATGACAACCAACTTCTTTTAGAAAAAAATAATCAAATTCATCTCAATCAATACGATTATTTAATCAAACGATACCTTCTGAATATTGAAAGAGAAAATGATATAAGTATGCGACAGTTTAGAGAAATCAGTGAAACACTCCATCCAATGGGTGGTCTACAAGAAAGAGTTTGGAATCCACTTCAAATTATGAATGATTTTGGGATAGATGTGTTCAGTCCCTCCACCTATCCACCACTTTCTTACTCGTTTGATCATTTGATTATAAAACATTGATATGACAGTGTTTTTACCCGTTTTATCTTAAAGATAAAACGGGTTTTTTTGTGTTTGAGCAAATTATTTGCACCTTTTTTGTATAATTAGTGGAGGATAGTGGGGAGATGTGGTAAATTATAAATAAGGTGAGGTGATAAAAAATGTTCATGGGAGAATTCGATCATCAATTGGATACAAAAGGACGTATGATTATACCGTCCAAGTTTCGTTATGATCTAAATGAACGTTTTATTATCACAAGAGGCCTTGATAAATGTTTATTTGGTTACACTCTAGAAGAATGGCAGCAAATTGAAGAGAAGATGAAAACCTTACCTATGACAAAAAAAGACGCGCGTAAATTTATGCGTATGTTCTTCTCAGGTGCTGTAGAAGTAGAATTAGATAAACAAGGGCGTATTAATATTCCGCAAAATTTAAGAAAATACGCCAATTTAAGTAAGGAATGTACAGTAATTGGTGTTTCAAATCGTATTGAGATTTGGGACAGAGAAACTTGGAATGATTTCTATGATGAATCTGAAGAAAGTTTCGAAGACATTGCTGAAGATTTAATAGATTTTGATTTTTAAATGGAGGAATTTAAATGTTTCATCATGTGAGCGTCATGTTAAACGAAACCATTGATTATTTAAATATTAAAGAAGATGGTGTGTATGTTGACTGTACGTTAGGTGGAGCAGGACATGCCCTCTATTTACTTAATCAATTAAATGATAAAGGTAGACTTATTGCGATTGATCAAGATTTAACAGCCATAGAAAATGCGAAAGAAGTTTTAAAAGAACATTTGCACAAAGTCACTTTTGTTCATAACAACTTTCGAGAATTAACAAATATTTTAAATGAATTAGAAATTGATAAAGTAGATGGTATTTATTATGACTTAGGTGTTTCAAGTCCTCAATTGGATGTGCCTGAAAGAGGTTTCAGTTATCACAATGATGCGAAACTTGATATGCGAATGGATCAAACACAATCACTTTCTGCATATGAAGTAGTTAATCAATGGTCTTATGAAGCATTAGTTAAGATTTTCTATCGTTACGGCGAAGAGAAATTTTCTAAACAAATTGCACGTAGAATTGAAGCCCACCGAGAACAACAACCGATTGAAACAACTTTAGAACTAGTTGATGTCATTAAAGAAGGCATACCAGCGAAAGCAAGACGGAAAGGGGGACATCCTGCAAAACGCGTGTTCCAAGCTATTCGAATTGCTGTGAATGATGAGTTGTCAGCTTTTGAAGATTCAGTTGAGCAAGCCATTGAATGTGTGAAGGTCGGAGGTAGAATATCAGTAATTACTTTCCACTCTTTGGAAGATCGTTTGTGTAAACAAATTTTCCAAGAGTTTGAGAAAGGTCCAGATGTACCAAGAGGTCTACCTGTTATTCCTGAAGCATATACACCTAAGTTAAAACGAGTGAATCGTAAACCGATTACCGCTACTGATGACGATTTAAACGAAAACAATCGAGCACGTAGCGCCAAGTTACGCGTAGCAGAAATATTAAAATAAGGAGTAAGTATAATGGCTGTAGAAAAAATTTATCAACCTTATGATGAAGCGACACAAACCAGTATCCCACAAAGACAACCACAATCGAGTCCTGAAAAACAAACCGTTAAAAGAAAAGTTGTTGTTCAACTTACTAGATTTGAAAAAATTTTATACATAGCATTAATAACTGTAATTGCTCTAATAAGTATTTATATGCTATCTTTAAAAATGGATGCGTACGATACGCGAGGAAAAATTGCAGATTTGGATCAAAAAATAGAGAAACAATCTAGTGAAAACAGCGCATTAAAGTCTGAAATTAAGAAAAATTCTTCATATGAACGCATTTACGACAAGGCTAAGAAGCAGGGCATGAGCCTAGAGAACGACAATGTAAAGGTAGTGCGTAATAATGGCGAAGCGAAAAATTAAAATTAAAAAAAATAAAATAGGAGCAGTCCTACTTGTTGGTTTATTCGGACTGCTCTTTTTTATATTGGTGCTAAGGTTTTCTTATATAATGATTACTGGCCACTCCAATGGTCAAGATTTAATTATGAAAGCCAATGAGAAATATTTAGTCAAAAATTCTCAACAACCAGAACGAGGTAAGATTTATGATCGTAATGGTAAAGTTTTAGCAGAAGATGTAGAAAGATATAAACTTGTTGCAGTTGTGGATAAAAAAGCAAGTAAAGAAAGTAAAAAGCCTCGACACGTGGTTGATAAAAAAAAGACAGCAAAAAAATTAGCTGAAATCATAGATATGGATGCTGATGAAATAGAAAAACGACTTAATAATAAGAAAGCCTTTCAAATCGAATTTGGTCAGAAAGGTACTAATTTAACTTATCAAGAAAAAGAAAAAATAGAGAAAATGAAATTACCTGGTATAGCACTTTACCCAGAAACTGAGCGCTTTTATCCTAATGGTAATTTTGCTTCCCATTTAATAGGGATGGCACAGAAAGACCCTGATACTGGTGAATTAAATGGTGCATTAGGTGTTGAAAAAATATTTAATAGTTATTTAAATGGATCAAGAGGTGCACTTAAATATATTCATGATATATGGGGCTACATTGCACCTAATACGAAGAAAGAGCAACAACCTAAACGTGGAGACGATGTACACTTAACAATTGATTCTAATATCCAAGTTTTTGTGGAAGAAGCGCTTGATGACATGGTTGAACGTTATGCTCCAAAAGATTTATTTGCAGTAGTAATGGACGCAAAAACTGGTGAAATACTTGCATATAGCCAACGTCCGACTTTTAATCCTGAAACAGGTAAAGATTTTGGCAAAAAGTGGGCGAACGATTTATATCAAAATACATATGAACCGGGCTCTACTTTTAAAACATACGGCTTAGCTGCAGCAATTCAAGAAGGTAAGTTCAAACCGGATGAAAAGTATAAATCAGGTCAAAGAAATATTATGGGCTCTGAAATTTCCGATTGGAATAAAACTGGTTGGGGACGTATACCCATGTCGTTAGGTTTTACTTATTCATCAAATACATTGATGATGCACTTACAAGATTTGGTTGGTGCTGATAAAATGAAATCTTGGTATGAACGCTTTGGATTTGGCAAAAAAACGGGTGGTATGTTTGATGGAGAAGCTGCAGGTAATATTGGTTGGGCAAATGAATTACAACAAAAAACGTCAGCATTTGGTCAATCAACAACTGTTACTCCTGCTCAAATGATTCAAGCACAATCGGCATTCTTTAATAAAGGAAATATGCTTAAACCATGGTTTGTAAGTAGTATCGATAATCCAATAACTAAAAAGAATTATTACTCTGGTAAAAAAGAGTTTGCCGGTAAACCAGTAACGCAAGAAACAGCCAATAAAGTTGAAGAAGAACTTGATAAAGTAGTAAATAGTAAGAAGAGTCATGCCATGAATTATCGCGTAAAAGGTTATGATATTGAAGGTAAGACAGGAACAGCACAAGTAGCTGATTCAAATGGAGGCGGTTATGTTAAAGGTGAAAATCCTTACTTTGTAAGTTTCATGGGGGATGCACCTAAGAAAGATCCTAAAGTCATTGTCTATGCAGGTATGAGTCTTGCTCAAAAAAATGATCAAGAAGCATATGAAATGGGTGTGAGCAAAGCATTTAAACCAATTATGGAGAATACGCTGAAATATTTAAATGTTGGAAAATCTAGTGATACTTCATCAAAAACTGACTATAGTAAAGTGCCTAACGTGCAAGGAGATGAAGTTCAAAAAGCAGAGGATAGCGTCAATGCTCAATCTCTTAAACCTATTACGATTGGTAATGGCAAACAAATTAAACAACAATCAGTTAAGTCAGGTACCAAAGTCCTACCGCACAGTAAAGTAATGTTAATGACAGACGGGGAATTAACAATGCCGGATATGACCGGATGGACAAAAGAAGATGTACTTGCTTTTGAAGATTTAACGAAAATTAAAGTTTCTACTAAAGGTAATGGATTTGTCACGAATCAAAGTATCTCAAAAGGTCAAATCATTAAAAATAAAGATAAGATAGAAGTATCATTATCTGCTGAAGATACGGATGATGACCAAGAGAAAACTGATGAGGACTCTTCGGATAAAAAATCAAAGAAAGATAAAGTTGATGAGGATAATTCAAATGCGTCTTCATCAAGTAAGAATGAAAAGTCGAACGCCGACTCGAAAAATGATTCTGATGACAGCACAAATGAAACATCAGGTTCTGAGAGAAATAATTAATTTAAGAGAACTTGATATCAACAACAGGTTGGGATTAACATTTTAGGGATTAGCTCACGAATGGTCCCAACCTTATTTAATAAATAGATAATGTCGTATATTAAAATAAAACAAAAACTGATAAAATATTAAAGGTTATTTACAAATAAAAAGAACTAAAATTAGAAAGTGAAGAAAAGGAGATTTATATGATCTTTATATACGCGATCATCGCATTACTGATAACATTTATTTTAGTCCCAATACTTATTCCAACATTGAAACGTATGAAATTTGGACAAAGTATCCGTGAAGAAGGGCCTCAAAGCCATATGAAAAAAACAGGTACACCTACTATGGGTGGGCTTACATTTTTAATTAGTATTATAATTACCTCCATCATTGCAATTATCTTTGTAGACCATTCCAATCCTATTATTTTGTTACTATTTGTAACAATCGGTTTTGGTCTTATTGGATTTATTGATGACTATATTATTGTAGTTAAAAAGAATAACCAAGGATTAACTAGTAAACAAAAGTTTCTAGCACAAATAATTATTGCAGTTATATTTTTTGTGCTAAGTGATGTTTTTCACCTTGTACATTTTACGACAGATTTGCATATTCCATTTGTGAATTTTGATATTCCGTTGTCATTTGCTTATGTGATATTTATTGTCTTTTGGCAAGTTGGTTTCTCAAATGCTGTAAACTTAACAGATGGCTTAGATGGATTGGCAACTGGTTTGTCAATAATAGGTTTTGCTATGTATGCTGTAATGAGTTACATGTTAGATTCACCGGCTATTGGCATATTTTGTATTATAATGATTTTCGCTTTACTAGGTTTCTTACCTTACAATTTAAATCCAGCGAAAGTTTTCATGGGAGACACAGGAAGTCTTGCTTTAGGTGGTATTTTTGCGACGATTTCAATCATGTTGAATCAAGAATTATCATTAATATTAATTGGTTTTGTGTTTGTAGTTGAGACATTATCTGTAATGTTACAAGTAGCCTCATATAAATTAACGAAGAAACGTATTTTCAAGATGAGTCCTATACATCACCACTTTGAATTAAGTGGTTGGGGTGAATGGAAGGTAGTAACAGTATTTTGGACGGTAGGTTTAATTACAGGATTAATAGGTTTATGGATTGGAGTGCATTAAATTGCTAAATTACACTGAATTAGAAAATAAAAATGTTTTAGTAGTAGGCTTAGCAAAAAGTGGATATGAAGCGGCGAAACTTCTCCTTAAATTAGGTGCTAACGTTAAAGTCAATGATGGAAAGGATCTTTCACAGGATGCACATGCTAAAGATTTAGAATCTATGGGCATTGAGGTAATTAGCGGTAGTCATCCTTTTTCTTTATTAGATGATAATCCCATCATTGTGAAAAATCCAGGTATTCCATATACTGTATCAATTATTGAAGAAGCAGCAAAAAGAGGGCTTAAAATCTTAACAGAGGTTGAACTTAGCTATTTAATTTCTGAGGCACCAATCATAGCAGTTACTGGAACTAACGGTAAAACAACTGTCACTTCACTAATCGGTGATATGTTCCAAAAAAGCGTGTTAACTGGACGGCTTTCTGGAAATATTGGTTATGTAGCCTCAAACGTTGCACAAGAAGTTAAATCAGATGAGTATTTAATAACAGAATTATCATCTTTTCAATTATTAGGTATTGAGAAATATAAACCACATATCGCTATCATTACAAATATTTATTCTGCACATTTGGATTACCATGAAACGTTAGAGAACTATCAAAATGCTAAAAAGCAAATATATAAAAATCAAACTAAAGATGATTATCTTATTTGTAATTATCACCAAAGACACCTAATTGAATCAGAAAATCTAGAAGCAAAAACATTTTATTTTTCAACACAGCAAGAAGTTGATGGGATATACATTAAAGATGGTTTCATCGTTTTTAACGGCATTCGCATTATTAACACTAAAGACTTAGTACTACCGGGAGAACATAACCTGGAAAATATTTTAGCAGCTGTATTAGCATCGATCATTGCTGGTGTGCCAGTCAAAGCTATTGTAGATAGTCTTGTTACTTTTTCTGGTATTGATCATAGACTTCAGTATATTGGTACAAATCGCACAAATAAATATTATAATGATTCAAAAGCAACTAATACTTTAGCTACTCAATTTGCGCTTAACTCTTTTGATCAACCAATTATTTGGTTGTGTGGTGGATTAGATCGTGGTAATGAATTCGATGAACTTATTCCTTATATGGAAAATGTACGTGTGATGGTTGTTTTTGGAGAAACACAAGATAAATTTGCTAAATTGGGAAATAGTCAAGGTAAGTATGTGATTAAAGCAACAGACGTAGAGGATGCTGTTGATAAAATTCAAGATATAGTCGAGCCCAATGATGTTGTTTTATTATCACCAGCTTGTGCAAGTTGGGATCAGTATCATACATTTGAAGAACGTGGTGAGAAGTTTATCGATAGATTCCGAGCGCACTTGCCATCATACTAAGGAGTGTGAATGCTCATGGAAGAGAATAAAAATCAACCTAATAATGAGAATATGTCGAATAAAGACGATAATACAATCCATTTGAATGATAGTCAAAGTAATGAAGACTTAGAGCTTTTTAGACGGAATAAAAACGCTCGCCAACGCAGAAGACGTCGCATAGATAACCAAAGTAAAGAAAAAGATGCTACGTCTACACAATCACAGTTAGAAACTAAACCAATGGATAAATTTATTGATAATCACAAGTCGCATAATCAAGATAAAGAAATAAAAAGTGATTTAATTGAGGATAATGTTAATGATGAAGATGACAATCAAAAATATAATAATGATAAATTAAATGATCGTAGTGTTCAACAAACAAGCGAAACGCGTCAAAGTAATGAAGACGAAGAGGAATTTCTAACTGATCATCAGAGCGAAAAACAAACTAAAGACTCTCGTCATTCTAAAAAACATAAATTACTAAGTAAATTTACTTCTAAAAAAGAAAAGGAAACATTTACATCGTTCAATAGTAATGAGAAGGTAACTCAAATTAAACCGCTTAGTTTAGAAGAAAAAAGAGCCATAAGACGTAAAAAGCAAAAAAGAATCCAATATACAATTATCACACTACTCATTCTTATCATTGTTCTCATTTTACTCTATATGTTTACACCACTAAGTAAAATATCAAATGTAAATATTAAAGGTAATAACAACGTAAGTACGAGTAAAATAAAGAAAGAACTTAACGTTACTTCACGTTCACGAATGTATACTTTTAGTAAAAATAAAGCGATTAGGAACTTAAAACAGAATCCTTTAATCAAAGAAGTTGATATTCATAAACAATTACCAAACACGTTAACTGTTAACGTGACTGAGTACCAAATTGTTGGTTTAGAAAAAAATAAAGATAAATATGTGCCAATTATAGAAGATGGTAAAGAATTAACAGAATACAAAGATGAAGTTTCACATGATGGACCTATCATTGATGGGTTCAAAGGAGACAAAAAAACACGAATTATAAAAGCTTTATCTGAAATGTCACCTAAAGTGAGAAACTTAATAGCAGAGGTGAGTTACGCACCAACTAAAAATAAACAAAGTCGCATAAAGATTTTTACCAAAGATAATATGCAAGTCATTGGTGACATTACAACGATTGCAGACAAAATGCAATATTATCCTCAAATGTCACAATCATTAAGCAGAGATGATTCTGGCGAACTTAAGACAAATGGGTATATTGATTTATCGGTTGGAGCGTCATTTATTCCTTATCAAGGTTCATCAACTGTTCAATCGGGTACTGAACAAAATGTAACCAAGTCAACACAAGAAGAAAATGATGCAAAAGAAGAACTTCAAAATGTGTTGAATAAAATTAATAAACAATCTAAAGAAAATAATTAAAAAATTTCGATAATAGTATGTGTTTATAGTTCACAAGCTATTCAACGTATTGTACACTAAACATAGTGTACTTAAATAGTATAATTTGTCAGGAGGTGCCTATCTATGGAGGAACATTACTATGTGAGCATAGATATAGGTTCATCAAGCGTAAAAACAATAGTAGGCGAAAAATTTCACAACGGAATTAATGTGATAGGTACAGGGCAAACCTACACAAGTGGTATCAAGAATGGTTTAATTGATGATTTTGATATTGCAAGACAAGCAATTAAAGATACAATTAAGAAGGCTTCAATTGCCTCTGGTGTAGATATAAAAGATGTATTTTTAAAACTACCTATCATCGGTACCGAAGTATATGATGAATCAAATGAAATTGAATTTTACGAGGATACTGAAATTGATGGCACGCATATTGAATCAGTTTTAGAAGGTATCCGGGATAAAAATGATGTACCTGAAACTGAAGTGATAAATGTATTCCCAATTCGTTTTGTAGTTGACAAAGACAATGAAGTTTCAGATCCAAAAGAATTAATTGCAAGACATTCATTAAAAGTAGATGCAGGTGTCATCGCAATCCAAAAATCTATTTTAATCAATATGATTAAATGTGTTGAGGCATGTGGTGTTGACGTGTTAGATGTTTATTCTGATGCGTATAATTATGGTTCTATTCTTACACCAACGGAGAAAGAATTAGGCGCTTGTGTCATTGATATCGGTGAAGATTTAACGCAAGTTGCTTTCTATGAACGAGGAGAACTTGTAGATGCTGAATCTATAGAAATGGCCGGTCGAGACATTACGGATGATATTGCTCAAGGACTAAATACTACATATGACACAGCTGAAAAGGTAAAACATCAATATGGTCATGCATTTTATGACTCTGCTTCAGATCAAGATGTCTTTTCAGTAGATCAAGTTGATTCAGATGAACATGTTCAATATACTCAAAAAGATTTAAGTGACTTTATTGAACAAAGAGTCGAAGATATATTCTTTGAAGTCTTTGATGTTTTACAAGAACTAGGACTTACAAAAGTAAACGGAGGATTTGTAGTTACTGGCGGATCTGCAAATTTACTAGGTGTAAAAGAATTACTACAAGATATGGTTAGTGAAAAAGTGAGAATTCATACACCGTCACAAATGGGTATCAGAAAACCGGAATTTTCTTCTGCTATTTCTACAATTTCTAGTAGTATCGCTTTTGACGAGTTATTAGATTATGTTACAATTAGTTATCAAGATAATGAAGAATTTGAAGAAGAAGTTATCGAATCTGATAAAGATAGTGAAACAAAATCAAGCGGTTTTGATTGGTTTAAGCGTAAATCAAACAAAAAAGAAAATGACGAGGTAGCACCAGAAGCGCCTCGTGAAGAGTCTTATGAAGACCGTGAAAATCATCTAGAAGATGAACAACAAACAGAAGGCAAAGCCAAAGAAGAAAGTAAGTTTAAAAAATTAATGAAATCTCTATTTGAATGATTATTGGCCATAAAGACTAGGAGGAAAATTAAATGTTAGAATTTGAACAAGGATTTAATCATTTAGCCACATTGAAAGTCATCGGTGTAGGTGGCGGCGGAAATAATGCCGTTAACCGTATGATTGACCATGGTATGAATAATGTGGAATTTATTGCTATCAACACTGATGGACAAGCTTTAAACTTATCAAAAGCTGAATCAAAAATTCAAATTGGTGAAAAATTAACACGTGGATTAGGTGCTGGTGCTAATCCTGAAATTGGGAAGAAAGCAGCAGAAGAATCAAGAGAACAAATTGAAGATGCTATCCAAGGTGCTGATATGGTATTCGTAACTGCTGGTATGGGTGGCGGTACTGGAACAGGTGCTGCGCCGGTTGTTGCTAAAATTGCAAAAGAAATGGGTGCTTTAACTGTAGGTGTTGTTACGCGTCCATTCGGTTTCGAAGGTCGTAAGCGCCAAACACAAGCGGCAGCTGGTGTAGAATCTATGAAAGCAGCAGTGGATACATTAATTGTTATTCCAAATGATCGCTTATTAGATATCGTTGACAAATCTACGCCGATGATGGAAGCATTTAAAGAAGCGGATAATGTATTACGTCAAGGTGTACAAGGTATTTCAGATTTAATTGCAGTATCAGGTGAAGTGAACTTAGACTTTGCAGACGTTAAAACAATTATGTCTAATCAAGGTTCTGCGTTAATGGGTATCGGTGTGTCATCTGGTGAAAACAGAGCAGTCGAAGCCGCTAAAAAAGCAATTTCTTCTCCATTATTAGAAACATCAATTGTAGGTGCTCAAGGTGTACTTATGAACATTACAGGTGGAGAATCACTGTCTTTATTTGAAGCGCAAGAAGCAGCTGATATTGTTCAAGATGCTGCAGATGAAGATGTGAATATGATTTTCGGTACAGTTATTAACCCAGAGCTCCAAGATGAAATTGTAGTTACTGTTATCGCAACTGGTTTTGAAGATAAACCTTCTTCACAAGGTCGTAAAGCTACAAGTACTGGTTTTGGTTCAAGTGTAAATAGTAGTTCTAATCATCAATCTGGTGCTAGTGCTAAAGAAGATTCATTCTCTGCACACACTTCTCATTCACAATCAAGTGAAAGTGTAAGTGAAAGAAGCCACACTACTAAAGATGATGATATTCCTAGCTTTATTAGAAATAGAGAAGAAAGACGTTCTAGAAGAACTAGACGCTAATCGTCAGTATATATAATCACTGTATTTTAAATAGCCTGAGACATTTTATAGTCTCAGGCATTTTTTTCGTGTTGGAGTATCTAACTAACCTGAAAACCTATTTAAATCAATGTTTAACTAAATTTTTCTGTTTTGAAGGATAAGACAACACTTTATATAAATTTTTGCTGCTAATTCTCAAAATAACATTCATATATCGATAGAACTATTAATATAAATAATTAATGTATTTATTATCTTATGTGCATCATTTAGGTAACCATTGCAAGTTAGTAATTGATACAAGTTTAAATAAATTTAAGTATGATATATAATTGTTTTATAATTGGTTACTTAATACTTAGATTATTTGTAGAACATTTCGATTTGAAATTAAGTGTACAGTGGAATGTATATATAGGGGTGGTGAAATATTTTGAAAGAGAGATTTATTAAGAAAACTCATTATTTAGACTATCAATTTGATGAGCATACTGATATTAAGTTAGGTTTCACTACTCGAGAAAATGGTTTAAGTCCTTATCCTAATCATAGTTTTAATATGGCGAGATATATCAGCGACAGTGCACATCATATTACACATCATCAAGATATCTTAGCGAATCTTATTGGTTATCCAAGAGATGAATGGGTTTTTCCTATACAAACACATGATAATCGCATCGTTGAAGTTACAAGTGAACATAAAGGAACAAATATTGATAAACTAACTGATGATTTACATGGCATAGATGGAATGTATACTTTCGATTCTCACATTCTCCTTACTATGTGTTATGCGGATTGTGTACCGGTATATTTTTATAGTGAATCACATGGCTATATTGGATTAGCACATGCAGGTTGGCGAGGAACATATGGTCAAATAGTAAAAGAAATGCTAAAAAAAGTGGATTTTGATTATGAAGACTTAAAGATTGTAATCGGTCCAGCAACTTCAAATTCTTATGAAATCAATGATGATATAAAAAATAAATTTGAGGAATTAACCATTGATTCAACTTTATATATTGAGAGCAGAGGCAAAAATAAACATGGTATTGATTTAAAAAAGGCTAACGCACTTCTTCTAGAAGAAGCTGGAGTTCCATCAAAAAACATATACATTACCGAATATTCAACTTCAGAAAACTTAGATTTATTCTTTTCATATCGTGTTGAAAAAGGACAGACGGGACGTATGTTAGCATTTATTGGACGAAAGTAAAGTGTATAAAGTAGGTGAATAATTTATGGATGTTAAAGAGAATCTTGCTAAGATTGAAACGGAAATTGATGCAAGCGTTAAAAAAAGTGCCCATTCAGCACAACCTCACGTGATTGCAGTAACAAAATATGTTACAATAGAGCGAGCTAGAGAAGCATATAAAGCAGGAATAAGACATTTCGGTGAAAATCGATTAGATGGATTCAAAGAGAAGAAAGAATCTCTACCAAGCGATATTAAATTACATTTCATTGGTTCTTTACAATCAAGGAAAGTTAAAGATATTATAAATGAAGTCGATTATTTTCATGCTTTAGATCGTTTGAGTCTAGCTAAGGAGATTAATAAAAGAGCAAATCATGTTATAAAATGTTTCTTACAAGTAAATGTTTCTGGAGAAAAATCTAAACATGGCATAGCTCTTGAAGAAGTGAATCAATTTATAAATCAAATCAAAGAATACGAAAATATCCAAATTATTGGATTAATGACGATGGCACCATTGACTGATGATCTATCGTACATAAAAAATTTATTTAAAGAGTTAAGACATAAAAGAAATGAAATACAACAATTCAATTTAGCACATGCGCCTTGTACAGAATTATCTATGGGAATGAGTAATGATTATCAAATGGCAGTCGAAGAAGGTGCAACCTTTGTCAGAATTGGGACTAAACTTGTAGGAGAATAGGAGTGAGCCCCCCTTGGCTTTAAAGGATTTATTTAATAATTTTTTTGTAGTTGAAGAAGAAGAGGAAGTTGAAGGACCTGAAGAGCGAGAATCTTCTAGATCACGTGAACGTGTTCAAGAGCGCGAAGATTACAATCGTAATGAGAATCAAGCGACACCACAAACTTTTAACAATAAGCAACAAGCGATTAAATCTGTACCTCAAAAGAACACTTTGAGATCGAATACAACTTCTGAAGAAAGGAATTATCGTATGAATAATAATTCAAAAAATAATTCTAGAAACGTTGTAACAATGAATCAAGCATCACAATCATATACTGCTCAGGAAAGTTCAAAAATGTGTCTGTTTGAACCACGTGTCTTTTCAGATACTCAAGATATTGCCGACGAATTAAAAAATAGACGTGCAACTTTAGTAAATTTACAACGCATTGATCAAGTATCAGCAAAGCGTATTATTGATTTTTTAAGTGGTACGGTATACGCAATTGGTGGAGATATTCAGCGCGTGGGTACTGATATTTTCTTATGCACACCTGATAATGTTGAAGTAGCCGGCAGTATAACTGATCACATCGAGAATATGGAGCAACATTACGAATAAGGAGTTCAGCTATGGATATTGGTTTGCTAAGTACAATTTTCCGATTTATTATATTTTTAGTTCAAATATATTATTTTGGAATGATTATATATTTCTTTACTTCTTGGGTTCCGAGTATAAGAGAGTCTAAGTTTGGAGAATTTTTAGGAAAGTTATATGAACCTTTCTTAGAACCTTTCCGTAAAATTATTCCTCCTATTGGCTTTATAGACATTTCTTCTATCGCGGCAATCTTCGTTCTAGTTTTATTCCAAAGTGGTTTAGTAAAAATATTTAATTTAATTCTTGCATATTTATCTTAAAATATGACACGCACTAACTTTATATTATTCAACATAACGAGGCAAAGTAGCTAGACTTTGACCTCGTTTTATCATATAACTTATTGTTGACAGTATTATAGTCGTAGTGTTTTTAAAAATTTTTCAACATAAAAGGAGTAGATAACCATCGATATATATCAGCATTTTAGAAAGGAAGAACAAGATGCTATCGATCAATTCATCGATAAATGTAAGCAGGCTGATGCTAATTATGCTCCGGTTCTAACCCATTTCTTGGACCCGCGAGGCCAATATATACTTGAGGTCATTACGCGTAGTTATCAAGATTTACATGTCACATTTTTTGGTGGACCACATGCAGAAAGGAAACGTGCAATCATCGCACCATTATATTTTAAGCCACAGCCTGAGGACTTTGAACTGACTTTATTTGAACTTCAATATCCTAAGAAATTTGTAACAATACAACATCAGCACGTTCTTGGAACACTCATGTCACTGGGAATACAAAGAGATCAACTCGGTGATATTATAGTTGGAGAAGATATACAGTTTGTTTTGACAAAACAATTAGAATCATATATTATATCTGAACTAACGCGTATTAAGGGAGCCACAGTTAAACTTAATTCTATTCCTACTGAAGATATGATACAATCAGAAGAGAATTGGAAAGTTCATAGTACAACTGTGAGCGCTTTGAGATTAGATGTAGTTTTGAAAGAGATAATTCATAAATCTCGAAATATTGCACAACAATTAATTATAAAAAAAAGAGTCAAAGTTAACCATACTGTAATAGATTCTACAGATTTTCAATTAGAGCAGAATGATTTATTGTCAATTCAAGGTTATGGTAGAGCTCAAATTGTTGAAATAGGTGGAAAAACGAAAAAGAACAAGTTACACATTCATTATCAAACACTATTTAAATAGCTATTAATCAAGGAGGATTATCATGCCTTTTACACCAAGTGAGATTAAGAATAAAGAATTTACACGAGTAAAAAATGGTTTAGAACCTACAGAAGTTGCAAATTACTTAGAGCAACTAAGTAATGAAATCGAACGTTTAAAAGAAGATAAAAAGCAACTTGAAAAAGTCATTGAAGATAGAGATTCCAATATTAAATCATATAAAGATGTTCACCAATCAGTAAGTGATGCACTTATTCAAGCACAAAAAGTAGGAGAAGAGACAAAACAAGCAGCAACTAAAGAAGCTGAAGCCGTTTTATCAAAAGCACAAGTACAAGCTGACAGTATTGTGAATGATGCAATTGAAAAAGCACGTCGTCTAGCTTTCCAAACTGAAGACATGAAACGACAATCTAAAGTTTTCCGCTCTCGTTTTCGTATGCTTGTTGAAGCACAACTTGACTTACTCAAAAGTGAAGATTGGGATTACTTACTCAATTATGATTTAGACGCCGAGCAAGTGACATTAGAAGATATTCATCATCTTAATGAAAATGATTTGACACCTGAAGAACGTGCAATGAAACAAAAGCAAAATCAAGAATTATCGGCTAATCAACCTTTTACATCAAGTTCAGAATCTGTGAGTCAATCAAATACAAATAGCGAATCATCACAATCAACATCAAATAATTAAAAACGAATCACAAATTAACCATTTGATGTAAAAATAAAGAAGAAATTTCATTGTTTATTAAAAATGCATTTTCTAAATAACAATTTATTGATATGATATAAAGACAGACGCGTAAGAAACAGTGAACATAGTACAGCGAGCTAGGAATGGTGTGAGCCTAGCATATTGTTTGTTTCTTATATCACTGGCTTTTCAATTTTATAAATATTCTTAAGAGAACTCTAAGTTGAGTTAAGTAGGGTGGTACCGCGGATTAACCGTCCCTTTTAATTGAACTTAGAGTTCTTTTTTATCATTACAAGGAGTGAATATAATGAATTACAAAGATACCCTATTAATGCCGAAAACTGATTTTCCTATGAGAGGTGGCTTACCAAATAAAGAACCTCAAATTCAAGAAATGTGGGATAATGATGACCAATATCGCAAAGCGTTAGAAAAAAATAAAAATAATCCATCATTCATTTTGCATGACGGACCACCATATGCTAATGGTAATTTACATATGGGACATGCATTAAATAAAATCATAAAGGATTTTATTGTTCGTTATAAAACAATGCAAGGTTTTTATGCACCGTATGTGCCGGGTTGGGATACTCATGGTTTACCAATTGAACAGGCTTTAACTAAAAAAGGCGTTGATCGCAAAAAAATGTCAGTTGCAGAATTTAGAGAGAAATGTAAAGAATTTGCATTAAAACAAATCGACATTCAAAAGAAAGATTTTAAGCGCCTTGGTGTACGTGGTGATTTTAATAATCCTTACATTACATTAACACCTGAATATGAAGCCGCACAAATAAGATTATTTGGAGAAATGGCAGATAAAGGTTTGATTTATAAAGGAAAAAAACCTGTGTATTGGTCACCTTCAAGTGAATCATCACTTGCAGAAGCTGAGATAGAATATCATGACAAACGTTCTGCATCAATTTACGTTGCTTTTGACGTAAAAGACAGTAAAGGTAAAGTTGATTCTGATGCACAATTTATTATTTGGACAACTACACCATGGACAATTCCATCAAATGTCGCAATTACAGTTCATCCAGAGCTAAAATATGGTCAGTATAATGTTGATGGACATAAATACATTGTTGCCCAAGCATTATCAGAAGAAGTCGCAGAAGCATTAGGTTGGGATAAAGATTCTATACAATTAGAGAAAGAATTCACAGGTAAAGAATTGGAATTTGTAGAGGCACAACATCCATTCCTAGATCGTGTATCGTTAGTAATTAATGGTGAACATGTTACGACAGACGCTGGTACGGGATGTGTCCATACAGCTCCCGGTCACGGGGAAGATGACTATATTGTAGGTCAAAAATATGATTTACCAGTAATTAGTCCTTTAAATGATAAAGGTGTATTCACTGAAGAAGGTGGACCATTTGAAGGAATGTTCTACGACAAAGCAAACAAAGCCGTAACCGATCTTTTAAAAGAAAAAGACGCACTACTTAAACTTGACTTTATTACACATAGTTATCCTCATGATTGGCGTACGAAAAAACCTGTTATCTTTAGAGCTACACCACAATGGTTTGCTTCCATTAATAAAGTAAGACAGGATATTCTTGATGCAATTGAAGACACGAACTTTAAAGTAGACTGGGGTAAAACACGAATTTACAATATGATTCGTGATCGTGGCGAATGGGTAATTTCTCGTCAACGTGTATGGGGTGTTCCTTTACCGGTATTTTATGCTGAAAATGGCGATATCATTATGACTAAAGAGACAGTAAATCACGTTGCAGATTTATTTGAAAAACACGGTTCAAATATTTGGTTTGAAAAAGAAGCTAAAGAATTACTTCCTGAAGGATTTAGTCATCCTGGAAGCCCTAACGGTGAATTTACTAAAGAAACTGATATTATGGATGTTTGGTTTGATTCTGGTTCATCACACCGTGGTGTATTAGAAACGAGACCTGAACTTTCATTCCCAGCAGACCTTTATTTTGAGGGTAGTGATCAGTACCGCGGTTGGTTTAACTCTTCAATTACAACTGCTGTAGCTACACGTGGTCAAGCACCATATAAATTCTTGTTATCACATGGCTTCGTCATGGACGGTGAAGGTAAGAAGATGAGTAAGTCATTAGGTAACGTTATAGTTCCTGATCAAGTTGTTAAACAAAAAGGCGCTGATATTGCACGTTTATGGGTAAGCAGTACTGATTACCTTTCTGATGTGCGTATTTCCGATGAAATTCTTAAACAAACGTCTGATGTATATCGTAAAATTCGAAACACTTTAAGATTTATGTTAGGTAATATTAACGATTTCAATCCTGAAACGGATAGTATTGCTGAAACAAATCTACTTGAAGTAGATCGCTATTTACTAAATCGTTTACGTGAATTCACTGCGAGTACGATTAATAACTATGAGAATTTTGATTATTTGAATATTTATCAAGAAGTTCAAAACTTTATCAATGTTGAACTAAGTAACTTCTATTTAGATTACGGTAAAGATATACTTTATATTGAGAAAAAAGATTCTCATAAACGCCGTAGCATGCAAACCGTTTTATATCAAATACTTGTTGACATGACTAAATTACTAGCACCAATTTTAGTGCATACAGCTGAAGAGGTTTGGTCTCATACACCTCATGTAAAAGAAGAAAGTGTACACCTTTCAGATATGCCTAAAGTTGTTGATGTAGACGAAGAATTGTTAGAAAAATGGAATACATTTATGAATTTACGTGATGATGTTAATCGTGCATTAGAACAAGCACGTAATGAAAAAGTAATTGGTAAGTCATTAGAAGCTAAAGTGGTTATTGGAAGCAATGAATCATTTAATACAGCGGAATTTTTACAACAATTTAATGACTTACAACAATTATTCATCGTTTCACAAGTTGAAGTTAAAGATAAAGTGAATGATGGTGTATCATATCAATATGGAGATATCCATATTAAACATGCTGAAGGCGAAAAATGTGAAAGATGCTGGAACTATACAGAAGAATTAGGTTCAGTAGGTGAACTTGAACATTTATGCCCTCGATGTCAAGAAGTAGTAAAAACTTTGGTATAATAAAACGTATTTACAAGTGAGCGTGTATTTCAAGAAAATAAATTTTAAATGATTGTTTAAATACTATAAGAAAGCCCAAAATGAAATTCATTTTGGGCTTATTTTATAGTTATTATTGTGAAGTTATAAGATTTCAAATAAAGAAATTTCACTAGCTTTTTAAAGGTAAGTTGATAAAGCAGACTTTTCTATTTAATGTTTGATTTTAATGAACTTGAACAAGTTTCGTAAATTCACATTCATTACATCTTTTGTCATAGAATATTTTTCTCATTATAAGCACAGTGATTGTATTGAATCTTCAGGCATAAAATGATAACAATATTAATAAGGTATAAATCAATCATTTGAGTTCAATTTAATTTTTAGTCATAATATATAAAATACAAAGTGTTGGATAGTGTAGTAATTGTTCACATTACTGATTGAACTCATTAGGCTTTAATAATAAAAGTATCAATATAATAATTTTATCTAAATGTATTAAATTTTTGTATAGATACAATTCATAATCAAACGTCTTGGACAAAAATATTTAATTTTTAATAAAACACAGGCATATGTTTTTTTAATAAACATTGTTGCTAAATTTAGATAGCATTTAGATTGTCAATTCTCTTTATTATGTGAATGATAAACAAAGAGAAATGTTAAGAGAAGAAACACATACATATTTTTTATTACTGCGCTTAAAAGATAAACATACACTTTCAACAAAGTAATCATTTAATTATTTAAAAGAAAAGTAATCATTGAAAGGAAAATAAGATGTTTCATAACAAAAATGCAAATTTTGTAAATGGTGTAACTATCAATATTAAAGATAAAGAAACTATTAAAACATTTTATGAGAATGTTTTAGGATTTAATCTTATCAATGAATCTAAAACTGCTGTACAATTTGAAGTTGGCGATTCAAATCAATTTATTACTTTTATTGAAATACAGAATGGACGAGAACCGTTAATGTCTGAAGCAGGTCTTTTCCATATTGGTATATTGTTGCCTACATTGACTACATTAGCTGATTTACTCGTACATTTAAGTGATTTTGAAGTACCAGTGAACGGTGGACAACAAAGTGTTGCAACATGTTTATTTATTGAGGATCCAGAGGGCAATGCCATAAAGTTTTATGTCGATCGTGAGACAGAATCATGGATTGATGAGAAAGAAGGCAGAATTAGAATGGATATTGCGCCAATTAATGTACCTCGATTATTGCAAAACGTCTCTCATACTCAATGGCAAGGCATACCAGATGAAACTAAATTAGGTTCATTGCATATTAAGTCCATTCGAATTTCTGATGTTAAATCATATTATTTACATTATTTTGGGTTAGAAGAATCAGCATATATGGACGATTATTCTCTATTTTTATCTTCAAACGATTATTATAATCATTTGGCTGTTAATCAATGGTTATCTGCGACAAAACGAGTAGATAATGAACATACCTATGGTTTAGCTATGATAGATTTTCACTATCCAAAAACAACACATAAAAATCTTAAAGGACCTGATGGTATTTATTTTAGATTTAATAGAATAAAAGAAGTGTGATGATATGAAAAAAGCAATCATAGTAATGGTTTTTGTTAGTGTTATCTTGACAATAGCAGCCGTCATTGACGAGTTTATGATTCAAGATATGAAGCGTGTTCAAAGTCGTTTTACGTCACATCATCCTATGCAAATCAATACATATAAAAAGGGTCAGTGTACATATTATGTCTTTGAACGTGTTAAAAATGATGGAAATAAGATAAACAATACTTGGAGCGACGCCAAGCATTGGGATAAAAAAGCAATTGATGATGGATACATTGTTGACCGTAACCCTAAAAAAGGATCAATATTACAATCTTCTAAAGGGAAATACGGTCATGTTGCATATATAGAAACAATAAATGAAGATGGTTCTATACAAGTTTCAGAAATGAACTATACACAACCTTATGAAATCACAAAACGTACAATTCATACCTATGAAATTAAAAATTATTATTATATTCATCCTCAAAATATAAAAACATAATAGACAAGATAGCTTTTTCAAAATTACGTTCTAGGATATAATGTTAAGTGTTGCTTTAGATGACATTAAAAAGAATGGAGGCACTTCTTTGAAAAAGAAATACTATATTAGCATCTCTTTACTTATGACATTCATTGTACTAGTTTTCGATCAAGTTTCTAAATGGCTTATTACAATCTCAATGAAGGTTGGAGATTCATATGAAATTATCCCTAACTTTTTAAATATTACATCCCATAGAAACAACGGTGCAGCATGGGGGATTTTGAGTGGTAAAATGCTATTTTTCTATATTATTACTATCATTATTTTAATCGTTTTAGTTATTTTTTATATTAAAGAAGCACAATTTAATTTATTTATGCAGGTTGCAATAAGCCTATTATTCGCTGGAGCCTTAGGAAATTTTATTGACCGCGTATTACATGGTGAAGTTGTGGATTTTATTGATACGAATATATTCGGTTACGATTTTCCTATCTTTAATATTGCGGATTCAAGCTTAACAATTGGGGTTATATTCGTAATCATCACACTCATTAAAGATGCAATCATAAATAAGAAGGAGGTCTAGTTATGGGAAATTATAATTTTAATATTATTGAACAATCACAAGTTGGACAACGTATAGATAAACTTGTTTCAGATTTAAATAAAGATTGGTCACGTAGTCAACTTCAAGATTGGATTAAAGAAGGTTTAGTCAAGGTAAATGGTAAAGTAATCAAATCGAACTATAAGGTCAAGTTAAATGACAAAATTGTTGTAACCGAGAAAGAAGTCGTAGAGGCAGATATCAAACCTGAAAACTTAAATTTAGATATTTATTATGAAGACGAAGATGTTGCTATTGTATATAAGCCAAAAGGTATGGTTGTACATCCATCTCCAGGCCATTATAGCGGGACATTAGTAAATGGATTAATGTATCAAATTAAAGATTTATCAGGAATTAATGGCGAAATACGTCCTGGCATAGTTCATAGAATAGATAAAGATACGTCTGGTTTATTAATGGTTGCTAAAAATGATGTTGCCCATCGTCATTTAGTTGAACAACTTATGTCTAAAACTGTTAAACGAAAATACACGGCGTTAGTTCATGGTAATATACCTCATGATTATGGCACAATTGACGCGCCAATTGGTCGAAATAAAAACGATAGACAAGCTATGGCTGTGGTTGATGACGGTAAAGAAGCTGTGACACACTTTAATGTATTAGAGCATTTTAAAGATTATACATTGATAGAATGTCAATTAGAAACAGGGCGTACACATCAAATTCGTGTACATATGAAATATATTGGTTATCCTCTTGTAGGGGATCCGAAGTATGGACCTAAAAAAACGTTAGATATCGGTGGACAAGCTTTACATGCTGGTATCATTGGTTTCGAACATCCTGTAACACATAAATACATTGAGAAGCATGCAACATTACCTAACGATTTTGAAAAATTACTAGATGATATAAGACGTAGAGATGCTTAAACGAATGTGACATCGTTTTTTATTATAAATACTAACTTTGCCATTGACTTATACTATTAAAAGATTTAAACTTATAACAGTATAAATATAAAAACGTCATCTTTAATTGAGGGTCCAGAGAGGCTCCGAAGATATGAATAATTAGGATAATAATATTTTGATGATTAAGTTACTAATACTTTTGCTGTGTTTATAACTTAAGAATGTGAATATGATAGGGAATATTGCTTATTCTCTTTAACTTTTTGTCTCATATCTTTATTAAAGATATGAGTTTTTTTATATTAAAAGAGGTGAAACAATGTCTGAACGAATTATTTTAGATGATGCAGCGATACAACGTACAATTACACGAATTGCTCATGAAATTCTAGAATATAACAAGGGAACCAAAGATTTAGTTCTATTAGGCATTAAAACTAGGGGTGCTTTTTTAGCACATCGTATACAAGATAAAATAAATTCAATTGAACAACAATTAGTACCAACAGGTACTATCGATATTACACATTTTCGAGATGACGTTGATAAGGTAGTGCAACAAGCTGATCAACGCGCTTTTGATATTAATGTAGATATTAATAACAAAGTGGTTGTTATCATTGATGATGTTTTGTATACCGGACGTACAGTAAGAGCCTCATTAGATGCGATTTTATTACATACAAGACCTATTAAAATAGGGCTTGCAGCACTTGTGGATCGCGGTCATCGTGAACTCCCTATACGCGCAGATTTTGTAGGAAAAAATATACCTACTGCACGAGATGAATCTGTTTCAGTTTATTTAGAAGAAATTGACGACAGAAATGCAGTCGTCATTGAATAATTATCCTTTTAAAACAGTACGAGAGACTGAAAAAGGTGAAGTAATTCATATGGATAGATGAACATATGACTATAAAAAGATTATGTAAACTATAAATATCCAATGGAAGCTTCATTGATAAATGTGATGATAAAAGCTTAACTTAACATTACACTTAGATATATTTCATTTTAGTCTCTTTACACTCTACTGATTGTGAAGAGACTTTTTTTATGAAAGGAAATGAATCAACATGGAAAATGAGCAAATGTTTGAGCGTACCGTTCAGCCAGTTCTTGATGTAAAAGATAAACCAAAACCAGCACAATGGGCATTTCTAAGCCTTCAACATTTATTTGCAATGTTTGGATCAACTGTACTTGTACCATTTTTAACACATCTGCCTATATCAGCAGCTTTATTGGCATCAGGTATTGGTACACTTTTATACATATTAATCACAAAAGCAAAAATTCCTGCCTACCTAGGATCAAGTTTTGCCTTTATTACACCTATCATCACAGGGTTAAGTACACATAGTCTTGGAGATATGCTGGTTGCATTATTTATGAGTGGATTAATGTACGTGATTATAGGTATTTTCATTAAATTGAGTGGAACACATTGGTTAATGCACTTGTTACCACCAGTAGTTGTCGGACCAGTAATAATGGTTATTGGGTTAAGTTTAGCTCCTACAGCAGTAAACATGGCTATGTTTGAAAATTCTGCTGAGATGAAAGGGTATAACTTAAGTTACTTAATTGTTGCTTTGATTACATTAGCAGTAACCATCATCGTCCAAGGATTCTTCAAAGGGTTTTTATCACTTATACCTGTACTTATAGGTATTATAGTGGGATATATTGTATCTATTTTCATGGGCATAGTTAAATTTGCTCCAATAGCACAAGCGAAATGGATAGATTTTCCTCATATTTATCTACCATTTAAAGATTACACACCATCTTTTCATTTAGGACTCATTCTCGTGATGATACCCGTGGTGTTTGTGACGGTAAGTGAACATATTGGTCATCAAATGGTAATTAACAAAATAGTAGGACGAAATTTCTTTGAAAATCCAGGTTTAGATAAATCAATCATTGGTGATGGTGTTTCAACTATGTTTGCAAGTATGATAGGAGGGCCTCCTAGTACAACTTATGGTGAAAATATAGGTGTACTAGCGATTACCAAAATATACAGTATTTACGTAATTGGTGGTGCGGCAGTTATAGCTATTATTCTTGCATTTATTGGTAAGTTCACTGCTTTAATATCTTCAATACCTACGCCAGTGATGGGTGGTGTCTCAATTTTATTATTCGGTATTATAGCAGCTAGTGGTTTAAGAATGCTTGTTGAAAGTCAAGTAGATTTCTCAAGCAATCGCAACTTAGTTATAGCATCAGTTGTGCTTGTTGTCGGGATTGGTAATCTTCTTATCAATTTAAAAGGCATAGGTATCAATTTACAAATTGAAGGAATGGCATTATCAGCACTTTCAGGAATAATATTAAATTTAATTTTGCCAAAAGAGAAAAACCAAATAAATTAAGCTTTATTTCTATAGGAGGCGCTTTATGGAACACTTATTATCAATGGAGCATTTATCTAATTCAGAAATTTATGATTTAATTACTATTGCTTGCCAATTCAAATCTGGTGAGCGACCATTACCTCAATTTAACGGTCAATACGTATCAAACTTATTCTTCGAAAATTCAACGCGAACAAAGTGTAGCTTTGAGATGGCAGAACAAAAATTAGGATTAAAACTTATTAATTTTGAAACAAGTACATCATCTGTAAAAAAGGGTGAGTCACTTTATGACACATGTAAAACACTTGAAAGCATAGGTGTTGATTTACTTGTCATACGTCACTCCCAAAATTCTTATTACGAAGAACTGAATCAATTAAATATTCCAATTGCTAATGCAGGTGATGGAAGTGGACAACATCCTACTCAGAGTTTATTAGACATAATGACAATATATGAAGAATATGGTTCGTTTGAAGGATTGAATATTCTAATATGTGGTGACATTAAAAATTCTCGTGTCGCAAGAAGTAATTATCATAGTTTAACATCATTAGGTGCCAACGTAATGTTCTCAAGTCCAAAAGAATGGGTAGATAATACATTAGAGGCGCCTTATGTTGAAATTGATGAAGTCATTGATAAAGTAGATATTGTTATGTTGCTTAGAGTTCAACATGAAAGACATGGAATTTCAGGTGAAGCTAACTTTGCTGCTGAGGAATATCATCAACAATTTGGTTTAACACAGGCTAGATATGATAAATTAAAAGAGGAAGCCATTGTAATGCATCCAGCTCCTGTAAATAGAGGTGTTGAAATTAAAAGTGAGCTAGTTGAAGCACCTAAGTCTCGAATATTTAAGCAGATGGAAAATGGAATGTATTTAAGAATGGCAGTAATAAGTGCGCTTTTACAATAGAAAGGGGTTAATTCTACATGAAATTAATTAAAAACGGAAAAATCTTAAAAAACGGTATCCTAAAAGACACAGAAATATTAATCGATGGTAAACGTATTAAACAAATTAGTAGTAAGATAAATGCTTCATCTTCAAATATTGAAGTTATTGATGCAAAAGGAAATTTAATTGCTCCAGGTTTTGTAGATGTTCATGTGCACCTACGTGAACCAGGTGGTGAACATAAAGAAACAATTGAAAGTGGTACAAAAGCCGCTGCAAGAGGTGGTTTTACTACAGTATGTCCTATGCCTAATACAAGACCTGTACCAGATACAGTTGAACATGTTAGAGAATTAAGACAACGAATTTCTGAAACAGCACAAGTTAGGGTGTTGCCTTATGCTGCTATTACTAAGAGACAAGCAGGTACTGAACTTGTTGATTTTGAAAAATTAGCACTAGAAGGTGTGTTTGCATTTACAGATGATGGTGTGGGTGTTCAAACAGCAAGTATGATGTATGCTGCTATGAAGCAAGCTGCAAAAGTTAAAAAACCGATTGTCGCACACTGCGAAGATAATAGCTTAATCTATGGTGGTGCAATGCATAAAGGTAAACGTAGTGAAGAATTAGGCATACCTGGTATTCCAAATATTGCTGAATCTGTACAAATTGCTAGAGATGTACTATTAGCTGAAGCAACTGGTTGTCACTATCATGTGTGCCATGTTTCAACTAAGGAAAGTGTTCGAGTAATCAGAGACGCTAAAAAAGCTGGTATCCATGTAACAGCAGAAGTTACACCACATCATTTATTATTAACTGAAAATGATGTTCCTGGTGATGATTCAAACTACAAAATGAATCCACCATTAAGAAGTAATGAAGATAGAGAAGCACTTTTAGAAGGCTTATTAGATGGAACAATTGATTGTATTGCAACGGATCATGCACCTCACGCTAAAGAAGAAAAAGAACAACCTATGACAAAAGCACCTTTCGGTATCGTAGGTAGTGAAACAGCATTCCCATTACTTTATACACACTTTGTAAGACGAGGTAATTGGTCACTGCAACAATTAGTTGATTATTTCACTATTAAACCAGCTACTATTTTCAACTTAAATTATGGAAAATTACACAAAGATAGTTACGCTGATTTAACAATTATTGATCTAAATACTGAAAAAGAAATCAAAAGTGAAGATTTCTTATCTAAAGCTGATAACACTCCATTTATTGGTGAAAAAGTTTATGGAAATCCAACACTAACAATGCTTAAAGGTGAAGTAGTATTCGAGGAGGAAAAGTAGATGCTTGAAAAACGTTATCTTGTACTGGAAGATGGCTCTTATTACGAAGGATATCGCTTAGGGTCAGATGACTTATCTATAGGCGAAATTGTATTCAACACTGCTATGACGGGGTACCAAGAAACAATCTCTGACCCGTCTTACACAGGTCAAATCATAACTTTTACGTACCCACTAATTGGAAACTATGGTATCAATCGCGATGATTTTGAATCATTAACACCTAAATTAAATGGGGTAGTAGTAAAGGAAGCAAGTACACACCCTAGTAACTTTAGACACCAAAAAACATTACACGAAACACTTGCTCAATATCATATTCCTGGTATATCGGGTGTAGATACTAGAAGTATTACTCGTAAAATTAGAAATCATGGTGTTTTGAGAGCTGGATTTACAGATAATAAAGATAACATTCAGGAACTTGTTGAACAGTTGAAAACTGCTGAGTTACCTAGAGATGAAGTTCAAACGGTTTCTACAAAAACACCATATGTATCAACAGGTTCCGATTTAAGTGTCGTTTTACTCGACTTTGGTAAAAAGCAAAATATCGTTCGTGAATTAAATTTACGTGGTTGCAACGTCACAGTTGTACCATATGATACGTCAGCTGAAGAGATTTTAAGCATGTCTCCAGATGGTGTCATGCTATCAAACGGCCCTGGTGATCCAGACGAAGTTGACGTTGCTTTAGATATGATCAGAGGCATATTAGGAAAGATACCATTCTTTGGTATCTGCCTTGGTCATCAACTTTTTGCATTATCGCAAGGCGCAACTTCATTCAAAATGAAATTTGGACATCGTGGTGCGAACCATCCCGTTAAAGATTTAAGAACAGGTAAAATAGATATCACGAGCCAAAATCACGGCTATTCTATTGACCGTGACTCGCTTAAAAATACTGACCTTGAAGTTACACATATTGCTTTAAACGATGGTACTGTTGAAGGACTAAGACATAAAGAACTTCCAGCGTTTTCAGTCCAATATCATCCTGAAGCAAGACCAGGTCCAAGTGATTCTAATTACTTATTTGATGAGTTCATAACAATGATGAAGGATTTCAAAGAAAAGGAGCGTCAAATCAATGCCTAAAAGAGATGATATTCAGACAATTTTAGTAGTCGGTTCAGGCCCAATTATTATTGGACAAGCTGCAGAATTTGACTATGCAGGAACACAAGCTTGTCTAGCATTAAAAGAAGAAGGCTACAGAGTTATTTTAGTTAATTCTAATCCTGCAACAATAATGACAGATAAAGAAATTGCCGATAAGGTGTACATAGAACCATTAACGCACGATTTTATTGCTCGTATTATTAGAAAAGAACAACCAGATGCATTATTACCTACTTTAGGTGGTCAAACTGGGTTGAACATGGCGATTCAACTTCATGATAGTGGCGTGTTAGAAGCTAATAATGTAAAGTTGTTGGGGACAGAGCTAGAGTCTATTCAACAAGCAGAAGATCGTGAAATGTTTAGAACATTAATGAATGATTTAAATGTACCTGTACCAGAAAGCGATATCGTTAATACAGTAGAACAAGCATTTGAATTTAAAGAACAAGTTGGATATCCGTTAATTGTACGTCCTGCATTTACGATGGGGGGTACTGGCGGTGGTATTTGCCATAATGATGCTGAATTAAAAGAAGTTGTTAGTAATGGTTTGCATTATAGCCCTGCTACACAATGTTTAATAGAAAAATCAATTGCAGGTTATAAAGAAATTGAATATGAAGTTATGCGTGATAAAAATGATAACGCCATCGTAGTATGTAATATGGAGAACATAGATCCTGTAGGCATTCATACTGGAGATTCAATCGTTGTTGCACCGAGTCAAACACTATCAGATGTAGAATATCAAATGCTACGAGACGTATCCTTAAAGGTAATTCGTGCTTTAGGTATTGAAGGTGGATGTAATGTGCAACTCGCACTTGACCCGCATTCATTGAATTATTACATCATTGAGGTCAACCCACGTGTGTCTCGTTCATCAGCGTTAGCTTCCAAAGCAACGGGTTATCCTATTGCAAAATTAGCCGCTAAGATTGCCGTAGGTTTAACACTAGATGAAATGCTTAACCCTATTACAGGAACTTCATATGCTGCATTTGAACCCACTTTAGACTATGTTATTTCTAAAATTCCACGTTTCCCATTCGATAAATTCGAAAAAGGTGAACGTGAACTTGGAACTCAAATGAAAGCGACAGGCGAAGTCATGGCAATCGGTCGTACATATGAAGAATCTTTACTGAAAGCCATTCGCTCACTTGAATATGGTGTTCATCATTTAGGTTTACCAAATGGAGAAAGTTATGAATTAGATTACATTAAAGAGCGTATCGGACATCAAGATGATGAAAGATTGTTCTTTATCGGAGAAGCAATTCGTAGAGGAACATCTCTTGAAGAACTTCATAATATGACAAAAATTGACTATTTCTTCCTAAATAAGTTCCAAAACATTATTGACATTGAGCATGAACTTAAAAATCATCAAGGCGATTTAGAGTATTTAAAATACGCTAAAGATTATGGCTTTAGTGACAAAGTGATTGCTCATCGATGGGATATGGAAGAAAAAGATATATATGAACTACGTATGAGTCAAAATATTAAACCAGTTTATAAAATGGTTGATACATGTGCAGCTGAATTTGAATCCACAACGCCGTACTATTATGGTACGTATGAAGATGAAAATGAATCTATAGTAACTGATAAAGAGAAAATTCTAGTACTAGGTTCAGGACCAATTAGAATTGGCCAAGGTGTTGAATTCGATTATGCAACTGTACATGCAGTATGGGCGATTCAAAATGCTGGTTACGAAGCTATTATTGTGAATAATAATCCGGAGACTGTATCTACTGACTTTTCAATTTCTGACAAATTATATTTTGAACCACTTACAGAAGAAGATGTCATGAATATCATTAACTTAGAACAACCTAAAGGTGTTGTAGTACAATTTGGTGGTCAAACAGCAATAAACTTAGCCGATAAATTAGCACAGCATGGTGTTAAAATTCTTGGAACATCATTAGAAGATTTAAATCGAGCTGAGGATAGAAAAGAATTTGAAGCGCTATTACGTGAAATATCTGTACCTCAGCCACAAGGGAAAACTGCTACATCACCTAAAGAAGCTCTTAAAAATGCAAGAGAAATAGGTTATCCGGTTGTAGTTCGTCCTTCATACGTGCTTGGTGGCCGTGCAATGGAGATTGTTGATAATGATCAAGAGCTTGAAAATTATATGACTCAAGCTGTTAAAGCAAGTCCAGAACATCCTGTATTGGTAGACCGCTATTTAACAGGAAAAGAGATAGAAGTGGATGCTATTTCAGATGGGGAGACTGTCGTAATTCCAGGAATTATGGAACATATAGAGCGTGCAGGTGTTCACAGTGGAGATTCTATTGCAGTTTATCCGCCACAAACACTGACTCAAGACGAAATTAATACACTTGAAGACTACACAATTAAATTGGCAAAAGGTTTAAATATTAAAGGTCTTATTAACATTCAATTTGTCATAGCTCACGACGGTGTCTATGTGTTAGAAGTTAATCCGCGCTCAAGCCGTACGGTACCATTCTTAAGTAAAATTACTGATATTCAAATGGCTCAATTAGCGATGCGTGCAATTATGGGTGAAACGCTTGCTGAAATGGGGTACAAGCAAGGTATCCAACCTTATTCTGAAGGCGTATATGTTAAAGCACCCGTATTTAGTTTTAATAAATTAAAAAATGTAGATATTACGCTTGGACCAGAGATGAAGTCTACAGGTGAAGTTATGGGTAAAGACCTTACACTTGAAAAAGCGCTATACAAAGGTCTCACTGGTAGCGGATTTGAAGTGAAAGATCATGGTACAGTATTGATGACTGTAAGTGATAAAGATAAAGATGAAATAGTCAAGATTGCACATCGATTAAATGAAATAGGCTACAAAATATTGGCGACTCGTGGAACAGCACAAAAGTTAAAAGATCATAATATTCCAGTTGAGGTCGTAGGTAAAATCGGTGGCGAGGATGATCTACTGACACGAATTCAAAATGGAGAAGTGCAAATTGTCATTAATACTATGACAAAAGGAAAAGAAATCGAACGAGATGGTTTCCAAATTCGACGTACAACAGTTGAAAATGGTGTGCCTTGTTTAACATCATTAGATACTGCCAGTGCTTTAACAAATGTCATTGAAAGCATGACGTTTACTATGAGAAATGTATAATCTTAATGATAGAAGTTAAAAGGAGAAGATGAGTGTGAGAAATCTACCCATTATAGCATTAGATTTTAAATCAGCAGACGAGGTTCATACATTTTTAAATAAGTTTAATGAACCGTTATGCGTCAAAATTGGGATGGAGTTATTTTATCAAACAGGGCCAGCTTTAATTAAATCCATTAAAAAAAGAGGTCATGATATCTTTTTAGATTTAAAATTACATGACATACCTAATACTGTGAGCAAAGCAATGGAAGGCTTAGCACGTTTAGACATTGATTTAGTCAATGTTCATGCTGCCGGTGGTATTAAAATGATGGAAGAAGCTAAAAAAGGGTTAAGAAAACATAATGCTGATATTAAAATCATTGCAGTTACTCAATTAACTTCAACTACTGAAAGACAATTACATGAAGAACAAAATATTCAAACCTCTATAGAGGAGGCAGTTCTAAATTATGCGCGTCTTACTAAAAAAGCTGGATTAGACGGTGTCGTATGTTCTCCTCTTGAGGCTAAGATGATTTCTAAAGAACTAGGTTCTGACTTTTTAAAAGTGACACCAGGTATTCGCCCGAAAGGCGCAGCTCGTAATGATCAACAACGAATTACAACACCTGAGGAAGCTAAAACTTTGGGGTCAACACATATCGTAGTAGGTCGACCTATCACTCAAAGTGAGCATCCAATTGACAGTTATCATAAAATAAAAGAAAGTTGGTTAAGTTAAATGGCTAAAAATATTGCTAAAGCATTATTAGACATAGAGGCAGTTTCATTATCTCCAAATGATTTATTTACTTGGAGCTCAGGAATTAAATCGCCTATTTATTGTGATAATCGAATAACTTTAGGGTACCCTGAAGTGCGTAATGCGATTAGAGATGGGTTAATTCAATTAATTAAAGAACATTTTTCTAACGTTGAAATTATCTCGGGTACGGCCACTGCTGGTATCCCTCATGCAGCTTACATTTCAGAAAAAATGGAATTACCTATGAATTACGTTAGATCAAAAAGTAAAAGCCATGGTAAACAAAACCAAATAGAAGGTGCAAAAAGCGAGAATAAAAATGTCGTTGTAGTCGAGGATTTAATTTCTACTGGAGGTTCTTCGATTACAGCTGTCGAAGCATTGGAAGAAGCGGGAGCTAATGTGCTTGGAGTCGTTGCTATATTCACATATGGTCTTGCAAAAGCAGACGAGACATTTAATAAGGCTCATATTCCGTTTTATACTTTAAGTGATTATAATGAGCTTATAGAAGTTGCGAAAGATGATGGGAAAATCTCTTTAAATGACATCCAAACATTAGTTGATTGGCGAGATAACTTATCGTAATATATGAATGGTGAGGGGGCGTCTAATGGAACAAAACAATGATAATAATCATCTTTATACTTTAATAAAACATTGTAATGAGTTTCTTTATAGACGAGATGATTATAGAATTCCATCTTATTCTCAATCAGACCATTCTAGTAAAGAAAATATTTCAAAAACAATGAATGATGAAGTATTTAAACATTCAATTGAAATTTTTAAACGTGCCAAGAAAAATTTAAATCATTAACTATAAATCGATATTGTAAAAACACTCCAAAAGTGATGAATCAATTAACTTTTGGAGTGTTTTTTATGAATTAACTGCGAAATCATAGTAAATTTTTTATTAAAAAGTCAGAATGAATTGTGGAAATAAGCTGAGAAGAAAAATCACGAGAGTATTCTAATTCATCGTACAATTGTACTTTACCTTCAATGCATATTTGAAATAATGATATTCAAATCAAGAAATTCTACACGCATCATTTACGATAAAACAAAGGTTATAATAATTTCCCAAAATTAACGTATAAACATCTTAGTCATTAGCCATCCTATTAATAGAACTAATGCAAATATTAATAATGGTACACCATAATGTATGAGCATAACAACGCCTCCAATCTTAATCGAACTATCAATCAAATTAAGAATCAAACTATATTAAAGTTCTAATTTTTTACATCCTATATAACTACATTCTACAATGAAAGTATATACATGTTAAAATAATAAGTAAGATTGATTTTTAAATAACAAGAATACGATATAAAAGAAGGAGTAGCATATGGACATACCAAAAATTACGACGTTTTTAATGTTTAATGATGAAGCTGAAGAAGCAATTCAATTATACACAAGTTTATTTGAAGATAGTGAAATTATTACAATGGTGAAGTATGGCGAAGAAGGACCGGGCACGCCTGGCTCAGTGCAACACTCCATCTTTACGTTAAATGGCCAAGTATTTATGGCGATAGATGCAAATAGTGGGGAAGAGTTGCCTATGAATCCGGCAATGTCACTATATGTCACTGTTAAGGATACTATGGAGATGGAACGTTTATTTAATGGTTTGAAAAGTGAGGGTGCCATTTTAATGCCTAAAACAGAAATGCCACCATTTAGAGAGTTTGCATGGGTTCAAGATAAATTTGGCGTGAGTTTTCAACTTGCTTTACCAGAAAACAAATAGATTAAAAAGGACAGCAGAATGTTGAATGATATGTGCATTCAATTCTGCTGTCTTTTTTTATGTTATGATTCTTTCATTTGTTGAATATGATCATAATCAGGTGTTGCAAATAGGGTCTTTTGGTTGTCATATGTCACGAATCCAGGTTTTGCCCCAGAAGGTTTATGAACGTGTCTAATTTCCGTATAATCTACAGGAATTTGAGCTGAACTACCAGCTTTAGAGAAATACCCAGCTAGCATTGCCGCTTCTTTAATCGTTGTTTCGCTTGGACTCTCATTGAGTATGACAACATGAGATCCTGGAATATCTTTTGTATGGAACCATAAATGATTTTTATGTGCCTTTTTATTGGTAAGATAATCATTTTGTTTATTATTTTTACCTACTAATATCGTATCTCCATCAGTAGAATGATACGTTTGAAGTTGAATTTTAGACTGCTTTTTCTTTTTACTCTGTTTTCTTTGCTTCATGAATCCCTGTTCAGCAAGTTCGTCGCGAATATCATCGATATCATCAACGGTAATGTGCTTTAACTGTTGCTCAATATTATCAAAGTAATCAATATTCTCTTTAGTCAGTTTAATCTGATGAGTCAATTCGTGCTCTCGTGTTTTCATACGGTTATATTGTTTATAATAGTATTGAGCGTTAGTTGATGGCGATTTTGTAGGGTTAAGTGGAATCTTTACTTCTTCACCAGTATAGTAATTCAACGCTATAACAGAATCGTCACCTTGTTGAATACGATATATATTAGCTGTGATCAACTCTCCATATAATTGCTGAGTTTCTTTGTTTTTAGCACTTTCATACTCATCGATAAGTTTACTCAATTTATTTTGTTGTTTTTGCAGTTGCTGTTGTACAAATCTGACTAAATCATTTGCACGTTGTTTTACTCTTTCTCTCTCACCACGTGCATCATAAAAGCGATCCAATAGTTCATGAAGTGAATGATACTCAACTATATCATCATAGAATTGATTAAGTTTCATGAAATAGAAATCCTCTTTACCTGTTTCATGATTTTTATGAAAGACAGGAGTAGATGCCGATTTGGTTTCGGCCATGACTTCATCAAAAGCATCAGGTAATGTTTTTTGAGTCATAAATTGACGACGATTCACAATTTCATTAGCGATTAGTGGACTAAAGCCCTCACATATATTAAGTAATTGCTTGGCAATCTTTCCAGCATTAAAGTCAATATATTTTAATACCTCTTGCCCTGTTAATTCATAAGGATTGATTTTATTTTGATTTGGTGGTGCTTCATATTTGAAGCCAGGCATAACGGTTCTGTACTGATTTGTGTTAGGAGTTAGATGTTTAAACCCTTCGATGATTTTACGTTGATCATCGACAAGGATAAGGTTACTATGTTTACCCATTATTTCCAATATAATAGTTCTATATATTGTATCACCAATTTCATCTTTACTTTCGATATCAATCTCTATACGTCTATCGTTACCAACCTGTCGAATTGCTTTTATGAAGCCTCCCTCAAGGTGTTTACGGAAAACTCTTGCAAACATTGGTGGTGTAAATGGATTGTCGTATTTCTTAGTAGTTAATTGTAAACGAGAGAAACTAGGATGAATCGATAGAAGTAGTTGATGATTTTTACGATTTTGTCTAATTACAATAATTATTGTGTCATTTTCTGGTTGATTTATTTTATGAATTCGGCCTGAGACTAAACCCTGTAATGATTCAATCATTTTTTTAGTAAATAAGCCATCATATGCCATAATTATCTGCCACCTTATACTTTTTCATTCATCATATTGTAACATGCGTAAAGTGAGAGGTCATGATTAAAGACTGTAAATTATTTTAAAGTTGAATATTCTTAATTTTTAAAGCAATTTATAAAGGTGAAATGAAGTGCATAAAAATTTTAAAAATATGACGAAATAAGATGAATTTGACTCTATAACAAAGTACGGCTATACATATATCGTAGCAATATGATATTATATTTAAATAATAGAAGAATAGCTTAGAGAGGTCGTAAGGCATGGATAAGGAAAAAGGACTGTTAATTGTTCTTTCAGGCCCTTCAGGTGTTGGAAAGGGAACTGTTAGAAAAAAGATATTTGAAGACCCAACTACTTCATATAAGTATTCTATATCAATGACAACACGTCATATGCGTGAAGGTGAAATTGATGGTGTAGATTACTTCTTCAAAACAAAGGAAGAATTTGAGGCGTTAATTAAAGATGACCAGTTTATTGAGTATGCACAATATGTAGGTAATTATTATGGTACACCTGTACAATATGTAAAGGATACTATGGAAGAAGGTCATGACGTCTTTTTAGAAATCGAAGTTGAAGGTGCTAAGCAAGTAAGAAAGAAATTTCCAGATGCTTTGTTCATATTTTTAGCGCCTCCAAGTTTAGATGACTTGAGAGAACGTCTTGTTGGTAGAGGAACTGAATCAGATGAAAAGATTCAAAGCCGTGTGAACGAGGCGCGAAAAGAAGTAGAAATGATGAATTTATACGACTACGTTGTAGTTAACGACGAGGTTGAACTCGCTAAGAATCGAATTCAGTCAATTGTTGAAGCTGAGCATTTAAAAAGAGAGCGAATCGAAGCTAAATATAGAAAAATGTTACTGGAGGTCAAAAAATAATGTTAAATCCACCGTTAAACCAACTTACTGCAAAGGTGAATTCAAAATATCTTATTGCCACTACGGCGGCTAAAAGAGCACGTGAATTAGATGAAAGACGCGAAACAGCGCTTTTAGATCAGTACCAATCAGCTAAACCTGTTGGAAAAGCTTTAGAAGAAATTGCTGATGGTAAAATAGAACCTGTTGTACCGAAAGAATATTTAGGATAAAGTTTTATTTATATTGGTAGAGCCTGGGACATAAAAATTGTCCTAGGTTTTTTAATTACTAGTAACATACAAAATAGTTGAATAGCGCTTAAAACAAGCTTGAAATCTGACTAAAATTCTTTGTCCAACTTGAAAGTTATATTTAGTAATAGTCACTTTTTTAATTTAATGATTAATTTGTGTATAATAATTATAAATATGTCGTCAATGAATCTGAAACATAAATGACTAGTTTTAGCCATTAAATCTCTTCGCAGTAGATTGACTACCCTGAAAATATACTTAAAATAAAACGTGTCAGGGTCTGAGTTTCTGTTATGAAAATTTTGTTAGATTCTCTATTTAAGGTCATATTGCGACAGGGTGGGATAATGAATTTATTATGAATTCTATTCCGCTCTCTTTTTACGAAGGATGCGCTTTTGCATAGCCAAAGTTGCCTTTAAATTTGATAATTAATAGATAACACATAACTAAATTATTCCGTTCCATTTCTAATTTAGGCGTATCGATAAAGTATTAAAGGAGAATATAAATAATGAAACATATTTTATTAGCTGTTACAGGCGGTATCGCAGCATATAAAGCAATTGATTTAACAAGTAAATTAATACAATCCGGCTATGATGTAAGAGTTATGCTATCTGATCATGCTCAAGAGTTTGTTACTCCACTAGCTTTTCAAGCAATCAGTAGAAATCCTGTTTACACAAATACATTTAAAGAAGAAAATCCTGAAGAGATTCAACATGTATCATTAGGAGACTGGGCAGATGCGATTATAGTCGCGCCAGCAACTGCTAATACTATCGCAAAATTAAGTGTTGGAATTGCTGATGATTTAATTACTTCTACATTACTTGCTACAACAACACCAAAATTCGTTGCACCCGCAATGAATGTAAATATGTATAACAATCCGCGTACTAAGCATAATATGAAAGTGCTAAGTCAAGACGGATATTATTTTATTGAACCTGGTAGTGGCTATTTAGCATGCGGTTATGTAGCAAAAGGGCGAATGGAAGAACCCATGCAAATCCTATCTGTTATTAATAAATTTTTTACTCAACAGGAGAATGTTGTAAAAAGCTCTTTTTCCGGAAAGCACGCATTAGTTACCGCTGGACCTACAGTTGAAGTTATTGATCCAGTTCGATACGTATCAAATCGTTCATCAGGAAAAATGGGATATGCTATAGCTGAAGCATTACGAGATAAGGGGGCAATCGTAACTTTAATTAGTGGTCCTACCCACTTATCTCTACCTGAAGGGATTAATGTTGTTAAAGTTGAGAGTGCAGAGGATATGTTTCAAGCTGTAACCGAACGCTTTGCGAAACAAGATATAGTGATTAAAGCAGCGGCGGTGTCTGACTATACACCAATGGACATACTTGAACATAAATTAAAAAAACAAGAAGGAGGATTATCTGTTCAATTTAAGCGTACTAAGGATATTTTAAAATACTTAGGAGAAAATAAAACGCACCAATATCTTGTTGGTTTTGCTGCTGAAACACAAAATATTGAACAGTATGCTCTAGACAAACTCAAAAGAAAAAATGCAGATGTTATCATTTCGAACAATGTAGGTGATACATCAATAGGCTTTAGTTCAGATGACAATGAATTAACTATGCATTTTAAAAATAATGAAAAAGTAAATATTAAGAAAGGGAAAAAATCAGCTTTAGCACATCAAATTATAGAAATTTTAGAAACTAGGTGGCAGTAATGATTGCAAAAGTAATTGTTGATATTCCGTCGAAAAGTGTCGATTTTAAATTTGATTATATTGTTCCTAAAAATTTAGAACGTGTGATTCAAATAGGCGTTCGTGTTGTGGTACCTTTTGGTCCTAGAACTATACAAGGATACGTCATGAATATTCAACAAGAACCAGATGGAAATATGGATATATCAAAACTAAAAGAAATAAAAGAAGTGCGTGATATTAAACCTGAATTAACATCCGAACTGATTCAATTAAGCGAATGGATGAGCCATTATCATGTGATGAAACGTATTTCTGTTTTAGAAGCGATGTTGCCAAGTGCCATTAAAGCAAAGTATAAGAAAGCTTTTTCAATTATCGATACAAAAAATATATCTTCAAAAACCAGAGCGCTATTTAACAATGACGGTTATTACTTATATAAAGAAGCTCAGCAAAACAATGATTTAGAAGAAATGTTGACTTTGTTAAATCAAGGATTGATTGAAGAGATCACGATACTTTCTCAAAACACAAAAAAGAAAACTCAAAAAGCTGTTGGCGTAGTTAATACGTTGAATGGTGATGAAGTACTTGCAAAACTCGAGAAATATACAAAACAATATGATTTGTATGCATTTTTATTAGAAGAGTCTCATCGAACAGTGTTTTTAAAAGAAATCAATGATATGGGTTTCTCTCACTCGAGTTTAGATTCTTTAATCAAAAAAGGTTATATTGAAAAATATACCGCCGAGGTTTTTAGAGATCCTTATGCAAATCGTATATTTGAACAAGAACAAAAGAGGATATTAACTAAAGAACAGCAAGATGCATTTGAAGCTATTAAACATTATATTCATGATGAAAAAGAAAGAACATTTTTATTACACGGAGTCACAGGTTCAGGTAAAACCGAAGTCTATCTTCAAACAATAGAGGAAGTTCTTAATAAAGGTAAAGAAGCCATGATGTTAGTGCCGGAAATCGCCTTAACACCTCAGATGGTGCTAAGATTTAAACGTCGATTTGGAGATGATGTAGCGGTATTACATTCCGGACTTTCAAAAGGTGAACGTTATGATGAGTGGCAAAAAATTAGAGACGGTCGAGCTCGAGTGAGTGTAGGTGCTCGTTCAAGTATTTTCGCACCGTTTAAAAATTTAGGCATCATTATTATTGATGAAGAACATGAATCTACATATAAACAAGAAGATTATCCCAGATATCATGCGCGTGATATTGCACAATGGAGAAGTCAATTTCATCATTGTCCTGTCGTTTTAGGTAGCGCAACACCTAGCCTTGAATCATATGCTAGAGCAGAAAAAAATGTTTATGAATTGTTGTCATTGCCACATAGAGTCAATCAACAAGCGTTACCGCATATTGATATTATAGATATGAGAGAAGAATTGAGTGAGGGTAACCGTTCCATGTTTTCTATAGCACTAAGACAAGAGATACAAGAACGGTTGGATAAAAAAGAACAAATAGTACTATTCTTAAATAGAAGGGGATATGCTTCATTTATGTTATGCAGAGATTGTGGATACGTTCCCCAATGCCCCCATTGTGATATTTCGTTAACATATCATAAAACAACCGATCAATTAAAATGTCATTACTGTGGTTATCAAGAAAATCCACCTTCTCGATGTCCAAATTGTGAAAGTGATCATATCAGACAAGTCGGAACTGGAACGCAACGTGTAGAAGAATTATTACAACAAGAATTCCCTCAAGCTCGTATTATAAGGATGGATGTTGATACAACTTCAAGAAAAGGTGCACATGAGAAATTGTTAAATGACTTTGAAGCAGGAAAAGGAGATATCTTATTAGGTACGCAAATGATTGCTAAAGGTTTGGATTATCCTAACATTACTCTAGTTGGTGTGCTCAATGCTGACACTATGTTAAATTTACCTGACTTTCGTGCCAGTGAACGAACATACCAACTTTTAACTCAGGTATCTGGACGCGCAGGTCGTCATGAAAAAGAAGGCCAAGTTATCATACAAACGTACAATCCTGATCATTATTCAATAAAGGATGTGAAATTAAACGATTATCTCTCTTTTTATCAAAAAGAAATGAATTATCGAAAATTAGGAAAATATCCACCTTACTATTTCTTGATTAACTTTACCATTTCACATACAGATATAAAAAAGGTCATGGTGGCTTCTAAGCATATTCATCAAATTTTAGTACAGCACTTAAGTGAAAAAGCATTCGTGCTAGGTCCTTCACCAGCAGCACTAGCAAGAATTAACAATGAATATCGTTTTCAAATACTAGTAAAATATAAGAGTGAGCCTCAATTACATCAAGCGTTACAATATTTAGATGATTATTATCATGATCAATATGTAAAGGATAAACTATCATTAAAAATTGATATTAATCCACAAATGATGATGTGAATGAAGTGTCAAACATCAAAAAGCCTCAAAATCCATCACTTTAGATGTTTTTTGAGGCTGTTCTTATAAATCAAACTAAGTGCGCCATATGGATATTCAATTGATTTACATTCTGACATTCCCGTTAGCATCGGCAGGTTTGAATAATGTTAAAACTGCACTAATAATTGCTAACACATGCGGGATAGCAGTCCAACAAAATAGAATATGCAATAATCCTTGAATTGGTTTGCCAGCATAAAATTTATGGATGCCAAAACTACCAAGAAAGACTGCTAATAAAATATAAATGACTTTATTAACTTCCATTTATATCAACTCCTTTAGCATAATGCTTTATATATCTTACATTTCTTATTTTATAATTTAATCAAAATTAAGCAATTGTTTTACTTTATAACTTTGATATTTCATTCTAAAGTATGAGGTGAACGAAGAGGAGATAAAGATATAAGCTTACTTTGAAAGGTCGCAATTTCATACTAAGTAAGTTATAATGATATGATGAATTTTAATGAGGAGCCTAAGTGATGACTGTAAAGAAATTAGTAAAATCAACACATCCTATTTTGAATAAAACGATTCAACCTGTAAGCACGTATGATCAAAAACTAAAAGTGTTATTGGAAGATTTGGAAGATACATTATATCATGAGGAAGCCGCTGCAATTAGTGCACCTCAAATTGGAGTAGATCAAAGTGTTGCACTCATCGATATGGAACAAGAAGGGTTATTACAACTTATTAATCCTGTCGTTAAAAGTCAATCTCAAGAGACTGTTTCTGACTTAGAAGGCTCAATCAGTTTACCTCATATATATGGAGAAGTTAAACGTAGCAAAATGATCACTGTACAAAGCTATGATATCAATGGAAATGCAGTTGAATTAACTGCATATGATGATATCGCACGCATGATTTTACATATGATTGATCATCTTAATGGAATTCAATTTACCAAAAGAGCACATCATATATTAAATGAAACTGAAGTGGAGGCGTATTTTGACAATGAGTAAAATCATTTTTATGGGAACACCTGATTTTTCAACGAAAGTTTTAGAGATGTTAATTGCTGAGCATGAAGTTATCGCTGTAGTGACACAACCTGATAGACCAGTAGGACGTAAGAAAGTGATGACACCACCACCAGTAAAAAGAGTAGCTACAAAGCATCAAATACCGGTATACCAGCCTGAAAAACTTAAAGATTCTCAAGAATTAGACGTGTTACTTTCTTTAGAATCAGATTTAATAGTAACGGCTGCGTTCGGTCAACTATTACCAGAGTCCTTACTCAATGCACCTAAATTAGGAGCTATTAACGTCCATGCATCATTGTTACCTAAGTATAGAGGAGGAGCACCTATACATCAGGCTATCATTGATGGTGAGGAAGAAACTGGAATCACGATTATGTATATGGTTAAAAAACTTGATGCAGGTAATATCATCTCGCAACAATCAATTCGTATTGAAGAAGAAGATAATGTTGGTACAATGCATGATAAATTAAGCTTTTTAGGTGCCGAATTATTAAAGAAGACACTTCCTAGTATCATTGATAATACCAATGACAGCATCCCCCAAGATGATGCACTTGCAACATTTGCATCTAATATTCGTCGTGAAGACGAGAGAATTGATTGGAATATGAGTGCACAAGCAATTCATAACCATATTAGAGGACTATCTCCTTGGCCAGTAGCTTATACAACTATGAACGAAAAGAATCTCAAATTATTTAGCGCTTTCATTGTGAAAGGGAAAAAAGGTAATCCAGGAACAATTATTGAAGCTACTAAGCATGAACTCATCATAGCTACTGGTTCTGATGATGCGATCGCACTTACTGAGATTCAACCTGCAGGAAAAAAACGCATGAAAGTTACTGATTATTTAAGTGGTGTACAAGAGTCGTTAGTTGGGAAAGTTCTATTATGATGAAATCAGTGCGAACATATGCATTAGAAACAATCAATGACGTCTTAAATAAAGGTGCTTATAGTAATTTAAAAATTAATGAGGTTCTATCTACAAATAACATTAATACAGTAGATAAAAATTTGTTCACAGAATTAGTATATGGAACACTAAAAAGAAAATACACATTAGATTATCTACTTAAGCCTTTTATCAAAACTAAAATCAAATCATGGGTACGACAATTACTGTGGATGAGTTTATATCAATATTTATATTTAGATAAAATACCTAACCATGCTATTATTCATGAAGCGGTAGATATAGCAAAGAAACGCGGTGGCTATCACACAGGGAATATAGTCAATGGTATATTACGAACAGTAATGCGCACTGAATTACCAAGCTTTGAAGATATAGATGATACTAAAAAAAGAATTGCAATTCAATACAGTCTTCCCAAATGGATTGTTGATCATTGGGTGACGCATTTTGGAATAGAAAAAACTGAAAACATTGCACAATCTTTTTTAGAGCCTGTAGCTACAACCGTGCGTGCCAATATATCTCGTGGTTCTATTGATTCAATTATCTCTAAGTTAGAACAGGAAGGTTACCATGTTAAAAAAGACGATATGTTACCATTTTGTCTTCATATATCAGGCTTGCCTGTGGTTAATTCAAACGCTTTTAAAGAAGGTTATATCTCTATTCAAGATAAAAGTTCAATGATGGTAGCTTATGTAATGAACCTAGGGCGTGATGATAAAGTTTTAGATGCGTGTAGCGCACCTGGTGGTAAAGCTTGTCATATGGCAGAAATTCTGTCACCAGAAGGTCACGTCGATGCAACAGATATTCATGAACATAAAATAAATCTTATTAAACAAAATATTAAAAAATTGAAATTGAATAATATCAAGGCTTTTCAACATGATGCCACAGAAGTATACGATAAAATGTATGATAAGATTCTTGTTGATGCACCGTGTAGTGGTTTAGGTGTTCTTAGACACAAACCTGAAATTAAATATAGTCAATCACAAAATAGTATTAAGTCTTTAGTAGAATTACAATTACAAATTTTAGAAAATGTTAAAGATAATATTAAACCTGGTGGTACAATAGTGTATTCAACATGTACAATAGAACAAATGGAAAACGAAAATGTCATCTATACTTTTTTAAAGAGACATAAAGATTTTGAATTTGAACCAATCCAAAATCCAGTAACTGGTGAACAAGTTAAAACGTTACAGATACTTCCACAAGATTTTAATTCTGATGGATTCTTTATTAGCAAGATAAAAAGAAAGGAAAGTTAGAAATGATAACTGCAGAAAAAAAGAAGAAAAACAAATTCTTGCCTAATTTCGAAAAACAATCAATCTACTCCTTAAGGTATGACGAGATGCAACAATGGCTTATTGATCATGGACAACAAAAATTTAGAGCAAAACAAATTTTTGAATGGTTATACCAAAAGCGTGTAAATACTATTGATGAAATGACTAACCTGTCTAAAGAGTTACGTCAAATTCTTAAAGATCATTTTGCAATGACGACATTGACCACTGTTGTTAAACAAGAAAGCAAAGATGGAACAATCAAGTTTTTATTTGAATTACAAGATGATTATACTATTGAAACTGTTTTAATGAGACATGAATATGGAAATTCTGTCTGTGTTACAACACAAGTAGGATGTAGAATTGGTTGTACGTTTTGTGCTTCTACTTTGGGCGGATTAAAGCGTAATTTAGAAGCAGGAGAGATTGTCTCCCAAGTATTAACTGTACAAAAGGCACTAGACGAAACGAATGAGCGTGTATCACAAATTGTCATTATGGGCATAGGTGAACCTTTCGAGAATTACGATGAAATGATGGATTTCTTAAGAATTGTTAATGATGATAACAGTTTAAATATTGGTGCACGTCATATTACTGTATCTACATCAGGAATTATTCCAAGAATTTATGATTTTGCCGAAGAAGATATACAAATAAATTTTGCTGTGAGTCTTCATGGCGCTAAAGACGAAATAAGATCAAGATTAATGCCTATCAATCGTGCTTATAATGTTGATAAGTTAATGGAAGCTATTCGTTATTATCAAGAAAAGACAAATCGCCGTGTTACTTTTGAATATGGATTATTTGGTGGTGTTAATGACCAACTTGAACATGCGAGGGATTTGGCACATTTAATTAAGGATCTCAATTGCCACGTTAATTTAATACCAGTTAACCATGTCCCTGAAAGAAATTATGTAAAGACACCAAAAGATGATATTTTTAAATTCGAGAAGGAATTAAAGAGATTAGGAATTAATGCTACAATTAGACGTGAGCAAGGGTCAGATATTGATGCTGCATGTGGACAATTAAGAGCGAAGGAACGACAAGTAGAAACGAGGTAAAGACATATGTTAAACGCACAATTTTTCACTGATACTGGGCAACATCGTGAGAAAAACGAGGACGCTGGCGGTATATTTTACAATCAAACACAGCAACAAATGCTAGTATTATGCGATGGCATGGGTGGACATCAAGCTGGAGAAATAGCTAGTCAGTTTGTCACTTATGAACTTCAAAAGCGTTTTGAAGAAGAAAATCTAATTGAAATAAATCGTGCTGAATCGTGGTTGCGTTCGAACATTAAAGAAATCAATTTTCAGCTGTACAACTATGCTCAAGAAAATGAAGAGTACAGAGGTATGGGTACAACGCTCGTTTGTGCCATCATTTATGATAAACAAGTTGTTGTAGCAAATGTAGGAGATTCGCGCGCTTATGTAATTAATCAGAGACAGATGGATCAAATTACGAGCGACCATTCATTTGTTAATCACTTAGTAATGACGGGGCAAATTACTAAAGATGAAGCATTTCATCATCCACAACGTAATATTATTACTAAAGTCATGGGAACAGATAAACGTGTTTCTCCAGATTTGTTTATCAAGAGAACTCATTTTTATGATTATCTTCTTTTGAACTCTGACGGACTTACTGATTATGTCAGAGATTATGAAATCCAAGAATTACTAAGTTCAAATAGTTCATTAGACGTACATGGTAATGAGTTATTGGACTTAGCGCTTGCTCATGATTCAAAAGATAATGTCAGCTTTATCCTTTTAAAGTTAGAAGGTGATAAAGTATGATAGGTAAAGTCATAAATGAACGCTATACTATAACCGATAAACTCGGTGGTGGTGGGATGAGTATTGTCTACTTAGCTGAAGATTCAATACTTAACAGAAAAGTTGCTATTAAAGCGATTTCGATTCCTCCAAGTGAAAAAGAAGAGACATTTAAACGTTTTGAAAGAGAAGTACATAATTCTTCTCAACTTTCTCATGAGAATATAGTCAGTATGATTGATGTAGATGAGGAAGATGATTGTTTTTATATTGTTATGGAATACATAGAAGGTCCTACTTTAGCGGAATATATACACAGTCATGGTCCACTTAGTGTAGAAACTGCTATTCAGTTTACAGAACAAATTTTGAGTGGAATCAAACATGCGCATGACATGAGAATTGTTCATCGAGATATTAAACCACAGAATATATTAATTGATAAGAATAAAAAATTACAAATTTTTGATTTTGGTATTGCTAAAGCATTGAGTGAAACGTCGCTGACTCAAACGAATCATGTTCTAGGAACCGTTCAATATTTATCACCTGAACAGGCTAAAGGCGAAGCTACTGATGAAAGTACTGACATATATTCAATTGGTATTGTATTATATGAGATGTTAGTTGGAGAGCCACCATTCAATGGAGAGACTGCAGTGAGTATTGCTATAAAGCATATTCAAGATAGCATCCCAAATATTACAACGGATAAAAGAGATGATGTACCTCAATCATTGAGTAATGTCGTTTTACGTGCAACAGAGAAAGATAAATATCATCGCTATCATACTGTTCAAGAAATGTGTGACGATTTAACAAGTGCGTTACATGAGAATCGTTTGAATGAAGAAAAATACGAACTAGATAAAACTAAAACTGTACCACTCACTAAAGATGATTTGAATCATAAAATCTATGATGAACAAAATCAAAATGACCTTAATAAAACCATGCAAATACCTATTGTTAATGATTCAATAAAACAACAAGAATTTCAATCGTCTGAACCACGTTATTATCAAAAAAGCGACAAAAAACGTTCTAAAATGAAAATTGCAATTTTATCAATCATTTTTGTAATATTATTAATTGGTTTATTTTCTTTTGTAGCTATGGCTGTTTTTGGAAATAAATATGAAGAAATGCCTGATCTTAAAGGGAAAACTGAAAAACAAGCTGAAAAGGTATTAGATAGTCATCATCTAAAAGTAGGTGACATATCAAGAAATTATAGTGATAAATATCCTGAAAACCAAATTATTAAAACAAATCCAGATAGTGGAGAACGCGTCGAACAAGGGGATAGAATTGATATCGTTCTATCCAAAGGACCAGAGAAGGTTAAGATGCCAAATGTTTTAGGTATGTCGAAAAATGATGCGCTAAAAAAATTAAAGGCTATCGGATTTAAAGATATTCACGTTGAGCAAGCTTATAGTCAAACATATGAAAAAGGATTAATTTCTGAACAAAGTGTTGTAGCTAATAGTGAAGTTTCCGTTAATAATCATCATATTACAATTTATGAATCATTAGGTGTTCGACAAGTATATGTCAACAATTATGAAAATAAGTCATACGAGTCAGCAAAAAAAGAACTTGAAGATAAAGGATTTAAAGTTCAAGTGACAAAAGAAAACAACGATGATGTCGAAAAAGGTAATGTCATTTCTCAATCTCCAAAGGATAAAACTGTTGATGAAGGTTCTACTATACTATTAGTAGTTTCTAAAGGAGAAAAGTCTGATGAAGATGATGATGAGGACAAGGATACAACGACTAAAAATGAGACTGTTAAAGTACCGTATACCGGTAAAAAAAATAAAAGTCAAAAAGTAGAAGTATTTATTCGTGATATTGATAACAAAGGTGATTCAGCAGTTCAAACGTTTAATATTAAAAGTGATAAGACAATTAATATTCCTTTAAAAATTAAAAAAGGAAGTGACGCTGGCTACACCATAAGAGTTGATAATAAAATTGTAGCTGATAAAGATGTGAGCTATGATGGCTAAATGAGTAACAACTAATGGGAAGTAGATAATAAATTTGTAGTGTAACTTTTCAATGATGATTATAATAGAGATAATTTTGAATGATTATCTAATTAAAATGAAAAAATTCTTAAAAAAGATGAAGAGTCTGTACATATGAATACATATGTTGCAGGCTCGTTTTATTAATGTGAGACAATTTGTCTTTAAAAATTTATTGAAAACAATATACTAGTAAGTAAATAATGAGCTTGAATTGAGTTGTTATATTATAAGTACTAGTATTTTGATATAATATGAATAATAAAACATAAATGAGAGGTGTCTTTTTGAAGACTGGTCGAATCGTTAAACTAATCAGTGGTGTGTATCAAGTAGATGTAGAAGGTGAGAGATTTGATACCAAACCACGTGGTTTATTCAGAAAAAAGAAGTTTTCACCTGTGGTGGGCGATATCGTAGATTTTGAAGTTCAAAATACGAAAGAGGGCTATATTCATCATGTACATGACCGAAATAATGAACTAAAACGACCACCAGTAAGTAATATTGACGAGTTAGTGATAGTAATGAGTGCAGTCGAGCCTGAATTTTCAACACAATTATTAGATCGCTATTTAGTGATTGCTCATTCTTATCATCTCAAACCTAGAATTTTAATCACTAAACATGATATAGCTTCTGAACAAGAAATTCTAAAAATCAAAGATACAATAAAACTATATCAAAAAATAGGATATGCTACGCAGTTTATTGGAAAAGATAGTAATTATACTGCTACTGTTGATGAATGGTCTGACGGTTTAATAGTATTAAGTGGCCAATCTGGAGTGGGGAAATCTACTTTTTTAAATAGTTATCAGCCTCAGTTGAAATTAGAAACTAATGATATTTCTAAGTCATTGAATAGGGGTAAACACACTACAAGACATGTCGAATTATACGATAGAAAAGGTGGTTACATCGCTGATACACCGGGGTTTAGCGCGTTAGATTTTAATCATATTGAAAAAGAGCAACTAAAAGATTTTTTTATAGATATTCATGAAGCAGGAGAGCAATGTAAGTTTCGTAATTGTAATCATATAAAAGAACCACAGTGTCATGTTAAGACACTCGTTGAAAAAGGAGAAATTCCACAATTTAGATATGATCATTATCAGCAATTATATAATGAAATTTCCAATAGAAAGGTTCGATACTAAATGGTTAAAATTTTACCATCACTTTTATCTATAGATTTTTTAAATTTAAAAGAAGAACTTCAATTGTTAGAAGCAGCCAAGGTAGACGGATTACACTTTGATGTGATGGACGGTAAATTTGTCCCTAATATTTCAATTGGTATTCCAATATTGGATGCTGTTAGACAACAATCTCATTTGCCAATAGATGTTCATTTAATGATTGAACAACCTGAAAATTATATTAATCTTTTTGCTGAACATGGTGCTGATATGATTTCAGTCCATGTTGAGGCGACAACACATATACATAGGGCAATTGAACAAATTAAACAATTAGGGAAAAAAGCAGGTGTCGTCATCAATCCCGGAACATCTGTAGAAACAATTTTACCTATATTGAGTATTGTTGATTATGTTTTAGTAATGACTGTAAATCCTGGTTTTGGCGGACAAACATTCATAGAACAATGCGTGACTAAGATTGAGCAATTAAATCAACTCAAACATGAAAATCATTTAACTTTTGATATTGAGGTAGATGGAGGAATTAACGATCAAACGAGTAAACGATGTGTAGAACAGGGTGCTACAATGTTAGTCACTGGTTCATACTTCTTTAAACAAGAGGATTATGCAAAAGTAACATCTTTATTAAAGGAATGATAATGTGAAGATTAATTTATTATGTTCTCAGCGTTTGTTACCTAATCATATTTTCGAAAAAGAAAAAGATTCTAATTGGGCAGGTATTGATAGAGGTGCGCTTATACTCGTAAAACAAGGTATTCAACCTATATTTTCTGTAGGTGATTTTGACTCAGTGAATGACGAAGAACGTTTGATGTTGATGCAAAATCTTCATATCGAACCGGTTGAAGCTGAAAAAGATGATACTGATTTAGCTTTAGGAGTAGCTCAAGCAGTTGAAAGAGGATACACAGAAATTACTATTTATGGTGCAACAGGCGGTCGGTTAGATCACTTTATGGGTGTGCTTCAAATTTTACAAAAACCTCAATACTTACATCAGTCTATAAAAATAAAAGTCATTGATCAACAAAATCATATTCAATTATTAGGTGAAGGTAAGTATGTAATCAACAGAGATAGTAATTATCCATATATATCGTTTATCCCTCTCAACGATAAAGCTATATTAACTTTACAGGGGTTCAAATATAATTTAAATCAAGAACACTTAAATTTAGGCTCTACACTCACAATTTCAAATGAGGTAATGGATAATGAAGCAATCATTCGAGTTGAACAAGGATCAATTTTAAAAATACGTAGTCGTGACTAAAAAAAGACCTTAAAGGGCTCACCTTTAAGGTCTTAAAATTTATCCTCCACATAAGGATATTTTTATTATGTGCATTATATTTATTAAACTCTAGTAACTTTACCAGATTTTAAAGCACGTGCAGAAACCCAAACTTTCTTAGGTTTGCCGTCTACAAGGATTCTAACTTTTTGAAGGTTAGCGTTCCATCTGCGTTTATTCGCATTTAAAGCGTGTGAACGATGATTACCAGTCGAAGCTTTACGACCTGTTACGAAACATTGTTTACCCATGAAAGTACCTCCTTTAATAAATATAAATACACACTACTACTTATATACTTTAATAAGATAACACATAATGAGATTGTCGGCAATAAAGACTTTTATAAATTATAAAAATTACAATAAAATGCAATTTATTATGCTATAATTGTGTGATGTGGAGTTATATAGTATGATACTGTAAAGAAACAGTTAAATTAATTAGATAAATTTACAAACAAAGTAAACCTAATTTTTAAAAATACAAATTTTATTAATTTAAAGCATCAACAATGATTTGATTTTTAAAGTATTTAAGGCATTAATAAAATAACCTAGGCACAACGCTTTAAAAATAAAATTCTGAAATTTTCAGGAGGAACAGATATGACATTAGAAATTTCAAATGACTACGGTAAAATTGATATTTCAAATGATGTAATTGCATCAGTAGTTGGTGGCAAAGCCGTTGAAAGTTATGGAATTGTTGGTATGGCATCAAGACAACAAGTTAGAGATGGTATCGCTGAAATCCTTGGACACGATAACTATGCTAAAGGCATTAAAGTTAGAGAAGACAACGGAATTATTGATGTAGATATGTATATCATCGTGAGCTATGGTGTGAAAATTTCTGAAGTAGCAAGCAATCTTCAATCAACTGTTAAATATACTTTAGAAAAAACACTAAATGTGAAAGTAAATTCAATAAATATTTTCGTACAAGGTGTACGTGTAAATGAGACAGTGAAAAAGGTTTAGGAGGACAACGTGAAATGATTAGCAAAATAAATGGTAAATTATTTGCCGATATGATTATACAAGGGGCACAAAATTTATCAAATAATGCAGACTTAGTGGATTCATTAAACGTCTATCCTGTTCCAGATGGAGATACAGGGACAAATATGAATTTAACTATTACTTCTGGTCGTGAGGAAGTCGAAAATAATTTATCTCAAAATATTGGAGAGTTAGGTAAAACATTTTCAAAAGGATTACTTATGGGAGCTCGTGGTAATTCAGGTGTTATTCTTTCTCAATTATTCAGAGGTTTTTGTAAGAATATTGAAGGAGAAAAAGAAATAAGCGTGCAACAGTTTGCTGAGAGTTTTCAAGCTGGAGTTGAAACAGCTTATAAGGCAGTTATGAAACCGGTAGAGGGGACGATTTTAACAGTAGCCAAAGATGCAGCAAAAGCCGCAATGGATTACGTGGATCAAGCTGAAGATTGCGTTGATTTAATGGTACACGTGATTGAAGCTGCAAGCGAGTCTTTAGATAATACGCCTAATTTATTAGCAGTACTTAAAGAAGTAGGCGTTGTTGATAGTGGTGGTAAAGGTTTATTATGCGTTTATGAAGGCTTCTTAAAGGGTCTCAAAGGCGAAAAAGTAGAAGCACAAGCACCTAAACTTGATACTGAATCATTTGTTAATGACGATCATGATTTTCATGGGGTTATTAATACAGAGGACATTGTTTACGGTTATTGTACGGAAATGATGGTTCGATTTGGTAAAAATAAAAAAGCATTTGACGAGCAAGAATTTCGTAATGATATGAGTGAATTCGGTGATTCGTTATTAGTAATTAATGATGATGAAATTGTTAAAGTGCACGTACATACAGAACATCCGGGTGATGTATTTAATTATGGTCAAAAATATGGTGAGTTAATTAAACTTAAAGTAGAAAACATGCGTGAACAACATCGTGAAGTTATTCGTAAGGAACAAGATGGAATTCAAAATAAAGCAACTAATGAATCCAAAACAGTTGAAACAGCCATTGTTACAATTTCTGTAGGCGATGGTATTGCTGAATTATTTAAATCTATGGGAGCAACGCACATTATTAGTGGTGGGCAAACAATGAACCCTTCTACTGAAGATATAGTTAAGGTTATTGAACAATCAAAATGTAAACGTGCAATTATCTTACCAAACAATAAAAATATTATGATGGCCAGTGAACAAGCGGCTAGTATAGTAGAAGCTGAAACTGTAGTGATTCCTACTAAATCGATTCCACAGGGAATATCAGCCTTATTCCAATATGATCAAGAATCTAATTTAGAAGATAATAAAAGCCACATGAATGATGCTTTGGAAACTGTTCAATCTGGTTCAATTACTTTTGCAGTTAGAGATACTAAAATAGACGGTATTGAAATCAAGAAAGATGAATTCATGGGTCTAGCTGAAGATAAAATTGTGATAAGTGACTTTAATCAATTTCATGCAGTTAAAGGTCTACTCAGCAAACTACTTAATGAAGATAGCGAAATTTTAACAATGATTTCAGGCGAAGATGCCGATAATTCAATTACAAACCAAATCATTGATTGGATTGAATCGGAGTACCCTGATGTAGAAGTAGAACAACACGAAGGTGGACAGCCTATTTATCAGTATTTCTTCGCAGTAGAATAAATGAAATACTATTTACCTTTTGATAATAAATAGTCGGAATAACGGTTAGTGAATTTAAATCACTAATCGTTATTTTTATATATAATGAGAATTTTAATAGTGAAGTGTTGATATAATTAACCCGTGAAACGCAAATTAATCAATTGAACATGGTAAAATAGATGTTGAGATTAAAGATAATGAAAAATAATAGGTGATTCATCATGTCAAAAGTTCATCTTATTGAGAGCCCGTATGCATTAGATAAAATTAAAGGTATAGGTCCAAAACGTTTAGCGTTGTTAGAAGAATTAAATATTAAATCAGTTGAAGATTTAGTATTATACTTACCGACACGTTATGAAGATAATACTGTTATTGATTTAAATCAAGCAGACGATCAAGCAACTGTAACAGTTCAAGGTGAGGTTTATTCCAGTCCAACTGTTGCTTTTTTTGGTCGTAATAAATCGAAATTAACTGTCCATCTTATGATAAATCATATCGCTGTTAAATGCGTATTTTTTAATCAACCATATTTAAAAAAGAAACTTGAACTAAATAGTATTGTCACTATAAAAGGGAAATGGAATCGTAATAAACAAGAGATTAATGGTAATCGTATTTTTTTTAATGATCAAAAAAATCAAGAGGATGCCCATTTAGAACCAGTATATCGAGTTAAAGAAGGAATAAAACAAAAGCAGTTACGAGATAACATTAGACAGGCACTTAGTGATGTTACAATTCATGAATGGTTGACTGATGACCTCAGAGAAAAGTATAAATTAGAAACTTTAGCATATACAATTCAAACATTACATCATCCTATTGATAAACAAAACTTGCTAAGAGCTAGACGAACTTATGCATTTACAGAGCTATTTATGTTTGAGCTACGTATGCAATGGTTAAATCGCTTAGAAAAGACATCAGATGAAGCTATTGAAATTAATTACGATATAAATAAAGTAAAACAATTTATTGATAGTTTGCCATTTGAGTTAACTGATGCTCAAAAAGTTAGTGTCAATGAAATATTTCGTGATTTAAAGGCGCCTATTCGTATGCATCGGTTGTTACAAGGTGATGTTGGATCCGGCAAAACTATAGTAGCAGCAATTTGTATGTACGCCTTAAAAACTGCAGGATATCAATCTGCATTAATGGTTCCAACGGAGATTTTAGCTGAACAGCACGCTGAAAGTTTGATGCAACTATTTGGTAATACAATGAACGTAGCTTTATTAACTGGTTCTGTTAAAGGGAAAAAAAGACGACTTCTTCTAGAACAATTAGAAAATGGAACTATCGATTGTTTGATTGGTACACACGCCTTGATACAAGATGATGTTGTCTTCAATAATGTTGGATTAGTCATTACAGATGAACAGCACCGATTTGGTGTTAACCAACGACAAATTCTAAGAGAAAAAGGTGCGATGACCAATGTGTTGTTTATGACAGCGACACCAATCCCTAGAACACTCGCTATTTCTGTTTTCGGTGAAATGGATGTATCTTCAATTAAACAATTACCAAAAGGCAGAAAACCTATAAAAACAAGTTGGGCAAAACATGAGCAATATGATCAAGTACTTGCACAAATGTCGAATGAATTAAAAAAGGGTAGACAAGCCTATGTGATCTGTCCATTAATTGAAAGCTCTGAGCATTTAGAAGATGTACAAAATGTTGTGGAACTTTATGAATCCTTACAAAGTGATTACGGTAATGAAAAAGTTGGATTATTACATGGGAAAATGACTGCTGAAGATAAAGATCAAGTCATGCAAAAATTCAGTGAACATGAAATAGATATTTTAGTTTCTACTACTGTAGTTGAGGTGGGTGTAAATGTACCTAATGCAACGTTTATGATGATTTATGATGCAGATCGATTTGGTTTATCTACATTACATCAATTACGTGGGCGTGTTGGTCGTAGTGAACATCAAAGTTATTGTGTATTAATTGCATCTCCCAAGACTGAAACAGGTATTGAACGTATGACCATTATGACTCAAACTACTGATGGATTCGAATTAAGTGAAAGAGATTTAGAAATGAGAGGTCCAGGAGATTTCTTTGGAGTAAAACAAAGCGGTCTTCCAGACTTTCTTGTAGCAAATGTAGTAGAAGATTATCGTATGCTTGAAGTTGCTAGAGATGAAGCAGCAGAACTTATACAATCTGGCCAATTTTTCGAACAACAATATAGTCATTTAAGAGAGTTTATTAAACAAAACTTACGCCACATTCGTTTTGATTAGAAAAAAATATTATACTATTCAAAGATATATTTTGATTTTATAAAAAGATACGATCAGCTGAATATAGATTGATACAGTTTATTGTTGAGTAATAGATAAAGAAAGTGTTATGATATTTAAGGAATATTTAAGACTTGGTACTAAAATGAGGGGTGAGCGTGTGAAATTAAAGAAAAACGATAGACGAGTAGCCATTAAAGAGGCTATCGAATTAAACCCCTTCATCACTGATTATGAATTGTGTGAGAAGTTTGATGTAAGTATTCAAACCATACGTTTAGATCGCACACATTTAAATATTCCTGAGTTACGTAAAAGAATTAAATTAGTCGCTGAACAGAATTATGGCCGAATCAAATCAATAGAGGCCAATGAAATTATAGGTGATTTGATTCAAGTGAATCCTGATGTTAGCGCGCAATCTCTAATTGAAATTACAATTGATTCTGTTTTTGCAAAAAGTGAGATTGCTAGAGGGCATGTCTTATTTGCACAAGCTAACTCATTATGTGTAGCTCTTATACATAAACCAATAGTATTGACACATGAAAGTCAAGTTGAATTTAAAGAAAAAGTAAAATTAAATGACACAGTTCGAGCAGATGCCCGTGTCATAGATATAACAGATAAACATTATATTATTGAAGTGAATTCTTATGTTTCAGATATGTTAGTTTTTAAAGGGAAATTCAAAATGTACTATACAAGTGAGGATGAATGAAATGGTTAAAATTGCTGTAGATATGATGGGTGGAGATGATGCGCCTGGTATTGTATTAGATGCAGTTAAAAAAGCTGTCGAAGACTTTAAAGATTTGGAAATTATTCTTTTTGGTGACGAATCACAATACAATTTAAGTCATGAGCGTATAGAGTTTCGACATTGTACCGAAAAGATTGAAATGGAAGATGAACCAGTACGTGCAATTAAACGTAAAAAAGATAGCTCCATGGTTAAGATGGCTGAGGCGGTAAAATCAGGTGAAGCTGATGGTTGTGTATCAGCGGGAAATACAGGTGCTTTAATGTCAGCTGGGTTATTTATTGTTGGACGTATTAAAGGCGTAGCAAGACCTGCGTTAGTTGTAACATTGCCCACTACTGATGGCAAAGGGTTTGTGTTCTTAGATGTTGGTGCCAATGCTGACGCTAAAGCAGAACATTTACTACAATATGCGCAATTAGGAAATATTTACGCTCAAAAAATTCGCGGTATTCAAAATCCTTCAGTGTCACTTCTTAATATTGGCACTGAAGCAGCTAAAGGAAATTCTTTAACTAAAAAAGCATATGATTTATTTGAGAAAAATCAATCATTTAACTTTACAGGTAATATTGAAGCAAAAACACTTATGGATGGAAATGTTGATGTCGTAGTAACAGATGGTTATACAGGTAACATGGTCCTTAAAAATCTTGAAGGCACTGCAAAGTCTATAGGTAAAATGTTGAAAGAAACAATAATGAGTAGCTTCAAAAATAAATTAGCTGGTGCAGTGTTGAAAAAAGATTTAGACACATTTGCTAAGAAAATGGACTACTCAGAATATGGTGGATCAGTATTATTAGGTTTAGATGGTACGGTTGTAAAAGCTCACGGTAGTTCAAACGCTAAAGCATTTTATTCTGCAATTAGACAAGCAAAAATTGCTGGTGAAGAGAATATCGTTCAAATTATGAAAGATACAGTAGGTGAGTAAAATGGGTAAAATAGCAGTTGTATTCCCTGGTCAAGGTGCACAAAAAGTAGGGATGGCTAGTGATTTATATAACGAAGAAGAACGCTCGACTCGAGTATTAAATTTAGCTCAAGAGACAGTAGACTTTGATTTGTTAGAAACGATGTTTAATGATAATGATGGGAAATTAGGAGAAACAGAAAATACACAACCTGCACTATTAACACATAGTATTGCGTTACTAGAATCTTTAAATCATTTAAAAGTAGATTATACTATGGGACATAGCTTAGGAGAATATTCAAGTTTAGTTGCTAGTGGTGTATTAGCTTTTGAAGATGCAGTTAGAATTGTACGTAAACGTGGCCAACTTATGGCTCAAGCGTTTCCTAACGGTGTTGGAGGTATGGCAGCAGTATTAGGTTTGGACTATGATGATGTTGATAAGATATGTCAAACGTTATCTACAAATGAACAGTTAATTGAACCTGCTAATATTAACTCACCAGGTCAAATCGTGGTGTCTGGACATAAACCTTTAATTGATGAATTAGTAGAAAAGGGCAAAGAACTTGGAGCTAAACGCGTTCTTCCGTTAGCTGTTTCCGGTCCTTTTCACTCTTCAATGATGAAAGTTATTGAAGAGGATTTTGCTAATTTCATTAATCAATTTGAGTGGCATAATGCTAATTATCCAATTGTTCAGAATGTTAATGCAAAGGGAGAAACCGATGCCGAAGTAATTAAACGCAATATGGTTAAACAATTATATTTACCTGTTCAATTTATTCAATCAACGGAGTGGTTGATTAATCAAGGTGTCGATCACTTTATTGAAATTGGACCTGGAAAAGTATTATCTGGGCTCATCAAAAAAATTAATCGAGATGTAAAAATCACTTCAATTCAAACACTTGAAGATGTGAAAGGATGGAATAATAATCATGAATAAAAGTGCTTTAGTTACAGGTGCTTCTCGTGGTATAGGTAGAAGCATTGCATTGCAATTAGCAGAAGAAGGATATAATGTAGCTGTCAATTATGCTGGAAGTAAAGATAAAGCAGAAGCAGTTGTTGAAGAAATTAAAGCTAAAGGTGTAGAAAGTTTTGCAATACAAGCCAATGTTGCAAAAGGCGATGAAGTTAAAGAAATGATTAAAGAAGTGGTAAGTCAATTTGGTTCTGTAGACGTATTAGTTAACAATGCAGGAATAACTAAAGACAACTTACTTATGCGCATGAAAGAACAAGAGTGGGATGACGTGATTGATACGAACTTAAAAGGCGTGTTTAACTGTATTCAAAAAGTAACGCCACAAATGTTACGTCAACGTAGTGGTGCAATCATTAATTTAACTAGTATTGTTGGTGCAATGGGTAATCCTGGACAAGCAAACTATGTTGCAACAAAAGCAGGTGTTATTGGATTAACTAAAACTGCAGCACGAGAACTAGCATCACGAGGTATTACAGTGAACGCTGTAGCACCTGGCTTTATCGTTTCAGATATGACAAATGCTTTAAGTGATGATTTGAAGGATCAAATGTTAGAGCAAATTCCTTTAAAACGTTTTGGAGAAGATACAGATATAGCTAATACTGTTGCCTTCCTAGCTTCTGATAAAGCTAAATATATTACAGGCCAAACAATTCATGTTAACGGCGGAATGTATATGTAATGTTCGAAAAGAAGCAAACGAACACATGAGCTGAGGCTCATGTATAAGAAACACTAAATACACATGTATTAAGTGTTTCTAAAATTCTACTTGTATTTTAGAAAGTAAAATGGGAAAATAAAATAGTCTATCAAAAGACTCTTTAAAAGGAGGTGAAGCGACGTGGAAAACTTCGATAAAGTAAAAGACATCATCGTTGATCGTTTAGGCGTAGATGCTGACAAGGTAACTGAAGACGCATCATTCAAAGATGATTTAGGCGCTGACTCACTTGATATCGCTGAATTAGTAATGGAATTAGAAGACGAATTTGGTACTGAAATTCCTGATGAAGAAGCAGAAAAAATCAACACTGTTGGTGATGCTGTTAAATACATCAACAGCCTTGAAAAATAAAATGATTAATATCTGAGTCGTCTTCTCGTCGGCTCAGATTTTTTCTTTAGTTTTAGTCTGTTTTCACGTAAAATTAAATTAAGCTTTTAAACTTTATAGTTAGGAGGTTAGGTTGTGGCTAACCAGAAAAAGAAAGAAATGGTACATGATTTTCAACAAAAATTTACTGATAAAATGAAGTCGTTAGGATTACATTTTAAAAATATTGATTTATATCAACAAGCTTTCTCTCATTCAAGTTTTATTAATGACTTTAATATGAATCGTTTAGAACACAACGAACGTTTAGAATTTTTAGGTGATGCGGTATTAGAATTGACGGTTTCACGCTATCTTTTTGACAGACATCCTCATTTACCAGAAGGTAATTTGACAAAGATGCGCGCAACAATTGTTTGTGAACCTTCACTTGTGATATTTGCGAATAAAATTAAATTAAACGAACTGATTTTATTAGGTAAAGGTGAAGAGAAGACAGGAGGCAGAACAAGACCTTCCCTTATTTCAGATGCTTTTGAAGCTTTTGTAGGTGCACTATATTTAGATCAAGGTTTAGACACAGTATGGACATTTGCTGAAAAAGTTATCTTTCCGTATGTAGAAGATGACGAGCTCGTTGGTGTCGTAGACTTTAAAACACAATTTCAAGAATATGTGCATAGCCAAAATAAAGGAGATGTGACATACCAATTAATTAAAGAAGAGGGTCCCGCACATCATAGACTATTTACATCGGAAGTGATTTTAGAAAATAAAGCAGTTGCAGAGGGTAAAGGAAAGACAAAGAAGGAATCCGAACAAAAGGCAGCAGAACAAGCGTATAAACTAATGAAAAATAAAAAATCATTATAATTATAAAAATATGATAATCTATGATTGATCATCATATAAAGCTTCAATCTATATTGATAATTTTGAATAATTGTTAATATAGCCCCAAGCTTATCAACTCAACACGACTGTGATAAGGAGAATACAATGGTTTATTTAAAATCAATTGATGCCATAGGATTTAAATCTTTTGCCGACCATACCAATGTTCAATTTGATAAAGGTGTGACAGCTATTGTTGGTCCTAATGGAAGTGGTAAAAGTAATATTACTGATGCAATTAAATGGGTACTAGGTGAACAATCTGCCAAATCACTACGTGGTGCTAAAATGGAAGATATCATTTTTTCAGGTGCTGAACATAGAAAAGCTCAAAATTTTGCTGAAGTAAAACTTAAATTAGATAATCATTCACAAAAATTACAAATTGATTCTGAGGAATTAGTTGTCACACGCCGTCTCTATCGAAGTGGTGAGAGTGAATATTATTTAAATAATGATCGTGCACGGTTAAAGGATATTATAGATTTATTTCTCGATTCAGGACTTGGAAAGGAAGCATTTAGTATTATTTCTCAAGGACGAGTAGATGAAATATTGAATGCAAAACCAATCAATCGTCGACAAATTATTGAAGAATCTGCTGGAGTACTTAAATATAAAAAGCGTAAAGCTGAATCGATTCAAAAACTTGACCATACTGAAGATAATCTTAATCGGGTCGAAGATATCTTATATGATTTAGAGGGACGAGTGGAACCGTTAAAAGAAGAGGCGGCCATTGCTAAAGAATATAAGCAATTATCTAAAGAAATGGAGCAAAGTGATGTCATCGTTACAGTATCTGACATTGATCATTATACCGAAGATAATCAACGATTAGATGAGCGTTTAAATCACCTAAAGAGTCAACAGGCTGAGAAAGAAGGTCAACAAGCTCAAATCAATCAGTTACTACAACGATATAAAGGTAAACGCCAACAAAACGATTATGACATTGAAAAGTTAAATTATGAATTAGTTAAAGCAACTGAGAATTATGAGCAATTATCAGGTAAGCTAAATGTATTAGAAGAACGAAAGAAAAACCAATCAGAAACAAATGCAAGATATGAGGAAGAATTAGATAATTTAGAATCACAAATTGATTCTATTAAAAATGAAAAAGCTCAAAATGAAAAATTATTAGCCGATTTGAAAAATAAGCAAAAGCAATTAAACAAGGAAGTTCAAGAATTAGAGTCACTTCTTTATGTATCTGATGAACAACACGACGAAAAACTGGAAGAAATTAAAAATAGTTATTATACATTGATGTCAGAACAATCAGATGTTAATAATGATATAAGATTTTTAGAACATACAATCAATGAAAATGAAGCAAAAAAATCACGATTAGATTCGCGTTTAGTAGAGGCTTTCAATCAACTTAAGGACATTCAACAAAATATTACTCAAACAAACAAGGCATATCAAAGTTCTAAGAAATCTATGCAAAAAGTAGAACAAAATATTCAACAATTAGAACGACAGTTGACAGATTCTAAAAGACTTCTTTCTGAATATGAAAATAAACTATATCAAGCCTATCGTTATAATGAAAAGTTAAAATCAAGAATTGATAGTTTAGCTACTCAAGAGGAAGATTACACGTATTTCTTTAATGGTGTAAAGCACATTTTGAAAGCAAAAGATAAAGAACTAAGAGGGATTCATGGTGCGGTTGCAGAAGTAATTAACGTTCCTTCAGAAATGACGCAAGCAATTGAAACAGCCTTAGGTGCATCGTTACAGCACGTTATTGTTGATAATGAAAAAGACGGTCGTCAAGCAATCCAGTACTTGAAGCAAAGAGGTCTAGGTCGTGCTACTTTTTTACCATTAAACGTGATTCAACCAAGACATGTAGCTGCTGAGATTAAAGATGTAGCTCGTAGTTCACAAGGATTTATTAATATTGCATCTGATGCTATAAATGTATCTGCTAAATATCAAAACATCATTGAAAATTTATTAGGTAATACCATCATTGTAGAAAATTTAAAACATGCAAATGAACTTGCACGTGCCATTCGATATCGGACAAGAATAGTAACTTTAGAAGGTGATGTTGTAAATCCTGGTGGTTCCATGACAGGAGGAGGAGCACGTAAAACAAAAAGTATATTGTCACAAAAAGATGAATTATCAACAATGCGAAATCAACTTGAAGATTATCAACGACAAACAGCAGAATTTGAACGTCAGTTTAAAGAACAAAAAACACAAGCTGAACAATTAAGTGAACAATATTTTAGTGCAAGTCAGCAGTACAACAATTTAAAAGAACAAGTACATCATCACGAATTAGAACTAGATAGACTAAAAACACAAGAAGCACATCTTAAAAATGAACATGAAGAGTTCGAATTTGAAAAAAATGATGGATATCAAAGTGATAAAAGTAAAGAAACTTTAAAAGAAAAGCAAAATCATTTAACTGAGATACAACAACAATTGAAGCAACTAGAAAATGATATTGAAAGATATACACAATTATCAAAAGAGGGAAAAGCTTCGACACATCAAACACAACAGCAACTACATCAAAAACAATCTGATTTAGCTGTTGTTAAAGAGAGAATTAAATCGCAAAAGCAAGTACACGAACATTTAGATAAACAACTTAGCGATTCAGAACGTCAAAAACTTGAAGTAAATGAAAAAATCAAATTGTTTAATTCAGATGAAATGATGGGTGAAGATGCTTTTGAAAAGTTGAAAGAGCAAATTCAGCAACAAGAAAATGTAAGACAAAATTTAAATCAACAACTTAGTGAGATTAAACAGCAACGTAAAGATTTTAATGAGAAAATCGAAATGAATGAAGGTCAGCTTCAAAAATGTCATCAAGATATACTTTCTATAGAAAATCATTATCAAGATATTAAAGCAAAACAATCAAAGCTAGATGTATTAATTAATCATGCAATAGATCATTTAAATGACACGTATCAACTCACAGTAGAACGTGCAAGAATGGAATATGATTCTGATGAAACTATTGACAATTTGCGTAAAAAAGTAAAATTAACGAAGATGTCGATCGATGAATTAGGTCCTGTAAATTTAAATGCAATAGAACAATTTGAAGAGTTGAATGAGCGATACACATTTTTAAATGAGCAACGAACAGATTTAAGAGAAGCAAAAGAAACCTTAGAACAAATCATTCATGAAATGGATAAAGAAGTAGAAGGACGTTTTAAAACAACATTTCATGCAGTTCAAGATCATTTTACGACAGTGTTTAAGCAATTATTTGGTGGTGGACAAGCAGAACTTCGTTTAACTGAAGATGACTATTTGTCTGCTGGCGTTGATATCATCGTGCAACCGCCAGGAAAGAAATTACAACATCTTTCATTATTAAGCGGTGGTGAACGTGCTTTAAGTGCTATAGCGCTATTGTTCGCCATTCTCAAAGTTCGATCAGCACCTTTTGTTATACTAGATGAAGTAGAAGCGGCATTAGATGAAGCTAATGTGATACGATATGCTCAATATTTAAATGAATTATCTACGGAAACACAATTCATTGTAATTACACACCGGAAGGGAACGATGGAGTTTTCTGATCGTTTATATGGTGTAACAATGCAAGAGTCTGGTGTTTCTAAGTTAGTTAGCGTCAACCTAAATACAATAGATGAGGTTATGAAGGAGGAACAAGCATGAGTTTTTTTAAACGTCTGAAAGATAAATTTTCTAGTAAAAATGAAGATGATATTCAAAAAGACCTGGATGAATCTGTAGATTCAAATGTTAACAGTGATTCAGATTCAATGGATCCGAATGATTCTGATGAACAAGTTAAACCCAAAAAGAAACCTAAAAAATTAAGTGAAGCTGATTTTGACGAAGATGGCTTGATATCGATTGAAGATTTTGAAGAAATAGAAGCTCAAAAAATTGGAGCAAAATTCAAGGCCGGTTTGGAAAAATCACGTCAAAACTTCCAAGAACAGTTAAATAATTTAATTGCTCGATATAGAAAAGTTGACGAAGATTTCTTCGAAGCTCTGGAAGAAATGCTTATTACTGCGGACGTTGGTTTTAATACTGTTATGAAATTAACTGATGAGCTACGTACAGAAGCACAAAGACGTAATATACAAGAAACAGAAGACTTAAGAGAGGTTATAGTTGAGAAGATTGTAGAAATCTATCATCAAGAGGACGATCATTCTGAAGCAATGAATATTGAAGATGGACGTTTAAATGTCATACTGATGGTTGGTGTGAATGGTGTCGGCAAAACAACAACAATTGGTAAATTAGCTTATCGTTATCAACAAGAAGGTAAAAAAGTAATGTTAGCTGCTGGTGATACTTTTAGAGCTGGAGCAATTCAACAATTAAACGTCTGGGGAGAACGTGTTGGCGTTGAAGTTGTGAGTCAAAACGAAGGTTCTGACCCTGCAGCAGTAGTATATGATGCGATTAATGCAGCAAAAAATAAAGACGTAGATATTTTAATTTGTGACACTGCAGGACGCTTGCAAAATAAATCTAATTTAATGCAAGAGTTAGATAAAATGAAACGTGTGATTAATCGAGCAATACCTGATGCCCCCCATGAAGCTTTATTATGCTTAGATGCAACAACTGGTCAAAATGCACTTTCACAAGCACGTTCATTTAAGGAAGTTACAAATGTCTCAGGTATAGTTTTAACTAAATTAGACGGTACTGCTAAAGGGGGTATTGTATTAGCAATTCGAAATGAGTTACACATTCCAGTTAAATATGTTGGTTTAGGTGAAAAAATGGATGACTTACAACCGTTTAGTCCTGAAAGCTATGTATATGGATTATTTGCTGATATGATAGAACAAAATGAAGATATTCCTGAAGAAATCTCTAGAAATTCATCCGTTGAATCTGAAGAAGGTAACTAAAATGGGACAAAATGATTTAGTTAAAACATTGCGTATGAATTATCTATTTGATTTTTATCAAAGTTTGCTTACAAATAAACAGAAAAATTATCTCGAATTATTTTATTTACAAGATTATTCTTTAAGTGAAATTGCTGATACATTTGAAGTGAGTAGACAAGCAGTTTATGATAATATAAGAAGAACTGGCGATTTAGTAGAAGATTATGAATCGAAATTACGACTATACCAAAGATTCGAGAAACGTCGTGAATTATATAACTTAATGAAACAATCACTTAATCAACCTGAGTTGCTTAAACAATATATCACTCAATTAGAAGAATTAGAGTAGTGATCATTATAATAAAGGAGGGCAAACGTTATGGCATTTGAAGGATTATCCGATCGCTTACAAGCCACGATGCAAAAAATGCGTGGTAAAGGGAAAGTAACAGAAGCAGACATTAAAACGATGATGCGTGAAGTGAGATTAGCGTTATTGGAAGCCGATGTTAACTTCAAAGTTGTTAAGGAATTTGTTAAGACTGTTTCAGAACGTGCGCTAGGTTCTGATGTCATGCAATCTTTAACACCTGGCCAACAGGTTATTAAAATCGTACAAGAAGAACTTACTAGCTTAATGGGTGGAGAAAATACATCCATTAAGATGGCAAACAAACCACCAACTGTTGTTATGATGGTAGGCTTACAAGGTGCAGGTAAAACGACGACAGCAGGTAAGTTGGCATTATTAATGCGTAAAAAATATAACAAGAAACCTTTACTTGTGGCAGGAGATATTTATCGTCCAGCTGCTATTGATCAATTACAAACAGTAGGTAAACAAATTGATATCCCTGTGTATAGTGAAGGTGATCAAGTATCACCACAACAAATTGTTGAAAATGCTTTAAAACATGCTAAAGAAGAACATCTAGATTTCGTTATCATTGATACAGCTGGTCGTTTGCATATTGATGAAACACTTATGAATGAGCTTCAAGAAGTTAAAGAAATTTCTAAACCAGATGAAATTATGCTTGTTGTTGATGCAATGACAGGTCAAGATGCTGTGAATGTGGCACAATCATTTGATGAACAATTAGATGTTTCAGGTGTAACATTGACTAAATTAGATGGTGATACACGTGGTGGTGCAGCACTTTCAATCCGTTCCGTTACCCAAAAACCTATTAAATTTGTAGGTATGAGTGAGAAATTGGATGGTTTAGAATTATTCCACCCTGAACGAATGGCTTCGCGTATTTTAGGTATGGGTGATGTTTTAAGTCTCATTGAAAAAGCGCAACAAGATGTAGATCAAGAAAAGGCTAAAGATCTAGAGAAGAAGATGCGAGAGTCATCATTTACATTAGATGATTTCTTAGAACAGTTAGATCAAGTTAAGAATTTAGGTCCTTTAGATGATATAATGAAAATGATTCCTGGTATGAATAAAATGAAAGGTTTAGATAAGCTTAATATGAGTGATAAACAAATTGATCATATTAAAGCGATTATACAATCTATGACACCTAAAGAGCGTTCAAACCCTGAAACATTAAATGTATCGCGTAAAAAACGTATTGCAAAAGGATCAGGCCGATCTTTACAAGAAGTTAATCGACTAATGAAACAATTTAATGATATGAAGAAAATGATGAAACAATTTACTGGTGGCGGTAAAGGTAAAAAAGCTAAACGAAACCAAATGCAAAATATGTTAAAGGGTATGAACTTACCGTTTTAATTTATGAAATCAAGCATCGAAACTTGAGAGTGTCTTCGATGCTTGATTTTTTTGAACCTTAATAAGGATTGTTAACAAAATTAACAGAAACGCTTGATTTAAAGCACATGCATAACCAAAAGTACGATTTACTTCGTAAAAGAGCAGTGGAACGCTTGAGCTAAAGCTCATGCATAACCAAAAGTACGATTTACTTCGTAAATCTACTTTTGGTAAAGAAAAAAGTCTTTACAAAAATTTGTGTAACTGTTATTATTTATTCTTGTAGAAAATAAAATCATAAACACATAAAGGAGAGTAATTTAAATGGCAGTTAAAATTCGTTTAACTCGTTTAGGTTCTAAAAGAAACCCATTCTATCGTATCGTAGTTGCAGATGCACGTTCACCACGTGATGGTCGTATCATTGAGCAATTAGGTACTTACAACCCAGCACACGTTAATGCACCAGAAGTTAAAATCGACGAAGAATTAGCTTTAAAATGGTTACACGACGGTGCTAAACCAACTGATACAGTTCACAATATCTTATCTAGAGAAGGTATTTTGAAAAAATTTGATGAACAAAAGAATGCTAAATAATTAGCTCATGTTTTTGTGGGACGCCAATATGGCGTCCTTTTTTAATCATATTTATTTGTTACATACATACGTGTTAATATATATTTGATTCAGTTTAATAAACTTTATTTAGAAGGAGGGTCATATATGGAAGTAGAGGTTGGACAAATAGTCAATACCCATGGTATTAAAGGGGAAGTAAAGGTGAAATCCAACTCTGATTTTACTGAAACACGATTTCAACCTGGTGAACAATTACTTGTAAAACATAATAATACTGAAATTGTTTATACGGTCGATTCTTATCGTATACATAAAGGGTTTCACATGTTAAGGTTTGAAGGAATCAACAACATAAATGATATTGAACATTTGAAAGGTGATTATATTTATCAAGAACGTGATCACCAAGATATAGAATTAGGAGAGCATGAATATTATTATTCGGATATAATTGGTTGTACAGTTTTTAAAGATGATGATACGCCAATTGGCCGGGTGATTAATATTTTTGAAACAGGTGCTAATGACGTTTGGATTGTGAAAGGTGAAAAAGAGTATCTCATTCCTTATATTGAAGATGTTGTGAAGGATATTGATATAGAAAATAAAACGATTAAAATTACACCGATGGAAGGATTGTTAGATTAATGAAGATAGATTATTTAACGCTATTTCCTGAAATGTTTGAAGGTGTTTTAAACCACTCAATACTAAAACGTGCGCAAGATAAGGGAATCATCAATGTTAATACTATCAATTTCCGAGATTATTCTATTAATAAGCATAATCAAGTTGATGATTACCCATTTGGTGGTGGCCAAGGTATGGTATTAAAGCCTGAACCTGTTTTTAATGCTATGGAAGACATAAATCGTAATGAACATACTCGAGTGATACTTATGTGTCCACAAGGTCGTCCCTTTACTCAAGAGATTGCACAAGAATTAAGTGAAGCAAAACATATTGTCTTTATTTGCGGACACTATGAAGGATATGATGAGCGCATACGTAAGCATCTTGTAACTGACGAAATATCAATGGGTGATTATGTCCTAACTGGTGGAGAGTTACCAGCAATGACGATGACGGATGCAATAGTGAGGCTTATTCCAGGCGTCTTAGGTAATCAAGCATCACATCAAGATGATTCATTTTCAGATGGATTGTTAGAATTTCCTCAATATACACGTCCTCGTGAATATAAAAATATGAGCGTACCTGAAGTATTATTATCTGGCAATCATGCGCACATTGATCAGTGGAGACATGAGCAAAAGCTCATTCGTACTTATGAAAAGCGACCAGATTTATTAGAACAATATCCATTAACTGAAAAAGATAGAGAAATTTTAGAAACCTATAAAAAGAAATTGAAAAATGATTAACGTTATGCTATTATAATTCAAGTGTGAAAAACACTAATAATCACTATGATCCGCTGCTATACTTTTGTCTAGGCAAGAACATAGGTTGAAGGAGAGAATTTATAATGAGTAATCATAAGTTAATCGAAGCAGTAACTAAATCACAATTACGTACTGATTTACCCACTTTCCGTTCAGGAGACACTTTACGTGTACACGTAAGAATCGTTGAAGGTTCTCGCGAACGTATCCAAGTTTTCGAAGGTGTTGTAATTAAACGCCGTGGTGGAGGAATTTCAGAAACTTTCACAGTTCGTAAAATTTCTTCTGGTGTAGGTGTGGAAAGAACTTTCCCATTACACACGCCTAAAATCGAAAAAATTGAAGTTAAACGTCGTGGTAAAGTACGTCGTGCTAAATTATATTACCTACGTAGTTTACGTGGTAAAGCTGCTAGAATTCAAGAAATTCGCTAATCAGTATATTCGACAATTTATAAAAGGCTAGTCTATAAGCACTATAGTTGCCAATTTCAACATATTGCTTAAGATGTGCCACAATGAAAATAAAGCTTTCAAACTTCTGTTTTATCAGAGTTTGAAAGCTTTTTTATTTTATTAAAACTATTTAGTTATGAAAATCATTAATAATTAATTTATTTTCTTTTTACGTAATGAGTGAAAAGAATGCTCAAAATGATTCCAATACAACTGACAGTGATTAATAAATAAAAATAAGGAGGGGTATAACTTAATTTTATCTTTGTTTGTCCCTCTTTTACAGGAATAGTAGTCATAATACCGTTTCCTTGTTGAACCTTTAGAGGCTTTCCATTTGCCATTGCATGCATTCCTTTAGCATATACCATTGGCAAGACGAGATAACCGTGGTCCTTTTTCTTTTTAATAATTGTGAAACCATTTCTTTCTTTTTTTACTTTAACTGGCTGGAGCTGTTGAGAAGCTTTTTTTAATGTTTGATAGTTTTCACCATAAATTCCTTTTACTTTAAAACGATAAACTCCTTTTGACATCTTGATGTTAAGTTGATTTGAAGCTTTAGCACGCATCGTCACTGGCGAAACAAAACGACGATATTTGTATGATAAACGGTTTCTTTCTTGTGAATATTCATTAACTCCTACTTTATGTTCTTTGTCAGGAGATAGTAATTCAACATCCATTTCAATATACATATCTTTATAATTTTTAACTATATTGCGTGGTAAATTGAGAGTGACGCCACCATTATTCTGTTTAACTTTTAAATGTTTACTATCAATCCAATTCGCATGATTTAAGTTTTGTTTTGCATTAGAAAGTAAATTAGGATTAGGTTTAAAATCAGTATTGGCTTGGGATTTATGATTCAATACGACACCTTTAAGCATAGCTTGCTCTCTATCAAGGGGAGATTTTAGTTTTCTTGCATCATAAATTTTATTAGTAATGTGTGCACTAGGATAATTTATTGTATTAACAGAGTGAATCCATTGATCTTTTTTATCAGTTATAAGTTCTTTCTTTTTAAAACCATAAGGCATATTTAAATCATCAGGATGTCGTAATCGATCTTGAACATCCCAAAGAGACATTAAGTTTGCACGATTATTTAAATATCGATAAGTACTATTTTTATCTACAGGCATATTAATTTGTAACGTCTGGTCATAGTATTTCAATATATCTCCATCGAAAATACTGGAATACAATGATGTGCCGTTGTAGTGATATATCAAAGGTGAGTTTAATGCATAGTATGAAAAATAATCTAATCTTTTCAATGGATCTGTAGAGCTTTGATGCATATACTTAATTTTTTTATTTAGGACAGGGCTTCTATAGCTCGAATCATTAATTGTTTTGATAGTCGTTTGATAAGGTTCGATAGTAATTTTTCTGGAATCATTAGTCATTAAGACTTGTTGAGCTAAAAATAAGACAACGAGTAATACCATCATTGAGGTACGTGTTAACAACGATTTATATTTAATAAATATAAATAACACTATGATTAAAATCAATGCAACAAACATCCACTTTACTGATCTTTCCGACAGTGCGATAAATATGAAACCGTATATGAATACTGGTATAGCAACAAAGGTGTATTCTTTAATTGATATTTCACTTAAATGTTGTATAAACAATGCAATTAATACACTTGTTGATAATGCTAAGAAGTAAACCCAACGTCTTTGGGGCAATGAAAAGCCGTTAAATGCACTATCGAACCATTGAAAAAAAGAACCGATGAGTAAGATCCAAGTTGCAATTGCGAACAATTTATAATAATAGTGTTGATATAATTTAAAACAAAATAATGCAATGATAGCAATAAAAGAAATTGTAATGTAAAAGCCATCAGCAAAAATATTATAATTGGTTTCAAATAAATTTGTGAAAAAAGTAATTTTGAAATTAGGATTTTGCGCTCGGTCATTATCTAAAAAAGAAGATACACCAGTATATAGTCCGTAAATACTTACTAATACACTTAACAAAGTGGCACATACGAGTATGTAAAATTTCTGCCAACGATTCACGATATCTGTCTCATGAGGAATAGCGACTCGATAAATAAAATAGAAACCAATGACAATTGCTTCATAGTAACTAAAATAAAAGTTTGAGAATAACGTATAAGCAATCGCGAAAATAAACCATCCTATTTTACGTTCTTTAAAGAATCTTTCTATAGCCCAAATTGACATAGGTAACATAATTAAAAGATTGCCGTAAAATGACCAAGTAAAATTATAATATGTAACAACAGTAGACATACCATATAATATAGTTGCTATAAACAATGGTGCAGGTTTAAGTCGCAAATAATTAAATAAATAAAATGAAAAAATAAATGTGATTACAGTGCGCACATATGCCATGATTAATTGGTTTATTGGCCAAAAACTGATATCATGAGGATTCACATTGATAGTTTGTTCTAATATCCATATCATAGAGAAGTTGATCCACATCAATGGAGATAGTGAATAATAATATGCCAGTGATTTAACATAGTCGCCTCCCAATCCAAATGAAGCATCATAAAATCCTTTTAATGATGTGAAGTGTTCATAAAGGTACATTTGAAAAGGCATCATTTGTCTGAAGCCATCTCCACTACCACTAAATACTATACCTTTAGTTATAAATTGATAGAGAAAAGGGCCATATAGAATAAATGACAATATACAACTAACTAAAACGATTAGTGTAAAACGTTTCATAGGTTTATTCCATATATTTTTAATCATGGCGAATCCTCATCTTTCTTTTCCTTATATTCTTTAATCTAATGAATACAATACTCACCACTATACTAAATATTGAGATAGAAAACATCGTTTTTAGAAAAGGTGGTCGATATTGAATCGTAATTGTTTTATTATTTTTATTAACCGGAACACCTGTCATCATATAATTCACCTTTTTGATATTGCTTTGTCGGTCATCCACGTATGCACGCATACCTTTACGATATGGAATATTAATGACTGCAAGTCCTTTAGAATGGTGATCTAAGTTAACTTTTACCCCGTTTTTTATATCTTTATAACGCATATTAAAGTTAGCATGATGGTGTGCTTGTTTTAGCGTATCATAATTTTCACCGTTTAATTCTAACAGTTCCAAATTGAACTTACCTTTTGGTGATAGTTGAATCGTAATATCACCATTTTTGTCTGGTAAACTTCGATAAAGCACTTTGCTTATTCCCGTGCGATATATAGAATCATTGTATAGACGATGATTATGATATTGATTGATGCTCACAGTGTAATTACTGTCAGGATCGCCTCGTTTAATATTCATAGTGAGATAAAAATCTTTGTATTTGTCTCTTATATTCTTAGGTAAATGTAATTTGATTATTCCGCTCTCTTTATTAACGGTTAGTTCATTGTTTGAATATCGTGTTATATTTTGTGTTGATACACGTGTTTGGTCTAACAAATTTTTAACTTTTGAGTGATACGCTGTACCTTTTGATGTCACAATAGCACCATTAATCATTGCATGTTCTCTATCTATAGGTTTTTTTAAACTTTTATGATTATAAATGTTTTGTGTTACTTTTACACTTGGTAGTGGAAGTTGATTTTTATAAATAATATATTGTCCACGTGACTTAACTTTCTTAAAATAAGATGGAATAAAATTTTGATAATCTTTCATCATTAAATATTTTACTGAAAACAGACTCTCGATATTTTGCCGAGCATTCGTAGACTGGTATCGACTGACAGATTCTTCAGCTAAATTAATTTTTAAGGCATCATAATAGAAATCGAGAATGTTGTGATGAAATATACTAGAGTAAATACTAAGTCCTTTAAAATTTTGATACATAGGGGTATTATCTTGTTCATCGACACGCCAATTTATTCGTTGATCGTCATTCTTAGTTTGGTTCATTTCTTTTACTAACGATCTTTGTATAGTCGAGCTATAGAAACTTGAATTAATGTATCGCTTGTTCGCACGATTGATATGATCTTGAAAGAAAATTTGATTTTTTATGAATACGAAAGTAATCATAAGACTGAGAGCAGCGATTGAAATACTATAAAGGTAAGTAAGATAATAACGTACTTTTTTCTCTTTTATTAATAAAATTAATAGTCCAATCACTGACACTACTGGAACTAAAGAGAGCCAAGGTAAAAAAGTATTGTAGCTAATTGAACTTATGTAGATGACACTTTGAGCTATCAGATTAGTATAAATATAAGTCTTTGGTCGAATTGTTTTAAAATATTTTACAAATAACCCAATTAAAATTGAACTATTAAAAGCTAAGATAAAATGCCATCGTTTTTGAGGTGCTGAAAACCCATTAAATAGTTGGTCAACAAATGGGAGAAATGCAAAAATAATTGTTGCCAATAATAACAATGCAAATAATTTATAATAAAAATGTTTGTATAATTTGATTGTCAAAAGAGCTTGAATAGATAAAAATATCACAACAATCAAGTAATTATCGAAAAATATATTGGTATCTTTATTTAAATGTTCAATCCAATTCACTTGTCCTGTAAATGATTGTCGACGATTATTAAGAAAACTTTGAACACCATGAAAGAACACAAACATACTATTTCCTAAAGCGAGCAGAGCACTACATATAATTGTAAGAGAAGCTTGCCAACGAGTTAAACTATCTTTAGGATGTCTGTAAATAATTCTAATCAAGGTATAACCTATACCAATAATGAGGAAATAATATGCAAAATAAAAGTTATTAATTAGAATTAGACTTACAGTTAGTATAAATAAACCTACTTTAAAATCCCTTAATAAACGTTCAATCCCTAATAATAAGAGTGGTAACCAAATGAAAGTATCACTAAAGAATGGCCAGTAAATTGTAAATCTAAAGTACAAAGGTGAAATAACAAAGATAAATGAAATCAATAAACCGATTATTTTATTTTTAGAAATATAATAACTAAATAAATAAGTGCAAAACAGAGCAATAGTTGATTTAATAATTGAAACAATTAGTGCGTTGTACATCCAAAGAAGAATTTGATTTGTGTTCAATGAAAAGAATATTTCACATAATTTGATGATAGGGACATTTAAAATAAATATTAAATTTGTTGAAAAATAATAACTTAAGTCAGTGAAAAAATCTCCGCCAAGACCCAAATGTGTTGAATAAAATAAGTTCCCTTGAGTCCATTGATGATAAAGATACATTTGAATAGGAATCATCTGTTCCATACCATCATTTGGGCCAGTTGAAAGAACACCATCATGATGGAAGCGAAAAATAATATAACTATGACCAATTAATGATAATGTAATTAATAATATAATGAAACATGCTTTTCTTCTCATTTACTTCTCCTAAAATGCATCATATTGACCTAAAAATTTTGTTAGCTTAGTCAAATTGTAGGTTATTATGGCAATGAATGAAAGTATTAGTGGCATTATTTAAATCTATTTACATTAAATTTAATGTTATTTAATAAAGTTAATTGATTTTAATAGTTTTGAATAAGTTTACAAATAGTCATCGTAGATTTTTTATGAATAGAAAAATGATTTTTATACTAAATGATGCACGTGTTAAACTTAAAGTGGTTGGGGTAGCTATTATAAAGTATAATTATGAAGTTATAGATAAAAGTTTAAGAAAATAATAAGAATAGGATGATGACTCATGGCGATACAATGGTATCCAGGTCATATGGCTAAAGCCAAAAGACAAGTTAGTGAACAACTGAAAAAGGTAGATGTAGTTTTTGAACTCGTCGATGCACGTATTCCATACAGTTCGAGAAACCCTATGATTGATGATGTCATTAAACAAAAACCTCGAGTAGTAATTTTAAATAAAAAAGATATGACGAATTTAAAAGAATTAGAAAAATGGGAAACTTATTTTAAAGATGAAGGTTTCTATCCGGTAGCTGTAGATGCAAAACATGGCAAGAATCTTAAAAATGTTGAAGTTGAAGCTATAAAAGCAACTCAAGAAAAATTTGATCGTGAAAAAGCTAAAGGTTTAAAACCTAGAGCGATAAGAGCTATGATTGTAGGCATTCCTAATGTAGGAAAATCAACACTTATCAATAAGTTAGCAAAACGTAGTATCGCCGAAACTGGAAATAAACCAGGAGTAACAAAACAGCAACAATGGATTAAAGTTGGAAAGTCTCTTCAATTACTAGATACACCAGGTATTTTATGGCCTAAATTCGAAGATGAAGAAGTCGGTAAAAAATTAAGTTTAACTGGTGCAATTAAGGATAGTATCGTTCATTTAGATGAGGTAGCTATTTATGGTTTGAATTTTATGATTAAACATGATGTTTCAGCTTTAAAGAGACATTATAATATTGATACACATGAAGACGCTGAGATACTCGATTGGTTTGATGCAATTGGAAGAAGAAGGGGATTGTTACAAAAAGGAAATGAAGTAGATTATGAATCTGTCATTGAGTTGATCATCAATGATATGAGAAATGCAAAAATTGGAACTTATTGTTTTGATATTTTAAAAGAAATGAAGAGTGAATGATAGTATGTCTCTAACAATTAAAGAAATCAAAGAAAAACTATCTCGAATTGAAACGTTGGAAGAGTTACATAAACATGAAGCAAATAATGATTCACGTAAAGGTGTTATAAATGCGATTAAGTCTAGGGAAAAAAATATTCTTAAGCAACAAGCATTAGAAGAGCACTATTTATCCATGAATCAATACGAAAACAACATTATGTCCTCTAACAGGGATGCATTAATTTGTGGAATTGATGAGGTAGGGCGTGGGCCCTTGGCTGGACCAGTTGTGGCTTGTGCAGTTATTTTAGAGAAGAATCATCATTATATTGGTTTAGATGACTCTAAAAAAGTGTCTCCCAAAAATAGAGCACGACTTAATCAAAATTTAAAAGAAAATGTCTATCAATATGCATATGGCATAGCGTCCTCAGTTGAAATAGATGAATTGAACATTTATCGGGCAACTCAATTAGCTATGCTACGTGCTATAAATCAATTAGATGTTACACCTACACATTTATTAATAGACGCAATGACACTAGATATTGATATTCCACAAACCTCAATTATTAAAGGTGATGCTAAAAGTGTGTCTATCGCAGCAGCAAGTATCATGACTAAAGAATACCGTGATCAATATATGAGACAACTATCTAAACAGTTTCCAGAATATGGTTTTGATAAAAATGCAGGTTATGGAACTAAGCAACATTTAAAGGCTATTGATCAAGTGGGCATAATCAATGAACATCGTCAATCATTTGAACCAATTAAATCAATGATGAAATAATTTGAATTTTGCTTAAATTGCAATAAATACTGTCAATCAGTTTACAATAGCGCTTACATTTTTTATAATTAAAGGGCAACTTAACCTAAGAAACAGGAGGATGGAAGATGAATATCCACGAGTATCAAGGGAAAGAAATATTTCGTTCAATGGGCGTTGCAGTTCCAGAGGGACGAGTAGCATTTACTGCTGAAGAAGCAGTGGAAAAAGCGAAAGAATTAAATTCAGACGTATATGTGGTTAAAGCGCAAATTCACGCTGGGGGTAGAGGTAAAGCAGGCGGCGTGAAAATTGCTAAATCATTATCTGAAGTCGAAACGTACGCAAATGAACTGCTAGGTAAACAATTGGTCACACATCAAACTGGGCCAGAGGGCAAAGAGGTCAAACGTTTATATATCGAAGAAGGATGCGATATCCAAAAAGAATATTATGTTGGTTTTGTTATTGATCGTGCTACTGATAAAGTGACTTTGATGGCATCAGAAGAAGGTGGAACTGAAATTGAAGAGGTTGCAGCTCAAACACCTGAAAAGATTTTCAAAGAAACAATTGATCCAGTAGTAGGATTATCACCTTACCAAGCGCGACGTATCGCTTTTAATATTAACATTCCAAAAGAATCAGTTGGAAAAGCAACTAAATTTTTATTAGCACTATATAATGTCTTTATCGAAAAAGATTGTTCTATTGTTGAAATTAACCCACTTGTTACAACTGGAGACGGTCAGGTATTGGCTTTAGATGCTAAATTAAACTTTGATGATAATGCATTATTTAGACATAAAGATATTTTAGAATTACGAGATTTAGAAGAAGAAGATCCTAAGGAAATAGAAGCTTCTAAATATGATTTATCATACATCGCTTTAGATGGAGATATTGGTTGTATGGTTAATGGCGCAGGTTTAGCCATGGCAACTATGGATACAATTAATCATTTTGGTGGAAATCCAGCCAACTTCTTAGATGTAGGTGGCGGTGCTACAAAAGAAAAGGTAACTGAAGCATTTAAAATTATTTTAGGTGATGACAATGTTAAAGGTATCTTTGTAAATATTTTTGGTGGAATTATGAAATGTGATGTTATTGCCGAAGGTATTGTAGCAGCGGTTAAAGAAGTTGAACTAACATTACCATTAGTTGTTCGTTTAGAAGGAACTAATGTCGAACGTGGTAAAGCAATATTAAACGAATCAGGTTTAGCTATTGAGCCAGCAGCAACTATGGCTGAAGGTGCTCAAAAAATTGTGAAACTTGTTAAAGAAGCATAAGGAAAGGATGGGAGCACTAAGATGAGTGTATTTATTGATAAAAATACGAAAGTAATGGTACAAGGTATCACAGGGTCTACTGCCCTTTTCCATACAAAACAAATGCTTGATTATGGGACACAAATTGTTGCAGGGGTAACACCTGGTAAAGGTGGACAAGTTGTAGAAGGTGTTCCAGTATATAACACTGTTGAAGAAGCTAAAAATGAAACAGGAGCTAATGTATCTGTTGTATACGTACCAGCACCATTCGCTGCTGATTCAATTATTGAAGCAGCTGATGCCGATTTAGACATGGTTATTTGTATTACTGAACATATACCTGTTGTTGATATGGTTAAAGTAAAAAGATATTTACAAGGTCGTAAAACACGTTTAGTAGGACCAAACTGTCCTGGTGTGATAACTGCCGACGAGTGTAAAATCGGTATTATGCCGGGATATATCCATAAAAAAGGCCATGTCGGTGTCGTGTCTCGTTCTGGTACATTAACGTATGAGGCAGTGCATCAATTAACTGAAGAAGGTATCGGTCAAACAACTGCTGTAGGTATCGGCGGTGATCCAGTAAATGGGACTAACTTTATTGATGTTTTAAAGGCGTTCAATGAAGATTCTGAAACTAAAGCCGTTGTAATGATTGGAGAAATTGGTGGTACCGCAGAAGAAGAAGCGGCACAATGGATTAAAGAAAATATGAACAAACCTGTAGTAGGTTTTATCGGCGGTCAGACAGCACCTCCAGGTAAACGTATGGGTCATGCTGGAGCTATTATTTCAGGAGGTAAGGGTACAGCATCTGAAAAGATTAAAACATTAAACGATTGTGGTGTTGAAACTGCAGATACACCTTCTGAAATAGGAACAACCCTTATTGATGCAGCTAAAAAAGCAGGCATTTATGAAGAGTTATTAACTATTAAAAAATAATATATATTAGTATTGATTTCAACGAACCTTGAACATTAAACCTTTGTTCAGGTTCGTTGTTTTTTGTATAAAGAACACCATACGTTATGCGTATGATTCACAAAAGTTTAGCTTTATCTAAAAAAAGCATCTCTATATGCTAGAATATACATCGGTCAGCCAACCAAAATATTCAACACGAAGAGATGCTTTTTAATGTCATCCGACACAAACAGTTTAGCACATACATAATGAAATTGTAAGTAGCACATTGTTTTTGAGCCCAGATATAGCAGGCTAGTGATATATGGAAAAGAAATAAGGTATAAGAAATCCCTTGTGTCAATGATGTGAGTGGAAAATTGTAAAATAATTGAAGCAAAGGTATATACATATGTTGGTAAGTATTCCATCCCATATAGGTGTATCATCATTTGTTGAATACTTAAATAGAAGAATAGTTTAATTTTTGATAGATATTTCAATTGAAAATATAAATATGGGAACAGAATGGTAACGGAAAATTTTAGTGCAGAGAATTTGGTGAGGAACCAGGTAGGTTGATTTAAATAAAAATCAAAATAATGGATTAAGTATTAGCATGATTTTATTTAAAAAAATTAGTTATCTTTTTTTGATACGTTGATTTATATATAATAGTAGAAACATGAAATTCGACAATTTTACAATACACTATGACACATTAAACCTTTGTCATTAAATTACTCCTTACAAATACATGATATTTAAAAAATAAATGTCTTTAAACAGTAAACTAAAATATTTGAATTTGAAGGTATAATAAGGACAAAGGAGTAATGATAATTGATACAACATACGATGTTAAAACTATATTGGGCAAATTTCACTACGGCACAACTTCATCATCTTACAAGTACATATCCTGACTTTCTATCAGAAAACGTATTTCATCAACATGACATGATAAAAAGGTGGCTTACAGAGCGTAATTCTGAAAGGCTATGGAACAAATATGAACGTTTCAAAGAATTAAAGCTGATGGACATTATTAAAGAAATGAAAAAAGCAAATGTTAGTTTTACAACATACTTTGATGATAACTACCCTTCTCTTTGCAAAGAAATGTATGATTATCCTTATGTGATATTCTACAAAGGAAATCCACAGTTCTTTAATCATTCTCACTCTTTAGCTGTAATTGGCTCACGTAATGCCACACAATATACAAGTCAATCTTTAAACTATCTTTTTCCTTCATTTAGACAATTAAATATGGCGATTGTTTCTGGATTAGCGCGCGGTGCAGATAGTGTAGCACATCAAACCGCACTTAAATACCTATTACCAACTATTGGCGTACTTGGATTTGGCCATTGTTATCATTATCCTAAAGCAACCTTAAATTTAAGAACTAAAGTTGAAAGGAATGGCTTAGTGATAAGTGAATATCCACCATTTTCTCCTATAAGTAAGCATAAATTTCCTGAAAGAAACAGGCTTATAAGTGGTCTGTCCAGAGGGGTACTTATAACTGAGGCTGAAGAAAGAAGTGGTAGTCAAATCACTATCGATTGTGCTTTAGAGCAAAATAGAAATGTTTATGTTCTACCTGGTTCAATGTTCAACAAAATGACTAAAGGTAATTTAAGAAGGATAAATGAAGGTGCTCAAGTTGTTATAGATGAAAGTAGTATATTATATGATTATCTATTTTAGTAAATGATAGATTTACTTTCTGAATTAATTATTTATATCCTTTAATTTAGTTAAAGTTTAATGAATCAAAAATAATAACAATTCTTACAAAATTGGAAATTAAAAATTAAAACGTTGACAAATACAAAATTAACCGTTTATCATTTATCTTTAGTAATTCAATTTGCAAGGGGGAATAAACTTTGGCAGATAATTTAGTCATTGTTGAATCGCCTGCAAAAGCTAAAACCATTGAAAAATATTTAGGCAAAAGATATAAAGTTATTGCTTCAATGGGACATGTTCGTGACTTACCAAGAAGTCAAATGGGTGTCGACACTGAAGATAACTATGAACCAAAATATATTACAATTCGTGGCAAAGGTCCTGTAGTTAAAGATTTAAAAAAACATGCGAAAAAAGCAAAAAAAATATTTTTAGCTAGTGACCCTGACCGTGAAGGTGAAGCGATTGCTTGGCATTTATCAAAAATTTTAGAATTAGAAGATAGCAAAGAAAATAGAGTAGTATTTAATGAAATTACAAAAGATGCTGTTAAAGATAGTTTTAAGCATCCTCGTGGTATTGAAATGGATTTAGTTGAGGCGCAACAAGCACGTCGTATTTTAGATAGACTCGTTGGTTATAATATTTCTCCAGTATTATGGAAGAAAGTTAAAAAAGGGCTGTCTGCTGGGAGAGTTCAGTCAGTTGCTTTACGTTTAGTCATTGATCGTGAAAATGAAATTCGTAATTTTAAACCTGAAGAGTATTGGTCCATTGAAGGTGAATTTAGATACAAGAAATCTAAATTTACAGCTAAATTTCTACACTATAAAAATAAACCTTATAAGCTAAACAACAAAGACGATGTTCAAAGGATTACTGAAGCATTAAATGGTGATCAATTTGAAATCACAAATGTGAATCGTAAAGAAAAAACACGTTATCCTGCTCATCCATTTACTACATCAACCTTACAACAAGAAGCTGCACGTAAACTAAATTTTAAAGCACGCAAGACAATGATGTTAGCACAACAATTATACGAAGGTATTGACTTAAAGCGTCAAGGTACAGTAGGTTTAATTACGTATATGCGTACCGATTCTACTCGTATATCAACTTCTGCAAAATCAGAAGCGCAGCAATATATAAATGATAAATATGGTGAACAGTACGTGTCTCAGCGTAAATCATCGGGTAAACAGGGCGATCAAGATGCTCACGAAGCTATTAGACCTACTAGTACAATGCGAACTCCTGATGACATGAAAGCTTTTCTTACTAGAGATCAACACCGTCTATACAAATTAATTTGGGAAAGATTTGTAGCAAGTCAGATGGCTCCAGCTATTTTGGATACAGTAGCTTTAGATGTAACTCAAAACGACATTAAATTTAGAGCTAATGGTCAAACTATTAAATTTAAAGGTTTTATGACACTATATGTAGAAGCAAAAGATGATAAAGAGAATGATAAAGAAAATAAGCTTCCTCAACTAGATAAAGGAGATAAGGTAACTGCGACAAAGATTGAACCGGCACAACACTTTACACAACCTCCTCCTCGTTATACTGAGGCGCGTTTAGTTAAAACGCTTGAGGAACTTAAAATTGGAAGACCTTCAACATATGCTCCAACCATTGATACGATTCAAAAGCGGAACTACGTCAAGTTAGAAAGTAAACGCTTCATCCCAACTGAATTAGGAGAAATTGTTTATGAGCAAGTTAAAGAATACTTCCCAGAAATTATTGATGTAGAATTCACTGTAAACATGGAAACATTACTTGATAAAATTGCCGAAGGTGACATGAATTGGCGTAAAGTAATAGGAGACTTCTACAACAGTTTTAAACAAGATGTTGAACGCGCAGAATCTGAAATGGAAAAGATTGAGATTAAAGACGAGCCAGCTGGTGAAGATTGTGAAGTCTGTGGTTCTCCAATGGTTATTAAAATGGGAAGATATGGTAAGTTTATGGCATGTTCGAACTTTCCGGACTGTCGTAACACCAAAGCAATTGTCAAAACGATTGGTGTCACATGTCCGAAGTGTAATGAAGGAGATGTCGTAGAACGTAAATCAAAGAAAAATAGAATTTTCTATGGTTGTTCTAGATATCCAGAATGTGATTTTATTTCTTGGGATAAACCTGTTGGAAGAGATTGTCCTAAGTGTCATCATTACCTTGTGAACAAGAAAAAAGGTAAAAGTAGTCAAGTTGTGTGCTCCAACTGTGATTATGAAGAAGAAGTTCAAAAATAGATGAGTGATTTTAGGAGGGGCAAAATGACGCAAAAAGTAAACGTTGTAGGAGCTGGTTTAGCTGGCTCTGAAGCTGCATATCAATTAGCTCAACGTGGAATTAAAGTGAATTTAATTGAGATGCGTCCAGTTAAACAGACACCGGCGCACCATACAGATAAATTTGCTGAATTGGTATGTTCAAATTCATTGAGAGGTAATGCACTTACAAATGCTGTTGGTGTTCTTAAAGAGGAAATGAGACATTTAGACTCGTTAATTATCACATCAGCAGATAAAGCACGTGTGCCAGCGGGTGGTGCTTTAGCAGTGGATAGACATGATTTTGCTGGCTATATTACAGATACCTTAAGAAACCACCCTAACATCACTGTATTAAATGAAGAAGTTAATCATATACCAGAAGGTTATACGATTATTGCAACTGGCCCTCTAACTACTGAGCATTTAGCTCAAGAAATTGTTGATATTACTGGTAAAGATCAATTGTATTTTTACGATGCTGCCGCACCAATAATAGAAAAAGATTCAATTAATATGGATAAAGTATATTTGAAATCACGTTATGATAAAGGTGAAGCAGCGTATCTTAATTGTCCTATGACTGAAGAAGAGTTTAACCGGTTTTATGATGCAGTATTAGAAGCTGAAGTTGCACCAGTCAATGAGTTTGAAAAAGAAAAATATTTTGAAGGGTGTATGCCTTTTGAAGTCATGGCTGAAAGAGGGCGAAAAACTTTGTTATTTGGTCCGATGAAACCTGTTGGACTTGAAGATCCTAAGACTGGGAAACGCCCTTATGCAGTTGTTCAATTAAGACAAGATGATGCAGCTGGAACATTATATAATATTGTTGGCTTTCAAACACATTTAAAATGGGGTGCGCAAAAAGAAGTCATTCGTTTAATTCCAGGATTAGAAAATGTTGATATTGTAAGATATGGTGTGATGCACCGAAATACCTTTATTAATTCACCTGATGTTTTAAACGAAAAATATGAATTAAAAGGACATGATAATTTATATTTTGCTGGACAAATGACTGGCGTTGAAGGTTATGTTGAAAGTGCTGCCAGTGGATTAGTTGCAGGTATTAATCTTGCGCATAAAATTTTAGACAAAGGGGAAGTTATTTTCCCTAGAGAGACAATGATAGGTAGTATGGCTTACTACATATCACATGCCAAAAATGAGAAGAATTTTCAACCTATGAATGCCAATTTTGGTCTTTTACCATCTCTCGAAAAACGTATTAAAGATAAAAAAGAAAGATATGAAACACAAGCCAAAAGAGCGTTAGAGTATTTAGATAATTACAAACAAACGCTGTAATTTACAAATAGGTTAACTAGGTAGTGGGTAACTACCTGGTTTTTTTGTGATGAATATTATTTAAAACTAACTTAAATTAAGTAAGACAAGTGAGTTAGAGAAAATTATGACTAATTTTGGATAAAGTTTGAAATTAATTCTCTAAAGATTTTGAATTGATTATCAAATTATTGTATGCGTTTTTACACATATGCTACAATGCAATATGATGGAGGGGATTGATTTTGGATAAAATCCAAGAAACATTTTTATATATGTTAAAGGTTGAAAGAAACTTTTCAGAGTATACGTTAAAATCTTATCATGATGATTTAGTTCAATTTAACAACTTTTTAGAAAGAGAACATTTACAACTTGAGACTTTTGAATATAAAGATGCTAGAAACTATTTGGCTTTTTTATATTCTAATCAATTAAAAAGAACTACGGTGTCAAGAAAGATATCAACTTTACGTACCTTCTATGAATTTTGGATGACTCAAGATAATTCAATTATTAATCCCTTTGTTCAACTAGTGCATCCTAAAAAAGAGAAGTATTTACCTCAATTCTTTTATGAAGAAGAAATGGAAGCACTTTTTCAAACTGTAGAGCATGATAATAAAAAAGGCATACGAGACAAAGTTATTATTGAATTGTTATATGCAACAGGAATACGTGTGTCTGAATTAATAAATATTAAACTAAAAGATATAGATATGAACTTACCAGGTGTAAAAGTTTTAGGTAAAGGAAATAAGGAAAGGTTTATCCCTTTTGGAGAGTTCTGTAGACAGAGTATAGAAAGATACTTAGAAGAATTTCAACCTAAACAATTAGCTAATCATGATTATTTAATTGTAAATATGAAAGGTGATCCTATCACCGAAAGAGGAGTAAGGTATGTACTTAATGATGTCGTTAAAAGAACCGCTGGGGTCAATGACATACATCCTCATAAATTAAGACATACTTTTGCTACACATTTATTAAATCAAGGTGCTGATTTAAGGACTGTACAGTCTTTACTTGGTCACGTCAATTTATCGACCACTGGACGTTATACACATGTTTCGAATCAACAATTGAGAAAGGTGTATTTAAACGCACATCCTCGAGCAAAAAAAGGAGAGTAATTTATGGATAATTCTTTACACGCTACAACAATTTACGCTGTACGCCATAATGGTGAAGCAGCTATGGCTGGTGATGGTCAAGTCACATTAGGTCAACAAGTTATTATGAAACAAACTGCGAGAAAAGTGAGACGTTTATACGAAGGAAAAGTATTGGCTGGTTTTGCTGGTAGTGTTGCTGATGCCTTCACACTTTTTGAAAAATTTGAAACAAAACTTCAGCAATTTAGTGGTAATTTAGAGCGCGCAGCTGTTGAACTAGCACAAGAATGGCGTGGAGATAAACAATTACGACAACTAGAGGCGATGCTTATCGTAATGGATAAAGATGCCATACTTATTGTTAGTGGTACAGGTGAAGTTATTGCACCTGATGATGATTTAATTGCCATTGGGTCAGGTGGTAACTACGCACTTAGCGCAGGTCGAGCTTTAAAAAGACATGCAACACAACTTTCTGCTAGTGAAATGGCATACGAAAGTTTAAAAGTTGCAGCTGATATTTGTGTGTTTACAAATGATAATATAATTGTAGAAACGCTTTAAAAACAGCATTGCTCAAATTAAGGAAATGAATCTCATAAAACAAAGTAGCAATATGGAGGAATGTTAAATATGGATACAAATGGAATTAAATTAACCCCAAAAGACATCGTATCTAAATTGAATGAGTATATTGTAGGACAAAATGATGCAAAACGTAAGGTGGCTATTGCATTAAGAAATCGTTATCGTAGAAGTCTTTTAAAAGAAGAAGAGAAACAAGAGATTGCGCCTAAAAATATTTTAATGATTGGTCCAACGGGAGTTGGTAAAACTGAAATAGCTCGACGCATGGCAAAAATTGTTGGAGCACCGTTTATTAAAGTCGAGGCAACTAAATTTACAGAAGTCGGTTACGTTGGTAGAGATGTTGAAAGCATGGTTAGAGATTTAGTTGATGTTGCTGTACGTTTAGTAAAAGAAGAGAAAAAGTCATTAGTTAAAGATGAGGCAACTAAGAAAGCAAACGACAAATTAGTTAAATTACTTGTTCCGAGTTTAAAAAAGAAGGCAGCACAAGGTAACAATCCTTTGGAAAATTTATTCGGTGGAGCAATTCCAAACTTCGGTCAAAATCAAGATGAAGAGGAAGAACCGCCAACTGAGGAAATTAAAACGAAACGTTCTGAAATAAAAAAACAACTTGAACAGGGCAAACTTGAAAATGAAAAAGTAAGAATAAAAGTAGAACAAGATCCTGCATCAATGGGAATGTTAGGGACTAATCAAAATCAACAGATTCAAGATATGATGAATCAATTGATGCCCAAGAAAAAAGTCGAAAGAGAAGTTTCGGTTGAGACAGCTAGAAAAATATTAGCTGATGATTTTGCTGACGAATTAATCGACCAAGAAACTGCGAATCAACAAGCATTAGAGCTTGCAGAACAAATGGGTATCATATTTATTGATGAAATAGACAAGGTTGCTACTAACAATCAAAATAGCGGTCAAGATGTGTCAAGACAAGGTGTACAACGAGATATTCTTCCTATACTTGAAGGTAGCATGATTCAGACAAAATATGGTACTGTAAATACTGAACATATGCTATTTATAGGTGCTGGTGCATTCCACGTATCAAAACCTAGTGATTTAATTCCTGAATTACAAGGTCGATTTCCAATTAGAGTAGAATTAGAAAGTCTTTCAGTAGAAGATTTCGTGAGAATTCTGACAGAACCAAAATTATCGCTTGTCAAACAATATGAAGCATTGCTTCAAACTGAAGAAGTTACAGTTAACTTCTCAGAAGATGCCATTCAAAGATTAGCTGAAATTGCTTATCAAGTTAATCAAGATACTGATAATATTGGTGCTCGTAGATTACACACTATTCTAGAAAAAATGCTTGAAGATTTATCATTTGAAGCACCAAGCATGCCGAATGCTGTTGTGGATATTACCCCACAATATGTAGATGACAAATTAAAATCAATCTCAACAAATAAAGATTTAAGTGCATTTATTTTATAAATATATATAGAAGGAGAAAAAATATGAGCTTATTATCTAAAACAAGAGAATTAAACACTTTATTACAAAAACATAAAGGCATTGCAGTAGATTTTAAAGATGTTGCTCAAACAATTAGTAATGTTACAGTTACTAATGTATTTATTGTGTCGAGAAGAGGTAAAATCTTAGGATCTTGTTTGAATGAATTATTAAAAAGTGAACGTATTAAAGATATGTTAGAAGATCGACATATACCGCGCGAATATACTGAAGAGTTGATGAATGTTAAACAAACAGAATCAAATATCGATATTGATAATGAATTAACTGTATTTCCACCAGAGAATAGAGAGGTATTTTTAAATAGTAGAACAACTATTTTTCCAATTTTAGGTGGTGGCGAAAGACTTGGTACGCTAGTCTTAGGTCGAGTTCAAGACGACTTCAATGAAAATGACTTAGTATTAGGAGAATATGCAGCCACTGTAATAGGAATGGAAATATTACGAGAAAAACATAATGAAGTCGAAAAAGAAGCTAGAGATAAAGCTGCTATAACAATGGCAATCAACTCACTTTCATACTCAGAAAAAGAAGCAATCGAACATATATTTGAAGAACTTGGTGGTACAGAAGGTTTACTTATAGCTTCAAAAGTAGCTGACAGAGTGGGCATTACACGATCAGTCATAGTGAATGCTTTACGCAAACTTGAAAGTGCTGGTGTCATAGAATCACGTTCTCTTGGAATGAAAGGGACATTTATTAAAGTGAAAAAAGATAAATTCCTTGATGAGCTTGAAAAAAATAAGTAAAAGTTGAATATGAAATGTTTTTTTGAAATATTAGTAAATTAAGATTAATCTGTGAATAATGAATGGACTGATTTTTACTTTTTCAGAAACCTATTATTTTATATGTTAATTATCGACTATAAAATGTTTAGAGAAATTAAGAATGTTATTAAATAATCTCCATCTTTATTGTTATTAAAACAGAAATTCAATAATACAAATCATGTTATTGCTTTTATGTATTAAATATGATATATTAATTGACGGCTATAAAGCCAATACGCACATAATCAATTTAAATATAAAGGGTGCAAATTAAATATTTGTCTTTATATCAGTTGATTATGGAGGTAAATAACCACTAGGAGGAATTTAAAATGGCAGTAATTTCTATGAAACAATTACTTGAAGCCGGTGTTCACTTCGGTCACCAAACACGCCGTTGGAACCCAAAAATGAAAAAATATATCTTCACTGAAAGAAATGGTATTTATATCATTGATTTACAAAAAACAGTGAAAAAAGTTGAAGAAGCATACAACTTTGTTAAACAAATCTCTGAAGAAGGCGGAAAAGTCTTATTCGTAGGTACAAAAAAACAAGCGCAAGAATCAGTTAAAGCTGAGGCAGAGCGTGCTGGTCAATTCTACGTTAACCAAAGATGGTTAGGTGGGATTTTAACTAACTACAAAACAATCTCAAAACGAATTAAACGTATTTCTGAAATTGAAAAAATGGAAGAAGACGGATTATTTGAAGTATTACCTAAAAAAGAAGTTGTTGAACTTAAAAAAGAATACGACCGTTTAATTAAGTTCTTAGGCGGTATTCGCGATATGAAATCAATGCCTCAAGCATTATTCGTTGTTGATCCTCGTAAAGAGCGCAACGCTATTGCTGAAGCTCGCAAACTAAATATTCCTATCGTAGGTATTGTTGACACTAACTGTGATCCTGATGAAATTGATTACGTTATCCCAGCAAACGATGATGCTATTCGTGCCGTTAAATTATTAACTGGTAAAATGGCAGACGCTATCTTAGAAGGTCAACAAGGTGTATCTAATGAAGAAGTAGCTGCAGAACAAAACATCAATTTAGATGAAAAAGAAGAATCTGAACAAGCAGAAACAACTGAAGAAAACACTTCTGTTGAATCAAACTAAGAGATAGTTTAAATGGGTGATAAGATACTAATGCTTATCACCTTTTTTTAAAAATAAAATTAAATCATAATACTGTAATGGAAATATAACCTAAAATAATGCTAAAATCTAGGTATATCAATAATTACTATTTATATTGGAGGAATAATGAATGGCAATTTCAGCAAAACTTGTTAAAGAATTACGTGAAAAAACTGGCGCAGGAATGATGGATTGTAAAAAAGCGTTAACTGAAACTGATGGTGACATCGATAAAGCGATTGACTACTTACGTGAAAAAGGTATTGCAAAAGCAGCTAAAAAAGCTGACCGTATCGCAGCAGAAGGTCTTGTACACGTTGAAGTAAAAGGTAATGAAGCTGCAATCGTTGAAATTAATTCAGAAACAGACTTCGTAGCACGTAACGAAGGTTTCCAAGAATTAGTTAAAGAAATTGCTAACCATATTTTAGATAGCAAGGTAGAAACAGTAGACGCTTTGATGGAATCTAAATTATCTAGCGGTAAAACTGTTGATGAAAGAATGAAAGAAGCTATCTCAACAATTGGTGAAAAATTAAGCATCCGTCGTTTCTCTATCAGAACAAAAACTGATAATGATGCATTTGGTGCATATTTACACATGGGTGGACGTATTGGTGTGTTAACTGTAGTTGAAGGTACTACTGATGAAGAAGCTGCTAAAGACGTAGCAATGCACATTGCGGCAATCAATCCTAAATATGTTTCTTCTGAACAAGTAAGCGAAGAAGAAATCAATCATGAAAGAGAAGTATTAAAACAACAAGCATTAAACGAAGGTAAACCAGAAAAAATCGTTGAAAAAATGGTTGAAGGTCGTTTACGTAAATATTTACAAGAAATTTGTGCTGTAGATCAAAACTTCGTTAAAAATCCAGACGAAACTGTTGAAGCTTTCTTAAAAGCTAAAGGTGGTAAACTTACTGATTTCGTTCGTTATGAAGTTGGAGAAGGTATGGAAAAACGTGAAGAAAACTTTGCTGAAGAAGTTAAAGGACAAATGAAATAATCTGTCATAAAGTTTAACAAGGAAGAAGACACCTCACACGTTTCCTTTTTATAAGCCTATTGTTAAGATAGCTAAAAGGAGACATTCGTGTCTTCTTTACTTATATATTTACATATTTTTACGATAGAGAGGATAAGAAAATGGCGCAAACTTCTAAATATAAACGTGTAGTATTAAAATTGAGTGGTGAAGCTTTAGCAGGTGATAAAGGATTCGGCATAAATCCTATTATTATCAAAAGCGTTGCACAGCAAGTTGCTGAAGTTGCCAAAATGGATTGTGAAATTGCTGTCATTGTCGGCGGTGGAAATATTTGGAGAGGCAAAACTGGTAGCGACCTAGGTATGGATCGTGGTACGGCTGATTACATGGGGATGCTTGCTACTGTAATGAATGCTTTAGCATTACAAGACAGTTTAGAACAATTAGATTGTGATACACGTGTTTTAACTTCTATTGAAATGAAACAAGTTGCTGAACCATATATTCGTCGACGTGCAATTAGACATTTGGAGAAAAAACGTGTTGTTATATTTGCCGCTGGAATTGGTAATCCTTACTTCTCAACTGACACAACTGCTGCTTTACGTGCGGCTGAAGTAGAAGCAGATGTAATTTTAATGGGTAAAAATAATGTAGATGGTGTTTATTCAGCTGATCCAAAAGTTGATGCAAATGCAATTAAATATGAACATTTGACACATATTCAAATGCTTCAAGAAGGTTTACAAGTGATGGATTCAACAGCTTCATCGTTCTGCATGGATAATAATATTCCATTAAATGTTTTCTCTATTATGGAAGAAGGTAATATTAAGCGTGCTGTAATGGGTGAAAAAATCGGAACATTAATTACAAAATAATTTTGAGGTGTAAAAAATGAGTGACATAATCAAAGATACAAAGTCTAGAATGCAAAAATCAATTGATAACTTATCTCGTGAACTTGCTAACATTAGTGCTGGTAGAGCAAACTCCAATTTACTTAATGGTGTTACAGTTGACTACTATGGTGCTCCTACACCAGTACAACAATTAGCAAGTATCAATGTGCCTGAAGCACGTCTATTAGTTATTTCACCATATGATAAGACATCAGTTGCTGATATTGAAAAAGCAATTATCGCAGCTAATCTTGGGGTTAATCCAACGAGTGATGGTGAGGTTATTCGTATCTCTGTACCAGCTTTAACTGAAGAAAGACGTAAAGAATTAGTTAAAGAAGTTAAAAAAATTGGTGAAGATGCTAAAGTCTCAATTAGAAATATTCGTCGTGATATTAATGATCAGCTTAAAAAAGACGAAAAAAATGGTGATATTACTGAAGACGACTTAAGAAGTCAAACTGATGATGTACAAAAAGCTACAGATAATTCGATTAAAGATATAGATCAATTGGTTGCCGACAAAGAAAAAGATATTATGTCAGTATAGGTATTTTATTATCGCAAACACATTCATATTAGTATATTATCTAAAATGAAACATCCGTCAGACATTGAATATCTTTATAGTCTAAACTGTACCAACTAAGACTTTGGTACAGTTTTTTTATTTGCTTATTCAATGGAATAAATGAGTATGATAAAATGATAGATGATTGTTTAATTAACTAATATTATAAACAGAGACGATCAGGCTCGGAGGAAAGACCATGTTTAAAAAGCTGAAAAATAAAAATAAAACTGAGACAAACCATAATAATGAATTAGACATACATAATATACCTGAACATGTGGCTATTATCATGGATGGAAATGGGCGTTGGGCAAAAAAACGTAAAATGCCTAGAATTAAAGGACATTATGAAGGTATGCAAACAATCAAAAAAATTACTCGCGAAGCGAGTGATTTGGGTATTAAGTACTTAACATTATACGCATTTTCAACAGAGAATTGGTCTAGACCTGAAAGTGAAGTTAATTACATTATGAATCTTCCTGTGAATTTCCTTAAAACATTTCTACCAGAATTAATTGAAAAGAATGTTAAAATTGAAACAATAGGCTTTTATGAAGGTTTACCACAATCGACAATTAATGCTATTGATTTTGCTAAAGCTAAAACTCAGCAAAATACTGGGTTAACTCTTGTGTTTGCTATAAATTATGGTGGACGAGCTGAGATTATTCAGAGTATGAAAACAATATATAACGAATTACAATTAAACGGACAAGGATCTGAAGTGATTGATGAGGCGTTAATAAAGCGTCATTTAATGACTCATAGTTATCCAGATCCAGACTTATTAATACGCACTTCAGGAGAACAAAGAATAAGCAATTTCTTAATATGGCAAGTTTCATATAGTGAATTTATTTTTAATGAAAAGCTATGGCCAGATTTTGATGAAAAAGAGTTAAGAGAGTGTTTGAAAATATATCAATCACGCCAAAGACGTTTTGGAGGATTAAGTGAGGAGTAAAAAATGAAAGTAAGAACATTAACCGCGATTATAGCTTTATTAATATTCTTGCCTATCTTGCTCAAGGGTGGCTTAATATTAATGCTTTTCGCATTCTTATTAGCTTTGATAGCCTTAAAAGAATTACTTAATATGAATATGATTAAATTTTTATCTATACCTGGTCTGATTAGTGCTTTAGCCCTAATTATTATCATGTTACCTCAAGATGCAGGTGAATGGGTTCAAGTTATCCAACTTAAAGGTTTAATTGCTATGAGTTTCATAGTTTTAAGTTATACAGTGCTATCTAAAAACAGATTTAGTTTTATGGATGCTGCATTTTGTTTGATGTCTGTAGCATATGTAGGAATTGGTTTCATGTATTTTTATGAGACACGTTCTGAGGGCTTGAGATATATTTTATTTGCATTTTTAATCGTTTGGCTAACAGATACGGGTGCTTATATTTTTGGTCGTCTTATGGGTAAACATAAGTTATGGCCAGTTATTAGCCCTAATAAAACAATAGAAGGTTTCTTTGGTGGTATTTTATGTAGCATTTTAGTACCATTAGTGATGCAAATGTTTGTAGATTTACATATGAATATTTGGCTTTTATTATTAGTCACAATTGTGTTAAGTATGTTTGGTCAATTAGGTGATTTAGTAGAATCTGGGTTTAAACGTCATTTTGGTGTTAAAGATTCGGGACGTATACTACCAGGGCATGGCGGTATATTAGATAGATTTGATAGCTTCATGTTTGTATTACCGCTATTAAATATTTTACTGATACAAACTTAAATTTATGAATTGTAAAATGGAATAGATGTTATAATGAAGGAGTTATTGAGATGTTGATGAGTGGTGAATATCTCTTAACTCCTTTTCAGCACTTATTGATAAATTGTTAAGATACAATAACACAAAATAATATGATATTAAGTATTAACATATTATAATATTTAATATTATCTTCGATTTAATTACTTAGATGATTTTTTAATTAAACATAAATTCATTAGAGGTGTAGAACATGAGCATTTTAATTACGATTATTTCATTTATCATCGTATTTGGTGTCCTCGTAACTGTTCACGAATATGGACACATGTTTTTTGCTAAGCGAGCAGGAATTATGTGTCCTGAATTTGCGATTGGTATGGGCCCTAAAATTTTTAGTTTTCGTAAAGATGAAACATTATATACAATTCGTCTATTACCGGTGGGTGGTTATGTAAGAATGGCTGGTGATGGTCTTGAAGAACCCCCAGTTCAACCAGGTATGAACGTAAAAATAAAGTTAAATAACCAAGATGAAATCACACATATAATTCTAGATGATCAACATAAATTTCAACAAATTGAAGCTATAGAAGTTAAGAAATGTGATTTTAAAGATGACCTATATATTGAAGGTATTACTTCTTATGATGACGAAAGGCATCACTTCACTATAGCGAAAAAGGCATTTTTTGTCGAAAATGGAAGCCTTGTACAAATTGCTCCAAGAGATAGACAGTTTGCACATAAGAAACCATTGCCTAAGTTTTTAACATTGTTTGCAGGTCCATTATTTAATTTTATTTTAGCTTTAGTACTATTTATTGGATTAGCATACTACCAAGGTACGCCAACCAATGTCATAGGAGAAGTTGTGAAGAAGTCTCCGGCTGATGAAGCTGGATTGCACAAAGGTGATAAAATAGTTCAGGTAGGTAATCATAAAATTAAAAATTTTGATGATATCAAACATGTTCTTGACCAAAATAGAACGGCTGAAACAACTGTAAAAATTAAAAGGGATGGCCAAACCAAGTCTGTAGATCTCCAACCTAAAAAAGTAGAAAGAAAGATAACTAAAACTAAAACTCAAACAACTTATCAAATTGGTTTTGCTCCTACTACAGAACACAGCGTTTTTAAACCAATAAGCTACGGTATTTATAACTTTTTCGACAAAGGTAAGCTTATTTTTACAGCTGTTGTTGGTATGTTAGCCAGTATATTTACAGGAGAATTTTCATTTGATATGTTAAATGGCCCTGTTGGTATTTATCACAGTGTTGATTCTGTTGTTAAATCTGGAATTATTAATTTAGTAGGATACACCGCTTTATTAAGTGTTAACTTAGGAATAATGAATTTGTTACCTATTCCAGCGCTTGATGGTGGTCGCATATTATTTGTACTATATGAGGCTATTTTTAGAAAACCAGTGAATAAAAAAGCGGAAACAGGAATTATTGCTGTAGGCGCACTTTTTGTGGTTATTATAATGATTTTAGTTACATGGAATGATATACAACGGTATTTCTTATAAATAGGGAGGAAAAAGAGAATGAAACAATCTAAAGTATTTATACCAACGATGAGAGAAGTCCCTGCAGAGGCGGAAGCATTAAGTCATCGTTTATTATTAAAAGCAGGGTTAATTAAACAGAGTACAAGTGGTATATATAGTTACTTACCACTAGCTACACGTGTCCTAAATAATATATCTAAAATCATACGTGAAGAAATGGAAAGTATAGATGCTGTAGAAATTCTTATGCCAGCTTTACAACAAGCAGAATTATGGGAAGAATCAGGTCGTTGGAGTGCATATGGTCCAGAACTAATGCGTTTAAAAGACAGAAACGGACGTGAATTTGCATTAGGACCGACTCATGAGGAAGTAGTCACTTCTTTAGTAAGAGATGAATTAAAATCGTATAAACAGTTACCCCTTACTTTATTTCAAATTCAATCCAAATATAGAGATGAGAAAAGGCCACGCTTTGGATTATTACGAGGACGCGAATTTCTTATGAAAGATGCATATTCTTTCCATTTTGATGAAGCTTCATTAGATGCAACTTATCAAGATATGTATCAAGCATATAGTCGCATATTCAAACGTGTAGGCATCAATGCAAGACCGGTTGTGGCAGATTCAGGTGCAATAGGGGGAAGTCATACACACGAGTTTATGGCATTAAGTGAAATTGGAGAAGATACAATAGTTTATAGTAATGAGAGTGACTACGCAGCTAATATTGAAAAGGCCGAAGTTGTTTATCATCCTTCTCATAAGCATTCTGCACTTGCAGAATTGACTAAAGTTGAGACGCCAAATGTTAAAACAGCTCAAGAAGTTGCAGAATATTTAGAGAGACCATTAGATGAAATTGTAAAAGCGATGATCTTTAAAATAGATGGCGAATTTATTATGTTTCTAGTTCGTGGACATCACGAATTAAATGAAGTGAAATTAAAATCATATTTCGGCACGGAACATGTTGAAATGGCTTCTCAAGATGAAATTGTTAATCTTGTAGATGCCAATCCAGGGTCTATTGGTCCTATTTTTGAAAAAGATATTAAAATTTATGCCGATAATTACTTACAAGATTTAAATAACTTTGTTGTAGGAGCTAATGAAGATCATTATCACTATATAAATGTCAATATTGGTAGAGACTTTGACGTAACAGAATACGGTGACTTTAGATTCATTACACAAGGTGAGATGTTAAGTGATGGCTCGGGAGTAGCACAATTTGCTGAAGGCATTGAAGTAGGACAAGTTTTCAAATTAGGAACAAAATATTCTGAATCAATGAATGCAACTTTTCTAGATAATCAGGGAAAAGCACAACCACTCATTATGGGGTGTTATGGTATTGGAGTATCAAGAACATTAAGTGCAATTGTTGAACAAAACAATGATGAGAATGGAATTATTTGGCCAAAATCAGTAACGCCTTTCGATATCCATCTAATCACTATCAATCCTAAAAAGGATGATCAACGTACTTTAGGTGATCAACTTTATCAAAAATTAATGGATTCATACGATGTTTTATATGATGATCGAAAAGAACGTGCTGGTGTTAAATTTAATGATTCAGACCTAATTGGGTTACCGGTACGAGTTGTTGTTGGTAAAAGAGCTGAAGAAGGTATTGTTGAGGTAAAACAACGCATTAACGGTTTAAGTGAAGAAGTGCAAGTTGATGAATTAGAGACTTACTTACAAGAATTATTTAAGAATATTAAGTAAGTTGTAATATAATTGTTGATAGTTAAATTGATATTAATAAAGAGCAGGAAAGATGATGAAACATAATCTTAAATCTAACCTGCTCTTCTTTATTGTATTATTTACTATTTGTTTTTCATGAAAATACGTCCAATCAGTAGTATAATATGAAACGAATTTATTAAGTAACTTTATGAACAGTTGTAATATATCCAATGATGTTTAATAGTTTTAAATTTAGTATTAATTAAGGTGGTTATTATTTTGGCAATGACAAATCGAGAAAAGTTTAAAGTGCTTGCCGATCAAATAAAAATATCAAATCAACTAGAACAAGATATTCTTGAACAAGGTGAACTCACGCGTATAGATGTTTCAAATAAAAACAGAACATGGACTTTCCAAATATCACTCCCACATTTTTTATCTCATGAAGATTATCTTCTTTTTACACATGCAATTGAAGAAGAATTTAAAGAAATAGCTACAGTAGCAATTGATTTTTCAATTAAAGATACCAACAATCAAGATGAGTTTGCTTTAAAATATTTCGGACATTGTATTGATCAAACACGATTGTCGCCAAAAGTGAAAGGTCAATTGAAACAAAAAAAACTCATTATGAGTGGAAATATTTTAAAAGTCTTAGTTTCAAATGATATTGAGAGAAATCATTTTGATAAGGCATGTAATGGTAGTTTAATTAAAGCATTTAGACAGTGTGGCTTTGAAATTGATAAAATCGTTTTTGAAACAGATACAACAAATCACGATGATGACCTTGCATCTTTAGAAGCACATATTCAACAAGAAGATGAACAAAGTGCAAGAGAAGCAACTGAAAAATTAGAAAAAATGAAAGCAGAAAAAGCGAAACAACAAGATAATAATGAAAGTACAGTGGAAAAATGTCAGATTGGAAAACCAATCCAAATTGAAAATATAAAACCAATTGAATCAATTATTGAAGAAGAATTCAAAGTAGCTATTGAGGGTGTTATATTTGATATTAACCTAAAAGAACTTAAGAGTGGACGTCATATAGTTGAGCTTAAAGTTACTGATTACACAGATTCACTTGTATTAAAAATGTTTACAAGAAAAAATAAAGATGACTTGGAGCACTTTAAGGCACTTAGCGTTGGTAAATGGGTTAGAGCTCAAGGTCGTATTGAAGAAGATACTTTTGTTAGAGATCTTGTCATGATGATGTCAGATATTGAAGAAATTAAAAAGACACCTAAACAAGATAAAGCAGAAAATAAGCGTGTAGAGTTTCATTTACATACGTCTATGAGTCAGATGGATGGTATTCCTAATATTAGTGCATATGTTGAACAAGCTGCTAAATGGGGACACCGAGCCTTAGCAGTAACAGATCACAACGTAGTACAAGCTTTTCCCGATGCACACAATGCTGCCGAAAAACATGGTATTAAGATGATTTATGGTATGGAAGGTATGCTAGTAGACGATGGTGTTCCTATAGCTTATAAACCAACAGACCGTAATTTAAAAGATGCAACATATGTGGTGTTTGACGTAGAGACAACAGGTCTTTCTAATCAATATGATAAAATTATTGAATTAGCTGCAGTAAAAGTGCATAACGGTGAAATTATAGATAAGTTTGAACGTTTTAGTAATCCACACGAAAGATTATCTGAAACCATTATCAATCTTACACATATCACGGATGATATGTTAACTGATGCTCCTGAAATTGAAGAAGTGTTAACTGAATTTAAAGAGTGGGTTGGAGATGCGATATTTGTAGCTCATAATGCTTCATTTGATATGGGATTTATTGACACAGGGTATGAAAGGTTAGGCTTTGGACCTTCTACAAACGGTGTCATTGATACACTTGAGCTTTCACGTACAATTAATACCGAATATGGGAAACATGGTTTGAATTTCCTTGCCAAAAAATATGGTGTCGAATTAACGCAACATCATAGAGCGATTTATGATACAGAAGCAACAGCTTATATTTTTATAAAAATGGTTCAACAAATGAAAGAACTAGGTGTGAACAACCATCTAGAAATTAATAAAAAATTAACTAATGAAGATGCATATAAAAGAGCTCGTCCATCTCACGTTACACTCATTGTTCAAAATCAAGAAGGTCTTAAAAATTTATTTAAAATAGTTAGTGCTTCATTAGTTAAGTATTATTACCGTACGCCAAGAATTCCACGTTCTCTTTTAAATGAATATCGAGAAGGGATCTTGATTGGTACAGCTTGTGATGAGGGTGAATTATTCACAGCAGTAATGCAGAAGGATCAGTCGGAAGTAGAAAAAATAGCAAAGTTCTATGATTTTATAGAAGTTCAACCGCCTGCGCTTTATCAAGATTTAATGGATAGAGAATTAATACGAGATAATGAAACGTTAACACAAATTTACAAGCGATTAATAGATGCTGGTAAAAGTGCCAATATCCCAGTGATTGCTACTGGTAATGCGCATTATCTATTTGAACATGATGCTATAGCCAGAAAAATTTTAATTGCATCCCAACCAGGAAATCCATTAAATCGTTCAACATTACCAGAAGCTCACTTTAGAACCACTGATGAAATGTTAGATGATTTTCACTTCTTAGGTGAAGAAAAAGCATATGAAATCGTTGTGACAAATACAAATGAGCTCGCTGATAAAATTGAAAAAGTGGTACCTATAAAAGATAAACTATTTACGCCGAGAATGGATGGAGCTAATGAAGAAATTCGTGAGTTGAGTTATTCTAATGCGAAAAAACTATATGGTGAAGATCTACCACAAATTGTTATAGATCGACTTGAAAAAGAATTAGATAGTATTATTGGTAATGGCTTTTCTGTTATTTATCTCATATCTCAACGTTTGGTGAAAAAATCGCTAGATGATGGTTATTTAGTTGGATCGCGAGGTTCAGTAGGTTCTAGTTTCGTAGCAACAATGACCGAAATTACAGAAGTTAATCCGCTTCCACCACATTACATTTGTTCACATTGTAAGACAAGTGAGTTCTTTGATGATGGTTCGGTTGGATCTGGATTCGATTTACCAGATAAAAAATGTCCCACTTGTGGTAATGAATTAATTAAAGAAGGGCAAGATATCCCCTTTGAGACATTCCTTGGATTTAAAGGAGATAAAGTTCCAGATATTGACTTGAACTTTAGTGGTGAATACCAACCTAACGCGCATAATTACACAAAAGTATTGTTTGGTGAAGATAAAGTATTTCGTGCTGGAACAATAGGTACTGTTGCTGAAAAAACAGCTTTTGGTTTCGTTAAAGGTTACTTAAATGATCAAGGTATTCACAAACGTGGTGCTGAAATTGATCGGTTGGTTAAAGGTTGTACAGGGGTTAAACGTACGACTGGTCAACATCCTGGGGGAATTATTGTTGTACCGGATTACATGGATATTTATGATTTTACTCCGATTCAATTTCCAGCAGACGACCAAAGTGCAGCGTGGATGACAACCCATTTTGACTTCCATTCAATACACGATAATGTCTTAAAATTAGATATATTAGGACATGATGATCCAACGATGATTCGTATGTTACAAGACTTATCAGGAATTGACCCGAAAACTATACCAGTAGATGATAAAGAAACAATGCAAATATTTAGTGGCCCTGAGAGTTTAGGTGTTACAGAAGACGAAATATTATGTAAGACAGGTACATTTGGTGTGCCAGAATTTGGTACTGGATTTGTACGTCAAATGCTTGAAGATACTAAGCCAACGACATTCTCAGAATTAGTTCAAATTTCAGGTTTATCTCACGGAACGGACGTTTGGTTAGGTAATGCTCAAGAGTTAATTCGTCAAGGGATATGTGATTTATCTAGTGTGATAGGCTGTCGTGATGATATCATGGTATATCTAATGTATGCTGGACTTGAACCGTCAATGGCTTTTAAAACGATGGAATTTGTACGTAAAGGTCGCGGTTTAACAGATGAAATGGTTGAAGCGATGAAGGAGAATAACGTACCAGATTGGTATTTAGATTCTTGTCGTAAAATTAAATATATGTTCCCTAAAGCTCATGCTGCGGCTTATGTACTAATGGCTGTAAGAATTGCATACTTTAAAGTACATCATCCACTATATTATTATGCAGCATATTTTACTATAAGAGCTTCCGATTTTGATCTTATAACGATGATTAAAGATAAAACGAGTATTCGTAATACAGTTAAAGATATGTATTCACGATATATGGATTTAGGAAAAAAAGAGAAAGATGTATTAACTGTATTAGAAATAATGAATGAAATGGCGCATCGAGGTTTTCGATTGCAACCGATTAGTTTAGAAAAAAGCCAGGCTTTTGACTTCATCATTGAAGGGGATACATTGATTCCTCCATTCATTTCAGTGCCAGGACTTGGAGAAAACGTTGCGCAAAGAATTGTTGAAGCGAGAGAAGAGGGACCATTTTTATCAAAAGAAGATTTAAATAAAAAAGCCGGCTTATCTCAAAAGGTTATTGACTATTTAGATGAATTAGGCTCATTGCCAGATTTACCTGACAAGGCACAATTGTCGATATTTGATATGTAAGCATTTCTTATTACTAAATTGATATCATATACGTTCAGTCATCTTTATTAGTAAACCTATATCAGTTTGTTTACTTATTAGACTTATGATATACTAAATATGCGTAAAAAAATGATTAACTCAGGCAGAAGAGTGGGCATAAACCCGCTCTTTTCTATTTGCCAAAAAAGGAGGCCTGTATGAGTAAAATTACTGAGCAAGTTGAAGCATTGATTCAACCAGTTTTAAATGATTTGGACTTTGAATTAGTAGACATTGAGTATGTTAAAGAAGGTAAAGACCATTTTTTAAGGATTTCTATTGATAAAGAAGGTGGCGTAGATCTTAATGATTGCACTTTAGCTTCAGAAAAAATTAGTGAAGTTATGGATGAAAATGATCCAATATCTGAAATGTATTATCTTGATGTTGCATCGCCAGGGGCAGAAAGACCAATAAAAAAAGAGAAAGATTTTTATAATGCTATCAATCAGCCCATTTTTGTATCTCTTTATGCACCAATTGAAGGAGATAAAGAATGGTTAGGTATTTTAAAATCTGTAAATGATGAATCAATTAATATGGAAGTTAAAGAAAAGGCAAAAACAAAAGAAATTGAAATTCCAAGGAATAAAATCGCAAAAGCACGTCACGCTGTAATGATTTAACGTGATGAGGAGGAAAAAAACGTGTCAAGTAATGAATTATTATTAGCTACTGAATATTTAGAAAAGGAAAAGAAAATTCCTAGAGAAGTTTTAATTGATGCAATTGAAGCAGCTTTAATTACTGCGTACAAGAAAAACTATGATAGTGCTAGAAATGTAAGAGTAGAATTAAATATGGACGAAGGTTCATTTAGAGTGATTGCACGTAAAGAAGTCGTTGAAGAAGTGTTTGATGATAGAGATGAAGTTGATTTAAGTACTGCTTTAGTCAAAAATCCTGCCTATGAAGTAGGAGATATTTATGAACAAGATGTAACACCGAAAGACTTCGGACGTGTAGGAGCTCAAGCAGCTAAGCAAGCTGTGATGCAACGACTTAGAGACGCAGAAAGAGAAATTCTATATGATGAATTTATCGATAAAGAAGAAGATATTCTAACAGGTGTGATTGACCGTGTAGACCATCGCTATGTATATGTGAATTTAGGAAGAATTGAAGCTGTGCTGTCAGAAGCTGAAAGAAGTCCTAATGAGAAATATATTCCTAATGAACGTATCAAGGTATACGTAAATAAAGTTGAACAGACTACAAAAGGTCCACAAATATACGTATCAAGAAGTCATCCTGGATTATTAAAACGCTTATTCGAACAAGAAGTTCCAGAAATTTATGATGGTACTGTTATTGTTAAATCAGTAGCGCGTGAAGCTGGAGATCGTTCTAAAATTAGCGTGTATTCTGATAATCCTGATATAGATGCTGTTGGAGCATGTGTAGGTTCTAAAGGAGCACGAGTAGAAGCGGTTGTTGAAGAACTTGGTGGCGAAAAAATAGATATCGTCCAATGGGATGAAGATCCGAAAGTATTTGTTCGTAATGCTTTAAGTCCATCACAAGTTTTAGAAGTAATTGTTGATGAAGAGAATCAATCAACTGTAGTGGTAGTTCCTGATTACCAATTATCCTTAGCTATAGGTAAACGAGGACAAAACGCACGTTTAGCTGCTAAATTAACAAGTTGGAAGATAGATATTAAATCAGAATCTGATGCTCGAGAAGCTGGAATTTATCCTGTTATTGAAACAGAAGAAGTTGCAGATGAAATTGTTAATTCGGGTGACGAAGATGTTGAGTTTGATAATGTTAACTTGGAAGAGACAAACTTAACTAGTACAGAATTAGCTGCTGAAACTGATAAAGAAAAAACAGCTAAAACAGAAGAAGATAATGACACAGAATCATAGGTTGGAGTGATAAATTAATGAGAAAGAAAAAAATTCCAATGAGAAAATGTATTATATCTAATGAAATGCGTCCCAAAAAAGATATGATTCGAGTGGTTATTAATAAAGAAGGCGAAATCTTTGCAGATGCGACAGGAAAAAAACAAGGGCGCGGTGCATATGTGTCTAAAGATGTAGCTTTAGTTGAAAAGGCTCAACAAAAAGAAGTTTTAGAAAAATATTTTAATGCTGCTAAAGATACACTTGACCCTGTTTATAAAGAAATAATAAGACTGATTTATAGAGAAGAGATTCCAAAATAATGACTAAAATGAAAATTTTTAATTTACTTGGTTTAGCTATGAGAGCTGGTAAAATCAAAAGTGGTGAATCGGTCATATTAAACGAGCTTAAAAAGAAGCAAATAAAACTTGTCATATTAGCTAGCGATGCATCTAGTAATACTCTAAAACAGATGAATGATAAATGTAATAGTTACCAAGTGCCATTAAGAGTGTTTGGTACTAGAAATGAATTAGGGTTAGCAATAGGTAAAAGCGATAGAGTTAATATTGGTATAACAGATAATGGTTTTGCAAAAAAATTGTTATCAATGATAGATGAATATGGTAAGGAGTGATTATATGAGTAAAAAAAGAATTTACGAATATGCGAAAGAGTTAAATCTAAAGAGTAAAGAGATTATAGATGAGTTAAAAAGTATGAATGTTGAAGTGTCAAATCATATGCAAGCTTTAGAAGAAGAACAAATCAAAGCATTAGATAAAAAATTTAAAGCCTCTCAAGCGAAAGACACTAATAAACAAAATACTCAAAATAATCACCAAAAATCTAATAATAAACAAAATTCTAACGATAAAGAAAAACAACAAAGTAAGAATAATAGTAAATCAACGAAGAAAAAAGAACAAAACAACAAAGGAAAACAGCAAAATAAAAACAATAAAACTAATAAGAATCAAAAAAACAATAAAAATAAAAAGAATAATAAAAATAATAAACCTCAAAATGAGGTAGCAGAAACAAAAGAAATGCCCTCTAAAATCACTTATCAAGAAGGCATAACTGTCGGTGAGTTAGCTGAAAAGCTAAATGTAGAATCAGCTGGTATTATTAAAAAATTGTTCTTATTAGGTATTATGGCTAATATTAACCAATCATTGGATGAAGAAACATTAGAATTAATTGCAGACGACTATGGCGTTGAAATAGAGAAAGAAGTAGTCGTTGATGAAGAAGATTTATCAATTTATTTTGATGATGAGACGGATGATTCTGATGCAATTGAACGTCCAGCAGTTGTTACAATCATGGGTCACGTGGACCATGGTAAAACGACTTTATTAGATTCTATTCGTAATACTAAAGTTACCGAAGGAGAAGCTGGCGGAATCACTCAACATATTGGTGCTTATCAAATTGAAAATTCAGGTAAAAAAATTACGTTCTTAGATACTCCTGGACATGCTGCATTTACGACTATGCGTGCACGTGGTGCTCAAGTTACTGATATTACAATTTTAGTTGTGGCTGCTGATGATGGTGTGATGCCTCAAACAATTGAAGCTATAAATCACGCTAAAGAAGCAGAAGTACCAACGATTGTTGCAGTAAACAAAATTGATAAACCAACTGCTAACCCTGATCGTGTTATGCAAGAACTCACTGAGTATGGATTAATTCCAGAAGACTGGGGCGGTGACACAATCTTTGTACCACTATCTGCATTGAGTGGAGACGGTATTGATGATTTATTAGAAATGATTGGCTTAGTAGCGGAGGTACAAGAACTTAAAGCTAATCCTAATAAACAAGCTGTAGGTACTGTGATTGAGGCTGAATTAGATAAATCACGAGGTCCAGCTGCATCTTTACTTGTTCAAAATGGTACTTTAAACGTTGGAGATGCAATTGTTGTAGGTAATACTTATGGACGTATACGTGCAATGGTTAATGATTTAGGAAAAAGAATCAAATCTGCCGGTCCTTCAACGCCTGTAGAAATTACTGGTATTAACGATGTTCCACTTGCAGGTGATCGTTTTGTTGTATTTGGTGATGAAAAACAAGCACGTCGAATTGGTGAAGCACGTCATGAGGCAAGTGTCATACAGCAACGTCAAGAAAGTAAAAATGTTTCATTAGACAATTTATTTGAGCAAATGAAACAAGGTGAAATGAAAGATTTAAATGTCATCATTAAAGGTGATGTACAAGGTTCGGTTGAAGCATTGGCTGCATCACTAATGAAAATAGATGTTGAAGGTGTGAATGTACGAATTATTCATACAGCTGTTGGTGCTATCAATGAATCAGATGTTACTTTAGCTAATGCATCAAATGGTATTATTATTGGTTTTAATGTACGCCCAGATGCTGGTGCGAAACGCGCGGCTGAAGCTGAAAATGTAGATATGCGATTACACAGAGTTATTTATAACGTTATTGAAGAGATAGAATCAGCTATGAAAGGTTTACTTGACCCAGAATTTGAAGAGCAAGTCATCGGACAAGCTGAAGTGCGTCAAACATTTAAAGTTTCTAAAGTTGGCACAATTGCTGGTAGTTATGTGACTGAAGGTAAAATCACTCGTAACGCGGGTGTACGCGTAATTAGAGATGGTATCGTGTTATTTGAAGGTGAACTTGATACATTAAAACGTTTCAAAGATGATGCTAAAGAGGTAGCTCAAGGCTATGAATGTGGTATTACAATTGAAAAATATAATGATCTCAAAGAAGGAGACATTATTGAAGCGTTTGAAATGGTAGAAATTCAAAGATAATTTTGAAACTTATGGAGAGGCTATATGCTAAGTTAACTACTTTAAGATATTTCATAAACCTAATATCTTAAAGTAGAGTATGACATACTTTGCTTAACCAACAATCAAAGTGAAGATATAAATTTTGATTTGGAAAAGCATAATGTTGTGCTATCAATACTTTAGTTATGGTCTCTCATTTAATATTATTTTATTGATTCATTGTTGATAATTTAATAAAATGAACATCAAAAGTTAATCATTAACTCTGATATTTCACAGTTATTTGTGAGTAAAGTAAAAATGAAGAGAGGTGAGATGATGAATAATATAAGAGCAGAACGTGTAGGAGAACAAATGAAACAAGAAATCATGGATATTGTTAATAATAAAGTTAAAGATCCTAGAGTTGGTTTTTTAACAATTACTGATGTTGAATTAACAAATGACCTTTCACAAGCAAAAGTATATTTAACAGTGTTAGGGAATGATAAAGAAGTTGATAATACATTTAAAGCTTTGCATAAAGCAACTGGATTTATAAAATCTGAACTTGGTTCTCGAATGCGCCTAAGAATTATACCTGAGTTAACATTCGAATATGATGAATCTATCGAATACGGTAATAAAATAGAACGCATGATTCAAGATTTACACAAAAATGATAAATAATATATTTTATAGTAGGCACAGTCATTCATAAAGCATATTTTTGATATTGCCTACTATTTTTATGTAAAACGCTAATTAAAGAATTAAAATATCGTGTTATAATAATAAACGTTATTAAAAGTTAAAGGTGTGACAACATGTATAATGGCATACTACCGGTATTTAAGGAACGAGGTTTAACAAGTCATGACGTCGTTTTTAAATTACGTAAAATTTTAAAAATGAAAAAAATTGGTCATACAGGAACATTAGACCCTGAAGTAAATGGTGTGTTACCAATTTGTTTAGGTGATGCGACAAAAGTCAGTGATTATATCATGGAAATGGGAAAAACTTATCACGCTACGGTAACGTTAGGAATGAGTACGACTACTGAAGACCAAACCGGAGATATTTTAGAAACTAGAGCTGTTGATAAGAATGATATCAATGAAGATACGATTGACCAAGTGTTGCAGCAATTTGAGGGGCATATTCAACAAATTCCGCCTATGTATTCTTCTGTTAAAGTAAATGGAAGAAAATTATATGAATATGCGAGAAATAATGAAACTGTCGAACGCCCTAAACGGCAAGTATTTATTAAAGATATACATAGAATATCTGAAGTTACTTTTCAGGAGCAGACATGTCATTTTGAAGTTGAAGTAACATGTGGTAAAGGAACTTATATTAGAACTTTAGCTACAGATATTGGACTTAAACTTGGTTTTCCAGCTCATATGTCACGTCTAACTAGAATAGCTTCAGGCGGTTTTCAATTAGAAAGTAGTTTAACGATTGATCAAATTAAAGAATTACATGAGCATGATTCATTACATAATGAATTGTTTCCTATAGAATATGGCTTGAAAGGTTTGAAATCATTCCAAGTGAAAGATTCAAATTTTAAAAAGAAAATCTGTAATGGTCAAAAATTTCATAAAAAAGTGTTAAGTCAAGATGTTAAAGAACCTTTTATATTTGTCGATAATAGTACTCAAAAAGTTTTAGCAATATATATAGTTCATCCAGACAAACCTTATGAAATAAAACCTAAAAAAGTTTTTAATTAAAGGAGAAATAATATTATGAAAGTGATAGAAGTTACTCATCCCATACAAAGTAATCAATTCATAACTGAAAATGTTGCTATGGCTTTTGGTTTCTTCGATGGTATGCATAGAGGTCACGATAAGGTGTTTCAAGTGCTGGATGAAAAGGCAAAAGAGCATCAACTTAAAAAAGCTGTTATGACGTTTGATCCACACCCCTCAGTCGTATTAAACCCTGAGCGTAAACGTACAACCTACCTTACACCACTTTCAGATAAGTTAGAAATGATAGCAGAACACGGTATAGACTATTGTATCGTTATCAATTTTTCATCAAGATTTGCTAGTGTGACATCTGATGATTTCATAAAAAATTATATTATTAATAATAATGTTAAAGAAGTGATTGCAGGGTTTGATTTCACCTTTGGTAAATTTGGAAAAGGAAATATGACGGTACTTCAGGAATCTAAAGCTTTTAATACGACTATTGTAGGAAAGCAAGAGATGGATTCTGAAAAAATTTCTACAACTGCAATACGCCAAGCGCTTACAGATGGTCATTTACAGAAGGCAAATGACGAATTGGGATATATATATAGAATTAAAGGAACTGTAGTACAAGGTGAAAAACGTGGAAGAACAATTGGTTTTCCAACAGCTAATGTGCAACCCAGTGATGATTATGTACTACCAAAAAAAGGTGTTTACGCGGTGAGTATGGAAATTGGTCCTGAGAGTAAATTACATCGTGGTGTAGCTAACGTTGGAGTTAAACCTACATTTCACGATCCAGCTAGGGCTGAGTTAGTTATTGAAGTGAATATATTTGATTTTAATGAAAATATTTACGGTGAACGTGTGACTGTGTATTGGCATCACTTTTTAAGACCAGAAGTTAAATTTGATGGTATCGATCCACTAGTTAAACAAATGAATGAAGATAAAGCGAAGGCTAAACATTTATTATCTATTGATTTCGATGATGATATATCATATAATATATAAAGTTGACAGAGATACAAGATTATTCTTATTCTCTAGATATACCTTTTTCTTAGTAGGTCGATTCTCCGACGCCTCACTCAGATTAAGGAGTTAAATATAATTAAGGAGGAAATTGATAATGGCAATTTCACAACAACGTAAAGATGAATTAATTAAAGAATATCGTGTGCACGAAACTGATACTGGTTCACCAGAAGTTCAAATCGCTGTATTAACTGCAGAAATTACTGCATTAAATGAGCATTTACGTGAACACAAGAAAGACCACCATTCACGTCGTGGTTTATTGAAAATGGTAGGTCGTCGTCGTCACTTACTAAACTACTTACGTAGTAAAGATATTCAACGTTACCGTGAATTAATTAAATCATTAGGTATTCGTCGTTAATCTTAATATAGAACTAGGAAAGCACCATGGATGGTACTTTCCTTTTTTTATTATGATACATAATAAAAAATATAAAATCAGTTAAATAAATGATATGATATAAATATTAGAATTAAGAGAGGAGATTCATAATGTCTCAAGAGAAGAAAGTTTTTAAAACTGAATGGGCTGGGCGTTCTTTAACTATTGAGACAGGACAATTAGCAAAGCAAGCTAATGGTGCTGTTTTAGTGCGTTATGGAGATACAGTTGTCCTATCAACTGCAACTGCTTCTAAAGAACCTAGAGATGGCGATTTTTTCCCATTAACTGTAAATTACGAAGAAAAAATGTATGCTGCTGGTAAAATACCAGGAGGATTCAAAAAAAGAGAAGGTCGCCCTGGTGATGAAGCAACGTTAACAGCTCGTCTCATTGATAGACCTATTCGTCCACTGTTTCCAAAGGGATATAGACATGACGTACAAATCATGAATATTGTCTTAAGTGCTGATCCAGATTGCTCACCAGAAATGGCAGCAATGATTGGTTCTTCGATGGCGTTAAGTGTTTCAGATATTCCATTCCAAGGTCCCATCGCAGGTGTAAATGTAGGTTATATCGATGGTAAATATGTCATTAATCCTTCCGTCGCTGATAAAGAAATTTCTAGATTAGATTTAGAAGTTGCTGGTCATAAAGATGCGGTAAACATGGTTGAAGCAGGCGCAAGTGAAATTACTGAGAGTGAGATGCTTGAGGCTATTTTCTTCGGACACGAGGAAATCAAACGACTTGTTGCATTCCAACAAGAAATCATCGACCACATTCAACCGATCAAACAAGAATTTGTACCGGTGGAAAGAGACGAAGATTTAGTTGAAAAAGTAAAACGTCTAACTGAAGATAAAGGACTTAAAGAGACGGTTTTAACTTTCGATAAGCAACAACGAGATGAAAACTTAGATGTTCTGAAAGAAGAAGTTGTTGGTCATTTTCTAGATGAAGAAGATCCAGAAAATGAAACGCTTGTTAAAGAAGTTTATGCAATTCTAAATGACTTAATTAAAGAAGAAGTAAGACGTCTAATTGCTGATGAAAAAATACGACCTGATGGACGTAAAGTAGATGAAATAAGACCTCTTGAATCAGAAGTTGGTTTGTTGCCAAGAGCTCATGGGTCAGGTTTATTTACTCGTGGTCAGACACAAGCACTTTCAGTTTTAACTTTAGGCGCACTTGGAGATTATCAATTAATTGATGGTTTAGGACCTGAGGTAGAGAAACGATTTATGCATCATTATAACTTTCCTAATTTCTCTGTAGGAGAAACTGGCCCTGTACGTGCACCTGGTAGACGTGAGATTGGCCATGGTGCGCTTGGTGAAAGAGCATTACGATACATTATACCTGATACTCAAGATTTCCCTTACACAATTCGTATTGTAAGTGAAGTACTAGAGTCTAACGGTTCATCATCTCAAGCATCGATTTGTGGTTCAACATTAGCATTAATGGATGCTGGTGTACCAATTAAAGCGCCAGTCGCAGGGATTGCAATGGGACTAGTAACGCGTGACGATAGCTATACAATTTTAACTGATATTCAAGGTATGGAAGATGCATTAGGTGATATGGACTTCAAAGTAGCAGGTACTAAAGACGGTATTACTGCGATTCAAATGGATATTAAAATTGATGGTTTAACTCGAGAAGTTATCGAAGAAGCACTAGAACAAGCGCGTCAAGGACGATTAGCTATTATGGATCATATGCTTCACACGATTGAGCAACCACGCGAAGAATTAAGTGCTTACGCACCAAAAGTGGTAACTATGAGTATTAATCCAGATAAAATTCGAGACGTGATTGGACCAGGTGGTAAGAAAATCAATGAAATCATCGACGAAACTGGAGTTAAATTAGATATTGAACAAGATGGTACAATCTTTATAGGTGCTGTAGATCAAGCGATGATTAACCGTGCAAAAGAAATTATCGAAGATATTACACGCGAAGCGGAAGTTGGACAAGTATATCATGCTAAAGTAAAACGTATTGAAAAGTATGGTGCTTTCGTTGAATTGTTCCCTGGTAAAGACGCATTATTACACATTTCTCAAATTTCACAAGAAAGAATTAATAAAGTAGAAGATGTTCTTAAAATTGGTGATACAATTGAAGTGAAAATTACTGAAATCGATAAACAAGGTCGCGTTAATGCGTCACATAAAGTATTAGAGCAATCTAAAAATTAAAATGTATCATATATACGAACCTAATGTATGTGTTCTGTAAAAAGCTGCCGACAAAGCTAAATGCTTTGCGAGCAGTTTTTTTATTTTAATATGACTATTCAGTGAGATAAATGTGTTTTGTTAGTGATGTTATAGGGTGACTGAAAAACATACATTCAATTAAAATCATTTAATAAGTAAAAGTAATATTTAGTATGTACATGCGACAATTGCTTTATTAAATATGATAAAAATATTAATCTTAAAAAATATAATCTCAATAATCAAATGGTATAACAGTGCAATAATAGTGTACATCAAGGTCGTTTTAACTTATAATAAATAGTGAGTTTGTATATGGACGGGTCACTATTTATAGGAGGTAACATTTTGAGTTTAATAAAGAAAAAAAATAAAGATATTCGTATTATTCCACTCGGTGGAGTAGGCGAAATCGCTAAAAATATGTACATCGTTGAAGTAGACGATGAAATGTTTATGTTGGATGCAGGATTAATGTTCCCAGAAGATGAAATGCTTGGGGTAGATATTGTTATTCCTGACATTCAATATGTCATTGAAAACAAAGAAAGATTAAAAGGAATATTTCTTACACACGGTCATGAACATGCTATAGGCGCAGTAAGTTATGTGTTAGAACAAATCGATGCACCAGTTTATGGTTCTAAATTGACAATTGCACTTGTTAAAGAAGCAATGAAGGCCCGAAATATTAAAAAGAAAGTACGTTACTATACTGTAAACCATGATTCAATTATGAGATTTAAAAATGTTAACGTTAGTTTCTTTAATACAACACATAGCATTCCCGATAGCTTAGGCGTATGTATTCATACTTCTTATGGTTCTATAGTTTATACTGGAGAGTTTAAGTTTGATCAAAGTTTGCATGGACATTATGCTCCAGATTTGAAACGCATGGCAGAAATTGGTGATGAGGGCGTGTTCGCATTAATCAGTGATTCAACAGAAGCTGAAAAGCCAGGATATAACACGCCTGAAAATATTATTGAACATCACATGTATGATGCTTTTGCCAAGGTTAAAGGTAGACTTATTGTATCATGCTATGCTTCAAACTTCGTTCGTATTCAACAAGTGCTTAACATTGCAAGTCAACTTAATCGTAAAGTGTCATTTTTAGGTCGTTCACTTGAAAGTTCGTTTAACATAGCACGTAAAATGGGATACTTTGATATACCAAAAGATTTATTAATACCTATTAATGAAGTAGAAAATTATCCTAAAAATGAAGTGATTATTATTGCTACAGGTATGCAAGGTGAACCAGTAGAAGCATTAAGTCAAATGGCTCGCAAGAAGCATAAAATTATGAACATAGAAGAAGGGGATTCAATATTCCTAGCAATTACTGCTTCAGCTAATATGGAAGTTATTATTGCAGATACATTAAATGAGTTAGTGCGTGCTGGAGCACATATAATTCCAAACAACAAGAAAATTCATGCGTCAAGTCATGGTTGTATGGAAGAATTGAAAATGATGTTAAATATCATGAAACCTGAATATTTTGTACCTGTTCAAGGTGAATTTAAAATGCAGATTGCACATGCCAAATTAGCAGCAGAAACAGGTGTAGCACCTGAGAAAATTTTCTTAGTTGAAAAAGGCGACGTGATTAGTTATAACGGTAAAGATATGATTTTAAATGAAAAAGTTCAATCAGGTAATATACTTATTGATGGGATTGGCGTTGGTGACGTAGGTAATATCGTATTAAGAGATCGACATCTATTAGCCGAAGACGGTATTTTTATTGCGGTTGTGACATTAGACCCTAAAAATCGACGTATTGCTGCAGGACCTGAAATTCAATCAAGAGGCTTCGTCTATGTTAGAGAAAGTGAAGAACTTTTGAAAGAGGCTGAAGAAAAAGTACGTAAAATTGTAGAGGAAGGTCTTCAAGAAAAACGAATAGAATGGTCAGAAATCAAGCAAAATATGAGAGATCAAATCAGTAAGTTACTATTTGAGAGTACAAAACGCCGTCCAATGATTATTCCAGTCATATCGGAAATCTAATCTTAATAGAATAATATTTAAAGAGGTTGGAACAATTTAGCAAAGCAAAATCATGTTTAATGACTTTGTTCAACAATTAGTTTTTCTTTTAAATATTTATCAGTTTCTAATATCTTAGAGTTTGGTAAATATGAGAGTGAATCTAAATAATCTAAGTTGTTCTTGCCTCTTTCATCTTATTAAAAATACATATAAATTATATATTCAAATGGGATGAATACTCTAAATATAGTAATGATGAGAGATTAAAAAAGAAGGTGTAGGTATTGCCACAAGCAAAAAAAAGAACATCGACGAAGAGAAAGGGTAATAAAAAAACGAATAAAAAAAAGCAAAATGAAACGCCTTTAAGATATATATTCTCAATAATTGTAGTAATTCTTATTATACTAGGCGCTTTTCAATTAGGAATCATTGGTAGAATGATTGATAGCTTTTTTAATTATCTTTTTGGAATGAGTCGATACTTAACTTATATTTTAGTACTTATTGCAACAATCTTTATAACATACTCTAAGCAAATACCTAGAACTCGACGTAGTATCGGTGCAATAGTTTTACAATTAGCTTTGTTATTTATAACGCAATTGTATTTTCATTTTTCACATAATATTACTTCACAAAGAGAGCCTGTACTGTCCTTTGTTTATAAAGCTTATGAACAAACACATTTTCCAAATTTTGGGGGCGGCTTAATAGGTTTTTATTTACTTAAACTATTTATACCTCTCATATCTATTGTAGGTGTAATAATAATTACTATCCTGTTACTAGCTTCGAGTTTCATTTTATTACTTAATTTAAGACATAGAGATGTTACAAAAAGTTTATTCGACAACCTCAAGTCATCAAGTAATCATGCATCTGAGTCAATAAAACAAAAAAGAGAACAAAATAAGATTAAAAAAGAAGAAAAAGCTCAATTAAAAGAGGAAAAAATTGAACGGAAAAAACAAAAAAAATCACGTCAAAATAATAATGTCATTAAAGATGTTAGTGATTTTCCAGAGATTTCCCAGTCAGACGATATTCCAATATATGGTCATAATGAGCAAGAAGATAAAAGACAAAATACTACTAACCAACGTCAAAAACGTGTTTTGGATAATGAACAATTTCAACAATCATTACCAAGTACCAAAAATCAATCAATAAATAATAATCAGTTATCTACAACTGCTGAAAACAATCATCAACAAAGTCAGGCTGAAGGCTCAATATCTGAAGCTGGTGAAGAAGCCAATATTGAGTATACGGTGCCACCTTTATCTTTATTAAAACAGCCTACCAAACAAAAAACTACTTCAAAAGCTGAAGTCCAACGTAAAGGTCAGGTTTTAGAATCTACACTAAAAAACTTTGGTGTTAATGCTAAAGTAACACAAATTAAAATCGGTCCCGCAGTGACACAATATGAAATTCAACCAGCACAAGGTGTTAAAGTAAGTAAAATAGTCAATCTCCATAATGACATTGCATTAGCTTTGGCTGCGAAAGATGTACGAATAGAAGCACCTATTCCAGGTCGCTCTGCGGTAGGAATTGAGGTTCCTAATGATAAAATCTCACTTGTCACTCTAAAAGAAGTTTTAGAAGATAAGTTCCCATCTAAGTATAAATTAGAAGTCGGCATTGGTAGAGATATTTCTGGTGATCCAATATCAATTCAATTAAATGAAATGCCTCACTTACTCGTTGCTGGTTCAACAGGAAGCGGTAAATCAGTTTGTATTAACGGTATTATAACGAGTATATTGCTCAATACAAAACCGCACGAAGTTAAACTTATGTTAATCGATCCTAAAATGGTAGAGTTAAATGTTTACAATGGTATTCCTCATTTACTTATACCGGTTGTAACAAATCCACATAAAGCGTCTCAAGCTTTAGAAAAAATTGTTTCAGAAATGGAACGTCGTTATGATTTGTTTCAACATTCATCGACACGAAATATTGAAGGATATAACCAATATATACGCAAACAGAATGAGGAACTTGATGAAAAACAATCTGAGTTACCATATATCGTCGTAATAGTGGATGAATTGGCTGATTTAATGATGGTTGCAGGTAAAGAAGTAGAAAATGCTATCCAACGTATTACTCAAATGGCTAGAGCTGCGGGTATACACTTAATTGTAGCTACCCAAAGACCTTCAGTTGATGTTATTACTGGTATTATTAAAAATAACATTCCATCAAGAATTGCGTTCGCTGTAAGTTCTCAAACTGACTCTAGAACAATAATTGGTGCTGGTGGAGCTGAAAAGCTACTTGGTAAAGGTGATATGCTATATGTTGGTAACGGAGAATCTACCACAACCCGAATTCAAGGTGCTTTTTTAAGCGATCAAGAAGTGCAAGATGTTGTTAATTATGTTGTAGAGCAACAGAAAGCAAATTATGTTAAAGAAATGGAACCAGATGCACCTGTAGATAAATCAGAAATGAAGAGTGAGGACGCTTTATATGATGAAGCTTATTTATTTGTAATAGAAAAGCAAAAAGCTAGTACTTCTTTATTACAACGACAATTTAGAATCGGTTATAATCGAGCTTCAAGGCTCATGGATGATTTGGAACGTAACCAAGTTATTGGTCCACAAAAAGGAAGTAAACCTAGACAAATTTTAGTTGATTTAGAAAATGACGAGGTGTAAAAATGTCGGAAATGAGTGCAATCTATAGAGTAAAACAATACATTTTAAATTTAATTAAAGATGGTGAACTTACTAATGGAAGTAAATTACCTAGTAATTTGTCAATTGCGAGAGCATTAAATGTTAAAACAGATGATGTTTACGATGGTATAGATGAGTTGATTACTGAACAAGTAGTAACGGATAATTTTGAAGAGGGGACTAGCGTAAAAGTAAAGCCCCCTTTCTATTACCCGTTAAATAAAATTATTAGTATAGGGACTATGATTAAAGAAGCAGGTTATGAAGCAGGAACAGAATATCTGAATCTTGACGAGCAACCTGCAACTATTTTAGATGCTGAACATTTAGGTATAGAAACAAAAGAACCTATAACAATTATTGAGAGACTAAGGACTGCTAATCATAAGCCGGTCGTATATTGTTTAGACAAAATAGCAAAAACTTATCTAACTTGCACAGATTATCAACAGAGTAGTGGTTCAATGTTAGAAGCTATTAAAGCATCTACAAATCATGTAATCATGCATGCAGAAATGGATTTAGAAGCAATTAGTTACGAACCTCATATCTCAGAAGTACTTAATGCTTCACCTCACGAAGGGCTTATGTTACTTAAAGTAGTACATTATGACGAAAAGCATCAACCAATTTTGTATTCTTTAAATTATATTAAGAGTAGTTTAGTTAAATTCACTATTACTAAAAGTGAATAAATTGTCATATTAAACCAGGAGGTTAGATTTTGGAGAGATTCAATCAAGATAACACAAAAGTTCGAGTCAATGTTTTGCCTACCGATAAATTTAAAACAACGACAATTACCTTTAAATTTATGGCACCATTAAACTATAAAACAATTACTTCACGTTCAATTTTAAGTAAAGTATTAGTTCGTGCAACACAACAATGGCCCACCGATAAAACTTTAAATAAACAGTTATCAGAATTGTATGGTGCCTATGTTAATAGTTTTGTTTCAAAGTTTAAAGATAGGCATGTTATTACAATCTCATTAGAAGTAGTTAATGAAAAATTCTTAAAAGATAAAACCCCTTTATTTGAAAAGGGATTAGATACGTTAAAAGAAATAATTTGGAATCCATTAATCAAAGATGGATGTTTTGATCATACATATGTAGCTCAAGAAAAGTCTTTACTTAGCAAAAAACTTGAAGCAATGGAAGATAATAAAGCACAGTATTCATTTCTTCAGTTAATGAATTATATGTTTAAACAGGAGCCTTATCGATATATAGCGACAGGTCAATTAGAACAAATTCCACAAGTGACTTCTGAAAGTCTATACGATACATATCTATCCATGATACAAAATGATGATTGTGCCATTTACGTTGTAGGAAATATTAACAAAGAGGAAGTTACACAACTAATTCTAGATAAGTTTGCAATTAAGCCTTTCTATTTAGAAAATAGAGAAACTACTGAAATCACACCTTCTTTTGATCAACCGCAATATATAATTGAAAAAGACGATGTTGACCAAGCTAAATTGAATTTGGGATATCGCTTTCCATCTTATTATGGAAAAAGTAATTACTATGCATTTATAGTATTAAATATTATGTTTGGAGGAGATCCTTCCTCAGTACTATTTAACGAAGTCAGAGAAAAGCAAAGTTTGGCATACTCTATACATTCACAAATTGATGGTAAAAACGGATTTTTATTTGTTTTAAGTGGTGTTTCTGCTGAGAAATATGAGCAAGCAAAAGAAACTGTTATCAAAGAGTTTGATAAGATAAAAAGTGGAGATTTCGATTCTAATAAAATTGAATTAGCTAAAAAAATCATTATTTCTCATAGACACGAAGCATCAGATAGACCCAAAAGTATAATTGAAATACTGCATAATCAATTATTATTAAACCACCAGCAAACAGATCAAGATTTTATAAATGCAGTGAATCGAGTGACGAAGACAGATGTTATTAAATTGGCAAATGAAGCTGTTCTAGATACAATTTATGTACTAACGAAAGGAGACCAACACTGATGAAAACACATCAATATGAACTTATAGATGAGAAAGTTTTCGAACATGAGTTTGATAATGGGTTGAAATTATTTGTCATACCTAAGCCTGGTTTTCAAAAAACGTATGTGACCTACACAACACAGTTTGGTTCATTGGACAATCATTTTAAGCCCATAGGTAGTCAGCAATTTGTAGAAGTTCCTGACGGTGTGGCACACTTTTTAGAACATAAATTGTTTGAAAAAGAAGATGAAGATTTATTTACTGCATTTGCCGAAGAGAATGCGCAAGCTAATGCTTTTACAAGCTTTGATCGTACGAGTTATTTATTTAGCGCAACAAGTAATATTGAAAGTAACATAAAACGTCTCCTCAATATGGTAGAAACACCTTATTTTACTGAAGAAACAGTTAATAAAGAAAAGGGGATTATAGCTGAGGAAATTAAAATGTACCAGGAACAACCAGGATATAAATTAATGTTTAATACTTTAAGGGCTATGTATTCCAAGCACCCGATACGGGTGGATATTGCTGGTAGTGTTGAAAGCATTTATGAAATAACTAAAGATGATTTATACTTATGTTATGAAACATTTTATCATCCCTCTAATATGGTGTTGTTTGTGGTAGGCGATGTTAGTCCTCAATCGATAATTAAACTTGTGGAAAAGCATGAAAATCAAAGAGATAAAACTTATCAACCACGTATTGAACGTGCGCAAATTGATGAGCCTAGAGAGGTAAATCAACGGTTTGTTTCCGAGAAAATGAAATTACAGTCACCACGATTGATGTTAGGTTTTAAAAATGAACCATTAGATGAAAGTGCAACGAAATTTGTTCAAAGAGATTTGGAAATGACATTTTTCTACGAATTAGTTTTTGGAGAGGAAACAGAGTTTTATCAACAACTTTTAAATAAAGATTTAATAGATGAAACATTCGGTTATCAATTTGTATTGGAACCAAGTTACAGTTTTTCAATTATTACTAGTGCAACACAACAGCCTGATCTATTTAAACAACTAATAATGGATGAATTAAGAAAATATAAAGGAAACCTTAAAGATCAAGAAGCATTTCATTTATTGAAAAAGCAATTTATTGGAGAATTCATATCAAGTTTAAATTCTCCAGAATATATAGCTAATCAATATGCAAAACTCTATTTCGAAGGAGTAAGTGTATTTGATATGCTAGATATCGTAGAAAATATTACGTTAGAGAGTGTAAATGAAACTTCCGAATTATTCTTGAACTTTGACCAACTTGTTGATAGTCGTCTGGAGATGGAAAATAGATGAAAGCGCTAGTCATAGGTGGTTCTGGAACAATAGGACGTGCCATTGTAAAACGACTGCTATTTGAAGGTTATGAAGTCTTCTTACATTATCATTCAGCTCAATATTCTGATTTAAGTAATCAATTTAAAAATAGCAAAATTACATTTATTCAATGTGATTTAACCAAAGATATAAAACTCGAAGATTACTTTGGACACATTGACGAGCTAGATTGTCTAATTTATACCAGTGGGACAGCATTATATGGCATGTTACAAGATATGAGTGATTGTGACATCGATAATAGTTATGCATTAAATGTAAGACAATTTATACGTTTGACTCGCTACTTTATTGATATTTTAAGGCAGAGTAACAATGGACGCATCATTGTTATTTCATCAATTTGGGGAGAAACTGGTGCTAGTTTAGAGACAATCTATTCAGCAATGAAAAGTGCTCAAATTGGTTTTGTTAAAGCATTAAGTCAAGAATTAGCTTTAACTTCAGTAACTGTAAATGCTATTACACCAGGCATGGTAAAAGGAAAAATGAGCGATGTATGGTCGAAAGATGAGTTATCGAATATAGTATCAGAGTTACCTCAGCAAAGAATGATTGATCCCTCTGAAGTGGCACATGCTTGTGCATACTTATGTAGTACTATGTCAAAAAGTATTACGGGAACGGTCCACAAAGTGAATGGCGGATGGTATATTTAATGTTTTGTCAGTAAAAGGTAAGTTTTCTTGTTTCAATTGTTATAGGAGCTACATATAAGTAATAATAAAAGAAGTATCTTTTTATTATTGGTGTTATAATATGATAAACAAAGATTTCATGTGCTTCGTTATTAACAAGGGGTGATCAAGAGATGACTTTTGCAAAAAGGAAAGAGTGGTACTTAGAATATGAGATAACTGTAAATCGTGCTGGCTTACTCGGTGATATTTCAAGTTTGCTTGGAATGCTCGGTATTAGTATTGTTACAATTAATGGTGTTGATCAGGGAAAAAGGGGATTGTTAATCAAAACAGATCAACTAGAAAAGGTCGAAAGGTTCGAACAAATTGTAAAAGAAATTAATGAAATAGAAATTACAAAGTTAAGAGTTCCTGAATTACGAGATAGACTCGCTGTACGACACGGTAGATATATTGAACAGGATGCTGATGATAAAAAGACTTTTAAATTTGAACGAGAAGATTTAGGATTACTTGTTGATTTTTTAGCTGAATTATTTAAAGAAGAGGGACATAAATTAATCGGAATACGTGGAATGCCTAGAGTTGGTAAAACTGAATCTATTGTAGCTGGAAGTGTTTGTGCACATAAAAGATGGTTATTCATTAGCTCAACTTTAATTAAACAAACAGTAAGGCGTTCACTATTTAAAGGTGAATATGATTCTAATCACGTATATATCATTGATGGTGCGGTAACAGCACGTGAATTGAACCCTGAACACCAAGAATTGGTGAGAGAGGTTATGACGTTACCCTCAATAAAAGTTGTTGAACATCCAGATTTATTTGTAGAGTCGTGCAATTATAATATGGAAGATTTTGACTATATTATTGAATTGAGAGAAAATGAAAATCAAGAGATTCGATATGAAGAAATGAAGAAACATACGGTTCAAAGTAAGAATAATTTAGATTTTGGAGATCCATTTGGTGGAGGGTTTGGTTTCTTTGAATAATGTCTAGGAGGACTTTGAGTGAAAACGATTGGTGAAGTGTTGAAAAGTAGACGTGAAAGATTGGGTATGACACTAAATGAATTAGAACAAAGAACTCAGTTAAAGCGTCAAACGTTAATACATATAGAAAATAATGATTTTAATGAACTAGCCAAGAGTGATTATACTGAAGGTTTTATTAGAAAATACGCTAAAGTTGTAAATATCGAACCAAATCAACTTATTGAAGCACATCAAGATGAGATTCCTGAAACACAATATCAAATTGATGATGTGATACAAACATTTTCTAATGGGTATGAACCCCCTTACCGACGTCAATCTAAAGAAGTGTTTCAATTGTTGATGTGGATGGGTTTCATTATTTTAATATCTTTAATCGTTTGGATACTCGCAATATTAATTATATAAATATATGTTTTAGAAATGAGGATTTAATATGAATATACCGAATCAAATAACGGTATTTAGAGTTATTTTAATACCATTTTTTATTTTATTTGCTTTAGTTGATTTTGGTTTTGGGCAAATTTCAATTTTAGGTGGAAATCATATCAGAATTGAAATATTAATTAGTGCTATCATATTTGTGGTTGCATCATTAAGTGATTTTGCTGATGGTTATCTTGCCCGCAAATGGCAATTAGTTACTAATATGGGGAAATTCTTAGATCCACTTGCAGACAAATTATTGGTCGCGAGTGCATTAATTGTTATGGTGCAACTTGGTTTTACTAATTCTGTCGTTGCTATCATTATTATTGCTCGAGAATTTGCCGTTACAGGATTACGATTACTACAAATTGAACAAGGGTTTGTAAGTGCTGCAGGGCAACTTGGAAAAATAAAAACTGCAGTGACAATGGTTGCAATTATATGGATTTTATTCGGCGATCCTTTCATGCACTATGTACATTTCCCAATTGGAGTGTGGTTATTATACATTGGAGTATTCTTTACTATTCTTTCAGGTATTGAATATTTTTATAAAGGAAGAGATGTATTTAAACATTCTAAATAAATGTGTAATTTAAAAATTGAGCTTGTAAATTTATTTCATCTATAAAGTACCATATCAATTTGTTATATAATCATACTCTCTAAAAATATATACATTTTGATTTAGTTATCTTTTTCAAAGGTTTGTTTCCTACTCTAGATGGGTTGCAAACCTTTTATTTTTTTAATTGATCTATTGTGACAAAGAAGATAAAACATTTACTAGAATTGATTTAATATTTCACTTTTCAGATGTAATATTGATATACATCTGGTAAATCTTTTATATAAATGTAATTTCAGCATCTTATAAAAAATGTGATGTTATGTTTAAGTTATATTAGATGACAGTTCTGTGATACATATATAAACTGTTTCTATAAAGATTCTTATTTTCGATTTATATTACAAAAAAATATATAATGGACTTATTGAAAAGACAATATAAATATTAGGGAGTATATCATTGATGAATATTTCAATAGTAGCTGTTGGCTCTGAACTATTACTAGGTCAAATAGCTAATACAAACGGGCAATATCTTTCAAAACTTTTTAATAGTATTGGTAAAAGTGTAGTAGAACACACAGTTATTGGTGATAACCCTCAAAGGTTAGAATATGTAATAAAGCAATGTCTATCTAGATTTGATACCATTGTTTTAACAGGTGGCTTAGGGCCAACAAAAGATGATTTAACTAAACATACTGTAGCTAAAGTATTAGGAAAAAATCTAGTGACGGATGAAACATCGTTAAACTTTATCAAAAACTATTTTAAAGAACAAGGTCAAGATATGACCTCTAATAATAAGCAACAAGCATTAGTGATTGAAGATGCCATAGTTTTACCAAATAAACATGGTATGGCTCCTGGTATGCTTGTAGAATTAGATAAACAAAAAATAATTCTACTACCAGGTCCACCGAAAGAAATGCAACCTATGGCGAAGAATGAATTATTACCTTATCTTATGGATAAAGATGAAGTTATCTTTTCTGAATTACTTAGATTTGCTGGTATAGGAGAGTCAAAATTAGAAACACTATTAATTGATCTTATAGATGAACAAACTAATCCGACAATCGCACCTCTTGCAGGTACGCATGAAGTATATGTTAGATTAACAGCCAATGCCGAAAGTAAGGAACGATGTCAACTGCTTATTAAGCCTATTCGAGATGAAATTTTAAATAGGATTGGTACTTATTATTTTGGTTCAGACGAAGTTAGCATTGAAGAATCAGTTATAAATAGTGCAAAACAGAATTTTGCTATTTATGACGGTGTAACTAATGGAGCTTTGTTTACTCGATTAAAAAATGCTGACAGTAAAAATCTAGTTAAAGGTATGCTACCACATTCTAACCAATTTATTGATATAACTTGTGAGTTTAATACCGTTTTATTCAATGCTGCTCAATATGTCAGGGATTTGTACCAAACAGATTTGGGTATTGTACTTTTAAATAAAGATAATATTGTATATTTAGGAATTTATGATGGAAATAATTTCGATATCGAAACATTTAAGATGTCTCAAAGTCGTAATTTATTGAGAAGCAGAAGTCAAAATTATGCGATGATTAGATTATTAAATTGGCTTAATAAATAGTAAATTTTAAATTTTCGCTAAAAATATAAGTACGTTTGTTCGTTTTTGTATCAGCTAAAACACAATAAATGCGAACAAATATTCGCAAAAGACTTGTGTTTTGCTTAAAATACTTGTATAGTAAGTATAAGATATTATACAGATAACTTTCTGTAGTAGGAGGTCTCGTTTTGGATAATGAACGTCAAAAAGCTTTAGATACAGTCATTAAAAATATGGAAAAATCTTTTGGTAAAGGTGCCGTTATGAAGTTAGGCGATAATAAAGGTCGCAGAATATCAAGTACTTCAAGTGGTTCTGTCACAGTTGATAATGCATTAGGGGTTGGAGGTTATCCTAAAGGAAGAATTATCGAAATATATGGACCTGAAAGTTCGGGTAAGACGACAGTAGCTTTACATGCTATCGCTGAAGTACAAAAAAACGGCGGTGTAGCAGCATTTATCGATGCCGAACACGCTCTCGATCCAGTATATGCACAAGCATTAGGTGTAGATATTGACAATTTATACTTATCTCAACCAGATCATGGTGAGCAAGGTCTTGAAATCGCCGAAGCTTTTGTTCGTAGTGGTGCTGTGGACATTGTTGTTGTCGATTCAGTAGCAGCCTTAACACCTAAAGCTGAAATTGAAGGTGAAATGGGAGATACTCATGTTGGTTTACAAGCAAGATTAATGTCTCAAGCATTAAGAAAGTTATCAGGGGCTATTTCTAAATCTAATACTACAGCTATATTTATTAACCAAATTCGTGAAAAGGTTGGCGTGATGTTCGGGAACCCTGAAACAACGCCCGGTGGTAGAGCCCTAAAATTCTATAGTTCTGTACGTTTAGAGGTAAGAAGAGCAGAGCAGTTAAAACAAGGTCAAGACATTGTAGGTAACAGAACTAAAATAAAAGTTGTGAAAAATAAAGTTGCACCTCCATTTAGAGTTGCAGAAGTAGATATTATGTATGGTCAAGGTATCTCTAAGGAAGGAGAGCTCATTGATTTAGGTGTAGAGAACGATATCGTTGATAAATCAGGTGCCTGGTATTCTTATAATGGAGATAGAATGGGGCAAGGTAAAGAAAATGTCAAAAATTATCTAAAGGAAAATCCACAAATCAAAGAAGAAATTGACCGTAAGTTACGTGAAAAGTTAGGTATTTTCGATGGTGATGTGGATGAAAATGAAAATGAAGACGATTCACCAAAAACTTTATTTGATGAATAGTTTTTAGTTGATTAATTAAAAGGATGGCTCAATTAGCCATCTTTTTTTGTAGTTTTTGATTTGTTCTTTAAGAAAAGCAATTTAAAGTGAGTGTAGTGCAATTTCATATCTTGACACATATCTGTCGATAAACGTACAATTAGTATGTATGATTCTTATATAATTTCATATAATCATATTGATTTTGATATACAAAGCAAACCCTAGATAAAGGAGGTGTTTATGTGAATTTATTAAGCCTCCTACTCATTTTGCTGGGGATTATTCTAGGCGTTGTTGTAGGGTATATTGTTGCCCGAAATTTATTACACCAAAAACAAGTTCAAGCAAGACAAACTGCCGATGATATTGTTAGCTATGCTAATAAAGAAGCAGACAATATTAAAAAAGAAAAATTACTTGAGGCAAAAGAAGAGAACCAAATTTTAAAAGAACAAGCTGAGAATGAACTGCGTGAAAGACGTGGTGAACTTCAAAGACAAGAAACCCGACTTCTTCAAAAAGAAGAAAATTTGGATCGGAAATCTGATCTTTTAGATAAAAAAGATGAGATTTTGGAACAAAAAGAATCAAAACTTGAAGAAAGACAACAACAAGTAGATGCAAAAGAGAGTAGTGTTCAAACATTAATAATGAAGCATGAACAAGAATTAGAACGCATCTCCGGTCTCACTCAAGAAGAAGCTGTGAAAGAACAGCTTCAAAGAGTTGAAGAAGAACTGTCACAAGATATTGCAATACTTGTTAAAGAAAAAGAAAAAGAAGCGAAAGAAAAAGTTGATAAAACAGCTAAAGAATTACTTGCTACAACTGTACAAAGATTAGCAGCAGAACATACAACTGAATCAACTGTTTCAGTCGTAAATCTGCCTAATGATGAAATGAAAGGTCGTATCATAGGTAGAGAAGGTAGAAATATACGTACGTTAGAAACACTTACTGGCATTGATTTAATCATTGATGACACACCAGAAGCAGTTATTTTATCAGGCTTTGATCCAATTAGACGTGAAATTGCTAGAACTGCACTAGTTAATTTAGTTTCTGATGGACGTATTCATCCTGGACGTATTGAAGATATGGTCGAAAAAGCTAGAAAGGAAGTAGACGATATCATAAGAGATGCTGGAGAACAAGCTACTTTTGAAATAAATGTACACAATATGCATCCTGATTTAGTGAAAATTTTGGGTCGATTAAATTATCGAACTAGTTATGGTCAGAATGTACTTAAACATTCAATTGAAGTTGCCCACCTCTCAGGTATGCTTGCAGCAGAACTAGGAGAGGATGTTACTCTAGCTAAACGTGCAGGATTATTACATGATGTTGGTAAAGCTATTGATCATGAAGTTGAAGGTAGTCACGTAGAAATAGGTGTTGAATTAGCCAAGAAATATAATGAAAATAACATAATTATTAATGCTATTCACTCACATCATGGTGATGTTGAACCAACCTCTATCATTTCTATTTTAGTTGCAGCAGCAGATGCATTATCAGCTGCGCGACCAGGTGCACGTAAAGAGACACTTGAAAATTATATTAGAAGACTTGAGAGACTCGAAACGTTATCTGAAAGTTATGATGGGGTAGAAAAAGCATTTGCTATACAAGCTGGTAGAGAGATTCGTGTAGTCGTCTCACCTGAAGAAATTGATGATTTAAAATCATATAGATTGGCAAGAGATATTAAGAACCAAATTGAAGAAGAGTTACAATATCCTGGACATATCAAAGTGACAGTTGTTCGAGAGACTAGAGCAATAGAATATGCTAAATAATTCCATAAGCCACTGACCGTATCTACGGCCAGTGGCTTATTAAATATAATATAAAAAACCGAGCGTATAAACGCTCGGATATAATGATTTATTTTAATTGTAAATCAACTTCATTAATTTCTTTTAAAATTTCAGCTGTATCATAGCAATTTGTAGAGATGTTTGCATATTTTTCTGCTAAACGATAAGCATTAATGTATAAAATTAAACTTTCTTTAGCGATATCTTCAGCTTCATCAGATTTGGCTGGATTTGAAGTTACAACTAATTCAGCAAATTTTTCAGGATCAATATTAATAGACATGAATGAATAAACAACTCCTATATTTTTATTAATTTTATATTAACACAATACATAAATACAAAAAAGTAAAGTCTTTTAATTTTCAGAATAATTAATTTGTTGATGAGACTTTTATTATAGTACAGTATCCATTAAACTTAATTTATGAGAGGATGAACAGAAATGAGAATATTGTTTATAGGTGACATCGTTGGTAAAGTGGGCAGGAAAATGATTACTACTTATTTACCTAAAATTAAACAAGCTTATCACCCAACAGTTTCTATAGTAAACGCTGAAAATGCCGCACACGGCAAAGGATTAACAGAAAAAATTTACAAACAACTTCTAAGAGAAGGCGTGGATTTCATGACTATGGGTAATCATACATATGGTCAAAGAGAAATTTACGATTTTATTGATGATGCTCATCGAATGGTTAGACCTGCAAATTTTCCTGATGAAGCTCCAGGAACAGGTATGAGAATAATAAAAATTAACGATATTAAATTGGCTATTATTAATTTACAAGGGCGTTCATTTATGCAAGATATTGATGATCCATTTAAAAAGGCCGACCAGTTAATCGAGGAAGCTCAAAGATCTACACCATACATATTTGTAGATTTTCACGCTGAAACTACATCTGAAAAAAATGCTATGGGTTGGTATTTAGATGGCAGAGTGAGCGCTGTTGTTGGTACTCATACACATATTCAAACTTCTGACGATCGTATATTACCTCATGGCACAGGATATATCACAGATGTCGGAATGACAGGTTATTACGATGGTATTTTAGGTATCAATAGAGATGAAGTTATTCAACGTTTTATTACCAGTTTGCCACAAAGGCATGTTGTTCCAGATGATGGGAGAGGCGTATTATCAGGAGTTATCATAGATTTAAATAAAGAAGGTAAAACGATTCAAATAAAGAGACTGTTAATAAATGAGGACCATCCTTTCCAAATTTAAAAGGATATAGTCCATTAGTATGAATTTAAACTTGTACCACTGTTGAAATAGTAAAACAGTGGTTTATTTTGTTATCATAGAGAGTGAATTAATACCACAGGAGGCATGTGATATGAAATCACAAATATCATGGAAAGTGGGCGGTCAGCAAGGCGAAGGTATTGAATCTACCGGTGAAATCTTTGCTACTGCAATGAATAGAAAAGGTTATTTTTTGTATGGATATAGACACTTTTCTAGTCGTATAAAAGGTGGCCATACTAATAATAAGATAAGAGTTTCAACATCGCCTGTGCATGCGATTAGTGATGATTTGGATATACTCATTGCTTTTGACCAGGAAACGATTGAATTAAATCATCATGAAATGAGAGAAGATAGTATTATAATTGCAGATGCTAAAGCAAAACCCAAAAAGCCAGAGAACTGTGTGGCTCAATTAATTGAGTTACCATTCACTAGCACGGCAAAGGAACTTGGAACAGCATTAATGAAGAATATGGTGGCAATTGGTGCGACATCTGCACTGATGGATTTAAACACATCAACTTTTGAAACTTTAATCGATAACATGTTTTCAAAAAAAGGTAATAAAGTTGTTGATATGAATATACAAGCTCTTAATATCGGTTATGATCTAATGAAGCAACAAGTTACCAACGTTAATGGAGACTTTACGTTAGAGAATGGTAGCGGTCATCCTCATTTATATATGATAGGTAATGACGCAATTGGATTAGGAGCAATAGCAGCTGGATCAAGATTTATGTCCGCTTATCCAATTACGCCAGCTTCTGAAATTATGGAATACATGATTGCCAATCTACCTAAAGTTGATGGTACTGTTGTTCAAACTGAAGATGAAATAGCAGCAGCAACGATGGCGATTGGTGCTAACTATGCAGGCGTACGAGGATTTACAGCAAGTGCAGGTCCAGGTCTTTCTTTAATGATGGAATCTATTGGATTGTCTGGTATGACTGAAACGCCGTTAGTCATTATTAATACTCAAAGAGGTGGTCCTTCTACTGGCTTACCAACAAAGCAAGAGCAATCAGATTTATTACAAATGATTTATGGTACCCATGGTGATATTCCGAAAATTGTCGTTGCTCCTACAGATGCTGAAGATGCGTTTTATCTTACTATGGAAGCATTTAATTTAGCTGAAGAATACCAATGTCCAGTCATTCTGTTAAGTGATTTACAATTATCATTAGGAAAACAAACTGTTAAAACACTCGATTATAATAAAATCGATATTCGTCGTGGAGAAATAATACAGTCAGATATCGAGAGAGCTGAAGATGATAAAGCATACTTTAAAAGATATGCATTAACAGCTAGTGGCGTATCACCACGACCAATACCAGGTGTTAAAGGTGGTATACATCATGTAACAGGTGTTGAACATAATGAAGAAGGGAAGCCAAGTGAGGCGCCTATGAATCGTCAGAATCAGATGGAAAAACGAATGCGCAAAACTGAAAGCTTGGTTATCAATAATCCTGTGTTACTCAATGAACATGATGACAAAGCAGATATACTGTACATAGGATTTATATCTACTAAAGGTGCTATTGGAGAAGGTGCAGAAAGACTAGAACGACAAGGTGTAAAAGTGAATACGATGCATATTCGACAATTACATCCTTTCCCTAAAGATATTGTTCAACAAGCTATTAATAAAGCTTCGAAAGTAATAGTTGCAGAACATAATTATCAAGGACAATTATCAAGTATTTTAAAAATGAACACACAAGTTGATGATAAATTAGTTAATCAAACAAAATACGATGGGAAACCTTTCTTACCTTATGAAATTGAAGAAAAAGGTTTAGAAATTGCTAAAGAGTTAAAGGAGTTGGTGTAATTGGCTACATTTAAAGATTTTAGAAATAATGTGAAGCCAAACTGGTGCCCTGGTTGCGGTGACTTTTCAGTTCAAGCTGCTATACAAAAAGCGACAGCGAATATTGGTTTAGAACCAGAAGATGTAGCAATCATTACAGGGATTGGTTGTTCTGGTAGACTATCAGGTTATATTAATTCTTATGGCGTGCATTCTATCCATGGTCGTGCATTGCCTCTAGCGCAAGGCGTTAAAATGGCAAACAAAGATTTAACAGTTATCGCTTCTGGTGGCGATGGAGACGGCTATGCAATAGGAATGGGACATACTATTCATGCTCTTAGACGTAATATGAATATGACGTATATTGTCATGGACAATCAAATATATGGATTAACTAAAGGACAAACATCACCTTCCTCAGCTAAAGGATTTGTAACTAAATCAACACCTAAAGGAAATATAGAAAAGAATGTAGCTCCATTGGAATTGGCACTATCCTCTGGTGCAACTTTTGTAGCACAAGGATTCTCAAGTGATATAAAGGCATTAACTAAAATGATTGAAGATGCGATTCATCATGATGGTTTTTCTTTTGTTAATGTTTTCTCACCTTGTGTTACTTACAATAAAGTGAATACTTATGACTGGTTTAAAGAACATTTAACAAGTATCGATGATATTGAGGGCTATGACAACACAGATAAACAACTTGCTATGAAAACTGTGTTGGATCATGAGTCATTGGTTAAAGGTATCGTTTATCAAGATACAACAACACCTTCTTATGAATCGCAAATTTCAGAACTAGAACATGAGGCGTTAGCTAAAAGAGACATTCATATTACAGAAGAAACTTTTAACGACTTAACTGCACAATTTTTATAAAGGATACTCATTCATAATAACTAGAATTGCGTCAAAATAAGTAGGTAAAATAAAAACGAAGGTGCACTTTTAATGTGATACGATATATCATGACTATCCAATTTTACTGAAATTTCTTATCTAATAACTTTAATGATTACGATAGAAAATCAAGAAGTACGGTTCAATTTAAAAAGTATTATAGAGCATGCATATAGGGAAATAACATATTTAAAGAGTGGGTCAGAATAACATTTTAATTCTGCTCACTCTTATTTTATATCTATATTGCTTATCAATAGCATAACGATTCAATAATGTAATTCTCAGTTAACATTTTTTACACGATTAATCATCCATCTCATCTAAAGGTAAATGATATAAGAATGACATAATTTATTCCAAATTATTTTAAAAATATAGGTAAAGTAATTAACAGATGAAATTTTTCTCAGAGTTATTATTAAATATATAAATAATGCGAACAGTTAAATGAACAGTCCTAATCAATGCAATAATTTTATTTTTTTAATAAATATGTAAAAGATTTTGTAAAAAGATTTTAAGAATATGAATTTTGGGAATAATAAAAATATAAGATGATTTTTCGGAGGTTAATATGGACAAATTCAAATCTATGACGGAATTAAAAGAATTAACTAAAGAAGGAAAAGATTGGGAAATAGAGTTTGAAAATCGTTCTAGCATGGTCACTATATTAGCAATACATGGCGGTGGAATTGAACCTGCCACAACTGAATTAGCATATACGATTGCACATCGTGGCGACTATAACTATTTTTCTTTTAAAGGTATGAGAAGTGAGGGAAATAATGAGTTACATGTGACTTCTACACACTATGATGACCAAATTGCACTAGATTTAGTGAGAGGTAGTCAAAGAACTGTAGCCATACATGGTTGTGAAGGGAATGAAAGCGTGGCTTATATAGGAGGTAGTGATGACCGACTCATTGAGTTAATCACTGAATCCCTTGAAGATATAGGAATTAGTGTGCAAGAAGCACCACACCATATTTCTGGAACTCAAGAAAATAATATTGTTAATATGACTCAAACCCAAGGAGGAGTTCAATTAGAACTGACAGCTCAGTTAAGAAAAGAGCTGTTTAAAAATAGAAAAAGTTCACGCAAAAACCGTGAAAATAAAGATAATTGGGATGATTTAATGTACGACTTTGCAGATGCAATGAAAAAAGCTATAGAACGTGCATAATTAAATTCTAACGCGTGTTAAAATAATATTATAAAACTTAATTGGAGAGATGAAACATGCAAGATACATTAATGAGTATTCAAATTATTCCAAAAACACCGAACAATAACGATGTTATTCCATATGTTGATGAGGCAATTAAAATTATTGATGATTCAGGTTTGCATTTCAGAGTAGGCCCGTTAGAAACAACAGTTCAAGGTGAAATGAGTGAATGTCTTATTTTAATTCAAAAATTAAATGATAGAATGGTTGAATTAGAATGTCCAAGTATTATTAGTCAAGTTAAGTTTTATCACGTACCTGAAGGAATAGAAATTGAAACGCTTACAGGAAAATACGACTAAGTGTAAATTAGAATAATATTTCTTATCTTGTCTATTTAAGAGCCTAACATGCTATAGTGTTGAAGGCTCTTAAAATTTTGTAAGAAAATATCGGTATGCTTCAGACGCTATGCATTGTCACACAGAAAATATGATATAAAAGACTTTTATCAACTGATATATTATAAATAAATGATGTCCAAATAAACATTTAGATATGATTTACATCGATTACTGTAATAAAAAGCTAATAATTTAATTATAAAAGATAGCTGTAACATCATATACATGTCTTTTTGCACTTTGACTATAAATTTAATATAATGAAGTAATGATTATGGGCATATAGAAAGGATTTTCAAAGTGAATGAAGAGCAAAGAAAGGCTGGAACGATAAATATTCTAGCAGAACGTGATCGTAAAGCTGAGAAAGATTATAGTAAATACTTTGAACAAGTGTATCAGCCACCTAGCTTAAAAGAAGCTAAAAAACGAGGAAAACAAGAAGTTCAATATAACAGAGATTTTCATATAGATGAAAAATACAAAGGTATGGGTAAAGGTCGTACTTTTTTAATTAAAACATATGGATGTCAAATGAATGCACATGACACTGAAGTTATGGCAGGAATATTAAATGCACTAGGTTATAGTGCGACATCAGATATTAATGAAGCGGATGTGATTTTAATTAATACATGCGCCATTAGAGAAAATGCTGAAAATAAAGTCTTTAGTGAAATAGGAAATTTAAAACATTTAAAAAAAGAACGCCCAGATTGTTTAATTGGGGTGTGCGGTTGCATGTCTCAAGAAGAATCAGTCGTAAATAAAATATTAAAATCTTATCAAAATGTAGATATGGTCTTTGGGACACACAACATTCATCATTTACCTGAAATTTTAGAAGAGGCATACTTATCAAAAGCGATGGTAGTTGAAGTATGGTCTAAAGAGGGAGACATCATCGAAAATTTACCTAAAGTGCGTGATGGTCACATTAAAGCTTGGGTTAATATTATGTATGGTTGCGACAAGTTTTGTACTTATTGTATTGTTCCGTTTACTAGAGGAAAAGAACGTAGTCGTCGTCCAGAGGACATCATTGATGAAGTTAGAGAATTAGCAAGAGAAGGTTATCAAGAAATTACCTTATTAGGTCAAAATGTAAATTCATATGGTAAAGATATCGAAGGTCTGGATTATGAATTAGGTGACTTATTGGAAGATATTTCTAAAATTGATATACCTCGAGTTCGTTTTACAACAAGTCATCCTTGGGACTTTACAGATCGAATGATTGAAGTTATAGCTAAAGGTGGGAACATAGTACCGCATATCCATTTACCGGTACAATCAGGTAATAACCAAGTACTAAAGATAATGGGTCGTAAATATACAAGAGAGAGTTATCTTGATTTAGTTTCAAGAATAAAGGAAGCTATCCCTAACGTAGCTTTAACTACTGATATTATAGTAGGTTATCCAAATGAAACTGAAGAACAATTTGAAGAAACATTAACATTATATGATGACGTTCAATTTGAGCATGCGTACACATATTTATATTCACAAAGAGATGGAACACCAGCAGCTAAAATGAAGGATAATGTACCTTTAGAAGTGAAAAAAGAACGTTTGCAAAGACTTAATAAGAAGGTTGGAATGTATTCTCAACAAGCAATGAGTCAGTATGAAGGTAAGATTGTTACCGTATTATGTGAAGGTTCTAGTAAAAAAGATGAGAATGTTCTAGCAGGTTATACTGATAAAAATAAACTTGTGAATTTTAAAGGACCAAGAGAGAGCATTGGTAAACTCGTTGATGTCAAAATTGACGAGGCAAAACAATATTCTTTAAATGGAACATTTATACAAGAACATCAACGTTCAATGGTGACACAATCGTATGTATAGTGAAAAAGAAATCATACAAAAAGTCGAATGTTTGGCAGAGAAAATCGGAAAACTAGAAGTTGTTCAAGATTATCATAATGTAGAAAAACAAATTCATAATAATCAAGCAATAAAACAAAAGATGAATCGTTTGAAAGCCCAACAAAAACAATCGGTTAATTTTCAAAATTATGGAAAACAAAATGCACTCGAGCAATCTGAAGCTAAAATTCAGTATCTAAAAGATGAAATTAATGAATTACCTATTGTTGAAGAATTTCGTTCAGCACAATATGAGGCGAATGATTTACTACAAATGATGGTCAAAACAATGGAAGATAGACTCAATGAATATAATAAAAAAGAACATAATGAATAATTATTTTAGAGGAGTTAAGTACAATGAATATTAGAAAGTTGACCATCACAGCATTTTTAATAGCTATTAATGTCGTGTTAAGTAGTTTAATTGTTATTCCTTTAGGTCCAATTAAAGCCGCACCCGTTCAACATTTTGTAAATGTATTATGTGCTGTATTCGTTGGACCATGGTATGGTTTAGCACAAGCTTTTATTTCTTCTGTACTACGAATTTCATTTGGAACTGGAAGTGCATTTGCTTTTCCAGGAAGTATGATAGGTGTCTTATTTTCCAGTCTGTTTTATATGTATAGGAAGCATATTTTTATGGCTTCAGTTGGTGAAGTATTAGGGACTGGTGTTATTGGTAGTTTAATGTGTATACCTTTAGCATGGTTTTTAGGACTTCAAGATTTCTTTATTAAACCATTAATGCTTATGTTCATAGTATCAAGCTTTATTGGAGCTTTAATTAGTTATATATTGCTTATTATGTTGAAAAGAAGAGGTTTACTAGATAGATTTAACAAAAATTAATATTTATTTTAAGTACGCTTGATGAATAGGGGATTATAAGTAAAATGTTGATATCTGTTCATATGAAAGCGTACTTTTTGTATCTATTACACAAAAGCGTTTCAAAAACATATATGTTAAAATGAATGAGTTAAAAACCATAAATTTATACATATAATATAAATAAAGATATAAGAATAAGGGTTGTGAAAATAGAAATGGCTAACATTACACCAATGATGCAACAATATTTAAAGATAAAATCTGAATATGATGATTGTTTGCTATTTTTTAGACTTGGAGATTTCTATGAAATGTTCTTTGATGATGCTAAAGAAGCATCAAGAGTACTTGAAATAACATTGACGAAAAGAGATGCTAAAAAAGAAAATCCTATTCCGATGTGTGGCGTACCATATCATTCTGCTGATAATTACATTGAAACATTGATTAATAATGGGTATAAGGTCGCTATATGTGAACAAATGGAAGATCCAAAGCAAACAAAAGGAATGGTTAGAAGAGAAGTTGTAAGAATCGTCACACCAGGAACTGTTATGGATCAAAGTGGTATGGATGAAAAGAAAAATAATTATATTTTAAGTTTTATCGAAAATGAAGAATTTGGATTATGCTATTGTGATGTTTCTACAGGAGAACTCAAAGTAACTCATTTCAAAGATACAGCAACCTTGCTTAATGAGATTACAACAATTAATCCCAATGAAATTGTCATAAAGCAAGCTCTATCTGAAGAATTAAAAAGACAAATCAACATGATAACTGAGACGATTACTGTTCGTGAAGATATATCTGATGAAGATTATGATATGAATCAGTTGACACATCAGTTAATGCATGACACAACTCAATTATTGCTAGATTATATTCATCACACACAAAAGCGAGACTTATCTCACATTGAGGAAGTGATTGAATATGCTGCAGTTGATTATATGAAGATGGATTATTATGCAAAGAGAAATTTAGAGCTGACAGAAAGCATACGATTAAAATCAAAAAAAGGGACCTTGTTATGGTTAATGGATGAGACAAAAACACCAATGGGTGCTAGACGTTTAAAGCAGTGGATTGATCGCCCATTAATTAATAAACAACAAATCAACGACAGATTAAATATTGTTGAAGAGTTTATGGACCGTTTTATTGAAAGAGATACATTACGTAATCATTTAAATCAAGTGTATGACATAGAACGACTTGTAGGAAGAGTGAGTTACGGAAACGTAAATGCAAGAGATTTAATACAACTAAAGCATTCTATATCCGAAATACCTCATATAAAAGCATTACTCAATGAATTGGATGCACAAACTACCACGCAATTTAAAGAATTGGAACCTTTAGATGACTTGTTACAAATTTTAGAAGAAAGTTTAGTTGAAGAGCCGCCTATTTCCATCAAAGATGGTGGTTTATTTAAAAAAGGATTCAACACGCAACTAGATGAATATTTAGAAGCTTCAAAAAATGGTAAAACTTGGCTTGCAGAATTACAAGCAAAAGAACGTGAACGTACAGGTATTAAGTCATTGAAGATTAGTTTTAATAAAGTGTTTGGTTATTTTATAGAAATTACACGTGCAAACTTAAATAATTTTCAACCTGAAGCGTTTGGCTATGATCGAAAACAAACATTATCTAATGCTGAACGATTTATTACGGATGAATTAAAAGAAAAAGAAGATATAATACTTGGTGCTGAAGATAAAGCAGTAGAGTTAGAATATGAATTATTTGTTAAATTACGAGAACACATTAAAACGTACACGGAACGTTTACAAAAGCAAGCGAAAATCATTTCAGAACTTGATTGTTTACAAAGTTTTGCTGAAATTGCTCAAAAATATAATTATGTCAAACCTACATTTAGTGATGATAAAGTTTTACATTTAGAAAACTCAAGACATCCTGTTGTTGAGAGAGTGATGGATCATAATGATTATGTACCTAATGATTGCCATCTTGATGATGAAACGTTTATTTATCTCATTACGGGACCTAATATGTCAGGTAAGTCAACATATATGAGACAAGTTGCTATAATAAGTATCATGGCTCAAATGGGAGCATATGTACCATGTGATTCAGCAACATTACCTATATTTGATCAAATTTTTACTAGGATTGGTGCAGCAGATGACCTTGTATCAGGTAAAAGTACATTTATGGTAGAAATGTTAGAAGCTCAAAAAGCTTTAACTTATGCTACTGAAAATAGTTTAATTATCTTTGACGAAATAGGAAGAGGTACATCCACTTATGATGGTCTTGCGTTAGCGCAAGCGATGATTGAATATGTCGCTCAAACTAGCCATGCTAAGACACTTTTCTCAACACATTATCATGAATTGACTTCACTTGATCAAATGCTTAACTGTTTAAAAAATGTACATGTTGCTGCAAACGAGTATCAAGGTGAACTGATATTTTTGCATAAAGTCAAAGATGGCGCTGTGGATGATAGCTATGGTATTCAAGTGGCAAAATTAGCGGATTTACCTAATGAAGTCATTGATAGAGCGCAAGTTATTTTAAATGCATTTGAGCAAAAACCTTCGTATCAACTTTCTCATCAGGATACTGACGATCAACGTACGGTTCCGTCGTATAACGATTATGGTCGAATAGAAGAAGAACAATCAGTTATAGAAACGCATACATCAAATCACAATTATGAGCAAGCGACCTTTGATTTATTTGATGGTTACAATCAACAAAGTGAGGTTGAATGTCAAATTCGAGAATTAAATCTATCCAATATGACACCATTGGAAGCCTTAATCAAGCTGAATGAATTACAAAGTCAATTAAAGTAGAAGAGGTGTAAACGATGGGGAAAATAAAAGAACTTGAGACGTCTCTAGCTAATAAAATAGCTGCGGGTGAAGTAGTTGAAAGACCAAGTTCCGTAGTTAAAGAGCTCTTAGAGAATGCAATTGATGCACAAGCGACAGAGATTAATATTGAGGTTGAACAATCTGGAGTTTCATCAATAAGGGTTGTAGATAATGGCACAGGTATTGCTCAGGAAGATTTAGGGTTAGTATTTCATAGACACGCAACGAGTAAAATAGTCGCAGATGATGATTTGTTCCATATTCGTACTTTAGGGTTTAGGGGAGAAGCTTTAGCTAGTATTTCATCAGTAGCAAAGGTGACATTAAAGACCTGTACTGATAATGAAAATGGACATGAAATATATGCTGAAGATGGTAAAATTATTCATCAAAAACCTGCAAAAGCTAAAAAGGGTACAGATATACAAGTGGAGTCATTATTCTACAATACACCTGCACGTTTAAAATATATAAAAAGTTTGTATACCGAACTAGGTAAAATTACGGACATTGTAAATAGAATGGCTATGAGTCATCCCAAAATTAGAATTGCTTTAGTTTCAGATGGTAAAACACTTTTAAGTACGAATGGTTCAGGAAGAACAAATGAAGTAATGGCTGAAATTTATGGAATGAAAGTAGCAAAGGATTTAGTGCATATTTCGGGTGATACTAGTGATTATCATCTTGAAGGATTTGTAGCTAAGCCTGAACATTCTAGAAGTAATAAACATTACATTTCTATTTTCATCAATGGTAGATACATCAAAAACTTTGTACTCAATAAAGCAATTTTAGAAGGTTATCACACATTGCTTACAATAGGAAGATTTCCTATATGCTATATTAATATCCAAATGGATCCTATTTTGGTTGATGTAAATGTTCACCCAACAAAATTAGAAGTGAGACTTTCTAAAGAAGATCAACTTTACGATCTTATCGTAACCAAAATCAGAGAGGCTTTTAAAGACAAAATCCTCATCCCACAAAACGATTTAAATCGTACGCCCAAAAAGAATAAGGTTTTAGAAACATTTGAACAACAAAAGATTAATTTCGAGAAGAAACAATCACAAATTGGAAAAACATCTGCACCATATGTACATGATCAAAAAGATAAAAATCATGATGTTGAGTCGCATAGGAATGATTTAGATTCAACTTCATCGACAAATAATGAAAGTACAGAAGTTTCTAATGAATTACACAATCACATTGATGATAGTTACTTACAAAGTCAAAAAGAAGTATTGTTTGATATGGAACAAGACACATCTAACGAATATAAGACATTAAATCAGCAATCAAATGATATTAAAGGAACAGTGAGTCAGACACCTCATCGTAGGGTGCCTTATATGGAAATTGTAGGTCAAGTACACGGTACGTATATCATTGCACAAAATGAAAATGGAATGTTTATGATTGACCAACATGCTGCTCAGGAAAGAATTAAATATGAATACTTTAGAGAAAAAATTGGGGAAGTGACAAATGAAGTACAAAACTTATTAATACCACTCACCTTCCATTTCTCTAAAGATGAACAAATGATTATTGACCAGTACAAAGATGAATTAGATAAAGTAGGAGTACATCTTGAACATTTTGGTGGGCATGATTATATTGTAAATAGCTACCCAGTATGGTTTCCAAAAGTAGAAGCGGAAGAAATTATTAAAGATATGATTGAACTTGTCTTAAAACACAAAAGTGTTGATGTGAAGAAAATAAGAGAAGATGCAGCAATCATGATGTCTTGTAAGAAATCAATTAAGGCTAATCACTATTTAAAAAATAATGAAATGGCAGATTTAATTGATCAACTAAGAGAAGCAGAAGATCCTTTTACTTGTCCTCATGGCAGACCGATTATTATCAATTTTTCAAATTACGAATTAGAAAAGTTATTTAAAAGAGTAATGTAGAGGAGTTTTAATTATGAAAGAGAATATTTTGCCAGCTATTAGAAATATGAGAGATTTAGAAAAGTTAATTAAAACAGACTACAAGGCATGTGTTGTGTTAGATATGCATATAGGTCATTTGAAAAGCATTATGGAGTTACTTAAAAGTCATTCGATTGAATGTTATGTACATATCGATTTAATCAAAGGACTCAGTCATGATGAATTTGCTTGTGAGTATATTATTCAACAATATAAACCTAAAGGTATTGTTTCTACAAAAGCAAAAGTCATCAAAAAAGCTAAAATGTTAAATACATTGACGATATTTAGAGTGTTTATTATAGATAGTCAAGCGTTAACAAGAAGTATTGAACTGATTAAAAAAGTAGAGCCTGACTATGTTGAAGTTTTACCTGGTGTTGCAAGTAAAGCAGTGAGTAAAATTCAACAAGAAACATCAGCATCAGTAATAGCTGGTGGTCTTATTGATGAACCATCGGAAATTAGTGAAGCAATTTCCAATGGTGCTAAGTACGTTACTACAAGTTACGAAAAACTTTGGTAATTCATATACTGTTAATGAGAATGCATTTAAGTTTGTTAATCAGCGTATTATCACTTTTTCATGGAATGAGTGGATTTGAATACCGGATGATTAATAACTTAAAGTGCATTCTTTTTTATATGTAAAAAAGAAAAATGCACTTTTAATAAAATTGTTAAAATTTTTATTTAGTGCATCAAAAATAAATGCTCACTATATCAATAAAAACTTTAATCAAATATGACAATTTTTTTACAAAATTGTTGACAACGCTTACAACATAATAGTAAACTTATAACAAGTTTAAAAGTTAATATTAGAAGAGAGACGCGGAGATTTCTACAAGTAATATATTTGACGTAGGGGTCTCCCTGTTTTTTGGGAGGAATGTATATGAATGCTTATTTAGCAGAATTTTTAGGTACTGCAATCCTTATTCTTTTTGGTGGTGGCGTTTGTGCAAACGTTAACTTAAAGAGAAGTGCTGGTAACGGTGCAGATTGGATTGTTATTGCATTTGGTTGGGGTTTGGCAGTAACAATGGGCGTTTATGCTGTTGGAACGTTTTCTGGTGCACATTTAAATCCAGCTGTAACAGTTGCTTTAGCCATGGATGGTGGATTTAGCTGGGCACAAGTACCGGGCTATATTGTTTGTCAAATGCTTGGCGGTATTGTTGGTGGAGCTTTAGTATGGTTAATGTATTTACCACACTGGAAAGTTACAGAAGATCCAGCGGTCAAATTAGGTGTATTTTCAACAGCACCAGCTATTAAAAATTATTTTGCTAACTTTTTAAGTGAGATTATCGGGACTATGGCTTTAACATTAGGAATTTTATTTATCGGGGTTAATAAAATTGCTGATGGTTTAAATCCAATTATTGTTGGTAGTCTTATCATAGCAATTGGTTTAAGCTTAGGAGGTACTACTGGTTACGCTATTAATCCAGCCCGTGACCTAGCACCACGTATTGCGCATGCTATTTTGCCAATTCATGGTAAAGGTAAATCTAACTGGTCTTACGCAATTGTACCCGTTCTGGGACCAATGGCAGGCGGTATGTTAGGTGCGATTGTTTACGAAGTATTTTATAAACAAACATTCAATTTTAGTTGTTTCATTGGTTTAATTGTACTTATATTCACACTTATACTTGGTGTGATACTAAATAAGATATCTCAAAATAAAAACAACGATATTGAATCAATTTATTAACATATGGCATTCGTATATATAACCGTATGATTAACGTGATATGTTCATGTGTGTTGAACAATCACATTTAAAAGTCTATTTAATTATCATTTTAGAATGTTTAATTGTTTAGATAATGAATTCATTATTCACTTTTGAAGGAGTCATATACCTATGGAAAAATATATTTTATCAATTGATCAAGGAACTACGAGTTCACGTGCGATACTTTTTAATAAAGAAGGAGAAATTAAAGGTGTTTCTCAAAGAGAATTTAAACAACACTTTCCACATCCAGGCTGGGTAGAACATGATGCTAATGAAATATGGACATCTGTTCTATCAGTTATGGCTGAGTTACTTAATGAAAACAATATTAATGCAAATCAAATTGAAGGTATTGGTATTACAAACCAACGTGAAACGACAGTTGTATGGGATAAAAATACAGGTCGTCCAATCTATCACGCTATTGTTTGGCAATCACGTCAGACACAGGATATTTGTACAAATTTAAAGGAACAAGGCTATGAAGAAACATTTAGAGAAAAAACAGGTTTACTTTTAGACCCGTACTTTGCGGGAACTAAAGTAAAATGGATTCTTGATCATGTTGAAGGTGCTAGAGAAAAAGCTGAAAATGGTGATTTACTCTTCGGAACAATCGATTCATGGTTAGTATGGAAATTGTCAGGGCGTACTGCTCATATTACAGATTACACAAATGCAAGTCGTACATTAATGTTTAATATTTATGACCTAAAATGGGATGATGAGTTGTTAGAACTCTTAGATATTCCTAAACAAATGTTACCTGAAGTTAAAGAATCAAGTGAAATTTACGGGAAAACTATCGACTATCACTTCTTTGGTCAAGAAGTACCTATTGCTGGTATTGCCGGTGACCAACAAGCAGCATTATTTGGTCAAGCATGTTTCGACCGTGGTGATGTAAAAAATACATACGGCACAGGTGGATTTATGCTAATGAATACTGGTGAAGAAGCAGTTAAGTCTGAAAGTGGCTTGTTAACAACCATTGCATACGGTTTAGATGGAAAAGTTAATTATGCACTTGAAGGTTCAATTTTCGTATCTGGTTCTGCTATCCAATGGCTACGAGATGGTTTGAGAATGATTAATTCTGCGCCACAAACCGAAAACTATGCTTCAAGAGTAGAGTCAACTGAGGGTGTTTATATGGTTCCAGCATTTGTTGGTTTAGGTACACCTTATTGGGATTCAGAAGCAAGAGGTGCTATTTTCGGATTATCTCGTGGTACGGAAAAAGAACATTTCATTCGTGCTACATTAGAATCTTTATGTTATCAAACAAGAGATGTTATGGAAGCTATGTCTAAGGACTCAGGTATTGAAGTTCAAAATTTACGCGTTGATGGTGGTGCTGTAAAAAATAACTTCATTATGCAGTTCCAAGCAGATATCGTAAATTCATCTGTTGAAAGACCTGAAATCCAAGAAACAACAGCACTTGGTGCTGCATATTTAGCTGGATTAGCTGTTGGATTCTGGGATGATAAAGAGGATATCCGTGAACGTTGGAAACTTCAAACTGAGTTCAAACCAGAAATGGATGAAGATCAACGTCATAAACTTTATAGTGGTTGGAAAAAAGCTGTTAAGGCGACTCAAGTATTTAAATTAGAAGATTAAGCTATGTTTTAGACTTTTTAAATCTTTAAATGGACTTGATTTTCTTAACTGTGTTATAATTTAGATAAGTTAATAAGAAAATCGAGAAACGAGAGATTTGTTCGTACAAAACAATTTAATGTTATTGTGGGGATAAATTTCTCGTTTTTTATTTATAACTAGGAGGCGTTTAGATAATGTCATTATCTACATTGAAAAGGGATCATATTAAAAAGAATTTAAGAGACACTGAATACGATGTTGTTATCGTAGGTGGCGGTATTACAGGTGCAGGTATTGCTTTAGATGCAAGCAATCGTGGCATGAAAGTAGCTTTAGTAGAGATGCAAGACTTTGCACAAGGTACAAGTTCACGCTCAACTAAACTTGTACATGGTGGTTTAAGATATTTAAAACAACTGCAAGTAGGGGTAGTTGCAGAAACAGGTAAAGAACGTGCTATTGTTTATGAAAATGGTCCGCATGTGACAACACCAGAATGGATGCTTTTACCTATGCATAAAGGTGGTACATTTGGTAAGTTCTCAACTTCTATTGGACTAGCTATGTACGATCGTCTAGCTGGTGTCAAAAAATCTGAACGTAAAAAAATGTTATCTAAGCAAGAAACGTTAAATAAAGAACCTTTAGTTAAACGTGATGGATTAAAAGGCGGTGGCTACTATGTAGAATACCGTACTGATGATGCGCGTTTAACTATTGAAGTTATGAAAAAAGCTGCTGAAAATGGAGCAGAAATCCTTAATTATACAAAATCAGAACACTTCACTTATGATTCTAATAAGAAAGTAAATGGTATTGAAGTATTGGATATGATTGATGGCGAAACGTATGCGATTAAAGCTAAAAAAGTTATTAATGCTTCAGGTCCATGGGTTGATGAAGTGAGAAGTGGCGATTATGCTCGTAACAATAAGCAATTAAGATTAACTAAAGGTGTGCACGTTGTTATAGATCAATCTAAATTCCCATTAGGTCAAGCAGTATACTTTGATACTGAAAAAGACGGACGTATGATTTTCGCAATTCCACGTGAAGGAAAAGCTTATGTAGGAACAACTGACACATTTTATGATAATGAAAAAGCAACTCCTTTAACAACACAAGAAGATAGAGATTATTTAATTAATGCAATTAACTACATGTTCCCTACAGTTAATGTTAAAGATGAAGATATTGAATCAACATGGGCAGGTATTCGTCCGTTAATTCTTGAAAAAGGTAAAGATCCTTCTGAAATCTCACGTAAAGATGAAGTTTGGGAAGGTGAATCTGGATTATTAACAATAGCAGGCGGTAAATTAACTGGTTATCGTCATATGGCACTAGAAATTGTTGATTTATTAGCTAAACGTTTGAAACAAGAATACGGGTTGAAATTTGAATCATGTGCCACAAAAAATCTAAAAATTTCCGGTGGTGACGTTGGCGGAAGCAAAAACTTTGAACACTTTGTTGAACAAAAAGTTGATGCAGCTAAAGGTTTTGGAATTGATGAAGATGTGGCACGTCGCTTAGCAAGTAAATATGGTTCAAATGTTGATCAACTATTTAATATTGCTCAAACGGCACCATACCATGATAGTAAGTTACCATTAGAAATTTATGTTGAATTAGTTTATAGCATTCAACAAGAAATGGTTTACAAACCAACTGACTTCTTAGTACGTCGTTCTGGCAAATTATACTTTAATATTCAAGATGTGTTAGATTATAAAAATGCTGTGATAGATGTTATGGCAGATATGCTTAATTATAGTGAAACTCAAAAAGAGGCTTATACTAAAGAAGTAGAAGTTGCGATTGATGAGGCACGTACAGGAAATGATCAACCCGCAACTAAAGCTTAATCATTCCTATTGATTGTATATCTAATAGATTATAATAAACTACTTGTAGATGGAGGAGACCTTTTTATCTGCAAGTAGTTTTTTATTTTAATACTATAAGCTTCTAAAAACTCACTGTGCGTACGATTTGATATGATATCTCACACACGGTATATTAAATATGATATAGGTTGATGTACTATAAATGACATAACAAATAAAAAGGAATGGGGGCATATGTTGTGAGTCAAAGTCATTTTAAAATAACAGTTGAAGATGGAACAATGATAGAGGTGAAAATTGATAAAGCAAAAAAGAGTACTATTGGTATTGTTCATCTTTTCCATGGCATGGCTGAACATATGGACCGTTATCAAGAGTTAGTTGAAGCTTTAAATACACAAGGTTATGATGTTGTCAGACATAATCACCGTGGACATGGTAAAGAAATAGACGAGAATGAACGTGGTCATTTTAATAGCATGAATCAAATTGTAGATGACGCTTATGAAATCATTGAGACATTATATCTTGAAGAGCTCAATGTACCCTATATTATCATAGGTCATTCAATGGGCTCCATTATTGCTAGATTATTTGTTGAAAAGTATCCTGACATTGCTCAAGGTTTAATTCTTACAGGAACAGGTATGTTCCCCAAGTGGAAAGGCGTTCCAATACGTTTAGCGATGAAGATAGTTACATTTATTTTTGGAAAACGACGTCGACTCAAATGGGTGAATCAATTATTGAATAAAACTTTCAATAAAAAAATCACTCAACCTCGAACAGAAAGTGATTGGATTTCTACACGTCAAGATGAAGTTGATAAATTTGTGGAAGATGAATTTTGTGGATTCAAGGTATCAAATCAGCTCATTTATCAAACTTTAAAGACCATGATGAAAACAGCAGAACGACAACAATTAAAAAGAACGGACAAAAATCTACCTATACTATTTATTTCTGGGAAAGATGATCCGTTTGGTGAATATGGTAAAGGTATAAAGCATTTAGCTAGATTATATAAAAGGGCAGGTATTAAACATATAACAGTACAACTATATAAACATAAGCGTCATGAAATATTATTTGAGGAAGATTATTTGAAAACTTGGCAACACATGTTTGAATGGATGGAAAAGCAAATTTTGAAAAAACAAAAGTGAGTGAATCTTAAATGACTGAAATGACAAAGCCTTTTTTAATCGTTATTGTAGGTCCAACGGCTTCAGGTAAAACTGAGTTAAGTATTGAAGTTGCTAAAAAATTTAACGGAGAAATTATTAGCGGAGATTCAATGCAGGTCTACCAAGGAATGGATATTGGTACAGCAAAAGTTACAACTGAAGAAATGGAAGGTATACCACATTATATGATAGATATCTTGCCCCCGGATGCTTCTTTTTCTGCATATGAATTTAAAAAAAGGGCAGAAAAATATATTAAAGATATTACTGGAAGAGGCAAGGTGCCTATTATAGCAGGAGGAACAGGACTATATATACAATCTCTCTTATATAACTATGCTTTTGAAGATGAATCCATATCTGATGATAAAATGAAGCAAGTTAAATTAAAGTTAACAGAACTTGAGCAGCTTAATAATAATAAGCTTCACGAATATTTAGCTTCATTCGACAAAGAATCAGCCAAGGATATACATCCTAATAACAGAAAAAGAGTGTTGCGAGCAATAGAATATTATTTGAAAACAAAAAAACTTTTAAGTTCTCGCAAGAAAGTGCAACAATTTACTGAAAATTATGATACATTATTAATAGGGATTGAAATGTCGCGTGAAACATTATATTTAAGAATAAATAAACGTGTTGATATTATGTTGGGCCACGGATTATTTAATGAAGTGAAACATCTCGTTGAACAAGGTTTTGAAGCGAGTCAAAGTATGCAAGCCATCGGGTATAAAGAGCTTGTACCCGTTATAAAGGGAAATATAAGCATGGAAAGTGCTGTAGAGAAACTAAAACAGCATTCTCGACAATATGCTAAAAGACAGTTGACTTGGTTTAAAAATAAAATGAATGTTCATTGGTTAAATAAAGAAAGGATGTCACTTCAAATGATGTTAGATGAGATTACAACCCAAATAAATAAAAGGAGTTCTAACCATGATTGCAAACGAAAACATCCAAGACCAAGCACTAGAGAACTTTAAATCGGAAAAAACTGAAGTCACAATTTTCTTTTTAAACGGCTTTCAAATGAAAGGTGTCGTTGAAAATTATGACAAATATGTTGTAAGTTTAAATTCTCAAGGTAAGCAACATCTGATTTACAAACATGCGATCAGCACTTTCACTGTAGACAATGAATCGTCTGAAGCAACTGAAGTGAATAGTGAAGAATAAAAAGTTGTAATCAAAGTGCATTCATAATGCATCAACTCAATAGAAGTCATATTTTGACTTATTTAAGAATGTTATTAAATATTGAAGCACATGTTTTAAACGTAGCACTTTAACACAAACCAAGGAATGTTTGTAATAAAAAATGCTTCATCTAATGTAAATATTGAATTTATTAATTCAGTTCAAAAACATTAGATGAAGCATTTTCTTTTTAAAATTTAAGATAGTAATTTTTCAATTTCAGACTTTATTTGTTCCGGTTTCTTTTGAGGGGAAAAACGTTTAATCACATTACCTTCACGGTCAATTAAGAATTTAGTGAAGTTCCATTTGATTTTTTCGTTTATCATACCTTTAGCAGCGTCTGTTAAAAATCGGAATAATGGATGTTGATTATCACCTTTAACATCAACTTTTTCATGAATAGGGAAAGTCACACCATAGTTAATTTTGCAATTTTGAGCAGCTTCTTCCCCCGAGCCTGGTTCTTGACCACCAAATTGGTTACATGGAAATCCTAAAATAATAAATCCTTGATCCTTATACTCATCATATAACTTCTGTAAACCCTCGAATTGAGGTGTAAAACCACATTCGCTAGCAGTGTTGACAATAAGCATAACGTCACCCTTATACTGCTCTAATTTATAACTTTCACCATTGTTTTTTTCTACAACGAAATCATAAATACTTTCCATTTTATCACCCTTTCGATATACATCTAATTTAACACAATTTGTGTAGTTAGTCTTTGTTCACACTCTATGATAAAATGTCTTGAGTAACTTTTAAAAGGAGATGTATAACGTGACACAGCATGCGACCTATGAAACAAAAAATAATCGAGAAACTGCTGTATTAATCGGTGTACATGCTCAAACGGATCGTCAATTTAATTTTGAATCTACTATGGAAGAGCTTGATGCTTTATCACAAACTTGCCAACTTAATGTTAAAGGACAAATCACTCAAAATAGAGAGCAATTTGACCATAAATATTATGTTGGAAAAGGAAAAATTGATGAAATAAAATCTTTCATAGAATTCCATGATATAGATGTTGTCGTAACCAATGATGAATTAACGACGGCACAGTCTAAAACGTTAAATGATAATTTGGGCATTAAAATCATCGATAGAACCCAATTAATTTTAGAGATATTCGCGTTGCGAGCGAGAAGTAGAGAGGGAAAGCTACAAGTTGAACTTGCACAACTCGACTATTTGTTACCAAGACTACAAGGTCATGGTAAAAGTCTATCTCGTCTTGGTGGTGGCATAGGAACAAGAGGTCCAGGTGAAACAAAGTTAGAAATGGATCGTCGCCATATTAGAACACGTATGAATGAGATTAAACATCAATTAAAAACGGTCGTGGATCATCGGGAAAGATATAGAAATAAACGTGAGCAAAATCAAGTTTTTCAAATCGCTTTAGTTGGTTATACAAATGCGGGTAAATCGTCATGGTTTAATGTTTTAGCTAATGAGGAGACCTATGAAAAAAATATTTTGTTTGCAACATTAGATCCCAAAACACGACAAATACAAGTGAATGAAGGATTTAATTTAATTATTTCTGATACGGTAGGATTTATTCAAAAATTACCAACGACTTTGGTGGCTGCGTTTAAATCTACACTAGAAGAAGCTAAAGGTGCAGACATACTTATGCATGTCGTCGATGCAAGTCATTCGGAATACCGTACTCAAATTGACACTGTAAATCAAATCATTAATGATTTAGAAATGGATCATATTCCACAAGTAGTTATTTTTAATAAAAAAGACTTATGTAACGAACAGATGGATGTACCTGTATCTAAATCTGCGCATGTTTTTGTATCTAGTCGTGATGAAAATGATAAAGAAAAGGTAAAAAATTTAGTAATTCAAGAAATAAAAAATAGTCTCAGCCCATACGAAGAAATTGTAGACAGTGCTGATGCAGATAGATTATATTTTCTTAAACAACATACGCTTGTTACTGAATTAATATTTGACGAAACGCAAGCATCTTATCGTATCAAAGGATTTAAAAAATTATAAAAAGGAAGACAGATTATGCAAGATTTTAGCAATTTAGTTGAAGAAGTTGAAAACACACTTATTCCTTACTTTAAGAAAATTGAAAAGCGTGCATTATTTAATCAAGAAAAGGTCTTAAATGCTTTTCACCATGTTAAAGCTAGCGAAAGTGATTTACACGGGTCTACGGGTTATGGATATGATGATTTTGGGAGAGACCATTTAGAAGAAATTTATGCGTACACATTTAAAGCAGATGACGCACTTGTTAGACCTCAAATTATATCAGGTACCCACGCTATTACTTTAGCCTTACAAAGTACGTTAAAAAACAATGATGAACTACTTTATATTACAGGTAGTCCATATGATACACTTCTTGAAGTCATTGGCATAAATGGCAATGGTGTTGAAAGTCTTAAAGAATATGGTGTTCGCTATAATGAAGTCGAATTACGTGACGGTCGAATTGATATTCCTAAAGTCATCACTGAAATTAATGACAATACAAAAGTTGTAGCAATTCAGCGATCAAAAGGATATGATCAACGTCCATCAATTACAATAAATGAAATTGAACAAGCAATAAAATCAATTAAAGAGGTTTATCCCAATATCATTATTTTTGTTGATAATTGTTATGGGGAATTTGTAGAAGAAAAAGAACCAATTGAAGTAGGTGCTGATTTAATCGCCGGATCATTAATTAAAAATCCAGGTGGAGGTTTAGCTAAAATTGGAGGATATATTGCTGGTAGACAAGATTTAATTGAACGCTGTGGTTATCGTTTAACAGCACCAGGCATTGGTAAGGAAGCAGGTGCCTCACTTAATTCTCTACAAGAAATGTATCAAGGATTCTTTCTAGCACCACATGTGGTTAGCCAAAGTTTAAAAGGTGCACTGTTTACTAGTTTGTTATTAGAAAAACTAAACATGAAGACCTCCCCTAAATATAATGTTTATCGTACAGACTTAATTCAAACGGTTCAATTTGAAACGAAAGAGCAAATGATTTCATTTTGTCAAAGTATACAACACGCTTCACCAATTAACGCACATTTTAGTCCAGAACCTAGCTATATGCCTGGATACGAAGATGATGTCATCATGGCTGCAGGTACATTTATTCAGGGCTCATCTATTGAATTATCTGCAGACGGACCTATACGCCCGCCTTATGAAGCATATGTTCAAGGTGGTTTAACTTATGAACATGTCAAATTAGCTGTTACGCGTGCGGTGCAAGATATGCAAGATAACAATTTACTATAATTTTTAAGAGATTGAGATCAAAGTATAAAAGATTAGGCTCAATATAAGGATATAGCATAAAAGCATTCCCGTATGATTCATTAAATCATCAAAGAAAGATCATATAAATGATAACGATGTTATAAGGAGTTTGTTTTCGATAAGATTTTCGACTCCCCAAAAGTAATAGATATAAAGAGAATGGACGATGTTCTAGCCTTATTCTTAGAGTTGTTACGCCTAAGATAAAAGTTATTAAGCTTAGTTATACTTTGAAAAGCAATCTCTTTTTATTTCAAATATTATAAAATGTCAGAAAATTTTTAAATTTTTTGTGTTATAAGCTATTTTCATTTCTAATTTTAATTAATTACTAATAAATAAACATTGATATAATAAGGTTTAGAGGGTTTATGTCAGAAAACCTTACATACTTTTGTAATTAAAGTAAAACTATGCTAAATTAATAACAAGTTCAAAAGTAGAGGAGAGGTTCAAGGAATGTCTAATGATTCAATCAGACGAAACATGGCCGTTTTCTCTATGAGTGTGGTTAGTAAATTGACAGATTTATCACCAAGACAAATTCGTTACTATGAAACACATGAACTTGTGATGCCCGAAAGAACAGATGGAAATAAGAGATTGTTTTCTATGAACGATTTAGAGAGGTTGTTAGAAATAAAGTCTCTTATCGAAAAGGGATTTAATATTAGAGGTATTAAACAAATTATATTCGATGAGCAAGGGCATTTAACTACTGATGAACAAGAGACAAGAAAGAGAATGATTGTTGACGCAACGCAGAAACCACGTAGTGAAACATTACCAATAAATCGCGGTGATTTATCACGATTTATTAAATGAAATTGGAGGATTTATACCATGCCAAAACGTAGTTTTACAAAAGATGATATTCGTAAATTTGCTGAAGAAGAAAACGTAAGATATTTAAGATTACAATTCACTGATATTTTAGGAACTATTAAAAATGTTGAAGTTCCAGTAAGTCAATTAGAAAAAGTATTAGATAATGAAATGATGTTTGATGGTTCATCTATTGAAGGTTTCGTTCGTATCGAAGAATCAGATATGTACTTACATCCTGATTTAGATACTTGGGTTATTTTCCCTTGGACTGCTGGACAAGGAAAAGTTGCACGACTAATCTGTGATGTATTTAAAACAGATGGTACACCATTTGAAGGTGATCCACGAGCTAACTTGAAGCGTGTATTAAGAAGAATGGAAAACATGGGCTTTACTGATTTTAATCTAGGGCCTGAACCAGAATTTTTCTTATTTAAATTAGACGAAAAAGGCGAACCTACATTAGAATTAAACGATGATGGTGGTTATTTCGATTTAGCTCCTACAGATTTAGGTGAAAATTGTCGCCGTGACATCGTATTAGAATTAGAAGATATGGGCTTTGATATTGAAGCAAGCCACCATGAAGTAGCGCCAGGTCAACATGAAATTGACTTTAAATATGCAGACGCTGTTACAGCATGTGATAATATCCAAACATTTAAACTAGTTGTTAAAACAATTGCACGTAAGCATAATTTACATGCTACATTTATGCCAAAACCATTATTTGGTGTAAATGGAAGTGGTATGCACTTCAACGTATCACTATTTAAAGGAAAAGAGAATGCGTTCTTTGATCCTGAAGGTGATTTACAATTGACTGATACTGCTTATCAATTTACAGCTGGTGTCCTTAAAAACGCTAGAGGATTCACTGCAGTATGTAATCCAATCGTCAACTCATATAAACGTCTTGTACCAGGTTACGAGGCACCATGTTATATTGCATGGAGTGGTAAAAACCGTTCTCCTTTAGTACGTGTTCCAACATCTAGAGGTCTATCAACTCGTATTGAAGTACGTTCAGTTGATCCTGCAGCTAACCCATACATGGCATTAGCAGCAATTTTAGAAGCAGGATTAGATGGCATTGAGAATAAACTTGAGGTTCCAGAACCAGTAAACCAAAATATCTACGAAATGAATCGTGAAGAACGAGAAGCAGTTGGTATCCAAGACTTACCTTCAACTTTATACACTGCGTTAAAAGCAATGCGTGAAAATAAATCAATTAAAAACGCTTTAGGTAATCATATTTACAATCAATTTATTAACTCAAAATCGATTGAATGGGATTACTATAGAACTCAAGTATCCGAATGGGAAAGAGAACAGTATATTAAGCAATACTAAGCGCTAAACAATTTCAGGGGAAACCTAATAGGGGTAAGGAGTTAAGGCATTTTGCCTTAGCTTCTTTTTTATATAAAAGTGGGCAACTTATATATAAAATGATTCTAAATTTTACTTGAATGGGCAACTATTGGGCAACTAATTTTAAAATACATTCTTAATATACTTCTCAAAGTTTTCTTTAGCATTATCATTCATTTTTTTAGTAACGTGACTATAAACTTCACTAGTAATAGCTTCAGATTTATGACCTAAACGTTCTTGAATTACTTTCATAGGTACATTGCTTTCTAGAAGTAAGGTAGCGTGTGTGTGTCTTAGTTTGTGAATACTTAATTCATTTCCTTTACCAAGTAATTTTTTAGTGACATACATCATAGTATTATGTGTAGTTGAACGTGGAAGCGGCTCACCAAATTCATTGCAAAATATGTAATCATAGGAATTATTATAGAAGTCTGAATTAGCTATCTTATTACCATTTTGTAATGTTTTAAGCTTAAATAATTCATTAGCTAATTCATTTGATATAAATATAATTCTGTTTTCCTTATTTTTAGTAGGGCCGAATTTATTTCTTTTTTGATTATAAGATTTTGTGATTGAAATTGTTTTTAATTTTCTATCATAATCTTTCCAACATAATGCACTAGCTTCACCAATACGCATACCTGTTTCTATTAAAGTTCTAAATAAAAAATATTGATATACATCTCTTTTTTTAACCATTGCTAAAAAAGGCTTAACTTTATCTTTAGGTAAGTATTTTGCTTTATCCTTAATTTTTAAATCTTTATGATTCAGTGTAATTCCTTCGCAAGGATTGAAGTATATTAATCTATCATACTTAGCTCTTTCAAGGCTACGCTTTAGCAAATTGTGAGTTTTAGATAAAGTAGATTTACTATAACCTTTTTCTATTAAATGATTGATAAAACTTTGGTGCATAGATGGTGTAATATCTTTAATATTAATATCATTATAGAAATCTAATATTCTTTTTTTTGAAAATTGTTCAATTTCAAAACTACTATCACTAATTTTATTTTTACGCCAAGTATTTAGATAGTATTCAAGCCATGAAGTTAAAGTGTAGCTTTTTTCTTCTTTATAACCCTTATTTAACTTACTTTCAATTTCAATAGCTGCTTTTTTGGCTTCAGTCTTCGTTCTATAACCAGATTTAGTTATATATTTTTTATCTCCATTATGGTCTTTAAAATGTACTTTAAAACGCCATTTATTTCCTCTTTTTTCAAATGATGCCATTTTACCACTCCCTAGATGTGTATGTCTTAAGTTGAAAATAAGCTAATTATCAATAGCATTAATTAGATTTAAATTAGGATATTTGATTTTGTAAAAAGTTAGAGTTTGTTTAATATAAATTGAAGTAGTATTAAAGTAGATTGCTAATTTTGAGTATGAATTTAATTGAGGATTTTTAATAGCTTCGATGAGTTGATCAAGAGGAATAAATTCACTTACAGAACTGATGGCTAGAGAGTTAAGTTTATTTATCTGTCGAGTACTATACGAAACTACTTTTTCATTTACTGTTAAATCAGGAATAATAGATTTACTTATATATAAATTATTACCACATATAAAGCCATTTAATTTTTCGGGGCAGTCTATATATTTTACTTCAATTTTATTTATCATCTCCTTGCAATTATGCATAGTAGATCACTTCCTTTTCAGTTTATTTTTATAAAATTGAAATTTTAAATTTTTATGTTTATCATCACTAATCGCTAGAAAAGTAAACTATATGCTAAAAATATATATAATAAAAAAGAGACACAATTATACTAATCAATAGGTATTAGTAATAAATTAGCGTCTCTTTTTATTTATCGCTTTTATTATCTTTTATAAAGTTTATAAAATTTATTATCTGTTTCATTTCTTCATCTGTTACATCATCATCAATATGTGCTGCAATAATTTCTCCATTATGACTTAATCTTTTATCGTCATCACTGAGGCGTTCAGGGTTAACATCATAGCCTAAAAGCCAAGCTTCACTTACATCAAGTACTTTCGCTAAAATATAAATTTTATCTTGTTTAGCTTCGTATTTTCCATTTAAATAATCACTAATTGAATTACGTCCAATACCTGTCAACCTTGATAATTCAGATTGCGAATATTTTTTAGAATCAATAGCTTCGCGTAATCTGTTTTTAAAACAGTTCATATTTCTGAACACCTCCTTTAAGTATAATACTATTAAATTAGAGAACTTACAATTATATTCAACAAATTTTGTACAAAAAAATGAAAAATATATGTTGACTATTTTAAACTACAATGCTTTAATAAAAATGTACGGAAAACCGAACGAGTAAGGAGGTGATTTAGATGAGTTATACATTTGATTATAGTTTGCTTTGTGAAAGAATGTCAGAATATAGACATAGTCAAAGCTCATTAGCTAACGCTATTCCGATATCACGGACTTCAATAAATCATAAATTGAAAGGGAAAAATTCATTCACTCAATGGGAAATCAAAAGAATTTGCGAACTACTTGAAATTTCACCTAATAAAGTGGGATTATATTTTTTTAATCAAAATGTTCGGAAAACTGAACAATAGCAAATTTTAATTACGGAGGAAGAACTTATGAGCAATATTGCAATCGAAATTAAAGATGATTTTATTAATGAGTTAGTGCAGTCAAAGGTGGAAAGTATTTTAGAAAATTACAAACGTCAATACGCTTCAATTGATATTAAAGATCTAGTAACAATTACAGGGCTAAGTAAGTCAACTCTACAAAATAAAATTGTTTGTGAGCCTGAAATCGTAGAAGTTACAAGGCGTTTAGGTACACGAGTTTTATATCTTTATCCGCAAGTTTTAGACGCATATCAAACTGTAATTAATCGATTAGGTTCATAAATATTTAGAGGAGGAACATGCATGATCAAACAGTTATTAAATGACAAATCATTATTAGAAAAATTTAAAGATAGAGATGAATTGAATGAATGTGTAAAAAAGCTAATGCAAGAACAAGTGAAATTAAAAAATGAGAATAATAAAGTAATTCATTTTAGTGATTTAAGAGGTGCGTAATGGAAAGAATTAAAATATTAAAAATAGCACTCTTAATCGTCATCTTGGTGGAAGAGATTAGGAATGCTAAAAGAAATACAAAATTTAATTCAGATATTAATATTGAAAAATTAGTCGAATCAATAAATGAAAGAAATGCTAGAAATTGCTCGTTATTTTTCTAACATATCTAATTTTTCTAGTAACTGAATAAACATTTCATCTTGTGATTCAACTAGTGACTTAAGATAGATATTAATCATTGTGTTTTGAGAATTATCTTTTCTATTAGCGTGATATTCATTAAATTTTTGTTTAATAAGTGTATTACGTTCTTTAAATAATTGATTTAATTCATTTTTAGTAATCTTACTCATATTTTCCACCACCTACTATCGCAGTAGCGATAACTATAATTATACATGAAGGGAGTTATGCGCGTATGGAATACATTGGCTTTGCAGATGTCGGAAAATTTGTACAAATTAGTGGGATATCTAAAGATGATTTTGAAAAGAAGATAGCACCTAATAAAGAGTTTCAGGCAAATTGTATGTACCGCTTCGGTAAAGGAAACAAAAGATATATCAAGATAACTAAAGCGATTGATTTTATTGAGAATAATTTAATGGTTAAAGAAAGTGACATATAAGGAGGTGAGTTTATATGGACAAAATATTTTTATCATTTGTTATTGCGAATTTAGTTTTTATAACAATGTCTATAGCATTACAAATATTAGGATTTTATTTTACAACTGCAATTGGTAGTGCAGCATTATTAGCAATGGTAACATTCATATACCTTGACAAATATTTCTTTCAAGAAATAAAAAAACTGACTGCTAACGGCAATTAGCAATCAGAATAAATAGAAAAATATTTACATGTGAATTATAACAACTTTGGAGGATAACTACAATGAAAAATGAATCTAAGCAAAAAATGTTTGATTTATATTATGCTCTTTTTAGTGAATTTAAAGAAACAAGTCAAACATGTTTATTAGAAATTGAAAAGACCTCAAGAAATGAAATTATAATTAATTTTTTACATTACCATAATAGATATATGACGAATAATAAATTACTACAAATTTTTGAAATATATCCCGAAAGTCACGAGAGACTTAAGAATCATATTATTTCTGTGATGCGTGGCCAAGTCTTAATTAGTAAGGGAGCATAGGAGTTGATTATAAATGAATGTAACTGTATTAATTGGACGTTTAACACGTAATCCTGAATTAAAGCACACACCAAATGGTATTGCTGTTGCTTATTTAAATATAGCAGTGAATAGGGATTATACGAATTCTAAAGGTGAATATGAAGCGGATTTTATTAATTGTATTGCTTTTCGTAATCAAGCAGAACATGTAACTAATTATCTATCAAAGGGGAGTAAAGTCTCCATAAGAGGACGAATTCAAACACGAAATTATAAAACATCTGATGATAAAAAAATATATGTGACGGAAGTTGTGGCCGATAAAATAGAATTTTTAGAAACTAAAAATAAAGATACTTCTAACAATAATCCTTTTGTTAACGTAAATCAAAATACCCAATCAAATGATGATATATTTCCATTTTAAACTAATGAATAAGAAAGTGAGGAGTATTTATGACCGGGTGGATAAAACTACATCGTCAAATTATGGAGCATTGGATATGGGAAGATTCTAAACGTTTTAAATGGTGGATGGAAATACTTCTTTTAACAAATCATACAGATAAAAAAGTATTTGTTGGCGGAAAGATACAAATGATAAAAAGAGGCTCTTTTCATACTTCTGAAGTGAAATTATCTGAACGTTGGAATGTATCAAGAAACACTGTAAGAAAATTTTTAAAGTTACTTCAAAATGACAATATGATTACTACAAAAAAGACAGGTAACGGAACAACTATTGAAGTGCATAACTATGATGTTTATCAAGGAAATAATGAAGTAAAAAAACACGAAAATGAACAACAAAATAAACAAGAAACTGAACATCAGCATGAACATGTGAGAGACAACGAACAGAACACAACTAAGAATGTAAAGAAAGAGAAGAATTATAAGAATGTAAAGAATGAGAAGAAGGAAAAAAATCATAGTGCCTTCGACTTCTTTCAAAATAATGGATTTGGTTTTATCACTCAATATACAGCTGAAGATATTAATTATTACTTAGACTCTTTTGAAAATGATTCAGATGAAATAGTCATTGCAGCATTAAAACTGGCTAAAGATAGAAATAAGGTTAGTTGGGGATATACAAAAGGGATTTTAAATACATGGTTACAAACTAACTTAAATTCTATTGATCAGGTAAAATTTTTTGAATTACAACTAAAAGAAATGCGAAAAAATAGAAATACATCAAATCAATTTCAAAAAAAAGAGTTAACACCAGAATGGCTTGAAAATAGACAATACAAAAAGCCTAATATTTTAAAAAGCAACATTATTGAAAATGATGAAAATTTTAATAAGGAAGTAGCAGCATTCAAGGATAAACTTAATAAAAAGTGGGATTAATCATTTTGACTGAAATTAGAAAAATTCTTACATACAATAACATGAAAATAAAGTTTACTGATGATGAATTAGCAAAAATGAATGAGTTAAATATTACAGAAGCAACTATAATTAGTAGATTAAAAAAAGGTTGGCCAAAGTTTTATATAGTTCATCAACCGAAAAAAATGAGTAGCGAAGAATTTAAAGAAATGCTTTTAGTAAGACAACTAGCTGATGAAAATAGAAGATGTAGAGAAGCCTACAAACTACAAAAATTAATAGAAATTAAAAAGAAAAAGCTCCATCTAAAGATGTATCCTCAAAAAGTTAGAGCAAGTAAATATTACAAAACCTTCTTGAATTTACTTTAAAGCCATTTTTAGGGAATAGTTAAAAAATTGAATTTAGGAGAATGAAATATATGAATAATTTATTAATTCCAATTTTATTTATTGTTATGTGCATAACTTATTATTTAGTACCATTTATATTGAACAAGTTGATTAGAATTATGTTAGGTCTAGTTATGTGTATTTCTTTATCAGCAAGTGTCACATTAGCTTTTATCTATAGTTATGAAGAGTATATTATTCCTATGATTATTGGAATAATATTAATTGAAATCATAGATATAAAAACTGATAAATATGATATTAACCGTAAAATTAAAAAAATTTTTAAACAACAAAATAAAGAACTAAGAGACAGAGATATTAATTAAAAAATTTTTACTAATAAAATCAGGTGAACCAACTCTAAATAGTTATTTATCAGAAAGTAGTATAAATAAATCCTCTGAGAAGAAGGAGTATAATTAATTATGGTTAAAATTAAAACAGTTATGAAACTGAGCTTTATTGAATTGATTAATGGGCATGGAAAAACAATATAAAGAATGAAACATTTTACGGTAAAAATGCTGAAAGGATAAAATTTGATAAATTTGGTTGGCTTCAATGTGAAGAAGTAGAAGAAAACACATTATTTAAAGTTGAAATGGCAAAAGAAATAACTGAGGAAGCCAAGTTGAAATAAATCATTTTAATTGTAAACGATATAGTCTTATGAAGAGACTGATGAAGTTGTTGCAGCATTATTATCTGGAAATAAAGAAGCTTTAAGGGTATAGGCGATATTGTAGTTACTTTAATTTTTTTAGTTCAGCAATTTGGTTGGAACTTAGAAGAGTGACTACAAAACGCCTATAGTGAAATCAAAAATAGAAAAGGAAAAACTATAAACGGTACTTTTGTAAAACAAAGTGATTTATAGAATTATGTTATTTATTAAACTACTAGAATTGTATTATCACCAATTAAAAATACTAGTAGTTTTTCACAAAGAACAAAATATATGACTTCAGTTGGTTTATAATTTAAATTCATATCATATTAATCATTTAAATAACCTGGATGTTTTTTACTACTTAGAATAATTGATATACTCTTAAATTTCACTTCTACTTCACTGTCATCGATTAATAAAAGCATTATTGTATCTTCGTCTTTAATTTGATAGCCCTTAGATAAATAAGAATGATCATTAGTTATAACTTCCGAGAAAATATTCTTTTCATAATCACTCTCTAAATGTTTAATTACATTTTCTTTATTCATTTTGTTCACCTCCGTTTATTTAAGTAATACCCAATACTTAACTTTTTAAAGATATTACTTAAAATTAAAATATTATAAGAGTATTGGTATTAAGCTATCAAAAGATAATTTTACGTCAGTAAGTTGGATTTAAGGGCAAGAAATATAAATACAAACATCAGGAGTGTAATCATCATGAAAGATTTATTAATAGAATATAGAAAGACTAGGTTAAATGTATTAAATAAAATTAAAGATTTAGAAAATAAAGATTCTTTTAGAATGGATGATTTATTAGTCTATAAAGATATTTTAAAAGATTTAGATTATACAATAGAATGGTTAAAATATGGACATCAACCTGGGATTTATAAAGCTATTGATAGATCACAATGTTATTTAGTAGATCAACAAGTTTTAGCAAAAGCTTGTGATGAATCTATGTATAAAAAAATTTCTAATGAAGAATATAAAAATATTATTGAAGATATAAATAATCCAATTAGTTATGCTTTGATGAAATTAACTCCTATTGAATTAGAATGTTTTATAATGGTTAAATGTGAAGGATTAAGTTATAGTGAAGTTGCTAATTTATTAGGAGTAAAAAGAGGAACAATACAAAAACACTTAGAAAGAGCCAAATGTAAAATAAATTTAGAGATAGATAAAAATCTTTTTATTAATATAGATTAAAAGTTTAAAAGGAGAGATATAAACGAAATGGGATCAATAATAAGTGCTTTGATAAGCATGTTGGGTGTTTTAATTGTATTTTATAAAACTAGAGAGTACCAGTCTAATATACATAAGGAAAAACTAGAAGAAGACGCAAAAAATAATCAACCAGTCTTCATATTCGATCCTCTTGAAATATATTACCAATTTAAAGGTTATAAAAAGAAATATATTGATAAGAACTGGATATATCCTGATTCAAATTTATATAATGACAATTTAAACAATGACTTTAATAATGATTATTTTCATAAATCGATATTAAGGTTTAGAAATATAGGTAACGGCGTAGCCAAAAACGTTACGATTACATGCAAACATATAGACGGATTAAATTTTTTGAATCAAGTGAACGGTGATTCATATTATCCTTTAAATCATGATTTTAAATTAGGTAAAGTAAATGATGATAATAATGAAGCAACAATTTCAGTGGAGTTAGATGAAAATGGTGATAAGGGATATTCTTTCAGAGTCCGAATGAAAGAAAAATATTCAGAGAAAAAATATAGATTTATTAATAATAATGGTTATATTGAATTTCCTTTCAATCTTTTTGATATGCGTATCTTTAATTATAGATTATATCATTCTGATCCGCGAGAAATAAGAGAACCAATGCTTCAATTTACATTTGAATATTATGATCTATATGATAATCCATATAAAGATACTATTTATATTTCAATTAATAATATGTCGTTGAAACACAATCATCGAGATGAAATAACTGTTATGGCTAAATTAGATGAAGTTAATGAAGAATATAAAGTTAAAGCAGATGAAAATATTCAAAGTAAGTTAGGCCATCCGAAATATTTTAATTAAATATATGTCTTACACAGTATACATATGTATAAGAAACAATTTTGAGGATAACTTATGAGTAAAAGAAAGCAACAACAATTTGATTGGTTCTACCGTAAGAAAGCTTGGTTAAATATTAGAGAAATAGCATTAGATAGAGATAACTATTTATGTAGAAGATGTGTTAGATTAAGCAAGGTTAGACCTAATCCTGCAGTAATTGTACATCACATTATTCCTATTACTAAAGATTTTACTAAAGCGTTAAAATTAGATAATTTAGAATCTCTTTGTTTAGAATGTCACAATAAAGTACATCCTGAAAAAGGGAAAAACCGTCTTTCGAAAGACGGTTTTTTTGTTGGTAATGTGAGGAAAGAAATGATGTTTGATGAATATGGAAATTTAATTGAAAGGGTCCCCCCGGGTTAAACATTGCCGGGCCACTTTGGGGGACCGGCTTAGGAGGAGGTACATTTAACGGATTGTTTCACGTATGACCCCCCTCCCCATTTAATTTTATAAATACACTCAAATATAGGTTGTGATTTGATGGTTAAAATAGGCGAAGATAACATGGATTTAATTAAACAAAAAAGAATAAAGAAAGAGTTGTCTAAACTTAAAAAGGTTTATAAAGACATACCAAAAGATAAGATGATTATTGTAGATGGATTAATAAATAGAGCTGCTTTTATGAGGATTTCATTAGAAGATATGGAACTTGATATTCACAAAGATGGATTTGTAGAAATGTTTAGTCAATCAGAAACACAAACACCATATGAGAGAGAAAGACCAGTAGCAAGACTTTATAATTCAATGAATAAAAACTATCAATCAATCATTAAAGAATTAACATCACATTTAAAATATTTAGATGAAGACCACGATGAAGTTCAAAATAATTCAGTTATAGAAGCTTTTGCGAAAAGACGTGATAGAAGTGGTTAATAAAGTTGAAGATTACTACTTTAAAAGTTATCCAATTCAATACAATCCAATAATTGAATATTTTAACCAAATTAAAAATAAAAAAGTAATTGTGTCATTAAAAATATATAAGGTTTATAAAAAAATTGTGGAAAATATTCATGATACTGAAAGTCAATGGATATATTCTCCTGAACATGCATTACACCCAATAGAATTTATAGAATCATTTTGTAAACATATAAAGGGAAAGTATGCTGGAACACCAATTGAATTAGAATTATGGCAAAAAGCAGGAATAGCAACTATTTTTGGTTTCATTAATAAAAAAACTAAAGAAAGAAAATATCAAGAAATCTTTTGGGTGGTGGCTCGTAAAAATGGTAAGTCAACTATATCTAGTGGAATAGCGTTATATTTGCTCGGTGCTGATGGTGAAGGTGGCCCAGAAGTATACACAGTGGCTACCAAAAAAGATCAAGCAAAAATAGTATGGAACGATGCTAAAAAGATGGTGAATAAATCGCCGTTATTAAAACTCGATTTCGTAACTAAAGTAGCTGAGATATTAACACCTTTTAATGATGGACAATTAATTCCCCTTGGTCGAGATAGTGATACTACAGATGGGTTAAATGTACATGGTGCTATTATGGATGAAGTGCATGCTTGGAAAACAATGCAAATGTACGATGTGGTTTTTGACGGAATATCTGCACGTGATAATCCTTTAATTCTAGCAATAACTACTGCGGGAACAATAAGAAACTCTGTGTATGATATAAAATATGAAGAATCAGAAAATATAATCAATGGGTTATGGGAAGATGAAGGATATAAAAATGAACGATTTTTACCTTTGATATATGAATTAGATTCACGAGAAGAATGGATAGATGAAAGTTGTTGGCTAAAAGCCAATCCAGGATTAGGTTCAATAAAGAAAATAGATGCTATCAAAACTAAAGTAAATAGAGCTAAGAAGAATGCTTTATTAAGAGCAAACCTACTAACAAAAGATTTTAATATTCGGTCAAATGCAAATGAAGCATGGCTATCTTTTGAAGATTTAAATAATACTAATAAATTTGAATTAAGTGAATTGAATCCTTCCTATGCTATTGGCGGTAGTGACTTATCAAGCAGTATTGATTTAACAGCAGCGTGTATTGCTTTTATGCTTCCAAATGACAAAAATGTTTATTTCAAACATATGTATTGGATACCAGAAGATCTAGTAGAAGATAAAGTAAATGAAGATAAAGTACCTTATGACAAATGGATAGAATTAGGATATGTAAGGACAACACCTGGCAATAAGGTTCATTATAAGTTTGTTGAAGAATGGTTTGATGAATTGCGTGACGAATTTGATATTTATATACCATGGCATGGTTACGATGCTTGGTCTGCTGAATATTATGTTGAGAGTATGAAAGATAAACATGGAAGCGAATCAATGATTAAAGTATATCAAGGTAAAAAAACTTTATCAGGACCAATGGAAAATTTAGGTGCAGATTTAAAGAAAAAACACATTAATTATAATAACAATCCAGTAACAAAATGGTGTTTATCTAACACTATTGTTGATATAGATAAAAATGGAAATATCCAGCCAGATAAAAGTAATAAAAGAAGACGTATAGACGGATTAGCTTGTATGCTTAACGCTTATGTAATTTTAAATGAAAAAATGGATGATTATATTAATTTGATAGGTGCATAACTGGAGGTGATTATATGTTTAATAGAGCAAAGGCTTTTTGGAATAAACTATTCTTAGATCCATTAGCAGATGCGAGAGAACAAAGCATTTTTAAAATGATGAATAACTATACACCTACATTTAACTATGTAGAAAATCCATATGATACAAAAATAGTACGCAAAGCTGTACACACTATAGCTACTAATGGTGCTAAGTTACGTGCAAAACACATTAGGAAGAAAGATGGGAAACTTGAAGTTCAAAGTACAAACTTTGAATATTTGCTTAATATACGACCTAATTATTTTATGAGTGCATTTGATTTTTTGTATAAAATTATTACTCAATTATTATTAAAAAATAATGCCTTTGTTTATATCGAAAGAGATGAAAGAGGTAACATAAAAGGATATCATCCAATAAATTCAAGATACACAGAATTAATTGAATATAAGGAAGATTTATTTATTAGATTCTATTTTCCCAATGGTAATAAGCTATCAGCGTCTTATGATGATGTTATTCATCTAAGACGTTATTTTAATAATAACGATATTTATGGTGAATCTAACAAATGTATAATAAATGGATTAAATGTTATTCAGGCTGCAGATGATTCAATTATTAATGCAACAAAACAGTCAGCTTTTTTAAGAGGTTTATTAAAATACAATCAAATTTTAAAGCCAGAAGATATAAAGAGCCATAGAAATAATTTTGTTAAGGACTATTTAAATATTAATGATTCTTCGGGTATCGCAGCATTAGACCAAAAGGCTGATTATATTGAATTGAAAAATGACCCTAAAATGGTTGATTCTAACCAAATGAAATTTCTTTCAGAAGATATGCTAGCTTATTTTGGTACTAATGAGGACATTGTTTCATCAAATTATACTGAGGATCAATGGAATGCATTTTATGAAAGTGTATTAGAACCAATTAGTATACAAATGTCTCAAGAATTTACTTATAAATCATTTACAGAACGTGAAATGGGTCATGGTAATGAAATTATGTTTGAACCAAATAGAATTCAATATGCTTCTATAAAAACAAAAATTGAATTAATTAAGACAATGGGACCAATGGCAGTTATTAAAAAAGATGAAATGAGAGAAATATTTAATCTCCCGTCTATGGACGAAGGCGGAAATGATTATGTACAAACATTAAATTATATAGTCGCCTCAGATGCACAAGAATATCAAATAGGTAAAAAAAATAATGATAAAGGAGTTGATGAAAATGGGGACTAAGAGAAAAGAAATTATTAAAAGAGAAAAGCAAATAAGAAGTATGCCTGTAAGTATATCTAAAAGAAATGAAGATGAAAAAGAAAAAATGGTAGTTGAAGGGTATGCAGTAAGGTTTAATGAACCCACTGTTTTATTTAAATTTGATGGTTTAGAGTACAAAGAGATTATTAAACCTGAAGCTCTAAATCATGCAGACTTATCGGATGTACCATTTAAATATAATCATTCAGATAATGTAATGATAATGGCACGTACTAGAAGTAAGACGCTCACACTTAATATAGATAGTGAGGGTCTTTTTATTAGGGCTGAATTAGCAAATACGACGGCAGGTCGTGATTTATATGAATTAATTAAACGTGGTGATGTCGATAGAATGTCATTTGCTTTCACTATAGAAGATGAAGATTATGATATTGAAACACATACTTATACAATAAGATCTATTGATAAATTGTTTGATGTTGCCGCAGTTGATTTTCCAGCATATGACAATACTTCTATAAGTGCTAGAAAAAGTTCTGCTCTTGAGCTGGAGAGGTCTAGAGAAATTGATTTGGAGAAGTCGGCAGACGAAAAGCGTAAAAAAGAATTGTTATTAAAATTGAGATTAGGAGGAGTTTTTAATGAATAAACGATTAAAGGAAATTTTAGAAAGAAAGCAAGAATTACGTAAGTTAATTGAACAAGATGACAACGCAGACTTAAACGCTATTTCTACAGAATTAGATGAAATTGAAGCGGAAGAGCGTCAAATTAAAGATAAACAAAATATCATTGAGCGCATGTCTAAAGGAGAAACTATTGGCAATGTCATTAGTCAGAATTTCGATAAAAAAGAAATAGACATGAGAAGTATGAATTGGGAGCAAGCAATTGAAACACCTGAATATCGTTCAGCATGGTTAAATGATATCGCAGGTAGAAAAGTTACAGAAGAACAGAGAAACTTAATTTCGAAAGTAAATGAACAGTATCGTAGTGATTTTGTACATTCGACTGAAAATAAGGGCGTTTTAATTCCCAAATCAGTAGCAGATGGTATTTGGGAGAAAGCTGAACAAACTTCTAGTTTATGGGCAGATGTTAATAAGTTTAAAGTTAAAGGCATATTAACGTTAGTTACTGGTGAAAAAAATAAAAATGCAACTTGGTATGAAGAAAGTACAGTTGTTGAATCTGAAGAATTAAAATTTGGAACTGTTGAGTTATCGGGTTATGAATTAGCTAAATCTATTACTGTATCGTGGAAGCTTAAAACCATGGCAATTAATGAACTTGAAACTTATATAATTAATGAATTAGGAAAAAGAATTGGTGCAGCATTATCATACGGTGTTTATCGTGGCAAAGGTCCTAAAACAGCACAAACCAATTCAAAATCGGAACCATTAGGTATTAGAACGATATTGAAAAATACTAATAAATATTATGACAATGCTGTATTGAGTTATAACGTATTATGTCAATATTTAGGTGAAATTCCGACAAATTATTCTAAAAATACAAAGATTTATGCTAGCAGGAGAACAATTTGGACTTCGTTAGCTACTCTTACAGAGAGTGGTGGAAAACCATTATTTATAGCTGATCCAACTAATAACGGAATTCATAGATTGTTTGGAATTGAAGTTAAAGAAGATGCAGGTATCAAATATGGTGAAATTTTAATTGGGAATTTAAAGGATGGTTATGTAGCAAATATACAAGAAGATATTTCTATTTATACTGAAGACCATATTAAAGAACGGAAAACAGACTATATGAGTTATGCTATAGTTGACGGTAAACCTATTGATGAAAATGCATTTGTTATTTTGAAGGTAATAGACGGTGTGGATTTAGATGAGCCAGAAAATACAGTACAGGCTCTTTAAATAGGTGATCTAAATGACTGAAAAAATAATAGCTCTATGTAGTGAAGATTTTAAAGACAAATCAAATAATTTAACTTTGGTAAGTAAAGGTGACCTATATGTAGGGACAGTAGAAAGAATTCAATTTTTAGTTGATAGAGGAGTGTGCGAGTATATTGATAATAGTCAATTAGACGTAATGCTATTATCAAAATATGCAAAACATACTGGTGGACCTAATTTTATAACTAGTGATGGTAAAAAATTTATTGGTAAGGCAAAAACATTAGACTATATAAAAGAAAATATATTATATAAGTAGGTGGTTGTAGTGATAACCGAAAATCTAGCAGTATCACTTGAAGAAATGAAAAAATACTTACTTATTGATTTTGACGATCAAGATAATGAGATTAAAGATTTAATTTATGCTGCTCAATCCGAATTAGCAACTTCAGGTGTACCATTTCCTAAGGTTGTTAATCCTTTATATAATCTAGCTGTTAAAATGCTAGTTTCCAACTTTTATGAAGATAGAAATAGTTTAGGTACTAGAGGTTATAAAGTAGATGCAATTATTACTAAATTGGCTATGAATCAGCATCAAGATTTTATTAATTATGAAGTAGTCAGCAGTAGTAATAATCAAAATAAAGAAGTTGCGAAGTGATTCTATGAGAAATTTTAATAAACTTAAAATAAGAATAGGATTTATAAATACATTGTCAAGAGTTGGTGGGAAACCTGGAAAAGAATACAGTGAAGATACTTTGTTTAACTGCTGGGCTTCAATTGAAAATGTATGGCTTAAAGATATACAACAAGCTAAAGCAAATAATACTGAAACAGATTTAACTATTACTATAAGAGATCCATTAAACACCTTTGAAATTAAAAAAACTCATGCAGTAAAAATATTAAATGGTAGATTTAAAGATAAAATTTATGATATAAGTTTGATTCAAAAAGATTTTCAAGATTCAAGATTTGTTACATTAATTTGTAAGCAGGTGATCTAATGAGCGTTAAAATCAAAGGAATTGAAGGTGTGACAGATAAAGTTCATCAAGAAATTCAAAATCTTATTAGCAAAACTGAAACTGAATGCTTATTAAAGGGTGCTGAAGTAGTAAAGACGGCAATAATTAAAGAGTTTGGAAAATTTAAAGATACTGGTGCTAGTATAAATGAAATTAAAATTAGTAAACCAATTAAATTTAATAATAAGAGTAAAGTTACACTTTATTGGGACGGGCCAAATAAAAGATATAAAATAATTCACTTAAATGAATATGGTTATACCAAACACGGTAAAAAGAAGGCTTCTAAGATTAAGCCGAGAGGATTTGGAGCAATTCAAAGGGCTTTACTTTTAAGTCGTAATAATTATAAAGATGCAGTTTCAAATGGATTTAGGAGTAATATAAAATGATTAGTGATATTTTTGAATATATAGAAAAAGTATTAAACTCAAATGCGATTGTTAACGAACATGTTGGCAATCGTATATTTTTTTATCAAGTTGAAGAAACCGATGAAGAATCAATAAATTTACCATTTATAGTAATTAATAGTTTAGATCCATATAGTCCACGCTCATTTGCTAGTAATAATTATTTTAATCAAAATTTTGTTGTTCAAATTGATGTAGAAAGTAAAGAGGATTCTATTACTAAATTAGTTGCTAATGAGATTACTAAAGAATTATTTAAGCATTATTTATTCAAATTAGATGGAGGACTTGATGAGTTTTTTATTGAAACTCAAAGGTTTGTTGATTCTAGAAGATATGAAGGAATACCAAAAAATATTAATTAGGAGTGTTAATTATGACAGAAACAGTTAAAACTAGTTCTACTTTGATTGGCTTTGAAAAGGTTTATGTAGGAATTTATAACAACAATGGAGATTTACAGGAAATTTTAGAATGGAAAGATGATCATGGTGGAACTGTAAACATGAAAATTGCAGGTTTAGACGCTGATGAATTAAGAGTTAGAGCATCAAATAAATTTGTATGGATTTCTAAAAAAGGGACAGGAGATGTGAAAGTTGAATTTGAAACATTCAATCCACCTTATGAGGATATGATGACTATTTTAGGAAGAACTAAAGACCAACATAATATTCATTGGGCAGGAGAAGATACTAATCCACCTTATGTATCATTATTAGCTGTATCTTCAAATCTAGTGGGAGAAAAAGCTTATTTAGGATTGCCTAAAGGTAAATTAGGTGTGAATGATACGGAGTTTGCTACAACCGAAGCAAAACAAAAAGAGCCTAAAAATACTAAATTATCTGGAACATTTGTTGATAAAGTGATTGAAGGTAAATCAAGAGTATTTGGTTCATGTTTTGGAGAAGATAAGTTTGATAAATTTAAAGAATTAATTATTGGAACAGTAGATAGTAAAAGTAGTAAAGCAGTAGGTTCATCACTTTCGTCTACATCATCAAGTACTGGTTCACAAAGTGTTTCTAGATAATATAACAATAAAGGAGTAATTAAATGACAAATATTAAAGGTACTTACATTGAACTCTATAATTCTGAAAAGGGAGAATACGAAAAGATTATACAACCTTTTATTTCTTCCAAAAAGTTATATGACGCATTAGACATGCAAGAAAAAGCCCAAAAAGCAAAAACTGAAAAGGAAGAGTTAGATTTAGCTTTACATTACATTGAACAATTATTTGATTCACCAAAAGTTACATTTGAATCTATTCTAAACGGTGTTGCCAGTGCTGACTTATCTGAAACATTACAAAGAATTATGAGTGATGTAGTGGGAAAGAAACCTCAGAATCGTCAAGAACGACGCAACCAAAAACATATCAAGAAGCAAAACAAGAATTAAATAAGATTTTTCAGCATTTTATGAAAGAATTAGGTTGGTCATATAATGATGTGGCCAACGCCGATTTTTATCATTTAATTGAAATTTTAGAAACAAATGATACAAATTCAAATCAAGTAGTTAATGGCTATGAGTTTATAGCTTCTCTATAGAGAAATGGAGGGATTGCATTATGTCAGAAAAAATTGAAGGTTTATCACTATCTTTAGATTTAGATTATTCGCGAATTGACGAAGGAATGAAAGGGCTAAAAAGAGAGCTTAGTGTAGTTAATAGTGAATTTAATGCCAATCTTTCAGCATTTCAGAGAGGCGAAGAATCTATTGAAAGATATCAAGTAACCATAGAAGGGCTTAATAAAAAATTAGAAATACAATCAAAAATTGTTGAACAAGCAAAAGAAAAATTTTCTAATTTGAAAAAAACTCACGAAGAGCAGAGTGAAGCTTTAACAAGAGCAAACAGAAGGGTAGAAGAGGCCAACGATCGTTATGAACGATTAAGTAAAACTACAAATGTAAGTAAAAAAGAATTAGATGAAGCTAGAAAAGAAGTACAAGAATCTGAAAAAGCATTTGAAAAATTAAGTAAACAAGCTTTGGTAACTCAAAAAGAGTTAGATAATTCTGCAAAATCTGCTAATAATGAAGTAAGAATTTTAAATAATTTACAACACAGTATTGAAAATACTAGTAAAAAGTTTGAAGAATTTAAAAATAATCAACATGACGTTGATGAAGGCAATCATAAACTTAGTAAATCCTTTGATGCAGTTGCAGAACATGCAGCAAAAGCTTCAGAAAAATTCAAGACTATAGGTAAAGGAATGACAGCTAGTATAACAGCGCCTTTAACTGGAATTGGCATAGTTTCTAAAAATGCATTTTATGAAGTGGATGAAGGTTTAGATATTGTAACTACTGCTACAGGTGCAACAGGAAAAGAGTTAGATAATTTACAAAATAATTTCAAAAATGTTTTTAGTACATTCCCAGGAGATGCTCAACAAGTAGGGGGCGTACTAGGTGAAGTTAATACACGTTTAGGACTTACCGGAAAAGATTTAGAAAATGCGACTAAAGAATTTTTAGAGTTCAGCGATATTACTAAGACTGATGGAGTTCAAGCAGTTCAATTAATTACTAGGGCTATGGGAGATGCAGGAGTAAGTGCAAATGATTATTCTAAAGTATTAGATAGCATGGCCAGAGCATCCCAAGTAAGTGGAATTTCAATAGATAAATTAGCGGAAAATGTCACTAAATATGGTGCACCTATGCGTAGCTTAGGCTTTGAAATGAAAGAATCAATTTCTTTATTTTCTCAATGGGAAAAAGCGGGGGTAAACACTGAAATCGCGTTTAGTGGTCTAAAAAAAGCAATATCTAATTGGGGTGCTGCTGGAAAAAATCCTAGAGTAGAGTTCAAAAAGACTTTAGATCAAATTAAAAAAGCACCTGATATTTCTACAGCTACTAGTTTAGCAATTAAGGCATTTGGAGCCAAAGCGGGTCCAGATTTAGCTGATGCAATCAAACAGGGTAGATTTTCAATTGAAGATATGAACAAAGCTTTAAAAACATCATCAGGTACAGTTGATAAGACTTTTAAAAGTACACAAGATGGAGCAGAAAAATTTAAAGTAGCAAATAATAACTTAAAATTAGGTTTATCTGAGATATGGGCATCTATAGAAGATGCATTTGGTCCAGTTTTACAAAGTTTATCTAATCATATTAAAGATGTATCAAAATGGTTTGGTGGTTTATCATCTAATACTAGGAGATTGATTGTTATATTTGGCGTTGTTGCAGCTGCAATAGGTCCTACATTATGGGCCTTAGGTTCATTTATAGGTGCTCTAAAAAAAATAAAAGATGTATTTGGTTTATTGAGTGGAATAGGTAAAGTAGGAAAAATATTTAGTTTATTCACTAATCCAATAGGAATAGCTATATTAGCAATTGGAGCATTAGTAACAGCATTTGTTGTAGCTTATAAAAAATCTGAAACATTTAGAAATTTTGTTGATAAAGCATTTGAAGGTATAAAAAAAGCCGCAAATAGCTTTGGTAAATTTATAGGTCCAGTTATAAAAAAATCTTTTAATGGATTAATTAATCTGGGTAAATCAATTGGAAACTTTCTAAAAGGATTTTGGAATGAAAATGGAAATACTATAATTCAAAATTTGAAAAATATAGCTACTGTTATTTCTAAAATAATAAAGTTTATATTTTCGATTTTTTATTTGGTATTTCCAAAAATAAAGATAATTGTTAAAACTGTTTTTGGTAGCCTAGTAGGTATTATAAAAGGATTTATTACCATTGTTAGTGGCTTAATAAAAGTATTCTCGGGTCTATTTACTGGAAACTGGAAAAAATTGTTCCAAGGTTTGAAACAAATTTTTAAAGGAGCATTTCAAGTTTTATGGAATATTATAAAAATAAGCTTTTTTGGTCTAATAGTAAAAGGCCTCATAAGTTTTGTGAAATTATTTACCTTTAAAATCAAAAATTTATGGCTTAAAATATCATCATTTTTTAGTCAGTACACCAAAAATATTTATAATTCTACAGTCGGTAGATTTAAAGCAATATATAATGTTATATCAAAAATTATTGTTAGTTTAATAACATTTATCATTACTAAATCGTTATCTTTTTATAAAGGTATAGTAACTATATTTAAAAGGATTTATGAAAAAATATCTAATATTATCGGTAATTTAAGAGACTGGTTAGTAAATACATGGCAATTAATAAAGGAAAAAACTATAGAAGCAGTTTTTAATTTAAAAGATAGAATGATATCCACTTTTTCAAATTTGAAAGATAAAGTTTTGAATTTTACTGAAAAAATTAAAAATGGATTTGTAGGAATGAAAGATAAAGTTATAGATACCGCAAAAGAATTAGCAGAGGGACTTAAAAAGTATGCTATTGGTGGTATCAATAAAATGATTGATGGTATTAACTGGATAGGCGATAAACTAGGAATGGGTAAAGAGATAATTAAACCAATCAAACTCTCTACTGGGACAGCTTCAATTGATGATGGTGTTCTTAGCGAGTCTACTTTAGCAATAGTAAATGATAAAGGGCCAGGTAACGGACCTAATGGATATTATCAAGAATTACTACAATCTCCCAGCGGTGATTTATATGCGCCTCAAGGTGAAAATGTACCAGTTTATATTCCTAAAGGCTGGGGAGTGTACAATGGTGCACAAACATATGCTATGCAACAATCCGGAGTAATACCTAGACTTTCTATAGGTTCAGGTATTATGGATACATTTAATAAAGCAGTTGAATTTGGTTCCAACATAAAAGATAAAGTAGTTGAAACGGCGTCTAATGTATACGAATGGGCGTCAGAAAAAATAGGCGATGTAATGGATTATATTAGTGATCCTGGAAAATTAATAGATAAAATTATAGATGTTTTTGGCGTTAATTTTAAAGGAATCAAAGAAATACCTTCTAAACTGATTAATGGTATGTTTAAAAAAATTAAAGCTGGTGCGGTTGATTTTGTAAAAAAATGGTTTGAAGAAGTTGGCAATGCTGATGGATCATCATTTACTAAATTTGGTATTAATATGGGCTATTATCCCAATGGTGGTGCACCAAATTATAGCTTTGCAAATGGTCATCATTATGGTATCGACTATGCAACTCCATATGGAACTCTTATTACAGCGCCTACATCTGGCACAGTCTCAAGACAATATAATCAATATGGTGGTTTAATTGCTAGATTAGTTAGTGGTATATATGCTCAATACTTCTTACATTTAAGTGAAGTATTAAAAACTGGACGTGTTGAACAAGGAGAACCAATTGCTAGAACTGGTAATAGTGGACAGTGGACAACTGGGCCACATCTTCACTATCAAGTTGAGTCACCTTTTGGCGCAGAACTTACTAATAGAAACACTATTAATCCTGCAAAGTTTTTATCAGAACATGCTGGCGGTGGTAGTGGTGCAGAATATGCAAGAAAATCAATATTAAGAGCTCAATCTATATTGGGGGGACAATATAATTCTAGCTATATAACTGAACAAATGATGCGAGTTGCTAAACGTGAATCTAATTATACTGCTAATGCAGTAAATGACTGGGATGTTAATGCACAAAATGGAACTCCATCAAAAGGTATGTTTCAAATGATTGAACCATCATTCAGAACTTATGCTATTAAAGGACATAGTAACATCATGAATCCAGTTGACGAAGCAATATCTGCAATGCGTTATATTGTTGGTACATATGGATGGAATGGTTTTAAACGTGCTGGTGATTATGCGTATGCAAATGGTGGTTTAGTAACACATCATCAAATTGCAGAAATTGGTGAGGGTAATAAGCCAGAAATGATTATTCCTTTAACAAAACCTCAAAGAGCATTACAGTTAATTAGGAAATCACAAGAAATAATAGGACATAAACCTGAAAATAAAACTTCTATTTATTCAAATGATAATACTTCAATGGTAATGCTATTAGAAGAGAATAATGAATTACTTAAGTTATTAATTACAACTATAAAAAATAAAGATTTTAACGTTGATATAGAAAAAATGGAAAAAGCAATTAGTGAAAAACAAATGGACAGATATAGATTAATAAAATTAATGGGGGGAGGTGCTTAAAATGAATGATTGGTTTAAATTTATTTTTAAAGAAACAATAATCAATTTAAATAATATACCAGGAGTTATTTTCAAAGATATAGAAATAGGTGATGTTAATGTAGATAATACATCACAAAAAATAGATGCTAATGACGGAGTTATTCCTGGTAGTAATACATTTTCACCTTTTACATTAAAAGCTACATTTTATTATGATGGTGTTGATGAAAGTGACTTATTCTTAATGGAACAAAAATTGAGAAATGTTATATATCAACGAGAGCCATATTATATATCGCATAGTAAATTACCTAGAGTTAAATACGCTGTAAATGATGCGAGTTTAAAAAAAACACGTTATTTTCATTCTGATATGGAATTTGAAATAGAGTTTACAGTATATAAGGGCTATTCAGAATCTTTATTATATACAAACGAAGTTGATAGTCTAGAAGATGGGTTTATGCTTACTGAAACATTACCAACTGATTATGTACCTAGATATCAATTTAATACAAACAATTTCACTGTATATAATGGTTCAAGTGAAGTTATAGATCCTATTAAAAGACACACTTTAAAAATAAAGATTATAGCTGATTCGCCATCTAACTTTTATTTAACAAATTTAAATAATCAATCTAAATTCACTTACACTAAACCACTAAAAACTGCTGATACTTTAATTTTAGATGGTGAGGCACCATTTTTGAATGATAAAAGATGTGGGGTAGATACAGATAATGGTATTATTAAGTTAGAAAAAGGTACAAATAATTTTAAAGTTAATGGAAATGCAAAAATTCAATCAATTGAATTTGCATTTCCATTTATTTATAGGTAAAAGGTGAATTTTATGGATTATATTGTTATAGGTAATATGAATGAAACTAAAAAAGAAATTTTTATTGATATAGATTATGGATCATTTAAATATGATTATGAAAAAAATAATAACCGCTCTTTAAGGTTTACAGTTATCAAAACAAATAGAAACAAAGATATCTATGATTTAATTCAATGCGAATCTATAGTGTACTATCAAGGTCAAAAATATATTATTAAAGCTCCCACATTTAACAATAAATCTAAAATACAGACAGTGGATGTTACTGCTATTCATATTATGTATGGTTTTCAAGATCATTACGTTTATTCAAATTCTAAAAAAGAAAATGATAAAAATACAAAATCCTATACTTTAGAAGAGATACTTAAATATGGTTTCAAAGACAATACTTTAGGTTATGAATATGAAATCATAGGTCGCTTTAAAACGACTAAACTTGATGAATTAGGTAATGCCCCAGGTTTTGATTTTTGCAAAGCTATTGCTGAGAAATTTAATGCAATAATTTTTGCGGATAATAAGAAAATTACGTTCTATTCTGAAAAAGAATTCTATAAAAAAAGAAATTTAGTTATAAGATATAAATATAATACTGATGAAATTGCGGTGGATGTTAATACTAATAATTTGAAGACAGAAATAAAAGCATATGGTAAAAAACAGGATAGTTCAGCTAAAAGCGATGATAGAAAAAGTAAAGGTAAGGATCAAAGTATTGAATACTTATATAAATCACCAAATATTAATAAGTGGGGGAGAAAAGTTGCTCCACCTATAAATAATGATGAAATAAGTGATTTAGAAGAATTGAAAAAATGGGTAAAAACGCAAATTCAAGATGAACCAGAAACGAGTTTGAAGCTTGTTTATAAGGATAAAGAACCCTTAAGTGAGAACGATATTATTAAATTTATTCACCAAAGTATGGGATTTAATGTAGATTTAAAAATTGTATCATTAAGTAAAAATCATCCTTTTGTAAATAGACCCGATGAAGTAACTTTTTCAAATGAAAAAAAAGATATCATCAATTTACAAAATTCTATTCAAAAACGTATTTATAAAATAAACGCTTATACCAAAAAAGCTATTTCAGATACAGAGAAACGATTAGAAACTATTAAAACTAATACTCCTATATTTACTGCCAAAGATGTTGGGAGCGTTGTAGATGACGAAAATTAAGTTAAAGGAATTATATGAAAGTGGACTGATTTTTTATCCAATTACACATGTAAAAGCAATTCGTGGGCTATCCATAGCAACAGAAACTGAAGATGGATTAATGTCAAAAAAAGACAAAATAAAACTTAATAATTTTAATTCAACAGGCCCTAATAGATTAGGGTCTGTTTTTTATAAGGAAGTGAACAACTATGACTCAAATTACTAAAGCTAGAACATTAACTTATGATGGGGAAGAAGTTTATGTTAGAACACACATTGATGTTATTGATGGTTTCGATAAAAATTTACTTTTAACACCTGAAGAAAAACAAAAGTTAAATAGTTTTTCGCAAGACAATCTGACAGTAGCAACTTCAGAAAAAGCAGGTTTAATGTCAGCCGAAGATAAAAAACGTTTAGATAAATTAAAAACAAATTCAAATGAATACTCAACAAGGTTAAGCAATGTTTCAACAAATAATACTTTAATTAAACAAGATATTAATTTATGGCCAAGTAATCAACAGACGGTTAATTTAAACAAAAGTATTTCATCTTGTAATAACGGAATTATTTTAGTTTGGCGTTTAGATGAATCTGATGATTTATATCATTACCAATACTTACCTAAATCACATGTTCAATTGCATAGAAATGCAAAAGTGACTGAAGTCATATCTATAAATTCTTCTGGACAAACATGTACTAAAACTGTAGTGGTGAGTGATCAATTAATTAAGGGTACAGATGATAATTTTAGAAACAATGCTAATAAGATTCGATTACATGAAATTTTAGAATACTGAGGTGATTGATTTATGAATTTAAATAAAAGTCTTATTGATTCAGACGGTGTCACATTTAGACGTCAAATGATAGAAAATTTAAAGATAATTGAAGATACGTTTAATAAAGTATTTGGATATAAAGATTTAAGTACTCAAGAAAGAAAGGAATTAAGTGAGTTTAAAAATGCTTTAGAAAAAGAAATAAGAGCAATTGTTATGCCAGAGATGTCACCTTTAGAAGTTACTGAAGAAGTATCTAAAAGTAAAATTGATTTAACTGGTGTAAAACATGAGACACTGTCGCAGCGTATTGATGCGGATATAAATAATATTATTAAAAAAGATAAATATAGTAATTTAGTAGTAACTCAAAACGGTACATTAGTATATGATTATTCAAAACTTTCACAAACAATTAAACAAGTTAGAAATATTTATTGTATTGGTGATTCTGTAGCACGTGGTTTACATGCCAAAAAGAATTATGGCCAATATTTATCTGAGAAATTAAATATACCAGTGAATAATTTTGCTGTTAGTGGTGCAACTTTTTCTACAGCTAGTAATAACAATATATATAAACAAGCTAATCAAATACAAAATGCTGATTTAGTCATAATACAAGGCACAGATGATGATTGGCTCTATGGTAACGGTGTGAAAATTGGAAAAGATAAAACCGATATATCTACTTTTTATGGAGCTTTTTATCAAATTATAAAGCTTATCAGATTACAAAATAAAGGCGTAAAAATTATATGTATGACTGCCACACGTCAGTTACCTGTTAATGGCAATCAAATTAGAAGAAAAGACACTGATAAAAATTCATTAGGCTTAACTTTGGAGGATTATGTAAATGCTCAAATACTAGCTTGCACAGAATTAAAAATACCAGTTTTTGATGCATATCATTCAAATATTATTGACTCATACAATCCTGCTTTTAGAAATAAATGCATGGTTGATGGCTTACATCCGAATGAATTAGTACACGAAGTTATTACCTATGAGTTATTAAAAAACTATTATTACTTTTATGGTTAAGAGGGGAGAAATAATAAATGGCTAATCAAGAACTATCATTTGATATTACAAAATTAGGTAATCAACAAGAAAAGCAACAATATATTGTTAGTAGGGTTGGAGACGGAGGGCTTAAAGCTATTACAATTTCAGTTACATCTAATGGAACACCATATAATATTACGGACTTAACACCAATTTTTGAAGGAGTAAAACCAGATGGTGAACGTATTATTGATACGACTGGTGGTATTGTATTAAATGCAAAGGGAGGTATTTTTAGGTATATATTACCGCAACAAGCTAGTACTGCAGAAGGTGATTATCAACAAGCTTTCTTTAAATTAAAGAGAGGGGAGCAAACTGATTCTACAATTGAAGTCCAAATGCGAGTATTAAAAAATAAAGTAGAATTTGGCATTAATTCAGAAAGCTATTTTACTGAATATCAAAAAGAGTTAGAGAGATTAAGAAAAACAGTTGAAGCTGGTATAAAAGAAATAAATAATTCTGCTGATGGTACAAAGAATAAAGTTCAAAATTTAGTTGATACAGCAAATATGCTGGATTTACAAATTAAATCGCTTAAATCATCTATTGGAAGCAATCAATTAGTAACTAAAAGTGAATTGAATAATCAAATTAATCAACTTACTGAGCAAGTTTCAGATTTTTCATCATCACTAATAACAACCAAACAGAATTTAACTCAAAATATTAGAGATTTAGTTAGTAAGAAATTAGATGCTGGAGTTAGAGAAGGAGTTCTAGATAACCCAGCAAATATTACTAGTACAGGTTATTATTATTTCGATTCTACCACTCAAGGAATGCCAGTTAGAAATGGCAACAATACAACAGGAATTATACAAGCTATTATGCAGGATGATGGGAACGGTATTTTGACTATATTAGGTTCAGGGTTATCAATTGAAAAATATAGAGGGCAATTATATGATCGATGGAAATCATCTCTACCAATTCTTTTATGGAAAGGTAGAGGTCAAAGAGGAAATACTCTTGAATTAAAAGATAAAATACAGAATTACGGCCAGTTAATTATTAAATTAGTCTTTTTCACTAATCGTCTTGCTACTCAATTTATTACAGTACCAGATATAGGGCAAACAGTTTATTTGAATAACATTGGTATGAGAGCGTTAAATGATGAATTTAAAAACGGATACTTAGACGAGATTTCACTATCTGTGAAAGACGAGAGACATATTCAAATATTAAAAACTTTAACCTCTACTGATAATGCAATTGCTACTAATTCAGATGCAATTATAACTGCAATTTATGGTATATATTAACAATCGAAAGAGAGTGAATAAAATTGGGAACAGTACAAAATTATAATACAGAAGTAGACGATTTTATGAGTCTAATATATTCAGGTAATTCAGTTTTTATTGATTTACTTTTAATTATGATTTTAATTGATATAGTTACGGGAATATTAAAGGCATTTTCAGAAGGAAAGTTATGGAGTCACAAAGCAATAACTGGATATATAAAAAAAATAGCTTATCTATGCGTTGTGCTAGTAGCTAATACATTGGATATAGTATTTCAATTAGACGGAATTTTAGTTAATGGTTCAGTTATCTTTTTAATTTTATCAGAAGCAACTAGTATTATTGAGAATGCTGCAATCTTGGGTGTGCCGATACCGGATCAAATAACAAAAAGGTTAAATATTTTTAGTAAAGATAACAATGCGACTAAATAAGTCGTTTTTATAGATTAATTTTATTGGAGTTGATTAATTATGTCAAAAGAATATTTGGGTGAATGGAATGGCGTACCAGTGTATACCGACTTTTTACCATATGGAACGAGACGTACAGGGCAATCTTTAGACACTGGTAGCCCAATTTTTGCGGTATATCATGACACAGGTAATCCTGGAAGTACAGCACAACAAAACGTTGACTATTATAAAAATACTTATGATATAGATTGGGCTACTACCGCTTCGGCTCATTTCTTTGTAGATGATAAAGAATGTATTATTTGTGTGCCATTAGACGAAAAAGCATGGCACGTTATTTATGATACGCCAACAGACAATTATTATTTTGGTGATGATGCCAATGACGCTGCTTTTGGTGGCGAGCTATGTTATTTTGAAGATGATAGAGAACGATCATTAAAAGCACTTGATAACTTTGCTAGAGTGTATGCAGTACTGTGTCCTTCATGGAATATCGATCACTATAATAAAGCACCAGGTCATCAAGATATTCAAGATGATAAACGTGATCCAGGTAATGCACTGGAAGCATGTGGTTATGGACGTGATGAAATTGATGTGATTGATAATCTAGTGCAACGTTATATTGATAGCGAAGATGTTGATACAGAAACAATTGTGAATCAACCTGAAGAACAAGACGAAATTATTGAAAAGAAACCAGTTGGATGTACACGTGTAAAAGTATGGTCAGAAGATGCTTATTATAAAGGTAAGATTAAATACGATGCTTCATTACGTGAACGTGCCGGAAGTAGCTTTGATAACTTTAGTTTTGCAAAAGAAATTGATGTACTTGAAGCGGGTACAGAAGTTTATATTTTTGAAGAAATTCAAGATCCACAAGGAAATATTTGGTGTCGAACATATTCGCCTAGTAATAATGGGTGGGTGCACAAGCATACTATTGAAGTAGAAGAAAAATATAAATAATTAAAAGGGTAGCCATTTTTTGGTTACCCTTTTTTGTGTTTAAATGTAATTATATGATTAGTGTTTTATATCTATCTGAAACAAATTTAAAGATAGTGATTTAAATAGTGGTTCACAGCATATTAAAGTTAGAGTATAATGTAATTAATTTTGAGTATAATAGAGGCAGGGGTACAAGTTGGAAATTATTTCAGAAATCACTGAGGATGTGGGGAATGGAGTAACCGATCCTATTCGAGGATATATAGATGATAAAAAAGTTGTTGCAAAGTACATACACAATAACGAAGGATTTATTGCGTTATTTAATGAATTATTAGGCTATAATTTAGCTGAATTTTTTGGTATAAGACATCCCCATTTTGGATATGCATTGTTTAGCAAAGAAGATACGGCAGTGAAAAATGGGAAAGATTACGTACATAGTAGTTTGTTCACTTACACAACTTGGTTAGAAAAATCATTAACAATTACTTCGCCCAGCATGACATCTTTTGTTCAAAAGAGTGAAATTGTCAATTTGCTTCTATTTGATATCTTTATTTACAATAAAGATAGAAATTTAGGTAATTTATTAATAGAAATCCCTAAAAAATTATATCCTATTGATTATACTCATATTTTACCAGGTGGATGTATTTGGCCAGATGTACTTAAAAATGATGATTATAGTATAGAGGATATAATTAAGGATATGTTTAGTTCTGGATATTATCAATATTTACTTGAAAATAGAAAAATTGAAACATCAATAATTGAAGATTGTGGTAGAACTTTTGTTGATAAAGTTAATGATGTTGATATTGAAAGTATTATTTCTAAAATTCCTATTTATTTAAAAAATAATCTTTCTGAGGAAAATATACAACAACTATACAAGTACTTTATATACATTACCGAGAATTTTGATGAAGCTATTAAATTTATAATAGAAAAAATAGGAAAGGAGTGATTGACTATGTTTAAAGTGAATTATTCAGTGTTAAGTTACTATCCAGATATATATTTAAGAAGTAATCTAGCTATAGGTGTTGCTTTTGAGGTAGTAGGAGAAAGCTATCATAAAAATGAAGTTAAATTTATAACTCAAAGAAAAAAAATTGTTTCTTTTGATGATGAACTTGAAGATTTAGAATTTATTAATATGTTTTTAGATGGATTAAAATTTGAATTCGAACATACTAATCAATCGCTTCAGAATTATATAAAAAGATTTGTTAATAATTTTTATTTTGAAGATATTGAATATAGAACATTTAGTTCCATTAATGAAGTTAATGATTTTATTAATAAAACTTATAAATACATTTTACATCTTGGGTTGAATAAAAAGGAAAGATTAAATGTAAATGAAAAAAGAAAGTATGTAATGACTTATTTAGAAGGACGATATAAAGATATAACTTCTAAGCATGTCGTAAGTGGCAAGAATTCATTAGATAAATTTACTCCAGATTTTGTTGCTAAGGATATTGAAAATAAAGAGTTCCTTTTTAAATTTTTAAATAAAAATAATACAACTATTCATAATGCGAGATCTTATATTCTATATTCAATTATGAACGAAAAAAATCTGATTTTAATTCTTGAGGATGATATGGTAGAAGAAGAAAAACTTTTGAAAGAATTCATCAATAAATTTGAAGCTAAAGTTCAATTAAAAAATGAGCATGATTTAATTAAGAATTAATACACCATACCTAGGAGGTATGGTTTTTTTATAAAAAAATTAAGAAAAACAGTTGAATTATATCACATATGTGATATAATATATGTATCAAGAAAGAAAGGAGAAGGAAATGAAAAGAATTGAAAAAGAAAAAGAACGAATTGAAAAAATAAAGTATCGATTAGCTATAACAGGCTTAATAATTCAAATACTTAATTTTATCAAATCGTTCATTTAATGGTAAAGGGTTAAAAGCCCTTTACCTCATTATATATGGAGGTGAGGTCTATGACAAGAGAATTGAGAAAGAAGTTAACATTTTATATAAATATATTATCTTTAATTTTGTTTATCATTAATATAATAAGAAGAAAATAATAAAATATTTCTTTTCATTTCCTATTTAATTTATGAATCAGTTTAATCATATATATACAGTTATAGAAAAATTGCTAAACAATAATGAAATATCGAATTATAAAATTAAAAAAGATACTGGCATTTCCTATGGGGGCATAAGTGAGTTAAGAAATGGTAAAAGAAAAGTCAAAAATTTAACTCTAGAAACTGCGGAAAAACTTTACAATTATCAAGTAGAATTAGAACAAAGTGATGAAAAATAAAACAAGGCTCTATCTTTTGCTACATAAGGGATAGAGCCTTGTTAGTTGCCCAGTGTATATAATTTATTATATTGGGCAACTAAATGGGCAACTACAATTAATTCACAATACATTAATAAAGTGTAAAAACGTTGATATAAAGCTATTTAACAATTTAATAAACCTTATTATACCCAATTTGCTTAAATAGAACTCAAGTATCCGAATGGGAAAGAGAACAGTATATTAAGCAATACTAAGCGCTAAACAATTTCAGGGGAAACCTAATAGGGGTAAGGAGTTAAGGCATTTTGCCTTAGCTTCTTTTTTATTTAGTTTAGGTGGACAATACTATTAAATTACATTATAGAATTTTTACTTGTCTACTATTCAAAAATATTTTAACCATATAAAATATGAGGTAATTAAATGGAATTATATACACATATAGAATGCTTATTATTAGATATACTTGATAAAACACCATCTATTTATTATTCTTTCTTTACAATTGCGTTAGGGATTATAATTTATTCTATTAAAGAATGTATTAGATATTTTAATGAAAAAAGATTCATAAAGCTAAATACAATTTAGAATATATAAGACCTATATTACAAGAAGCACATATTAAAGTTAATAAATTAAATCAAGCTTTTATAGATACTTACAACGACATAGATTCATATAGTGATTTGAATTTGGAACTTTTAAGTAAACTACCAGAAAATGAAAGAAGAAAGTATGAAAAAGAAGAAATTTATAGAATATATTATAATATTGAAACAAACATAAATAGATTAAAAAAAGCTTGTCGAGAGTTTATTGCATTTATGAATGTAAACAAAATCTATTTTTCAAATGAGATTTTTTATAAAGTTATAGAGATAGACATTACTGTAAACACCAATCATATTAGTTTATTAAAAAACATACAAAAAGAAGTTGTAGAAAAGAAAAATCCTAATACATTGAAAGTTGGTATTTCTGAAGATTACAAAAGAAATCAAAGAGATTATAGATTTTTACAAGATGCATTAGAACAGGAAATTGAGAAGCAATTAAAAGTATGAAACTAAAATATGTAATATTCTTTAAACTTAAGAAGAAACATAAAATGAAAAATCTAACAATTACATCTTTAATACTCAAAATTGGAAATATGACGAAATTAATGATGAATTCATTTGTCCGAACAATAAAAGACTAGGATTTAAAAGATATGCCTATCGCTATGATAAATATGTTTTTAAACGAGACTTTAAATTATATGAATGTGATGATTGTTCAGAGGGTCCTCTGAAACACCATTGTTTGAACTTCAATTCAAAAGCAAATAAAAAATAATGAAGAATTATAATTTGTAATATTTTAAAGCCCAAATTAATAAAAAGCTTTCAAAACCAAAAACAAAAACTATCTACATTCAAAGGAAAATTGATGTGGAGCCTGTTTTTGGATTTATTAAGGCTATTTTGGGTTTCCCTCGAATGTCCGTTCGAGGGATAAATAAAGTCAAAAGGGAACTAGGATTTGTGCTAATGGCACTTAATATAAAAAAAGTAACAGCTCAATGAGCTGAAAATAATCAAAAAATTATAAAAAAGACAATTTCTATATTATTTTAACAGAAATTGTCTTTTGTTACTTATACTAAAACTTTATGTCCCGGACTCTGTAATGTTAAAACTCTTTCTTAATGATTACCTATCTAAATGATTCATTGCATATTGTGCTTCTTCAGGAGTAAATCCTTCTCCTTTTTCTGAAACGAGTTGATCATATAACGCTTGATTAGAAATGTTTATATTTTTTACGTAACTTTTTGCTAATCTCAATGCATTCTTTTTATAATCTACACTGATATGGTCAACAGCATACTGTGCTACGTCTGACGGATATTTCTCTCCGTATTCCGAAGTTAATTGTTTGTATAAACTTTTCTTAGAGATAGGTAATGAATTTGCATATGATTTTGCTTGTGCTATAGCTGCATTTTGTTCGCTAGTTGTAGAAGTTTCTTCATCATTTGCGTTATTGTTTTGATCTTTTGTATTTTGCTTTAAGTTTACAGAGTTTTGTTTATCTGTCTGCGTTGATTTTTCAATATTTTTATTTTTAGTTGTTTTTACATTATTTATATTAGACTTTTCTTTCATAGTTGATGCATGTTCTATTTGATTTGTTTTATTCTCATTTAATAGACTAACTTGAAATAAAAGTATTAAAACTAAACTAATAATATAGACTGATGAAACAATTAATTTTAACCAATTCTTCCAATGCGCATACCTCCACATTAGAAAGAGACCTAATGGAAAAATAAATAGCAATGTGAGAATAATAAACCAAGATTTTTGGTACCACGATTGTCGTTCTTGTTGCATAGCATAGTCCTCCTGACTACATTCTTAGCTGCCTGTAGTGATACAGTTTTTATAACTTCATTTTGTATTTTATATTAGTTCAAGTAGTTGATTAACATTTTCTTCAGTAGTGGCCCAACTTGTTGCGAAGCGAACTACACGATGTTGATTATCGTATTTCTCCCAAACTGCGAATTTTACCTTTTGTTTTAGTTCTTCAATTTTATCGTTGCTTAAAATAAAAAATTGTTGATTGGTTGGTGAATCAAAATAGACTTGATATCCTTTATCTATAAATCCTTTTTTTACCTTTTCAGCCATTTTAATAGCATGTCGACTTATATCAAAATATAAATCATCAGTGAATAATTCTAAAAATTGAACACCAGTTAGACGGCCTTTTGCTAATAAAGCACCATGATGTTTTATAATTGTAGTGAAGTTTTTAGGTTCATTTTGTTTAGTGAAGACGATTGCTTCACCACAAAGTGCTCCAATCTTAGTACCTCCTATGTAAAACACATCACAGTATTTTGCAACATCTTCGATAGTTACATTAGTTTGATTACTCATAAGACCATAGCCTAAACGTGCACCATCCATAAATAGTGGAATCTGATGTCTACGGCAAACTCTAGATAAAGATTGTAATTCCTCTTTCGTGTATAAAGTTCCGTATTCGGTTGGATGTGAAATATAAACCATCCCTGGATACACCATGTGCTCTTTTTTAAAATCACTTTCAAAAGTTTCTATATAATTCTCAACGTCTTGAGCAGTAATTTTACCTTCTTGGGAGGGGATGGTTAGAACTTTATGTCCACTGAATTCTATCGCACCACCTTCATGGACTGCCACATGTCCTGTATCAGCGGATATAACACCTTCATAACTATCAAGCATTGAGTTAATAACTACTTGATTGGTTTGCGTACCACCTACTAAAAACCGAATGGTAGCATCTGGACAGTCAATACGTTGTCTAATTTTATCTGCAGCTTGTGCCGAAAAGTCATCAAAGCCATATCCAGCAGCTTGTATTCGATTTGTCTCTACTAATCGATTTAAAACTTTTTCATGTGCACCTTCTAAGTAATCATTTTCAAATGAAATCACAAGCGTTCCCTCCAATGTTAAATCGATATTTATTAATTTATTCGATGAAAAGTGTTGATTAGTTCTCAATTAGACAAGATTTCGATCAATTAAAAGAGAATCAGTAAAGACATTGATGTTAATCTAGACTAATAAAAATTCTGAATATTCAATCGAATGTAATTTATTATACATCAATACCATTTAAATTAAAATATATTCTGTTCAAGATAATGAACGTTTGATTTATAAAAGATATTTTCTCTAAAGTAATTGAAATTTTGTATGAAAAGTTCTATGATTTAATCAATATAATGAAAGGGGTATGGGATTTATGCAACAAATAAAATTTAAAACTTTAACTGAGGAAACACTGGAGAGCTTAGAGAAAAGTGTTAATTCGTTTTTAAAGTCTCAAGAGGGTAATGGTTACAAATTATTAAACATTACTATTAAACAAATCGAAGAACGTGCATTTCCGCATAATGACGAGGACTTTAATGCTATTTTAACATTGGTAACTGAAGCATAGTTCAGTAAATCGGCGGCTAAATTTTCTTGGTGAAAGACTGAATAGGAGTATTTAGTAATGAATTTTGGACTTTTGGGTACCATTTTAACTATATTGTTAGTAGTTGGGTTTATAACTAACGTAGTATTGGCATTTGTTATCATCTTCCTTGAACGTGATCGACGTACTGCCAGTTCAACTTGGGCGTGGTTATTCGTATTATTCGTTCTTCCTGTCATTGGATTTATTTTGTATCTATTTTTAGGACGAACGGTTTCCAAGAAAAAGATGGAAAAAAATAACGGTGATGAATTACATGCATTTGAAGATTTAGTTCAAGATCAAATCGACAGTTTTGATAAACATAATTATGGTTATATCAATGATCAAGTCATTAAACACCGTGATTTAATACGTATGTTGTTAATGAAACAAGATGCCTTTTTAACAGAAAATAATAAAATCGATTTATTTACAGATGGTCATAAGCTTTATGAAAAAGTACTTGAGGATATTTACAATGCTCAAGACTATATACATTTAGAGTACTATACCTTTGAACTTGATGGATTAGGTAAAAGAATCTTAGATGCACTTGAAACTAAACTTAAAGAAGGTTTAGAAGTTAAACTTTTGTATGACGATGTTGGTTCTAAGAAGGTTAGATTATCAAAATTTAAACATTTCAGAGCATTAGGTGGAGAAGTTGAAGCATTTTTTCCTTCGAAAGTACCTTTAATCAATTTCAGAATGAATAATCGAAATCATAGAAAGATTATCATTATAGATGGACAAATTGGTTACATTGGCGGTTTTAATGTCGGCGATGATTATTTAGGATTAGGTAAGTTAGGTTACTGGAGAGATACACATACACGTGTTCAAGGTGAAGTTATCGATGCACTACAATTAAGATTTATTTTAGACTGGAATTCACAGTCGCATCGTCCACAATTTAAATTTGATCAAAAATACTTCCCTAAAAAAATTGGGGACAAAGGGAACGCGGCTATTCAAATCGCTTCTAGTGGACCTGCATTTGATTTACATCAAATAGAATATGGTTATACAAAAATGATAATGAGCGCTAAAAAGTCTATCTATCTACAAAGCCCTTATTTTATTCCAGACCAATCATACATTAATGCATTAAAAATGGCTGCTAATAGTGGCGTTGAAGTAAACCTTATGATACCGTGTAAACCTGATCATCCATTCGTTTATTGGGCTACATTTTCAAATGCAGCTGATTTATTAGATAGCGGAGTTAATATTTACACTTATCAAAATGGATTTATTCATTCTAAAATATTAATGATTGATGATGAAATTTCTTCAATTGGTAGTGCAAACATGGACTTTAGAAGCTTTGAGCTGAATTTCGAAGTGAACGCATTTATATATGATGAAGATATTGCTAAACAGTTACGTCAAGCATTTGAAAAAGATATTGAGCAATCTAAATTACTTACAAAAAAAGTATACGACAAGCGTCCATTATCAATTAAATTTAAAGAAGGACTAGCAAAATTAATATCTCCAATTTTATAAAATTTCAAAATACCCTCGTTTAAATGAACGAGGGTATTTTTTTAACAGTAAATATATTATGTAAACTTATATGTATGATATGACAAATGTCATAGTTAATTAATGACATTCGGTACTTATATCACTAACTTAAACTTGCTAAATTATAATTAACATAAATCAAGAGGTGTGACGATAATGATTGAACTTCGACATATATCTAAATCTTTCAAGGAACATAAAGTTTTAGAAGATATAAGTATTGATATAAAAAATAATCGTTGTACGGCATTAATCGGTAAAAATGGAGCAGGTAAGTCAACGTTAATTGATATTATTATTGGAAATAATCACTATGATAGTGGTCAAATCGCTGATAAATCAAATTTGTTAAATAAACATAAAATGGGTATTCTTTTTCAAAAAACGGAGTTTCCTAAATACATAAAGGTTTGCGAATTATTACATTTATATCAATCCTTTTATCAAACGTTTATTTCTTTTCATCAATTTAAAGAAATTACACAATTTAGTGACCGACAAATGAATCAATTTGCATGTAATTTATCAGGTGGACAGCAGAGAATTTTAGATTTTGCTTTAGCATTGGTAGGTAAACCTGAACTGTTAATTTTAGATGAGCCTACGTCAGCTATGGATGTAGAAATGCGTCAACATTTTTGGAATGTTATAGAAAAATTAAAAATGAATAACACTACGATACTATATACTTCTCATTACATTGAAGAAGTTGAAAGAATGGCTGATCAAGTAATGATGTTAGATAAAGGTAAAATTCAATTAGATGATTCACCTGAAAATATAAAAAGGAATCAAAGTTATTCTTTAATTCGAATTCCTTGCAAATATCAAGAACTTATCAATCAACTGAAACATAAATACGAAATTAAATTAATAAAAAATAGATATGAAATAAAAACAACTGATGTGAGTGATGTTTTACAATTATTGAAACAATATCATGTCAATTTCAATAAGATTGAAATTCTTAAAAAATCTTTATTAGAAGTCATGTTTTCTAATGATTTGTCTAAAGGAGGGAATTACCAGTGATATCAACTTATTTTAAAATAGAATTAAAGATTATATTTAGAAAGAAATTGTATTTAGTTATGTCCATATTCCTACCTGTCGTGTTTTATTTATTATTTACTTCTATATTAGACATGCCAGAAGAAGCAAAACTTAAGTTTTATAAAGAGTATATGTACAGTATGACAGTATTTAGTTTAATGAACTTTTGTCTATTGTCATTTCCATTAGATTTGATTGAAGAGCGAAATCAAGGTTGGTATAAGCGGTTAATGGTGACCCCATTATCATCATTTCAATATTATTTAGTTAAAATTAGTAAGACAATGTGTCAGTTTTTAATAGCAATTATAATTATTTTTTCAGTAGCTCATTTTTACAAAGATGTTCACATGACTGTTTTTCAATGGATATTCTCTGCATTAACTTTATGGATTGGGGTTAGTTTATTTTTGACTTTAGGATTGATTATCGCTCAACTCAACGATATTCAAAAAGCAAGTAGTTTTGCCAATTTACTTAATATTACACTAGCTATATTAGGAGGTCTATGGTTTCCAGTATACACGTTTCCTGATTGGCTTCAGTCGATTTCTAAACACATGCCAACATATAATTTAAAGCTACTTGCTATAGATTTAGCGCAAAATAAAGGGGTGGATATAGAAGCGTTTGGCTATCTCGTGGTCTATTGTATAATCTTTTTGAGTATTGCTTTATTCATGAATAAGAAAGGAGATGTACCCTAATGGAATCAAGAAGTTGGGGAGTGAGAATAGGGGAATTAAGTACTTTAATATATTTAATATTTCCTATTTTAGCTATATTTGTTGACAAACGTGGTAATTTCTTAACTTATTTAATTGTTTGTACTATTTTTATAATCAGCTATGTGACGATGATTTTATTTTATAAATACCTTAGTAATAGTATTTTATATTCATTACTGGTTATTCATTATTTAGGAATCTTTTATTTTGTCTATAGTGTCAATCCTATGAATAGTTTGTTTTTCTTCTATAGTGCTTTCGCTTTACCTTTTATATTTAATGTTCGTGTTGTTTCAAAAGAATTTATAACCTTTTTAATAGCTATGGTAAGTTGCTTAATACTAACTTATATATTTAATCCAACATTTGTGGTTCTATTAAGTGCATTTTATTTGGTTATATTAATTGTTGCTATAGGTAATTTTAAAAATAGAGACGAACGAATTATGAAAGCTAAACTTGAAGAAAAGAATAAGTATATTAATGTATTAATAGCTCAACAAGAGCGTAATAGAATAAGTCAAGATCTTCATGATACATTAGGACATGTATTTGCTAGTCTTACATTGAAGTCTGAATTAGCTGTTAAACTCATAGATACTAATCCAGAAGAAGCAAAAAATGAAATGCAGGCAATAAATCAACTTTCAACAGAAGCCTTAAATAAAGTTAGACTCATTATTGATGATTTGAAGATACAATCTTTTGAAGATGAAATTTCATCATTGGAAAAGTTATTGCAAAATGCTAATCTACATTTTAAGTTTAACAATAAAAGTGCGGCTAAATCATTAAATCCAGCAAAACAATCAATATTATCTATGATTTTTAGAGAAGCAATTAATAATGTTATTAAACACGCACATGCGACTGAAGTAACAGGTGAATTGGAGGTACATGAGCATCAAATCATTTTAAAAATTAAAGATAATGGTGTGGGGATGGAAAATGAAGATGCTTCAAATTTGAAAAGTATTAAAGAACGTGTAGATTATTTAAATGGTAAATTAATTGTACAATCAAATAATGGAACACTTATTATTGTTGAAATACCTAGAGGTGATTTATTATGATATCGCTTGTCATAACTGAGGATCAATTGATGTTAAGAAAAGCTATGGTACAACTGATAGAAATGCATGAAGAAATGAATGTATTAAAAGATTTTGAAAATGGTCTAGAGACACTCGAATTTATTGAAAATAATGAACCCAATGTAGCCATTTTAGATATTGAAATTCCGGGTATAACAGGCTTGGAAATCTTATCTTATGTAAGAAAAAAACAACTCAATACAAGAATAATCATAGTGACTACATTTAAACGTCCAGGTTATTTTGAAAAAGCTGTAGCAAATGATGTTGATGCTTATGTACTAAAAGAGCGTTCAATTGATGATTTAATTAAAACTATTTATAAAGTGACAAAGGGTGAGAAGGAATATAGCCCTTCACTCATGACATCATTGTTTACCGAATCGAATCCATTAACTCATAAAGAACAAGTTGTTTTAAGAGAAATAGGCAATGGGTTAAGTAGCAAAGAGATTGCTAGCAAATTGTATTTATCGAACGGGACTGTGCGTAACTATACGAGTACTATTATAGACAAAATGAATTCAGATCATCGTTTTGAGGCATGGAAAAAAGCAAATGAAAAGGGGTGGATTTAATTAATAAGAGTCCACCATACATAATTGAGGCAGACTCTATAAAATTAAATTAATCTAACAGTTATCAATACGATAAAGTTTTGATAAGTAAAACTTTGTATTGAGACAAAGATACTGAGTGAATGAAGTTTAATTTCAAACCATATATACTAAAGATATTACCAAATTTTAATTCTTTTTTTTACGACGAAATGATTGAATTAGGTAAACGATAAAACCAACGAACATACCTAAAAATACTGACCCCACTAAACTCACGATTAAGGGTAGTTTAAAGACAATTTGTAGTACGACACCAACAATTATTGCTACTATAACGGCAATGATTGTTATTTTATTTTCATTAGATGTATCCATTTCTTTCACTCCTAACATCATGTATTATATCATGCTCTTATAATTTGGAAAGCGAGATTGTAATTATATAAATTTGATTACTTATAATAGTATGAAATCATTTGACGTTGGATCAAATTTTCTTTAGTATAAATCGGGATATTAAGTGAAATAAGGTGACATTATTGAAATCTAAGAAAATGTCATCGCTTTTAGTAGTAGCGATGATAGGAATAATTGTAATTATTTTCCAGTTTGTAAACCATTCTGGACCGTTTAGTGGTTCAGAATCTCAACATCAATCAGATAATTCCAATTTAAATGGTAAAGACAAAGTATATGTGAAACGAGTTGTAGATGGTGATACATTTGTTGCTCAAAAAAATGGAGAGGAAATTAAAGTTAGATTAATTGGTGTAGATACACCAGAAACTGTTAAGCCTAATACGCCAGTTCAACCATATGGTAAACAAGCATCTAATTATACGAAGAAGTATCTCACGCATCAAAATGTTTATTTAGAATATGATAAAGAAAAAACTGATAGGTATGGTCGTACTTTGGCGTACGTATGGTTAAAAAATGGAGATATGCTTAACGAATCGCTGGTGAAAAAAGGTTTAGCCAGAGAAAAGTATTTTTCTCCAAATGGAAAATATAGAAATACCTTCGTAAATGCTCAAGAGGAAGCAAAAAAGAGAAAATTAAATATTTGGAGCTAGAAGTGATAATTTAGAGTTTGATATTGAGTGAAAATAGAAAAAATCGTTTGTTATATCGATAAGTAGAAACTCAGTTGGACCATTTTGTTTTGCATCGTTTTCTTATTCTAGCAAATGAGATTAGAATAAAAAAAGATTGATATTTAGTAGATTTCAACTACGTTTTTGACTAGTGTTTCAATAAAGTAGAAATTAGGATATCTACTTCTTAGTCTAGTGAAAAACATTATGTTTCAAATAGATTTCTAATGGAAACTTATGTATTTTATAATTTTGTTTATCGATTCATGAAATAATTGCTATAAGTATTGTCATATAAATATGTACTATGACTACCGAATCGTATAAAAACATTAAAATTAAAAAGAAATATATGACAACATTGTTGATAATAGATAATTTAAAAAGTTGAAATATAAAATTACAACTTAAGATGTTTTAAAAACCAAATTGGGATAAGATTTCTTATTAGAAGAAACGTTTGCAGTTAAAGAAATTTGATGTGGAACTTGTTGATGGATTTACGAAAGTTATTTTGAGTTTCATCCGAATGTCGATTCGAAACATAATTAAAGTCAAAAGAGAAATTGCATTTGTATTAATGCTAATGAATATAAAAAAAGTAGTTGCTCAACAATTTGAATAATTATAATAAAAAGACAATTTCTATATTTTATTAATAGAAATTGTCTTTTTATTAGTCAAATAACTTCATGCTCCAAACTCTTTTTGAATTTTAATTATTCATATGTTGTTTAAAGCTTTCAGAAATTTCTTCGATTTGTTTATCAGTAAGGGGGTGCTTAGATAAATCGATAGCATCCTCAATTACTTTTTCAAGTGATATTGGTGTAGATACGGTGTCGACGTATTTATCACTCTCATCGGATCCTTCAATAATATTAACGCTACCATCACTAAAGTATATGACACCAATACTTTGAATTTTAAAATTATAATCATTTTCAATTTTATCTTTTAATGCTTTTGCATTGTTTGCGGCTTTATCGTATGGATCGTGGTCATAAAATTCATATATTACACGATTATCCTGTAAAATCTCAATAAAAGTATAGACACCAGAACGTGTTGTTTTAAACTGACTATGATATCGATTGCTAATATAATGACCGACAACTTTTTCGGTATTATATTGTGGTTGTCCTTCTTCAAGATGTTGATCTGGCACATCAAAATGATAAAACGTTTTTTGGTTCCAATTTTTAACATCCACATTTATCAAACCAACATCAGTAATGATAATAAAATCGAATGAACGTGCGTATTCGAAAAGGGGATGTTTAACAGCCAAATTACTCGTAGGAACAATTGTATATGATCGTAAACGACCCTCTTCTTTAAATCGATTTAATATTTTTCTTAATTCACGCTTGGCGTTTTTAAAAGCGTGTTGTCCGACGTCATTGTTTGTACTTAACATTTGGTTTTTCAATGATAAATTTTCTTCACTTAAAATTGAATTTTTAGAGATTAATTGATTTCTAGCATATTCTTCTGTTTCAACCCTATCTTTCATAAAATTTTGATTAAGAACCATAGTTATAATCAAAATAATAATTATTATAGATAAGATAATCGTTAAAGACATTACTACTCACCCAAATCTTTTAATATTAAATTCTATTTGCAAGATAAATTATAAACTTCTTAAATTTTGAGTTCAATGAAAATGAGAGGGGAAATGTGTTTTATCAAATAGTAATGACGAAATATTTACATATCAATTAAACTTTCGTGAATTTTTATGAGAGCCCTATCATATGCGTAGCGAATAGTGATATAGTAACTTTTTATGAAAATAATTTTATTGAAAATAAAATAAATTTTACTAAATGTTCACATTTATTTGTTTGATAAGTGAAAAAAGAGAATGTATAATTTAATTGTGAGAGCGCTTGCTCTAGGGGTGGTAACATGTACGTTAAAGAAGAAAAATCAGTGAATAAAATAGTCGAAATTTTAAGGAAAACATCATCTCATTTATTCAAATTTCACGGCGAGGTAGCGATGCATCTATTTCTGAATGATGATTTTATATTACCATCGAAAGTAGATATTTGTGTTGAGCGCAAAAAGTTATTGGAAATTATCAGAATGATTCCTGAAGAATTTACGATTCACTATTATGATGATCAGTTATATGAAAGATTGAGAGAATCTTTATCTTTATCAGATGTTGAACATGTTAAAGTCTTTAAAAACGATACAGAAGTCATGACAATATTTGTTTATGATGTTGTAAATGATGAATGGCTATTTAGGTTAGATCATCATATACGTTTACCAAAAAATAATATATATTTTCATTCTTTAAGTTGGAACGTAGATTATATCAAGCCAGAAATAGTTCTTATGTATGATTTAATGAGTGAACAAAAATATCATCAGTTTAGTAATTATAAAGCTGTTATTGATTCTCTTAGTTATTATCAATTCTATATTTTAAAATTAGTAGTAGGTGAACAGCGTATTAAAAAAGCTATAGTAAATAGTTCCGCTAAAAAGATATCTTAAAAAGATTTCTACATCATTGATACAGAGTTAATAAATTTACTTTATGTATTGAAAGTGATGTAGAAATCTTTTTTATTTTATTTACACAAATTTTTTAAACAAACGCCGTTGTAACAAAATTCGTACGTAGATAATACTGCTTTTTCAGCATCTGCTTCATGAATTCCAAACATCATTGAAATTTCAGAAGCCCCTTGGTTAATCATTATTAAATTAATGTTTGATTCTGAAAGGGCGTGAGTAATTTTACTAGCTGTACCAACAACTTGATTCATACCTTCACCAACAATCATTAATACTGCCAAATCATGGTCGATACTTAACTCATCAACTTCACAACGTTTGCGTATGGCATTAAGAACTTGACTTTCTTTACCTTGAATTTGATTTGTACGCATGATAATACTTATGTTATCAATACCAGAAGGCATATGGTCAAATGATATATTATAATCTTCTAAAACGCCAAGAATCTTTCGTGTAAATCCAACTAATCTATTCATTAAATATTTTTTAATATTAATCACAGTAAAGCCTTTATCACAACTAATTCCACTAATGACATTTTTAGAATCGATTTCACGGTCATGTAAAATGTAGGTTCCTTTATCATTTGGACGATTAGTATTTTTGATAACTACCGGAATTCGATCTTTGTATAAAGGTTGTAGTGCTTCATCGTGAAAAACTCCAAATCCTGCATAAGATAGCTCTCGCATTTCCCTGTAAGTTATTTCCTCAATGAGTTCAGGATTATTTATGATATTTGGATTAGCTTTATATATTCCTGATACATCAGTGAAGTTCTCATAAAGTGAGGCTCGGACGCCACGTGCTATGATAGCACCAGTTATGTCAGAACCACCGCGTGGAAACGTAACGATATAATTTTGTTTTGAAACTCCGAAAAAACCAGGAATAATTAGTTTTTCATCATAATCACGCAATTTGTATATATCATTATATGCGGAATCTAAAATTTGAGCCTGCTGTGGTAAATCAGTTACGGTTAATCCAGCTTCTTTAGGAGAAATATAACGAGTAGGAATACCTTGACTATTATTATACTGGGCTATTAATTGAGCATTAAAATTTTCGCCACAAGATAATAAAGCATCATATAAACGGTTAGGTTTGTCAGAAAGATTTTTAATGTATTCCTCTAAAGTGTCATTAATTGTTATTAAAATGTCATTTCCTATACCTAATTCTTCTACTATATCAGCATATCTTTGAATAATTTCTTGTTTTTTACTTTCATAATTTAATTTATTAAGTACTTTTTCATAGAGACGAATTAATAAATCAGTAGTTTTAATGTCGTCATTATGCCTTTTGCCTGGAGCTGAAACGATAATGATTTTACGTTCAGGGTCTTCATTCACTATAGTTAATACCTTTTTAATTTGTTCTGCAGTTGATACAGAACTTCCACCAAACTTAGCAACTTTCATAATTTTCCTACCTTTCTAAAAAATCAGAAAATTTTATTTAGTTTTCTGATTAAGCATGGTAATATAGATTTATATTTTCAATATTAAGAACTTTACAAAAATTTAGAATGATTTTATACTAAACCATTATATAGTATTTTTCAACAGTACAATTGTTTTTCTCAAAAGCACAAACGGAGGTAATTTACATGAAAGAGTTAAATATCGCATTACTTGGTTTGGGAACTGTCGGATCAGGTGTTGTAAAGATTATTGAAGAGAATAGACAACAGATTAAAGACACCATCAATAAGGATATTGTCATTAAACATATTCTAGTCCGAGATAAATCTAAGAAACGTCCGTTAAATATTAGTCAATATCATCTTACAGAAGATATTAATGACATCTTAAATGACAATTCTATTGATATAGTCGTTGAAGTTATGGGTGGTATTGAACCTACTGTTGATTGGTTAAGAACAGCCCTTAAAAATAAAAAACATGTGATTACAGCAAATAAGGACTTACTAGCTGTCCATTTAAAATTGTTAGAGGACTTAGCTGAAGAAAATGGCGTCGCTCTTAAATTTGAAGCAAGTGTGGCAGGTGGTATCCCCATTGTCAATGCCATTAATAATGGACTGAATGCAAATAATATTTCTAAATTTATGGGAATATTTAATGGAACTTCTAACTTTATTCTCTCAAAAATGACTCATGAACAAACAACTTTTAAAGATGCGTTAGAAGAAGCACAAAGATTAGGATTTGCTGAAGCTGATCCAACAGATGATGTAGAAGGTGTAGATGCTGCAAGAAAGGTAGTTATTACATCTTATTTATCTTTTAACCAAGTCATTAAACTGAATGATGTTAAATTGGTAGGAATTAGTGACATTACATTAGCAGACATTAATGCAGCAAGCGCATTAAATTATAAAATTAAATTAATAGGTAAAGGTACATATGAAAATGGATATGTGAATGCTTCAGTAGAACCGACACTGATACATAAGAATCACCAACTTGCAGCTGTAGAGAACGAATACAATGCAATATATGTTATAGGTGATGCTGTTGGCGATACAATGTTTTATGGTAAAGGTGCAGGTAGTTTAGCAACAGGAAGTGCAGTTGTAAGTGATTTATTAAATGTGGCACTTTTCTTTGAATCAAACTTACACACTTTACCACCTCATTTTGAATTAAAGACAGAGGAAACTAAAGAAATGATGGATGGTGCAGAACCAGTGGTTATTCAAGAGAAATCTAATTACTATATAGTAATTAGTAACAATAATAAATCTTTGGAGAAAGTTGAATATGACATTAAAAAGAAATTACCATTCCATAAATCGTTGCAACTTGTTGAGAGGGATCAAGATACTTATGCAATTATCGTTACTGGAATAGAAACATCTCCAGAAAAAGTTCTAAATCAATCAGGATTTAATATCAAGAAAGTTTATCCTGTAGAGGGAGTTTAATAATTATGAAAAGATGGCAAGGATTAGTTAAAGAATTTAAAGAATATTTACCAGTCAATCAATCTACACCAGCACTAACACTCAATGAAGGACATACACCACTTATTTATTGTGAAAATCTTTCTCAAAAATTAGATATTGAATTATATGTTAAATATGAAGGAGCAAATCCGACTGGCTCATTTAAAGATCGTGGTATGGTTATGGCTGTAACAAAGGCAAAAGAACAAGGGAAAAAAGTTGTTATTTGTGCTTCAACTGGTAATACTTCAGCATCAGCAGCTGCTTATGCTGCAAGAGCTGGTTTAAAAGCAATTGTCGTAATTCCTGAAGGTAAAATAGCATTAGGTAAATTATCACAAGCAGTTATGTATGGTGCAGAAATTGTTTCTATAGAAGGAAACTTCGATGAAGCACTAGAAATTGTAAAAGAGATTGCTGAAGAAAATGATGAAATTGAATTAGTTAATTCTGTTAATCCATTTAGGATTGAAGGACAAAAGACGGGTGCCTTTGAAATTGTTGAACAGTTAGATGGTCAAGCCCCTGACATTTTAGCAATACCAGTGGGAAATGCAGGTAATATAACTGCTTATTGGCAAGGATTTGTTGAATATCATAATAAAAAGAATACACAATTACCACAAATGTTTGGCTTCCAAGCAGAAGGAGCATCTCCAATTGTTCAAAATAAAATAATCAAAAATCCAGAAACAATAGCTACAGCTATCCGAATAGGGAATCCTGCTAGTTGGCAAAAAGCTGTTAATGCACTAGATGAATCAAATGGTTTAATTGATAGTGTGATAGATGAAGAAATTTTAGAAGCTTATCAGTTAATGACAACAAATGAAGGTGTTTTTAGTGAACCAGCGAGTAATGCTTCAATTGCAGGTCTAATCAAACTTCATCGCTCTGGTAAGTTACCTAAAGGTAAAAAGATAGTTGCAATATTAACTGGGAATGGACTTAAAGATCCTGACACAGCTATTTCTCTCTTAGATAATCCTATTCAACCTTTACCTAATAATAAAGAAAGTATAATTAGATACATCAAAGGGGCAATCTAGTATGGAGGAAGTTTTAAAACTTAAAATCCCTGCATCAACCGCGAATCTAGGTGTAGGTTTTGACTCAATTGGTATGGCATTGGATAAATATTTGCATATGTCTATACGTAAGATTGAAAGAGCTAATTGGGAATTTCTATATTATAGTTCAGAACTAGAAGGTTTACCTAAAGATGAGAATAATTATATTTATCAAACTGCTCTAAATGTTGCGCGTAAATACAATGTTACACTTCCAAGCTTGCAAATTGAAATGAGAAGTGATATTCCATTAGCTAGAGGACTAGGTTCATCTGCCTCTGCATTAGTCGGTGCTCTTTTTATTGCTAATTACTTTGGTAATATTCAATTATCTAAATACGAATTGTTACAACTAGCGACTGAAATTGAGGGACACCCTGATAATGTAGCACCTACAATATATGGAGGTTTGATTGCAGGTTTTTATAATCCAATAACTAAAATAACAGATGTTGCTAGAATAGAAGTTCCGCACGTAGATATAATTTTAACTATACCTCCATATGAGCTTCGTACAGAAGACTCTAGAAGGGTCTTACCCGATACATTTTCACATAAAGGTGCTGTGCAAAATAGTGCCATTAGTAACACTATGATTTGTGCTCTCATTCAGCATAAATATAAACTTGCTGGAAAGATGATGGAACAAGATGGTTTTCATGAACCATATAGGCAACACCTTATTCCAGAATTCAATCAAGTACGTAAACTATCACGTCAACATGATGCATATGCAACTGTTATCAGTGGAGCTGGACCTACAATACTCACTCTTTGTCCAAAAGAAAAAAGTGGTAAATTAGTTAGAACACTACGTGAGAAAATTAATAATTGTGCTTCAGAACTAGTAACAATTAATGAAATAGGTGTTAAAGATGAAGTGGTGTACCTAAAGTCCTAAATTATTGTAAAATATAGTTAAGAATAAACTTTTAATAACTCTTGAAAGGAGTTCTATACTATATGACTCAGTATAAAATGGTAGTTTTAGATATGGATGATACTTTAATGAATAGTGATAATAAATTATCCATTGAGACAAAATCTTACTTATTAGATATTCAAAAGCGTGGTTATTATGTAGTATTGGCCTCAGGTAGACCAACAGAAGGTATGTTACCTACTGCGAGAGAATTAGAGTTAAATAAATATAACAGCTTCATTATTAGTTATAATGGAGGTAAAACTATAAATATGGCTAATGAAAATGTAGAGGTCGATCAGCCTGTTTCAAAGGAAGATTTCGATAATATTGTAGATTATTGTAGAGATAAGAACTTTTTAGTACTTACTTATGATAATGGATATATCATTCACGATAGTAGTCATGAATATATGAACATAGAATCACAACTTACCGGATTACCTATGAATCGTGTTGCTGATTTGAAGGAATATATTAATCATAGTGTGCCCAAAGTTATGGGTGTGGATTATGTAGGTCATATTACCGAAGCACGTATTGAATTGGATGGTTACTTCAATAATGATATTGATGTGACAACGAGTAAGCCTTTTTTCCTAGAGTTTATGGCAAAGAATGTTTCGAAGGGGAACGCAATAAAAGCACTTTGTAAAAGATTACAAATTTCTCTAGAAGAAGTTATAGTATTCGGGGACAGTTTGAATGATAAGTCAATGTTTGAAGTTGCTGGATATTCTGTAGCAATGGGAAATGCTAGTGATGAACTCAAGAAAATTGCTGACGAGGTAACTTTAGATAATAATTCTAACGGTATTCCTTATGCTTTAAAAGAACTTTTGGTTTAAAGTATTATTACAATGAATTAATATGTAAATTAATAATTTTAAGGTTAATTGAATCTGACTTCTCTAAATATAAGTAGTAAGTCATAAAAAACTGTCGATATAAATATAATTAAAAAATTTTCTTTTTAATATAATATATAAGTCTGAGACATAATCTAGAATAATAGCCCGTAAATGAATTTTCAAAATTTATTTACGGGCTTCTTTATTCATAATATAAGTTACATAATTAACCTTCATCCATGCCTACAATTTCTTTATTGAATATATTTAAATCTTTATTTACTTTTTCTTTCAAATCAATTGAAAATCGAGACTTTCAATTGATTTGCTATTTCGCAGTATGTGTCCAGTCATGTTTTCCTTTATAGCGTTTAACATGTGCATATACTTGATCTGCGGCATAATCTAGGTTTGTATAAACAGTAATGCTATATGCTGATTGATTGACCCCAAAAGGTTCTTCAAGAAATACTTCTTTAAGATGAGAGAAAAGGTCATTCATTTGCGTGTGCTCTAAGCTTGGATATTCTCTCAAAGTCCGTTTTAAGAGCTTACCATTTTTTTCTTCAAGTGCTTGAACAACTATAACAAAGCGTTCCTCTTTCTTTATAACATCATCGAATAAATTTGTTTGTCCAACCATGTTATCCACCTCTATACCATTTTATTATCTTTATTATACATTATAAGTTTTAATCATAAAATAACGAAAATTTATATATGGTGTTAAATCATTCAAAAGAGGGTGAACAAATTTCCTATCGAATTCGAAGCTCCACTATAGTCTATAGTCTCGACATATATTTTCAGTAGAAATTAAGTATGAAATACTCTTTAGCATTGAGATTACTGATATTGAAATTGATGTATGCATTTTGAGTTCAACTATCAATTACTAATATTAAAAAGGCCTGTGACAAAAATACACGTCACAGGCCTTCTTAATAATTAATTCTTGTAATTATGCGGAGTTAAATCTATTTCTTCCAGTTTGACAAAATGTGTCCGTTTGATTAATTTATGAGCAATATAGATGATAGCTAGAATAAATAATGGTGTAAAGTTTCGAATGACACCTAAAATATCACCAGATGCGATACTACCAAACGAACTACCTAATAATAAGAATAATAATGTGAAAAGGACAATAATAGGTCCGACTGGGTAAAAAGGTGCTTTATATGGCAACAGTTTATCTGGATTTTTACCCTGTTTTTTAATTGCTTGTCTTAATCTAATTTGTGACCAAATACTAGATCCCCAAACTACAATAACCATAGATCCTATGATATTTAATAAGTTAAATACAGCATTAGCATTAAAATTAGCATAAACAATGACTAATACAATAATAATATATGTTGTAATTAATGCACGCATAGGTAATTTAGTTTTATCATTGAGTTTTCCAAAGAATTTAGGTGCTTGTTTATCAGCACTTAAAGAAAATAGCATTCTACTTGTTGTATAAATACCAGAGTTAGCTGCTGATAATAATGATGTTAAGATAACAGCGTTGATGACTGATGCAGCAAAAGCGATCCCTATTCTATCGAAAACAATTGTAAACGGACTTTGTGATACAGACTCATTTTCATTAAGTAAAAGTGGATCCGTATATGGAATGATGGCAGCTATCACAGCTATAGACAATACGTAAAAGAGTAATATTCTCCAAAATACCTGTTTTATAGCTTTAGGCATTGATTTTTCGGGATTATTTGATTCACCAGCTGTTACTGCGACTACTTCAGTACCACCAACTGAAAAACCTGCAACTAAAAGAACGCTTAATATGCCTGATATTCCACCGACAAAAGGTGCTTGACCTTTAGTATAATTCTCAAAGCCATATGTATGACCACCAAGAATACCGAAAATCATCATAATTCCAAAAATAATAAATACAATTATAGTAATGACTTTGATCAGTGATAACCAAAACTCAGTTTCTCCAAAAGCTTTAACAGAAAAAATATTAATTAAAAACAACAGAGTTAAGAAAATTAAGCTCCATGTAAGTGGATTTAAAACTTTAAATACATCCCAATATTGTAATACATTGGAAGCAACAATGATATCTACACTTGTTACAAGTGACCACATACCCCAATACAACCAACCCATTGTAAAACCAAGTGACGAATCAACAAATCTGGTAGAGTATGAACTAAAAGAACCAGAAACCGGATAGAAAGTTGCTAATTCTCCTATTGATGACATTAAAAAATAAAGCATAATACCAATTAGTATATAAGCTAATATAGCTCCTCCTGGGCCAGCTTGAGAAATGACACTTCCAGTTGCCACAAAAAGTCCAGTACCTATAGCGCCACCTATAGCTATCATAGATATATGTCTCGAATTGAGACCACGTTTCATATTATTATCTTCCATATGCCGTCTCCCATCTATCTTAAAATATATCCCTCATTTTAATCTTTTTAAAGATACTATTCAATAACTTTTTAGTACTTTAAAGCGTAATTGTTAAATTTTTCTGATATTTCTTATGTTTTTCTATCAATAATTTTAAAATAAGTTTATTTGCTATCGGAAAAGGGTTTAATTAAAATAGATACTACATAGTAATCAATATTAAATATAAAAGTGAGGGGGAGCTTGCTATGTCAAAACAGGATGGAAAATTAACTGGACTTTTTGGTGCGCCAGTTTCGGATAGAGAAAATAGTATGACAGCAGGACAACGTGGACCATTATTAATGCAAGACGTTTATTATTTAGAACAAATTTCTCACTTCGATAGAGAAGTGATTCCTGAACGTCGTATGCATGCGAAAGGTTCAGGTGCATTTGGAACGTTCACAGTTACAAATGACATCACACAATATACAAATGCGAAAATATTCTCAGAAGTCGGAAAACAAACAGAGATGTTTGCACGTTTTTCTACTGTTTCAGGAGAACGTGGAGCAGCAGATTTAGAACGTGATATACGTGGGTTTGCCTTGAAATTCTACACTGAAGATGGAAACTGGGATTTAGTAGGTAACAATACGCCAGTTTTCTTCTTTAGAGATCCTAAACTATTTATTAGTTTGAATCGTGCTGTAAAACGAGATCCACGTACAAATATGAGAAGTGCACAAAATAACTGGGACTTTTGGACAGGTCTACCGGAAGCATTGCATCAAGTGACAATATTAATGTCAGATAGAGGTATGCCAAAAGGATTCCGAAATATGCATGGATTCGGTTCTCATACGTATTCTATGTATAATGATAAAGGTGAACGTGTATGGGTTAAATATCATTTCCGTACACAACAAGGAATTGAAAACTATACTGACGAGGAAGCGGCTAAAATTGTAGGTATGGATAGAGATTCTTCACAGAGGGATTTATATAATGCTATCGAAAATGGAGATTATCCAAAATGGAAAATGTACATTCAAGTTATGACAGAGGAACAAGCTAAAAATCATCCAGACAATCCTTTTGATTTAACAAAGGTATGGTATAAAAAAGACTATCCACTGATTGAAGTGGGAGAATTTGAATTGAATCGTAATCCTGAGAATTATTTTCTTGATGTAGAGCAGGCAGCGTTTACGCCTACAAATATTGTTCCTGGGTTAGATTATTCACCAGATAAAATGCTACAAGGACGTTTATTCTCATATGGAGATGCCCAACGTTATCGTTTAGGAGTTAATCATTGGCAGATTCCTGTCAATCAACCTAAGGGAGTTGGAGTTGAGAACTTGTGTCCATTTAGTCGTGATGGACAAATGCGTTTCTTAGATAATAACCAAGGTGGAGGCCCACATTATTATCCTAATAATCAAGGTATATATGAGTCACAGCCTGAACACAAGAAGCCACCATTCCCGACAGATGGTGATGGTTATGAATATAATTATCGCCAGGATGATGACAATTACTTTGAACAGCCAGGTAAATTATTCAGATTACAGTCTGAAGATGCAAAAGAGCGTATCTTCACAAATACAGCTAATGCAATGGATGGGGTCTCTAAAGATGTCAAAGTTCGCCACATTCGCCACTGCTATAAAGCTGATCCAGAATATGGGAAAGGTGTAGCAAAAGCTTTAGGTATTGATATCAATCAAATAGATTTAGAGACAAATCAAGACGAAACATATGAAAACTTTAAATAATCTAAAATTCTTAGATTGCTTACCACTGAATTATATGATACAATCTTAAATCGTAAGAATTCCTAACAACATTAGAAAGGGTGTTTAACGTGCGCGTAAATATTACATTAGCTTGCACAGAGTGTGGCGATCGTAACTATATTACTACTAAAAATAAACGTAATAATCCTGAACGCATTGAAATGAAAAAATATTGTCCAAGATTAAATAAATATACGTTACATCGTGAAACAAAATAATTACTTATCTTTCAAATACGACAATTTGAAACGAAAACTCTCCTTAACTCATAGGGGAGTTTTTTTTTATAGTTTGTACTTAGAAGAATTTTCACTTGTATATTTTGAAATATATGTTATTCTATAAAACGTAATTATTACGATTTGTAGAAAGAGGTTATAATATATGGCGAAGAAATCTAAAATAGCAAAAGAACAAAAAAGACAAGAATTAGTAAATAAATATTACGAGTTACGTAAAGAATTAAAAGCAAAAGGGGACTATGAAGCATTAAGAAAGTTGCCAAGAGATTCATCTCCAACTAGATTAACTAGAAGATGTAAAGTAACTGGTAGACCTAGAGGTGTGTTACGTAAATTTGAAATGTCTAGAATTGCATTTAGAGAACATGCGCATAAAGGTCAAATTCCAGGTGTAAAAAAATCTAGTTGGTAAATATTTACTACTTAGGTCCATTTACAACAGAAGAAAAACAATGTACATTTAAAAAGGATGAATAATATGAATGATTTTTACAAAATTAAAGGTATTATTCGTATTTTCATTAAACATTTTGAAGATTAATTCTATTGTAAGGGGTTAAAAAAGATGAAAATTTTTGATTATGAAGATATACAATTAATTCCCAATAAATGTATTGTTGAAAGCAGATCTGAGTGTAATACTTCGGTTAAATTTGGGCCTCGTACTTTTAAATTGCCAGTTGTTCCAGCAAATATGCAAACAGTCATGAATGAAGAACTTGCACAATGGTTTGCAGAAAACGATTATTTTTATATCATGCATAGATTTAATGAAGAAAATAGAATTCCATTTATAAAAAAAATGCATCATGCAGGGTTATTTGCTTCTATTTCTGTTGGAGTTAAAGAAAACGAATTTAATTTTATTGAAAAATTAGCTTCTTCATCGCTCATACCAGAATATATAACAATTGATATTGCTCATGGTCACTCAAATTCAGTTATAAATATGATTAAGCATATAAAAAAACATTTACCAAATAGTTTTGTGATAGCTGGTAATGTTGGGACGCCTGAAGGAGTAAGAGAACTTGAGAATGCCGGTGCAGATGCTACAAAAGTAGGTATTGGTCCAGGAAGAGTATGTATTACTAAAATTAAAACTGGATTTGGTACAGGAGGTTGGCAACTTTCTGCGTTAAATCTTTGTAATAAGGCAGCTAGAAAACCTATTATTGCAGATGGAGGGTTAAGAACCCATGGTGATATAGCCAAATCAATTCGTTTTGGTGCCACTATGGTAATGATTGGCTCTTTATTTGCTGCCCACGAGGAATCACCGGGTGAAACCGTCGAGCTAGATGGCAAAAAATATAAAGAATATTTTGGTAGTGCCTCAGAATATCAAAAAGGTGAACATAAGAACGTTGAAGGTAAAAAAATGTTTGTAGAACACAAAGGATCTCTTAAAGATACCCTTACTGAAATGGAACAAGATTTACAGAGTTCAATTTCATATGCAGGAGGAAAGGACTTGAAGTCATTAAGAACAGTTGATTACGTCATAGTAAGAAATTCAATCTTTAATGGTGATAGAGATTAGTAAAAAGTAGTAGGTGAATACAATTAAAAGATTTCTTTTATTGATTACAGTTTTACTTTGCATCGTTATTTTTACGCCAGTCAAAGAAACTACTTTTATGATTAAAGCTCAAAATGATATACGTCATCAAATTAATCGATGGATTGATTCTGATTCAAATGACGATAATACTCAATTAGCGATTCCTAAAAAGCAAGAATTTGCAATCAACAATATACAGATGAATATGACTAAAAAAGATGTTGAAGCACAATTGGGACAACATAAGCGTATGACTTCGAGTGTGTATGGCACAAATTGGTACACATATTATTCAAATGATTATAATCAATTTTTGATGGTGAGTTATATTAACAATCATGTTAATGCACTGTATACAAATCAAAATCTTATTTCATCAAAATCTCAAATTAAGTATGATACTCCTAAAGATGTTGTTAGGGAAAGATATGGGCCCCCGATTCAAGTTATAAAAAAAGGGAAAGTTGGTTTTGATGTAAAAAGTAATGAATATGATGTTTTCCATAAAGACCATATTTATACCACAGTATTTTATGATAAGCACAGAGATAATGGTGTGAAGTCATTATTACAAGTTAGTGAGAAAATGGAAAATCGATTAAGATATCAATATGGGAAACCATCTAAATTACTTGCAAAGAGTTTTGAGTTGCAAAATTTTGACATTGTCAATGCTGAAAGAAAACAGCATGGCTTAAAAACATTAGATTATTCTAAGGATGTTTCTCATACTGCGCGTAAGCATAGTGTTGACATGGTTAAGCATAATTATTTTGACCATGTAAATCAAAAGAAACTTTCTCCTTTTGATAGATTAAAAAAAGATGGAATAGAATTTAATGCTGCTGGAGAAAACTTAGCATATGGACAATTGAATAGTATCTATGCACATGAAGGTTTGATGAATTCATTGGGGCATAGAAAGAATATTTTAAACACCCATTTTGATTATTTGGGCGTAGGTGTATATTTCAATGATCGAAGACAACCCTTTTGGACCGAAAATTATACAAGTTAAATGTTTATATATATGACTTATGGGTAAATATAGTCCGTAAGGATGTAGATAAATATGAAGCAAAAAAATAAAAAACAAACTGATATACTTGAAAAAGTGAAAGAAATATTAGATAAGAAAAAAAAAACAAAATCGGTTGGTCAGAAGTTGTATTGAATTTTTCTCTCGCAACAGGTGTGGTTTAGAGTGAAAAAATTGATAAAAGCGTTATCTTAACACTAACACTGGCATCGAAATTAATATATTAAATAACCCTAGGACATCAGTTGCTGTCCTAGGGTATTTGTTTTTTAAACCATATAAAAAATATAAGGAGGCCTACACTTAAAAATAAGATATTGATTATAAATTTATTACATTTCTCTATATAATCCTATTACTTTACCTACTACAATGACATTATCTAAGTAAATAGGCTCCATAGTACTATTTTCAGGTTGTAGTCTATAACGATTTTTTTCTTTATAGAAGCGTTTAACAGTAGCTTCTTCATCTTCAGTCATAGCTACTATAATATCACCATTTTCAGCAATAGTTTGACTTCGTACAATTACTTTGTCGCCATCTAATATTCCAGCTTCAATCATACTTTCCCCAACTACATTTAAAATAAATATATCGCTGTTATGTGTTGAAGTTAAGTGCTCTGGTAGTGGAAAATATTCTTCTATATTTTCTACAGCTGTAATTGGAACGCCGGCTGTAACTTTACCGATAACCGGAACATGTATTGTTTCCTCTACATTTACCTCATCTAATTGTTCGCTAACTATCTCGATAGCTCTAGGTTTAGTAGGATCTCTTCTTATATATCCTTTTTCTTCTAATCTAGATAAATGTCCATGTACTGTAGAACTTGAAGCTAAACCGACAGCTTCGCCAATTTCTCGAACACTTGGTGGATAACCTTTTGTTTGAACAATTTTCTTAATATAATCATATATTTCACTTTGTCGCTTAGTGAGTTCTCTCATAAATAGGCACTCCTTATTGTTGTTTGAGATTATTATATCATTAATTACATTTTCTAACAAACATTTGTTCGTAATGTTGTTGACACAGAACTTATGTTCTGATAAATTACTTATACAAACAAATGTTCTAGGAGTGATATTGGATGATTTTAAAATACAAATATAAATTTTTAACATATATGACAATAGTAATAGTGTCTTGTATTATTTTTTCAATTTTCTTTTTAAGCGTTAACCAAGGTGCTCAATCAGAACAAACGTACGAAATGACTGACCACAAGATTCATCAACATAATCAACAAGGAACTACTCAAAACTATAAAGACAAACAAAATAGCGAACAGAATGATCAGTCTGTGTTCGCATTAGTTAATTAACTTTCATATTATCTACTGTAAAATGAGCGTAACAATTTGGTTATGCTTATTTTTTTGATATATTCTACTCAAGTAATAAGTATTATTAAAACTAACAGAATATTTGTTAATTATTATGATAGCAATAATAAAATTTAATGGATTAAGAAAGAGGTTTCAAATGAGTAAAGAAAATTTAAATATTGATAGAATAAATGAATTAGCCAGAAAAAAGAAAGAACATGGCTTAACCAATGAAGAGGCTAAGGAACAGACTAAATTAAGAAGACAGTATTTAGAAGAATTTAGAAAAGGGTTTAAGCAACAGATAGAAAATACTAAGGTCATTGACCCTGAAGGAAATGATGTGACACCTGAAAAGTTAAAAAAGATACAAGAAGAGAAACACAATAAATAAAACAATAGAGCTCGACCCATCATTGATATATAAGTTGAAAATTTTCGTAGTCATTGATGATTTACTTAGAAATAATTTATTTTTAATTAACTTTTAGGGAGTTAAACTAGGTATATAGTTTGAATCCAGTTATATCCTTAGATCTAATTTATCTGATTTTTCTTTATCATTTTAAAATAAAATAAGTTATAATTAAAAATAGATATTAATTGTAGAAGGGAAGACACAACGATGTTTAATGAAAAAGATCAATTAGCTATAGATACGATACGTGCTTTAAGCATTGATGCAATCGAAAAAGCAAATTCAGGACACCCTGGATTACCTATGGGAGCAGCACCTATGGCGTATACTTTATGGACGCGCCACCTTAATTTTAACCCTCAATCTAAAGATTTTTTTAATAGAGATAGATTTATTCTATCAGCAGGTCATGGTTCGGCTTTATTGTATAGCTTATTACATGTCTCTGGTAGTTTAGAACTTGAAGAACTTAAACAATTTAGACAATGGGGTTCGAAGACGCCTGGACATCCAGAATATAGACATACTGATGGCGTAGAAGTTACTACTGGTCCATTAGGTCAAGGTTTTGCCATGTCTGTAGGGATGGCGTTAGCAGAAAGTCATTTAGCAGGTAAATTTAATAAGGACCAATTTGATATAGTTAATCATTACACTTATGTATTAGCGTCAGATGGTGACTTAATGGAAGGTATCTCACATGAAGCTGCATCTTTTGCAGGTCATAATCAGTTAGATAAATTAATTGTCCTTTATGATTCAAATGATATATCTTTAGATGGAGATTTAGATAAATCATTTTCTGAAGATACAAAACAGCGTTTCGAAGCCTATGGTTGGAACTATATTCTAGTTGAAAATGGTAACGATTTAGATGAGATTGATAATGCAATCACTCAAGCTAAATCACAACAAGGACCTACTATTATCGAAGTTAAAACTATTATCGGTTTTGGTTCTCCTAATAAAGCTGGTTCAAATGGAGTTCATGGTGCCCCACTTGGTGAAGAAGAACGTGCACTTACATTTAAAGAATATGGATTAGATCCTGAAAAACGTTTTAATGTTCCTGAAGATGTATACGAAATATTTAAATCAACAATGTTAAAACGTGCAAATGAAAATGAAGAGGCTTGGAATAATATGCTTAAAAATTATAGTGAAGCCTATCCGGAATTAGCTGAAGAATTTAAATTAGCAATGAGTGGTAAGTTACCAAATAATTACGCTGATGCCTTACCAGAATATGATTTAAATCACAGTGGTGCTTCTAGAGCTGATTCAGGAGAAATAATTCAAAAATTAAGCGAGTTTGTACCTTCATTCTTTGGTGGATCAGCAGACTTAGCAGGTTCAAATAAATCTAACGTTAAAGAAGCTAAAGATTATAATAAAGATACTCCAGAAGGTAAAAACGTATGGTTTGGTGTACGTGAATTTGCAATGGGAGCAGCAATAAACGGCATGGCAGCACATGGTGGACTTCATCCATATGCAGCAACATTCTTTGTATTCAGTGATTACCTAAAACCAGCTTTACGATTATCATCAATCATGGGACTCAATTCAACGTTCATCTTTACTCATGATTCAATTGCTGTAGGTGAAGATGGCCCTACACACGAACCTATTGAACAATTAGCAGGTCTTCGTGCTATTCCTAACATGAATGTTATTCGTCCAGCTGATGGTAATGAAACACGTGTAGCTTGGGAAGTTGCACTTGAATCAGAACAAACACCAACATCATTAGTGTTAACTCGTCAAAATTTACCAACTTTGGATGTTGATAAACAAACAGTTGAAAATGGTGTGAGAAAAGGCGCATATATTGTTTTTGAAACAGAACAACAACTTGAATATTTATTATTGGCATCTGGATCAGAAGTTAATTTAGCTGTAGAAGCCGCAAAAGAATTAGAGCAACAAGGTAAAGGTGTACGAGTTATTTCTATGCCAAACTGGTACGCATTTGAACAACAATCTTCTGAATATAAAGAATCAATTTTACCTTCTGATGTTACTAAACGTATAGCTATCGAAATGGCATCACCACTTGGTTGGCATAAATATGTTGGAATTGAAGGTAAAGTCATTGGTATAAATAGTTTTGGCGCTAGTGCTCCTGGAGATTTAGTAGTTGAAAAGTATGGATTCACTAAAGAAAATATTTTAAAACAAGTCCGTTCATTATAAATCTAGACAATGATTTAGTTGAACTTTTTAGGTTACTAACCATCAAATTTGGTTAGTAACCTTTTAGATTTTAAAATAGAATTTAATAATATCTTTGGCTTTGTTATGATAATAATTGGAGTACTAATCGTTATTATTCAAGAATGTCTTGAAATAACAGAACGAATTTAGTAAAATGCATAAGGATAAAGAAAGCGGGTGAAACAATGGCAATTTGGGTAGCAATTATTCTAATCGTTATAGCACTTATTGCAGGTTTAATTGGTGGTTTCTTATTAGCTAGAAAATATATGAAAGATTACTTAAAGAAAAATCCACCTATCAATGAGGAAATGCTACGTATGATGATGATGCAAATGGGACAAAAACCATCTCAAAAGAAAATTAATCAAATGATGACAATGATGAATAAAAATATGAATCAAAAAATGTAAGGTTCATAGACATTATATTAACGAGTGTTACAGAAACTTATCGAATAACTGTAGCGCTCTTTTTTTATTATTATTAATATATTAATTTTATGTTCTAGTAATGAATTAAATACTATATATGTATTTAAATGTTAAAAATTGAACGTTTAAAGTGTCAATTTTATAGTGATAATGATATACTATCAAATGATTATTTAAGCGAATAAGTTTATGTCAAAAGAGGGTGTCAATTTGACTTATTTAGTCTTTTCCATTGTATTTGCATTTCTAATGGGTGCTGTCGTTATAGTGATAAGAATGAAAGCACAACAGTTTCCAGTCAATGAAAAGAAAATTATCTTACCACCATTTTTCATGGCTACCGGTGCATTGATGTATGTGGTACCATACTTTCGATTAACTGGTATGGAAATGTTAGAATCATTGATATTAGGTGTTTTGTTTTCTACTGTTTTAATCTGGACTTCTAGATTCGAAGTTAAAGATGATAATATTTATATGAAACGGTCTAAAGCATTTCCAATTATTTTAATATCATTATTAATAATAAGAACAGTTATTAAAATATTTATAAGTAGCGAAATTGATCCAGGTGAAATTGCTGGTATGTTTTTTTTACTCGCATTTTGTATGATAGTACCTTGGAGATGTGCAATGCTTTATAAATATAAAAAATTGCAAAAGAATCTTATTAAGTAATATATTTAACCACTTATCATTATCTTGATAGGTGGTTTTTTACTTGAAAAAGATAAAAAAAGCATATAGAATTAAAACGAACAAACGTTCTTATCAGGAGGATAATTATGAAAATTGTACATACCGCTGATTGGCATCTGGGTAAAATTTTAAATGGAAAACAATTGCTTGAAGATCAAAAATATATTTTAACTCAGTTTAAACAACATATGGAGAAAGAACAGCCAGATTTAATAGTAATTGCAGGTGATTTGTATGATACCTCATATCCAAGTAAAGAAGCGATAGGTTTACTTGAAGAGACTATTGAATACCTAAATATAGAACTTAAAATTCCAATAATCATGATAAGCGGTAACCATGATGGTAGGGAGAGATTGAATTATGGCTCTAAATGGTTTGAGAATAATCAACTTTACATAAGAACTCAACTAGAAAATATTGATGATCCAATAGAATTGAGTGGTGTTCAATTTTTCACTTTACCTTTCGCAACTGTGAGTGAAGTACAAAATTATTTTAAGGATAAGCAAATAGAAACATATCAACAAGCATTAAACGAATGCTTAGAGCAAATGTCTAGTTCCATAGATAATAATAAGGTGAATATATTAATTGGTCATTTAACTATTGAGGGCGGTAAAACTTCAGATTCGGAAAGACCATTAACTATTGGAACAGTAGAATCAGTTGATATGCATTCTTTTCGGTTGTTTGATTATGTAATGCTCGGGCACCTACATCATCCATTTAGTATAAATAACTCTTTTATCAAATATAGCGGTTCGATTTTGCAATACTCTTTCTCTGAAGTAAATCAATCTAAAGGATATAGAGTTCTTGATATTGAAAACAACCAACTATTAAATGAAACCTTCGTTCCTTTAAAACCTCTAAGAGAACTAGAAGTTATTGAAGGTGATTATGAGGATATTATTCAAGAAAGAATTAAAGTAAAAAATAAAAATAATTATTTTCATTTTAAGTTAACGAATGTTTCTCATATTACTGATCCAATGATGAAACTGAAACAAATTTATCCCAATATATTAGCACTATCGAATGTAGTATTTGATCATAGTGAGAATTTTAGCCATGTTGAAATCAAAAAACAAGATGATCAGACAATTATAGAAAATTTTTATAAAAATATGACAGATCAACATCTGAGTCAAGTTCAATCAGACAAAATAAAGCACTTGTTAAGTTTTATATTGGATAGGGAGGGGTAAGATTTGAAGCCTTTACATATAGTTATGGAGAACTTTGGCCCTTTTATTAAAGAAACTATTGATTTTGAGCAAGTTGAAACTGATCAACTCTTTTTAATTAGTGGTAAAACTGGATCTGGTAAAACAATGATTTTTGATGCTATAGTATACGCATTATACGGTATGGCTTCGACCAAAACTAGAAAAGAAGGAGATTTAAGAAGTCATTTTGCAGACGGTAAATCGCCAATGTCTGTAATTTATCAATTTAAAGTTAATAATCAAACTTTTAAAATTCATAGAGAAGCGCCATTTATTAAAGAGGGGAATATAACTAAAACACAAGCCAAGTTAAATATATATGAATTAGTTGATAATCAATTTGAATTAAGAGAAAGTAAAGTGAATCAAGGTAATCAATTTATCGTACAATTATTAGGCGTTAATGCTGAACAATTTCGTCAATTATTTATTTTGCCTCAAGGAGAATTTAAAAAGTTTCTTCAGTCAAATAGTAAAGACAAACAATCGATTCTTAGAACACTTTTTAATAGTGAGCGATTTGATGAGATTAGACATCTACTTGTAGAAAATGTAAAGCAAGAAAAAGTACAAATTGAAAATAGATACACTCAAATTGAAAATTTATGGAATGATATAGATACATTTAATAATGATGAATTGGCCTTATATAAAGAATTAGAGAGTTCTCAGACAGATAAAATGATTGAAAAATTCCCACAATTTAATGATTATGGATGCAAAATTCTCAAGTCATTTGAAGAAGCTAAGAATAAAATAACTAAGGAATTAGATGATTTAAATCATAAATATAAAGTGAATGTTGAATTAAGTGAGAATACTAAAAAATTAAAAGCGGAAAAAATCAAATTTGACGATTTGAAAAAAGAACAAAATTATATTGATAAATTAAAGCAAGAATTAAAAATGATTCAGGAATCTAAAGTATTAATCACTTATTTTACTAGGTTACAAAGTTTAAAAAAAGATAAAGATGAATTAGTGTCACTTCATGAGCAATCAAAATTAAACGAAACAAACTATCACAATGAAATTAAAGGTTTTCAAAAACAACTCGAACATTTATCAACACGAGAAAATGAAATAACTCAATTTAATCAGTATCTAGAAAAAAACCAAGTTTTCTTCAATCAATTAGATAAGATTATTAGTAGTTATCAACAAAAACCGGTAATTGAAGAAGAAATAAAAAGATTATACAGTGAATATAATGATTTAATAACCAAAAAAGAAGAATTGACGAAAGAAATGAACAACAAGAACAAAGATTTTGCAATTATTGAACATTACACTGAAGAGATTTATAAGCTGAAAAAGATTATAGATGAATCTGAAAGACAAAAAAAGGATGAGAAATTATTTGATAAATTACAACTAGATAAATCATCTTATCTTAGCAAATTAAAAGAGAAGAAAGAACAGTTAAATGAAATTGAATCATCAATCACCAATATAGATGCGACTTTAATTGATTTGAATGACAAAAAGGATTTTGTAAATGAAATAAAGTCCGCTATGTCAATTGGAGATACCTGTCCAATTTGTGGTAATGAAATACATTCATTGGGAGAACATATTGATTTTGAATCAATTGCTCAAAAAAATAATAAAATAAAACGGTTAGAAAGTAAGAAGGTAAAAATTCGTGATGAAATAATCAAAATAGAAACTCGAATTGAAGAATTAAATCATAGAGAAAATGAATTAAATTTTGAGAAACAAGAAAAGAAGGATATTAGTGAGCTTCAAAAACAGCTTAATCATTTGAATCAACTAAAAGACGAGCAACAAAGCATAAATAAGTTAGTAGAAAATTTTGAGAAACAAGAAAAAGAAATAGTTAATAAAATACATCAGTTTGATTTAGATTTGAGTCGAAAGAACACGCAAAAAGAAAAACTGGAAATTCAAATTAATGATTTTGAACGACATTCACAATTTTCATCAGTAAATGATTTTGAAACTTATTATTCTCATGCTAAAAAACAAGTTGAGACGTATGAGTATGAGAATGAGAAAACTAAAGATAAATTGAACGAGTTGAATAATAAGTTAAAGATAGAAATGAATGATCAAAAACATTTAACTGAGAATTTAACTCAAACAAGTAAGGAAATAAATAATTTAGAATTAAAAATGGAAAAAGAAATGCAACAACTTGGTTTTGAGTCTTATGATCAAGTCAAAAGCGCTGCAGATTTAAGTGCTCAAAAAGATGAAATAGAAAGAGAAATTAATATTTATAATAAGAACTATCAAAGTTATGAAATAGAGATTAACAGACTCAAAGAATTGGTTAAGGGCAAAAAATTATTAAATTTAGAAGAATTACGACAATCTATAGAAAAAACAAACTTGAAACTAGATGAAACGAATTCACAAATAGCTACGATTAGCTATAAAATAGATAATAACTCTAACAAATTTAATAAAATAAAAAATATAATTCAGATTCTCGATGATGAATTAAAAGTGCAAAAAGAAATTTTCTTGCTATCAGAAATATTAGCTGGTAAAAATGATTATAAATTAACACTAGAAAATTATGTTTTAATTTATTACTTGGAAAAAATAATTTTTCAAGCGAATCAACGACTTTCATTTATGAGTGGAAATAGATATCAACTGATTAGAAGAGAGGCCATTTCCTTAGGGTTAAGTGGATTGGAAATTGACGTGTTTGATTTTCATTCAAATAAATCGAGACACATAAGTTCACTTTCAGGAGGAGAAACATTTCAAGCATCACTAGCTTTAGCTTTAGGATTAAGTGAAGTTGTACAACAAGAATCAGGTGGAATCACTTTAGATTCTATGTTTATAGATGAAGGATTTGGCACTTTAGATCAAGAAACACTCGAAACTGCGATAGATACATTAATTAATTTAAAATCATCTGGGCGCATGGTTGGTATAATCTCACATGTAAGCGAACTTAAGCAACGCATACCTTTGATTTTAGAAGTGACAAGTAACCAATACGAAAGTCATACACAATTTAGAAAAAATTAAAAAATAGAGACTTAAGATTTTGTGACATGCTCTAATTTAAAGCTATTGATTTTTCAATACTTTAATAAGAACACGTATAATTTCTTTAAGTCTCTATAATTGGATATAGTGATTTGATTATTTTTTAAGCAAGTCTCTAATTTCTGTTAATAAAACAGTATTTTCTTCTACTTCTTCTTCTTTCTCTTCTTTTTTCATAACTGTATTAGCTATCTTAACAAAGATAAATAAAGCAAAAGCAATTATGATGAAGTCAATTATTGATTGTATGAAAAGTCCATACTTAATCCCCCAAAAAGACCAATCTTCAGCAAAATTAACTGAACCAAATAATTTACCAATTAATGGCATGATGATGTATTGGACTAGGGATGTAACTATTTTATTAAACGCTGCTCCCATAACTACAGCAATAGCTAAGTCTAAAACATTGCCTTTGAGTGCAAACTCTTTAAATTCTTTTAACATAAAGCATAACCCTTCTTTTAAAATATATTTCTGATTATACAACATATAAATATTTTAGCAAATACTATAATTATGTAAATTTGATAATGTTGAAGACCTTTGTTAATCTATTAAAGTGTATTGGTAAAGTTAAAAATTTTAAAATAAAATTTAATTTTTTGATTTTACTGCCTTGAAAAATTAAATATTCGAATGAAGGGAGTAATTAATTATGAATTCTTCTTCACAAGAGAAGAAAAATAAAAAGTTTTCTTCGGTTTTCATCTATAGTTCAATTATTGCAGCTATAGTAGTGATTATCGGTGCTGTTTGGCCTGAGAAATTCGATAGCGTTACTAATACGGCTAAGATGTGGATTACTAATAATTTGGGTTGGTATTACCTTATTTTAACAACAGTAATTGTATTCTTCTGTGTTTTCTTGATTTTCAGTCCAATTGGGAAACTTAAATTAGGTAAACCTAATGACAAACCAGAATTTAATACAATTTCTTGGTTCGCAATGCTATTCAGTGCTGGTATGGGTATTGGTTTAGTATTCTATGGTGCAGCTGAACCTATGGCACATTTTGCTGCTCCACCAACAGCTGATCCTGAAACGACAAAGGCCTACACTGAGTCTTTAAGATCTACATTTTTCCATTGGGGATTCCATGCTTGGGCAATTTATGGCGTGGTAGCTTTAGCACTTGCTTATTCTCAATTCCGTAAAGGTGAACCTGGATTAATTTCTAGAACCTTACGTCCATTATTGGGAGATAAAGTTGAAGGACCAATAGGTACTCTTATTGATGTACTTTCTGTTTTTGCTACATTAGTTGGTGTAGCTGTGTCTCTAGGTATGGGCGCACTTCAAATTAATGGTGGCTTGCATTATTTATTTGGTGTGCCGAACAACACTTTTGTTCAAGGTATTATTATTGTTGTCGTAACAATTTTATTTATTGCTAGTGCTTGGTCAGGTTTAAGCAAGGGAATTCAATATTTAAGTAATTTAAATATAGGTCTTGGTACGATATTAATGATTGTAACCTTAATTGTTGGACCAACTGTTTTAATCTTAAATATGATGACAAGTTCTACGGGTAGCTTATTAAATTCATTCTTATTTAACAGTTTTGATACTGCTGCGTTAAACGGTCAAAAGCGTGATTGGATGTCAACTTGGACATTATACTATTGGGGTTGGTGGCTAAGTTGGAGTCCATTCGTTGGTGTATTCATCGCACGTGTATCTAAAGGACGTTCTATAAGAGAATTTATTTCAGGTGTTTTATTAGTACCGGCACTTGTTAGCTTTATATGGTTCAGTGTTTTCGGCGTATTAGGCATTGAAGCTGGTAAAAAAGATTCGGGTCTCTTTAAAATGTCACCTGAAACACAGTTATTTGGTGTATTCAACCATATTCCGTTAGGTATTGTTTTATCTATCATTGCATTATTGCTTATCGCTTCTTTCTTTGTTACTTCAGCTGACTCAGCAACATTCGTATTAGGTATGCAAACTACATTTGGATCATTAAATCCAAGTAGTCTAGTTAAAGTAACCTGGGGAGTTGCGCAAGCACTTATTGCCTTTGTACTATTATTAGCTGGTGGAGGAGATGGCTCTAAAGCCTTGAATGCTATTCAAAGTGCTGCCATTATAAGTGCCTTCCCATTCTCATTCGTCGTCATAATGATGATGATAAGTTTCTACAAAGATGCAAATAAGGAACGTAAATTCCTTGGATTAACACTTACGCCAAATAAACATCGCTTACAAGAATATGTTAAATATCAACAAGAAGATTATGAAACAGATATTCTTGAAAAAAGAGAAGTTAGAAGAAATAAAGAAAAAGAAGAATAGTGTGTAATTGCTTTATTAACCTGAGACAAACAAAATTGTCTCAGGTTTTTTTAATAAAAATCATTAATGTCTCACAACTAAAATTTTATTATCATATCTGCAGATAGATACAGTATCAAATTGATATCATTTCATTTTTGAGTGCATACGCTTATAAGTTTTAGTCATTCAATATGTATGAAGAAACCGAATAGTAGTTTGAGATTTAAAATGATGTTCATTATTGATAACCATTCTCAATTAATAACATTTTCTTATTGCACAAATATTTTAAGATAAGTTTTTCTTATATAAACTGATTACAAAAGCGAAATGAAAATAAAGCGTTTTCTAACGGTACATAGTTGTTTTGATAAACATATAATAATACAATTTAATTAACGGCATATAAATATATATAAATATCAAGGGGGATATAAAATGGCTTCTAATATTAAAGAACAAGCAAAGAAACAATTCGAATTAAATGGCCAATCATATACTTACTATGACTTACAAACATTAGAAGAAAAAGGGCTAGCTAAAATTTCTAAATTACCATACTCAATTCGCGTATTGTTAGAATCTGTGTTACGACAAGAGGATGATTTTGTTATAACAGATGATCATATCAAAGCATTAAGTAAATTCGGAAATGCAGGTAACGAAGGTGAAGTTCCATTCAAACCTTCTAGAGTTATTTTACAAGACTTTACAGGTGTGCCAGCAGTAGTAGATTTGGCTTCTTTACGTAAAGCTATGAATGATGTTGGTGGGGATATTAATAAAATCAACCCAGAAGTACCTGTGGATTTAGTTATCGACCATTCAGTTCAAGTTGATAGTTACGCTAATCCAGAAGCATTAGAACGTAATATGAAATTAGAATTTGAACGTAACTATGAACGTTATCAATTTTTAAACTGGGCAACAAAAGCTTTTGATAACTATAATGCAGTACCTCCTGCTACAGGTATTGTCCATCAAGTAAACTTAGAGTATTTAGCAAATGTAGTACATGTAAGAGATGTTGATGGTGAAAAAACAGCATTTCCTGACACTTTAGTAGGTACTGATTCACATACTACAATGATTAATGGTATTGGTGTTCTAGGTTGGGGCGTTGGTGGTATCGAAGCCGAAGCAGGTATGTTAGGACAACCATCATATTTCCCAATTCCTGAAGTTATCGGAGTGCGTTTAACTCACTCTTTACCACAAGGCTCAACAGCTACGGATTTAGCTTTACGTGTGACTGAAGAATTACGTAAAAAAGGTGTAGTTGGAAAATTTGTTGAATTCTTCGGTCCAGGTGTTCAACATTTACCATTAGCAGACAGAGCTACAATTGCTAACATGGCTCCAGAATATGGTGCAACGTGTGGTTTCTTCCCAGTAGATGAAGAATCATTGAAATATATGAAACTTACAGGCCGTGACGAAGAACATATTGAATTGGTTAAAGAATATTTACAACAAAACCATATGTTCTTTGATGTAGAAAAAGAGGATCCTGAATATACAGATGTTATTGATTTAGACTTATCTACAGTAGAGGCATCACTTTCTGGTCCAAAGCGTCCACAAGACTTAATTTTCTTAAGTGATATGAAAAAAGAATTTGAAAAATCAGTAACTGCTCCTGCTGGTAATCAAGGACATGGACTTGATCAAAGTGAATTTGATAAAAAAGCAGAAATTAATTTTAATGATGGATCTAAAGCAACAATGAAAACAGGAGATATAGCAATTGCTGCTATTACCTCATGTACTAACACTTCTAATCCATATGTTATGTTAGGTGCTGGTTTAGTTGCTAAAAAAGCTGTAGAAAAAGGATTGAAAGTACCAGAGTTTGTTAAGACGTCACTTGCTCCAGGTTCAAAAGTTGTTACAGGATATTTAAGAGATTCTGGATTACAACAGTATTTAGATGATTTAGGTTTCAATCTTGTTGGTTATGGTTGTACTACATGTATTGGTAACTCAGGGCCACTATTACCTGAAATTGAAAAGGCAGTTGCGGATGAAGATTTATTAGTAACTTCAGTTTTATCAGGTAATCGTAATTTTGAGGGGCGAATCCATCCATTAGTGAAAGCAAACTATTTAGCCTCACCACAACTTGTTGTAGCTTATGCGCTTGCTGGTACAGTAGATATTGATTTACAAAATGAACCAATTGGTAAAGGTAAAGATGGTAAAGATGTATATTTACAAGACATTTGGCCTTCAATACAAGAAGTTTCTGATACTGTAGATAAAGTTGTTACACCTGAACTATTCTTAGAAGAATATAAAAATGTATATCATAACAATGAAATGTGGAATGAAATAGATGTAACCGATGAACCATTATATGATTTCGATCCTAATTCAACATATATTCAAAATCCAACATTTTTCCAAGGATTATCTAAAGAGCCGGGTAAAATTGAACCACTTAAAAGTTTGAGAGTTATGGGTAAATTTGGTGATTCTGTTACAACAGACCATATTTCTCCAGCAGGTGCTATCGGTAAAGATACACCAGCAGGAAAATACTTATTAGATCATGATGTTGCAATTCGCAACTTTAACTCTTATGGTTCCCGTCGCGGTAACCACGAAGTTATGGTACGTGGTACATTTGCCAATATTCGTATCAAAAACCAACTTGCTCCAGGTACTGAAGGCGGATTTACAACATATTGGCCTACCGGAGAAATAATGCCTATATATGATGCAGCAATGAAATATAAAGAAGATGAAACTGGCTTAGTTGTCTTAGCTGGTAATGACTATGGAATGGGATCTTCTCGTGACTGGGCTGCAAAAGGTACCAATTTATTAGGAGTTAAAACTGTCATTGCACAAAGCTATGAACGTATTCATCGCTCTAACTTAGTTATGATGGGTGTACTACCGCTTCAATTCCAACAAGGAGAATCTGCAGAAGCACTGGGTCTTGATGGAAAAGAAGAAATATCTGTAGATATTAATGAAGATGTACAGCCACATGATTTTGTAAATGTGACTGCAAAAAAAGAAAATGGTGAAATCATTAATTTCAAAGCTATTGTACGTTTTGATTCACTAGTAGAATTAGATTATTATCGTCATGGTGGTATTTTACAAATGGTACTAAGAAATAAACTTGCGCAGTAATTTAATATGATTTTGACTCACTATTGAGTACAAGCAGTCATGCTAACTATTGTGTTGGCATGACTGCTTTATGTTATCCTTAATTGAAAGAATAAGTTAAAGTTGAAAGAAGGATTATTCCAATGATATACAGTTTGACTGAAATTGAAGCAAGATATCAAGAAACCGATAAAATGGGGGTTATCTATCACGGTAACTACGCAACATGGTTTGAAGTTGCGAGAACAGACTATATAAGAAAGCTTGGCTTCAGTTATGCCTCTATGGAAGAACAAGGTGTTATTTCACCAGTTGTAGATTTAAAAGTGCAATATAAAAAATCAATTTACTATCCTGAAAAGGTGACAGTAAAAACATGGGTGGAAAAATATTCTAGATTACGTTCAACTTATTGTTATGAGGTTTATAATGAAAATGGAGAGTTAGCTACTACTGGTTCAACAGAACTTATCTGTATTAAAGCAGATACATTTAAACCCATACGCTTGGATAGATATTTTCCTGAGTGGCATGAGACTTATAGTAAAGTTAACCAGTTAAATAAAGAAGGTAAAGATGCTGAGGTTACGTTTGGCATTAATCATTTATAAAAAGAAGCGAAGTAGTTTTTATCGCTTCTTTTTTTATATGTATAATTATATTAATTTCGTTTGTAGATGATCTCATCTTCATGATCGATTGCATCTACAGTTAGTTTTTCATCTTGAAAATACCATAAATCTTTTTCCGCAATAACGACATTTATTTCATAGAATGTTTGTTCAAAACCTATATCAATAGCATCTTTATTTTCTACGGTGAACGCTGGACTAAATCCTTGTTTTAATTGGAATTCTCCTCCATATTTTACATAAAATTGAAGAACTTTATTGCTTATAGGTAAATCCAATTCGTTTTTAAACCATTCTACTGCCTTTTGAGTTAATTTTATATTCATAGTGTTATCACCTTACTTTTTTAAATTTTTATTTATCTAAATTTTAAAGGCATGATAGCATAATACATTGGATATGCTCTTTTATTGTAATCGAGTAAATATAAATTCATGGAAAATAATGAATCTTTTCAAAATTTTAAGTCTTTATTTTATTTTGGCAATTAAGTTATTAATCGCTAATATATTAATAATGCCTGGAACATTGATTTGAAGTCCCAGGCTCTAAGCAATTAGAAATTTGAGTTACATCCATTTAATTTTAGGTTCTTCTCCTTTAAAAATTCTAACTATATTAGATTTGTGTCGAATTATTAATATGATTGAAACAATTCCGCTAACAGCAAGTAAAATATAATCATGAATGATGATTGAACCAATCACACAACTAATTGCTGCAATGATACTTGATAAAGAAACATATTTAAAGATTTTTAATACACTAAAAAAGATAATTGCCAAGATAAGAAGTAAAATAGGATTGACACCTAATACAACTCCTGCACTGGTAGCTACTGCTTTTCCGCCATTAAATTTCAGATATATTGGATACACGTGACCGAGTATTGCAAACAATCCTACTATTAAACCATTTGTAAAGAAGGTGCTTATAACACCATCCGCATGAACTGGGAACCATAGTGGAAAAAAGACTGTAATAAATCCCTTGAAAATATCTAAAAACGTAACTATAAATCCAGCTGGTCTTCCAAGAACACGAAAACTGTTAGTTGCTCCAGTATTTCCACTACCGTATTGTCTTATATCTTTTTTAAAAAATAATTTACCAATAATTAACCCGCTTGGGAATGCACCAATCAGATAACTCAAGATTAACATGACGATGATCATCATAAAAACTTACACATCCTTTAGAAACTTAGCTTCATTCTACCACACTCAATATTAATTAGAACATTGTTAATTTAATTTAATTCAATAAAGTTACTCAAACAACTTAGTAATTTAAATGACACTTGCAATTTAGGTGAATTTATATAAGAATAACTATTGTATAGTTTTAATAACGAACGTACGTTTGTAGGAGGGCGAAATCATTGGCAATGAATAAACAAAATAATTATTCAGATGATTCAATTCAGGTACTTGAAGGACTAGAAGCAGTTAGGAAGAGACCTGGTATGTACATTGGATCAACTGATAAACGAGGATTACATCATCTTGTATATGAAGTTGTCGATAACTCCGTCGATGAAGTATTAAATGGTTATGGTGATGCGATTACAGTAACAATTAATCAGGATGGTAGTATTTCTATAGAAGATAATGGTCGAGGTATGCCAACAGGTATACATGCGTCTGGCAAACCTACTGCAGAAGTTATATTTACTGTTTTACATGCTGGAGGTAAATTTGGACAAGGAGGTTATAAAACATCTGGAGGTCTCCATGGGGTGGGTGCTTCTGTAGTAAATGCCCTTAGTGAATGGCTTGAAGTTGAAATTCATAGAGATGGTAATATCTACACACAAAATTTCAAAAATGGTGGTATTCCAGCGACAGGTTTAGTAAAAACTGGAAAAACAAAAAAAACTGGTACTAAAGTTACATTTAAACCAGACTCAGAAATATTTAAGTCAACGACGACTTTTAATTTTGATATTTTAAGTGAGCGTTTACAAGAATCTGCATTTTTACTTAAAGATTTAAAAATTACACTTACTGATTTACGTAGTGGAAAAGAACGAGAAGAAATTTACCATTACGAAGAAGGAATTAAAGAATTTGTTAGTTATGTCAATGAAGGTAAAGAAGTATTACATGATGTTACTACATTTGCAGGGCATTCCAATGGAATAGAGGTAGACGTAGCATTCCAATATAATGATCAGTACTCTGAGAGCATATTAAGTTTTGTAAATAATGTTCGTACAAAGGACGGAGGTACTCATGAAGTTGGTTTCAAAACGGCGATGACTCGTGTTTTTAATGAATATGCACGTCGTATAAACGAACTGAAAGATAAAGATAAAAATTTAGACGGTAATGATATACGCGAAGGTTTAACAGCGATAATTTCAGTACGTATACCAGAAGAACTTCTTCAATTTGAAGGGCAAACGAAATCAAAACTTGGCACTTCAGAAGCAAGGAGTGCTGTAGACTCTGTTGTTTCAGAAAAATTACCATATTACTTAGAAGAAAAGGGCCAATTATCTAAATCATTAGTTAAAAAAGCAATTAAAGCTCAACAAGCACGCGAGGCTGCTCGTAAAGCTAGAGAAGATGCACGCTCCGGAAAGAAAAATAAACGTAAAGATACATTGTTATCAGGTAAGTTAACTCCTGCGCAAAGTAAAAATACTGATAAAAACGAGTTATATCTAGTTGAGGGTGATTCAGCGGGAGGTTCTGCAAAATTGGGACGCGACCGTAAATTCCAAGCTATTTTACCTCTTCGTGGAAAGGTTATTAATACAGAAAAGGCACGTTTAGAGGATATTTTTAAAAATGAAGAAATTAATACGATTATTCATACTATTGGTGCTGGTGTTGGTACTGACTTTAAAATTGAGGATAGTAATTACAACAGAATTATTATCATGACAGATGCTGATACGGATGGTGCACATATTCAAGTATTATTGCTTACATTTTTCTTTAAATATATGAAACCACTTGTTCAAGCTGGACGTGTCTTTATTGCGTTACCGCCTTTATACAAATTAGAAAAAGGCAAAGGTAAGAATAAAAAAGTTGAGTACGCTTGGACTGATGAAGAATTAGAAAATTTACAAAAGCAATTAGGAAAAGGTTTCATATTACAGCGTTATAAAGGTCTTGGTGAAATGAATCCAGAACAATTATGGGAAACTACCATGAATCCAGAAACTCGGACATTAATTAGAGTTCAAGTTGAAGATGAAGTTCGTTCATCAAAACGTGTCACTACTTTGATGGGGGATAAGGTTGCCCCACGAAGAGAGTGGATTGAAAAACACGTTGAATTTGGTATGCAAGAAGATCAAAGCATTTTGGATAATAAAGAAGTCCAAATACTAGAGAATGAAAAATATATTGAGGAGGAAACGAATTGAGTGAGATAATTCAAGATTTGTCACTTGAAGATGTTATTGGTGACCGATTTGGACGTTATAGTAAATATATCATTCAAGAACGTGCATTACCTGATGTACGTGATGGTTTAAAACCAGTACAACGACGTATACTATTCGCAATGTATTCAAGTGGGAATACGTATGATAAAAATTTCCGTAAAAGTGCGAAAACTGTCGGTGATGTAATAGGTCAATATCATCCTCATGGAGACTCTTCAGTATATGATGCTATGGTGCGCTTAAGTCAAGATTGGAAGTTACGTCATGTTCTAATTGAAATGCATGGTAATAATGGTAGTATCGATAACGATCCTCCAGCTGCTATGCGTTACACAGAAGCTAAACTTAGTCAATTATCAGAAGAACTATTAAGGGATATTAATAAGGAAACAGTATCATTTATTCCAAACTATGATGACACAACTTTGGAACCAATGGTATTACCAGCGAGATTTCCTAATTTATTAATTAATGGATCTACGGGGATTTCTTCAGGATATGCTACTGATATCCCGCCGCATAACCTCGCCGAAGTAATACAAGGCACATTGAAGTATATCGATCAACCTGATATTACAATTAATCAACTGATGAAATATATCAAAGGGCCTGACTTTCCTACAGGTGGTATCATTCAAGGAATAGAAGGTATAAAAAAAGCGTATGAGACCGGTAAAGGAAAGGTTGTCGTGCGTTCACGAGTAGATGAAGAGCCTTTAAGAAGTGGACGTAAACAATTAATTGTGACTGAAATTCCGTATGAAGTGAATAAAAGTAGTTTAGTTAAAAGAATTGACGAATTACGTGCCGATAAAAAGGTTGATGGTATTGTAGAAGTTCGAGATGAGACTGATAGAACTGGATTACGAATTGCAATCGAATTAAAAAAAGATGCTAATAGCGAATCAATCAAAAACTATTTATATAAGAATTCGGATTTACAAATTTCATATAATTTTAATATGGTTGCTATTAGTGAAGGTCGCCCTAAGTTGATGGGATTACGTGAAATTATAGAAAGTTATTTAAATCATCAAATTGAAGTGGTTACAAATAGAACGCGTTATGACTTAGAGCAAGCTGAAAAACGTATGCATATTGTGGAAGGATTAATGAAAGCTTTATCTATACTTGATGAAGTTATTGCATTGATACGTAATTCTAAAAATAAAAAAGATGCTAAAGATAATTTAGTTGCAGAGTATGACTTTACTGAAGCTCAAGCAGAAGCTATTGTCATGTTACAGCTGTATAGATTAACAAATACTGACATTGAAGCTTTGAAAAAAGAACATGAAGAGTTAGAAGCTTTAATAAAAGAATTAAGAAATATCTTAGATAATCATGAGGCACTTTTAGCAGTAATTAAAGATGAACTAAATGAAATTAAAAAGAAATTTAAAGTGGATCGACTATCTACAATCGAAGCTGAAATTTCCGAAATCAAAATTGATAAAGAAGTTATGGTGCCTAGTGAAGAAGTGATTTTAAGTTTGACGCAACATGGCTATATAAAACGTACATCTACACGTAGTTTTAACGCAAGTGGTGTGACTGAAATCGGTTTGAAGGACGGCGACCGTTTATTAAAACATGAAAGCGTGAATACTCAAGATACTGTTCTTGTATTTACAAATAAAGGTAGATATTTGTTTATACCTGTTCATAAATTAGCCGATATCCGTTGGAAAGAGCTTGGTCAACACATATCACAAATTGTGCCAATAGATGAAGATGAAGAAGTGGTAAATGTATACAACGAAAAAGATTTTAAAAATGAAGCCTTTTATATTATGGCTACAAAAAACGGCATGATTAAGAAAAGTAGTGCTTCACAATTTAAAACTACTCGGTTTAATAAACCACTCATAAATATGAAGGTTAAAGACAAAGATGAACTTATTAATGTCGTTCGATTAGAGTCTGATCAGTTAATTACTGTTCTAACCCATAAAGGCATGTCATTAACTTATTCAACTAATGAATTATCGGATACAGGCTTAAGAGCAGCTGGTGTTAAATCAATTAATCTTAAAGATGAAGACTATGTTGTTATGACAGAAGATGTGAACGACTCAGATTCCATAATAATGGTTACACAACGTGGTGCTATGAAGCGTATTGATTTTAATGTTCTTCAAGAAGCTAAACGCGCACAACGTGGAATTACTTTACTAAAAGAATTAAAGAAAAAACCGCATCGAATTGTGGCAGGTGCAGTAGTTAAAGAAAATCACACGAAATATATTGTATTCTCTCAACATCATGAAGAATATGGTAATATCGATGATGTACACTTATCTGAACAATATACTAATGGATCATTTATTATTGATACTGATGATTTTGGAGAAGTAGAAAGTATGATTCTAGAGTAAAAGTATATGCAATCACAAAATAAAATGATAAAATAAAAATTAATAATAGCAACTAAAATGAGCACAAGGGATTTATGTCTAATTTGAACTATCAAAGTGATAATATACATTTATTGTTAATATGAATGTTTAATCTTTGTTAATGAAATTAAAGCATAAATCTCTTGGTGTATTTAAAACGATAAATTTAAGTGGATGAGAGGGATTCGTTTTGCAAGATTTTGATAACTTAATTCCTGGCTGGTTTAAAACATTTGTTCAAGTCGGGAATGACTTAATTTGGTCTCAATATCTTATTGGATTATTATTAACAGCAGGTTTTTTCTTTACAATTAGTTCTAAATTTATTCAACTCAGAATGTTACCAGAGATGTTTAGAGCATTAACTGAAAAGCCAGAAACTTTAAGTAGTGGTGAGAAGGGTATTTCACCATTTCAAGCTTTTGCGATTAGTGCTGGGTCAAGAGTAGGAACTGGAAATATTGCCGGTGTTGCAACTGCTATTGTTCTTGGTGGCCCCGGTGCAGTCTTCTGGATGTGGATTATTGCTTTTATTGGTGCAGCTAGTGCATTTATGGAAGCAACGCTTGCTCAAGTTTATAAGGTACATGACAAAGAAGGTGGATTCCGTGGCGGACCAGCCTATTACATAACAAAAGGGCTAAACCAAAAATGGCTTGGAATTGTATTTGCTGTTTTAATTACAGTTACATTTGCTTTTGTATTTAATACTGTTCAAGCGAATACAATTGCTGAATCATTAAATACACAATACAATATTAGCCCGGTAATTACTGGAATAGTACTTGCAGTTATTACAGGTATTATCATCTTTGGTGGTGTTCGTAGCATAGCTACACTATCTTCACTTATTGTGCCTATTATGGCTATTGTTTATATAGGTATGGTTTTAATCATTTTATTACTCAATATAGATCAAATTGTACCTATGATTGGCACTATTATTAAAAGTGCATTCGGAGTTCAGCAGGTTACTGGTGGTGCTGTAGGAGCTGCTATTCTTCAAGGTATTAAACGTGGTTTATTCTCAAACGAAGCTGGTATGGGATCTGCACCTAATGCTGCTGCTACATCTGCTGTGCCCCATCCCGTTAAACAAGGTTTAATTCAATCATTAGGTGTATTCTTTGACACTATGCTTGTTTGTACAGCTACAGCAATTATGATTTTATTATATTCTGGTTTGCAATTTGGTGATAGCGCGCCTCAAGGTGTAGCAGTTACGCAATCAGCGTTGAACGAACATTTAGGTTCAGCAGGAGGTATTTTCTTAACTGTAGCAGTTACCTTATTTGCATTTTCATCTGTTGTAGGTAACTATTACTATGGACAATCCAATATTGAATTTTTATCTAACAATAAGATGATATTATTTATTTTTAGATGTTTTGTAGTACTTTTAGTATTTGTAGGTGCTGTTGCTAAAACAGAAACAGTTTGGAGTACTGCCGATTTATTTATGGGTCTTATGGCAATAGTAAATATCATATCAATTATAGGTTTGTCGAATATTGCGTTTGCAGTGATGAAAGATTATCAAAGACAGCGTAAAGAAGGTAAGAGACCTGTGTTTAAACCCGAAAACTTAGAAATAAATTTATTTGGCATTGAGACTTGGGGACAACATGCAAAAATGCCAAAAAAATAGTGAATAAATCAATAAAATAACGGCTTGATACATATCCCTTGATGTATCAAGCCGCTTTATTTTTGGCAAGATTTAAAGTATTGATGTCATTGATTCAATCTCTATATAACAGTAAAAAATTTCAAAATAGATTCCTTTTCAATTTAGGTATTAAGCATTATAATTTTAATAATGATATTAGAAAGGTGATTATGATGAGCAAGTATGTAATAACGAAAACACTCAATAACAATGTCATCATATGCACAAAAAATCATCAAGAGGTTGTTTTAATTGGTAAAGGTATTGGTTTTAATAAAAAGGTTGGTATGACAGTTCAAGAGAATGCTTCAATAGAAAAAATTTATAAATTAGAACAACAAGAGCAACAAGAACACTACAAAACACTTTTGGAGCTCGGAGAAGATCATGTTGTTCAAGCGGTGATAGAATCAGTTAATATTATCAATGAATCTGGTCTAATTACAGATGATAAAAATTTGGTTGTTGCACTTACAGATCACATCATTTATGCCTATAAAAGACTTAAGCAACATCAAATGATTACAAATCCATTTGTGATTGAAACAAAACATCTCTATAGTAATGCATACAATGTTGCTCGAAAGGTAATCGATAAATTAAATAAAACCTTAGACGTACATTTTCCAGAAGATGAAATTGGATTCATCGCATTACATATTGCATCCAACTCTGAAAAATTATCAATTCACGATATTTCAGTAATAAACAAGTTAATCAATAAGAGTATTACAATTATTGAAACTGATTTACAACATTCAATTGATAAACAAACAATACAATATCAGCGTTTTATAAGACACATACAATTTTTAATATATCGATTAACTAAAGGTGAGTATTTAGAAGCACAGGAGAATTTTATATCGATGATAAAAACTATGTATCCTCGTAGTTTTAATACGGCTTATAAAATATTAAAAATGATTCAACGTGAGTTTAGTGTGTATGTATACGAAGCGGAAATAGTTTATTTAACATTACATATCAATCATTTTGAAGTTCAAATTAGTAGTGAATAAATCTTAAAATATTCTTTTAATAAGAAAAGTGACTTTAATGATTAGAGTATTGTTATTTGTGGTAAGATAAATATTGTGTTTTTAAGCTTATTTTTACAATAAATTAAAAAGTAAATAGATGTATTTTTAAGGCGTGGTGAATTTAATGAAAAATGAAAAAGAAATAAATGGAAAAAAAAGCCATTTTTTTAGTTTGTCAGAGTCTAGATTTATGAGGTTTTTAGGCGGAAATGACCTTATTTATGCTTTAATTGCATTGGTTCTTTTAGGTATTGTCATTTTTATCTTTGATAAAATTTCATATGTCTTTCAACCATTTATTATTGTATTTAATACAATAGCAGCACCTATTATTGTTTCATTAGTGCTATTTTATTTATTCAATCCTATTGTAAATATGATGGAGAGATATCGTATTCCAAGATTATTAGGTATAACAATTATTTATGTTGCAATTGTTGGTATTATTACATTAATAGTTAATTTACTTATTCCAATTATTGGATCACAGATAGAAAGTTTTATCAAAAATACACCTAATTATTTACATAAAATTACGCGTTCACTTGATAAACTTAATAATAATACCATTTTATCTGGTTACATGGGACAAGTGAACGAATGGTTAGAATCTGCTCAGAAAAAGATACCATCTATGGTTTCAGATTACTCAGACGGATTTGGATCTAAACTCGCAACTTTTGCTGAGGCAGTCGCAAATATCGGTATTGTTATTGGGACTACACCTTTTGTGTTATTCTTTATGTTAAAAGATGGTCATAAATTTAAAGATTATACTACAAAAATTATGCCACCTAAATTTAGAAAAGATTTTCATGACTTGTTAGAAAAGATGAGTGTACAAGTTGGTTCATACATTCAAGGTCAAATTATTGTGTCATTTTGTATTGGATTATTACTATTTATTGGCTATTCAATTATTGGTCTTAAGTACGCCTTAGTTTTAGCAAGTATTGCTGCAGTAACTAGTGTGGTTCCTTATTTAGGACCGACAATAGCAATATCACCTGCGATTGTTATCGCGATTATTACTTCACCTTTAATGTTATTAAAGTTAGCTGTTGTATGGACGCTTGTCCAATTCTTTGAAGGCCACTTTATCTCTCCTAACGTTATGGGGAAAACATTGAAAATTCATCCTTTAACAATTATTTTCATTTTATTATGTGCAGGAAATTTAATGGGCATTGTTGGTGTGATTATTGGTATTCCTCTATACGCTGTACTTAAGGTATTGGTTTCACACATATTTATGTTATTTAAACGAAGATACAATCGCTACTATGGAAATGATGCTGGTGAGTACACTATCACTGAAGAAGAAAAAGGAATTAAACAATAATATATATAATTTTAGACTGGAACAACAAAACAACAATGTTCCAGTCTTTTTTATTTTTAAATCACATACATTTGCAATCATGATATGCTTAGTAATCATATGATAAATGATTTTATTCAAATTAATCTCGCGGATGATGTGAAAATTGTATTACAATAATGTAAGGTTCATCTTGCTTATTGATATTCTATATGACATAGCTTTATGATATATTTTGATATATATCATATTGAATTAGAATCGAAGTGAAAACATGACACAAGAATTAAAAAGTAAATTACTTTCTTTTTTTAAATTTATTTTCGCCACTGCTTTATTTATCTTTGTAATTTTTACACTCTATAGAGAATTATCACATATCAATTTTAAAGAGACATTCATACAGTTCGGCAAAATTAATAGATTATGGCTCGTACTACTATTTGCTGGTGGGGGACTGTCACTCATCTTATTATCACTGTACGATATTATTTTAGTAAAGGCTCTTAAACTTAAAATGCCGTTGATTAGAGTCTTTAGAGTGAGTTATATTATCAACGCCCTTAATTCTATAATTGGTTTTGGAGGGTTTATAGGTGCAGGCGTAAGAGCTTTTGTGTATAAAAATTATACTAATGACACGAAAAAACTTGTACAATATATTTCTATTATTTTAGTATCTATGCTTACGGGATTAAGTTTATTATCCATCTTAGTTGTCCTGCGTATATTTAATGCTTCTCACATGATTGATGAAATTTCGTGGGTACGTTGGATTTTATATATTGTTGCATTATTTTTACCAATTTTTATTTTTTATACCGTCGCACGACCTGTAGATAGAAATAATCGTTATATGGGTGTGTATTGTACAGTTGTATCATGTGTTGAGTGGATGGCAGCAGCTACTGTATTATATTTTGCTGCATTGATTGTCGATATACATATCTCATTTATGACTTTTGTAGGTATATTTGTTATTGCAGCTTTATCTGGTTTAGTTAGTTTTATTCCAGGTGGTTTTGGCGCGTTTGATTTAGTCGTGTTACTAGGACTGAAATCACTTGGTATTTCTGAAGAAAAGATACTTCTAGCATTAGTTTTATATCGATTTGCTTATTATTTTGTGCCAGTGATGATTGCGCTTATACTATCTTCATTTGAATTTGGAAATACTGCTAAAAAATATCTCGACAATTCGAAGTACTTTATACCTGTAAAAGACTTCACTTCATTTTTGAGGTCTTATCAGAAAGATATTTTAGCTAAAGTGCCTTCATTTTCGTTAGCGATTTTAATATTTTTAACTAGTATTATTTTCTTTATTAACAATTTAACTATTGTCTATGATGGATTGTATGATGGAAATCATTTTGCCTATTATATTGCTTTAGCTATACAAACGAGTGCTTGTTTGTTACTTATTTTAAATGTAAGAGGTATTTATAAAGGCAGTCGTCGTGCAATAATTTATGCCTTTATTTCTATTATTTTAATTGCTAGTGCGACTATATATACTTATGCGTCATTTTTATTATTGTCATGGCTCATTATCATATTTGTGTTACTGATTTTAGCTTATCAACGTGCGCAAGTACTTAAACGACCATTACGCTTTAAAAAGTTGGCGTTTATGCTACTTCTTAGTATCTTTATTCTTTATTTAAATCATATTTTAATATCAGGAACTTTATATGCATTAGATGTTTATCATATTGAGATTGATACGTCTTTATTACGATATTACTTTTGGATGACCATTGTTATTATTATGCTACTCGTTGGCGTTATTGCTTGGCTTTTTGACTATAAGTATAAACGCCCTCATCATAGCATTGATTTAACACTTTGCGATGCAATTATTCAAAAATACGGTGGTAATTATTTAAGTCACCTTGTTTATAGTGGTGACAAAGATTGTTTCTTTAATGAAAATAAAGATTCTTTTATTATGTATCGATATAAGTCCAATGCCCTTGTCGTTTTGGGTGATCCAATTGGCAATACTAAATCATTCGAGTCATTATTAGAAGCATTTTATCAGTTTGCAGAGTATCAAGGTTATGAGATTATTTTTTATCAAATAAGTGATCAATATATGCCTTTATATCATAATTTTGGGAATCAATTCTTCAAATTAGGTGAAGAAGCTATTATTGATTTAACAACGTTTACAACATCTGGTAAAAAGCGACGTGGTTTCAGAGCGACGCTCAATAAATTTGATGATTTAAATATCAATTTTGAAATTATTGAACCACCATTTACTCAAGATTTCTTTGATGAACTTAAATTTGTGAGTGATAAATGGTTGGATGGAAGAAGTGAAATGCATTTTTCTGTAGGTCAATTTACTCAAACTTATTTATCGAAAGCACCTATTGGAGTAATGAGAGATCATTCTGGCAAGATGATTGCATTTTGTAGTTTGATGCCTACTTATTCTAATAATGCAATATCTGTTGATTTAATTAGATGGTTGCCTGAATTGGATTTACCTTTAATGGATGGATTATATCTTCATATGTTGTTATGGAGTAAAGAAAAGGGGTATAAAGCATTTAATATGGGAATGGCGACACTCTCGAATGTAGGTCAATTGCATTATTCTTATTTAAGAGAGAGAATGGCAGGACGTGTATTTGAACATTTCAATGGTTTATATCGTTTTCAAGGATTAAGACGTTATAAAGAAAAATATAGCCCCAATTGGGAACCTAGATTTTTAGTTTATCAAAAGCATTATTCTCTGTGGGAGAGTATGCTTAAAGTGATGAGAGTCATACGCCATAAATAATGAATATTTTAAACATTTATCTCTAAATATCCATAAATATAGCCTGGAACATCAATTGTTGTTCCAGGCATTTTTAATGTAAGGTAGTTGTTGACTTAATTGAAAAAATATTTTTATCAAAATTCTTCATTCATATTTTTTATTCTCAAGATGGAATGATATATTCAAAATGAATCATGGTCCAATCTATTATTTACATATGATTATCTTTGACATAATTAGCACGATCTTGTTGTTCTTGTTCATAACGTTCAGGGTTCTTTTTGTAGAAATCTTGATGGTATACTTCCGCTTCATAAAAAGTTGATGCCGGTAAAATTTTTGTTGCAATTGCTTTATCAGCGTTAAAACTATCTTGGAGTTCACATATATATTGTTCTGCTAACTGTCTTTGATGTTCATTTGAATAGAAAATAGCAGTCTTATATTGAGAACCTCTATCTTGAAATTGACCACCATCATCCAAAGGATCGATAACTGAAAAGAAAATTTCTAATAATTTATGATATGAAAATAGAGCAACATCATACTCAATTTTAACCACTTCATAATGCCCAGTAGATCCAGTTTTTACTTCTTCATAAGAAGGATTAACTAAGTGTCCTCCCATATATCCCGACGTGACTTTTTCGATACCATCGAATGTATCAAAAGGTTTAGTCATACACCAAAAACAGCCACCAGCAAAGTATGCAGTATTGATATTCATTTATGCCATCCTCTCATTGGACCTTAGTACCATTTATTAAAAAACTCTTGCAATTTGAATACTTTTTCTATAACGTTAATACATATTAATTATAGTATATAGATATGTAATTTTGAAGGTATAAGGTAGGTAAATATGACTGAACAGAAGGATATTAAAGAAACAGAGTATCGACGACAGAAAGGAACAACTTCGACACCTTCTAGGCGAAGAAATAAAAAAAGAATGCGGAAGTTACCTTTTATCATTTTAGTCATCCTTATTATTTTAATTTCTATCATTGTGTATATTACCCATCAGTATAACAGTGGTATGAAGTATGCTAAAGAACATGCTAAGGATGTTAAGGTGCATAAATTTAATGGGAATATGAAAAATGATGGGAAGATTTCAGTTCTTGTCCTTGGCGCGGATAAGGCTCAAGGTGGTAAATCACGTACTGACTCGATTATGATTGTTCAATATGATTACGTACATAAAAAAATGAAAATGATGTCTGTCATGAGAGATATTTATGCTGATATTCCTGGTTATGATAAATATAAAATTAATGCCGCATATTCACTTGGAGGCCCGGAATTGTTAAGAAAAACACTTAACAAAAATTTAGGTGTTAATCCTGAGTATTACGCTGTAGTAGATTTTACTGGATTTGAAAAAATGATAGATGAACTACAGCCTAATGGTGTCCCAATTGATGTGGAAAAAGACATGTCTGAAAATATAGGTGTGTCTTTGAAAAAAGGACATCATAAGTTAAATGGTAAAGAATTACTTGGTTATGCTAGATTCCGTCATGATCCGGAAGGCGATTTTGGTCGTGTGAGAAGACAACAACAAGTGATGCAAACATTAAAGCAAGAGTTAGTTAATTTCAATACAGTTGCGAAACTACCAAAAGTTGCTGGTATTTTAAGAGGTTATGTTAATACAAATATGCCTAACTCTGCGATTTTTCAAACAGGTATAAGTTTTGGAATTCGTGGAGATAAAGATGTGCAATCTTTGACAGTCCCTATTAAAGGAAGCTATCAAGATATTAATACAAATAATGATGGTAGTGCGCTTCAAATAGACTCTGAGAAAAATAAGCAAGCAATCAAAAATTTCTTTGAAGATAATTAAAAAATGAATCCCTGAAGAGGCTGGGACAAAAAGGTTCAAGATAAGTAAAAAAGACAATTTCTATTGAAAAAATATAGAAATTGTCTTTTTTATAATTTTTTTGATTATTTTCAGCTCGTTGAGCTGTTACTTTTCTTATATTAAGCCACGATGATGTCTGAATTCATCAAATTCAGTATCGGGAATTGTTTCTACAATATCATTTACATGTCGTGAAATATCATTTGTGGGGATAAGAACTGAAGTTTCCATAGAGTATGTTAAGTCAAGTTATATTCTTTATACATAAGGCACCTCGTTAATTTAGTTTATTGATATTTATTAAATTATACGAAAGGGCTTTATTTTTATAAAGTATTTTGGCGAGACTCTTGAGGGAACAGGACAAGCTGAAGACTACAGGCTGAAGCTGTCCCCTAAGAAAGCGAGCCAACAATACGAAGTATTGTAAATAAATAGCCAGTAAATGAATTTATGAAAACTCATTTACTGGCTATTATGCTAGGGAATTATGTCCCAGCCTCTTCAGGGATTTTATGTTTACTGATCAGATTTTCTTACGCCACCGACAGCATAATGATCTTTTCTCATTTCTTCAATGACCACGTGAATCGCTTCTTTATTTGCACCTGTAGTTTTTTCTACAGCATGAGTGACTTCTGTAACTAAATCCTTAAGTTGTTCATCAGAACGGCCTTCTAATAATTTCACATTAATGATTGGCATAATCAACATTCTCCTTTGCTATATAACGTTGGCTCTTTTAGTATAGCATGAAAATGAGAAGAATGAATAAGAACAAATGTTCTTATAAATATTGAAATAGAACATGTGTTCTTATATAATGTTTTTGTAAGGGAGGATCAGTTATGTATGATTACAATTTATTAGAAGATAGGGATGTACTCTGCATAGACCAAAAAAGTTTTTTTGCGAGTGTATCATGTATGGAAAAAGGATTGGACCCATTAACAACTAAACTAGCAGTTGTAGCAGATACGAAAAGGCAAGGTTCGGTCGTTCTAGCAGCAACTCCAAAGTTAAAAGAATTAGGTATTAAAACGGGATCAAGACTTTTTGAGATACCACATCGTAATGACATTTATATTATTAATCCAAGTATGAGAAAGTATTTAAATGTATCTGTTGCAATTTCAAAGATTGCACTGCGGTACGTTCCACCTGAAGATTTACATCAGTATAGTATTGATGAATTTTTCATGGATGTAACGGATAGTTACCATAGATTTAATTCAACAGTTTTTGCTTTTTGTAAAAGATTTCAAAATGAAATATTAGAAGAAACAGGTATTCACTGTACCATTGGAATAGGCTCGAATATGCTATTGAGCAAGGTTGCAATGGATATTGAAGCTAAGCATTCGGAAAACGGTATAGCTGAATGGCGTTATCAAGATGTACCTGAAAAATTATGGCCAATTCAACCACTTAGAGATTTTTGGGGGATTAATAAGCGTACAGAAAAGAAATTGAATAAAAGAGGAATATTTACAATAGGAGATTTAGCAAAGTATCCATATCATTATTTAAAAAGAGATTTTGGAGTTTTAGGTATAGATATGCATCTACATGCAAACGGTATTGATCAAAGTAAAGTAAGAGAAAAATATAAAGTAACAAATCCTTCAATATGTAAAAGTCAGATTCTAATGCGAGATTATCAATTTGAAGAATCCAAAGTTGTCATGCAAGAATTGATAGAAGATGTAGCAAGTCGTTTAAGAGCAGAAAAGAAGCTTGCTCGAACAATTCATTTTTCTTTCGGTTATGCTGAAGGTGGTGGCATACATAAGCAATATACTTTGGAGGATCCTACAAATTTAGAAAGAGATATATTCAAAGTCATTAATTATTTTGCAAATCGTCTGTGTGACAAAAAAGCATTGTATAGAACGTTAAGTGTATCGTTAACTCAGTTTATTAAAGAAAGCGATCGACAACTCAACTTATTCATTGATGAATATGAACGTAAGAAAGATGTAAAACTTGCTAAAACCATTGATCACTTACATTTAAAATATGGAAAAGGAATTGTGTCAAAAGCGACTTCATACACCGAAGCTGGTACAAAGCATGGTCGATTAGGACTAATGGCTGGTCATAAAATGTAGATATACAAAGAGAGTCCCCCTCGTCGTGCAACATATAGAAGCGAAAAGATAACGACTTGAAGGGGATTTATTTAATAATAAGTATCAAAATTTGCGAGGGCTTTTATAGCATTCTCTCGATCTTCGGGACTTTTAAAACTGATTTGTAAAGCTCCATAAATATCTTCCCGTACTTCTAAAATCTTTAAGTTTATAATAGAAATATTATGTGAACTTATGATGTTTGTAATTTGACTTATCATACCCGGCTTATCAGGGATATCAACATAAAGATCATACGCAGTAGATATTGCACCGTGTTGTTTAACAGGAAGTTGATCACGATAATCTTTAGCTTTAACGAAGAAATCGTAAATACTATTACTATTTTGTTCTCGTATCAAATTTTCAATACCAGTAATTTGTTCTTTAATCTCGTTAAGTAAAGATAAAATATGATTTTGATTATTTAAAGTGATATCCTTCCACATCTGAGCATTACTACTTGCTATACGAGTTATATCTCTAAAGCCACCGGCTGCTAATTTTTCGATTAAAGAATGGTCTTTGACATGATTAGCACTTAGATGAACTAAAATTGAAGCGATGATATGTGGAACATGACTCACTATACCGGTTACGAAATCATGTTCATTTGCATGAGTAACGATAAATTTTGCTAACGTAGGTTTAAGTAATTTCTTTAAATATGTCGCGGCTTCATTATTTTCGATTTCATTAAATACAAGAATGTAATAAGCATTTTCAAATAAATGTTTTTTCGCGTTTAAAACACCAGATTTATGACTTCCTGCCATAGGATGACCACTAATTAAATGAATATCATGTTTTAATAATTCTTTTTCGAATGATTGTATAGTAAGTTTGGTACTACCTGTGTCTGTTACAATCAAATGAGTTTTTGTATTGTAATTTGTAAGTTCAGATAGATATTTAATTGTTTGCTCAACAGGAGTTGCAAAGATGATTATATCCGCTATCTCAACAGCAGTAGCATAATCATTAACTTTTTGATCAATAATACCTATAGAAAGGGCTTCATCAAGTTGTGTGTAGTCCGAATCGTATGCAAGAATATTGAAATTACTGTAATGATATTTTAAATTACTCGCCAAGCTACCGCCAATAAGGCCTAACCCTACAAATAAAATATTTCGCATAGAGCGCCTCCTTGTTTCAGAATTTTCAGAATAACAATATTGTATATGAGTCATTTCAAGTATTCAATAACAAATATAACTTATGTATGATTTTAAGATATTAAATAAAGAAAGATTTATAGTTTGATTTCAGTACATTTTGTATAGGAAATAAAGATAAACACAACAAATTTTTCATTTTCATTTTAAGCTAGTTGACAAACTGGAGGAGGATAGGTATTATACTAAATAATTAGAAAAATCAGATAATTTGATTGATAGAGTAATCATTATATTTTGTAGCAAGCAGAAAGCTAATGGTAGATGTAAATTAGCACATGATAATAGATGAAATGGGCTTTCAAATTTTAACTTAATCATTAAAGTGAACATATATGTTAACTAAGGTGGCACCACGGTAACGCGTCCTTATAGAATGATAGCGTTATTGTGGTTTTTTTGAAGCAAAGTGAAGTAACTAAAGTTGAGGTAGCACCAGAAAGTTAGTGGTAGATGAGAACTAACACCGTCTTTAGTGAAATTGGGTTTTGTGGAACAACTTAACATAAATTGAACAAGTGAGCTATGAATATATTATATTCTGCTAATAAAGGTGGTACCGCGCGTCAGCGTCCTTATAACGAAGGAGGCTGATTTTTTTCGGAAAAGGAGGAAATCAATGGATATTGTATACAAAAAGGTGAATGCTCAAATTACGCCAGAAGCTTTAGCAAAATTAAAACAAAAAAAGATCATTTTTGAAAGTACAAATCAACAGAAACTTAAAGGTAGGTACTCGATAGTAGTATTCGATCATTATGGCAAAATTACATTAGATAATTCTCAACTTTTAATTAAGTTAGACAATCATTGTGAAATAGTTAAGAATCAACCGTATCAACGACTTAAGGAATTTGTAGATAAATATTATTTTGAAATCAAAGATAAATATTTAAAAGATTTACCTTTTATTTCGGGCTTTATAGGGACATGTAGCTTTGATTTAGTACGACATGAATTTAAAAAATTACAAGATATTAAATTAGAAGATCATCAAACTCATGATGTCCAATTTTATCTAGTGGAAGATGTATTTGTTTTTGATCATTATAAAGATGAATTATATATTATCGCAAGTAACTTATTTTCTGATAGAACAAAAGAGAGATTAAAGGAATCTATTGAACGTAAAATTGAAGATTTAAAAAACATACATTTTTCGGTTGAGGATATAAATTATAAATCCATCCCTCGACATATAACCACCAATATATCAGAGCAACAATTTGTTCAAACTATTAGAATTTTAAAAAAGAAAATTACTGAAGGAGATATGTTTCAAGTAGTTCCTTCAAGAATTTATAGTTATAAACACCATTTTCAACACAATTTACATCAATTAACTTTTCAGTTATATCAAAATTTAAAGCGACAAAATCCTAGTCCATATATGTATTATATTAATAAAGATGTACCGATTGTAATAGGAAGTTCTCCTGAAAGTTTTGTAAAGGTAAAAGATGGAAAAGTTTATACGAATCCTATAGCTGGAACAATTAAAAGAGGTCAAAATAAAAAAGAAGATGAAAATAATGAAAAGACATTAATGAAAGATGAAAAGGAATTGAGTGAACATCGTATGCTCGTAGATTTAGGAAGAAATGATATTCATCGAATAAGTAAAACAGGCACTTCACAAATTACCAAACTAATGACAATAGAACGTTATGAACATGTCATGCATATCGTTAGTGAAGTTATTGGAGAATTAAAACCCCATCTATCTCCTATGAGCGTCATCGCAAGTTTGCTACCAACGGGTACTGTCTCAGGTGCACCTAAACTTAGAGCTATACAGAGAATATACGAATCTTATCCTTATAAAAGAGGTATCTATAGCGGTGGTGTTGGGTATATCAACTGTAATCATCATTTAGATTTTGCATTGGCTATACGTACCATGATTATCGATGAGGAAAAAGTCAGTGTCGAGGCAGGATGTGGAGTAGTATATGATTCTATTCCAGAGAAAGAACTTGAAGAAACAAAACTTAAAGCTAAAAGTTTATTGGAGGTAACTCCATGATATTAATAATAGATAACTATGATTCTTTTACCTACAATCTTGTAGATATTGTAGAAAAACAATGTGAAACGATTGTTAAATATCCCGATGATACAGATATATGTAATCTGAAAGGTATTACAGCAGTTATTATTTCACCAGGACCTGGACATCCATTAGACAATCAATTATTAATTAAATTAATTGAAAATTTCGAAAATTTACCTATTTTAGGTGTTTGCTTAGGTGCACAAGCGCTCACTTGTTATTACGGTGGCGATGTTATACAAGGTAGTTGTGTCAAACATGGAAAAGTAGATACTTTAACTATTGTTAATCAGTCACCACTATACAAAGAAATTAAGTCAAGTTTCAAAGTTATGCGTTATCATTCATTAATTAGTGATCCATGCTCATTTCCAGAAAGTTTATTAATCACTGGCCAAACATATGATAGTATACAATCTTTCCAACACAAAAACAGAAAACATTATGGCATACAGTTTCATCCAGAGTCATTCGCTACAGAAAATGGGAAACAAATCATTATTAATTTTATAAATATAGCAACGAGAGGAAGTTGAAAATGACCCTTCTTGAGAAAATTAAACAAAATAAATCTTTATCTAAAAAAGATATGCAATCATTTATTGTTACACTGTTTGATTCAAATATAGAAACCAATGTAAAGGTTGAATTATTGAAAGCTTATACAAATAAAGACATGGGTCAATATGAGCTAACGTATTTAGTTGAATATTTTATCCAGACAAACTATCCAAACCAACCATTTTATAATAAAGCTATGTGTGTTTGTGGCACAGGTGGAGATCAATCAAATAGCTTTAATATTTCTACAACTGTAGCTTTTGTTGTAGCAAGTGCAGGAGTGCCAGTCATTAAACACGGTAATAAAAGTATTACTTCACATTCAGGAAGTACAGATGTATTACATGAAATGAATATAAAAACAAACAAAATGAACGAAGTAGAGCAACAATTAAATTTGAAAGGATTAGCATTCATAAGTGCAACTGATTCTTATCCAATGATGAAAAAGCTTCAATCAATTAGAAAATCGATTGCAACACCTACAATTTTTAACTTGATTGGACCATTAATTAATCCTTTCAAATTAACTTATCAAGTGATGGGGGTATATGAAGCTTCACAACTTGAAAATATAGCACAAACATTAAAGGATTTAGGTAGAAAACGAGCAATTTTAATTCATGGTGCAAATGGGATGGATGAGGCCACGCTTTCTGGTGAAAATATCATTTATGAAGTTAGCAGCGAAAGAGCATTAAAAAAATATAGTTTAAAAGCAGAAGAAGTCGGTTTAGCTTATGCAAATAATGACACGTTGATAGGTGGTTCACCTCAAACAAATAAACAAATTGCATTGAATATCCTAAGTGGCACGGATCACTCAAGTAAACGAGATGTAGTTTTGTTAAATGCTGGAATTGCTTTATATGTTGCTGAGCAAGTGGAAAGTATCAAACATGGCGTAGAGAGAGCGAAATATCTCATTGATACAGGTATGGCAATGAAACAATATTTAAAAATGGGAGGTTAAGTAATGACTATTTTAAATGAAATTATTGAGTATAAAAAAACTTTGCTTGAGCGTAAATACTATGATAAAAAACTTGAAATTTTACAAGATAACGGAAATGTTAAGAGGAGAAAGCTGATTGATTCACTTAACTATGATAGAACATTATCAGTTATTGCTGAAATAAAATCGAAAAGCCCATCTGTACCTCAATTACCGCAACGTGATCTTGTTCAACAAGTTAAAGATTATCAAAAATATGGTGCTAATGCTATTTCAATATTAACTGATGAAAAATACTTTGGCGGTAGTTTTGAACGATTAAATCAGTTATCAAAGATAACATCGTTACCAGTTTTATGTAAAGATTTTATTATTGATAAAATTCAAATAGATGTTGCAAAACGAGCTGGTGCATCTATTATTTTATTAATAGTAAATATTTTAAGTGATGACCAATTAAAAGAATTGTATTCATATGCAACAAACCATAATTTAGAAGCTCTAGTAGAAGTTCATACAATTAGAGAACTTGAACGTGCACACCAAATTAACCCTAAAATTATTGGTGTTAATAATCGTGATTTAAAACGATTTGAAACCGATGTTCTACATACAAATAAATTACTTAAGTTTAAAAAGTCTAATTGCTGCTACATTTCAGAGAGTGGCATTCATACAAAAGAAGATGTTGAGAAAATAGTAGATTCAAGTATTGACGGTTTACTTGTAGGGGAGGCATTAATGAAAACAAATGACTTAAGTCAGTTTTTGCCTAGTTTAAAGTTAAAGAAGAATCTCTATGATAGTTAAATTTTGTGGTTTTAAAACCGAAAGTGATATTAAGAAAATTAAAAAATTAGAAGTTGATGCAGTAGGGTTTATACATTATCCCGATAGTAAGAGACATGTCTCACTGAAACAATTAAAATATTTGGCTAAAATAGTGCCAGATCATATAGAGAAAGTAGTGGTCGTAGTAAATCCTCAAATGTCCACCATAAAGAGAATAATTAATCAAACTGATATTAACACAATCCAATTACATGGAAATGAAAGCATTCAATTAATTAGAAATATTAAGAAACTTAATTCAAAAATAAGAATCATAAAAGCAATTCCAGCAACAAGAAAGTTAAATAATAACATTCAAAAGTATAAAGATGAGATAGACATGTTTATTATAGATACACCATCAATCACATACGGAGGGACAGGTCAAAGTTTTGACTGGAAATTATTAAAAAAAATAAAGGGCGTTGATTTTCTCATTGCGGGTGGTTTGGATTTTGAAAAGATAAAACGATTAGAAATATATTCATTTGGACAATGTGGTTATGACATCTCAACTGGCATTGAGTCACATAATGAAAAAGATTTTAATAAGATGACTCGAATATTAAAATTTTTGAAAGGAGACGAATGATTAATGAAAATTCAAACAGAAGTAGATGAATTGGGCTTTTTCGGTGAATATGGTGGCCAATATGTACCTGAAACATTGATGCCAGCTATTATTGAACTTAAAAAAGCATATGAGGACGCGAAATCAGATACTCACTTCAAGAAAGAATTTAATTATTATTTAAGTGAATATGTTGGTAGAGAAACGCCTTTAACATTTGCTGAATCATACACAAAATTGTTAGGTGGTGCCAAAATATATCTTAAAAGAGAAGACTTAAATCACACTGGTGCTCATAAAATTAATAACGCGATAGGACAGGCACTATTAGCTAAAAGGATGGGGAAAACTAAATTAGTAGCCGAAACAGGTGCTGGTCAACATGGTGTAGCAAGTGCCACCATCGCTGCTTTATTCGATATGGATCTTATTGTTTTCATGGGAAGTGAAGATATCAAACGTCAACAACTTAACGTATTTAGAATGGAATTGCTAGGAGCTAAAGTAGTGTCTGTGTCAGATGGGCAAGGAACACTATCAGATGCTGTAAATAAAGCTTTGCAATATTGGGTGAATCATGTCGAGGATACACATTATTTATTAGGCTCAGCGTTGGGACCTGATCCGTTTCCAACTATGGTCAGAGATTTTCAGAGTGTGATTGGTAATGAAATTAAAAGCCAAATTTTAAGTAAAGAAGGACGACTTCCAGATGCGTTAGTCGCGTGTGTTGGTGGAGGATCCAATTCAATAGGTACGTTCTATCCATTTATACAAGATGATGTTAAATTATATGGGGTAGAAGCTGCGGGAAAAGGAAGTCATACGCATAATCATGCTTTAGCTATAGGGAAAGGTAAACCAGGTGTATTACATGGTTCCAAAATGTACCTTATTCAAAATGATGATGGACAAATTGAATTGGCACACTCTATATCAGCGGGACTAGATTATCCAGGTATTGGACCTGAACATTCGTATTATAATGATATTGGTCGTGTATCATATGTAAGTGCTACAGATAATGAAGCTATGGAAGCACTTATAACATTCTCAAAAGTTGAAGGTATCATTCCAGCAATTGAAAGTGCACATGCATTGAGTTATGTTGAAAAATTAGCGCCAAATATGGATGAAAAAGAAATTATTGTTGTGACTATTTCAGGTCGTGGAGATAAAGATATGGAAACAATTAAACAATACAAAGAAAACGGTGGTGAACAAAATGAGTAAATTATTCATTCCGTATATTATGGGTGATTTAAATTTTATTCATCATTTAAAAACATTAACTGAGAATGGAGCAGACATTGTTGAAATTGGTGTGCCATTTTCTGATCCTGTTGCAGATGGACCTATAATCATGAAAGCAGGGCGCAACGCTATTGACGAGGGTTCAAACATTAAATTCATTTTTGATGAATTAATAAAAAATAAAAATACTATTTCATCTAAGTATGTATTAATGACTTATTATAATATTCTAAGTGCTTATGGAGAAGAATTATTTTTGGATAAGTGTGATGAAGCTGGTGTTTATGGTTTAATTATTCCAGATTTACCTTACGAACTTACAAAAAAGTTTAAAAAAGATTTTTATCATCATTCTGTTAAAATAATATCGTTAATTGCCATGACCGCAAGTGATGCTAGGATTATGCAAATTGCAAAGAACTCAGAAGGATTTATTTACACGGTAACAATGAATGCCACAACAGGTAACAGTGGGGAGTTCCATCCAGATTTAAAGAGAAAAATTGAATATATAAAAAAAGTTTCAAAAATTCCTGTGGTTGCTGGATTTGGTATCAAAAATCCTGAACATGTTAAAGATATAGCGTCCGTTGCAGATGGTATTGTAATTGGTAGTGAAATTGTAAAACGTATTGAAATAGATTCAAGAAAAGAATTTATCACTTATATCAAATCAATAAGAACCACGTTGAATTCTTTATAAAAATTAATATTAAGTTAAATCAAAGTTAAGAAAATAGATGAAAAATATACATATCAAAAACAATGATTACTCTATGAATTAACTACTATACTAATAGTAACTTCAAAAAATTAAATGATCACTATTGAATAACCTACTACTAATGTGGGTAAATAATAATCACAATTAATTTGAAGAGGTGTATATATTCATGAGTAAAAAAGTTTTATTTGTTTTAACAAGTACAAGTCAATTTACAGACGGTACAGAAACTGGATTATGGTTAGAAGAAGCTGGAGCACCATATAATATATTGACTGAAGAAGGTATCAATGTTGATGTTATTTCTATTAAAGGTGGAAAAGTAAATCTTGATCCTAATTCTGTTTCTAATGAATCACTGAATCAGTATGCTAAATTCGTGTCACACTTAAACGATACACCTAGTATCGAAAATGTAAATGCAGATGAGTATGACGCTATTTATCTACCAGGTGGACATGGTACTGTATACGATTTTGCCAATAATGAGAAATTAGCTGATATTTTACTTCAATTTAAAAATAGTAATAAAATAATCTCTTCAGTATGTCATGGACCTAGTGTGTTTGTAGGTGTAAAAGATGCAAATAATCACTATCTAGTAGATGGTGTCAAAATAACTTCATTTACTGATAGTGAAGAAAAAGCAATGGGATTTGAAAATAAAGTACCATTTTTAACTCAATCTAAATTAGAAGAGCAAGGTGCAAATTTTGTAGTGAAAGATGACTTTACATCTCACGTAGAAAAAGACGGTCAATTTATCACTGGACAAAATCCCCAATCAAGTGAAGACATTGGTAAAGCACTTGCAAATGAATTAAAATAATAGTAAATAATTAGTGATATGGGCGACATTAGTGTTTAGCCCATATTATTTTATACATAAACAGAATAAACGAGATTTAACTTTTAATTTTATATAAAAGTTTTGCAGGATAATATTTTAGTTTTCACTACAACTATTGTATACTTGTTTAGATTAGAAATATAAATAGTATTAAATGAACCGAATGTTAAATATAAAAGGTGAAGTAAAACGACCTATTTTTCTAAAAATAAAAAGAAATAGATATAAAGATATAAATGGGAGTTATGAAGATGAAGTTTACGAATTTGACAGCTAAAGAATTTAGTGACTTTACTGATCGTATGACATATAGTCATTTTACACAAATGGAAGGTAATTACGAATTAAAGGTTGCTGAAGGTACCGAGTCACATTTAGTTGGAATTAAAAATAATGATAACGAAGTGATTGCAGCTTGTTTATTAACAGCTGTTCCTGTAATGAAAATATTTAAATATTTTTATTCCAATCGCGGTCCAGTAATAGATTATAATAATAAAGAGCTTGTACATTTTTTCTTTAATGAATTGAGTAAATATGTAAAAAAATATAATTGTTTATATTTAAGAGTTGACCCATACCTTCCATATCAATATTTAAATCATGAGGGAGAAATAACTGGAAATGCAGGTCATGATTGGATTTTTGATGAATTAGAGAGTTTAGGATATAAACACGAAGGATTCCACAAAGGATTTGATCCTGTATTACAAATCCGATATCATTCTGTTCTAAATTTAGCAAACAAAAGTGCTAATGATGTTTTAAAAAACATGGATGGTTTAAGAAAGCGTAATACTAAAAAAGTTAAGAAAAATGGAGTTAAAGTCCGCTTTTTATCTGAAGAAGAGTTACCTATATTTAGGTCATTTATGGAGGATACCTCTGAAACTAAAGATTTTGCAGATAGAGAAGATAGTTTTTATTACAACAGATTCAAACATTATAAAGACCGTGTTTTAGTACCACTAGCCTATATTAACTTTGATGAGTATATAGAGGAACTAAATAATGAAAGAAATGTGCTTAATAAAGATTATAATAAAGCTTTAAAAGACATTGAGAAACGTCCAGAGAATAAAAAAGCACATAACAAAAAGGAAAATTTAGAACAACAACTCGATGCAAATCAGCAAAAAATTAATGAAGCTAAAAACTTAAAACAAGAACATGGCAATGAATTACCCATCTCTGCTGGCTTCTTTATAATTAATCCGTTTGAAGTAGTTTACTACGCTGGTGGAACTTCAAATCGTTATCGCCATTTTGCAGGGAGCTATGCGGTTCAATGGAAGATGATTAACTATGCAATTGAACATGGTATTAATCGGTATAATTTCTATGGTATTAGTGGTGACTTTAGTGAAGATGCTGAAGATGCTGGCGTAGTTAAGTTTAAAAAGGGCTATGATGCCGATGTTATAGAATACGTTGGTGACTTTATTAAACCTATTAATAAACCAATGTATAACATTTATAGAACACTTAAAAAACTAAAGAAATAGATTTTAAGAAGGGAATTATCTAATTATGAAATTTACAGAGTTAACAGTTAAAGAATTTGAAAACTTTGTACAAAATCCATCATTAGAAAGTCATTATTTCCAAGTGAAGGAAAATATTGCTACACGTGAATCAGATGGGTTTCAAGTAGTGTTATTAGGTGTAAAAGACGACGACAATAGAGTGATAGCAGCTAGCCTGTTTTCTAAAATCCCTACAATGGGCAGTTATGTGTATTATTCCAATAGAGGCCCTGTAATGGACTATTCAGATTTAGGTTTAGTGGATTTTTATTTAAAAGAGCTTGATAAATATTTACATCAACATCAATGCTTATATGTAAAATTAGATCCTTACTGGTTGTATCAAGTTTATGATAAAGATATTAATCCTTTAACAGAAAAAAATGATGCTTTAGTAAATCTATTTAAATCACATGGTTATGATCATCACGGATTTACAACCCAATATGATTCTTCCAGCCAAGTTAGATGGATGGGGGTATTAGATTTAGAAGGCAAAACCCCTGCATCTCTAAGGAAAGAGTTTGATAGTCAAAGAAAACGAAATATTAATAAAGCGATAAACTACGGTGTGAAAGTTAGATTTCTTAGTAAGGATGAATTTGATTTATTCTTAGACTTATACCGAGAGACTGAAGCTAGAACTGGATTTGCTTCTAAAACTGACGATTATTTCTATAACTTTATAGAGCATTATGGCGATAAAGTATTAGTTCCTTTAGCTTACATAGATTTAAATGAATATATACAACATTTGCAAGAATCACTAAATGATAAAGAAAATCGACGTGATGATATGATGGCAAAAGAAAATAAAACAGATAAACAGTTAAAGAAAATAGCTGAGTTAGATAAACAAATTGATCACGATAAAAAAGAATTGCTTCAAGCTAGTGAATTACGTCAAACAGATGGCGAAATTTTAAATTTAGCTTCAGGAGTATACTTTGCTAATGCATATGAAGTGAACTATTTCTCTGGAGGGTCTTCAGAAAAATATAATCAATATATGGGACCATATGCAATGCATTGGCACATGATTAATTATTGTTTTGATAACGGTTATGATAGATATAATTTCTATGGCTTATCAGGTGATTTTACTGAAAACAGTGAAGACTATGGTGTTTATCGCTTTAAGAGAGGTTTTAATGTTAGGATTGAGGAATTAATCGGTGATTTCTATAAACCAATCAATAAAGTGAAATATTGGTTATTCAATACATTAGATCGCATACGTAATAAATTGAAAAAGTAAAAATAAATGATACAAGTATATGACGAGCAGATTGAGATATCCAATCTGCTCGTTTAGCTTTAGAGAAGGATTGTGTACTCTAAAGCACTCGGCGTAGGATGTTTGAGTCTAGGATGAAAATTCATGTTGCTCCCTACATATTTAATCATAGCATATTATGAAAACTATACAATAATGCTCGCCAATATATTTTTTATATACGAATTATAATTTTGTAATACTAAAATGCTTTAAATGTAATTCTTTTAGTGCGGTGAGAAGATTATAAAAACATTATGTAAACTAAAGGTATATTTATACTGCGATTTAATAATAATACTTATAATTCTCTTATATTAAATTTTGTAGTTGTGTATTTGGGTGTTGTAACAAAAGATTTTTGATGATTTATCTAAATATAAAAATGAATATTCATGATAATAGCAATTACATTGCTAAGTTGTTGTAACGTATAATATTTATCATGATACTACTTACTAGCATTTAAACATGATAAATAAATACGTAATGCAATTATGTAATACGTAATTAATTATTACTGATGCTAATTAAAGGAACGTTCTTGTAAATACAAAGAATTAAATATTTAAGTCTTTAATGAATAAAGAACTCTTGATCAATACATAACTTTTGATACGTGTATATACTTCCAAATAAAAAATATATAGTATATGTAACAACATAAATGAAGCATATGTTCATCTATATGGCTAAGTATCTTAATTCTTTATTTTAGTTTACATAATATATATTATAGGAAGTTATGTGTACCATCATAAAAGCCCTTCACTCAATTTACTGGTATATCTAAATGGCATCTATATTTATTATCTATAAAGTTTACTCTTATTTGCTTTTTTAGTTGAGATTATTATAGCAATCTATACTTGTTAATTTATAGAGACTAACAAGTTGGAATGCCAAGTTTCAAGTTTATACAATTTAAATCAAAATATTTAAATTTGAGATCATACTCATATGCTATAATTAAATCATTCTAAATTTTTGGAGTGACTAATAATGAATTTTATTTTTGATATTGATGGTACGATTTGTTTTGATGGATGTTCTATTGATCCATCTATTAAGCAAAGACTTTTCAAGCTACGTCAAGCTAATCACAATGTAATATTTGCTTCAGCACGTCCCATTAGAGACTTGCTTCCAGTCATTCCTGAATTTGCGGATGATACCTTGATTGGTGGTAATGGCTCAATTATATCTAAAAATGGACAAATCGAAATTGTTTCGGTAATCAATGAGCATGATATTAGTCTAATTAAAAAGCTTATAAAGGAATATCAATTATCATACATCATTGATGATAAATTTAATTATGCTTCAAATTTGGATACTAATAATGAACTGTATCAACGTATTGATCCTGATGGTAAAGCACAATCTCTAGATATGGATGAGATTCGAAATCCTATAAAAGCAATTCTATTAAATATAGATAACAAAGATTTTGACATGATTGCTCATCAATTAGTAAATCAGTCTCATGGTATTGAATTAATTCGTCATTACAGTGAGTCCTATATTGATGTAACGTCACGTGGCGTTGATAAGTATACTACTATTCAATATGTTTTAGGAACTAATAGTGATTATATCGCTTTTGGTAATGATCACAATGATGTTCATATGCTTGAACATGCTAGTCAAGGTTATTTTGTGACTAATCAATTTATAGAACACACATCATTTTTTAAAAATCAAAATATTACAGTTATTGATGACACAATACATGCAATATGTGAAGTTTTAGATAAATATTTATAACTAACAATCTTCTTATCGAAAATGATTATCAATATCAATTATAATCATTGATAGGAGGATTACTATGAAAAAATTATTAACATTAATATCTATTATTCTTTATGCAATAGTATTAACAGCATGCGGAAATGATAAATCAGGTAATAGTTATGATTCAAAAAAAACAATGATTATTAAAAATACATATGAATTTAAGGACAAGAATAATACACATCATCGTGGTGAAACGAAAACTGACACTGTTAAGGTGCCTTATAATCCCCATCGTGTAGCAGTTCTTGATTATGGTGCACTAGATGTAATGAGACAATTAGGATTACAAAATAAGATTGTTTCAATTGCAAAAGGTCAAGGAAATGCATTCTTACCTTCCTCTTTAGCTGAATTTAAAGATGATAAATATTCTAATTTAGGTAATCCAGGTCGACCAAATTTTGATCAATTAGCTAAATCTAAACCTGAGCTTATTCTAGCATCTTTTAGACAGGCCCATACTAAGACAATTGACGAAATGAAAAAAGCGGCACCTAATGCTAAAATTCTATTCGTAAGTCCAGACCATGATCATTATTTAAGTTCAATTAAATCTCGTACATCAACGATTGGTAAAATATTCAATAAAGAGAATGAAGCCAATGATTTAAATAAAAAATTAGAACAACAAGTAACTGAAACTAAGAAAAGTATTAATCATGACTCAGTATTATTCCTAGTTGTTGATGATAAAGGTATAAAAGCATTTAGTTCAAATGGTCGCTTTGGAGGATTTTTAAACAAAGATTTGGGCATTAAACATGTTGATAAAAACATGAAAGATAATTCAGCTGGAAATAATATTAATTATGAATATCTTAACAAAGTTAACCCTGATAAAATATTTGTAATAGATCGAACGAAGAATGGCACTGATAATAAGAAACCAAGCATCTTACAAAATAAAGTTATTGAAAATGTAAAAGCTATAAAAAATCATCAAGTTTATCAATTTGAATCCAATGCATGGTACTTTGGTGAAGGTGGCAATCAATTAACGATTGAACAACTAAAGAGAATTAAAGATGCATTCCAAAAGTAAAATGATTATATAGCGGTAAAATTTACTCCGAAGAATAACTAATAAACCCCAAATGTTAGATTTTGATTCCAACTTTTGGGGTTTATTAGTTATTCATTATTCATACGTTTGAATTAATAGTTTTGTATATGGATGTCTTTGATGGCTAAATAAATCTTTACTTTTAAATTCATCTACTATTTGACCGTCTTTGATAACTATTATCCTATTCGTTAACCTTTGTAAAACAGATAAATCATGCGAGATGACGATTAATGTTTTATTTTGAATGTTTTTTTCGTTAAGTAAAATATTGATTACATTTTGTTCGGCCATGACGTCTAAGTTCGAAGTTATTTCATCACAAACCAATATATCTGGTTGTGCTAAGAGAGAACGTATAATATTTAATCTTTGTAGTTGTCCACCACTTACCTCTTGAGGAAACTTTGTTAAAAGATCTGTAGACAAATTAAATTCAATTAAATAGTTAAGAATGATATTTTTGATATTTTGTGGTTTTAATTGTCGATAAAATAAAAGTGGCTCTCTCAATGACTGTTCAATCGTGAATTGACGATCAAAACTTTCTGTCGCATGCTGAAAAATAGGAAGAACCTTAGAAGAATCGATAATTATTTTACCTTTTGTTGGCTTTAGTTGACCTAATATTAAAGAACCAATAGTACTTTTTCCAGCACCGCTTTCCCCTAAAACCCCTATTTTTTCACCACGTTGAATACTTATATTAATATTTTTTAAAACAGGCTGTTTTCGATGATATGAATAATCTACATGATCAAATTGAATCATAATTAGATGTTGTCCTCCTTTTGCAGCTTGCTTCTATAGTTTAATAATTGTTCTGTATACCGATGAAGATGTTGGTGATTAAATAATTTGCCTATTTCTCCAGATTCAATCATCATGCCATTTTTCATTACATTAAAATAATCAGCATATTTGAGAACATGATTCATGTTATGAGTGATGAGTAACACTGTATTATGATGATCTTTAACAATATGTTGAAGGAGTTGCATTATTTGATGACCGTTCACTACATCTAAAGATGCAACTGGTTCATCTGCAATAATTAATTCTGGATCTAACATTAAAACGCTAGCAATATTGACTCGCTCTAATTGTCCTCCTGAAAGTTGGAAACTATATTTTTTAATGATTGATTCATCATTTAAGTTAACCCAAGTTAAAGCTTTTTTTATCTTTTTCAATGCATTATCTTTGGAAACATTAAAATGATAACGATAAATAGCTATAAGTTGTTTATCTAACCGAGTATATTCATTAAAACTTTGAGCATAATTTTGAGAGATATAGCCGATATGTTTACCTAAAAGTTGCTTGATACCAGAAGTATTTTGACCTTGCATTTTAAATTCATCGAAACTCATATGTAACTGAGTAGGTAAATGATTTAATATTGCTTTAACAGTCAAACTTTTTCCAGCACCACTTTCACCTATAATGACATTTAGAGATTGATGATATATATTTAAGTCGACATTTTTAATAATTGCTTGCTCTTCTTTATCACTGATGTTTAGATTTTTTATTGTTAAAAGTTTCAACTTTTACACCTCTTTGTTCTAATAAACGATCTCTTACTGCATCACCAGTTAAATTAAATATCAATATTGTACATGATATCAAAGATGCTGGAGCGATAATCATGATAGGATGTGAAGTAATAAATTCACGCCCTGCTTGTAACATTGCCCCCCACTCTGGAGATGGTGGTTGTGCACCTAAACCTAAAAATGATAATGAACTAATGTATAAAATGATTTTTCCAAAATCAACTATCATAATAACAAATATCGATGGTAAAACTTTTGGTAATAAGTGTTTAAATAAGATATTCAAAGTTGAGACATTAAAATATTGTGCCATCTGTATATACGATTGATTCATTTCGGTATTGACAATCCCTCTTGTCACACGAGTATAATTCATCCATTTTATGATTGTAATAGCTATTACTAAATTCCAAAGACTAGGATGAAAAAAACTTGCTAAGGCAATCATAATAACGAATTCTGGTATGCTTAATCCTATATCAATAATTCGCATGATAATCGTATCAACCCAACCTTTTTTATAGCCTGCAAGTAACCCTAAAGGTACTCCAACCACAACAGTGAACAGTAAAGTAAGTAGTGTAACAAACAATGTTGCACGAGAGCCCACGACTAAACGACTGAATAAATCACGTCCGTAATCATCTGTGCCAAGTAAATGATTCATACTTATAGGTTCAAATGAGTTTGACAAATGTACCTGATACGCAGCTTTATCATTGACTATAAATTGCAATACAATAAGACATATAATATAGACCGTAAAAATGAAAAATATAGTGTTTTTCTTTGACAATTTAAACTTCATCGTTACGACCTTCTTTTTTATGTGAATTTAACCATTTAAACTTTAATGTTTCTTTTTGAGTAATAGTATAACGTTGTTTAGGATCGATGAGTAATGAAAGTAAATCTGCAATTGTGTTTATAATCACAACAAAGAAACCAATAAATAATACACAACCTTGAATGACAGGATAATCTCTCGACTTTATACTATCAACTAAAAAATAGCCTAACCCAGGAATATCAAATAAATTTTCAATGACTACTGTTCCACCTATCAAACTCCCAATGGATAATCCTAATAGAGGTATGATTGGTAGTATCGTAGGTTTAAGGATATCTTGAAAAAGTATATATCTTTCGGGCATACCTCTGAGACGAGACGATTCAACTATAGGTGTTTGATATTGTTCTAATAAAGTAGAACGAATAAATCGAATATAATAAGCACACATTCCAATACTCATGGTAATTATTGGTAAAATATATGAAGCGAAACGCCCCTCATCTGACGTTGGTAAAACATTCAACTTCAAACTAAATATATATAATAAAATAAGACCGATAAAAAATGATGGTAGGCTTACGGATAATGATGTCATAACACGGATTATCCTATCCCAAATTTTATGATAGTAAATCGCTGCTATAATCCCTAATGGTATAGAAATAACTAACGACATTATAAGCGTACCAAAAGTAATTATAAGTGTAGGACCAAGATAATTTGCTATTTCTCTGATGACAGGCTCATTTGTTTGATAACTTGTTCCTAAATCAAAATGAAACAATTGATTTAACCAGTGCAACCATTGAATAAAAATAGAATCATTTAAGCCAAGCTTATTCTTTGTTGTTTCTATTTGCTCATGAGATACATGTGAAATATCAAGATGTAATATTTTGTCTACAGGATTACCTGGAGAGAGTTTCATTAATATAAATGTGATTGTAGTTAATATAAATAGTACGACAATCATTTGTGAAAGTTTATAAATTATCATTTTAAACATATGTTAGCATCCTTTCACTTTCAACGAATGGGAAAAATATTAAATAATAAATTTCATTAAATTGTTTTCATCAACATCTATTATAGTATGACTTTTTTTAATTAATAATAAAAGAGATAAAAAAAGAAATAAAAAACAACTTTGCTTAAGATAAGATGATAGCAAAGTTGAAAAGTTGTTATTTATGATGACGACGAAGTGACTCTTCATCATCATATTTGCGAATCTCTTTTTCCAATTTTATTTTTCTACGATTTTTTCTCCAATTTCTAGAGAAATACCAAATAAGAAAGCTTATAATTAAGCTCATTATGCCTAAAAATCCTGCATATCCAAGCAGTGGTTGATACGAAATGCTTTGAAAATTTGGTATAAAAAAGGCAAGTACTGCTAAAACTACAAAAGTAATGATTGCAGATTGAAACCATTTATTTAATACAAGTGTGTAAAATACAGTTAATAAAATCATACCAAGAATGGTAATCCACAAATAGTTTGGCATATCAAATATTGTCATTGCACGTGCTCCTATAAGTAAAGTTTACTTACTATTATACAACTTATTAATATAATATCATTCAGACTTAAGAAGTAATCATTTTTTAACATTAATTATTTAACAAGATTATGTTAATACTTATAACATGATTATACTAATTATAACATTACTAAATGTTACATAACATCTGTTTAGGCGTCCTTTGTGAGATTGTTATTGAATTTTAGTATAATGTCATTAAATGATTTATAAAGGAGTGTTATAAATGAGTGAAGGTTTACCTTTGAGAGAAGAGGTTCCGGTAAGAGAAACTTGGGATTTGAAAGATTTATTTACAAGTGATCAAGCATTCTATCAAACATTGGAACAAGTAGTACAAATGTCTTTAGATTTTAATCATACATATTATCAAAAACTTAATAACATAGAAACAATAGAAAAGGCATTAGATGAATATGAAAGGATACTTATAGAAATAGATCGTTTATATAATTATCCAGAACTTAGATTAAGCGTTGATACGGCTAATGAAGAAGCACAAAAAGTTAACGCAAAACTTAATACGACTTCTGGAAAACTTGCTAGTTTATTATCTTTTGTTGATTCCGAGATTTTGGAGTTATCTGATGAGATAATAAGTGAATTAAGGTCTCAAACCAAATACCCACATTTTATTAAACAACTTCAAGATCGTAAGCCATATCAATTATCTGCTGATGTTGAAAAAGTATTAGCTACATTAACACCAACATTGAGAAGTCCGTTTGAATTATACGGTACGACAAAAAGTTTGGATATTAATTTTGAATCGTTTGATTATGAGGGTGTTACCTATCCATTGGATTATGCAACTTTTGAAAATGAATACGAAGATCATCCATCTCCTGAATTTAGACGTAAAAGTTTTAGAGCTTTTAGTGATGCATTACGACAATATCAACATACGACGGCCGCAACATATAATATGCAAGTCCAACAAGAAAAGATTGAATCGGATTTACGAGGATATGATTCTGTTATTGATTATCTTCTACAAGATCAAGAAGTAACAAAAGATATGTTCGATAGACAAATTGATGTCATTATGAGTGATTTAGCCCCAGTTATGCAAAAGTATGCAAAGATTATTCAACGTGTACATAACCTGGATAAAATCCGATTTGAGGATTTAAAAATTTCAATAGACCCTAACTTTGAACCAGAAATATCAATTGAAAAATCGAAAAAATACATTTATGGAGCGCTCAATGTACTTGGTGATGATTATGTCAAAATGTTAGAGTCTGCCTATGATTACCGTTGGATTGATTTTGCTCAGAATAAAGGAAAAGATACCGGAGCATATTGTGCAAGTCCATACGCTACACATTCATATGTATTTATTTCATGGACTGGGAAAATGGCTGAAACATTCGTTCTTGCACATGAATTAGGACATGCAGGTCATTTTACATTAGCGCAGAAACATCAAAATTTGTTTGAATCTGAAGCGTCTATGTACTTTGTAGAAGCACCTTCCACAATGAATGAAATGTTGATGGCAAATTATTTATTTAATAGTAGTAATGATCCTCGATTTAAACGTTGGGTTATTGGTTCGATTTTATCTCGAACTTATTATCATAATATGGTTACTCACCTTTTAGAAGCAGCGTATCAACGTGAAGTGTACCGCCGCGTCGACAATGGAGAATCATTAACTGCCCCACTTCTAAATGAAATAATGTCGAACACATATAAATCATTTTTCGGTGACACTGTTGAAATGACTGATGGGGTTGAATTAACATGGATGAGACAACCACATTACTATATGGGATTGTACTCATATACTTACTCTGCTGGATTGACAATAGGTACAGTTGTATCACAATGTATCAAGAATGAAGGTCAACCGGCTGTTGATCGTTGGTTAAAAACACTACAAGCTGGTGGTAGTCAATCTCCAATTGAATTGGCGCAAATAGCTGGCGTCGATATTACGACTGACGCCCCTTTAAAAGAGACAATTAACTATATTTCAAATTTAGTAGATGAATTAGAAGTATTAACATATCAAATAGAAGAAAATTCATAAAGGTTAAAGCAAAATATCAAACCCCACCTGAAACTGTGGCATAGAATTCAGGTGGGGTTGCTCATTATAGAAATACAATAGGATTTGATAATTTAATCAAAAGTTTCAAAATGTTGACCTGTTAAATAATAATAAACACTTTCAGCAATATTGCTTATATGATCACCTATTCGTTCTAAGTGTCTAGCCGCTAAGTGTGCTTGACCAGCTACGAATGGGTCATTATCGATTAAGTAACTGGTATTGACGATGTTAACATATAAATCATCAATATCTTCATCTCTTTCAATGACTTCTTTTATCAGTGGTAAATCTTTGTTTCTAATAGCGTTATTCAAATCTTCTAACATGAGCATCGCTAATTTACCCATGGTTTTTAAACGTGTAAACACATAGTTATCATTTATTTTAACTCTTAAACGTATATGAGCAATACTAGCGGCATTATCTCCCATTCGTTCAAAATCTGTAGAGATTTTGAGTGCTGCCATCATCATACGTAAATCTGTGGCAATAGGTTGTTGTCTAGTAATTAGCATGATTACCTTCTCGTTAATTTCATGATCTAAATGGTTAATTTCCTTGTCTTTCTCAATGGTTTGTCTTGCGAATGATTTCTTTTCTTCCCCTAAAGACACTAGTGCATTGTTAATATTAAAATATACACGAAGACCAAGACGCCGTAAATCTTTAATTAATCCATCTAACTGACCTTCATATTTTTGTCTAATAATTGCCATTGCATCTTATCCAAAACGACCAGATATATAATCTTCAGTTTGTTTATCTGCAGGATTTGAAAAGATTTTATCAGTATCATCATATTCATTGACATATCCATTTAAGAAGAAAGCAGTTTTATCTGAAACACGCGCAGCTTGTTGCATGTTGTGCGTAACCATGATAATTGAGTAATTTTCTTTTAATTCTTGTACAAGTTCTTCAACTCTTAATGTAGAAATAGGATCTAATGCTGACGTAGGTTCATCCATTAAAATGACATCTGGTTCAATTGCTAAACATCTAGCTATACAAACACGTTGTTGTTGTCCACCTGATAATCCATAAGCATTTGTATGCAATCTATCTTTTAATTCATCCCATATTGCAGCGCCACGTAATGATTTTTCTACGATTTCATCTAGAATTTTTTTGTTTTTAATACCGTGAGTCTTAGGACCATAAGTAATATTATCATAAATTGATTTAGGGAATGGGTTAGGTTGTTGAAAAACCATTCCAACGTTAGTACGTAGCTTCTCTTTAGAATACTTTGCATCAAATATATTTTGGTCACGATACAAAATTTTGCCTGCAGTTTTCACAGATGGAACTAATTCGACCATTCTATTTAAAGCTTTGATGTATGTAGATTTACCACATCCAGATGGTCCGATTATTGCAGTCACATTGTTTTCCAATATATCTAAATTAATGTTTTGTAAAGCATGATTTTCTCCATACCATAAATCTAGATTTTGAGTTGAATAAACAATCTTCTTTTCACTGTCTGGAATTGTATTTTTCTTATTGTTTTCAGTAGTTACTATTGTGGCAACTGTATCTTGATTATTTGTTTGTGCGTCTAATTTCTCTTTTTCTGCTACTTGTGAATTAACCATAATTAAAAACTCCTTTATATCTTGAGACCCAGTTGATATAGGTCAATAACGTTCGTTTATTTATAAAAATGCATTTCCCTTATAAGTTCGATTAGAATTTTTTACTAAATTTATTACGTAGAAGTATCGCTATAGCGTTCATCAACAATAAGATAACGAGTAGAACGATAATGCCTGCTGATGCAACGTTTTGGAATTCTGCTTGAGGCATTTTTGCCCATGTATAAATTTGAGTTGGTAACGCAGAGAATTGGTCGAGTAATCCACTTGGTGTTGCTAAAAGTATCGTAGGTATACCTATCATTACAAGTGGTGCTGTTTCCCCTAATGCGCGTGATAAAGATAAAATGAAACCTGTTAAAATACCAGGTAATGCTGCCGGTAAAACAACTCTTCTAATTGTTTGCCATTTATTAGCACCAAGACCATATGATGCTTCTCTGACTGAACTAGGAACTGCTCTGATAGCTTCCTGACTGGCAACAATAATAACAGGCAAGATTAGTAGTGACATTGTAAGAGCAGCTGCTAACACGCTATTACCTAAACCTGCGGCGCCCACAAACAATGTATAACCTAGTAAACCGAACACAATTGAAGGAACACCAGCTAAATTAGATATACTCACCTTTACGATTTGTGTGAAAATATTGTCTCTTGCGTATTCTTCTAAATAAATTGCTGTACCTATTCCTAAAATGATGCTAATTGGAATAATACTTAAGATTAACCAAATGGAACCTACTAATGCCCCTTTAATACCAGCATCTGCGGGTGTTGAAGATGAAAAATTAGTGAAAAATTCGGGAGTTAGATGTCCCGCCCCTTTAACGAAGGTTTGAATTAATAGTGCTACTAAAACAATGAGCCCTATTAATGTACATAATAAAAATAACCATTTGTTTACCGAGTTTTTCTTATCACGAGAAGAAATATTTTTTTCTACGGCATCTTTATCAATCAATGTTTTGTTAGCAGTATTTGAATTTGTAGACATATTAATACTCCTCTCTGAATCGTTTAGAGATCCATTGTGATAATAAATTCATAATTAAAGTGAAAATGAAAAGTGTAAATCCTACAGCGTAAATACTGTAGTAAATATCAGAACCAAATGCTGCATCACCTGTAGCAATTTCAACAATATATCCTGTCATCGTTTGAATTGAACTTGTTAAACTTAGAGATGATGTTGGTGAACTACCAGCAGCTAAAGAAACAATCATTGTTTCCCCTATTGCTCTTGATATACCTAATACAATTGAAGCAACAACGCCTGATGTCGCAGCTGGTAATACAACTTTTGTAGCGACTTCAAATTTAGTTGCGCCTAATCCAAACGCACCTTCACGAATTTTATCAGGTACAGATGACATTGCATCCTCACTCATACTTGTAATCATAGGGACGATCATTATACCCACAACAATACCAGGACTGATTGAGTTAAACTCTCCTAGGTTAGGAATTAGATTCCTTAATATGGGTGTAACAAATGTTAAAGCAAAGAAACCAAATACGATTGTAGGAATCCCAGCCAAAATTTCTAATATTGGTTTAATGATTCTACGTGAACGATCAGATGCATATTCATTAAGGTAGATAGCTGCACCTAAACCAATTGGAACTGCCACGATTGTAGCAATAACAGTAATTTTCAATGTGCCAATGATGAGTGCCCAAATTCCAAATTCTGGCGATGAACCAGTTGGGTTCCAGGTACCAGATAAAAAGAATTTTGATAATGGCACTCGTGTGAAGAATGTAATCGTCTCGGTTAAAAGTGTAAATAAAATAGCAATTGTAGTTAATATAGATATAGCTGAAATAATGGCTAAAATAATTGGGACAATTTTATCACTTAGTCCGCCCTTTTTAGCATTATTCTTAGCTATCATTTCTCTCACCTTTGTTTGTGAAGCCATGTAAAACCCTCTCTCTTATCTCCCAAAATAATTTAAAAAAAGAGTGGGAATTGCTTTAATGAGAAAATGAGTTTATTCATATTTATTAGAATATTTACTCATTATCTGCAAAGCTGAAAAGGGTTCGACAAAGTGACACATTGACCACTTTGTCTGATACCCTTTCAAAAATTCCCAACCCTAGGTGTTTATTACCTTAGTATTCATTATTTATCTTCTGATTTTTTGTCGTCTTTCTTATCAGATTTTTGATGTTTATCTAAAAAATCTTTTAAGTCATCTAATTGAGATTTATAAGTTTTCTTAGGTGAAGCTACATAACCAGCGTCTTCAGCTGCTTGACCTTCATCTTCAAGTACAAATTTCATGAATTCTGACATTACTTTATTGTCTTTTAATGATTTGTCTTTAGCATAGATAAATAATGGTCTGCTTAGTGCGTATGAACCGTTTTGAATTGTTTTCTTAGTTGGTTCTGTAACTTTGCCATTGTCATCTTTGATTTTAACTTCTTTTAATTTATCTTTATTTTGTTCGTAGAAATTATAACCGAAGTAACCGATACCTTCTTTGTTTTTAGTTACTGAAGATACAATCGCGTTAGTATCAGCGTTCTTCTCAGCTTTGATATCTTGTTTATCCATAACTTCTTCTTCAAAGAAGTCGTAAGTACCATGACTTGAGTTAGGTGAAACAGCATTGATTTTTTTATCTGGCCAACTAGAGTTAACGTCTTTCCATGTTTTAGCTTTTCCAGAGTAAATATCTTTTAATTGTGATTTAGTTAATTCTTTAACAAAGTCGTTATCTTTATTAACTGCAATTGTTACACCATCTTGTGCAATTTTGAATTCGTGATATTTAATCCCTTTATCTTCTAATTTTTTCTTTTCTTCGTCTTTAATAGGTCTTGAAGCGTCTGAGAAATCAGTTTCGCCAGCAATGAATTTTTGGAAACCAGCACCTGTACCAGCTTGACCTGAAGAAATTTTAGCGTCTTTATGATCTTTAGCCCATTTTTCGTTTAATTTTTCAACGATAGGAGCTACTGTAGACGATCCTTCACCTTTAGCAGAACCTTTAAGATCTTTGCCGTCTCCTGAACCTCCATCATTTCCGCCACAAGCGCCAAGTAAAACCGAAGCTCCTAATACAGTAGTACCGACTAATTGCCACTTTTTCATTGAAACATCCTCCTAATGTAAATAACCTATAATGGTATATGTATTTCTTACAGTTCTCATGTTACATATCTTTTATTAAATCAAAATAGAGTTATTGTAAATTTTTTGTTAAGAATGAGATTTGAATTAATGTAACGTGTATTAAAATTTAATTTGCTAACATAGTTTTAAAAAGAATAAAAATACTTGATTGAATGAATAGATGAGACATTGGGGATTATTATAGTGGAGAGGGAATTTTAATAAATTGTATCTAATCTGGTCCTTTAAGGTCATATTATTTCTTTAATTAATTACGTTAACGAAATGATTTAGTTCGTTAAATGAAGCACTTTAAAATATATATCATTTAGGATTTTAAAATAAGTGTTAAACGTAAAAAAACACTTGAGTTATCAGTTGATATCTCAAGTGTGTATAACGTATAGGTAATATTATGATTAAATTAATTAAAAGTACGCTATTATTAAATTTTTTATTGTCAGTCAAGTTTTCCCAAATATAGAATGCTATAAATACTGTAATTTAGAGTTTATTTTCATGATGAGATAACGAATTCAATAAGAATTACTTTCTATCTCTACATTAATTAAGTGTATTAATGGATTTCATCCTCTTTAATCATCGACACGGCTCCACCCTTTTTTAGTAAGAGTGATTTTTCCTGTTTCTATATTGATTATCTTTTTCTTATATAAATGTCCAATTGCACGTTTAAACGAGCCTTTACTCATATTAAAGACTTCTTTGATTGCATCAGGACTAGATTTATCCCAAAAAGGTAATTCACCATCATACTCAACAAGTAAATCAAATATGACCTGTCCATCATCATCAAGACGTTCATGAGCTAATGGTAAAAATGACCCATTTAATTCACCTTTTTCATTATGACCTATAATTCGGACCTCTACTTCTTCACCTAACCTTGGCTCATGTTTGCGTTCTGATTCGTGAACAAAAATTTTATAACCCTCATTACTTAATAAGAAGCTACCTACTCTGAGTAATCTATAAGCACGTGCAGAAATATATTCGTTTTGTTTACTATCGTCATTTACTGGCGTGAACATCGACTCAACAATCGTTTCACTAGCTAATCGTCCAAACATTTGATTCGTACTGTCTATTCTTAAGGTAACTAGCAAGTAGTCACCTGCTTGAGGCCAAAGTTCTTTAAGTTTCGGTAAATCTTCCCATGGAACTAAGACTTCACGAGGAAGTCCTACGTCGATATGTGCACCGTCTCTATCGGTTTTTATAACTTTAGCAAAATCATATTTATCTTTTGTAATATCAGGCATGTTTTGAGTCGCAAATAAATCGCCTGATCGGTTTGGATAAACGAAAAAACTATATTCCTCACCTATTTCAAAATCATCTTCATCAGCAACTTCTGACTGATTGAGTTTGACACTTTCGTCATTTGGCCCTTTAAGTAAATATGTTGACCCTTGTAATCCTACAACTTCTAAAAATTCTATTGAACCTACTATTTCTTTATCTAATGCCATTCTATTCTCCTTAATCTATTATTCAATTTCATTTATTTTTTTCTATTTAAATAGTTAGATTTAACTTAATAAACTATATTCGTATCTATAAAATTCTTATTAATTATAACATGAGTTACTTATTCTATCATTAGCTTAATTGTCAGGTCGAAACTCTAATTATTATATGATATAATTTCTCCGTTAGAATAACCAAAAAGGAGCAGATGAATGTTACAAGTAACTGATGTAAGTTTACGTTTTGGTGATCGTAAACTATTTGAAGATGTAAATATAAAATTTACAGAGGGTAATTGTTATGGATTAATTGGTGCAAATGGTGCTGGAAAATCTACATTCTTAAAGATTTTATCAGGCGAAATTGATTCACAGACTGGTCATGTATCTCTAGGTAAAGACGAGCGTTTGGCTGTGTTAAAACAAGATCATTTTGCTTATGAAGATGAACGTGTTTTAGATGTTGTGATTAAAGGACACGAACGTTTGTATCAAGTGATGAAAGAGAAAGATGAAATTTATATGAAACCTGATTTCAACGATGAAGACGGTATTCGTGCTGCAGAACTTGAAGGAGAATTTGCAGAAATGAACGGTTGGAATGCTGAAGCTGATGCCGCTAATTTATTATCAGGATTAGGCATAGAACCTGACTTACATGATAAAAATATGTCTGAACTTGAAAATAATCAAAAAGTTAAGGTATTGTTAGCTCAAAGTTTATTTGGTGATCCTGACGTTCTTTTACTAGATGAGCCTACCAATGGTTTAGATATACCAGCAATAAGTTGGTTAGAAGACTTTTTAATTAATTTTGAAAATACTGTCATTGTCGTTTCGCATGACCGTCACTTCTTAAATAATGTTTGTACTCATATAGCTGATTTAGACTTTGGCAAAATTAAACTTTATGTTGGTAACTATGATTTCTGGTATCAATCAAGTCAATTAGCACAAAAAATGGCACAAGAACAAAATAAGAAAAAAGAAGAAAAAATGAAAGAGTTACAGGATTTCATCGCACGCTTCTCAGCAAATGCTTCTAAATCTAAACAGGCAACAAGTCGTAAGAAACAATTAGAAAAAATTGAATTAGACGATATCCAGCCATCATCTCGTAGATACCCTTACGTGAAATTTACCCCTGAACGTGAAATTGGAAATGATTTACTTACAGTAGAAAATCTTTCTAAAACAATTGACGGCGAAAAGGTACTAGACAATGTTTCATTCACTATGAATCCTAATGATAAAGCTATTTTAGTTGGTGATAGCGAAATTGCTAAAACAACATTGTTAAAAATTTTAGCTGGAGAAATGGAACCAGATGAAGGTACATTTAAATGGGGCGTAACGACATCTTTAAGTTACTTCCCTAAAGATAACTCTGAATTCTTTGATGATGTCGATATGAATCTAGTTGAATGGTTACGTCAATACGCCCCAGAAGACGAACAAACTGAAACATTTTTACGTGGTTTCTTAGGACGCATGTTATTTAGTGGTGAGGAAGTTAAGAAAAAAGCAAGCGTGCTTTCAGGTGGAGAAAAAGTACGTTGCATGTTAAGTAAAATGATGCTATCAAGTGCTAATGTACTTTTACTTGACGAGCCAACAAACCATTTAGATTTGGAAAGTATCACTGCTGTAAATGATGGATTAAAATCATTTAAAGGTTCTATCATCTTCACTTCTTATGATTTTGAATTTATTAATACAATCGCAAATCGAGTGATTGACTTGAATCAAGCTGGTGCCCTTTCTAAAGAAGTACCTTATGAGGAATACTTACAAGAAATTGGCGTATTACAAAATAATTAATAATTGTTTTAACATTTATACAAGAGTCCGGGACATTTATCAAAGTCTCAGACTCTTTGTTTATATCATTTAATCTTTATTCGGTTGTTATGGGTATTAGATTAATATTGTTATCGTTTCAGTTATAAACTTTTAATATTGATCAAAAATTAAAAATACATACTTTTAAATACTAATACTTAAAAACTAGATAAGGTGTTTAATTTGTAATAAGCGTATTAAATTTATAAAAATTACTTATCATGTGAATTCACACGTAAATTTTCAGTATATTTTTAAAAATCTAAAATATTGGTTTACATAGATATATTGTCTATGTATAATGAAAACATATCAATTGAATAAGATTTTGATGAGGCGCATCAATCATGAGTAAACTTTAGATAATTTGTCTGCTAACAATTATAGAGTTAAAAGGGTGAGATGCCGAAATGATTCATAGTAGCAGTTATGAATCGTTGGACTTAATGGTTAAGAGCTATAAGTTTGTCATTATTATTAAATAATGGAGTGCATCACTTGTACATAAATGTAGAACAAGTTCGGCATTCCGAACTTGTTCTTTTTTATACTGTGTATGTCTCCTCTAATTATAGGAGGACTGAAATTGAATAGAAGCGTTTTAAAATTTGGCGGTTCTTCCGTCAGTGATTTTAAAAAAATAAAAAATATCGCTGAAATGCTTAAAACACGCATTGAAGATGGTGAGGAATTAATCGTTGTTGTTAGTGCTATGGGTAAGACAACTGATCAATTGATGAATAATGTATCAAGTCTTACTTCTACCCCTAAAGATCAAGAACTCGCATTGCTATTAACAACCGGTGAACAACAAACGGTTTCTTACCTTTCTATGGTACTTAATGACATAGGTGTAAATGCTAAAGCAATGACAGGTTATCAAGCTGGCATTAAGACTGTAGGACATCACTTAAAAAGTAAAATAGCAGAAATTAATCCCAATATTTTTGACGAAGCTTTTAAAAATCATGACATTTTAGTTGTAGCTGGGTTTCAAGGTATAAACGATGATTTCGAACTTACTACACTTGGACGAGGTGGTTCTGATACTACAGCTGTAGCTTTAGCAGCAAGCAATCAGACACCTTGTGAAATTTATACTGACGTTGATGGTGTGTATGCAACAGATCCTAGAATACTTAATGAAGCGAAACGTTTAGAATATGTCTCTTATGAGGAAATGATGGAAATGAGTGCGCTTGGTGCAGGTGTACTTGAAACGAGAAGTGTTGAATTAGCCAAGAATTATAATATTCCTCTTTACTTAGGAAGAACTTTATCAAATGTGAAAGGAACATGGATTATGTCTAAAAGTGATTTATTAGAAAAAAAAGCAGTAACTGGTGTTGCATTGGATACACACATGATGCATGTCACGATAAGTTATCCCCTACCGGATAATCAGTTACTAACACAATTGTTTACCGCATTGGAAGAAGAATCTGTAAATGTTGATATGATTTCTCAAATTGTAAATTTAGAAGGTTTACAATTATCTTTTTCAATTAAAGATAGTGATGCACATCAAATTTCTTCAATTCTGGAAAATTTATCAACACACTTCTCAGCACTTGATTATAAAATTAATGAAGCATATGTCAAAATATCTTTAATTGGATCAGGTATGAGAGATATGTCAGGAGTAGCATCAAAAGCTTTTATGACGCTTATCAATTCAAACATTCCATTTTATCAAACGACGACATCGGAAATTAGCATATCTTATGTGATAGACGAAGAAAATGGTGAAAAAGCAGTAGAAGAATTGTATCAGGCCTTCGAAATTTAGCATTCGTGTGATATATTTATTATAAATTTTCTAAAAATTACTAATATTAAGAATGGAGTGACTATTCATTATGACAAGATTAGCAGTAGCTGGAGCAACAGGATTAGTTGGAACAAAAATGTTAGAGACACTAGATCGAAAACAAATACCTTTTGATGAATTAGTATTATTTTCATCTGCTCGCTCAGCAGGAAAAAAAGTTGAATTTCAAGGACAATCTTATACTGTTCAAGAATTAACTGATGAAGCAGCAAGTGAACATTTTGATTATGTTTTAATGAGTGCGGGAGGTAGCACAAGTGAGCACTTTGCCCCACTATTTGAGGCGGCTGGAGCCATTGTTATTGATAATTCAAGTCAATGGAGAATGGCTGAAGATGTCGATTTAATTGTTCCAGAAGTGAATGAGCCTCAATTTACACGTGGTATTATTGCCAATCCAAATTGCTCTACAATTCAATCAGTTGTACCTCTTAAAATTTTGCAAGATGCATATGGATTAAAACGTGTCGCTTATACGACTTATCAAGCCGTATCAGGTTCTGGTGTTAAAGGTAAAAGAGATTTAGCTGAAGGCGCTAATGGAAAAGAACCTGAAGCATATCCCTATCCAATTTACAATAATGTATTACCACATATAGATGTTTTTCTTGAAAATGGATATACAAAAGAAGAACAAAAAATGATTGATGAAACGAAAAAAATTCTTAACGACCAAAACTTAAAAGTAACTGCTACATGTGTACGTGTACCAGTACAAGATAGTCACAGTATTGAAATCGATGTGACTTTAAATCAAGATACTACAGTTAAAGAGATACAAGAATTATTTGCACAAGATCAACGTGTTGTTCTTGTAGATAATCCAAGTAAAAATGAATATCCATTAGCCATTCATTCTACTGGCAAAGATGAAGTATTTGTAGGACGTATTCGCCGAGATGACTCTCTTGAAAATACATTTCACGTATGGTGTACCTCTGATAATTTACTCAAAGGCGCAGCATTAAATGCAGTTCAAGTATTAGAACAAATTTTAACTTTGAAAGGGGCAAGATAATATGACACACATGTTTGAAGGCGTTGGTGTAGCATTAGCGACTCCTTTTACCAATAATGAGGTTGATTTCGACGCATTAGAAAGACATGTTCAATTTCTTTTAGATAACAATATCCAAGCAATTATAGTGAATGGCACTACAGCAGAAAGTCCTACATTAACTGACGAAGAAAAGGAGAAAGTATTGGCAACAGTAGTTAAACTCGTAAATCATAACGTTCCTGTTATTGCGGGTACTGGCACTAATAATACGTATAAATCAATTCAAGCTTCAATACGTGCTAAAGAAATTGGTGCAGATGCAGTCATGTTAATTACGCCCTATTACAACAAAACGAATCAACGTGGTTTAATTCAACATTTTGAGACAATCGCAAATGAAGTGAAATTACCAGTAATTCTTTACAATGTGCCCTCACGAACAAACATGACGATAGAGCCAGAAACAGTTGAAATTCTCAGTCATAATCCATATATTGTTGCTTTAAAAGATGCGACAAATGATTTTGATTATTTTGATGAAGTAAAACAACGTATTAATGCAAATGAATTTGCATTATATAGTGGGAATGACGACAATGTTGTGAAGTTCTATCAACGTGGAGGTAATGGTGTCATCTCTGTCATTGCGAATGTAATTCCACAAGAATTTCAATATTTATATGATAATAGACAAAATGAAACCGATATTACTAATTACTTTAAACCTATTGAAAAATTGTTAGAAGCGTTGTCACTTGACGTTAACCCAATACCTATTAAAGTTCTAACTGCATATTTGGGTTATGGTCATTACGAAGTGAGATTACCATTAGTGCCTTTAGAAGAAGCACAATGTAAACAAGTTGAAAGAGCATTTGAACAATTTAAAGCAGGTGAACAATAATGAACATACTACTAATTGGATATGGTGCAATGAATCAAAGAGTTGCACGATTAGCTGAAGATAAAGGTCATGAAATTGTTGGAGTCATAGACAGAACTCCAAAATCATCGACACCTTATTCCCAATATAAACACATTAGTGAATGTAAAGAAGCTGATGTTGCTATTGACTTTTCAAATCCTGAATTGCTCTTTCCTCTATTAGAAGAACAATTCAATCTGCCTCTTGTCATCGCAACTACAGGTGAAAAAGAAACGTTAATACAAAAATTGGAAACGCTAAGTCAAAGAACACCTGTATTTTTTAGTGCAAATATGAGTTACGGTGTCCATGCATTAACTAAAATATTAGAAACTGCAGTTCCCTTACTCGAAGATTTCGATATCGAACTGACAGAAGCGCATCATAATAAAAAAGTCGATGCACCTAGTGGCACATTAGTTAAATTGTATGATGTCATTAAAGAATTACGTGACAATGTCTCACCTGTTTATGATAGACACGAAAAAACTGAGAAGCGTACACATGATGAGATAGGTATACATGCTGTTCGTGGTGGTACGATTGTCGGGGAACATGAAATTTTATTTGCAGGTACTGATGAAACAATTACTATCTCACATAGAGCACAATCAAAAGATATCTTTGCAAATGGTGCCATTGGTGCTGCAGAAAAATTAATTCACAAAAACCCAGGTTTTTATACTTTTAATAATCTATAAATCAAAGGAGTTATTCAAATTATGGTACAACATTTATCAGCTCAAGAAATCATTCAATATATTAGCGATGCTAAGAAATCAACACCACTCAAAGTTTATGTAAATGGTCATTTTGAAAATGTGACATTCCCAGAATCTTTTAAAGTTTTTGGCTCTGAACATTCAAAAGTAATTTTCTGTGAAGCAGATGAATGGAAACAATTTTATCAACAAAATCATTCATTAATCACTGAATTAGAAATTGAGATGGATCGTCGTAATTCAGCTATACCGCTTAAAGATTTAACAAACACAAATGCCCGTATTGAGCCAGGTGCATTTATTCGTGAGCAAGCTATCATTGAAGATGGTGCTGTGGTTATGATGGGTGCTACGATTAATATTGGAGCTATTGTAGGTGAAGGAACAATGATAGACATGAACGCAACACTTGGTGGCCGAGCTACAACAGGAAAAAATGTTCATGTTGGTGCAGGAGCTGTTTTAGCTGGTGTCATTGAACCTCCAAGTGCTTCCCCAGTTGTCATTGAAGACAATGTTTTAATTGGAGCAAATGCTGTTATTCTTGAAGGTGTACGCGTTGGTGCAGGAGCTATTGTAGCAGCTGGAGCTATTGTAACTCAAGATGTGCCTGCTGGTGCTGTAGTTGCTGGTACGCCTGCTAAAGTAATTAAACAAACTTCAGAAGTTCAAGATTCAAAACGTGAGATTGTGTCTGCACTGCGTAAATTAAATAATGAATAACGACATAGAATAATTGTGTAGATAAAAAATATGTTCAAGGTGGAATCCAATGATTAATTTATATAGGATACATTAATCATTCATTTCGCCTTTTTATTATAGAATGATACACATTGAAATATTAATGAAATAGTTATACAAGGGATGGATGATTTTATGAACGAGTTAGAATTCGTTACATTACACAGAAGACATTTACATCAATATCCAGAATTAAGTTTACATGAATTTGAAACGACATCATATATAACATCATTTTTAGAGGATTTAGGCGTACCTTACGACCGACCACTTAAAACTGGTGTTATTGCTTATTTAGAAGGTAATAGTCACCACACTATTGCATTCAGAGCAGATATAGACGCGTTACCAATTTATGAAGAAAATGATATTGATTTTAAAAGTAAGAATGATAACGTCATGCACGCGTGTGGTCATGATGGTCATACGACAGCACTTATGCTTTTTATTAAAAGGTGTAAAGCATTGTATGACAAATCTGAATTACCTCATAATGTAGTGTTTATATTTCAACCTGCCGAAGAAACTGGTGGAGGGGCTAATCGCTTAATCAAAGCTGGCGCTTTTGACAAGTACCCTATTGAAGCGGTATTTGGTTTTCACGTTAATCCGTTTGAAAAAGAAGGTAAAATTGTAATTCGGGATGAAGAAATCACTGCAAGTGCCACTGAATATCGCTTCTTTTTAAAAGGATTATCTAGTCATGTTGCTGATAAGGAGCAAGGTCATTCATGTGGTGAGGGGTTACAACATGTCTTAAGTCAAATCGGTCAAATCCAACAGTTTCATTTGAATGGATTGAAACGTAACATTATTCATATGGGTCATTTTGAAGCTGGTGAAGCTATTAATACAGTACCGAGTCATGGTTATCTTGAAGGTACTATTCGTACATATGACACTGAAGATTTGGCTATTGTAAAACACCAAATGCATAAAATAGCGGAAAGTGTTCAATTATTATTTAATGTTGAATGTGAGGTTAAATTTGAAGAAGGATATCCACCAACAATGAATCATCCACAATTACGTCAAGCCGTTGAGAACGCTATAGAAGGTGCAAATTTAGAAGTTGTTGAAAAAAAGCTCCCCTTCCTGTTCGGTGAAGATTTTAGTTTTTATGGTCAACAACTTGCCCCTTCGTATTTTGTATTTGTTGGTACTCAAAACAAGGAAAAAGGTTTTGTGACTGGTCTTCATACTGCACATCTTAATTTTGATGAGAAAATATTAATTGACGTTGTAAATTATTACGAGCATTTGTTAAGAAATTATAAAGAGGTGTAAAGCAATTGACAGCAATTTGGTCATTAGATACAGAAGCATTTTATCAGAATGCAGTAAAAGTAAAAAATAACGAACCAATAATGGCAGTTGTAAAAAACAATGCATATCATTATGGACTTGAGTTTGCAGTGAAAACATTTTTAAAAGCGGAAATTAATACATTTAGCACAACTTCATTAAATGAAGCTATACAAGTTAGAAAAATAGCACCTGAAGCAACTATATTTTTAATGAATCCTGTTTATGATTTTGATTTAGTAAAACGTTATGATATTCATATGACACTCCCCTCTTTAAACTATTATTATAAATATAAACAAGATTTAAAAGGCATTCATGTACATTTAGAATATGAAAATTTATTACATCGTTCTGGTTTTAGAAATATCGAAGAAATACGTAAAGTTTTAAAAGATCATGATCAAAATAATCAAGATAAAATGATTATTTCAGGAATATGGACGCATTTTGGCTATGCAGACGAATTTGACGTAGATGAATATAAAATGGAACGTGATGCTTGGTTAAACTTGATCAATACACTTTTAAATGAAAATTATCATTTTGATATGATACATTCACAAAATAGTGCAAGTTATTTTCGTGAGAATCAAATGTTACTTCCTCATCACACTCATGCTAGAGTTGGAATTGCCCTTTATGGTTCAAGACCATATAGTCTTATAAATGAAGAACGCATTACTCAATCTTTGACTGTTAAAGGTAATGTTATACAAGTTCGTGATGTAAATAAAGGTGATTATTGTGGATATAGTTTCGCCTTCGAAGTAAAGAATGACCACACTCAATTAGCTGTTGTTGATATAGGTTATGGCGATGGTATTCTAAAATCAAGAGCAAAACACGAAGCTATAATTAATGGTAAGCGATATCCAATTAGAGCATTAATGATGAGTCATATGTTTATTGAAGTTGATGACGAAGTTCATGCACAAGACGAAGTCATATTATATAATAAGGATATACGCATAGATGAATTTACATTTAAAGGTGTTGGCGCAAATTCAGAACAATTAAGCGCAATGAATCACGATTCTCTTATAAAGGAGTATTTATAAATGGTAGTTAATTATAACGATAACGGCGAACTGACAATGGGAGGTACAAGCTTAAAAACTATTGCACAAAGTTTTGGTACACCCTCGATTGTTTACGATGAAGACCAAATTCGTAATCAGATAAGACGATATCATAAAGCATTTGAAGCAAGTGGTTTAAGCTACAATATATCTTATGCCTCAAAAGCTTTCACATGTATTCAGATGGTCAAATTAATTGATGAAGAAAATTTACAATTAGATGTTGTTTCTGAAGGTGAACTTTATACTGCTCTTGAAGCAGGATTTGATTCGAAACGTATTCACTTCCATGGGAACAACAAGACGAAACGCGAGATTCAATATGCATTAGATAATCAGATTGGTTATTTTGTAGTGGATACGCTCGAGGAAATAGATCTTATTGATAAATATGCTGATAGTAATGTGGATGTTGTATTACGTGTGAACCCTGGTGTTGAAGCACATACACATGAATTTATTCAAACTGGACAGGAAGATAGTAAATTTGGATTATCAATCAAACACGGTCTAGCATTAAATGCAGTTAATAAAGTAAAAGCAACGAAACATTTGCAACTTAAAGGAATACATTTCCATATTGGCTCTCAAATTGAAGGCACTGAGGCGATGATTAAGACAGCTAAAATTGTGCTTAATTGGTTAGCAAGTGAACGAATTGAAGTGAGTTTGCTTAACATAGGTGGTGGTTTCGGAATTAAATATGTCGAAGGAGATGAAAGCTTCCCTATTGAGCAAGGAATATCTGAAATTACTGAAGCTATTAAAGAAACTGCGCAAGCATTGCAGTACAATATTCCTGAAATTGGGATAGAACCTGGCCGTTCAATTGTTGGAGAAGCAGGTATCACTTTATATGAGGTTGGTACAATTAAAGATATTCCTGGAGTTAATAAATATGTATCAGTTGATGGCGGAATGAGTGATCACATACGAACTGCACTTTATGGTGCACAGTATGAGGCGTTGTTAGTTAACAGAAATGAAAAAGCTAATGAATCTGTAACAATTGCAGGTAAACTCTGTGAATCTGGTGATATTATCGTACGAGATGCTCAATTACCCTCTTCTGTTCATAGAGGTGATTATCTAGCAGTACTTTCTACTGGTGCGTATCATTATTCAATGGCTTCTAATTATAATCAAATGCAAAAACCTCCAGTATTTTTCTTGAAAGATGGAAAAGCACGTGAAGTGATTAAACGTCAATCATTGAGACAATTAATTATTAATGATACGAAATAATTCTAAAAAGTGAGCGAGTAAAAGCGCAACTACTATCAATATGATTTCGATTAAAAACTATTTGAAAACGCCTTGGATAGGTACAGTATATCTATCCGAGGCGTTTTTACTTACTTTAAATTAAATGAAATTTAAAATTGAATTTTTCTGAAAATCCTAATTGCTAAGAGGTAAATAATGATTATATAAACAATAGTAATAGAGCTCATAATTGATAAGTTTAAAATAAAACTTTTATCGGTATCTAAATTTGTGAAATTTGAAGGGAAAAACTTGATTTTATTAATATTGTCTGTAATCTTTATGACCACATAACATAAAATCATACTGATAATAGTTATCCCAGAATTAAATTTCACAGAAAAAATAACAACATAGAAAATTAAGAATAAATCAGTTAAAAAGATCCCAAGAAGATTTAAGATTAGAGTATGATTTAATTCTGAGTTATTTAACATAAAAGAATGAGATGAATATTCATGGTTGTTAACATAAAACAAATAAACTACTAACGTTGATAATAATAAAATGGATAAGAATATAAAATAACTAGAAATAATAGATGTTAATTTAGAATTAAAAATTTTGTAGCGACTTTGATCCTTATAGAACAATAGTCTTCCTGTGCTAATTTCGCTATAAAATAATAAAGAAGATAAATATCCAATAATTATAAAAGATAGCATTGCTTTTTGTTGAGTATCATATATTGCGATAAATAATTCTAAAAAGCTTACACTATTCTTATGAGTTGCTGATAATGAAAGAAAATTACTATTAAGTAATTCAGCTAGGAATATCAAGAGAGGATAAATCCCAATGAGGTAAAGCATCCAAGTTGCACGAATCTTTGAAATATAAAAGAAGTTAAATTTAAACATAATATTACCTACTCTTTATAGAAATATGAGGATAATAGATTATCATTACTTTCTATTTTTATTAAGGGATTTTTACCTACTAAATTAAGTAAATTTGTAAGATCTACTTCTTCATCCTTATTTATAATTGTTATTGAATTGCTATCAATTTTTTTAATGAAATTGAAATTAGCCTTTAGTTCTGGAGCATTGTTTAAAGTATTTTTGAATATTAACTTTTGAGTGAATATTCTATTATCTAAGTCAATTTCTCTAATTTGGTGGTTTTCTAGTAATAGAAATCTATCACAAAGATCTTCTAATTCTTTTAACTGGTGGCTAGATATTAAAAATAAAGTGTTTTTTTCTTTTGAATATTTATCAATGATATTATTTAATTCCCTTACCCCTAATGGATCCAGACCTAAGAATGGCTCGTCTAATACAGCTACTTTTGGTTTGGTAATTAAACAAATAGCTAAACAAAGTCTTTGTTTCATTCCATACGAATAATTTTTAACCTTCTTTTCATTATCTTCTAAACCTACAATGTTTAGCATCGTTTGAATTTCACTTATATAGCTAATCTTATTATTAATTTTTAGGTAATTTTCAATATTTTGTCTTGCATTTAACTCAGGATAATATATTTGTCCTATCATGAAAGAAAAATCTTTTATCATATTGTGAGATTTATGTATATCTATATTGTTAAAATAAACATTTCCTTTAGATGGTAATTGAGTTTTAGCTATAAGTTTCATTAATGTTGATTTTCCAGACCCATTAGAACCTATAAGACCAACCTTTTCTCCAGCAGATAATTTGTAATTAACATCACATAATACTTCTTTCTTCTTAAAAGATTTATATACATTTCTAAATTCTAGCATTGATTTCACCTCTTTTATGTTTAATAAAAACTACAATCATTTGAGGTATTAAATAAACAAAAAATAAAAATATAATCTGAGATAATTCAAGCATATTTGGAGATATTTTAATTTCTATATCACTATTATTGATTTGCGCCCTCTCGATATAGGATAGATAACCATCTAGATGCATGATATATTTACTATAAATAATGTAAAAAATTAGGTTTGAAATTACATTTAACCATAAATATAATTTTGTTTTTGAAGTGGAAATAATTAAGATAGCTGACGTAATAGATGGGACTAAAATAATTAATAAATTTGCCAAGTAAACATCAATGCGTAATTCTAAAAGAGCTAAAATTGAGAAAAATAAACAGTTTAAAAATAGGGATAATAATATTGATTTCATGAAAATCACCTCATTACTACAATAAAAATATTATATATCCAATGAGTTATAATTGAAAAACTAAGTTTGAATTTATATCTTATAACATACAAAATTATACTTGAGGGAAATCTTATTAATAGATTAGATTCCAATGACTCATTAAGATGTAAGATTAAAGCAAATAGTAAAGAACCAATAGAAATAGAAATTAATAAATTGAAGTTATTTAGCAAAATGTTAAATACTACTTCCCTAAATAAAAATTCTTCCCCTAAAGCTATAAAGAAATAAAATGTAATTAACTTATAATCATCAACATAAACTATTAAAATTAATAAGACTATAAAATATGAAAATAAATTTTTTGTAGTTAACAATTTAAATGGATTAGTTTTATAATTAAATATTGAAGAGAGATAAGTAGGTATTATTATAAAACTTATTATAAGAGTAAGAATCATCGATAAAAATTCGTAATATTCAGATAATTTAAGGTATGCTATTATTCCAATACTTATATTTAGTACAATAACAGTGATAATAACAATACTTAGTGATATGAATAAATTATTTAGTCTTAATTTTTCAATTTTAAAATTTACCATTTAATGAAACGACCACGGTAACCAAAATAAAAAGGACCAATTGAAACCTGCAATAATTTAAAAGGATTTGGCATAACAATATCTCCTTCCCCCTACTTATTACTTATATTATAAAGAGCTTAAAATAATAAATCATTAAATAATTATATTGCAGACTATATTATTTAATGAAAGTTTTGGAGAAGTTATGCTTTTCTTTAAACACAGACATGCAAAAAAATAATGAGATAGTCATAATTCTTATTTTGGGCATAAAAAACAGAAAGAAATTAAAATTAATTTCTTTCTGTGATACGGTATGTATTGATATAAAAAACACCTTACTGCTTGGTAAGGTGTTAGTTAAAGTCAATGATTACAATCTATTTATTATAGTTTAACAACGTTTGCAGCTTGAGGACCGCGATCGCCTTCAACTACTTCAAATTCAACTGATTGACCTTCTTCTAATGATTTGTATCCTTCTTGGTTAATTGCTGAGAAGTGTACGAATACGTCGTTTTCTCCTTCAACTTCGATGAAACCAAAACCTTTTTCGGCATTAAACCATTTAACTGTACCTTGTTTCATAACTCTGAAACCTCCAAGACTAAATTCTTTCAATATGCATTATTCGCATATTACAAAAAATACATGTCTAAAATCTAATATAAATCAAATATTCTTTGCAATATGGAATAAAACAATTGCTTAATAATCATTATAGTTTAGTCATAGCTAAATTGCAATACAATTATAGAAAATTATCATTCAATCTATTTTTGGAAGATTAAAATAAACCTCATTATTTTTTAAAATAATAAAACTATAAAATATTTGTAAATCTTCCTCACAGTCTTCACAAAAGTTTAAATCACAATTGTTGTAAAAAGCATGTATATTATACTTCCCTACTACATAATTGTCGTAACATTTCTTACTATGGTTTAGTACATTTATGTAATACTCCATCATTTGTTCGTATGTAGTAAATTCTGATTGCTCCACAATTTTTTGTGGCCAATCATCAAATAGCCACCAACCTTCGTAGTCAGCCCTGATCTTGACTACTGTCCACATAATAATTTCCCCTTCCCTACTATAAAGCTACAACAATAATTTTAACTTTTCATGTTTTAAAATCAAGTTTCAAGCCTTGTGATATAAACAATTTTTTGAATAGCAAATATTAGTTTTTTACAATTAAAATACGTATAATAAAGACAAGAGGTGATTTTATGCAACGTAAACATATTCAAGTTTTTGGTACAGTACAAGGTGTGGGATTTAGATTTTACACGCAACGTATTGCTCATCAATTTAATATTAAAGGTACAGTCCAAAATGTTGAGGACTATGTAGATATATATGCTCAGGGCGACGATACAGAATTAGAACAGTTTATTGATTCTGTGATCCAAGGTGCTTCACCGGCTTCACAAGTGTCTAATTACAATATTGAAGAATTAGACCTTGATGAATCTTTATCAGAGTTTAAGACAATTTAGATTTATAATATAAGACTTTAATATAAAGGAAGATGACACTTGAGATATAACATTTCACGTATATTTGGAGTGTTAGTGGGTATACCAGTGGCCTTTATTGTTTGGCTTATTACTGTTTTTGCGTTGGATTTATCATTCATTATAGACATGCTTATCAGTTTTGGTAGTTTCATTGCATCATACTTCCCTACGCAAAGGCTCACTTCACGAAAGTATCTTAATGAAATTGGTTTATCAAGAAGAGATTACAGATATGTTCAATCACAGCTTCATCATGCACATACTAAAATTAGAACTATCTTAAAGTCATTTATTAATATTCGTTCAATCAAAGATTTTAGACAAGTAAATGATATATATCGAATTTCTCGTTCTATTCATACAAGCATTAAGCAAAGACCCGCGATGTTTTTTAAAGTTGAAAGCTTTTTCTATTCTCATTTAGATAATGCCCTTAACTTAGTAGACTCGTATACACGTCTTGCAAGAATGCCACGTAAGTCGCAAGATGAAAAGCTAAAATTAGAACAAACACGTATTACTCTAGATGAAATAAAAAGAACGCTCATTGCTGATCTTAAAAGGCTTAATGAGGAAGATTATGAGCGACTAGATGTTGAAATAGAATTAAATAGATTAGAACAGAAACGTCGACATAATAATTAATAGAAATGGAGAGATGAGTGAGATGGTAAGTGAACAAAGTAGTAATCGGTCACATCCACTTGATTACTATATGGATAATCAATCAACTGATCATCATACAATCGCTGAAGATCTTGAAATGCAATTAACTGAAAATGATAAACAAAGAATTAAATCAATAAGTGAGCAAATTGAGCCACTTAACCATGAAGGATTATTAAAATATGGTGCTAATCTTCAACAAAAGATGTCTCATTTTTCTCATCAAATTTTAGATGACGTTCAATCAAAAGATATGGGACCAGTTGGGGAAACTTTAAGTCAATTAATGGGAAAATTAAAATCTGTAAATCCAAATGACATAAATCCAGAAAAACAATCTAGATTAAAGCGTTTATTTAAACGTACTAAAGCTTCTATTAATGAAGTGTTTTCTAGAATGCAATCTGTAAGTTCTCAAATTGATCGTATTACTATTCGATTAGAAAAACATAAAGATCAGTTAACTAAAGATGTTGAATTTCTTGATCAATTATATCAGGAAAATAAAACATATTTTGATAACGTTTCTTTATATATCTTAGCGGCTCAGAAAAAGAAAAAAGAAATATTGACAGAAACCATACCCCAGTTACGAGAAAAGGCGCATCAAACTGGTAATCAAATGGACATTCAGGCAACTGCTGATATGGAACAGTTTGTTGATCGTTTAGATAAGCGCATTTATGATTTACAATTATCTAGGCAAATTGCTATTCAAACTGCACCTCAAATCCGTATGATACAAAATGTCAACCAAGCTTTAGCCGAAAAAATTCAAAGTTCAATTTTAACAAGTATTCCTTTATGGAAAAATCAAATGGCTATTGCCCTTACTTTGATGAGACAAAGAAATGCTGTTTCAGCACAACGTTCGGTTACCGATACTACGAATGAGTTACTTACTCAAAATGCGTCAATGTTAAAGAAAAACGCTATTGAAACGGCAGCTGAGAATGAGCGTGGCATCGTTGACATCGAAACGTTAAAGACAACACAAAATGACATTATTGAAACAATTGAACAAACACTTCAAATTCAAGAAGATGGTAGGCAGAAACGTCAAGTTGCTGAGAAGGAACTTAATGAATTAGAACAAGATTTGAAGCAGCATCTATTAGCTATGCGCAAATAATAAAAAACACTCGTCACATGTGATTTAGATTTAGTCTATCACTTATTTGACGAGTGCTTTTTATTTTAAATTTACTTATTCTTTTTGATATACAATGTTAGATTGTTTAACAAAATAACTAATCATGTAACCAACAAGAGTTGCTACAACAGCAATTGGGAACCATTCAAGTGAATATTCTTTTAAAGGTAAACTATCTATAAATGAAATACGTATCCATCCTTGTGTCGTTATTAAGCTTAAGATTGATTCAATTGCTACAATAATTAACGGTATTTGTTGTGCAATACGTTTTGTAGGTATGAAGCGAGCAATGAGTATTAACAAAATAACTGTAATAGCCACTGGATAGATTACACTGAGTACAGGGACTGACATTTTAATTACGGAATTAAGTCCTTGGTTAGCTAAAATGAAACTAACTAAAATGAAAAACACCACAAATACTTTATAAGGTATCTTAGGTATTATTCTATGGAAATATTCACTTACTGATACGATTAATCCACAAGCAGTAGTTAAACATGCTAATGATACGATAATACCAAGTAAGTATTTTCCGAAAGTACCAAAGCCCTTCGTTGCCATTGTTGTGAGTAAATACGTCCCTATATTTTGATCTTTAGCTTTCAATTCCTTTAGAGTATCTGAAGGAATATTGATATGATTGCCTATGTACCCTAGCGAAATATATATAAATACTAATGCGATTGCAGCTATGAGACCAGCAATAATGGTCTGTTTAAAGATTTTATCAGCATGCTGTATTCCTGTTGTTTTAATCGCATTCACAACAATCATTGAAAACGCAATAGAAGCAATAGCATCCATTGTAAGGTAACCTTGTGTAAATCCTTGTGAAAATCCACTTAAATTGGAATGATAAGCATTTGTCATGCCGTAATTTGAAGAATGTCCACCAAAATCTACAAAACCTTTAATGATCATAGCGACAATGGTAATAAGTAATAAAGGTGTAAGTAATGAACCAATACGATCTATCATCTTATTAGGATTCAAGCATAAATAAAGAACGATTAAAAAATAGATTACTGTAAAAATAAATAATGCTAAATTCCCACTATTATGTGCAATAGGAGTAACAGTCATTTCAAATGAAGTTGAAGCTGTACGTGGTATCGCAAATAATGGTCCTATAGTGAGATAGATGATAATCAAAAATATTAATGAAAATCGTGGTGATATTTTATTAAAAGACCCAATATAACCATGTTTATCAAGCGCGCCTACCACAACGCCAAGAAGCGGTAATCCAATACCCGTAAGTGCAAAGGCTAGTATGGCTGGCCAAAAGAAGTGACCACTTTCGAGTCCAAGTTGTGTTGGAAATATAAGGTTACCTGCGCCAAAAAACATAGCGAATAAAGTAAAGCCTATAATCCACGTATTTTTATTCATAATGCTGCTCCTTTTTATCTAATAATGCAACATTCAATATTCTATCATAATAAAGAAATATTAGTCTATATAAAATTTCAGAAAATTAAAACATTGTACAATTGATGTAATTACTTCGTCAAAAATACGTAATGATTTATATTAATGAAGTTACAAGTTAGAAATTTTGAATTGATAAACTAACTTCTATAAAGATTTAAGTAACAATTTTTTTAGTAATGGTGATAAGTGACTCGGTAAATGTTCCACGCCTTCGACAAATATAGCAAATTGGCCATATATGTTATGAATGGTTTGTTCAATGTCTTCAGTAATTGGCTCTTGGCTAAGAAAGACATTAAATACTTCTATACCAAATTTGCGCGCACGTTCAACAGCTTCATACGTATCTAAAATACCATCTTGACTGTAATTAAATGCAGACGGTTCTCCATCTGAGAATACGATTAAAAAGCGTTGTTCATGACTTCTTTGTAATAAACGCTCGCTCGCAATTCTGATAGCTACGCCATCACGATTATCATCTTGAGGTTCTAATGTCATGATACGTGGGCCTTCTTTTTCAAAGATAGAGTAATTATAATTAATGATTTCATCAATGATATTTGGTTGTTGACGTTCGTCAGCTTCAAAAGCATCTTCATTAAATGCTAGTATTTCATGTTTAATATTCAAAGATTTTAAAGTTTCATGGAACAAGACGACACCCTTGATTGTTTCATCCATTTTATCGTGCATACTCGCTGATGCATCAATGAGTAATGTAAATGTTGCATCGAATGTCTTGCTTAAATCCTGTTTTTTGTAAAATAACTTAAATTGATCATCAATAAACCAATTAATAAGGTCTTTTTGTAAGCGTCCCTTTGTTAAATTGTGTCTTTCATCTTCATGTTCTCTGTCGATGGTCTTTTCGATAATTTGTATTAAATCTTTAATTTCAAACTGTACATCATTTTTTGAATATTGATAATCTGTCACATTTTGCGGTGTAATATCAGGGATATTCCATTCAATACTTACGTCTTTATTAATGCCTTTTAAAGCAAAAGTCTGGTTTTGTCCTGTAAATCCACCTTCATCGTGATCAAGTGTATTTTCTGACCCTTTACCTTTTTTGGTCATCATATCAGTCATATCATCAGTGCTGTCACCTTCTCGAGCCGTATCATTATCAGCCATAACTTCACTGTTTTCACCCTCATGTAGCTCCATTTCTAAATATGCCCCGCCTTTAGACTCACTGTCTGCGGCTTTTGTTTCAGCTTCAGCTGTTTCTACATCTTCCTCTGTCTGATGATTATCTTTACCATCAGTATTGCTCGCATCTGTACGTTTTAAGTCTTCAAAACTATCTGCATAAATATCTTCATATAATTTTTGAGGTAAGTAGTAATATTCATTTAGCATATCTTCCTTTAGTAAATCATCCACTTGATACATGATACGTTCTGCTAAATACATATTATCTTCTGATGTTTGATTCTGAAAAATATTTGGTAAGTACTGATACATATGAACTAAAATGTCATCAAATGCTGGATGTATGGATGGAATATTAAAAAAGTTTTGACTTAAAAATGCATGCTCTAAATAAAGAAAAAGTAAATCAGTATATACAGTTTTAGTTTTGTAAAAATTAATTTGAGATTCTGTGAAAGATAATCGTGTTTCTATGCGTAAATCAATCATTTTTGTAGTGCTAGGTCTTTGTTGTCTAATATGTTCAAATATACGTACATCCTCTAAAAGTTTAAATAATTGATGAAAGAACTTAGGGTGTTCGAAATCATTGTTGTGTAAAACTTGATTGATGATTGAAAGATCCATATTCAGATATCCATACGTTGCGAGTAAGACATCTGTTTTCAGTCCAGCTTGTTCAATATGTTTCGGTCTATGAGACCAAAACCAACTCGCAATGAGTGTATTACTATAAGGATTATAGTAAGGGAATTTTTGTATTTTAACTTGCGTTTGTTCATTTTTTAAAAGTAAACGTGCTAAGTCTTGTAACATCATTACTTGTTTTGCATCTAATTGTTCATCGTTGAATTTTATAAAACGATCACTCATTTTTATCCCTCTTTAAAAATTAAGCTCGATAGCGTTAAGTATCGCTTGTTGTTCTCGCTCATCCTCTAATTTATCAATAATTGTACGTTGTACCGCACGTTCAATAGGCATGACAGTTGCTAAATCACTAAGGTCGATTAAAGCTCGAATACTTGCAGCCTCTTCAGAAATTTGACCTTGCTTGGTCATAGTACGTAAATCTTCGTTAAATTTAATGATATGTTGAATCAATTGTTCATCTTGTAATTTACTTTGCTCTTTAATGACTGTTTTAAGAATGTCACCATCGATATAATCTACTTCTATGACGATAAATCTATTTTTTAAAGCCTCATTCATTGGTAATGTTCCTACATAACCTTCGTTAATAGCAGCAATTACATTAAATCCAGGAGCTGCTTTAATCACTTCACCAGTATAAGGGTTTGTCAATTGACGTCGATAATCTAATACACCGTTAAGTATAGGTAGTGTTTCCGGTTTTGCCATATTAATTTCATCTATATATAAAATGTGACCTTCTTTCATTGCTTTTATTACAGGACCATCAATGAAGACAATTTCTTGGTGACCTTCTTCATTAGTTTGAATTGTTTTAAAACCTAATAAGCTTTCAGTATCTAGATCTACTGAACAATTAACTTGATGCATAGGTAAATTCATAACATGACTTAACGTTTCGGCAAGCTTGGTTTTTCCTGATCCTGTTGGCCCTTTTAGTAGTATGTTCTTATTTAATTGAAATAAAGCTTTAGCATCCTCAAAAACTGTTTGATCTGAATTTTTGTAAACTGTTTGTACCATAATTCCCATCCTTTAATGTTAAAAAAGACTAAGACATTAGTTTTTGGTGCATAGTCTTAGTCTTTTTTAAAATGATTAAAATAAATGACTTATTTAGTCATTATTAAGTTAATGTAAACTGATGATTGAAAAATATATCCATTGCAATGATAACGTATTTAGTTGAAAGAGATTAAATTATATCTCTTTGAAGTAGTCTTTGTAATAGCCACCTACTAAACCTGAATTATCTATAATTTGATAATATTCTTCAGTTTCGTTAATAACATCATACTGTTTGCCGATAGTTAGCATATCTGCAACTGTAAATTTTTTAGCATCAGTATTTGTCACTTCTAATTTTTTAATTGGTGTACGTTCTTTCCAAGTTTCATGTAACATGTAATAACCATCCTTAAATCATATTTACTTTTCAAGTGTATAAATAAATGAAATGCCACTATTTTCAGTGATTCTAAGAGATTCTGAAGTATCCTGTTCAAGAGTTTGATATGGAACACCTATCTCATCCAAACGGTTTTTTGCTTGAAGATACAATTGAGTATCACTTGTAGAGAATTCCACTTGCTCAATAGGCCCGTGTGTATTCATTTGAATATCTTCATCGCTTTCAAATAAATGGATTTCACCACCAAGACCACCTTCACCTATACGAAACACTTGAATAGATTGTTGTGCATCTTCATGTGGAAGATATTCAGCAAATAAATCTAATTGAAATACTTGTGTGAGAATAGAAGTGGTGACAGATAACTCGTTCACCTTAATAATGACTGGACCTAAGCCTTGGACTTGATGTAAAGGGTTAACAGGACTATCGAAAGTAGGCATACCTAAGCCTATACCAGTATTTAACTCGTTAGAATAAATATCAAATTTTTGTTGATTATGATCTTTAAAAGTGAAATGTTTATGTCCATTAAGTTCAGTGATTGAACTATAGGATATATTAAACTTGTCAAAAATAGTTTGATATTCTACTAATCCAGAATCAGAAGGTGTTCTAAGTCCAACACTATCTATGTGTGGATTTTTATAATCTTCCTCTGGAACCTCAACAAAGTGAACACGCGTTCCAGGACTTAAATTAGCGTCACCAAATCTTATGGCATGTTCATTTTTAGTTGAATGTTGTAAACCAATGATGTGGTTAAATAATTCTTTTGTTTTAGATAAATCGTTTGTTCCTAAAGTGACACTTCTAAGTCCACTCATTAACTGACACTCCTCTATTTATCTTTACAGATAACATTATAACGTATTTTGTAACACTTGAATATGATGAACACTCATATAAAGATAGATATTTATTTGTTGTTGATTTATTATTTATTAGAAAAATAAAACATACAGATTGGCTAAATATTTTGTATGTATTAAAATGTAATTAAAGAAGTAATCAAGGAGGCATGAGTATGTCTAATTTATGGATTATATTTGCAGTTACTGTACTAATAGCAATTTATTCCGCAATTGAGGTATTTACAAATTTAAATCATAAACAACAACCAAGATTTAAATATTTTACTATCGCATTTGTTGTGTTTATTATCTTAGCGATTATAGAAGTTATATTTCTTGCTCAATGATAGGTTAATACTAAAGTAAAGTATATCTGTAAAGACATCGTGTTATTTTGATTTCTTTACAGATATTTTTATTTGCATTCGATACTATTTTTAGTTTTTTATTAGAATGAACGATTCTTATATTTAAAATTACTTTTGATCTGATTTAGTGAAAATCATAATATTTAAACCAATTAAGATTATAATATAAATAAAGATAGTAAAAGTTTTTATTAGCAACATAGCATTATCAGGGGTATCAGATTTAAAAAGTGTAATTAAATCTCCAATTGGAGGAACTGCCCATAATATATAATTCAGTAATGAATATGATTGTACTAAAGAAGGACGACTGAGACTAACAATTATTATAAGCGCTATAAATAGGAAAGTGTACTTATAAGATAAGAAATTAATATTATGAATTAAAGTAGAAATGAGCATCCCAATAATGCTTACAACAATATGTAACGTTAGTGCGATTATATATTGATTGAGAGTAATATCTTCGGAAAACCTATTTAGTATTAATGGGTAGAATAAAGATAGTAAAATTAACATTAAATGAATTAAAGATATGAAAAACCACTTACTAATGAGAAAAAGTAATTTAGATTCTAATTGGGTAAAGAGCAAATATTTTTCGTTCAAAGATTCTAAATTCCAAATGCTAATAGTTAACCAACACGAGATAATCAATAAGCCTATACTGCTAGATGCATAACTAGAAAGAATAGGTTGACCTTTGTATAAATATTGAATGATGATCCATATCACAAAGAAGAGTATAGGTGGTATAAATTGATAAGATTTAAAATAATTTCTAAACTGATATTGTGTAAATGCAATCAAAAGTTTTTCACATCCTTAATCTCAAGAATTTCACAGTTATGCACGATTAATTGTTTCAGTACTAAATTCAAATCGTTTTGATTAGTTTGGATGGATATTTTGTTATTGTCAGTATATGTAATTTTTTGATTTTGTATTTCTTTTAGTAAGTTAATTGTAACAGAATCATTTTTAACTACAATTAGTTTTGAAGTAGCTACTAAATGATTTTTATTTATATCGTTAATATAAAAAATACCTGTTTCAATATTTAAGATATGCGTAGTAATATTTATAAGTTGATTCAATTCATGAGATGTTAAAATAATTGTTGATGATAATTTTAACCAGTCTAGATAATTTATCAGAAATTTTGTAGCATTCTGATCTAATCCAGAAAATGGTTCATCTAAAATATATATGTCAGCGTTTTTAATTAAACATTGAATAACATTGACTTTCTGCTTTGTACCTTTTGAACAGTCTTTTAATTTTTGGTTCAAAAATGACGATAATTTAAGATGATTTATAAGGTAATTAAGTTTGACTTTAGTTTGATTATTAGAATGAACTTTTAATAGAAATTCAAAATATTCGTTAATCGTTAAACTTAAATTATTAGGAAAGATATCTACAGCATAACTAATTTTGCCATTTATTAACAATGATCCATCAAATTGAGTAATTAAACCAGCAATAATTTTTAAAGTTATACTTTTACCTGAACCATTTTTACCATTTACTAACGTTATTGAATGTTTCGGTACTCTAAAATTTAAATCATTAAGTATGTTTTGCTTATTAAATTGTTTTGTAATTTGAACTCCTTCAATAGCACTAAGTGACATTTTTTACTCCTAATAAATATAGTATACGTTTAATATATATTCTATCAATAAATAGTTCAATTTTCCTAATACCTAGTGCATATTAAACAAAAAAACAACGACGATTTACGTCGTTGTTTTTTAAGTATGTTAGGTTCCAAATTATGATTCAAGTAATAAATCTTCAGGGTTTTCAATGAGTTCTTTGATTGTTTTTAAGAATCCTACAGCCTCTTTCCCATCGATGATTCTATGATCATAGCTTAATGCGATATACATCATTGGACGATTTTCAATTGTATCTTTATCAACTGCAATTGGGCGTGTAATAATTGAATGCATACCTAAGATAGCTGCTTGATTACCATTTATAATCGGTGTACTCATCATTGAGCCAAAGATACCGCCATTAGTGATGGTAAACGAACCGTTGACCATGTCATCAAGGCCTAATTTTTTATCACGAGCTTTTACGGCTAAATTAGCGATTTCTTGTTCAATTTCTGCAAAATTTTTCTTATCACAATCTCTAACAAATGGTACGAGTAATCCATCGTCAGTGGATACTGCAATGCCAATATCGTAAAATTGTTTAGTAATCATATCATCGCCATCTATCTCAGCATTTACTTCAGGATATTTTTTGAGAGCTGCAACGGCAGCTTTAGTGAAGAAGGACATAAATCCTAATTTAGTACCATCATGGTCTTTGATAAATTGCTCTTTTTTACGTTTACGTAAATCCATAACGTTTGTCATATCAACTTCATTAAATGTAGTAAGCATAGCTGTTTGATTTGATACTTCTAATAATTTTTTTGCAGCAGTTTTTTTGCGTCGAGACATTTTTTCACGAATAACAGGTTTTGATGGATTGTTATTGGTTTGTTTAGAACCACTGTTTTGTGATTTGCTTTCACTTTTAGCTGTTTGACTTGAAGATTTTTGACTATTTTCAACATCATCTTTTCTTAGAACATCATTGCCTTTTCCGGATACTTCGCTTAAATCAACGCCATTTTTACGCGCATGTCGACGTGCAGATGGTGTTGCATTGATACGTTGCTGGCTATTATCTTGTGTATTTTCACTTTCACTAGAATTCGGATTAGATTGTTTTGGCGTTTCTTTCTCTTTAGCTTCATCTTTTTGTGAAGATTCGTTAGAACTATCGTTAGATGTGTTTACTTGTCCTTCTCCTACTACAGCTACAGCTTGACCTACTTCAACTGTATCGCCTTCCTCGGCTAATTGTTCTGATAATACCCCAGCTTCTTCAGAAACTACTTCGACGTTAACTTTATCTGTTTCTAGTTCTAAGATAGCTTCACCTTTATCTACATTATCGCCTACATTTTTTAACCATTCTGCAATGGTACCCTCTGTGATTGATTCTGCTAATTCTGGAACTTTTACCTCTGCCATACTTATTTTTCCCCCTAGTTAATTGTTAATGCTACTTTCAATAATTTTAGTTTGTACAAGTTTATGAATTTCTCCATCGCCTTCAGCAGGTGCAGCTCTTTGTATTCTACCGTGATAAGTTAAATCATATTTATTAGCAACAAGTGCTTTTAGATAAGGATACACAAATAACCATGCACCTTGATTTTTAGGTTCTTCTTGAACCCATGACACATTTTCAAGATGAGGTAACGATTTTAATACTTCTTTAATTTCTTCTTCTGGGAACGGATATAATCTTTCTACTGCTATGAGAAGAATAGAATCGTTAGGATTTTTAGCTAAATATTCTTTTAGGTCAATATACATCTTTCCTGATGCTAAAATTACTTTTTTAACTTTTTGTTCATCGATATCTTCTGTGATGATAGGTTTAAAACCGCCAGATGTAAACTCATCAATAGGTTTAGCTACTGTTTTATTTCTTAAAAGACTCTTAGGTGACATGACAATTAATGGTCTCATTTCTAATGTATCTAAACTAGCGGCTTGCGCACGTAGTAAATGGAAGTAATTACTTGCACTAGATAGATTAACTACAGTTGAATTATTTTCAGCGGCTAATTGTAGAAATCTTTCTAAGCGTGCCGATGAATGCTCTGGTCCTTGCCCTTCAAAAGCATGTGGTAAGAAAAGTGTTAAACCTGAACGCTCACCCCATTTTGCGCGAGAACTTGAGAGGAAATTATCAAACATCATTTGAGACATATTAGAAAAGTCGCCATATTGAGCTTCCCATATGTTAAAGTTACCTTTATTTTCGACGTTATAACCATACTCAAATCCAACTACAGCTGCTTCAGATAACGGCGAATTATGAATATCAAAAGTAGCCTGTTGTTGAGGTACATGATGCAATGGCGTGAATGTGTTACCATTTTCTTCATCATGAAGCACAGCATGTCTATGACTAAATGTTCCCCTTTCACTATCTTGACCTGTTAAACGAATTGAAGTTCCATCTTGTAATATGGTTGCAAAAGCAAGTTGCTCTGCTTGAGCCCAATCGACAAGCCCCCCTTCTTTTTCAAAAGGTTCTCTACGTTTTTCAAGTACTTTATTGAGCTTTTTCAGTACATGAAAATCTTTTGGATAATCAAGCATTGCATCATTGATTTCTTTTAAATGATCAAATGAGAAATCTTTCGTATCACTTTGTAAAGGTAGTTGGAGTGATTCTGGTTTTTCCATATCTGGGTTATTCATTTTGTCATTTTTATCAATTTTATCATGTGCTGTTCGCATTTCTTTTTGAACACTGTCAATGACTTCATTCATTTCGTCTTCAGAAATAATACCTTCATCAACTAACTTTTTACCATATAAAATTTCAACTGAATCATGTTTTCTAATATTTTGGTATGGAACTGGATTAGTAATAGAAGGCTCATCCATTTCATTATGCCCATAACGACGATAACCTACTAAATCAATAACTACATCTTTATGAAATTCTTTACGGAACTCCATTGCAATTTCAATAGCTTCAATTGTTGCTTCTACATCATCGGCATTTACGTGTAGTATTGGAACATCGTAACCTTTAGCTACGTCGGAAGAGTACGTTGTTGAACGTCCATCAAAAGGTTCAGTTGTAAAACCGATTCTATTATTTGTAATAATATGAAGTGAACCACCTGTAGAATATCCTTTTAAACTACCTAAGTTCATCGTTTCAAAATTAATACCTTGACCTGGATATGCCGCATCACCATGTATAATAATCGGCATTGCTTTATGGAAGTCGGTAGATGGAGCTCCTACTTGATGTGTATTATCTTGTGCTGCTCTTGTTTTACCAGCAACAACGGGTGCAACGATTTCCAAATGACTTGGATTATTCGCTAAAGAAATACGTTGTTCTATTCCATATGAGTTAGTCGTTTTAACGCCACCTAGGTGATACTTCACATCTGATGTCCAACCTGAAGTTAATTCTAAACTACCATCTTCAGGTAAAAACTTCATTGGATCTGTATGCATAAATTCTGAAATCATCATCTCATATGGTTTTTCCAAGACATGCGTTAATACATTTAAACGTCCACGGTGAGCCATACCGATTTGAATGTTTTTAATCCCCTCGTTACCTGCTAATGTGATTGTGTGTTGAAGCATTGGAACTAACGTGTCGACACCTTCAATTGAAAAACGTTTAGCTCCAACAAAATTTTTGTGCAAATATTTTTCAAAACCTTCTACGTGTGCGAGTTTTTTGAAAAGTTCTTTTTTTTGATTATCGTTTAAACTTGCTTTATAAGGCGTTTCAATTCTTCTTTTTAACCACACACGTTCTTTATTATTATTAATGTGAGTGTATTCAAAAGCTATCGGTCCTTTGTAACGTCTTTCCATACGAACAATTGCATCATAGGCATTGTCATAAATGTCTTTAAAATGTTCAGAGACAATTCCAGATGATATTTTTTCCAAAGTTTCTTTATCTAAATCAAAATCTTCGATTTCCAATTTGGGAACATTTTGACGCTCTGGAGGATTTACTGGATAAATATCTGCTTTTAAATGTCCGTATTGACGAATATTATCGATTAAGCGCATAACACGTTTAATTGTGCTATCTCCCGCTTGTGAACCACCCCCATCAGTGGTAGGTTTAGCTTCGATATGAGCTTCACCTGTTTTAATTGTACTGAACAAGACTTGTAAATCTTCAGGTACGGATGATGGATCTTGTAGATAATCATCATACAAATCTAGCATAAGGCCAAGATTTGCACCGAAGTTTACAGGAGCCTCTGTAAATTCTTTCTTGTTCTTAGTCATTTAACACCCTCCACAAAAATGATGAAACGCTTACATGGTTATCATAGCATTATTTCATATATTGTTAAAGTACATTTACCTATTATTATACAAAATAGGAGCAAGACAGAATTTACTCCAAATTCATAGTCTCACTCCCGTATGATCGCTATCTCCGTCTATCAAGTTTAGATTGTCAAGTCTATAGTAAGAGAACCTTTGTGAAGAAGTTCCTTTCATTAGTATGACATGATATAGCTATTCTAATCAGCATCTTAGTATAATGTCCGTAATCTTTATTTATAATGATAGGTGTCAATGGATTTAATCATTTATAGTACTAGTTTAAGGATTGTTAATATCTAAGCCTGTAATAATTTATTTGTCCCTTGTTTGATCGTAATCATTCGTTACTTAAATAATACTATTTATTTAATTTAGTACTGGAAAACTGATTTTGAAAGTCGTGTAATTTTGTAGTTCACTTTCAACCTGAATCATACCACCGTTAAGTTGTACAATTTTTTCAGCTATTGATAGTCCTAATCCATTGCCTCCTTGACTACGTGCACGTGATTTATCTACACGATAAAATCGATCAAAGATAAATTCTAAGTCAGCTTTTGGTATACCCATACCATGATCAGTAATATCAATCATAATCATTTTATTTTTTAGTTGAGTAACAATTTTAATGTGCTTATGTTCAGTATCGTATTTCATTGCATTATCAATAAATATGAGTAAGAGTTGTTCAAACTGATGACGGTTAATTTTTAATTGGATAGGTTTAGTAGCAAGATGTGTTTCAAAGGTATAATCTGGATGTAGGTGTTGCAGTGACTTCACACGTGACTGAATCTCGCTATTTATGTCTACATTTTCACATTCCAAAACATTATGATTGACTCTATCTTTGGTAAGTAAAAGTAGTTCTTCGACAAGTTTTGTTATTCGATTCACTTCCTCAATTGAAATATTCAAAGATTCTTCCAAAACTGCTGGATCTTTTTTTCCCCAACGTTGAATTAAATTGAGATGACCTTGAATAATCTGCAGTGGCGTTCTTAATTCATGTGAAGCATCCTCAACAAATTGACGTTGCTGATTAAAAGATTCTTCTATTTGATACATCATTTCATTAAAGGTATCAATTAAATTGTCTGTTTCTTCATAATTTGTAGTTAATTCAAGTTTATTTTGAAAACCATCTCTTCTAATTTGATTCATTTTATTGGACATTGTAACTATTGGTTTAGTAATTTGCGAAGAAAAGATATAACTCACGCCGGCAGTTATAATGGTTGCAATTAATCCAAAAGCAAGTGCAACGATATAAAGTGATTTAACGAGATTATCATAATTTTGAAGAGAATGGACTAATACACTGTATCCAGAAAATTCCTTCGAACGTATAGGTTCAGTTATTACTAAGTAATTAATACCGTGGCTTCTATGAATATGTATACGTTCAGGATGTTTGAAATCAATTTTGTTATCATAAGCAAGTGCATTATCATTTGATGTTTGAATTAACTTTCTACCCTTATCATCATAAATCAATATTTCTTGAAAATTTTCTAAGGATGCATTTAAATCCAATGCAGATATATCACTTAAAGATTTTGAATGGAACAGATTGGCGATATCATTTGAACTTCTTTCAGCTTCGTCAATTTCACTACTTCGTAAAGTATCTTTTAAAAAGAAAATAATAATTAAGCAGAAAAGTAATATTGTCGTGAAGGTAATGAGCGTCGTAATAAGCATCCATTTATATTTTAATTTTTGACGCTTAATCATCGAATCACATACCCTACGCCACGTACAGTTTCTATGGATTTTTCTTTATTAAAAGGTTTGAGTTTATTACGTAAATAACGAATATAAACATCAACGACATTCGTTTCTACTTCACTATTATACCCCCATACGTGATCGAGAATTTGTTCACGTTGCATGACGTGGTTACGATTTTCAGCTAAAACATATAGTAAATCGTATTCTGTTTTAGTTAATTCTAATTGATGGCCATTAACAGTAACTTTAAAGGCATCTTTATCAATGATAATACCATTGATATCTAAAACATCTTTATCTGGCTGTCTGCGCAATACCGCTCTTATTCTTGCCAGCAATTCTTCTATATCAAAGGGTTTTACAATGTAGTCATCTGCCCCATAGTCCAACCCAGCTACTTTATCATATGTCTCGCTTTTCGCAGTAATGATGATAATTGGAGTAGTTGTTTTTTGACGAATTTGTCTACAAATTTCTAGACCATTTATGTTTGGAAGCATTAAGTCTAAAATATATAAATCATAGGGCTTAGATAATGCTTTGTCCAAACCTGCCTTTCCATCATTCTCTATATCAACAGTATAATTTTCATGAGTTAACTCAAGCTCTATAAATCTAGCAAGATTTTGCTCATCTTCTACGATTAAAATATTTGTCATATTTGCACCTCACGCTACATCTTAAACAATTAACTCGTATTTCTAAAGATGTAATTCAAAATTGTAAATGATTTGTTATGAAACTAGTATCATTTTACCATGAACCACCTTAATAGATAGTCGAATAAGTAGACTGTCTTTAGAAAAAGTCACTCTAGCATTATCATTATATTTAAATTAAATCGAAAAAATGTATATATTTCTAATTGACAATCATTATCAATCATGTATAATGTTAATTGAAAATGATTATCAATACCAATTGAAAAACATTCCCCCCACATACAAGTTGTTCTTTTGGATTGGTCATTTTCAACTATCCCCTTTTATATGCCCGTAAAAGACTAACGTTAAGATAGGACGTTTCAATAAAAGCAGTAGACCTTTGACACTTGAGGTCTGCTGTTTTTTAGTGCCACTGCAACGAAAAAATATTCATTGCTAGTGGCACTTATACTTGGGCAAAGCCTCAGGTGTTACCATTCGTAAAATTAAATAAAGCCTGAGGCGTCTTCTTTTATTTAAAAAAGACGAAGTCTCAGGCTTCATTTTCTATAAGTTAAATCTGTAACCAATGCTTCTGATTAAAATATTCTATATTCTGAGGTTTAGCATAATCAGAAATCATATAATCAATTTCGCTAAAACCATCAATACGATACGACGCATGCGCATCTCGCTTACTACTATCCGCTAAGAGATAACTCAGTTGACTTTTTTGAATCATAATGTGACTTGCATGCGCTTCTTCCAGATCAAATTCATAACAATCACTCGTATCAAACGAACCACATGAAATAAAAGCTTTATCAAATTTAAAACGTTGTAATAACTCATTCGTCATATGCCCGCGCACAACATCTTGTTCAGTATTCGTCTTTCCAGCAAGCATAATTACTTCTGCTTGAATTCGTTGCTCCTCTATAGCACGATTCAATTCATCTGCAATCTTCAGAGAATTCGTCACAATCGTGGTCTGAGTAATATCATTGAGATATTGAGGAATTCGCCCTGTTGTGGTTCCACCATCGATGACAATAATTTCTCCAGACTGTATTTGCAAAGCAGCTTTCTTAGCAATACGCTCTTTTACTTGTGATTGTTTCTGCCACTTATTCGCATATGATTTCTCTTTATTAATATGATTGTATTGTATCGCACCTCCATGTGTACGTGTAATCAATTTATCGTTTTCTAAGGTTTCTAAATCCTTTCTCACGGTTTCAGGCGTAACTTGTAAGAATATAGCTAAATCTTTTACTGCCACCTGTCCGTACTGATCAACACGTTTACAAATAAGATTCAAACGTTCATTTCTTTTATACATAAATATCTATACTCCAATCTGCTTCATTCGTGCTTGCCAACGATCATTTCGCCATCTAAGATACATAATGATAAATCTCAGCGCTTCATCAGCAATACTCACTAAAATAATTCCTGTATAACCTAATCCCCAATGAATCCCTAATAGATAACTTCCAGGTAATAATAACAACCATGTGGTCACAACACTCACGGTGACTGGATAACGTACATCCCCTGTCACGTTTAATAAATCTACAATTAGATTATTAATTGCACGTATCGGTTCTAATCCAAAAAGTATAACAAGATAGTAAATGATTAAATGATAGGTTTGTAAGTCGTGTGTTATCCAACGTCCACACATTATAAATCCTATAAATACACACGTCATAATCATGAAAGATTGTGTGATATTAAACCAAATACTTTTTATAACAACTTTCTTTAAAGTACGGTAACGTCGTCGGGATATAAATTTTCCTAAATAAATTTGGCTAGCAGCACTAAATGCCATAGCACAACTAAAAGACAGACCGCTTAAAACAGTAGAAACAGATTTTGCAGCGATGACTTGAGTGCCTAACATCGCAATAAATGCAGTTGTAAATGTCTGCGCAAAATTATAAGAAATTTGTTCACCTGCTGTTGGGATACCTAATGTCGAAACTTGATATATTTTCTTCCGGCTCAGCTTGAAGTAATGCTTGAATGGACGGAAAATTTGTATCAGCGCAAACAAAGCTAAAGTACATCCCAATAAACGACTGAACGCTGTTACCACCGCGACACCTAATACAGGATTACCTACATATTCTGGAATAATAAAGAGTACGATTCCGTTCAAAATGATATTAGTCACATTACTAATGATAGTAATGCGTGTAGCTGATGATGCATGATTCATGACACGTAATACAGTACCAATATACATGTGACAGGTCGTTAAAGTGAGTACACTCAATATAATCATTCCAAATTGATAGGTCAGTTTGAATATATCTTGAGGTACCTGAAAAAGTCGTAAGATAAGTTCGAATGCGATCCCAATCACAATCGTAAATACGATAGATACTATGCTATTGAATAACAAATTATGATAAATCTCTTGTGAAATACTTGAAGGTTGATGTTCCTTCAAATGAACAATACGTATATTTGTACCCACATGAATGATTGTAATCAGAAACGTGATGAGCATGAGTATTTGGCTTATCATTCCCGAAGCAGCAACGGCATCAGTGCTATAGCTGTTTAACATCAATGTATCAGCTTGACCCATGATGAGTATGAAAAGTTGTTCTATTAAAATAGGAATGTATAATGACCGAAACGTTCTTTTAGAAACGATCATCAAATTCTAACACTTTCGATTTATATATAGCGTCAGGTTGCAACTCAATTAATCTAGCCCCACGTTGTAAATCACCATAAGTATTGTAACCACCAACACGACCAAAGCTAAGGCGAATCCCATATAAATTAATCGTAAAATCATTGTCATGGTCATGACCGCAGAACATACCTTCAATATCACCGTTTAGTAACATCTGACTAAATAATCCGGAATTAATTTTTGAGCACGCAATAGGTTCATTGAAAATGCCATGATATTCACCAATATTCTCAACTTCTCTATATTCTTGTAATGGAATATGTGTAAATAATAAGTTATGTTGAAAGTTGTGTTGAAATTGAGTTTGATATGCTTGATGTGTTTCCCTAAGCCAATTCACATGTTCAGGTCTTATAAAATCATAATCACCTATGCCAAATGGATTATAATCTCCTCCATCAATAACATAAAGCACATGTGTGACTGTATCGTTGTTTACAACTTCTATTGTATAAGCTTCTTTATCATCAACAATGAGGCTATGATTTTTCTGTACATAGTTGGTAGAATATTGGTCCTCAATAGCGCGTAAGTCTGAACGTTTGAGATGCCCCTCTGTATCGTGATTACCAAATGTCGTTGCAATTTGCGTATCATATCGATTTAAATACTCCATTAATTTCTTATAAACGCGACCTGAATCAATGACGCCTTCAGACCAAATTTGGTCACCTGTTAATACTGTGATGTCAGGTTGATAGTGTGTCATCATATGATGAATTAAATCGTAAGTTTTTTGATCTTTTTCATCATTGTGTGGCCCAATATGTAAATCGCTTAATTGTAGAATTGTAGTCATTGTTTCGTCTCCTTTACTCTTTTGTCGAACCGATAGTTATACCTTTTACAAAATGCTTCTGAACAAATGGGAAGAGGAATAATACTGGAATTGTTAATAGTACAATCATTGCCATCTGCATTGAGTCCCCTGTAATTGTCAACTTGTCTAACATCGCATATGAACCTGACTTTTGTTTTAAAGCATCTGCAATGGCAGCTTGTTTCGTTAACATATCTTGTAAAACAGTAGCTAACGGTTTGAGGTTTGGATTACGTACGAAGAATGCACCTGTAAACCAATCATTCCACTGACTCACGGCGTTAAATAATGTAATTGATGCCACCACGGGTTTACTCATGGGTAAGACAATTTTCCAAAAGATTTGAAAGTCATGACAACCATCTACTCTAGCGGCTTCAATCACACTACTAGGTAATTGATTGAAGAATGTACGCATAATTAAAATGTTATAAACGCTATAAAGTGACGGTAAAATGTATACCCAGAATGTATCTGTTAAATGAAGTTGATTTAATAGGATATAAAGTGGTACAACACCGACACTGAATAACATCGTAAAGACTAGAAAGAATGAGATGATTCTTCGAAAGGGTAAACTTTTGATTGTTAGAACGTAAGCAGCCATAGCTGTTAATATGACGCTTAGTATCGTTCCTATGACTGTCTTTGCAATGCTAATAAATAATGCATTTAATAACGTGCCTTGTTTAAATATCTCCTTAAAATTATCTAGTGAAAATTTACGCGGGTAGAAAGTGATGCCACCTTTTTGAGCATCTACCCCAGAGTTAAATGCTAAGGCAAAGATATTAATCATCGGGAGGATAATTGTGATTACTAAGCCAATAATAATGATTAATGAGATAATACGAATGACAAGTGCACTTTTATCTTGTGAAACTTTCATTGTCTCTGCCACCTCTTAATAAATAATTTGAGTTCCTTTTTTATCTCTTTGATTTTCAACGTATCTTTCAAATTGATTTAAGCCTGCCTCTTCTAAACGTTGCTTAGCACTATCTATAATTTGTTTCGCTTCTTTGTCTGATTGAGAATAATATGCACGTTTAATAGCGTCATTATAATCATCGAGTGCAACTTCTAAATCTTCGCCATATTCATATTTAGATAAGAATGACTTTACTGTGAGTCCGTTTACGATTTTGGCGTGTTTCTGTCTTTCATCATAATGCCACATATCAGCAATCTTTTCAGGAGTCGTCTTTTTCGTTTTTGTATTATCTCCGTATTCAGTTTCACCGAAATCAGCTTTATTATCTATATCAGTATAACCAAGATGATCTGCCCAATAAGAACCCGCACCTCTAAAACCACGTTTTTTAGCTTCGTTTGGATTATTTTCAACTTCTTTTAACACTTCAGGTTTAACATGAGGGTTACCTTTCTTATCTAACGTATAGTCACGTCCTTTAATACCGTACTGACCGAGTAATTTACCTCTGCGACTTGCAAGGAAATCAGCGAGTTTAACGACGTCTTCAGGATGTTCAGTCGTACTTGGTACAGCCCAACCGTTTGCGCCTGATTTATATGGCTTTTCAACTCTAAATTTACCTTTGACTGTATTGAGTGGCCCAAGTGGAACGTATTTCATACTTTGATTTTCAGTAACATAGTTATGTAAATCTGAAACAATGCCCCATGAGCCATTAACGAGTCCTTCTTTTGCTTTATTTTCTTCCATTGTATAGAACTCTTTTGTCATTAAGCCTTTCTTCATAAGGTCTTTAACGTAATGTACACGTTTAAGTGGATATTCGGTTTGTGATTCATGTATAATTTTCTTACCTTTATTTAAAAATTTCTCATCAGACTGACCAGTCCACACAAGGTCATTATAGAATCTAGTACGATCGTCACCGCCCCATGCTGTTGGGCCAATAGGTGTGATTTCTTTACCATTATCATCTTTGAAGTGGTGTTCTTTCATCTTTTCGGCAAGTTTTTCTACATCTTTGGACGTCTTGATAGAAGCAGGGTCGATATGAAGTTTATCCATGATATCTTTTCTGACATAAGGACCACCTACAGTGCGACGTTCTTCTTGTCCTGGATGACGGTTAATCCCCATATGTACAAGGTACGTTCCATCTTGTTCTTTATTAAACATGATGTTATCTTTCGTATCTTTTGGTAAATATCCTTTTTTGAAATACTTACTATAAATTTTTGTGTTTTTAAGCATTTTCGTTAAGTCTGTGAGTCGACCTTGTTTCGCTGCTTTATTTAGTACTTTCATTTCAGGTCTTCCACTATCGTCTAAGTAATAAACGATGAAGTCGGGTAAATCTCCTGAAGCGAGTCCTGAAGTTAATGCTTCTGTGGAATCTTCATTAGAAACGGTTTGAAGTTCTAACGTGATGCCAGTCTTTTTCTTAAGTTCTTGAGCGACTTCTTTATTCTTTTTAGGGGAGGCATCGTTATCACTTTGAAACACAAGTCCTTTAAGTTTTCTATCTGCAATCCATGTATCTGGTTTACCTTTAGCATCTGCTTTTCTTTTCGCTTCATCTTGCGTTTTATCTTTGCTACATGCTGTTACGAACAAAATGACTGCAATCATTAAGATGAGCATAGACTTTCTAAACATGTACATTCTCCTTAATATAGTGATGTATCCAGTTTCTTATCTGCGAATTTATTAATAATGACGACAGCGATAAGTCCTATCACACCCTGTAATAGACTAATCGCAATTGCGTAACTGAAATCGCCTTGCTCAATACCAGTACGAATCACAAATGTATCCAGTATTTCTGAAACGTTAGCGTTACCTGGTGTTTTGAGTAGGTAAATTTGATCGAACCCTGCTTTTAAAATATCGCCTAGAGAAATGATGAATAAAATAACAATTGTTGGTGTTAACATAGGTAAGGTAATATGTATAATTTGTTTGAAACGATTCGCGCCATCAATCGCAGCTGATTCATAAATTTCAGGATTAATACTCATAATTGCTGCAAAGTAAATAATGGAATCCCACCCTACATTCTTCCATATATAACTAGAAAACATGATGGTGTGGAAATACTCAGGGTTCATCATAAAGTAAGTCGACCCGTCGCCACCAAATTGATGGATCAGTTGATTCATAAGTCCATCATCTGGAGCGAGTAATTTCTTGAAAATACCGATAACTACAACCCAAGATAAAAAGTGAGGGATGTAAAGTACGCCTTGAAATAAACCTCTGATCTTACCTAATTTAGAATCTTTAATTTCGTTAAACATAATGGCTAAAATAATTGGAAATGGTAGAGCTAAAATCAATTTCATGCCACTTATAATTAGCGTATTCATAATAATTTGAATACAGCGAGGGTCAGAGAAAAAGCGTTTAAAATAGTATAGCCCTTTCCAATCACCGCCGATGATACCAGTATCGAAGCGGAAATCTTTGAATGCCAGAACAAGACTTGTCATTGGAATATAGTTGAAAATCAAGAAAAAGAGTAAACAAGGTAAAATCATTAAGTAAAGTACTTTGTGTTCCCACATTCTTTTTAACAAAGGTTTTTGATGAGCGGATTGAAGGCTTTGTTTTTTGTTTTTACTCATGATAAAACCTCCTCTTGTACTCTTTCGCCTGAATCAGAATCGAAAAAGTGTGCATCTTCCGTTTTTATACCGAAGGAAACTGTTTGTTCTAATTCAAAATCCAAATTACTATCTACAGCTGCTATGATTTTATGCTCATTGTGATGACAGTGAAGTAATTTGTATGAACCAGTTAACTCAACTAAGTCTACAGTGAATTGAGAAAGTTGGATTGGATAATTACTTATTTCGTTATCATTAACAAGATGTAAGTCTTCAGGTCGTATACCAAGTCTGTATTGTGCATGCGATGCAAGTTGAAGTAATGTAGCATCAGCCACTTTTTGTCCATCGAAGTACCAAGCATCCATGTTGTAGGTCATTGGAACCATATTCATTGATGGGCTACCAATGAAAGTGGCAACAAATTCATTGACAGGATGACGATAAATTTCTTCAGGCGTACCAATTTGTTGTATTTCGCCTTGTTTTAATATGACGATACGTGATGCCATTGTCATAGCTTCAGTTTGGTCGTGTGTCACGTAAATCGTTGTTGCTTTCATTTGTTTATGTATTTTTATAATTTCGCTTCTCATGTTACTTCGTAATTTAGCATCTAAATTAGAAAGTGGTTCATCCATGAGAAAGATTTGAGCTTCTCTAACGATAGCTCGACCAAGTGCCACACGTTGACGTTGTCCTCCAGATAAGGCTTTAGGTTTACGGTCGAGGAGGTTTTCAATTTCTAATATTTGAGCTGCATGTTGAATTTTTTCGTCATAAATTTTCTTCTTGATTCCTCGCATTTTTAAGCCGAAAGCTAAATTTTTATAAACTGTCATATGTGGATATAATGCATAGTTTTGAAAGACCATAGCAATCTTACGATCTTTAGGTTGTAAATCGTTGATTACTTTATCGTTGATACTAATTGTCCCTTTGCTCACATCTTCAAGTCCTGCAATCATACGTAACGTTGTTGATTTCCCACATCCCGAAGGTCCTACAAATACTACAAATTCATTGTCCTCAATATCTAGATTGAAATCTTTAACTGCGTGACTACCATTGTCGTAAACTTTGTTTAAATCCTTGATTTGTATCATGTCTTTGCTCCTTTGAAGATTTAATCACAAGTTCAGTATAAGTAATCGCTATTAAAGTAAACTTTTTTCAAATTTAAGTTTTCGTAAATCAAAATTTTTTGTTTGTAATTTTTCAAAAAACAAAAGACTTAAAACATTTATAAGACAACATTTTAAGTCTTTTATTAACAAAAATGAAAACAAAGAAATTAATATAAGATAAATATTATTAACATTGAGCTTACAAACAATATTTATTTAAAAACGCCGATTTGAATATACTAAATAAACCACTAAAATCATTGTTTACTCACAATCATTTCAGTGGTTTGGTCAATACCTATTTAATTTAAAATTCCAACCGCGCTTCTTTATAAAGCGAGTTGTTTTTTCAACATTAACGTTGATAAAACAATGCAGAAGGCACCACCAATAATGCCGGCAATAATATCTGTAGGGTAATGAACGCCTAGGTACACTCTAGAAGTTGATATTAATAAAATGAAAAGTGCGCATAAACCAATTAACACGCCTTTAGAGATACCCGAATCATGACGGTTTATTACATATATAGCGCTTCCAAAGAATGAAGTTGAGCCCATAGCATGACCACTTGGAAAACTAAAGCCGGAAATGTCAATTAAACGCAATAATGTTGGACGTTCCCTATCAAAGATATTCTTTAATAGTGGATTGAGTGTACTAGATAAGCTCATTACTACTACAAAGAATAATGTCTCAATCTTGAAACGTTTTAGCATAAGGTAAGCAACTAATAATAAGGATAGCGCAACCATTGCCCAAACTTCACCAATTTTTGTTGCACCTAACATAATAGATGTGGTAATGAAACTTTCAGATGAATAAATAAATTCATATACTTCGTTATCTATCCATTTTCCAAGCCTTGACTCATGAAAAAAAGCTATTATACCAAAAATAAGTGTAAAAACAATCAGCAATGAAATGCGTTTCCATCGATTCATTATAGGTGCCCCCTACTTGTTTAATGCATCATGAATAATTTTATCAAATAAATCTTCTTTCGTGTAACTCTCTTGATATGTTTCCATTTGTTTAATAATAGATTCACGATGTAATTCAATATCATTTAATTCTTGCAATAAGTTAACTTCTGTAAGTTGATCTTCAGGAATATGACGACCATAACCCTTAGATTCAAAGTTTTTAGCATTATCAATTTGATCTCCTCTTGATTGATCAAGTCCTAAGGGGATGAGTAGCATCGGTATTCGTAGCGTTAAAAATTCATAAATTGCGTTAGAACCTGCGCGACTTATAACAGTATCAGTGATTGCTAATAAATCAGTTAAGTCGTCTTTAACAAATTCAAATTGAACATAACCTTTTTTATTAATTGAGTCATCAACAAGCCCTTTTCCAGTTAAGTGTATAATTTGATAATCATGGAGAAGTGCCTCAATATTTTGACGAATGATATTATTAAGTTTTTTACTACCTAAACTTCCACCCATGACCAATAACACTTTTTTGTTTTTATCAAAATCAGTGAGTTGATAACCTCTTTCTTTATTCCCTTGTTTTAAGTCCTCACGTACAGTAGCTCCAACAAAATCAGCTTTATCTTTTGGAAGATATGCAAGTGTATCTTCAAAGGTTGTGTATATTTTCTTAGCAAATTTTAAAGAAATTTTATTAGCTAATCCAGGAGTTAAATCTGATTCGTGTATGATAGTTGGAATTTTTAAAGAACGTGCGGCTATAACTACCGGAACACTAACAAAACCACCTTTTGAAAAGAGTAAGTCTGGTTTTTGTTTTTTAAGTATTTTACGTGCATCTAAAATTCCTTTCAAAACTTTAAAGACATCTTTTGCATTTTCAAAGGATAGATAACGACGTAATTTACCGCTTGATATTGGATAATATTGAATATTAGGGAGTTGTGACTCTATCATTTCTCTTTCAATACCATGTTTTGAACCAATATAAAATGCTTCGTGTCCTTTTTCAATCGAAGTAGGAATTAAACTTAAATTCACTGAAACATGTCCTACTGTTCCTCCACCTGTATATGCAATTTTTGTCATAATTACAACCTCTATTCTTATATGTTTTTATAATAAGCATAAAAAGGTGCCCCTCTATCAAAAGGATGATAATCTATCTCTATCTCATCAACTTTAGTAAAACCAAACTTTTCAAATAATCCTTGAGCAGGTTTATTGAGGGCAAATGTATCCGTTAAAATGACATGAATATCATGTTCATTTGCTAAGTCCATGGCAAATTGGAAAAGTTCAGTCGCAGCACCTTTATATTGTTTTGATCCAGCTAATCTGTGAATAACGTATGCTCCATTTCGATTAACAGGCCAATCAATGTCATCATACCACTCCGATTGGTTTTGGTCGATAACAATAAAACCATAAATTGTATGATCAACGTCTAAAACGTATAGTGTTTTATTTTCGATGTCTTCTTCAAAATGCTCTTTCGCGGGATATTCATCATCCCATTGGTTGTTGTTGAATTCTTCCATAATCTGTTTAGCCTCTTTGACTAATTGAGTAATACTAAGTAAATCATCTTTAGTTGCTAATCTAATCATCTTACTAAAACACCTCTTTTTTAAAATTTTAACGAGTGGTAACAATAAATTTAAATCATATTGATACTTTCAAGACTCAATCAATTAACGAAAATCTGAAAATGTTAAGAAATGATTGGGACCATACCTTAATAGGAATAACTTTTATAAAAGTTGTATTTCCAACTAATCAGAATTATCAGATATGATTAAGAGCCTGTACATATACTATATGTCTCAGGCTCTTAATTCAAACGTGAATGGTTATTAAATTTAAGAAATCCAACTCTTTAAGAATGATATTACACTTAAAGAGTTGAATGCGTTCTTTTCGTTTAATGGTTTTCTCGCAAGTTTATTTTAGTTTGTTTAGTAAATCGTTTAAAACAGTATCTTTTTTATTCGCTTTTTCAACAAGTTTTTCAGTAAATTTATCATTTGTTTTTTTATCAAAATTGCCATTAACTTTTAAATTATTGTCTTGTTGAAATGTTTTAATAGCGGATTCTAATTGTTCGTCAAATATGTTTGTTTCATTATCAATTTGATAACCTAAAGCTTTTAGACCTATTTTCATCGTTTTAACATTTTTATCTTTTTCACCCTGATGATAAGTTTTGTTATCTGGAATGACATTGAGTGATTGGTATTTTGGTGTCGAGATACTAACATCTGGTCTAATTCCTTTACCATGTATATAATGGCCATCAGGCGTTAGCCATTTCATCTCTGTATATTTAATTAATGAACCATCACTGAATTCACGAGTGGTCTGAACGATCCCCTTACCAAATGTTTTAGAACCATAAACTTTAGCTTTATGATAGTCTTTCATAGCACCTGTAAACACTTCTGAAGCACTAGCTGATCCCTCATTAACTAAGATGGATACTTTCATATCTTTTGCTTGTTTTAGTGCTTGATTAGAAGTTTTTAATTCTTCCCTATCCTTACCTTTTTCCAATTGAACGACTGTATTTCCCTTATCAATAAAGATGTTTGCCATCTTGACTGCTTCATCTAATAAACCACCCGGATTATTTCTCAAATCTAAAATGATATGACGGACGCCTTGCTTATGCGCTTTGATGATTGCAGATTTGAGTTCACCAGAAGTATTGCTCTGGAATTTATTGATTGTTAGAACGCCTACATTGTCCTTTTTCTCATACTCTACACTCTTAACGTGAATGGTATCGCGTTTAATCTTAATATCCTTTTCTTGCGAACCACGTTTTATAGTTAAAGTAACATATGTTCCTTTTTTACCTCTGACCATTTTAACAACTTGATCAAGTGGTTTACCGACTACCGAATGATGATTCACTTGTGTGACGATATCTTTAGGTTGAATACCAGCTTTTTCTGCTGGTGAATCCTTCATTGGACTAGTAACACTTATCTGTTCATTTTTCTTTTGCATTTCGGCACCTATGCCAACGAAATCACCTGATACGCCTTCATTAAATTGTTTTGTTTCTTCAGCAGTCATATATTCTGAATAGGGATCTTTCAGTTCTTTAACCATACCATCTATGGCAGATTGAGTTAATTTATCAGAACTTTGCTTTTTGTAATAATCTTTATTAAGTGTTTGATAGACATATTCAATTTTTTTTAAATTTACACGTTGTTCTTTATTTAAACCACTTTTTTGATGGCTAATTAAAATCGTTGATACTACAGTTATGATAGATGTTAAAAGAATAATGCCCAAAATAATGAGTATGAAATGCCATAATTTAATTTTTATTTGCTTGCTATTTTTAGACGGTGTTGATTTTGTATTATCATCTTGAGATGTTGCATGATTTTTTTGATAATCATTCATGGTATCACATCCTTTTACGTTCATATTGAGTTATACAAAATATAAATTCATAGGTTATATTTATACTTAATCATTAACAAGTTATTGAGAAATTTTCATCTTGTATGTATTCGAATATTTTTAATTATGATGTATGTAAGTGAAAATCACATGAGGCTTGAGTAGTACATGCTAAAAATTACTATATTAAACGTATGTTTCATTGAGAAAACAGTGTAATTATTCTGTGTGCATCTAACAAAAGTTATAACTAAAAAAGTGTAGAGTTTGAATCCCTTTACATTAAAACACCTGAGACAATGAGTCGTGTCCCAGGCTCTATCAATATTTATTAATGAAAAGAATTTAAAACTTCAACCATTCCGTATAGTCATCATACAAGTCATCAAATACAGACATTGGTAGGGTGAATTCGCTATGTGTCTCAATATATTCAGATAATGTATTAAAATCATCTTCGTGTTTTGGAAAGGCAAGGTCTTCAAAAATTTGCTCAGCAAAAACCCCTTTATCATCTTTTCTTCCACGCACGGTCATAATAAATTGATAAAATGAATAATTCTTAACCATTAGCTTACTGTCACATCAATAACTTGTGTTTCCCCTTTAACTACTGCCTTTACGTCTTCAATATGAATTGATTCAGTTTGATCAGAGTTTGTAATAATAATAGGGGAAATAATAGATTTTGCATTATTATTAATATATTCTAAGTCAAAACGTATAAGAGGATCGCCTATTTTAATGTCATCCCCACTTTCAACAAGTACTTCAAACCCTTTGCCATCCAATTGAACGGTATCTAATCCGATATGAACTAATAACTCTAATCCATTTTCGGCTTTTAACCCTACAGCATGTTTTGTTGGAAAAACATTATCGACTTTGCCTTCAATCGGTGAAACAACCTCACCCTCTGTAGGATTAATACCAAAGCCTTCTCCCATCATTTTTTGCGCAAAGACTGGATCAGGAATATCTTCAATCTTGACATACTCACCTGTCAAAGGTGCGTAGATTTTAATGTTTTTGTCAATTTCTTTACCTTTTCCAAATAACTTTTTAAACATGTAAATGCACTCCTATTTTTTGAAATGTTTAATTAAATCTCCATATCCTAACTCTTCTAGTTTATCATAAGGTATAAACTGAATCGCAGCAGAGTTAATACAGTATCTTAAACCACCTTTTTCTTTAGGTCCGTCATTAAAAACATGTCCCAAGTGGCTATTCGCTTTTTCTGATCGAACTTCAGTTCTAATCATACCAAATGATTTATCAACAAGTTCTACGATTTCATCATCATTTAATGCTTTGGAGAAACTTGGCCAACCGCAATTAGATTCAAATTTATCCTCTGAAGTAAATAATGGTTTGCCGGACAATTTATCAACGTAAATTCCTTTTTCAAAGTGATTCCAATACTCGTTTTGAAAAGGAGGTTCAGTACCATTTTCTTGAGTGACTAGATACTCTATGTCATTCAGTTCATCTTTGTTTTTTTTAATCATTTTGAGACCCCCAGTGTGATTCGATAAATGCTTTTCTACCAGATCCACGTTGGTATTGTTCATAATGCGTAGGATTCTTTTTGTAGTAATCTTGATGATATTCTTCTGCAGGATAGAAATTTTTATATGGTTTAATCGGTGTGATCACCGGTTTTTTAAAGATACCCTCTTCGTCAATTTGTTGTTTCTTTAACTCGGCAGCTTTGCGTTGATTCTCATCATGATAAAAAATGACAGGTTGATAGCTTTCACCCCTATCAAAGAACTGCCCTCCGTCATCAGTTGGGTCAAATGTTTTAAAATATACGTCTAAGATATTTTCAAATGTTGTAATATCAGGATCATATTCAATTTGTACAGCTTCCACATGTCCTGTTTGATTTGTGCATACCTGTTCGTATGTTGGGTTTTCTACATGTCCTCCACTATATCCGGAAACGACTGATTTTATTCCAGGATATGAGGTGAAGGGTTTAACCATGCACCAAAAACAACCTCCAGCTAGTGTCGCATATGCCATGTTATATTCCCTCCTTAAGTTATCTGTTTGTTTAAATTTACGCTATATTGTCGGGAATTTAAAGTATTTAACTCAGAATCTTATATGTGATTTTGTGACAACTTAGTTCAACGTATCTCTTAATACCACAAGTCCAATTGCACCTTGTCCAGTGTGCGTCGAAATCACTGGAGTTGTTACATTAATATCAAATTGGTTAAAATCAAATGATTCTGTAAATGATTTTTTGATTTTATCAACGAAATCTTTAACGTTGGCGTGAGCAATCCCTATTGATTTAATTTTATGATCTTTAACAAAATCTGTAATTTCTTTTTTTAAATATTGGACACTAGAGTTTTGAGTTCTAGAATTATGCACTAGTTCAAGTTGACCATCTCTTAAAGTTCCGATTGGCTTAATTTTCATAATGTTTCCAATTAAACCTTTTGTTTTACTTATCCTGCCACCTTTAATGAGTTGATTAAGCTGACCGATAACCACAAACAGTTGCAAGTTATCACGTAATTGTGTCATTTCTTCAACTATTTTTTCTGTTGATGTACCTTGACTTATTAATTCAACAATTTGCTTAATTTGATAGCCTAACCCAAACGAAATAGATTTAGAATCAATCACTGTAATATTACCATCTACCATATGACTCGCTTGAACAGCAGTATTATAAGTACCACTTAAACCTGACGAAAGATGAATACTTATAATTTCAACGTCATCTTGAGCTAATTGCTCATATGTTTCAATAAATCGACCAATAGGTGGTTGACTTGTTTTGACGTCTGCATCATTTTCAATATAATCGATATACTCACTTGAAGAGATATCAACTTGATCAGTGTAAGATTTTCCGTCGATTGTCAGGCTTAATGGTATAACATGAATGTTATGTTGTTCTAAATATTCATGTGATAAATCAGAGGTTGAATCTGTGACGATAATTTGTTTAGCCATAATTGCCTCCTATTCCCCTTTTCTACGCACTAAATGTAAGAATGTATGCGGTATAGTATTTTTTTCATCTAGTTGACCTTCCACTAAAGATTCGACCTCCCAGTTTTCAAATGTGTACGGTGGAAAGAAAGTGTCTCCTTGAAACTTCCCATCTATTACTGTGATATACATATCATCTACCTGGTCAATCATTGCTTCGAATAACGTTTGTCCTCCAAATATAAAAACATGACCAGATAACTCTTTAATTTCATCAAGAGAGTTTATAACATCTACCCCTTCATGGTGAAATGAAGCTTGGTTAGTGAGCACAACGTTACGTCTATTTGGCAGTGGTTTCCCGATAGAATTAAAAGTTTTTCGTCCCATTACAAGTGTATTTCCAGTGGTCAGTTGTTTAACATGCTTTAAATCATTTGGTAAATGCCATGGTAATTGATTTTGGTACCCAATGACTCTTTGTTTATCGTGAGCGACAATTATTGATAATGTCATGGTATACCTCCTTTCTGTATGCGAAATATTAATGCATCTTTTTATACCGCAATAGGTGCTTTAATAGCAGGGTGTGATTCATAATTTATCAATTCTAAATCTTCATAATTAATATCAAAAATTGATTTATCTGTATTAATTTTTAATTGAGGTGGTAGATAACTTTCTCTTGATAATTGTGTATGTATTGCATCCATATGATTGGAATAAATATGTGCATCTCCAAACGTATGAATGAATTCACCCACTTCAAGTCCACATTCTTTTGCAACAAGATGTGTCAGTAAAGCATAACTTGCAATATTGAAGGGAACACCTAAAAATATATCAGCACTTCTTTGATATAATTGACAATTTAATTTACCCTCTTGTACATAAAATTGAAACATTGTGTGGCAAGGTGGTAATGCCATTGAATCGATTTCAGTAGGATTCCATGCTGAAACAATGTGTCGTCGAGAGTTTGGATTGTTTTTAATTTGTTGTATAACTGATTTTAATTGATCATAATGATTACCATTTTTATCTTCCCAATCTCTCCATTGTTTACCATAAACATTCCCTAGGTTGCCATATTTTTTAGCAAATGCATCATCGTTTAATATACGTTCTTTAAATTTTTTCATTTCTTCTTTATACTGCTCGTTAAATTCAGGGTCTTGCTGAGAACGATGTCCAAAATCTGTCATGTCTGGTCCATGATAATCAGCAGACTGAACATAATTTTCAAAAGCCCATTCATTCCATATATTATTATTATATTTAAGAAGGTATTGAATATTTGTATCTCCTTTAATAAACCATAATAATTCAGTTGCTACTAATTTAAAAGAAACCTTTTTGGTTGTAAGTAAAGGAAACCCTTTGGTTAAATCGAAACGCAATTGATGCCCAAATTTGGAAATTGTCCCTGTATGTGTGCGATCATCGCGTCTATTCCCTATTTCTAATATCTCTTCGCATAAGCCATGATAAGCTTCGTCGAATGGATTATACATGCGTACAACTCCTTATAAAAATATGTATTATATTAATGAACATTATACTAGAAAAGATGTATCGATAGAAGAGAGAGGGTTTTGAGTTTATAAAATTTTAAACCTTTTATGTAAAATATCTCATATAAAACAAGTTAATAAATAGGAATGTGTTGAATTGGTTGTTCGATCTTGACAATATGAATTTGAGTTGTGAAATTTTCTTACATAAGATTTTTTAAAGACTCAATGGACTGTTTTTTATAAAAAAACCGAGTCACAACAAATGTTGACTCGGGAATTTCAAATATGAAATGCAAGTAATTGTGAATATTTTATTTCTATTGGAGTGAAAGAAGTCCATCCTCCATGAAATATGTTTTATCACAAAAATGAGTTAAACGTTCATCATGAGTAACAATCACACATGTTTTATTTCTTTCTTTCGTTTGTTCTTGAAGTATTTTCATTACAGCCATTGCATTATTCGTATCTAATGAAGCGGTAGGTTCATCTGCTAGTATGATTGATGGATTTGTGTAGATAGCTTTAGCTATTGCCACACGCTGTTTTTGACCACCGGATATTTGATTTGGTAATTGATTGGTAATATCCGATAAATTTAGCTGTTTAACCAACTTTTGATATCCATCTTCACTTAATGTATCTTTTTTATATTTGCCAAGAAGTTTGAATTGTTGTTCGATTGTTAAAAAAGGCACGAGATTCGTCGATTGTAATATAAAACCTATTTCGTTAATTCTTATTTTTGATAACTGCTTTTCAGATAATATTGATATATTTTTGTTGTTGATGTAAATATTTCCTGAAGTAGGTCGTTGTAAGGCGCCAGCCATAGTTAAAAATGTACTTTTCCCTGAACCTGAGGGTCCCACAATAGCAATCAGTTCACCCTGAATTATTTTTAAATCGGTAGGTTTTACTGCCTGAATTATTTGATTGCCGTCTCTGAAAGATTTGCTCACTTGTTTGAACTCTAACATGTTTATGATTCCTTTCTATCCAATTGCTTTAAGTGGATTTATTTTTATTATAGACAGAACAGAAAATAGACTGCCTAATAAAGAAATAATGATAAGAACAATTCCATATATCAACATCGTTAATAAATTAAAATGAATTGGAACGACACTCGGCAGAAATGTGCCTGTTAATAGTGTTAAGAGAAATCCAATGATTGTTCCAATTAAAGATAATATGAAAGTTTGAGCAAAAACCATTTTTGCTAAATAGCCGTTTGTAAAGCCTTGTGCTTTAAGTACACCAAATAAGTGTGTTTTTTGGAGCGTTATAACATATAAGAATACGCCAATAACTGTTGCTGAAATTATAAATAAAAAAACGATCATAAAGTTCAAAGTTAAATTTTGAGCTTTATAGCCAGGAAGATTTTTAATAAACTGCGAGATTGAAATACTTTCTAAATCTTTGTTAAGTTTATGATTTTTCCAATTTGAGTCTTTGACTACTATGGCATTTGTTTTATCTTTTGATAATTTGGGATTAAGTTTCTCAATGGTTTTATTATTAGAGAATAGCACGGGTGAAGCATTATATTTAGCACTTTCTACAATACCTACCACTTTTAGCTTTTCATCTGATTGAGATAAAGATAAGATGTCACCTATTTTGAACCCCTTATCGGCTAGTGATTGATCAATGACTACTTCATTTGAACTTTCAACTTGATGACCTTTAATTATAGGAGGGATTAAAAATGATTTGTGTGTAACGCCGAAAAGTAACGCGTTTTCTTCGTGATGATGGTTTGAGATAATGACCCCTTGTTGTTTTAATGTGGTTGATTGTTCATAAGTATTTTGCACTTTGGATATATTGAATAAGGATTGCTCTACAGTTTGATTAGCATCTTTTTTTAAAATGATAGCGTCTGCATTCCACTTTTCTATACCTTCAGTATTCATTTTAATAAGGCCGTTTGCAAGTCCAGACAGTAGGAATAATAAATAACTTATAAGTACTAATATGCCAATGACTAAACTGAATTTAATTTTATTTCTTTTTATTTCATTCCAAGCTAAAAACATGAATGATGCACCTCAATTTTTTACATAATCGTTGGTAGAGAAAGTAATCAAATAGAATGAGTTAAAGAACAATTACATTTAATATGTAAGTATGATTGTAATTGAAAAAAATAGGACAGGATTCATGTTGAATCGACTGTCCCACTCTAGTGAATGATATTAGTTTTAGTGATTCTTTGACATAGCTAGACAATATTAAGTTTATTGACAATTATCGTCAAAAGCATCTTTTAAATCCATAGCTATATCATTGATGTCGCGCCCTTCAATATGTTCTCGAGGTATAAAATGAACTAAATGTTGACCTTTAAATAATGCGTATGAGGGACTTGAAGGAACTTGTTGGATGTAATCTCTCATTGTTTGTGTTGCTTCTTTGTCTTGACCAGCAAATACTGTTACTTTATGATCTGGTTTTACTTCATTTTGTTCTGCAACTGCAACAGCTGCTGGACGTGCTAATCCTGCAGCGCAACCGCATGTTGAGTTGATTACAACAAATGTTGTGTCATCATTATCTATATTTTGCATATATTGATTGACATCATCACTCGTTTCAAGACTTGTGAATCCATTGTCTGTTAATTCAGCTCTCATTTGTTGTGCAAGTTCTTTCATATAAGCTTCGTATCCATTCATCATAAAATGCTCCTCTACTATAAATTGTTTCTAATTGTACTATATAGAAAATTAATTGCTTTTAGCGAACGTGTTTTCTATTTGTGGTAATAATTCATTCCAGTTAGCGTTATCTTCTTTATCAATTGATATAAAATCCAAAACATAAAATATTGATTTAACACCTTCTATTTCAAATAATCGGTTAATAAATTCAGGTTGACCTTCTTGAGCGGCAGTATATGTTGTAGATGAGTTATCTTGACGTGGTTCACTCAAAGAAACTTTCATTGTATTATGATTAGGTGTTTCTGAAATTGCTATAATCTCCATGTGACATCCTCCTATTGTAACTCATTACCAATTTGTTTAATTTGTTTACCGACCGTGCATTCATTTATACAAAAATGATGTGCTTGTGTTTTACCGTGAGTTTTTCTATTGTGCTTTTTTAATGGACATTGGTGACAATAAATATTCATCAATTGGTCGATGTGTTGAATTGCTTGTTGTTCTGTATAAGTGAGTATAGCTTCCACTTCCCTTAGCTATAGACTATTTATAATATATACTCATTTCACATGTTTGTATTATAGCATTTATAAGTTGGGAATTTGAAATAATCAATTTTAGTTTTGAGAAAATTGATAACTTAGATGTTGGTTTAAGTTAATATTTATTTACTCTTTTTTTTAGCATTGCATTAAAGATAAATTTTAAGTAAACTAGTATAGTTAATTTTGGCGGTTTCTAAACACCCGCTTTAACAAAATTTAGGAGGAAAATGATATGTATAATGAAATATTTGGTATTGCGTCATTTATTGTTACATTCGCTTTAATGGTACTGATGTATCGTTGCTTTGGTAAACAAGGACTAATTGCTTGGGTAGCAATAGGAACGATTATCGCTAATATACAGGTCATAAAAGCAGTTCATATTTTTGGTATTACGGCTACACTTGGAAATGTCATGTTTGCTTCGATATATTTAGCTACTGATATATTAAATGACATCTATGGTCGTAAAGTTGCTAAAAGAGCAGTGTGGCTTGGTTTCTCTTCAACCTTAGTAATGATTATAGTCATGCAAATGTCATTGCATTTTATTCCTGCTCCAGTAGACAATGCGCAAAACTCATTAAAAATGATTTTTGATTTAGTGCCTAGAATTGCTATAGGTTCCATTATTGCTTATATAATAGGCCAACATATTGATGTATTTATATTCAGTATGATTAAAAAGATATTTAGCTCTGATCAAACCTTTATTATTAGAGCATATGGTAGTACCATTTTAAGTTCTATTATTGATACCGGTTTATTTGTTTCAATTGCTTTTATTGGTACTATGCCAGGTACTGCTGTTTTTGAAATATTTATTACAACTTACCTGTTAAAATTAGTGTCAACAATTTTTAATGTACCATTTGGATATATTGCTAAGTCTCTATATCGAAAAGGAAAGATAGAACAATTAGATAATGGGTATTAATATTTATTGTATTCGATATGTAGATATACAAAAAACGAAACAGAATTCCTTGTGCTGAACTAGCTTCGAAATTCAATTTGATTTGTCCGTAGAAATTCCAAGTGAAATTTTCAATGATAGGACGTACGACCAAAGTTAAATAAATCTTAATAAAAGGGCTCAATATAGACATCAATGCCCTATTTGTTAGCAGAACCTCTAGTATATATGTTATCTTAGGTTCTGTTTGTTTTTGATTTAATTTTTAGCGTTTCGTCTTTTTAGTTTGATACAATATAATAGATACATTTTAGCGAGTAGACAATTCTGAAGAGGAGTAAAAGTAATGGCTAAAATACATTTTGATGCTGCGACTAAAGGAAATCCCGGCCGAAGTGCTTGTGCGATTATTATAAAAGAAAATTCACAAAGATATGCATTTACCCATGATTTAGGTGAAATGGATAATCATAGTGCAGAATGGGCAGCAATGTTGCACGCTTTGGAACACGCACGCGAATTAAAAGTATCTAACGCGTTACTTTATACTGATTCAAAATTAATTGAAGATAGTATGCTACAAGGTAAAGTTAAAAATGCTAAGTTTAAAGTTTATTTTGAAAACATAGAAATCTTAGAGCAAAGTTTTGATTTGATGTTTGTGAAATGGATTCCACGAAAACAAAATAAAGAAGCGAATCAACTTGCTCAACAAACACTATACAAACTTACATCACAATAATCTAAAGTGTTAATATGATATATTACGTATTTAATTGTTTGTTCAACCTCACCAATAAGATTTCGGCTTTGAAAAGCTTATTATAATACGTTCGTACTCAATAATCGATGATTAACACAAAAACAAGCCCGAGGCATTAAGTCCCGGGCTTGTTCTGTGTTAAAGATATATTTTACTTTTTAGAACGCTTTTTGTTTTTTACAACTTTTTTAGTTGATCGAGGCGTTTTCTTCTTTTTAGAAGCAACTTTCTTCTGTTTAGTATCATTGTTATCACTATTTAGTTTACGTTTAACGACGGGGATTGAATGAATATCCTCTTCACTCAATTGCTTTTCTTTAGATTTCTTATGTTTAGCAACAGGAATTGAATGTTTGTCATCGTTTTGTATTTGTTCTTCTTTATCTATTTTACGCTTAGTTATTACCATTGGATCTATTTTATCAGTATCTGAAAGACGAATGTCTTTGCGATGATTTTTTATCGATTGTTTTTCTTCTTCTTCTTTTTTACGTCTTTTAGCTAAAACTAACCAGAAACTAGAAAGTAAACCAGTTAATGTAATAACACCTACAGTTTTTCCAAAATTATCAACTAAATGTTTGAATAGGCTATCATTATCATTCTTATGAAGTTTTGGTTGCTGTGTCTCTTTATTGTTTTTTCCTGGTTCAACACCCGTTCCTTTTAGAACTTCTTTGAATGATTCAGTTTGTACGATATGATTTGCAACATCCTTTTCCCTTAATCTAGCATCAAGTTTTGATTGAAGATCATTAAAGTTATGCAAAGAATCCTTGAAAGATTGATTTGTAATATTTACATTTACTTTCATGATTTGCTCTATACCTTGTAACAATGCTTTGTGTACATCTTGTACGGTATGTGCATCACGAATTGAATTCATCGTTTCTAGTTGAATTTGTTTAATTCTATCAAGTGCCCATTGTTTTATTAAGTAAGAAGCAGATTGATTATTTAATATTTGCTGAGTTTTATTTATTACAACATATCCTAATTTATGTTCTGCTATATGTTTTTCACCTAGTAAATGTGCCTTGTTTATAATATGTTCATATCTATTATTAAACTCTTGATGTAATTGATTTAATTCTACTAAATTATGAGCATGATCGACTTTTGCTAAAAATTCTTTTTGTAGTGCAGTTAACTGTTTATCAAACTGAGTTTTTTCTTTAGAAGTCAAACCTTTTATTGTTTCGATTTCTTTGAAACCATTTTGGATTTGAGTATTAACATCAGTAATGATATCCTTTTTAGCTTTATTTAGCGTAAAGCGTTTAGGATCAAATTGATCTATTTCTTTAAAATCAGTTCGTTTTACTGTTTCAATATCTTTAATCGATTTTGAATGATTCACTTTATCGATAGCTTGCTTTTTCAATCTTTCAATTTCAGCTTTTGCATCTTCACGTTGAGTAGACGTTAATTCGTTATTAGAATCTATATCTTTGATTTTTTGTTTTACCAGAACATCAATTATTTTTATAGCATCATTTTTAGCTATTTGTAATTCTTTTTCTACAACTTTCACTGGAACATTTACAGTGATATATGAGCCATCAGCTAACATAACCTTAACTATAGCGGTTAAGTGATCAGCTACTTTATCAGTCTTTGGTAATGAAACAATATTTGCTTTAAGTTCATCAGTTAAAGTCATAGCTCCAATTATAGCTTCTAATGAAATCGTTTCATCTCTGTGAACAACCACCTCACTTGTTACTAGAGCATTTTGAAGGCTCAATTCAGGTAGTTCAAAAACTAATGGTTGTTGATCAGTATCCCAAATAACAATATGAGCTAAAGTATTAAATGCATGCTCTTTATTGTTATTGATATCATCAATTGAATTAGAATTTTCGATATGTTGAAGTGCATCTTTTTCTGTTTTATCAATATCTGCTAAAGCATGTGCTTTTTGAGAAGGTGTTAAATCAGTGTTGTTATTTATTGCATCTCGTTTCTTTTGTGATAACTCTTTTATCACTTGTTTAGCTTCTGCTTTGGCGATAACTAATTTTTTAGTAGTATCAATGATTCCATCTAGTTTTGTTGTAGCATTTTCTATTTGTTGTTTATTTATAGCTTGATGAATTTCATTCTTAATTTCATTTACTAACTTCTTAATTTGAGATATTAGTTTATTTTTTCTTCATTTGATAAGTTTGGATTTTGACTAATTAAGTGATTTATATCTTCAACTTTTTGGTCAATCATTTGATTAGCATCTAGTTTTGCTTTAGGCAATTCATCTGCATGTATGTGTTCAATTGCAGATTGCCCTTCATCTTTTGCTTGATTAACTAAATCATTTGATGTTGCGTCATTAATATTAGAAAGCGCTTTTCTAGCTTCCTCATTTACCATTTGTTTAGCTTGATCTTTAGAATTTGATGTTGCATTAGCATGTTCAATTTCATCAAGTTGACGTATAAGCGTTTCTTTAATGTCATTATGTGCTTTTGCTTGAGCATCTTTAAGTCTTGCGATTCCATTTAAAAGTGCTCTAGCATCATCCATATTTTGAATCATACCAATTATGATATTAATGTCTTTATTTGTACCGTTTTCTTTGTCAAGAACATTATTCGCTAAGTTGATAGCGTAATCATATTGTAATTTTAGGTCTTCATCGGCATTTAAATATTCGATGTTGTCTCTTGTAGTTGCTGTTAATTGAGTTACATGTTCTTTTAAACTTTGCATAGCATCATTTAATTCAATTGCATTATCAACAATTTGGTTAATCATTTTAATGTCTTTAGACGCTCTAATCTGATTAATTACTGCAGCTTTTTGAGCATTATTAAGTATATCTAATTCTTTAATAACATATACTTCAGATTTTTGTTGATGTTCTTTTAGACGTTGTTCACCATTTAATTGATCTTTTGCATTATCTATTTGTGTTAAAAGATGCTGAATGTCATTGATATTGACATTTGTACCGCTATTTTTATTTAACACGCCTTTAGCTTCTTTTAAAGCTTTGTTAAATTGACGTTTTAAATTATAATCAGCATTTCTATAATTTAAACTTGCCTTAACGGGATTTACTAAAGTTTTAAGTTGATCTCTCAATAATTTCATTTTATCGTTTAATTCTAACGTTGATTGAGTGAGCTGAGATAACTCTGTTAAAGTATTTGCTGCATTTACCTTGTTTGTGACATCTTCAAGTTGCGCTTTATTTAAATCTTTTAATCCTTTTATTAATTTTAGATCTTTGCTTTTCTCAGTTGCAAGTCGTTGTTCACCATTTAATGTATTTTTTGTATCGTAAATGGCTTGACTAAGGCCTAATACTTCTTCAATCGTTGCTGGATTTTCTGAAGTTTTAGAGCTTGTTGCACTTGCTTGTTGTAGTGCCTCATCAAATTCAATTTGTAAATTCTTATCTGCATTAATATAATTCACACTATTTGGAACAGAAGATGAATTACTTTCTATAGTATCTTGTAAGTCTTTCATTGCATTATCTAAATCACTAGCATTAGATAATGTATTTGCTAAAGATGATAAATCATCAGAGGTGTGAATATTATTTTCAGCAATATGACGTTGTGCATCATTGATATAAGATAAAGATTGTACATATTGAATTGCTTTATCTTTAGCTTTTGATAAACGTTGGATACCATTTAAAGCATCTTTAGTATCCTCAATCACTTGTTTGAGTCCCTCAATTTGTATTTCATCTAAGTTTTTACCAGTTTCTTTTGCAAGTACTTTTCTAGCATTACTTAAAGCATGGTCAAATTGTTGTTTTAAATCTTCATCTGAATTTATATAATTTGAGCTTGCTTGGACAGGAAGAGCTTGATTATTAAGTGCATCTCTTAAAGATTTCATTGCATCATTTAAATCAAATGCTTGATTCACGATTCTAGACAATTGTGCAATAGAATTAGTATTCATAATTTCATCGTTTGCATGTGTGAATTGAGCTTTATTAATAAATTTTAAACTATCAATTAGTTTTTCTGCTTTTGATTTTGCAGCTGTTAAACGTTCAATACCATTTAGTGCATCTTTAGTCTTGAATATATCATCTTTAAATGTATCAATTGAATTGAAATCTAAGTTCTGACCTTGAGTTTTGTTAAGCACATCACGTGCATTGTTGATAGCTTGTGTAAAGTTATCTTTGCGTAGGTTGTCGGCGTTAATGTAATTTATACTTGCTTTGGTTTGAGCATAGTTATTAACGATTGCCTTAGCTAATTCACCCATAATGTCATTGAGGTTTGTACCTTCGTTGACAAGATGTTCTAATTCTAATAAATCATGCGATTGCGTTACTTTATCCTCTAAAGCAGACTTTTGAGCATTGTTTATTTTATCTAGTGATTTGATATATTCTAAAGCTCGTGGTCTAGCATGATTTAATCTTTCGAAACCATTTAACGATGTTTCTGCATTTATTAATTGTTGTAACGCCTGTTTTGCTTCATTTTGGGTTGCGTTAGTTTTTTGTATATCTTGTCCATGTTCTAGTGCTTCATCATAAGCGATAATTTTGTCATCGTCGGCTTGTCTATAATTATCACTATTTTCAACAGAATCAGCATGATTAATGAATTGTTCTAATTTACCCATTACTTTGTTTAATGCCTGAGCATTGTTACTAGCAGTAGCGATTTCTTCTAGTTTTGTTGCGTTTTTAACACTTTCTTTCGCAGTTTGTTGTTGTAATGAATTAAGATGTGTTAATTGGTCAATTGTTTGATTAGCATGAGCTTTAGATTCTTCAACTCGCTGATCACCATTTAGATTTTCTGATGCTTGAGTTAATTGTTCTAGTGCTTGTTGTACTTGATCTAAACTTACATTTGAGCCATTTATTTTATCAATGATTGCTTGAGCATGTGAAACAGTTTGGTCTACTTTTTCCTTTTTATCCTCTGAAGCTTCAGTGTAATTAGGCAAAGTAGTATCTGTAATCACTACTTGAGTTTTATCTTCAAGTGATTTCATGGCTTCATCTAGGACTTTAGCTTGTTGCAGAAGTTGCTTAACTTCAGTTCTTAAAGCTGCGTGAGAAATCATATCTTTTATAGATTGCTTTTGTGCATTATTAAGATAATTCATATGTTTAATTTCATCATTTGCATTTGATTTGTCATATGATAGTTTTTCTGCACCAAATAGTATTTTTTCGTTAGCTAAGACATTATCTTTAACAATATCGACCTTATATGGTTCTAATGTTGGATTTGTTGTCTGATTAAGTAGTTGTTCAGCATCAGCAATAACTCGATCATATTGTTGTTGATATTTTGAATCTTCATTTAAATATTTACTATCGTTCAATATATTATTTTTATGAGCAACTACTTGTTGTAGTGCTTCCATAGCTTTATCAAGAGCTTGAGCATTATCTAAGTTCTTCGCAACTTGTTCGCGTGTTGTAGCATTTGTATTCGCATTTATCATGACATCGCGTTGAGCAACATTAAGATGAATTAGACCATTAATTGCATTAGCAGCATCTTGTTGTGCATGAGTAAGTTTCTGATCACCATGTAAGTTATTTTGAGCAGTTTCAAGTTCATAAGTTATGCTATTGATTACTGTTGGATCCATTTCAGGATTTGTTTGTCTATGAATGATTGAATCAACATGATTTTTAGCTTGTTGATATGCCTCTTTTTCGGGTTGATCTTCGTTAATGAATCGACTACTATCTAACACTTTATCTACATTTTTATAAAGTTTGTTAAGTGCTTTCATTGCATGATTTAATAATTTTGCTTTTTCAATCGCTTGCGCAACTTCTGTTCTCGTTTTAGCAGTATATATTTGATTAGATATTGAACTGCTTTGTTGTGATGTTAAATCATCCAATTTACTTAATTCTTTATCAGCTAAATCGATAGTTTGATAAAGTTTTTGTTTACCTCTGAGTTGTTTTTTTGCTTGATTAACTTCGTTGATAGCATGCTCTATATCTTCAATAGATAACGTTGGATTTACTGTTTCGTTAAGTATTTCTGTCACATGATTAACGGCGTTATCATATGTTTCTTTAACATCAGGGTCTTCGTTAATATAGTTACTTGACTGTTTAACTTGCTCTTTATCTTTGATACTTTCTTCTAAATTCTCCATGACTTGATCGAGTAGTTTTGCTTGGCCAATAATAGCAGCAACTTCAGTTCTGGTAACTGGGCTATTAATTTTCTCATTTAATACGTTTTGTTGCGCTTGATTTAAGTGCGTCAATGTAGGTATAGATTGATGTGCGTTTTGCTTATCAGCATCTAACAATTCAACGCCATTTAAGTCATTATTCGCTTGATTTACAGCATCCGTTAGTTGCTTAATTATTTCTTTATCCAGTGTTGGATGTTGTTCATTGATAATATTTTCGACTTCTCTAATTGCGTGATTATATTGCTCTTTTTTATCATCACTTGCATTAATATATTTGCTCTCTTGTCTTACAGTTGATTGATTTTGAATGCTGTTTCTTAAATGCTTCATAGCATCATTTAGAGCTTGCGCACTTTGAAGTTGTTCAGCTATTTTTTCTCTTGTTTGAGCTTTATTAACCAATCTATTTATGGCATCTCTTTGTGGTGCATTTAAATCGTTTAAACTATTAATCAATAAGTTTGCATTTTCTTTTGCTTGTTGTAATTTATGTTCTCCATCGAGTGCATTGATGGCTTGCTTTATATTATTGATTGCATTCTCTATTTCGTCATGAGACATCGTAGGGTTTGCTACTTGATCAATGATTGATTGTGCATGATTAACTGTATCGTTGTACATATTTTGAGGTGTACTATCCTCGTTTATATAATTGTTTGATTGTCTCACATTATCTTGTTGAGCAACGATATCTTTAAGTTTTTTCATATCATTATTTAAAGCTTTCGCTTTGTTATAGATATTATTTACTTGTGAAACTATAGTTGCTTGTTCAATTTCATGAGTTAATGCTTCTTTTTGAGCTTGATTGAGGTTATCTAAGTGATTGACTGCAAAAGTTTTTGAATTTTTATTGTCATTCAATTCACGTTCACCATGAAGTGCATCTTTAGAAGTTTTTACATTTGATGCTGCATGTTCCACCTCTAAAGGATTCATAGTTGGATTAGATGTTTGATTGATTATTTGTTTTACACGATCAACGGCATTGTTATATGCAGTTTGTTTACCAACAGTTTCATTAATGTAGTTACTTGTTTGTTTAACATTATTTTCATCAGTGATACTTTGACGTAAAGTATTCATTGAATCGTTTAAAGCTTGTGCTTTATGAATTACTTGATGTACTTCAGAACGGGTATGAGTTTGTTGAATTTCTTGATTTAATTGTTCTTTTTGAGCTTGGTTTAGACCAGCCATTTGATTAATAGTATTGATGGACTGTTGTTGAGCTTGTTCTAGTTTTTGTTCGCCATGTAAATCATTTTTAGCTTCAGTAATTTTATCAGCAATAGTGTTAATATTAGCTGGAGACAAATTTGGATCTGTTTGTTCAGCAACTATGTTTTTACCTCTATCTGTATATTCATCAAAGTTAACTTGTTGAGAAGTATCCTCATTAATATAATTACTCGTTTGTTTTACTGCGTCATTACCAGTTAAAGCATCTTCTAATTTTTTCATCGCTTCATTAAGTTGATTTGCTAATTGAACTACTTTTTGTACTTCTGGTCTAGAATTAGAGTTTTGAACTTTAGTTTCAAGATTACTTCTTTGCGCTTGATTTAAGTGATTTAACGCATTTAATGTTGCTTGAGCGTTTGTCTTGTCATTAGCAAGTTTTTGATCACCATGTAAATTATCTTTAGTTTGTTTAACTTCATTTAGTACACTTTGAATCGCATCAATTGCCATTACTGGTGTTGGTTGATCATTAATTATATTTTTAGCTTTATTAACAGCTTGATTATAAACATTTTGCTGTTCAGAATCTTCATTGATGTACTTACTACTTTGTAAAACATCAATATTATCAGCAATAGATTCTCTAAGTGCTTTCATTATATTATTTAATTGTTTAGCACTTGCAATTTTTTCTCCTACTTGATTTCTTGTTGATGCACTGAAAATATGATCTAAAATCGTATCTTTTTGTCCGTTCGTCAAGCTATTCAGATTTTGTAGTTGTTCTGAAGCTTCTTTTTTATCTTCTAATAGTTTATTACTACCATGTAAATCATTAAGTGCTTGTTTAATATTTGCAATAGCTTGATCTATTTGATTTTTATCCATGATAGGAGGATGAGCATTTATCAAATCTTTTGCTGCTTGAATTGCATGATTATAAGCATCCTGTTGGCTAGAATCTTCATTAATGAAATCACTATTTTGTTTTACTGTATTGTCATTGTTAACAATTTGTTGTAGTTGATTCATAGAGTTATCTAACTGTTTAGAGTTATTTACTATATCATCTACATACTGTTTAGTTTGAGCTTGATTAATTAAATCATGTTGTTTATCTTTTTGTGATTGTGTTAATCCTTGCAAATGGTCGATGCTTTGATTTCCATCTGACTTAGCCTCTGCTAATTTAGATTGCCCATTTAAATTATTTTCAGCATTTTTAATCGTTTGAGTTGCTCGATTTATTACATCTTTATTAAGCTCTGGTGGTTGAGTAGTTGTAATAATTTGAGAACCATAATTTAATGCAGAATTGTAATTTGCTTGAAGACCACTATCAGCATTTATATATTTACTATCAGCCTTGATTTGTTCTTTTTTATCTATTTCAGTTTTCAGTGCTTTCATAGCTTCATTAAGTTCTTTTGCTTTTTGTAAGGCTTCTTGAACTTCTGGTTTGGTTGATGCTTGGTTAACTAATGTTTTTTCAGCAAGAACCTGTCCAGGATTTAATGCTTGTAAATGATCAATTTCAGCAACAGCTTGATTTTTAGCCTCTTGAAGTTTTTGCTCACCATGTAAACTTTCTCTAGCGTTTTGCAATTCTAATAAAGCATCTTCAATTGTAGCTTTATCTATAGTGCTAGTTGGAACTCCATTGATAATGTCTTTAGCTTTTTGAAGTGCAGTACTATATTCATTTTGTGCCGATTCATCTTCATTGATAAAGTCGCTTAATTTTTTAACACTGTTTTCAAGAGCAACTTCATTCTCAAGTTGACGCATAACTTCATTAAGTGCTTTAGCATGATTTAAATCATTAGAAACTTCAGTTCTTGAAGGCGCAGAGTTAATCTCATCATGCTCACTTTGTCTTTGAGAATTGTTTAGGTTTGTTAAATAGTTTAATTCATTATTTGCATCTTGTTGTGCTTTTTGTAATTTTTGCTCACCATGTAAATCGTTTTTAGTTAATTGAATGTTTTGAATGGCATCTGCTATTTTATTGTTGTTTAAAACATCATCCGTAGTACCGTTTAATATTTCTTGTCCTTTTTGAATGGAGTCATTATAAATATTTTGAACTTGTGGATCTTCATTAATATATTTACTTTGCTGATGAACTTTTGACTGTTCTTCTACGAGTGTTTTCAGTGTGCCCATATCATTATTTAACTTATTAGCTTGTGCAATAATTTCTGCCACTTGTTGTTTAGTTTGAGCATGATTAATTAAGTCATTTAATGCTTGCTTTTGTTTATCATTTAAGTTTGATGATTGATTTATTATTGAATTTGAATCTGCTTGATTTTGTGCTAGTTTATTTGCACCGTGCAATGAATCTTTTGCTTGAATGACTTTTTCAGTAATAGCTTGAATATTACTTATATCCATAGTCGGGTCGTTAAGTTGATTTATGAGTTGTTCAGCTTGGCTTACAGCATTATCGTAAGCTAACTTTTTCTCAGAATCTTCATTGAGATAGTTACTAGAATTTAGAGTAGCATCCTTATTGGCTATACTTTGTTTAAGTTGTTGCATAGCTTGGTTTATAGCTTTTGCTTCTTCTAGTTTCTGAGTTACTGCAGGTTTAGTTATTGTTCTATCTATATCTTGGATTAATTTTGTTATTTGAGCTGAATTTAATCCGTCTAAATTTTGTATTTCATTCTTTGCAGTTTCCTGTGCTTGTCTTAATTTATTTTCGCCATGAAGATTTTGTTCAGCGACATTAATTTCTTGAATGATACGATTGATATCAGTACTACTTATTGTTGGATTATTTTCAGCATTAATTATTTCCTGACCCTTTGCAATAGCTTGTTCATATGCTTCTTTTTCAGAGGCATCTTCGTTAATATAGTTACTATTTTGTCTTACTAATGGCGCTTTGGAAACTGCAGCTTTTAATTCTTCCATTTTTCCATTTAAGAATTTGGCATAACTTAACTGTTTAGCAACATTTGGTCTACTTGTTTGTTGGTTAATGATGTTTTTCAATGCTTGTTTTTGTGGTTCAGTTAAACCAGTAAAGTTAGTAATTTGTTGATTAGCATCTGTCTTTGCATCTTGAAGTTTTTGATCTCCATTTAATCCATTTATAGCTGTATTTAAATCTTGAGTTGCTTTTTTGATTATTTGAGGATCCATCGTCGCATTGTCTTCACCAATAATGCTATTTATATTGTCAACTGCATGATTATAGGCATTTTGTTGAGCTAAGTCTTCATTAGTATAATTGCTATTTTTACGAATTTGCTCTTGATTCATAATGCTATCTCTCATTGCTTTCATAGCATCATTAAGCTCTTTTGCTTTTTGCAATTCTTGAGCTAAACTTTCTAGAGTTGTCACATGGTTAATGTTATCCTTAATAGTTTGACGTTGTGGAACATTGAGACTATTTAAGCCATCTACGTCGTTTAGAGCATTGTCTAATGCCTGTTTAAATCTAGATTCTCCATTTAACTCGTTATGCGCTTGGTCTATCTTGTTTAATAAATCTTGTAATGCTTTATGATCTAATGTATCTGGATGATTATGAATTAAATCCTCAGCTTCTTTAATAGCATTATCATAATTTTGTTTTTTATCATTATCAGCATTAATGTAATTGCTTAAATGTTGAATTTGATCTTTATCATTTATGACTTTATGAAGTGTACTCATATCACCATTTAATTGTTTAGCAATCTCTAGTTGTTTATTTACTTCATCACGAGTATCAGCATTATTAATTAACGGTTTAAAATGGTTCTTTTGTTCTTCGGTTAAGTCATCTAAACGATTTAATTGATTATTAGCGTCTTGTTTAGATTGAGCTAATTTTTGATCACCGTGTAAATTATTCACTGCATCTTTAATATTTTGGAGTGTATCAGCAATTTTTTGTTTATCTAAGGTTGGATTAGATGTTTGATTAATTATATCTTTTGCAGCCTGGATTTTATCATTATAAATTTTTTGTTTGTCTGAGTCTTCATTTATGAATGGGCTGCTATTTGAAATTTGATCATCTTGATTCACTTGGTCTTCAAGTTGTTTCATAGCTTCATCAAGCTCTTGGGCCTCTTTAAGTTTTTCAGCAACTTGGTCCCTAGATGTAGCTCCATTAATAGCTTGTATAAGCGCATCTTTTTGAGGTTGATTAAGATGATTTAAGTTACCGATCGCTTGATTAGTTGTATTTTTGTCTTGCTGTAATTTTTGTGCTCCATGAAGATTATCTTGTGCTTGTTTAATATTATTTAAAGCATTAGTAATGTCTTGCGCATTTAAGTTAGGATTTGAGCTGTTATTAATAATGTCTTCCGCTTGTTTAAGTGCATGATTGTACGCATCTTTTTGTGCAGAATCTTCATTTGTATAATCACTGTTAGCATGAACACCATCTTTTTGCGCAACTTGTTCTTTAAGTTGTTTCATTGCGTCATTTAGTGCTTTTGCTTGCTCAATTTTTTGTTTGATATCATCTCTACTATTTGAACTATTAATTTGTTCTCTAAGTTTTTCACGTTGTGCATCTGTTAAATCTGTTAATCCATCTAGTTCAGTCGAAGACGTTTGTTTGTCTTGATTTAATTTTTCAGCACCATGTAAAGCTTGTTCTGCATTTTGAACTGATTGAGTTGCTTGGTCAATGTTTGCTTTAAGTAATTCAGGATTTTGAGTTGCGTTAATAAGACCTTCAGCACGTTGAACTGCATCATCATAGTTTTGCTTAATTTGTGGATCTTCATTTAGATATTTACTATCTGATTTCACTTGATCTTTGTTAGCAATACTATGTCGTAACTCACCCATAGCATTGTCTAATTGTTGAGCGGTTTGTAAGTTTTGTTGAACTTGTTCTAATGTTGATGCGCTATTAACTAGATTTTTCTCTGCATCTTTTTGGGCATTGTTCAAATTAGATAGATTTGTGATTGTTTGATTAGCATTATTTTTAGCTTCCTCTAATCTATGATCACCATCTAAAGCATCTTTTGTATTGTTAACGGCTTGCGTTGCTGTATTGACATTACCTTTATTAATAGTTGGTTGATTTGTTCCGTTTATTATATTTTGAGCATTTTGTACAGCGGCATCATATGCTTGTTTTTTAGATGGTTCCGCATTGATGTAATTACCGTTTGAAACAATATTAGCGTTATTTTTAATACTCTCTTTTAAGGCACTCATTAATCCATCTAAAGCTAGAGCTTCTGTTAAATCGTGTTGGACTTGCGTACGTGTAGATTCATTATCAATTAAAGAATCTTCCATATGTTTTTGAGCTGAATTCAAATTCTGTAATTGAGCAATCGTTTGTTTAGCACTATCTTTATCGTGTTGTAGTTTAGTATCTCCATGAAGATTAGATTTAGCTTGAGTTACGGCATTTGCTAATTGATTGATTGTATCTGATCTTAACGTTGCTTGAGTTTCATCGATAACGTGTTGAGCATTATTTACAGCATTGTCATAAGCTTGTTGTTCGTCATGATCCTCATTGATATATTTACTACTATTTTTAGTATCGTTTTTATCTTTAATGTTTTCACGTAAACCATGCATTGCAGTATCTAATGTTGTTGCTTCTTGACGAATATTACTCACTTCATTACGTGTTGTTGCTGCAGTAACTTTAGCTACTTCAGCATTTTTCTGAGGTTCATTGAGACTCGTTAGACCACGTATTACAGTTTCAGCAGCTTGTTGGTCTTGTGTCAGTTTTTGAGCACCATGTAATGCATTTTTTGTAGTGTTAACAGTTTGAGTTAAACGTTCTATAGCTGATTTGTCTAGAACAGGTTGAGCATTGTTGTTGATTGTAGCTTGAGCTTCATTGACAGCATTATCATAATTGTGCTGTTCAGGTTGATCTTCATTAACATAATTGCTACTTTGTTTCACTTTATCAATGTGTTGCACACTATCTCTTAACGCTTTCATCGCATGGTTCAATTCAGTTGCTTTGTTTAATTCTTCTTGTACTTTTGTACGGGTATTTGCTGAATTGATTAATAGATTTAATTCACGCTTTTGACCGTCATTTAAGCTAGATAGTCCGTCTACATTTTGAGTTGCTTGATGTTTAGAGTTTGCTAATTGTTGAACGCCATCAAGATCTTGCTGAGCTTGTTGGACATGAGTTAACGCTTGTTCAATTGTAGCTTTATTAAGCTCTACGTTTGGTATGGCATTAATGATATTTTCTGCGTTCTGTAGTGCTTGATCGTAAGCTGTAACTTTAGCTGGATCTGCGTTGATATATGCACTGCTACGTTTGATGTCCTCTTTATTTTGAATGCCATCTCTTAAATTACTCATAGCAGAATTTAATTCTTTGGCTACAGCTAACTTTTGAGCAACTTCTGTTCTAGTAGTTGATTGGTTTACTAAACCTTTTTCAGCATTAATTTGAGCTTGGTTCAAACTAGATAGTCTCTCTATTTGGCTATCAGCATTTTCTTGATCAGTGTGTAATTTATTTTCTCCACTTAAAGCTGTTTGAGTCGTATTGATTTGATTAATAGCCTGCTCAATTTCATTTTTGTTCATGATTGGATCTTGAAGTTTATCAATAATAGTTTGACCGGCTTGTACAGCATTATCATAGTTATGTTTTGGTTGTTCATCTTCATTGAAATAATTACTTTGTTGATGAACGTTATTTTGTTGGGCTATTTTCTCTCGTAAAGCTTGCATTGCAGTATTTATTTCTCTATCCGAAATTAATTGTTGATTAACTTCGGGGATTGTGTGCTGTGCTTGAACATTTTCAATAGCTTTTTGACGTTGTGCATCATTTAATGCTGTGAGTTTGTTGATTTCAGAAATAGCATTATTTTTAGCATTTTCTAAAAGATGTGAACCTTGTAACGCATTTTGAGCGTCAGTCAATTGTTGTAACTTTTGTTCAATTTTCGATTTATTTAATGTTGGATTAGCATTTTCATTAATAATATTTTCTGCTTCTTGAAGTGCCTGATCATACCCACGTTGATGTTCAGTTGAATCATTAATGTAATCGCTACTTTGTTTGATATTAGTCTTTTCAGCTACTTTATCTCTTAATTGCTTCATAGCATTATTTAATGCTTTAGCTTCATTAAGATGCTCTTCTACTTCAGAACGTGTATTTGAACCGTTAACTAATGCTTCTTCACCAGATCTTTGTGGATTATTTAAATATGCTAATTGTCCAATTTCTTGGTTAGCAGTGCCCTTATCTCTTTGTAACTTTTCTGCACCATGTAAATCATTTTTAGCTGTGTTAATTTGGCTAATCGTTTGATCAATAGTAGATTTATTTAATTCTGGATTGTGTTGACCAGTTATATATGTCGAGCCATTATCAATTGCATTATCATAAGTATTCTTTTGAGTTGAATCCTCGTTAAAATAATTACTTGTTGAATGGATTGCATTTTGATTGTTAACTAAGTCACGTAATGTTTGCATTGATTGATCTAATGCTTCAGCATCACGTAATTTATTAGCAACTTGATCTCTTGTTTCTGCATCATTAACAGCTTGATTTTCTTTAGCTTTTTGCTCATTAGTTAATCCGCTTAGGTTATTTATTGAAGCAACAGCATCTTCTTTAGCTTTAGTCAGTTTGGCTTCACCGTTTAGATTGTTAATTGCAGAGTTAATATTATTAATTGCTTGTTCAATGTTAGCTTTATCTAATTCAGGATTTTGAGAATTGTTCTTAAGTGCTTCTGCAGTAGCAATCGCATTCGTATATGCTTGTTGTTGATTCGCATCTTCATTGATAAATTTACTGCTATTTATCATTTGGTTTTTACCGTTGATGAGATTGTTCAGTTGCTCCATCACCTTATTTAGTTCTTTAACTTTTGCTAATTGAGAAGCAACTTCTGTTCTAGTTTGAGAACTATTGACTAAACCTTTTTCACTGTTTCTTTGTGCATCAGTCAATTGATTTAACGTATTGATTTCTTGATTGGCATTTTCTTTAGCACGACGTAATTGATCTTCACCGTCTAAAGCATTCTTAGTAGTGAGAATCGCTTGTGCTTTCTGATTAATTAAATTGGCATCAAGAGTGGCTTGTTGTTCATTAACAATTTCTTTAGCATTATTTAGAGCCTCAGTAAACGTATGTTGTTTTTCGGGTTCAGCGTTAATATACTTACTTTCGTTTGTTACTGATTCGTTGTCAGAAATGTTTTGTCTCAATGTGTGCATTGCACTATTTACTTGATTTGCTTTACTTTGCTCTGCAGTTATATCAGTTCTTGTATGAGCAGTGTTAATAGCTGTTTTAATAGACTCTTTCTGAGGAGTGTTTAAATCAGCTAATGTATTAAGTGCATTAATTGCTTCCGTTTTAGCAGTTGCTAATTTTTGTTCACCATGTAGTGCATTCTCTTTGGTTGAAATGCTACTAACTGCGTTATCAACTAAAGTTTTATCAAGTACTGGATCAACTGTTTTATTAATTATAGTTTGTCCCATTGTAATGGCATCATTGTATGCAGATTGTTCAGGTTGATCCTCGTTAATATAGTTGCTTGTTCTTTGTACTTCAGGTTGTTTAGCAACGAGTGATTTTAACGTGCCCATAGAACTATCTAGTGACTTAGCTTGGTTAAGTTGTTCTTGTACTTCCGTACGAGTTTGTTTACTATTTACCAGTTCCTTTTCTTTAGCTTTTTGAGTATTAGTTAAGTTTGGTAAGTTACCGATTTCTGTATTAGCACTAGTTTGTGCTTGTTCTAACTTTTGTTGTCCATGTAAATTCTGATGGGCAGTATTTACTGCTTCTGTTTTTTGATTTACTACGTCACGGCTCATTTCAGGGTTAGATTGTGCATTTATCAATGTTTGAGCATGAGTAACGGCTTGATTGTAAGCTTCTTTTGGACCATTATCTTCATTTATATAATTGCTATTTGCTTTAACATTGTTAACGTCGTTCACACTGTTACGTAACGCTTGCATAGCAGTATTCAATTGATTGTAATCTTGTAACTGACTCGCAATATTTGTTTTTGTAGAAGCTTTGCCTACATTTTCTTTAGCTTTGTTACGTTGAGCTTCATTTAGATAAGTTAAACCATCGATGGTTGTATTAGCATCCCTTTTAGCTTCAACTAATTTGTCATTACCATTTAGATCATTTTTAGTCGAATTGACTCTTTGTGTAACTTTATTAATTTCAGCTGGATCAAGTTGTGCTTGATTAGCATCAGATTGATTAATCAGTTGTTTAGCATTGTTAACAGCGTTATTGTAAGCATCTTGTTTGTCTTTATCTGCATTAATGTAATTGCCGTCATGCAATTCATTGTCATAGTTAGCAATAGTTTGTTTCAGTTGAGTCATTGCTGTGTTAACAGTATTAGCTTTTTCTTTAGCTTGATTCACTGAATTGATGTTTGGAGAGTGATTTATAGTATCAGTTAAAGCTTGTCGCTGAGCATCGTTTAAATCATTTAAGGTATTTAAATGAGCGATTGCTTGTTGTTTAGCTTCTTCTAATCTATGATTTCCGTCAAGAGCATCTTTAGTACGTTTTACTTCTTCAGCTTTTTGATTAATCACATCAACACTCATAGTCGGACTTTGAGTTTGGTTGAGAATTCCTTTAGCCGCATTGACTGCATTGTCATAGTCTTGACGTTTATTGTTAGATGCATCTAAATAATTTTCTTGTTGTTTTTGATTCTCGTAATCTGCTAAACTTTCACTTAATGCTGTCATAGATTGATTCAAAGTATCTGCCTTGTTTTTAATCGTTTCTAAAGCATTATGATTAGGTGCTGAGTTAACTTGAGCTTTAAAATTATCTTTTTGCGCGTTATTTAAATGACTTTCATTATTTATATGATTGATATATGGCTCTCTATTTAATGTAAGTTGAGAACGAGCAGTGTCTAACGCTTGTGTATGACTATTAGCTTCGCTAGTGTTCTGTCTTATTTCAGCTACAGTAGGTTGGCCGTTTAAAACTTGAGTGATTTTTTCAAGATTTTGTCTAGCTTTAGTTAATTTATCATTGTAATTATTAAGTGAATCTTCAGTCATACCGTCAGTATCTGTTTGTTGGTTAATACTATTTTCTAATCTATTTTTAGCTTCTTGAAGTTGAGTTTTGTCTGGAACAAGTGAATTACGAGCATTTTGTAAATCTTGTATAACTTGTTGTGCATTAGCAACGCTTTCTTTAACTTGTGCTACTGTCGGATTACGTTTAAGTAATTTATTTACTTTGCCTTTTTCTATAATTGCTGCACTTAAGCTATCATTATAGTTATCCACTGAATCTTGAGTCATTCCATCTGTGTTAGTACCTTGATCAATTTCATCTTGTAGTTGTCTTTTTATTTTTTCTAAAGGTTGAGTATCAACTTGTAAGTTATTCTTAGCTTGTGTTAAATCATTACTGATTCGTTCCGCTTCTGCTTTATTTGTTCTAATTGCATTAACATCAGGATTGTTAGCTAAAACGTTATTAATTGTGTTAATTTCGCTTTTAGCTATTTGTAGTTTTTGATTATAATTAGCAACTGATTGCTGAGTCATACCATCTGTACTAGGTACCTGGTCGATGTTATTTTGTAACGCTGTTTTAGCGGTTTCTAATGGTTCTTTATTAACTGTTAACCCATTGATTGCTTGAGTTAAGTTTGTAGTTTGCTGATTGACTCGGTCTGTTTCAGTTGTAATTTGTTGTTCAGTGGCATCGCCATTGTTAATTAATGCTAAAGCAGTGTTAGATTCATTTTGGGCTTCACGTTTAGCGTTTTGATAAGCGTCTACAGATTGTTGCGTCATACCGTCAGTTTGTACTGTTTGATTTATTTTATTTTCTAACTCTAATCTTGCAGCTTTTAATGCATCATTATTTGATAGCGACTGAAGTTGATTAATTGCTTCAGTTAATTGTTGATTCAACTGATTCACTTGTTGTAATGCATTATTTACTTCTTGAACAGTACGTATAGGTTTTTGTATCACAGCGTTGGCATTATCTTTAGCAGACGTAATTTGTGTTTCTAATGATTGAATTGCTTTATTATATGCACTGATACTTCTTGGCTTTTTATTATTTATATCGCCTCTTCGGTTTAATTGTTGAACAGCTGTTTGTAATTGACTCGTGTCTGCAGTCAATTGTTGTTTAGCCTCATTCAAATGTGCTAGTGCTTGTTCAACTTTAGATTTCTCGTCTGAAATTTGTTTTGCTGATGCATCGCCATTGTTGATGACAGATTCTGCATTTCTGATAGCACTTTGAGCCTCATTTCTCTTAGCTTCATAGTTATTAATAGAAGCTTGAGTCATACCTGTTGTTAATGGTTGATCATTAACTGCTTGTTGAAGTTGATTTTTTGCTGTGACAAGTGCACTGTTATCTTCTTTATCTTGAAGCATATGAATCGCGTCGTTAACTTTAAGTTGTACGGCTTCAACTTTTTGTAATGCTTGTGCTACTTCATTAACTGAAGGGTTACCATTTTCAAGAATTTGATGTGCTTCTGATTTAGCGTTATTGTATTGTGTCTCAATGGCTTGTAGAGCAGCTTGGTATTGTTGAATACTTGCAGGTTTTTTATCATTTGTATCAACATTTTGTATTAGTTGGTTATAAGCGTGTTCTAATTGAGACTTATCAGCACGTAAATCGTTTTTAGCTTTATTTAATGCATTAATCGCTTGATTTACTCTATTTGTTTCGTTACTAATTTGTTGTTCAGTGGCATCGCCATTGTTAATGATTTGTTGAGCCTTTTGTATTTCATCTTCAGCTTCACGTTTTTTGGATTTATAGCTATTAGCAGTATCTGTTGTCATGCCTTGTGTTGGATCTGCTTCATTAATAATTTGTTCAAGTCGTTGTTTTGCTTGAACCAATGCATCATTGTTTTCTTTATTCTGTAATAATGCGATTGCTTTATCTAGTTCAGGTTGAACGGATTTTATTTTGTTTAACGCAGCAGTCACTTGTGATACTTGAGGATTGTCATTTGTTAAAACACTGTTTGCTTCATTTTTAGCTGAATCAATTTGAGATTGAATACGAGACTTAGCTTCATTGTATTTCTTAATACTTGATGGCGTTTTACCACTCGTATCAATATTTTGAGTTAATTGATTATATGCATTTTGAAGTTCCTCTTTGTCTGCTCTTAAACCAGTTTTTGCATTATTTAATGCTTCTAAAGCGCGTTCAACATTTGTTTTTGCGTTAGAAATTTGTTGTGTAGTCGCATCGCCATTATCGATAACTTGTTGTGCTTTTGTTATTTCTTGTTGAGCAGCTTGTTGTTTTGAATTGTAATCATCTTTAGTTTGTCGCGTCATTCCTTCTGTTGAAGGAACTTGATCAACCGCTTGTTGAAGTTGATTTTTTGCTCGAACTAGTTCGTCGTTGTTTTCTTTATTTTCTAAAAGTGCTCTGGCTTCGTTTAATTTTTGTTGTACTTCTCTTACTTTATTTAGTGCATTGTTGACGTTAGCTACACTTGGGTTTTGCTCTTTTAAAATTCGGTCAGCATTTGTTTTAGTATTGTTCAATTCATTACTAAATTGTTGATATCTTTGATTGTACGCATTGATAGTAGCTGGTTTCTTATTATTTAAATCCGTTGGTTGAATCAACTGGTCATATGCATGCTGTAATTCTTCTTTATCAGCTCTAAGCGCTGATTTGGCGTTGTTTAATTCATTGAGTGCTTGCTCTACCTTAGATTTTTCATCAGACACTTGTTGTACGCTAGGTTGAGCGTTTTCAATTACTTTATTTGCCTTTTGAATAGCTTGCTCAGCTTTTTGACGTTTAGCGTTATAATTTTGAATTGTTGCTTGAGTCATACCAGTTGTATTTGGTTGATTATCTAGACTTTGTTGCAAAGCAGTTTTTGCATTAATCAATGGTTGTTTATCAACAGTAAGACCTTGTTTCGCTTGTGTTAACGCGTTATTGATTTGTTCCGCTTCAACTTTGTTTGTTCTGATGGCACTAACATCTGGATTGTTAGCTAAGACATTATTAATTGAATTTATTTTATCTTTAGCTTCTTGTAATTTACGTTGATAGCTTTGTACAGATTGTTGCGTCATACCATCAGTGCTAGGTTTTTGGTCAATATTTGCTTGTAATTGATTTTTAGCAGTTTCTAAAGGTTCTTTATTAACTGTTAAGTGATTGATTGAATTTATTAATTCAGACAGCTTTTGATTTAATTTTTCTATTTCTGTAGAAACTTCTTGATCAGATGCATCACCATTATCAATAAGAGTTTGTGCAATACTAGATTCATTTTGAGATTTTATTTTAGCTTGATTATAATTCTCAACAGATTGTTGAGTCATACCTTCTGTTTGAACGGTTTCGTTAATTTTACTTTCAAGTCGATTACGAGCTTCTTTTAAGCTTTCTTTATTCGCTAAAGGTTGTAGTAAGTTAATCGTATCTGTTAAGCGTTGGTTCAATTGGTTTACTTCATGTAATGCATTATTTACTTCTTCAACAGAACGAATAGGCTTATTGATGATAGCATTTGCTCTATTTTCAGTCTGTGTAATTTCAGATTGTAGCGAATGAATAGTATTGTTATAAGCACTAACACTGCTAGGTTTTTTGTTGTTTGTGTCGCCTCTCCTACTTAATTTTCGTACTTCAGTTTTTAACGAAGTTGTATCTGCAGTTAAATGTTGTTTTGCTTCGTTAAGTGCATTAGTTGCATCTTCAACTCGAATTTTATTTTCTGTTATTTGTTCTATAGATGCATCTCCATTATTAATAATAGTCTCAGCAGAACTTGCTATATTTTGTGCATCTCTACGTTTTGCTGTGTAATTATTAATAGATTCTTGAGTCATACCAGTTAGTGATGGTTGACTATTAATGGCTTGATCCAATTTTTCTTTTGCTCTGACGAGTTCGCTATTATCTTCTTTATCTTGAAGCATATTAATAGCTTTTGTAACCTCTGGTTGAATTGCATTTATCTTGCGTAGAGCATCCTCTACTGCATTTACAGTAGGGTTTGTATTTTCAAGAACATTATGAGCTTCGTCTTTAGCGGTATTATATTGGTTTTCGATATTTCGTCTTGCAGACTTATAGTTTTGAATACTAGATGGTTTTTTACCATCGGTATTAACATTTTGTATAAGTTTATTGTATGCAGTCTGTAATTCTCTTTTATCAGCTCTTAAGTTATTCTTAGCATTTTGTAATGCTTGTAATACTTGCTCTACTTTAGATTTTTCAGAAGAAATATCTTGAGTTGTAGCATCCCCATTATTAATAATCGTGTTCGCTTTTTGTATTTCATCTTGAGCTTCTCGCTTTTTAGCGTTGTAATTATTAATTGTTTCTTGTGTCATACCGTGTGTTGGATCTGTATCATTTACTGCATTTTCAAGTCTGTTTTTAGCATTGACTAATTCTGTATTATTTTCTTTGTTTTGAAGCATGTTGATTGCTTCGGTTAATTTTGGTTGAATAGCTTTGATTTTGTTCAATGCTTGAGTTACTTGCGATACTTGTGGATTATCGTTACCTAAAATTCGCTCCGCTTCATTTTTAGCATCATTAATTTGATTTTGTATTCTGGCTTTGGCTGTTTCGTATTGACGTATACTCGCCGGTTTTTTACCGTTGATAGATACGTTCTCAATTAATTTGTTATATGCTGTCTGTAATTCATTCTTATCAGCTCTCAGATTACTTTTAGCATTAGTTAATGCTTGCATTGCTTGCTCTACTTTAGATTTTTCAGAAGTAATTTCTTGAGTTGTAGCATCCCCATTATCAATAACTCTTTGTGCAGATGTAAGTGCTCTTTCAGCTTCACGTTGTTTGTCATTATAATTATTAATTGTTTGTTGGGTCATACCTTGTGTTTGAGGTATGTCATTTACAGCGTCTTGTAAACGTTTTTTAGCTTGTACAAGTACTGAATTATTTTCTTTTGGTTGAAGTAAAGCAATTGCTTGATTCACTTTAGGTTGAACAGTATTTATTTTATTTAAAGCGTCTCTAACTTGTTCAACGGAAGGATTAGTGTTTCGCAAAGTACTACTTGCATCAGCTTTAGCTGTATCTAATTCACTTCTAATATTTGAAATGGCCTCATTATAGCGTCTTACAGATGCTGGCTTTTTATCATTTGTTAACACATCTCTATTCAACGTATCATAAGCACTTTGTAACTGTGACTTATCAGCACGTAAGTTGCTTTTGGCTTCAGCATATTCTCTCTGTGCCTGTTCAACTGTGTTTTTAGCATCATTAATTTGTTGGGATGTCGCGTCTCCATTATTTATAACGTCATTTGCATGTTGTATTGCTTGTTCAGCAGCTTGGCGTTTATTGTTATAGTTCCTTGTGCTATCTTGAGTCATACCATCAGTTGAAGCGGCTGGTTGAATCGTTTGTTGTAATTGTTCTTTTGCTCTCACGAGTTGACTATTATCAGCCTTGTTTTGTAATAATGCTTTAGCTTCATTTATTTTATTTTGTGCCGCTTGAACTTTGGATAAAGCTGAATTTACTTGTTGAGGTGTTGCAAATTCTGTGCCTATAACTTGGTCAGCTTCACTTTTAGCGGTATTAATTTGTGATTCAGCACGATTCAGAGCTTGATCAAAGTTTCTGATACTTGATGGTGTTTTATTCTCTTTACTAATTTCTTCATCTAGGCGACGACGTGCATTGATTAATTCGGTTTTATTAACTTTAGTTCTAACAGTCTCAGTAGCTTCTTCAGAACTTCCATCACTGTAATAAATAACTACTGGAATATGTGATGTACTACCACCAGCTAAATTTGTTGGAAGAGCGTTTCCTTGTTTAATCGTAACTCTATTTTTATTTGGCACTTGAACCGCATTATTAATATCATCATTAGTCACATTTTGACCCTGTTCTTTAACAATTTCATTGATTGTTAAAGTATGTTGCGCAGGTGCTTGAATTACAGTAGGATTTGTGTTTTCAGTGTTACCCTGACCTGCTTTAGGAGTTATTGTAATTTGAGAATTAGGTTTAATTGTATTGGCTGAAAATACAACTTTACCGTTATCCTGATTGAACTCGACATAATTTGGTTTATTATTTATCGTCCATTTGCCGTTGTTATTTTTAGTAATAGTGAATGATTTTTGTGTTTCATTGCCATTTAATTTTTCAGTGTAATTAATTTCGACACGTTCAGTTGGATTTAAAGAATTACGTGAATTGTCAGGTAATATATCGAATGTTCCATTATCATAAGTATGAGTTGCTACTTGCTCAGGTTGTGGAGCTTTGACAATATAAATTTCACTAGTTGCTGAAGTACTTATAGTTTCTCCGGAACCTTCAGTCGCTATTGCTTCTATTGAATCCCCAGGTCTAACTGCTAATCGACTTAAAGATATAGCAGTTCCGTTATTTGTTGGTCCGATACCATTTATGTCAGGTGACCCAGTTTCAACAGTCCAACGGCCATCATTATTTTTAACAAATGTAGTTAATTTATTTCCATTTTTATTAATAACAATCTTATCTGCAGATGCTTGGATATAATCATTTGTCCCACTAATTAGTATATTACGCACAGCCCCAGGTGTTACTGTTACATCACCAGTTTTAGACTGGGTTATGGTTGGTTGATTAGGTTTAGCATTTGTAACTATAAATTTAGCTGATTGTGATGTTTGCCAAACACCCCAATTGCTAGGATTAACGACATCATAAGTACCAGTTTTAACAAAAGGAGTTCTAGTATATGCTAATGATTGCCATTGATCACTAGTAGTTCCCGTACTTTGCTGGTTCCAATAAAATTTCCAACCATCTATTGGTAATCCATCACCATTTTCAAGATGTTTGTAATAGCCTACCCATGTTCCTTTAGGGAATGTATCCCCTACTTGAATTTTGTAGATAGGTTGAGGGAAATCAAAATTATATACCCACACTTTAACAGGAACTTCTAATGGTGTAGATATGCCAGGATAATTAACAAGTGCAGTTAAATTTTGTACACCGGCTATGTTTTTATCAGGTTGACGATTGTCTTTCCAAGAAGCTGTTCCTCCAAGACGGTTATTATTTTCAAAAATAATATAATTATAAACGTCAGTACCATTGGTTAAGTTTCGCCCTTTTTGATCTCTTACTGGATTCTTAGCTGTAACTGTTGGATAGATTGTTATTGGAATATCTACAGTTCTCGTACCTTGATGATTAGGTAGAGTAACTGTAACAGTTTTTGTTGTAGTACCAATGTTGTTTTTCCAACTATTAGGCTCCTCGTTCCATGTAAGAGTAGAATGCGCTGGTATATTACTTATGAAACTATTGAAGTCATTAAAATTATAGTTTGTACCTTTAATTATTTTAATACCATCATTTTTAGCTTGCATGCCAGCGGTAACATTTACTTGATCACTGTTTTCTGAAAAAACACTTATATCTTCAGTTGTATTTGAAGCAATTCCACTACTATTTTGTTTAGTGTACGTTACATTATTTGTCATTGAGGTTTTAGCAGTAATATTTCCGGTTGGTAGAGTGCCTTGAATTGTTACAGTAGCTATACCGTTAGAATCTATAGTTGTACTTGTATTAGGAATAACAGTTCCATTTGATTGATATAGAGTGACTTGTGCATTTTGTGGAACATTTCGAACTAAAATTTGTTGACCATTCAATTGTCCTTTTGAAATCACACTATTACTATCAATAACAGGTTTATTTGGTTTGACTTTGAATAGTACATTAACGTTTTCAGTTTGGCCGTTTTGATAAGCTACCGTAACTGTTTTAGTAAATGAACCTGCATTACGAGAACTTGGTGTACCTGATCCTTGGGCCCATCTGAAGTCCATATGTTCTGGCCAATATTGATTTACTGCTTGAACAAAATTTCCTGGATATGCATCGCCTGATGAATTAAATCGACCATTGATAGTTGTTTCATATACTTGCTTTGGAATAGATTGACTAAGTTTGTAAGTCGTATCTTTTCTAATTGGTGTTGTTTCACCATCAAAGAATATTTCAGCGTGTAATGTTAAATCTCTACCAATTTGATTACTGTTTATATCGGGTCCCTGATTATTAACCCAAACTATTCTCGCATCAACTGGACCTCCCGTTCTTAAACTAAAGAAATCATTTGGGGAAGTTCCTTTGCCGGTTGGAAATTGTTGTCCTCTTACTGTTGTTCTAGTAGTAGGTGCAACCTCTAATAACACATGTTTAACTGGAACAGTTATTGTATTAGTTGTGCCATCAGAAAATGTAGTTGTAACATTAACTGTAGCATTGTTTCCACTTCTATTTACTTTACTTACAACTTGACTACGAACGTCATTATTTGACTCGTTGACATAATTTCTTGTACCTAAAGTTTTAGTCATGCTGAGTGAAGATTTTACTCTATTTTGATCTTCAATTGAAAGGTTAGCATTGTTTTGAATATTACTAATTCTCACTGGTGTTTGATTGCTTGATGAAGTTGTTATTCTATATTTCTCGTTTAATGGTTTTATATTTACTGTGAACGAAACAATATTTTCATTCCCACTTTTATCAGTGGCTTTAACTTTTACGATTTTATTTGTGCTATTAGTAACATTAGGAGCCTGACCTACTAACTCGTTGTTGTTTCTGGTCATAGTAATTGCACTATCACTTGTAGAAGCTACTGTATTTAATCCATAATTATCATTTACATTGATAGTATTTTTAAATGTTTCACGAGAATATACCGTATGATGGTCGTAATTACCTACAGTTATACTAGGATTTACTTTATCAGAAGGCACAAAATAAACATTAATCACGTTATTGGTATTGCTTAAATTTTGACCTAATTTTTCAATGTAACCTTTTGGACTGTATGGTGCTAAGTATAATTGTGCCTTATAGATAACACCCATAATACCATTATTTGCCGCATTAGCTTTAACAACTTTATCAATATTAAAAGCGGATGCCCCATTAGCTTCTGGAACCTGACCATTTACGATAGTGGAATTTTTTTCATTATATACAACGTTAGAATGACTGACTTGTCGTCCACCGTAGCCGTTTTCTGGTTCTACTAAGTCTAATACTTGAATAGGATTTGAGTTAAGTAAATAAGATCTCTCACCATCATCTCTAATTATAGATTTAGAATACCCATTAGCACCTCGTTCTGCTAACTGTTTTTCATTACTATTAATATTTGAACGTAAATTTGAACTTTTAGCTGTTGCTTGAAGTAAAGTTAACACGTCATTAGTATTTATTTGTCTACCTAATGTTGCATCATATTTATAAATAAGTGATTTATGATCTGGTGACCATTCTAATCCACCATCTGTATTTCTACCTTGAATCTTACTAGAAGTCCACGAAATGGTATAATCATCCCTTATATTAACCCAACGTAAGAAATTCATATTATTGAGATTTGATGAAAACTCTTTTATCAAATCGCCCTTACGTATAGTTACTGTCACACTACTAACATTTCTATGATCGAAGTTATTCGAAACAGTGATATCGTTATCGTTTAAATTAAGTCCAGAATTAGCTGCTTTAAATGCTTGTTTGATTTTATTGATTTCATCATTAGTTAAATTATAAGTACTAACTCTATATACACGATTATTACCAGTAGGTGCATTAACATCTACTATTTTAAGTTTTAAATTAAGTTCTTGTTGAGTCTTATGATAAGCGTTTTTAGCATTAACTCTATAGTTATAATTTCCAACATTGAGTCGACTAATTTCACTCGATGAAGGTAAAGATCCAATAGCTGATATAGAGGTGAAATCTCTATTAGGTAAATCCGAACCATTACTTAATGAGAAATATTTTCTCAAGTTTGGACCAATGGAATAGTTTTGTCCTCTAGCAATAGTGATTACTGCTTCTTTTTTATTTGTATTACCATTTTCACTGAAAATGGATTTTCTTTCGGGCTCATATGTGATTACATTTTCAGCATCAATAACATCTACAGAACCATCTCTATAATAAAATGTAACGTCGCCGTTTACTCCAGCGAGTATTGGGTTATTTTGTAATAAATATGATCTTATATTAGCATTTGCTTCACTTATTTTTCTTTTTACTTCTTCTCGTTCTGAATTAGATAATGAAGAAGGGTCTGTCACTAATTGTAGTTGATTTCTAGATAATCCGACTGGATTTAAATCATCAGCCAACTTACCAACATTTAAAATAAAGGTTTTAGCTGGATTTGTTGTATTTCCAGAATTATCAGTTGCAGTTATATTGAAATGATATGTCGTATTATATGCTTCATTACTAGGAATATTACCAATTAACTTAAGCGTACCCTCAGTATTATTATTAGGATTGATTGTAAAAGATTTTGTCCAACCTTGAGGTAAATTGACGTTTACATCTCTTAAACCTGAACCGCCAGCATTATCAGTGACTGGAAGAGTAATTTCTACATGATCTCCCCTGTAATACTTATGAACTAATCCTGCTGGTTCATTAATTGTAGGTGGTGTTGTATCACTACTAAACGGAACGCTATTACTAAAGTTTGATTGTACATATTGATTGTAATAAACAATTGCCTTTAATTCACCGCTTAATGGTAGATCTTTAAGGTAGTCTGATGAACGGAATGTTAAGACCCCATTTTTACTTGGATCATTATCATGGTATGCTTCTGCAACTACTGTGTAGTTCTCAGGGACAGTATATGGATTTATTTCTGGATCATGATCACCATCGGTTCCGCCCATCACAAGTTTGATTTTAGCAGTAGTATCATTTGGTATATCTGTTACTCTTATTTCAGGCTTGTGATTAGGGTTTCCACGTAATTCATTAGCAGTTGTAATGATTCTTGGTGGTGTTGGTTTTGATCTAATTTCAAATTGTTCTACTTTATCACCAAACTTAACAGTGATGAAATAATTTCCTGGATCAATATGACCAACAAGAGCTAAGTTTTTTTCAGTAGCATTATTTGTTCTACCCACAGCGTTTTGTAATGTAAGCGTGTTAGGATATCCTGTAATAGACCATTCACTATCTTTAATTGGTTCATTACTAGTAAGTTTGATACGTATCTCTTGTTGATAAGGTAATATTCCTGATCCTACAGTGTTATGAAGCGTTCCACTCATTACTTGGAAAACACCATGGCCCGCTCGTTTCGATACTGAAAATTCTTTTCTATTTTGTTTTTCATTATCGTGATATAACTCAATTGTATGTTTTAACTCAGGTTTTACATATAAATTTACTGGTAAAAGAGTTTCAGGGTTATGATGGCTATCTTCAACATCAAAACCTACAAGAAATTGAATTGGACGGCCTGAACGTGCTGCATTTTGAAGATTTTCTTGTGAAAAAAGTTCTTCAATTTGATAGGCATTCATGGCATTAGCTCCCTGCCATCTTTCCTGATTATAAGGAAGATAAGATGGATAAATACCTAGGACTGTACCAGTCACATTCTTTACATAACTTAATGGGTCGTATACCGAATCAATACTTCCGGAACCGTCACTATCCAAAATAGGAACATCAGTAGTTCTCTGTAATGTAGGATCGAATTGTCTGATTGTTCTTTTTAAATGAAGTGTACGATTTTTAACTTGGACATTTGACTGTACTCGATTTCGATAATTCTTATAAGGTTCGACATAGAGTTGGTTATAGTTCGTTGCTTGTTTATATTCACCAGAACGCGCGCCAGCAGCATAATACAATCTTGCAGTTGGAGCTCCTTGAGTTTTAAATGAAATACGATAACTTACATCACCACTACCTTTAAAACTATATATTGTATCTAATCCTCTTATTTGATCTGGTTTCTCACTATTTAACATTGCGAAGTTTTCATCGCCATAATATTTATTAGTTTGTGTAGCGCCTTCTCTGTCGAAGTATAATTCTCCCCCTCTAGCAAAGTCAGAAAAATTATTAACACCATCATAAAATGCATAATTTGTAGCGGAGCCATGTTTAAAATCATTCGCTACGCTAGAATTAATAGCACCTGCTGATCTCCAAAATTGAGGTAGTGGTGCACCTGATCCAAATCCCACTCCACCAGTAGATGTACTTGAACCATCACGGTTAATAATAGTGAAAGTTACAGGACCAGTTGGTGTTTGATCACTTGGAAGTCCAAACCAATAGTACATATATTCATGACCTTTATGATTACTATTAAATAAAATATCCCATTGATATCCATCTTTAAGTCGTTTTGTAGTGATATAAGCATTACCTTGTACATCAGAAGCACGTAAGATGTTCCTAGATCTTGGTAAATTATAAGGCCATCTTCTATTTGAAGCATGGAAGAAAGTACCAGGAGGGAAACCAGAATCATCATCATCTTTTGAAACATAATATTCAGTTCTTGCATCTAAGTAATCGCTTCTTGATGATCGTTCCTCAACAACACTTCTCGTACTTCTTCTACCACGTTTTTCTGTAGTAGATCGTTGTGGTAACGTACGTGCAAGTTCTAATGCTTTTTCTAATTGTTGATATGCCGAAACAAGCTGTTCTGAAGGAATATTTTGATTATTACCTAGTAGGTCATTGACGTAGTCAAAAGCAGATTTGACTTTTTGATATTCTGTTGTATCCGCACGATCTCTATCAATCATTCTGTAATTGTAGTATGATGCGTCAAAAAAAGCTTGTAATGCATTTTTATCTAATGGTGGCTGTACTTGCTGTGGTTTATCTTTCTCTTGTAGATTCTCTTTTTCTTTGTCATTTTTACTTGCTCGGCTTTCCGCAAGTACATTTTCTGTTAGTTTATGATGTTCATTTCCAGAAGTATTTCCATTGCTATCGCTTACTTTTTTACTATGTGCTTGCATAGTACTATTATCAACTTGCAATGGTTCGTTATTCATATTTGTTTCACTATGCGATTGATTGATACTATCATTAGAAACATTTGTAGGTAATTGTTGCGATGTTTCATTAGGGTCTTTGACTTGATCCGACAGTCGTGCATTTGCTTGATTATGACTAGTTGATGAACTTAATGATTCAGTCTGCCCAGCTGAATTTTGTTTGTTATTTTCGATTTCTTGACTATGCGTATTTGAATCATCATCATCTGTTTGATTTAATTGTTTAATTAACTTTTGATTTTGATTCAACTCGTCGGCACTTGCATGGTTTGGATTGATACCCATGAACACAAGTGTTGCAATCACAGTAGAAAATGTTCCAATTGCGTATTTTCGGATACTAAATTTTTGTAATTTATCACGATTATTCAAAGCTATTGCCACTCCTATTCTTGATGTTTTTTCTTTGTTGTTTGATGTGATTTGAAAATTATACGTATTTAATGTTGATAATTTTGACAATGAATAACTTATACATTTGCTCAATAAAAAAGAGCAGATGTTCCGACCATTTGATTTCGGTTTGCTCTTCATTTATCACAATAGCATTTTGAACAACAATTTATTTGTTCTAAACAATAATATCAATTTAAGATAACTTTGTGAAATTAATTCACAAAGTTTTAATAAAATATTTATATTTTTGATGGAGATGCTTATTGATATTAAAAAAACCAATGAACAATATCTAAATGAAATGTTCATTGGTTTATGGTTAGAGGTGACTTGCAATATATTTACTTGAAACGTATAGTTCATGTTCATTACAAATGGATAAAATCTCATTTAGTGTATGAGCATATGTCATCTCTTTAAAAAGTTTGTCTGTTTCAATTGGAACTTTCGTATATATTTCTGCGAGTGACTTTGATAAATGCAGATGATTTAAATTATTTGTTATTTTTTTCTGTTGAGCGGGAGTTAGTGATGATAAATTGTTCACTACATTTTCGACAGTTCCATGATTTTGAATCAATTTAATTGCCGTTTTTTCACCTATCCCTTTTACACCAGAATAGCCATCTGCAGTATCACCCATAAAAGCTTTAACATCTATTAATTGTTGAGGATTAAGCCCGTATTCATCAATGAAACGATCAAGCGTGTAACGTTGATAGATTGTAAAACCTTTTTTAATAAGCCAAACCTCTACATTATGATTAATGCATTGGAGTAAGTCTCGGTCTCCGGTAATGATATAAACTTCATGTTCTTGTGAATATGTTTCCGCTAAACTGCCAATAATATCATCAGCTTCATAATTACGCTTACCAACATTTACAAAACCAAACTGATGGGATATTTCTTTAACATAATCAAATTGAGGAATAAGTTCATCAGGAGGTGCTGGGCGATTTTGTTTATAGCCATCATACATTTCATTTCTGAATGTTTCTTGCCCCATATCCCAACAAACTGCTACGTGAGTAGGTTCGATTTCCTTGATAGCGCTAAAAATATGTCTTACAAAACCTTGAATACCATTTGTAGGAATTCCTTTAGAATTGTACATAAATTGATTGTGTAAGCTTGTTGCATAAAAATGTCTAAATAATAAAGCCATTCCATCAACGAGCAATACTCTTTGAGGCATTTTTAATCCTTCTTTCTACTATAAAATATTGTCTAATTGTGTCGTTTTCAATTCTAGTTGTTGTATTAATGTATCATCGATAGTGAATGAAAGTAACTCATCAATTTGTTGTTGAATGGATGTCTCCAACATTTGAAATTGATGTTCGGCAAGTTGAGTCATCTCATGGATATAATCATTTAATTGTCGGCGCAATGAGTTCAAATCATCTTGTAATAATTCAAGAGTTTGATTAGCTATGTGTACTTGTATATCCTTTTGTGACTTTGGATTAACTATTTTACGTTTAGTTAACTGTTTTGGTAGTGATTGCAACATTGAATTAAGTTCAATTTGAAGTAACGCCGTATCAACGAGTGATGGCTCAACATTAAATTTTGCATTTATAATAACATGAATCTGATTTAACTTTTTCATGACTGGTAGGATTTGTTCTTCTAGTTGTGAATTAAAATATTTTTTAATCCTTTCTGTGATAAGTGATTGCTCTAAGAATAAGCGTTGATGAATTTGATCTAAATATATTTTAGTTGAAATTTTCTTTTCCTCATTAAAGTCGTTATTTTGTGTCATCTGACTATTAAACACAGATTTAACCTCATCTAAAAGTTGTAGTTTTAACCGTTCATTTAGATGATATACTTGTTCTTCTACTTCATTGAATGTACGTTGTGCAGTTGTATCAATCAACTCTTGATTTAATAGGGTTTGGTTTTTATAGTGATTTAATTTATGTTGTCTAGCTGTTAATTTTGCGTTGTCATCGTGAAAATCTTTAATCATTTTTTTAAAGGAGTTATTCATTTGTTGCAATTGATAAGTCATCTGTTGCTCTAAAATTGTTCTAGATTCAACCTTTGCAAAGTATTGTATACTTTCTCTTAATTCATTTATGCCAATGTTATTCCCATTTAAACTTTGACGACTTGAAACACTATATATATCAGAGTGTAAGTTAACTTGCCCCAGTGCATCTGCAACATAATCCTCAACGGCTTGTATATCCTGTTTATCTTCAGCTAGGTCAACCGCATTAATTATCATTTTAAAAGCTTGATTTTCATTTAATTGATTCATATCTTTCATATGTTCGATAAAGGCTTTGTCGTTATCTGTAAATGAATGATTGAAGTAAGTTACATACAAAATAAGGTCAGAAGAAGTGAGAATTTGTTCAGTTTCATTCGTGTGTCTTTGATTATTGGAATGTAAACCCAGTGAATCAATAATGATTTTACCCTTAAGCCAATCTAAAGGTAGCTTAAGGTGTACAGTTTTCACGAAAGTGGCATACTCATCCTCGGCACTCCACTTTTTAATTTCTTCAAGCGATACTGTGTGTATAAGTGAATGTTCTAGCATTGACGTGTACATTTCATAATGTTTCTCAATTGCACTAATAAATGCAAGTTGGTTCTTTTCTAGTTTCGATTTTAACTTCTCTAAATCGCTCTCAATAAAGTTGTCTAAGGTGTTAAATGATATTTCATAAAATTCTAGTACATGATTAACTTCCTCTAGTAATTGCTCTTTAGATTTTAATGTGATTTGACTCTCTTTACCATATGATAATTCCGTCGTTGCCGCTGTTGTTGGATTAGGAGAACTAACTAAATAGTTATCACCTAGTAGAGCGTTGATTAAGCTGCTTTTACCTGCGCTAAATGTACCAAAAACACCTACTTTTGTTATTTGATTATCGAGTCTCTGAATGGTATCGGTGATATCTTGTTTAGTGCGATCAAATAATGGTACATCTTTAACGATATCTAATGCACGCTTAATATCTTGATTAGATGTAACAAACTCTTTACGATGTTGTGTCTCATGTTTACGATGATAAGCAGTCGAATTTTCTTGTTTAAGTTCAAAATGAGTCTCTGTTCTTCCAATTAATTTATCTAAAGAATCGTCTAAATGGATATAGTAATGTTTGTAGTTGTGGGATGTAAGCGAATCCTTTAATGTGTTAAGTTCAATGTATCTATCATATTCATACCTATCTTCATTTTCATCACTTGATAATTCATTAACTTGTACATGATTGACAGCTTCTTCAAATAGTGGCGTTGACTCATTTTCTATTTTTTTATTCAAAGCTTTTATAACTTCATCTGAAAATGTTAAAACGTATGTGTTGCTAATGCTCGTTTGAGTTTGATATAGCTCTGATATAAGTGACGGAACGACGTCATAATCTTGATTTAGTATTTTTTCATTCACAGCATGTTTATTTATGAATCTAGTTAAAAATGACATATCTTCACGAAGTGGTTGTCGTACTTGTTGATTAACTTTCTCTTGCAATTGAGTGGTCGCCTCATTAAGTCGTTTGATTTGTTCTTCTTCTTTTTTCTTCCTTTTATTAAAAAATCCATTCACTTTAAAATCAGTTGCCATGCTTTCTAAATAATTCCGTAAAGATTCACGCATATCGTACGTCATGATATAAGCATTATCTAATATATCTTTACGCTTCTGTTTTAAATAATTAAATAATTGATTAGAGTCATTGAGCAATTGTGCTTCTGCGCTGACTTCTTGATTTTGTTGAAATTGAATATATGCTTCCTCGAATTGTTCTTCATTAATTTGAAGGGTGTCAAGAATAGATTGCATTTCATTTTGAATGTATATGTATTGTGCATCGGTAATGAATTGAATTGTTCTATTAACATAGTCTTCTGTTGATTCACGATGTTGATCCATAAATACTAGAAAATTTGAAAGTTTGTCAATTTCATTCTGTGGATGATCAAACTTTGAAACGTAATAAGTATCTTGAAGTTTGATATCCCAGTCTTTGATTGATTTTTCGACTCTTGATTTAAAAGTTTCAAATGTAATTTCTTCTTCATTATGTTTATCAATCTGATTAATCACAAAAATAATTGGTATACCAGCTTCATTAATACGTTTCATAAATTTAAAGTTCAACGCTGATTGGACATGATTATAGTCTACTGTATAAAACAACAAGTTACTTGTATACATAAATTGCTCTGTACTCGACTGATGCGTTGCAACGTTAGAGTCAACACCCGGTGTATCTTGAAATGTAAACCCTAGATTAAATTTGTTTGATGGAAAATTAATTTCTATCGATTCTACATCGACATTTTGTCGATTCATTTGCTTAACATCGTTGTACGTTTTTAATTTTGTATATTGTTGTTGCGTAAGATTGGCAATGATTTCGTCTTCCTTGGCTACTGAAACGATAGCTGTATTGCTCGTTGTTGGTACTGGAGAACTTGGTAGTATATCTTGTTCTAATAACAAATTAATTAACGTTGATTTTCCAGCTGAGAAATGTCCTACAAATGTTGCGGTGTATTGATTTAAATAAACTTTTTTTATTACTTGATTAATAGTATTAATTAAAGGTCTGTTATTAGATTTTTCCAATTCTTTTTTTAATTTATATAAAGTATCTAATTGTTCATTTATTGCCATAAGTATTACCCCTTTAGTTCAGTGATAAATCACAGTATTTTTACTCGATTAAAGTAACAAAATCAGAATTCAAAATTATTTGAAAGGTAAATTAAATTTAAATGAAAAGTATCTGTAGCTAAATAATTATTATGACTTTCATCAAAGATATTAGAAGTATAATTAATGAATTCTATCTTGTTTTTATAATTGAATGAAAGATAATCCCCTGTTTGAATTTAAGTAATATTGTACAATTTATTTTATGATAATTAGCAATAAATTCAAAAAAATAAGGCAGCCATGATGACTTGCCCTAAATTAAAGCTTATTTATCTATTTCAAATTCTATCATAATATTGATTGAAAACCCATGCATGTAGATACAAACTTTATACTAATTGAACCAAGCAGGTTTATTACCTTCTGTATTAGGTTTATTCACACCAATATTTTCTTTAGAGTGTAGTTCTGGGTTTTTGGCAATTTGTACTGCTAAAGATGCTACACTTTTACGTGATACTTCAGTACCTTTAAATGTTTCGTTCTTTGCTGTGATCTCATATACATTTTCATTTTTATCTGTAAGCCAGCCTGGACGTATTATTGTGTAATCTAAATCTGAATTTTCTATAATATCAGATGCTTTGCGGTAGCGATTCAATTTTTCGCCAAATTGTTCTTTATTCCATTGATTGAATGGTTCTGGTAGTTCATCATAAATACCAGGTGCTGCTACAAAAATCAGTCTCTTAACATTTTTGTTATCCATGGCTTTTACGATAGTTTCAGCTTGTTTATCAAGTGATCCCGATAAACTTGCAAAAACAACATCAACATTGTTTAAAGCACTTTCTAAATCCTCAATATTTTTAGCGTCTCCCTCATAAACTTTAATTCTATTAGAGGCGTAATCAGGTATACGATGCGCATTTCTCAAAAATAAATCAACATTAAATCTTGAGTTCTCTAGGAAAATTTTTGTCGCTTCGATAGATACTCTACCATTTGCGCCTACAATCAAAACAGTCTTCATATTTAAAAGCCCCTTTCTAATTAAAATATGATACATTTTTAGTATATGACTTATTTTTTAATAAAATTAAACACTCCTATTTAACTGTACTACAGTCAAGATAAGAGTGCGAATAAATAGTACTTGAATAATTACTATAATTACACAAGTATTATAAAATGTAAAATTTAATTTTTATTACTTTGCTTTTTACCCCAATACTGATAGTACGTACATTCAATATACCCGTTGAACAACTTACGTCTTTTAGTCGCTTTTCGATTAACTAAGTATTCAAATTCTTTGTTACTTGTTAATATGTAGGCCGATAAATGAGGATGTTGTTTCAAAAGTGTACCTATATAACGATACATTTCTTCAACTTCTTCACGATCTCCAATTCTTTCACCATACGGTGGATTGCCAACAAGTGCTACAGGCATGTCGGTATCAATAGACAAAGTATTCACATCTTTAACATTGAACTGTATGATATCTCCGAGACCAACTTCTTCTGCATTACGTTTTGCAATTTCAATCATTTCTGGATCAATATCAGAAGCATATACTTGTATGTCTTTATCATAGTCAGCCAATTGATCAGCTTCATCACGAAATTTGTCATAAATATTAGGTGGCATCATATTCCATTGTTCAGATACAAAATCCCTATTAAAACCAGGTGCAATATTTTGTGCAATAAGACATGCTTCAATAGCAATGGTGCCTGAACCACAGAAAGGATCAATTAAAGGTGTGTTACCATTCCAATTTGCTAAACGAATGAGGCTTGCTGCCAATGTTTCTTTAATGGGTGCTTCACCTTGAGCAATGCGATAACCTCGCTTGTTGAGTCCAGAACCAGCAGTATCAATGGTCAATAATACATTATCTTTTAATATTGCTACTTCTACAGGATATTTGGCGCCTGTTTCACTTAGCCATCCTTTTTCTTGATGAGCATGCTTAAGTCGTTCTACTATAGCCTTTTTAGTAATTGCTTGGCAGTCAGGTACACTATATAATGTTGATTTTACACTCCGCCCTTGAACCGGGAAATTACCTTCTTTGTCAATTACGGTCTCCCATGGTAATGACTTTGTTTGCTCAAATAATTCGTCGAAAGTAGTAGCATTGAATCGACCCATTACAATTTTTATTCGGTCTGCGGTACGTAACCATAAGTTACATCTAACAATAGCACTTTCATCACCTTCAAAAAAGATACGACCGTTTTCTACTTGTGTATCGTAACCTAATTCTTGTATTTCTTTAGCTACAACTGCTTCTAATCCCATTGGACATACTGCTAATAATTGAAACATGACCGAGTCTCCTTTTAATTTATTGAATCAATATATGTATAATTTTAATATTTATAAGTATTAATTAATTTAATTTTGAAGCGGAAAACCATAAATGTAAAGTGTATATTGTAACAAATTATTCTAAATCAATTATGATTTCAATTAAAAAAGCTCTCCATAAATGGGAGAGCTAAACTAGTGATGATATTTCTGTAAGCCATGTTCTGTTCCGTTGTACTCATAATGTGTACTAGTTACACTGGTACGTCGGTGGTAACCATCTGTCTACATATTTTTACTTTCGCGTAAAAATCGTCTCGTTTATACGTTGAATTCCGCTAAACAAGTGCTCCTACCCAATTTGGATTGCTCACTCGAGGGGTTTACCGCGTTCCACCTTTTATATTTCTATAAAAGCTACGTCACTGTGGCACTTTCAAACTATTCTAACCATATCAAATGACTTAGGTTATTTCATTGCCGTCAAATTAATGCCTTGATTTATTGTTTCATCAAGCACGAACACTACAATCATCTCAGATTGTGTGAGCATGGACTTTCCTCTATATTGCTATAGCGATTACCCGAAATATCACTTTTGAGATTATAACATAATTTTAAGTGTAAAGTCATAAAATTTATACGAAATAAGTAAAAATTTTATTTACCGAATACTGCTTTTTCAAGGTTTGAAATACGTTTTAAAATATCTACATTATTTGAAGCACTGCTTGAATTATTTGAAGAAAAGTTTTTATTGTCTTGTGGTCTTGATGTAGCAACACGTAATCTTAATTCCTCAAGTTCTTTTTTTAATTTGTGATTTTCTTCAGAAAGCTTTACTACTTCATTGTTCATATCCGCCATTTTTTGATAATCTGTAATGATATCATCTAAAAAAGCGTCTACTTCTTCTCTTCTATAGCCTCTTGCCATAGTTTTTTCGAAATCTTTTTCATAAATATCTTTCGCTGATAATTTTAATGAAACATCTGACATCTTTTTTTCCACCTCATTCGAAACTTTGATCTTGAGACCACTGCAAGTCGTTGATGAAGTCAGTGAGTTCATCAAACGTCACAATATCACAAGTATAGTTTGTTTTTTCCATAAATTCAACTAACATATCCTTAAAGTATTTAGGGCTTGCCTCTTGTTCATCATCATAAATTAAAATAGTGTAATCGGTATGATCAAGCATGAATTGATCTGCTTGTTTAAATTGATAGGCACCCATATACTCAGTGTGATGAATGCTTTCAGTAAAATCGGCTTGTTGTATAATATTTGTATACTTAGCTTGATTCTTATCATTCCATCGTTGTGTATGACCTAGAAATGGCGTAATTATACCTAGTTTAATATCTGGGAAGTCTTTTTTTAGTTCAATCACTACTTCAGCAGACCATAATTCTATACCCATTTGTCCTTGTATCAATACCCACTCTAAACCTTCATCTAGAAGATGTTTTAATTTATGAGCTATAAATTGCTTTAAATAATATACTTCTGGTGCATCATCTTTATAGATATTGAGTTCAAAAGATTTATAGCCAGTAATATAAACAGTTTTAACCATTTTTTTCCTCACTAAACATAATTCGATAAAATATTTTTTAAATCGTACTGGGCACTTTTAAGTTTTTCGACAAATAATTTACGGCTCGTTCTAGGAAAATGACAATCTACAGAAAGCTTTTGTATATTTAATATCAATAAATCTAACTTTTGTTGGCTCATATATTGTGTTTCTGTAATGCTTTTTGAGTAACAGTTGAGTGCCTCTAAATGATTATCAATATTTTTGACATAGGGTTCAACATCTTTATAAAAATCGAATGAACCGCCGTTAATTTTTACATGTTGATACCTATAATTCATTTCATCAATATCCTCTAACAATTGTTTAATGATTTGATACATTTAGATGCCTCCTACTTAATTAATTTAACATATTATAAATCCGAAAGTCATGGAAATATACATAGAGTAAAAAATTAGAAAATGATATTTTTGGTTTGTTAAATTCTATTAGTAATACTAAATAAAAAAATATGAAATTTATGGAATTTTATTAACTTGAAGATTACATTTATCTTTCATTTATGAAAGAAATCGTGACAGATTGGCATAAGCAAGTTAAAATAGTGATTGATGTATGTTTTCTTTGTGACATATACATTCAAATACGATAGTTTGTTTTAATTTTATAATTTTAAATAATCATTTAGTATAAAATAGGAACAAACTTGTGTGGTGAATTATGATGAATTATCCAAATGGTAAACCATACTCTAAAAATAAGCCTTTGGACGGACGTAAGAGTTCGCCATTTTCAAGTAATATTGAATATGGTGGACGAGGTATGACACTTGAGAAAGATATTGAACAATCGAATACTTTCTATCTTAAAAGTGGCATAGCAGTTATTCATAAAAAGCCAACTCCGGTTCAAATAGTTAATGTTCACTATCCGAAACGTAGTAAGGCTGTAATAAATGAGGCTTATTTTCGCACTCCTTCAACAACTGATTATAATGGTGTCTATAATGGATATTACATTGATTTTGAAGCTAAAGAAACTAAGAACAAAACTTCATTTCCACTCAATAATATTCATGCACATCAAGTAGAACATATGAAAAATACATATCATCAAAAAGGAATTGTCTTTTTAATGATACGTTTTAAATCGCTTGATGAAGTGTATCTTTTACCCTATTCAAAATTTGAAAAATATTGGCACAGATACATTAATAATATTAAAAAGTCGATAACTGTTGAAGAAATTCGGAAAAATGGTTACCATATTCCTTATCAATATCAACCAAGATTGAATTACCTCAAGGCAGTTGATAAGTTGATATTAGATGAAAGTGAGGACCGCGTATGACGGAAAATAAAGGGTCTTCCCAACCTAAAAAGAACAACAATGGGAAGTCCAATGGAAAAAAGAATAGGAATGTAAAGAGAACGATTATTAAGATTATAGGTTTTATGATTATTGCCTTTTTCGTTCTATTGCTACTCGGCATCTTGTTGTTTGCTTATTATGCGTGGAAAGCTCCAGCATTTAGCGAATCAAAATTAGATGATCCAATTCCAGCAAAGATTTACGATAAAAACGGAGAACTTGTAAAAACACTTGATAACGGACAGCGACATGAACATGTGAATATCAAAGATGTTCCTAAAGACATGAAAAATGCTGTTTTAGCTACTGAAGATAACCGTTTCTACCAACATGGAGCATTAGATTACAAACGTTTATTTGGTGCCATTGGTAAAAACTTAACAGGTGGATTTGGTTCTCAAGGTGCGTCTACACTTACACAACAAGTTGTAAAAGACTCATTCTTGACACAACAAAAATCTATCGGTCGTAAAGCACAAGAAGCTTATCTTTCTTATAGATTAGAACAAGAGTACAGCAAAGATGAAATATTCCAAGTTTACATGAATAAGATTTATTATTCGGATGGCGTTACTGGAATTAAGGCCGCCGCTAAATATTACTTCAACAAAGATATGAAGGATTTAAATTTAGCTGAAGAAGCTTATCTAGCTGGTTTACCTCAAGTTCCTAACCTTTACAACATTTACAACAATCCTAAGGAAGCTAATAATCGTAAAGATACTGTGCTTTATCTTATGCATAAACATAACCGTATTAATGATAAACAATATGCGAATGCTAAGAAAATTGATCTTAAAGCTAACTTAGTTGAACGTACTAAAAAAGAACGTCAAGTCACTGGAAATGAAAAAAATCCTGAGTATGATTCTTACGTTAATTTCGTTCAATCTGAATTAATGAATAACAAGTACTTTAAGGATAAAAATTTAGGTTCAGTTCTTCAAAGTGGTATAAAAATTTATACTAATATGGATAAAGATGTTCAACAAACGTTACAAGACCGAATTAACAACGGTTCTTTCTACAAGAATGAAGACCAACAAGTTGGTGCAACAATTCTAGATAGTAAAACTGGTGGATTAGTTGCGATCTCAGGTGGACGTAATTATAAAAATGTTGTTGAAAGAAACCAAGCTACTGACCCTCACCCTACTGGTTCATCATTAAAACCTTTCTTAGCTTATGGACCTGCAATAGAAAATATGAAGTGGTCAACGAATCATGCGATTCAAGACGAATCATCATATTGGGTAGATGGTTCTCAATTCAAGAACTATGATACGAAAGGCCATGGAACAGTTTCTATCTATGATGCATTGCGTCAAAGTTTCAATATTCCAGCTTTAAAAACTTGGCAACAAGTTAAAAGTCAAGCTGGTAATGATGCACCTCAGAAATTTGCATCTAAATTAGGATTGGATTATAGTGGCAAAATTGGACCTTCAGAAGTATTAGGTGGATCTTCATCAGAATTCTCACCTACTCAACTAGCTTCCGCTTTTGCAGCAATAGCAAATGGTGGTACTTATAATAATGCGCATTCAATACAAAAAGTTGTTACTCATGAAGGAGATACAATTGAGTATGAACATACGAGTCACAAAGCTATGAAAGACTATACATCATATATGTTAGCTGAAATTCTTAAAGGTACATTTAAAGCATATGGTTCGGCTTATGGACATGGTGTGTCAGGCGTAAACATGGGTGCGAAAACTGGTACTGGTACGTATGGACAAGAAATATACGAAAAGTATAATTTACCTGATAATGCTGCCAAAGATGTTTGGATCAATGGTTTCAGTCCAGAATATACTATGTCGGTATGGATGGGCTTCAATAAGGTTAAACAATATGGAACAAATTCATTTATCGGTCATTCAGAACAAGAGTATCCACAATACTTGTATGAAGATGTGATGTCTAGTATCTCATCTAAAGATGGTGAAGATTTCAAAAAGCCTAATGATGTACAAGGAAGTTCACCGGACAGTCTATCTGTATCAGGTCATTCTGATAATAATACTACTAACCGTAGTGTTCATGGAAGTAGCGATACATCTTCTTCATCAAATGGTGGCTCTAACTCAGCATCAAGTGGAAACAGCTCGAATAGTACAAATGGTGCCAGTCAAGGTAACTCAGGCAATACATTTACACGTCTATTCAATTTAAACTCTATATTCGATTATAAAGTTTCATAAATAATTAAACTTAAAGCTCCAATTTCAAGAAAATGAAATTGGAGCTTTTTCTGTCCTAGAAAAGTAAATTTAGCATGTACAGTAATAATCTGAGTTCTCTAGTTATTAATTAATTTGATTAACTACATCGAATGTGAATTATGAATGTTGATATAGGTATAAAATAGAATAATTAAAATTAAATTTATTTTTGTTGACGTTGCTTTCTAATTAGATAAGATGCATTCATTTTTATTAATTCTGATTTCAATGTTTTCATTTGACGATAGCCCATAAAATGGTGTTTACGTGCAACCATATAATGATAGCGTTCATCAAAATTCATTGGAACCACTGGATATGTATCGAGTTGATTAAAATGAATTTCATCTATGTTATTTATTTGTTTAAAATAGTTAATGATTAAATCGAAATAAGTATCTAAAAGTTCCCTAGCTTCTGGTGTTTTGAGTTGTTTATTACTTGCTAGTTGATCAAGTTGGTCTTCTATATGATTGAAATCCTGTTTTTCAATCATATCATCACGCCTCCTTTATCTTTGCTTTATGTCGTTTTTGCCCTTCTCTACAATCATTTAACAATGGACATATCTCACATTTAGGTTTTCTAGCAAGACAATGATATCTCCCAAAAAATATTAATTGATGATGGCTTTTATTCCATCTATCTCTTGGGATAATATCACATAATCGATCTTCTACTTGTCTTACATTATCTTTCCAACGATTAATTCCCAAACGTTTAGAAACTCTCTCAACATGAGTGTCGACAGCTAAAGAAGGTTCTCCAAATGCAACACTCATTACAACATTTGCTGTTTTACGTCCCACTCCAGCTAGACTCTCTAATTCTTTATGTGTTTGTGGGATTTGACCATTAAATTGTTCAATTAAAGAGTGACATAATTTTTTTATATTTTTGGCTTTATTGCGATATAATCCAATAGAGCGTATATCATTTTGTAATTCTTCATCACTCACATTTAAATAATCTTCGGGTGTTCGATATTTTCTAAATAATGATTGCGTAACACGATTGACTAGATTATCAGTACACTGTGCTGATAATAATACAGCTATTGTAAGATCAAATGCATTTCTATGGTTTAACTCACATTCTGCATTAGGAAACATATCCGCTATAACATCAATCATTTGTAATGCTTTTTTCTTACTTATCATTAGGATTCTCTCCATTCAACCAGTCAAATTTAGGTACCTTTTTAACAACATGCTTCATTTTTGGTTTGTTAAACTGTTCTCTTATTTTCTTTGAATCGTCAACTGTTTTCACATTATTCTTTTTCCAATTTAATAAAATACGATCAATATATTTAAAACTAAGTTTATTTTGGCTAAGTGCCTCATCAAGAGCGGCTTGTATAACTGATAAGTCATGGTGATCGACATCAATCCACTGATTTAATGTTTCAATTTCATACGGCGATAGTGGTCTGCCGAACGATTGCTCAACTAACTGAAACAATTGCTTAAATTGCTCTTTTTTATCTTGTTCCTCATGTTTTAAGTATTGATGTTTTAATAATTGATTTAATTTGTGATAGAAGGGATCTAAATTCATGTATTCAGTGAATTTACCTTCTTCGTCTTTATTAACATTGAGTTCTAATAATTCTCTTTGAATTAAGTTTTGTATTACGGAAGTAATTTGACGAGGTTCCATAGTTGATCCTTTTTGAAGAAACTCAATAGAAGGTTGCTTATTAGAAGTTTCAGATGCATATAAAAGTTTTATCAAAATAACTAAATCTTGTTCATCCAAACCTAACTCTGAATAATGATCAAACAATTCTCGTCTTATAACAACAGGTCTTGTTTTTAATTGAATTAGATCCATAATATTACTACCTCCTATTTAAAATGAACGCCCAGCCTTAAAATGACTGGACGTTTCAAAAATGGTATTTTGAACATAAATACGAATAATCAATTATGGATATAAGCGATTAAGTAAACGTGGGAATGGAGATGTTTCACGAACATGTTCAACTCCAGAAATCCAAGCTACTGTTCGCTCCAAGCCTAAGCCAAAACCACTATGTGGTACGCTACCATAACGACGTAAATCTAAATAATAGCTATAACTTTCTTCATCCAATTCGTGCTCATTAATGCGTTGTTCTAATAATTCTAAATCATTAATACGTTCGGAACCACCAATAATTTCACCGTAACCTTCAGGCGCAATTAAATCAGCACATAATACTGTATCTTCATTGTCCGGATTTGGTTGCATATAGAATGGTTTAATTTTAGTTGGATAATTTGTAATGAATACTGGTAAATCATAGTGATTAGCGATTGCTGTTTCATGTGGTGCACCAAAGTCTTCACCCCATTCAATATCATTGAATCCCTCTTTTTTCAAGAATTCGATAGCATCATCATAAGAAATTCTAGGGAAAGGTGTAGCAACTTTTTCTAGTTTAGTTGTATCTCTATCTAAAGCTTTGAGTTCTAATTGGCAATGATTTAAAACAGATTGAACAATGTGAGACACATACTGTTCTTGTATTTCTAAGCTTTCTGCATGATTTGTAAAGGCCATTTCTGGTTCAATCATCCAGAATTCAATTAAATGGCGACGTGTTTTAGATTTTTCTGCACGAAAAGTTGGGCCGAATGAAAAAACACGTCCGTGAGCCATTGCGGCTGCTTCCATATACAATTGCCCACTTTGTGATAAAAATGCATCTTCATCAAAATATTTTGTATGGAATAACTCACTTGTCCCCTCTGGTGCACTTGCTGTTAAAATAGGTGGATCAATTTTAGTGAAGCCATTTTCATTGAAAAACTCATATGTTGCACGGATGATTTCATTTCTTATTTTCATGACAGCATGTTGTTTTTTTGAACGTAACCATAAGTGACGATGATCCATTAAAAATTCTGTTCCATGATTTTTTGGTGTAATAGGATAATCATGTGCTTCATGTACAATTTCGATTGATTTAACTTGCATTTCGTAGCCTAAATCAGAACGATTATCTTCTGTAATCGTTCCTGTGATATATAAAGATGATTCTTGAGTAATATCTTTTGCTAGTTTGAAATGTTTCTTCATCTACTTCAGATTTTACTACTACTCCTTGCATAAATCCTGTACCATCGCGTAATTGTAAGAACGCTATTTTACCACTTGAACGTTTATTAGTTAACCAAGCACCAATTGTTACTTCTTGGTTAAGATGTTTTTTCGCTTGTTTAATCGTAGTCTTCATAACCAAACTCCTATATTTTTCTTTTTAAATACTCATTTATTTTAACAAAATATGCCTTTAACTTCTACAAGTTGAGTAACTGGAATCATACGATATGATTTATTATAAATTTCTAAAAAGCTAGCTTTTACTCTCATTATCGATAGACCTCTGTATTTGATTCAGTAATTTATTAAACTGTTTAATGTTACCTTTTCGTTGTTTAAAATGTTCTAGTGATTGAGCAAAAAAGTTTTTATATGTGCTATTTACTAGTCGATCATCAAATGACACAATAAGTCCTTTGTCGTCTTCGTGTCGAATAAGACGTCCGAGACCTTGTCTAAACCTAGTCACAGCATCAGGTAATACATAATCTTTAAAAGTTGATGTGAATTCAGAGTCCATGAGCCAGTATTTAATATTATGTTTATTCATAAATGGTAATTTAGCTATCATTACACATTTAAGGCCATTGGCTTGAAAATCAAAACCTTCAAAAAATGTTGATGTTCCAAGAAGTATTGATTTATCAAAGTTATTAAACTGTTGAACAATTTTATAATTTTGGTTTTGCTGTTGGGTTAAAATGACATAATCTTCTAATTCAGGTAATTCATTTAACAAATCTTGAACCATATGCATCATTTTATAGCTTGTAAATAAGACAAGACATTTCGACTGTGTTACTGTAATGTATTCAACAATATAGTCAACAATTGAAGCTACATAATCGTCTAAATTTTTATAATTGTACGTTTCAACATCATTGGGCACAAAAACATTTGTATGGTTGGATGATGTTAAAGGTGTTGATATTTCAAATGTATTAAAGTCTATATCTTCATTAAACCAATTTTGAAATGCTTTAAATGAGTGATTGAAAGCTAATGTGCCTGATATAAATGTAAGAGACTTAAATTTTTCAAGTACTTGTTTCGTCAGGATATCCTTAACATCATAATCCTTGACTAAGAGTCGGATTGTTGATTTTTGTGCTAAATTTTTAATTGAAATAAAGCTAGTATGGTGATCTTTTATACTTTGTTCGATAAGTTTAAATTTGTCATGTAAGTATAATAATTGTTTTCGTATGGACTTGATTGTTTTGTGATTCATTCCGTTAAATATTTCTATTGTTTTATTTAATTTATCTATGATTGAACGTAAATCTTTTAAAATCTCACTCGTTTCAAACTCATAAACGTAATGATACTTATGAATGTCATCATCATAAACGTCTGATGTTTGAATAATGTTATAAATTGTAGTGAATAGTTGCTCATTTAAATCATGTAACTCATTGATATTTATTTTTAGACCAAAAACGTCTATAGGTGCAATATCTAGTTTCTCTAAAATACGTTGTTGCTCAAGTTTGTCTACTGCTTTAAGTAGTTTTTCATTTTCATTTTTGCCAATAAGTCCTAATTGATATTTAACATCTGAATAATTTAAATCATTGGTAACTTGATTTAGCGCATAGTCAGGCAATCTATGTGCTTCATCGATGATGCAATCATCAAATAGTTGATATATAGTGTTTTCGCTGTCTGAATGAATTAAGTGCGCATGATTAGTGATACCAATTTGTATGTTTTGAGCATTCCTTTTTATATAATTGTAATAATGGATATCATGACGAACTGGAACGTATGTTTCAATTTTTTGGTCAACATACATTTTTTGTCCACCTTTAAGATTTAATTCTTGTATGTCCCCAGTATTTGTTTCAGTTATCCAAATAAGTAACTGCATTTTAAGAATATTTACTTCATAATTACTTGTATCATCTTTAAGAATTTGGCTGATAAGACCAAGAGATATATAATCATTTTTACTTTTGATTAATGACGCGTTAATTTTAAAATCTAAAACATCATTGAGTAATGGTATGTCTTTTTCTAATAGCTGACTTTGTAATAATTTTGTATTTGTTGAAATCATTACATGACGACCGGTTTCAATATTATACATTGTTGCTGCAAGCAGATAAGCAAGAGACTTTCCACTACCTAAAGGTGCTTCAATCATTGCTTTATCACTATGCATCAACTGATCAAGTATAATTTCGGCTAGGTATAACTGTTGTGGCCGATATGTAAGATTTAAAGATTGAGTAACATTTTTATATAAATCTTTTAAGGTACCATCAAAATTGACAGCCGGTTTTTTTAAATCAATTTGTTTACGGTAAATAATTTGTTCAAATTGTTCAAATTGGATGTTAGGCGGTTTAGTTTGATAATTTCTAACCATTTCAAACAAAATATGATAAAGATCATACTTGAGATTTTTACTTAAATAGTACAGTTGTTTTTGAGTATCTAAATGCAATTGCTCGAACTTCTCAAAAGCTTTAATCATCAATTTAGCAGTTGTTGTTGCATCTTCATCTGCTCTATGTGCATTATTTAACGGGATATGATGTGATTCAGCCAATGCGCTTAACTGGTAGCTTTTGTCTGTAGGGAATGCGATTTTAAACAATTCTAAAGTATCCATGACTCTTTTAGGTTTAAATTGAATATTACATTTTTCAAAAGCTTTTTTTATAAAATTAAGATCGAATGAGATATTATGTGCAACAAAAACACAGTCTTTGATAAGTTGATAAATGTCATCTGCGACCTCATTAAAATAAGGTGCCTGTACCAACATTTCTTCTTCTATAGAAGTTAAGGCTTGGATAAACGGTGGAATTTCTAAATCGGTACGTATCATTGAATGGTATGTATCAATGACTTGATTCTGACGTACAAATGTAATGCCAATTTGAATGATTTCATCATAATCCAGTTGATTTCCAGTTGTTTCTAAATCCACAACTGCAAATGTTGCTATTCCCATAATGTCCGCTCCTCATTTTTGTGTTTATAAATCTATATCTGCACTCATAAGTCGATGTAATTGACCTTCTTCATCTTTAACTATAAGGAATCCATCTGAATCAATATCTATGGCCTCCCCCAAAAATTGATGATCATTTTCAGTGAATTTAAGTTGACGATGCCATATATTTGTAGTGTGAATATATTCTTCTCGAATTGACTCAAAAGTTTGATGTAAAAATTGATCAAATCGATGTATAATTTGAGTTAATAATGTAGTTAAAAAAGTATATCTATTAATTTTACTATCTGAATGCATACGTATACTTGTTGCTTTATCTTTAATATCCTCATCAAAATCACTTTCAACATGATTCATATTTATACCTATACCACAAATTATTGCTTCTATTGCATCATAGTTAGCAACCATTTCAGTTAAAAATCCACAAATTTTTTTATTACCAATATATATATCATTTGGCCATTTAATGGTTACACGTTCGTTCGAAAATTGTTGAATAGCATCTCTAATACCTAAAGCAATAAATAAATTAAATTTAGGTATCATAGAGAAAGGTACGTCAGGTCTTAGTACAAGTGACATCCACAATCCTTTTCCTTTAGATGATTCCCAATTACGATTGAATCTACCTCGACCTTCTGTTTGTTCATCGCTCAAGATTAAGAATGTATCATTATTTCCAACGAGTGCTCTCTTTGCTTTTAATTGGGTTGAATCTACAGTGTGATAAACTTCTAGATGATTAAAAAGGCCAAGTTCATCAAGAATGGGTTTTACAATACCGCTATACCACTGATCAGGTAATGAATTCAGTTGATGGCCTTTGTGATTTATTGACTTGATATCACAACCATCTTCTTTTAATAGGTCAATAACTTTTTTGACACCTGCCCTAGAAATATTGAGTTGATTGGCAATATATTGCCCTGATATGTAATTTGATTGATGTTCATACAACATTCTAATGACATCTTGACTATATTTTGACATGTGCATCCACCCATTCTAATATTTCTTCTTTAGTGTTGGCTATTTGATTTGATATGACTGCGATTTCTATTTCTCTAAGTGTATCTTTTAGCCATGGTCCTGAATTTTTATTCGTATGATTGAGTATATCTTTACCATTTATTGCCAATTCTTTTCTGCAATGGATAGGTAATTTTTTATTTGCTTCGCGAACACTTATTTCATTAATGATTAAGTGATTGGCTGTTGTAAGCCCATTTTGTTTAAGCAAATGATGTAATGATAATAGGATTTCAATATCTTTTAAATTGTAATCATATACTAATGTTATTAAAGATTGCTTTGACTGTATCTTAGGCAATGTTTGGATGAGTGTAATCCATTTTTTGATAGTTGCTTTTTCTTGATTGCTAATTTTCAAGGAGCTTAATTGTACATCTTTTGGTTGTTGGACGATTAAGATTGCAATCCAAAGTTCAAATGTGATGGGCTCATCTATATGAAGATGAGACATCTCAAATGATTTGAAAAAAGGTATATAATTAAATGCTTTCATGTTTTGCATGACTTCAAAGCTTTGTTTAACATTGTTTCCCATGATAAGCTTTTTAAGCTCTACTACTACACGTTCAACGGATAAATATTGTATATCTGAAATATGAGAAGACATTGCATGTAATGTGTCTGAATCAATTTGAAAATTAAGTTGTGATTGAAAACGTAATCCTCTAATGATACGAAGCGCGTCTTCTGCGAACCTTTCACTTGGTACACCAACAGTACGAATTACTCGATTTTTTATATCTTGTTGACCATTAAAATAATCATACAACTGGTAATTTAGATCCATTGCTATAGCATTCATTGTAAAATCTCTACGTTGAACATCTTGATATAAATCTCTTACAAAATACACTTCACTGGGCCTACGATGATTGATGTATTCATCTTCAGATCTAAATGTAGTGATTTCATAATTGTCATTTTGAAAGACCACGTTGATCGTACCGTGTTCTTTACCCACTGGTATGGTTTTATCAAATATAGATTCTATTTCGTCAGGCATTGCACTGGTAGTAATATCAACATCATGTATAGGTCGTTGCATGATGTAATCACGTACTGATCCACCAACGAAATAAGCTTTAAAACCTTTATTTTGAATCTTTTTTAAAATAGGTTTTGCTTGTTCAAATATCTCATGACTCATTGCTGTTCTCACCTTGTTCTAGCATCTTTCGATAATAGTTTTCATATTGGTCAGTAATTAAATCTGAACTAAATCTTGCTTCAATATCTTTCAGCATTTGGGATTGCATTTTTTGATATAATTCTGGATTTGATAAAAGTTTAATAGCATACTTTGCAGCTTGTGTACTATCTCCTATATCTACTATAAATCCAGTTTCTTCATGTCTGATGACCTCTTTAATACCACCTGCACGACTCCCTATAGGTAAGACGCCTGTTTTCATTGCTTCTAAGAGAGTTAATCCAAAACTTTCTTTCTCACTTAAGAGTAATACTAAATCAGATAGTTGGTAGAATGCGCTTACGTCATTTTGTTTGCCTAAAAAGAGTACGTGTGCTTCCACATCGAGCTCTCGTGCTTTATGTCGCATATCGATTAATTCTGGGCCATCTCCTAAAAGTATCAACTTGGACGGTATACTCTCATGAACTTTTGCAAATGTCTCAATCACTGTATCAATGCGTTTTACTTTTCTGAAATTAGAAACATGTATCAGTACCTTTTCTTCAGAAGAGATACCATAACAATCTTTTAATTCTTCATTATGACGAGTTGGGAATTCATTTTCCCGTACAAAATTATATATAGGGATGATTTCCTTTTGAGTATTGATAATTTCATAAGTTTGCTGTGCTAGTGAATGACTAACACTTGTCACAATATCACTTTGTTCTATGCCAAATTTTATCGCGTTTTGTAAAGTATGGTCATAACCTAACACTGTTATATCAGTGCCATGTAGTGTTGTCATAATTTTGACGTCTTTACCTGACATTTGTTTAGCTAATATACCACATACAGCGTGAGGTACAGCATAATGCATATGCAATATGTCTAAATCATATTCTTGTATAACGTCAGAAATTTTTGTACTTAATGTAATATCGTATGGTGGATATTGGAATACGGCATATTGATTGACTTCAACTTGGTGGAACGTCATGTTAGGTAAAGGTTTGCGTATTCTAAAGGGTATATTTGAGGTAATAAAGTGAACTTCATGGCCACGTTCTGCCATTTTAATACCGAGTTCTGTAGCAATAATGCCAGAACCACCCATGGACGGGTAACATGTTATACCGATTTTCATTTGTGCCCATCCTTTCTTAAATTATTTTCTTTCAAAGCGATTTTTATCTCTTGTATTAAACTTATTCATCGTGTCATTAAAGCTTTCTGTCATATCTATGTTCAGAGAGTTTGCAATACACAGTAAAACAAATAAATTGTCTCCCAATTCAGCTTTAATTGTATTATCTTCTTCAGTATCTTTCTTTTTTTTCTCTCCAAAATGATGGTTTATTTCGCGTGCTAATTCTCCAACTTCTTCTGTCATTCTTGCAAGATTGGCAAGTGGTGAAAAATAACCAGCTTTAAATTGACTGATATAGTCATCAACTTCTTGTTGCATTTGCTCCATAGATTTCATATGAAAGTACTCCTTTATCGCTATTCTTATATAGTATATTACAAAATAAAGTGCCTTGCATTTCAAGTGCAATGTTTAATATGTATTAAAAGATAGGCTTTTGTCACGTATTCAAATAAAAAAGGTAACCATTACAAATCAATTGTAATGATTACCAGGAACTGCGTTGTTATATATGATTAATCACTTGATCTCGCAATTAATATAATACGAGCAAGTTCAGCTAACGCAACTGCAGTAGATGCCACATATGTCATTGCTGCTGCAGATAAAACTTTTTTCGCGTGTTTGTATTCTTTCTCATTAACGATATTTAAAGCCGTTATTTGTTTCATTGCTCTTGAACTAGCGTTAAACTCGACAGGTAATGTCACGATAGAGAATAAAACTGCAAGTGACATTAAACCAGCACCAACCCATAGAACTGTAGAGCCAAAGACACTACCGAGAGCTGTTAAAACAATACCTACCATAATAATAATGTAGCTTAAAGAACTACCAATATTAGCTAATGGTACTAATGCTGTTCTAAATCTTAATGGTGCGTAACCTTGCTGATGTTGAATTGCATGTCCTACTTCATGGGCTGCAATTGCAGTACCAGCAACTGATGGTCTATCGTAGTTTGCAGGAGATAAACAAACAACTTTTTTATTTGGGTCATAGTGATCAGTTAAGAAGCCTTCGCCTTTAACGACGTCAACATCGTAAATGCCATTAGAATGTAAAATTTCTTCAGCTACTTCACGACCAGTTTTACCACTTGTGGATCTCACTTGTGAGTATTTTTCATAATTAGATTTAACTTTATGTTGAGCCCACATTGGAATGACCATTAATATTACGAAATATATAATCATTGATATTAAAGACATTAAACTCACTCTCCTTTATTTTCATTTTACTGTCAAATTTATCTTTAATCAAATGTTTTAACTTTCAACCACTTTTGTAATTTTAAAAATAAAATATACGATATGATAGTGAGACTATAAGCCAACACCCCTACTTCAATTAAATGTTTGGCGATAAAATTATAGTATGGATATTGTCCGTATATGTAATCTATTACGTCATTGACAGTCACCCATATGAAAGTCATCAATCCAGCCAACTTAGATATTTTAAAACGAGGATAAAAATAGATAGCTTCTAACATCATAATTGCGTGAGATATGAGCAACATAAGTCCGTTTATAGCAACATCATTCATTTTTATGAACATCAAAATATTCATAATTACAGCCCAACTACCATATTTAAATAGAGTTATAAAAGCTAAAGCGTCAATCAGTGCATTACGCTTATTAAATAGTATGAGTAATAATGATAAACATAAAAATAATGTAGCAGTGGGACTATCTGGAACAAATAATTTAAAATAATTTGGCGTGTTAGCTAATTGACTACTATACCAATGATAACCGTATATCGTACCAAATATATTGCAAACTAAAATAAAAGAAATCAACCATTTTTGATAAAGTGAAGTTTCCCAAAGCCATTGATTCATCTTAGTATGGGCTACCTATCATTTAAAGTTGATTGAATATCTTTTGATTTTAACACATTAAGTATTTGTGTGAGTTGATAAAAATAATCAGGTTCATTCATTTGTAAACTTAAATCAATATTGTTTTGTAAGGTTTGAATAATAGTTGTTTGTTTTCTTTTATCCATAGAAATTGAATACAAGTCTTGTACATAAGATGAATAACTAGGTGAATGAATGAGCTGCATTAATATTAAATCATCTAAGCGAGGTTCTCGCGCGTGACAATGAGCAAAATGTATTTGTATATCTAATCTTAATGTATGATTTGCAATATAATTAAAAATTTGATTTGTATTAATATAAGCTTTATTATCCTTGCTCAATTGAATTGCAGAAGCAGTTGTATCCACTTCTGCAATTTCTAAAGTATAATGATTATTGATTTTACTATTTACGAAATGTACATTATTTAGCTTATCTTGATTTGCCTTTAAATAATTTAATACCCACACAGTAATTCTTGATTTAAAACGATAGTTAAACAGAATATATTCTATAAAATTTTGTTTGATACGAATAAGAGAATCATTCATTTAAGTCACCAACTTACATTTGCAATCTCATTGACTCATCATGCCAATTTTCATTGCTTGGATCAATTTCTAATAATTGATTTAAAATCAAAAGTGCTTTTTCTTTTTGACCAATTTCTAATAAATAGAAGTAATAATCGCTTAAAAATTCAACTTGGGTTTGTAATGTTGGATATGCTAATTCAAAGAAATGTTGCGCTTCTTTATCTCGTTCTTCTTGACCGTATGCATATGCTAAATGCCACATGAAAATAGGATCTAAATCTTCTTCGTCTACATAAGTCAACAATTGTATAATTGATTCATAGTCTTCTTCATTACGATATAAATCACTTAAAATCAACAATGGTTCATGATATGCATTATCGACCTCTAAGGCTTGTTTTAACAATTCTACACCTTCATTTGCATCTCCATGCTCTATTTCTAAGCTACCTGTAGAAACCATTAATTCTTTGTAAAATTGACTTAAACGTAATCCTTCCTTACCAGTTTCTATAGCATCAGGATAATTTTTTTCATTTTCAAATAGAGATTGAAGATAAAAATATCCTTGTATAAAATCAGGATCTTTTGAAAGTAATGTTTGCATAATTTTAATTGCTTCTTGCGTTAAATCGTTTTTTTCATAGGCAATTGATTTTTTAAAGTAATCTTCAGAATTCATCTCTTCTTCATTAATTTCATCAAATAAGCTAATAGCATCTGAATAATTACCACTTTGTAAACTACAATCTGCCATTCGCGAGAAAAGATTTACTCCATTCACTTCATATTCACCTGTTTCCAATACTGTTTCATACTCTCTTGTAGCTCGTAAGTATTGCCCATCGTAGTATAATAGCTCTGCTAAGGCGAAGTGAATAATTGGATCATTAGGTTCAAGATCTAATGCTTCTTGCAATTTGTCAATTGCTACTTCTAACATATTAATTTGTTGATATAAATCGGCTTCAAGCATCAACTTTTCGGTAGATGGTTCTACTTGTGCTAAATATTCAAGTGCTTCGTCAGTTTGATTTTCAGACATGAGACCTTCGATAAAGTAAATGAGTAATTCACTTTCATCTGGGTATTTATGATATAACGTTCTAAAAACTTCTAACCCTTGAGGTGTAAGACCGAAATTATATAAAGTTTCACCAAGTATAAATAGCGCATCATCATTGTTTGAACTCAATGCCTCATTTACTCGAGAATCTAAGTTTTCTATTTTTTGTAGATTGATATCGTCTATAAGTTTATAGATATCTTCCATTTTTTATTTTCCCTCATTTTCTAAAAGCTTTAGTTTAGGTAAAAAACCTGGGAAGGAAACATTAACAGCGTCAAATTGCTCTATTTTGAGTGGTTCTGAACTAAGTAGTGAAGCTACAGCTAACATCATTCCTATGCGATGATCTGTTTGACTATCTACAGTTGCATTTGATCCAAACTCTGATGGATGTATAATAAGTCCATCATGTGTGGGTTGTAAATTAAAACCAAGTAAATTTAGCATGTCTGCAGTAGTATCTATACGATTTGTTTCCTTCACTTTTAATTCCTCTGCGTCTTTGATAATACAAGAATTTGAAGCTTGTGTGCAAAGTAATGCAATAACTGGCAATTCATCGATAGCTCTTGGAACTAAGTCGCCTTTAATTGTAACAGCATTCAAGTTCGGTGTATATGTTACATGTATTGATGCAGTTGGTTCTGCACCTTTGCTTACATTACTTAATTCAATGTTTCCTCCCATTTGTTTAACGATATCTATGATACCTGAACGAGTGGGATTAATGCCAACATTATGAATTGTAATGTCACTACCGGGCGTAATTAGAGCTGCGACTATGAAAAATGCAGCAGATGAGATATCGCCTGGAACATGAAAGTCTCTAGGCTGTATATGTTCAATTGCATAAGGTAAGGTTTGGATTGTCTTACCTTGAATTGATATAGGAATATTAAAGTGTGCAAACAATGTTTCTGTATGATTTCTACTAACATCAATTTCTGTGAGTGTCGTTGCTTCTTTTGAAAATAGGCTAGCAAGTAAAATAGCACTTTTAACTTGTGCACTTGCAACTTCCATTTGATAATTTATACCTTTAATGGTTGAAGGCTTAATAATAAGCGGTGTGTAATTATTATCAATTCCAGATATATTAGCGTTCATTTTCAGAAGAGGTTTCATCACTCTATCCATGGGTCTTTTGCCTATAGATACATCACCAGATAACACACTTTCAATACCTAATCCGCTTAAAAGACCAGCAAGTAATCGTGTAGTAGTACCAGAATTACCAGTATAGAGAACTTGGTGTGGCGTTGTGAAATTTTGATATCCTGGTGAATTGATTATGATAGAATTGTCCTGCTCTTCAATTGTTACACCCAATTGTTTAAAGATATCCATAGTACGTCGACAATCTTCTCCCAATAATGGTTCATAAATGGTTGATATACCTTTAGCTAATGAAGCTAACATAATAGCGCGGTGTGTCATCGATTTATCACCAGGTACTTCTATTTCACCTTTGAGTGGTCCATTAATATTAATTATTTCACTGTTATTCATTTGATTCACCTACTTAAAATAAGATTGTAATTCCTCGAAAGCTGATAAAAGCGTATCCTTATCAACATGAGTGACAACTGGTTTCCCTAAATTTTTAAGTAAGACCATTTGAATACCATTGTAATCATTTTTTTTATCTAGAAGCATAAAATGGTATGTATCTTCAAAATGAAGTTGTTTGATGATAGATAATGGATATTTAAGTTTTTTCATATAATTAATATAGTGTTGAATGTTATAATTTGACTCGAATAAGTGATTCGCAACAATAAATTGATAAAGAATACCAATCATAACTGCATGACCATGAGGAATTTTATGCTCATATTCAATTGCATGACCAAATGTATGACCAAGATTAAGAAACTTTCTTTTACCTTTTTCTTTCTCATCTTCAACAACAATATTTAGTTTTGTTTTTATACCCTCAAATAAATAATAATCTAGATTTTTTAACGCTTGTAAATTTTTATTTGAGGTAAAATTAGATTCGATATTTTTTGTTGAATCCTCGCCGTTTAATAAAGCGTGCTTATAGACCTCAGCATACCCACTTAGTATTTCAGAATATGGTAGAGTTTCTAAAAAATCTAAATCATAAATGACAGCTTTGGGTCGATAAAAAGCACCAATTAAATTTTTACCATGATCAGAATTAATTCCAACTTTACCACCTACACTTGAATCGTGGGCTAAAATAGTTGTCGGTACTTGGACAAATGAAACGCCTCTAAGTAAAGTTGCAGCAATAAACCCTGCGAAATCTCCTGTAGCACCACCACCAATGGCAACAATACACGTTTGACGTGTTAATTGATGGCTTAGTAAATATTCAATAGTACGATGATAATGTTCGAATGATTTTGACGTTTCTCCAGAAGGGATTACGATACATTTAGCATCAAGTTTTTGAGCCAAAGCTTCAAGTTTATCTACAAATAAATTATAGACTTGCTTATCGATAATGAAAAATCGTTGTTCTTCATTTTTAATGTATTTTTCTAAAGAGTTAATTGCGTGATGTTCAACGATAATGGGATAATTATCACTTGCATATGATGTTTTAAGTTCCATGCTTTCACCTCAATCATTCTAGGGTAATTAAAATTCTATATTGAGTTGTCGACGCTCTTTAATTTGTGCTATGAGTTGGTCCATGTGGTTAGATTGAAACTCTTCGAGTACTGCTTTTGCTAATTCAAAAGCGACAACGTGTTCACATACTACGCTAGCTGCGGGCACTGCACAACTATCTGAGCGTTCAATAGTAGCTTTGAAGTCTTCTTTACTGTTAATATCAACTGAGTTTAGTGGCTTATATAAAGTAGGGATAGGCTTCATCACACCATTAACAATGATAGGCATCCCATTACTCATGCCTCCTTCAAATCCACCTAAGTGATTTGTAGCTCTAAAATAGCCTAAATCTTGATTATAATGAATTTCATCTTGAATTTCGCTACCAGGTTTTTCAGCTGCTTTAAATCCTTCACCAAAACTTACACCTTTGAATGCGTTGATACTCACAACACCCTGTGCAATGCGTCCATCTAATTTACGGTCATAATGTACATAACTTCCCACACCAATAGGCATGTTTTCAGCCATTACTTGAACTACGCCTCCGATTGAATCTCCGTCTTTTTTCGCTTCATCTATTTTATCTCTCATTTGTTGCGCAATATTTTCGTCAACTACACGTACATCATTTTTATCTACATTATTTTTGAACATATCTACATCATATAAACCTTTGTCTTTAATACCACCAATTTCGACTACACGACTGTATAAGTGGATATCTAATTGTTCTAAAAGAATTTTTGAAACAGCACCCACAGCAACTCTTGCTGCTGTTTCTCTAGCAGATGAACGCTCGAGCACATTTCTTAAATCACGATGATTATATTTCATACCGCCTACAAGATCAGCATGGCCTGGTCTAGGTTTTGTAATGGTACGTTTCATATTTTCTCTTTCTTCATCGCTAATTGGTGCGACGCCCATTATTTTTCTCCAATGAGTGAAATCGTCGTTAGTAACTACTAAAGTTATTGGACTTCCCAAAGAAAAGCCATTTCTGACGCCTGACACAATTTCTATAGTATCTTTTTCAATTTGCATACGACGACCCCGACCATATCCCCCTTGACGTTTAAACATTTCCTTATTAATATCTTCAGCCGTAATTTCTAAATTAGCTGGAACACCTTCAATGATGACTGTAAGTTGTGGTCCATGTGATTCACCGGATGTGAGGTATCTCATGATCGCACGCCCCTTTCTATTCTTCAATACATTAAATTGTAATATGTTTAATATATTATCATATTCAATCAAACAACATAAGTCAGTTAGATAAACAAGAAGATTTTTATTTTAGCAGTTATAAATATTTTAGAAAGAATAGCACCAAGATGATTGTTATTCGTAGTGACATTATACAAATTAAAAATTAGTCTACTGAAAAAAATCAAAAGAGCTAAATCATTAGATACATGAATGAAATACTAAAAAATACGTCATTACTTAATAATGAATACTCAATTGTCAAAAAATAAAAATTGCTACATAATCGAACATTTTATGCTGTTACATCGTTTAATCCCTAGATAAAAATTTAAATAGACTAATTCAATAATTATTATTTTAAACAAATGGCATTTGGTTAATCAAAAAAATGCCTGAGACACAAATGTGCGTCACAGACATTAACGGATAAAATGAATTTCATTATTTGATATTTTTATTACTCGTATAACCAATCTTCTCTAGGTTCTTTATAATCAGCAATTTCACTACTTGTAAACCATAATTTAACTTCACGTTGTGCTGATTCTGTTGAATCCGAACCATGTATAATATTACGACCTAGATTTAAACCATAGTCGCCTCGAATTGTACCAGGAGCTGCTTCACTTGGATTTGTACTTCCAATAATTTTACGAGATACAGCTACAGCATTTTCACCTTCTACTACCATAGCAAAAACGGGTGCAGAAGTAATGAATGAAATTAACTTGTCGTAGAACGGTTTTCCTTTATGTTCACTATAATGTTTTTCAGCTAGTTCCATAGGCACTTGCATAAACTTACCGCCAACAAGCTTAAGACCTTTCTTTTCAATGCGAGATATAATCTCACCAATTAAATTTCTTTGGACAGCGTCCGGTTTAATCATCAAAAATGTGCGTTCCACTTCGTGTGTCCCCCTGTGCATGTGTTTCATTCATTTTTATAAGTATGTAAAAAACTTAAAACATTGCAAGCTATAAAAATATCCTGCTACTTAGTATGGTAACAGGATAATGAAGCGCTTTCAACTTTTGTCACAAAACTTACTTATTTCGACTTCCCATTTTTTTAATAAGCTTTCTAAATAGTTCTTTATTAGGACCATCCTCTAATTCATCGATTAAATTGATTGCTTTATTTAAATATTTTTCACTTATTTGTTTTGACTGTTCTATGCTTTCGGACTGTCTAATTATTGTTATACAAGTTTCGAAAGCATGTTGAGGACTGTCAGGATTAAGTTGTGAAACTTTATCTTTAAAAGTCTTATTTTTTCGCATTTCTAATAGTACAGGTAATGTAATATGACCATTCATAAGATCACTACCAACCGGTTTACCAAGTTTCTTTTCAGAACTGGTAAAATCTAACACATCATCTATAATTTGGAAACTCATACCTATATAATGTCCGATCATTTTTAATTTACGAATAACGTCATTTGACGCATTAGAAGTAATCGCACCAACTTGTGTAGACAGTTGAATAAGAAGTGCTGTTTTACGGTTGATACGACGTAAATAATTAGTAATTGTTTGATTGCTATTAAATTGATCTTGAAATTGAAATAGTTCTCCTCTACACACATCAACAATTGATTTAGAAATGGTCGTATGGACACGAGTATCACTGATTTCAGATAAATGCTTGAGTCCCATAGCAAGTAAGAAATTTCCAGTTAAAATAGCTGTACTTTGGTCCCATTTTTTTGAAATAGTGAGTCGGCCTCTACGTTTATCACTTTTATCTATCACATCATCGTGGACTAAGGTAGCCATGTGAATTAATTCTAAAGCTACTGCTACACGATACGTGTCTTCTGAAGTTTTGTTGTTAGAGCCAAATTGACCACTTAAAATAACAAAAGCGGGTCTAACTCTTTTTCCACCTGAAGATAGTAAATGGAATGAGGCGTCTTGTAATGTTTGATCAGAACTTATAATTGCTTCTTCAAGTCGCTTTTCTACTTTCTTTATTTCGTTGTTAATGTTTAACTTTGCCACGTTAATCACCTTTGCTAGAACTGTTTTCTTTATAGCCAAGGTGCATTGCAGCAACGCCACCTGTAAAGCTACGTACAATGATATCGTTAAAACCTGCTTCAAAGAATAGGCCTTTCAATGTTTGTTTGTCAGGAAAATTAAATGTTGATTGTTGCAACCACTCATATTCCTCTTTAGACTTAGCAAACATCTTACCGAAAATTGGCATCACAAATTTAAAGTATAAACTATAGATTTGTTTGAATAATGGCAATGTCGGTTGGCTTGTTTCAAGACATACCACCATGCCTCCTGGTTTTAAAACTCGATGCATTTCTTTGAGTGCTGACAAATAATCCGGTACATTGCGTAAGCCAAAACCAATAGTAACATAATCAAATGAGTTATCATCAAATGGTAAATTCATAGCATCACCATGAACAAGCTGGATATTGTCCAATGAAGCAGTTTTCTGTTTACCTACCTCAAGCATATTTTCACTAAAATCAAGACCAGTTACTTGACCTTTTGAGCCTACTGCTTCGCTTAATGCAATAGTCCAATCAGCGGTACCACAACACACATCTAAAGCTTTACTACCTTTTTGTACATTCATAGTACTCATAACATGTTTTCTCCATACTTTATGTTGTTCGAAACTTATGATGTTGTTGAGTCGATCGTATTTTTGAGAAATATTTTGGAATACTGTATGAACTTGTTCTTTTTTAGCTTGATTTTCAGCCATTTTCATTACCTCTTCTTTTTATAACTTTTGCTAATTTCTTGAATATATTTATCTATTTCATGTCTGTTAAACTTACCCAGATACTCAGGATGGTAATCTTTATATTTAGAAGTCAATTCAGTGAATAATTTGATTTTATCAATAGAACTTCCAAAATGGTTAATTGTAAGATATGGAAATAGTATTTCGATATCTAGAATCGCATCTTTCAATTCTTCATCAGTGAGATCATTTTGATTAATTGATGATTTATCCTCATTGATTTTAACAATGGCCTTGCTCATTGTAAGTTGAAAAGTGGAATCTTGAATATTTGCTAATAGAGTATAGAAATGAGCACTTAATAGGTCCCCTATTAATATTGCTTTCTTAGATAGATGATTATCACCGATAGCATCCAAATGACGCATAGATGTATCAATTGTGAGGCAAGCAATCTTAGCTTCATCTGGGATAGAGTACATATCTAATAATTGACTTAAAGAGCTATTGATTTCAATAGACTCATACTCATTAATGCCCTTAAGCAGTTGTTCTACATGTTTGTTCAGTTTGCTTATTGTCGTTTCCATGTTCACACCTCACGATATTATCATTAACAATATTAACATTATATGTAAAAAAATAAAATCTATTGGATTAAGTCTTTTAAAATAAATAGTTATTCTATACAAGTGGCTTGCGATTTTAGGAATAAAACTCATTTTACCAAAGATCTAGTAATTACTAATATGATAATAATTACTAGATGGCTTTATATAAATTTTTTAACTAGATGATTACTAGCTAGTATAGCTAGATAAACGAGCTTAATTAAATAGTAAATGAGTATATCAACCCAAACTCATTCCTAAATATATATGTAATTGATTGAAATGACGTAATTTATCAAATTTTAAGACTAAGACAGTCGATAATATAAATATTTTTAATATTGATACAAGTTATGAAGTGTTGAATCTACTTAAAAATAAAATATATAGATTGATAGACTATTGATCTATAAGTTAAAAAGAAAAAGCCCTCAAAGGGGCTTTTTTAAGTAAATTATTTTACAGCATCTTTTAATGCTTTACCAGCTTTAAATGCTGGTACTTTACTTGCAGGGATGTCAATTTCTTTACCTGTTTGAGGGTTACGACCTTTACGAGCAGCGCGTTCACGTACTTCAAAGTTACCGAAACCGATTAATTGTACTTTTTCACCTTTAGCAAGTGAGTTTTGGATAGATTCAAATACAGCATCTACTGCTGAACCAGCTTCTTTTTTAGTTAAGTCAGCTTGTTCTGCAACTGCATTGATTAAATCAGTTTTATTCATTATGAATTCACCTCCTGAGGTTTTATAATGATATTCATTATATCATTATGTTTTGACTTTAACACAAGGGTTACTGTCATCGCAACGATTTATGCAATAGAAACGTTGGTTTTATGCGATTTATGACGAATTTTTTTAATATTCGCTCATAAAAAGTAATATTACACTATCTATTCTGCTTTTTTGTCTCTTTCCATAAGTGTTCTGACACTTTTACTTACAGGAACATCTTCAAATAAAACTTCATATAGTGCGTTGGTGATAGGCATTTCTACTCCTTCTTGTTGAGCAAGATGATATACTGACTTAGTTGTATAAATACCTTCAACTACCATTTTCATCTCTTTTAAAGCTTCTTCTGCTGTTTTGCCTTGCCCTAATTTAAATCCAAGTGTGTAATTTCGTGAATGTGTGGACGTACAAGTTACGATCAAGTCACCTATGCCACCTAGACCTAAGAAAGTCATTGGATCTGCTCCAAGTTTCTCACCAAGTCGACTGATTTCGGCTAAACCTCGTGTCATTAAAGCAGCCTTGGCATTATCACCGTAACCCATGCCGGCAACGATACCACTAGCTATAGCTATAATATTTTTTAAAGCACCACCTAGTTCTACACCTACTAAATCATTATTTGTGTAAACACGTAAATAGTTGTTCATAAATAAATCTTGAATAAGTTTGCTCACATTATTATCTTTAGATGATGCAGCTACAGTTGTAGGTTGTTTGATAACAACTTCTTCAGCATGACTTGGACCTGATAAGACACCGATTCCTCCATTATGTTCTGGCAAGATAGAATCCTCAATCATTTCAGATACGCGCTTAAATGTACCGTTTTCAATGCCTTTAGCAACATGAATAAAAGTCTTTTTAGATGTGAGTAATTGATCGATATCTTTTGATACTTCTCTTATTGCTTTTGTAGGTAGAGCCATAAGATAGATATCTGAAAATTGCACTGCGCTATTTAAATCTGCAGTTGCTTTTATAGATGAATCTAATTTAGCATCTTTAAGATAACTTTTGTTCATATGATGTGTGTTAAGTTCATCTACATTCTCTACATTTTTGCCCCACATTAAAACATCATGACCATTTTGAGCTAATACATTAGCTAATGCAGTACCAAAACTACCCATACCAAAAACTGTAATTTTTCTCATTATTGAATTCCCCTTTGTTTTTAACTTCTTTTTCTTGGAATAATATGAATAGGTGTTCCTTCAAAACCAAAAGCATTACGTATTTGGTTTTCTAAATATCTCCTATAAGAAAAATGCATTAATTCGACATCATTAACAAATACTACAAATGTCGGTGGTTCAATTGCAACCTGAGTTGTATAGAATACGTTAAGTCTTCTACCTTTGTCAGTAGGTGTTGGATTCATTGAGATGGCATCAGTAACAACTTCATTAAGTGTCGAACTTTGGACACGCTTTTTATGATTTTCACTGGCTTGATTGATATAAGGGAATAATGTTTTTAATCTTAGCCCTTCTTTTGCTGATACGAACGCAATTTGAGCATAATCTAAAAATTGAAATTCATTTCTAACATCATCAGTGAATTTTTTCATTGTCTTACTATCTTTTTCGACTGTATCCCATTTATTTACTACAATAACAATAGCTTTACCTTCCTCATGTGCATAGCCAGCTACACGTTTATCTTGTTCAATTATACCTTGTTCAGCATCAATAACTACTAATACTACTTCTGAACGCTCAATCGCTTTTAATGCACGTAATACAGAATATTTTTCAGTCGATTCATACACCTTTCCCTTTTTTCTCATTCCAGCAGTATCAATCAATACATAATCTTGTCCATCATAAGAGTATTCGGTATCAATGGCATCTCGAGTTGTACCAGCAACATTAGACACAATAACACGTTCTTCGCCTAAAATAGCATTGACCAAGCTAGATTTACCAACATTAGGTCTACCTATGATGGAAAGACGTATCGTATCTTCGTCATAAGGATCTTCTGATTCTTTATTAAAGTTTTCAACGACAGCATCTAGTAAATCCCCAAGTCCTAATCCATGTGAACCAGAAATAGGATATGGATCTCCAAAGCCTAAAGAATAGAAATCATAGATATCATTACGCATTTCAAGATTATCAACTTTATTCACAGCTAATACAACAGGTTTCTTAGATTTATAAAGCATTTGTGCGACCATTTCATCACTTTGTGTAAGTCCTTCTCTAACATTGACCATAAAAATGATGACATCTGCTTCTTCAATTGCTATTTCTGCCTGTGCACGGATTTGAGTTTGAAAAGGAGCATCTCCAATTTCAATACCACCTGTATCAATGATGTTAAATTCATGAGTCAACCACTCGCCAGATGAATAAATACGATCACGAGTAACGCCTGGCGTATCTTCTACTATAGATACACGTTCGCCGACAACTCTATTAAAGATTGTAGATTTTCCCACGTTTGGTTTTCCTACAATTGCTACTATCGGTTTAGTCATAGGATAAACTTCCTCTCTTTTTTAATCTACATAATTTTATCACAAGAGCAGATTTATTCAAAACTTGAATATGTTTATTTTACATGTTCGAAAATATATATTTTGTACAGTATATCATTAAAAAAAAGACTCCAATTATTACACGTAAATTTGATTTTAAGCTTACGCGTAAATTGGAGTCATTATATTTTATATCGCAAATGATTTTATTTTAATTAAAATTTAAGATCTTTAAATTTGTCACCAAAAACGTCGCCTAATGTTGGTTTATCTTCATCATTATCATCTTCAAGATATGATTGAGTTGTGGATGCGTCACTTTCAATGACATTCTCTTTTGGTAATGTTGCTTTGATTGATAATGAAATTCTTTCATTATCTTCATCGATACCTAATATTTTTACATTAACTTGTTGTCCGGGTTCTAATACTTCGTTAGGAGAACCGATATGTTTATGATCGATTTCAGAAATATGCACTAAACCTTGGACGGATGGAGCAATTTCTACGAATGCGCCAAAGTTCGCCAAACGTACTACAGTACCTTCAATAACATCATCTTCGTGAAATTTCCCTTTAATGTTTTCAAATGGTGTTGGTAAAGTGTCTTTAATAGATAAAGAAATACGTTCAGAATCTTTTTCTACAGATTTAACTTTAACTTTGACTGCTTCACCGACTGACACAACTTCTTCTGGTGTTTGAACATGTTCATGAGATAATTCAGATACATGAACTAAACCATCTACACCACCAATATCAATGAAAGCACCAAAGTTAGTTAATCGAGCAACTTTACCATCAATAACATCGCCTTCATTTAAAGAATCTAATATTGAAGCTTTTTTAGCATCGTTTTCTAACTGTTCCACAGCTTTACGGCTTAAAATGACTCTATTATTTTCAGGATCAAGTTCCTCCACTTTAATACGGATTGTTTGACCATCGAATACAGAAAAGTCTTCAATGAAATCAGTTGAAATTAGAGAAGCAGGTACAAACCCTCTTTGACCAACGTCAACGACTAAACCACCTTTAACTACTTCAGTAACTTCAGCTTCAATCACTTCATCGTTATTTAGTTTTTCTTGTAAATATTCATAAGATTTTTCAGTTTCAAGTTGTCTTTTTGATAAAATGTATGCCCCAGTATCGTTTTCTTCATCGAACTCGATTTTAGTGACGTACGCTTCAACTTCATCACCGACTTTTACAACTTCACTAGGGTTTTCGATATGATGTGTTGAAAGCTGGCTAATAGGAATAATTCCATTAAATTTGCCACCATTAATATGCACAACAACTTGTTTATCCTCTACTTGTTGAACTTCACCAGTGACTTTGTCACCTTCTTTAATATCATTAATCATTGATTCATTGAATTCTTCAGTCATCTTGTATGCCTCCTTATACACTACATAATTATAACATCTTATAAACAAGTTAAATTGTCAAGAGATACCACTTTATATGAATAGGTTGCATCTATCTTTAATTTATAACAAAAGTTTAACAGAGCACCTAGTTAAGTGATGGTCAATTTAGTTTGTAGTATATTTAATAACATTGTTATTTTTATTGTAACATAAATTTCATGGCAATTAATCCTAAGCTCATAATAATATGAGGAATAAAATTGAAAAAGATATATCAGAATTGGTAATAAACATTGTATTACTACTCTATCGAGGAGACTTGGTTAAAAATAAGATTATTTACATAGTTCTCAATGGTCAAAAATAAAAGCCAGAGACAGAGCGTCCGTGGCTTTTGAATAAATCAACACTAATAATTTTAATATGTTCTAGTCATTGATTATAAATTCTACTACACTTAAATGTTTACAATAAACAATATTAGAATTTTAATTTTAACATTTAAAGTAGAGACAATATTTCATTTGTTACCTCTTCTATAGATTTACCAGTAGTATCAAGTGTAATAGCATCTTCGGCTTTTTGTAATGGCGAAATTTCACGATTCATATCATAGTGATCTCGTGCTTCAATTTCGTCTTTTAATTGTTCTAAATTTGATTCAATGCCACGTTGTTCATTCTCTTTTTGTCGTCGTTCAGCGCGTTCAGCAACAGATGCAATCATATAAACTTTTAATTCGGCATCTGGTAATACAACTGTACCAATATCTCGGCCATCCATAACGATACCTTTTTTAGCAGCTAATTCTTTTTGTATTTTCACTGCAAAGGAACGCACTGGTTCTTTAGAAGCAACATAAGATACGTGATGTGTTACATCATTTTCTCTTAAATAATCAGTGACGTCTTGATTGTCTAGTATGATTCTTTGCCCTTTTGCTTCATCATAAGTAAGCTCAAGTTTAGTGTTATTAATTAGATAATCAAAATTTTCGGGTTTGCCATTTTGTAAATATTTATATGTAATGGCACGATACATTGCTCCTGTATCAACATATATCATAGATAGACGACTGGCTACACGTTTAGCAATAGTACTCTTACCTGCAGCAGCTGGGCCATCTAGTGCAATATTAATTGAACTCATTATTTGATAACCTTCCTTGTTGTTTTATAGATATTATTTTATCATAAAAAAGTAAAGAATAAATAGGAGGAATACGTAATGAAACGTCTACTTGTCATACACACTGGTGGCACAATAAGTATGTCACAAGATCAAACTAATAAAGTGATAACGAATGAAGAAAATCCAATATCTCAACATCAAAATATCATTGGTCAATATGCAAAAGTTGACGAAATCAATCTTCTAAATATACCCTCGCCGCATATGACAATTTCGAATGTTGTGCGATTAAGAGACGAAATCATTACATATTCTAAAGAAAATATATATGATGGATTTGTTATTACTCATGGAACAGATACACTTGAGGAAACAGCTTTTTTAATAGATTTATTAATTGATATTCAAGAGCCCATAGTAATTACTGGAGCAATGAGATCATCCAATGAAATTGGTTCCGATGGTCTCTATAATTTTATTTCTGCTATAAGGGTTGCTACTTCATCTGAGTCTAATCATAAAGGTGTAATGGTTGTATTTAATGATGAGATTCATACTGCTCGTAATGTGACAAAGACACATACTTCGAATATAAATACATTTCAAAGTCCTAATCAGGGGCCTCTAGGTGTACTTACCAAGAATCGAGTACAATTTTATCATCATCCCTACAGACAAACTACCTATCAATATATCGATGTAAATTTACGTGTTCCACTTGTAAAAGCATACATGGGTATGGAAGATGATGTACTATCATTTTATGCACAACAGCACGTTGATGGTATAGTCATCGAAGCACTAGGACAAGGTAATCTTCCAAAAAGTTGTCTTAATGGACTACAGCAATGTCTAAAGAATAAGATTCCTCTAGTTCTCGTATCTAGATCATTCAATGGCATTGTTAGTCCTGTATATGCTTATGAAGGTGGTGGCGCAGATTTAAAAAATAATGATGTTATTTTTTCGAATGGTTTAAATGGACCAAAGGCAAGGCTAAAATTACTAGTTGGTTTGAGTCAGAATATGACTCATAATCAATTAGAGCGATATTTCGAAGAGTAATTAAAAAGAGTGGGACAAAAATTCTTATCGAGTTCATTGTCACACTCCGATTTCTATTAGTTGCGTGCATTGTCTATGAAATTTCTTTAGTGCAATTATACTCTAATTAAGGCTTACCTATCATTAATATGTGCATTTTAATTGAGTCATTGATTACCAATACATTAAGAAAGCTTGGGACATTGTTTAGTATCCCAAGCTTTTTGTAGGCTCTATGTTTCAAGTGGTGTTTGTTTTTTTGTCAAAATGCTTTGTGTAATGACACCACCATGGTATTTACCATTTTCGATAAAAATAGTATTTGCATCATTACCCGCAGCAATAACACCAGCTATATAACAATTTTCGACGTTTGTTTCAAATGTTTCTCGATTATAAACAGGAGCAGTACCATATTCATTGGTATGGATATCTATACCTATCGTTTTTAAGAAATCGTAATCTGGATGATAACCAATCATAGCAAAAACGTAGTCATTATCAATTTCTATAAGTTGACCATCTTTTTCATAAGTCACTGAATGATCGGTAATTTTGGTTACTGTCGCATTAAATTCCATCGTTATTTTTTCATGATTGACTAATGATTCGAAATTAGGTAATATCCATGGTTTAATTGCTTTAGGATACTGTTCACCACGATATAAAACAGTTACATTAGCACCAGCTTTTTCTAATTCTAACGCAGCATCAACAGCAGAGTTTTTGCCTCCAATAATAACAACATTTTGATTAAAATACGGATGTGCTTCTTTAAAGTAATGGAATACTTTAGGTAATTCTGCCCCTTCCGCTTCTAAAGTATTATGTTGACCATAATAACCCGTAGCAACAGTTAAATATTTACATTCATATACACCTTTTGTGGTTGTAATTGCAAATTTATTATTTATTTTTTTAACTGTTAAAACTTCTTCGAACGGATGTATGTTAAGTTGATGATGTTTAACGACTTCCCTATAGTATACAAGCGCTTGATTGCGTCTTGGCTTACTATCTTCAACAATAAAAGGAATATCTCCGATACTTAATTTATCACTTGATGAGAAAAAAGTCTGATGTGTTGGATAATTATAGATTGATTCAACAACATTACCTTTTTCAATTACTAATGTTTCAATACCTTTTTTCTTTTGTTCAATTGCTGCGCTTAATCCACATGGACCGCCACCTATAATGATGCTTTCAATAGTTTGCATACTTATCCTCCTTTAATCACCAAATAATTATATCAGTTATTCACTATTTTAGCTAAGACCTGAATTTTGAATTAAATAAAAATATAGCCCCAATATTGGTGTTTGTCACCAATACTGAGACTATTAATCATGTTATTGAGGAATAACTAGTGTTTGACCATTATGAATATTATTACTGCTTAATCCATTCGCACGTTTAATTTTATCTACGTTAGCTTGAGTTCCTTCTCCATAATATTGTATGGCGATACGATATAAGTTTTCTTGACCGTATACTGTATGTGATTGTTGTCCATGAGTTGTCTGTTGATTATTGCTATTTTGTTTTGCATTATCTTGTTGATTTTGGTTTGTATAATTTGAGTTATTATTAGCTACATTATCGTTATTATTAGTTGAAGTAGCGTTAGGATTTGAGGAACTATTATCAGAGTCATCATTAGTGTTCTTATCAGAATCATCATTAGCGTTCTTATCAGAATCAGATTTTTTGTCTTTTTTACTATCGTGATTTTTGTCTTTGTTATCTCCGGATTGCTCACCATCTTTTTTATCTGAGTCTTTCTTACTTTGATTCGCTATTTTTTGGTCATCACTTTTACTGTCGTTGTGATTATTTAGAGCCATACCACCGAATATTGCTATTGCACCTAGAATAAGAATGGCTGCTATGAGTGGTAACAAGATTTTCATGAAACCACCTTTTTTCTTATCATCTGAGTGGTTATTGTACTGATTGTTTTGACTAGAATTTTTTTCCTCATTATGATGTTTATTTTGTTTGTTATGATGCGCAGCACCAGCCGCACCAACTCCTGCAGCTGCGCCAGCACCGACTGCTGCTTTCTTGCCTTTTTTAGATTGCTTTTTGTCATCATTTTTAACAGATTTTTCGTCATTCTCATGATTTGACTGTTTAGAATCTTGTTTATCTTTTTTATTATGATGGTGTTTGGATGTTTCTGCTGCACCAGCAACACCAGCTGCACCAGCTATTCCAGCTCCTGTAGATACTTTTTTATCTTTGTTTGTTGAAGATTTTGATTGCGTACTTTCTGATTTATCCTTTTGTTGTTGAGCTTTAGGGCCGGGTCTATTTTGTGTTGATTTTGATTTATGTTCTGAAGACTCAGATTTTCCATTTACAATAGCTGCATCTTTTCCATCTATCATTCTACTATCTTGTGATTGTTTTTCAATTTTATTTTGCTGTTGCGAATTATCATGTTGTTGCTGTAACTGTGCTTCGTCATAACGGTCATCTAATGAACCTTCTTTAGTTTTAGCGTCACTATTTTTTTGATGCTTGTCGTCTTGATGTTTGCTTTGATTTGTAGCTGTCTCTCTGCGTCTTTTTCGTCGTTGTGCATTTCTTGGTGGAAATTGCTGATTTGAGTTATTAGATACACTGTTTTGAGAGTCTACTTCTTTATTATTTTCATTTGTTTTATCATCTTCTTTTAAATCTCTTTGATGCTCGTCTGGATTAATAGATTGACGATTCTTTTCAAAATCATCTTTAAAATTATTATTAGACACAACTATCATCCCTTCTATTTTGATTAATTACTCTATACCCACGTTAAAATTAAATATGTAAAATAATTAAAAGTATTTAACACTGCTTAATTGGGTCTACATATTGATTATAGCTTGTTAAATTTCAGTAAGTAAAGCGATAGCTAGGTTTCGAACAAATTATATAATTTTTCATTAAAACTTAGTTTTCTTTTCACCTTTTTACGATTCAATATCTGAATAGATTCTAAGCTTGAATCTTGATCACAACATTGTTTTGGACTTTGAGGATGTTCACCAAAAAATTCCAGCAAGTATTTGCGTCTACATTGATCTAAATTTGTATACCCCATCATTCTCATATAACCTAGTCGCTTACGTTGATATGATTGATGAAATATATCTTTAAGTTGGCTAAATGTGAATTGTAAGTTTAAAGTACTTAAAATTTTTTCCTTTTCATCTGGTAAGTGGTTTCCCATCTCAAACATTGTGATATCGTCATCAGTGATCATATCAGTGAATAGTAATGTTTCTAGAATAAAACTATCATCAGGTTGAAATAAGCTAATGGCTTGACTTTGTTTACCATCTCTACCAGCACGACCAATTTCTTGTAAATAGTTAGATGGTGAAGATGATAAATGAAAATGTATGACTGTACGAATATCTTTTTTATTTATTCCCATTCCAAAAGCACTTGTTGCTACTATAACTGGTATGTCATTATTAAAAAACTGTTGTTGAACTGTTTGGCGTTCCTGATAACTTAAATCTCCATGATATATACCTGTTAGATATCCTGAATCATAAATCATTTGGGCTAGTTCTAAACATCTTTTTTTAGAAGAAACATATATAATTGTAGGCCCAGAATTAGATAAAAATGGTAACAGCCATTCAATCTTCCCCTCATCATCATTAAAATTAAAGTGCTGTAAGCTAATATTTTTTCGATTCATACTTTTTTGAACTACATTTAATTTGAGTGATAAAATGTGAGATAAATCAGTTTCTAATTGAGGTGGTGCTGTAGCTGTTAGTGCTAACACTGTTGCTGAATTAAAATGATGAATAATTTTACCAACTAAAGCATAGTGAGGTCTAAAATCATACCCCCACTCTGATAAACAGTGTGCTTCATCTAATACTATTAATCCAAAGTTGATATGAGCGATGTACTTAAAATTATGGGGTTGCAATATATATTCTGGACTTAAATAAATAAATCGACTTTTACGTAGTCGTTTAATATTGTTTCTTTTTTCTACTTCGTCCATGCCAGAATGGATACATGCAACATGTGTTTCGCCTTTTAACTTCATTTGCATTACTTGATCATCCATAAGTGAAATGAGTGGTGATATAATTAATGTTGGTTTTTCTAATATATATGTTGGGAGTTGATAACATAAACTTTTACCACTACCAGTTGGTAAAATTCCAAGTGTATGCTTTCCATGAAGGACGCTATCAATAATTTCTTCTTGCCCCTCTTTAAATTCATCAAAACCAAACCATTTCTTTAAATTATCTTTCAGCAATTAAGTCACCTCTTTCTATTCCTACTATAACTAACTTAATTTGAAAGTAAGTCCAATCAGTAAAATGTTCTTTATGAAATTTTAATCGTTTACCTCGATGATTTTGATAGTAGTTTATAAATTCGAGAATATCTTTTTCATTTATAAATAATGTATAGTCAATCAGATAACCCTTAATATACATTTCTAGAACATGATCTTCAATTGTGTTAAGTTTTACATTTTGTAGTTGAGCAATTTCTTTTAAATTGAGCCCAGATTTTAACTTTTGATAGCTTAAGTATGTATTTGATTGTAATGGTGAAAAAATGATAGCTTGAGAAAGTATTGGATATTTCGTTGAATCTTTTAATTGATTCAATAAGGCAATCAGTTCATTCATTTCTCGTTCAAATAGTTCTAATTGTGGTATACCCTCAATTAAACTTATTTGTTGTCTAGTATACATAGATTCCTCATATCCTTGTAAATAATAATGAAGAAATGTATGGTTGGCTTTATTATTTAAATTCTCAAATAATAAATATATTTCGTCTATAGTTTTTGATACTTGATTTGATTCAATGACCTGTTGATAAATTTGTTTGACCCTTTGTTGAACATAGGTATTTTGAACAATTGGAATAAATGTATTTGACTCCTTGCGTTTATGAGATAACGTTTGGATAAGTAATTGTATGCAACTAAACGTTTGAGTGAGACTATCATAAGTGTATTGTGGATGTATTTTTACTTGAATTGATTTTTCAAAATCATCCTTTTGGAGTATAAATTGCTCAAAAGTTGAATACTTCAAATTAGGTAAACTATGATATAATGACAAAAGTTGTTGGCTTGACGCATCAAAAAACGTTTGGTGTGACTTCTTGCCTATTAAAATATTATAGATACTTTTATTGGTTTTGTAGTTAAATGCATGACTCATGGCATATGATAGTATATTGTACAAATTAAACCCTCACTCTATAAAACGAATAAATTGAAATGTAATCTATCGATGTCTACAATTGTATTTACAATACTAGTGTAGCATTTTTATCAAAGGAGGCGAATAAATATGGCAAAATATACAATCGTTGATATGGATACATGTATAGCATGTGGTGCTTGCGGTGCAGCTGCTCCAGATATATATGATTACGATGATGAAGGTATTGCATACGTAATCCTCGACGATAACCAAGGTACTGCTGAAGTGCCTGAAGAGTTATATGAAGATATGGAAGATGCACTAGAAGGTTGTCCTACTGACTCAATCAAAATTGAAGACGAACCATTTGATGGTGACGCACTGAAATTTGAATAATATATGATTCTTAGAATACATAAAAATTAATCTAAATAATTTATTACTATTTATAGTATATCAATTTGTATGAGAATTAATTGTTAAGTTAACTAACCATAAACAATAAAATAATAAGCTATTAGATGAATTGATCCCCAAATGAATTGTTTAATATGATTCATTTGGGGTTGTTTATTAGTAATTATTGATGACATTTTATATGGCTCATTAAAATCAGTGTTCTATTTGATAAGAAGTTTAAAATCATAATATCTTAAAGCGTTACGCTCACTATTGTTAAATTGTTTATGTGTTACATTTCTTTATATCTTTAGAAATAACATAAAGACAATGTCCACTTTTGAATATGAACATTGTCTTTATAATGGATAAATCAAAATAGTTTAAAATGTTTTTTATTTAATGATATGTCTTAGTCTTCTAAATAACAACACAAATATAATGGAAATGATTATGCCTTTAATTAAATTAAAAGGTATGACTCCAGACACAATAACAATTTTTACGTTATTAAGCACATCACCTAAATTAAATATCATTCCATATAATGGAAGTAACACAAAATAATTTAAAATGCTCAAAACAATAGTCATAACGATTGTACCTGTAATTAATCCATAAATTAAAGAACGATTATTTCTTCTTTTTCTATAAACATAGTATGATGATAGCAAAAAGCTGACACCTGCTAAAAAGTTAGCTACTGGTCCAACAGGATCCCCTATATTAAATAGAAAATTTAAAATATTTTTGATGAGTGCAACGATAATCCCAGCAATAGGACTTAAGAGGAATGTTGCTAATAACGTCGGAACATCACTAAAATCGAGAGTTAGATACGGTGGAATAAATGGCAATGGAAACTTGATGAAAGTTAACACAAACGCTACCGCACTTAACATACTAATTGTAATCAAACGTTTGTTTTGTTGCATATATAATTTTCTCCTTCCATTCATCTTACTTAGAAAAGGAGGAAATTTGTACAACAAAAAACCTCCATCTTCTCCCATCCAGACTATACTGTCGGCTTCAGACTTTCACTGAATCAAGACAAAGCAAAAATTAATACGTTGTCGTCGCAGGCTTAAATTACTGCCGGTTGGGAATTACACCCTACCCCGAAGATGAATATATCAATTTTATTTTAAAATTATAATACATGATTAGTTTTAAAAACTCAATATTTCTGCTTACTGTTAAAATAATTTTTAGACTTTAATAACAAAATATGAAGTCAATATATAACTTGGATTTAAGTTTTAACACATAAAATATTTACCAATAAATAAATAGACTTTATTGATTCTGAAATGATATCTTTAAACTTGTAGAAGTTATTCAAATATAATGATAATTAAATCTATGATCAATATAGTTATCGACTGATTATATACAAAATACGCCTGAGACATCACTCTGTGTCTCAGGCGTATTTCATATATTAATTTTGATGGGTAGCATTATAATTTCTCTGTTTTCAAAATAATCATTGAAACTGACAATTTATGATACTTTTCGGTTTCTAACTAATTTGTTTTGATTTAGGTAGTCTAATAATAAATGAAGTACCTTTGCCTAATTCGCTCTCAACATCAATACGTCCACCGTGTTCTTCAATAATCATTTTACAAATGAAAAGACCTAACCCAGTGCCTTGCTTACCTCTTTTTCGAGCAGCGTCTACTTTATAAAAACGGTCAAATACTTGTTTCAGATGTTCCGGCGCTATACCAGTGCCTGTATCAGTTATTGTTAAAATATTGAAATCTGAATCTTCATCAATAGAAATCTTTATAGAATCACCAGCTTGCGTATATCTTGTTGCATTATCAATTAGATTAGTTAATACTTGATCCATTCTATCCATATCATAGTTCCATAATTGTTCTTCATTATTAGAATCAAACGTCATTGTTAAACCTAACTCTTCACTTTGCATGCGATATTTAGACTCCATTTTATCAAGAAGATGCTGAATAGGTTGTAATTCCTTCTCAACTGATAATCCTTCAGCATCCATACGAGCTACATTTAGTAATTCATTGACTAAACGATTAAGTCGCTTAGATTCATCTAAAACGATTGCTAATGAGTCACGTATTTCATCTGGTTCGGTAACTATACCGTCTACTATGGACTCAGTGTAACCTTGTAATAAAGAGATTGGCGTACGTAATTCATGTGATACATTTGCTATAAAATCTTTTTTCATTTGATCAAGATTATGTTCATTTGTCATATCACGGATGACCATGACAATACCACTTCTACCATTCGTTTGAATTCTATCTATATAACTGGAGATAAATACATAGTATCTTGTATTAATTTCTAATTCTAAATACTCATTCTCTTGTGATTCAAATGTTGCTTCAATTTGCTGTTCAATAGATTCTTTTGAAAAATCATCAATGTGACGCATAATATCATCAGCCATCTTGTTCGACAATATGATTTCACGTTGATTATTAATACCTAGAACGCCTTCTACCATAGAGTTTAATAATGTATCTCTTATATTCTTAGATGAAGAAATTGCTTTGATATGTTCTTGAATTTCAACGTTCATGTTGTTAAATGCACGTGATAAATCACCTATTTCATCTTTAGTTGCGACTGTTGAAATTTGACTATAATCTCCTTCAGAAACTTTTTGTGCTTGAGTTTTTAATTGACGTAAGGGTTTTGTTATTCTATTAGATAAAAAGAATGCAAATATTGTGCTTGCTATAGTAAATATAATAGCAGTTATTAAGATAATAATTGTAATAGCATTATTTGTATCTTCGATAGATTTCAAATCTTTATATATAAAAACACCACTATAATGGCTCTGAGCACCCTTTTGAGCTTTCATTGGGTATCCTAACAAAAGATAAGATTGAGAATTACCTTTATTTTTTATTGTAATATTTTGGGTTTCATACTCACCTTCTTTAAACACTTTTTTAAATTTAGTACTCTTTTTTATTTCATTGAACATTTGTTTTTTAGTGTCTTTATATGATGAGTCTGGTTTCTCGCTCATGTCGTTCATAATAATGAGACCACCCGGTCCATCAATGAGTGTTTGGCTATTTTGGATAGCTAACGTTTTGTTATGAGACTTCTCAACAAGTGAACTAATTCTTTTGGCATCTTCTTTAATCGCATATTCTGTTTCTTGCGTAAAGTAATATTGTATAAAAGTGATTAATGAAACGCTTAATAAAATTAAAACTGTCGCTACTATTAAAATAATAGTTAACCACAGTTTTATAACAACACTATTTAGTCGGTTCATCACTAGGTTTTACCTCAAATTTATAACCGACACCCCACACAGTTTGTATCATTTGTGCAGCATCACTTGATACTCGATTTAACTTTTCTCTAAGTCTTTTGACATGAGTATCTACTGTACGCAAGTCCCCATAAAATTCGTAATGCCAAACCTCTTTAAGTAACTGTTCTCGATCAAATACTTTATTTGGAGTTTTAGCTAAATAGATGAGTAATTCATACTCTTTAGGTGTTAGATTCACTTGTTGATTATCCGCAAGGACCCGATGAGCGTCATTATCAATCACTAGATGACTAAATTCAATAATATCGCGTGCGTGCGGTTCGCTTTGCTCAGTGTTTGCAGTTTGTGTGCGTCTTAATAACGCCTTTACTCTCAATACTACTTCTCTTGGTGAGAAAGGCTTCACAATATAATCATCTGCTCCCGATTCAAATCCTTCAACACGATTTGTTTCTTCACCTTTTGCAGTAAGCATGATGATAGGTGTATCTTTATGTTCTCTAAGTTTAGAGGCAACTTCAATTCCATCCATTTCAGGAAGCATTAAATCTAAGAGGATGCACGCATAGTTGTTTTCAAGAGCAAGCTCGTAGGCTTCTTTACCATCTCTTGCTTCATGAATTTCAAAAGATTCTCTTTCTAAATATAATTTAAGTAATCTTCTAATTCTATCTTCATCATCAACGATTAAAATTTCGTTAGTCATACTTTTTACTACCTCCTACACTTGCTGTTAAATACATTTGTCATTATATCATAGGTTAACGATGTTGAGTGACTCAAAGGTTAACCTTGTGAAAAAAATATCAATCTTGATGGTAATTACATCTTTTTAGTGTTTATTTACCGTTTTCAGCCAAATGTCTTAATGTTTTTACTTCATGTGGTGTAAGAACTCTTCCTTCACCGGCGTTCAAACCTTTTAAATCTATGGGGCCAAATTGAATTCTTGCTAATTTATTAACTTGATGACCGAAATACTCAAACATACGTCTAACTTGTCTATTTCGCCCTTCACTAATTGTAATTTCAACTAAAGTCGTATTTTTCTCTTTATCTTGCTTTTTTATTTTAACTTGTGCTGGTTGTGTATATCCATCTTCTAATTCTATTCCTTTTTCAAGTTGCTTAATTTCCTCTCTCATTAAATAACCTTTTAATTTAGCGACGTATTTCTTTTTAATGTGATATCGAGGATGTGTCATCAAATTAGTAAATTCTCCATCATTAGTTAATAATAAAACTCCAGATGTGTCATAATCTAATCGTCCAACCGGATAAATACGTGATTCTAGATCATCAAAGTAATCCGTAACCACCCTACGTCCACGATCATCAGAAACACTCGTAATGACTTGAGTTGGTTTATAAAACAAAATATAAATTTTGTCTTCTTGTTCGATTTTAATACCATCAACTTCAACTAAATCTGATGGCATCACTTTGGAACCTAATTCTGTTACAGTTTGTCCATTGACTTTAACTCGTCCTTCAGTGATAAGTACTTCTGCTTTTCGACGAGATGTATACCCGCTTTTAGCGATTCTTTTTTGTAATCTTTCTTTTTCTTTACTCATTTGACTCTCCTTTTTGGTTAACTAAATTACTAAAGAATTCATCCATTTCTGCTTCATCATCTTCTGTAGTTGGTAATGCATCTAAGTTTTCGATTCCAAACACATTTAGAAATAAATCTGTGGTTAGTAAATGATGGCTTCTAGAATGATCAACATCTTTTGCTTCTACTAATCCTCTAGCAATTAAAGTTTTTACAGCTCCATCCGAATTAATTCCTCTAATCATTTCTATATCTCCACGAGTCAGCGGTTGATTATATGCAATAATAGAGAGTGTTTCCATTGCTGCTTGGGATAATTTCATTTTAGACTTTTCTTTGACTAATTGTTCTATGTATGTAAAAGTTTCTTTTTTTGTTGTAAGTACATAAGTTGACCCATATCTCTGAATTGTTAAGCCATGTGAATGATATCTACTAACTAAATCTTCTAATTGATTGAGGTTGATGTCTAATATGTCAATAATTTGTTTTTGCTCTAATCCTTCATCGCCGGAGGTATATAGTAATGCCTCAAGTATTGCAATATTATCCAATGCTATAGTTCACTCCTCTTATTATGTCAATATCATCAAATTGTTTTGTTTGTTTGATATTAACTACTCCTGATTTTGACATTTCTAAAATTGCCAAAAAATGAGTAACAACTTGTTCGACCGGTTCATGAAATGTAAATAAACTGAAAAAGTTAAACGATTCATGTTGTTTTAATCGTTCGGTAACCTGGGCTGTCGCTTGTTGAATCGTAAATGTTTCTTTTTTAATTTCTACAGATTTAGGAGTGTTAAGTTCAACCCGATTTTTAACTCTTTGATAAGCTACAATCAATTCAGTTAAATCAATCGTTTGATTAGGATCCCACGATTCATTTGTCTCTAAATGAGTAAGGTCCGTCGGATGTTTAGTAAAATAAAGATCGCGTTCTTCTTTCATAGTATTTAATATTTCAGTATATTCTTTATAGTTTTGATACTCAATAAGTCTTCCTACTAAGTCCTCACGAGGATCCTCTTCTATATCTTCTTCGATGCTCGATTGAGGCAATAGTAATTTACTTTTAATCATTAATAATTCTGATGCCATAACTAAATATTCACTAGCAACATTAATTTCTAGTTGATTCATCGCATGAACATATTGCATGTACTGTTCAGTTAAGGCTTTCATAGGGATATCATAAATATCAATTTCATATTTTTGAATTAGATGCAATAATAAGTCTAATGGACCATTAAATGCATCGAGTTTTACTTCATACATTACATCTACCTCTATATCAAATTGCGTCGTTAATGCATATTTCACTAAATTATTATAGCATGAATACATATAACTTTTAAATTATGGGTGAAATCTAATGGAACAATCATTAATGGATTATTATTATCAGTTTCATAAGCATCAACATTACTTTCTATGTCATGATATTTTAGAAGATGCTTGGAAATCACAAAATACTTTTTCAAAACATGATGCAGTGGTAAGTCTGATTTTGTTTGCAACAGCTAATTATCACTATCGACGTGGGAATTTAAAAGGCGCATTAAAATCTTTTGAAAAAGCGTTATTAACTATCAACCACGCTAAAGATGCGACTCAATTACACCTTAATATCAATGAATTTAAACAACTTATTATGAAAAGGATTGAAGCAGTTAAATTACAAAAACAATTTACTCCGTTACAATTACCTATTGAACTAGAGTTTCGGACACTTATTAAACGTAAATATCCGGATTATTTATTTACTTCTCAAATAATTAAGGAACCATATATTGTTGATCATCATATTAAACGTGACAGAACTGAAGTGATAAAAAATAGAGAACGTGCTCTATTCCATAGACAGTATCGAAATAGAAGTAATAAAAAAGACCAGTAAATTTATGGTTGGCTATTAAACATAAATTTACTGGTTACAAATTCCTATATTACTAAGCTCTTGGATGAAACTGCGTATACATTTTTCTGATTTGTGATTTGGATACATGTGTATAAAGTTGTGTTGTAGAAATGTCAGAGTGACCTAACATTTCTTGTACGGCTCTTAAATCTGCGCCATTTTCTAAGAGATGTGTTGCAAATGAATGCCGTAAAGTATGTGGTGTAAGCGTCTTATTGATATTAGCTTTCAAACCATATTGTTTAATGATTTTCCAAATGCCTTGTCTTGATAAAGATTTTCCGTGCATGTTAAGGAATAGCGCTTGGGTTGTGGTTTGTTTCAGTAATTGAGGTCTTACGGTTTCGATATACGTAGTTAAATATTCGATGACAGTATCTCCTAAGGGGACGATTCTTTCCTTATTCCCTTTTCCGAACACTCGTACAAATCCCATCATTAAGTTTACGTCTTCAACATCCAATTGAATAATTTCAGTTACACGCATACCTGTGGCGTATAAAAGTTCCAATATCGTACGATCACGATATCCATTATTCTTAGCTAAATCAGGCGTTTCCAGTAATGCTATTACTTCGTTTATTTCAAGCACATCTGGCAGTTTCTTTTCATATTTGGGCGTTTCTATTAAAACAGTTGGGTCTTTGGCAGCATATTTTTCGCGTAATGCAAACTGATGAAAGCTTCTTATTGTAGAAATAAACCTTGCGAGAGATTTTGAAGATTGCCCCATATCTATAAGGTGGCCAAGACACTCTTGGATAATTTGTCTATCAATAAAATCGATATGTGAAATCTTGTTATCTTCAAGATAATCTTTATATTTTTTCAAATCTCTTCGATACGCCCCTATAGTATTGTTACTTAATCCTTTTTCAATTTGAATAAAATTTAAATATTCGTCAATGATATTATTCATGTTAGCACCCCTATTGAAGCGGTAACTTGTCTATTGGCTAAGTTATTGCTTATTTTTGGCTTGGCATTCAGAACATACACCGTGAAACGTTAAACGGTGATCTAAAATCTTAAAATTAAACTCATTTTCAACACGATTTTCAACCTCAGGTAATAAATCTTCTTCAATTTCTTCGACTTTACCACATTCCATACAAACAAGATGATGATGGAAATGCTTGGCACCTTCTTTTCTTAAATCAAAACGAGCTACACCATCACCAAAATTTATTTTATCTAGCACTTTTATTTCAGCTAGCAATTCTAAAGTTCTATAAACGGTTGCTAACCCTATTTCTGGAGCCTTATCTTTGACTTTTAAGTACACATCTTCTGCGCTAAGATGATCTTTCTCATTTTCAATTAATACTCTAACAGTTGCCTCTCTTTGTGGAGTCAATTTATATGATGATTGTTGTAATTGCTGCTTCACGCGATTTAATCGTTCTTCCACGGAAGCCTCACTCCTCTACTAAGAATTATAATCATTTTAATTTAATCCATGGTTCATTTAATAAAATACCAATATTGTCGGTAAAAAGCAAGAAGATTTGCTTGTTATTTAGAATGATTATAATTTAATAATAGATGTTGCAACGCAATGATTGTTTTGGCATCCTCAATTTTATTATCTTTTAGCAATGAATCTATTTGACTTAAAGGTACTTTTTGAAGCTCGACAAATTCATCAGCATCTAAATTGGTTTCTCCAATCGTTAATTGGTCTGTAAAGTATATAGAAAGTTTTTCACTTGAAAATCCAGGAGACCCGTACATATTAGTGACAAATTGCAAATCTGAAGCAATATATCCTGTTTCTTCTTGTAGTTCTCTAATAGCCGCTTCTTTACGATCTTCACCCTGTTCTAATTTACCTGCAGGAATTTCCAAAAGTGGTTGATCTGCAGCCTTACGAAATTGTTTAACTAATAAAACTTCATTTTCAGGTGTTATTGCACACACTGCTACCGCACCATGATGAAACACAAGTTCACGTTTAGATGTACTGCCATCGGGTAATTCAACATCATGTACTTCTAAATCAATAATACTACCATTGTAAATAACCGTTCTATCGATTGTTTTTTCGTTTAATCTCATATTTAAACACGTTCCTTTTAATTGTTTTTATAAATTGATAAACTGAATTCGTCAGTTAAAGTGTATCGAAAGGAGACTGGACATGCAAAAAAATATTCTAAAAAGTGGCATCGAAATTTCTGAACTTGGGTTAGGTTGCATGAGTTTAGGCACAGATTATAAAAAAGCCCAACCTATTATTGAAAGTGCAATTGATAATGGTATTACGTATTTTGATACTGCAGATATTTACGATCAAGGAGTTAATGAAGAAATTGTTGGTAAAGCATTAAAAAAATATCAAAATCGTGATGACATCGTTATCGGAACTAAAGTTGGAAATCGATTAACTGACGATGGACATATGACGTGGGATCCTTCGAAAAAATATATTAAAGAAAGTGTTAAAGGATCTTTGAAACGATTAGGATTAAACCATTTAGACTTATATCAATTACATGGCGGAACAATAGACGATCCTCTGGACGAAACTATTAGTGCATTTGATGAATTAAAGCAAGAAGGATATATTCGCGCATATGGAATTTCATCTATACGCCCTAACGTGATAGACTATTATCTTAAAAATAGTCAAATTGAAACACTTATGTCCCAGTTTAATTTAATAGATAATCGTCCTGAAAGTCTTATTAATGATGTTCATGATAAGCAAGTTAAAATTCTAGCACGTGGCCCTGTATTTAAAGGTTTATTAACTTCAAAAAGTGTTGATGTTATAGATGAAAAATTTGAAAACGGTGTGTTAGATTACACTCAAGACGAATTAGGTAGCACGATTGCTTCTATTAAAGAATTGGAAAGTAATTTAACCGCGTTATCATTTAAATATTTAACTTCTCATGATGCTATGGGGTCAATTATTGTAGGAGCTAGTAACGTTGAACAACTTGAAGAGAATGTCCGCAATTATTATAAAGAAATTAGTTTAGATCAAATCAAATCCGCACGTAATAGAGTAAAAGATATTGAATATACACAACATTTGAAATAAAAGGATATTAACCAACTTGTTAAATACCTAAATGACTATACTTAAATAAAGAGATCCAACAGATAAAACGGTTAAATGACGTCTGTAGGATCTCTTTATTTTAAGGCAATACTAATACCAAAAATCATATTGACCACGTTGATAAAATCCGAAGATGAGGTTTTGAAAGATCATTTGTAAAAATGTCCATTCAGTCAATGTTGTTTTTTACCTTAAACTTTATTTTTTAATAGTTTTGGACAAAATTTTTCTAGTGTACGTGGACATAATTGATAAAATTTAAGCATTATTTGCATCCATGATGGTTGATTAATTTCAATTTTATTTAGTATTATTCCTTCCACTATTCGCTTGGCAAGTTGTTGTGGTTGCATCATCATGTGTCTATAATTTTTAAAATACTTAAGAGTAGGATCTGCGTTTTTATGGAATGGTGTATCTATTGGACCGAGCTGTGCATTGAGTACTTTTAATTCCGGTTGTTCTAATCTCAATGCATTAAGCACGGCGCTAAACCCTGCTTTCGATGCACCGTAATGGGCCGCATTAGCCTGAGAAACTAAAGCAGCTTGACTAGATATACCAACGATATATGCTGCTTTTACTAATTGGGGTTGAATCACTTTGTATAACAAATTAAAATTTGTAAGATTAATCTCGTAAGTTTCTAATATTTCACGAGTTGAATGTTCATTTATAGACTTAAAATATCCGACACCTGAACTATAGATGAAACCATTTATAGGTGTGGTTAAAAACGCTTGTAATGATTCAATATCTTTTCGTTGCATTAAATCACATTTAATCACATTGATATGTTCAGGTTTAAAATAGTTTTCTTTGATTCGATTGAACTTATCGATATTTCTTGCAAGTATAGTAACGTGGGCGCCTCTTTGAAGTAATTCATTGGTTATTGCATATCCTAACCCACTCGTTGCTCCAGTTATAATAAAGTGTTTACCTATCACGTCGCTCCTCCTTTATGTATATTTTAATAACAAGCTTAATAAAGTGTGATAGCATTCAATTTTATTTGTGTGTAATATTACTTAACTATGATATATGATACTATATATGCATAACTTTAAGTCAATGAATAGTATTCAAAATTGAAGGAGTTGAGATGAATATGAAACTTGTATTTTATGGCGCTGGTAATATGGCGCAGGCAATTTTTACTGGAATTATTAATTCCAACAATTTAAATGCAAATGATATTTATTTAACTAATAAATCCAATGAACAAGCATTAAAAAGCTTTGCAGAAAAATTAGGGGTTAATTATAGTTATGATGATGAAGCATTACTCAAAGATGCCGATTATGTATTTTTAGGTACAAAGCCCCATGATTTTGAAAATTTAGCTAATCGTATTAGAGAACACATTACGAACGATAATAGGTTTATTTCTATAATGGCAGGTTTATCTATTGATTATATTCGTCAGCAACTTAATACCAATAATCCACTAGCTCGTATTATGCCAAATACAAATGCTCAAGTTGGACATTCGGTTACTGGAATAAGTTTTTCAAATAATTTTGATCCTAAATCTAAAAATGAAGTGGATGAATTAATCAATGCATTTGGATCAGTTATAGAAGTCTCCGAAGAACATCTACATCAAGTTACTGCAATTACAGGAAGTGGGCCGGCATTTTTATATCATGTATTTGAACAATATGTAAAAGCAGGTACTGAATTAGGTTTAGAACGAAATCAAGTCGAAGAATCTATACGCAATTTAATTATTGGAACAAGTAAAATGATTGAGCGTTCAGATTTAAGTATGTCTCAATTAAGAAAAAATATTACATCTAAAGGTGGTACTACACAAGCTGGACTTGATGCACTATCTCAATATGATATTGTGTCGATGTTTGAAGATTGTTTAGGTGCAGCTGTGAATAGAAGTATGGAATTATCACATAAAGAAGATGAATAAATAAAAACGCTTTTCTCCTAAGATAGTATTCTGAGAGAAAAGCGTTTTATTATATTTTGAAGGTATCGAAATCTTTAACGAAATAAAAATGTGGAGAAGTTTGATCAAGGGATAACTCATTGTATATTGATGTAACTTCATCAATGTTATATCTGTTACTGATATGAGTGATAAGACTTTTATTTACATTGGCTTGCTTAATTAGATTAAATACATCGTCTATATGACTATGATGGTAATTATTAGCAAGTTTCTTATCTCCTTCAATGTAAGTTGCTTCATGAATCATTAAATCAGAGTTGTTTGCTAATTTATATTCATTTTCACACGGTTTTGTATCACCAAATATACTGATAATTGGACCAGGTTTAGCTTTACCTTTAAAATCATCTGAATTGTATATTAATCCTTTATATTCGAACGTTTCTTGTAATTTAACTTCCTGATATTTTGGACCAGGTTCTAGTCCAATATCTCTCAAGGCATCTACATTGATTGTACCAGGCGTGATTGGGGCTTCAATACGATATCCGAATGAAGGAATGCCATGGTTAAGCATTTCAGCTTGTACAGTAAAACCATTGTGGTGATACGCTAATTGTTGATTGATTTCGATATAGGTAATCGAATAATTTAAATGCGATTCAGAAAGTTGTAAAGATGTTTCGATGTAATTTTGAATCCCTTTAGGCCCTATAATAGTAAGGGGTTTATTTTCTCCACCTTGAAACGAACGACTTGTTAGTAGTCCAGGGAGACCAAAAATATGATCACCATGCATATGTGTTATAAAAATATGATCTATCTTCCCTAACTTAATAGAATGTCTTAAAATTTGATGTTGTGTTCCCTCGCCCACATCAAATAACCATATCGAATTTGAATATGGTTCTAGATTTAAAGCAATGGATTGTGTATTTCTCTCTTTCGTCGGTAACCCAGCACTTGTACCGAAAAATGTAACTTCCATGCTTCATCCTCCTCTTCTTAACTCATTTTATCATACGTAAGAATAATTTCTATATCAAGAAATAAAATATAATTATAAACTATTATCGCATAATCATTTTTGATATTATTTTATTAAGCGCAAACTTGTGTCTCATATTTGTTAAAGTTGATTTTTTGAGTCATAAAGCATTTTTCAATTTATTTTACTTAACTTTAAGCAAATATAATGACCTTAAGTTGTGATTATCATATAATAAATTAATCTAGTATGTTTTGATATGAATTAAAATTACATTCCTATCAAATGAAATCCATAAGCATATTTAACTATGTGATTGATTTACTTTTAATACTACGCAATAAAAGTATCGTAACTAAAATTATGTTTAATCATAAAGTATATCATCTTTTATTATATTTATTTAAGAATTGAGGTTTTAATCTTGAGTACTAAACAAAAACACATTCCTTGTTTGATTACAATATTCGGTGCCACAGGAGATTTGAGTCATAGAAAGCTATTTCCTTCTATATTTCATTTATATCAACAAGATAATTTAGATGAACATATTGCTATTATTGGTATAGGACGTCGCGACTATAATAACGAACAATTTCGCGACCAAGTTAAAGCGTCAATTCAAACTTATGTTAAAGATACAGATAGAATTGATGAGTTTATGACGCATGTTTTTTATCATAAAACTGACGTGAGTGATAAAGATAGTTATCAGTCATTACTTCAATTTAGTGAGCGACTAGATTCAGAATTTGCTTTAGGTGGAAATCGTCTGTTTTACTTAGCTATGGCACCACAATTTTTTGGAGTGATCTCAGATTACCTTAAATCTTCTGGTCTTACTCAAACAAAGGGCTTTAAACGCTTAGTTATAGAGAAACCATTTGGCAGTGATCTTAAATCTGCTGAATCATTAAATAATCAAATAAGACGTTCGTTTAAAGAAGAAGAAATATATCGGATAGATCACTATCTTGGCAAAGATATGGTGCAAAATATAGAAGTATTACGATTCGCAAACGCAATGTTTGAACCTTTATGGAATAATAAATACATTTCAAATATTCAAGTTACATCATCAGAAGTATTAGGTGTCGAAGATCGTGGTGGGTATTATGAATCTAGTGGTGCACTTAAAGACATGGTACAAAATCACATGCTACAGATGGTTGCTTTACTTGCAATGGAAGCACCGATAAGTTTGAATAGTGAAGATATACGTGCAGAAAAAGTCAAAGTACTTAAATCTCTTAGACAATTAAAACCAGAAGAAGTTAAAAAGAATTTCGTGCGTGGTCAATATGATCAAGGCACTATAGATGGTAAACAGGTTAAGTCATATCGAGAAGAAGATCGTGTAGCAAAGGATTCGGTTACACCTACATTTGTATCGGGTAAATTAACAATTGACAACTTTAGATGGGCTGGAGTTCCTTTCTATATTAGAACAGGTAAACGCATGAAATCAAAAACGATACAAGTCGTAGTAGAATTTAAAGAAGTACCTATGAATTTATATTATGAAACTGACAATTTACTAGATTCCAATTTGCTAGTCATTAATATTCAACCAAATGAAGGAATTTCATTGCATTTAAATGCTAAAAAGAACATTCAAGGAATTGATACTGAGCCCGTGCAATTATCATACGCAATGAGTGCCCAAGATAAAATGAATACCGTAGATGCATATGAAAACTTATTGTTTGATTGTCTTAAAGGTGATGCGACTAATTTTACACATTGGGAAGAATTAAAATCTACTTGGAAATTTGTAGATGCAATCCAAGATCAATGGACAATGGTTGAACCATGTTTCCCTAACTATGAAGCGGGCACAAATGGCCCTCTTGAAAGTGATCTTTTATTAAGTCGCGATGGGAATCATTGGTGGGATGATATCCACTAATATGAATTTTATATAAATATAGATTAGTGTGAATGATGATATCTTAATTTACACAACGTTCAAAAGAACTTGTAGTGATTAAGACTATAATCATTCACATTTTTTATATTTTTGCAAAAAATTAATCTAGCTTTAAGATGTATAATATTTAAAAATAATGTACAATAAAGATTATGATTGAATTTAATTGGAGTGAAAGTTTTGGACGTTATCAAGCAAATACAACAAGCAATTGTATATATTGAGGATCGTTTGTTAGAGCCTTTTAATTTGCAAGAATTAAGTGATTACGTTGGTCTTTCGCCGTATCATTTGGATCAATCTTTTAAGATGATTGTTGGTCAGTCACCAGAGGAATACGCACGTGCACGTAAAATGACAATAGCAGCAAACGATGTTGTTAATGGAGCTAGTCGATTAATGGATGTTGCTAAGAAATATCGTTATGCGAATTCAAATGATTTCGCAAATGATTTTAGTGATTTTCATGGTATCTCACCTATTCAAGCTACAACAAAAAAAGATGAACTAAAAATACAGAAACGATTGTATATAAAATTATCAACGACTGAAAATGCACCCTATACATACAGGCTTCAAGAGACTGATGATATATCTTTAGTTGGCTATTCAAGATTTATTCCTACTAAGCAATTATCAAATCCATTTAATATCCCAGACTTTTTAGAGGATTTATTAGTAGATGGTTATATTAAAGAACTTAAACGTTATAATGATACGAGCCCGTATGAATTATTTGTAGTCAGTTGTCCTCTGGAACAAGGTTTAGAAATATTTGTTGGTGTTCCGAGTGAACGTTACCCTTCACACCTTGAAAGCAGATTTTTACCTGGTCGCCATTATGCATTGTTTAATTTACAAGGTGAAATTGATTATGCTACAAACGAGGCTTGGTATTATATTGAATCTAGCTTACAACTAACTTTACCCTATGAGCGAAATAGTTTATATGTTGAGATTTATCCACTTGATATTTCATTTAATGACCCGTTCACTAAGATTCAACTATGGTTACCTATTAAACAAGAAATCTATGATTTAGATGAGGATTATCAAAATTAAGATGTGACATAGAGTTATGAGGTTATCAGTATTATATGAATTGTGTTTTGAATTCCAACTCGATAGATTTGTTGAATTTTAGAATGAAATTCTTCGAGTTGTGTTCAACTAAATTTAGTCGGGACAAACTTAATATAAATGAGTTATGGACTACCAATGTATAGTGAACACGCCAGTGAGGTAATTAACGTCACTGGCGTGTTCATTATTAATTTCTGAATTATCGTCACGGTATTATATTTCAACGACGAATGCTTCATACGGTTTAATATGGTCTAAATTTATATCATTTAAGTGATAATTATGCAATTTTATATCTACAGATGAAATATCTAATTCAAAAGGTAGGTTTAGTTCTGATACTTCATTTGTTAGATTGGCTACAATTAATACTGTATTGTTTTTAAATGAGCGTGTATATGCAAAAACATGCTCATTTTCTGCATCGACCATATTAAACTTACCGTAGGTGTAAATCAAATCAGATTTTTTAAGTTGAATTAACGCTTTATAATAAGAGAGTATCGAAAACTTATCATTTAGTTGTTGTTTAACATTAATTTCTGTATAGTTAGGGTTTACATGAAACCATGGCTTACCAGTAGTGAATCCACCATTGATTGAATTATTCCATTGCATTGGAGTCCTTGCATTGTCTCGGTTTTCCATTTTATATTTATCTAGTAATTGATTGACATCTCCACCTTCTTTTTTGACTATTTGATATTCAGTTTTAACTGCGACATCGTTGAAACTTTCAATGCTTTCAAATGGATAATTAGTCATACCTATTTCTTGACCTTGGTAAATAAAAGGTGTGCCCTGTTGTAAAAAGTAGGCAGTAGCGTGACTAGTTGCTGATTCATACCAATAATTTTTATCATCACCCCAGGTTGAAACACGGCGTGGTTGATCATGGTTTTCGATAAATAAAGCATTCCAACCTACATTTTCTAGTTGCTTTTGCCAACGATTTAAGACTTGTTTATAGGATTTAACATCGAATTTCGTATCGCCAGTACTCCATAAACCGAGATGTTCAAACTGGAATATCATATTAAATTTCCCTTTTTCTTCTCCTACCCATTCTTCAGCATCATTAGGAGTGACACCATTAGCCTCGCCTACAGTCATAATGTCATACCGACTTAACGATTTATCTTTCATTTCTTGGAGCCATTCTTGTATTCCTGGCTGATTCATATCTACATCAAATGCTGGAGCAAATTTTTTGCCATCAGGTATAGGTAAATCTCCTGCTTCAAAATTCTTTTTAATATGAGTAATGGCGTCAACTCTAAATCCATCAATACCTTTTTCAAACCACCAATTCATCATATCAAACACAGCTTGTCTTACATCTGGATTTTCCCAATTTAAATCTGGCTGCTTTTTGCTAAATAAATGGAAATAGTATTGCTTAGTCGATTCGTCAAACTCCCAAGTTGAACCATTAAAGATACTTTCCCAGTTATTAGGTTCAGATCCATCAGGTTTAGGATCCGCCCAAATATACCAATCTCTTTTTGCACTTGCTTTACTAGATTTTGATTCAATAAACCATGGGTGTTCATCTGATGTGTGATTCACCACTAAGTCTAATATTAATTTCATTCCTCTTTGATGTATGCTTGATAACAATTGATCAAAATCGTCCATTGTACCAAATTCACTCATAATGCCTTTGTAGTCACTAATATCATATCCATTGTCATCGTTTGGTGATGGATACATTGGGCTTAACCAAATGACATCTATTCCTAAATTTTCTAGATAATCTAATTTTTCAATTAATCCAGGCAAATCACCTATTCCATCTCCATTACTATCATTAAAACTACGTGGATATACTTGATATGCAACAGCTTCTTTCCACCAATTTCTTTTCATAAAATCATCTCCTCTATTATTAAAAAAACTAAAATATTAAAATAAACAAAATTAATAAGTTAAAATAAAAGGACTCATTAATTTTGATAAAAATTATGCTAAGAGAAAACGTTTACATTAAAATTTCAATAAAATCCCACCCAATTTAGAGTGAGATTTTTTAATTTTAATTATTCTTCTACCCATTGTGTATGGAAAATACCTTCACGGTCTTTACGTTCATAAGTATGTGCGCCAAAGTAATCACGTTGTGCTTGAATTAAATTTGCAGGTAAATCCTCTGAACGATAACTATCATAGTAATTTATACTTGCTGAAAAACCAGGTGTTGGCACGCCATTGTATACACTAGTAGCTACTACTTCACGTAGTGCATCTTGATATTCCATAACAATGTTTTTGAAGTAAGGGTCTAATAATAAGTTTTGTAGGTTTTCATTATTATCGTAGGCATCTTTTATTTTTTGTAGGAATTGTGCACGAATAATACAACCTTCACGCCAAATCATTGCTAATTCGCCTAACTTCAAATTCCACTCATTATCTTCACTGGCTTTTCTCATTTGAGCAAAACCTTGAGCATATGAGCATATTTTACTCATATAAAGTGCCTTACGTATTTTTTCTAAGAATGCTTTTTTATCGCCTTCAAAATGTGCTTTAGGTCCTTTTAAAGATTTAGATGCAGTAACACGTTCTTCTTTAATTGATGAGATGAATCTCGCAAATACAGATTCTGTAACGATTGTTAACGGAACACCTAATTCTAGTGCGTTAATTGAAGTCCATTTACCTGTGCCTTTTTGACCTGCAGTATCTAATATTTTTTCTACAAGTGCTTCATTGTCATCATCTAATTTATTGAAAATATCACCTGTAATCTCTATTAAATAACTTTCAAGTTCTCCAGCATTCCATTCTTTAAAAGTTTGAGAAATTTCTTTATGTGACATGCCTAATAAATCTTTCATCATTGCATAACTTTCAGCAATTAATTGCATATCAGCATATTCGATACCATTGTGTACCATCTTAACATAATGTCCTGCACCATTAGGGCCAATGTAAGTCACACATGAAGCACCATCTTGTGCTTTAGCAGCAATTGCGTCCAATATATCGCTGACTTTATTATAAGCATCTTTTTGACCACCTGGCATTAAAGAAGGTCCCGTGAGTGCGCCGATTTCTCCACCAGAAACCCCCATACCAATAAAGTTAATGCTACTTTCAGCTAAAGCTTTATTTCGACGAATCGTATCTTGGTAATTAGTATTACCACCATCAATTAAAATATCATCATCGTCTAATAAAGGTAATAAACCATCTATAGTGGCATCTGTTGCAGGTCCAGCTTTTACCATTAATAAAATCTTACGAGGTTTCTCTAAAGATTCTACAAATTCTTCTAAAGAGTATGTTGGGTAAATTTCTTTTCCAGGTGATTCTTTAACCATTTCATCAGTTTTTTGTCTTGATCGGTTATAAACAGAAACACTATAACCACGTGATTCAATATTCCAAGCTAGGTTTTTCCCCATTACTGCTAAACCCACTACTCCAATTTGTTGTGTCATATTACTTACCTCTCTTGTTCAAAAATTTTCAATAATATTGTAACATAAATCGCTAATTAACAATCATGATATGCATGTTTTATTCAGCTACTAACTCAATAATTTTTATTATTTGTCTTGTGAGCATATACATATCTTTTATTGCTATTCTTTCTGAAGTAGTATGTATGTTTTCATATCCTACTCCTAAAATTACGGAAGGAATACCGTATTGATTCATGATGTTGCCATCTGAACCACCACCAGCAATACAGGTATCCCCTTTTAGCCCGAGGGCTAATGCACTAGATATAGCATATTGTGTTACTTTGTCAGTTTCATTAACTTCAAATCCAGGATAACTTTTTTCAACTAACACTTCAGCTTGACCACCTAATTCATTTGCTGTTGTTTCGAAAGTCTCTTTCATATGTTTCACTTGTTTATTAATGCTTTGATCATCATGTGACCGTGCTTCTGCCTCTAAAGTGACTTCATCAGCTATAATATTAGTTGCAGAGCCACCGTGAAATTTACCGATATTGGCTGTTGTTAATGCATCTACTTGTCCCAATTTCATTCGACTGATTGCTTTTGATGCAATATTTATTGCGCTAATACCTTTTTTAGGTGTGCTTGCATGGGCTGTTTTCCCTTTTATAGTTGTATAAATCTTTACTTGAGTTGGAGCACCGATAACAGTAGTTCCAACATCTTTACTTGCATCTACAGCATAGCCGAAATCTGCATCTAGAAGTCGAGTATCTATTGCTTTAGCACCTACTAATCCAGATTCTTCTCCCACGGTTATAATTATTTGAATCTGTCCATGTGGCAAATTTGATTCCTTAATTTGTTTAATCGCTTCAATTATTGCCGCAAGACCAGCTTTATCGTCCGCGCCAAGTATCGTAGTTCCATCGCTATAAACGTATCCATCTTCTTTTACTACAGGTTGGATGTTTTTTCCTGGAACTACAGTATCCATGTGACTTGTAAAATAAATTTTCGGCACATTCTGATGACTTATATTACTTTTTAGCGTGCAAATAAGATTGTTAGCACCTAATCCATCATTTTTTGAAGCTTCATCTTCAATAACATTGAGCCCCATTTTTTTAAACGTATCTTTAAGATAAGGTTGAATTGTTTCTTCGTGTCCTGTTTCCGAATTAATTTGCACTAATTCTAGAAAACAATCTAATAAACGCTTTTGATTAATCATTTTTGGTCCCCCCTTTTTACTTGTATAAATATATTTTAACTGACATTATGAATTGTCAAAACTAATTTAACTCTTCACTAATGATTTAATTCTATGACATTTTACAACCTATAAGATAAAGTATATAATTTTATTATTATAAAGTTGATATTTTACGAGTGAATGAATTATAGTTTATAGTGTCAATGACTCAATGGTTGAATATGACTTTATGATGCGGAGGATTAAAATTGAACAATAAAGTGTTACGTGTCATTATTGTTGTTATGTTAATTGCAGTAGTACTAGCATTACTATTAACTAGCATAGCTCCATTAATGAACTAATGAAAAAACCGTTACATGACGTTAATTAATATTTCGTCAAGTAACGGTTTTTTTATATTTCACTATGCAATTTTAAAGAACCAAATTGAGATTTAATATTTAAGTATTCTTCTAGTTCATTTAGAATTTGAATAATATGTGCACGGGAATTTAAAGTCTTATGAGTAGTCGGTAATGGTAAATCATCGAGAGATAAACGTATTTCATAAAGTGAATGTAGTCTTAGAGCCGTATAATCATTGCTATTTACATTACTTCCAATTTCATACATTAATTGTGAAATCTTTTCAAGTATAGGATCATCTGTATTTATCTTTTCTAATAACGATGTCATACGTTTTAATAATTCAACTTGTTCTTCCCTCATATCGAAATAATGATAAAATGAATTTTCGTTTCGTACAAAGTGATTTTTAACATCTCTAAAAGCAAGTGATTTTGCTTTTTTAATATTTAAAAGTAATGAATCAAATTTAATATTTAAATGATCATTATGCATTGAGCAGGCTTGACTAAAAATATTAAATATTTCAGTTATTTGATTTTCGATATCCTGCTTAAAATGATTCAATTTCTTATCTAAACTAGGCATCATTAAGTTCATTAGAAATGCTATACCTAAGCCCACTATTAATAGCATTATTTCATTTAAAATAAGGTGCCCATTAATAGCCTTGGCGTTAAAGACATGTAATAATATGACACAACTAGTAATAACACCTTCTTGCACATTTAGAACAACAGTCAAAGGAATAAACAACAAAACAATTAAACCTAAAACAAATGCATGTTGTCCTAAAAGACTAAAAATTGCTGAACCTAAAAATAATATGAGTAAACATGAAACTAGTCGAGATAAAATTGCTTGTACTGAATGCATCTTAGTGTGCTTTATGCACAATACAACTAAAATAGCACTGGATGCATAATTATCTAAACCTAAAAGTTTACATATGATTACTCCTAAAGTCATTCCCACAGCAGTTTTGACAGTTCTAAATCCTATTTTATAGGGATTTAACTTAAGCATGGAACTAACCTTTTATCTTTCTTCACAATATTTATCAAATAAAGATTGCAACTGATTGATTACGTCCATTACATCATGACCTTCAATCTGATGTCGTTCAATCATTTCGGTGATTTTACCATCTTTAATCAAAGCAAAAGATGGACTTGAGGGTGCATATCCTTCAAAATATTCTCTGGCTTGTTGTGTTGCCTCTTTATCTTGCCCTGCAAATACTGTAACTAATCGTTGAGGTAATTTATCATAATGTAATGCATGTGCCGCAGCAGGACGTGCAATCCCACCTGCGCATCCGCATACGGAATTTACCATGACTAAAGATGTCCCTTTTTGTTGTAAAACTTGATCAACATCCTCAGCAGAAGTTAATTGTTGATAACCAGCATGCTCAATTTCGTTTCGTGCTTGTTCAACAACATCATTCATATATAAATCAAAGTTTAAATCCATGATTTGTCACCTTCCATAATAAGTTAATTTTACTTATTTTATTCTACTAATTAACAGCACATTGTTCAACAGGATTAATTTATGATGATTGAAAAATTCTAGTTGAAATTTAAAATGAATACTGAAGAACGCTTTAAGAAGAAATTCTCCTCCTTAAAGCGTTCAACTATAATATGAAGTTTAATTGGTAATCAATGTTTGTAATTAATAAATAGATGTATTTTCAATAGAATATTGTTCTATTTTTTTCTTAACAAGATTCATAAATTTTCCCGTTTGAACACCGTCGAGAATACGATGATCGATTGAAATACACAAATTAACCATATTTCTAATTGCTATCATATCATCTATAACTACAGGTTTCTTTACAACTGATTCTACTTGTAAAATGGCAGCTTGTGGATGATTAATGATTCCCATTGAAGAAACAGAACCAAAGGAACCAGTATTATTAACCGTAAATGTACCGTTTTGCATATCACTTTGTGATAATTTCCCTAATCTCGCTTTAGTAGCTAAATCATTAATTTCACGTGCAATACCTTTAATTGACTTTTCATCTGCATTTTTAATGACTGGCACATACAATTTATCATCATCTGCAACAGCAATAGAGATATTAATATCTTTGTGGATAACAATTTCATCTCCTTGCCATGTACTATTGAGTAATGGATTTGCTTTTAAAGACTCTGCAACAGCTTTTACAAAGAACGCAAAGAAAGTTAAATTGTACCCCTCGTTCTGTTTGAATTGAACTTTATGATGGTTTCTAGTCTGAACCAAATTCGTCGCATCGGCTTCAACCATCATCCAACCGTGAGGTATTTCGCTGACACTAGTAACCATATTTTGTGCGATAGCTTTTCTAATACCTTTAACTGGTACGACACGTTCATTTGATAATGGTGCGTTTTCATTTTTAGATGAGGATTGATGTAAAAAGTCACCATGGTTGATTGAATGATCTTTTTTATCTGTTTGTTTAAATTCTTTTTCTTTTTCTTGATTGTTTGGATTGTTAATAATATTTTGAATATCCTTCTTAGTAACACGACCTTCAAAACCAGTTCCTATGACTTGTGTTAAATCAATACCATGTTCAGAAGCTAATTTAAAGACAACAGGCGAAAATCGTCCATTGTTATTTGCGCGACTTGAGGCTGTATGCTCCTCAATTTCATGAGTGTTAGGATTATTTTCGAATTGTGACACCTTTACATTTGATTGAGAATGCTGATTTTGTTCTTCCTTAAAATCATTTGCCGATTCTGTTTGATTTTGATCATTTGCCGAATCGATTTTACAAATCACTGTGTTTATATTAACAGTTTGTCCTTCTTCAACCACTAATTCTGTTATTGTTCCTGAAATTGTTGAAGGCACTTCAGCTGTTACTTTATCTGTAATAACTTCACATAATGGTTCATACTCATCTACATGATCTCCAACTGATACTAACCATTGTTCAATCGTACCTTCATGCACACTTTCACCAAGCTTAGGCATTTTTATATCCAATTGACACCCTCCTTAAAATTGTGCGAGTTCACGCATTTTGTCCTGTATCTTTTCTGGGTTCATCATAATTTCATTTTCTAATGTTGGTGAAAACGGCATAGATGGGACATCCGGTGCAGCTAGTCGCATGATTGGCGCATCTAAATCGAACAAACAGTTTTCAGCTATAATTGCAGATACTTCAGACATAATGCTCCCCTCTAGATTATCTTCAGTAACAAGGAGAACTTTACCAGTACGTTGAGAGCGTTCAATGATAGTTGCTTTATCTAGTGGATAAACAGTTCTTAAGTCGACTACTTCAACATCGATGCCGTCACTTGCCAAAATATCTGCGGCTTGTAAACAGTAATTCACCATTAATCCGTAACAAAATACAGTAATGTCCTCTCCTGACCTTTTAACATCAGCTTTACCTAGAGGTACAGTATAATATGTTTCGGGAACTTCCTCTTTTAGAAAACGATATGCTTTTTTATGTTCAAAGTATAAGACTGGATCGTTAGATTCTATAGAGGATAATAGAAGACCTTTAGCATCATAAGGTGATGAAGGAATAACAATAGTTAAACCAGGACTTGAAGCAAAAATGCTTTCAACACTTTGCGAATGATATAATCCACCATGAACGCCACCACCAAATGGTGCTCTGATAGTCAGTGGGCAATTCCAGTCATTATTTGAACGGTATCTCATTTTAGCTGCTTCACTTATAATTTGATTTGTAGCAGGCAAAATGAAATCTGCAAATTGTATTTCGGCAATAGGTCTCTTACCTAGCATTGCTGCACCAATAGCAGTACCAATAATATTCGATTCCGCAAGAGGTGTATCAATTACACGTTCATCACCATACTTACTTTGTAATCCTTTAGTTGTGCCGAAAACGCCACCCTTTTTTCCTACATCTTCGCCAAGTATAAATGCATTACTAAAATGATTTAATGCTAAGTCTTGTGCATTTTGTATAGCTTCTAAGTATGATAATTTAGTCATTTTGTTGACCTCCCTCTTCATAAACATATGTCAAAGCTTCTTCTACTGAAGGGTATGGTGCTGCTTCAGCAGATTTAGTAGCTTCATTAATGAGTTCTTTATGCTCTGTTTCTAATTGACTCAACCAATTTTCGTTTATGATGCCTTGATCGAGTAAGGCCGTTTTAAATTTTATATTACAATCCTCTTGTTTCAATAGGTCTCTTTCTTCTTTTGAACGATATGTATCATCATCATCAGATGAATGTGGTGTCATACGTGAAGTGACTGCTTCTATCAATGTTGGACCTTCACCTGCTAGCGCTCGTTCTCTTGCTTCTTTCATTGCTTTGTATACCGCAATTGGATCATTTCCATCTACCTGGATTCCATGCATACCGTAACCTAATGCACGATCAGATAACTTTTCAGCAGCATATTGTAGTGAATCAGGTACAGATATCGCATATTTATTGTTAATTATTACACAGACGAAAGGTAATTTGTGAACTGCAGCAAAGTTCATACCTTCGTGAAAGTCACCTTGATTTGAACTGCCTTCTCCAACTGTCGCAGTAGCAATGTTTGGCTTGTTATCCATTTTAAGTGCTAATGCAGCACCGACTGAATGTGGTATTTGAGTAGCTACCGGAGAACTTTGAGATAAAATGCCTTTTTCTTTGTGACTGAAATGAGAAGGCATTTGTTTACCGCCTGAGTTAATGTCATCACGTTTTCCAAAAGCTGATAACATGGTATCTAAAGGAGAAATTCCCATATAAGTAACAAATGCTAAATCACGATAATAAGGGGATGAGATATCACCTTTTTGCATTGCATATGCCATACCAATTTGAGTTGCTTCCTGCCCTTGACCACTGACGACAAATGGAATTTTACCTGCACGATTGAGTAACCATAGTCTTTCGTCTGTTTTTCTTCCTAAGTCCATCCATTTATATATTTTTTTGAGGTCTTCTTCTGTAAGGCCTGCTGACTTGTAATCTATCATTTTTTTACCTCCAACTATACATGAATTGCTTGACCATTAGCTTTTAAACCTAATTCCATGACTACCTCGGATAATGAAGGATGTGCATGTGTTGTTAAACCAAGTTCTAAAGATGAGCCATTCATAAATTGTAACAATGAAATTTCATTTATTAATTCTGTAACATGTGGCCCTATCATATTAAGACCTATGATTTCATCGTCATCTTTATTAACTACCATCTCGCAAAATCCTTTTGATTGGGTTACATCTTCAATCATTGCCTTTCCTATAGCTTTAAAAGGAACTTTGATACTTTTTGCTTTAAGGCCTGCTTTTTTTGCTTGTTCTAAATTTTTACCAATTGAAGCAATTTCTGGATTTGTATAAACACATTTTGGTATCAGGTCATAATTGACAGGTATAGGGGAACAATCAAACATATGTTCAACTGCAACTATAGCTTCTTTTGAACCAACGTGTGCCAATTGTAATTGCCCTATACAATCTCCTGCTGCGTATATATGTTTATCTTCAGTTTGCTGATAAGCATTAGTTATAATATGACCAGCATCAGAAGTCTTTATTTTAGTGTTATTTAAACCAATATCATTTGTATTAGGCTTTCTACCAATTGCAATAAGTACTTTATCGAATTGGACGGGCTCATCTGAAATATTAATAGTTACACCCTTATCAGTTTGATTAAAATGCTCTTTGGTCAATTGAATATTTTCGTAAAATGTAACGCCTCGATCAGTTAATTCTTCTTTTAGTAATGAGGCAACTTGTGGACTCTCGGTAGGAAGAACTCTGTCGTTCGCTTCGATTACTACTACATCAGTACCTAAATCATTCATCAGAGATGCAAATTCTAAACCAATAACACCTCCACCTATGATTGCTAATCTTTGTGGTAGTGTATTTAACCTTAGGATATCATCACTCGATAGTATTTGTTGATGGTCAAAGTTAATGAACGGAAGAGATTGTGGTGACGACCCAGTAGCTATAAGCACATTTTTATTAGGTAGTATATCTGATTCGCCGTCTTCATATTCCACAGAAATTGTACCGCTCTGAGGAGAAAATATAGATGTTCCCATAATTCGTCCAATACCATTGTAAATATCTATATGATGATGTTTCATCAGTTGATTGACGCCTTTATGCAACTGTTTAACAATCGCATCTTTACGTTCTAAAATTTTAGGGAAATTAATTTTAAAATGATTGACATCAATTCCAAATGTATGTGCGTTTTTAATAGTATGATTGACTTCAGCCGATTTTAAAAGTGCTTTAGTAGGTATACATCCTTTATGTAAACACGTACCACCTAAGAGTGATTTTTCTACTATCGCTACTTTTTTTCCTAATTGAGAAGCTCTGATGGCGGCTACATATCCTGCCGTACCACCACCTAACACGACTAAATCATATTGTTTTTCTGACATGGTCTAACTCCTTAAATTTATAGAAGACTAAAAATACAAATATAAATTCTGTATTTTAGTCCTCTAGAGGTTTATTTAATGTTCACGCTATTCATTAGATAAAAAGAATAAACAAGAGATGAAAATAATAGTAGTATTAACATTATTGATATTTCTAATTACAATCTTGTTTTCTTCAATTTTAAATAATACTTAACTATTTTACATCATTTGTAATTTTAATCAAAACCAAAATCATTGTGCTTGAATTTGGTAATCATAATTAAATATTGTGATTTTGCTTAATCATTTCTTTTGCATTTTCTCTTGTGAGCTCAGTCACACTTGCTCCTGAAATCATACGTGCTATTTCATCTATTTTATTTTCATCTTTCAATTCTTTGACTTGAGTTGTAGTTCTATCGGCATTGGATGCCTTGCTTATAAGTAGATGATGATCACTCATTGAAGCTACCTGAGGTAAGTGTGAAATACAAATAACTTGAATGTATTGAGCAATATCTCGCATTTTTTCAGCCATTTTTTGTGCTGCTTGACCAGATACACCCGAGTCAACTTCATCAAAAAGAATCGCTGTTTGACCACGTGATTTAACAAATATACTTTTTAGAGCTAGCATAATTCTTGAAAGCTCACCACCTGAAGCGATTTTATTAAGACTTTTAAGTGGTTCACCACGATTTGGACTAATTAAAAATTCCACAAATTCAATACCTTCAATTGTAGGTTCATCTAATGGTTTAAACGAAATCTCAAGGTTAGCATCTTTCATTTGTAAATTTTGTATTTCAGAAACAATATGGTCCCTTAACTCTCTCGCTACACGCCTACGTTCTTGAGAAAGTTTTTTTCCAATATCTATCACTTCGTTATAAAGTGTTTTAATTTCTTCCCTTAATTGTGATGTACTTTGTTCATAGTTTTCTATTTTATCAATTTCATTTGCAAGTTTACTCTGATAACCAATAAGTTCAGTAATATCCTTACCATATTTACGTTTTAAATTATTAAGTAAATTCATTCTGGATTCATACTCATTTAAAACTTGTTCATCGAATTCAGTGTTAGCCATTTCGTCGTAAATTTCATGCTTTGCATCTTCTAGTATATAGTAAAATTGATCAATGTCCTCTTTTAATCTTACGAATTTTTCTGGAACGATATCATTAATCGTTTGGAAGTAGTTGCTTAATTCGTACAACCTATCGGGTATTGCATTTTCATCAGTTAGAACTTGATGTGCGTTGTTTAAAGCTAGGTTTAATTTTTCAGAGTTTTGAATTCTTTTAATATCGGATTCAAGTTGATCCACTTCGCCTTCTTTCAGTGAAGCTTCGGTTAGTTCCTCTAATTGAAACTTCATTAAGTCTAATCGTTGTAATAAAGCTTGATCCGCAGATTCTAATTCCTCTAATTCTTTACGTTTATTTTTATATTGCTTATAAGAAAGTTGATATTGATTAAGTAAATCTGAATATTGATTGTCTGCATAATCATCTAATAGTTGAAGATGATATTTTTGCTTAAGTAAAGACTGTGTTTCATGTTGCCCATGAATATCAAGCAGTTCTTGCATCACTTTTCTTAAGTCTTGTAGAGTGACAGTTTGATTATTAATACGACAAATACTCTTGCCAGAACTGAAAATTTCTCTTTTAACTAATAAAAAATCTTCATCAATATCTATAGCTAATGATTCTAGTATTTTAATTGCGTCTTTACTCTCATCTATATCAAAGATACCTTCGATAATCGCTTTCTTTTCGCCATGTCTGACGTAATCAGAAGAAGCTCTCATACCGATTAACTGTCCAATGGCATCAATAATGATAGATTTTCCTGAGCCAGTTTCACCACTCATAACTGTTAGACCGTCAGAAAAGTTTATATCAAGTTCGTCAATAATGGCAAATTGTTTTATTGATAAGGTTTGTAACATAAATTCATCGCATCCTTATAATAAATTGAAAATTCGAGTTTTGATTTCTTCACTCGCTTCTTCGTCTCGACAAATAAGTAAGCATGTATCATCACCACAAATTGTACCAAGCACCTCATCCCAATCAATTTGATCAAGTATAGCACCAATGGATTGAGCATTACCAGGAAGCGTTTTAAGTACTAGTAGATTACCAGTGCCTTCAATATTTACAAATGAATCCATTAAATATCTACCCAACTTCTCTAATGGATGATATCTACGATCATTTGGTAAACTATAAACATATTGTCCTGTAGGTGCAGGAACTTTAATTAATTGCAATTCTTTAATATCTCGTGAAACAGTAGCTTGTGTAACATTTAAATCATACTCATTCAAACGTTTAACTAGTTCATCTTGTGTTTCTATTTGTTCATTTGAAATTATCTCTCTTATTTTTATGTGTCTCACTGACTTTTTTGGCACAATTAACACCTCAAATTACGAATATTTATACATTGATTTTAACACATGGCGTTCTGAACTACTACTAAACACTATTTTGAAATTGTGAAGTTAAAATATCTAATGAGCACTATATCAGTATTTATTACAAAATCACTTTCATAATTAATAATACTAAAATAAGTGTTTAGAAATAAAAATGTGAATAATTCTTGTATATAAATTGAAGAATTAAAAAAGATTGCCTCATAGATAAGCTATGAAGACAACCTACAGATATAAATGTGTTATAACGTTAAAGTAAACATTCTGACGATAGTATAAAATTTTGTTATAAATTAATGGTCTCTGTTATAGAATAAATCTACAATATCGCTTAATTCAGAAGTATCATATTGATCAGAAATTTGATTTAAGCAGTTCAATGCAAGACATTGATGATTGTTTAACTTTTCTTCTGCTCCATCTTTTCCAAGTAAAGAAACATAAGTACTTTTATGATTTACTATATCACTGCCTACTTTTTTGCCAAGTTTTGATTCATCACCATATACATCCAGCAAATCATCTTTAATTTGAAACATCATTCCTAAATGATGACTAAATTCATCTAAATTCTTAGCAATATTTTGTTCAACTTGAGCAATGTCTACCGCGGCCATAACTGAAAAATTTAGTAAAGCACCTGTCTTAGTTTTATGAATTGACTCTAAAGTTTCTAAACGAATTGACTTCCCTTCACTTTCCATATCAAGCGCTTGGCCACCTACCATTCCCAAATGTCCACTTGCTTTTGAAAGTCTTTGTATAATATTTACTTTCACACTATCTTCAATGGTAGTATCATTAGAAACTAATTCAAAAGCTTTTGTTAATAATGCATCACCAGCAAGAATGGCTTTCCATTCACCATATACTTTATGATTTGTTAATTCTCCTCTACGGTAATCGTCATTATCCATTGCTGGTAAATCATCATGAATTAAAGAATAAGTATGAATCATTTCCAATGCTAATGCACTATTTAGTCCTTGTTGATAATCTTTATTAAGCATTTTTAGTGTTAATAATAATATGACTGGTCTGATTCTTTTACCACCAGCATTTAATGAGTATTTCATACTTTCTTCTAAATTAGTCTTTAATGGTGATGATTGTATTGATTTATTCAGTGATGTATTAATTATATCTATTAATTTATTCATCTGTAGTTTCTTCATTGCTTTCATCACCAACTTCTTCTTGCATTAATTCATTCACTTTTTTCTCTGCTTCTTTTAAAGTTGAATCACAATTAGCAGATAGTTTCATACCACGTTGGTATAAATCGAGGGATTCTTCTAAAGAAACTGCTTCATTATCCAATTTTTGAACGATATTTTCAAGTTCTTTCATCATTTCTTCGAAACTTTGCTTTTCTTTACTCATCATTACACCTTACTTTCTTAACCATTGCATCGACACTTCCGTCTTTCATTGTTAAAGATATTTTGTCGTTTTCATTCAATTTATGTGTGCTTGTAATCACTTCATCGTCTTTGTTGACAATTGCGTACCCCCTAAGCATCGTATTGGTAGGGCTTAAATTATTGAGATTTTCTAATTTATTTTTTAGCACTGTTTTTAAATTAGTAATGTTATTGGACATTATTTTGGACAATCTAGAATGCAATTGATAAACAGATTGCTTTTCTTGAGTAATCTGCTGATTTAAATTTTTAAAATTAAAACTTTGTTGAAGTAACTTGAGGTGATGTTTTGACTTTTCAACTTTAGTATTTAATAGAAGATTTAACTGTCTTTCTAATTCATCACGTTTTTGAATTTGTTGATCGTACAATAAACTCGGTTGCTTAAATTTGTAATATGATGATATGTGATTAAGTTGTTTCTTCTGATGTTCGATATATTGTTTTATATATCTTGATAATGTATATTCATACTGTTTAATTTGTTGTAATAACTCATATTGATCAGGTGTTGCTATAACAGCAGCTTGAGTAGGTGTCGCAGCTCTAACATCTGCTACAAAATCGCTTAATGTAAAATCAGTCTCATGACCTACAGCTGATATAATAGGTGTTTGACAATTAAAGATGGCTTTAACAACATCTTCTTCATTAAAGTTCCACAAATCTTCAATTGAACCACCACCGCGTCCAACTATTATTGTATCAACATCTAATGAATCGGCATATTGAATCTTTTCTATTATATCTTGCCTAGCCTGCGTGCCTTGAACAAGGGTACTGATTTGAATTTGCTCGACCAAAGGGTAGCGATTATTAATCGTACTATGTATGTCTCTAATGGCTGCACCTGTGCTCGCTGTTAAAACCGCTATTTTCTTTGGATACTTTGGTATAAGTTTTTTGTTACTTTGATTAAAATAGCCTTCTTTTTTCAATTTCTTTTTTAGTTGTTCAAGCTTTTGGTATAAATTACCAATACCATCGATTTGCATCTTATTAACATAAATTTGATAATTTCCTCGTCTTTCATAAACAGAAACGCGAGCTTCAATTAAAACCTCATCACCTTCTTTAGGCTCAAAGCCTAACTTAGAAGCATTTCCTTTAAACATCATTGCACTGATGACACTTTCTTTGTCCTTGACATTAAAATATAAATGTCCGCTTGAGTGCTTTTTAAAGTTAGATAATTCTCCTTTAATAAGAACTGATTGAAGATGAGGATCTTGGTCAAATTTATATTTTATATATTTAGTTAGTGCAGAAACACTTAAATATTCAGTCATAGTTATCACTCATTTTAATCATTTATATTACTTAAAACACCATTAACAAATTTATAATGATCATCATCACTAAACTGTTTTGTAAGTTCTACAGCTTCATTAACAACTACTTTTTTAGGTGTATCGCTGTGCAATATTTCAAACGTTGCCATTCTTAAAATAATACGATCTGATTTCAGTAAACGATCGATAGACCAGTCTTTTAAATGGGGTTTTATTGTGTCGTCTAAAACGATTTGATGATCTTTGACTCCAGTAACTAACCAGTATATAAAATCAAAGTCTAAATCAGAATGATCATCTTTAATAAATTCAATTGCTTCTTGAATTGTTAAATCCGTCTCTTTTATTTCAAGTTGAAATAAAGTTTGAAAAGCTTGTATTCTTGCATCTTTACGACTCATATTTTACTCCTTCAAATGTATTTATAAAATTATAGGTACAACTTTCTAGTTAAAGTGCACCTATAATTTAAATTATTTATTTTTCTGCTACGATACTTCTGATGTGAATATTAATTTGCTGTGGTTCAATAGCTGTCATTGTCGTAATTGAATTGAAAATCGCTGATTGAATTTGATTTGCAGTTTTAGAAATATTTACGCCATGTTTTAGAGAACAAAATACATCAATGTATATTCCGTCTTCTTTAGCTTCGATTTTTAAATCTCTGTTTAAATTTTTTCGACTAATCTTCTCTAGATTTGTTTTTTTTAATTCAGCAAAATGACCTGTAATACCTTCTACTTCTGATGTCGCAATGGATGCGATAACAGATAATACTTCTGGTGCTATTTCAATTTTTCCTAAATTAGATTGAGAATAATCTGCTACATTGACCATCCTTTATCCTCCTATTGGTTATTATCGTCCATAATATTATACTTTTCTAGGAATTTTGTATTAAATTCCCCACTTCTAAAAATATGATTATTTAGAAGTCTTAAGTGGAATGGAATCGTAGTGTCGATACCTAAAACAAGATATTCACTTAAAGCACGAATGCCTGTCATAATTGATTCTTCACGTGTAGGTTCGTGAACTATAAGTTTTGCCACCATGGAGTCATAGTAAGGTGGTATCGTATAATTAGTATAACATGCTGATTCAATTCTCACTCCAAAACCGCCTGGGGCAAGATATTGGGTAATCTTGCCTGGTGAAGGCATAAAGTTTTTGTAAGGATTTTCAGCATTGATTCGAAATTCAATGGCATGACCGTTAATGGAAATATCTTCTTGTTTAAAAGGTAACGCTTCACCCATAGCAACTTTGAGTTGTAATTTTACTATATCTACTCCTGTTACCATTTCAGTTACTGGGTGTTCGACTTGAATACGTGTATTCATTTCCATGAAATAAAATTGATTATCATCTAAATCATATATAAATTCAATTGTACCTGCGTTTTCATAATTTACAGCTTTTGCAGCTCTGATTGCAGCATTACCCATTTCTTGGCGTTTATCTTCACTTAATACTGGTGAAGGTGCTTCTTCAACGAGTTTTTGCATTCTTCTTTGAATTGTACAATCACGTTCACCTAAATGTATAACGTTTCCATAAGTATCGCCAATTATTTGAATCTCTATATGTCTAAAGTTTTCTATAAATTTTTCTAAGTATAAACCGCCATTTCCGAACGCTGTTTCAGCTTCTTGTTGTGTCATACGGTAACCAGTTTCAAGTTCTTTCTCATCACGAGCAACCCGAATACCTTTTCCACCACCACCTGCAGTGGCTTTGATGATAACTGGATAGCCAATTTTTTTAGCAGTTTTTTTAGCGTCATCTATACTTTGAATAAGCCCTTCACTTCCTGGTACTACAGGTACATTGGCTTTAATCATTTCAGCTTTAGCAATATCTTTTATTCCCATTTTTTGAATTGATTGATAGCTTGGCCCAATAAATTTTAATTGGCATGCTTCACACAATTCAGCAAAATCACCATTTTCAGCCAAAAAGCCGTATCCAGGATGAACACCATCACATCCTGTAGAAGTAGCGATAGATAAAATATTTGGTATATTTAAATAAGAATCTTTTGATAAAGTAGGACCGACGCAATATGCTTCATCAGCAATTTGAGTATGTAATGCATCTTTGTCACCTTCTGAGTATATAGCTACTGTTTGAATACCTAAATCGTGTGCCGCTCTTATTATTCTTACTGCGATTTCACCACGATTAGCGATTAAAATCTTCTTCATTATTTCACCTTAAATAACGGCTGGCCATACTCTACCATTTGTCCGTCTTCTACTAAAATTTCTACGATTTCACCTGTTGTTTCGGCTTGAATCTCATTAAATAATTTCATAGCTTCTAATATACAAACAGTACTGTCATTCGTAACTTTATCTCCAACTTGAACATATGCTTCTTCATCTGGTGAAGGTGATTTATAAAATGTACCAACCATTGGTGCATTAATGGTATTGTAATTATTATCACTACTTTGTTCATCTTTAGAGCTATGTGATGGTTTTTGTTGTGTTTCATTATCGATTTGCGCATGAGTTATCGGTTGAGTTGGTTGTTGAGTAACTTGTGGTGTAACTATTTCAGTCTCTTTTTCTTTTTTTAAATTAACTACGCTGCCTTTATTATCTTCAATATTTATTTCAGTTAAACTAGATTGGTCAAGAATTTCGATTAATTCTTTTATTTCTTTATAGTTCATTTCTTACTGACTCCTTAGGTTTGTTTTCATCTACCCATCTATTTTACTTGAGTAAAAGATTCAATTCAAGCATGTTCATTAAACATCAAAACGTCGTTATTTATTTAAATATTTTAGAGATTGATTGAAGGCATAAAAAAGACACTCGTTTCGTTTTATTTTTTGTATTTTTAACGAAACGGTGTTTTAAAAGTTGCTTTGCTGAATTGTACACTCTGTATATCAACTCGATATTTTAGATAAGATACCATTTATAAATCAAATGATTTCAGTTAGTATTTCTATACCTTTTTCCAATTGTTTTTTAGTGATGCTCAATGGAGGTAATAACCTAATCACATTTGTACCAGCTGTTAAAATGATTAACCCTCTACGTTTAGCTTCTCGCACTATTTGAATAGGATCATTATTGATCTCTATTCCTACCATTAAGCCTATACCACGGACTTCAATTACATTTCTTTTATTTGCTAAACCTTTTCTTAAGTTTTCAATAAGAAATTGGCCCTTTGATTGAACATCATTCATCAAATCAGCATGATTAATGATAGCAAGCGTTTGGTTTGCAGCGGCTAATGATAATCTATTTCCACCAAATGTTGTGCCATGAGAACCATAGCCAAATGCATGACCTAAATTCTTTTTGCCTAACATTGCTCCAATAGGAAGGCCGTTACCTAACCCTTTAGCTAATGTGATGATATCTGGAGACAATTGATAATGTTCATGAGCATATAACTTACCAGTTCTACCTATGCCCGTTTGAACCTCGTCTACAATTATAAGAATATCTTTTTGTATACAATACTCATTTAATTGCTTCACAAATAAAGGATCAGCAGGTAGTACTCCTGATTCACCTTGAATGATTTCTATAATTACAGCTGCAGTATTATTTGAAGTTAATGATTTAAATGAATTGAAATCATTAAAAATAGCAAATTTGAATCCAGGAACAACCGGACCAAATTGATCTGTAATTTTCTTTTGTCCTGTTGCAGACATTGCGCCGTACGTTCTGCCGTGAAAAGACTTTTTAAAAGCAATAATTTCCGACTTGCCAGTAGCTTTACGTGCGAGTTTAATAGCCGCCTCATTCGCTTCTGTTCCACTGTTGCAAAAGAAAGCTAAATAATCTTGTTGACCAATTAATTTTTGAGCCACTTCCTCTTGAATACTACTTAGGTATAAATTGGGTGAATGCCATATTAAATTCAGTTGATTAAGTACTGCTTGGTAAATTTCCATATTAAAACCTAGATTTGTGACACCTATACCTGACGAAAAATCTAGGTAAACATTATTATCTTTATCAATTAATTCATTTTCATTAGCATCAACAAATTCTATATTGTCCCGTTTGTAATTATTAAAAAGATAACTCATCATTAATCACCCCTTATGATTGTTCCTTTTTGTAAATTATTTGCAATTAAAATCGATTCAACGCCTGATTCTACTGTTTGGATTGCACTCTCAATTTTAGGTATCATGCCGCCAGTAATTATTTTATTTTCAATTTTTGTTTTTGCCTCCTTAATTGTAAGAGTAGCAAGCGTTTTATCTTTTTCAATTACACCAGGGACATCAGTCATATATACTAATTTTTCGACTTTTAGTCTCTTAGCAATTGCGGTGGCGAGGTGATCAGCATTAACATTAAGATATTCCCCTTGCTCATTTACACCCAAACTAGTGATAATTGGTATAATGTCGCGTGATAAAATATTTTCTAATAGCATCGTGTTGATTTCTTTAACTTTCCCAACGTAACCATAGATATTTTTATTTAAAAATTCGGCGCTCACAAGTTCTTTTATCTTTTCTTTGAATTGAAAAAATTCTAAATTAGATTCTTTAAGTCTCACTAAAAGTTGGTGTCCTACTATGTTAATTAAAGCATCATATATGATAGGTAAGTCATTTTTAGCAGTCACTCTCATGCCATCAATTTTAATAGTTGAATGATTGTTTTTAGTTAATAAATCACTGATGACTTGGCCGCCACCGTGAACAATAATTATTTTTTTGTTTTCAAGGTGCCAAGCTTTAATTTGTTGTATAAACGCGTCGTTTAAATTTTCTATAGCTATACCACCGAGCTTAATTACGATGATGTTTTTCATATATTCCTCCTAAGTGGTGTAAAGTGCGTTGATTTTAACGTAGTCATACGATAAATCACATCCCCATGCTTGACCTTCGAAATTCCCTTGATGAAGGTCAAGTTCAATTGATATTTCTTCAGCACTCATTATTTCTTGAATTTCTTCTTTATCGTACTTTATTGGTGAGGATCTTATTAATACAGGTATCCTACCGATAAAAATGTCTACCTGATTAATATCAAAATTTGTTTTAGCGTAACCTGCAGAAGCAATAATTCTACCCCAATTAGGATCTTCGCCAAAAATTGCGGTTTTTACCAAACTTGAACCCACCACACTTTTAGCAATCATTCTTGCAGCACTAGATTCTTTTGCACCTTTAACCGTGACTTCTATTAATTTAGAAGCACCTTCGCCATCCCTTGCAATACTTTTAGCTAAATCGGTCATAATATATAGAAGCATCTGCTTAAATTTATAGTAGTCTTCACTGTCTTTTTTAATTTCGTTATTATTTGTACATCCATTTGACATTACAAGCACCATATCATTTGTTGAAGTATCACCATCTACAGTGATTTGATTGAATGTAACTTCCACTACATCTTTTAAAGCTTGTTGTAATGTTTGTGATGAGATGTTAGCGTCACAGGTTATAAATGCTAGCATTGTAGCCAAATTAGGATGTATCATTCCTGACCCTTTTGCTACACCTGCCATCGTTACTGTATCGTTACCAAAAACTTCGTTTACAACGCATGTTTTTGTATGAGTATCCGTTGTTAATATCGCTTTTGCAAAGTCATCAGCATTACCGTTTTTAACTAGTTTGGAAAAGCCATTCTCTAGAATAGACATTGGCATCATCTTTCCAATAACACCTGTAGATGCTACACCTACATATTCTTGTTGAATTTGCAATTTATTTGCGGCCAGTTGTTGCATTTTAAAGGCATCTTTTTCCCCTTGTTTACCAGTACAAGAATTAGCAATACCTGAATTAACAACAATAGCTTGCATTTTACCACTTTTTTCGATGCTGTTTTTTGTTAATTTTAATGGTGCAGCAATGACCTTATTAGTTGTAAATACACCTGCTACATTTGCAGGTACTTCTGAAACAATCCAACCAAAGTCTAATTTTTTCTTTTTAAAGCCAGCGTGTAGACCATCAGCTGCAAACCCAAGAGGACTTGCAATATTTCCCTTAATTATATTCATTATTTAGTCCCCCTATATTAGATATATAAAGGTGCCAAAATTAGACCATCAGTTTCGTCGAAATTAAACATCAGATTCATGTTTTGAATAGCTTGGCCAGCGGCACCTTTAATTAAATTATCAATAACTGATGAAATTGTTAAAACACCCGTAGTTTCGTTATAAACAAAACCAATATCAGTATAATTTGTCCCTATTACTTCATTTAATTGTGGTAATCCATCTTTAATTCTTATAAAAGGCTTATTTTTATATACAGTCTTGTAGGTAGATTCTATTTGATTTATTTTCACTCCACTTTCAAGCTGTGTGTATATAGTTGCAACAATACCTCTGTTAACCGGAATAAGTGATGTAGAAAACTGAATATTCTGTAAATTTTTGTTAAAAAACTGCAACGTTTGTACAATTTCAGGAATATGTTGATGTTTATTAAGTTTATACGTCACATAATTATTGTTTACATTTACATAATGGGTTGACTGATTTAATTTTTTACCAGCTCCAGTAAGACCACTTTTAGCATCAACAATTATAGAATCAACACGGATTAAATGATTGCTGATTAAGGGATATAGTGCTAATTCAGTTGCAGTTGCATAACAACCAGGGTTAGCAATAAATCTATTGCGATGACTAATATTCATTACTTCTGAAAGACCGTATGTAAAACGCTTTTGTATATCTACATTACACGGTGATTTTTTATACCATTTGAGATAAACATCTGGAGATAAACGATGGTCACCTGATAAGTCTATGACAGGAAAATTATTTTTAACAAAATTTTTAGATAAATCTTTTGCAACGCCACTTGGAGTGGCAAAGAATACCAAATCTGAATGTGTCATAATAAATTCACTGTCGAAAGCCTGAATTTCTTTATCACAAATACCTTTCAAATGAGGGAATATATCAGAAATTTGCACTCCCACTTCTTTTGTGGCATGAATCGATGAAACAGTTATATGATGGTGATTTAGTGCTAATCTTAACAATTCTAGTCCTGTATAGCCTGTGATACCTACTATAGAAATATGCATATATACACTCCTTATTGTATTATTATGTAATTATATACATATTTATTAATAATTACAATACTATACTTTGTAATTTTACATATTGAAAACAAAAACTCCAAAGTATAACATCTTATTGATGTATACTCTGGAGTTTAGTTAATTAGAGTTATCCTCTAGAAATGTAACTTCCATCACTAGTATTTATTACTAGTGTGTCACCTTCATTTACAAATAAAGGTACATTTAGTGTATAACCTGTTTCAACAGTCGCAGATTTTGTTGCGCCAGTGGCAGTATCACCTTTGATTCCAGGTTCAGTTTCAGTAACTTCTAGCTCTACAGTTTTTGGTAATTCAACACCAATAACTTCACTTTCATAAGATTGAACTTGAACTTCCATGTTCGCTTTTAGATAATTTAATTCATCTTTTAAGTAGTCACCAGGTAATTCGATTTGATCAAATGTCTCGTTATCCATGAATACATGGTTATCGCCATCAGCATATAAATATTGCATACGACGATTCTCGATCATTGCTTGTTCAACCTTTTCGCCAGCTCTGAAAGTTTTTTCTTGAATAGCACCTGTTCTTAAATTACGTAATTTAGAACGAACAAAAGCTGAGCCTTTTCCTGGTTTGACATGTTGGAAATCAATAACTTTCCAGATTCCGTTATCAACAGAAATCGTTAAACCTGTTTTAAAATCATTTACTGAAATCATTCAGTCTCCTCCTCAATTATACGCGCTTACTCTAAAATAATAAGGTCTTTTGAGCAATTAGTAAAGACATGACATCCATTTTCTGTAATAAGAATGTCATCTTCTATTCTAACACCACCCAATCCCTCAATGTATATACCTGGTTCTATAGTAACACAGTTATTTATATTTAATTCATCTGAACTATTTTGAGATAATAGTGGACCTTCATGAATATCAAGGCCAATACCATGACCAAGTGAGTGGCCAAACTGCTCACCATAATTGTGAGATGAAATATACTTTCTAGATATAGCATCTGCTTCTTTTGCAGTCATACCTGGTTTGATTTCTTCAATAGCTTTCTTTTGAGAAGTTAGAACTATATTAAATATTTCTTTGAGTTTTGGATCCGGTTCTCCTATGGCAAACGTGCGTGTAATATCGGAACAATAACCTCTATAGTATGCACCAAAATCTAATGTAATCATATCTCCCTTTTCAATACGCTTATCACTTGCAACACCATGCGGTAATGCACCTCGGTAACCTGAAGCTACTATTGTGTCGAATGAAGGGCCATCTGCACCTAATTCTAACATCTTACTTTCTAATTTAGCTTTGATTTCTCGTTCTGTCATTCCGATACTTACTTGAGTGAGGATATATTCATATGTTTGATCTACTATCTTAGCCGCTTGTTGAATGAGCTGAATTTCTTCCTTATTTTTAATTTCTCTAATCTTATCAATTTCATTAGATATGCTTATTAAAGTAATTAATCCTTTATTAAGTTCAACATAAGTATCATAACTGATTAAATGACCTTCAAAACCAATATTTGATAAATTTTCTCTTTCTAATATACATTTAATTTCAGAAATCAAACTTGATTTTCGATTTATAATTTCAAAATCTTGTGCCTGTTCTGTAGCTTGGTCTATATATCTAAAATCAGTAATAAGATATTGTTTTTTAGGTGTTATGATTAGTGCACCACTTGTACCAGTAAAATCTGAAAGGTAACGTCTATTATAATCTGATAATACGATGATTGCATCTAAGTGCTTATGTTCAATGATATCTTGAACTTTTCTTAATTTATTCATTATTTCCCTCCTACGTTTACATTTGTACATTTTTATTTTATACATTAGAATGATAGCATAACTAGTAATAATAATAATAGTTTTTGGTTTAGGGAGAATACAATGAAAAAGTTAATATTAATAGTTGGTGCGAGCAGTTTGCTAATGGGTTGTGGGAGTCAGAACTTATCTCCTTTAGAAGATAAAACGACTGAGTTACGTGATGATAATCATCAATTAAAACTTGATATTCAAGAACTTAATCAAGAAATTGGCGAACATAAATCTAAAATAGCCGCCCTTAAACAAGATAAAGAAAATACTAAAGAAGCTTCATCTAATAAGTTAAAAATAAAAAATTTAAAAGCATCATCTGATTATTATGATTCTATTGCAAAAGCCATTAAAGATTATAGAGATATTGAGTCAAAAGTTAATAAAAATAATAATAAAGTGACGATTCAAAGAAAATTAGATGACATTTCAAATAATATTGACAGTTCTTTCATTAAATATAAAGAATCTGTAGACTCTGAATCACAATCTGAAGAAGATAAGAAAAAAGAAAAAGAAATACGTCAACTTAATAAAGACTTATCTTCAGCATTCAATACAATTAAAAAAGGATATGAAACGAAAGATAATAAAAAAATAGAAAAAGGTCAAAAAAAACTTGCAACAATAAATACAAATTTAAATTAATAGGAGTTTTGAGATGCGTAAATTCATCTTTTATTTAATATTAGCGATAGCTGCATTTGGTTTAATGATGAATCTTGATGAGTTTTTATTTTCAATTATGAAAGCTATTATTAGTTTTGCAATTATAGCTTTAATTATTTATATTATATATTATTTCTTCTTTTTAACAGAAGATCAAAGGAAGTATAAAAAAGCACTTCGTAAATATAAAAGACAAAAAAGAAAGCAATAAGGCGATATCAAATGATTTCGCCTTATTGCTTTCTTCATAATTATTTACGGTACATCCATGCTTCAGAGCGATATTTTTCTTCGAGTTCTTGTACTTCCTCTTTTTGTTTTTCCGTTAATTCTAGAGGTTTAAAATCTATATTCAGTCCTTTTTTAAAACCTGATTTAAAGGCGTTCTCCATTTCATTTAATGTAATATGTTGATTTGAAATGTCATTAATAGCTACAGCTTTTTGAACAAAATTTTCTTTCATTTTCGCTTTTAGTCGTTCATTTTTAAATATAAACATATCAAATAAATCATCGATATCTATATCTTGTAAAATTGAACCATGTTGAAGAATGACACCTTTTTGTCTGGTTTGAGCGCTACCTGCAATTTTTCTGCCTTCTACTACAAGCTCATACCAACTAGGTGCATCAAAACATACCGAACTTCGTGGTTGCTTTAATTTGTCTCGTTCTTCTTTAGAACGGGGGATAGCGAAATAAGTTTCAAAACCTAAATTTTTAAAACCTTCTAATAATCCTTGTGAAATAATTTTATAAGCTTCAGTTACAGTTGAAGGCATATTTGGATGAGACTCTGGAACAATAACACTATATGTTAATTCTTTATCGTGTAACACGCCTCTACCACCCGTTTGACGTCTTACTAAGCCATAGCCCTTTTCTTTTACCTTATCAATATCAATTTCTTTTTGGAGCCGTTGAAAGTAGCCTATTGAGAGTGTTGCAGGATTCCAAGTATAAAATCTTATAACTGGATCAATTTCTCCACGCGATACAAAATTTAGTAACGCTTCGTCCATTGCCATATTATAATAAGGATTTTTGCTTCCAGTATTTATAAAATTCCATATTTCAGTCATAATCATACCCCTATCGAAATATTAAAATTAAAACTATTATGTTTCTCTTTGTATATTTAGATTATGTGATATAAACATAATCTAACTCGAAAAAATATTTTGATAAATTGTACTAACAGTCTTATAATTATAATATCGGTAAATTAGGGAGGATGCAAGATGAGTATCTCTTTGTACATTGCAATTGGTATTATTGTTATTATCATTGCATATATGATTATCCAACAAATTCTTAATAAGCGAGCTGTAAATGAATTAGACCAGAATGAATTCCATAAGGGTTTAAGAAAAGCTCAAGTTATTGATGTGAGGGAAAAAGTGGATTATGATTATGGACATATTAATGGTGCACGTAATATTCCTATCACAGTATTTAAGCAACGATTTCAAGGACTAAGAAATGATCAACCTATTTATTTATGTGATGCTAATGGTATAGCAAGTTATCGTGCTGCACGTATATTAAGAAAAAATGGATATAAAAATATTTACATGCTTAAAGGCGGTTACAAAAAATGGACAGGTAAAATAAAATCTAAAAAGTAATTTTACGAAATGATGTCTTTAAGTTATTAAACTCTTTGAAAGGATCAGGTTAATAGATGCTTTCAAAGAGTTTTTTAGATGATGATATATAAATCATTTAAAGAAAAGTCTGGGAGATAATGTTCTAGAATAAGTAAAAAAAGGCAATTTCTATTGAAAAATATAGAAATTGTCTTTTTGTATAAAGAAGCCAGTAAATGAATTATAAAAAACTCATTTACTGGCTATTTTGCTAGGAATGATGTCCCAGCCGCTTTCTTTATTTATATAATTTTCATATTGAGAACGACTCGTCATCAAAAGGTACCGTCTCAGCCCGTATAGAGGATTGGCGCACCTTTCTCAAAAATATCATAAAAAAGCTACGTATTAACATCAAATCTAATTTTTAAATGCTTTAAAAAAGATATTTTCTATTTAGTAAAAGATTAGTATAAGTTAACTTTTGATTATTGTAACTTATAGAAGTTTTAGCTAGTATAAAGATTTCTTTTTAGTGATTTAATTATTTTCAGAATCAATATTTGTGTGTTCTTTATACTTTTCGTTCTTAAGTTCTTCAAATTTAAGAATTGGTTTTCGTGCTGCAGTCGTCTCATCTAATCGGTCAATTATAGTTGTATGTGGTGCTTCTAAAACTTTATCTGGATCATTTTTTGTTTCATTAGCGATTTGAATCATCGCATCAATAAAGTAATCAAGTGTTTCTTTAGATTCAGTTTCTGTTGGCTCAATCATCATTCCTTCTTCGACATTGAGAGGAAAATATATTGTAGGTGGATGCACACCAAAATCTAACAGTCGTTTAGCCATATCTAATGTTCTGACACCATATTGTTTTTGTAAAGTTCCACTTAATACAAATTCATGTTTACAATATTGATTGAACGGAATTTCAAAGTGATTTTTAAGGCGAGATTTAATATAATTCGCATTAAGAACGGCAGCTTCAGATACTTCTTTTAAACCATTGGCTCCCATTGATCTGATATAAGTATATGCTCTTAAATAAATACCGAAATTTCCGTAAAACGGTTTTACTCGTCCAATTGAATTTGGAATATCATTGTCATATTTATATCTATCATTATCTTTTATAACCATAGGCTTAGGTAGATAACTGGCTAATTTCTCTACTACTCCAACTGGTCCTGATCCTGGTCCACCACCGCCATGAGGACCAGTGAATGTTTTGTGCAAATTAAGATGTACTGCATCAAAGCCCATATCACCAGGACGTACTTTATCTAAAATAGCATTTAAATTTGCCCCATCGTAATATAATAAACCACCTGCTTCATGAACGATTTTCCCAATTTCAATAATATTCTGTTCAAATATACCTAATGTATTTGGATTAGTTAACATGATTGCAGCTGTATTGTCGTTTACTACTCTTTTTAAATCTTCTATGTCAACTTCCCCACGTTGATTAGATTTTACAGTTACTGATTTAAATCCAGCAAATGAGGCAGAAGCAGGATTAGTACCATGTGCTGAATCAGGTACTATTACTTCATCTCGATGGCTTTGTCCATTTTTTTCATGATAAGCTTTAAAAATCATTAAAGCGGTCCATTCACCATGCGCACCTGCAGCAGGTTGTAGGGTAACTTCATCCATACCAGTAATTTCTTTCAATTCTTCTTGTAAACTATATATAATTTCAAGAGAACCTTGGACGTGTTCTTCTTCTTGTAAAGGATGAGATTCACTAAAACCAGAAATACGAGCTACCTTTTCATTAATTTTAGGATTATATTTCATCGTACATGAACCTAATGGATAAAATCCAGTATCAACCCCGAAATTTTTATTTGATAGTTCAGTGTAATGTCTAACTAAATCTAATTCTGAAACCTCAGGAAACTCAGCCTTATGTTTACGAATATACTTATCATCTAAGAGTGAAGCAATATTGATATTTTCAATGTCATTTTGTGGTAAAGAATACGCATATCTATCTTTTTTGGATCTTTCAAATATTAAAGGGCTTGATTTACTAATCATTTAACTCACCTGCTTTCATAACAAAATCATCTATTTCATCTTTAGATCTTAACTCTGTAACTGCGACTAACATATGGTTTTTAAAATCATCTGATACTTCACCTAAGTCAAAACCACCAATGTACCCATATTCTGCTAATTTAAGATTAATATTTTTTATTGGTTGATTAAATTTGACTACAAATTCATTAAAAGATTGTGCTTTTAGTACCTCAAAACCATGCTCTTCAAACTTATTTTTAGCATAATTAGCATTTATAAGGTTTTGAACTGCAATTTCATAAATCCCTTGTTTACCTAAAGCAGACATTGCTATTGAAGATGCAAGTGCATTTAAAGCTTGATTTGAACAAATATTAGAAGTGGCTTTATCACGACGGATATGTTGTTCTCTAGCTTGTAAGGTGAGAACAAATCCACGATTACCTTCGTCATCTTGAGTTTGTCCAACTAATCGACCAGGTACTTTTCTCATTAATTTCTTTGTTGTAGCAAAATATCCACAATGTGGACCCCCAAATTGGGTAGGAATACCAAAAGGCTGTGTATCTCCCACTACTATGTCTGCCCCGAATGTACCTGGTGGTGTTAGTAATCCTAAAGAAAGTGGATTGGCGTATACGATAAATAAAGCTTTCTTATCCTTTATATAATTATTAATTTGTTCTAAATCTTCAATAGAACCATAAAAGTTTGGATATTGTACAGCGACAGCTGCTGTGTTGTCATCGATAAGTTGTTCTAATTTTTCTAAATCAGTAATAGTACCTTTAAGGTCAACTTCAATTATTTCAAATTCATCACGAGTTTTGGCGTATGTGTGTAGAATTTGTAAGGCTTGATAATGTAGTCCACTTGAAACTACAATTTTATTTTTTTTCGTATGACTTAGCGCCAATATACATGCTTCAGCAAAACTAGTCATACCATCATACATAGAAGAATTTGCTACATCCATATCTGTTAATTCACAAATGAGTGTTTGAAATTCAAAAATTGCTTGTAACTCACCTTGAGAAATTTCAGGTTGATAAGGTGTATATGCGGTGTAGAATTCAGATCTTGAAATCATTGCATCGACAACAGCAGGAGTATAATGATCATAAACGCCCGCACCCAGAAATGTTGCATGTGTTTCTTTAGTTGTATTTTTAGCTGCGAGACGATTTAACCTTCTAAGTAATATCGTCTCCGCTTCGCTTTCGGCAATGTTTAAATTTCTTTTTAATAAAATATCTGTAGGTATATCATCAAATAATTCGGAAATAGACTTTGCCCCAATACTATTTAGCATTTCATTTTTATCTTGTTCAGTTAATGGTATATAACGATGACTCAATATTTACACCCCTTTAAATTTATTTCTCAATTTGATTTTTTTTAACTATTTTTGCCTCAACTTGACGCTTACGTATTTGCACTATTACTTTTTTGCCCATTTCAAATGCACCTCTATCTATTATTGCAAGTGCTATAGATTTACCAGAAGATGGGGATTGTGTTCCTGATGTAACGAAACCAATTTGATTACTATTTTCATCTAGTACTTCATAACCTGTTCTAGCAATGCCTTTACCTAATAGTTCAAGACCTACTGTTCTACGCTCGGAACCATTTTCCTTTTGAGCTTTGAGTACTGATTTGCCAATAAAATCATTTGCAATTAACGGTTTAGCAGCGAAGGCTATTCCTCCTTCATAAGGAGTAATTGATTCAGATAAATCTTGACCATGTAAAGGTAATCCAGCTTCAAGTCTTAGAGTATCACGAGCACCTAAACCGCATGGTGTAACATCGTATTTTAATAATTGTTCCCATATATCCTTAGTATCTTCTTGCTTACAGTAAATTTCAAAGCCATCTTCTCCAGTATAACCAGACTGCGAAAGAATAATAGATTTACCAAAAAGTTGTACATTCTGTTTAAATTCAAACATTGCCATATGGCTTACATCTACATCCACTAATTCATTTATCAATGCTCTTGAACGAGGACCTTGAATAGCTAATTGTCCGTATTTGTCTGAAGTATTGCTTACATCTACGGTGAAATTAGAGCTATGTTTTTTAATCCATTGATAATCTTTATTGGTATTTGCAGCATTTACAATAAGCAAGTAGTGGTTTTCATTAAGTTTATATGTAACTAAATCATCAATGACTCCACCTTCTTCATTACATAAAGCACTATACATTGCTTTATCATTTGTTAGAAGATTTGTATCATTAGAAAGGATGTATTGTATAAATTGTTCTGCATCTTTACCACTAATCTCTATCTCTCCCATATGACTTACATCAAAAAGACCAACATTATATCTAACTGCGTTATGTTCTTCTTTGATACTTGAGAATTGAACAGGCATTGCCCATCCACCAAACTCAACAATTTTAGCACCACTATCAACGTAATTTTGATATAAAGGTGTTTTTTTCAAATCTGTTGTCATACTTGTACCCCCAATTAATAATTTTTAAAAAACAGGATAGCATAAAGCTACCCTGTTTTAATACTCATTTCAGGAATGCGTCACAGTATTATCCTTTTGCCTGAGAGTTTCGTTATTTCACTTGCACCTTCGGCGATAGAGAGTCAAAATTGTAATAGACTATAATCGTTTAACTCATAATGATTCAAGTTTTGATCTCTATTCTCTCTAATACTGATCAATCGCTTAATAATTTTGTTTTAATTAAAGTACAAATTTCAGAGACACTCTGTGCACTATCAACTTTCATGAATGCGATTTCATTATATCTTGAAAGTCTTGAAGAATACAAGGCATCAAGTTGGTTAAGATTTTTACTTTTAGCATTGGGTCTATGTGAATCATTTTTAACTCGTTTGAAAATGATTTCAATGTCACAATCTAGCCAAACCACATGCTTTTGGCTTTTTAAGAGCTTTAATGAATTCGTATCTTCTATAATACCTCCTCCAGTTGAAATAATATCGAAAGTATTGAGACATGCTTTTAGGTACTTTGTCTCCAATGATCTAAAACCTTTTTCTCCGATATCATTAAATATATCAGGTATAGATTTACATTCATTTACTTCAATAAAATTATCTAAATCCACATAACTTAAATTATATAAATCTGAAAGATATTTTCCAACAGTGGTTTTACCAGTTCCCATGAAACCAACTAAAATAATAGGCACTTGAATACTCTTCAAATTAATCTACCTCTTTTAACTTATTAACGATAACTTTATTGTAGTAAACATCTAAGTTATGTATTGTCTTTAATTTTAAACTATATTGAGAGATATAAAAAGATATAATTGATAAATAAATTGAAAAAATTACTATTAAATATAAACTAATGAACGCTTTTTGGCTATAAAAAAAGGATTTCTTTGTGTTTATCGTTCGCATCTCCTGTTGTTATTAATAATTTCACTATATTATCGTTCGTTTTTAATATACGAGTAGATAAGACATGATTTAACAATGTAATATTACCTCTTTGATTAATATTTTTGTAAATTTTACGGTTCTTATAAATATACCTAATAACATCTTTATTTTTCTTAAGTTTAATTGTATATGCATTTTCGATCTCATAATTGTTTTTAGTCGTCATTTTCTCTTTAAGTAAATCTCTTCTAAAAAATTCAAATTGAATATCTTCGTTATTTTGAGCAGTATTTAGATAAAATGAAGTCAATTTAAGTATAGTAGGTAATAAAGTGAGTATTAAAGTAGTCACAAATAAAGCAAATAATGCTTCGATGTAGGTAAATGCTTTTATATTAAATAGAAATACATGTTCGCGTATTAAATGCTTTATCCGCCCCACATATTTTATGATTGAATAATTGTATTTCATAATTTTCTATTACAACCCCTTGATAAAGTTCTTTCTTTTTATAGTGTTGAAGACTAGTTATCATGATTTGCTTGATTTTTATGTTATTTAAATTGATAAGATACTGATTGTTTAAGTTTGAAAACATAGGTATTAAAATCATTGTTATTGTACTAACTATAAAAAAGGCTAGCAATGCATCAATAATTAAAGACCCTTTAAATTTATATTTTGACAAATCTCAAACGCCCCTTTTCAATATGGAAGATTAATCTATAAGCATGTGAATTATATTGTAAAATGAGCGAACCAAAATGATTGATATTTCCATTTTTATCAAAATTTAATGTTTGAATTTTAGCTATATTAGTCACTTTTCCTTTATTAAGTTTAAAACTATATTTATCTCCATTTTCTTCAACTACTTGTACTCTATTTGAATTATTAAAAAATAATAAAGTTATCGATTCATTGTTGCTAATAGCTTTAGATTTATAGTAATTAAATTTTGTTATTAATTGCTTAATTTCATGTTCTTCATCAATTAGCTGAATGTCGAATAGGTTTCGTGACCATAAAGTTGTTATCAACAAGCAACTGATAATAAACAAAGTAAAAATCATCTCGACTAAACTAAATGCTTTAATGTTTTTAATTGGCAACTGCCTCTCCATTTGCAATACTAATTATCTGACCGGATTTACATGTTTTTTGTCCTTCTTTTATAAAACCATCTGAAACCAAATCATCAATATTAGAAGGGTTGCGGTTATGTTTTAAAGCGTAGGCTTCTATTTGACTGTTTACCATTTTAACTTGAGCATCACATCCAGTTGACTGAATATGGGATGTTTGTTTTGCAATATTTGGAATTATAAGTATTAATAATAAACTGATTATTAGTAATACTAAAAGCATTTCTATCAAGGTAAATGCTTGTGTTTGTTTCAATAATTTCAATGTTTTCATTGATGTCACTCCTCAAATTATTTTATTGTTTGCATAAGTTCGAACATAGGAAGCATAATGACTAAGTATAAAGATACAATAAAAATTCCCAAGATAAAGAAGATGATAGGTTGTATAAATTTTGTTTGTTTTAACACTTTTTCCTCAAATTGCTGTAATAACATTTGACTGTATAATTTTAATTCTATATCTAATTTTCCATTTTTCTCTCCTTGTTCTATGAATTTAATTAAATCATTTTGAAAACATTGTAGATTCATTAATATAGTAGGTAACGGGAGCCCTCTATTAGCTTCTTTAAAAAGACGATTACCCAGAAATTTAAGAAATTCGTTATCTTGCTCATTACGATATATTTGGACAATTTGTTGAAGACTTGTACCATTTCTGTAAAATAAAGAAAGCTGATTGGAAAGTTGATAAGTTCTATATATTTTATAATACGTATTAATCATTGGGATTTTTAAAATAGATTTTAATTTTCTCTCAATTGGTAGATAATAGTAAAATTTATAAGTGATAAAAAATGCTATACCACTCATAAAGATAAAAATGAAAGTTAGCTTGGGAAGAAGGGTAATAATAAGAGTTAGTAGATTTTGAAATGTTGATAATTTAACATTCATAGTCTCATAAAGTTGTTGAAATTGAGGTATGACAGTTATATTTAAAATGGTTAATATGAATAAGAAGATAGAAATTAATGCAACAGGATATTGTAAGGTTTTGATGAGTCGTTTTTTAGCTTTCAAATTTCTTTTCATATATTGAACAGTATCAACGAGAGCCTCATCAATGTTACCGTAGTTTTCAGCAAATTTTATTTGAAGAAGAACTAATTCTGGATACCCTATCATTTTTAAAATATCATAACATGTAGCGCCGTTTTGTAGATGTTGGATAATCTTTTCATTTATTGTTCGTTCTTTATATTTAAAATAAGAGTTTAAAAATTTAAAACTTTGATATAAAGTGAATCCGTGACTTAAAAGCTGATGTAATCTCTGTAATAAGTTTATTGATTGTATTTCAGTAAGATATTTATTCCTCTTATATTTAAATGTATTTATCGACAACTTCTTCACATATAACACCTTCTTTAGACATTTTGTTTAAATGTGTAGATAATTTTGTGAAATTTTTAGGTAAAGAATGATTATGTTCAAAAAAATAATTGATTTGGCTTTGAAACATTAATTCCGATACTAGTTGACGAGTATTTGTAGTAGTAGTGATTAATCTTTGATTAGAAATTAAATTGATTGCCTGGCACAACTCTTGGACAGAAATACCCATTTCTAATAATCGTAATAATGCTCCCTTGCAATCATTCGCGTGCATTGTCGACAAAACTAAATGTCCACTTAAACTGGCTTGAATCACGTATTTAGCTACGGTAGAATCTCTGATTTCACCAATTAAAATTACGTCCGGATCACACCTTAAAATGGCTTTGAAAGAGCTTTCATAATTTATACCTGCCTTTTCATTAACTGATATTTGTGTGATTCCATTGAGTATTTGTTCTACTGGATCTTCAACTGATATTACATTTAAATTCAAATTTTGATGTGCATAAAGGACCATTTGGTACATTAAAGTACTTTTGCCAGAGCCAGTTGGCCCACTAAACAAAAGTAGACCTTGTTTCTTTTTCATGAAATGTTTAAAATCTTTAAATTCATATGATTCTCGTTTAGTTTGGAAGTATTGAGGTACTATACGAATTACACAACTTTCATTGCCTAATGATAACGGTAATGTAGAGATTCTTAAATAATATAAACGCTTCATCTTATAACTATATCTACCACTTTGTGCCCTATGCTGTGTTGATACATCTAACCCAGATTGAAACTTCATGTATATAAGTAATTTTTTATAAATTGGAAATGAAAGTGTATCATATATTGTGAGCTCATCTTTAATTCTTAGCTTAATTATAGTGTGTTCCTCACATGGTATAAAGTGTATGTCACTTGCTTCTTGCTTAATTGCATGATTGATAATCTGTTCAAATAAAATTTTCAAAAAAAATCACCTCCTACATATATAAACGTAGGAGGCGATTTTTTTACTCTCTAATATTAACCATTTATAAAAGGATTGAGTTGCTCATCGTCAACTGTGGTGTAAGGCCCATGTCCAGGGAAAAGTGGCATATCACCTTCTAATTCAAATAATTTATCTTTTATTGAATCAATTAATGTTTCATAATCTCCCTTATAAAGGTCTGTACGACCGATACCATTTTTGAACAGAGTATCGCCAACAACAGCAAAGTCATTAAAAACAAAACTAAGACTACCTGGAGAATGACCAGGCGTATGTAATACTTTGAATTTAAATCCTTCAATCTCTGCAGGACCCTCTGATAAACTTAATGGATTTGCGTGACTTTCTATTTTAGATAAACCATATTGTGTAAATTTAGATGAGCCATTTTTATCTGGATCAGTTAAAAAATCAAACTCATCTTTACTCATATAAACTGGAACCTGATATTTTTCAATAATATCATCTAATGCTCCGATATGATCATAGTGTGCATGTGTTAATAAAATTGCTTTTAAAGGTTTATTGATTTGATTTAATTTTTTAATTATTTTTTGACTTTCACTTGAGGGATCGATTAATATTACATTTTCTTCATTCTCAATGAAGTACGTATTAGTGTCAACGATTCCTAATGTTAAATTTGAAATTCGCATTATAATTCACCACTATGGTCTAGATGTTTTTGTACTGATTTTAATTTATCATTCATTTTTCTTGATTTATCTCGACGATCATCAATTCTAATATTTGTACAAACTCTATCTAATCCTTTATCAAAAGGTAATTCATGAATCGCTTGAATCACCTCAAAAAGATCTTTCAAATCACCTTCGATTAATGTATTCATTGGTGTTAATTGATAATCAATTTTCCCTTGTTGTTTAAATTCATTTAACTTTGTTTGGATTTCTGCTATATATTTACTTACACTAGGACCCTCTGTTCCTACTGGAATAACTACTACATCAACAATTGCCATTATTTAGCACCCTCTTTATCTATGATATATGTTTTGATAAGTCCAGCTGCACCAGTAATACCAGCATCATTCCCTAATTTAGCTTGTACTATCTCAGTATTATTTTGAGCTGGAGTAAAAGTTAAATTACGATATTCAGTTTTAATATTTTCTATAAGGATAAGTCCGGCAGTAGACATGCCCCCTCCTAGAACAATATATTTTGGATTACTAGTAACGCTAATGATACTGCATAAATAGCCGATATAATTTGCAACTTTTTCAGTTATAAATATACAGAATTGATCACCGGCTTTAGCTGCATCAAATACAGCTTTTGCTGTTACTTGGTTATCTTTAATAAGTTGTAAAATTGATGATTTAAACGTTAATTTAGGATAATAGAAATTAACTAAATTTACTACACCAGTAGCAGAAGCAACTGTTTCTATACACCCTGATTTACCACAATTGCATTGAAAACGTTGATCAAAATCAGCTCTTAAATGTCCAATTTCAGCGCCTGACCCATTGTGTCCATGTACGATTTCTCCATTAGAAATTATACCTCCACCAAGTCCGGTACCTAAAGTAATGGCTACTACATCATCAGCACCTTCGCCGGCACCTTTATGTTTTTCTCCCAAAGCAGCAACATTAGCATCATTATCAACATAAACTGGACAATTAACATATTGTTTGAAAATTTCTCTTACATTGACACTATCGGGCCAATGTAAATTAACAGCTCCGTATACAACTCCAGTATCAAAATCAACAGGCCCAGGAACACCAATACCGACTCCAACTACATTGTTAAAATCATATTTATATTCTGCAATCTTTTCAGTAAAAGAATTATAAATGTTTTTTAAAAGTAACTCACCAGTGTGGTCACTTGTATCAGTATCAATAGACCATTTATGCAATTGTTCTAAATCCTTGTCAAATATCCCCAATTTACAAGTTGTTCCGCCTATATCAGCAGCTAAAATAATATCTGTCATTACTTTTCATTCCTTCTTTGATTAATTATCAGTATACAATTTAGATATTCATCCTTCGTTAACAATTGATAACTATATAAGGATTTAATCTCTTGTATCATCATTTCATACATATCATCTGGATTTTTAAAATATATAATGAAACCATATGTTTTAAGTAATTGTAACACGTCATAAAAACTTTTAATTTTTCGTGTCATTAGATTTACTCAACTCTTTTTTTAAATTAACATATTTTTTATTATTAGGATTAATTGCTACAGCTTTTTTTATATATTTTAAAGCCTTTTTATCATCACTTAAAGAACGATTAGCTATAGCTAATTCATAATTAAGTACACCTGAATTTGGAAATTTTCTTAAACCTCTTTCCCATTCTGATACGGCCTCTGCTTGCGAACTCTTAGTTGCAGTAATCAAACCACTAAGGTAATATGTTTCATCATCGGCGTAATTATTATTAAGTGTTTGTTTTACAACATTTTTTGCTTCGCTATAATTACCTTTAATCATTTCATCCCGAATTAATTTATCATAGATATTATCCTCACTTATAGTAAATATTCTAATTTGTAAAATGATGAATATAAGTAAAAATACAATCAAAAATGACCAAAATAAAGAGCGTTGTGTTTTGAAATAATAGCCTATTAATGTAATTAATACACCACTGATAAATCCACCTAAATGTGCCATTATATTAATATTAGACATAAAAAGTGAAAAAACGATTAAAACAACCAAAGCAATTAATAACTGGCCAATCATTTTTTTATTAAAATTCTTGCTTAAATACATAATCACAAAAATAGAACCAATTAGACCAAATATTGCTCCACTAGCACCGACTGAAATTGTAGTCGTATTAAATGATAGAGAAACAAAATTTCCATATAATCCGGATATTATATAAATTATTAGCATTCGCCATGATCCAATGATTGATTCGACAATTTTACCAAAAATAAATAGAGAGAGCATATTCATTAAAATGTGTTCGAAATTAAAATGTAAAAACATTGACGAAATAAGTCTATACCATTCTCCGTGAACAACATTAAAATGAACAAGTCCACCTACTTCTAATAGTTTAACATCAGAAAATCGATTTAAGTATAAAATCATACATAACCATATCACAATATTAATTAAGATAAGTGTATATGTAATAGGGGTAAAACGTTGCATATGTTTATCAACAAGATTTTGTGTTAAAACTTTTCTTTTGTAATGAAGGTAAGTCCTTTTATCTTCATTATTAATTAGCATTTTTAAAAGTAAAAAGTTTATAGGGAGTGAATTTAAGCTTTGCTCATTGCTTATAATTTTAAATTTCAGTTTAATTGGTTTTTCTTCATTTAAATTTTCTTTTGAAAGCTCTTTATCCGTAAAATAATAAAATTCATAAGATTCAGGTATATAACCGATGAATTGTTGTATTTCTTCAGGTCGTTCCATAATTTTTGATTTATCAAACCTAATCTCTTGGGTAGATGTGACATCTTTTCTAAATACAACAATTGAATGTTTTCTCTTATGAGACAACCATATTTCATCGTCCTCTTTATCACGATAAATTACATTATAATTAAGATACCTAATCCAGTAGTATAAAGCCTTCCAATAAAGTTTATTAATATTCATTTATTCCTCCACCACTTTATTGTGATAAATAATTAATTGCTCTACAGGTTGATCGTGTGGTTCTATATTGAATTGGGCTAACTGAAAATCGTATAGTAAACTAACTGTATTACATTTATGTTGGCTCAGGAATCGGTCATAATAACCACCACCATATCCTATTCGATAGCCCAATTTGTCAAATGCAACCCCCGGTACTACAACTAAGTCCATTTTATTCGTTGTACCGACTGGGGAAATAGAATGATAAATACCTTTGCTATCTTTCTCGATATCCTCAATTGATAATAGTTGCTTAAAAGTCATGTCTTGCTGTTGATAATTTGTTTCAGGAACAAAAATTTTCTTATTATTGTTTAGCGAATGAGTAATAATTGGATATGTATTAACTTCATGAGGCATCGATAAAACAAAACCAATTGTGTTAGCTTTGCGATAAGCTTCACTTTGATATAATTTCTTAGCCAACCATTCATCAGCCAAATATTTTTGTTCTTTGTCGTAAGATTTCATCTTTTTAATTATATTTCTACGTAGTCCTTTTTTATCCATTTTATTCACCCATTTCGTTCACTTAACATTATAACGTTTATAGTTACTAATGTCATTAAGTTGGTATTTAATGATAAAAAAAGTAAATGAAAAATCCCTTCAAAGTTTTCACTTTTATAAGTGGTTACTTTAAAGGGATTAAATCGATTTTATATTGTCATGTACAAATTTTAAAAAATTTATTATTTAGTTTCACGATGTAAAGTATGTTTGTTATCACGTGAACAATATTTTTTCATTTCTACACGTTCAGGATTATTTCTTTTGTTTTTTGTTGAGATATAGTTTCTATCTCCACATTCTGTACAAGCTAATGTAACGTTTACGCGCATGAGTTTCTCCTCCTTACCTTTTCAAAATACGACTTTTTTATTATACCAATTACTTAACTAATTGCAAAGTATAATTTCGTGATTAGTTGAGTTGACAATTTAAATTAATCTTCTTTCTCTTCGTTATTAGATTGAGAGTCATCTTTTTTATTATCCTTATCTTTAAAATAGTAGTTGATTACGTCTCTACCTAAATCTCCACCATTTAACCAAGGTGGTGGAACAGGTTGATTTGTATAGACAATTGAAAAAGATAATTTAGGATCATCGACGGGTGCATAACCGATATATGTTGAGTTAACTCTAGGTTCTCCGTCTTGAAAAACTTCAGCAGTTCCTGTTTTACCAGCTGAAGGTACTACAGTATTTCTAAAACTAGCATAACCTGTACCTTGCTTTTCATTGAAAGCCATTTTGAAGCCTTCTTGAACTTCTTTAATTTCGTCATTTGAGTTATTTACCTTATTTAAAACATTACCCTTAATTTTACGTTTTAATGGACCAGTTTCATCTTTATTAGTAGATTCATAAATAGACAATCCAATATGTGGTTGAATTCTATAGCCATCATTAGCAATAGTTGATACGTATTGGGACAACTGAAGTGGTGTATATGTGTCGTATTGTCCAATAGCTAAGTCTAAATAGTTACCAGGATTATTAGTTAAGGGTTCTATTTGGCCTGGCGTTTCGTTCGGTAAGTCAATACCTGTTTTTAAGCCAAGACCTACTTGATTTAACCCTTTACGCAATTTACGACCAGCATCTGCTATATTATTAGGTAATGACATACCTGAAGTATAGGGGTCACCTGCTAATTTAAGTGCGGTTTTAAACATGTATACGTTTGATGAATGCATAAGTGCTTGTTTATCATCGATAGATACATGACCATTTTTATTAAAATAAGAACGCTTAGTTAAACCACCTTGGAATTTTAATGGCTCATCTACCATAGTTTCTCCAACATTAATAGCTTTATTTTGGTATCCAGCTAATAATGTTCCTCCTTTTACTGAAGAACCTACTGTGTATTGAGCTGTAAAGTTGCCGATATCATAATCTTTGAGTTTACCTTGCTTATCAATTTGCTTTCCTGCAATAGCGAGAATGTCTCCATTTTTAGGATTTTGGACAACCATTAACGCATTGTCCATATCCTTAGCACCTTGACTACGTAATTTAGAAATTTGTTTTTCTAATAAAGATTCTACTTTTTTCTGTAAATCAATATCTATAGTTAATTGTAAATCATGACCTCTTGAGCCAGGATTAAGTACTTCTGAACTTATTACTCTTCCAGATTTATCAGTTGTATATTTCATTTGTTTCTTCGTGCCTTTAAGAACATCTTCGTATTGATATTCAAGATAAGATTTACCGACCCGATCATTTCGTGAATAACCTTTTGATAAATATTGTTCAGTTAATTCTTTAGGTATACCTTCAGTCGAAGTCGACACATCTCCAAATATGCCTCTTAAAGTATCACCGTATGGGTATTTTCTATCCCAATCCATTGTAGTATTTACACCAGGTAATTTAGAAAGCTGTTGTGATACGGCTGCATATTCTTTCTCGCTTACGTCTTCATTTTTAATTGTTTGAGGATCTAGAGTTGACCCAGCGTTCATTTCCCGATAAATTGCTAAAACTTGCAAATCTTTTTTAGTTAACTGTTTTAATTGTTTTTTTCCTATTTTATCTCTAAGTTGGGTATCAAATTGGTCTTGTGAAATACTGCCATCCTCTAACATTAATTGTTCTTTTCTCATTAACTTTTTAGCAGATGACGGATACATTTGAATCCAAAAATCCTTTTTATCTCTCTCAGTAATTTTATCTGTATCCATTTTAATTAAATCTGTCAGTTTCTTAGCAGTATTTAACATTTCCTTTTGTGATGTTTTACGGTTTCTAGTGTATGTAATAGACATCTTTGAAGCATTATCAACTAGTACTTTGCCATTTCTATCTAGTATTCGGCCTCTTGGTACTGATTCATTAACAGTTATGTTTTCATCGTTTTTGATTAATTGTTTGTAATGAGATCCTTGTGCTATTTGTAAATAACCTAATCTCAATACGACTATAGCAAAGATAAATACTATAAATCCAAATATGAAATTGATTCTTTTATTCATGGTGTTTCTCATTTTTTCATCATTTGATTTTTCTTTTAATCTTTTTAGCAAAACAACCTACCTCTATTCAAAGTCTCTCATACAAATGATATATGATATTAGATTATTTTTCTATCATTTTAACAAAAAAGAAGCGCAGAAAAATTCCTTTATCAATTGATAGTCAAATTTATAAATATACTTTTAAACAATAATCAATAACAAAAATTTTTACATCGGTTTCATCAGTATTGTAATTCAAACTAAATGTATATACTTTTATGTTCATTTAGATTTTAATAAAAATGGATATTAAGTAATGAATCTCATTTCTCACGTGTTGTAGATAGTATATAGTTATATATGTAATTAGCCCTTAGATGCAAATCATCTAAGGGCTATGACAATAAATATAAGGTATTGTTCAAACTGATTTTTAGAATTTTTATGTTCTAAAGTTATTTAATATTGATTATTTAGTTGCATTATATAATTCATTAACTTTTTCCCAGTTAACAACATTCCAGAATGCATTGATATAATCTGGGCGTTTATTTTGATATTTAAGATAATAAGCATGCTCCCAAACATCTAAACCTAAAATTGGTGTTTTTCCTTCAGTAATTGGATTATCTTGATTTGGTGTTGTAACAATTTCTAATTGTCCATTGTTTACAACTAACCAAGCCCATCCTGAACCAAAGCGTGCTGCAGCTTTATCTGCAAATTCTTTTTTAAATTCATCTAAAGAACCCCATTGTTCTTTAATTTTATCTACTACTTCACCTTTTTCTTCAGAATTTGGTGATAATAGTTCCCAGAACAATGAATGGTTAAGGTGACCACCGCCATTATTACGAACAGCTGTTTGAATATTAGATGGCACACTATCTAAATTAGCAACAATTTCTTCGATTGATTTAGCTTCTAAATCTGTCCCTTCAACTGCTGAATTTAATTTTGTAACATATGTGTTATGATGTTTGTCATGATGAATTTCCATAGTTTGTTTGTCGATGTGTGGTTCTAATGCATCATATGCATAAGGTAAATTTGGTAATTCAAAAGCCATAAATAATCATCCTCCTAAATTGTCTATAACTATATCATAACAAGTAGATTTATAAGCAACAAAGAATATGCTTTCAAAAAAGTTTTAATTATTTTCCCGACTCACACGACAATTAAACAAAATTGTTAATGTGAATCTTGTTAATATTTTTCTAAACCTACTAATTGATATACTATAAATATATCTCAAATTTGTGAAGATTAAACATAAAAATGCATAAATTTTAATAAATACGACCAATGGCCTATAATTAATAAAAAGAACCTCAGTTATTGTCACTAGGTTCTTTTCCTACTAATCATGAGTATTCACTTTATGCTAAGAATTAAATATTTAAAATTCGATGATTGAAAATCTTAAATTTAAATGATGAAATGTGCCAGTATTATAATCCGAATGATATTTTAGTTTGCTTTACGTTGACATTCTTCACAAATACCATACACTTCTAATTTATGAGTATGAATATTTACATTGGGTAATTGACTTTTAATCTTTTCTATTGGACAAAAATCAATCACTTTAGTTTCTCCGCAATTTTCGCAAATAAAATGATGATGGTGATGATTTGTGCATGCGATTCTGAATTTCATTTCTCCATCTAATTCGGTACTCTCTATAATGCCTAAATCTTTAAATAAATGAAGATTTCTGTATACAGTATCAAATGATATTCCAGGATAGTCTTTATCCATTTGTTGTTGAATATGTTTAGCATTTAAATATTTATCCTCTTTAACAAAGATATCTAGCATATCTTTACGTTTATCAGTATATTTAAGTCCGTTTTCCTTTAAAACTTTAATTGCATCATTTGTATTCATTCTTAAACGACTCCCTTTTTAAACTTAATTTTTAACTTCTGAATAATCATCGTTAGTATGAGCATTAATACCAATAGTACAACAATGACGCCACCAGGTGATATATTCATATAAAAAGCTATAATTAATCCTAGAATTACAGATAATTCTCCTAATATAACACTTAATGCTATTAATTGTTTAAATCCTTTAGTTATTCTCATTGAAATTGCTATAGGAAGAGTTATTAACGCGCTTACTAATAATATACCTACAACTCTCATTGATGCAGATATTACCATAGCAACAATTACTATAAATAAAAATTGAATCCACTTTGGTATACCTATGACCTTACTATATTCTTCGTCAAATGATAAAATAAACAATTCTTTATAAAATAAAACAATAAATATGAGAACAATTATTGTAATGATAATAATTGTAGTTAAATCACTAATATTTACTGCACTAATTGATCCAAATAGTAGGCCTACGATTTCTTGATTAAAACCATCTGCTAGAGAAATAAAAATAGCACTTAGAGCAATACCAGCGCTCATTATAATAGGAATTGCAATTTCTTGATAATTAGAAAACGAAGTCCTTAATTTTTCAATTAATAACGCTCCAATAACAGCAAAAAGAATACCAAACCACATAGGGTTTATTACTGAGAAAACGGGAATAATGGTAAGCAAAAACATACCAAAGGAAATACCACCTAATGTCACGTGGCTTAAAGCGTCAGCAATTAAAGATAGTCTCCGAACTACAATAAATGCACCTATTAATGGTGCGATAAAGCCAATAAGCAGACCGCTAATCAAAGAATATCTAATAAAATCAAAATTTAATAACGCATCTATCAAAAGTTACACTTCCTCTTTGTTTCTAATATAAATTTATTCATTTCCCTCATTACAACATGTTCGGTTGTGTTGATGATCAACAAATTGAATAGGATGACCATAAATTTTTGAAATTTCAACTTCATCTAAAGACTTAAATGCTTCTGTGGAACCGTGGAAATGAAGATGTTTATTTAAACATGCTACTTCAGTAGCGGTATCTGCTACAACGCCAATATCGTGAGTGACTAAAATTATTGTAATCCCCTGTTTTTTTAATTTATCAAGTGTATCGTAAAATTTGCTTACATGTTTTGCATCAATTCCGTTTGTAGGTTCATCTAACACTAGCACACTTGGGTCTGAAATAAGTGCTCTAGCAATAAGTACACGTTGTTGTTGACCACCAGATAGTTCAGCTATATTTTTATTTATTAAATGAGATATATTTAATCTCTCTAATACCTTTGTGACTTTTTGATAGTCATTTTTATTAAATCTTTGAAATAATTTTTTTGTTTTAGTCAGACCACTTAAAACAACTTCCTTTACACTAGCTGGGAAACCTGCATTGAAGGCAGAAGCTTTTTGAGAAACATAGCTAATTTTCAATGAAGATTTATTACCTTTAAATGGTTTTCCATCAACAATTATCTCGCCCTTTTGTATAGGCAATAGCCCTAGTATAACTTTTAGTAAAGTAGATTTGCCTGCCCCGTTCGGACCAACAATTGCTAAAAATTCTCCCTGATTAATTTTGATATTTATGTTCTCTAATACATGCTTATTATCGAAATAATAATCTAAATTTCGTAATTCAAAAACTGGTGTTGTCATGGTTTTCACCTCGCATATAACTATACAACTTATTAATTTTTATGTAAATAGTAATGTTTACGACTATTTTAAATTACATATAGTTTTGCTTGTTCTATAATTAGTCTAGTGACTTTATAGTCGCAATTAAAACGATGTTATTTTTATTTAACATGATGAAATAATTAAGCCATTCACTGAATGAAAAGACGATGAATGGCTTAATTTTATAAATATTTTATTGAGTTAAAATTTTGTTTTTGAGTTCTGGATCAAATTTTTGTGATTTTAACATGTCTATTTCTAATTTATACGGTGGTTTTTTATTTTTTTTATCTTCACCAACATATGGAGTTTCTAATATTTTGGGAATATTTTTAAAAGTATCATGATGTACTACGTAATTAAGTGCATCAAAGCCAATATGACCAAAGCCGATATTTTCGTGACGATCCTTCTGTGCACCTCTTAGGTTTTTACTGTCATTAACATGTACTACTTTAATTCGATCTACTCCAATTATGCTGTCGAATTTTTCTAGTACACCATCGAAATCTTCTTTGACGTTATAACCGGCATCATGAGTGTGGCACGTATCAAAACATACTGATAAGCGATCATTATGTGTAACACCATCAATTATTTGAGCAATTTCTTCAAAAGATCTCCCTACTTCTGTTCCTTTACCCGCCATAGTTTCAAGTGCTATTCTTACATCATTATCATGTGTGAGTACTTCATTAAGTCCTTCAATAATTTTTTGAATTCCTTTATCTACACCTGCTCCGACATGCGCTCCAGGATGCAGTACAATATCTTTCGCTCCGAGCGCTTGAGTTCTTTCGATTTCTTTTTGTAGAAAGTCGACTCCTAAATTAAATACTTCAGGTTTGGTTGTATTTGCAATGTTAATGATATATGGTGCATGTACAACGATATTTGATAAGCCATATGTTTTCATTGCCTGCTGGCCTTTTTCGATATTTAAATCTTCAATATTTTTACGTCTTGTATTTTGAGGCGCACCTGTATAAATCATAAATGTAGATTCACCATATTTATGTGCTTCTTCTGCTGACCCTTGCAGCATTTTTTTGCCACTCATTGAAACATGTGATCCTATTAACATTCATTTCACCTATCCTTTATTATTTTTTCGTTTTTGTCTATTTTGCTTTTTACTATACTGCTTTCTTTCTTGACGTTTCATTTTTTCAACTTCTTGTTTAAACTTCTTTTTATAGCCTGGTTTAACTTTACGTTTTGATTTACTTCTTACTTTGTGTTTAACTTCATTTGTTAAATGGTCATCTTTGCGCTGTCTTGATTTACGCATATTGTATGCCTTTATCGGTTTTAATTCACCATTCTTAATATCTACATTTTCAAATTTATAACCTCTGTCTTCAATAAGAGTAATATTACTTTCTTCATCAGGACTATATAATGTAATGGCTACACCTTTATAATTACCTCTTCCTGTTCGACCTACGCGATGTGTGAAGAAATCGATATCATTGGGTACATCGAAATTAATAACATGACTTACGCCTTCAATATCTATTCCTCTAGAAGCAAGATCGCTTGCAATGACAAATTGAAAATCTAAATTTCTTATTCTTTTCATTTGTTGTTTACGTTCTCTTGGTGTTAAACCACCATGAATCATACCTATTTTAATTCCTTCTTTATTTAAAGTGTCTGCCAATTCATCGGCATTTTCACGACTGTTACAGAAAATAATACATAGATAAGGATTCAATATATCTATCAATTCCAATGTTTTATCTACCTTAGCAGAACCTTTTGTAGGAATTAGATAAAATTCGATATTTTCTTTATTATGAGCTTTGCCATCAACTTCTACAAATTCTGGTTGACTTAAATATTTATTTAAAAATGGTTGTAATGATTTAGGTATTGTTGCACTAAATACCGCTAGATGAGCATTTTCATCATCTAATCTCGCTGCAATATGGTCAACATCTTCAATGAGACCGAGGTCAATCATTAAATCAGCTTCATCTATAATTAAATATGACGCTAAATGTGCATGAAGATAACCTGAATGTGCTAAATCATTAATTCTTGTTGGTGTACCAATAATGAGTTGTGGTTGATGGCTACATCGTTGTTTATCTTTTTCTAAATCGGTACCACCAATGAAAAGTTTTACATTTATACCTTTTTTGAATTTTACTAAATGCATAGCAACTTGATATAGTTGCTGAGCAAGTTCACGTGTTGGAGCTACTACGATGGCTTGTGGCTCTTGAATGTCACTTTCTATAAGTTGAATTAATGGTAAAAGAAAAGCGTGTGACTTTCCAGTTCCAGTTTGAGATTGTCCTATTAAATTTGTTCCTTTAAGAATTCTCGGTATGATTCTATTTTGGATTTCAGTCGGTTTTTCAAAATTGAGATTTTTAACAGCTTCAATTAAATTCTCATCTAAATTAAAGTGTTCAAATGGATGTTTTGACATAATTTGTTCTCCTTTAAATGTTTATCAATAACATTTATTTATATTTAAATGGATCTGTGTTGATTTCAGAAGCATATATTGGAAATTGATTTTCATATTTAAATAACCATTTTTCTAATAATTCTTTTAATCCTTCTTTCATAACATACTCACTATAATGATTGATGTCTAATAAATTTACATTTTGGATTTTAGCATCTAAAGCATCATGGTGTTTAATATCACCAGTAACAAAAACATCTGCTCCAAGTTGGCTAGCTTTATACTCAAATCCTATACCTGAACCACCTATGATAGCTACTTTCTTAATTGGACTATCATGTTGACCTGTATATCGTACGCTCGGTATATTGAGCTGTTTTTTGGCATATTCAGAAAATTCATCTAAAGTCATAGTTTGGTTTAATTGTCCAATAATCCCTAATCCATACTCACTTTCTTTGTTCATTTTAATAAAATCAAAAACTGGTGTTTCGTATGGGTGATTATCTAAAATAGCACGTTTAGTTATTTCTAATTCATTGTCTTTTATCATAAACTCAAGTTTTATTTCATCAACATATTCGATACTATCTAACTTCCCTATATAAGGACTTGCATCACCTACTGGTTTAAATTGCCCTTTACCTTCACTTTCAAAGAAACAATATTCGTAATTACCTTCTTTAGCTAATCCAAGTTCGTTTAAACTGTCTTTGAAATCTTCAATATAATTTTTAGGTATAAAAGTTTGAACTTTGTAATAATATGAGCTATTTGTATTAATCATTGATATGTTCTCTAAACCTATTTGATCCGCTAACATTCGATTGACACCTTTAGGATTTACATCAAGATTAGTGTGTAATGCTATAAGATTGATATTATTTTGGATAAGTTTACGAATTATACTACCATATCCATCTTCAACGATACGTTTTACTCCTTTGAAAATAAGTGGATGATGAGCAATGATGGTATTGGTATTAAGTTCAATTGCTTGGTTAACAACATCATCGGTGCAGTCGAGTGTTGTCAGAATACCTGTAATATCTAACTTATCATTACCAATTAATAATCCTACATTATCCCATGATTCAGCTTGATGAAATGGAACGTGATTATTTAAAACTTCCATCAGTTCACTAATTTTCATTAATTAACACCTCTTGTATTAAGTTAATTTCATCTTCTATTTCTTTTAGTCTCTCATGATGTGATGTTGAATTCAATTGGGATTTTATATCACGCAGTGCTTCTAACTCTCTTTGCCATTTTTTTTGAAAAATGTTATTACATTCTCTAAGTAAAAATGGTCCGAATTTTTCTTGTAATATATTTAATTTAACTAAGTTATTATTAAACTCAGCTACCACGATTTCATATATGTGACCCTTTTCCTCAATGATTCTTTCATCAACGATTTCATATGAAAGTTTATTAAGAGTTTGTCTTAATGCTTGAGTTTGTATGTTGCTTTGTAGTATGAGTCTTGGATGGTTAACTAATTTATCTTTTCCATCGTTTAATATTTTTGCAATTAATGGCCCTCCCATACCACAAACAGTTATATTATCAATTTGGTCTTCTGTGTTTATAACGCTTAGACCATCGCCTAGACGTACATCAACCTGTTGATTTAATTCATAATTTGCAATATTTCTTTTAGCAGCCTTATAAGGTCCTTGAATCACTTCTCCCGCTATTGCTTTTGTGCATAAGTCGTTTTGAATTGCATATATAGGTAGATATGCGTGGTCTGAGCCAATATCAGCCAATGTTCCTCTTTTAATAAATGAGCATACAATTGATAATCTTTGGTTAAGGTTAATCATTTTTAAACTCCTTATATGTATTAAAAAAGAGTAGGATAGAATTCAGTAATAAGAAATTTGAATTCACTATCCCACCCTTCTTTAGTGTGATGATTTAGTTAAACGACATTACTATTAATTAATAATTCAAACGCCAATGTCTTATTCCTTTAATTTAATCCATGAAATCTTTAAGACGTTTACTTCGACTAGGATGTCTTAGTTTTCTTAAAGCTTTTGCTTCAATCTGACGAATTCTTTCACGTGTTACACCGAATACTTTTCCAACTTCTTCTAGTGTTCTTGTTCGTCCATCATCTAAACCAAAACGTAAACGTAAAACATTTTCTTCTCTGTCAGTAAGTGTATCTAAAACATCTTCTAATTGTTCTTTTAACAATTCGTATGCTGCATGGTCAGATGGACTTTGAGCTTCTTGGTCCTCAATGAAATCTCCTAAATGACTATCATCTTCTTCACCAATTGGCGTCTCTAATGAAACGGGTTCTTGTGCAATTTTTAAAATCTCTCTGACTTTTTCTGGTGGTAAATCCATTTCTTCTCCAATTTCTTCAGGAGCTGGATCTCTTCCTAAATCTTGCAATAATTGACGTTGAACACGAATCAATTTATTAATCGTTTCTACCATGTGTACTGGTATTCGAATTGTACGTGCTTGGTCAGCAATTGCTCGTGTAATAGCTTGTCTAATCCACCAAGTGGCATATGTTGAAAATTTAAATCCTTTGCTAAAATCAAACTTTTCCACAGCTTTAATTAAGCCCATATTACCTTCTTGAATCAAATCTAAGAATAACATTCCACGACCAACATATCGTTTAGCAATACTAACAACTAAACGCAAGTTTGCTTCAGCTAATCGTGATTTAGCAATTTCATCACCTTGTTCAATTCTTTTTGCAAGCTCAATTTCTTCTTGAGCACTTAAAAGATTAACTCTACCAATTTCCTTTAAATACATACGCACTGGGTCATTGATTTTGACACCAGGAGGGGCACTCAAATCATTAGGATTGATTTTATCATCCGTGTCAGAACTATCTTTTTCATTAACAAGTGTAATGTCATTGTCATTCAATTGGTCGAAGAAATCATCCATTTGATCTGAGTCCATTTCAAAATTTTGCAGTTTTTCAGCGATTTCTTCGTGACTTAAATGACCTTCTTTTTTTCCTTTATCAATTAATTGTTTTTTAACATCTTCTAGTGTTAAAGTCGGATCAATTGTTTGCTTTTTAATTTTAACTTGGTTGTCAGACATGAAAAGGCCTCCCGATTTTAGTAAATACTGATAATCTATTAATAATTATATATTATATCAATTTAATATGATTTGTATATTCTAAATAATCACTAGATTACACTGAGTAAGTGAAAATCAAGTGATATTACCTTAAATAAGCGGTGTTCAATTGAATAAATATACACTTTTGAAGTTCTGATATAACAAATTTACCCGATAAATAATTAAAGTAACCATATTCGATTAACTACTCTTGAATTTTAAATTAAATCCTTTTAAATATTGCTTTTACATTCGATTTTTATTTTTGTTAACGATAAGTTGCAAATAATATTTTTGTAATTCTGAATCTCCAATACGCGATGCTTCCCTTAATTTATAATTCAAACTTTCTAAGGAATCTTCGTTATTATTATTTTTAATAATTTGAATATAGTCCTCTATTTCGTTTTCATAAGGTTCATCATTTAGATGATATTGATCTAATTCAATAAGAACTTCTCTCAATTCATTAGATTCAATATATTGCATCATATCGCTAATTGTATAATAATCATTTTTTGAATAATAGTCGTACAAATAACTAAATATACGCTTTAAATAGCTATTTGTAAAGTCTTCTGGCACAATTTTTTGATAATAATTCAAAAAAGTATCTTTATCTTTCGTTAAATGCTTAATTAAAGCTCTTTCTGCTTTCTCATTTTTAGTCAGACGACCGAGTATTAATTGTTGTTTGCTTGGCTCATCTTGAAAAGTGGGATAAGTGTTCGACGACATCTGATGTTGATAAGTTGCATCTAACTCATATTGAATGGTTTCTGGATTAACTTTAAATATATCAGCTATGTTTTGAATAAGTTTATTACGAATGATACCTGAATTGACTAAAGAAAGGTCTCGCACAGTTTCTTTAAAATGTTTTTCGTATGCAAGATCATTATGATTAATCTCATTTTGATACATTTTAACTTTAAATAGCACAAATGATTGTTTGTCTTGTTGAACAAATTTTAAGAATTGTTCGTTATCATATTTTCTAATATAGTCATCAGGATCCATACCTGAAGGTAGTTGAACCACATACACATTTAAGCCTTGATTCAACAGTGCTTGTCCAGTTTTTAGAGTAGCTTCTTTACCAGCATAATCACCATCAAACATTAATGTTACATTTTGCGTTAGTTTTTGTAAAAAAGTAATATGTTCTTGTGATAACTGTGTACCCATACTAGCGACAACTTGTTTTAAACCAGCATAATCTGATTTAATTACATCCATGAAACCTTCTAATAAAATAATTTCATCTTGCTTTCGAATAAATTTACGTGCTTTATTTAAATTATATAAAATTCTACGCTTCTGGAAAATAGGTGTTTCTGGACTATTTAAATATTTTGGTTCTTGATCAGTATATGTCCGTCCTGAATACCCAACAATTCGTCCTTGTCCATTCTTTAATGGAAACATAATTCTATTTCTAAATCTATCAAAATATGTGAAATTCTCTTCATTACGAGATAACAAACCCGCTTCAAATGCTAGTTCTATATCATATCCTTTTTTTTCAAGAAAATCATGACAAAAATGTGAGTTATCAGGTGCATATCCAATTTCTCTTTCTTTAATAAGGTCATCCGTAAAGCCGCGTTCATGTAAATAATTTAGGGCTTCCTCACCTTCAACTGTTTTCATTAAAGCATAATGATAATAATCTTTAATGAGTTCATGCATCTCAATCATTTTCAACTCATCAGACGCAATTTTTGTCGAGGAATTTGTTTGGTTCTGCCCGATATCAACTTGAATATTAACTCGTTCACCCAAGTCCTTTACAGCTTCAACAAATGATACGTCTTTAATTTCTTGCGTAAATTGAAAAACATTACCACCTTTTTTACATCCAAAACAATGACAAATTTGTTTATCTTCTGAAACTGTAAATGAGGGTGTTTTTTCATCATGAAAAGGACACAAACCGATATAATTGCGTCCTCTTTTTTCAAGTTTTACATATTCACTAACTAAATCTAATATATCAGTTTTATTTTTTATTTCATCAATGACGGATTGATCTATACGCAAAAGACATCACCTATCAATATTCATAATTGCTAATTGTTTATTTTTATGTGGTTGCTAAAAGAATGAAGGAATATATTTCAAACATTAAATACCACCTATAAAATACATTTATTTCTATGGTAGCAATCTTATTAAAGTTCTATTATTATACCTTCAATTTATTGGAAAAGAAATCATTTCGATTTATTTTGTTCGATAAAATGAATAATATCATTTGCTGTTTCTTCAATGGCTTTATCTGAAACGTCAATAACAGGACAACCAATCTTATCGACTAACTTTTCAAAGTAATCTAATTCTTCCTGAATTCTTGCTTCAGTTGCATATCTAGCTTTGTCACCTAATCCTAATTGTTTTAATCTCTCTTTACGTATACGATTTAATTTTTCTTCACTAATTTTTAACGCAATACATTTTGATGGATCAACATTAAATAAACCGTCTGGTGGAGTCACTTCAGGTACTATTGGAATATTCATTACTTTATAGCTTTTATGTGCTAAATATTGAGATAAAGGTGTTTTTGATGTTCTTGAAATGCCAAGTAACACAATATCTGCTTTCGGCAATCCTTTAGGATCTTTTCCGTCATCGTATTTAACAGCAAATTCGATTGCATCAATCTTTTTAAAATAAGCATCGTCCAATCGGTGAACCATTCCTGGTTCATAATAAGGTGTTTCTTCAATAGAATTCGATAACAATTCCATTAGTGGACCCATGATGTCAACAGATTTCAATGCATGTTCATTGACTTTTGATATCATATACTTTTTAATTTCGGGTTTTATTAATGTATAAACAATGATTGCATTCGTATCTTTAGCAACCTGAATCACTTCATCAACATTTTCAAATGATTCGATATATGGATATCGAAGGAATTCATGCTTACATTGTTTAGGGTTGAATTGTGAAACGCCTGCTCTTGCAACGAGTTCCGCAGTTTCACCAATTGAATCAGAGGCAACAATTATCTTTATATTATCCATGTACTTACCACCTATTCTTTAAATAATGAAACGAATAATTTAGTGATTGTTGTTTTAGAGATGCGACCTATTACTTCAAATTTGTCGTTTTCTTTAGGTCTAACAATTGGTAATGAATCTATCTCTTTATCAATCATTTGATTTGCAGCATAAATAACGAGTTCCTGTTCTTTTAAATATGAAACATGAGGCATTCTAGTCATATTTACACTGATAGGCATTGTATGTATGTCCTCACCAATCATTGAGGCACGAAGTAAGTCTTTCCTAGAACATACTCCTACAAAATCGTTATTCTCATTTGTAATAAATAATGTACTGACATCTTCTAAAAAGATGGTACATATAGCATCATAAACAGTCATGTTTTCTTTTATGACAACAGGATGCGACATATAATCTTTTACAACATATTTTCGTAATTTTTCGTTTATGATTTTATTTTTAGATTTACCAGAATAGAAATAACCTACTCGAGGACGTGCCTCTATAAAACCAGACATCGTGAGTATAGCCAAGTCAGGACGTAATGTAGCACGAGTTAAATTGATTTTTTCAGCTATATGCTCGCCCGTGATAGGTCCTTCCGATTTAACAATCTCTATTATTTGTTCTTGTCTTTGACTTAATTCTATAGGTCTTCACCCCTTTTTAATACTTACTCATTATAACTTTTATTTTCAATTGCTACAAATACATATAAACACTTGCTATTAAAAATTATTTCAATTAGAATTATTAATAAGCGAGTTAAGGATGGTGTGAGCTTAACAAATATATTTTGGCATATGATTAAATTTTTATAAAAGCGAGTGTTTACACTAATTTGGGTGGAACCGCGGGTTGAAAAGTAAATAAACACATGTTATTACAACAATGTGTTTTAAATAATTTAAACTCGTCCCAAGATAATATTGCATAATCTATGTGTATTGTCTTGGGGCGTTTTTATGTATAAGGAGAGGCTTTTATGGTTAAAAATATGGATACAATTGTACAACTTGCGAAGCATAGAGGATTTGTATTCCCTGGTAGTGATATCTATGGTGGATTATCGAATACATGGGATTATGGTCCGTTAGGTGTTGAATTAAAAAATAATATTAAAAAAGCTTGGTGGCAAAAATTTATTACGCAATCACCTTACAATGTGGGTATTGATGCTGCGATTCTTATGAATCCAAAAACATGGGAAGCATCAGGACATTTAGGAAATTTTAATGATCCTATGATTGATAATAAGGACAGTAAAATTCGTTATCGTGCAGATAAATTAATCGAAGATTATATGCAAAATGAAAAAGGTGACGAAAACTTTATAGCAGATGGCTTAAGTTTTGATGAGATGAAAAAAATTATAGATGATGAAGGAATTGTTTGTCCGGTCAGTAAGACTGCAAACTGGACCGATATCCGTCAATTTAATCTTATGTTCAAGACTTTCCAAGGTGTTACTGAAGATTCTACTAATGAATTATTTTTACGACCTGAAACAGCTCAAGGTATTTTTGTGAACTATAAAAATGTTCAACGTTCTATGCGTAAAAAATTACCTTTTGGTATTGGTCAAATTGGTAAATCATTCCGTAATGAAATCACACCAGGAAACTTTATTTTCAGAACAAGAGAATTCGAACAAATGGAACTTGAATTCTTCTGTAAACCTGGCGAAGAAATTGAGTGGCAAAATTATTGGAAAACTTTTGCAAGTGAATGGTTAACAGATTTAAACATCTCAGAAGACAATATGCGCCTTAGAGATCATGATGAAGATGAATTATCACACTATTCCAATGCTACTACTGATATTGAATATAAATTCCCATTTGGTTGGGGTGAATTATGGGGTATTGCGAGTCGTACAGACTATGATTTAAGACAACATAGTGAACATTCAGGTGAAGATTTTAAATATCACGATCCTGAAACAAACGAAAAATACATTCCTTATTGTATTGAACCATCTCTTGGTGCAGATCGTGTGACTTTAGCATTTTTATGTGACGCGTATGCTGAAGAAGGTGTTGAAGGTAGTAAAGATGCACGTACAGTTATGCACTTCCACCCTGCTTTAGCACCATATAAAGCGGCAGTATTACCATTAAGTAAAAAATTATCAAGTGAAGCTATTAAAATTTTTGAACAACTAAGCTCTAGCTTTGCAATAGACTTTGATGAATCACAATCTATTGGTAAACGTTATCGTCGTCAAGATGAAATAGGTACACCATATTGTATTACTTTTGATTTTGATTCATTAGAGGACAACCAAGTAACAGTGCGTGACAGAGATAGTATGGAACAAGTACGTATGCCAATATCAGAACTTGAAACATTTTTAGCTGAGAAAGTTAAATTTTAGTTTACTATTTAGTTATAAGTAAAAATTTTGAATACGAATAAAGCTCCTATCTTAAGTTTTAACAACAAAAGATAGGAGCTTTTTATTGATAAATTTATTTTAAGATCTTTCATTATAATAGAAATCTTTTTACAATGAATCTTTTTCTAATCTATTTAATTGGTTTATTAATTTTTGACTTTTAAAAAACATACCAGCATACTCACGATAAAGCATGATAAGTAGTTCAGACATTTCATTTAATATGTCTTGCTGAATATTTAAATGATTCATCTTACTTATAGGTAATTGCTGCAGGATATTAAGAAGATATAAGGTGCGATTAGAGAGATGAAAAGCATGTTGATCCTGATATAATGCAGATTCTGAAATAGCACCGTCAAATTTAAAACTATACGCTATAAGTTTTGATTGATCTTGAATGCCGGTAATTGCACAGTGATCAAATGAAGCTGTGAATCCAAATTTAGACATATTTTTTAATAAGACGATTACAGACATTAATTGTGCAGGGGTTCCTTCGTTAATTTTGGAAAGAACAAATTGAAGTAAGTCATAGTTATATTTTGAAACCTCATTCTCTTCCATTGATCGGTCAATTGTTTCAGCACATAAAGATGCATAGCTACTTTCAAATAAGTCGAGTTGGAGTTCATAATGTTGATTAATCACATCAACAGAATTTAGTGTTCCCATGCCTCGCCATTTATTATATATAAATAAGCCATATACGAAAAGCTGTGTATTTGCTTGAAGTCCAGACTTAACTTTTTTTGCTCGTCTGGCCATTAGTGGTATTTTAGCTCCGTATTCATTTAAAATTGTAATGATTTTGTCTGATTCACCATAATCAACAGATTTGATAATGATGCCCTTTTGTTTCATTAGCATCAGTTGATCACCAACCTTCTATTGATTAATCTTGATCTTCAACATATCCAATTTGTCTTATAAAATTGACCTTATTTCTCCAATCACGTTGTACTTTCACCCATAATTCAAGATAAACTTTCGAGCCAAGTAACATCTCGATATCTCTACGTGCACGTTTACCCACTTCTTTAAGCTTTTTACCACCTTTACCTATTACTATACCTTTTTGTGAATCTCTTTCAACATAAATTGTCGTCTCAATACGTACTCTATCTTCATCCTCTTTAATCATACGATCGACATTGACACCAATTGCATGTGGAATTTCTTCACTAGTCAAATGTAGAATTTTTTCTCTAATGATTTCACTCACCACAAATTGCTCAGGATGGTCTGAAATTTGATTGTCAGGATAATATTTAGGCCCTTCTGGTAAAAAAGATTTTAATACATCAATAAAGTGATCAACATTCAACCCTTCTAAAGCAGAAATTGGAATTATGTCTGTAAAATCCATATATGACTGATATTGTTCAATTTTTGGCATCAATGTATCTGGATGAACCAAATCAATTTTATTTAAAACTAAAAATATAGGTGTTTTGACGTTTTTTAGCATTTCCATTATATACTCGTCTCCTCTACCTATATCTTCATTTACATTAACCATAAACATAATAGCATCAATTTCAGAAAGTGTGTTTTTAGCTACTCTCATCATGTAATCTCCCAATTTATGTTTAGGCTTATGGATACCAGGTGTATCGATAAAGATGATTTGAGCATCATCTCTTGTCATCACACCTTGTATTTTATTTCTAGTCGTCTGAGCTTTATCTGACATAATAGCAATTTTATGTCCTATTACTCTGTTTACAAAGGTAGATTTACCTACATTAGGTCTACCGATAATTGAAACAAATCCTGATTTATGTTCTGTCATTAATTTAAATCCTTTCCAGAAAATCCTAATGGTAATAATTCATCAACTGTAGCTTCTATCATATCTCCGTTTTGATTGGTCATATATACAGGCATATCTTTATCACAAAGTTCCATCATCACCTGGCGACATGCGCCACATGGGGATGATGGTTTATCAGCATCGACAGTAACTGTAATGGATTCAAAATCACCTGGTTGATAACCTTCTGATATAGCGCTTACTAAACTTGATCTTTCTGCACATATTCCCATCGGATATGCAGCGTTCTCAACATTTGCTCCATAAAAACATCGACCATCTTTCGTCTTTAAATAAGCACCAACTTTAAAGTTACTGTATGGTGCGTAAGCATTTTTTTGTGCCTCTCGGACTTCTTTAAAGTAGTGTGATTGATAACTCATTACATTCCTCCCTTAAATATTTCTAATATATATGGTAAAAAAACGATTAACCCAATACATATTGAAACGATTGAAACGATGACAACACTAAACGCAGCTATATCTTTAGCGTATTTTGCATATTCATGATAGTCAGTTGTAATTAGGTCAACAACAAATTCAATTGAGGTATTAATAGCTTCAAAACTTAAAACAAGTCCTATAGCTACGATGATTAATATCCAATCTATACGATCAATATTTAACACAAATCCTAATATGATAATAATTATGGCCGCTAAAATGTGTAATAAGAAATTTTGGTCTTTTTTTAAAATTGCGCAAAAACCCTCATATGCATATTTAAAACGTTTCATATTAATTTCTAGTTAGACCAAATTCGTTTAGTATAGCATCTTGTCGACCAAACATTTCTTTTTCATCATTATCATTCATATGATCATATCCTAGCAAATGTAAAAAGCCATGTAATGCTAAAAATCCTAATTCACGCTCAAATGAGTGTCCGTAGCTTTCTGATTGTTCTTTGGCAACATCTGTACATATAATAATATCACCTAGAACACGTGGTATATCAAAGTCATTGAAATCTATTTCTGGTTCATCTTCTTCTAGAGCAAATGAGATGACATCAGTAACTTTATCTTTGTCGCGATATACTTTATTTATATTTTGAATTTCATCTTTATCTACAAAAGTTACTGACAATTCGGCATCATTATGAATATTTTCTTTCTTCTTAGCGAATGTTAATAATTGATCTATTTGGTCCAACCAAGACGTTTCTACTAGACCTGTATGGTCACTAAAATCTATAGTAAACATTTATTCAACTCCTTCATAACGATTAATAATTTTACTTACAAGTGGATGTCTAACTACATCACTTTGATCCATTTTCATGATACTTATGCCGCTGACACCACTTAGTTTTTTTACCGCTTCTTTCAAACCACTTTTTACACCTTTTGGTAAATCGATTTGAGTTTGATCACCAGTGACAACCATTTTTGATCCAAATCCTAAGCGGGTAAGAAACATTTTCATTTGTGCATGTGTCGTATTTTGAGCTTCATCTAATATAACAAATGCATCATCTAGGGTTCTACCTCTCATATATGCTAATGGCGCAATTTCTATTACACCTCGTTCGATGAGTCTTTGAGTTTGCTCTCTACCTAAAACAGTATTTAACCCATCGTAAAGAGGTCTTAAATATGGATCTACTTTTTCTTTTAAATCGCCTGGTAGAAATCCTAGAGATTCACCTGCTTCAACAGCAGGTCTCGTTAGAACAATACGCTTAACAGATCCTTTACGTAGTTGTTTAGCCGCATATACGACTGCTAAAAAGGTTTTACCAGTTCCAGCTGGACCAATGCCAAATACTAAATCATTACGTTTCATAGCATTAATATATATACGTTGTCCCATAGTCTTAGCACGAATTGTTTTACCATAAGCATCTTTTGTAATTTCTTCATCGTATAAATCTAATAAATGATGAATTGTATTATTGTCGGCCATTTTTATAGCAGCTTCTACATCTTTAAGCGTAATTGTATTACCTAATTCAATTACTTTAAGTAAATTCTTTAGAACTAATTCTGCTTTTTCAACATGCTCTATTTTTTCACCTTTAACAGCAATTTCTTGACCTCTAGCATGTATTACGACATTAAAATGTGCTTCAATCGCTTTTAGGTTTTCATCGTTATTTCCTATTAAAGCTTGAGATTGATTAATATCGTCAATTTGAATTATTCCTGGCATAAACGCGCTCCTTTTCAAGTTACGTAAATTTAATGTTTCATCAACATGAGATAAATTTCATAATATAAATTTTAGCTTGATACATCAATATTGTATCATGCTTGCTATAAATAAATGTTGAATTAAACTCTTATTATCATTCATAGCTAAAATTCATTTTAAATCTTAATTAAATTTTACTAAAATACGTGTTTTTAGACAAACTAAAAAGAGAGTATACCGTAATAAATTACAATATACTCTCTTATATGCTTAAATATTTAAATTAATGTTTGAAAAAAATAATTAAAGCTGTTTTGGTTTATTTAAAATTTCTGACCAAATAATACCATTAATAACTTCATCACTATCATATTGAAAAGCAGAGCGCGACATGTTTTTCTCAACATTCCTAGAATTTAGTAGTTGTTTTATTCTATATCGTTTTGTTCTTTCTGAAAGATATTTATCGTTGATAATGTCTTGAGCTTTCCTCTCAATCATAACAAGTTGCTTTTCTTTTTCTTTATCAATTTCTTTACGTACGTCAATTAAATTTTTAGTTACATCTTGTTCAAGTTCTTGCTTAAGTTTTTCATAATTATCATCTCTTGATGTTGTTTTATCTGGCTGAGGGATATTTTGATGTTCATGAGTAGACGTTGTTTGACGTTTGGATTGTGAAGTATTTTGTTTTTCTTTATGATGTGATGTTTTTTTCTTTTCATTTTCATTCCAATCTTCGTTCAGTGGTGGTAATGAAGTTTCAAAAGGTTTACTCTGTTTTTTTTCAGGTTCATCATTTAATTCGTCACTAATTTCTTGAAAAGTTTTTTCTAATTTTTCAAAGAAACCACCTTCTTGATGTTGCTCGTTTGAGGTTTTTTGATTGGGTCTTTGATTTTGTCTGTCCTCGTGACTTTTATCTCGTAATGCGCTAACACCTGTAATTATCACAGATATGATGAAAATGATAATGCCAATATTCATCTTATCACCTCTTCATTATTGTTGTGGTGATTCATCATCGTTTTGATCAGTGCGCTTATTTATTGCATTTCTCATACCTGTATCCGCTTCAATATTTTTAAGGTTATAATAATCTTTAACTCCAATATTGCCTGATCTTAATGCTTCCGCCATAGCTAAAGGCACTTCGGATTCAGCTTCAACAACTTTAGCTCTCATTTCTTGAACACGCGCTTTCATTTCTTGTTCAGAAGCAACAGCCATTGCGCGACGTTCTTCTGCTTTAGCTTGTGCAATGTTCTTATCAGCAAGTGCTTGTTCTGTTTGTAAATCAGCACCGATGTTTTTGCTAATATCAACATCGGCAATATCGATAGATAGAATTTCGAATGCAGTTCCAGAGTCCAAACCTTTACTTAGTACTGTTTTTGAGATATTATCTGGATTCTCGAGCACTTCTGTATGATGCTCACTAGAACCAATTGTAGATACTATACCTTCTCCGACCCTAGCAATGATTGTTTCTTCACCAGCACCACCAACAAGTCTTGCTATGTTAGCGCGTACGGTAATACGAGCTTTCGCCTTAACTTCGATACCATTCATCGCTACACCTGCAATAAATGGCGTTTCAATAACTTTTGGATTAACTGACATTTGTACTGCTTCTAATACATCTCTACCTGCTAAATCAATGGCAGCGCCTCGCTCAAATGGTAAGTCGATATCTGCTCGTTGTGCTGCAATGTTTGCATCTACAACACGATCAACATTACCGCCTGCTAGGTAATGAGACTCAAGTTGATTTGTAGTTAAGTTTAAACCAGCTTTATGCGCTTTGATCAGAGGTGCGATAACTTTTCTTGGTGAAACCCGTCTTAAACGCATCCCCACAAGTGTGCCTATTCCAACATGTACTCCAGCAGCTAGTGCTGAAATCCATAATCCGACCGGAACAAATGAAAACAGAATGAGTAGTGCAACTACTATAATGACTGCAATGATTATAAAACCAATACTAAACATTAAATCGCTCCTTTTTATTTTTCGATTTCTCTAACAACAACACGTGTACCTTCAACTTCAAGAATCTTAACTTGTCGATTACGTAAAATAAATGATCCATCAGATACTGCGTCTATTCGATCATTGTCACAAGTTATAATTCCTGCTGGTCTTAAATCGGTAACAGTATGTGCAGTTTTTCCTACAAGATGAGAGCGGTCGTCATGTGAACGATAACCTGCTTCAGAATTTGTTGAATCCTTTAAAATAACTTTATCTAAAAATGGAATTTTTCTATTGAATATTTTCACTAAAATCACCCATTCTACAATTGATAATATTAATGCAACTATAACATTTCCAAGCATTAATAAAATATTGTCACCAAGTATAATAATACTTAGTGTTATTAGAATAATACCAATAATACCTATTACAGCGCCTATAACAAATAATTCAACAATCAGTAGTATGAGGCCAATTGTAAACAGTAATACTGACATCACATTGACATCGCCATTAATTAGGAATGCTAAAAATAAAAGTAGTAAAGCAAGTAATGCTATTATTCCCATTAAGTTTATGCGCTTTGAATATAGTTGGTATAAAAAGCCAATAAATATAATACAAGTGAAAATAAGAGAAACAAAAGGTTGAGTGATAAACTGTGCAAGGTTTTCAACCCAATTCATTCCATTTAAAGGTTTTGCCATAAATAGCATATGTATTAGATGTAAGTTATCCATTTTTTCACCTCGCCCTCAAAATAATTATACATGAAATGAAACATATCATATAGTCATTTACTTATCTATAATAAAAATAGTATGTTAATTTAGTAAAATAAAAACGCAATATTAGACAATATAAAATCAAAGCATTTTAACTATTACTCAAACGCATTTAGATTTAGTTACAACAGTTTGTTATAGGTACAAGCGTGAAGTCGGGGCATAAAAATAAAAAACTGAGCATAATTAATAACACACGCTTGAAAAGAATGGAAACTTTCTATCATAGTATTATGGTAATTTAGATATGCACAATACTTTTATTATCAGTTTGGATAGATATTTTAGTTTTAAGTGCTCCACTAATTCAATCATTTTTGCTGATACCGTTTTTTCATTACCTTATACTCTTTTAATCTCCAATTCTATATCTTTTCTGATATTTTCTAGTATGTTGAGAAAATGTGTAGCTTATAATATTTTTATATCATCGCCAACAATACTTAACTTGTGTATGATTTTGAATATTCAATGGTTCCATAATTGTTTTAAATTATACTCATCTACTTTCATTTCAACTACTTGATATTTTGTTTCTATTGAATAAGATTTCCTTTTAATAGAAAAACACTTTCGCATGAATCAATTTTAATATGAATTCAACGAAAGTGTTTTTTTCGATATTTGGGACATTGTCCCAAGTTTTTTACTTATTAACAATTAAAGACCAGAACTGAAATAAGTTAAAAACAAATAAATCAGTTCTAGTCTTCATTTTTCGATAGAACAGTGAATTCAATTCAAATTCTGTCCTAATATATAATTAACATTCTTGTTGAGGGAGTCAACAGAGCTATTAATTATTTGAACTTACGTTTACGTGCAGCTTCAGATTTCTTTTTACGTTTTACGCTTGGTTTTTCGTAAAATTCACGTTTACGTACTTCTTGAATAGTTCCACTTTTTGATACTGAACGTTTAAATCTACGTAAAGCATCTTCTAGTGATTCATTTTTACGTACTACTGTTTTAGACATCTGTATTTCCCTCCCTCCAAATATCAACGGAACTTTATAGTCATTGCATAGTAAAACTATGCAGTTATTAGTATAATATAACTCTAAATGACGGTCAATCAGTAAAATTTACAATTTTTTATTAATTAAACAAGTACTTCTTTTTCAGATTGATTCGTTGCATGTTTAACAACACGTATTGCTTTGCCTTCATTAATTGGATAATTGGCTTTAACTATCTTGACCTTTACTATTTGACCTATTAATGAGTCATCTCCTTCAAATCTTACCTTCATATAATTGTCAGCATAGCCAACAAGTGTATGTGGTTCTTCACCCATTTCTTCAGGTATAACTTCTAAAACTTCATCTTCAAATTTAGAAGCATATTCTTTGGCTAATTGATTACTTAGACTAATTAGTTTGTGTACACGAACATTTTTTGTTTCTTCATCAATTTGATTGTCCATTCTTGCAGCAGGCGTTCCTATTCTAGGAGAATAAGGGAATACGTGTAACTCTGAAAAATGATGATTTACGATGAAATCGTAAGTTTCTTGGAATTCATCTTCAGATTCTCCAGGGAAACCAACGATTACATCACTAGTAACTGCTAAATCAGGTAATGCTTGATGTAATTTTGTCAATCTTTCTGAAAAATGTGCCATGGTATATTTACGTCTCATACGTTTTAACACATCATCAGACCCAGATTGTAGCGGTATATGTAAATGACGTACCACCTTATTTGAGTTTCCAATGACATCAATAACTTCATCAGTAAGTTGACTTGCTTCAATAGAAGAAATACGTATACGTTCAAGCCCTTCAATAGTATCTAAATCTCTTAGCAATTGTGCTAGATTATAATTTTTAAGGTCTTGCCCATAACCACCAGTGTGAATACCTGTTAATACAATCTCCTTATAACCAGAGTTAACAAGTTGAGTAGCTTGTTCTACTACTTTTTCTGGATCTCTAGAACGCATCAATCCACGTGCCCACGGGATAATACAGAACGTGCAAAAATTATTGCAGCCTTCCTGTATTTTTAATGAAGCACGTGTTCTATCAGTAAAGTAAGGAACTTCTAATTCTTCATAAGTTCTATTTTTCATGATATTGCCTACACCATTAATAGGTTGTCTCTCGTCCTGAAATTGTTGTATATAGTCTAACAATTTATGTCGGTCTTGAGTACCTACAACGATGTCAACACCAGGGATTTCCATAATTTCGGCAGATGATGTTTGTGCGTAACACCCAGTTACACAAACGACTGCATCAGGATTTTGTCTAATAGCTCTTCTTATTATCTGACGACTTTTTTTATCCCCTGTATTTGTCACCGTACATGTATTAATAACAAATACATCAGCATTTGTTTCAAATTCTACTCTTTCATAATTTGCATCTTTAAATAATTGCCAAATTGCTTCAGTTTCGTAATGGTTTACTTTACAACCTAATGTGTGAAACGCAACTGTTGACATAATCTTCACCCCAATAATTCTTTTTCATAACTTACTGCACTTAAAGCGTAAAGAGGTGCAGTTTCAGCACGCAAGATACGTGGACCTAATCCAACTATAGTACTTACATCACCGAATAATGAAATTTCACTATCTGATAGCCCACCTTCAGGTCCAAATATGATTAAAACACGATCCTGTGTCTTAAATTGTTTAATTGTTTGCTTAAATTGACTTAATTCACCGTGCTTTGCTTGTTCTTCATATGCTATAAGAACATAGTCATATTGACTTATCATACCATAAATTTCTTTTAAATTCGACTTAAATTTTATATTTGGTATTGTTAAACGATAACTTTGTTCTGCAGCTTCCTTTATAATTTTTTGCCATCTCGATAATTTCTTTTCTACTTTAGAATCATTGAGCTTGACCACAGAACGTTCCATGGCTACAGCTATAAACTCATTTGCCCCCATTTCAGTTGCTTTTTGTATCATCCATTCATATTTGTCTGCTTTGATTAAACCACTACATATTGTAATGTTCTGAGGTAGTTCAGTGTTAATTTGTTGCTTTTCTACTAATTTAATTTCAATCGATTGATCGTTTATTGAAATAATTTTACATTTGAATACATTTTCATCTGAAAAAGTGACAATAATATTTTGTCCTTCTTTATAGCGCATAACATTCACGATATGATGATAGTCTTCTTTGTTTTCAATAAAAAAGCACTGATTTTCATCAGCGCTTTGATTCATAAAATATCTTTGCAAATTATCCACTCACTTTCTGACCAACTATACAAACCCAGCCATTGTCATGTTCTACTGAAATAATTTTGAAACCAATACGCTTCATTTGTGATTCTATATCTTGATACTTTTCTTCAATAATACCTGATGTGATAAAATAACCATCTTCAATTAAAGTATTATAAGTATCTTCAATCATTTCTTCAATAATATGAGCAAGAATATTTGCAATAACGATATTAAATTTCTCATTTTCATTTTTTAATAAATTACCTGGAACTGCTTCAATTGCATCATCACAATGATTTTTCTTAAAGTTTTCTTTTGCCACATTTACAGCCATTTCATCTATATCTAATGCCTTTATTCTTTGAACTCCAAGTAAATGACTAGCAATACTTAAAATGCCTGACCCTGTTCCAACGTCGATAACTGAATCAGTTGGTTTTACAAAAGTTTCAATTGCTTTTAAACACATACTTGTCGTTGGATGATCACCTGTTCCAAAAGCCATACCTGGATCTAATTCAATGCACAATTCGTTATCATTTTCTTTAACATATGATTCCCAACTTGGTACTATCGTAAATTGTTTTGAAGCTCTAAATGGATGAAAATAATTCTTCCATTCATTTTCCCAATCTACTTCGGCAATAAGTTTTTCCTGGTAATCATAAATTGTTTTATCAATTTGCTGAAGACTTAATATTTCATAATTGATGTTAGATTTTAAGTTTTCATTATAAGTGAACTCATTAAAGTAAGCTTTTAATCGAACTCCTTTTTCAGGATAGTCTTCAGGGTTTAAGTCATAAATTTCTCCAAACTTATCAACAGGTTGTTCTTCTAAAATATTTGAATCTTCAATTACAACTCCATTAGAGCCATAACTTTCAAGAATTTCTGTAACATCGTATTCTACTTCGTGATTAACTACAATTGAGAGTTCCATCCAATTCATTGACTATTCTCCTTTAAAGAATCTTTTCGCTCTATCTTTGAAATTAGAGGACTGTTCATTTATATTTTCACCATTAATTTCAGCAAATTCTTTTAATAATTCTTTTTGACGGTCATTTAATTTTGTTGGTGTAACCACTTTTATGTTGACAAATAAGTCCCCGTAGCCATAACCATGAACATTCTTTACACCTTTATCTTTAAGTCGGAATTGTTTACCCGTTTGTGTACCTGCCGGAATGGTTAAAACAACATTACTTTTTAATGTAGGTATCTTAATTTCATCACCTAGTGCAGCCTGTGAAAAGCTAATATCTAGATTATAGTAGATATCGTCTCCATCACGTTCAAATGTATTGGATGGTTTAACTCTGAACACCACATATAGGTCACCATGTGGTCCTCCGTTAACACCAGGTGAACCTTCTCCAGCTAAACGAACTTGTTGTTCGTTATCTACACCTTCAGGAACAGTTACTTCTAGTTTAACTGTTTTATTTTCAGTACCTTTTCCTTTACATGTTGGACATGGTTCTTCAAATTCTTGTCCACTACCTTCACATTTAGGACAAACTTGTTCAGTTCTCACTCTACCCAAAATAGTATTTTGTTCAACAGAAACACGACCAGCGCCATTACAATAGCTACAAGTTTTTTTACTTGTACCAGGTTTAGCCCCATCACCGTTACATGTATGACATGTTACATCTTTTTTTATTGATATTTCTTTTTTTGTTCCGAATACAGCCTCTTCAAATGTTATTGTCATTGTGTATTGAAGGTCATCACCTTTGCGAGGTGCATTAGGATCTCTTTGACGTGAACCGCCACCAAAGAATGAGCTGAAAATATCTTCAAATCCACCAAAGTCACTGCCACCAAAGCCTTGACTACCAAATCCACCTTGTGGTCCGTCATGACCAAATTGATCATAATTTGCACGTTTGTTTTCATCACTTAAAACTTCATATGCTTCGGAGATTTCTTTGAATTTTTCGTCTGCGCCTTCTTCTTTATTTATATCTGGATGGTATTTTTTTGATAATTTACGATAAGCTTTTTTAATTTCGTCTTTAGAAGCGCTTTTGCTTACGCCTAAGACCTCATAATAGTCTCTTTTGGCCATAATTACCTCTCCTTTTATACGTTTAACAAGAATAGTTTATCTAATTGTTTCTTAATATCCAAATAAAAAGTCAAAGTCAATGATCGATTGACTTTGACTTTTTTACTAAAAACTTAATAGATAATTATAAGTTAAATACTAAACTTATTTTTTATCTTCGTCATCTTTAACTTCTTTAAAGTCTGCATCTTCAACAGTACTATCTTGAGAACCTTGTTCTTCTTGAGCTTGTTGTTGTGCTTGTTGAGCTTGTTCATAAACTTTTGCAGATAATTCTTGAATTACTTTTTCAAGTTCTTCTTTTTTAGCTTTAATATCATCGATGTCTTCACCTTCTAATGCTGTTTTAAGTGCATCTTTTTTCTCTTCAGCATTTTTCTTATCTTCATCACTAATATTTTCGCCTAAGTCTTTAACTGTTTTTTCAACTTGGAATACTAGACTATCTGCTTCGTTTCTCAAGTCAACTTCTTCACGACGTTTTTTATCTGCTTCAGCATTTTCTTCAGCATCTTTAACCATGCGATCAATTTCTTCATCAGATAGAGATGAGCTTGATTGTATTGTGATATTTTGTTCTTTATTAGTACCTAAATCTTTAGCTGTAACGTTAACAATACCGTTTTTATCGATATCAAATGTTACTTCGATTTGAGGTACACCACGTGGTGCAGGTGGAATGTCAGTTAATTGGAATCTTCCTAAAGTTTTGTTGTCAGATGCCATTGGACGTTCACCTTGTAATACATGAATATCTACCGCTGGTTGATTGTCAGCTGCTGTAGAATAAACTTGTGATTTGGATGTTGGAATAGTAGTATTACGTTCAATTAATGTGTTCATACGTCCACCCATAATTTCGATACCTAAAGATAATGGCGTAACATCAAGTAATACCACATCTTTAACATCACCAGTGATTACACCAGCTTGAATAGCAGCACCCATTGCTACAACTTCATCTGGGTTAACACCTTTATGTGGTTCTTTACCAATTTCTTTTTTAACAGCTTCTTGAACGGCCGGAATACGTGTTGAACCACCAACTAAAATAACTTCATCTATTTCTGAAGTAGATAAACCAGCATCTTTTAATGCTTGACGAGTCGGTTCCATAGTTTTTTTGATTAATGAATCAGCTAATTCTTCAAATTTAGAACGAGTCAAACTAATTTCTAGGTGTAATGGTCCATTTTCTCCAGCAGAAATGAATGGTAATGAAATTTGAGTTTGAGAAACACCTGATAAATCTTTTTTAGCTTTTTCAGCAGCATCTTTTAATCTTTGTAATGCCATTTTATCTTGTGATAAATCAACACCATTCTCTTTCTTGAATTCTGAAACAAGATAATCAATAATTACTTGGTCAAAGTCATCGCCACCAAGTTTATTATCTCCGGCAGTTGATAATACTTCAAATACACCGTCGCCTAACTCTAGAATAGATACGTCAAATGTTCCCCCACCTAAGTCAAATACGAGAACTTTTTGATCTGTTTCAGTTTTATCTAACCCATAAGCAAGTGCAGCAGCTGTAGGTTCGTTGATAATACGTTCAACTTCTAAGCCTGCAATTTTACCAGCATCTTTAGTTGCTTGACGTTCACCATCATTGAAATAAGCAGGGACAGTGATAACAGCTTTGTCTACTGTATCTCCTAAATAGTTTTCTGCAGTGCTTTTTAAGTTTTGTAAAATCATTGCTGAAAGCTCTTGTGGTGTATAAGATTTACCTTCAATATCTACTTTATAATCTGTACCCATATGACGTTTAATAGACTGTACAGTGTTAGGATTTGTGATAGCTTGTCGTTTTGCTACTTCACCTACTTGAGTTTCACCATTTTTAAATGCAACCACTGATGGTGTAGTACGTGCACCTTCTGGGTTTTGAATTACTTTTGGTTCATCTCCTTCTAAGATAGAAACACAAGAGTTAGTTGTACCTAAATCAATTCCAATTACTTTACCCATAATATAATTCCTCCAATTTAATCATTTTATTTATTTCAATGTATTTTCAATCTAATTATTGATTTACTTTTACCATTGATGGTCTTAAAACACGATCCTTAAGTTTGTATCCTTTTTGCAATTCTTGAGTAACTTCACCTGATTTAAAATCAGGATTGTCATCTTGAACGACAGCTTGATGTAAATTAGGATCGAATTCCTTACCTTCAGCTAAAATTTCTTCAAGACCATTGTCTTTTAAAGCTCTTAGTAAACTTTCATGAACCATCTGCACTCCTTTTTGAAGTGATTTGAACGATTCATCATCACCTTCAATTTGTAGTGCACGCTCAATATTATCTATAGACGGTAAAATGTCAGTTAAAACACCTTGAGCTTTATAAGTAGCATTAATTTGATTTTCTTTTTGAATTCGGCGTTTATAATTTTCGAATTCAGCATATAATCTTAAATATTTTTCTTCATTATCATTTGCAAGCTTTTCTAATTCTTTAATTTTAGTATCTTGAGACTCTGACTCTTCATCCTTGATACTTTCTTCTGAATTATTTTCTGAATCGCTAGCATTAGCTTCACTATTATCTGTGTTAGATACTGAGTTTTCAATCTTTGTATCATTCTGATTATCTTCAGTTTCTACATTAATATCTTCCTCAGTATTATTCACTGACTGATCTTTTTCTGACATAGTCTGACCTCCAATACATTTCCAATTACTACCATATACGGTTTAATAATTGAATTACATTTTGATAATGCATTGCAGTTGGTCCGATTACTGCAATTTGACCTTTTAGTGACTCATCAAAATGATACTGACTAGTCACAATTGATATATCGCTTAAACTATCATCAATCTCTTTACCAATTCGGACACTGATTTGAGATGTTGATATATCTTCTAATAATTCAGTTATTTTATTTGATTCTATATATTGAAGAATCGGTTGAATAGATGAAACGTTGGACTCATTTAACGCATCAATAAGTTTAACCTTTCCACCCATATAAATGCTATTACTTTGATTACCAATTTGTAAATTTATCATCTCAACTACTTCATTTGCAAGCAATAGCTCTTCTTTTTGACTAAAGTAAGACTCGATGTTTTGAGTTAGTACTTTGCGATTAAAACTGAAATGTTCAGTCAAAAAGTTTGCTATTTTATTTAAATTAATATTATTTAGTTGAGCATGCGATACAAAATGTATATTTTCAACATGTCCAGAAGAAAATACCATTACTAAAATAATCAAATGGTTGTTAGCACGAATTAGATGTATATCATTTATAACATCTTGCTTGTGATTCGGGCGGACTACCAACGTTGCATATTGAGATTTCATAGATAATTCATGTGCAAAGTTTGAAAGTGCAGTCGAACTATCATAATGATTCTCAATTAATAATTGATTTAAACGTTGAATTTTGTTTTGACTTTGATGAGATGTTTGTTCTAAAAGGCGATTGACATAATATCTAATCCCTGATTCAGATGGAACCCTTCCAGAAGATGTGTGTGTCTTCTCAATGAAATGCATTTCTTCGAGTTGCTTCATTTCATTTCTAATGGTAGCTGGACTCACATCCAAGTGATGACGATGAATTAGAGTTTTAGATCCAATCGGTTGTCCAAAATCAACATAATCTTCAACAATAGCATTAAGGATGCTTAATTGTCTTTTTGTAATCATGTTTTCACCTCATTAGCACTCTTTTGTCTCAAGTGCTAATTATAATTTATCAAATTGGTCAAAGTAAGTCAATGTTAAAGCACTAAAATTTCTAACTTTTTATGAATTTAGCAAAAATGCTTCAAAAACCTCGTTACCTATGACTTTTCCACGTTCGGTTAAAGATATAAATTCTCTTTCCTCTTTTATGAGTCCCCTACACCTCAAATCTTTAATAGTTTCACCAAACACCTCATCGATTAGTTTATTAAACTTTTTCTTAAAACGGCTTTTACTAACACCTTGATTCATTCTTAAACCAAGAAACATTTCTTCTTCCATTCTTTCGTTATAAGTAGGAGATGTTTCAGATAGTATTGGTTTTTTTCCTTCATTTATCGCTTTAATATAATGATTTACTGGATTAAGATTTGTGTAACGTACACCGTTTACATAACCACTTGCACCAGCACCAAAGCCATAGTATTCTTCATTTAACCAATATACTTTATTATGGTTTGATTCATGATTAAGTTTACTAAAATTAGAAATCTCATATTGATGAAATGATGAGTTTTTCATACGATCCATTAAAAATTGATACATTTCTGCCCCTAAATCTTCATTTGGTAATTTTAAATGTCCCTTTCTATACAAATTATAAAACTGGGTTTTAGGTTCAAGAATTAATCCATAACTTGAAATATGATCAATATCCAATGCAATGGCACGTTCTAGGCTGTCTTTAAAATCGTCGATAGTTTGTTGTGGTAAATGGTACATTAAATCCAAACTTATTGATTCAATACCTGCTTTTCGGGCATGACTAACAGCATTATATATATCTTCAGTTTTATGAGTTCTGCCTAAAATTTTTAATAGTTCAGGTTTAAATGTTTGTACACCCATTGATATTCTATTTACGCCATATTGTTTTAAAAGTACAACTTTTTCATAAGTTAACTCATCAGGATTAGCTTCAACAGAAAATTCTCCGCTAATTGTAAATGTTTGATTAATTGCTTTAAGTAGCTTCTCAAGTTGTCTCATATTCAAGGCTGTCGGTGTACCACCTCCGACATACATTGTTTCAAGATTTCTGTTATTATCAACTTGCATCTCGTTAATAAGTGCGTCTAAGTATTCATCGACTGGCTGTTTATCGATAAAGTATTTATTGAAATCACAATAAGTACAAATTCTATAGCAAAATGGAATATGAATATATGCACTTTTTACACTCACTTTATAACCACCAATCTTTAAATCATTTATATAGTTTTCACATTATATGCTTATATCACTCTAGACATTATAAAATGAGGTAAGACATAAAGAATGTCTATACCCCATTCATCTACATTATTCATCATCCATTTTTAATACTGCTAAAAATGCATCTTGAGGAATTTCCACATTGCCTACTGCTTTCATTTTAGCTTTACCTGCTTTTTGTTTTTCTAAAAGTTTTCGTTTACGACTGATATCTCCACCATAACATTTAGATAAAACATTTTTACCCATAGATTTAATGTTTGTTCGTGCAACAATTTTTTGACCAATAGCCGCCTGAACTGGCACTTCAAATTGTTGTCGTGGAATTAATGTTTTTAATTTTTCTACAAGCGCTTTTCCTCTTTCATATGCAAAATCTCTATGGACAATAAAACTTAGAGCATCAACTTTATCTCCATTCAGTAATATATCCATTTTAACAAGATTACTTTCTTTATTCTCAATAAATTCATAATCAAAAGAAGCATAACCTTTTGTATTAGATTTAAGTTGATCAAAGAAATCGAAAACTACTTCAGATAATGGAATTTCATAAACAATATTAACCCTTATATCATCAAGATAATCCATGTTTATAAATTGACCTCTTTTACGTTGACATAACTCCATCACTGCACCTACATAATCATTCGGCACCATCATCGTAGCTTTGACAAATGGTTCATAAATATGTTCTATTTTATCTCTTTCGGGCATTTGTGCTGGATTATCAACTGAAACTTCAGAACCATCTTTTAAAATACATTGATAGATAACAGAAGGCGCTGTTGCAATGAGTTCAATACCAAATTCTCTTTCGATTCTTTCTTGAATAATCTCCATATGTAACATTCCTAAAAATCCAGTTCTGTATCCAAAACCAAGGGCTTGTGAAGACTCTGGTTCAAACTCTAAGGATGCGTCATTAAGTTGTAATTTTTCTAAAGCTTCTCTTAGGTCATTATAGTCTTTATTGTCAATAGGGAATAGACCACAATATACCATTGGATTCATCTTTTTATATCCTTGTAACGGCTTGTCAGCAGGTCTTTCAGCTAAAGTAATTGTGTCACCTACTCTAGAATCATCAACATTTTTGATGCTTGCGATAATGTAGCCCACATCACCAACTGTTAATTCTTCTATCGGTAGTTGCTTAGGTGTATTGATTCCCACTTCTGTAACTTCAAATTCTTTACCGGTAGCCATCATTTTAATTCTATCCCCAGCTTTAACAACACCATCAATAATTCGAATTGAAGATATTACTCCTCTGTATGGATCATATTCTGAATCAAAGATAAGTGCTTTAAGTGGGGCTTCAGGATCACCGTCCGGTGCTGGTACAACATCAACTATTTTCTCTAAAATTTCTTCAATACCTATATTTGACTTAGCACTTGCGAGTACTACATCTTCTTGATCAATACCTATAACATCTTCTAATTCTTGCTTAACTCTATCAGGCTCAGCTGCAGGCAAGTCTATTTTATTAACAACTGGCAAAAGTTCCAAATCATTATCTAATGCTAGATAAACGTTTGCTAAGGTTTGTGCTTCTATACCTTGGGCAGCATCAACTACAAGAATTGCACCTTCACATGCAGCTAATGAGCGAGAAACCTCATACGTAAAGTCGACATGCCCTGGTGTATCTATCAAATGAAATGTATAAGTTTCTCCATCTTTAGCTTCGTATTTTAATCGAACAGCATTTAGTTTAATAGTGATGCCTCGTTCTCTTTCCAAATCCATAGAGTCAAGTAATTGATCTTGCATTTCTCGAGTTTCAACTGATTTTGTATTCTCTAAAATTCGATCAGCTAATGTCGATTTACCATGGTCTATATGCGCAATAATGGAGAAATTTCTAATATTTTCTCTTCTATTGTATCGTTCTTGCTTATCCATTTTATCCTTCTCGCTTTCATCTTTATAACCTTTCACTTCTATGTATCTTTGATATAGTAACGTTTTTATTACTTTAATGCAATATATCTTTGACATAATTAATTAAATGTAAATTCTAACATAACTATTATATCTACTTCAGTAGTTCATTCCAACAATTAAAAAGTAATAAATTCAATTGAAGTTACTTTTAAATAAATGATTGCACAAATATAAGACATTTGATAAAATATTTCTTGTTGTAATCAAATAAATTTTGATAAGTTATGATCACTTTTAGGAGGTGACAGTAATGCCAAACATTAAATCTGCAATCAAACGTGTAAGAACAACTGAAACAGCTGAAGAAAGAAATATTTCTAAGAAAAACGCTATGCGTACAGCTGTGAAACGAGCTAAAACAGCTATCTCTACTGATGCTGAAAACAAAGATGAATTATTAAGATTTGCTATCAAACAAGTTGATAAAGCATCTCAAAGTAATTTAATCCATTCTAATAAAGCTGACCGTATTAAATCTAAACTTATGTCAGCTAATAAATAATGATTATTAAAACAGAGAGGCTGGGACATAATTCCTAGCAAAATAGCCAGTAAATGAGTTTTCATAAATTCATTTACTGGCTTCTTTATTTACAATACTTCGTATTGTTGGCTCGCTTTCTTAGGGGACAGCTTCAGCCTGTAGTCTTCAGCTTGTCCTGATCCCTCAAGAGTCTCGCCAAAATACTTTGTGTTTATATGCCTACACCCAATCTGTGTTTTCAGGACGTAAGATAGAAAAATTACTCAATGATAGTATCCGAATGATGTGGCTATCACAAAATCAAAAGCCTTCTTATAAAACGATTAATCGATTCAGAGTAAATCCCAAAGTAGACGCTTTATTAGAATCATTATTTATTCAATTTCATAGTCAGTGTTTGAAACAAAATATTATAGATGATTAGGCCATTTTTATTGATGGTACGAAAGTTGAGGTAAATACCAATCGATATACATTTGTATGGAAAAAGAGTATTCAAAACCTTGAGTCAAGGATGAATGAAAACTCTAAAGCACTCTATCATGAATTAGTGATAAATAGAATCATACCTGAGATTAAAGAAGAGCATGATAATGACTTAACAAAAGAAGAAATAGATTTGATTGGTAGTCATTTAGATAAAGAAATCGAAGATTTAAACCAACATATCGATAATGAAAAATGTACTAAAATAAGAAAACAAATACGGCTCAAAAGAACTAAAATTAAAAAATACAAAAAGCAAATTAATGATTACTCTAAGCGAAAGCATAAATACGAAGTCCAAAAATCTATTTTAAAGGATAGAAATAGTTATTCTAAAACAGACCACGATGCCACATTTATGAGAATGAAAGAAGATTAAATGAAAAATGGACAACTTTAGCCAGGGTATAATTTACAAATAGCGACAAATTCTCAATTCGTTTTATTTTATGATGTGTATCAAAATCCGACTGATACAAGAACACTAATACCTTTTTTAAATTCAATTCAAGAGACTTACGGTCATTTACCTGAATATATTGTAGCTGACGCAGGTTATGGTAGCGAAGCCAATTATATGGCAATTATAGATAATTTTAATCGAACGCCACTCATAACTTATGGAATGTTTAAAAAAGATAAAACTAAAAAATATAAAAGTGACATCTTCAATACTCGTAATTGGGATTATTACGAAATTAACGATGAATTCATTTGTCTGAACAATCAAAGACTAGGATTTAAAAGATATGCCTATCGTCATGATAAATATAGTTTTAAACGAAACTTTAAATTATATGAATGTGATGATTGTTCAGAATGTCCTCTGAAACAACAATGTATGAACTTCAAATCAAAAACAAATAAAAAAATAATGAAAAATTATAATAGAGAACTAGGATTTGTGCTAATGGTACTTAATATAAGAGAAGTAACAGCTCAACGAGCTGAAAATAATCAAAAAAATTATAACAAAGACAATTTCTATATTATTTCAATAGAAATTGTCTTTGTTTACTTATCCTGGGACTTTATGTCCCACACTCCTTTTATTCCTTTACAAGCAATATTTCTATTGTTGATAGGATATATTTTATATTTGCTACCTCAAACTTTTTATAGAGATAGTATGAATAATTCTAAAATAAGTTGTTTATCCATATAAGATGATTTTAGTTTGTAGTCAGTCTCTGCACAAGCGTTTATGATGTTAAACAAACTTTCTAGTTTATAATGACGGGATTGATTGAGTGCTAGTTTTACTCTATAAGGGTGTGCATTTACAGTCTTTGCAATTTGTTGCCCACTATAGCCTTTTTGACTAAGAATTTTACATTGATAATATAATCTATAATTACTAGTAATTAATGCCAGTAATTTTATAGGTTCCTCTTTCATAATAATTAAGTCATTGACTAATTGTATAGCTTTATTCTTTTTACCTTTTTGAATGTATTCAGTTAGTAGAAAAACATTTTGCTCTAAACTTCTATTAATAATTAGATCGATATCTTCTTTATTAATTATAGGTCTTTCGCCTATGAATAAAATTAACTTTTCCAATTCTTGAGAAACAATATTATAGTTAACACCAGTTAATTCAATAAATAATTCAAGAGCATCTTGCTTAATATCTTTATAATTATTGTTTAGTGTATTTTTAATCCAATGCTTTAATTCCTTCTCAGACATTTGTTCAATTTTCTTAAGTTGTGCATTTTTCTTTAATGTTTTCGTGAGTTTTTTTCGCTCATCTAGTTTAGACTGATACACTTCAAAAATAATGAGATTTTCACCATCATATTTTTCTAAAAATTTTATAAGCTCGTCAGAATTGTGATTTAAATCTTTAGAAAATTTTTCTCCTGTAAAAACATATGAGTTTTTAACAACAATTGCTTTTTTATCCGAAAAAAAAGGCATAGTAAGTGTCTCTTCAATAATCGGAGTTAGGTCACTCTCGTACAAGTTGTATTTTACATAATTAAAGTCATCTATCTCTTGTCCTAGATAATCATTTACAATTTCTTTTGTTTTCTTTTCGACTAATTCTGGTACTTCACCGTAGACAGTGAAGATATTGTTGCTCATACGTACACCTTCCTCTATATATCATACGCATGAATTATATCACTTTACGATACACTTTCTCTAGCTAAACTCTTTTGATTTAAAATATCACGGTAGACTATGTAAACTTCTTCATCTAAATTTATAGTTAATTCCCCGTTGTCTTGAGTATCAAAAACTTTACTACCATAATATTTTAATCTTTGAATAACATCCAAATTAGGTAAATGATACTTATTATTTTTACCACTAGATATAAGACTGATTTTAGGTTCAATATCTTTAATAAATAATTCCGAACTACTTGTCCTACTTCCATGATGACCAACTTTTAGAATATCTATTTTTGGTAAATTATATCTCTTCATAAGAATGTCTTCATTATTAACAGTTGCATCTCCCATCAGTAAAATATTAATATCATTATATTGAATTAATGTAACAATAGAATGTTCATTTTTATCATCACTTAATGGTATAAAACTATTTAAAAAGCTTATCTTACTATTATCAATTTCTATTTTTTTAACTTGGTTTACATCTATGATCTTTATCTCTTTCTCCTTGCATTTTGTCGTAACCTCTTTAAGTAATTCTAATGGGAAACTTTCAATATTTAAAACGAGATTATTCACATTAATATTATTTAAAAAATATATTAATTCACCCATATGATCAGCATGAGGATGTGTAATTACTAAATAATTTATAGTGGTAATACCCTTTTTCTTAATACTGGGTAAAATTTTATATTTGGCAATATTATTATGTTTAAAACTTACATTTTCATTTCTTTTCCCTCCTGTATCAATCAAAACATTTTTATTTGACTTTGTTTTGAATAAAATGCTATCTCCTTGGCCCACATCAAAAAGTGTTAACTCGGCATAATGTGGTCCAATTAAATGTGTAAAAATGATTAAAACAATTAAAAAACTTATTACGGATGTAACAATCCCTCTATAGACAAGTATGTAAAGAAAAATTAACGTTAGTATAATCAAAATAAGTAAACTATATTGGTTTAATTTAGGAATGTACCACTTAAAATGATTTAAATTTAAAAATAAATGAACTATCCAATCGTGAATTTTAAAAAGCATATTTATATAGGTATTTAATAGTAAGCTATGTTGAAAAAAGTGAATTAAAATAAAGTAGATAATGACAGAAGGAAATAATATAAAAGAGTAGAATGGAACAAATATCAAATTAGATAGCAAACCTATCCATTGAAATTGATTAAAATGATAGATATTAATTACAATTGAACCTAATTGAGCCAAAAAGCTAATAATAAATAAACATTTAAGTGGTTTTAAACCACTTATATATGGTTTTGTCAATATAATAAATAAACTTATCAAAAAAGAGAACTGAAAACCAATATGATTAATAAATTGAGGATTTAAGACAATCATTAACACAAATATAAATGAAAGCACATGTATAGAACTTTTCCTAAAATGGATTGGCAACATAAGTATGATGATTGCAATTGAAATAGCACGCATGGCACTGGGTACAAATCCAGTATAAACAGCGTAGATTAATAATAGTAAAATAGTTACACCTTTAATGAGAACTAGAGGTATATTTAAACGTACTAACAGTTGATAAACGAGGACAATAATTGTACCAACATGTGTACCACTTATAGCTAGTAAATGGTAAATACCTATATCTCTGATGTTAGATTTGTAGTATTCATCAATTAGAGAGGTATCACCAGTTATCAACGCTAATATTCTTTCAGGATGCGTGACTCCAGATTTATGAATAATTTTGGTGATATAATTTTGATGATGATATATAGGAGTGAAAATACTGTTTTCCTGGCAAGACTTAAATTGAACTGTTGAAATATTCAACAAGAGAAACTCTTTATCGAATTTAAATTCTCCTTTAACTCGACAACTTTTATGAGTTAAATCTTGCTTCAAATTTGACTTTAATGCTTTATAAAAGTATCTATAGTCTTTATTTTTATAATTTAATATGCCAGTATAGTATGTTGATTTAGGTGTAAAAGATTTAAAACTAACAAAATCATCAATAAAAGGTTCACTATATAAACTATTTAAGTTTTTAATTTCAGTTTGGTTATAGGAACTTATTAAAAAAAATGAACTTATAGCTGAAATAAACATTAATGATAGTATTATAATATTAAGCCTTTTAATCATAATTAGTAACAAAAGCGTTAATATTAAGGAGATAGAGATTACTTTGAATTTTATCCAAAGTACCCCTACCAAAAAAGAAAGAGCAATGTAAAACATTGGTTATTCTTGAGTCAGATATTGAGCAACATATTCAGGTGAAAACGGAATTTTTTTATATTCAATTCCTGATTGCTTCAATAATTTAATGGCATAGTCATGATTATGATAATCTTGTGCATAGTAAATCGTTTTGATACCTGCTTGTATTATTGATTTCGTACAATTTAAACAAGGGAAATGAGTAACGTAAATCGTTGCACCTTCTGTTGATACACCCTGTTTTGCACATTGTAGTAGCGCGTTCATTTCTGCATGAATAGTACGTATACAATGTCCATCTTCAATCAAACATCCCTCATCAATACAGTGCACTTCTCCAGCTACTGAGCCGTTATATCCACCCGCTATTATTCTATTATCCTTTACGATTGTAGCACCAACTGATAATCTTCTACACGTTGATCTTAATGCCAGTAAATGACTCTGAGCCATGAAGTATTCTTCCCATTTAATTCGTTCCATTAACTATGCCTCCTTAAAATAAGTAGTTGTAATATTTATAGCTTAATCATTTAGATTTAATATTGCAATAAATGATGATTTAAATAGTAAAATGTTCTTTCAGTTTTTCAAATGTCTTCTTTCCAAATCCTTTTATTTTCATTAAGTCATTGATACTATTAAATCCATTATTTTTTTCTCTGTAATTTAAAATATCTTTAGCTTTACTTGGACCTATACCTGGTATGTTTTTCAATTGTTCTTCAGTAGCAGAGTTTAAATTCAAAGGTTGATTCGTGTTGATTTTTACGTCACTCGAATTCAATGCTGCTTGCTGTGAGTCTATTTTCATACTATTCTCACCCTTTTTAGGAACATAGATAAGTTTTTGGTCAACTAATTTTTCAGAAAGATTTAATTGTGATAAGTCTGCATCCTTTAATACCTCTGCTTTATTTAAAGCATCAATGACTCTATTCGAAGAAGACATTTCATATACATTCGGATGTTTAACAGCACCTTTAATATCGATAAATATTTTAGTTTCTTTTGTATTATCTTTTTGAATAGACACTTCTTTTTTATTTAACTTTTTGTTGTTTGTTATTTGCTGGTCAGATAATTTAGATTGTCCTTCCTGACTATTCTGTTTCAAATCACTATTGTTATCGTTGAACAAGTAAAAAAAGAATGTTATTAACATTATTAATATAATTAAGATGTAAAATTTCCATTTCATAAAAAAGTCGATATATCGCCTATTAATATTAAACACAAAAAATCACTCCTTCAGTATTATTAACGTACTGAGAAGTGATTTTACTTTTAAAAATTTATTTTTTAGCAACAAAAAATAAACGATGAGCATCTTCTTCATGACTGTGAATGTTAAAGTCTGTAAAAGTCTTAACACTATGATACCCAACATCTTGTAGTAAATTTCGATAGATTTGTTCGTCATATGTTCTTTGATAATGTGATTCGTCAAAGCGTCGATACAATCCATTTTGCTGTGATACAAAGAAAGTCATTTCATGATAAACACTTAATGGTTCTTCCCCACATATTGCATCCCAACCTACAAAAACATTATCAGATTCATCAATATAACTTTTATTATTAAATAATGTTTTCATTTTATGAACAGTATGTACATCAAAAATAAAAACACCATTTTTATTTAAATGCTGATACACTCTTTCGAATGTCATTTTTACATCATTTAATGTTTCTAAATAATTCAGTGAATCACAAAATATTGTAATCATATTAAATTTTTTGTTCAAATTAAAGTGAGTCATATTGCCTTCAATCCACTTCACCTGATTTGTTTTTTGGCTAGCTATTGATAACATATCTACACTAATATCCATACCAGTAACTTCACCTAGTGACGTTAGTAACTGTGTTAAGTTGCCAGTACCACAACCAATATCTAACAAATCATGACTATCAGAAGGTAAGAAATGTTGAACAATATTAAACCACGAATGATACGGTTGATCTTGAGTAAGTTGGTCATAAACTAAACTCATATCTTCATATTGATTCATGACTAAAATACTGCCTGACCATATTCTTTAATAGGTGCATCTTGATACAATTTCTCTAAATTGTAGTAGCTTCTTTCATCTTTATGAAACACATGAACAACTACATTTGCTAAATCAATAAGTATCCATCGAGCTTCTTGATAGCCTTCCATACGTTTAACTTCAATATCATGTTTATGTGCCACTTCTTTAACAGATCTAGCAATGGACTGAACTTGACGTTCATTGTTCCCGTGACAGACTACAAAATAATCTGTCATATCACTAATTTCATTCATATTGAGAGAAATAATATCTTCTGCTTTCTTATTCTCTGCCGCTTCGACAGCAATATTTAATAATTCTTCTGAATTCATTTAATCATCCTTTATTCTTTCATCGCTATAATTATAATAATTTAAACACGCAATTGTGGCGCCATATACAGTAATATCCTTTTCTATTAAAAATAATACAGTACGCTTAGAAATCTCATAAATTGTCTTATCTAAGCTACCTTGATTGTATGCCATATCTCTAATTTCTTCAACTCCAGGCGTTTTTCTACCAGGCTCTATATAGTCTGCAATAAAAACAAGTTTCTCAGTTTTAGTCATTTGTTGACGTCCAGTCGTATGATATTTTATAGCAAGTAAAACTTCTTCATCATTTACATCAAATTCATGCTTCATAATTGCCGCACATACTGGTCCATGAAGAATCTCTCCACCATAACTAAGCAAATCACTTTCAAGGTCATGTTGTCTAACAATTTGATACATTGTACTTAAGTCTTCGTATTTACAGTAATCATGTAATATACCTGCCAACTCAGCTTTTTTGATATCACCATCGTATATTTCTGCTAACTTAACTGCGGTATCCGCCACTCGTAATGAATGTTGATAACGTTTATCAGGCAGTTTTTCTTTTACCAGTTCTTTAGCTTTACTTATCTCCATATAACCCCTCCTCCTTTATATAATTCTCTACCCCTTTGGGTACTAAAACTTTTATAGATTGGTTCATTTTCACTCTATTTCTAATCATTGTGGAGCTTATATCTATTCGAGGTATCTTTATAGAAATCATCTCTTTACTTACATTTTGGTTATCAGTTTCTCTATTCACAACAATAAAGGTTACAAGTTTTTTTAATTCATTAATTTTATACCACTTATCCAATTGTTTATACTGATCTGTTCCAATAATAAAGTATAACTGTGCATTATGATATATTTCTCTGAGATGCAAAATGGTTTCATACGTATAGCTTGGACCTTTTCTATCTAAATCAGTAGTGCAAATTTCACCAAATCCAATCTCCTTAATAGCGAGCTGTATCATTTTTACTCGTTGTTCAGAATATAATTGTGTATTATGATGCTTTAAAGGGGCCATATAACTAGGCAAAAAGAAAAATATATCTGGTTTAATAGCATGATAAACCTCACTTGCTACTGCTAAGTGAGCAGTGTGAATCGGGTTAAATTGACCGCCAAAGAGAACGATTTTTTGATTCATTATGGCAATTTGATTTCTTTATTTTCTTCAGACTCTTTATATAACACAATCATTGACCCGATTATTTGTACCAATTCACTTTGCGTTTGCTCAGCTACTATTGCTGCTAAATCTTTTTTATCATCAAAATTATTTTGTAATATATGAATCTTAATTAATTCTCTCTTTTCTAATGTTTCAGAAATTTGTTGAATCATATTTTCATTAATACCACCTTTACCTATTTGGAAAGTTGGATCAATGTTATGAGCTAAACTACGTAAATATCTTTTTTGCTTACCAGTTAACATCATAATTCTCCTTTCAATTCATGAATTACTACTTTTTTCATTGCTTCTATATCTGGTTCTAGATTAGTCCAAATTTTAAAACTTTCAGCACCTTGATGAACGAACATATCGAGACCATTATAGATTGGATTTCCTTTTTGTTCAGCTTCTATCAGTATTGGTGTTTTATATGGATTATAAACAATATCACTTACTAATGTATGAGAAGCTAAACGATTTAAAGAAATTACAGAATCTTTATTTCCGTTCATACCAGCAGGTGTAGTGTTTATTATAATATCAAATTCATCTAAATGGCGTTCTGCATGGCTTAAATTTATTTTGTTAATATTTAACGACCAATTATTAAAACGAGACATCGTTCTATTTGCAACTGTTAAAGTAGGACGAACGATTTTATATAATTCATTTGCTATGCCTTTACTTGCGCCACCTGCACCTAAAATTAATATATAAGCGTCTTCTATACCTTCATATATTTGTTTTAAACCATTAACATAACCAATTCCATCAGTATTATAACCAATCCACTTACCATCTTTAACTAAAACTGTATTTACCGCCCCAACAGATTTCGCTTGTTCATTAATATCATCTAGGTACGGAATAATACGTTCTTTATGTGGAATAGTAACATTGAATCCATCAATGCTCTTTTCTGAAATTATTTTTTTTATGTCTTGAAATTGATTAACTGGTACATTTATCGCTTCATAAGTGCTTTCCAATTTTAAAGATTGAAAATTAGCATGATGCATCAATGGCGATAATGAATGAGAAATGGGGTTTCCAATTACTGCAAATTTCACTTTTATCACCTCTTTTTAAAGAATTGAATTTCTTAAAATAACATCTACATGTTTTGGAACACGAACTATCACTTTTGCACCAGCATCAATAGTTATGAATCCTAAACCAGATATCATAATATCACGTTTAGTTTTACCGGTTTCCAGTCTTACTGCTTTTACATCATTAAGATTAAATTGTTGTGCATCTTGAGGTGGTGAAAGCAATGCGCCTAATTGAGATTTCCATAAATCATTAGCTTTTTCGGTTTTAGTTCTATGAATATTTAAATCATTTGAAAAGAAACAAACAAGTGGTCTTTTACCACCAGATACATAATCAATGCGTGCCAATCCTCCGAAAAATAATGTCTGTTTTTCATTAAGTTGATACACACGTTGCTTTATTTCATTTTTAGGTATAATGATTTTCAACTCATTTTCAGATACATAGTTTGTCATTTGATGTGATTGAATGATACCTGGTGTATCAAACATAAATGATTTTTCGTCTAATGGAATATCTATCATATCTAAAGTTGTTCCTGGAAAGCGTGATGTAGTTACTACATCCTTTTCTCCCACACTCTGTTCAATTAATTTATTAATTAATGTAGATTTTCCAACATTTGTTGTACCTACAATGTATACGTCATCTTTATTTCTTACGTGGTTTATAGATTGCAATAATTCATCAATCCCCCAACCTTTATTTGCAGAAATAAGAACGACATCTTCTGCTTCTAATCCATATTTACGAGCAGATTTTCTTAACCATTCTTTTACACGTCGATGATTAATTTGTTTAGGTAATAAATCTATTTTATTTGCCACTAATATAATTTTTTTATTACCAACAATCCGTTGTATTGCATTGATGAATGACCCTTCAAAATCAAACACATCTACTACATTGACAATAATTCCTTTTTTTTCAGATAGTCCAGTAAGTAGATTTAAAAAATCTTCACTTTCCATACCCACATCTTGAACTTCATTATAATTTTTCAATCTAAAACATCTTCTACAGATGACATCTTCTCGAAACATATTATGTTCTGGAACATAGCCGGGTGCGTCTTTATTTTCTGACTGTAGGGGTGCACCACATCCAATACATTTTAGTATTTCATTCAATCAATTTTCCTCCCATTTAATATAACCTTTTTTTCTAAAATGATTTAATAATCGTCTTTCAATTAATCGATTAAACTTTGTAATTAATCCATCAGTCCGTTTAACAGGTACTACCATAATTGTATATAAACCATTACAATTGCCACCAAACACATCAGTAAGCATTTGATCTCCTACAACAACAGTTTCTCTCGGTTGGATTTTCATTTTTTTTATAGCCATCTTAAAGGCTTTCCCCATTGGTTTACGTGCTTTGAATATATAATCTACACCTAAACTACTAGAGAAACTTGATACACGACTTTTATTATTATTTGACACAATTGTAACAGTTATTCCTAAATCTTTAGCCTTAGCAAACCACGATTTAACACCGTTAGTAGGTTCTTTAACATCCCAACCAACAAGTGTATTATCTAAATCAGTTATGATACCTTTAACACCACTATCAGCAAGTTTTTCTATATCAATTTCAAATATTGATTTCACATATGCATTTGGCATAAATAAATTTTTTATGATTCCCACTATCTTTTCACCTTTACCTTTATAATGATTCTACTAATAATGAAACTGTCTCACTAGATGATAAAGCTGCTTTATCTAAAAATTCTTCAAAAGAAATATCGGCTTTACCGTTTGCTAAGTCAGAAACAGCTCTAGTTACGATAAATGGTACTTTAAATTGGTAACATGTTTGCGCAATTGCAGTTGCCTCCATTTCGACAGCCATAGCTTCTGGAAATTGTTGCTTAATTTTTTGTCGCTGCTCTGAGCTACCTATAAAACTATCACCACTAACAATCATACCTACTTTACCATTCAGTTGTTGTTGTTCTAATACATGCATTGTTTTTTTCAACAATGTAGGATCAGTAGTATAAGTTTTAGGCATTTGAGGTATTTGTCCATATTCATAACCAAACGCTGTAGCATTAGCATCATGATATAAAACATGGTTACTCACTAATATATCTCCAATAGATAGTGTTTGATCTAATGCACCTGCTGATCCAGTATTGATGACGACTTCTGGATTAAATTTTTCTATTAACAAAGTCGTTGAGATAGAAGCATTAACTTTACCTATACCACTTTGTGTTAAAACCACATCTTTGTGGTTTAGCGTGCCAACATAAAATTTAACATGCGCAATATTTATTTCATTCATATCATTCAATTTACGCTTTAAAATCGTCACTTCTTCTTCCATTGCTCCAATAATTCCTATCATATATCTTTTTACACCTCATTTATAAAGCATTAGCATAAGTATTTTATCACATTTTAAATATCTCCACGATAGTGAGTTTTAAAGTATGAATGCTTAAATCACTATGATTAATTAATATCTCTTCTTATTTATAATTAAAAACTACCCTGCAATTGATTTAAAACAGTTGCGGGTAGTCATTGAACTTTATTATACAATTAACCTTTCCAAAGACTTGCTAAATCTTGTAATGAAAAAATACCAGTCATTATCGTGACAATGACGGCTATAATACCAAAAACAAGCATCCATGTTGGGTGTTGGTAATCACCAACGATAGATTTTTTCCTACTTGCAATGAGAATTGCACCTAATGTGATTGGTAGAATCCAACCATTAATTGCTCCAGCTATTATAAGTAAACTCACCGGTTTACCAATAAATAAGAAAATAAAAGTTGAAATTACAATAAATATAATAACGATAAGATTATTTTTATGGAATAACGATTTGTGTAGTGTTTTTAAAAATGTTGCGCTAGTATATGCAGAACCAATTACGGAGGACATTGCTGCTGCAAATATTACTACACCAAAAATATTTTTTCCTATAGGACCTAATGCATGTTGGAAAACCGATGCTGGTGGGTTATCTGAACTAAGCGTAACGCCAGTTACAACAACACCTAGTACAGCTAAAAACAATAAGGTACGCATAACACCAGTTGTTAAAATACCTGCTATAGCAGAGCGATTTACGAAAGGAAGGTATGTTTTACCTTTTATACCAGAATCTAGAATTCTATGTGCACCTGCAAAAGTAATATAACCCCCTACTGTACCACCAACTAATGTAATTATAGGTAATATAAGTTTGAAAGGATGTTCAGGTGCAAATGTATGTACTAATGCATCTCCATAAGGGGGATTTGAAACGACCATGACATAAGCTACTACTAAAATCATTACGATACCTAGAATCATACTAATAACATCCATTATTTTCTGACCACTTCTACTAACAAAGATAAGAATCGCAAAAATAGCTGTTATTGCAGCCCCCCATTTGACATCAAGACCAAATATTGCATTTAAACCTAAACCTGCACCAGCAATATTACCTATGTTAAATGCGAGACCTCCAAATGCAATTAGAATGGAGATAATAGTACCAAGTCCAGGTAATACTTTATTAGATATTTCTTGACCACGTAAACCAGTTACCACTAATATTCTCCATATATTTATTTGAGCGCCTATATCTATAATAATAGAAATTAATATTGCGAATGCAAAACTAGCATAAAATTGTGCAGTAAACACTGCAGTTTGAGTCAGAAATGCTGGACCAATAGCTGATGTAGCCATTAAAAAAACTGAACCATATAATAATCGTCTATGTCTTTTTGTGAATTTAAAATTTTGTCCATTTTGTTTGAAATCTTGTTTTGTATTTTCCCCCATCTTTTGACCCCCTATAAGGATTGAATATCAATGCCTTCTTTCATTAATTCATTTCTAATTTCCGTAACAAATTCTAATGCGTGTTCACCATCTCCATGAACACAAATTGTATCTGCTTTCAAATCGATAATTTTTCCATTTTTACTTACAACTTTATTTTCCAAAACCATTTTTAATGCTTGTTGGATTGCTTCGTCAGTATTAGTGATAGTGGCATCGGGTTTTTTTCTACTTACCAATTGACCGTCATCTTCATAACGACGGTCAGCAAACACTTCCGAAGCTACCCTAAGCCCCACTAATTCAGCTTCCGAAATAAGTAATGTATTCGCTAAACCGACAAATATTAAATTTGAGTCGAAATCAAAAACTGCTTGAGCAATTGCATGTGCAATTTCTTTATTTCTAGCCCCCATTTGATAAAGAGCACCATGAGGTTTAACATGCATCATTTTTACATGATTGATTTTACAAAAGCCACTTAACGCACCTAATTGATATACAACTAAGTTATAAATTTCATTTGGGGTAAGATCCATTTTACGACGACCAAAGCCTTTCAAATCAGGAAGACCTGGATGCGCTCCAATACTTATATTATTTTTTTTCGCTAATTGAACGGTTTCATTCATAACATCTTCATCACCTGCATGATAACCACAAGCAATATTAGCAGAAGTTATTAATGGTAAAATATGCTGATCTCCACCGAATGTGTAATTACCGAAAGCTTCTCCTAGATCACAATTTAAATCAATTTTCAACTTCATTTCACCTCTTTAATGATTTGATGTTTTTCAAGAAATTTAATATCTACTTTACTTGCATCGCCTTTTGCATATATTGGATAATTTAAAACCGCATATAAAAAGTCAGCTGTAGTAGTAAAACCTTCGATGACCAGTTCATCTAACGCAACTTTTAGTTTATTAATAGCAGTTTGTCTATTAGAATCCTTTACAATCACTTTAGCTACAAGTGAATCATAATAAGGAGAAACTTGATAACCTGTGTAAAGTAAAGAATCTACTCGTATATTAAATCCTTGAGGTAAGTGTAATTTATTAACTTTTCCTGGAGTAGGTAAAAAATTTTTTTCAGGATTTTCAGCATTTATACGTGCCTCAATTACATGACCATTAAATAAAATATCTTTCTGAGTGAATGGTAATTCACCGTGTGTTAATAAATATAACTGAGCTTGTAATAAGTCTCTATCTGCACGCATTTCTGTAACTGTATGTTCAACTTGAATACGAGCATTCATTTCAATAAAGTAATGTGCATCTTCAGTAACTAAAAATTCTATTGTTCCAGCACTACGATATCTTGAAGCTTGAGCTACTTTAACTGCATCACTACATATTCTTGTTCTTCTTTGTTCAGTTAATGCAGCACAAGGCGCTTCCTCTATTAATTTTTGATTCTTTCGTTGAACAGAACAGTCACGTTCACCTAAGTGAACATAGTTATTTTTACCGTCTCCGATAATCTGCACTTCCACATGTTTTGCTACTGGAATGAATGCCTCTACATACACTCGATCATCATTAAAATATTTTTGTCCTTCACTTTTAGCCTCTTTCAATGCCTGATCCAATTGAGATGCTTCTTTAACAATTCTGATACCTTTCCCACCACCACCACTAGCTACTTTTAGTACAACTGGAAATCCAATTTCTTTGGCTAATAATTTAATTTCATCTACACTTTGAACAGCATCATTAGAACCTGGTATAACAGGTACACCTGCTTGTTTCACAGTTTGTCTGGCAGTAATTTTATCTCCCATCATTTCCATAGTTGTCTTACTAGGTCCAATAAAATGTATATGGTTATCTTCAACGGCTTTCGCAAAATTCGTAGATTCCGATAAGAAACCATAGCCAGGGTGAATAGCATTTGATTCTGTAACTTTTGCAGCAGATATAATACGATCAATATTTAAATAACTGTCTAATGGATTTGCTTCACCTATGCATATTGCTTGATCGGCTAAACTTACATGTAAGCTGGTTTCATCACCTTTTGCATAAATGGCAACTGTCTCTATGTTAAGCTCTCTACAAGCTCTTATAATTCTTACTGCTATTTCGCCTCTATTTGCAATCAAACATCGATACATCAATGAATTCCTCCTATTTAACTCTAACTAGTAGCTGATCATATTCAACATTGTCTCCATGTTCTACTAATATTTCTGTGACCTCACCTGAAACATCCGTAATTACTTCATTCATAACTTTCATAGCTTCAATGTAACCGATAACATCTCCTTCAGTTACGGTATCACCAACTTTAATCTTAGGTTCTGTTAATTCTTTACTATCTTGTAAGAAGAATGTTCCAACCATAGGAGATTTAATCTCTTGCTGGTCATTTGATATGTCTTCTTGTTTTTCATCATAGGATTTAATATTATCTTGTTGAATATCTTGAGATGATTGTTGTGAATATTGTTGAGATGCTCCATTAGTAAAATCAAGTTCTATTTCATTATGAGCGTCCTTATACTTAAATTTTTTTACATCATTAGCTTTTACCAATTTAATGACTTTCTCAATTTTTTTAATATCCATTTATCTATCCTCCTTAATTATTTCTGCAATTTTATTAGAAGTATGTCTAATATGATTTAGGTTAAACAATGGTTGCTCATCAAAACGCTTTAGTAATTGTTCAAATTTAGACTTAAATTCTTTAAGCTTTTTAGAAGCTTCTTCAACAGTTATCCATTCAAACTGTATAATGTCTCCAGGCTTCATCTGTGCTAATTTTCTTAAATCTAATTGTGTTACCGTTGCAATTTTTGTATAACCACCAATTGTTTGTTTATCATTTAAAAGAATAATGGGATTACCGTCGCTAGGTACTTGAATACTTCCCAAAGCGACAGGTTCAGAAATGATATCAGCACTATTTTTAGGTGCTACTGTATTACCTTTTAATCTGTATCCCATTCGATCTGATTGATCAGAAATTTTGAATTCACTATTAACGAATTTAGCTATCGTTTCTTCATCAAATTCATTGATTTGAGGTCCTTCAATGACGTGTATGTAATTATTATCAGGTATAGATGAAAAATCAATTGTTTTTCCTAAATTAGTTTTATAGTTATGATTAACTTGAGTTGCAATAACATCGTATTTCTTTAATGCACGACCTTTAAATCCGCCCATTCCACTCCTAACATGTGTAGAATAGCTTTGAGCCACTTTATCAATTTTAAGTGGGTGTCCAAAAACAATATATCCTCTTGCTCCTTCAGTGATTTGACCAATGTCTAATTGATCTCCGTTTCTCACATGATAAACGGTTAGTAAATCAATTTTGTTACCATTAAGTTTCGGTTCTGAATTACCACCGACAATGGCAAAAGTATTGTCTGTTAAAAATTCTATGTTGGGACCTACTAACGTATATTCAATTGCTGGTCCTTGATTTCCGATAAGTTTTTGTGCAATAGAAAAACTATAGTAATCTAAAGCACCTGCTTCAGAAAATCCTAAATCCTGATACCCAATTCTACCTATATCTTGAATTGTTGAAAACAGACCAGGCTTTAAAATTTTAATACTCATCTTGATATGTCACCCACTTATCTATATCAAATTTTCCTTTATTAATATCGTTTGATATTTTTTCAAACTCTTGATAATTAATACTATAAAATTGTATGTAATCACCAGCTTCATATAACGTCATTGGTGACCTATTTAAATCGAAAACTTTTATTGGTGTGCGACCAATAATCTGCCAACCACCAGGTGAGTCCATAGGATATAAACCTGTTTGATTATTTGCTATTCCAACAGAACCAGCGTTAATTTTGATTCTAGGTTCAGATCGTCTAGGTGTGTGCAACTTAGCATCTAATCCACCTAAGTAAGGGAAACCCGGCATAAACCCAAGCATATAGATTAGATAAGGTTGTTGTGTATGTATTTGAATAACTGCTTCCTGACTTAATTTATTAACGTTAGCTACTTCTGATAAATCTGGACCAAAATCTCCACCATATAATACAGGTATATGAATGATACGCTGTTTAAAATGTGATTGTTTTCCACTGTTCAAACCTTCATCAAATTCTAAATTTTCTAATAATTCAGCTCCATTTATCTCTGAGTTATCAAAGTAAATTAGAATAGCACGATAAGAAGGTACAATGTTTGTTATTTCTGATAAATTTTTCGATTTTATGTATTGAATTGTTTGTTGTACCTTTTTGAACGTAGATTCACTAATTTCATTTTCAAAGTAAATCATAATTGTTTGTTCATTAATAAATTGTGTCCTCAAAACAAAATCCCTCCTTTTAAAAATACTAAGGAATTATTTGTTACAACAATTTTATTGTACCATTGCAATAAAGATGTTGTTTAATAATTAATTCAAATAGCTAATAATAACAAATAATAAATTGAATTAAAGTTATTAGGTTATCTTAATTATTGCAAACTTCTAAACATTAAATTTCTATTATCATTTAATCATATTGATGACAGTTTGTCATACTGTGTTGTATAAAACCTCATCAAACATATGTTTAAACTATTCTCAAATTACACAAAAAAAACCTGAGACATCAAAAATAGTCTCAGGTTTTAAAGTGCATTGAAGTGTAATCATAACTATCAAAATACAAGAATAACACTTTTTAAATGATATATTAGAATCTTATATATACAAGGTTCTACTCAAAATTTCTCTATATTACTACCCGGAATCGAGGTTAGAAAGTAATTCAACGATTTTTAAGTTTGACTTCCCGCATTTGGTAAATTATTTACTTAATTTCAACGATTTTAACGTTCATTTCGCCACCGTTAGGAAGTGGAACACGTACTTGATCATTTAATCCTTTACCAATTAATGCTATTGCCATTGGAGATTCGTTAGAAATTTTTCCTTTAAAAGCGTCAGCTTCAGCAGACCCAACGATTTGATAACTTTCTTCTTCATCTCCAGGTAATTCAATAAAAGTAACTGTTTTACCAATTTGAACTACATTGTTATCACCGTTATCTTCAATGATTAAAGCATTTCTAATCATGTGTTCAATACGTTGTATATCTTGTTCAATAAAGCCTTGTTCATCTTTAGCAGCATCATACTCAGAGTTCTCAGATAGGTCTCCAAATGAACGGGCTACTTTTATTTTTTCAACTACCTCAGGTCTTTTAACCGTTTTTAATTCTTCTAATTCTTGTTCAAGTTTCTCATAACCTTCTTGAGTCATAGGATATTGTTTTTGGTTTTCCATAAATCTCATCTTCCTTTACTATAAAAATTACTATTTTTTGCTTACGAGTGATTGGATTTTAGTAGTCATAATATCTATGGCAACTTTATTGCTGCCTCCTTCAGGAATTATGATGTCAGCATGCTTTTTTGTAGGTTCAATAAATTGCTCATGCATAGGTCTAACTACATTAAGATATTGATTAATTACTGATTCCATTGTACGACCACGCTCTTTAGTATCTCTAGTAAGTCTGCGTAAAATTCGTAAATCAGCATCAGTATCAACATAAATTTTCACATCCATCATGTCTCGTAATGTCTTGTTTTCTAAAGCAAAGATACCTTCTACGATAATAACATCTTTTGGATCAAATGCAATTGTTTCTTTACTACGTGTATGTTGAGAATAATCATACGTAGGTACCTCAACTGGTTTTCCATTTCTTAAATCTTTTAAGTTATGAATAAGTAAATCATTATCAAATGCAAACGGGTGGTCATAATTTGTTTCAAGCCGTTCTTCAAATGTTAAATGTGATTGATCTTTATAGTAATAATCTTGTGCTAAGAGTGCGACACTATGACCTTCTAAATTCTTCATAATTGCATTTGTAACTGTAGTTTTTCCAGAGCCCGAACCCCCTGCAATGCCAATAATCGTTGTCTGATTCATTAGCCAATTTCCTTTCTCATCATGTTGTTAGAATAAATAGGCTTATCTACTTTAATTTGTACAATTTGTAATGGATGACGTGCTGCATCTAAAGAATTACCTTCTTCGTCGTAAATCGCTTCAACAACTTGTTTAAAACTATCAATTTCTGGGCCGAAGAACTCAATTTCTTGTCCTGGTTTAAAATGATTTCTCTGTTGTATTGTTGCTAATTGTGTTTCATGGTCATAATCTAGCACGAGGCCACAAAAATCATAAGATGACTTTTTAGACTGTTCTTCACCAAACATTTGCTCTTCATAACCAGGTGTACCTTGAAAGAAAGCTGGTGCTGTGTCACGATTTGCACATTTATTTAATTCCATTAACCATTCCGGTTTTATTTTAAAGTTTTCGGGGTCCTCAGCATATGCATCAATGACTTTACGATATACAGAAACAACTGTAGCAATGTAATGTATAGATTTCATGCGTCCCTCAATTTTTAACGAATCGATGCCTAATTCCATCATTTGAGGTATAGATTCTATTAATTTTAAATCTTTAGGACTCATTGCAAAAGGAGTAACATCACTGTTGTCATAATATAAATCTAGGTCTCCATCACTATCAACTTCAAGTAAATCATAGTCCCATCGACAACTCTGACAACAACCACCTCGATTAGAATCTCGAGCTGTCATATGATTACTTAAAGTACAACGACCAGAATATGCGATACACATTGCGCCATGTATAAACGCTTCTATTTCAATATCGACTTTTTCTTTCATTTCACTCATTTCCATTGCACCAGTTTCACGTGCAAGTACAACTCGGTCTAATCCTTCTTGTTTCCAAAATTCAACAGCTTTATAATTTGAAAGAGATTGTTGCGTTGATAAATGAATTTCTAGTCTAGGCGCAACTTTTTTACAAGTTTCTATGATAAGAGGATCCGCTACTATAATACCTGTAGCACCTGTAGATTCAAGGTTTTGCAAGTACTCTTCTAGTCCCTCCATATTTTCATCATGTGCAATAATATTCGTTGTAACATAAATTTTAGCGCCATAATGATTAGCGAAGTCTACACCTTCAGCAATCTCTTCCATAGTAAAATTATCAGCATTAGAACGTAATCCATATTCTTGGCCACCTAAAAACACTGCATCTGCACCATAGTGAACAGCAATCTTAAGTTTCTCTAAGTTACCAGCTGGTGCAAGTAGTTCAGGCTTTTTCATTATCTTTTGGGTCTTGGATTTAACTTCTTCTAAAGTTTTCATTTTAATGATAAGCCTCCTTAATATACTGTTTGTTTATACAAGAAACCTTCGTCGAATGGACGATGTTCAGGTTGTATTTCTTCTATAGGATCAACGAGCATAAATTTTTCATCTTCATATGCATCCGGATCTTCATTAAATAAATCTATAGCTTCTCGATATTGCTCTGTGACTACATTTATATATTCTTCACTTTGTAAAATACCATCTATTTTAAACGCGTCTATCCCTGCCTCAAAAAAAGGCTCTAATTCTTCTATTAAACAGATATCATTTGGAGACATGATATGCGTACCATTATAATCTTCGAAAACTGGATATTTATTATCTCTTTCTTCATCGTATAATAATAAGTCTCCATGATCATGTTGACGTTCTATCTTCATTTGTCGCTCTTGGAAAGTATAATAATTTCCTAATAGCATTCTTTTGGATTGAAACATACAAGTCATACCATGAACTTGAACTTCTATCTCTACATCAGCATGCTCTTTAATATGAATTATTTCATCTAAACTAAGTTCTCGAGCTAATACTGCTCTATTTGCACCTTTTTTCCCCCAGTAATTACACTGAAAATAATTCGTTACAAGAGTTTCAGCATCCCAATTTAATGGAATTGGATGCTCGTGTTGTTTAACATACATAACGACAGCTGGATCACCAAATATAATGCGATCTACTTGAATATCATGTAAAAAGTTAATATAGTCTTCCAAAGCGTCTAAGTGGTAATTATGGAAAATACCATTCACAGCAGCGTATACTTTTTTGTTATTTTTATGGGCTAATGCTACAGCTTCTTGCATAGCATCACGATTAAATTCTCCCGGCAGTCTTAAACCAAATTTTTGTTCACCAATAACAAATGCGTCTGCACCTTTATCTATTAGTGTTTCCATATGAGTTATTGACTTAGGAGTAACTAATAATTCAACCATAGTCATTCTCCTTTTATAGATATTGCTAATCCATCATCCATATTTATAAAGTTTGTTGTAAATTGAGATTGCTCCATCAACCATTCATTGTACTGTTGCACTTTCTTAACCATTTGTTTCACATTTCTAGAACGAACAACGTCTATATTTGAAACAAATCCATGATATAAAACATTATCAGTAACTACAATTCCACCTTTTTTTAATAACGGTGTATATAGTTGGAAGAATTTCTTTGATTGTGCTTTGGCTGCGTCGATAAATATCATATCATATTGTTTGTCATTGACTTGTTCAAATGCATTCAAAGCATCATATTCAATTATGCGGATTTGATTCTGGTATCGATACTTTTTTATGAACTTTTTTGCAAGATGAATCATGTCCTCATTTCGTTCAATTGTTGTTACATTTATATCTTTAGAAATATTAGCGAATTGCATTGAACTATAACCAATGGCTGTACCAATTTCTAAAATATTTTTAGTTCTATTCATTCGAATGAGTTGTCTTATCAAATCAAGTGTTAATTTATCAACAATAGGAACTTGATTTTCTTCGGCATAAACTCTTAGTTCTTCGATTTCAGTATCAATTGATTGATGTAATTGTGTTAAATATTTTTGATTTGAATCCATATCATTAAAACTTCCTTCATCATTAACAATTGCAAAAACAAAATAAATCAGCCCATGTATTGATTATGTTGATAGTTAATCAATGAAAATGACTGATTATGATAGTAATTCTTCTATACTTTTATATTAGAAGTAAATATGAGTATTCATAGAAATTAACTTAAGACATTTTACCATAATTCAAAGATTTTTATAAGAGGCAATTATACGAATATGTCTTTGAGCACTATTATTAGTAGGGTAAATTCAAATAATTCTAATATTAAAATGCCTGGGACAGCTTTGATTGTCTCAGGCATTTTGAATGTAATTTAAGATAGTAACTAAGTTAAAAATTTAATAATATTAAACTTTCCCTCTCAATATAATTCCATGATAGAGGAGACCTAGAAACTCAATTACACTTCTCACACAACATCTTATAAAGATTATTCGTTAATCTCAGTATTTACAACTTCTTCAATCATATCCCACTCTTCATCTGTTTCAATAGGGACTAATTTCCCTCCATCACCAGAATCATCAGGTTCATTTATCATTGGTACAAGTTCAATCATGTCTTCGTCATCTGATTGTGCACCTTCTTCTGCAAGAACGACATATTCTTTTTTGAATTCTGGATGATAAAATTCTAACATTTTACGGTATAAAACTTCATTTCCGTTTTCATCATATAACGTAAGTAATTCCTCTTCATTATTTATTGTTAATTCAGCATCGTGATTATGTTCTGTCATTTTCATTTTCTCCTTTATTGAATAGAATCTAAATAGCCTTGTAAAATAAATACAGCTGCCATTTTATCTATTACCTTTTTTCTTTTTTGTCTTGAAACATCTGCTTCAAGTAAAGATCTTTCAGCAGCCATTGTACTTAAACGTTCGTCCCACATAACAATATCAATAGAAGGGACAGAGTCTTGTAACTTTTCTTTATATTTTATTGAAGCCTCTCCACGAAAACCTATTGAATTGTTCATATTCTTGGGTAAGCCAATAACAACAGTTCCAACTTGATTATCTTTAATAATCTTCACGAGTTGATCAATTCCTAAATCATCTTGTTCTTCATTGATACGGAGTGTGTCTAACCCTTGAGCAGTCCAACCCATAAGGTCACTTATAGCAATGCCAACAGTTTTACTTCCAACATCTAGTCCTAAAATTTTATGCTTTAGCATATTAATTCTTAGACTCTTTTAAATAGTTTGAAACGAGTTCTTCCATAATTACATCACGGTCTATATGACGTATTTGGTTTCTTGCTTCATTTTGACGCGGAATATATGCAGGGTCTCCAGATAATAAGTAACCCACTATTTGATTAACTGCATTATATCCACGTTCTTCTAATGTACGATGAACATTCTGAAGAACTGATTTGACATCTTCCTTTGGAATTTCTTCATAACTAAATTTCATTGTTTTATCAAAATTTTCCATATACGACACTCCTTCATAAGCGTATTCTGACTCACTTTAATTCTACACCATTATTCATTGGAGTTATAGATTTTTAATGTAATCTTTAATAAAGCGTAATGCTTCTGTTATCTTTTCAGGTTGGGTTCCGCCTCCTTGAGCCATATCAGGACGGCCTCCACCTTTTCCACCAATAATTGGTGTCATGTTTTTGATAAGATCTCCAGCTTTCACTTGATTTGTAAGTGATTTTGGTACAGTAGCAATTACAGAAACCTTTCCATCAACTTGTCCGACTAACACTATAATAGTATCTTGAAGTTTAGATTTAAAGTCATCCATAGTTGAACGTATCGCTTTTGGATCTGGAATTTCTACTTCTGTTGCTAAAACTTTCACATTATTAATCAACTCAACCTGTTCTTCAATGTTCCCCATCTTTAGTGATGTAATTTCTTTGTTGCGTTGTTCTAATTGTTTAAGCAGTCCTTTTTCTTCATCTTGAAGTTGTTTAACTTTTTCAACTACTTGGTTATCAGATTTAACTTTTAAATGATTTTTAATAGTATTGAATTGTGTTTCAATTTCTTCAAGATGTAAGAATGCACCTTTACCAGTTAAAGCTTCAATTCTTCTAACACCAGCGCCTGTTCCAGATTCACTCACAATCTTAAAGAGACCAATTTCCGCAGTATTATTCACATGTATTCCACCGCACAATTCTATTGAAAATGGTGCCATATTGACAACGCGAACAATATCTCCATATTTTTCACCAAATAAAGCCATAGCGCCTATTGATTTGGCTTCTTCAATACTCATTTCTTGAATACGGACATCGATAGCTCTCCAAATTTCTTCATTTACTCTACGTTCTACTAAATTAATTTCTTCTTGTGTCATAGGACCAAAATGTGAAAAATCAAAACGTAGTCTTTCAGGTTCAACTAACGATCCAGCCTGATTAACATGATCTCCTAATACTTCTTTTAAAGCAGCATGTAGTAAATGTGTAGCACTATGATTTTTTTGAATAAGTCGTCTATCTTCTTTGTTAACACGTGCTTCTACTTTCGCGTTTTGTGTTGCTTCGCCAAATTGCACAATACCTTTATGTAAGTTTTGGCCATTAGGCGCTTTAGTTACGTCAGTTACATTTATTTCAAAGCTCTCATTACCAACTGTTCCCTTATCTGCAACCTGTCCACCACTTACTGCATAGAATGGCGTTTCTCTTAAAATAAAGTAAATTGTTTCTCCTGCTTCAGCATGTTTAACTTCTTCACCATTGTATATGATGTGAGTTATTAATGATTGATAGTCCGTAGTTTCATACCCAACAAATTGACTATCATCTTGAATATTTTTTAGTACTTCACTTTGAACTTGCATTGATTGAGAATTCTGTCGAGCTTGTCTAGCTCGATCTCTCTGTTGTTGCATTTCCTGTTCAAAAGTAGACATATCAACAGACAATTTTTCTTGAGTTGCTAATTCTTCAGTTAATTCTATTGGGAATCCATAAGTATCATATAACTTAAAAGCATCATGACCTTTAATAACCTGATTACTATTCTTCGCTTCTTTTATCAGTTCATTTAAAATCGTAAGACCTTCCTCAAGCGTTTCATGGAAGCGTTCTTCCTCTGATTTAATGACACGTTTAATAAAGTGGGACTTGTCTTTGACATTTGGATAATATGGTTCCATGATATCAGCGACTATATCAACAAGTTTATACATAAATGGTTCATTAATTCCCAATGATTGGCTAAAGCGTACTGCTCTACGTAATAATCTTCTTAATACATATCCTCGACCCTCATTAGCTGGTAATGCGCCATCGGCAATTGCGAAAGCAATTGTTCTAATGTGGTCTGCGATAACTTTAAATGCAACATCTTGTGCATCATCAATTAAATATTTTTTTCCTGAAACATGTTCTACTTCCTTAATTATAGGCATAAATAAGTCTGTTTCATAATTTGTTCTTACATTTTGTGAGATAGAAGTCATACGTTCTAATCCCATGCCAGTATCAATATTTTTGTTTGGTAGTGGTGTGTAAGTATTGTCTTTATTGTGATTAAACTCACTAAACACTAGATTCCAAACTTCTAAATATCTTTCGTTTTCACCACCAGGATACATTTCTTCAGCAGGATCATCATTTCCATAATCCGATCCACGATCATAGAAAATTTCTGTATTCGGTCCAGATGGTCCTTCTCCGATATCCCAAAAATTGCCCTCTATTCGAATAATACGACTTTCCTCTAAACCAATGTCTTCATGCCAAATTCTATAGGCTTCAGTATCTTCAGGATGAATAGTTACATATAACTTCTCAGGTTCCATGCCCATCCATTTATCGCTTGTTAGAAATTCCCAAGCAAATTCAATCGCTTCATGTTTAAAGTAGTCACCGATTGAAAAATTACCTAGCATCTCAAAAAAAGTATGATGGCGAGCAGTAAAGCCGACGTTTTCTATATCGTTTGTTCGTATAGCTTTTTGAGAATTGACAATTCTTGGTTTTTTAGGAGTTTCACGCCCGTCAAAGTATTTTTTTAAGGTAGCTACACCAGAATTAATCCACAATAATGTATCATCATCGATAGGTACAAGTGGTGCAGACGGTTCAATCATATGCCCTTTTTCTACAAAGAAATCCAAATATTTTTGCCTAATTTCACTAGCTTTCATTTTTTTCATAAATAAAAACTCTCCTTCATACGTTTTTGTTATCGCAGTTAGATAGTCATAGTTGAGTATTATTCAAGAATATAAAAACGTTCATCCACAAAGGGACGAACGTTATCGCGGTACCACCCTAGTTATAAGAATTGTGACCTATTTACATACTTGAATTTTGTTTGTCTACTATTTCTTATCACTTTGTATACTTTATTTACCTAATATAGAGTAGCATTCAATAATTTTGTTTGTACTTTTCACCAACCAGTACATCTCTATAATTCAAAAGTTATTTACTCGTCTCTATACTTACTTAGCTTTATTTTATTTTCTTTTCATTGATTTGTCAACGTTCAACGAAGTCATATGGCGTCATTTCCCCCATATTAATCATTGGATCAATTTGGAAAATTGTCGACTCGTTTAATTGGATATCATTTTCTTTTTCATTATTCAAATCCAGATGATTTTCATTTTGTTTATGCTCGTTAATAGGTTGTTTATTTGTATTTAAATTATCTATGTTTTGTCCAAAATACGATTTTAACAAATCATTTAATTGTGTTAATCGTGTTTGTCCATTTGTTTTTAAACCTATATCAAACGCTTCTTGTTCACCAAGCAAAACAAGTGATTGTTTAGCTCTAGTTAATCCTGTATAAAGAATTGGACGTTGTAACATCCTATAATATTGTCTAACAATAGGCATAATAACAATAGGAAATTCTGAACCTTGTGATTTATGGATAGATGTACAATATGCATGTGTTAGTTCCATTAAATCTTGTTTAGTAAATGTAATTTCATTACCTTCAAAATCTACAACTAACACATCTTTATTTAGAGCATTTTCTTTGGCCCAAAATATACCTACTATTATACCTATATCCCCATTAAATATATTATCATTAGGTCGATTAACTAACTGAAGTACTTTATCCCCTTTTCGAAACACCGCTTCACCAAATTCTATTTCACGATTATCTTGTTGTTTCGGATTAAGAATGGATTGTAGAACTTGGTTAAGTCTCTTAATACCAGCGTTACCTTTATACATAGGAGCCAAAACTTGTATATCACTCATATCATAGCCTTTAGCTACAGCGCTTTTAACTACTTTATCAACAACGTCTGGTATTTGATTCGTACCACAACTAATAAAACTACGATCATGATAACGTTTAGTAATATCAATAGGTTCATTTAATTTCATACGGTGAGCTAAGTCAATAATACTGGAACCATCTTGCTGACGATATACTTCGGTAAGATTAACACGCGGTATTATTTCAGAATCAATAAGGTCTTTAAATACCTGTCCTGGACCTACTGATGGTAACTGATCTTCATCTCCGACAAATACAATTTGTGCTTCTAAAGGCACAGCACTTAAAAATTGATGGAACAACCATGTATCTACCATTGACATTTCATCGATGATAATGAGTCTTGCATTAATTTCATTTTCTAAAATATCCTGAGGTTGTGTATCTTGGTTCCAACCGATTAAACGATGTATTGTCATTGCTTCTAAACCTGTCGATTCATGAAGGCGCTTAGAAGCACGACCTGTGGGTGCGGCTAACACTACTGGATAATCATCTTCATTGTAATCATCATAATCGAGAGAGAGCCCATGTATTTCTGCATATAATTCAACTATACCTTTAATGACTGTGGTTTTACCGGTGCCCGGACCGCCAGTTAAAAGCATAATTTTAGAATTTATTGCTGTTTCAAGCGCTTCTTTTTGAGAGGCAGAGTAATTAACCTTATTTTGTGACTCAATATCACCAATATGTATTTGTAAATCAGACTGTTCTATTTCTTTTAATTTAGATGTGTTTGTTTTAATTCGGTATAAGTTTTGCACACTTTTCAATTCTGAATAGTATAAACTTGGAATTGATACCTGATCAGCTTCAGATACTAATTTTTTCTCTTCTGATAAAACGTCAATTATTTCTAGTAATTGCTCTGTTTCAACTGGTTTCTCAATATCTTCATTGAGTAAATTTTGTGTTGTTTCTATAACAATGGTACGAGGTAGATATGTATGTCCTTGTTTAATACATTCTTCTTCTAACGTAAATAATAATGCTGCTTTTAATCTTTCAGGTGAATGTGGCTCAATACCGACATTTCGAGCGAGTTGATCAGCCTTATTAAATCCAATACCTTTAATGTCATATACTAATTGGTAAGGGTTTTTATCTAAAACATTTAAAGTATCACCCATATAGAACTGATATATAGCCATTGATAATTTCGGACCAAACCCTAGGTCGTGTAAACGTATCATAATTTTCTCTGATTCTTGGTTTGCATTAATCTGATCAGCAATTTGTTTTTGTTTCTTCTTTGGTAAACTAGGAACATTTTCCAAGATTTCTGGGCGAGTTAAAATATCATTTATAGCATTTTCACCTAGTGTATTTACAATGTTTTGAGCCGTTTTTTTACCGATGCCTTTAAATAAATCACTTGATAAGTAACTAATAATAGCATCTTTAGTTTGAGGTAACTCTTTTTCAAATGTTTCAGCCTTTAATTGCTTACCATAACGTGGATGTTGTACGACTTGTCCCTTAAAAGTATAAACATCGCCTTCAACTACATTGGGAAGAAACCCTACCACAGTTGGCATACTATCAAATTTTTCGTTTGATTCGATAGTATCTACTTTTAGAACAGTATAAAAATTATCCGTATTTTGAAATAAAATAGTATCAACTGTACCTTTGATCATTGAATAATCAAAAAGTGTAGGGTCAGACATATTATTCCTCCTCTTTCATAGTTTTGAATGTCTTTAATGCATGTTGGCTAAGTAAATGTTTTTCATCAATTGATATTGCTTGTTCAAAATATGCAATTGCTTCATCTAAATCTTCATTTTTCATATATGTTGCTAAACCAAGATTATATATACCATCTACATGTTGTGAATCGATAGAAAGAACCTTATTTAATTGTTTAATTGCTTCATCAAACATTTCGAGTTGACATAGTACTAACCCATATTGAAATTGTACTTCTAAATCTCTATCATCGTCCAATTCAGCTGCAGTCATTAAAAACGGTAAAGCTTCTTTAAAAGCACCTAGTTGATTAAATGACATACCAATCATATAATTACAATCTTTTTTCGCAATTTCATATTGTAGTGCAGTTTGATATAGCTTTATTGCTTCGTTATAACGTTCTTCATTATAATAAATATTTGCCAAGTTGTAGTAAACAGCACCATTTTCAGGTTCAATAGTTAATGCCTTTTGAAAAAAACGTTCTGCTTTTTCAATTTCTCCAACATCTGATAATACAATACCTGCGTTAATATAATTTTCAACAATGGCTGGATTTTCTTCTATATTTTCAAATAAGTCTTTCAAGGCAGTATCTAATTTACCATCTTTAATGTTTTGGTATATCTTACTTTGTTCGTGCATTTTTTCTCCCTCATTTCTACACGATTATAACATGATTATTGAAATATGTATTTTCAGGACATTTAAGTCAATATTTCTTTATTTATATATTTTTTATTAAAAAACAAGTCATAAAAAAACCGTTAATACAAGAATTTCTCATGAATTAACGGTATAAACAATTTATACGACGTAACTTAATTGACCTTCGTTTTTATAAACATCATCAATTGTAGCGCCACCTAAACATACTTCTTGATTATAGAAGACAACTGCTTGACCAGGTGTGATTGCTCTTACTGGTTCAGCAAAAGTTACTCTAATGGAATTCTCGTTTTCGCGTTGAACATAAACTTTAGTATCTTTTTGGCGATAACGGAATTTAGCTGTACATTCAAAACCTTTTTCCAAATCAATTTCACTTGGATTAACAAATGAAAAATCAGAAGCTATAAGATAATCACTATAAAGTGCATCATGGTGGAATCCTTGTTCAACATATAATATGTTATCATTTAAATTTTTACCTACAACAAACCATGGATCTCCATCTCCACCGATGCCTAAGCCGTGACGTTGACCAATTGTATAATACATCAATCCGCTATGCTGTCCCATTTTTTTTCCGTGCAATGTCAACATTTCACCAGATTGAGCGGGTAAGTACTGTGATAAAAATTCTTTAAAGTTTCTTTCACCGATAAAACAAATACCTGTTGAGTCTTTTTTCTTGGCAGTAGCTAAATTTTGCTCTTCTGCAATACGTCTTACTTCACTTTTTTCAATATCTCCAATTGGGAACATGACTTTGGATAGTTGTTCTTGGGATAATTGATTTAAAAAGTAAGTTTGATCTTTATTATTATCAACACCTCTTAGCATTTCAACATGCCCATCCTCATGACGACGTATACGTGCATAATGACCTGTAGCGACATAATCAGCACCTAATTTTAAAGCATGTTCTAAAAATGCTTTAAATTTAATTTCTTTATTACACATTACATCAGGGTTAGGTGTACGACCTTTTTTATATTCATCAAGAAAATAAGTAAATACTTTATCCCAATACTGTTCTTCAAAATTAACAGCGTAGTATGGGATGCCAATTTGATTACATACTGCAATCACGTCATTATAATCCTCAGTGGCTGTACACACTCCATTTTCATCAGTATCGTCCCAATTTTTCATAAATATACCTATTACATCATAACCTTGTTCTTTCAACAAGTATGCAGTAACAGAGCTATCCACTCCACCAGACATGCCCACAACTACGCGTATATCTTTGTTAGACACTATGATTCCTCCTTAAATTTATGATAGATTTTATGAATTTCAGCTACTATATATTTAATTTCTTGTGTTGTTGTTTGTTCATTAAAGCTAAAACGTACTGAATGTTTTGCTCGTTCTTCATCTTCAAACATAGCTGCGAGTACATGAGATGGTGTCGTAGAACCTGCTGTACAAGCAGAACCTGAAGATACATATACATGGGCTAAATCTAGTAATGTTAACATTGTTTCAACATCTATAAATGGAAAATAAATATTTAAAATATGCCCCGTTGAATCTGTCATCGAACCGTTTAATTCAAACGGAATTGCCCTTTCCTGTAACTGAACTAAAAATAATTCTTTTAAATTCATTAAATGAACATTATTTGCATCTTGATTAGTTATAGCTAATTCAAGTGCCTTTGTTAATCCTACAATTTGAGGTAAATTTTCTGTACCTGCTCGACGTTTGGTTTCTTGTTCACCACCAACTTGATTATATGCTATTGGTGTATGCTCTTTTACTAATAGCAAACCAACACCTTTAGGACCACCAAATTTGTGTGCTGAAATACTCATCGTATCAATTTTAAAATTATGAAAATCTAAATCTAAATGTCCAATGGCTTGAACAGCATCAACATGGAATAATGCATGAGTGTCTGCAATAATATCTTCAATATCATAAATATTTTGTACTGTTCCAATCTCATTATTTACAAACATAATTGATACTAAAATTGTTCTATCATTAATTGTTTCTTTTAATTGGTCTAAATCAACTGCACCAGTATCATCTACATCTAGATACGTAACATCATAACCTTCTTTTTCAAGTTGCTCATATACATGTAATACTGAGTGGTGTTCAATTTTCGTGGTAATAATATGATTACCTAATTGTTCATTCGCTTTCACTAATCCTTTTATAGCAGTATTATTTGATTCTGTTGCACCACTTGTAAATATTACTTCATTTGGATTCGCTCCCAACAATTGTGCAACTGTACGACGTGACTGGTCAAGATATTTACGCGCATCTCTACCAATAGAATGTATTGACGATGGATTACCAAAATGAGATTGATATATTTCCATCATAGCATCTATTACTTCTTGTTTTACTGGCGTAGTCGCAGCATAATCTGCGTATACTTCCATGTTTGGACACTCCTTGTCAAATTATCAATGTTCCTATAATAGCACCATTATTTATTTATTTCTACTTTTCTGTTTTTCCAATGAAAGAAAATGTAAGTCATTTAAATTTTAACATCTAACCAACCAATTTATCGAATATCATTTTTGTATATAAAGTTAAAATAATTTGAGCAATTCAATATTGAAAATCGAAAATGATTGTTATACTTCAACTATTATTAATAATGGAAAGGAAGCATTTTGTATGAAAAATATAAAATTATCTGCATTAAACTTAGTACCTATACGTGAAGGTCAAGAAGATAAAGATGCAATTAACGACATGGTTACACTCGCTCAAGCATTAGATGACTTAGATTATGAGCGCTACTGGATTGCAGAGCATCATAATGCTCCAAATTTAGTTAGTTCAGCTACTTCTCTATTAATTCAACATACATTAGAACATACTCATTCTATCAAAGTAGGTTCTGGAGGCATAATGTTACCGAATCATGCACCATTAGTCGTAGCAGAACAATTTGGGACATTAGAAACATTATTCCCTCAACGTGTGGACTTAGGATTAGGACGTGCTCCTGGTACAGATATGATGACTGCGAGCGCATTAAGAAGAGATCAGCATAATGGTGTTTATCAATTTCCTGAAGAAGTTGAACAACTGCAACAATATTTTGGACCGGGTCATCAACAAGCATATGTACGTGCTTATCCTGCGGTAAATAAAAATGTACCAATGTATATTTTAGGTTCATCTACAGATTCTGCACATTTAGCTGCACGTAAAGGGTTACCATATGTTTTTGCAGGACATTTTGCTCCACAACAAATGAAGGAAGCACTACAAATTTATAGAGAATTATTTGAACCTTCAGAAGTACTAGATAAACCTTATGTAATTGTTTGTTTAAATACAATTGTGTCAGACTCTGATGAACAAGCAGAATATTTAGCAACTACGATGTCTCAAATAATGGTGAGTATAACACGAGGAAAAATGCAACCTGTCCAACCACCAACAGATGATTTAAAGGCCCTATTAACACCGCGCGAATATGAATTAGCGCAACAACGTATAAAAGGGTCACTTATAGGATCTGAAGATACAGTTAAACAAAAACTTGAATCGTTCATAAAAGAATACGGCGATATCGATGAACTCATGGCAATTAGTTATATCTATGATCAAGACAAACAAATAGAATCATATCGAAGATTAGAACGTGCAATTAAATCATAGTAAAATGTTAACACCTTACCAATGTTTACTGAGGGTTAGACATTCAATATTGTCTCACTCTTTTGATGAATTTTAATAAGTTAAATATGATTTTCATAACTTTATATATAAATCATTTTGTATTAAAAAATTAATAGCTACCAACACAGTTTCAAACTGTGTTGGTAGCTATTTAACCTTTTAAAATCATTTAGGAGCTTTTTTTATTTATCCTTTTTGTCGTTTTTATCTTTGTTGTCTTCGCCACCTGTATATTCATTTATTTTATCTTTTACTTTGTTAACTTGTTCGTTATCACTATCTTTAAATTTTTCAGCAGCTTCTTTAGCTTTATCCATAAAACCCATAAAATTTACTCCTCTCAGTTATAAAAGTTTATTTATAGCAACAATAAAATGGATTAAAAATGTGAATCCATGATTGCTATGTTTTGTTATAACCTCAAAAAATATTAGTTAAACATTGTAGGCAAAATTTTTACGAGTAAATAATAAATGGTCATATCTATGTATCTATTTAACCACTATAAAAATTTAAATATAGAACATATAACCATCTAAGTCTTCATTCGTATCTTTGTAATCTGCAAGATATTTTAATGTAGTATGATCTAAAACATCTCTTACAGCGTCTCTCATTCTAATCCATAGTTGCTTTTGTGCAGGCGGTTCTGAATCAATACTCTCTACAAACGTAATCGGTCCTTCTAGTAATCGGATAATATCTCCTGCAGTAATTTCTTCTGATGGAACTCTAAGTTGATAACCACCTTTAGCACCTCGAACGCTTCGAATTAATCCAGCATTTCTTAAAGGGCCTACTAATTGTTCAAGATATAAATCACTTAGTTTATTTTCTTCAGCAATTGTTTTTAGTGATACACAACCTTGACCTTCTCTTTTAGCAAGAGATATCATCAATGTTAATCCGTATCTCCCTTTTGTTGATATTTTCATTGTATAACCTCACTTAATTCGAATAGTATCTGTTACCATTCTATCATTTTTTACGTTAATATAATATTAGAAAGGTGTGAAAAATGTGAGTACAGAACCATTAGCATCTCGAATGAGACCGAAAAATATAGATGAAATTATATCTCAACAGCACCTGGTTGGTCCGAAAGGTATAATAAGAAGGATGGTAGATACTAAACGTCTTTCTTCTATGATTTTTTATGGTCCACCTGGAATTGGTAAAACAAGTATTGCAAAAGCAATTTCAGGAAGTACACAATTTAAATTCAGACAATTAAATGCCGTAACTAATACAAAGAAAGATATGCAGTTAGTTGTCGAAGAAGCGAAGATGTCAGGACAAGTTATCTTACTATTAGATGAAATTCATCGTTTAGACAAAGCTAAACAAGATTTTTTATTACCTCATCTTGAAAATGGTAAAATTGTATTAATCGGTGCGACAACTTCAAATCCTTATCATGCGATAAATCCAGCGATACGATCTAGAGCACAAATATTTGAGCTTTACCCATTAAATCAAGATGATATAAGATTGGCATTAGATAGAGCTATAAATGATAAGGAAAGGGGTTTGAGTACTTATCATCCTATTGTAGATGAAGATGCTATCGAATATTTTTCAACGCAAAGCCAAGGCGATGTTAGGAGTGCATTAAACGCTTTGGAATTAGCTGTACTAAGTGCTCATATTGATGAACAAAACGAAAGACATATTACTTTAGATGACGCAAAAGATTGCTTACAAAAAGGTGCTTTTGTAAGCGATAAAGATGGCGACATGCATTACGATGTCATGAGTGCTTTTCAAAAATCAATTAGAGGTAGTGATGTCAATGCAGCACTCCATTACTTAGCACGTCTAATTGAAGCTGGTGACTTACCTACAATCGTACGTCGATTACTTGTAATTAGTTATGAAGATGTTGGGTTAGCATCACCTAATGCTGGTCAGAGGACTTTAGCAGCGATACAATCAGCTGAACGTCTAGGTTTTCCAGAAGCACGAATTCCCCTTAGTCAAGCGGTAATAGAATTATGCTTATCACCTAAATCAAATTCTGGTATCACAGCAATAGATAAAGCTCTTGGAGATATAAGAAATGGACATATAGGTCAAATACCGGATTATCTGAAAGACGGTCATTATTCAGGCGCTAAAAAGTTAGGACGGGCTATAGGTTACAAATATCCTCATAACTATGAAAATGGTCATGTTGTACAACAGTACTTACCAGAAAAATTAAAAAACAGAGTGTATTATGAACCAAAAACCACATCAAAAAGTGAACAACAATTTAAAGCAATTTACGATAATTTACGAAATAAAACATAATTATATTCATTGAAAATATGTAGCGAAGATTAATATGTTAGTTGCAAAAAACCTGGGACAATGGTGATGTCCCAGGTTTTTACAATGAGTTATTGTAGATTTATTTAAACGATGCATCAAATTTTACAAAAAATAGAAGATGATATTTTTCTTGCAATGAGATAAATGACTTTAATTTTGTCCTTTATCTTTAATACGCCTCACAGGTATATCTTTTAAAATATCATTGACAACGTAGCTTGCACAAATGAGGCCTACTACACTTGGAACAAATGCATTAGAAGATGGAGGCATTTGCCCTTTTCTGTTGATTGCATTTTTATCTCCTACAGTTTCTTTTACGTCCTCGCGTATAACAATAGGACTTTCATCAGAGAATACTACTTTAACACCTTTACGAATACCAAGGCGTTTTAAACGATTTCTAATTACTTTAGCCATAGGATCAGTATGTGTTTTTGAAATATCTGCAATTTCAAAACGTGTCGGGTCAGTCTTATTTGCTGCACCCATACTTGAAATTAACTCAATTCCTCTTTCTAAACACTCTTTCATGAGATGAACTTTATAAATGATTGTATCGCTCGCATCAATAAAATAATCAATATCATAATTATTAAAAATATCTTTGTATGTTTCCTCAGTATAAAACATATGCAAAGAAGTAACTTTACAATCAGGATTTATTAATTTGATTCTTTCTTCCATTAGCGTGACTTTACTTTGACCAATAGTTGATGTCAGTGCATGGATTTGCCTGTTCACATTTGTAATATCGACATCATCTTTATCTATAAGTATGATGTGCCCAATATTAGTCCGAGCTAATGCTTCAGCTGCAAATGACCCGACGCCGCCAACGCCTAAAACTGCAACAGTCTTATTTTTTAGTAAGTCCAGCCCTTCTTGTCCTATTGCTAATTCGTTCCTTGAAAATTGATGTTTCATCTTTAGCTCCTTTAATTCCAATTCATTATATCTATGTCTCTTTATAATTATTTACACAAAAATACGCAAGACAAAAGTCTTGCGTACCGATAGAGTCCGTTGATGCCGTAGTTATAAATAGCTTGATCATTCGGCCTGCTATATACAGGTGGGTGCCCTGTTTCTCGTTTTGCAAGTCCTCCTATAGAGGCGTGTGCGCTGCGAGAAAACCTATTGGGCTCCCTGATCAAAGAGTGTTAGGCCCAAATAAAAAGCAAACTTACGAACACCACAGATGACTATCTTATGAAAATATCATACCATATTTTAAAAAGAGAAGTAAATTTTAAAGACTTATCATTTAACTCTAATGTGTATTAGTTTCTCATACATTTTAAACTAGTTACCAAAATTAGAATATAATGTCTGATTAATTATATTACACATCGTTGTTTTACATTCATTTCTTACGATTGAGCTCTCTGTGCCAATCTCTTAAGAACCATTAAATTAAGGCCCTAGTCCCAACTTGCTTTGTCCGTTGAATTTCTTTGTGAAATTCTCTTTGTTGGGGCCCTAGTCCCAACTTGCTTTGTCTGTTGAATTTCTTTGTGAAATTCTCTTTGTTGGGGCCCTAGTCCCAACTTGCTTTGTCCGTTGAATTTCTTTGTGAAATTCTCTTTGTTGGGGCCCTAGTGTCTGATTCTTAGTGAGAGTTCTTGGAGTTGTTTATCAGATACTTCTCCTGGAGCGTCAGTTAAAAGACATGTAGCTGATGCTGTTTTAGGGAATGCAATTGTATCTCTTAAGTTTGTTCTATTTGTTAATAACATCACAAGTCTATCTAGACCTAACGCAATACCACCATGAGGTGGAGCACCGTATTTAAAGGCATCTAATAAGAAACCAAATTGCTCTTGAGCTTGTTCATTAGTAAATCCTAAAACTTCAAACATTTTTTGTTGCAATTCACCATCGTGTATTCTTATAGAACCACCACCAAGTTCATAACCATTTAGAACAATATCATAAGCGTTAGCTTGTACATTTTCAGGTTCTGTGTCTAGCTTTTCGATATCTTCTCTTTTAGGTGAAGTAAATGGATGATGTGCAGCTACATAACGTTTTGCATCTTCATCATACTCTAATAACGGCCAATCAGTTACCCATAAGAAATTTAATTTTGATTCATCAATTAAACCTAATTCTTTTGCTAATTTAATTCTTAAAGCCCCTAAACTTTGAGCAACAACATTAGGTTTATCAGCTACAAACATTACTAAATCTCCAGGTTTAGCTTCTGTTAATTGTTTAAGTGTTTCAACATTAGTATCTTCGAAAAATCTAGCAATTGGGCCACTTAAACCATCATCAACAACTTTAACCCAAGCTAATCCTTTTGCACCATATATATTTACAAACTCTGTTAATGCATCCATGTCTTTACGTGTATATTTATCTGCAGCGTCTTTTGCGACAATTGCTTTAATTTCGCCGTTGTTGTCTACAGTATCTTTAAAAACTTTAAAATTCATTTCTTTACCAAGCTGTGACACATTGATAAGTTCCATACCGAAACGAGTGTCAGGTTTATCTGAACCATAACGATCCATAGCCTCTGCATACGTCATACGTGGGAAAGGCCCACTAACGTCTATTCCTTTTACATCTTTAACAACTTTACGTAACATATCTTCACCCATGGCTATGATATCTTCTTGATCGACAAAACTCATTTCAATATCAACTTGAGTGAATTCTGGTTGGCGATCTGCACGTAAGTCTTCATCGCGGAAACATTTAACAATTTGATAATATTTGTCAAAACCACTTATCATTAATAGTTGTTTAAATAATTGTGGTGATTGTGGCAACGCGTAAAATTCACCCTCGTGTACACGGGAAGGTACTAAATAATCTCGCGCACCCTCAGGTGTTGATTTTGTTAATACTGGTGTTTCAATATCGAAGAACCCATTATTATCTAAGTATTGACGGATAGAACGCGTAGTTTGATGTCTCATTTTAAAAGTTTGTGCTAATTCTTGTCTACGCAAATCTAAATATCTATATTTTAATCGAATATTTTCATCAACGTTTACATTTTCTTCATTAATTGAAAATGGAGGTGTTTCTGATTTGTTAATAATCTCAATATTTGAAACTTGAACCTCAACTTGACCTGTTTTGATTTTTGGATTAATAGTTTCAGCATCACGTTTTGTTACTACACCTTGAACTTCGACTACATATTCTGAGCGTACTGTTTCAGCAACTTGCAATGCTTCTTCTGAAAAGTCAGGATTAAAAACTATTTGGACAATACCTTCACGATCTCTTAAATCAACAAAAATTAATCCACCTAAATCGCGTCTGTTATGAACCCAACCTTTTAATGTTACTTTTTCGTTTAAAAATTCTTCTGTGACTAAACCACAATACGTTGTTCTTTTATTCATTTTTAGACTTCCTTTCTATTTTTAAAATAGTTAATCAATTCATCTAATTGCACATTTTCTGTTTCACCTGAAATCATGTTTTTCACACCAATTTCATTATTTTCAAGTTCTTGATCTCCAATTACTACAGTATATTTAGCATTAAGACGATCAGCTTGTTTCATTTGTCCTTTAATTTTTCTGTTTAAGTAATCCTTATCTACCTTTATTCCATTTCTTCTTAAATCATTGATTAACTTAACAGCATAACGATCGGCATCTTCTCCCATTGTCACAACAAATAAATCAAAATCTTCACTTACATCTAATGAAATACCTTCTTCATCAAGTGCCATTAATAATCTTTCAATACTTAGTGCAAATCCAATACCTGTTTCATCTGGACCATCTAATAATTGTAACAATCCATTATATCGACCGCCACCACATAATGTAGTGATAGCTCCATCGTATTCAGGATTATCAATCATTAATTCAAAGGCAGTATGAGTATAATAATCTAATCCACGAACTAAGTTAGGATCTTCAACATAAGATATGTTCAAATTATCAAGATGTAATTTAACTTGTTTATAATAAGATTTAGAATCATTATTGAGATAATCTGTGATACGGGGTGCATTTTTTACTGCTTCTTTATCTCTATCGATTTTACAATCTAAAATTCTCATAGGATTAGTGTGTAATCTTGATTGACAATCTGAACAAAATGTATCAATCACAGGTTCAAAATGTTTTACTAATGCTTCGTTATATTCTTTACGTGACTCACTATCTCCAATACTATTGATAACTAACTTTAAGTGTTTTAATCCGAAAGACTCATAAATATGCATAACCATAGCGAGTATTTCAGCATCGATACTAGGGTTTTCCGCTCCTATTGCTTCGACACCAAATTGGTTAAATTGGCGATATCTTCCTTTTTGTTTACGTTCATATCTAAACATAGGACCATTGTAGTAAAGTTTGATAGGTTGATTGGGGTCACCTTGCATTTTATGTTCAATATATGAACGTACAACAGCTGCAGTTCCTTCAGGACGTAATGTTAAACTACGATCCCCTTTATCTTTAAATGTATACATTTCCTTTTGAACAACGTCAGTAGAATCCCCCACGCCTCTTGCAAAAAGTTCAGTACTTTCAAAAATTGGCGTTCTTATTTCTTTATAATTATACAATTCCATTAATGTGTGTAATCGATTTTCAATGTAACGCCATTTAGCAGAATCTTGCGGCAAGATATCTTGAGTACCTCTTGGCATCTTAATCATAAAACTCTCTCCTTTATTATTAAAAAAGATCAAAATAGTCTTTTATTTTCATATGGGTTGTAAAAAATTAAAAAGTCCCTTGTATAGTGCAAAACTATACAAGGGACGATTCACCGTGTTGCCACCCTATTTGATTATACTGATAAAAGCATAATCCACTCTAAACGCTTAACGTGCGCCATCCGACTTTTAATTAAAAGTACCTCTTCTTGCGTTCAAATTTTTAAATTACTAAGTACAATCTTACAGCCAAGGATTGTATTTCTACGCATTAAATGCTACCCACTTCATTTAAAATTTCAAGAATCATATCGGTTTTATTTATAAAGTTCATCAATAATGATAACGATTTTTAGAATAATTTGCAAGGTCTAGGATGAGAAATATTGTTTTAGACCATCAACAATAGCTTGTTCAACCACCTGTCTATGTAATTGATCATTAATCATAGATTCGTCAGTAGGGTTACTTATATAGCCTAACTCTAACAGTACTGCTGGTATATCTGTCTGTCTCAACACTTGATAATTTTGTTGTCTAGAACCTCGATTTGTCAATAATGCCTTCTTTTGAATTGCAGAATTTAAAGTTTGTGCAAGTGATTCTTGCTTGTCTTTAAACCAATAAACAGTTACTCCATTGGCATTTGAAGAATCAAGCGCATCATTATGTATACTAATAAATGCGTCACCCTTTATATTTCTATCATCCAGGGACACATATTTATCATTGGAACGAGTCATTTTTACATGAGCACCTTCCTTGTTTAATAACTTTTTCAATTCTTTAGCAGTTTTAAGCGTGTAATTTTTTTCGAGACTTTTAGATGGCGTACTACTTGAGGCACCCTGGTCACTTCCACCGTGACCAGGGTCAAGTACAATTGTTTTTCCTTTTAGAGGGTTTGACGAAAGTGATTGATCAGCAGGAATGTTCAAATTCGTGTGCCAACCAGCAACCCAGCCTTTCTCAGTGCCAGCATGATTTTGAACTTCAATCCATTTCCCTTTTCGATCTATTTTCTTAAAACTTTCGCCTTTATCTATTTTATATATAACAGGATAGGCGGCATTAGGTCCTGTTCTTAACTCAGCATTCTCAGTTATAGTAATTTGACCTGTATCTTCATCGCTTAAATTAACAAACATAAAAAGTAAAATTAAAAATATAATAAAAATTGCAATTACTACAAGCGTAAGTCGATTTTTTAGACCATGTTTAGTTAGCCATGAATCTATTTTCTTCATATTATTTTCCCATCCTGCGATTCATAGATCAATGTGACAGGTCCATCGTTATGAATTTCTACATTCATATGTGTTCCAAACTCACCTGTTTTGACAATTAAGCCATAACCTTCTAATTCTTTATTAAATTTTTGATATAAGTCTTTAGCTTGTTCTGGAGCTTTAGAATTTGAGAATCCAGGTCTATTTCCCTTTTTAACATCAGCGTATATAGTAAATTGGGAAACTGAAAGAATTTCTCCTTCGACTTGTTGAATATTTAAATTCAATTTGTCATTTTCATCTTCAAAGAGACGTGCATGAGCAATCTTTCTTGCGATGACTTTTACATCCTCTTCGGTAGAACTTTGACCTACTCCTACAAGTAAACAATACCCTTTATTAATTTGGTTATCAATTGTATCATTCGTAACTCTAGCATTTTTAACTCTTTGTACAATTATCTTCATTTCTTTTGCACCTCTAGTTCCAAACTCTAGATACTGTATAAACGTCACCTAGTTGTTTAATTTTTTCAACGACACGGTACACATCATTGACATTTTTCACCATCACGCTAATATTAATTACGGCATTTTTATCAATGTCTGAACGCCCAGAAACTTTAATCAAGCTTCCAGCAGTAGAATTCACAGCTTGTAATACTTCGTTGAGCAAGCCATTTCTATCATATGCAGTAACCTCTAAATCGACTTGATATTGTTGTGTTGAATCTTTAGATTTTACCCACTCTACCGAAATCAATCGATCTGTTTCATTTTTTATATTTGGACAATCTGTACGATGAACTTTAATCCCGTGTCCTTTAGTGATATAACCAACAATATCATCACCTGGTATAGGATTACAACATTTTGATAACTTGATTAAGACGTTTTCTAATCCCTCAACGTATACACCACTGTCTGTGGTAATATCTTTTTTTATAGGTACAGATTTTGTAACTTCCTGCGCCTCATTTAATGCCTTTTGTTTATCTAATATTCTTTGTCGTTCAGTTAATTTATTGACGATTTGTATTGATGTAACACCACCGAATCCAACAGCTGCGTACAAATCTTCATCATTTGCAAAATGATATTTTTCATTAACGACTTCTAAATTTTTCTCAGTTAAAATATCCTCAACACGGAATCCTTGTTCTTTAATCTCCGCTTCTACCATAAATTTACCTTTTTCTATATTAGAAGAACGATCTTGTTTTTTAAAGAAACTTTTGATTTTACTTTTAGCACTAGAAGATTTTACAATTTTCAACCAGTCTCTACTAGGACCGTAAGAGTGTTTACTTGTACGAATCTCTATAATATCACCAGTTTGTAGAACATAATCTATAGGTACGATTTTACCATTAACCTTAGCCCCAATCATTTTATTTCCTACTTCACTGTGTATTGCATAAGCAAAATCAATTGGTACTGCACCATAAGGTAACTCTATAACATCACTAGCTGGTGTAAATGCATATACCTTATCGCTCTGTAAATCATATTTTAAGGATTCCATAAATTCTTGCGCATCTGCAGAAGTATGGTCAGTTTCAGCAAGTTCTTTTAACCAATTAAGCTTATTTTGAAAATCCTGTGTTTTTTGATTAACTGTCTTACCTTCTTTATAAGCCCAATGTGCAGCAACACCATGTTCAGCGATTTCATGCATTTCGTGTGTTCGAATTTGTATTTCTAAAGGGTCGCCATTGGGTCCAACTACAGTGGTATGTAGTGATTGATACATATTTTGTTTAGGCATAGCTATATAATCTTTAAAACGTCCAGGCATTGGTTTCCATAATGTATGAACTAAACCAAGCGTCGCATAACAATCGTTTATCGAATTAACTATAATACGTATAGCAAGCAAATCAAATATTTGATCAAATTGCTTTTTTTGTTTAATCATTTTGCGATATATACTGTAAATATGTTTTGGTCTACCGTTAATTTCGCCCGAAAGACTCATTTTAGTCATTTCGTTTTTAATTTTATTGATTGCATTTGTAATGTAAGATTCGCGTTCACTACGTTTTTTCTTCATAAGATTAACGATGCGGAAATATTGGACACTGTCAATATATCTCAGCGCTGTATCTTCAAGTTCCCACTTTATCGTGTTGATTCCAAGTCGATGTGCTAGCGGAGCATAGATTTCTAAGGTTTCCTTAGAGATTCTTACCTGCTTCTCTCTTGGCATTGCCTTTAAAGTTCTCATATTATGAAGCCGATCTGCTAACTTCACTAAAATTACACGTACATCTTTAGCAATAGCAATAAATAGTTTACGATGGTTTTCTGCTTGTTGTTCTTCCTTAGAACGATACTTAACCTTTTTAAGTTTAGTTACCCCGTCTACGATTCGTGCAATTTCTTCATTAAACATATCTTTAACATCTTCAAATGTATAAGAAGTATCTTCAATCACATCATGTAGAAATCCAGCGACAATAGTGGGTCCGTCTAAATGCATCTCTGTTAAAATCCCTGCAACTTGAATAGGATGCATAATATATGGTAAGCCATTTTTTCTAAATTGACCCTTATGTGCCTCATAAGCTATATGATAACTTTTGAGAACATATTCATATTCACTTGTTGATAAATATGATTTAGCTTTATAAAGCACCTCATCCGCGCTATATGGATACTCGTTATTCACTTTAATGACACCCCACTCAATTCATTACTTTCGTTTAGTACTCATGTTGCAAAGATGTTTAACATACCACATGAAAGTACTTATTCATTGTTATTGTATTCATTTTACCATAAATCATTTATAGCTTAAGAAAGTAGAAAGGTTCTACATATATCAAATTATCATGTTCAACTATATAATTGAAACTCATTTATTAATTTTCTAAATAATAGTTTCATGATACTACAATATGACTTACAAATAAATAAATGATGTTAAACTTTAATCACACATTTAAATTTATATTTAAGTTGTCGGTTCCAATTAAAAAATTAAAACACATAATTTTATTTAATATCGATTTAAAACAATGTCCAATTATAAATAGAGATGAATACTTAGCTGATGTTCACAGCAGTTATAAAATAAACTAATATAAAATTGATAATCATTTTAATACATTAAGCTTTTCAAAAAGATTAATGAGCCTGATATTATTTTTTCAGGCTCATAAAAATCTAAATTTTATTATTTTTATTCATCATATGAAATCAAACTCATCACATCATAATCTTTTATTTTATCAATTCCATTCAAATATTTAAGTTCAATAATAAACGCAATACCTACAACTATACCACCTAATTGTTCAACAAGTTTTATTGCAGCTTCAATTGTTCCACCTGTAGCTAGTAAATCATCAGTAATTAAAACTCGTTGTCCAGGTTTAATCGCATCTTTATGCATAGTTAATACGTTAGTTCCATATTCTAAATTATATTCATAACGAATAACTTCTCGAGGTAGTTTTCCTTCTTTACGTACTGGAGCAAAACCAATGCCCATTGAGTAAGCAACTGGACACCCTATTATAAACCCTCTGGCTTCAGGACCAACTACTATATCTATATTTTTTTCTTTTGCATATTCAACAATTTGATCCGTAGCATAGCCATAAGCTTCACCATTATCCATTATAGTTGTTATATCCTTAAAGCTTACACCTGCTGAAGGCCAATCTTTTACTTCTGAAACATATTGTTTTAAATCCATTGTTTTTCCTCCTGAAAGCTATGTTAACTTTGATATTATCCATTCTTTTATATTTAAAAAATCATCATAGAGAAGGCGTTCTTCTACTTCCATACGTGCTTGTCTCATTTGGTAAATACGACTATTTTCTATATCTTGTTTATTAGGTGCTGGATTTATCTTAATCAATCCCTTTTCATCGTAAATAAACTCCAATTCTTTAAAGACTTTAAGCATGAATGTTAATATTTCTGGCTTAATATTTAAGTAATCACAAAGCAACATACCTTCTTTAATTAAGTCAGTTTCTTTTTTGTTTATTAAAGCTTTGTAACACTTTTTAAAAAGCGACTTGCTAGGGATACCTTCAAAATATATTGACTTTTCATGCTGCAAAACTAAATATAGTTGAGAAATTTGTGAATGTTCTAAAGTTTGTTCAATTTCAACCATAGTATTAGGTAAGTCTCTAAACACTATTTTATCATAAGGTCTATCAATAGCCTCACCATAATGATAGTAATGTGAATTGCTTTTTTTGAGTTTTGGATGAATGACATAGGCAACATTTGATTCAGTTTCTTTAAATTGTATAGTTTTACGTTTACTACGATAATCCAAAATTTGTAATTGGTCTATAGCAATATCTTTGATGATAAATTGAGGTGTTTGATTACCATTCCATTCATTAATTTGCAATGTTCCTATTATATGAATCGGTTGACTTGCTTCGAGTTCACTTGCTAAATGTCCATGATTCCAAAATAAAGCAGTTAAACCTGAATGACCAAGCGTTAACTTAAGATGTTTATTATCTTGTCCGATTCCTTTTGTTGACTTGACAATTAAATCTCTAACCATAAAAAGAGGACTATTAAAGTCCGTACCAAAAGGCCTTAATTGAAATATATCTTTAATATTTTTAATGTTAATTTCTGTTTCTTCAAGTTGCGCATCCACCTTTATTGAAGGCTCTAATGAAGTGGTAACAGTAAGTTCCTTCATCCACTCATCTAGCTCTTTATGTAAACCTTCAATATTATCGATGGGCATCGTCATTCCTGCAGCCATGTGGTGACCACCAAACTTATCAATTAACTGTTGATGATCATTTAAAATATCAAACATGGAAACTTGTTCAATCGACCTCGCAGAACCCTTGGCATGATTTTGATTTTCATCAATATTTAAAATTAATGTAGGTAGTGCATATGTTTCTACAATTTTAGATGCAACAATACCTAATACACCCTCATGCCACCCCTCTTTGGCAAGTAAAAGAAACAAATGTCCTTGATTGATTTGTTCCTCGGCTAATATCAATGCTTCATCAGTAATTTTAGATACTATATCTTTACGTTCTTGATTAAAATGTTCAACTTGTTCAGCTAAAAATTCCGCCTCTTCAAATTCATCGGACAATAAAAGTTCAGCAGCTAATGATGCATCTTCTAGTCTACCAACAGCATTTAATCGAGGTCCAATAATAAAACCAATCGTTTCTTCTGTTATTTCATCATTAAAACCCGCTTGATTTAAGATAGCCTTTATGGACGATGGTGTATGACTGTTTAATATCTTTAATCCTTGCTTTACAATATATCTATTCTCATCTGTTAATGATACTAAATCTGCAATCGTACCTATGGCAGCTAATGCTATGAAATGTTGAGGTGGATGCTTTATCAATCCTTGGGCCAATTTATAAGCAACACCCGCACCACATAAATATTTAAAAGGATATTCAAAATTAGGATGCATCGGATGTACAATTGCAAAAGCATCAGGTAAAGTTTCTCCTATTTCATGATGATCTGTCACTATAACATCTACACCTAATTCTTGTATGGTACTTATTTCATGATGTCCTTGTATACCATTATCTACAGTTATTATTAAGGAGATCCCTTCGTCATAAGCATTTTTAAATGCTAATTCATTAGGTCCATATCCTTCTGTAAATCTATTGGGAATATACCACCCCACCTGAGCGCCAAGTAGACGTAAAGTAGACACTAGAATTGTAGTAGATGTAACACCATCTGCATCATAGTCACCATAAACTAGTATTCGTTCATTATGATCGATAGCTAATTTAATGCGATCAATCGCTTTTTGCATATCACTTAATAACATATAATCATGACTAATGTTAGTGTCTTTAAATAGATTTTGAATCTCCTGATTATCCACAATATTTTTACTCTCTAATACCTTTTTTACTATGGGTGAAAGTTTAAATTGATCACAACTACTCTCACTTATAAAGGTGTCGGGTTGAGTTATATCCCAATTATATTTTGATTTAATCATTATAATCGTCCTCATTTCCACAGGTCATTATACCGAAATTTTAATGAAATAAAAAGTACTTGCATTTTTAAAAGAATATAAAGTTACAATTCTTCACAAAACTTTTATCGTTCAGTTTTTTCATTAACTGCTAACTTAATGATTAAACGCTAATACATGAAATCAAGCCAACCAAAGTAGATAATTCACCTTGGTTGGCTTGTAAACTTTTAAAATTATAAAAATGTGAAGAAGTTAAACTAAGATTTTTTCATCGTTAGATTTCTTCTCTTTGTGCACTATTAATTTATTATTTTTTGTCTTTTTAAACTGTCGTTTCTTAAACATGCCCCATAATGGTACAGCAATGAAAATTGATGAGAATACACCAGATAATAATCCAATTAGCAATGCTAAAGAGAAGTTAAATATTGTTGGTGCACCTAAAATTAAAATTGAAACTACCACTACAACTACAGTTAACACTGTATTAATAGAACGCGTCATAGTTTGTCTAATAGAGCGGTTGACTATATCATCAATTTGATCAGTATGCGTAATGACTTTAACTTTATGCAGATTTTCTCGAACACGGTCGAAAGTTACGATTGTATCATTGATTGAATAACCAACGATAGTTAATACTGCTGCAATAAACGTTAAATCTACTTCTATTCTAAACAAACTAAAGATTGCAATGATGATAAATACATCATGTAATAATGCAAGTACAGAAGATAGGCCCATACGCCATTCAAATCTTAGTGAAACATAGATAATAATACCTATAGAAGCAAGTATTAATGCAGTTACAGCATTTTTAGCAAGTTCTTGGCCAATGAGAGGTGAAACGGTATTAATTTGTGGATTATCTCCAAATTCAGATTTCACCTTAGCACTTAATTTATTGTCTTCCTCACGTGATAAATCTTTTTTAAACTGAACTGTGGCATTTTTATTTCCACTACCATTAATCTGTATTTGATCTGGTTCTAATCCAGCTGATTTTACAGTTTTCTCAACCTGTGCTTGTGTTATAGCATTTTTAGATTGAATATCTGCTCTTGTTCCGGATGAGAAATCAATACCTAAGTTTAATTTAAATATCGAAATGATAATCAATCCAATAATTACAATTAAAATACTAAGTGAAATAAGTGGCTTAGCTAATTTAACAAAGTTTAACTTTTCATATGATGTTTTTAAATCATGTACATCTTTACCTTCATTAATATCATGTCTATTCTTCTTCTTAACACCAAATAACCAGTATTGTTTTTTAAAGAGGTTTGAAGATACCAGTAATGATAACAACCCTCTTGATAAGAATACTGCGGTTACAAATATCATTAAGATACCTAAGAGTAACATCGTTGCGAAGCCTTTGACTGAACTTTCTCCAAAGAAGAAAAGCACAGCCGCAGCAATGACAGTTGTTAAATTGGAATCAAATATAGTTAAGAATGAACTTTTATTTGCTTTAGAATACGCTTGTTTAAGCGTGCGTCCAATTCTTAGTTCATCTTTAATACGTTCATACATAATGATATTGGCATCGACAGCCATACCTACACCTAAAACTAATGCCGCCAATCCAGGTAGAGTTAATACACCTGATATGAAATTGAATGCGACTAAAGTTAAATAAATATAAGTGGTTAGCGCAATGATTGCAACTAAACCAGGCAAACGATAGAAACCAAGCATAAATAAATAAATTAATGCTATACCTACAATTGATGCAAACATGGTCTTATCTAAAGCATCTTGACCAAATTGTGCACCAACAGAGTTAGAGTAAATTTCTTTTAAATCAACTGGTAATGAGCCGGCATTTAATAACTCAGCTATTTGTTTCGCTTCTTCAACACCTTTTTTACCATTGAAGCCACCTGAAATTTCAACACTACTAGAATTAATAGGTTGGTCTACACTCGCTGCAGATATAAATTTAGGCTTTTTACCTTCTTGTTGCTTTTTAGCTTCTTTCTTGTAACTATCGCCTTTTTCGAAATCTAACCAAACTACCATGACATTGTCACGTTTTTTAGAAATCTTTTCAGTTACTTTCTTAAATTTATCTTTACTTTTTACTTTAAATGTAACTGTTGGTTGATTAGTTTCTTGTTTAAATTCTTGTTTAGCAGAGCCTTGTTTAATGTCTGAACCAGACATTAAAACATGATCTTCAGCATCTCTAATTGTTAAATTAGCTTGTGTCGATAATAATTTACGCGCTTGTGCTTGATCCTTAATACCTGCTAATTGTACACGAATTCGATTAGGATCTTCGATTTGTATTTTCGGTTCTGATACACCTAGAACATTTACACGATTTTCTAATGTTTGAGATGTAGCCTGAAGTGCTTTTTTATCAATTTTATCTCCTTTATTTAAAGGATCTACTTGGAAGAGGACTTCAAAACCACCTTGCAAATCTAGACCTAAATTAACATTTTTAACTACATTCTTATACGTCATACCCATTCCAGTGAATAGTAGAGCTACGAGGAGTATGAATGCAATTATTCTACTCGTTTTCTTCACATGAACACCTCATTATTTACTTATGTATCTAGAATACTCGATGAATAAATTATCGTGCAAGTTAAAATGATATTACGTTCACTTTAACGGACTTACTTATATTAACATACTCATAGAAATAGTGAAATTATTGTCTAAAAATGCAACAATTTTATAATAATTTTTCTATTTAAACAATACTAAAAAAACCTGAGACAGAAATTGTCCCAGGCATTCTTAACATTATAATAATCAATACAGAAGTTAAAATGTATTTATCTTATTCATTCAAGACTAAAATTCTATTACTGTAAAAAGAAAACATTCCATAAGCAATTTATCCCATACATTTAGGTATCAATCTGTATTTATGAAGGATCTACTTGTTTTATAGCTGGTTTTTCAAAAGTCATTTCTGTTCCATTACTATTTACAGTAATGATTACAGAAGTTTCATCTACAGCTTTAATAGTTCCTTTAATACCACCGATTGTAGTAATCCTTTGACCCGCTTCTACACGGTTAATCATTGCACGATGTTCTTTTGCACGTTTTTGTTGTGGTCTTATTAATAAGAAATACATTACAACCAATAATAAAATTGGTATAATCAATGAAGTTAATTCCATTTTAGTTACTCCTCTTTAAAAGTTTTTAGGGTTTTCTACATTTAATCCATATTGTTCAAAGAATTCATCTTTAAAATCTAAAAGACGGTCTTCTCGAATGGCTTGTCTAATATCTTCCATTAATTTTAGCAGAAAATGTAAATTATGAATAGTAGTAAGACGGATACCAAAAGTCTCTTCCGCTTTAACTAGATGTCTAATATAAGCTCTTGTGTAATGTTGACATGTATAACAGTCACATTGTTCATCAAGTGGTCTTAAATCATCTGCATATTTAGCGTTTTTAACAACTAATCGACCATTTGATGTCATACAAGTACCATTTCTAGCAATTCTAGTAGGCAATACACAATCAAACATATCCATACCCCTAATGCTACATTCAATCAAAGCATCAGGAGAACCTACTCCCATTAAATATCTAGGTTTATCTTTCGGCATAAATTGTTCTGTATGTTCAACCATGTCATACATAACAGGTTTTGGCTCACCTACAGACAGCCCTCCTATCGCATACCCTGGAAAATCAAGACTGACAAGTTCTTTAGCACTTTGTTCTCTTAAATCTTTGTATTCTCCGCCTTGAATAATACCGAACAGTGCTTGATCTTCAGGGCGTTGATGTGCTTTTAAACATCTGGCTGCCCATCGAGTTGTACGTTCGATTGAATCTTTGACGTACTCATATTCAGCTGGCATTGGTGGACATTCATCAAATGCCATCATAATATCAGAACCTAAATCATTCTGTATTTGCATAGACTTCTCGGGACTCAAAAATAGCTTTGAGCCATTAGTATGGTGTCTAAATTCTACACCTTCTTCAGAAATTTTGCGCAAATTACTTAAACTAAATACTTGGAAACCACCAGAATCTGTTAAAATTGGACCGTCCCAATTCATGAATTTGTGTAATCCCCCAGCGTGCTTGATAATATCATTTCCTGGTTGTAACCACAAATGATATGTGTTTCCTAATATAATCTTTGCTTCTATGTCTCTTAATTCTTCCGGGCTCATTGTTTTAACTGTTGCTTTTGTCCCAACCGGCATAAACATTGGTGTTTCAAAAGATCCATGCGGTGTATGTACAATTCCTAATCTGGCACCGGATTGTTTACATGTTTTTATATGCTCATATGTCACTGCAGGCATATGTTAAACCTCACATTCTTTTATATAATTAACATTGCATCTCCAAAGCTAAAGAATCGATACTCCATTTCAACAGCTTTATGATAAGCGTTTAAAATATATTTTTTACTGCTAAATGCTGAAACTAGCATGACTAACGTTGACTTGGGTAAGTGGAAATTAGTAATTAACCCATCTATCGCTTTAAACTCAAAGCCAGGATAAATAAAGATATCAGTCCATCCACTTGTGGCAACAAATTGAGGATGATCACGACGTATCGTTTCTAATGTACGCGTTGATGTTGTTCCAACTGATATCACACGCTTACCATTTTCTTTTGTTTGATTTAATAAATCAGCCGTTTTTTGTGTCATTTGATAATACTCACTATGCATTTCGTGATCATCGATATTATCAACACTTACGGGTCTAAAGGTTCCTAATCCAACATGTAATGTAATAAAGGCAATATGAACCCCTTTTTGTTCAATTTTATTTAATAAATCATCAGTAAAATGTAAACCTGCTGTTGGTGCAGCTGCTGATCCACTCTCTTTAGCATAAACCGTTTGATACCTATCAGGATCATCTAATCTTTCTTTAATGTATGGAGGTAATGGCATCTCACCTAATTCATCTAAGCGTTCTTGAAGTATACCCTCATAATGTAGACGCATAATACGCCCACCTTGTTTAAGTTCCTCAATACACTCAGCAACGATTTTACCATCTCCAAAATTTAGATGATGACCTTTTTTAATTCTCTTTGCAGGTTTAAGTAAAACTTCCCAATCATTACCTTCAATTTGGGTGAGCATTAGCATTTCAACTTTAGCACCAGTTTCTTCTTTTAGGCCAAATAATCTAGCAGGCATAACACGTGTATCATTAAGAACTAATGTATCACCTGGCTCAAAATAATGGATGACATCTCTAAAATGTAAGTGTGTCATCTCACCAGTATCTTTTCTAAGAACTAACAATCTACTTTGGTCTCTGTTTTTTAGTGGTGTTTGTGCAATGAGAGACTCTGGCAAATGATAATCGAAATCTTCGATATTCAAATTATTTCCTCTTTTCGTTAGTAGTATTAAAGTGTTCAAAGGCTAAAGCAGTTGCTTTTCTCCCACGTGGAGTCCTTTCCAAGAAACCTTTTTGGATTAAGAAAGGTTCATATACATCTTCTATAGTCACTCGTTCTTCACCTATTGAAACTGCAATTGTATCTAATCCAACAGGACCACCGTTGTACTGATTAATAATACAATTCATCATTTTATGGTCGATGTAATCTAAACCTTGTTGATCGACCTGCAATAATTGTAATGCTCGTTTAGTCGTTTCAATATATATCTGATCGTCTTCATTTACTTGTTGGAAGTCTCTTACACGTTTTAGTAACCTATTCGCTATCCTAGGTGTACCTCTAGAGCGACGAGCTAATTCTAAAGCACTTTCCTTATCGATGTCCGTTCCAAGCACCTCTGCAGTTCGCGTGATGATTTCCTTTAAATCATTTTCATTATAGTACTCTAATCTAAGATGCACACCAAAACGATCTCTTAACGGACCCGTCAAACTACCGGCTCTTGTCGTTGCTCCAACTAATGTAAAAGGCGGCAAATCTATTCGAATGCTTCTTGCTTCATCGCCTTTACCAATAATGATATCTAAGAAAAAGTCCTCCATAGCAGGGTACAGAACTTCTTCAACAACACTACTTAATCTATGAATTTCATCGATAAATAACACATCACCTGGCTGTAACCCAGATAATATCGCTGCTAAGTCACCTGGTCTTTCTAAAGATGGTCCTGAAATAGTACGAATATTTACATTCATTTCATTAGCAATGATATTTGATAGAGTCGTTTTACCTAGTCCTGGAGGACCAAATAACAAGACATGATCGAGAGGCTCTTGTCTAAGTTTGGCAGCCTTGATAAAGACTTCTAAATTACTTTTTATAGAGGATTGACCTATATACTGCTTTAATTGTGTTGGTCTTAGTGATAATTCCAAGTCAGTATCTTCATTATGAAATTCTTGATCGACCATTCTTTTATCCATTTGACTTCCTCCATTAAGAAACTAGTGTTTGTAGTCCTATTTTAACGGCTTCATCCACACTATTCACATTATGTTTGTTGAGTGATTTTTCTACTTTACTTAATTCTCGTTTAGAATAGCCCAGTGCTTGTAAAGCTAATAGTGCTTCAGATATAATTTGATTTTGCTCATTACCATTAACTTGAGTTTGTAATAAATCGTCACTATTTTCTTCAGTAATTGTAACCTTCCCTTTTAAATCTAACACAATTTGTCTTGCAGTTTTCTTTCCTATCCCAGGAAATTGTGTTAAATAAGCATCATTTTCATTTTCGATAGCTAATTTAACTTCATGTGGTGTACTTGAAGCAAGTATCGCCAAAGCGGATTTAGGTCCTATACCAGTCACTTTTATTAAGCTAAGAAACATTTCTTTTTCCTCTTCATTGATAAAGCCATATAGTAATTGGGCATCTTCTCGTACAATTAGTGAAGTATAAATCTGGACTTCTTTTTCAAGATATTTTTGAAAACGATACGAATTAGGCGTTTGTATTTCATAACCTATGCCACATGTCTCAACTACTACATGTGTAGGGAACAATTGAGATAATGTTCCTTTAATATATGCATACATGTCAGTACTCCTTTACATAGTCATACTTATTAAGTCTACTTTAGTTACATGATTTATCTCTCTTAATGATTCAATGACCTCGTCAATGGATAAATTAGAATTTCTCGCATTCAAAGATAATGTGATTGTCGCTTTATCTTCAATTGGAACACTTTGATGTATTGTTAAAACTGATAATTTAAGTTGCGAGATTGCATTAAGAACTTGGGCTAACATTCCAACAATATCATTTACATATAAAATCAAAGTAAATTCTCTTTGATCTAATATTTTTTCATCTACTGGAAATATTGTCTCTCTGTATTTGTAAAATGCACTTCTAGAGAGATTGAATTGTTTTACAGCATCATAAATGGACAAATTCGAATTATTTTTTAAAGCATCCTTAACTTTTAAAGTTTTGATGACAGATTCTGGTAGTACATCTTCTCTAATTAAATAAAATTTTCGATTGTCTTTATTGTCCAATTTAGACACCCCTACTCGACAAATTCAAATTCTCCACCTAAGATTCTAACAATATCACCATTGCTACAACCTCTCTCTCTTAAAGCATCATCAATACCCATTGACCGCATTTGTCTTGCAAACCTTCTTACAGCCGGATCACTATTGAAATCAGTCATTTTAAACATTCTTTCAATAGCATTGCCACTCACTACATATGCGCCGTCATCATCTCTAGAAATAGTAAATTTATCTGCTGATGGTGTGTGTTTATATAATACACGATTAACACCTAAATTCTCATCTTCTTCAACCGAGAAGTCAACATCTTTAACTTCCTCGAGCTTATCAGCAATTTGATATAATAATTGATCAATATTGTCTCTCGTAATAGTTGAAACAGGAACGACTGTCACATCATTATCTAATTGTTCCTTAAAAAGTGACAAATTCCCTTGTGAATTAGGTAAATCCATTTTATTTGCTACTATAATTTGCGGACGATCTTCTAAGCGTTGTTTATAATTTATTAATTCTTGATTAATAATTTTATAATCATCTAATGGGTCTCGACCTTCTGACCCACTCATATCAATCATATGGACAATCACTTTAGTTCGTTCAACATGTCTTAAGAATTGATGTCCAAGGCCGACACCATCAGAAGCGCCCTCAATTAATCCTGGTAAATCTGCCATAACAAAACTTCTATGATCAGGCGTTGAAACGACACCTAGATTAGGTTTTATTGTCGTAAAATGATAAGCACCTATCTTAGGTTTCGCTTTAGAAACTATTGAAAGCAATGTGGATTTACCTACACTAGGAAAACCTACTAATCCAACATCTGCTAACAATTTCAACTCTAAAGTTACTTCTAATTCTTCGCCTGGCTCACCATTTTCACTAAAATCAGGTGCAGGATTTCTAGGGGTAGCAAATCTTGAGTTACCACGCCCTCCACGTCCTCCTCTAGCGACAATAGCACGTTGGCCATCTTCAACCAAATCTGCAAGAACTTCTTCACTTTCAACACTTTTAATAATTGTACCTGGTGGTACTTTTAACACTAAGTCTTCCGCATTTTTACCATGCATGTTGCTACTTTGACCATTTTCGCCTTTTTTAGCTTTAAAATGTCTTTGATATCTGAAATCTAATAAAGTTCTCAATCCTTCATCCACCTCAAATATCACAGAAGCACCTTTACCACCGTCGCCACCAGCTGGACCACCAAAAGGTACATATTTTTCTCTTCTATAAGCAGTGATGCCATTACCTCCATCACCAGCTTTTAGAGATATTTTCACTTGATCGACGAACATATATCTCACCTCTTTTACTCCGAAATTTTCATCTTATTAATTATATCACTATACATAATGATATAAAAACTATAGTCAATAAGTATTTTTACCTAAACAAAATAAAACACCAGAAGTATTCACTTCTGGTGTTTACTAGACAAAATTATTCAGCAACTGCGTATACAGAAACTTGCTTTTTGTCGCGACCTTTGCGTTCAAACTTAACAACGCCGTCGATTTTAGCGAATAATGTATCATCGCCACCACGACCTACATTTTCACCAGGGTAGATTTTAGTACCACGTTGGCGATAAAGAATAGAACCACCTGATACATATTGACCATCAGCACGTTTTGCACCTAAACGTTTAGACTCAGAGTCACGTCCGTTTTTTGTAGAACTTACCCCTTTTTTAGATGCGAAGAATTGTAAGTTTAATTTTAACATCGGGATACACCTCACTTATAATTTAATTTGATATTTTCATTATATTCTTCTTCTATCGTTTGTAAAGAAACTAACATTGCTTGAAGAATTAATTGAGCTTCTTTGTTATTCGTATCAACACTTCTTATATGAAAATATCCGCCGTCATCTTCATAGTTGATATCTGGCTTCTCTGATGTTAATCCCATTATAGCATTAACACTTCCAAATAAGACTGCTGATGCTCCTGCACAGACAATATCATGACCATATTCACCATGATTTGCATGACCATCCATGACTACATCTGTGACCTTACCTTCGTCATTAACCGTAATATCAACAGTAATCATACGATTATGCGTTGATTTTATCGATAGTTAATTTAGTATATGGTTGACGATGGCCTTTTTTACGTTTAGAGTCTTTACGACGTTTGTAAGTGAAGACAGTAATTTTTTTACCGCGTCCTTGTTTATTAACTGTCGCAGTTACTGATGCACCTTCAACTGTTGGAGCACCAACTTTAACTGAGTCGCCACCTACAAATAAAACTTTATCAAAAGTGAAAGAATCACCTTCGTTAGCATTTAATTTTTCAACGTAGATTTCTTGACCTTCTTCTACTTTGATTTGTTTTCCACCTGTTTCAATAATAGCAAACATACTTTGCACCTCCTATATAATAAGTCACGCCATATACAGGTGACAATATGATTGTACTTCAACCTGTATGTGAGCGGTTGTATGTAGCTTGAAACTACTCAACTACTGCATCTTACCATCACTAAGCCTTACTGTCAATTGTGTTTTTTATTTTTTTAGTAAATTTAATAATGATAGGAAATAACATAATTAGTAGTAAAAAATTAATGATGAGAGTTGGAATAAGTCTTAATAATACAAACTCTATTAAATTAAATTCAATGAAACCTATTACTCCATAAATCATAGCCACATATATTTCTAAAAATACTGTGGATAATAAAATGATAAAAAATAATACAGAATAATCACGATAAAAGATCTTAAAAAATTTATCAACTATAACAACTAAAATGATATATCCAAACATATATAGACCATATATACTTCCGAAATATAAATCAGTTACTATTCCGAAGAAGAAAGCTAAAGACATAGCAACGCCAAAACCTCGGTAAACCGTCATGATAAGAATGTACATGATAGTTAAATGTGGTACAAAAATAATATCAATTTTTCCGAAATGCATGGGGATGGTAAGCCCTATAATGGTATCAATATAAAATAGAAGTATTCCTATTAGAAAGTAATAAAAAGTACGCATTAATTATCACTACCTTCATTAGGAATAGTACTAACATCACGTTTAGCAACATATACATGAGTTAAGTCTGTCATATCAGCTCCAGTTTTGACCCGTACTTGTTTTGCAAGCCCGTATTGATCATTTTCGACTTTTGTTACTTCACCTATATACAACCCACTAGGTAATTGATCTGCTAATCCACTTGTTACTACTTTATCTCCTTTTTTAACGCTATCTTTGTTATTAATATCACTTATGATCAATTCTTCGTTTTTATTGTCGTATCGATCAATTAAACCAAAAATATTCTTAGTACCATGGTGAATATTAACAGATAATTTTCCTGCCCGAGTATGAGTGGAAATAAGGTCTACTTGTGATGAAAATTGATTAACTTTGGTTACTCTTCCCACTAATCCTTCTGATGTCATAACGGCCATATTATTTTTTATACCTGCTTTAGAGCCCTTATCTATTAATATCGTATTCATCCATTGATCTGGGTTTCTCGCAATAACTGTAGTAGAAATAGGTTCATATTTTGATAAATCTTTGATATCAAGTTCTTTTTTATATTTCTTATTTTCTGATTCTAACTCTTCATTTTTAGCTTCAAGTTGTTTGATTTTATTTTTATCCTTTTTTGAGCTTCCTTTTTCAAATAAATTACCAATAGATCCAGTAACAAATTGAATTGGATAACTAATAACTCTTTGTCCAAATGATACAGAGTCCCCTACGTACTGTTCAGGTGGAGATTGGGTCTGAGAACGTATCGATAACCCTATTAATGCAATAAAAATAATCATTGCACACAAAACGACAATGAGCTTGTTATTTCTAAAAAACTTAAGCACCCAGAACACCTCTATATGACTAAAATTAGTATCTTTATATATTTTATATTACTCATTCAGTTAAATAAAGCACTAACTTTACGAAATTGATTCTATTTTATTATTTGCCACTTTAGAACTAACATTAACTAATCTAATTAATAAAATATATAGATTAAACGAGCTTTGGAAAACGGCACTAAATCTTGATATAACTAGACTTCAAATAATTTTTCAGTATAATCATTAGCTGTCAGAACATAAAAGTACCTGGAACAAAATTCATCGTCCCAGGCTTAACACAAAGATCAAGATTTTATTTTTATTAAAATGATAAAAATATTTATATCATTCTAAAATGAGCAATTTTACTTACTGTATTACACTTACTGATTCACTTTACTTTGATAAGTTATTCTTTATCTTTCTTATTTGAAGACTTCTCTTTCTTTTCATCCTCACTATAAAGTGTTTCTTCTTTTCTCCAGCGAGCAAAAAGATTTTGCGCTTTTGCTTGTTCATTAGCTTGTTTTTCTTTCGATTGTTCAGCCATTTTGAATCACACCAACCTTTATAAATAATCTATATAAACCCTAACGTATTTAAAACTGGTTTTCAAATGAATCATTTCTATTGTTATTGATAGGCTTCAATTGGCTTCAAATTAATAGGTTGCTTTAATTGATTTAAGTCTTCGTTCATTTCGAATTCAGTATTATAAACTCGGATATAATCATCACCAAATTTATAAATAATAAATTCATCTCCTTGTTGGCCAGCAAGATATTCGTCATTGAATCCCATACGTTCTAAACCTGAAACAGACATAAATTCTGCCTTATCAATCATATTAAAAACTGTCTTGATTTGACTTGCTGGAACATTATTGATGATATCATTATCTTTTAAAATGTAACTTTTATCGTTACTAGGCTGTGAATAGAGTGTATTATTTTTTTGACTCGCTTTTTGTGTGATATTTTGATGATGATTGTTCATATCATTAAGTGGGTTCCATTCTTGATTTTTGAGAAATGGTGCATGTTGAAGAGCTATATATATAATCAATATTATCGCTATTACTGCAATAATATTTTTTATAACACTAAAGATATACCTCATACGACCCCCCCTTTACAAATCAAATTTAGTATAATTTAAAATATTTTTCATTACATCAGACTATAGCCGTATAGATGATGTATCTATAGACCGATGGCAAATCTGTTAATATAATATATAATACTACATATACAATATAAGTGATTTAAGGAGGTTCAACACAATGAGCATTTTAACGATTATTTTAATTGTTTTGCTAGTCATCCTCTTATTTAAAGTTGGATTATCTATATTACGCTTTTTGATTTCAGCTGGCATTGTTTTGTTATGTATCTATTTAGGTTATCAAGGTGTATTATGGTTATTTGAGCATTTTCAAAACTTTTCAGGTTTTATTCAATAATAAATGATAAGTTAGCTATACAAATTTTTTAATTAAAATTGTTAATGTATTTAGCTAGCTTTTTTATTCATCAAAATACCCCGCTTCAACTAAACTCGTAAATTTATTATCACCAATAATAATATGATCAAGTAAATTTATACCTAATATATCTCCGCACTCTTTAAGTCTATAAGTTGTAGTAATATCCTCTTTCGAAGGTGTTACATCACCTGAAGGATGATTATGTACAACTATTATTGAATTAGAAGACTCTCTTATTGCAATATTAAATACTTCTCTTGGATGAATAATCGAACTATTCAATGTGCCTTTATATACCCAAGCTTGTTTTGTGACTATATTTTTTGAGTTAAGTAAAAGTACAACAAAATGTTCTTGCTCTAAATCTTTCATTGTCGACATCATCAGACTAGCAACATCACTAGGATGTGTAATCTGTACTTTGTCTAAGGTGCTTGTAGAATTAATACGTTCACCTAGTTCAAATGCAGCCTGCAATATTACAGCTTTATAAATTCCAATGCCCTTTATTTTCAGTAGATCATTTATAGACATTTTTTTTAAATCTCTAATTGTGGATTGTTGCTTCAATAATTCGTTTGCAATGTCTATACTAGAAAATCCTTTTCTACCAGTGTTTAAGAGAATTGCTAAAAGTTCAACATTAGATAGAGTTTTAGCGCCATATGTAATTAAACGCTCTCTAGGTTTTTCATGCAGAGCCATTTCATTTATTCTCAATAAAATTCTCCCCCTAAAAGAAATAAAATATGACGATAAACTAATGAAGTTACTACGAATGATATGAATATAAATGGTATTAAAGGTAAATATTTAATATCTTTAAAAGAAAAAAATTTTAAAATTATGGCAAAAATCCCCCCAATAATAAACGTAAATACAACAATAAAAAAGAAAAAATTTAACGGAAATATAAGTCCCAATATGTTAAAAAGCAATATGTCTCCATACCCTATAAATTTAGATGCGAATAGATAAATGACATGTGAAATCAAAAATATCATTACAAAATTACCAAAATAGGTTTGGGTTACGAAAACGGATACGATTGTGTAGACAAATAAGAGTCTTAAATCTATATGCATTGAGTGAATATCGTAAAGACACATCGTCAGTAGAAACAGGAAAGTTGTTAAAAATAATGTGAAGTGTATATTAAAATGAGTAGGATAAAAGAGGAAAATCGCACCAAATGAAACGATTTCTCCGATTAAATATAAACGTTGTAATGGTTGATTACAACAACGAGATTGTCCACGAAGTTTTAAAAAACTTATAATAGGCAGTAAATCTAAGGATTTAATGATAGTATGACAAAAATCACAGTGAGACCTAGAATAAAGATATTGAAGTTTTAATATATTTTGATTGCAAAATTGATAAAGAAAACTAAATATAATGCTACAAATATAGGCAAGTAATAGCATATATCACACTCCTCAATATTTATTATAAACAGTCTTAAATAAAAGTAAATATGAGGGGAATTTTACAATTCATTCGTGAGTATGTCTTTTTTCTATACTTTAACAAACATAAATTATTAAAGAAGATTATACAAAGAAAGAGTGAAACTTACAGTTTTAACTGCAGTTGTCACTCTTTTGAATTTAATTAAAATTAATTTTTGCTTTTACCTCACTGATGAAGTATAAACTTCCAGTAATAATCAGCCCATCACCTTCGTAATTTTCAATAAAATCAACATAATCATCAATTAAATGTAAATTATCTAATTTCAATTCTTCGGCAATTTCTTCTTTAGCTAATGCTTTTGGAAACTCAAAATCTGCTATATAGAATTTTGAGGCAATATCATTTAATTTGTTAATCATACTATGAATTGGCTTTCCTTTAATGGCAGAAAATAAAATATCAATTTTATCTCTTCCATAATAATGTCTAATTGTGTCTACTAACGCATCAACACTTTCATTATTGTGAGCACCGTCAACAACCATTAATGGTTGTTCTTTTACTTGTTCTATTCTACCTGTCCAGTTCACAGATTCTATTCCGTCTATCATTTTATTAAAATCTAGTTCTATCATTTGTCTTTCATTTAATTCAATGAGAGCAGTAATTGCAAGTGCTGCATTTTCCTTTTGATGTTCCCCTAACATATTAAGAATGATAGTTTCTAATTCATAATCTTTATACCGATATGTGAACTCATCATCTTGGGAGACAACGGTAATCTCCCGATCCAATTCGATTGGTTTTGCGTTTTGTTCTAGCGCGTAATCCCTCACATACTTTAAAGCATCGTCATTTTTCACCGCATAAACAATCGGTATATGTGGTTTAATTATAGCTGCCTTGTCTTTTGCGATATCTAAATAAGTTGTACCTAAGATATCTGTATGGTCAAGTCCTATACTTGTGAGTATGGATAGCACAGGTTTAAAAACATTCGTCGAATCATTTTTTATTCCTAAACCTGCTTCAATTACCACAAAATCAACAGGATTTATCTCACCAAAGTAAAGGAACATCATTGTTGTTATAATCTCAAATTCAGTAGCCCCACCTAAATCTGTTTCTATCTCTAAGGCTTCACTAACAGGTTTAACTTGTTCAACTAATTGAACAAGTTCATCGTTCATAATTGGTACACCATTTAAACTGATACGTTCATTGAAACTTTCGATAAATGGTGAGGTAAATGTTCCGACTGAGTAACCGTTCTCAATTAATGCGGTTCTCAAGTATGCAACAGTTGAACCTTTACCATTTGTTCCACCTACATGAATACCTCTTATTTTATGTTGGGGATTATTTAATTGTTCTAGCATCCATTCCATACGTTTGACGCCAGGTTTGATACCAAATTTAGATCTTTCGTGTATCCAATACAAGCTGTCTAGGTAATTCATGATCATGCTCCTATGCCTTTAATTGTTCAATTCTTGATTTAACACCATTATATTTTTCTTGATAATGTTGTTGTTTTTCTTTTTCTTCATTAATTATTTTTTCTGGTGCTTTATTTACAAAATTCTCATTGGATAACTTTTTATCTACTCTATCTAACTCGCCTTGTAATTTATCTAATTCTTTTTCAAGTCGAGCAATTTCTTTGTCCATATCAATAAGACCTTCTAATGGCAGAACTACCTTACCAGCAACTACTACAGATGTCATTGCTTTTTCTGGAATTTCAATCTCAGTATCAATAGTCAATTGACTTGGATTACAGAATTTGTGTAGGTAACTTATGTTATCCATAAGTGTTTGTTTAATCTTTTCATCTTTAGTTTGAATTAAAATCGGTATTGTTTTAGATAACGGTGTATTAACTTCAACTCTTGATTGACGGACAGACTTAATAATTTCAACTAATTGTTCCATTGTTTGTTTACTTTCATTAAAGATTAATGCTTGATCAACAGTTGGCCAGTTAGCTTTAACAATTGTTTCTCCATGGTGTGGAAGACTTTGCCAAATTGTTTCTGTCACAAAAGGCATAAATGGATGTAACATTTTCATTATTTTATCTAAAACATAACTAAGTACTGATCGAGTCGTTTGCTTTTGAGATTCGTCCTCGTCATTCATAGGTATCTTGCTCATTTCAATATACCAGTCACAGAACTCATCCCAAATGAAATTATAAAGTGCACGACCTACCTCACCAAATTCGTATTTGTCACTTAATTCGGTTACTGTAGATATCGTTTCATTTAATCTAGTCAATATCCATTGATCTGCTAATGACAAATTACCACTTAGGTCTATATCTTCGACTTTAAAATCTTCACCAATATTCATTAAACTAAAACGCGCAGCATTCCATATTTTATTAATGAAATTCCAAACTGATTCAACTTTTTCAGTAGAATATCTCAAGTCATGACCTGGTGAAGATCCTGTTGCTAAAAAGTAACGTAGACTGTCAGCGCCATACTCGTCAATAACATCCATCGGATCAACACCATTACCTAATGATTTACTCATTTTGCGTCCATCTTCAGCTCTGACTAAACCGTGGAGTAATACATCATTAAATGGTCTTCTATCAGTAAATTCTAATCCTTGGAAAATCATACGGGCTACCCAGAAGAAAATGATGTCATAACCAGTAACTAATGCATTTGTCGGATAATATCGTTTAAAATCATCAGCATTTGTGTCAGGCCATCCTAATGTTGAAAACGGCCAAAGTGCACTTGAGAACCATGTATCTAATACATCCTCATCTTGTATCCAATTCTCGATGTCTTCAGGCGCTTCTTCACCAACAAAGACTTCACCTGTGTCTTTATGATACCAAGCAGGTATTTGGTGTCCCCACCATAGTTGACGTGAAATCGTCCAATCTCTAATTTCTTCCATCCAGCGATTGAATGTATTTTCAAATCTACCTGGGAAAAAGTCAATTCTATCTTTTGTATTTTGATTATCCAAAGCTCTTTGTGCCAAAGGTTTCATTTTTACAAACCATTGTGTGGACAAATAAGGTTCTACAATTGCACCAGAACGTTCAGAATGTCCAACTGAATGTGTATGTTCTTCAATTTTTATAACAAGATCTTGTTCTTTTAAGTCTTTAACAAGCTGATTTCTACAATCAAATCTATCCATCCCTTTGTATTTATCAGCTTTTTCGTTCATCTTACCATATTCATCCATGACTATAATATTTTCTAATTGATGTCTTTGACCAATTTCAAAGTCATTAGGGTCATGTGCCGGAGTAACTTTCATCGCTCCTGAACCAAATTCAATATCAACGTATTCATCAGCTAAAATAGGTAACTCTCTTCCTACAATAGGTAATATAACTGTTTTACCAATCACATCTTTATATCTTTCGTCATTTGGATTTACAACGATAGCAGTGTCACCTAACATAGTCTCAGGACGTGTAGTAGCTATTTCTATATATCCATTCCCATCAGCATAAGGATATTTAAAATGATAAAAAGCACCTTGGACATCTTCATGAATGACTTCAATATCTGATAAAGCTGTTCTTGCTTTAGGATCCCAGTTAATAATTCTTTCGCCACGATAAATAATACCTTTATTATATAAATCAACAAATACTTTTCTTACCGCTTTACTTAAACCATCATCTAACGTAAAACGTTCTCTGCTATAATCTAACCCTAAGCCAAGTTTAGCCCATTGTTGTCTAATAAATGTTGCATATTCTTCTTTCCAATCCCATGCTTGCTGTAAAAATTTCTCTCTTCCTAAGTCGTGTCTGGATATACCTTGTTCATTAAGTTTTACTTCAACCTTTGCTTGAGTTGCTATACCAGCATGATCCATACCAGGCAGATATAAAGTATCGTATCCTTGCATTCTTTTCATTCTAGTTATTATATCTTGTAATGTAGTATCCCACGCATGACCTAAATGTAATTTACCTGTAACATTAGGGGGCGGAATTACAATTGTATATGCCTCTTTAGATTTATCTTCAGATGGTTTAAAGTAACCATTACTTACCCATTCCTCATAACGACCCTTTTCAACTTCTCTTGGATCATATTTTGGTTTCATTTCCATATGTCTACCTCCTAAAAAATAAAAGAACATCCATCCTATAAAAAATAGGACGGATGTTCTGTTCCGTGGTACCACCTATATTCAAGAAGAAATAATTCATTCTTTTCTTCAAGCACTTAAGTCTATGATTAACGCTCATACACGCTTCTACCTACTTGTCATCTATGTTTCAATAGAAGTTATAAAATAGGGCTACCTTCAGACTTAATCATTTACATATTCACAGCCACCATATGCTCTCTTTAAAATGATATAAACTTACTCTTCCCAAATAATATATTCTTTTACCCATTTATATTATAATGGATATTAAAATAAGTCAATGTATTGGAGATGAATTTATGAACGAATGTGCTTTTAACACAACTGATCCCACATATCTAGAGTATCATGATTATTATTGGGGACAACCAATCTATGATAGCAAAGAATTATTTAAGCTAATGGCTCTTGAATCACAACATGCAGGTTTATCATGGTTGACAATATTAAAGAAAAAGGAATCGTATGAACAGGCATTTTACAACTTTGAACCTCAATTTATCGCACAAATGACTGAAAAGGATATTGATCATTTAATGAAATTCCCAAACATTATTCACAATCGTAAAAAATTAGAAGCAATTGTGAGCCAAGCGAAGGGATATTTAAAAATTGAAAAAGACTATGGTAGTTTTAGTAAATTTTTATGGTCCTATGTAAATCATCAACCCATAAATATGGGTTATAAAAAACCTAGAGATCGTAAAAAAGTTGATCAACGAGCTACTCAATTATCAAAAGATTTAAAAGCATATGGTTTTAAATTTTTAGGTCCAGTAACCGTGTTCTCATTTTTAGAAGCTGCTGGATTGTATGACTCACATCTTGAAGGATGTCCATTTAAACCAAATCATGGGTGAAACATAGCTAATAGTTGGTCTATGGGTATTCAAACAATATGAGTTTTTTCACACATACTAAAAGTTTACAACGTTTAATTTATCCAAATTTCACTTTTAAATAATTACATTTGCTCGCAAATATTTTCAAAGTTTTATTTAAAAAACGTATAACTCAGGTCATTAAAATCATTTTTCATTTAATTTAATATTAATAAAATAACCAATTAGTGGCGCAATGACAAATAATATAAAAAATATTCTAAAAATGTGATAGCTTGAAATCATCGCTACATCAGCTCCAGTAGCCATAGCCACTAAAACTATTTGACTCATACCTCCTGGTGCTGCTCCTAAAAACAATTCATTGATGGATTCATTAGTAATCAAATGGATTCCTATTATCATTATAAACGTTGTGACTATGAGCATTATATTTTGAAAAGCTATTGCTATTGCAATTCTTCCCTTTAAATCACTCATTAAGTTGGCAATCTGTAATCCAATACGTATCATATAAATAAGTTGCGCTGTGGCTAACAACCAATGATCTAGTGAAAATGTTAAATGTGTTGTCATATTCCATATAATTAAAACTATTATAGGTGCTAATAATTGTTTAGTGGGGAAGTTAATTTTTGACATTCCTATATAGATGATACCCACCATTGAGAATAAGATGATTATTTGCCATATATTTAATGTCTGAGAAAGTGCGGGGACTTCCATTGTAAGATGATTCATTTCATGATGTTTATCCCGAAAAAAATACGAAATAAGTGGTACTAAAATAACAACAAATATTACACGTGATGTCTGTGTTAAACTCACAACTAATATATTTGCTTTCTTATTTTCTTCTGCCATCACTAACATTTGGCTTAGCGCACCTGGTATAACACTTAAAATTGCCGTTTCTAAATTTACTTGTGCAATTTTCTTAAAAAAGAATGCAATTATCAAAGCCAATAAAATTAGTAGGATAGTGACAAAAACGATAGTTGACCAATTTTTACTTATGTCTTTAATCACTTGTTGTGTGAATGTAGAGCCAATTTGAACTCCAAGTAATATTAAACCGATTTGACTTAACCAAAATGGCCATCGTATTTTTAATTTTAATACTTTTACACATAATAACGCCGCTAATATTGGTCCAAACATAAATGGCAAAATCACATGTAGCATTTTTAATAATAGACTTAACATAATAGCAATTAATAATATGATTAAATTATTAATAAAATTCCGATTCAAAATACCACTCTACTTTCGTTAAAAGTAAGTCGAAAAAAATTTATAACTTTATTTAAATAAAAGAGTAGAACAAAATGCATCTTAAATTCCTTTTCACTATCGAACCCCAACTTGCTTTGTCTGTTGAATTTCTCAGTGAAATTTTCTGTATTGATGACATAAAATAGCTTTAAAATTTGATATAAGTGCATCTTCAATTCAGTTATAAACTACTTATAAGTTAAGAAAGTCCAGGACATTGATTTTTGCCCTAGACTCAATTAATTTAAATAATTATATTTTAAAATTATCACACAATACGACTTAATGCATTATCAAATGCTTGAATAGTTTTCTCAATATCATCTTTAGTATGTGCAGTTGATAAAAATGTTCCTTCAAATTGTGAAGGTGGTAAGAAAACACCTTCCTTAGCCATTTCTCTATACATATTACTAAATAATTTTAAATCACTTTTATTCGCTTCATCAAAATTTGTTACAGGCCCCTCATTTAAGAAGTAACCAATCATTGAACCAGCGCGATTTACTGTGATTGGAACATTGTGCTTAGCAAATACCTCTTTTAATCCTTTTTCAAGTATATCTCCTAGAGAATTAAAATACTCATAAGATTCAGGAGTAAGTTGACTCAATGTTTCATAACCACTAGTCATGGCTAAAGGATTACCTGAAAGTGTGCCGGCTTGATAAATAGTCCCAACAGGAGCAATGTAATCCATAATTTCTTTTTTACCACCAAAAGCTCCAACGGGTAAACCTCCACCTATCACTTTTCCTAAACAAGTTAAATCAGGTGTTACACCAAAGTATCCTTGCGCACAATTGTAACCTACACGGAAACCAGTCATCACTTCATCAAATATAAGTAATGCTCCATATTCAGTAGTAATATCTCTTAAACCTTGTAAAAATCCATTCACTGGAGGCACTACACCCATATTTCCAGCAACCGGTTCTACAATAACACCAGCAATATCATCGCCATATTTTTCGAACGCTAATTTAAGTGAATCTAAATCATTATATGGCACCGTGATAGTATTTTTAGCAATACCTTCAGGGACGCCTGGTGAATCAGGTAAACCTAGTGTTGCAACACCTGATCCTGCTTTAATCAGTAAAGAATCACTGTGTCCATGATAACACCCTTCAAATTTTATAATTTTATTACGTCCTGTATAACCCCTAGCTAAACGAAGTGTGTCTAAAGTAGCTTCAGTTCCTGAGGAAACCATTCTTACTTTTTCAATTGAAGGTACACGGTCAATCACAAGTTCAGCAAGTTTATTTTCTTGAAGTGTTGAAGCGCCGAAGCTTGTACCTTTATCAACTGCTTCATGTAATTTGGATATAACTTGTTGATTTTTATGTCCAAGAATTAATGGACCCCAACTTAGCACATAATCAATGTATTCATTTCCATCAATATCATATATTTTAGATCCTTCACCATGATCCATAAAAATAGCTGGTGTGTCTACTGATTTAAATGCTCTTACGGGACTGTTAACACCACCAGGCATTAATTTTTCAGCATGTTCCATTGCTTTAATAGATTTTTCAAAACTCATCATATGACCTCCACAATTATCATCTATTTATCTAAATAACGACAGATATCTTTTGCAAAGTAAGTAATTATTAAATCAGCACCTGCACGTTTCATAGATATCATTTGTTCCATAACAATTTTCTCTTCATCTATCCAACCATTTAGCGCTGCTGCTTTTGTCATACTATATTCTCCACTAACATTGTATGCTACAACTGGCACGTTCGTATTATTTTTTACATCTCTAATAATATCTAGATAACTTAAAGATGGTTTAACTATCATCATATCACAACCTTCTTTAAGATCACTTTCCAATTCTCTTAATGCTTCTAAACGGTTTGCAGGATCCATTTGATAGGTTTTTCTATCCCCAAATGAAGGTGCTGAATCTGCAGCATCTCTGAATGGACCGAAAAAGCTTGAAGCATATTTAATACCATAACTCATGATAGGAATATTTTGATATCCCGCTTGATCAAGGCCTTCACGAATTTCAGCAACAAAACCATCCATCATATTGCTTGGAGCAATGATGTCAGCTCCAGCTTCAACTTGAGAAATAGCTGTTTTTACAAGTAATGGAAGTGATTTATCATTGTCTACATCATGCGTATGATCGTCAATAACGCCACAGTGTCCGTGATCTGTGTATTCACAAAGACAAGTATCTGCCACAATAAGTAAATCCTTATATAAATTCTTGGATATTCGTGTCGCTTCTTGAACAACTCCATTATGATCATATGCACCAGATCCGATGTCATCTTTTTCATTTGGCACACCGAAGAACATAATTGCTCTAATACCTAAATCATATGCCTCTTTAATCTCTTCATGCAATAAATTTAAACTAATTTGGTATACACCTGGCAATGATTTAATTTCACTTTTTATATCATCTTGCTCAACTACAAATATTGGATATATTAAATCTTCTTTTCTGACATGAGTTTCTCTTACTAAATCACGCATTGTCTTAGATGAACGTAATCTTCTATGTCTATCAAATTTCATTTTGTTCCCTACTTTCTATAATTTTATCAATAAGTGAATCTAATGTTTGTTTATTTGCAACTTTTACAGATGCATTGAATTTTAAAATGGTCCTAGCAGTTTGCTTACCGATAGCAAAATAATGATCAAATTCAGGCACATTGTCCCCTTTGAAATAAAATTCAACTGCAGATGAACTTGAAAAAGTCACTGCGTCTATTTGATGTTTTCTAACAAGGGCCTTAACTTGACTTATATTTTTAAAATTTGGTACTGGTCTGTATAAATCTATTTTAACGATTTCATTATATTTGCTCAATTGTTGAACTAATTTTGGACGTGCTTTTTCACTTGAGGGCAATAATAAATGTTGTTCTCTAATCTTAAACTCGTCCAAAAAGCCTTCTTGCGAAAAATCACGTGGCACAAAGTCGACACTAATACCTAGTTCATTACAATACTGAGCTGTTTTATCACCTATAACAGCTACCTTTTTAACTTTAACGTTTTTTAAATAAGGATAAAAGTATTTTACTGCGTTTTTAGACGAAAAAATAAGCCAGTCGTAGCTATGATCAAGCAATTTTTCATTAAAATGAAGTTGTTTTAGTTGGATAAAAGGCTTGTGGATAATATCAACTAAATGACTATGAACTTCATTCGTCTGCGTCATAACTATAACTGGTTTCATAAACTTGTTTCACCTCTATAATAGAGTTTAGTATTATTCTGCTTCATTTAACTTTTTAATTATGTCATAAGCACCTTGTTTTTTAAGTACTTGACTCACTTCTATACCTAATTGTACAGGATCAGAACCCAATGTTGTATGTTCGTATCTTTCCTTACCATCTGGAGACATAATCAGTCCTGTAAATTCAATTTGGTTATCTTGAACAATTGTTGCATATCCACCTATAGGAACCTGACAGCTGCCATCCATTTCTGATAGAAAAGTACGTTCAGCAGTCACACATTGTGCTACATCATGATTGTGTACTTTAGTTAGTAAATCTAAAAGTTCTTTGTCATCACTCCTACACTCAATACCAAGTGCACCCTGACCTATAGCAGGCAGTAATACATCTCTATCAAGATAAGTCGTAACAATATTATCTGACCAACCCATGCGTTTTAATCCAGCGGCGGCTAATATAATTGCATCGTAATCTTCAGTCTCTAATTTTTTTAATCGAGTATCGATGTTTCCACGAATCCACTTAATTTTTAAATGTGGGTATTTTGATAAAATTTGAGCGCCACGACGTAAAGAACTTGTACCTACAATGCTACCTTCAGACAATTCTTCTAATGGAATATGATTTTTGGCTATATAGGCATCAAAAGGGATTTCTCTGTCAGGAATACATCCTAATGTGAGACCGTCAGGAATTATACTTGGTACATCCTTTAGTGAATGTATTGCCATATCTATCTCTTTGTTAAATAATTCATTTTGAATTTCCTTAACAAAAAGTCCTTTACCTCCAACTTTGGATAATTGTTTATCTACAATTTTGTCGCCTTTAGTTACAATTTCTTTTATTTCAATATCCAAAGACGGATCGATAAATTTTAATTTATCAATAAATTGTTGACTTTGTGTTAGCGCTAACTTACTTCTTCGCGACCCAACAATTAATTTACGCATACGTTAAATGCCTCCTAGATACCGATTTTTATATGAAAAACAGGTTATTTCTTACCTAAAATGAGTTAAAAAGAATAGATTAATCATACACAAACAAAATAATATAATGTTAAAATAGATAAGATTTCTTTGTGATATCCATTTTTTTATTCTAATCAAAATATAAACACCATATAATAAAGTAATAATTGATGAAAATATTACTTTTGGATCTATAAATATCCTTTTACCGACTGCAAAAATCCCCCATTGCGCACCTAAAATTGTACTTAATATAAGGATAATCCATGCAACAAGTGTAGAATAGAAAACGATTGTTTCTAAAGTAGCAACACTACCAATTCTAAAGTAATTTTGATCGAAATTTTTCTCCTTTAAATTTCGATATTGAATAATATAGAGTAATGAATTTACAAATGCGATTGCAAAAAATGCATAACTTAATACTGCAAGTGCTATATGAACAAGTAATAACTCATTAATTACTGCAACTTGTTGAATTTGCGTTTGATAATGTTCAGGCTGAAATGTATTTAAAGTCATTAGGATAAATCCTATCAAATTAAGGAAAAAAACGGAAAAATTCATTACTTTAATCAAATTCAATATCAACGAAATTGATATAATAATCCATGTTAAAGAGAAAAAAACGTCAAATATAGAACCTAGTGGCACTTGTTTAGTATGAATAAAAAAAATAGACAAAGAGATTGTTTGTAAAACCCAAACAATCCCTAATGAATAAAAACCTACAGTTCTAGTCTTATAATTTTTATTAATGAAATCAACAAAGTAACATATAATACTAAACAGATAAATCATTAATATGATTTCATGAAATCTAATTAACAGGGTTTCTTGCATATCATCACCAAATTAATATGCTTATTCAAAACTAAATATTCGATGCGCTAAGATTTCCTTTGCTCTACTCTCTTTTTCTAACTTTGCTTTTTCACGAGGATCTTCGGCTTCAATATCAAATATGTTTTGAAATAGCTCTAATTTTTCATTACTTTTTTTATCAGTACTTAATTCCTTAGCCTGTTTGATAGGATCTTTTAACATTTGATTGATAATACTTTTTGTATGTTTCGAAATGACTTTACGTTCTCTTTCAGAGAGATTTGGCAATTTACGATCAATACTTTCCATAGTTTCTGCTTGGATATTCATAGCTTTTTCACGTAAAGCTCTGATTACAGGTACAACGCCAAGCATATTAACCCATTCATTGTGTGAATCAATCTCCTCAGGTATTTGTGCTGCAATAGTTTCAGCAGCTAATTGACGTTCTCTTAAATTGGCATCTACCAAATCTTTCAAATCATCAACATCATAATTAAAAATATTTGTAATTGCATCAATACCTGGTTCAATGTCTCGTGGAACCGCAATATCAATCAGAACTAATGAATCCAGTTTTCTAGTTTCTGAAATTGTTTTCACCATAGAATTAGTGATGATATAGTCTTTAGCACTTGTAGAACTAATTACTATATCTGTAGTTTCTAATAAAGATGGTAATGCTGAAAGCGAATCATATGAAACATTGTGTTTTTCGGCTAAAATTTTAGCTTTAGACAATGTCCGATTAACAATTGTTACACTTGAAATTCCAGAACCTAAAAGATTTAAGAGTGATAATTCACCCATTTCCCCCGCTCCAATAACGACAGCATGTTTACTTTTTAATTTTCCAAATACCTTTTTAGCTAATTCAACAGCAGCATAAGAAACACTTACAGCATTATCTGCAATGTCTGTTTCACTGTGTGCTTTTTTAGCAAAAGTAATCGCTTGTTTAAATAGATGATTAAAAATCGTTCCAGTTGTACCAGCATTTTGTGCTAAGAAAAATGCATCACGCATTTGTCCTAAAATTTGTGTTTCACCAAGCACAATTGAATCCAAGCCAGAAGTGACACGCAATAAATGTTCAACTGCATCGTCCCCCACTTTAACTTCCGACATATCTTTAATATCATCTACTTCAAATCCAAAAGAGCGCGCTAAAAATCTTTGTATATAATAACGTCCTGTATGAACTTGATCAACAATAGCGTATACTTCAGTACGATTACATGTAGATAAAATGACATTTTCTAAAATTGCTTTAGTTTCATATAAATCTTCATGTGCTAATCGTAAGGCATCATCTCTAAAAGCAACTTGCTCTCTTAATGTTACATCAGCTGTTCGATGATTTATGCTAATTGCAACAAAATGCATTTATAACGCCCTCCATATACTAACAATAAAACAAGTATAACACATTTAAAAAGATGTTTAAGTGGAATGCTTAAATAAATTAGAAAGATTATAATCTACATTCAATTTTTTGTCAAAATAACGACATTTTTTTATTGTGGTTATAATACTTTTCTCTAATTGAAAAAATTTATATATATGTTTCAATAAAGTTCCAAATTTCTTGCTGTTTACTATTCTTAATTGAAGAATAGCTTATAATATTGTCTCCAGGCTCTAATTCTAATTTGTCTTTTATTCTTTTGATATGCTTTTGTACTTTTCCTTTAGCAATTTTATCTTCCTTAGTACATATTACAAGTGTTGGTATATCAAAATGTTTAAGATAATTGTACATTAGCACATCATCTTCAGTAGGTTGATGTCTTAAATCAACAAGTTGAATAACAAGTTTTAAATTCTCTCGTTGTGTAATATATTCTTCAATCATTTTACCAAATTTTTCTCGTTGAACTTTACTTACTTTAGCGTATCCATATCCCGGTACATCAACAAAAATAAGTTGTTCATCTATATTATAGAAATTCAATGTCTGCGTCTTACCAGGTTGTTGTGACGTTCGCGCCATATTTTTGCGCCCAATCATACTATTAATAAATGTAGATTTACCTACATTTGAGCGTCCACTTAACGCTACTTCTGTTAAACCAGTGTCAGGGTACTGCGCTTTTTTAACAGCACTTATAATTAAGTTGATATTATTTGGATTTATATTCATAAACTTCCTCTTTCTTATACTATTGTATAATTAACTTTAACATTTTTTCTATGTTTACATATAAAAATACTGAGTCACAATTCACGTGACTCAGTATTAAATCAAATTTTTTAAGCAGATGTCTTATTCTTATTAATTAGATTTCCTTCTTCATCATATAATTCAGGCTCTATTTCATCATTAATCGTTTGTTCAGTAATGACTACTTTACTTACATTTTCAGAAGAAGGTACATCATACATGATGTCAATTAATGCTTCTTCTATAATTGAACGTAATCCACGCGCTCCAGTTTTACGTTCGATTGCTTTTTCACTTATAGCAGATAGAGCCTCTTCAGAAAACTCTAATTCCACATTATCTAACTCTAGCATTTTAGTGTATTGTTTAACTAGCGCATTTTTAGGTTGAGTTAAAATATTTTTAAGTGCAGCAACGTCTAAAGTTTCAAGATTAGCAACTATAGGTACACGACCAATAAATTCTGGAATTAATCCATATGATTGGAGATCCTCTGGACGAATTTGTTCCAGTAAAGCTTCTTCATCATATTTATCTGCTTCATTACTAGCAAATCCTATCACTTTTTCTCCTAAGCGTCTCTTAATGACTTCATCGATACCATCAAAAGCTCCACCTAAGATAAATAATATGTTTGTCGTATCAATTTGAATTAATTCTTGATTTGGATGCTTTCGACCACCTTGTGGCGGTACACTAGCAGTTGTACCTTCTAAAATTTTAAGCAATGCTTGTTGTACACCTTCACCAGACACGTCACGCGTGATTGAAGTATTTTCAGATTTACGTGCAATTTTATCAATTTCATCGACATATATAATACCTTTTTCAGCTTTATCAATGTCGAAATCAGCAGCTTGAATAAGACGTAATAAGATGTTTTCTACGTCATCACCTACATAACCTGCTTCAGTTAAACTTGTAGCATCAGCAATTGCAAATGGTACATTTAGTGTTTTAGCTAGTGTTTGAGCTAATAATGTTTTACCGCTACCAGTTGGCCCAATTAATGCGATATTACTTTTTTGTAATTCAACATCATCTTCATTTGGACCTAATTGTTGAATGCGCTTATAGTGATTATATACAGCAACTGCTAATGATTTTTTGGCTTTTTCCTGACCAATGACATATTCATTGAGGTGATCCATAATTTCTTTAGGAGTTGGTAATTCCGTAAATCCTTCAGACGTATTTTGTGCTAATTCTTCTTCAACGATTTCTGAGCACAATTCAATACATTCATTACAAATATAAACGCCACTTCCTGCGACTAATTTTTTCACTTGATCTTGATCTTTACCACAGAAAGAACATTTTAAATTTTCTTCATCTTCATTGAATTTGAACATTCTTTTTTACACCCCTATTCCATAAAGACTATACTAAAAAGCATTTTACAATGCAACTTAACATATTTACAATCAAGATGCTTAAATAACTTGGAGCGGGACTGAAATCTTATTCTTAATGAATGATTTCATTGTCCCGCCCCTAAATTTCATTTAACATCAACAATAATAAATCATAATGATGCTATATTAAGTTGTCAATCTATACAATTGACACTGCCTATATTTCATTTAACTTATAGACAATTGACTAATTCAATATTAAGCATTCATTTAATGAACGATACTAGTCTTCTTTAGTAACTTCAACATATTTCGCGTTATCTCTTAATAAATCAATAACTTTTTGAATGCGTACATCATTTTTAACAATATCTGTATTACCTAAAGTAGATTTAATATCTTCTACAGAAATGTTAAATTGCTCGCTCATTTTTTCTAATTCTTTATCAATATCTTCATCAGATACTTCAATATTTTCTTCATCAGCAATCGCAGTTAACGTTAAGTTTGTTTTAACGCGTTGTTCCGCATCGTCTTTCATTTGGTCTCTTAGTTGTTCTTCGTTTTGACCAGAGATTTGATAATATGTTTGCAAATCTAAGCCTTGTTGTTGAATTCTTTGACCAAATTCTTGAATCATACGATCTAATTCAGTATTAATCATTGCTTCAGGAATATCAATTGAAGCATTTTCTGTTGCTTTATTAATAGCTTCTTCTTTTTCAGTATTTTCCGCTTCAGTTGCTTTCTGTTCACTTAAACGTTTGCGGAGATTTTCTTTATATTCGTCCACGTTTTCAGCATCAGAATCTAATTCATTAGCGATTTCATCATTTAATTCTGGTACATCTTTGAATTTAATTTCGTTGACTTTTGTTTTAAATGTAGCTTCTTTACCCGCTAATTCTTCAGCGTGGTATTCTTCTGGGAATGTAACAACTACATCTTTTTCATCGCCAGTTTTCATTCCTTCTATTTGTTCTTCAAAGCCAGGGATGAATGATCCAGAACCAATTTCTAGGTCATAACCTTCAGCTTGTCCGCCATCAAATTCTTCACCATCAACTGAACCTGAGAAATCAATGTTTACTGTGTCACCGTTTTCAACAGCACCATCTTCTTTAACAACCATTTCAGCAAGGTGACTTAAACTATGGTCGATTGATTCTTGTAATTCTTCATCAGAAAGTTCAGTTTCTTGCTTTTCAATTTCTAATCCTTTGTAATCACCTAATTTAACTTCAGGTTCAACTGTAACTGTAGCTTCAAAAATGAAATCTTTACCTTTTTCGATTTGAGTTACATTAACTTCTGGTTGTGCAACTGGACTAATTTCTGTTTCTTCAATTGCTTCACCATAAGCTTCAGGTAATAAGATATCCACTGCATCTTGATATAGTGCTTCTACACCAAAACGTTGCTCAAAAATCGGACGAGGCACTTTACCTTTACGGAATCCAGGCACATTAATTTGTTTGACCACTTTTTTAAATGCTTGATCTAATGCTTTATTTACTTTCTCTGCAGGAACAGTAACAGTTAAAACGCCTTCATTACCTTCCTTTTTTTCCCAAGTTGCTGTCATGTATAAATACCTCCATGATTGACTAATTTATTTTTTCAACTTCCCTATTATAGCATAGGTTTTTAGCGTTAACAAACTTTGAAAACGAAGGGTTGTTCAAGTTTATTTTCAACGATTTCTATATTAAAATTCTTTTACTCAATTTGCAACAAATTAAATTTTACATTTCATTATCTAATGATTTAATGAATTGTAAAGTGTCATTGTTACAGCCATTTATATCTATACCAATTAATTGTTTGAAGTAAACATCATATGCATCTATCCAATCATCAATAGTGTATAACGACTCTATATCTATAGGATACATGAGTATAGAATGATTATTCATCATATGTTGTGCTTCTTTTAAAATATGCACTGCTCCATCTTCTAATCTATTCATTACGACAGGAATAACCTTGTTTTTTATCGTCGTGTGCTCAATGCCACTTAAATGATTAGGATTGACATTTATCGTTTCACCATATTTAAGGATTGTAATTGTATGAGAATATTCAGCAAATCTTAAATATTCCAACATTAAGCTCACTAAATTTTTAGGTAACTCTATAGAAATTAATATATTCGCTACTGATTCTTTAAAATTATAATGCCCATTATCAATAAGTTGTAATATTAAAGATGTTTGTTCACGTGTATTAAGAGAACCAAAATCTGATAAAGATGAAGACAATGCTTCTCTATCTTCATCAAGTCTCGATATTGCATATTCTTTAAGTGGAAAAAGTTCCATTCTGGTTTTATGATTTTTAACTTCATCGATAATTTGATTAATTACTTCAACTGCTTCATAAAATTGACCTAAACCATTCAGACTTTTAATATAATATATCATCAATTCGTCATAACAGTTGAATCCACGTTTCAACAAAATAATTGCCTCTTCTCGTAACTCTAAATAAGCATTCAATTGTAAAAGCATTCGGCATTTCTTTAGTGCAATATCCTCGTTAAGGTCGAAATGCTGTTCATATACATTAAACAAATGGTACATCCTTTCAAAATCTGCATTTCTTTCTGCATCATTTATTTGTTTAATCACTTTAGTTTTAGACTGCGGAAAAGGTATAATATCAGCCATTAATTTAGCACTCCAATCATGATATATCTTGAAGAATTAATGCACTCCATGTTTCAAAATCCTCATAGGAATGAATGTCGCCTTGTTCTATCCATTTAATTTTTAGCGTATCAGTTTCTTTTGCTTCAACATCGTTTGATTGCACAGTGATTTTAAATACGACGCCCATATGTACTTTACCCACATCATTATCATCATCATTTATAAAACCTAAATATTCCATATTTTGAGATTTATTATTACTTAATCCTACTTCTTCTTCTAATTCTCGTTGAGCATTAACTCTTAAAACTTCATTAATTGAATCAGCTCCAGTAACATCATTCATATGACCACCAACACCGATAGATGACTGACCATGTAACCGTTCTTCACCCCCACCAGAAAGACGTTCGTAAACAAGGATTTCTCCCTTCTCATTTTCTAGTAGGCAATATGATATTAATTGTTTAAACGATGGATCATCTTCCATATCACCACGTCTTTTCACTTCATATTTACTTAACGCGCTAAAAATTTCTTTTCCTTTGAAATTATTTTTATGTAAAAAACCATTAAAAGCATTATTATCTTTGTTAAATAAAATATCTCTGTTTACAACAATTATTTGTTCATCAAATTTAGACATGATTATCTCCTTTTAGATATAGTATACTATCAGTCATTTTAGCAAAAATTATCATTTTTTGCGATTGAATATATGTATATGTAAAACGATAAAAGTGTCATTATATTCTTAATTAAAATAAGACACAATCTTACATCATTGATATGATGAAACTTTTAGCAAAGTAAAATTATACACCTCACTGTCATAACATGAATGAAAATTTATCTCATATTAGTTATTGACTTCGTATATATTGATTATTTCAAAGCATGATTTGAAATAACCTAGTATTATGAAAATGACCAAATAAATAAAATACGTCCGTCATTACATCAAGGTATTGTACTCAATATTTAAGTACTTTTAAATAATATATTAACAACAAGCATATAAAAAGACCTGAGACAAAGATTATTGTCTCAGGTCTTGTATAAATATTATTTTAAAGCTTCTTTAGCTTTTGATACTAATTCAGCGAAAGCTTTGTCGTCTGAGATTGCAATTTCTGATAACATTTTACGATTAATATCAATCTCAGCTTTTTTCAATCCGTTCATTAGACGTGAGTAGCTAATGTCATGTTGACGTGCAGCTGCATTAATACGTGTTATCCATAATTTACGGAAATCACGCTTACGTTGACGACGGTCACGGAAAGCATATTGTCCTGATTTCATTACTTGTTGTTTAGCTACTTTATATAATGTATGTTTTGAACCAAAGTAACCTTTAGCTAATTTAATCGTTTTTTTACGACGTGCTCTTGTTACTGTTCCACCTTTAACTCGTGGCATAATAAATTCCTCCTTAGATGATCTCTATCGTATATATTCGTTTAAAATCTTATTTTTTGTATGCTAATAATTGTTTAACACGTTTCATATCACTTTTAGAAACTAACTTAGCTTTACGTAATTGACGTTTTTGTTTAGTATTTTTATTTGCGAATAAGTGAGATGTGAAAGCTCTAGAACGTTTTAATTGACCTGAACCAGTTCTTTTAACACGTTTAGCTGCTCCACGGTGAGTTTTCATTTTAGGCATGATTCATTTCCTCCTATAATTTAACGTTTATTTTTCATTGATAGGCGCTAACATAATAAACATTTGACGCCCTTCCATTTTAGGCTTTTGTTCAACAGTTGCAATATCTTTACATTCATCTGCAAATTTTTCTAACACACGTTGACCAATTTCTTTATGTGTAATCGCACGACCTCTGAAACGAATTGAAACTTTACATTTATCGCCTTTAGATAAGAACTTACGTCCATTTTTCAACTTAGTTTGGAAATCATGTTCTTCAATAGTTGGGCTTAAACGTAATTCTTTAACGTTAATGACTTTTTGTTTCTTCTTCATTTCTTTTTCTTTTTTCTGCTGTTCGAATTTATATTTACCATAATCCATTATTCTTGCAACAGGTGGTTTTGCATTTGGTGCTACAACAACTAAATCTAAATCCACACGTTCAGCCATTTCTAAAGCTTCACGTTTAGATTTAACACCAATTTGTTCACCATCTTGGCCTATTAAGCGTAGTTCTTTTGCACGAATTTTCTCATTAATTTGAGTTTGATCTTTTGCTATGGTTGACACCTCCCAGAAATTTACGAAATTGTTCCAAGCAAAAAGAAGAGCGAGTATAACTACCCGCTCTTCTTAGACACAATAAATGTGTAACATGATTGACCTGCCAACTGCATTAGCGTCGCCACAGGTGAGAAGCGGGTGCTTCTACTTGGTTCGTTTCGTATTCAACATTAATAATCATATCAATATTTATTGTTTAAGTCAAACTTTTTTTAATTATTTTTATGGTGTCTTATTTCTTCCATCGAAACATCTTGCCTTAAGTCAACTTTGTTTAGAGGAATCTTTTTAGTTTTATATCTAAATTTATGGTAAAAGAAGAAAATTAAGAATACAGGAATTCCCATGTAAGTTATAAAAAATCTATTCATATCAAAGTTACCTGTTTTAATAAAATCTACATCTTGTCCAATGATAACTATTACACATAAAACACCTGCAAAAATAGGACCAAATGGGAATAACTTCGCTTTATATTTTAATTTTGACTTATCATAATTTTGTTTATCAAATGCGCGTCTAAATCTAAAGTGACTGATTGCTATACCAACCCAAGCAATAAAACCAGTCATCCCACTAGCAGCTACAATGTATTCATATGCATCTCCACTTAAATGTTGCAAAGCAAAAATAAGAATGACTAGTATTCCAGTAGCAATTAAAGATACATATGGTACCCCATTTTTATTTGTTTTTCCAAAAGAATTATAAGCTAATTTATCTCTACTCATTGAATATAACATTCTTGTTGAAGCATACATTCCAGAGTTACCTGCTGATAATACACTTGTTAATATAACAGCATTCATAAATGAAGCAGCAAATGCTAGTCCAGCGTTCTTAAATACTAATGTAAAAGGTGAAGTAGCTATACTATCACCACCGCCCATTAACGCCTTACTATCATATGGAATCAACATACCAATAATGAAAATAGCTAGAATGTAAAATAAAAGTATACGCCAAAATACCTGTTTAATCGCTTTTGGAACTGCCCTTTCTGGATTTTCAGATTCACCTGCTGTAATACCAATAAGTTCAGTTCCTTGGAATGAGAAGCCTGCGACTAGAAATACACCGAGAATTGATAGCAAGCTGCCACCTAAATTCCCACCTAATATTGGCCCATCTCCTTTTGTAAACGTATCAAATCCTACAAATTCTCCACCCATAATTCCTAAAATAGTTAAGATACCAATTCCTATAAATATGATGACAGTAACTACTTTGATAAGTGCGAACCAATATTCACTCTCTCCATATACTCTAACAGATAAAGAATTAAGCGCGAAAATAATAATAAGGAAGATACAACTCCAGACCCAAGCTGGTATACCTTGCATAGGGGACCAATATTGTATAACTTGCGCTGCAATAGTAACATCAGCTGCTACTGTAATCACCCAGTTAAACCAATAATTCCATCCTAAAGCAAATCCTAGTGAAGGATCGACAAAGCGTGTAGCATAAGTACTAAATGAACCTGACACAGGCAAATATGTCGCCATCTCCCCTAACGACGTCATTAGAAAAAACACCATCGCTCCAATAACTGCATAGGCAATCAAAGCGCCCAATGCACCTGCGTCATGTATAGCTCCACCAGAAGTCATGAATAGACCAGTTCCTATACATCCCCCAATGGCAATCATTGAAATATGTCTATCTTTTAACCCTCTTTGAACACCGTCAATTTGTTTATTATTCTTATTCATAGAAGCTCCCTTTCCTTCATAAGTAGAGGCTAACTTGTTACCACATCAATGCATATCATTGTTGTAGATAAATTTGGTATAGATGATATAAAAGTGAAATGATATTAATATCATTTTACTTTTATATCACTTATCTTTATATCTGTATCAATAATGTGAAAAGTGGTTACATACCTTTAAGATATGCAACCACTTAAGTTTATCTATATAAGGTAGCACATCACATAAAGTGACAGTACAACTTCTATTCGAAAGTTGTCCCAACAATGCTAACTTATGGAATTAACATCATTTCGGCATTATTACCTTTCGCTTATTCAACACTTGTCCCATACGACTTCTGATAAGTTAGTCATTAATAATGCAACCTCTAACTCTATTTATTATATTAATTTGTAATATACATGATATCCTTTATATTTTCAAGTTTATCTATGCTTTTTTAAACGGATTTCATCAATAACATTCCAAATAAATTCATCTTTTTCAACTGATTCTTGTTTTTCAGAACCATATTTTCTTACATTTACTTCTTGATTCTCTACTTCTTTGTCACCTACAACAATCTGATAAGGTATTTTTTTCATTTGAGCTTCACGAATTTTATATCCCATTTTTTCATTACGATCATCAATTTCAACGCGAACACCTTGCGATTTTAGTTCATCTTGTAAAAGTCTAGCATAATCATAATGTAAATCTACATTTACAGGAATAATTTCAACTTGCATTGGCGCCAACCAAGTTGGAAATGCACCTTTTGTTTCTTCAGTTAAAAATGCAACAAAACGTTCCATAGTAGAAACTACACCACGGTGTATAACTACAGGACGATGTTGTTCTCCATCTTGACCAATGTACGTTAAGTCAAAACGTTCTGGTAAAAGAAAATCAAGTTGTGCTGTTGATAAAGTTTCTTCTTTTCCCATTGCTGTTTTTACTTGAACATCTAACTTAGGCCCATAGAATGCTGCCTCACCAATGGCTTCTTCGTATGTTAAACCTAATTCATCTGATGCTTCTTTAAGCATTGATTCAGCTTTTTCCCACATTTCATCATCATCAAAATACTTGTGTTTATCTTCAGGATCTCTATAACTCAATCTGAAGCGATAATCTTCAAAACCAAAATCTTTGTATACATCTTGAATCATATTAACTACACGTTTAAATTCTTCCTTAATTTGGTCAGGTCTAACAAAAATATGCGAATCATTCAATGTCATTCCTCGAACGCGTTGTAAACCTGATACTGCACCACTTGCTTCGTAACGATGCATAGTACCCAATTCAGCAATACGTATAGGCAATTCGCGATAAGAATGGGGTTTATTTTTATAAATCATCATATGATGTGGACAGTTCATTGGTCTTAAGACCATAGCTTCGTCTTCATCTAACTTCATTGCTGGGAACATATCTTCTTGATAATGATCCCAGTGACCAGATGTTTTATATAAATCAACATTGGCTAATACTGGTGTGTAAACATGATCGTATCCCATACTTACTTCTTTATCGACAATATAACGTTCTATTTCCCTACGTATTGTAGCACCATTTGGTAACCATAACGGTAAACCAGCACCGACGAGTTGATTATTTGTAAACAATTCTAAATCTTTACCAATTTTACGATGATCACGCTCACGACGTTCTTCCAACATTTTTAGATGTGCTTTCAAATCTTTTTTGTCAAAGAAGGCTGTACCATAAATTCGTTGTAACATTTTATTATCACTATTTCCACGCCAATAAGCACCAGCTGTAGATAATAGTTTGAACTCTTTAATTTTAGAAGTTGAAGGTACATGTACGCCTCGACAAAGATCAGTAAATTCACCTTGTGTATAAAGTGTTACACTCTCATCATCAGGAATTGCATCAATAAGTTCTAATTTATAAGGATCATCCTTGAAGAAGTCTTTTGCTTCTTCTTTACTAACTACTTCTCTTACAATTTTATGATTTTCGTTCACAATTTGTTTCATTGTTTTCTCAATTTTATCAAAATCATCTGATGAAACCTTATCCTCCATATCAAAATCATAATAGAATCCGCCTTCTATTACAGGACCAACACCAAATTTAACGTCACCGTATAAACGTTTTAATGCTTGTGCCATTAAATGAGCTGTTGAATGACGAAGTACTTCTAACGCTTCTTCACTCCCAGGCGTAATAATTTCAATAGTTCCATCTTGTTCTAAAGGGCGTGTTAAATCGACAAGTTGACCATTGAATTTTCCCGCAACTGCCTTTTTTCTTAATCCTGGACTAATTGATTGAGCGATGTCTTCTGTAGTAGTCCCTTTATCAAATTCTTTTGTATTACCATCTGGAAATTGAATATTAATTTGATTCATATGTTATCCTCCTATTTAATAAAACATCTGATCGTTGGCTTATTGAATAAATTGACTTTACTGAGCATAAAAAAACTCGCCCCCTAGCAAGGGACGAGTTTGTCGTGGTACCACCCTAGTTAAGTATATGAAAAACATGCGTGATCAGTCATATACTATACTCTACATAAGATAACGGTCTTGAGCCGGATATTCATTACAAATATCAATAATAACGAAGTAGTAATAATTTAATGTGTTAGCCATATTCTCATCAGTTAATGACTTTCTGTGTAACAGAGATTAAATTATCGTATCTTCAATAGTTTCAACGATTAAGATTTATCTCTATTATACACCACATACTTTAAAATTCAATTGTTTCTATAATTTTTACCAGTCAAATAATAAGGTGACGATAAAGTTTTAATTCTTTCAATAATTCTAGCTGCTTTAGTCTTTTCAGTGCCATCTCTAGTTATTGAAAGATGATGCTCAAGTTCACTATAATTAAAATTAGAACTAAAAAATGTAGGAAGTTCATGTACCATTCTATAATGTAATAAAGGACCAATCACTTCATCTCTTACCCACGGTGTGACTTCTTCTGCGCCAATGTCATCTAACATCAAAATATTAGCTTCTCTCACACGTTGTAATTTTTTTTCAAAACTACCGTCTTTAAAACCACCTTTTAAAGTGCGTATAAATTCTGGTAAATATACAATAGTTGATGAAATCTTTTGCGATTTAAGTTGATTTGCAATAGCACCCAATATGAATGATTTTCCTGTACCAAAAGGACCATATAAATATAATCCTTTTACTTTTTCATCATTAGTAATTGCTGTACAGATTTTGTCAGCTGCCATTGCTACATCAAGTCTCTCTCGATTATTCATATAAATATCTTTTAGCTTTGCATGAAGTGTATCTCTTTGCATATGGTGAGATATAATAAGTTGTGAATCGAATCGTTCCTCATCATGTTTTATTTTACACGGGCAAGGTAGATATCTAATTTTGATTCTTTCATTTTCGATATATAGTTCAGGAACATGTCCTTTTACAAAATTCGGACAATCATCATAGCGATGTCCATCATAGACTTTTTGTTGGTCTTTATACTCTTGAAGAACATTTAAATCTTCGTCTATCATCTCATTAGTTAAATTACTACGATTTTTCTCAAGAAAATGTTTAACGTCAGGATCATTAATCACATTTTGTTTTATTTTTTGTATACGTTTATCCAGATTTTGAGAATCGCCCATGATATTTCTGAAACTTTTCATTAATTATCTTCCTCCTTCCACTTTTGATTTAACTTTTCAAGAAATGCTTGTCGATCTTCTTCGAGAGTGTCATCATTTATATCTTTATTATCTTCTTGATTGTCCCTATTTTGAAGCCATTTAGGCGTCTTTTCTTTGGATAAAAATTGATTTTGTCTTCCACGATTGTTCTGCCATTTATCATTAGAATGTGTTTCATAATTTTTAGGTTGATTAATTTGTAATGCGTATTCATATGCTTGTTTGGCATTTGAAATACCAATTTTCTTCCAGTTAGAAGCAATTTCGAAAATATAAGATTTTGGCAACTTCATATCTTCTTTTAGCATAACAAACTGTAAAAGTATATTGATTACACCAAAATTCATTTTTTCACGGTTAATCAATTCTTCTATCATACTTTTTTGCGACTGTGTAGGTTCTGAATCAGACCAACTTGCTAACATATCAATCGGACTTGTTTCATCTAGCAGTTGTAACCAATCATTTGTAGTATCTTTTGCGTGTCGATCTTTTTTTTCATCGTTAGTTTTATGTGTTTGATGCTCTAATTTAGGCAATTGATTATCATGTTCAATCAGATAATAAGTTCTAGCTTGCTTACGCATTTCTTCAAAAGATAACTGTTGTGCACTGGTAATGGAGTTTAATATAACATTTTTCATGCCATCTTCAGTAATCCCATAAAGCGTCGCAAGTTGTATAATCAAATTCTTAGCTTCTTTATCGATAATTTCATTACTAATAAAATGATGGTTCAACATCTGTCTCAACATTTCAAAATCAAAAGCTTCATTAGATAAATCTATGCCATTATAATGTTTGATTTGCTTTAAATTAATTTGATCTGAAACATTGACCTTTTTAGGTACATTGAATACTTCTGTAAATTTTCTAGTGGTCTGTTGATATTTGCTTAAATCTTTCTCATCTTTTTCGAAATAAGATTTAAGTGCTTGATAACGCTTTTTATCAACCTCACTAAATAAAAATACTGATAACATAGGATCATTAAAAAATTGATAGGCTGTTGGAGGCTGAATTAACTCATAAACAAAGTGAGAATACTTTTCTTCATGCCTTACAAATGTTTTAATCAATCCAATAGCCTCTAAATTGTCCATTTGCTCCCTAAAATCTAATAAGTTAATTTTTAGTTCATTCATGAATATATAATGCGTTAACCCGAGTTGTTGACTTTCGTCTATGAATTGACTCATAAAATGATAGAGTCCTATTGATTCAACTCCAATTAAAGGGGTAAATAGTCGATTTAAAATATCTAAATGTTGTGAGGTGAATTCGAAATGTGTAATCACCTCAAATCCATCTTGTGGTTTTAGACCATATTCATAGGTTTGTAACCCCATTTATTTATCACTCCGTTTATTATCACTCAAGATACCTTGCATTGACTCTAAGAGTTGATCAACATCTTTGAATTCTTTATATACAGATGCAAATCTTACATAAGAAACTTGGTCAACATGCATTAATAAATTCATAACATGCTCGCCAATTTCTCTAGAAGAAATTTCAGTTTGTCCTTCATCTCTAAGTTGCCACTCCACTTTATTAGTAATGTCTTCAAGTTGTTGATAACGCACTGGTCGTTTCTCGCAAGATCTTACTAAACCATTTAATATTTTTTCTCTTAAAAATTGTTCTCTAGTTCCATCTTTCTTCACTACTATTAATGGACTTACTTCAATATGTTCAAATGTTGTAAAACGCGTTCCGCAATTTTCACATTCTCTTCTACGTCTAATCGCATTGGCCTCATCTGCATGTCTTGAATCAACCACTCTGGAATGTGTAGAATTACATTTTGGGCATTTCATATATATCACCCTCCCAAGTTTGATCACCGTACATTATACTATAAAAGTACTGTGTAAAAAAGAAAGGTCAATTACAACTATAAATGAAAGAATGTAATGATACATTGATAACACCACTATGTGTAAAAAAGGAAAATATATCTTATAAATAAAGGTTTTAGTGTAATATGTTATTTATTAAAAATATTACATTTTAACGTGATTAAACATATTAAATGAATTTCAATCATTTAAGTGTACTACACAATTTTATAAATACGACCAAAAGTACCATTATTAAATTATAATTTAAAAGATGATTCGTTAAAATCACCTCATTTCAAAATCATCTCAACTTGATTAATAAATAATGACTATGGATTATTTTTCTATAAAGAAAGTATCTAGTAATATGTCTAAAGCTAATTGGTTATCTATAATAACATCAATGGTGCTTCAACTTTGTTTAGGGCTATTTGTATATAAATAAACCTGAGATAATATGGCTATCTCAGGTTTAGTGCAAGTATAAATATTCAGTTAAATAGCTTTTACCATTGCTTTATCATCAATTAATTGTCCAATTTTGTCAGCTACTTCAACAACTCTATTCGAATAACCCCATTCATTATCATACCAAGCGATAACTTTCACCTTATTTTGTCCCATAACCATCGTAGATTGAGAATCAATAATAGCTGAATGAGGATTTGTGTTAAAGTCTACAGAAACTAAAGGAGCTTCTTCAACATCAAGAACACCTGTTAAATCGGCATTTTTAAATGCATCATTAACTTGTGTAACTGTAACATTCTGTTCTAAATCAACAACTAAATCAACGAGAGAGACATTTTTTGTTGGTACTCTTAAAGCCATTCCATGAAGTTTACCTTCAACTTCAGGTAATACTTCTTTAAGTGCTTTAGCAGCACCTGTTGAGGTTGGAATAATACTTTCATTACAAGAACGTGCTCTTCTTAAATCTTTGTGAGGATTATCAATATTTTTTTGATCATTTGTTATCGCATGAACTGTTGTCATCAGACCATTTATGATTCCAAATTTATCATTGAGGACTTTTGCAACTGGACCGATACAATTAGTAGTACAAGATGCATTACTAAAGATATCGTATGTATCAATATCAAGTTGATTATCATTGACTCCTTTAACAATCATTTGAACGTCTCCACCTTTAGACGGTCCAGTGAGTAATACCTTTTTAGCACCTGCATTAATATGAGCAACTGCTTTATCTCCGTGATTAAATTTACCTGTAGCTTCTATAACAACATCAATATCCATCTCATTCCATGGTAAATTTTCTGGATTGCGATCAGAAAGTAATTTAATTTCATGTCCATTCACTTTAATACCACTTTCTATCGGTTCAACTTTTTTATCATAAACTCCATGCGTCGTATCATAATTAAGTAAATGTGCAATTGTTTCAGGTGGATAACTAGCGTTAATCGCTTTCACATTTAAATTTTTATTATTTAGTGCTATTCGTAACACCATTCTACCTATTCTACCCATACCGTTAATTGCAATATTCGTTGCCATTCAAAGCACCCCTTGTTTTATATGTTATACTTTATGGAAATAGTATAACATATTAAATTTTAAATGAAAGCGTTTACTGACAAATTTATCTATAAATATAAATTAAGCTTTATCATTTATAAGATTTTGATTCAAACATTGACTATGGAATTGAATAAATAAGGATTCTAATAAAACATCTACTTTTGTATTTACTCTATATCGATTAATCGTTTTATAAGAAGAATTTTGAATTTGTGAAAACCACATCATTCGAATACTATCATTAAGAAATTTTTCTACCCGAAAATACAGATTATGTGTAGGCATATAACACTACTTTCAACATCATATTGGGATGCTATAATGTTGCGAAACGATGGGTCTGAATTCAGTATCGGGAATTGTTTCAACAATATCATTCGCATATTGTGACATATCATGTGTGGGAATATGTACTGAAGTTTCCTTTAGTAAAGTAAGTTGAGTCATATTATAATCTTTATACATAAGGTACCTCGTTAATTTAGTTTAGTGGTATTTGTTAAATTATACGAAAGGACCTTAATTTTGAAAGTATTTCAATGTTAAATTACATATAAATACAAAGTATTTGAGCGAAACTCATGAGAAAATAGGACAAGCTAAAGACTACAGGATGAAGCTGTCCCCTAAGAAAGCGAGCCAACAATACGAAGTATTGTAAATAAAGAAGCCAGTAAATGAATTTATAAAAACTCATTTACTGGCTATTTTGCTAGGAATTATGTCCCAGCCTAATTTGTGGCTCTAATTGTTAGTGTTTAATATGTAATTATTTATTTATAATACATACACTTAGTGATAACAATATAAAAGCATTCTATACGATTTTCATTATATTTACTATTCACTCTCAGATTGAATATACCCTTCTTCTTCAAGTAATTTTTGTAAATTTTGTTTAAGTTCTAATTTATCACCTAGATTATCTATCACATGATCTGCCATCCTACTTTTTTTATCTATAGATATTTGACTATATACACGTGCTTTAGCATCTTCTAATGATAAATTATTCCTTTCCATTAAACGATCGATTTGAATACTTTCAGAAGTGTAAACCACCCAAACTTCATCTACAGTATCTTGTAATTCATTTTCGTACAACAATGGGATATCCATAATTACATGATATCCATGTTCAAGATAATTGTTTTTCTCTTGTTCCATTATCTCTCTTACTATAGGATGAACTATTTCATTAAGAGCCTCGCGTAAGTCAGGATGATTAAAAACAATCTCTCCTACATATTGACGATTCATCTCACCATTTTCGTCAATTGCTTCTTCCCCAAAAATCTCTTTAACTTGTTCAAGTCCCTTAGATCCTTTTTTAACTGCTTCGCGTGAAGCAATATCAGCATCTACGATTTTAAACCCATATGCTGTTAATAATTCTGAAACAGTTGATTTTCCAGTGGCAATACCACCTGTTATCCCAATCACTTTAGACATTATTTCACTCTTCCTTTATCTCTGACAGTTTGGACAAAAATGACTATTTCTTCCAGCTATCACTTTTGTTTCAATCGAATGACCACAAACCTTGCACTTTTTTTGTTTATATACATTTAAATGTAATTGCATTTGTCCTGTTTTACCATCTGCGTGCCTATAATCTGAAATACTAGTACCTCCATATTTTATACCCTCTTCTAAAACTTCTCGAACATAATAAAAGAGAGACTTTCTTTCTTGTTTAGTGAGTGAATTTGTAATTTTATCCGGAGTAATACCAGCTCTGAATAAAGCTTCACAGGCATAGATATTTCCAGCTCCTGCTATAACACGATGATCAAGAATCGTTTGTTTTATTGGTTTGTTCTTATATTTTTTCAAAGTCAAACATTCTAAATAGTGTTCAAATGCCACCTCTTCAAATGGTTCTGGAGCGATTTCTAATAAAGAGGGATAACTATCAAAATTGACTATATTTCTGATTTCCCCAAACCGTCTGATATCAGAATAGACTAATTTTTGATCATTATCCAAATCGAAAATGACTTGCCAATGCTTTCGATAATTCGGTGTACTTATCTCATCAAGGTTATTAACAACGAAAAAACCGCCTGCCATACCTAAATGACTAACTAAGATTCTGTCTTCGTCATGATAGGCTATATAAAATATAATGTACTTACTTCTTCTTTCAACTTTTTTTATAACATAACCTTCAGTAAGTTTTTTAAAAGTATCTAATTCCATACCTTTTATAATCGTCTCACGGTGATTATTCTTACCGTTAATTACATTTTTAGCAAAAGTTACTTTCTCTATTTTTGCACTTTTTATTAATGGCTCAATACCTCTTTTAACATGTTCAACTTCAGGTAGTTCAGGCATGATATTATCCTTTCTTTATTTAGCATCGTACCATGTTGCACCATAATTAGAATCTACTTTTAAAGGTACATCAAGCACTAATGCTTGTTCCATAATTTCTTCTACAAATTTACTAAAATCTTCTACTTCTGATTTTGGTATTTCAAATATGAGTTCATCATGAACTTGTAATAATAACTTAGCATGATATTTAGTTTCTTTAATCTTTTCACTGAATTTAACCATTGCTAATTTTATTATGTCAGCCGCACTACCTTGAATGGGCGTATTCATTGCTGTTCTTTCTGCAAAACTTCTTAAATTAAAGTTTCTACTTGTTATATCAGGAATGTATCGACGACGATGAAGTAGTGTTTCTACATAACCTTGTGCTTTTGCATCTTTAACAATGTCAGACATATATTGTTTTACACCTGGAAAACTAGCTAAATAATCATCAATAAATGCTTTAGCTTTTTTTCTAGTGATACCCAAGCTCTGACTCAATCCATAATCGCTGATGCCGTAAACAATACCAAAGTTAACAGCTTTTGCTTGACGTCTCATTAAACTATCAACCTGATCAGATTCAACATTAAATACTTTCATTGCTGTTGCAGTGTGAATATCATGTCCGTTTATAAATGCATGTTTTAAACTTTCATCTTGCGTGATATGCGCAAGTACACGTAACTCAATTTGTGAATAATCAGCAGATAAAATCACACTATCTTTAGAAGTTGGTTTAAAAGCCTTTCTAATCTTTCTTCCTTCTTCTAATCGTATAGGTATATTTTGTAAATTAGGATCAACACTAGATAATCTACCAGTTTGAGCAAGCGTTTGATTAAAACGTGTGTGAATTCTATGATCTTTGCTTATTACTTTTTGTAATCCCTCTACATACGTAGATTGCAACTTAGAAAGTTGTCTATATTCTAAAATATCATCTATAATAGGATGCTCACCTTGTAGTTTTTCTAATACATCTACAGCTGTTGAATAGCCCGTTTTGGTCTTCTTAATGACAGGCAATTGTAATGTTTCAAATAAAACAACACCTAATTGCTTAGGAGAATTTATATTAAATGCTTCACCAGCAGACTCATGAATATTGGAAATTAATACATCTAATTTTTTTTGAATTTCGAATTCCATTTCTTTCAAATCATTGATATCGGTATATATACCAATTTCTTCCATTTCACTTAAAATTCTTGCTAATGGTAATTCTAAATCTTTCAACAATTCAATTTGATTATAATCTTCTAACTGTGATTTCATGATTGGAGTTACAGCTGATATAGCTTCTGTCACGGAGGCAATGTGTTCGTTTAAAATTGATTCTTCAGGTATATGATGTTTCTTACCTTTCCCAAAAACTGTAATATTATCTTTTACATAATTTTGTCCATATAAACTTACAACAGATTTAACGTCATCAATAGAACGTGATGGGTCAATAATATAGCTTGCTAACATAACATCAAATTCAATATTTTCTATATTGATCCCTAATCGATGAGCAGATACATAAGTCTTTTTTGCATCATAGACAATTTTAGTTGTATTTTTATCTTCAAGCCATTGAACTAAATTTTTATAATCCTTTACATCATCAGCATTTATCACTACATGTTGATGATTTGTATAAAAACCAAATTTAAGAATAGCGTCTTTAAGATAATTAGTGCCTTCGAGTTCAAAATGTATTACCGCTTCATTTAAATCATTAAAATCTACATTTTGAAAGTCTTGCTCAATTTCAAAAGTCTTATCTATAACTTCTTCATTATTAGAAGATGTGTCTATATCTGCTAGTAGCTGTTTAAATTCTAGCTTTTTAAATAGTTCAATTTTTTCTGCAGTGTCGTCTTGAAGAGTTAATTTTGTATCTTCTAATGATACTTCAACCGGACTGTGAACATTGATTGTTGCTAAATCTTTACTCATTAGGGCATCATCTTTACTATTAATGAGTTTTTCTTTTAATTTTTTTGCAGTAACCTCCTCAATATGTTCATAGACCCCTTCTACTGACTCAAATTGATTAAGTAATTTAATTGCCGTCTTTTCGCCGACACCAGCGACTCCAGGAATATTGTCAGAGGTATCCCCCATTAGACCTTTCATATCGATAATTTGTTTCGGCACTAAACCCTGATATTTCTCTGCTATAAATTCAGGTGTATAATGATCAACATCGGTAACACCTTTTTTTGTATAATATATTGTAACATTATCAGTGGCTAATTGAGTTAAGTCTCTATCACCTGTAATAATAATAGTTTCAAAATCAGCTTCATCAGCTTGTCTACTTAATGTTCCTATAATGTCATCAGCTTCATAATTATCAAGTTCATATCTTTTAATATGATACGCATCTAATAGTTGACGAATATATGGAAATTGTTCACTTAGTTCAGGTGGCGTTTTTTGACGACCACCTTTATATTCACTGTACTTAGAATGTCTGAAAGTCGTTTTACCTGCATCAAATGCAACTAAAAAATGATTCGGTTTTTCTTCTTTAATTATTTTTTCTAAAAGCATAGCAAAGCCGTAAACTGCATTTGTATGAATACCTGCATGGTTTGAAAGTAAAGGAAGAGCATAAAACGCTCTAAAGCTTAAACTATTACCATCTATTAATACTAATTTATTCAAAATACGTAACCTCCAGAACAGATTTACATATATTTTAGCATATATACAAATACATAACGAGTAAGCGAGTTTAGTACTCACTACGCATTAACTATTACTAATAGTTAACTTATAAATGCTAAAAAAATATTAAGTTAAATGCTTCTTAAAAATTTCCCATCTATGAGTTTGCACTCATCTTATGTCTGTCAATGACAAGATGTATTTTGATTTTAATTAATAGCATAAGTCTTAACATTATATTTCTAAAATAATCACTACAACAAAGGACACCACTTTGTCTGTACCAACAATGTAGTGCCCTCAAATTTAATTATCATTAAATAGAACTTTGAATATCGAACCTTTGCCAGGTTCACTTTTAACGTCTATTCTACCATTGTGTGCTTCAACAATATGTTTTGTTATAGAAAGACCAAGTCCTGTACCACCTGAATCTCTACTTCTCGCTTTATCTACACGATAGAAACGTTCAAATATACGCTTTTGATCTGTTTCACTTATACCAATACCATAATCTTGAATCTCTAAATAAACTTTATTGTCATTTCTATATACTCTTACTATTACCTTATTATCTTCTGAGGAATAATTTATAGCATTTGATAGTAAATTAGTAATAACTTGCGCTATTTTATTTTCATGTGCCTCAATGATAACATCTTTTTCGATTTCAGATTGTATTTTGATTCTCTTATTTTGTGCTTGTGTTTGCAAATTATCTATTATATTAATAGCTAATTCAGACAAATTCATGTAATTTATTTCAAGTTCTTTTTGCTGTTCAATATGTGATAAATCTAATAAGTCTGTAACCAATGACTCTATTCTATTAGATTCTTTTAAAATAATATTTAAAAACATATCAAGCGATTGTTCATCATTTTTAGCACCTTCAATCAGAGTTTCTGCAAAACCTTTGATTGAAGTAATCGGTGTTTTGAGTTCATGTGACACATTAGCAACAAATTCCCTTCTAAGGTTTTCTAATTTCTGCAAATTAGTAATGTCATGAAGCACAACCACCATACCTTGTAAATTTTTTTTAGATTTAGTTAAAATGGGGATGCAAGATACATCGAAATATTTAGTATGTACGTTATTAATATCAACTTCTAATTGTTCATAGATAACTTTTTCAGTTCTAAAACTTTCAATAATCAATTTTTCGATACTATCATCTATGAAACCAATGTAACTTTTATTTTCTACCATTTGATCAGGGTTAAACACCTGATAATAAGCATGATTAGCAACTACAATTTCTCCATGTTTATCAATCATCAGTACTGAACTCGGTATATTTTCTAAGGTAGTTTTTAATCTATTGGATTGAATTTTTTGACTATTGTTTAATTTTTGCAATCGTCGCGCTAAGTCATTCGTAGTCACAAATAATGCTCTAGTTTCCTTCACATTACTTTCTGGAACACGAACATGGTAATATCCATCTGCAAGAAGTGATGTAGCATAAGTTACTTCATTGATAGGTCTAATATATGTTCGATTGATACTTCTACTTGCTAAATAAACTGTAAATAATACAATGACTCCAACAATAGACAAATATTTCCATAAATCCTTTTGTAAATCAATAATTTCATTATTAATTCCACTTATGTATATTGTTTTATTATCTATTGTATTCTTATAGGTGTAACGCATACCGAGTTTTGTATTTTTATTGATTAATTTCGAAGGATTAGCTTCATTATCAATTCTATGGTCAATATTTTTAATATTTCCACTTGAGTAAATAATTTTATCTTTATCGTTCTCTTTTATTAATATGATATTTTTTTCATTATGAGCTATATTAGTGATTTCTTTCTCTTTATTATTATTAAAGAGATTAATATAATTACGAGCTTCACTATCTAAGCTTTTAATTTGATTACTAGTTAATGTTTGATAAATTGTGTTGTGAATGATAGCGCCTAAACCAATAAAACTAATGATTGTAATAGTACTAATTAATAGTAATAAACGCAGATGAAACTTCAACATTAAGCTTTAGGTCTCTCCAGTTTATAACCTAAACCACGTACAGTCTTTATCAATTTAGGTTGCTTAGGATTTTCTTCCAATTTATCTCTTAAGTGGCTTATATGTACATCAACAATTCGAGAATCTCCAGCGAATTCATAATTCCACACTGAATTCAACATATGTTCTCGGGTAATAACTCTTCCTTGTCTTTCAATTAAATATAATAACAATTCAAATTCTTTTGGCGTCAATTCTAATAATTCATCTTCTTTATAGACTTCAAAGAATTCAGGTCGTATTCTAATTGAACCAATGATAATATCTTCATCATCAACATCTTCTTTTTCAATTTCATTAACAAATTGAGAACGTCTTAATATTGCTTTAACTCTGGCAACTACCTCTCTAGGTGAAAATGGTTTTGTCATATAATCATCAGCACCTAGTTCTAGTCCTAAAACCCGATCAAATTCATCGTCCTTTGCTGTCAACATTAAAATCGGTACTAAATTTTTATCAGACCTGATTGTTTTACATACTTCTATACCATCTTTTTTTGGCAACATAACGTCTAATACAATTAGTTCCGGTTGTTCTGTTTCAACTTTTTTCAATGCCTCTTCACCATCATAAGCGACTTCGACTATATACCCTGCTGTTTCTAAATTATATTTTAGTAAGGTCACGATGGATTGCTCATCATCAACCACTAATATTTTTTGTGACATAGTGTGCCTCCTAATCTTTTTATACATTTATATTATAACTGATATTTAAATGGAAATAATATAGCTACACATCAAATTTACATAATCTTAATAAAAGTTATAATTTTACCCGTAATAATTATGCATGATAGTAACGTCGACTTATATTTTCTTGAAGGAAACTTTATTAAAAGAAATATGAAATTTAAACAGAGTGATTGTTCAAGATAAGAAGTGGGTTAAATTTGTATTAAATAAACATTTCTATCCCAATTCCAACTTGCTGTGTTTGTACAATTTATTGATGATATTCTATCTACTGGGTCGCAATGAAGTAAAAAAATGTTAGGCTTATTTTAAATTCATTGATCATACAAAAAAACCTGAGACACTAATATTTTATGTCTCAGGTTCTTTGAAATTTTTATAAAAAAGTTATCTAATATTCTTAATTAGTTCATCAGCAAAATCAGATGTTGAAACTTCTTTTGCACCATCCATAAGACGTGCAAAATCATATGTTACGATTTTTGAAGCAATTGTTGCCTCAATAGAGTCAGTGATTTTATCTGCGGCTTTTTGCCAACCTAAATGTTCCAGCATTAAAACTGAACTTAAAATTTCTGATGACGGATTAACCTTATTTAAACCAGCATATTTAGGTGCAGTACCATGTGTTGCTTCAAAAATAGCATGTCCAGTTTCATAGTTAATGTTAGCACCAGGTGCAATACCAATGCCTCCAACTTGAGCTGCTAGAGCATCAGAGATATAGTCACCATTTAAATTCATAGTTGCCACAACATCATGTTCAGCTGGACGTGTTAATATTTGTTGTAAGAAGATATCAGCAATAGAGTCTTTAATAATAATTTTACCTTCTTGTTCAGCTTTACTTTGTGCTTCATTCGCAGCATCTTTACCCTTTTGTTCAACAATTTCATCATATTGTTGCCATGTAAACACTTTATCACCAAATTCATTATGAGCTAAATCATAGCCCCACTGCTTAAATGAACCTTCAGTAAATTTCATAATATTACCTTTATGAACTAAAGTTACTGATTTACGATCATTATCAAGTGCATATTGAATAGCCGCTCTTACTAAACGTTCTGTACCTTCTTTGGATACTGGCTTTATACCAATACCAGAAGTTTCAGGGAAACGAATATTTGTTGCTCCCATTTCATTTTGTAAGAAATCGATAACTTTTTTTACTTCTGACGTACCTTGTTTAAATTCTATCCCTGCGTATATATCTTCGGTATTTTCACGGAAAATAACCATATCAACATCTTCAGGTCGTTTAACCGGTGAAGGAACGCCTTTGAACCAACGTACCGGACGTAAACAAGTAAATAAATCTAACTCTTGTCTCAGTGCTACGTTTAACGAACGAATTCCACCACCAATTGGAGTTGTTAAAGGACCTTTAACAGCAATTAAATATTCTTTAATTGTTTTTAACGTTTCTTGTGGCAACCATTCTCCAGTTTCATCGTAAGCTTTTTGACCTGCTAAAACTTCTTTCCATTCTATACGTTTTTCTCCATTATACGCTTTTTCAACAGCTGCATCGATTACTCGGCTAGCTGCTTTCCAAATATCAGGTCCAATACCATCACCAATAATAAACGGAATAATAGGTTCGTTAGGTACATTTAAACCATCTTTACCCTGTGTTATTTTTTCTGCAGACATACAATTAACCTCCATATTTTTAAGTTATAATACTAATTTATTTTATGATCTTTCTTCAATAGGCACATATTTACGATTTTGTTCACCTATATATTTAGCTCTTGGTCGCATAATTCTATTGTCTCGATATTGCTCTAAAATATGAGCAATCCAACCAGAAGCACGACTTACTGCAAATATTGGTGTGAATAAATCATGTGGAATATTCATACTATGATAGACTGTAGCACTAAAGAAATCGACATTAGGAATAAGTCCTTTTTCTTCTTTCATTCTCTTCTCAATGGCTAATGACATTTCAAACAGTTCACTTTGCCCTGTTTCTTCAGTGATTTTACGGCTCATTTCTCTTAAATATTTAGCTCTTGGATCACCATCTTTATAAACACGATGACCAAAGCCCATAATTTTATCTTTATTTGCAAATCTTTCATCTAAATAGTGATCAACATTATCAATGCTACCTATTTCTTTAAGCATTGACATCACTCGTTCATTTGCGCCACCATGTAATGGTCCTTTTAATGAACCAATAGCTGCAACAACACCTGAATACATATCTGATAACGAAGATACTGCGCAACGTGCTGTAAATGCAGATGCGTTAAGTTCATGATCAGCATGTAAAATTAATGCCTTATTAAATGCTTCAACTTCAACTTCTGTTGGTAGTTCTCCCCTTAACATATATAAGAAATTTGCTGCATAACTAAGTTCAGAATTAGGTTTAACAGGTTCTTTACCGTCTCTAACTCTAGCGAAAGCCGTTACTAAAGAAGCGATTTTAGCTTGAATACGAATAGCTCTATCATATTTATTCTCATCAGATTCATTTTCCGCTTCTGGATCAAAATGAGCTACATAAGATACTGATGTACGTAGAGCAGTCATTGGATGTACATGATCTGTCACATACTCCTCAAAATGCTTGTATACTCTAGTGTTAAGAGTCATATAATCAAATAATTTTTCTTTTAATTCACTTAGCTCTTTTTCATTAGGAAGTCTATAATTCCATAGTAAAAAAATTATTTCTTCAAATTGCGCGTTTTCTGCGAGATCGTCAATATCATAGCCCGCATATGTTAACTGACTGTCAATTATTGAGCTAATTTTAGTTTCAGCTGCAATAACCCCTTCTAAACCTCTTTTTAATTCTGCCATGATAAATTTCCCCTTTACTGTTTCTTTATGAAATGGCTTTCAATAAATATTATAGCTAAATTCAAACAATTTGTGAAACATTAAAAACATTCTCATATCAGTACAAGAAAAATCACTAGTCACCACTTATAATATTTGCCTTCTAAAACCCCTAACAACACAGGTTTCCCCATACTTATCTCCTCCAAAAAATCACAATTGATTATGTCTTTTCGTTTAGTTATCAAGAATGATTAAAAAATATTAATAATAATTATGGTGAATTTTCACACTTTTTTTCGAAAAGAATTGTATAAATTGCATTATAAGTGCATAATATATATATCTTATAGTAAGGGAGTTGTCTTATGGCTGAGAATTTACAAAGAGAATTGAGCAATAGACATGTTCAATTAATTGCCATCGGAGGTGCTATAGGAACTGGTCTGTTCCTAGGTGCCGGACAAACTATCGCAATGACTGGTCCCTCAATATTACTTACTTATATTATTATAGGGTTCATGTTATTTATGTTCATGCGTGGATTGGGAGAAATTATTATTCAAAATACGAACTTCAAATCTTTTGCTGACGTGACCAACACATATATAGGACCGTTCGCAGGATTTGTAACTGGTTGGACTTACTGGCTATGCTGGATTATTACTGGTATGGCTGAAGTGACTGCAGTTGCCAAATATATAAGTTTTTGGTTCCCAGACATACCTAATTGGATTAGTGCTTTATTTTGTGTACTTATTCTAATGTCTTTCAATTTATTAAGTGCAAAGTTGTTTGGTGAGCTTGAATTCTGGTTCGCAATCATCAAAATAGTTACAATCATTGCATTAATCGTTATAGGTGTAATCATGATTTTATTCGCATTCAAGACACCATTTGGTAACACAAGTTTAACTCATTTGTATCAACATGGAATTTTTCCAAAAGGAGCTTCTGGATTCTTTATGTCATTCCAAATGGCATTGTTCTCATTTGTTGGTATTGAAATGATTGGTGTTACTGCAGGCGAGACAAAAGATCCAGAAAAAACTATACCTAAAGCTATCAATAGTGTACCTATTAGAATTTTAATCTTTTATGTAGGTGCATTAGCAGTCATCATGTCTATTATTCCATGGGATAAAGTAGATCCAGATAATAGTCCATTCGTTAGACTGTTTGCATTAATTGGTATACCATTTGCAGCAGGAATAATTAATTTCGTTGTTTTAACAGCTGCTGCCTCTTCATGTAACAGTGGTATTTTCTCAAACAGCAGAATGCTTTATGGACTTTCAAACCAAAATCAAGCACCACCAACATTTGCTAGTACTAATAAACATGGTGTGCCACATAAAGCGATCATTGCATCATCAGCTTTATTGTTAATTGCAGCGCTACTGAATTACATATTCCCTGATGCAACACTTGTATTTACTTATGTAACTACGATTTCTACAGTATTATTTGTTGTGGTTTGGGCATTAATTATTATTGCTTATATTAACTATAGTCGTAAAAATCCAGAACTTCATAAGAAAGCAACATATAAACTACCAGGCGGTCAATACATGGGATACCTTATTCTTATTTTCTTTGTTTTTGTATTTGCCTTGTTATTTATTAATGTTGATACAAGAAGAGCGATTTACTGCACGCCTATTTGGTTTATTTTATTAGGTTTAATGTACTTAAGATACAAAAAAGCTAATAAAGAAGCACGATAAAATTTACATCGACACTTAGTAATTTCTGATTACTAGTGTCGATTTTTTAATTTGTTTTAGTGATATACTTTTCTTACTTTTTACTAATTGATGTCATCTAGAAGCCTCTGATCTTATCTTGATAATTTCTTCAATTTTTATTTTTCAATGAATCATTCTTCTATTACTTTTATTAGTCAAACATAGAAAAATCCCTATATATTTAATTTTTTATAATTTGTTTTGTAAGTTATAAAAAGAATAAATTAGGATACAGATGACATTTGATGTTTTACCTTAAAATCGATAACTAGTATTGAAAAAGGTTGATTTAATCATTTTTAATTTCAATAATTAACTACCCTAATAATAAGAGCCTGGAACATAAATCAATGTTCCAGGCTCTCTTATGAATAGCTTTAAAGCTTTGTGATTATCAAATCTTCTTTTTTAATTTATCATTTGTTAAATTAAAGAACGTTAGCATAACCTTCAAACACTTTACCTTGTGACGCATCTAAAGTCACTAACATATCATTTTTAATTTCTTTAGTTGCTTGTTCTACACCAACAACAGTAGGTATACCTTTTTCTAAACCTATAATTGCGCTTGGTGAAGTAATACCATTTTCTTCTGTAATTAGACCTATAGCTTTTTCAACATATGGTACTAATGTTTCATCAACAGAATTTGTAATGATAACTTTATCAGATAAATCTTTACCTTCTAAGTCACTTGCACTATCTGCAACAATTGCGTGGCCTACAACAGATCCTCTACCAACACCTTGGCCTTTAGCAATCTCATCACCTACTAAGTGGATTTTCATCATATTTGTAGTTCCTTTTTCTCCAGTAGGTACACCAGCAGTAATAATAATTAAATCTCCGTTTGAAACTCTACCAGTTTCGACTGCTGTTGCTACAGCATTATTTAGTAAAGCATCAGTTGTTTTACGTCCTTCTTTAACTACAGGATTTACTCCCCATACAATTGCACATTGTCTAGCAGTTTTTTCGCTAGGTGTTACAGCAATGATATCTGAATGTGGACGATATTTAGAAATTGTACGTGCTGTTGAACCACTTTCAGTTGCTGCTACTATAGCTTTTACATTTAAGTTTAAGGCAGTATGTGCAACAGAAACACCAATTGCATTGACTAATGATGTTTCAACTAATTTAGTACGATCACTTAATAATTTTTTATAGTCTTGCGCTGCTTCTGCAGAAACTGCAATATTGCGCATAGTTTTAACAGCTTCTTCTGGATATTGACCTGCTGCAGTTTCTCCTGATAACATTACCGCGTCAGTACCATCGTATATTGCATTAGCTACGTCACTTGCTTCTGCACGTGTCGCACGTGGGTTACGTTGCATAGAATCAAGCATTTGAGTCGCAGTAATTACAGGTTTTCCTAATTTATTACATTTTCTAATTAAATCTTTTTGAACCATTGGTACGCTTTCTGGCGGAATTTCAACCCCCATATCACCACGTGCTACCATTAATCCATCAGATACTTCAAGAATTTCTTCAATATTATCGATACCTTCTTGGTTTTCAATTTTAGGGAAAATTGTTATTTCTGCTTTTTCTTCTTCAAGAATTTGACGGATATCTAAAACATCACTAGGACGTCTTACAAAACTTGCAGCTATAAAGTCTACATTTTCCTTTATACCAAATCTGATATCATCGGCATCTTTATCAGTGATACCAGGTAAATTAACTTTAACACCAGGTAAGTTAACACCTTTTTTATTTTTTAATTCACCAGTATTTAAGATATCACATTTAACTTCGCCTTTATCTTTATTAATTTCTTTGACTTGAAGTTCAACTAGACCATCATCTAATAGTATATATGAACCAATATTGACATCATTGATTAGATTTTCATATGTTACAGAGAATTTTTCAGGTGTTCCTTCAACTTCATCCATACTTACAATGACTTCTTTGCCTTTTTCTAAAACAATAAGCCCATCTTTCATATTGTGCGTACGAATTTCTGGCCCTTTAGTATCCAATAACAAGCCAATTGTTTTATTTAAACGTTTAGCAACTTTACGAATTGTATCAATTCTTGCTTTATGTTCTTCATGACTACCATGTGAGAAATTTAAACGCGCAACGTTCATTCCTGCATTCATTAACTTTTCGAGCATTTCCTCTGATTCTGAAGCTGGTCCTATTGTACATACAATTTTAGTCTTTCTCATTTTTATAATCCTCCCAAATAAATTTAAATTGATAATTCTTTTGCTAATTCATACATTTGACTATTAAATTTGCGATCACTTTCAGCAAAAATTTCATCAAACGGTGTAGAAGTTAATTGATTATTCCTAATGCCAACACCTTTAGCTGTCTCGCCTTGTTTTAAAAGTTCAATAGCATATCCGCCAAGTCGAGAAGCTAATACTCGATCAGCACCAGATGGGCTACCGCCACGTTGAATGTGACCTAACACTGAAACTCGTGTATCAATGTTAATATACTTCGTTAACTCATCTGCACATTCTTGGCCGCTCATACAACCTTCTGCAACCATAACGATAGAATGTTTTTTTCCTCTTTTGATACCCTGTTCAATCTTTTCAGCTACATCTTTAATATCTGTATTGATTTCTGGTAAAACAATCGTTTCAGCTCCTACAGATAATCCAGCCCATAATGCTAAATCTCCACAATCACGCCCCATAACTTCAACAATAAACGTTCTTGCGTGACTTGATGCCGTATCTCTAATCTTATCGACTGATTCAATAATAGTGTTTAATGCAGTATCAAAACCAATTGTAAAATCCGTACCATTAATATCATTATCAATTGTACCTGGAATACCAATTGTTTGAATTTCTTTACATTCCTCACTAATTCGTTGTGCCCCTCTATAGCTGCCATCTCCTCCAATGACAACTAAACCTTCGATACCACGCTTACGTAAATTCTCAATAGCTTTCTTACGTACATCCTCTTCTTTGAATTGAGGGCACCTTGCGGAAAAGAGAAACGTTCCTCCTCGTTGTATTGTATCCCCTACTGAACCCAATTCAAGCTTATGAATATCATCATCAAGTAAACCTTGGTAACCTTGATAAACACCATAAACTTCAATATTATTGTAAATTGCTGTTCGAGTCACTGCACGAACAGCAGCGTTCATACCCGGAGAATCTCCTCCGCTAGTTAAAACTGCAATCTTCTTCATGACGACATACCTTTCCTTAACTAGATTTATCTTCAACTCTAAATTACCATAAATTTTTTTAACGTTCCATTAAAAGAAAGACAATTCATAGATGTAAACGTTTTAAAAATGTAATTTTTATTACAACATAAAAAAAAGAGCTAAAAGCCTAACAATTAGACTAATAGCTATACAAAATTACTCCACAACCGAACCAATTTGTCTAAATTTTTCAAAACGATCATTTGCTAATTCTTCAGGTGTGAGTTGCTTCAATTCATTTAAATGTTTAAGGAACATTTTCTTAATTGATAAGGCTTGCGCTTCTTCATCTTTTTGTGCACCACCAAGAGGTTCATTAATCACTTCATCTATGATACCTAAATCTAGTAAATCATGTGCAGTGATTTTCATAGTTTCAGCGGCAATTTGAGCTAAGTTACTATCTTTCCATAAAAGTGCAGCTGCACCTTCAGGTGAAATAACTGAATAAGTACTATTTTCAAGCATCAGAACACGATTTGAGATTCCAATACCTAAAGCACCGCCACTTCCACCTTCACCAATAACAATAGCAATAACTGGTACAGTTAATGAAGCCATTTCCATCAAATTTTTTGCAATTGATTCACTTTGACCTCTTTCTTCAGCTGCTTTACCCGGATAAGCCCCTTTAGTATCTATAAAAGTAAATACTGGACGATTAAATTTCTCTGCTTGTTTCATTAAACGCAAAGCTTTTCTATACCCTTCAGGGTGAGCCATACCAAAATTACGATAAATATTATCTTTCGTGTCTTTACCACGTTGTTGGCCTATAATTGTTACTGGCTTACCATCTAGATAACCAATTCCACCAATCATTGCTGGATCATCCCTATAAGTTCTATCGCCATGTAACTCAATAAATGAATCAAAAATATAGGAAATATAATCTAATGTGGTTGGTCTTTCTGGTAAACGAGCGATTTGAACACGATCCCAAGGTTTCAGATTAGTATAAACTTTTGTTGTTTCTCTTTTTAATGATGCTTCCAGCATATCTATTTCATCTTGAAGATCAACTTCGTTTTTTTCTTGAGATTCTTTTAAAGAATCAATTTTATTTCTAATTTCAAAAAGTGGTTTTTCAAAATCTAACATTAGTTACTCACCTCTTGATGGATTTTTAAAATATTTGATAAAGTCTCACGCATATCTTTTCGATGAATGACTTTATCAAGTTGACCATGCTCTAGTAAAAATTCAGCAGTTTGGAAATCATCAGGCAACTTTTCATTAATTGTTTGTTCTATAACACGTCTACCAGCAAATCCGATTAGTGCTTTAGGTTCACTTAAATTAATATCCCCAACCGAAGCAAAACTTGCAGAAACCCCTCCAGTAGTGGGATTAGTTATGTAAGAAATATATAATAGTCCTGCATCAGAATGTCTTTTTAAAGAAACACTAGTTTTCCCCATTTGCATTAAAGAAATAATTCCCTCTTGCATTCTAGCTCCACCACTCGCAGAAAACAGAATAAATGGCAAACGATGTTCTGTACAATAATCAATAATTCTACATATTTTTTCACCAACTACTGAGCCCATGCTTCCCATTCTAAAACGAGCATCCATAACTGCAACACCATATTGTATTCCATCTAATTTCGCAGTACCAGACACTAACGCTTCATTAAGTCCAGTCTTCTGCTGATCTTTTTCAATTTTTTCTTCATATCCAGGAAAGTCTAATGGGTTAGCAGATGTCATACCTCTATCAAATTCTATAAATGACCCTTCGTCTGAAATTGCTTCTATTCTTTTATATGCGGTTAAAGCTATATGATGATCACAATTAAAGCATACATTTAAATTTTCATTCAATTCTTTTGTATACATTATTTTTTTGCATTTAGGACATTTTGTCATTATACCAGCAGGTACATCATTTTGTTTAGAATCTTGAACTGTTAAATATTTCTTTTTCTTACTTCGATTAAAAAAATCTTTAAACATTGGTAAACCTCCAAATATCCTCTGTTACTTCATTTAAAAAGACTTTACATATTTTGTAAAAGTCGTAATAGTACTAAAATATAGTTATTCGTTTAATCTATTTTAAGTCAGTAAGTTTCATAGTTTTATCAAATATTTCTTGTGTATCAATTTTAATTCTTGCTACACCGGATTCCATAGCAGCTTTAGCTACATTTTTGGCTACTGATGGAGCTACTCTTTTATCAAATGGTCCTGGTATACAATAATCGGGATGTAACTCATTTTCGTCGATTAAATGAACGATAGCTTCTACAGCTGCCTTTTTCATATGTTCGTTAATATGAGTAGCTTCAACGTCCAAAGCGCCTCTAAAAATACCTGGAAAAGCTAATACATTATTAATCTGGTTCGGAAAATCAGATCGACCAGTACCCACAACCTTTGCACCTGCTTGTTTGGCTTCATTGGGATTGATTTCAGGATTAGGATTAGCCATAGCAAAAATAATTGGGTCATCAGCCATTGTCTTCACCATATTTTGCGTCAATATATCCGCTACAGATACACCTATAAAAACATCTGCATCTTTAATCACTTCTTCAAGTGAACCTTCAACTTTATCTTTATTCGTCCACTTTGCTACATATGTTTTTGTATCATTCATACCTAAATTTCTGCCAGAATAAATAGCACCTTTTGAATCGCACATAATCATATTATTCACGCCATAAGCATGAAGTAACTTTACTATAGCGATACCTGCTGCACCTGCACCATTTAATACAACTTTTATATCCGTTAACTCTTTATTTACAATTTTTAAAGCATTGATTAACCCAGCCATAGTAACGATAGCTGTACCATGTTGATCGTCATGGAAAATAGGTATATTGGTCTCTTTCTTTAAGGTTTCTTCAATTTCAAAACAGCGAGGAGCTGATATATCTTCAAGATTAATTCCACCATAGTTGGGTTGAATAAGTTTAACTGTTTTTATGATTTCTTGAGTATCCGTTGTATCTAAAGCTATCGGCACACCATTAATACCCGCAAAACTTTTGAACAGTGCTGCCTTTCCTTCCATTACTGGAATACTTGCTTCTGCTCCAATATTACCTAAACCGAGTACAGCAGTTCCATCCGTTACAACAGCAACTGTATTCCCCTTAATAGTGTACTCATACACTTTTCTTGGATCTTCATGGATTTCTTTACAAGGTTCAGCAACGCCAGGTGAGTATGCTAGGCTTAATTGTTGCTTATTTGTCACTTTAACATTTGGTGTAATTTCTAGTTTACCTTGGTTCTCTCTATGCATTTCTAAAGCGTCATCTCTTAAAGACATTTAATCAACCCCTATTTTATTTTGTGAGAAGTCATTGAACTATATGTATTCAGTACATAAATCAATCCATGAATAGAAAACTGAATCATTTTAAATATACACGATTTACTAGTAAATATGTAGAACAATAGTACAATCATTGAAAGTAAATTGATTTTTAGATGTTGCAATTCAAATTATTTCTTCTGCTGATAAAACAGATTTAGTGTGTTAAATCAGAACAAAAAATAATTATAAAAGAAAAACTGATGATTAAGAAATAATCATCAGTTAACTATATCATAATTTAAAAATCGTTAAAAGTTAAATAAACCTAATATCAGCTGGTGAATAAGTTTGTATTAATAGATCAAAATTTTGAGGTTGACGTTCAATTTGTCCCAACATTGTCATCTTATTTGCACATTCGTCAAAACCATAAATATTTAATGGTTGTTGTTTATTAGATTGCACTTTTGAATGTTCAAATTGTGGTTCAAGATGGGTTACATTACGTAAAATAACTTTTTTCGAATTAGACAATTTTGTTTGCTCATACGCTTCAACTTCAAAAAGTTGATTGATGATAAGTTGCATTTGCTGATTACGCTTTTCAAATTTACCCAATACGATATACATCTGTTCCTTTGAAATAGAAGTTTCGTATTTTTTAAACTTATCTGGGAAAATCACTCCATCCATCATCGTTCTTCCATCATTCATCGTTACAAATGCCATATTTTGACCATTCTTCGTTCTTATTTGTTTGATATGGTCAAATTGAACAAGTATAGGTTGATAGTGACTTCCATTAGACAATTGAAATATGCCTAAATATTGTTTCTTTTCAAATTTCTTTTCAACTGGATGTTTACTAATATAGAATCCTAGGTATTCTTTTTCATAATCACTTAATAATTGATCAGGCAGTTCCTCTTTTTCTTCATAAGATTGTTTAGGAGTTAAAAGTTCGAAAAGCATATCATCTTGTTCAACATCAGAATTTAAATCTAGTACTTGATCAATTGCTTGTAATAATGTCGCTCTAGTTTTGCCAAAAGTGTCGAATGCGCCTACTAAGATAAGAGACTCAAGTAATTTTCTATTTTTCACCCTTTTTGGTATACGTCTTGAAAAATCAAAGAAATCTCTATAAGGTCCATTTTGCTGGCGCTCGTCGATAATTAATTTAACGCTTTGATATCCAATTCCTTTAATTGTACCTAAAGACAAATATATTCCTTTATTACTTGCCTTATAATACCAATGACTTTGATTAATATTGGGAGGCAAAATGCTAATTCTTTGATGCTTAGCTTCGTCAATCATAGCTGCAGTCTTTTTTTCACTTCCTATTACATTACTCAAGATATTTGCATAAAAATAATGAGGATAGTGCACTTTTAAATAGCTCATAATGTATGCAATTTTTGAGTAACTAACAGCATGGGCACGTGGGAACCCATAATCAGCAAACTTAAGTATTAAATCAAAAATTTGCTTACTTATCTGTTCACCGTAACCGTTATTTTTCGCACCATCTATGAAATGTTGACGCTCACTTTCTAAGATTGCACGATTCTTTTTACTCATTGCCCTTCTTAAAATATCTGCTTCACCATAACTAAAGCTAGCAACTTGACTTGCTATCTGCATAATTTGTTCTTGATAAATGATAACACCATATGTGTTTTTTAAGATTGGTTCTAAATCAGGATGTAAATAAGCAACTTGGTTAGGATTATGTCTACGGGTTATATAAGTTGGTATTTCTTCCATTGGCCCTGGTCTATATAATGATGTGACAGCTACGATATCTTCAAAATGTTCAGGTTGCAATCTTTTTAATACACTTCTAACGCCTTCTGATTCCAATTGAAAAATACCTGTAGTGTCCCCATTTGATAATAAATCAAACACTTTTTTATCATCGTAAGGTATAGCTTCTATATCAATATTTATATTTAAATCCTTTTTAACTTGTAAAATAATTTGATGAATAATTGATAGATTGCGTAATCCCAAGAAATCAATTTTTAATAATCCTATACGTTCCGCTTCTGTCATAGTCCACTGCGTTAATAATCCTGTATCACCAGTTGTTAATGGCGCAAATTTGAATAATGGTTGATCATTGATAATGATACCTGCAGCATGTGTCGACGTATGTCTTGGTAAGCCTTCTAACTTTTTACTTACTTCAAACCAACGTTCATTTCTATGATTACGATGAACAAATGCTTTAAACTCTGGCTTCTGGTATGCTTCTTCAAGAGTTATACCTAATTTATGTGGAATAAGTTTTGAAATCTCATTTAAACTCGTTTCATCAAAACCCATTATTCTTCCTACATCTCTAGCAACAGCACGGGCTAACAGATGTCCAAATGTCACAATACCTGATACATGATGTTCACCATATTTATCTTGTACATACTTAATTACTTTTTCACGTCTCGTGTCTTCAAAATCAATATCAATATCTGGCATAGTTACACGTTCAGGATTAAGAAATCTTTCAAATAAAAGATTATATTTTAACGGGTCTATCGTAGTAATACCTAATAAATAACTTACCAATGATCCCGCTGATGAACCACGACCTGGCCCAACCATCACTTCATGTGTTTTAGCAAAATGAATCAAATCACTTACAATAAGAAAATAATCCTCGAAACCCATATCAGTAATAATTTTATATTCATGTTTCAACCGATCGAAATAAGTTTTATCATTAAGTTCCCATTTTTGTAACCTATGTATAAGTATTGTCCAAAGATAATCTTTCGAAGTCTCACCATTAGGTGTCACAAATTGTGGCAACAGTGATTGATGATATGCAATTTCTGCTTGGCATAATTTTTCAATTTCATTCGTGTTAGCAATCATATCTTCACTAAGATTTAGTGTTTGAAGTTCTTCTATACTAGGAAAATGTTCATCTAGTGTTTCTTTCTCATGTATTAAATCTAGCTTAGTATTATCTCTTATGGCATGTAAAGCTGGAATGGTTTCAGCATCATCTTCATTTAAGTATCTTGCAGATTGCATCCATACACGTTTGCCAGTCAATGTATTATTACTATTGTGATTTAAATACAATTCTTTCTTACCTTCAAATGCATCAATGATTTGCTTATGAGACAACTCAGCCTCTTTAAATATGATAATTAAATGTTTATCATATTTTTTTAGCCATTCAATAGGTACTTCTTCTTTATTTTTCATCATTATAGCAGAAGAAAGTTGGTATAATGACTTGAGTCCTTGATTATTTTTTGCTAAAACAACTGTTTCAATAGTATAGAGACCATCCGTTAAATATATAGTCATACCAAATATGGGATGTATGTGGGCTGCAATACAAGCATCATAAAACTTTGGATAACCGTACAATACATTTGTATCGGTTATTGCAAGCGCACGGTATCCTTCTTTTTTAGCTTTATCTATTAATGCATCAATTCTCAAACTAGAATCTAACAGGTCAAAAGAAGTATGAATATTTAAATGTGCTACCATGGTCTCTTACCTCCTTTTAAAAATTATAACTTGTCGTTTAAAGCTTCGGCGAGTTGCTCGAATTGCTCCCAACTATTTACTGAAACTCCAGATGCATTTGGATGTCCACCACCACCAAATGTATTAGCGACATCATTAATAATAATATGACCTTTAGAACGCAACCTACATCTGATTTGATCTCCTTCATCAACGCCAAACATCCATATTTTTAATCCTCGAATATCGGCGATTGTATTTACAAATAAAGACGCTTCATTAGGTTGTATTTGAAATTTTTCAAGTATGTCTTTAGTTATTTTAACTTTGCAGAATCCCTTATCATTTAAATCAAAATTTTGCAATATATAGCCTTGAAATGGTAATAGTTTCGGATCTTTTTCGGACATTTTGTTTAATTCTTGGTTGTGATCAAAAGGATATGTAAGTAATTTTCCAGCAATTTGCATTGTCCGTGGCGTAGTATTATTAAATAAAAAACGTCCAGTATCACCGACGATGCCAAGATATAACAATCTAGCAACTTGTTCATCAATGATATGTTCATCATTGAAATGTGAAATGAATTCGTAAATTATTTCACTAGTGGAAGAAGCTTTGGTATTAACATAGTTTATATCTCCATACTGATCAGTAGCAGGATGATGATCAATTTTTAAAAGTTTGGTACCTGTATCATAACGTTGGTCATCTATTCTTGGTGCATTTGCCGTATCACATACAACTACAGTCGCTTTCTTATACATATCATTGTCAATTTCATCCATCAAACCTATAAATTTCAAAGAATCTTCATTAGTTCCTACAGCATAAATTTGTTTATCTGGAAATTTCTTTTGTAAGTAATATTTCAAACCTAATTGCGAACCATATGCGTCTGGATCAGGTCTTAGATGTCTGTGAATAATAATTAACTCACTTTGTTCTAATGCTTCCATTATTTCATTCATTTTTACTTCCATTTTAATTACTCCCTTTAAATTTCTAAATATTATTTTAAAACCCATCAAACATTTGACAAATTACTAAGGCATTAGCAACTTTTTCACCATTATTAATCATAGTAACTTCTAATTTAGCAAAATATCGTCCAACATCTAACATTTCATAATGTACTTCAATAGAAGATTCAATTGGTACAGTCTTAATATAGATAATACTCATACTTTCTATCATGACATTACCTTTTTTATACTTTCTCATTTCGTGACGAATCGTTTCCTCAATAATTCCAACAAATACTGCTTTACTTAAAGTACCGTAATGATTTGTAATGAGTGGAGATACGTCGACATTTATTCCTTGTTGATGTATTGAAATATGTTTAGCAATTTGATCATTCACTGTTTCACCAATTTGAGGTTGTCTACCTAATAATTGCATTGATTTTAAAACATCCTGTCTGTTAATTACACCGACAGCTTTTTTATTATTATCAGTTACTGGTAATAATTCAATCCCTTCCCAAATTAATAAATGGGCACAACTAGCAACCGTATTTGTTAATTTAACACTCAATGGATTTTTAGTCATAACCTTACCTAATAGATCTTTTTCGTTCATATTGATGATTTCTCTACTTGTTACTATACCTACTAATTTAAATTCTTCGTTTACTATAGGAAACCTTGTATGGCCAGTTTCATTTGCTATTTTTTTGTAATCATGAATTGTCATTGAATCAAATAACACTGATAATTCATTGATTGGTTTAACTATATCCTCAACCACAAGTATTTCTTTGCGTATTTTCTGATTAAACATTGCTTTATTGATGATATTAGCAACTAAGAATGTATCATAACTTGAAGAAATAATTGGCAATTCATGCTCATCTGCATATCTTATAATTTCAGCACTTGGACGAAAACCACCTGTGATGAGTATTGAAGTTTCTCGTTTTAAAGCTTCAATCTGTACATTTTCTCTATTTCCAACAATTAATAATGTGTGTTTGCCTATATATTTCAGAATATCATCAAATTGCATTGCTCCTATTGCAAATTTTGAAACTGATTTATTAAGTCCAGCTCTACCGGCAAGTATTTGACCCTCAACAATATTTGCAATTTCATTAAACGTTAAGTTATCTAAATTTTCTCTATTTCGTTTCTCGATTCTAACAGTACCAACTCTGTCAATAGTTGCTACAATTCCAAGTTGACTCGCATCTTTAATTGCTCTGTACGCAGTACCTTCAGACACATTAAGATCTTTAGCAATTTTTCGCACAGAGATTTTAGAGCCTATTGATAAAGATTCAATATGTTTAATTATTTGTTCATTCTTTGTCATCCCGTTACCTCTTATATCTTTATAACAGTCTTTTTATCATTATAACTTTTAATGTACAAAAAATCATTGTTCAATCATTCTAAAATACTAAATATTAATCAATATAAATTACCGTTAAAGATTATATTCAAAATATTTAAATATTAATGGAAATCACACTAAAACTTTACTAAAATAAAGTTGAGGAGGGATGATTTATGTATAAACATATTCTACTTGGGGTAGACACTCAAATTAAAAATGAGAAAGCTCTTAAAGAGGTGTCTCGTTTAGCAGGTGAAGGTACTATCGTCACAGTTTTAAATGCCATTAATGAGCAAGATGCTCAAGCGTCAATCAGAGCTGGCGTACATTTAGATAAGCTAACCGAAAAACGTTCTAAAGGTTTAGAAAGTACACTTAAAACTTTAGAAGACTACGGCATTGATTATGATGAAGTTATTGTGAGAGGCAATGCTAAGGATGAGCTATTAAAATTTGCGAATAGTGGTAAATATGAAATTGTTGTTCTTAGTAACCGAAAAGCTGAAGACAATAAGAAATTTGTTTTAGGTAGCGTAAGTCATAAAGTAGCTAAACGTGCTACTATTCCTGTTTTAATAGTTAAATAAACGACATACTCGTAACCTAAAATACCAAAACTATAATAAATGAGTTAGTATTTGTATTAAAAGGCTTGATATAATTTCAATTTTTATTCAGCAATCGACTTGCCACAACATTAGGAAGCCTGAGACATTATGTGTGTCTCAGGCTCTTATTTATATTTCTTAAATTCAAAATATCAACTTACTACTGTTAAATTTTAATTAACGTGTAATTTTAGAAAATGACTTAAAAACCAAAAGCTATATGTCATTTAGACAAATAATTAAAATTCCACTGATTCTCCTGGATTGAGAATTTGCACTTCCCCTACCTGAACTGCATCCTTAAATTGCTCTGGATCTTGTTCAATTAACGGGAATGTATTGTAATGAATAGGAACACTGATTGTAGGCTTAATAAATTCATTAATAGCGTAACTAGCATCTTCTATTCCCATGGTAAAGTTATCTCCAATAGGAACAAAACATACATCAACTGGGTGTCTATCTGCTATCAATTTCATATCACTAAATAATCCTGTATCCCCAGTATGATAGATAGTCTTACCTTCAGCTTCGACAATTATTCCCATAGGCATACCTAAATATACGGGCACACCATTTTCATGTGTAAAACTAGAACTATGGAATGCTTGAACAAATTTGACTGTTCCAAAATCAAATTCAGCTTTCCCACCAATGTTCATGCCATGAACATTTTCGACTCCGTGATAAGTAGATAAATATCCTTGTAATTCTGCCGAACCAATCACAGTTGCATGGTTACGATTGGCCAATTCAACTACATCACCAAAATGGTCAGCGTGACCATGTGTTAAGATAATGTAATCTACCTCTAACGTTTGTTCATCTAGGTCACATTTATCGTTGCCAGAGATAAATGGATCAACTATAACTTTCTTGCCGTTACCTTCAAAATAAATTGTTGATTGACCATGAAATGAAAGTTTCATAAGAGTTCCCCTCCTAAAAGTAATATCTTTTAACAGTATACCCTAACAGTCACATTTATAACACTAGTGAGCTATTTAGCTTGTTTAGTTCAAACAATAACTCTTACTTTTTGAAAACTATATCTTATTAGCATAGAATTAATATATCATCACATGATGGAGGTTCATTATATGACTAAAATAGAAGAAATCAAAAAAGTTTTACAACAAGAAGATGCTGATGCAGCATGGATTACGACACCCTTAAACATCTTTTACTTTACTGGGTATCGAAGTGAGCCACATGAAAGACTCTTCGCTTTGCTCATTCCATCAAATGAAGAGCCTGTTTTATTTTGTCCAAAAATGGAAGTTGAAGAAGTAAAACAATCACCGTTTAAAGGTAAAATCGTCGGTTATTTAGATACTGAAAACCCATTCGACAAATACTCTAAAACTTTCTCTAAAATGCTCATTGAAAGTGAACATCTTACAGTTAAACGTCAAAGAGAATTAACAAAAGCGTTTAATATAGAACACTATCAAGATGTTGATCAATCAATCAAGGACTTACGTAATATCAAATCAGAAGATGAAATTATCAATATAAAAAAGGCAGCTGCGTTAGCTGATAAATGTATTGAAATTGGTAAATCCTTTCTTAAAGAAGGTGTAAAAGAAAGAGAAGTTGTCAACCATATCGAAAATGAAATTAAAAAATATGGCGTTAATGAAATGAGTTTCGACACGATGGTACTCTTCGGTGACCATGCTGCTTCACCACATGGTACACCCGGTGACAGAAAATTAAAGCAAAATGAGTTTGTATTATTTGATTTAGGTGTTGTATACCATCATTATTGCAGTGATATGACACGCACAATTCATTTTGGCAAACCTAATAAGGAAGCACAAAATATATATAACATTGTTTTAAAAGCAGAAACGGAAGCAATTAAATCTATTAAACCAGGAGTTACCATCAAAGATATTGATAAAATAGCAAGAGATATAATCCAAGAAGCAGGTTATGGTGATTACTTTCCGCATAGACTAGGTCATGGATTAGGCCTTGAAGAACATGAATATCAAGATATATCAAGTGTAAATAATAATAAACTTGAAGCAGGAATGGTGATTACTATAGAGCCTGGCGTATATGTCCCCCATGTGGCTGGTGTTAGAATTGAAGATGATATTTTAGTAACTGAAAATGGTTATGAAATATTAACTCAATACGAAAAATAACAAAACCACAATAAGCCCCAAGCTTCATTCACATGAATGAAGCTTGGGGTAAATTTCACACATTATTTCAATGCATCTTCAATTGAAGTATATTCAAAATTAAATGTATCGGCTACATTCTTATTAGTCACGTGTCCATTAAATGTATTTAGACCTAAAGATAATGGATGATTTACTTTGAATGCTTCACGATAACCTTTATTAGCCAATAATTGCGCATAAGGTAATGTTGCATTGTTCAATCCAATTGTAGATGTACGTGGAACGGCGCCTGGCATATTAGCCACAGCATAATGCACGACACCATGTTTAGTATAAGTTGGGGCATCGTGCGTTGTAATTTTATCAGTAGTCTCAAAGATTCCACCTTGATCTATCGCAATATCTACAATCACTGATCCATCTTTCATTTCTTTTATCATATCTTCAGTCACTAAGTTTGGCGCTTTAGCACCTGGAATCAGAACTGCTCCAATGACTAAATCACTTTCTTTTACATACATTTCTATATTTAATGGATTGGACATTATTGTTCTTACTCTGCCATCAAACAAGTCCTCTAATTCTTCTAAACGTTTAGGGTTAACATCTAAAATTGTCACTTCAGCACCTAATCCTAAAGCTATTTTAGCTGCATTTGTTCCTGCTTGACCGCCACCAATAATAGTGACTTTACCTTTAGGCACTCCAGGTATGCCACCTAGTAAGATACCCATACCTCCATTAAATCTTTGTAAAAATTCAGCTCCCACTTGTGCAGACATTCTACCAGCCACTTCACTCATTGGTGTTAATAACGGTAAAGAACCGTCTGGTAATTGTACAGTTTCATAAGCAATAGATATAACATTGTTGTCCACAAGTGCCTGAGTTAATTTCTGTTCATTCGCAAGGTGTAAATAAGTAAATAAGATTAACTCTTCTTTAAAGAATTTGTATTCTGATTCAAGTGGTTCTTTGACTTTGATGACCATATCAACATCCCAAGCTTTTGACTGCTCATCAACAATTTTGGCACCGGCTTCTTGATAATCACCATCTTCAAAGTAAGATCCTAGACCAGCATTTGTTTCTACTAAAACTTCATGTCCTTGGTCTACAAGTGCATGTACACCACTTGGTGATAACCCCACTCGATTCTCATTATTCTTTATTTCTTTAGGAATCCCAATTTTCATATTATCTACCTCCAACCTTATCGTAACGTGTCCTTATCAAAACGGCAATCGATAACATATAATGACATAATTTTGTAATTATTATTAATTAAATATTCTGTTTATTGTGTTAAAATAGAATTAAGAAAGATAAAGGGGGCAATAATGATGATTTCTTATAAAAATATATTAATCGCAGTCGATGGATCTCATGAAGCAGAATGGGCTTTTAACAAAGCTGTCGGTGTTGCTAAACGTAACGATGCTCAATTAACTATTGTGAATGTAATTGACTCACGTACGTATTCTTCTTATGAAGTATATGATGCTCAATTCACAGAAAAATCAAAGCATTTCTCCGAAGAATTACTTAAAGGTTATAAAGAAGTAGCCACAAATGCAGGTGTAAAAAATGTTGACACACGTTTAGAATTCGGCTCACCTAAAGCAATTATACCTAAAAAATTAGCGCATGATGTTGGTGCTGATTTGATTATGAGTGGTACATCAGGTTTAAATGCGGTAGAACGTTTTATTGTTGGCTCTGTATCAGAAGCGATTGTTCGACATGCACCTTGTGACGTATTAGTTGTACGTACAGAAGAAATGCCTGAAGATTTCCAACCTCAAGTAGCAACATCTCAATTACGTGAAAAATATCAAGATTAGTCACTGTTATAGATAAAATAAAAAATACTGCCGGTTGTAGTTTACTAACTTAACCGGCAGTATTTTTATATGTACTAAAATTTTTTAATACATATAGAAAAAGATACTATTTGAATTCATTAATCCTATTTTTAAAATTAATTCACTTCGATACTTTCGTTGGTATTAAATTCTTCTTTTTTGGGTGTATTATCATTAAGTTTACCATATTTAATCACGTCACGAGATATCATTACTTCTTCATCAGTAGGTACAACAAGTACTTTTACAGGTGAATGTGGATAATTAATATAACCTTCTTCACCATGTAAACTTTCATTCTTCTTAGGATTCCAATAAACACCCATAAACTCAAGTCCTTCTAAAACTTTACCACGAATAATATGTGAGTTTTCACCTATTCCTGCAGTAAATACAATAATATCTACACCATGCATTCTAGCTGCATAAGAACCAATATATTTGTGAATTTTTGAAGCAAATAAATCTAGTGCAACACGTGAACGTTGACGTCCATGTTTTGCTTCTTCAGTTAAATCACGCAAATCACTTGATGTCCCAGTAAGACCTAATAATCCTGATTCTTTATTAAGTATTTCTAATACTTCATCAGCTGTTTTACCCGTTTTTTCCATAATGAATGGTATTAAAGCTGGATCAAGATTCCCCGAACGAGTCCCCATTGTTACACCAGCAAGTGGTGTGAATCCCATAGATGTATCAATAGATTCTCCACCGTCTATAGCTGCAATAGATGCACCGTTACCGATGTGACAAGAAATAATTCTTAAATCTTCAATTGGTCTACCAACAATTTGAGCAGCTCTACGAGATACATATTTATGACTTGTGCCGTGGAAACCATACTTACGTATACCATAGTCTTCATAGTAATGATATGGCAAGCTATATAAATAAGCTTGTTCAGGCATAGTTTGGTGGAAAGAAGTATCAAACACCGCAACATGTGGGATTTCTGGTAATAACTTTCTAAAAGCTCTAATACCCATTAAATTAGCTGGATTGTGTAAAGGTGCTAATTCACTTAATTCTTCAATTTGAGATTCTACATCATCAGTAACAACAACTGATTTAGGGAAAGTTTCGCCACCGTGCACAACACGATGACCTGTTCCTTGAATATCAGTGATGTCTTTAATCATTTCATGTTCTTTAAAACTATCTAACATTATATTAACGGCTTCTTCATGATTATGGATATCTCTGATATCAGTAAGCTTCTCGCCATTAACATGAATGGTAAAGATAGAATCGCTTAAACCAATACGTTCTATCACACCTTTAGTTACTAGTTTTTCTTCAGGCATCTTAATTAGCTGGAACTTTAAAGATGAGCTACCAGCATTTACCGCCAAAATTAATTTTGACATAAGACATTGTCCTCCATCATTTGTTTAGTTATATTTTTCACATAATCATTTTATCATTAACACAGTTTGAATACTATATTGTTACAGACTATTTTTTTGTATGATTTGTGACTATCCACTGATTCAATTCAGAAATGAAACCTTGAAATTGTTGAGGATTTTTAAAATCAGGGATATTTGCTAATAAGACTTCAACTGGTCGAGTTTCGCCAGATTTTTTCTTTTGTAAAATCAATATAGATTTACGTGCTTTTTCATTTTTAAATAAAGTTTTAGGTAAATTTAAAAATGCTTGCATCTCAGTCTCTGTAGCAATGAAATTTTCCAACTGTTTCACTTTATCATCTTCAAAGAGATGACTAGGAACAACTAAAAATGCATAACCTGCCCCTTTTAGCGCATTAATAGATTGTTCGATTAACAGATGATGGGAATAACTGTGTCCCTCTTCAAAGCCTAACTTCATTTCTCTACTACGTTCATCTAAAGGATAGTATCCTATTGGGAAATCTCCAATCACGACATCTGCCTCTTCCAATGGTAAAGGCATAATCGCATCTTGAGGATAAACGTCAAATGGTATCTCTAAAAAATTAGCCAAATGCACACTTACACGTGATAGCACCGGATCGACCTCTATCAGATGGTGCATAATTGTTTTATCAGAAAGTACTTCTTTCACTGCTGCACTTAGATGACCTGCCCCACTTGCAATATCTACAATGTGCATTTCCTCTTTATGTTCTAAAAAGCGTTGAACAAGAAAACCGAGAATGAGTCCAATAGAATCAGGCGTAATCTGATGATTAGCTTGAATATTTTCTTCTTGTAATAAACTTAAATATGCAAATTGAAAAGCTTTCCTTCTATCTTGAAGCGTTGCTTGCTCTAAAAGTTCTCTTTGGTTTGTATATATATCTTCCATAGCTAGCCCTAAATTTTCGATAAAACTTTGTCCATTTTCTTTGTTTAAGGCTTTAGCTTTATCGTCTAATGTATGAAATAGACGTTCCATTATAGTGTTTTCTTCAGACATAAAATATCCCTTTCTATTTAAAAAAGTGTCCATCCGTGATTGATAGTATGAATTAACTCTAAATAATTAATTTACTACTCGAACAAGTATGGACACTAAAACTTTTTACTGTCAATAGTTCAATATGACTAAATATTTCTATATGCTTTTAATGCGGCTTCAAAATCAGGGTAATTCGTACCTTCACTGACAATTTCCTTATATACTACTTTATTGTTTTCGTTTAACACAAATACCGAACGTGCAAGTAAGCGTAATTCATCCATTACAAGTCCATAATTTCGACCAAAAGATAAATCTTTATGATCACTTAAAGTAATTACATTTTCTAATCCGCTTGATGCACACCATCTTTTTTGGGCGAAAGGTAAATCTACTGATATCGTTAAAACTACGCCATCTTCAGCTGAAGCTTCTTCATTAAACTTTCGAGTTTGACTATCACATACTCCTGTATCAATAGATGGTATAACACTAATTAATTTCTTCTTGTTTTTATAATCATCTAAAGTAATTTGATTTAAACTATTATCAAGCACTGTGAAATTTGGTGCGATATAACCTTCATTAACCTCAGAACCTGATAATTTAATGGGATTATTTTTAAATGTAATTTGAGTCATCGTAACGACCTCCTATCAACTTAGTTAATTATAATGATACGACAAAGAACGTATGATTTTCAATTTTTTAGCCATTATCTATTAAAAAATGAAAACCTTTCCAAAAAATCGCTATTTTTAATATAGTAATAAAAGAGGCCAAACAAATTTGCAAACATTAACTCGACAAGATAAGCACTATACACTCATTTAAAGTTTGTCTACAATTTCATTTGAACCTCTTAATCTAACAATTATTTACTGCACAATAAAATCGTAGAGATTTTTTATAATTAATATTGCAGTAACTACTATAAATAAAGCTTTTACATACCTTACCCCTTTTTTCAAGGCAAATTGAGCACCTAACAAAGCACCTATCATCATGCTAGAAGCCATAATAATACCATAAAAATAATTGACCTGACCTAAAATCATGAAAAATAATAACGCACCACAATTAGATGCAAAATTTAAAACCTTTGCATTACCAGCTGCGCTTAAAAAGTCAAAGCCAAATAATAAAAGTGTAAATAGCATAAAGGAGCCCGTACCACCACCTAAAAAACCATCATAAAATCCAATAACAATAAATATTAATGTAAATAATACTGCTTTTGTAAAAGTAAAATCGGTAAATGTTCTTACATTTCCCCAATCTTTTTGTATGATGGTATAAATAAGAACTAATGACAGTGCTATAATGATTAGCGGTTTTAAAATATTTGCTGGTATGTATGTCGCAATGATAGCACCACCACCGGAAGCAACAAATATCAATGGAAACATCTTTCCTACTATTTTCAAGTCAACTTTACCTGAACGTAAAAATTTTAATGCACTTGTTAATGTACTAAAAGAACTCGCAAATTTATTTGTACCTAAAGCAACAGACGGCGGCAAACCAACTGCAAGTAATGCGGGGGTTGAAATTAGTCCACCCCCACCAACTACAGAATCGATGAATGAAGCGATAAAACCAAAGGCAACAATCATCAACATAATCGATAAATTCCAATCCATACTAAGCCTAACCCCTTTGTTTTTATTACATTACGAATTTTAGAATAAATCTTTAATCAATGAATCTGTAGATTGTTCTTTCGCACTCTTATAATTTTGATCTATTGTTAATGTTTCAATATTTTCAACTGCATTTTCTATCATTTCATCAAAATTAAATACACTTTCATATTTTACTACTTTGTCAAAATCCGGTTCAGTTACAGGATTTTTCGGAGTAAATATTGTACAACAATCTTCATAAGGTTGAATAGATGTTTCAAATGTACCGAGTTCTTTTGCTTTCTTAATAATGTCTTCTTTATCTAACGTTAATAGAGGTCTTAAAACAGGTGTTGCTGTGACATGATTAATAGCGTACATACTCTTTAGTGTCTGACTTGCTACTTGACCAAGATTCTCTCCATTTACGATGGCATTAGCATTTATTTGATGTACAACTTTATCAGATATACGCATCATCATTCTTCTTGTAGAAGTCATTGTATAACGAGGATGTACAACTTTATTAATTTGCTTTTGTATTTCTGTAAATGGTACGAGATGCAGCTTAATAGGACCAACACGTTCCGCTAAAATTCTTGTTAATTCGATAACTTTATCTTTAGCTTTTTCACTCGTAAATGGTGGACTATGAAAATGTATTGCTTCAACAGTTACGCCACGTTTCATTACTTCTATTCCTGCTACAGGAGAATCAATACCACCACTTAACATAAGTAATGTCTTACCTCCTGTACCGACTGGCAGTCCACCTGCACCAGCGATTACTTTTTCATAAATATAAATAGCATCCATTCTTACTTCTATTTTAATCTCATAGTCAGGATTTTTAACATTCACTGTTATATTATTATTTTCTTTTAGTATTGCTCCACCTACTTGACGTTGCAATTCATACGTATCCAATCGAAATGACTTATCAACTCGTTTTACATCTACCTTAAAAGTTGAACCTTTTACAAAGTCTTGAGATAACTGTATCGCTGATTGATTTATTTTCTCTTCATTTTTATCAATTTTTATGACTGGACTGATTGACTTTATACCATAAACTTTAGATAGGCGTTGAATGATTTCATTTATGTCTGCTTCAGGGGATAATTCTATGTACATTCTATCCCTCTTTCCTTTGACATGATAACCACGCAATGGAATAAGTGCGCGTTTCACATTGTCTTTAAGTTGATTAACAAACATTTTTCTATTCGTACCTTTAAGCGTAAGTTCTCCATATCTAACTAATAAATGATCAAATTGCATTACTTTAACAGCTCCTTAATTTCCTTATATACAGTTTCAAATGCATTCATAAAACTTAATATATCGTTTTCAGTCGTATGTGCCCCTAAAGAAATTCTTATACTACCTTCTATTTTTGACTCTGCAATTTCCATAGCAAGTAAAACCTCATTTAATTTATTCATCTTAGAAGAACAAGCACTTGTAGTTGAAACCATTACGTTTTGTTTGGAAAAAGCATTAACAAGTACCTCACCCTTAACACCTGGAAATCCTATATTTATAATGTGGGGTGATGCATTTTGAGGAGAGTTGATAAATACATTTTTGTATTCTGCTAAAAATGAAAGTAATTTATTTTTATAATTGCTTAAACGTAAATTAAGCTCGTATGTTTGATCAACAGCATTCTTTATAGCTCTAACCATAGAAATAGCCATTGGTAAATTAACTGTACCACTTCGTAAACCATATTCTTGTCCACCACCATGGACAATAGGTTCTATGTTTTGAATATTTTTTAAAAGTAATAGACCCTGACCTTTGAGTCCATTAAACTTGTGACCGCTTAAACTTAAACTATCAACATGATTGATCTGCATAGGTACCTTACCTAAAGCCTGGACTGCATCAACATGAAAGTGTGCACGTGGGTAATTTTTTACAATATTTGCTATTTCTTCAATAGGTTGAATTTGTCCCATAATATTATTGACATACATACATGTCACAAGTCCTACTTTATCTGTCATTAATAATTTTAAGTGTTCTGTGTCCAACTTACCTTCTTTTGTCACATCAACATATTTTAATTTAAAACCTTTTTCCCTTTCCAAATACCTCATTACTTCCAAAACTGAGGGATGTTCTAAGACTGATGTGATAATCTCATTAGCAGTTTCTTTTTTCATATACGCAATACCTTTTAGCAGTATATTATTCGATTCAGTTGCGCCACTTGTGAAAATGATATCAAACTGATTATTTAAGCTTAATATACGATTGATTTCACTTTTTGCTTTCAATAATAATTGTTCGGCTTGAACCCCTGCATGATGAGGACTATTTGGATTGAAGTATAATGTTTGGTTCACTTTTACGAATGAATCAACAACATCTTGATCAGCTTTGGTAGTGGCTGCATTGTCTAAATAAATCACTGATAACACTTCTCTTTCAAATTTTAATTAAATCTTGTTTTAAAAATGAATTGCTTCACTATAAATTTACAAATTAAGATACTCAAGCATTATACTATTTTCTCACAAAATTAAAAGAGTGTGACCATGAATTTTAATTCACTACTAATAGAACACTAAAAAACCTGAGACATTCATTATTGTCTCAGGTAATTCTGATGCATGGAGAGTCGATGACTGCAGAAAGTTACATTTATACTAATCTTTGACTCTATCAATTATGATTAAAATAAGATAGTAAATCTCAAGTAGATTTACCTCACAGTTGTATAATATTTATACACAAATTACTATTCTTTAATCACTTGCTCTTCAATATGTTTGGTAATACCAGGTTCAACACTTTCTAATGCTTCTTCGGCTATCTCTATCGCACGTTTATATCGGTTATTTTTAAATAATCGTTCTGCTTCATTTAAGCTTTTATCAACATGATGATGATCCTTACGATATCTATTACCATATTGGATAAGTTTTTCTGCGTATACAGCATTTACAAGTACATCGTTAGCTTCATCTTCAAATGTATTCATTTGAATAACAATTTTTGCTACTTTATCCTTTAGTTGTTTAACATGAATTGGACGTTCGCTAAATTGATCATTTACTTCTCTTACTTCATTATCAATTTCATTTTTCATGATAATGAAACGTTCTGGAACGCTAGTTAAATTAGAAGCTAATAAACGTCGGTATACTTCTTCTTTCTTAGATTGTACTCTTAATAAATTATCTTCTGCTTCAGCTTCATCTTCGCGTAATTGAATGAGATGATTTTGAAGTTTATCTTGTTCTTTGTTAATCACAGATACATGATCTTCAAGGTACTGTAAATTATCTTGTACTTCACTATAACGTACCGCAGATTTAGAAGTTTCTTTTAAAATATCATCATAAACTGAGATGAGACTTTGAATTTCATTTTCAAATTGTCTTACACTTTGAGCATCTGATTCATTAATATGGTAATTTTCACGAACATATTCAATTTCGGTTTGTAATGTATAGTTCATATCTTTGGCTTTAAATAAGTCATCAGTAATGATATCTTTCGTTTCTTCAACTTCATTTTTAGCTTTTACTTCATATTCAATAAGATCATACATTTCATCTAATTTATCATTAATATTTTCAAGTTTATTGTTAGCTTCATCTAATTCTAATCGACTAATCATTGGTTCAACAAAACTTAATTCTGTCTTAAGACTTTGTATTGTACCATCGACTTTGACATGATCTAAATCATAGCCTTCAACCTTTAAGTCTCTGCATCCATATTTTAAATCTTGAAACTGTCCTGGTAATTCTTTTTGAGTTTCTCGAATTAATTCTGGAATTTCATCCATATAAAATTTTAAATTTTTAATTTGATCCTGTAAAGCAGCAATGTGATTATGGGCTTGAACATAGTTACCTTCACTTTTTAAACTCTCATATTCATTTAACTTAGGCTCATAATTTTCGATTTCATTTTCAAGTGGTTCAGCTGCTTCACCAAATTGATGACGATTTGCTAATACATCACGTTTCATTTCACGATAGTCAACTTTACACTTTTCATACAATGCTTCATTTTCTTTATGTAAGTTTATAATGTCGTCCACTTGAGTTACTTGATGCTGATAATTCTCTTCGTATTGATCCATTAATTCGTGAGCATCATCAATTTCAGTTTGTGCTGCTGTGAATTTAAATTTCTCTAAAAACTCTTCAGCATTTTGAATTTTTTCTTCTACTGGAGCTAAGTATTTATTTGTAGTTTCTGTGTTGTCTTTTTTCATTGCATCATACTTAGTCTTTGTTTCACCTTTTAAATTTAAACCAGTAAGTTTTCTTAGGTTATCATCTAAAGGTAATTGTTCAATTTCGTTCTTACGCTCTTCTGTTTTTTCAATTAAATTTCTTTTGTTTGAGCGCATATAAAACAATACGCCAATAGCAATTAAAATAACTACTAATATTGCTAATATGATAAATAACACCATATACTTCTCCTCCTATTTTATCATCTTACATTATAACGTAATTTTGTGCGTCGTTAAATCACAAAATCAATTAATTGATAGATTATTTTTAAAAGCTTATACTAAATTAAAAATTGTAGTAACGAGGTATGACGATGACAATGAATATTCCAACAAATTATAAACTGATATCAAAACAACTTGCTAGTTTAATCGAAGATGAAAAGAATTTAATTGCAATATTAAGCAATACTTCTGCTCTTCTTAACGATACAATTGATCATATTAATTGGGTAGGTTTTTACCTTATTGAAAATAAGGAGCTTATTCTTGGACCATTTCAAGGCCATCCTGCTTGTGTACATATTGCTATCGGCAAAGGGGTTTGCGGCACTGCCGTTTCATCTGGTGAAATACAACGTGTTAAAGACGTCCATCAATTCCCTGGTCACATAGCTTGTGACGCAAATAGTCAATCAGAAATTGTTATTCCATTACATCAAAACGGCCAGATTATCGGAGTATTAGATATTGACGCTCCTATAAAAAATAGATTTTCACAAGATGATCAAGAAGGACTTGAATCTATTGTAAAAACTTTAGAAAAACAACTCAATCAAATTTAAAATAATCTTGACACTTTCTTTTAAAATGATAAAATAAGCTTTGTGTGAATTAACGAAAATAGCAGTTATATATTATCTAGCTCTATGTTGTTCCCAATGTGGACGTGTCGCGTAACTGTCGCTATAAGGTGAAGACACATAAAACAATATATCTCGATAAGCATGTAACACTCTTTTTTGTTTTTTCATAACAACAAAAAAGAAAAAGGAGGAGTCTCACATGGCTCGATTCAGAGGTTCAAACTGGAAAAAATCTCGTCGTTTAGGTATCTCATTAAGCGGTACTGGTAAAGAATTAGAAAAACGACCATACGCACCAGGACAACATGGTCCTAACCAACGTAAAAAATTATCAGAATATGGTTTACAATTACGTGAAAAACAAAAATTACGTTACTTATATGGAATGACTGAAAGACAATTCCGCAACACATTTGATATTGCTGGTAAGCAATATGGTGTACACGGTGAAAACTTCATGATATTACTTGCTAGTCGTTTAGATGCAGTTGTTTATTCATTAGGTTTAGCTCGTACACGTCGTCAAGCACGTCAATTAGTAAACCATGGTCACATTGAAGTAGATGGTGGACGCGTAGATATCCCATCTTACTCATTAAAACCTGGTCAAGTGATTACAGTTCGTGAAAAATCACAAGACTTAGATATTATTAAAGAATCTGTTGAAATTAACAATTTCGTACCAGAATATTTAGACTTTGATGCTGACAACTTAAAAGGTACTTTCGTTCGATTCCCTGAACGTAGCGAGTTACCAGCTGAAATCAATGAACAATTAATCGTTGAGTACTACTCAAGATAATCGATTTCTACTTTTTACACCCAATTCCAATTTTGGATTTGGGTGTTTTATTTTATATAAAAATTTCTATCTTGTTTTAGTTTTCAAATATTTAAATGTATAATGCATTTTGTTTAATAAAAACTGGGATATTAATTAATATTCCAGTTTTTATTAACAATGATCAATACTCAACTTAATTGAAAATACGCTCTTATTTATTATTTTTTGAAGCAAGTTCTGGTTGTACATACGTATTGAACTTCGCGTTGTTACTTACATTTCCCATCATACTTATAGCTCGAATAAATCTTCAGGTACATCGGAAATAATACCGTCAACACCAATATCTATTAATTTTTGTGATTCTTTTAATTTATTTACAGTATAAGGTAATATTTTTAATTCTTCCTCATGAGCAAATTGCATAAATTTCTTCGAAACAATTTGATAATTAGGATTAGCATAATCAGCAACTTTGGCAATTTTTTTGAAATTCGGTAACTTGTGCCAATATTTTTTCTTACTAATTAATAAACCTAATTCATAATCTAAATTCATTGCCGACAATTTTTTTACACAATCAAAATCGAATGATTGTAAAATCACTTTAGATTTAGATATTTGTCTTTCCTTCAATTTATCAACGATCATATTTTCAATATTTGGATACTGACTAGGCTTTTTTATTTCTATTAATAATTTTTGCGAAAAGTTATCTGCTAAATCTAACACTTCATCAAAAGTCGGTATCCTCTCCCCTTTAAATTTCTCTCCTTTATAGAAACCAAAATCTAATGCTTTTAATTCTTTTAAAGTAAAGTCAGAAACCTTGCCTTTACCATTTGACGTACGATCGATAGTATCATCATGTATAACGACAAGCTCTTTATCTTTTGTGTAATGTACATCAATTTCCAACATATCTATATGTAACATGAGCGCATGTCGATAAGCGATTAAAGTATTTTCAGGATAATCTTCAGGTAATCCTCTATGCGCTACGATTTGGAAATGTTGATTTGGACGTCGAATTTTCATCAAAGTCACCTTTCTTTTAAACTTATTTAATTTGCCCTAAACTTAAATTACCATAATTAAATTGGAGGTCAATTCATATGGTTAAACATGATTTTAAAGTTAAAACTGAGTGGCTAGGTGGACGCGAAGAAGTAGGTCAACTTCGAGGAGATATTATCAATGAAAATATATCCATCCCCTCTTCACTAGGTGGCCAAGGAAAAGGCACAAATCCAGATGAATTACTAGTAAGTGCAGCATCATCTTGTTACATCATTTCACTCGCTGCAACACTAGAAAAGAGTGGTTTTACTAATGTAAAAATTAATCAACAGTCAATAGGTACAGCTTCATTTGAAAATAAAAAATTTAAAATGGAACGTATTACACATTATCCCTCAATTGAAGTGCCCTCTTCTCAAAAAGAAAAGCTTAAAAGTATTTTAGATAAATTATTAGTGATTGCAGATAAAAATTGCATGATATCTAATGCTATACGGAATAATGTCATTATTTCAATTGAGCCTAATTTAATATAAATCATATAGCTATCACAAATTTTAAACATGTAAACGTTTTAATTATGTGATAGCTATTTAATAAGGGTTTTAAATATTCAGAATTTTTGCTAAAATAAATAAATCTTATTGTGGGAGGAATGTACAATGCAGTATTACCAACCTTTATTATTAACACCTGGACCAACTCCTGTACCGGAACAAATCTTGAGTGCCGTACAATTACCAATGGTAGGTCATCGTTCTACTGACTTTGAGGAAATTGCTAGTGAAGCATTTAAAGGTTTAAAGCCAGTATTTGGTAGCAAAAACGAAGTACTTATTCTTACATCTAGTGGCACTAGCGTATTAGAAGCAAGTATGCTTAACATCGCAAATCCTGAGGATCATATTGTGATAATTGTTTCTGGTGCATTTGGAAATCGCTTTAAACAAATCGCACAAACTTATTATAATCATGTACATGTATATGATGTTAACTGGGGTGAAGCTGTAGTAGTTGATGACTTTATTAATTATTTAAAGCAATTAAATGTACCAGTCACTGCAGTATTCACTCAATTTTGTGAAACGTCTACTGGTGTCATACATCCAGTTCACCAATTAGGTCATGCACTTAAAGCTTTTGATAATTCCTTATATTTTATTGTTGATGGTGTAAGTTGTATCGGTGCAGTGGATGTTGATTTAACAAAAGATAAAATCGATGTATTAGTTTCGGGAAGTCAAAAAGCTATCATGCTACCACCAGGTCTAGCATTTGTTGCTTATAGTGATAGAGCAAAAAAACGATTTGCTGATGTAGAAACACCAAGATTCTATTTAGATTTAAATAAATACATCAAATCACAAGAGCAAAATTCAACGCCCTTCACGCCTAATGTTGGTCTATTTAGAGGAATAAATGCTTATGTAGAACTTGTAAAAAAAGAAGGATTAAATCACGTTATTTCACGCCATTTTAAAATACGGGATGCCTTAAGAACGGCACTAAAAGCACTTGAATTAGAATTATTAGTAAAAGATGATGCCCATGCCTCACCTACTGTAACCTCATTTGTTCCAAAAAATCAAGAAGAACTTAATATCATTAAAAATCAACTTAAATCTCAATTCAATATAACTATTGCTGGAGGACAAGGTCACTTAAAAGGACAAATTTTGAGAATTGGTCACATGGGAAAAATATCTCCTTTTGATATTTTAGCAGTCGTGTCTGCATTGGAAATTATTTTAACTTCTAATAGAAATGTCAATTATATTGGAAAAGGGATAACTCAATTTATGGAGGTTATTGGACATGAGTCATAAAATATTAGTATCAGACCCAATTTCTGAGGATGGTTTACAAAGTATTTTAAAACATCAAGAATTTGAAGTAGATGTACAAACAGATTTATCTGAGAATGATTTAGTAAATATGATTTCAACTTATGAAGCTCTTATCGTACGAAGTCAAACCCAAGTAACAGAGCGAATTATTAACGCTGCAACAAATTTGAAAGTCATTGCAAGAGCTGGTGTAGGCGTGGATAATATTAATATAGAAGCAGCGACTTTAAAAGGTATTCTAGTAATTAATGCTCCCGATGGTAATACAATTTCTGCTACAGAACATTCAGTAGCCATGTTGCTAGCAATGGCACGAAATATTCCTCAAGCACACCAATCTTTACGTAACAAAGAATGGAACCGTAAAGCATTTAGAGGTGTTGAACTTTATGGCAAAACGTTAGGTATTATCGGTGTTGGTAGGATTGGTTTGGGTGTCGCTAAACGTGCTCAGAGTTTCGGTATGAAAATTTTAGCTTTCGATCCTTATTTGACAGAAGATAAAGCGAAGTCATTAGATATTCAAATTGCAACTGTTGATGAAATTGCCGAAAAATCTGACTTTGTAACAGTTCACACGCCATTAACACCTAAAACTCGAGGAATTGTTGGATCATCTTTCTTTAATAAAGCTAAACAAAATTTACAAATCATAAATGTTGCCAGAGGGGGGATTATAGATGAAACTGCACTTATTGAAGCATTGGATAATGACTTAATAGATCGTGCAGCTATTGACGTATTTGAACATGAACCTCCTACTGATTCTCCCCTCATTCAACATGATAAAATTATCGTCACACCGCATCTTGGCGCCTCAACTGTAGAAGCCCAAGAGAAGGTTGCAGTCTCTGTATCTGAAGAAATAATTGAAATTCTAACTAAGGGGAATGTGGAGCATGCCGTGAATGCTCCAAAAATGGATTTAAGCAAAGTTGATGAAACAACGCAAAGCTTTATAGGTTTAAGTACAACGATTGGTGAGTTAGCTATTCAGCTACTCGATGGTGCTCCGAGTGAAATTAAAGTTAAATATGCTGGTGACTTAGCTCAAAATGACACCAGTTTAATTACAAGAACAATTATAACGAACATCTTGAAAGAAGATTTAGGTAATGAAGTCAATATTATTAATGCATTAGCAATACTTAACCAACAGGGTGTCACGTATAATATAGAAAAACAAAAGAAACATTCTGGCTTTAGTAGTTACATTGAGCTAGAACTAGTTAATGATCAAGATAAAATTAAAATTGGCGCAACGGTATTCGCAGGTTTTGGGCCAAGAATAGTACGTATTAATGATTACTCACTTGATTTTAAACCTAACCAATACCAATTAGTAACATGCCATAAAGACAAACCTGGTATAGTAGGACAAACAGGAAACCTATTGGGAAGTCACGGAATTAATATTGCGTCAATGACTTTAGGCCGTAACGATGCTGGTGGAGATGCTTTAATGATTCTTTCTATTGATCAACAAGCAAGTGAGGAAGTTATAAAAATTTTAAATGAAACAAGCGGATTTAACAAAATTATTAGTACTAAGTTAACAATTTAATTAATTACTTTCGTCTTTTTATAAACCAACAAAAATGCCTCAGATTGAAATTAATATACGATCTGAGGTCATTTTTTGTCTATAATAAAATTTTTCGAATCTTAGTTATATCTTCTACTACATAATCTGCTCCATTTTCAACTAATTCAGCGTGAGCAGCTTTACCTTTTAAACCAGTTAAAGTACCAATGAACGTTGCCCCTATCTTCTTCGCACTTAATAAATCAGCTAAAGAGTCACCTACTATGTAGACCTCATCTTTATTCACGATATCTTCTTGATTTGTCGCATATCGTTCATATTGGTCGTTATAATTTCCATTTAAAGTAGCGATGTAACTAAATGGGTTAGGTTTTCCTAAAGGTTGATATTGAGGAAATTGCTTCTCTGCTAGCAACACCTCACTTGCCGTTACGATATGTTCATCTTTAAAATAAGATTTTAATCCCAATGATTGAAATGGAATTATTGTTTCAGTTCGTGGTCTTCCAGTTGCTATCGCAATTTGATATCCCGCTTCTATTAGATTTTGAAGTAATAATTGAATTTCATCTATAGGTTTAAGAATGACCTCATCATAAATGAAACCTTTCTTAAAATCTTGAATATCTTTTTTATATTCAACTTGATTAAATAAAGCTTTTCCTAAATACCATTCTTGATATATATCTTTTGCTAATGTCCATAAGGGACTTTTCAATTTAAATAAACTAGTGTTGTTAAGTTCTAATTGATTTTTAGCGTAAACTTCCAAATCTTCGTAAATAGCATCTTTACCATTTCTAAACGAAGCTATCACATCATAAGGTAAGCTATAATTTATCGTTTTATCAGTTAAATACTTTGCTATTTCCTTTAAAGTCTCTTTTGTAAACAATGATTCATCAAGTAATTGCTCTCGTAATGATGGTTTTAATTGTTTAGCTTTATCAATTAAATGAATACTAAATACAATAAATAGCATATCCCAATTTGAATTTAAACCTAGTGACTTTAGTTGATTTAGTATTCGGTCATGATTGAATACGTTTTTACGTATTTTGTTTATATCGTTTTCAGTTAAATTACCATTAAAATGAATATCTATACCACAATTTAAGAAATCTGGACTCGATAAAAGTTCAGCTACAGTAATTGCTGAAACATCAAAACATCGTTCCTCACTTAAAAATACGCCATCTACATCAAATAATATAGCCTTCATGCCTTACCCCTTTCATTTCAGAAAATTCTGATATAACTATATTACATGGTTCAATTAAAAAGGGCAAACTCATTACGAGCCAGCCCTTTCACATACTAATTCATTTGGCGATCCATTTCATTGGCAACTTGTTGTACGTGTGTTCCAATAATCACTTGGGTATAATGCTGTCCATTTTGAGTTATACCAATAGCTCCAGCATTTTTAATTTTCTGCTCATCTATAATTGAATTGTCTTTAAGCTCCAATCTAAGTCTTGTTGCACAATGATTTAAACTAATAATATTTTCTTTACCACCTAATCCATCTAAAATACGTTTAGCATTTTGATAATATTTACTTGTAGTGGTTTTGTTCTGTAATACTTCCATTTCAGAAGTATCATTTGATGTTGGATCGATAAGTTCATTATCTCCCCTTCCTATAGTATTTAAATTAAAGACTTGTATGACAACTCTAAAGATAACGTAATAGATAATAAAAAAGACTACACCCTGCAACAATAACATCCAAGGGTGATTAGATATCGGATTAACTAATGAAAGCACATAATCTATAAGACCTGCACTAAATGAAAAACCTGCTGTCCATTGAAACATTGCTGCTATAAATAATGATAATCCAGTTAAAACTGCGTGAATAACAAATAAAACTGGAGCTACAAACATGAATGCAAACTCTATAGGTTCTGTTACACCCACAAAGAATGCCGAAACTGAACTTGCTAAAAACCAAGCATAAACTTGTTTTTTTTGATTCGTCTTCGCAGTATGATACATCGCCAAAGCTGCTGCCGGTATACCAAACATCATAACTGGGAAAAATCCTGCTTGGTATCTGCCAGTAATTCCCTTAATAGCATTTTTACCACTTTGAAATTTACCTATGTCATTTATTCCAGCAGTATCAAACCAAAATACATTGTTGAGCGCATGATGCAACCCAGTAGGTATTAATAATCTATTAAAAAAACCATATAATAATGCACCGAATGGCCCCATACCAACAATCCACTTACCAAAAGTAACTATGCCATTAAAAACTGGAGGCCAAATCAATAATAAAATAACCGCTAAAATTGTACAAAAGAATGCTGTCATGATTGGAACAAGTCGTTTCCCACTGAAGAATGATAAGGCCATAGGTAAATTCGTTTCACTAAATTTGTTATAACTATATGCAGCAATCAAACCTATAATAATTCCTACAAACACATTTCCATTATTCATTTGACTAAATGCTAAATCAATCTTAGATTCTTTAATTTGTAACAAAGTTGCTAATTTTTCTGGAGATAGTACTACCGTAACTATAAAAAAACCTAACGCTGCTGCTAATGCTACTGCGCCATCGTTCTTCTTAGCCATACCGATAGCTACACCAATAGCAAATAATATACCTAATTGCTCTAATATAGTGATCCCAACACTTGTAAAAAAGAGAGCAGCTTGAGGCAGTATGTTTAAAGCATCTAAAGTATGACCTATACCTACAATTATTGCAGCTGCTGGCAGAACAGCTACAGGTAACATGAGAGATCTACCCAAATGTTACAAAAATTTATACATTTATATCATCCCTTATTTTTATTATCAAACGTTAAAACACTGCAATGCAAAATCGTTTTCTATACCATACATTAAAGTCAAATTATTTACTCTTGAAAAATAATTATCCACTTTAATGTAAACGCTTAATTATAATCTAAAAGAAAGAACGTCTATACAAATCATTTAATTGTACGACGTTCCTCAATAGTAATGATATCTATATTACTCTATTTCTTTAAACTACGTGAAATTTCATTAAGTTCTTTTTGTAATTGAGTTGTGCGTCTTTCAATTTCTTTGGTTAGGAAATCAACTTTCTCATTACGTTTCAAATCCTTTGGAATATCATCCATCTCAATTGGTTTACCGATTTTGATTAATGCTTGACCTGTAATCAAACCATGAATTTTTTTGGGACCCACATAAGCCGCTGGTAAGATAGGCGCCTTCCCTAGCATTGCTATAGTAGCTGCACCACGTTTTAATGGGGCTCCCTCTACTGAAGTACGATGACCAGTCGGGAAAATACCTATAGTTTTATGTTCTTTAAGTAAATTCACTGGTTTTTTTAATGTACTTGGACCAGGATTTTCTCTATCAACTGGAAATGCATTTAGTGATTTCAAAAATTTGCCAGCCCACTGATTCCTAAATAATTCTTTTTTAGCCATATAATGGATTTGATTAGGGAGTAATGCCATTCCTAACATGATTACTTCGTTATAACTTTCATGCGTACAAGTTACAACATATTTACTATCTTTAGGTATATTTTCCTTACCAATAACATATAATGATTTAGACATTTTCACTAAAATAACATCTAAAATCTTACTTATAAAATTGTACATAATGTCACCTGCTTATTTTCTTTATCATAATGATTTTATCACTATCAAATTCATAGAACAATACAACACATGTTTTCTTTAGTCATTTGATAACTATAGCACTGAAATAAATAACAATATGACTACAAAGTTATTTTTATCAAGCATTGATTCTTCCAAATCTTAAAGACAACAATGGCATTTATGATAATACTCCTAAAGTCGTATAGTTGATTGCTAGCAAATTTTATACAAACGATACATAATAGTAATACAGACTACAAATTATGGAGGTAACAAATGTCAGAACAAGAAAAGAATCAACACCACTATCGAAATTCTTCACAGAAGCGACACACTTTTCCATGGATTAAAACAATTATTGTTGCAATAATCGCTGGAATTATTGGAGCACTTCTCGTCTTAGGTATTGGTAAACTCCTTAATAAAACTGGTTTTAACAATGAAGGTGCTACTGTTCATCAAGTTTCAAATAGTCATGGTGGCAATCAGTTAGATGGTAAAAGTAACCAATACAAATCAGTACATGACATGATTAAAGACGTTTCTCCCGCAATTGTCGGCGTAATAAACATGCAAAAATCTACAAACCTTGATGATCTATTCAATGGTAAGGCATCTAAATCAAAAGAAGCGGGGATTGGTTCCGGCGTGATTTATCAAATAAGTGATGGTTCCGCATATATCGTTACAAATAATCACGTTGTTGATGGTGCTTCGGAAATTAAAGTTCAACTACATAATACAAAACAAGTAGATGCCAAATTAATAGGTAAAGATGCCCTAACAGATATTGCTGTTCTAAAAATAAAGGATACAAAAGGAATAAAATCAATTCAATTTGCTAATTCATCAAAAGTTCAAACTGGCGATAGTGTTTTTGCAATGGGTAATCCACTAGGATTAGAATTTGCAAATTCTGTTACATCAGGAATTATCTCAGCTAACGAACGTACAATTGATGCCAATACTTCTGCTGGTAATACTAAAGTTAATGTTTTACAAACAGACGCTGCAATAAATCCTGGTAATTCAGGTGGTGCATTAGTAGATATTAACGGAAATCTCGTTGGTATCAATTCTATGAAAATCGCTGCAGCACAAGTAGAAGGTATAGGTTTTGCTATACCTAGTAATGAAGTTAGAGTGACCATTGAACAACTCGTTAAGCATGGTAAAATCGAACGACCTTCAATCGGTATAGGTCTTATAAACTTAAGTGATATTCCTGAAAACTATCGTAAAGAACTACATACTCATAAAGACAAAGGTGTTTATGTAGCTAAAGTAGACAGTGATAATGCCATTAAAAAAGGTGATATTATTACTGGAATAGATGGTAAACAAATAAAAGATGATACAGATTTAAGAACTTATTTATACGAAAGCAAAAAACCAGGTGAAATGGTTACTCTAAAAGTTATCAGAGATGGTAAGACACAAGATATTAATGTGAAATTAAAAAAACAAGCATCTGCACCTGAATCATCTCAATCACAAAGTCAATTTGCTCAATAAAATATTTTCACTTTATACTTATTGATTTTAAGCTATTTTAGTTGACCGATTTTAAATAAAAACTCTGAGTATACTTCATTGTAAGAGATACTCAGAGTTTTACTTTTATAGTTATTCCTTTTTAAATAAATCTTTTAATTTTTACAATATACATAGAATATTTTTAAATAATCAAATAATTTTTTGTCATTTATGATTGGTAATTAACCATGAAATATTTTTTCTTTCCTCGTCGAATTATTGTAATTTCATCTTCAATGAGGTCTTTACTACTTAACTCATAATCTACTGATTGTTGACGTTCACCATTAATATATATTGCACCGTTGTTTACATCTTCACGAGCTTGACGTTTAGATGAAGCAATACCTGTTTCAATAAGTGCTTCAATTATATTTGTCGTTTTTGTAGATAACGTTACTTGAGGTACATCTTTAAACCCTTCTTTAAGTTCTTTAGCAGATAACGATTTTAAATCTCCACTAAACAGTGCTTTTGAAATGCGTATAGCGTCTTTTAAAGCTGCTTCTCCATGAATAAATTTCGTCACATTTTCAGCTAGTGCTTTCTGTGCTTCACGTAAGTGAGGCGCTTCATTTTTTGATTGTTCTAATCGATTAATTTCTTCTTTTTCTAAAAAAGTAAAATATTTTAAGAATTTAATTACATCTTCGTCAGATTGATTAATCCAAAATTGATAAAATTCATATGGACTTGTCTTTTCAGGATCTAACCACACAGCTCCAGACTCTGATTTACCAAATTTCTTCCCATCCGATTTAGTTACTAATGGGATTGTTAGTCCATATGCTTCAGTTTGTCCATACATTCGTCGCATTAATTCAATACCACTTGTAATATTACCCCATTGATCGGAACCGCCTACTTGAATTTTACAATTTAACTCACGATTTAAATAACCAAAATCAATAGCTTGTAAAATCGTATAAGTAAATTCTGTATAAGAGATACCATGTTCTAAACGAGTTTGAATAGAATCTTTTCCTAGCATATAGTTAACGCCTACATGTTTACCATAATCTCTAAGAAAACTAATCAACGAAATTTGACCAAGCCAATCTTTATTATTGACTAATTGTGCCCCTTTATCACTGTCAAATTCAAATAATCGATGCATTTGATTAGACAGGCCTTTGACGTTAGCTTCAACTTGTGATTCTGTTTGTAACACACGCTCTTCAGACTTTCCAGAAGGATCACCTATCATACCAGTACCTCCACCAATTAAGACGATAGGACGATGCCCATGTTCTTGGAATCGTCTTAATGTTAAAAAAGGTAACAAGTGACCAATATGTAAACTATCAGCTGTAGGGTCTGCACCGCAATATAATGTGACCTGTTCCTTATTTAATAATTCTTCGATACCTTCTTCATCTGTCTGTTGATAAATTAACCCTCTCCATTTTAAATCTTCTATTAAAGCATTAGTCATTGATAAAATCCTCCTAATTTTTTAAATTAAAAAAGTTAAAGATATTTAATAAATATAGTGATTTATCCAAACCTATTAAAAAGCGCCCCTACAAAAATGTAAGGGCGCTTATGCACGGTACCACCATACTTAGATAGAGTTCGTTACTCATAAATATCTCTATTAATGATACGTTCATTAATAAAACGTTGAATAATAAAAATAGCAAGGTGTATTCACCAATAAGAAACTACTAGTTCACAGCCACCACTAGTTCTCTTTAAGCTTTCTCAAAAGTTACTTGTCCTTTATATTCAAAACATATTGAATTGAATATTATTATAGTTAACATTATTTTAAAAGTCAAATTTCAAGATGTGGTATACTATATCTAACTTTAGGAGGTATCTAATGCATTTCAACAAGTATCAAATACTAACTACAGATAAATATACTAAATTTGAACATTTATATAAAAAAGTCAAACATATATGTGTCATGATTTTTTTGGTGTTTTTTTTGATTGGTTTTATCATACTGTTGTCATTAGTATTTTACTTCCAACAATTAACTAAAGATGCTTCGTCAATAAGTGATAAAGATTTGAAAGCAAAAATCCTTCATATACCTGGCGATGAGCTAATAAATCATAATAATCAAATTTTGGAAGAATATGATCATTCACAAAATACACTTATAGTTGGACCGAACCATGTAAATTCAAATATTATACATGCACTTACAGCCTCTGAAGATACATTATTTTATAAACATAACGGTATCATGCCTAAAGCACTTTTAAGAGCGATGCTTCAAGATATCACAAATTCAAACCAATCTTCTGGTGGTAGTACGATCACGCAACAATTAGTAAAAAATCAAGTGCTCTCAAACAAAAAAACTTATAGTCGTAAAGCAAATGAAATTATCTTGGCTACACGGGTCGAAACTTTATTATCAAAAGATGAAATCATATATACGTATTTAAATATCGTTCCTTTTGGTCATGACTACAACGGTGCCAATATAACTGGTATATCTTCCGCTTCATATAGTCTGTTTGGTATACCTGCAAAAGATTTGAATGTTGCACAATCAGCGTATCTCATTGGCTTACTGCAAAGTCCATATGGCTATACGCCTTATGACGAACATGGCAAAATAAAGCCTCACCATCTTTTAAAATTGAGCATGAAACGTCAACAATACGTACTTAAACGTATGCGTGTTGAAGGAAAAATTTCTAAACAACAATACAAAAATGCTGAAAAATACAATATTAAACAGCACTTGCTGAAACAATCGAAAGACGAATAAAAATCAAATATATTTATCAAAATTTTTGTAATAAAAAGAGAGCGAGCAATATTTATTAACAACACTGACTCACTCTCTTTTTTATTTTCTTAGAAAAGACCTATTGCTTTACCATCATCAGTAACATCCATATTTAGTGCAGCTGGTTTCTTCGGTAAACCAGGCATAGTCATTATAGCACCTGTTAATGCAACGATGAATCCAGCGCCTGTTTTAGCTTCAAGTTCTCTAATTGTTATTTCAAAATCATTTGGGGCACCTAACAATGTCTGATCATCACTAAATGAATATTGAGTTTTAGCCATACAAATCGGATATTCATCCCAGCCATTCTCTTTAAATTGCTTTAATTGCTTTTGTGCTTTACTACTGAAATTTACTTTTGAACCTCCATAAATTTCTTTAACAATCGTTTCAATTTTAGCTTCGAGTGGTTGTTTTAAATCATATAAAGGCTTAAAGTTTTGAGTTTCCTGCATTACATCGAACACTTGATTAGCAAGTTCAATTCCGCCTTCTCCACCTTTTTCCCATACTTCTGTTAAAGCAATACGTACTTGATTATCTTTAGCCCATTGTTTCACACAAGCTGTTTCAGAAGCTGTATCATGAATAAATGCATTTAAAGCTACTATGGGTTCGACACCGTATTTTTTAATATTATTCACATGTCTTTCAAGATTAACGAGTCCCGCTTCAACTGCCTCTATATTCTCATGTTGAAGTTGGTCTTTTGCAACACCACCATGCATTTTTAAAGCACGAATCGTTGCTACAACAACAACTGCTGAAGGATCAAAACCTGCTTCGCGAGCTTTAATGTTCATAAACTTTTCGGCACCTAAATCAGAACCAAATCCTGCTTCTGTCACAACAATATCTGATAAGTTTCTAGCAGTTTCAGTTGCTAATATAGAGTTACAACCATGAGCAATATTGGCAAAAGGGCCTCCGTGAACAAGAGCTGGAGTTCCCTCAATTGTTTGAACCAAATTTGGTTTAATCGCATCTTTAAGTATTAAAGTTAATGCACCTTCTACTTTCAAATCAGAAACTGTTATCGGTTTATGATGACGTGTATAACCAATGGTAATTCGACTTATTTTTTCTTTTAAGTCTTTGATATTTCGGCTTAGACATAAAATAGCCATTATCTCTGACGCAACTGTTATATTAAAACCATCTTCTCTAGGTACTCCGTGAGTTGGACCACCTAATCCTACGTTAACATGACGTAACGCACGATCATTCATATCTAAAACACGTTTCCATTCAATTCTTCGTTGATCAATTCCTAATTCATTTCCTTGATGTAGGTGGTTGTCGATAAATGCAGAAAGTGCATTGTTTGCAGTAGTAATTGCATGAAAATCACCATTAAAATGTAAATTAATATCTTCCATAGGAAGTACTTGAGCATAACCACCACCAGTTGCGCCTCCTTTAATACCAAAAGTTGGTCCTAAGGCAGGTTCTCGTAAGGCAACGGTAACATTATGATTCAACTTGTTAAATGCATCAGCTAAACCTACAGTTACTGTGGATTTTCCTTCACCAGCAGGTGTTGGGCTCATAGCAGTTACTAATACGACTTTCCCTTTTTTCTCCTGTTCTTGTATCTGATTAATATCTATTTTAGCTTTATAGTGGCCGTATGGTTCTAAAGCATCCTCAGTAATTCCTACTTTTCTTGCAATTTCACTTATTGGTTTAAGTTTTGATAAGTTTGCTATTTCTAAATCTGATAAATGTGCCAAAATATTCAGCCCCTTGATTATATATAATTAACGAGTTATATGAATCATGATAACCGACTTACATTTAAATGTCGAATATTTTAATATATTTAATACTAAAAGTTCGTTATTTAAGAAATACTCATGCTATTCGTATTCTGGATACATAAGAAATTTTTGCAAAAGTTACAGGAATCACAAAACTTGTAATTCGTTGATAATATGATAGTCATATTCATCCATAAAATTACTAAATATTTAATTGTACTAACAAGAACAATTACAAAGTTATTCCTTAGTAATATCTGTTAAAGTGAATTTATATAGAAAAATTGAATGATTTAGATACAATAAAAGAATATGAAAAACACTCTATAATGAAAATATTTTTTTCACTATAGAGCATTAATCTAGATATCTAATATGTCACTCATTATTTTTACTGAGTTGTCCCACGATATTCTATTCTATGAGGCAATATGACATTAGGATTTTCAATTTCTTCATCATTCATGTATTTAGTCAGTAATCTCATTCCAACAGCACCAATATCATACAATGGTTGAATAACACTAGATAACTGTGGTCTCACCATTTCAACTAAACGTGTATTGTTAAAGCTAATAATCTGTAAATCTTCAGGTACTTTCACACCAGCGTCTTGTGCACTATGTAATATACCAATTGCTTGCTCATCACTGATACAAAGAACAGCATCTGGTAAATTCGATTGTAATTGTTCAAATGTTTTTATACCTGATTTGTAACTTTCATTGCCAGATAAATGTAATGTATCGTCTAATTTTAGTTGATGCTGACTTAAAACATTTTTAAGACCCTCTAAGACATCATCTTGTGCCTTTATAGAATATTCTCCACCTATTAAAGAAAAAGTTTTAGCACCCTTCTCTATAAGATATTGTGTTGCTTCTTCGGCTGCTTGTTTAAAATCAATATTTACAGATGCAATATGATCATCCTTACCATCCGTTCCAGAAACTACGACTGGTACAGATGATTGATTAATAAGACTTTTAATTTCTTCAGAAATAGTTCCACCTAAGAAAATAATACCGTCGACTTGTTTACTTAATAAATTATTAAAAATTTCTTTTTCTTTTTCTGGATCATTATCTGAGTTTGAGATAATTGAGTGATATTTGTACATTGTTGCAATATCTTCTAAACCTCTTGCAAGTTGAGAGTAATAAACATTTGAAATATCTGGAATAATAACTCCGACCGTCGTTGTACGTTTACTTGCAAGACCTCTTGCAACTGCGTTAGGTCGATAGTTTAACCTTTTAATGACTTCATTTACTTTATTACGTGTTTCTGGTTTAACATTCTGGTTTCCATTTACTACACGTGAAACAGTTGCCATTGATACCCTGGCCTCTCGGGCTACATCATAAATTGTAACTGTCATAATTTCCTCCTTGTAAACGTTTTATTTGTTATTATAACGTGTTTTCATATCATTTTCAAAGTTTATCATATTTGTATAGTTTGTGAAATCATTTTATGTTTTTGTCACAATTCTGTTAAAAACTTCGTTACATTTAATATTTTTTATGTGATTTTTTATTAATGAGTTGGTATAAATAAAATTTCCCATAGCTCAAAATATATAGACCTATGGGAAATTATTACTTATTTAATTGTATAACGATACATTGATCTACTATTTCAGTTTCTTCGAATTGTACATATCAGCAAGTGGTTTTAATTCATGATAAAATTGATTGAATTCATTAAGATCCATTTGTTGACCAGCATCACTTAAAGCAACAGAAGGATCTGGATGAACTTCGGCCATAACTCCATCAGCACCAACGGCTAAAGCCGCTTTCGCTGTCGGTAACATAATATCTTTTCTACCTGTACTATGCGTTACATCAACCATAACAGGTAAATGTGTTCCTTGCTTTAAAATAGGTACAGCTGAGATATCTAATGTATTTCTAGTTGCTTTTTCGTATGTACGAATACCTCTCTCACATAAAATAATATTTCGGTTACCTTGTGAAGCAATATATTCAGCTGCATAGATAAATTCTTCTATCGTTGCTGATAAACCACGTTTCAATAAAATAGGTTTGTCTGTACGACCAGCTTCTTTAAGCAACTCAAAATTTTGCATGTTTCTAGCACCAATTTGGAAAACATCCAAATAATCTGAAGCGATTTCGAAATCATTTGGATTAACTATTTCACTTACTACATTTAAGTTATATTTATCTTTAACATTTTTCAAAATTTTAAGACCTTCTACTCCAAGACCTTGGAAATCATAAGGAGAAGTTCTAGGCTTAAACGCTCCACCACGAATAAATTTCTCACCTTTAGCCTGCAAATCTTGTGCTACAGCATCAACTTGTTCTTGTGATTCTACAGAACAAGGACCAAATACAAATGATTTATTACCATCACCAATGATTCCGCCATTTTCAAATTTAACAATCGTATCTTCAGGTTTCAATTTACGTGATACATAAAGATGTTTTTCATTTTCTGATTTTTGTAAATCTGTAGAGGCTTTAAAAATTTCTTTAAATAATTGCTTAATCACATTGTCGTTAAATGGACCTTTATTTTTATCTAATAGCTGATTAATCATTTCCTTTTCACGCTGAGGATCATATACTCGTGTACCTTGCTTAATTTTTTCTTCACCAATTTTCTGTGCTAATTCTCCTCGCTTCGATAGTAATTCTAATATTTGATCATTTAAGGAAACAATTTCTTCTCTATACTGTTCTAGTTTATTCGTCATTTCTACTCACCTCTAAGATATAGTTCCGCATAAAGTATGTTACTTTAAAGCGATAAAATTAAAAATATTCAAATCTAATTTTAACAATTTCACATTTATAGTTCAAGCGTTAATTTACAGAAAATACTAAATCTTCTGTAAATTTATGTAAATAATAATTTATTAAATAATGACATTCCAATATTATTTAAATGTTAAAAGAGATAGGAACGAACTGAATATAAATTCGTCGTCCTACCTCTAGATGTCTGATATTATTTAAATATCTAAAATTAAAGTGAAATAATATCTTAAATTAATGACTTACATTTAAAATTTAACATAATAATTACAATAGTTTATAAATCGTGTTAAGTAGATAAAGAATATAACTTTTACAATGTTCAATACACTTCATTGTACTCTTTATCATTGTTAATATTTAACACTCGAGATTAATCATTAAATGTTCGTTTTTCAATTTTGCTACTAGTTTTTTCTACTTTTTGTTGTTTATTGCGTTTGTTTTGATTAGGTGTATGTTGCTGTTTGCCTTCGGAATCCTCTTTAGTTGCTGTGATGTTTTTAGTCTGATTCGCATTTTTTTGGATGTGTGGATTATTTGAATGTTGTTTAGATTCAGTAATAAGTGTAGGGATACGCTTCAATTTTGTTTGAGCTTTAGCAATTGATGGTTCTTTTAACAATGATTCTGTAAGTTGTGTTTCTTTAGAACCATTTGTGAGCTTAGATTTTTTCTCTTTTGCTGCCTGTGCTAAGCGATAAGCATCTGAATTAGTACCTGATGCTTGAGATTGATTTAAATTAGTTACAAGATTTGGAACATCAGAGTTATTTGAATGTTTTATAGATTCTTCTTGCATTAGGTTTTTCGTGTTACTAGCAACTTTATTATTGTTATTTATTTTATCTCTTTTTGCTTTTGCCGCTGCAGCTAATTTTTCTGTTTCAGTTTCTGACTTACTTTTAGTATCTTCTACACTTGCAGATGGGTTTGCTAAATTATGGCTACATACTTCTTCTTTAACTGCCGTTTGAGCAATTGCAATTTCTTCAGCAGAAGGTTCTTTCTCACTATCTATGTGTGTCATAGATGTTTTATTGTTTGAATCAACTTCACTTTTAGCTTCTTGAATTGCCTGAGCTTCTGGTGATTCATCCGCTAAATGCGTTTCGCGTTGTATCGCATTTTGTTGAGCTGCTAATTCTGTTGCTGATGGTCTCACACCATCCGCTTTTTTTGTTTCTTTTTTTGCTTCTTGAATTGCTTGAGCTTCCGGTGATTCATCCGCTAAATGCGTTTCGCGTTGTATCGCAGCTTTTTGAGCTTGTAATTCATCTGCATGTATATTATCTTTGGAATCATTTTTTAATTGCTCAACTTTAGATTTAACAGAAAACATTGTATCTTCCGCTCGTTGTTTATAGTCTTCAACTTTACTGCGTAAATCTTGTTCTTTTTCTTTCAATTCATCCGTTTTTTTATATATTTTATTTTTATAGTACAATCCAACAGCAGAACCTACTATCGCACTTGCTATGAAACTAACTACGAAATCCTTGCGTTTCAATGAGTTAGATTGTGAACGAGATGAGCGATGATACAATTCTTCGCTTGTATGGCTTTTCTCGAAATTATCACGATTATAATGTTTCATAAACTTTCCTCCTAAAACAAAAGCACTTAAATAAGTAAAAGCCTCATTTAAGTGCATTTGTCATTAAATAGTATTAATTATTTATTAACACGAGAATTGTAGCTATGATTTGCATCATCTGCTACAGTGTTTGTTTTGTAGTTTGCACTTCCTCTACGATTGTATCTGTTTTGCCATTTGTCAGCAATCTCCATTGCAACATTTGACCACTGTACAACTTGAGAAATTTTATCTTCATTTTGAGAAATATTGTGCGTAATTGAGTTTGTAACTCTATCTACAGATCCATTTAAGTTTTGTACTGAGTCTCCAATGCCCTTAACAGCATCAACTACAGAATTTAAACGATCAACTTTACCTTGAATATCTTCAGTTAAGCGATTCACTTTATGAAGTAAATCAGTCGTTTCACGAGTAATACCTTGAACTTGGCCTTCAACACCATCCAGTGTTTTAGCCACATAGTCTAAATTCTTTTTAACAGAAATAAGTACCACGACGATACCGATACATAGAATTAAAAACGCTATCGCAGCGATGATTCCTGCAATTGGTAAAATCCAATCCATTAAAAACGCCTCCTAATTACCATAAAATAAAAGTCATTAATATTTAATACCCATGATGCTTTTATATAAACATATTAAAAATCATTTTTTACGCCTAATTTTTCAAAATAAGCTTTTAGTAACTTTTGAATGTCACCTGCGCCCATAAATAAAATTACAGCGTTATCAAATTTTTCTAATACGTCAATACTATTTTCATCTATAAGCGTCGAGCCGTCAATACGATTGATTAAATCTTTTATAGTTAAATCTCCCGTATTTTCTCTTATTGAACCGAATATTTCACATAAAAATACTTGGTCTGCCTTACTTAAACTCTCAGCAAATTCGTTTAAAAATGCTTGAGTTCTTGAAAACGTATGTGGTTGAAAAACGGCAACAACATCTTTTTGTGGATATTTTTTTCGCGCTGTCTCAATTGTAGCACTAATTTCTCTTGGATGGTGTGCATAATCGTCTACTAATACTTGATTTGATACTTTTGTTTCATTAAAACGACGTTTTACACCACCAAATGTTATCAGGGCTTCTTTAATATTCTCTACATTCATGTCTTCTAAATAACTAATTGCTATTACAGCAAGTGCGTTTAGAATGTTGTGATTTCCAAATTGTGGGGATAAGAATTGATCATAAAATTCACCTTGAATATATACATCAAATTGCGTACCCTTTTCAGTAATTTGAATATTTTTAGCATAGATGTCATCTGTTTCTTTAAAGCCATAATAATAAACCGGAATATCCACATCTAATTTACGTAAATATTCATCATCACCCCAAGCAATAATTCCTTTTTTAACATTTAACGCCATATGTTGGAATGCATCATAAACATCATCGATATTTTTAAAATAATCTGGATGGTCAAAATCAATATTAGTCATAATTGCATAATCAGGATGATAACTTAAGAAGTGCCTACGGTATTCACAAGCCTCAAAAGCAAAATAGTCACTTCCTGGTAGTCCCATACCTGTACCATCACCGATTAGGAATGAGGTCTTTTTATCTCCATTCATCACATGTGATAGCAAACCAGTTGTAGACGTTTTACCGTGTGCGCCTGTAACAGCAACAGATGTATATTGATTTATAACATGACCAAGAAAGTCATGATACTTAATGACATCAAGCTTTAATTCATGTGCTTTAACAATTTCTTCATGATTATCAGGAAATGCATTACCTTGGATGACAACCATTTCTTTTGTAATATTATTTGCGTCAAAGGGTAAGATTTTTATCCCTTTATTTCTTAAGGCAACTTCTGTAAAAACGTAAGATTCTATGTCTGAACCTTGTACTTCATGACCAAGGTCATGCATGATTTGTGCTAATGAACTCATGCCTGAGCCTTTAATTCCGACAAAATGATAGTGTGTCATTTCAATACTCCTTACTCATTTTATTCTTTATTTAAATCCGCTTCTGTAATATAAACATCCCTTGGTTTAGAACCATTAGCACCTGAAATATATCCTAATTGTTCTAGCTGATCGATAATTCTTGCCGCTCTGTTATAACCAATTTGGAAATGTCTTTGGATAAGAGAAGTAGAAATATGTCCCTCTTCAACCATAAACTCACATACATCATCAAATAAATCGTCTTGTGCTTGAGTTTGTGTTTTCTTTAATAGTTCTTTTTCTTCAAATAAATATTCAGGATCACGCTGTTGCTTAATAAAGTCAACAACTTCATCTATTTCGTCATCTGAAACAAATGTACCTTGAACACGTATAGGTTTATTCATACCGCTACCTAGATAAAGCATATCACCATAACCTAATAATCTTTCAGCGCCACCACTGTCTAAAATCGTTCTAGAATCAACACTCGATGAAACCATAAATGCTATTCTAGTAGGTATATTAGCTTTAATAAGACCAGTAATTACATTCACTGATGGTCGTTGTGTAGCAACTAACATATGGATACCACAAGCTCGAGCTTTTTGAGCTATACGTGCAATTGATTGTTCTACATCTTGTGGTGCCATCATCATGAGATCAGCTAACTCATCAATAACTATAACAATTTTAGGCATTCTTTGCTCATAAGTTGCTTTTTTATTGAAAGCAGTAATATTTCTGACATGATATTGAGCAAACAATTTATAACGTTTTTCCATTTCTTCAACAGCCCATTTTAAACTTTGTGTAGCTGCTTTTACATCTGTTATTACGGGTGATACAAGATGTGGTAAATCGTTATACGGTGCAAGTTCTACCATTTTCGGATCAATGAGTAATAAACGCAATTCTTCTGGATGATTTTTATAAAGTAAAGACATTAAGATACTATTGATACATACTGATTTGCCTGACCCTGTAGCACCAGCGATAAGTGCATGAGGCGTTTTAGCGATATCCATCAATAAAGGTTCATTATTAATTCGATATCCCATTGCAACCGTAAGTTTGGACTCTGTATTTTTAAATTTAGGAGATTCAATAATTGACCTTAAATTCACTTTCGTAGGATTTTGATTTGGCACTTCAATACCTACTAAACTTGTACCTGGAATTGGTGCTTCAATTCTAATATCTTTAGCAGCTAAAGCCATTTTTATATCATCTTGTAATGCAGTGATTCTTGATACTTTAACACCTTTTTCAACAGATAATTCGAATCGAGTAACACTCGGTCCTTCTGTTACATTTTTCACTTCCGCAGGCACGTTGAAATAATATAATGCGTCATTTAATTCTTGCTTTTTATTATCTATCCAATCTTGATCTTTTTCATGTGGTTCTGGTTCTTCCAATAATTGATAGCTCGGCAATTTAATATTCGGGCCTTTACGAATACGTTGAAAATTTTGATTTGATGTACTTGAATTTGAAGTTTGTGTATCAATATTTTCACTTTCATTTGTTGAATATTGCGACCGTTTTGAATGACTTATATTACTTTGATTGCCAGTTTCATTTGAATTGTTAGTTTTAGCATGGTTTGGGTTCTCAAAATGAAAATCATCTTGTAGCTTTTGTATTTGCTCATCGTGTTGTTTGGATGATGTTTCATGTACGCGATTATCACTTGCTGAATTAATATCATGCTCAATGCCATTAGCTTCATTACTATTAGAATCCGTTTTTCTATTAGTATTGATTTGTTTAAATTCTTCAGATTTATTAGATTCCCTGTCTTTTCTATGATTTGCATTCGCCTGTTTTTCAGGTTTAAGCTCTGGAACACTTACTTTTTTGCGGTTTTGATCCATCATTCTCTTTTTATCTGATGGTGTCATTAAAACATTAAATGGTCTACTACCACCAAAACGTTGTTTTCTTGTTTGACCTGTATCAGAATTTGAAGATTTTGATGAATTTACATTTTTAAATTTTACATTCTTATCTTGTTCTAAATAATTGTTTGTATTAGATTCAGTCTTCTCGTCACTAGCTTTTGCACTTGTTGTTTCATCTAAGTGTATAATTTCTGTATCATTTTTATCCTCATTTGGTTTAGCTCTTTCAGTGTCATTATCTACACTTGAACTGATTGCATTATCATACATATTTGAATTAATTGATTCTGAACTAATTATATTCTCTTGGGACTTACTTTGGTTTTGTTGTCGGTTATCATCTAATTCGTGATATTCGGCATCTTCTACTTCCGAATCATCATTAGAATGATAATGATTAGATGATACTAAATCTTCATCAATTTTTGATTCAGTTTCTTCTTCATTAACTTTATATACATCTGATGTCACATCTAAGTCAATTTCTTCGTAGTTAAATGAAGGTGCATTATTTTTCGCTTCTTTATTGTCTATGTCGCTGCTGTTTGTTTGTTTCTCAAAGCTATTAGGTGACGAATCTTGATTGCTTTCATTTTCTAAATCCAATGAACTTTCGCCTGTATAATGTTGGGCTTGCTTCGCATACATTTCATCAATAGCTTTTTGAATTGAATCTTCTTCTGACTGTTGATTTTGTTGACGTTTTTGTTGTAAGGCTTTCTTAAAACGTCGTTTCTGAAGAACTTTACGTTCTCTTTCTCTTCTGATTTCTTCTACAATTTGTGAAGCATAGATGTTTTCAATATTAATCGTATTATCTACTTTAGAATAATTTGGTGTTTTACGCTTAGTAGTTTGATAATTTGACTTTTCAACATTATGAATATTTTCTGATGATGACTCAGTTTGAGCAGTTGTTTGTTGTTTTTTCTGTTTATTTTTTTCAACATTATCATCGTTAGTATTAGAAACATTTATTGACGCATCTATTGATTTCGTTGAATGTGAGACTTCATCCTTTTGAACAATCTCTTTATCATTTAATTCCTTATGTTCTGGTGGTATGACACCATTTTCAATCGGTCTTCGTTTTTTTGTACCAAAAATCGCTGAGGGTACCTCACTTGATTTAAAACTATGATTTAAATATGTAAATTCAGGAGATGTCGACGTATTCTTAGTGTTTGCTTTGTTTTTAATATTTTCAGATTGTATTGATTTGCGTTGTTGTGAAGATTTCTGATTGTCGTTTTGATTAAAAACACTGTTATTATTTGTATAATTATTATCTGCAAATTGCTTTTGCTGTGTAATCTTAGATTGATTGTGTTTTGAATACGCTTGGCGACGGCGTCGATGTCTTTTACCAGAAGAATCAAAATCAAGGTTATCATGCTGGTTATATGAACTCATCGTATCATTTGTTTCTTTTTGGCTATGTTCATTATAACTTTCATTTTTTTGCGTATATTCATTTTCAGAAACTTGTATAGGGAATCTAAATTTACCTCTTGGTCGACTATAAATATCATTATTTTGAGGCAGTAATGAGTCTTGATTATTTTGTTTTGATTGCTGAGACTGACGTCTATTTTTATTTTTGCGTAACAAATCGTCATTCGAACCGTTGTCATCGCCAAATAATTTATCAAACCAGCTCATAATTACACTACCTTTCTTAATTATTCAAAAAATGCCTGACCAATATCATAGTCATCATTAAGTACCATAATTCCTTTTTCTTTAGGAGCATTAGGCAAATTTAATTCTTTCATTGAGCAAATCATACCACTAGAATCCACCCCACGTAATTGGGCATCTTTGATTACCATGCCACTTGGCATAACGGCTCCAACTTTTGCAACAACGACCTTCTGACCAGATTCTACATTTGGAGCCCCACAAACAATTTGAAGTTTTTCAGTACCAACATTTACATTTAACACACTTAGTTTGTCTGCATTAGGGTGTTTTTCTTTAGTTTCTACGTAACCCACTACAAATTTAGGCGATACATCAGTATCAAGTTGATAATCAAAACCTGCTTCAGTAATTAGTTGTTGGAAATCTTTGATTAATTCAGTAGTTAGTTTAATATGTCCATTATCATTTATTGTCACATTGTTAGACACACGAAATATATTATAACCTACGACCTTATTTTCTTTTTTTATTTCTACCACACTCTGTTTTTGCTCATATTCAAAAGGGCCAACTGAAGGTTCAATTTGAATAAATGCAACATCTCCAACACCTTTAGGATTGTAAAATAAGTTCATTTATAAAACTCCATTTCTTTCATTAATCTTTTTTGAATTTTTTTCTGTTAGCTTCTAAACGTTGAATAACGTTAGGGTCTCTTTTTTGTTTATTATTTTTTCCCAAAATAAATATTGGCTCTAGATGTCCGTTATCATAACCAAATGATAAAGAAGTAATCGGAACAAGTCCTTTAGTAAAGAATTCCATAGTCAAATGAGCCATAACATCATAACCTGTTTTATTTCTAATATCCGCAAGAATTAATACATCTTGATGTGGCACACCAACAAGCATTTCACCTTCACATTGGTGTTGAATATGATTTAAAAAAGAAGTATTTAAAATACGACTTGCATCATATCCATCATTTGTGTTGATGAAGTAAAAAATATTACCTTTAACTTCATCCGTACTATAGCGACACTCTAACTTACGAACATTAAATAGTGACATTTCTTTCACTTGTTGAGCAGTTAAATTTAATGTTTGTAACATATTTTCATCTATTAGCCGATAAGATTTTCCTAAATCAAGAGCGTAATATATATTAGTTTCAGCAGTATGTTCTGTTAACACAAATGCATGACCTTCTTTAGTTTCTTTATCGAAACTTGTAGCTCTTATAACCGGCATAATTTGTATGTCCTCAACATTATTTATCTCTTCATCACCCATCTGAGCGATTGCTTCCTCGACATAATAACAAATTTCATCTATAATCTTTTCTTTTTGTTCTTCGTATTTTGCGACGATAGCGTTAAGTTTAATCGTTACACCTTTGTGATTGTCAATTCTTACAATACGTAACGTTTCTTCTTCTCTATCAAACTTGAATTCTACGTCTAATTGTTTTAAACGCGCTTTCAATTTATCTCTCATTTGGAAGACATTCATTATTAACACTCCCTATTTTCGCACCTTTTTACAGTTTACAATAAATAATGTTGAGTTAACAGAAAAAACTCAGATAATCACATTAATTTGTTATTATAAATTAATGTAGATTTGCTGAGTCATTTTCTGACTAATTATTAAATGTGTTGAGATAGAAATTGATCAATTTGATCAATTGATTTTCTCTCTTTACCTATATAACTTCCTAAAAGTTGACCTTCTTTAAAGATAAGAAAACTAGGAATACCTAAAATATCATTTTGAACACAAATATCTATAAATTGATCTCTATCTACAGACACAAATTGTAATTGACTGTATTTTTTCTCTAATTTAGGTAAATCCGGTTCAATCACCTTACAATCTGGACACCATTCAGCAGTGAATTCAAATACTGTATACCCTTTTTTTAATTCTTCAAATTGTTGTTCTGATTCAAGTTTAATCATAAATGTCAAATTTCCTTTCCATATTGTAATTGTTGAATTTGTTCACTTGTTAAATGAAGAATACTTTCTTTTAACAAGTGACGTGCAGCAAAATAATCTCTAATATCAAACACCGCATCTGTACTATGAATATAGCGTGCACACACTCCAATAACAGCTGTTGGTATACCTTCATTCGCTTTATGAATCTCCCCACCATCTGTACCACCAGGTGATATATAATATTGATATGCAATCTGATTTTCTTGTGCTAGCTTAAGGAGATAATCTCTAAATATTGGTTTAAGTATCATAGTACCATCTTTGATACGAATTAAAGTCCCCTCCCCTAACATACCAGAAAGTTGTTGTTTACCTTTGATATCATTTGCAGGGGAACAATCGACAACGAATGCAATATCAGGATTAATTTGCTTTGCGGCAGCTTTAGCTCCTCTAAGACCAACTTCTTCTTGTACATTGGCACCAACATATAAATCAACATCTAGTTGAACGTCTTTTAATAATTCTAATATCTCAATAGCTAAGACACAACCATATCTATTGTCCCAGGCTTTCGCGCTATATCTGTTATTTGACAACTGAGTCATTATTGTGTGAGGAACTATCGTATCACCAACCTCCACACCCCGATTGCGTACTTCTTCTGATGAAGAGGCACCAATATCTAACATTAAATCTTTGATTTGAGGTATGCTTTCATTTCCTGTTCTAAAATGTTTAGGAATATTAGCAACTACACCGATAATTTCTTTACCGCACCTATTTTTTATCTTTAACCTTTGCCCTTGCCAAATATCATTAGCTACGCCACCTAAATTCGTAAATTGAATCATTCCATTATCATTAATATGAGTAATCATAAAACCTATTTCATCCATATGTGCTGCTATCATAACTCGAGGTGCATTTTCTTTATTTGATTTTTTTATTCCATAGAAACCACCCATCTTATTTTGAATAAACTTATCCACGAACGGTTCCATTTCACTCTTCATATAACTTCTCACTTCATCTTCAAAACCGGGTGTTCCATGAAGTTCTGTTAATATTTTAATTCGTTCCAATGTTTTTGAGTTATCAATAGTCATATAAATTCTCACTCCTTATGCTTAATTATATCATCTTCAATATGGTAAACTAATGATATGAATTATGTAAGAGGAGAATTTGTGATGAAGTCAGTTAATTTTAAAAAAATAACCATATTATTTTTTTCTACAGCTTTTTTAATATTAATCTTTTCTCTCATTTTTTTGACGAAGAAAAAACTGTATAACGCCGAATTATTACTTAATGAAGTCAAAACTTATTTTAGAGAAGTAAAAGGTTCCTATATTGTGCAAGAACCAATTGTTTTAGAAAATATAAATCAGAACCAACCAATATATCAAGGTGGCATCACAGTATTAAAAAATGACCATCTTATTAATTATGAGTTTTATGCAGATACGGTGTCAGGACAAATTATTGACATTATTGAACTCTGAGTCAAAATTGATATTATATAATAACAAAACCCTATCACAATAACTTCGCCCCAAATGATTTTATATTTAAAATCATTTGGGGCTTTTTGTAAAAAAACCAACTTTCATGATAATTTTAAACATAAAAGTTGGTTTGATATTAATCATAAGTTACTTATTCTATTCAAAACATTTATGAAATTTAGCTTCCATTCGATAAATACGAGATCCCTTTTCAGAAAATTTCTTCTCATATTCTGTCACAATATTATCTTCATCATCTTCATCGTGTAAATTTAAATTCATTTTAGTAAAATACATTCCAAATTGCGACATACTTTCTATACTAAATGCGAACAAACCACGATTATCAGTTTTAAAATGAATTTCACCGTCATCTTTAAGTATTTGTTTATATAATGCAAGGTATGTATGATACGTTAGACGTCTTTTTGCATGACGCTTTTTAGGCCAAGGATCTGAAAAATTTAAGTAAATTCTAGATATTTCATTATCTTGAAAATACTCATTAAGCTCAATAGCATCATTACAAATCATTTTTAAATTTTTTAGGCCCATCTCTTTAGTTTTATCAAGAACTTTGTACATCACACTTTTTTCACGTTCCATTGATACAAAATTAATCTCTGGATATTGTGCTGCTAATGTTGTTATAAATTGTCCCATTCCTGAACCAATTTCAATATAAATCGGTTGTTCTTTTTCGAACCACTCAGACATTTTACCAGCGTGAGCACCGTCCATGTCTACTAAATCAGGATGGTTCTTTAAATAATCTTCGGCCCACGGTTTGTAACGAACTCTCATCATTAATTACTCCTTATATAAATAAGTTACTATTCATTACTTCATTTAAAAATTTCAGCCATGTATTCATATCTTTATAGCGTTTTTGTTCTTCATACCACTGAATGAGACCAATTGCTTGAATAACTGTGTACCATTTCATACGTTTATTCAAATTGACACTTTCTTCAACGCCATAAGTTTTAAACCACTGAGACCATTTGTTTTGAGGAACGTAATTGTAAAGCAGCATACCAATGTCAATCGCTGGGTCTGCAATCATTGCACCTTCCCAATCCACAAGGTAAAGTTCATCACGATCTGATAATAACCAGTTGTTATGATTAACATCTCCATGTACAACAGTAAAGAAACGTGCGTCTAAATTCGGTATATGATCTTCAAGATAGGTTAAAGCTCTTCTCACAACATGATGCGTTAAAACTTCTCTTGAAAGTGATGCGTTAATTTTATTCAACATAATTTCAGGCGTAATAGGTTCCATCTCCATACGCTTTAACATTGTTAATAAAGGTCTTGAACCATGAATTTTATGTAGTAGTTCAGCAACTCTGGTTTGATTCATTTCATCTTCATTTAATTCTCTACCATTTTTCCAATGCTGAGCTGTTACTACTTCACCTGTTTCAATACGTTTCGTCCAAACAAGTTTAGGTACAATACCTTCTGCAGATAGCGCAGCAATAAAAGGATTTGAATTGCGTTTTAAAAATAATTTTTGTCCATCTTGTTCAGCCATATATGCTTCACCAGAAGCACCTCCTGCTGAATCAAGTGTCCACCCTAACTGATAAAACTGCTCCAACACGTTCACCTCACTTTCAACTAGAAAATGGCTCAAGAAATAGTTTTTCTGAGCCATATATTCTAATTTTTACAAAGCGTTTGTTTTTTACGCTTTACATTTAATTTGTTAACAGTTTATGTGAGCTATTTAAGTCAATATTTAGTCCCATCTTAATTCGACTTATTTAAGTCCGTTCATAATTTATCACTCATAAAAGATTTTATAATTTTTAGGGTTACATTTCAACTAAAAATCAGAAACAAAAAGATACATTTTACTAGTCTAATGTCTCTTTGATTTCTAAATCGCTTTATTATAAATTATAACACATTATCAGATCAGATTTTCGGTGAAATAAGACAATTATTTTAAATTTTCATCCTCAAACTATAAATTTAAAAATTCTAAATACTATGTGATTGAATATACTTTTCAAATCCTTGTTGTAATTGGCGTGTTATAGTACCAACTTGTCCATCTTTAACATTTTCACCATCAATTTTTGTAATTGGCATAACTTCTGCAGAAGTACTAGAAATGATTACTTCATCAGCACTCTTAAGAAATTCTACTGTAAATGTTTCTTCTTTGAATGGTATTTGTTCGTCCTCTGCTATCCACTTTATGACACGGCGAGTAATTCCGTTCAATATAAAATTATTGACTGGATGCGTGTATATTACTCCATCTTTAATTGCGTAAACATTACTAGATGCACCCTCAGTGACAATATCACTTCGGTGTTGTATAGCCTCTGCAGCATTATATTTAACAGCATATTCTTTAGCTAATACATTACCTAATAAATTTAAACTTTTAATATCACAACGTAACCATCTAATATCTTCAGTTGTAATAGCATAAACACCTTGTTCTAATTCTTCATAAGGTCTATCATAACTTTTCGTAAACGCCATAATAACAGGTTTTACAGGTGGTGTTGGAAATGAATGATTTCGAGGAGCAGCACCACGGGTAGCTTGTATATAAATACCGCCATTCACAACGTTATTTTCTTTTAATAATCGACGTACTAATTCAATTAATTCCTCGATAGTAAAATTTAAATCTAGACCTATTTCTTCAGCACTTCTTAAAAATCTTTCAAAATGCTCTTTAACGGTAAACAATTTCCCATCATATGCACGGATATATTCATAGATTCCGTCCCCAAACACGTATCCTCGATCTTCGTATGAAACCTTAGCATCCTCTTCATTAACAAATTCACCATTTATAAAAACTTTTGTCATAAATTAATCCTCCACACATAAAGCGTAAATAGCTTCTAAATAAATACTTGTTGCATTGATCAATTGCTTTTTAGTTATATACTCATTTTTTTGATGCATTAAATCTTCTGAATCTGCAAACATCGCACCAAATGCGACACCCTTATCTAAATTTCTCGCATATGTTCCTCCACCAATCGTATAAGGTTCAGTCATATCACCTGTTTGATTTCTATATGCGTTTACAAGTGTTTTTACAAATGGGTCATTTTTATCAACATAATGCGGTTTTTGAACTTTACCAAGTTCTAAGCTAAAACCTAGTTCATTAATTTCGCTTCTAAATCTTTCAATTGCGTCTTCAAATTTAAATCCTTCGGGATATCTTAGATTAACACCATAACGGCCTGCTTTTTCTTTATCATAACTGATAACCCCGATATTAGTAGTGACATCTCCCATAATATCTGTATGGAACTTCATACCCATTTTTTCACCAAAGTGAGATTCAAATAAGTATCGCTCATTGAATTCTACGAAATCTTTTGCGCTTTTATTTAGATTAAGACTTGCTAAAAATTTAAGTAAAAACAATCCTGCATTAACACCCAAAGATGGATCCATGCCATGAACTGCTTTGCCTTCAACTGTTAATATTAAAATACCACTGTCAACTGTACTTTCACCCTGCAGTTGATTTTGTTGTAAAAAGTTTTCAAAGTTTTGAATGACATCTGTCATATTTTCTTTGACGAGCACTTCTGCCTTAGCGTGATCAGGAACCATATTGTATCTTTGACCAGATTCAAATTTTAATAACTCATAGTCAGGTTCATCTGTATCTTCCGTCACTTCATTTTGTACTAAATCAAAGGTTGTTATACCTTTTTCACCATGTATAGCTGGGAATTCTGCATCTGGAGCAAAACCTAAGGCAGGCATTTCTTCTGTTTTGAAATATCTGCCTGTACATTTCCAATCTGATTCCTCATCAGTTCCGATAATAATGTGTATACGTTTTTTCCAATCTACCTTCATCTCATTTAAAATTTTAACTGCATAATAGGCAGCAATGGTTGGCCCTTTATCATCTAGTGTACCTCTGGCTATAATTGCATTGTCTGTCACTACTGGTTGGAATGGGTTTGAATCCCATCCATCGCCTGCGGGTACTACATCAACATGACATAAAATACCTAATACCTCTTCTCCTTTACCAGCTTCAATTCTACCAGCTATATGATCAACATCATGCGCTGAAAAACCATCTCTTTTACCTAGCTTGTACATGTAATCAAGAGCTTCTCTCGGTCCTGGTCCCACAGGTGCATCAGCTGTGGCTTTAGAATCATCTCTGATGCTTTCTATAGATAATAAGCCTTTAAGATCTTCAATCATTTGATTTTCGTACTCTAGAACCTTTTCTTTCCACATTCGAGATCAACTTCCTTTTTTCTAAGTTATGTTCCATTTTACATGATGTTTAAAAGAAACTACAGTAAGATGTCAGAAAAATAACTTAATTTTTATTAATAAGTTGCGACTAAAAGATTAACTTATAGTTTAAAAAATATAAAAAAGCCTAGGTACAAGTTAATGTCCTAGACTTCTCTTATTCTTAACAATCGATAAACGGATTGAAAATAAACTTATAACGCTTATGTTTAAAACTAATCTTTGTTATCGCTATGGAACAACGAATTCAAATTCTGTTCCACTAAAGTTAAAATGTATAACTATTCTTTTTTATCTTGTAATGCATTTTTATTATTTTTTAAGTCATCTTCAGTAACAACTCTTAAATTATTATTTGCAGTTGCGCCACCTTCAGCATCGAATTTTCCTTCTTCGATATCATCTTGAGTCTGATCATTTTTGCCAATAATTTTAGACTTTTCTTCTTCTAAAAATTCTTTAGGATTACTTTTGATACGTTCAACATAGTCTTTAGGGTTCTTCTTAACTTCTTGAATTGTTTCATTAGCTTTATTACCTATTTGAGTTGCTAAATCTTTAGCGCTAGATTTATATGATTCAGGATCTTCTTTATATTTATTATATTCTTGTTTAAGTTTATCTCGACTTTCTTTACGTGATAATGCTACAGCAGTAATAGCACCACCAATGCCTAATGCAACTTTAAATAAATTAGTACTTTTTCCCATTTTACATCTCTCCTTTGTTAGTATTTAAGGTTATCAAAATCCAATTGTGTTAACAAACGATAACTACCTAAATCTAAATTATAGTCTAGTTCTAGTTCAGCAATCTTTATGCGTTTCAATTCTAATACCTCATTTTCGATACTATGAAACATTCTTTTAACTTGATGATATTTTCCTTCGTAAATGGTTACATGTGATACATAATCATCAACTTTCTTTAAAATTGCAGGCTTTAATTTTCCATCTGATAATTCTATTCCGGATTTAAATTTATCAATATCGAATTGAGTTATTGGGTGTTTTGAATAGACTTCATAAGTCTTTGAAACATGCTTATTGGGATTCATTACTTCATGATTAAACTGCCCATCATTTGTAACAAGGAGTAATCCTTCTGTATCTTTGTCCAAACGTCCGACCGGAAAAATATTTAAATGTGCGTATTCAGGTATCAAATCAATAATAGTAGGATGCAACTCATCCTCTGTAGCTGAAATATAACCTTTTGGTTTGTTTAACATGATATACACTTTGTCAATATAACTTACTACTTCATCATTTACCATTATCTCATCAGAATTAGGATTAACATGAAGTTTAGGTGACTTAACTTTATTTTGGTTGACCTTAACAGCTCCTTTTTTGAGTAACTGTTTAACTTCTGATCGCGTTCCAACGCCCATATTAGCTAGAAATTTATCTAATCTCATCGCAATATCTTCACTTTACGTCTTATTTTAGTGGGAATATCACCTAAAAATTCATCAGCTAATCTAGTCTTGATTGTAATACCACCATAAATGATTGCTCCTACAATGACACCAATTGCAACAATAATCAAGTAATTAAATCTAGTTGGTTCCAAGAATAATCTTAAAATGAAGAAAATCACCTCAACCCCAATCATCATGATGATTGAAATTAGAATAATCTTAGCTAAATGTATCCAACTGTAACTAAATTTAAAGTTTGCGTATTTTTTAAGAATATAGAAATTGCAACAAATTGCAAATAATAAAGCTATTGCTGTACTTAATACAGCGCCAGGTGTGTGTAATAACATAATTAAAGGATAATTCAGAATTAATTTAATTAAAACAGATCCTAAAATAACAAAAACCGTTAATTTTTGTTTATCGATACCCTGTAACATTGATGCTGTAACACTTAATAATGAAATTAAAATTGCAACAGGAGCATAGTAAAATAATAATCTACTTCCATCGAAATTTGGATCGTGACCGTGAACAACTGGATCAAAACCATAAAATACTGTGAATAAAGGTTGCGCTAATGCCATGATCCCAATACTAGCTGGAACAGTAATAAACATTAAAACTCCAATCGAAGTTCTAATTTGTCGATGCATCTCTGCATATCTACCTTCTTCATAGGTTTTAGTTATAAATGGTATTAAACTGACGGCAAATCCAGCACTTAATGATGTTGGAATCATTACAATTTTGTTTGTAGACATGTTTAACATGTTAAAGAATATATCTTGCAAACCAGGTTTGACACCTACAAGGTTAAGCGCACCATTATGAGTAAACTGATCAACCAAATTAAATAGTGGAAAATTCAAACTTACTATGACAAATGGAATGCTATAAGCAATAATTTCTTTGTACATTTTCCCGTATGAAACATTTAAATTTGCTGTATCTGAGTCGACCATATTTTTAATATTATTTCTTCTTTTAATCCAGTAATACCATAATGTAAGTATTCCTGCGATTGCACCTATTGCCGCTGCAAACGTTGCAATACCGTTCGCCTGAAGAACTGTACCTCCAAATACATTGAGCGTTAAATAACTACCTACTAAAATAAATACAATTCTTGCAATTTGTTCTGTAACTTCTGATACTGCAGTAGGTCCCATCGATTTGTATCCTTGAAATATACCTCTCCAAGTTGCGAGAACTGGAATAAATATAACTACCATACTTATTATTCTAATAATCCAAGTGATATCAGCAACTGTCCACCCATTCTTACCATGAGTATTACGTGATAAAGTTAGTTCGGCTATGTATGGTGCTAATAAATATAAAACTAGGAAACCTACAATACCAGTAATACTCATGACTACAAAACTTGATTTATAAAACTTCTGACTGACCTTATATGCACCCAGTGCATTATATTTAGCAACATATTTTGACGCGGCAAGCGGAACACCTGCTGTTGCTATAGCTATAGCTATATTGTATGGTGCATAAGCATAAGTAAAAGGTGCCATGTTGGCTTGTCCACCTATTAAAGCAGTAAACGGAATAATAAATAAGACACCTAATACTTTTGTAATTAAAATACTTATTGTAATTAAAAAGGTTCCACGAACCATTTCTTTACTTTCACTCATAACCTATCTTCCTATCTTAATAATTATTAATGCTTGTCAGTTCTATTTTTACTGTTAAACACATTATCTTGCATTACTTTAAAATATATCACAAAATAATAGTTGTTTGTCCTATAAAGATAACTTTAATTAAAATCGATATGACTTTAAAAGACTCTCAACTTCAATTTTAATATTATTTGCCAAGTTTTATATTATAATTATTATCTTAAGCTCTGTCATCCTATTCCATTTACAATAATTAAGATAAAAAAGTGTGGAGGTTATCATTATGTATCAAACAATTGTTATCGGAGGCGGCCCTAGTGGGGCTATGGCTGCAGTTGCTGCAAGTGAAAAAAATGAATCAGTTTTATTAATCGAAAAGAAAAAAGGTCTTGGACGAAAACTAAAAATCTCAGGTGGTGGTCGTTGCAACGTAACTAATAGACTTCCGTATGATGAAATCATAAAAAATATTCCGGGTAATGGTAAATTCTTATATAGCCCTTTTTCAGTTTTTGATAATCTTTCTATTATAAATTTTTTTGAAACCCGTGGAGTCAAACTCAAAGAAGAAGATCATGGTAGAATGTTCCCAGTTTCAAATAAATCTCAAGATGTTGTTGATGTGCTTATTAACCAGCTCAAAGAGAATCATGTTGAGATTAAGGAAGAAACACCAGTTGTCAGTGTTTCGTATGACCATAATTTTAAAGTTAAAACACAAATAGGTGAATTTGAAAGTCACAGTTTAATTATTGCTACAGGAGGTACATCAGTGCCTCAAACCGGTTCTACTGGAGATGGTTACAAATTTGCAAAATCTCTAGGTCATTCTATAACAGAATTATTCCCTACTGAAGTACCTATCACTTCTTCAGAAACTTTTATCAAATCAAATCGCTTAAAAGGGTTAAGTTTAAAAGATGTTAATTTATCGGTTTTAAAGAAAAATGGTAAAAAAAGAGTAAGTCATCAAATGGATATGATATTCACACATTTTGGAATTAGTGGTCCTGCTGCTCTTAGATGCAGTCAGTTTGTTTATAAAGAGCAGAAAAATCAAAAAAAGAAAAATATCCAAATGCAATTAGATGTTTTCCCTGAACTAAACGTAGATCAACTATTTCAAAAAGTGAGAAAAATACTTAAAGCAGAACCAGATAAATATATTAAAAATAGCTTGCGTGGAATAATAGAAGAGCGATATTTATTATTTATTCTCGAACAATCTGGTATTCATGATGAAATGACTGCACATCATTTATCAAACCAACAGTTTCAAACTTTTGTTAATCTTCTAAAGACTTTTACCTTTACAGTAGATGGTACACTTCCATTAGACAAAGCTTTTGTGACAGGTGGCGGTATTTCTTTAAAAGAAATAGAACCCAAAACTATGATGTCCAAATTAGTGCCAGGATTATTTTTATGTGGCGAAGTCCTAGATATTCATGGATACACTGGAGGTTATAATATAACAAGTGCATTAGTTACGGGTCATGTTGCTGGAATGTTTGCCGGTGAATTTAAAATAGATAAAAACAAATAATTTTATTAATATAATACAAATTAGCATAAGCTATAAAGTACTTGATAATAATCAAATACTTTATAGCAATTTTTTTATATTAGACACGTCTAGATTGTACATACACTAATTCATAAAATGTATTTCTTAATATTTTCACAAGATAACTACCACAAATATAAGTAAAATGATATGCTAGATTTTTATTATTTAATAGCTTATATGTTTTATATTTTATTAGAAATATTTAATTGCTATATCTGAATTCAAATATTCATTTACAATTATTAATTTGTTGTTCTTTGAATAACGATTGTTATTAGAATGTGATAAAGGTGTTAAACTCCATATTATATTTCACATATAGATGGTTAATATTAATAACTACCTTAATAGTATTGAAAAGAATTTACATTTTGCTATCCTTAAAAGACGTTTAATAATAGATTAGCGACGATTTTATGTTGAATAGCTAAAAATACTCCCTTCAAAGTTTTCATTGTATTAATGTCTACTTTGAAGGGAGTTTATTAATTGATATCTCCGATTCTGTGGTTTATAAATTTATAATATTAGTCAATCACTTTTTTATCTTTTTTCTTTTTGCGTGAGGACATGATTGCTAAACCAGATATTAAAGTAACTCCAGCTAATGGTACTGATTTATCAACATTTCCTGTCTCTGGTAGAGATTTAATTGTATTATTCTCGGAACTATAACATTGATTAGATTTTTCTGTCATAGATGTTGTTGAGCCTTGACTACTCAATATTTTATCTTCTCTTAATTGTATTGACTTAAGTTTTTCAATCGTCTCGTTAACTATTTCATCAACTTCTTTATTTGTGGTTACTTTATTAAGTTGACTTAAAGCGTTACTAACAATTTCATTTATCAATGTATGAGCATTTTGTTTCACTCTAGTACTAGCACTTAGATTTGCATTTATCATTTGCTTTACATGATCTGCTTCTAATTTAATTTCCTTCAATGCTTTAGCTTTTTTACGTACAATTGAGTTTAATTTATCCACTTCAACTTTAAAGTTTCGGACAATTGTATCAACTGACACAATTGTTTCAGCTTCGTCAATCTGTTTATGTGCACGATTGATTAAAGCTTTAAGTTTACTTACAAATATTTGTTTTTCTTCGTTAGTCGCTCTAGAAGATATGTCATTAATTCTATCGTCACTATATCCATCAATGTATGCTTTAGCTTCTAATTTTTTATGTGCTTGAATTTCAATCGAGTCTATTAAAGATATACTTTCTTTTAATGCAGCGCTCACTGATTCATTATTTTGAGATTGATGAATATGATTAATTGCTGATTTTAAAGCTTGTTCTAATTCATTGACAGCTGATTGCTTTTCTTCAATAGTAGCTTCTTGATTTTGTTTAAATTTATTTAATTTTTTATCTGCTAGTTTTTGAATTTCTGCTATAGCTTCAGGCTTTTTAATGGCAATGACAGAAATTTTATTAATTTCAGAAGTTGCTATTTCTTTAGCTCTATTAACAGCTTCATTAGTTAATGCTTGGTCAATTGAAAGATTTGCTTGTGTTAGAGTTGTGTCTAATTGATTTAATGCTACATTTTTTTCTTCTTTAGTCGCTTCTTCATTATCATTAATTAATCCACGAATAACTTCTGCTTTTTGATGAATTTCATTTCTTGCAGCCGATTTAATTTCAATAACAGGTAGTATTTTAGAAATTTCATCAATACTTTGTTTTTTAATATCTTTAACTTCTTCATTTGTTTGAGCTTTATCTATTGCTTCGGCTATTCTTGCTGCATATTTAATTAATTTATCGATAGCCGAGGCTTTTTCTTCAACTGTAGACTCTTTATTATTCTTTATTAAATCACGTTGAGCGTCTAATTGAATAGTGATTTCATTTAATGCTTGTGGTTTGATAGTTGATATTGGTTTGATTTTATGAATAGCTTCAATCGTTTTGTTTTTAGTATCATAAACTTCTTGATTTTTATTAACATTATTAATTGTAATAAATGAATGATTTACTAATGTATCAACTTGTTTTAAAGCTTCTTCTTTTTCTTCTCTTGTCGCATCACTATTTCCATTAATACGTTCTCTTTGAATTTCAGCTTGTGCATTGATTTCTTCAAATGCTTGTGGTTTAACTTGTACATCTGCACTGATTGCTTGTAACAATGTTATTGTGTTTGATTTTGTTCCAAGTACTTCGCTATCAGTGTTAGCTTCTCGTATTTTTTCCTTTGCATCATCAACAATCGCCTTAACTTTATTCAGTGCAATTTGTCGTTCTTCTTCTGTAGCATATGGCGTATTATTGATAGACTTGTTTAATTGACTCGCCTTATCACTAATTGCTTTTCTGGCAGTAGGCTTTTGAGTTATGTTGATAAATATACTATTTAATTCATTTAATCCAAATAATTCATCTTGCGCAACTTGTATATCTTTTCGGTCTTTTTCAATGGCATTGAATACTAATGATAATTGTTCTTTTACATGATTAATCGCATCATTACGTTCCTCATGAGTAACATCTGGAGTATTTTCAAAAGTTTTAATCAATTGTTTAGCAAGTGCATTAAGTACAGAACGTGCTACCGCTTTTGTATCTACACGTGGTAAAATAGTTTTCATTTTTTGGGAAACTTCATTATAAATATCATCAACTTCATTATTTGTGTGTGCAAGACCAATTTGTTTTTTTGCATCTAAAAGTATTTTATTTAACTTACTATTAGCTTCTTGAAGTTCATCTTCAGTTGCATCAGGATAACCATTAATTATAGCTTCTTGAGTATCTGAAACATCATATAATTTTAATATAGCATTTTTCTTTTTATTATATTCTAGTCTGTATTCAGTTATGTTATTCAACCCAGAAGTTTTAGCATTATCTACTTCATTATCTGTATTAGCTTGATTTATAGAATTAATGATTTCTTTAACCTGTTCATCTAAATGTTGTAACGCATTGTCTTTTTCCTCTTGTGTAGCACTAAATTCTTGCTCTATTTCATCAATTTTGTTTTGTTGCGCTTTAACAATTTCAACTACTGCATTACGTTTTTTACTAAAATCTGGTCTGAAGTTATTGATTTGATCTAAACTATTTTGCTCAGCATTTTCAACTTGCTGATTAGTTTGAGATTGATTTACATCATTTTTGGCTTTTTCATGAATTTGATTTAACTGATTTAAACCCTCTCTTACTTCATCATGAGTTGCATTTTGTGTTTGATTAATTTCAGTTTTCTTTTTTTCTACTGCGCTTTCAATTTTAGATTTGGCAGTAGGTTTTTTAACTACAAGTGGTTGAATATCTCTAATTGTACCTATACCTTTGTTCTTTTCTACATTCACTTGGTTGGTATCTGGCGCATCCTCAATAGCTTGATTTGTTGTCTCGACAACGTGATTTAAATTGTCACTAGCAACTAATTTTTCTTCAGTCGTTGCTTCATCATTACTATTAATTTGTATGTTTTTCTGCTCTTTTTCAGCATTTACATCAGCTTTAGCTTTATCTTTAACTGTAGTAGCAGGTAATATATTTTCAATTTCAGCTATTCCGTTTACTACAGTCTTTTCTACATCATCATTAGTTTGACCTTTATCTATTTTAGCTATAGCTTTTTTAAGGACTTCTTGTAGTTTTGTACTTGCTTCCTGTCTTTCTTCAATTGTTGAATTAGGATGAGTTGCAATAGTACTTTGTTGTTGGTTAGCTTTTTCATTTAATCTGTGACGCCCGGTTGCTTTTGTTTGTGGATGTGGTTGAATTTGCTCTATATCTTGAATACTACGTGTTTTCGCATTATCTACATCTTTATTTGACTGTGCTTGATCAATATTTACTTTAGCCTGATTAAGTAATTGGTTTATTTTATTTAATGCTTCAGTTTTTTCTTCATTCGTAGCTTCTTGGTTCTCTTGTATTTCTTGAGTTTGTGAATTAAATGCTTCTTGGATTGCATTTAAAGCATCTCGTTTCTTACTAACTTGTGGTACAATTGCCTCAATTTTAGGTCTTGCTTTATCTAAAGCTTGATCAACCTCGTTGTTATGATCTACATTAGCAATTTCATCTGATGCGGACGTTAGTACATTTTGAAGCAATCTATTAGCTTCAGATTTTTCTTCAAGTGTTGCATCAGGCGTATTTTCAATAATTTTCTTTTGATTATCAATGAATTGATTCAATTGGTTTTTAACGTTTTGTTTCTTGATAACTTCAACTTGAACAGCGTTAATATTTTGAACAGCTTGATTTTTAATATTATTTACTTCCTCAGTAGTTTGCGCTTTCAGGATATTAGCATCTGATTCTTCTTGAAGACCATCAACTTTATTATTTGCTTCTTCTTTTTCTTCTGCTGTTGCATTTGGCGTTTGATCTATTATAGCGTTTTTATTTTTAGCTTCGGTAGCTAGAGCTACTAATGCATTAGTTTTGACTGCTGTACTTGGTAATATTTGGGTAATACTCGTGTTACCACTATTTTTAGCATCATTAACTAATTGTGTAGTTGTAGCATTAGTAATACTGTTAATAGCATCAATTTTAGCTACATTAACTCTATCTATAGCGGCTGATTTTTCTTCATTAGTTGATTTATTATTTGTATTGATAGTATCAATTTGACTTTGCGCAACTTGTTCAATCTCTTGTTTAGCATTACGTTTAATATTAGTCTCAGGATGAACCTCAGAAATTTTAGCAATTCCATTATTTTCCGCAATTTTCACATCATTATTTGAGTGTGCCTGTGATACTTGATTTAACGCTTCATTCTTTACTTCTTCTAATTTGCCAAGTGCTATTTGTTTTTCTTCTAGTGTCGCATCTTGATTTTGATTTATTAAAGTCGTTTGTTCCGCAGCTTTTTTTCTAATATTTTCATTAGACTTAGGTTTTACAACTACAATAGGTTCAACATTTCTTATTGTTTCTAATATATTATTTTTTTCGTCTGTAACATTTTGATTTGCTAAAGCTGCTTGTATTCTATCATTGACTCCATTTGTATCATGATTAAGTCTCTCAAGTGCTTCTTGTTTTTCTTCAGTTGTAGCATTTTGATTCTGATCTATTGTCGATCTTTGTTGACCTATTGCTTGGGCAATATCTGCTTTAGCTTGTGTTTTAGTTTGGGTAGACAACTCAATACGTTGTAACTTTTGCTTACCATCTTCTAAATTCTCATCCACTAACGCATTTGTATTTGCACCATTAATATTGTTACGTGCTTGTGCTAACGTATCATCTATAGATTGTATTGCCGTATTTTTTTCTTCAGTAGTTGCATCTTGATTGGCTCTTATATCTGATTTTTTACTTTCAGCTAGATTAGTCAAAATATTGATGGCATCTTGTCTTTTATGTGCATTTGCATTAATCAATTTAATTGCAGTAATAGCTTGTGCTTTTACATTATCAACTTGATTATCTTGTGTACTTTCATGAATTTTTTGAATTTCTTCATTTAATTTTTGGGTCACTAATTGTTTTGCAGCCTCTTTTTCATCATCAGTAGCATTACCATCATTACCTATTAACGTCTTTTGGTTATTAGCTTCTTGAGTCAAATCATTTATAGCAGTCGGTTTTTTGATCACATTGGGTAGTATACTCTTGATTGTAGCAATACTATGTGTTTTAGATTCATTTACTTCTTGAGTACTATGTGCATTATTAATATTTTGTATTGCTTGTGCTAATCCGGCATTGACTCTATTTGTTGCCTCTTGCTTTTCTTCTTCGGTTGCATCAGGCGTGTTGTTAATTTGGATCAATTGTTCTTGAGCTTTGTCATTTATTTCTTGTTTAGCATTTGTTTTAGTTTGAGTTGATGGTTGAATATTGTTTATTTTTTCTAACCCATTAGTTTTAGCACTATTGACTTCCCTTTCAGTATCACTATTTATAATATTAGATTTGACTTCAGTTTTCGCTTTTTCAACCAGCTTTCTAGCCTCTTCTTTTTCTTCATCTGTTGCATCATTATTACCATTGATGATTGTAACTTGTTGCTCAGCTTTTTTATCAATCGCCGTTTTAGCATCTGTTTTAATTGTTGTTGCTGGTATTATGGTAGCAATCTCATTCATGCCGTTATCTTTAGCATTATCAACTTGATTATTAGTTTGCGCTTGATTGATATTTGTTATAGTTTTATTTTTACTAATCTCCAGAAGTCGTTTAGCTTCATCTTTTTCTTCATTAGTTGCATCTTTATTATTATTAATTAACTCTGTTTGTGAAATAAATTTAGTTTGTAATTCTTGAAGCGCGTCAGATTTTCTAGTTGGATTAGCATGAATCGTTTCTAATTCTTGAAGTCCAGTATTTTTGTGCTGTTCAACGTCATTGTCACGTCTGTCTTGATTTATTAGATTCTTAACTTCTTCTCTTTTAACATTCAATCTTTGAATTGCATCTTGTTTTTCTTCTTCTGTAGCATCGGGCGTTGCATTGATTTGACGCTTTAAATCTTCAAACTTTGAATCTAATTCCACTCGCGCGGATGGTTTTTTTGCAACATTTGCTTGAATATTAGTTATCGTATCTATAGCCTCAGTTTTTGCATCAGATACTTGTTGGTTTGTTTGCGCTTGATCAACTTTCCTGTCTCCTATATCTTTAGCTATTTTTAATTTATCTAATGCTTTTTGCTTTTCTTCATCTGTTGCATCTGGTGTAGTGTTGATAGTATTGCTTTGCTCATTATATTTATCATTGATACTTTGTTTAGCATCAGATTTTTTGTGCGCATCTGGCGTAACTATTTCAATTTCATGAATGCCGTTAGATTTAGCTTGTGCGACACCATTGTTATTATGTTCATTTTGAATTGCTGTTCTTGCTTCATTTGCTTTTTGATTTGCCAATTGAATAGCCGCTTCTTTTTCCTCAATTGTAGCAGTTTGATGTGTTTGAATTTGATTAATCTGTTGCGCGAGTTTTTGATCAATGTCTTTTTTTGCTTTAGACTTAACAGTGGTTGCTGGTAAAACTTTAGCTATTTCATTTATTCCTGTTACTTTAGCATTTTCTATATCACTATTAGAAGATAAAGAGTTAATATTATCTAACGCATTTTGTTTTCTAGCTATAACTAAATTGTTGGCGACCTCTTTTTCTTCATCTGTAGCATTTTCATTATCATTAATGAATTGCGTTTGTTGTGTTGACTTTTGTTCGATTGCATTTCTTGCCGACTCTTTCTCAACAACTTGCGCATTAATTCGAGATAAAGAAGTTATCGCATCGTCTTTGATATTTTTGACACCTTGGGTTGTATGTTCCGCATTTATTTGTGCTTGAACTCTTGCTAATTCAGCATTTACTCTGTTTATTGCCTCTTGTTTTTCTTCATTAGTAGCATCAGGCGTGTTTTGAATATGATTAATCTGTTCATTTGCTTTATTCTGTACTGCTTGTCTAGCTTCAGATTTCACAGTAGTTGCTGGAGTTATATTTTCTATTTTATTTATTCCATTAGTTTTCGCTTCATTTACTTGGTCTCTAGTGCTACTGTGTTGAATATTATCTTTTGCTTCAATTTTAGCTTCTTCAATTTTACGATTCGCTTCTTGAATTTCCTCAGCTGTAGCATCATTTATTCTTTGAATTTTTATTTTCCTATCAGCTGCTTTACCATCAATATCATTTTTTGCATTTCTTTTAATTGATGTATCAGGTGTAATTGCATTTATGGTTTGTCTACCATCACTCACAATACCATCAATTTGGTTATTGGTTGTAGCATTATCAATCTTACTAATTACATTTTGCTGTGATACATTAACTAAATTATTTGCGACTTCCTTCTCTTCAGTTGTAGCATCATCATTATTTTGTATAGTTTGTTTATGTTGTTGAACAATATCATTAATCGTAGTTCTGGCTTCTTGTTTTTTCCTAACATCCACTTGTATATTTTGAATATTTTGAATTCCATTAGTAAGTGCTGTATCAACATTTTGATTTGTTTGTGCTTGATTTATGTCATTGAGTGTACTTTCTTTTACTTGTGTTAATCTAGTTAACGCATCTTGTTTTTCATCTTGAGTTGCATGAGGAGTTGAATTTAATTCAGCTTCTTTTTCTTGAAACTTTTGATTTACTTGATCTCTAGCTTGTTGCTTTTTAGTGAAATTAGTCTGAATTTTACTGATATTACTTATACCTATATTTAAGGCGTTATCAACATTTTGATTAGAAGCAGCCTGTGTAATTTGTTCATCAGCTGAATTTTTAGCATCATTCAAACTTTGAATTGCTTTTTGTTTTTCTTCTATAGTGCCTTCATTATCAGTATTAATCGCACTCTGCTTTTCATTTACTTTAGCAATCAGTGCTTGTCTAGCTTGAGGTTTTTTTTGAACATTAACATCAGTATGAGTAATAATTTGTTCTGCATTACTAAGTGCTTGATCTACATCATCATTAGAATTTGCTTGGTTGATATGATTATTGCCATTGATAACAGCTTGCGAAACAACACTGACAGCTTCTTGTTTCTCTTCAGTCGTAGCATCAGGTGTTTGAGCTATTGCTGACTTTTTCTCGTTTCCTTTTTGTTCTAATAATGTTTTTGTATTATTTTTCTTAACTGCATTAGGTTGATCTTGATTAATAGTAGTTATGCCATTATTCTTAGCTTCAGAAACTTGTTGAGTTGACTGAGCTTGATTGATATTTTCTATTGTAGCTTGCTTATGTGCTTCTACTTGATTTAATGCATCCTGCTTTTCTTCAGTTGTTGCCATATTATTTGAATTAATTTGTTGATTTTGTGCAATAGCTTTAGCTTCAACTGCTGCACGTGCATCCTCTTTAATCTTCGTTGCAGGACTTATTGTGGATATGATACCACTTCCCGTTGTTTGTGCTTGATCAACATCTCTATTAGTAAGTGCATTGCTAATATTTTGAGTTGCAGTTAATAATGCTTCATTAACTTTACGCTCTGCATCTGCCTTTTCTTCAGTCGTTGCATTATTGTTCGCTTGAATTAAACGTTTTTGTTCATCCGCTTTAGCATTGATAGTTGCTATTGCATTTTGTCTTTTCACTGGAGTTAATGGTACTTGTTGTATCGTATTCGTTCCATTGTTTTGTGCTTCAGTGACATCATCATTACCTTGTGCAGTGTTAATATTTTGAATCGCTTCATCTTTTGATCTATTAACAAGTGTGATAGCATCATTTTTTTCGTCTAATGTAGCTTGTGTATTATTGTTGATATCCTTAATTTTTGAATTTGCACTGTTGGTAACTGCCTCTCTAGCTTCTGCTTTTTTAGTTGGATTTGGAATATCTGTAGCTATTAATCTCGTACCATTATCTCTTGCTTCATTCACAGTGGTATCTGTTTCTGCCTCACCTATTTTGGCGATAGCATCAGATGAATGTGCCTCAACTTGACTAATCGCTTCATTTTGTTCCTCAGTCGTTGCCTCATGATTGTTACGTATAAGCGTCTTTTGTTGTTCCGCTTTGTTATTCACAACTTGTCGAGCATTTGGTTTAGTTACTGGATGTGGAGTATCACTTTCTAGAGTGTGTAATCCAGCCTCTTTAACTCTTTCAACACCATCATCTGTAAGTTCATCATCAATGTTATTAGAAATTTCATTTTTATGATTTTCAATTTGATCAACTAATGTATCTTTTTCTTCAGTAGTTAATTCTGTACTATCATATACACCATCAGTCATTTCTTGAGCTTTATCATTAATTTCTCTCGAAGCACTCACACGACTTATTAGTGTTGTTTGTAATTCGTGTAATAAATCATCAATTTGAGTTTGAGAGTATCTTTGGTTAAAAGGTGTATTGTTTGTTTCTTCATCCAGAACAGTCTGAGCACGTTCTTTCAACTTATTATATTTATTATAAGAAGCAAGTGTATAGTTCGATGGGATGATATCTTTATTGACCTGTTCTGATAAATCGTCTTTATTCATGATGACATTAATACTGAAAGGTGTTTGTTCACCAGTAACAGTATTGTCATTAGTGTTGATGTAATATTCAGAAAATGTCTTATATTTAATTGCTTCATTGAAAGTCACTTCACGTGGCGTTGAGATGTTGACAGGTCTAAGCTTGTATCTAATATTTAGTATTTTATTGGGCAAGAATCTAGCAACATCCTGAGCACTTCTTCCTAAATTTAAACCATTACTAGAAAATGTTAAAGTATGATTTTGTCTATCGAAATTAACTGAAAACGGATTTACTGTAGAATTTGGCACATTCCCGTTAACAAATGAAACTTCAGTTGAATTATCAACGTATTCGAAATTGTCTGGTAGTGTGACTTTATAAGTAAGTTCATTTTGACCTATAGCAGCAGCGAAGTTACCATTATTCTCTATACGAGTATTAACTTCAAATTCTTTTCCATTCTTTACATTTTTGTTAACTTGTCTTGATTTCACATATAGATGTGAACCAGAATTAACACCAATTGTATCTATAAAAGAATAGTATCTATACCCATCATGTAGCTGTTGAATTCTTTTAAAATCTGAGTGTATTTCGTTCATAGGTAGAAATTGAACTTTTAGCCTATGTACGTTATCAGGTAACTTGAATAAACGATATACGCCGCCTCCTTGAATATCAGTTGAAGCAATTTCTTGATTATTTTCTGCATTTCTTAAAACTAATTGAGTTCCACCTTTTCTGTTTTTAGCAGTCATTGTATTAAATGAAAATATTATCTCAGAATTAGGATTTACTGAAAATTCTTTTTCTATACCGTTGAAACCATCATGATCATTCGGATCATTTCCTTTAATACGTCCTAAGGCTACGACATTATCTACTGCTTGATAATTTTTCGGATCGGCACTATCAAACACACTTGTACGTTCTAACACACTATTTAATAAACCAACCTTACCCCCATTAACCATTGTAAAACCATTTAGACTATCAACTAGCTTTACCTCAGGTCGAGAGCGATTTGTACTTGTCTTAATTCCTAAATCATCAAATGTAATTACAGTGTTAACGCTATTTGGACCTGTATTACTTATATTTGGATCCGTATTTTGAGTTGTACTTGTAGCGTCATTTCCGCTATTTGTATCTAATGATCTTTTCCCTCTCTTTTTAGGTTTACTTGATGATTCTGTTGTAGCTTTATTTTCCGGAATCGATGAATTTGAATGATTTGAGTTCGTATGATTTGTTACATCTTCAGATTGGGCTTCAATATGATGTTTAACCGGCTGATTAACATGTAACCCGTTGTCACTCGTATCATTGTTTTCATAGATATTGGTATAAGGTGGTGTTTGAGCAGATTCAGCTTCTTCAGCATTTATTGCAATAGGTTGATTATTATGATGAGGATCATTTTGTGTTTGCTTATTTTCAGTAGATGAAGGTACTGTTTGCTCAGATAATGTATTTGTTGTTTCATCACTTATAGGATTAGACTGAAATGTGTTTTCTAACCCTCCATCAGATTGAGCTGTAGTGTCATTATTTTGAGAAGGTTCCAGTTCTGAAGCTGTTGCTTGTCCCGGATGAGCTAAAAATGCGACTGTAGCTATTAATGCTGAAAAAATACCTATATTAAATTTTCTAATACTAAATTTCTGTTTTCTAAATAGATTCATTAAATTGGCCTCCTAGTTGTAAATTCTTTATGATGTATGTCTAATGAACTTTGAAAAATATTTAAAGTAATGACTCTTCCCAATATCGCTCATTTAATTAAACACAACTATTTAAAGTCTTTTTAATTTTATCATCTATATTATTCTAAATCTAGTAGTATAAAAATTTATCTTAATATATTTTTAATTGATATCGGAATTTGTTTTTTGAGATCTACATTGAATTATTTAATGATTTTTATATCAAAAAAAGTACGACTAAGATTTCAAATCAAAATCTTAATCGTACTCAGTGACCATATTTGTGATTTACATTCTAATTCCAGAAATTCCTAGAATAAATTATAAACTCATTTGTATTAATTTTTAACTTAGAATATCGTTATCTACAACTTCGAAGTTCTTTAAATATTATCAATTACAGTACCTTCATCGCCCCAAGCATTCATTCCACCTTCGACGTTTACAGCATGAACACCTTGTTCTTCTAAATATGAAACTACTTTAGCACTGCGTGATCCCGCTGCACATACAATATAATATGTGTCATTTTTATTGAATTCTTTCAAATTATCAGGAATTTCATCCATAGGAATTGTTTTTGCTCCAGGAATAACACCCATTTCAGTTTCTTCGTTCGTGCGAACATCTACAATGTTAACTGGATTTGAATCTAATATTTTTTTCTTTAATTCATCTACTGTTATTGACTCCATTTAATAGCACTCCTTTAGAAAAATATTATTTAGCAACTATATTAACTAGCTTTTGAGGTACAGCAATAACTTTTTTAACTTCTTTACCTTCAATACTCATTTTAACATTATCGTTAGACAAGGCTAAGTTTTGCATTTCTTCTTTAGATAAATCTTTTGGTATATTGATTTTTGCTCTAACTTTACCATTGACTTGAACTACGATTTCAACTTCATCATCTACTAATAAGCTTTCATCAAATGTTGGCCATGGTTGATAAGTAATGGTATTTTCATGCCCTAATCGATCCCATAATTCTTCACCAATATGTGGTGCAATAGGCGCTAACATTTTTACAAACCCTTCGATATAAGGTTTGTAAACTTCATTTGTTTTATAACACTCATTAATAAACACCATTAATTGACTGATTGCAGTATTAAAACTTAGTGTATCAAAATCTTCTGTTACTTTTTTCACAGTTTGATTGTATACTTTATCAAGTGAATGATCGTTAGAATCTACAATTTTTTTATTGATTGAATTTTCATCAGTAATGATAAGTCTCCAAACGCGATCTAAGAATCTTCTAGAACCATCCAAACCTTTTTCACTCCATGCGATCGCAGCATCTAAAGGTCCCATAAACATTTCATATAGTCGTAATGTATCAGCACCATGTGATGCAACAATATCATCTGGATTAATCACATTACCTTTAGACTTACTCATTTTTTCATTGCCTTCGCCTAAAATCATTCCCTGGTTGTATAGTTTTTGGAATGGTTCTTTTGTCGGTACAACACCTAAGTCATATAACACTTTATGCCAGAATCTTGCATATAATAAGTGAAGTACTGCATGTTCCACGCCTCCAATATATAAATCAACAGGTAGCCAATGTTTTAATTTTTCAGGATCCGCTATCATTTTTTCGTTATGTGGATCAATGTAACGTAAATAGTACCAGCAACTGCCAGCCCATTGAGGCATTGTATTGGTTTCTCGGCGCCCCTTCATACCTGTCTTTTCATCGATAACGTTTACGAACGCATCTATATTTGCAAGTGGAGATTCACCGGTACCTGATGGCTTAATTTCATCTGTTTCTGGAAGTAATAAAGGCAATTCATCTTCAGGAACTGTAGTCATTGATCCATCTTCCCAGTGTATAATAGGAATTGGTTCTCCCCAATAACGTTGCCTACTAAATAACCAATCACGTAATTTATAATTGACTTTTTTCTCACCAGCACCTTTAGATTCAAGCAATTCTATCGCTTTACTTATTGCCGCTTCATTTTCTAGACCGTCTAATTCTCCAGAATTAATGTGTTTTCCTTCACCTGTGTATGCATTTTTTTGAACTTCGCCACCCTCTATAACTTCGATAATTGGTAAATTAAACTTCGTAGCAAATTCATGATCTCGCTCATCATGTCCAGGCACAGCCATTACTGCACCAGTACCGTAAGTTGATAAAACATAATCTGCTATCCAAATAGGTAATTTATCGCCAGAGAGCGGATTGATTGCAAACGCTCCAGTAAACACACCTGTTTTTTCTTTAGCTAAGTCTGTACGTTCTAAATCAGATTTTTTTGATGCTTCATTTTGATACAATTTGACTTCTTGTTCTTTATCACTTGTCGTAATTTCATTCACAAGTGGGTGTTCTGGGCTTAAAACTAAGAAAGAAGTACCATAGATTGTATCTGGTCGTGTCGTAAACACTTCAATATTTTGGTCAGATTGCTCAATTTTAAATGTTACTTTGGCACCTTCTGAACGTCCAATCCAGTTTCGTTGCATGTCTTTAATTGATTCAGGCCAATCTAACTCATCTAAATCTTCTAGTAATCTATCAGCATATTCTGTAATTTTGAGCACCCATTGTTTCATAGGCTTACGGTAAACAGGATGACCACCACGTTCTGATACCCCATCGACAACCTCTTCATTCGACAAAACAGTACCTAATGCAGGACACCAATTGACAGCAACTTCATCAACATAAGCTAAACCTTTATTATAAAGCTGAATAAATATCCACTGCGTCCATTTATAATATTCAGGATCTGTAGTATTCACTTCTCTATCCCAATCATAACTAAATCCTAATTCTTGAATTTGTCTTTTGAAAGTTTGAATATTCTTCTGTGTAAATTCACGAGGATCATTACCGGTATCTAAAGCATACTGTTCTGCCGGTAAACCAAAAGCGTCCCATCCCATAGGATGTAATACATTGTAACCTTGCATTCTTTTATATCGTGAGATGATATCTGTTGCCGTATATCCTTCTGGGTGACCTACGTGTAAACCAGCACCAGATGGATAAGGAAACATGTCTAATGCATAAAATTTCTTTTGTCCTAAATTGTCATTCGTTTTAAAGGTCTTATTTTCTTCCCAGTAATTCTGCCACTTCTTTTCAATTTCCTTATGATTATAATTCAACACATTTCCTCCTAATTCATAAAAAAGACATCCCTACTATTAATGATTTGAAAGGGACGACCTGTGCCGCGTTACCACCCTTATTCGCTAACAATTAGCGCACTTCATTTTAATAGTAAGAGATGTCTAATTAAATGTCGTTTATGTTAATAAGTCATTTAGTCCTTAACACTAGTTCTCACCAACACTAGCTCTCTGTAGAAAAGCCTCTAAATGCTTAATACTATACGTGTTTAATATTATTGTATATGGTCAATGAATGCAAGTAGTTAATTAAACATCATTACATTATTAAACACCATTCTGATTTCGTCGTCCTCTTGATTGATGTTGATTTTTAAGATTCTTAGGCAACACTTTATCATAGAAACTTAAAAATAACAGTGCAAAACTTAATAATATAATCATCCCAATAAACATCATACTCATATTAAATGTATCTACAAGTATACCGCCAATAAAAGGTCCAAATGCTTTTCCCACTGTAGATGCTGAATTAACAAATCCTTGGTATTGCCCTTGCTTTCCAACTGGTGCAAGTTGATTTGCTATAGTTGGTACTGCAGGCCAAACAAACATTTCTCCAAATGTTAAAATGACCATGCCAACTACAAATATAGCAAAGTGATTTGCAAAACTCGTTACTAGGAAAGAACTCATAAAAATAAAAATACCTACAAACATCTGATGCTTTAAATTACCTTTTAATAAGATGATAATTGGTCTTATTAACGGTTGAGCTACTAAAATCATTATTCCATTGATTGTCCATAATACACTATATTGAGACATTGAAATATTAATTGATTGAGTGAATGAAGCTATCGTTGTTTCCCATTGAATATATGCAATCCAACAAATTGCAAACATTGCACATACTAGCATCATAGCAGTAAATCGTTTTTTATTTTCTTTGCTTTTTAAATCTATCGAATCTTGTGGTTTAAATTTAGCATTAATCTCTAAATTAAACTGTGTAATCGCCACGATGGCAAAAAGTACATACATAATGAGATTTGCCATAAAAATATAATTGAAACTAAATTCAGCCACAAAACCTCCTAATGCCGCACCTAAAGCAACTCCTATATTTTGTGCTAAGTATATAGCATTAAAAGTTTGTCTCCCTCCATTAGGCCAAACGGCACCTGCCATCGCATAAATAGCAGGAACTATCATTCCGCCACCAAATCCAAGTAGTACTAACCAAATTGCGTACCAAGGCCAGCCATGAAACAAATTGAGTAATGTTGTACTACATAAACAAGTAAATGTACCTATTAAAATCGTTTTGTAACCGCCAAGTTTATCAAACAAAGAACCACCTAACAAATTACCTACAACCATTCCAAATGAATTAATCATCAAAACGATACCTGCAACTGTTAAACTCTTATGAAGTTCTTCCTTCATGAAAATTGTATTTAAAGGCCACAAAAAACTGGCGCCAGTTATATTAAGTGCCATACCTATAACTAGCCACCAAACTGATTTAGGTATATTCATATCATGAGTCCCTCTCTTTATATTTTTCTCAATCTACAATAGACACTATAACACTAAAATATGTTAAAATCTGTACTTAGAACTTAAATAGAAAGGAAAATGTATTATGGGTAACTATTTCCCGTATGCCTTTGAAGATAAACGCTATCACACATGGAACTATCATTTAAAAAACAAGTTTGGTCAAAAAATATTTAAAGTCGCTTTAGATGGAGGATTTGATTGTCCAAATAGAGATGGTACTGTAGCTCATGGAGGTTGCACATTTTGTTCTGCAGCAGGAAGCGGTGACTTTGCAGGTAATAGAGCTGAACCAATTGAAGTTCAATTCAAAAAAATAAAAGAACGAATGCATGAAAAATGGAGTGAAGGTCAATATATTGCATACTTTCAGGCGTTTACAAATACGCATGCACCTGTAGAAGTATTAAAGGAAAAATATGAACCTGTATTAAAAGAAGATGGCGTCGTTGGTTTATCAATCGCGACAAGACCTGATTGTTTGCCTGATGATGTTGTAGAATATTTAGCAGAACTTAATCAGCGCACTTACTTATGGGTAGAATTGGGCTTACAAACTGTGCATCAGTCCACTTCCGATTTAATAAATCGTGCTCATGATATGCAAACATACTATGACGGCGTAACAAAATTACGCAAGCATAATATAAATGTTTGTACACACATAATCAACGGCTTACCAGGTGAAAATTATGACATGATGATGGAGACTGCTAAAGAAGTCGCTCAGATGGACGTTCAAGGTATTAAAATTCATTTATTACACTTGCTAAAAGGAACGCCTATGGTTAAACAATATGAAAAAGGTATGCTCGAGTTTATGAGTCAACAAGATTATACTAATCTTGTTTGCGATCAACTTGAAGTATTACCCCCAGAAATGATTGTGCACAGAATCACTGGAGATGGGCCTATAGATTTAATGGTTGGACCAATGTGGAGTGTTAATAAATGGGAAGTATTAAATGAAATTGATAATGAGCTTGCTAGACGAAACTCCTATCAAGGTAAAATGAACAAGCAGAGTATACAATCATGAAACTAGAACGTATTTTACCCTTCTCTAAATCGTTAATTGATTCTCATATTAATCATAATAGTGTTGTAATTGATGCAACATGTGGTAATGGGAATGATACTGCTTATTTTGCTCAACATGTACCAAATGGATTTGTCTATGGATTCGATATACAAGAACAAGCAATTTTGAATACACACAAAAAAATAAAAAATTATTCAAATGTAAAATTAATCCAATCTGGTCATGAAAATGCTAAATTGCACATTCCCTCTGAACATCATGGTCACATAGATGCTGCTATTTTTAATTTAGGTTATTTACCGAAAGGTAACAAAGAAATTGTCACTAAACCTGAAACAACAATTAAGGCTATTAATGAAATCTTTGATATCTTAAGTATTGAAGGAATTATTATATTAGTTATATATCACGGTCATGAAGAAGGTAAAATAGAAAAAGAAGCACTACTTGAATTTTTACAAAACTTTGATCAAAATAAAGCTCATATATTGCAATATCAATTCATAAATCAAAAGAATAACGCTCCTTTTATCTGTGCTATTGAAAAGCGTAATTAAAAAGTTTATACATGTATATTTCAATTCAGTCATAGAATACGTGCACGTAAAAAGAACCTGAGACAAGCAAACATTTTGTCCAAGGTTCTTTTTTAATTATAAATTTCATCATGAAGTATACCTTACTTTTAATTACTATTAAGCTTACTGATTATCATAATTTTGAACACATTCTTTAATACATAGTTCAACAAATAATTCTCATAAGTGTACTCATGCTTTAAATAAAATAATTTATTCAATTAAAGATTTAAAGCGCGTTAAATTAAACCGCTAAAATAGATTGTAAACTAGATTGCATTGGTTCAGACTTGATTTTAATTGAGTCATCAATAAACTCTAACAAATCTTCTTTTTTTGAATTTTGCTTGTCATTAAAATGAATAATAACTGTACGTTCATCATCTTGAGGTCTTTCTTTGTAAATCCACTCAAGATTAACTAAATTATTATAAGTACGTGTACGTTTATACGGCTTAATATGAACATATTTATCCATTTCTTTTAAAGTCATTGAGCCTTTTTCTAAAAGTGTAAGTAAAATCAAAATTTCCTCTTTAGACATTCCATATTCTTCTTTGATTGTATTAAAAATTGAATCAATCTCTTTGAATAATGTCTCTAATTGTAAAATACCATAAACCCTGTTCTTTTCACTATTAGCCAAAATTAACATCTCCCAAATAAAAAATTGTGAATTCTATAAACTAACTTAACCATTTCCCCCAAATTTAATTTTACAAATGGTAAAGTTATTAAACTTTAGAATTATACCCTTTTATTTCAATGATTGAGCTACTTAAAATCAACTTTATCCGTAAAAAGATTTAAAAATGAGATTTAAAACAAATCTTACATCTAGTGCAACTCAAATTCTAACCCAAAAACTTAGTGTTAATACATAATAAAATTAAATTAATTATATAATCAAAATATATCAATTCTACATTTAAAACGCAATAATTTTGGCAAAACTTTCTATACAAATTGTTAAATATATTTTTTATTAAACCAAACTAAATATATCATTAAGAATTATAAGAGCCCGTACATGTTTAGGATGTACGGACTCATTACTATAGTCCCGGTATAAAACCGAGTTACTTATTCACATTATAGAATCGTATACAAATTGATAACATTTTTTTCTCTCACTTAAATGTCTTCAATTTCCTCTTCATTTACTATAAAACCCATAGTATTTACACTATTATTTAAAAATGATAGAACATATCTCATCACCAAATCGCGTTCAGGTTCATTATGTATTTCATGATATAATCCATCCCAAACTTTAAAGTACATCTCTTTCGACTTTAATTTATCTTTCATTTCATTAATAGATTGAGTTTCTAAAATTTTGTCTTTGGTACCATACATTATCAATGCTGAAATAGATTTAATATCTCTAATATGATCCATTGTTTCTTTCATCTTTTCATTTATAAGGTTATACCAACTATATGTTACCTTTTTAAGCATTAGCCCATCATTTGCTGTTTCTTCAATAATTTCATCATTACGTGTTAAATCATGAGGGGTTATACCAACTTTAAATCTAGTATCTTTAGAAATTTTACCAACATTAGAAATCAATTTGTTTTTGCGCCCTTTATAGTCTTTCTTTAGTTCTAACATAGGTGAAAATAATAATATACCCTCAATAGGTAATTCTGTTTTCTCAAGCAGATTTAAAATGATGAGACCACCTAGTCCCACACCTAAAACAAATGTTGGAATTTTATATTCATTAGCTATTTTTATCCACTCTAATATATTCTCATGGTACGTATTAAAATCATCTATTTGTCCCTTTTGAGCTCGTGAAGTTTGCCCTTGTCCCGGTAAATCGCCCATGATAACGTGATAACCATTTCTTCTTAACATCGTGATAACATATGCATATCTACCTGTATGTTCTAATATATTATGAGCAATGACAACAACGCCTTTTGCGTCATTTTCTGTTTCCCACTTCCACATTTTCTAATTGCCCCTTTTTATATGTTCTTTATTAATATAATTATAGCAAATCAAACATATTGAATGCTATTTTAAGTGAAATTTGATAGATATTTAAGTGTTTTCTTTAACTCTTCCAATATAGCCTAAAGTATAATTACTCTTTAAGTGTGCAAGCTCTTTATGTAAACGCTTTCTTAAACTTAATTTTCATGATACACTATTTAAAAATATCATAGTTTAGTATAACGGAGGTATTGCATATGTCCTTATTTAAAGATTTTTTCATTGCGTTATCTAATCATACATATCTTAATAAAATAGCTAAAAAGATGGGACCTCAAATGGGAGCAAATCGTGTAGTCGCAGGAAATACGATTCATCAATTAATTGAGACCATACAATATTTAAATGATTATAATATTTCAGTTACTGTCGACTCATTGGGTGAATTTGTTAGTACTAGAGAAGAAAGTATTAAAGCTAAAGAAGAGATTTTAGAAATTATTGATGCAATCTATAACAATAATGTTAAGGCACATATGTCAGTCAAAATAAGCCAACTTGGAAGTGAGTTTGATTTAAATCTTGCTTATGAAAATATGAGAGAAATTTTACTTAAAGCTGATAAGAATGGAAAGATGCACATTAATATTGATACAGAGAAGTACGATAGTCTTTCTAAAATTCAACATATTATTGATAGATTGAAAGGTGAATTTAAAAATGTGGGTACAGTCGTTCAAGCCTATCTGTATGAAGCCGATGATTTAATTGATAAATATCCTGAATTACGTTTGAGACTAGTGAAAGGTGCTTATAAGGAAGATGCATCAATCGCTTATCAATCGAAAGAAGAAATTGACGCAAATTATATTAGAATTATTAAAAAACGACTACTAAATTCAAAGAACTTTACATCTGTAGCTACACATGACAATGAAATTATCAACCAAGTCAAACAATTTATGAAAGAAAATCATATTAGCAAAGATAAAATGGAATTTCAAATGTTGTACGGTTTCCGCACGGAATTAGCACAAAAAATAGCTAATGAAGGTTATTTATTTACAGTTTATGTACCATACGGTAATGATTGGTTTGCGTACTTTATGAGAAGACTAGCAGAACGCCCTCAAAACTTGTCATTAGCTATAAAAGAATTTACTAAACCCAAAATCTTAAAAAAGTTAACTTTGGGTATCGGTATATTTGCAACTTTATTGACGTCTTTTATCCTTGGCATTCAAAGATATAAAAAATAAAATAAAGGCATGAAGTATTTTGATATCTACTTCATGCCTTTATTTTTTAATTGATTTGCTTAATTAGATTAGCCATTTCGATTGCACTAACTGCTGCTTCTGAACCTTTATTTCCAGCTTTAGTACCAGCTCTTTCTACTGCTTGCTCAATACTTTCAGTTGTTAGAACTCCAAAAATCACTGGAGTATCTGAAATATCATTTGCTTTAGAAACACCTTTAGCTACTTCATTACATACATAGTCATAATGTGAAGTTGCGCCTCTAATCACACATCCTAATGTAATCACAGCATCATATTCACCTTTTTGAGCTAATTTTTTTGCAACAAGTGGAATTTCAAATGCACCAGGCACATAAGCTACATCAATATTAGTATCTACTACTTCATGACGAATGAGTGTATCTTTAGCCCCTTCAAGTAAACGTGTAGTAATAAAATCATTAAATCTACTAACAACAATCGCAATTTTTAAATCCTTACCAACTAATTTACCTTCAAAATTCATTTTCGAGTCCTCCTATATTAAATGTCCCATTTTATTTTTTTTAGTTTCCATATAACTATGGTTATGTTGCGTTTCTGGTACGATAAGTTCAATTCTATCTACGATTTCAATGCCGTAATCTTTTAAACCTTCAAATTTTTTAGGATTATTGCTGAGCAAGTTAATTTTACTTAAACCAAAATACTTTAATATTTCAGCTGCAACATGATAATCCCTCAAATCCTCATCAAAACCAAGAGCAAGATTTGCAGTAACTGTATCATAGCCTTTTTCTATTAACTCATATGCGCGCAACTTATTCATTAAACCTATTCCTCTACCTTCTTGAGGTAAATAAATAATCATTCCACCATGTTCTTCAATATATTTCATTGACGCTTCAAGTTGTGCCCCGCAATCACATCTTTGACTATGAAAAATATCCCCAGTCAGACAAGCAGAATGCATACGTACATTAGGATTGCTTTTTAAATCTCCTTTAACTATAGCAACGATTTCTTCTTCGCTATAATCCGTTGTAAATCCATACATATCAAAATGACCAAAATCTGTTGGCATCTTGACCTTTGCCTTGAGATTAACATTAAGTTCAACAGCCTTACGAAAGGCAACCAAACTTTTTATAGTAATCATTTTTAAATGGTGACGTTCTTTAAAGGACTGGAGATCTTCACCCTTAGCCATTGTTCCATCATCATTCATAATTTCGCAGATTACGCCAGCTGGTTGTGCCCCTGTTAAACGTGCCAAATCTACGGCAGCTTCAGTATGACCATTACGTGTTAACACACCATTTTCTTTTGCTATAAGTGGAAATAAGTGCCCCGGACGATGAAAATCTTCAGGATTAGTCTTTTCATCTATGAGTGCTCTAGCCGTTTTTGTACGTTCATGTGCACTGATTCCTGTAGTAGTTTTATAATGATCAACACTTACAGTAAAATGTGTGCCATAAATATCTGTGTTATTTTGCTCCATAGATTGTAGTTTTAATCTTTCAGCTATAGATTTATCAATTGGTGCACAAATCAGACCACGACCCTCTTTAGCCATAAAATTAATGGTATTATCATCCATCCATTCCGTAACAGCTACAAGATCTCCTTCATTTTCTCTATCTTCATCGTCAACTACAATAATGCTCTCTCCATTTCTTAAAGCCTCTATAGCCAACTCAATTGTATCGAATTGCATGTGATATTCCTCCTAAAAACCAAATGCTCTAAGCTTTTCTTCTGTTATCTGCGATTGATTTTGATTCATAATGTTTTCAACATATTTGAATAGTACGTCTGACTCCAAATGCACTTTGTCGCCCACTTTTTTAGATGAAAGAATAGTAGATCGACGTGTCTCTGGTATAAGATGTATATCAAAAGTATGATCATGTAAATCAAATACAGTAAGACTAACTCCGTCTACAGTTATAGAACCTTGCTTGACCATTTGATTCAAAATATTTTTAGTAGTTTTAATAGAAATAATTCTTGAGTTAGCAGTTTCATTGATTTTAGAAATTGTTCCAAGCTCATCAACATGACCTAACACGAAATGTCCACCAAATCTCCCACTTCCACTCATGGCTCTTTCGAGATTAACTTCTGTATTACGTTGAACATTTCCAAGATATGTTTTGTTTTCAGTCCCTTTGATGACTTGAACTGAAAAACTTGAATCAGTGAAATCTATCACAGTTAAACATGCACCATTAACACTTATTGAATCACCAATATGCATATCAACTAAAATGTTTTGTGCTTTAATTTCAAGCGTTCTTACTGATTGCTCAGAGCGAACTTGTTGTACAGTACCTATTTCTTCAATGATACCTGTAAACATAGACATTCACTTCTTTCGTAATTTCAATTTTAAATTTTGATTAATTAACTTGGAATCAACAATTTCAAATTGAGTTGCTTCAGGCAAATCAATCACTTCGTCAGTCTTATAAAATTGATGTTTGCCAGAACCACCAATTAATTTCGGGGCTATATATAAAATGAGTTCATTTAGATGTTTGGATTGGAGAAATTGCGAAGTAATATTTGGGCCTGCCTCGACTAGCAGTTTCCCAATACCTCTTTGATATAAGTCTTGTAATATTGTCGCTGTATCACAATTACTTATATTTATTATTTTAATAAAACTTTTATCTGTTTTTAATTTTTCATTTTCAGTGTAAATCCATATCTCCGATGCAGTATCTTTAAATATTTGTTGATTAAAATCGAGTTGTCCTGTCTTAGAGAGAATAACACGAATCGGATGTTTTCCATCAGGAACCCTGGTTGTATACAATGGATTGTCTGCTTCAATGGTTCTACGCCCAGTAATAACTGCATCATGCTCATGTCTTAATTGATAAACATCTTCTTTAACTTCTTTGTTTGTTATCCACTTACTTTCATTAAAGTCTGTTGCTTGTTTACCATCTAAACTAGATGAAACCTTTACAGTTACTTCCGGAACTTCGTTTCTTTTAGCAGTAAAAAAGTCACGGTATAATGTAGCTGCATTTTCATTATATTGAAATTCAACCTCTATACCAGCTTCTCTCAGAATCTCGTCACCCTTGCTTACTAAAGTAGTATCTTTAACAGCATATATGACCTTTGATATACCCGCTTCAATAATTTTATCCACACAAGGTGGCGTTGAACCATGGTGTGTGCATGGTTCTAATGAAACGTATATGGTAGCACCTTGGGCATTTAAACCTGCCATTTCAATAGCTTGTACTTCAGCATGTTTATCTCCCTTTTTTAAATGTGCACCTAAACCTACAATCCTACCATTTTTAACAACAACGGATCCTACTGGAGGATTAACACCTGTTTGTCCATTTACCATTTGTGCTAGTTGAATAGCATCATCCATAAATCTACTCAATTGATCACCTCAAAAAAACCTTATACCTATACTGTAGGCATAAGGAGATATCTATATCTTTAAATAAGCCTATTGGCATACTTAAAATTGCACAAAAGTATACAATACGCTTATCATAACTACACGAATTTGTGTAAGTCGATAATTCATCTTCTTTCTCCCATCCAGACTCTAACTGTCGGCTCTAGATTCACACTAGATCAGCCACTAACATCAAAAAAACAATACTAGTGGGTCGCAGGCTTAATTTACTGCCGGTTGGGAATTTCACCCTGCCCCGAAAGAAATATATGAAATTGTTATGATTAATTGAGTCCAGTAGTTCTTCACTACATTTTAAATCTTACTATATTTAAATTTAAAATACAATTTTATAGCTTATTTTATTCAATGATTTTATGAAGATATATTAAACTCACAAACACGCTAAATGCATATTACTTATTTCGATTTTCCTGTGTTATATATAATTGAGATACTGTATCAACAACTTGATTAACAATCATCTTTACACCATTTCTAAGTTTATTGACACCGTTGGTCATTTGTCCAATTGCAATCACATTTTTTAAGGTTCCATATCTAGGACTTATGACTTGATTTGTTTCTGGGATAATTTGAATGCCACCCATAGGATGACGTTGAACAATTTGTCTATTTTCTAAGTTTAAAATTAATTGATCATCCTCATCTAATTGAGAAAGATGTGTTTTAGAACCTGTAGCATTAATAACAATGTCAAACGACTCATAATTTTGCGTGGTGTCGTTGTACTTTAACATAAATTGCTCATTTTTATGGACTATGTCTTCTAGTCCCTTTTTAATGACAAGTTCATTATTCTGTATTAACTTAATTAGTAAACGAGCCGTTCTAGGAGGCATTGGATTAGAATTTAATTGAATGATTTTAGTGTACTTACGATTAAAAGTTTCTTGATCTTTAACGCTCAAACTATTCCAAATCCAGTTTAAATTTTCTTTTAAATGTTCAATAATACTTTGGAATATCCCCATTTCTTCTTCATGTTTCAAATCATACTCCAAGTCTTTCACATGGTTTCCAGTTCTACGATAAATAAGTTTTTTAAAGTCTATTCCATAATCTTCACATTCTTTTAAAAATAATGAAACTACCTTTTCTAATGGTACATTACCAAAGTGTTTTTTCATAATTCCATTAAATCGTGATTTAGTTAAATGCGTAAACTGAATTTTAGTCATTTTTCCTCTAACACTTGGCAATGCTGCAGAACGACTTGTCATAGTAATGGGTAAAGATGGATGATGTGCAGCTACATATCTCACAGCATCTAAACTAGCCAACCCTGTTCCAATAATCACGATTCGATCTGAATCTTTAACATTATCAAGAGTATGATATGTAGGATACGGCGTTTGGATATAGCCTTTAGTTCCCTTCAAATCATAAGGGTCATGGTAACTAAAAGTTCCAAAAGTTAAAAATAAATAATCATATTCACGCCATTCTTTTTCATCATCACATGTACATACATGATATTTTAAATCTGTGTCATCAACATCGGATTGTGTAAAAATTTCTTGTACTTTATCATTGATAATAGTTAAATTATCAAATTGGTCATTATAATAAGATAAATAAGACTTCATATAATGACCAAATACAAATCTAGGCAAATATTGAGGATTACTAAAATTGAATTCTGTCTGATTTTGATACCACTTCCAAAACTCTTGGTCATCATCAAGATTTAAGCTCATAGATTTTGATGGCATGTTAATAAGTAGTTCGCTACTATCATTTTGAAATGGAACACCTTGACCCATATTTCTATCATCATCATATACATCTACTTTTAATTGAGAAAAGTTTTCATGTTTAACGAGTTGGCGTAACACACTTACACCAGCTGTTCCCATACCTATTATTGCTACACGCATATCAATCATCCTTATGTATTTATTATTAGTAGTTACATTTTATTGTACACTTTTTCACTATATCTATATTACCTATTTGATTGACTTTTAATCTTAAAATAGTATGCTAAAATTTTATTTGAGGTGAAGCTTATGAAATTTATAGTTAAAGTTTTAATTGCTTTTGCAGTTCTGTTTACAATACTATCGCGAAAAAACAAAGCTGAATAATTCAACATTTAATCCAATAAATTAAAAACACCACTATAAAACTATTGAAAGTTAACTATTGCTTAAATCTAAATTAATTTTAATTAGCACGATTAACTTCACAACTTTTATTAGTGGTGTTTAGTTTAACTATTTAATTTATTTTTGGTGTTTATCGTCATCTTTATAAACATATAATTTGAAGTATTTACCTTCTGTTTTCATGTTCTTGTAGAAATCTGCAATGATATTCGCGTTACTTTCAGCCCATTTTATATCAGTAGCATATTGGTGTTCACCCGGATTTTTAGGATTCCATCTCATACTATAAAGTGTATTTTGATCATCATGAGATAAGAAATGCTTATGAATAAAATCAGCGCCACCATATATAGCTTTTTGTGGTGTGTCCCATCCATGTTTTTTAGCATATTCGGCACCTGTTTTAATAGGGTCACTATCTAATGCACCAACACCATAGAAATTGTAATATTTTTTACCATCTATTTCTACACCATTAGCGAGTTCACTTTTAGCTGCACCTGTTTCTAATAGAGCATGAGAAATAAGATATACTTCATTGACATGTTTAGACTTTGCGGCATTAATAAAATCATCTGTATGTTTTAGTAGTACTGGTCTATCAAACAACATACGTTTAATTCTATTTTTATCAATGCCTTGATACTTAGACAAATCTAAAAATTGATATTTTTGTTTATCATCATCTATGAATTTACTACTATCCATAGCTTCTTTAATTTCTGTACCAGACGCATCACGCCAAGCTGTATTAGCTTTGTTAGATACTTGTTGGCTCGTATAATTGTGTATTTGCTTTTTAGATGCTTTATCTAAAGTTTTATCTAATTTTTCAACCTTTTCAACTGGTTTGACATGTTTAAAAAATATTTGATCTGAAATCATTGAAAAGAAGATAAAACCTGTAACAACAAATACAATTAGCAAACCTATGATAGCTAATATTGAGCCTTTCTTGTGCTTAGTCATATTCACACCTCTTAGGTCATTGTTGTTAAACTAGTCATTCTATTACGATAATCAAGTTTAACATTATTCAAACACATTCACAATTTGAAACTTCTTTTGTTACAAATTCATAAATAAATGGTAATCAAATTGAAATTTAAATAAATAGGTTACACGATGCACATATTAAAAAAATAAGACAAGAATCGAAATTTTTTTAATGCCAAATGAATGTTTTTATATACTGACAAAACTGAAAAATTCATTGATTATTATTAAACAGCAATATCACCTTTTGTTTTTATGGCAATTAGATTTAAATTTTAATTTATTTAAACATTATAGTGTTGAATAGGTTTTATAAATCCAGATTTAGTCACTATGGTGACACTCTAAATATCATTTCTTATAATTCATCATTATGAAACTTACAGCTTGTGATCTATTTTTATAATAGTATTGATTTAAATCGATAGTTCCTTCAATTTCACCTTCACGGTATTTCATCTCATTGGTGAAATTATTAATCATCACAAAATCAGATCGATCTCTAATGATATCCAAATCATCATTTCGTGCAAAAAAGTGCTCTAGATTTAAATGTGCGTAATCCATAAAAGTCCCTCCTCTTTATTCAAAAAGTATTTATGTTGAAAAGCCAAGTTAGCATGCAAATAAAACACTTATTTTATATATTAATAAAGTCTATGACTACTATTTAACACCTATTGCTTCAATTACGCAAATGATTATTTTCAAACAATAAGTTAACTTCTATTTATCCGGAAATCACTTTATGTACATAAATAGGAGTTAATTACATGTCATTTGAGGAATCATATAAAAAATACAATAATATCATACATTATTTGTTAAAAAGTTATCAAATCACTTATAATTATGATGAATTTTATCAACAAATGCTCATTAAAATGTGGCAACTTACACTCGATTTTGATGAACAACAATCTTCTTCTTTTAAATCTTATCTATTTATACGCTTAAAATTCTATCTTATAGATTTATTTAGACAAAAAGATACTACGCTTAATATATGTAGTATTGATACCCTTTCAGAACTTTCTCCGTCAATTTCAATCAACGAAATCGATTTATTTATTAAAGATATTTCACAACAGTTACTTCCACGCGAACGAGATTGGTTAGCCTTATATTTACAAGGATACAAACAATATGAAATTTCCCAAATCTTAGATTTTTCACCTACAACGATTAAAAAAATAAAATCTAACACAATACGAAAACTACGTCGTTATTTAATTTTATCTACAAAGGATTGACATCTATGAAATGTATATCAACGCATTCACTTTTATATCTTCAAACTGCGTTTTCAACAAATGTTGAAACCTATATTCAGTATGAACATTACAATATTCATTTACCATGTTCACCTGAAAAAACATTACATTATTTATTGGAATTACATCAAAAATCTTATCATCATCAATGTATGTTATCTAAAAATATTTTAAACATAAAAAAACTCATACCTATCTATATCAATGAGGAAACCATATTATTTCCAGTTACGCAAAAACGTGCATCGATTAAATATTTTATCAATGCACGCAATATTATAGGAATTCATTCTTCAATTCATACCACAAAGATAGTTTTTGAAAATGGTTCGACTATCGAAGTGAACATCCCCTATACCCTAGTAACAAAAAAGTGGCAAGAAAGTCTTACCGTAGGTCATATCATAGAGAAAACTACTTTTTATTAAATTTATATTCTAAAAGCTTTTTAGTGAATAAGGCAGTCGTATGTTTAATAGCATATAAACTAGCAATCATCATAACTATCGCAATAATCAAAACAGTTAACATAACAAAACCTGATAAATCAATACGTGGGTTGATATAGGCATGTACTATAGCTAAGCTGGTCACTAACCCTAAAATAAAGAGTCCGAGCAAAAATGCATAAGCTAAAACCATACAAATTAAAAGTACGAACACATGAGAAGTCGATTTTTTCTTATGATTAAATATAAATTTCTTTAAATATTCATTTGAAAATCTTATTGGCTTATTTGTGTCAACACTTTTATCCTGATCAACTGAGTCAATATATTTGTTAAGCGCATTTTTTTCTTTAGCATTTAAAAACCATAATTGCTTATTTACTCTTTTGATGAATTCATTTTTACTCATTTGATAGGTACCTCTCTTCAGAATTAGTCATATTTATCAATAGTAAATGAATTAAACTATTCTTTCAAATCTTCTTATATAACTAAAATAAAACAGCAATCTAGTGAAATAAATCCACTTAATTGCTGTTTTTTTACATTTATAGAATTGACAAACCAGAACTTTGAATATCTTTGGCAAAACCTTTGACTGTATCTACTGAAAGTTCTCCTATATCACGGCCTAAATTATTATTAACTTTTTTTACAACATCAGCTGGGCAAGTAATAATATCAGCGCCAATTTCATCAGCTTGAATTACATTATATACTTCACGACAACTAGCCCATAATAATTGAACGCCTTCTTTACTATGAGTTACCTTAACGGCTTCTTTCATCAAAGGAAGTGGATCAATACCAGTATCTGCAATACGTCCTGCAAATACTGACACATATGTTGGCACACCTTCAGTTACAACGTCAGTAATTGCTTTTACTTGCTCTATAGTATAGACAGCTGTAACATTCAACCTTACCTGTTTCGATGATAAACTTTTAATTAATGGTAGTGTAGACTCACCGGTTGTTGTAACAATAGGAATTTTTACAAATACATTATCACCATATTGTTTTAAAATCTCAGCTTCTTTTTCCATAGTAGGTAAATCGTCGGCAAACACCTCAAAAGAAATTGATGCGTCAGGTATTTCACTAACCGCTTCCTCTGCAAAAGCTTTATAATCAGTTACACCCGCTTTAGCCATTAAGCTTGGGTTCGTTGTAAAACCATCTACAAGTTGATTCTTATATGCTGATTTCATTTCTTCAATATCTGCACCATCCGCAAACACTTTAACATTTAATTTTGTCATGTCATTTCTCCTCCTGAACGTGAAAGGTCAATACTATCAATTATATGTATAGAATTGATTATTTGTATGTATATCATACTAAAACTAGGGATAGCGTTTTGTTATCACGTTTTAAATTTAAAAATTTTATAACTTATTTATAACATGACCTTGAAATGTAAGCGAATTATTTGCTTTAATTTTAAATATACTGTCTAAAATGGAATGAAAATTACTATGTTTAAGTTTAATAAATATGATAGTATATTGTAATAATGTTTATCTAGGAGGCAGTTTATGGCTCGGTCAAAAAAGTATTTTTATCTTAGTCTATTAATGATAATTTTAAGTTTTTTCTTTAATACCAATAATTCATTATTGAGTAATATATTTCAATCGTTTATGAAAATTGTTGTAGTTACAAGTATCGTTAATATTATAATACTTATTTTATCGATAGTTTTTGCCGATAAATCTATAAAGTATGCTAAGGAAAGTTCAGATTGGATTAGATTTGCAAGCAAAATTTTACCATTGATTATTTTAATCACTATTATTATCCATATTCTTTCATCTTTACATACTTTTGGTTACATTTTTAAATAAACAATCAACTCTTTTATATTTTGAGGTGAAATATAGATGCAATATCTATATATTTTTGTAGGCGGTGCTTTAGGTGCATTGATAAGATTCTGTTTATCAATGCTTAATGAAGGTTCAACCTTTCCGTTGGGAACATTTGTTGCAAATTTATTGGGTGCTTTTTTAATGGGCAGTATCGGCGCTTTAAGCGTTTCACTCTTTAAAACTCATCCAAACATAAAAAAAGGGCTTACCACTGGTTTACTTGGTGCGTTAACTACTTTTTCAACATTTCAATTTGAACTTATAACACTACTTAATCAACATCATTTTATACTGTTTACTGTATACGGTGTAACGAGTTATATTTTAGGAATACTAAGCTGTTACCTCGGTGTCAAAATAGGAGGTAGATTTTCTTGATTACTATTTTGCTCGTTATGTTAGGTGGAGGAATCGGTGCTGTATTTAGAGCCTTAATCACAAATATATGCCAAAGCTTATTCAATAGTAAAATTCCTATTGGAACATCTATAGTAAATATTACAGGTAGCTTAATTATCGGGTTTATGATGGGGCACGCCCTCGCTAGCCAGGATATGTTTCCTTTCTTTGTTACAGGTGTTCTCGGAGGTTTAACTACTTTTTCAACATTATCATCTGAACTTGTTAATATGTTAAGCCCTCAATTTAAACCATTACGTTTTGTAGTTTATTCCTTATTACAATTTATTTTAGGTTTCATTGCTTGCTTCTGTGGATACCATATCTAATATTAAAATAACTTTTACTTACGGTTATAGTAACTTATTTCATAGATTATGATTTCTATTTGTATCTTTAATTATCTTATTAATTTAGAAGCTCAACGAAACTAAATCCTTATTAAGGTCCTCAAGCTATCATGACAACGAGAATAATTGTAGTTAAAAAATAAACATATTCTCAACTCAACGATGTTGTACCAATATATAATAATGGCTAAGACAAATGCTATTGTCTTAGCCATTTTACTATTGATTTACTTACCGTCAAATTCAAGAGGGTTAGGTCCAATTCTTTTATCTTGATTTAATTGATCGATTCTTTCCATTTGGTTGTCGCTTAATTCAAAATTCCATACGTCTAAATTTTCTTCTATGCGATGTGGTGTTACGGATTTAGGTATAACAACAACATCGTGCTGAATATTCCATCTTATTACAACTTGGGCTGGAGTTTTCCCTACTTCATTAGCTACTTCATTTATGACATCATCATGGAGAATTTGTGAATTCATTAATGGAGACCATGATTCCATGATAATATTTTGGGCTTCTAAATACTTTCGCAATTTATTTTGTGTTAAATAAGGATGAAATTCTACTTGGTTAATGACCGGTTTAATAGAAACTTGGGCAAGCAAAGCTTCAAAATGTTCTGGGGTAAAATTGCTCACACCAATATTTTTCACCTGATTTTGTTTATATAAGTCTTCCATACCTCTCCAACTATCAATCATTACCGCTTCATTTGTACCTGGCCAATGCATTAGATATAAATCTAAATAATCCAGTCCTAATTTTTCAACAGATTGGCGATAGGCTTCTTCCACATTTTGACGTCCAAAATCAGTTAGCCATAATTTAGAAGTTATAAATAAATCTTCACGGCTCAAACCAGTCGATTTTAATCCTTCCTTAATACCTTGACCTACCGTTTCTTCGTTACCATAAATCATTGCCGTATCTATACTTCTATAACCTTGTTCGATAGCATGTTTTACAGATTCTCTACATTCATCGCTATCTTTTACTCTATAAGTTCCGAGTCCTATTTTAGGCATTGTTCTTCCGTTATAAAATTGAACCGTCTCCATATAATCTCTCCTTTAATCATTGTAATTAAAAAATTTACTAGTAATACATACCCTTTTTTTACTTTTTAAAAAAGTAATACTATCAAATCAAAAAAGTCTTCAAAACAATTAATTTGTAGTAATTGTTTTGAAGACTATAATAAGCACTCATATGAAAATAAAGTAATTTCTTTAATAATTTAATTGAATGACTCAATTTTATCCATGATATCTTGTAAATCATCCACATTGTACTGTATGCGTCCATGGAAAACAAACTTATTAAAGAATTCATCTAATTGTTCAGGACCAACTAAAACTTTAACATTTGATGATTGTGTATAATGAGAAATAGTCACATCATTATCCTTTTTAGGATTAAAATACAGTATTGATGTTGGCGTATATTTAGTATTCAATTCATTTTGTAAGTCTCCTGCTAATTTTTCAATATGTTTAATCTTATCCGAATAATTAACAAAAGATAATGAATGTTGATCTTCATTTTGATCCAAGACCAATGTCTGTGGCTGTGATGAATCTAAGTCGAGCGTGTCAAAAACTTGTGACATCGTAGGTAATTCTTTAAATTGCGCACCACTAATGCCATTATAAACATGGCCTTTTAATAATTGAGAGTCAATAATATATAAGCCAGTTCGTGTAAGTACTAGATGACTCACACGTTCAATATTAGTTAACTCATTACTAGGCAAGAAAATATTTGCCATAATATGCATATCTTCAGGGCGTATTCTCTTTTCATTTACTAGTCTCTCACGAATACCAATTAATCTCATATCTGTAACATATTCGCTATGATTTTTTGAGAATAGTTTCAACGCATCAATTTCACGATTTTTGTTACTAACTGTCACGTCAAAATCTTCTTGTTGTTTTGTAACAACTTTTTTATTCTCTACTCTCTCTTTTTCTAAAGCTTCTTCATGAGATTCTTTAAGATGTTGCTCTTTTTCTTTATAATGTGCTTCTGTTTGATTTTTCACTTTCTTCTTACTATGGTTCGCTACTAAGAAGAGTACAAAGAATAAAACAGCCACAAGTATTGCAACAATTAAGCCGATTACTGTCGGTGAAGAAAAATCCATTAAAACAACGCTCCTTTATCAGTTTCAATAACTCTAATTATAATAGAAAAAAGGCTTATTTTCGACATATATTTTATAATTATTTATTTTCTATTTTACAAGTCATTGAATTTCAACTGCATCTTTTAAAAGGTTGACTTTATCTAATTTTTCCCATGGTAATAATACGTCTGTACGTCCAAAATGACCATACGCTGCTGTTTGTTTATATATCGGTTGTTTTAAGTCTAACATTTTAATGATACCTGTTGGTCTTAAATCAAAATGCTTTCTTACAGCTTCAACTAAACGTGCTTCTGAAACCTTTCCAGTATCAAACGTATTAATTGAAATAGAAACGGGTTCTGCTACACCGATTGCATATGCAAGTTGTACTTCACATTGTTTAGCTAAACCAGCTGCAACAATATTTTTAGCTACATATCTTGCTGCATAAGCTGCTGAACGATCTACTTTAGTAGGATCTTTACCACTAAAACAACCTCCACCATGACGGGCATAACCACCATACGTATCAACTATAATTTTACGTCCAGTTAAACCAGCATCTCCTTGAGGTCCTCCAATAACGAAACGTCCAGTCGGGTTAATGTAAAATTTAGTTTCTTCATCTAATAAAGCTTTATCTACAGTTGGGTATATAACATGCGTTTTAATGTCTTTTTCAATTTGTGCTAACTCTACATCTTCAGCATGTTGTGTAGAAACAACAATAGTATCAATACGTCTAGGTTGGTCATCTTCATCATATTCAACAGTCACCTGTACTTTTCCATCTGGACGAAGATAATCTAAAATTTCATCTTTTCGTACATCAGATAATCGTTTAGCAAGTTGATGTGACAGGAATATAGGTAGAGGCATATACGTATCAGTTTCATCAGTTGCGTATCCAAACATTAATCCTTGGTCACCTGCACCTGTTGCTTCAATTTCTTCTTCAGAAATTTCATTTCGATATTCAAGCGCTTTGTCTACACCCTGTGCTATATCAGGTGACTGTTCATCAATCGCAGTTAACACTGCCATTGTTTGTGAATCATAACCATATTTTGCTCTAGTATAACCAATATCTTTAATCGTTTCCCTCACCACTTTAGGAATATCTACATAAGTAGTTGTTGAGATTTCTCCAGAAATAAGTGCCATTCCTGTTGTTACTGTTGTTTCACATGCTACACGAGCATTGGGATCATCCTTTAATATTTCATCAAGAATGGCATCTGAAACTTGGTCAGCAATTTTATCAGGATGGCCTTCAGTAACTGATTCTGAGGTAAATAATCGTTTATTGTATGTCATCATTTTCTCCTTTAAATAAATTACGAAAATTCTCTTTAAATATGAGAGCTAAATAAAAGAGCCTTCTTCACTATATAGATAGAGAGAAGGCTCTTAAACGTCCATTCGCTCTTATCGTTCAGACCATATTTGTCTGCAAACGGTTTGGCACCTTTCTTTAAATAAAGAGGTTGCTGGGTTTCATTGGGTCCATGTCCCTCCACCACTCAGGATAAGAGAATCCGTTAAACTTAATAATATCTAATTCAAAGTATGTTGTCAATTTTATACATTGTCACTATTTCTATTTTAAAGTGGATAAATTCAATCGGTGTGTTATACTATCTAAATGTAAGGGCTTACATAAATTATTGTATGGAGGGATTGGGTATGTCTATAGATACATACACAGAAACACTTAAGATAAATCAGCTAATAGAAAAAGCTACATCACATTTTCAACTATCATCAACACAATTATACAAAAAAATTTTAAAAAACCATGAGGGTGAATTAACTGAACTGGGGGCAATAAATGTTAAAACAGGTAAGTACACTGGTCGTTCACCTAAAGATAAATTTATTGTCACTGAACCATCGTATAAGGATAATATAAATTGGGGAGATATCAATCAGCCCATGGATGAAGAAACATTTCTAAAACTTTACAATAAAGTACTCGACTATTTAAATCAGAAAGATGAACTTTACATATTTAGTGGATATGCAGGGAGCGATAAAGAGTCACGTCTTAAACTTAAGGTGATAAATGAATTAGCTTGGCATAACTTATTTGCTCATAACATGTTTATTCGTCCAGAATCTATAGATGAAGCTCAAAATATAAAACCCAACTTTACGATTGTTTCAGCACCTAACTTTAAAGCTAATCCTGAATTAGATGGGACAAATAGTGAAACATTTGTCATTATATCTTTTAAACATAAAGTGATTTTAATTGGTGGTACAGAATACGCTGGTGAAATGAAAAAAGGTATTTTCTCTGTAATGAATTATTTGCTTCCAATGCAGGATATCATGAGTATGCATTGTTCAGCTAATGTTGGAGAAAAAGGAGATGTAGCATTATTCTTTGGATTATCAGGAACTGGTAAGACGACGCTTTCTGCCGATCCAAAACGTAAGTTAATTGGTGACGATGAACACGGTTGGAATAAAAATGGCGTTTTTAATATTGAGGGTGGATGTTATGCAAAAGCAATTCATTTATCTAAACAGAAAGAGCCTCAAATTTATAACGCTATTAAATATGGAACAATCTTAGAAAATACAGTTACAAATGATGACGGTACAGTAGATTTTGATGATAACACCTATACTGAAAACACTCGTGCCGCCTACCCTATTGACTATATAGAGAATATTGTTACACCTTCAAAGGCAGCACATCCGAATACGATTATATTCTTAACCGCTGATGCATTTGGAGTTATCCCTCCTATTTCAAAGCTAACTAAAGATCAAGCAATGTATCATTTCTTAAGTGGGTTTACGTCTAAACTAGCTGGAACAGAACGTGGTGTTACTGAACCTCAACCATCGTTTTCAACTTGCTTTGGAGCACCATTCTTACCTTTAAGTCCAACAAAGTATGCTGATCTACTTGGAAATTTAATCGATATTCACGATGTTGATGTATATCTAGTAAATACTGGATGGACAGGCGGTAAATATGGTATAGGGAGAAGAATTAGTCTACACTATACTCGTGAAATGGTAAATCAAGCTATTTCAGGTAAATTAAAAAATACTAAATATATTAAAGATGATACATTTGGCTTAAATATTCCAGTTCAGATTGACAGTGTACCTACAACTATTCTGAATCCTATCAATGCTTGGAACAATAAAGATAACTACAAAGCACAGGCATACGATTTGATTCAACGCTTTAATAATAACTTTAAAAAATTCGGCAAGGAAGTCGAACATATTGCCAACAAAGGTGCATTTAATCAATAATTAATATGCACATTTATATGTTAAATTTAAAAGCATTGTGCCTGAGAAAGCTTTCAATACCTCAGGCACTTAAATTTTTATTTTCGACGTCGTTCATCCATTGATGTATATATTGAATTACATCTTTCATCGCAGCAGGTCGTGGTACATGACCTTCATCCAATTGATAATAGGTTTGATAATAGGTTCCTTTGGATTTTAATTTTTTTTCTAAATAATAAGCTTGGTGTATTCCAACTTGAATATCTTTGCCACCATGAATAATGAGAATAGGAGGACTATCTTTTTTTATAAATTGCATTGCATCTCTGCTCTTATAAGCTTTCGTATCTTTTTTTGGATGTCCAACCATTCGTCGTAACATCCCTCTCAAATCAACTCGTTCTTCATACATTAAATGTATATCAGATACGCCACCCCAAATCATATAACTATCTACAGGCAAATCATTAAAAGTAAGTAATCCCTGTAGACCTCCACGCGAAAATCCTACCATATGTATAAATGCAGAAGGATAGTTTTGATTTAAAAGTCGAATCAAATGCGTTACATCATTTAAATCACCACGGTAAAATTCATCTCTTCCTTCACTTCCATTATTTCCTCTATAGTATGGACCTATAACTAAGGTATGTTCATTTGCAAATTGCATAAGTCTTGCGGCTCTCACTCTTCCAACTTGCCCTTTACCACCTCTTAAGTATATAACAATACGTTTGATATCTTTTTTGCTTTTCGGAATCATCATCAAAGCCTTAACTTTTAAATAATCTACAATATATGTTACTTCATTAAAAAAATGAGTTTCATATTCGATTGGCATGCGCTTTTCCTTAATAAAATCCAAGTGCTCTCACCCTTTCCAAACAATGAAGAATCGCCTTATCATTGATTAAAAAACTTCTTTTATTTAAAGGAATATCATTAATATGATGATAAAGACAAGGGCCTAAAGTCTCGTAATAGGTATCTACATATTCCAAATGACTTACTTCAACGAAGTAAACGTCCTTAATAAACGGCTCACCATGCTCCGTTTTTATACGATACTGTGCAAAATAGTAGATAAATTTTGCGATTGCACCCGTCTCTTCGTATAACTCTCTAATTACTGCTTCTTTACTTTGTTCGTTTATTTCAACTTTACCACCAGGAAACTCTATCCCACGTTGTTGATGGTGTGTAAATAATAACTGACTATTGTATACAGGAATTGCAAGAACGTGATTACCATTTGGCATATCATTTTCATTTTTATAGTTCAATGTTACAACCCTTCCATCTTTATCCTCAAACTCCACGTTCCTCACTTCCTCTCATCCTATGTTAAAATATATTTATCAAATATTTATTTGGAGGCCTTTATCAATGTTGAAAAAAATATTGTTATCTCTAGTTGTATTTTATCAACGTTTTATTTCGCCACTTACACCCCCAACATGTCGATTTTATCCAACATGTTCACAATACACTAGAGAAGCCATCGAATACCATGGTGCTCTAAAGGGACTTTATCTCGGTGTAAGGCGCATACTTAAGTGTCATCCATTGCATAAAGGTGGCTTTGACCCTGTTCCATTAAAAAAAGATAAAAATTCTAAGACCACACATCATCATTAAACTTTGTTAAGTAAAGAACGCTTGACTTTAGGGGGAGTGAAATAAATCATTCCCTCTTTTAATATGCCACATGTTTCTACGATATCATTAGCAAAATAATAACCGTGTGGCGTTATATCACCCGGATAATTTCCTTCTTTAGCTAACATTGCTGTAAAATATCTACTTAGACCAAACTCATACATGCCCCCAACTACAAACCTTATATTTTTTTCTTTCAAAATTTTCATGGCGTCTAACATTCTATCTATTCCTCCAAGTCTAAATGGTTTTAACACGACGACTTGTATGGGATATTGTTGAATTATTGATTGTATTTTTTCTATAGAAAGTGCCTTTTCATCGATGGCAATTCTAGGAAAAATAGACATATCAATATCATTTAAATCTTCTAGAATTTTAAAAGGTTCTTCAATATATATAATATCTGATGTTTTTTCATTGGCTAATTGTAAAAATGCTGGCTTTGTTAATGATTCATTTGCATCTATTGCAATATCACACTCAAGATTTAATAAACGTATAGTTTCAAGGTCTTTGATAAGTGATGTTGACCATTTAAGTTTAATACGTTTCGGTCTTGTTTCTAATAATGTTTCAATTTGACTATTAGTTAAGCCACTAACTGTAGCACCATATTGTACTTCAAAATCATGCAGATCGTTATACATTTGATAAACAGCCATGACAACCATTGATCGAGCAGCTGGTGCATCATTCATTTGATTGAGGTAAGGTAACCATGAATCAAAAGATGCCATATCTCGATGAAGTACTTGTGGTATCCACTTTCTTAATCTATTTGCGACTGTGAGTATTGTTTCTTTGTCATACCAATTAGTTGAAAATGCATTACACTCTCCATAATAAATTTCTCCACTATAAGTTACTATTTCCGTAAACAAACTTTCTCGATGCGTTAACTTCACTTTCGGTGTTGAAATTGGTGATTTAAAAGGTTCCTTATAAGTATATAGATTGATTGCCTTAACTTTCATTATTCTTTCCCTCATTCAAGTCTTCACTTTTGACCTTTTTACGTTGTAATTTACCTGTCGATGTATAAGGTAAAGATTCCACCTGATAATATTTTTTAGGAATTTTATATCTAGCTACATGATTTTCAAAATGTTCTATTAATTCATTACGATTAATATCTTGATTTGTCACATAATATAATATTGGTACTTGCCCCCAAGTATCATCTGATATTCCTACACATACGGCATCTTCAATACCTTCAAAGTCTTTTGCTATTGTTTCAATTTGGTAAGGGTAAATATTCTCTCCGCCACTTATAATCAAATCTTTGCGCCGATCATATATCATGACATAACCCTCATCATCTATTTCAGCTATATCTCCAGTTTGAAAAAAACCATCATTATCAAATGTGTCTTTTAAATCTTTGGGGTATAAATAACCATTCATCACATTTTCACCTTTAATTAATAACTCTCCATGGCCATATACGTTGGGATTTTTTATTTTCACTTCGACATTTTCACTTGGTTTTCCAACAGTATCGAAACGTTCTTTTAACATTTGAGGTGAAGCTGTTAGAAACTGAGAGCAAGTTTCTGTCATACCAAAAGAATTATATACAGGTAAACGGTAAGTCAATGCTTGCTCAATTAATTGTGGTGATAATTTAGCACCACCTAGCAGAATTTTTTCTAAAGAAAATGGTTGAGTCAATCCTGCATCCATTAACCACTTTAACGTTTGTGGAACAAGAGACATGTGGGTGATTGGATAAGTCTTGATTTGTGTTAACATATCATCAGTTTGAAACTTTTTAACAAGTCTGACAGTGAATCCTTCTATCACTGCGCGTAAAATAACACTGAGCCCAGAAATATGATATATAGGTAAGACCGAAAGCCACACAGTATCTTGTTCGAATCCTAAACTATGTTTACAGCCTATAGCACTTGCTAAATGATTATTAAACGTTTGAGGCACAGCTTTTTGAGGTCCCGTCGTTCCAGACGTAAACATAATTGATGCAATCGATTCTAAATTAAATTTGTAACTTGAAACATCACATTTACCTAATTGTGTTAAATCATTAAAATGATATAAATTAAACCCTTCTAATTCTAAAGGCAACGTGTGTACAATCGTTGTTATGTCGACTGAATTCATTTGATTTATCATCTCATGTCGCGTTAAACGTGTATTTATCATAGCTATTTCAATATGAGCTAACCAACAAGCATGAATCAAAACAACTGAATCAATATCATTGCTTATATATAAACCAATCCTTTTCTGATTTAAAGAAGTTAAATATTGCGCGATTGCTTTTGCACGATGATATAATTCTTCGTACGTTAAAGATAACTGATTTGTAACAATCGCCAATCGATTTCCATTTGATTGAGCTTGTTCTTGTAACCAAAAATTCACAATGCATTCCTCCAAATTATATACACGTATAATTATACCTACTTGCTTATTAAATATCAGTAGTTGAGCTTAATATGTTATTTTCAACTTAAAGTAATATGTTTAAAAGTCAATCCCCTATTGAAAATGTGGACTACATGCGTCATCTATAAGTCTTTAATATAGTCATGCTTTTAAGTTAGTAACCTACGCAACTTTCATTATCACATTTCAACTAATAATGTACTCTATTTATTTTCATCAATCATTCTATTATTAGCTATATATACATTTTTATAAGAATCGTTCTCTTTTCAAAAAGAACCACCTCATGAATTCATTATTTAATATATTTCATTTAAATAATATTGTAACACCGATTAATTTGTGATATTTTTAAATTACTTTATATAACAATATGGGGTCTTATATGAGTACCGAAATTGTTAGATAATTTTTCCGAGATATCTCAACGAATATTAAAAGTATAGATTGAAGAGAAATAGATGAAGCTATAAAATTCACTCATTCTAACATTCCAATAGGAATAAAGAGAATTTAAACTGTAACTGATAATGTTTAATGTTTCTAAATTAACAGAATAAAACTTCATAATGAAAAACAATCAAATTATCTCTTATATTACACCTGATGTTACTGAAGATGAAATGAGAGAAATTATAGCTTTTATGGATTAATAAAAACAAAAGAAAAATAGCGATAAATAAAGAGAGACGCTTATATTACTAATTTACACTTTAGTATGATTAAGTCTCTTTTTTTTATAAATAAAATTATGCATAATTTAAGGTTTCATATAGGCGTTGATGTTATATATAAAATATATACAATTTCTAAAAAATTGATAAGGAATAAGAATTATGCATCAATATAAGGAGTTGATTGATGGTATAGATATTAAATATATTGAATTAGAATGAGCCATTTTAGGTAGTGAATTATATGTTAACAGTAGATTATCATCAAGTTCTTATGTGAAAGAAGACATCAAAACTTACTATGTAAAAAGTAATAAAACTAACGCACTTATCTCTTTAAATCAAATTGAAAAAGCAATCAACGCTCACGATTGCAAAACACTTCAAGACTTGAGTAATTACTTTAACTTACCTACTACACATTTATTTCTAACAATGTGATTCTATAACCTTAAATATACAAATTTGCTTTTTTCAATATATTAAAAATTAAACCTGCTACTTTTCATCAAATAGATACACAGGAGGACGTTTTATGCAACAAGAAACGACATCATGGTACAAACAAGAGTGGTTTATAGTTTTATCACTTTTGTTCATTTTTCCACTAGGTTTATTTCTCATGTGGAAATTTAGCAAGTGGCCATCTATTGCAAGAACAATCATTACTGTTGCAATTTCAGTTATCGTATTAGCAAGCATTACCTATTATGGTAATCTACAAATGATTGTACCAGCAACATCAATTTCAAATAACGAAACTAAAGAAACTACAGAGAATACTGTAAATGATAAAGACGAGCTAAATCATAAAGCTGCAGTAGAAGAAACAAAAACTAATTATGACTCCACCAAAGAAAATACTAAAGAACCTGCAAAAGAAAATGAATCTGCAACACGATTGGAGAACTCTGCACTTGAAAAGGCAAAGTCATATTCTGATGATTTCCACATGTCTAAACTAGGAATTTATGATATTTTAACATCTGAATATGGAGAAAAATTTGATAAAGAAGATGCACAATATGCTATAGATCATCTAGAGGCTGATTATGAAAAGAATGCACTTGAGAAAGCAAAATCATATGCCAAAGATATGCATATGTCTAATGACTCAATTTACGATCTTTTGGTGTCTAACTACGGTGAAAAATTTACAGAATCAGAAGCAAAATATGCTATTGAGCATTTGGATAATTAAGTTTACGGACGAGTAACTTTCTCGTCCTATTTTTTAACATCAAGAGTAAAACAATGAGAATGAATGTGCAAAAATTAATATAACATGGTCTTATGATTTTAGATGTAAAATAAGAGCTCTCGTAAAAGAGGTTATAAAACTAAAAAGTAACGTATAAGGCAATGCAACTTAAATACAATGAAATAAATTAGAATTAACTCATTTCGTCTGACACACCGTTTCTAGAATACTTTCAAGATTAGATAAAAATTAATAAAGAGTACAAAATATCACAATTAACTTTAAACCGTTATTATAATGCATTAAATATCTTTGATGAAAAGTTTGGCAATACAGCTATTAAAGATTTTTCACAACTCAAATATAGAGAAATGTTAAAAGAGTATGCAGAAAGTCACTTTATTGGTGGACATAAAAAAAGACATACGAAAGCAAGTGTTCAAAAATTAAATAATTGCTATTCATAAGCTTTTAAAGATGCGTTAAATGAGGAAATAATTGAAAGTGATCCAACTTGGAACGCCCCTATCTATGAAAAGAAACCTACAAAAAAAGAAGAAGATAAATTCATGTCTTTAACTGAATACAGGAAATTAAAATTATTCTCAACTTGTAAAAATGAATTATCATATTTAGCTATTTTTATACTTATAGTTGCAGGTGGACCTTTTGGAGAGGTACAAAATTACAATACAACGATTTAGATTATATCAATATTACTATTCATTTAAGAAGTACTATGACAAAATCAGCTAATAAAATCATTTCAATTGCTAGAAAAGATATGAAACATATACAAAATGTTTTAAACAGACTATTACAGATTTCTGCCAAAAATAAAAAAGAACGTTGATATAACAACGTTCTAACGTAAATCAGTAAAACTAATGCTTACTAATTTTTACTGTTTTACGGAGAGTGAGGGATTCGAACCCTCGAGACGCTTGTGACGCCTACACACTTTCCAGGCGTGCTCCTTCGGCCAACTCGGACAACTCTCCATGCTAGAATATAGTAATAAAAAAACAGAAGCGATATTTCACTTCTGTTTGTATGACTCCTACGGGACTCGAACCCGTGTTACCGCCGTGAAAGGGCGGTGTCTTAACCGCTTGACCAAGGAGCCATGGCTCCACAGGTAGGATTCGAACCTACGACCGATCGGTTAACAGCCGATAGCTCTACCACTGAGCTACTGTGGATAAATAAAATGGAGCGGGTGATGGGAATCGAACCCACAACATCAGCTTGGAAGGCTGAGGTTTTGCCATTAAACTACACCCGCTTAATGAAATACGATTATGGGGCGGTTGAAGGGAATCGAACCCTCGAGTGTCGGAACCACAATCCGATGCGTTAACCACTTCGCCACAACCGCCAAAAATGGTGAATGGTTCAGGACAGAGTCGAACTGCCGACACATGGAGCTTCAATCCATTGCTCTACCAACTGAGCTACTGAACCATAATTGTAATGGCGGTCTCGACGGGAATCGAACCCGCGATCTCCTGCGTGACAGGCAGGCGTGTTAACCGCTACACTACGAGACCTAATAAAACATGTATTGCGGGAGGCGGATTTGAACCACCGACCTTCGGGTTATGAGCCCGACGAGCTACCGAACTGCTCCATCCCGCGCTAATATTATTTTTGACTACCCATTAATCATATCATTAAATTATTAATGATGTCAATACTTTATTTAATTTATTTTAACAATTTCTTTAAATGGTATTAAAGAAAACATGTAACACTTAAGGTTTAATGCCCTCTAAACAATTACCTATTAAGTATATTAACTTAAGACATAATAGTCAATATCGTTTTTCGATTTATTTGTGTAAAAAAATACTTCATATATCATTTTATAATTTTAATTACTAAATGATATGAAATGTTTTCAATAATATTTAATGTTTGCAAGTATAGACTAGGATAGATGTGTAAACATCCTACCTAGTCATATATCCTTGCATTCTGTTAATTAAAGAAGTAAATGTTACAAAACCTTCCTCTTCTAAAAAGTGTCCTCCATCTTCTACTACACGTGTATGTCCATTAAGTGTATTCATCAGCCTTTGTGTTTCCTTGTATGAAACATATTGATCATCTTTAGACGTGAGTCCATAAAATTTATCTACTTGTTCTTTTATTTTATCGTAATCGATGGTTACCCCTTTTAAATCTACATCTTCGTCTATATCTTGTGCATCTTCTTTAAATCCTGCAATACTAAAGAAACCTTCAATGTGATGATGCGTTTCTTCAAGAAATTTTAAGGCAGCGATTGAGCCAAATCCGTGGGTCACAAAATATGTATCTTTTTTACGGATATGTAGTTGTTGTCTCATTTCATTAACCCACTCATCAATTTGTGCATGATCATTTGCTTCAAGATTGAATAAAGAAACATTATACCCTTCCAAAGTTAAATTATGCCTTAACCATTCATACCAATGATTTTTAGAATTACCATGTTTTGAGTGTACAATAATAATGTCTGTCATCTTTCCCCTCACTCCTTTATTAATTCTATTGTAAATAAAAACACTTTAAAAAGAAATCGAATAAGTTTCATTGCCTTATATTTATAGCGTAAATCTAACTTATTACATTCTTCTAATTAAAGTGTCATTATACTATTATAACTCTTCTAATATTTCCTCAACTGCATTCTTTCCTTGTTGTATGCAGTCTGGTAAACCAACAGCTTCAAACGGTGCCCCTGTAACACGTAATCTAGGATAAGTTGTTTTAATATGTTGTTGAATTTCTTTAATCATTTTAATATGACCCACGTGGTATTGGGGCATACTCTTAGGTAACCGATTTACAATTGTAAAATCAGGATTCCCTGAGATGGTCATCATTTGGCTTAAGTCTTTTCTAACAATTGATACTATTTCTTCATCGGTGTGATCATCTACTACAGTATCACCTGGTTTTCCTATATATGCTCGAATTAAAACTTTACCTTCTGGAGTAGTAAATGGCCATTTCTTTGATGTCCAAGTACATGCAGTAATATCCGTTTGACTTGTTCTTGCAATAACAAAGCCAGTTCCATCGTACGTATTGGTAATATTTTTCTCATCAAACGCTAAAACAACTGTTGCGACAGTAGTAGAATCCATGTTCTTAAAATAATCAAATGCAGGATCGTGACTAAACCAATTCAAAAATACTTGATGTGGCGTAGTTACAAGTAAGCCATTAAATTTCTCTTTAGTGTCATCTTCTAATAAAATTTCATAATCCTTTTGCGAAATCAATATATCTTTGACTGGCGTGTTATATCGTATGTGGACACCTTTACTTTCAATATCTTTAACAAGGGCCTCTATAAAAGAACTCAAACCATGTCTAAACTGTTTGAATTGTCCTTTAGGAGCACCTGGATATAATTGACGTTTCTTAATACGTTGTTCTTTTTCATCTTTCATTCCTTTAATTAAACTACCAAATTGTTCCTCTTTTTCTTTAAAATTAGGAAATGTACTCATTAAGCTCAATTGATCAATATCAGTACCATAAATACCACCCATTAGTGGTTCAATTAAGTTCTCTAATACTTCATTACCTAATCGTTGTCTAAAGAAACTACCAACAGAAATATCATTTTCAATTTCTATCGGTTTTTTAAACAAATCAAGTCCCGCTCTTAATTTACCAATAGGTGAAATGAGTCTTGTTTTAATAAATGGTTTAATATCTGTAGGAATTCCCATAATTGAGCCACCAGGAATAGGATATAATTTATTTTTAGCAAAAATATAAGATTGACCAGTAGTATTTGTAATAAGGTCATTTTCTAATCCAATATCTTTTGCCACATCAGTCATAATTGTCTTACGACCTAAATAAGACTCAGGGCCTAACTCAATTGTGTAACCATCTGATCTATATGTTTGAATCTTTCCACCTACTCTATTTGAGGCTTCGAAAATAGTTACTTCAATAGAAGGGTCTTGTTTTTTTATGAAATATGCGCTAGATAAACCAGTGATTCCCGCTCCAATAATTGCCACTTTCTTACTCACTTTTCTCACGCTCCCTTTCAGAATTGCTTAAAAATTTATTAAAATACGCTATATACTGGTTCTAAAAAAAGTATAAAAACAATTCCCCCTATTAAATGGAGGAATTGTTTTGTTTAATAGGTTTGGATGACAGACTCATTTATATATGTGATTGAATTTCGTCAACAATAGCACCGATAAATAATGGATGTGTGTTAGGCATTTCTGGACGATAGTAATTTACCCCAATATCGTCACAAACCACTTTACATTCATAATCATTATCATAAAGCACCTCTAAATGTTCACAAACAAAACCGACTGGCGTATAGATAAAGTGCTTATACTGATGCTCCTTATATAAATCACGAGTTAAATCTTGGACATCTGGACCTAACCAAGGTGTTCCAGTATTACCCTCTGATTGCCACCCTTCAGCAACATGGATAATATTAGATTCCTGTTTAAGAATTTCCGCTGTTTCATGCAATTCATGAGGATATGGATCATTATTTCTTTCAATTAAACCTTTTGGTAAACTATGTGCAGAAACTACTAATACAGTCTCATCATGTTCTTGACTAGGTATTTGTTCTAATGTTTCATTAATTTTTTCTGTCCAATATTTAATAAATTTTGGCTGTTGATAATAGTGTTTAATATGTGTTAACTGGATACCATATTCATCTGCTTTTTCTTGAGCACGTTGATCATAAGAGCCAACAGAAAAACTAGAATAATGAGGTGCAAGTACAACTGTTACTGCTTCTTTAATTCCATCATTATGCATTTGTTCTACTGCTTCTTCAATATATGGAGATATATGTTTTAATCCAAGATAAAGTTTAAAATTCACATCATCTCGTTCTTTATTTAGTGCGTCAAGTAATGCTTCCGCTTGACGATCGGTTGTTCCTGCCAAAGGAGAAAGGCCACCAATAAATTCATATCTATCCTTTAAATCTTGCAGTTCTTCTTCAGTTGGTTTTTTTCCACGTCTAATATCAGTGTAATAAGGCTCTATATCGCTTTCTTTATATGGTGTGCCATACGCCATTACTAATAAGCCTATTGTTTTAGTCATTAATAAAAACCTTCCTTTTAAATCTTTAATTTGAATCAATGAAGTAAGGTTTGGAATCTAACCAAATCTTTAAAAACTATTTCGCTGTATAATTATGAACAAATTCAGTCACTTTTCGCAAGGTTTCTGGTTTAACTTCTGGAAATACACCGTGACCTAAATTGAAAATATGCTTTCCGCGATCTAAACCTTGATTTAAAATGTCTTTGAGTCGTGATTCTATGACATCCCATGGAGCTAACAGTAAAGACGGGTCTAAATTACCTTGAATTGCTTTATTTACTCCCATTTTGTCAGCTTGCTTTATTGAAGTTCTCCAATCAAGCCCTAGTACATCTATCGGTAAATCATTCCATTCATTAATTAAATGACTTGCACCGACACCAAAAAGAATGATAGGTACATCATAATAAGCTTTAATGCCAGAAATCAATTTATTCATGGCCGGCTTAATATAATAGCGATAGTCCTTCACATTAAGTGCACCAACCCATGAATCAAAAATCTGAATGATTTCCGCTCCTGCTTCAACTTGTGCTACAACATAGTCAATAGAAATGTCGACGAGATGGTTCATTATAGCGAACCATGTTTCCTCATCTCTATACATCATCGCTTTAGTAAAATTATAATTTTTTGAAGGCCCCCCCTCAATCATATAAGATGCTAAAGTAAATGGTGCTCCTGTAAAACCTATTAAAGGTACATTAAGTTTTTCTTCTGTGAGTAACTTAATTGTATCTAATACATATGGGACATCTCTTTTAGGATCTATTTGCGATAGCTTTTCTACATCTTTAACAGTTTGAATAGGATTGGAAATTACAGGTCCTATCCCTGATTTAATTTCGACATCTACACCAATTGGTTTGAGTGGTGTCATAATATCTTTATACAATACTGCCGCATCGGTTTGATAATTATCTACTGGTAAATGTGTCACATATGCACACAATTCCGGTTGATGCGTGATTTCAAATAGAGAATATTTTTCTTTTAATTTTCGATACTCAGGTTGAGAACGTCCAGCCTGTCTCATAAACCAAACAGGTGTATGTGACGTACTTTCTCCTTTTATAGCTTTTAAAATTGTATCGTTTTTGCTGCGCACCCTTGAGTCCCCCCACAATTGAATCATTCTTACCAATGATAGCATATTGTACTTAATTAAGTATTTTAATATGCTTAAATGTCACAAAAAAGACATACTACATTTGACTGTATCAAGTGGATAAAATTCTTTAATAAGAGATCTTTTATTTTCTAAAAGTTGGATAGATATTAAATTACACGACTAATATTAAATAATTTATGATTTTGCTTAATTTGACATCTAAAAATAAGTTACTTTTTATACAAATTAATCAACTTTATTTGTATATAGAAAAGTAGGCTCGTATAATAAATTAAAACAAAGGAGGAATGAGCCATGTATTTATATACATCTTATGGGACTTATCATTTTTTAAATCAAATTAAACTTAATCATCAAGAACGTAGTTTATTTCAATTTTCTACTAATGATTCTTCAGTAATCTTAGAAGAGTCTGAGTGAAAATCAATCTTAAAACATCCTAGTGCATATCAAGTGATTGATAGCATAGGTGAATTTAGCGAACATCATTTTTATAGTGCTATTTTTGTTCCTACATCTGAAGACCATCGTCAACAGTTAGAGAAAAAATTATTACACGTAGACGTACCTTTAAGTAATTTTGGTGGTTTTAAAAGCTATCGTTTATTAAAACCAACTGAGGGGTCTACCTACAAAATTTACTTTGGTTTTGCAAATCGAACAGCATATGAAGATTTCAAAGCTTCTAATATATTTAAGGAAAACTTTTCAAAAGATGCATTGAGCCAATACTTTGGTGCTAGTGGTCAACATTCCAGTTACTTTGAAAGATATTTATATCCAATAGAAGATCATTAATTAGTTAAAACAAATTATATATTCAACAATTTTAAACACAGTTATTTAGTCTACTTATTAATTATAAGGATTGATGTTAAGAGACATTTCAACTGTGGATAGATATCTTTCAAATTGCATTTTCTATAGAATTTCTAAGTGCATTTTTCTATTTGTGGCAATTGTTTATACGACAAGATGCCTGTGACATCACACATGGTCATAGGCATCTTTTTGTATATAGTTAAATACTTTTACTTATTCTCATTTACAATGATTAAAACTCCGATTTTACTCTATCTTTAATTTAGCCAAGATGTATAACCTCTTAGCTATAGATTTAATTAGAGGCCATTTAATCCTCAAACTCATCTCAACTTTTATTTAAAAAAGTAACATCCATATTTACTATGGAAGTTACCGAATGATTTATAGTTGTAATATAATCTCGTTATATTAAAAAACAAAATGAAAGAGTTTTTGAACTGTTCCGTTTTCAATGATAATGAATAGACCTAAACCAATATAGACTATTGACATTATCCACCTACTAAACCTTTCAATGATTTCACCTAGGCCAGGTATATTAGCTAATTTTTGAGCGGTAAAGACAAGAATAAAAATTAAGATTAAAAATGTGATTAAAGTAATAACTAATTCATAATTATTTATAGTAGTGAAATATGGTACAAATAATCCAATATTATCTGCACCACAACTTGCTAGTGTGACTACTGCAACAGATTTTGATAACTCAGATAATCCTTTTTTATTTAGTTCATCTTTAGCTCTTCTTTCCCCTTCACAATCATCGAATATAGCAACCTTAATTCCTAAATAAATTGGTATAAGACCAAGCAATCCTAAAATCCATTTATCTGGTACATAGTTAAGTACATAAGCCAAAAACAAACTGACAATAATTAAAGTTAATGACCCTAGATATTGTCCAATATAAATATCTTTGTACTGTTGATAATTGTTTGCTCTTGCAAAAAAGATTAATAATATGACTAATAAATCAACCGCTGTAGCAATATACAGGATGGCGGCTGTCGTTATCGTTTCAAACATTCAATCCCTCTTTTGACTATATTGAATTAAAATAAAGTTTACTCTAACTAAATTTGATTTAGTCACGTAATAATGTTTCTTGATATTTTAATTTTTTAATTGTATTTCGAATGGTTAGCCAACCTACTATAAAGAATAATACAGCAAAAAAGAATAATTCATGGTGTTTGATTACATATACAATCGTAAATGTAATAGCGATGATGATCATCAAGCGATTTAAAAATTGCTGATATCCTGTAATTACTTTTGTATCAGATACAGGCCAAACTTGAGGCCATAAACCGTATGCTTGCTGCGTATAAAATTGAGACATCTGTAATAAAATAATATACATAAACAAACTACCGATAATTAATGAAACAACTGGTTGTGATAACCATACCATTAATATCAAAGCGATAATAACTAATCTTAAAATAATAGAAAAAGCATCGCGTCCTCTGACAAAACTTCTTATAAATAAATATAAGTACATACGATTCTCATTGAATTTAGTGCCTTTAGGAACGGGTAGTAAGAAATCAAGATAACTACGACGTACTGCTGATTCTCTTAGGTGTTTTACATCTGTAAACATATTAACGAATTTATAATAATTTGTGTGGTGTTGTTGTTCAATTGCAATCACTTTTTCCCAAGGAAGCAAATAGTGATTCGCTCTACTCTTTAGGACTAAATAAATTACAAATAATAAAATCATTATTAAAAAAGCTAAATAGTTATGAAATTTTAAAATCATGTAATGCGTTACTGCTAAAGGTATAAATAATAATAAGTTGATAATGAACACATTTTTATTTAATTTAACCCATTGCCATTTGATGAGTAATACCAAATATGGATATAGCAATGTACTTATAGAAAATGCGATATAAAATCCATAATCACTGTGACTTAATTTATAAAACAATGGAAAGAACACGATTAGCAAAATGAATGGTAAACTGATTCTTGAAATATAACTATAAAACAGACTTGCTTTAATATAATTTTTCATGTGTCTTTCAAAAGGTAGTAAGAAGATTTGGTCCGCTTCTTTCATGAGTGTACGAATTGGGAATAATGAAACAACAGCTATTGCTATACTAGCAAATAGTGCATAGTCTATTTGAGGAGGAATGTGACTTAACCATTCGCCATATCCAAATATAAATGCTCCTAATAGTATAAGTAGAAAAACTGTAAAGTGACCATTAAATATAAATTTATTATAATAGTTTTTCTCCTTACGTATAGCGTGTTGTCGTTTTCTAAACAAAGTTAACGCCTCGTTATTCATAAGCACTACTACCTTGCGTGACATGAATGTAAATATCATCTAAAGTTTTATCTTTTAATCCTGTTTGTTCCCGTAACTCTTCAAGATTACCAAATGCAACAATTTCACCTTTATCCAAAATAATAAATCTATCACAATACCTTTCGGCTGTAGCCAAAATATGTGTACTCATTAACACTGTTCGATTTTCATTTCTTTTTTCTACCATTAAATCTAACATAGACTGTATCCCCAAAGGATCTAAACCGAGGAAAGGTTCGTCAATAATATATAATTCTGGATCAACTATAAATGCACAAATAATCATCACTTTTTGTTTCATTCCTTTAGAAAAATGACTTGGAAATACTTTAAGTTCATTTTCTAATCTAAAAACTTTAAGCAATGGTTTAGCTCGACGCATAGCCTCTTCTCTACTTAATTGATAAGCCATCGCCGTCATTTCAATGTGCTCCTCTAAAGTTAGTTCATCATAGATGACTGGTGATTCAGGTATATAAGATAACTTTCTTCTATAATTTTCAATATCTTCATTAATTCTAATATTTGAAATTGATAATTTGCCTTCCATTGGATTAATCAATCCTAGCATATGTTTAATTGTAGTACTTTTCCCAGCACCATTTAGACCTATTAAACCTACAATTTCACCTTTTTCTAATTCAAAATTCAAATCTTTAATTACAGGTTTTTTTCCATATCCGCCTGTAAGATGTTCAACTTTTACTGTCATAAGGCACCTCCATTGACTTTATTGTATCAAAAAAAATTATATAGACCTAAAAATAATCTTTACAATGATGTAGTTTTAAAAAATGAATGATATAATATGAACAAACATTTGTAGAGGAGTGTCATTATTATGTCAGAAACGATATTCAGTAAAATTATCTCAGGTGAGATTCCTAGTTTTAAGATATATGAAAATGATTATGTCTATGCATTCCTTGATATATCTCAAGTTTCAAAAGGACATACGCTACTAGTACCTAAAAAACCTTCAGCAAATATATTTGAAACTGATGAAGAGACAATGAAACACATAGGGGTTGCTTTACCTAAAGTGGCAAATGCAATCAAAAAAGCATTTCACCCTGACGGCTTGAACATTATTCAAAATAATGGTGAATATGCCGATCAATCAGTATTTCACATTCATTTCCATTTAATACCGAGATATGAAAATGATATAGACGGATTTGGCTATAAATGGGAAACACATGAAGATGTAATCGATGATGAAACTAAACAAAAAATAGCAACACAAATTCAAGCACAAATGTCTTAATCATGCATATTTCTTGTTATACTGGGTATGAAATAACTATTACAATTATCCGACAAATAAAGTGAGGAGAATCATAATGAAAGTCTCAAGAATATTATTTGGTTTAGGTGTAGGTGCTGTTGCAGGATTTGCAGTTGCTTTAAGACATCGTGATGACCAAAGCGTAAAAAATCATACGATTGATGCTAGTCAACCCACTGGCGCTCAATCAGAATTACAACGTGAAATAGAGAATATGAAACAATCCTTCAATGATATTCTTAATTACGGTTCACAAATCAAGAATGAAAGTATTGAATTTGGAAGTTCAATTGGTGAAGAGTTTAAAGGATTGATTGGTAATTTTAAATCAGACATTAATCCAAACATCGAAAAATTACAAAGTCACATCGAAAATTTACAAAACCGTGGCGAAGATATTAGTAATAACCTTTCAAAAGATAAGTAGTTTAAAACTATGGCAACTAAGCCATAGTTTTTTTACTTCTAAATCATAGACAGCTCAAACTTTTCACTGAGCAAAACCAACAAATATTGGCAATATCTATTGACTATTGAGCAAAAGACATAGATAATACGTAACAAATATTAACATAGAGAAGAGGCATATATTATGTTTTTATGTACTCGCCAAATCGATATACATGCACGGTTCGGTATTCAAAGAATTGCATTTTTAAGTTTAGTTGCGACAATATTTACATTTTTAGTTAGTTATGAAGTGATGTATTATTTTTTAGATACACCACTTTCAGATAGACATTTTTTTGTACTCGTAGTGTTTATATTGCTCATGTACCCTATTCATAAAATAGTACATCTTTTATTCTTTTTGCCCTATTATAAATCTTTTAAAATCCATAAACTATCTAGTAAGAAATGGGTACCATATTTTAATACTTATGTTAATACGCCTGTTCACAAAATTTATTTTTGTATTAATCTCATTCTACCCATCTTTTTCTTATCTGGTATCTTTATAATGCTGAGTATATATTTACCTCAATATGGACATTATTTTATGTTTTTATTATCACTTAACATAGGCTGTTCAATGATGGATATTTTATATTTAAAGATACTTTTATTTTCAAATGATGGACACTATGTCGAAGAACATCAATCGGGTCTTCATATTTTAAACAAGGTAGACAATCCTTATACACAACACTGATTTTTAAAATCATTTACAAAGATTAGATGCAACATTCTTTATATTTATAAATAAAATATGCATAATTAAATCGCTATCAATTATGTAGCTATACCCCCTTTCCTTGTCATACTATAGTCTGAGGAAAGGGGTTTCTAATTGGTTGATGATTAATAATATGTTATATTTACGATGATTAATACATAAAGGAGCTATCAACTTATGAAATTAATGAATAAAATTATTGTACCCGTAACTGCAAGTGCACTTTTGTTAGGTGCCTGCGGTTCAAATGCAACTGAATCGAAGGATAACACACTTATTTCTTCTAAAGCTGGTGATGTTAAAGTTGCTGACGTAATGAAAAAAATGGGCAAAGAACAAATTGCAAACACATCTTTTAGTATTGTATTAAACAAAATTTTAGCAGATAAATATAAAGATAAAGTAGATACAAAAGATATTGATAAAGATATTAAAAAAGAAGAGAAACAATACGGTGGTAAGGATCAATTTGAAAGCATGCTAAAACAACAAGGTATGTCACTTGATGATTATAAAGAGCAGAAGAAATTATCAGCTTATCAGAAACAATTGTTACTAGATAAAGTTAATGTATCAGATAAAGAAATCAAAGAAAACTCTAAAAAAGCATCACACATTTTAATTAAAGTTAAATCTAAATCTAGCGATAAAGAAGGTTTATCAGATAAAAAAGCGAAAGAAAAAGCTGAAAAAATTCAAAAAGAAGTAGAAAAGAATCCAAATAAGTTTGGAGAAATAGCGAAAAAAGAATCAATGGATAGTTCTTCAGCTAAGAAGGATGGTTCATTAGGTTATGTGATTAAAGGTCAAATGGTAGATAGCTTCGAAAAAGCACTATTTAAATTAAAAGAAGGAGAAGTTTCTAAAGTCGTAAAAACAGACTATGGCTATCACATTATAAAAGCAGATAAAGAAACTGATTTTAATAGTGAAAAATCAAATATCAAACAAAAATTAATCGAAGAAAAAGTACAGAAGAAACCTAAATTATTAACTGATGCATACAAAGAATTACTAAAAGAGTATAAAGTGGACTACAAAGATAGAGATATTAAAAAAGCAATTGAGGATTCTATTCTTGATCCAGATAAATTAAAACAACAACAACAGCAACAACAATCACAAGGTGGTTCTGGATTAACTAATTCAGGTTCATAATTCCTTTCTAACATGATTGTCGTAAGTTGAAATATTCATCACTCATGTTATAATATAGTTAACAAAGATATCTATCATATATGCACTAACCCCCTTACTATGCCAGTAGTAAGGGGGTTTTAGTGTGGCTAAATTTAAAATTGTCGCCTATCGATGTTTGTCATTACGTTGACGTAGCCAATGCGTAAACAACGCAACTATACAACCACTAATAACAGTGGTGATGATGTGTACAAAGATATCTAAAATCATATATGCACCTCCTTCCCTTCGTCATATGACGCCTGAGAAGTAAAGTTAGGCGACTAATTTATTATAACACGTTGATTAACAAACATTAAAAAAGTACAAAGACTCTAAGAATAGATACTTCTTTAAAATTATCTATTCATTAAAGGTAACTTTGTACTATTGAACCTGAATTTAATCAAGTGTTGTTGGATTATAAAATTGTCTATTTTCTAAACCAAAAATTCTTTCTGTAAATTGACCTTTTTCTGTTTTTTTGAAAGCTTTATCAAACATGTTCATTTTAGCATCAATATTATCTATAAAATAAAGTATTTCAGCTTCCTTTAAATGAGGCAATTTAGGCGATCCGAACTCCATTTTACCATGATGCGCTAAAATCATATGTCTAAGTAACATTACCTCTTCTCCATCAATACCTAACTCTTTGGCTGTTTCAGCAACTTCATCACTTGCTATAGAGATATGACCAAGTAAATTTCCTTCAACAGTATAGGTCGTCGCAACTGGACCACTCAATTCTCTTACTTTACCTAAATCATGCAAAATGATAGCACTGTATAATAGACTTCTATTCAACAGAGGATAAATATCACATATAGATTTTGCTATACGCAACATTGTTAAAACATGATAACTTAATCCACTCGCAAAATTATGATGATGCGAACTTGCTGCTGGATAAGTGAAAAAACGATCTTGATACTTTTTAATTAAATGTCTAGTAATGCGTTGTAAGTTTGCATTTTCAATATCTAACATAAAATGCGATAATTCCTCTTGTATTTCTGAGGGCGACATTGGCGCACCGTCAACAAAGTCTTTAGTTGACACTTTGTCTTCAGCTTGTGCAAGACGTATTTGATGTATTTTCATCTGTTTGCGTCCACGATAATTGATGATATCACCTTTGACATGAACTATTGTTTCTGGCTTTAAAGTTTGCATATCATCTTTCGTAGCAGTCCATAATTTAGCTTCAATATCACCACTTTTATCTTGCAGAAATAGTGTCATGTAATCTTTACCCTGAGCTGTAACACCTTGAGTTGCACGATGAATCAAGAAAAAATGATCCACTGAGTCGCCGGGATTTAATTTTTCTACATTTCTCATTTTTTCCCGCCCTCCTGTAATTTATTTAAAGTTAATACTTCTTTGGCCGGTATGACATGATCTTTTGTACAAGTAAAATAAAGTATTTGATAATGTTCTGATAGTTCTCTCAAATATTTCAACATACGCTCTTTACGATATTTATCAAAATGAACAAATGCATCATCTACAATCACTGGGAATGGATAGTACGGTTTTAATACTTTAATAAGACTAATACGTAAAGCCACATATAATAATTCTTTTGTAGATTGACTCAACTCAACTGGCTCAAATACTTGTCCGTTAGAATGCTTTACATGTATTTTATGATTTTCAGTATAATTAATCATATTGTAAGTACCATTTGTTAAATTTTTAAAAATAGATACAGCTTCATTAATCACTTGTGGTAGACGCTTATCCTTTATTTGCTTGATATGTTCTTCCACTAAAGCTTGCATATAACTTAAGCTTGCCCAATCCTTAGCAATATCGTTAAGTCTATTTTTTAAGCTATAATATTCATGTCTTAATTGTGCTAAAGTTCTATCTGTTTCCATATGATTAATCTGAGCATTTAAATCACTAACTTCTGCCTGCATTTCTAAAAATTGATCATTGTAATCGTCAACTTGTTTAGCCAATCTATGATCTTCTTCTTCTAGTTGAGCAGTAGTTTTCTCACTTAATTGCGAACTCATTTCATAAGTATAATTTTGATTTTCTAAATATTGATTTAAATCATTAAATCGATTTAAATCATTTTGATAGGTTTCAAAATGATGATGATGTGTATAATAATCTTCTTCATTATCTACATCAACATAATCAAATAATTCCTTAATCATTTGATTCGTTTCACTTAAGCGTGACTTCAATTGCTTTAATTCATTATTGAGTAATTGCATTTCATTTTGATTTTTATTCCAAGCCTCATTTTGTTCCTCTGCATTTTTTAACCACTGTTTCACATCATGGAAGAAAGACATCTGATTAAATTGTTTTAGATGTGGTTCAGTTACAGATTGTGCACGTTCATAAAAGTGATTGATATCTTTTAGTAGATTCTTGCGTTGTTGATTTAAATCAATAATGTATTTATCATGCGCTTTAATTTGACTAATGGTTGAGACACTCTCAACCACTAATTCATCTGAAAGTTTTTCTGATAAATGTAACTCTTTTTTTATTTCAATGATGCTATTTTTTAGACTATCAAGTCGCTCATTTGCAGTCGTTAATGATTGATTGATATATTGATGTTTTTCTTCAAGTATTTTTTTATTTTTCTTGGCATGGCGCCATTGTTCACGAACTCGTTGTTGATGTTCTAAATCGAAGTCAAGATTATATTCTTTTTCAAGTTGTGTGAGTTGGTTTTCTAAATCATTAATTTCTTGACTTATTGCTGTGCTATAATCTACTGCTTTAGATTTAGAAAAGATGATACCTACTACAAAAATCACAGTTAATAGAGCAAATATTACTCCAAAAATAAGATTTGCAGTGAAAAAAGAAAATATAGAAAGTGCTGCTGCTAGAATAGTCAAAACAATAAATCCTATTCTTAAAAACTTTTGTCTTTTATTTTTTTGTGTTTGTTCTTCTTCAAAAGTTTCTTTTAACTTTTCATATAAGTTCTCTTTTTCATGTAATTCTAAAACTTGTTGTGTATATTCCTTTTTCTTGTCAAAGGTTTCGTCAGGAACAAGCTCATTCTCAACTTGATTAATCTCATTAGAATTAGAGTTTCTTTCAATTTTATTTTCTTCAAGTCCACGTTCTAACTGGTTGATATAAGCATTTTGTTCTTGCTTGCCTAACACTAAATCACTCATATGACTTTTCATCGCTTCAGTACTATCTGTGTCGTAAAACACTTCTTGCCAACCGATATTAGATTGAAGAGCTTCTAGTTCACCTTGCTTATCAGCAATATCTTTCTCAATTGAACGTAACTCAAATTCTTTTTGTTTAATTTCAGTCTCTTGTTGATAAAGGCTATTAAATGAATCAATATACTTTTGGTCTACTGGATTGATAGACTCCGCCTCTTTATTTAATAAGCTTAATCTTTCTTCTCGCAAACTTTTATCTCGTTCAAGTGATTGTTTGTGAGATTTGGCAGTTTCGTATCTATCTATCCCTTTTTCAGGAAAATTTATAGGCTCTATATTAAGTGATTGTTCCAACCTTTTCCATTCTTGTGTTTGATCATGTAGAGCAACCTCTTTTTGTTTTCGCTCATGCATTTTTGATAATTGATTTAAATTTTGCTTCAAATTTTCTAGTCTTCTTGATGATTTATCTTTATCGTCTACAAGCCGATGATATGTATCAAGTTTACTTTCTTCATTTCGAATTTGATTTTCTAATTGTTTAAGTTGCTCAATTTGTTGATTAATAATTGGATTTTTTCCAGATTTTTTATATAATTCTTCTTTCTTTTGTCCAATTCTATCTCTCATACTTGTAAATTCAGTTGACCCAAGTGCACCTGCTTCTAATAAGTAATCTTGTAGCTGTTCTTCATCTAGATTTTTATGAATATCTTGAAGACCTAAAACGTCAAAAGAGAATATACCTTGATATGTTTTCTTTGAAATGTAATTAAGTTTTTTATTTAGCCAAACTTCATCTCGTATAGTACCATCTTTAAGATAAATTTTGACATCTCCATGTGCACTTCCCTTGATTCTCTCAACTTCTGCTTCAATGCCATCGTCGAAAATGAGGGATAATTTCCCGCCATATTGATTACCTAATCTTGGTTCTAAACGTGGTTCTTTGGACTTTTTAGTAGGAAATCCGAACAAAATAGAGTGAATAAATGCTTGAATGGTAGATTTACCAGCTTCATTCTCACCAAATATCTCAGTGAATTGACGATTAAATTCAATTTTACGTTGAACAAATTGGCCGTATCCGTATATTTCTAATGATTTAATTATCATTTTGTTCACCTCTCATTTCATCCTTTAAAAGGCTTTCTGCATGATTGACTAACTCAACTTTATCAAATTCATTGTAGTCATCTAAAAACTTAGAAGCCCTTGGATTTAGATATAAATCAGTCATTGCCGAATCAAAAAGTGACGCATCATCAAGTAATTCCGGTGAAAACTCTTTCACTATTGGCATTTCATCATTTTGAACATATTGAAGATTTAAATCTTCAATAAAAACAAATTGGTTTTCGTTTTCTTCGAACTCAGTAATCATTTCTTTTAGTTGAATTAAATCTTGTGGTGCAATTATGTCTTCACTATTAATGCGTACGTTCAATCTATAAAATGATTTACCTTCAGGTCTTACTTTATCTTTAAAAGATTGAATAACATCATAAAGTCCTTGTTTAGATGTATGATCAGTTTCAATTGTAGCTTCTTCAAATTTAATAAATTGAGTAGGATAAAATTGTGAAGTGAGTTTAAGGTGATCACCTTCCACCAATAGACAACCTTTTTCTCCTAATTCATTGAAATGTCTTCCTTGGATATTACCTGGATAGTTAATGACTGGCATATCACTTAACTGTTGACGTTGGTGTATATGTCCTAATGCCCAGTAGTGGTATAAACGTTGATTTAAGTCTTCTAATCTAAATTCAGTATAACGGTCTTTCACCGAAGATTTACTATAAGTTCCATGTAATACACCAATATGAATGCCCTTTTGACCTTGACTCGATGGGTATGCGTCTATTTTATTTTCATAACTCGCATCATTTTGATAGCTGAATCCATGAATATAAATCGTTTCTCCTGATTTAGTAATAGCTTGATATGTCTCCACTTGATTTGAAAATACGGATACGTTATTAGGCCACTGACTTGTTATTTTAGAAGTAAGAGGATCGTGGTTGCCATGGCAAATATAAACAAATATTTGTTCTTTTCTTAGTCTTTCAAATTGTTCATTTAAAAAGACTTCAGCACGCAATGTACGATTCTCACTATCAAATAAATCACCTGCTATAATAATAAAATCGACTTCCTGTTTTAAAGCTAAGTCGACTATGTTTTTAAAACTTTCATATGCACTCTTTTGGACATCTTCAAAAATATTTGGACTGAGATAACTTTTAGATTTGAAAGGACTGTCCAAATGCAAATCAGCACAGTGTATAAATTTAACCATAAGTTTGATTCTCCTTAGAATATCTGCAAAGTTAATTAAAAAAATGTACAAGATTATTTATGCATTAATGTGATGCATAAAGTATATAAACTAAAATTTTACAGTATGAATGATGAGAAATATTTTTTCCTTATATTCTTTCATTTTACCATATCTGTTTGTTGACAGTCGATGAAGAATGCATTGATTTAAAAATAATAAGACATAAATAAGAAAGCCTGGAACAATTATTATGTCCCAGGCTCAATCAAAGTAGATATTGATTAACTAATTAGTCAGCGTAAATTTCATCTAAAGGTTTTACAATGATTTGATTAATTTCTTGGAATACTTGGCTCATTTTTTGCTCAGCATTCATTAATTCAGAAATATTTTCGTCTTTTTCTATAGCTTGAGCTTGTTCTTGAGCTTTTTGTAAATCTTCTTCAGGAATTTCTTCCCCTTGCATTTGTTTTTGTTGGAAGCTCATTTGAGTTTCACGGAATTCATCAAATAATTTTTTTGATTCTTCATTTTCTTTTACTTTAGCAAATGCATCTTTGATAGCTTTATATTCATCACTATCTCTTAAAGCTTGTTCTAATTGATTTGCATAATCATATAAATTTACTGCCATAAGTCTTTGCACTCCTTTGAGTTAATTTGTGTTTTTAACCACTCGTAGAATACTTTAACATATCTGTCACCATTAGACAAAGATTGCAATTACTCCTTGGAAAAATCCAATGATACCTCCTAATATAAATCCTAATGTCATGATTAATTTTAATTCTTTGTTGGCAATTTCAATAATTAGATTTTCAATATACTTTAAGTCGAATGTATTAATCTGTTCTTCAATTAATTGACGTAAATTAATCTTTTTCATAATGTTTGTTAAATGTTTTGAAGTACCTTTAATAATTAAATCAGTCATACGTTTTGATGTATCATCTTCTAGGAATTGAATAAACTGCGGAACAATTTGGTTAATAGGTCTCTGTGTTTTATCTTTTAGATTTAGATAAGTTTTTAATTCATTAAGTACTAATTGACTATAATTTTTAAATTGTTGTGCTTTAATGATTTCATCTAAGTTCTTATCTTTAAATGTTTCATACTCATCATTTAATACTTTAGTAATTATTATTTGAGATTGCGGATGTTGAGTTAGTCTAATCAACTCTTGTTGAATTCTATCAGCAATGCTTTCTTTTGTCATAAACATCTGTAGTAAACCAATGATGCGTCCCTTTTCATTGAAAAATGTGTCTAACATTTCATAAATATCACGTTCACCTTTTTCAGAACTTAAATAATTTCTAGCCCTTTCACATAAGAAGTCAGTAATATATTCTATTTGACCTTTACATTGGTCTAAGAAAGACTGAGGTAATATTTCACTTAACTTTCTGTATTTATTTTTCTCATACCAAAAGTTTAGTTTACTTAAAACTTTAGTAGTGAATTTATAATCTACCAACTCATTAACATCTATTCCTAAAAATTTAGCTATATTTTTAATTGTCACATCATCATTTTTTAATTTACTTATTTGTTTTTGGATTAGTTGCTGTATCATATTTCTCGATTGTTGTTGATTTAGCTTCTGTCGAATTAATTCTTCAGTAATAAGATGTTCCTCAATAACTTGTCCAATTTTTCTAGCGATTTCCTCACGACGTTTTGGAATCAAACCTGGTGTGAATGGAATACGAAACCTAAAAATATAATACGGTTTGAATGGATGAAATAACATTTTAATTGCAATCATATTAGTTACTCCACCAATTATTGCTCCTAAAATTATCATAAAAACTACTAATAATATGGAATGCATCGTTTAAACTCCCTTTTAATAGAAAATGTTTCAAAACTATTTCATTTTACTCACTTATAAAAAAACGATGAAACCAAAAAGTTGTCTCATCGTCTAACACTTATGCTCCTGAATTTTTTATGATATTAAGATCAAAGTGATTCAATCATAAAATGATTCTTCTATCACTTATGTATTTATGTCTATACGTGTATTAATTCTTCTTTAGCATTTCTATTGAAGTAAGTTTCAGCTTCTCTCATTTTTGAAGTGCCAAAGATCGGTTGTTTTTCATTATTAAGAACACGATAAATGTTACTTACTTTATTACTTTGTAAAATGAAACCATTACGTGTATCAATAGTATTCCAGTAAATATCACTTGTTGTTGAGTGATTTGGATAAGCACAATGGTTTCTAGAAATTGTTTGTACGATTTCAAGCGGGTCACAACCGAATGTACTATTTAATACATCTGAATCTCTGAATAAAGCACAAATTGATACGCATGTAGTCCAGTTTGGTAGAACTCTTTCTTTTTCAATTTGAACCAATGTTTTCTTGGAAAGTCCAATGGTTTGTGCCATTGTATCTTGAGTATAGCCTGCTTCTATACGGACCATCTTAAATTTTGTTTGAATTAAATCTGTGAAACTCTGTCTATCCATTCTATTTATCTACCTTTCTCATTGGAAATATTTTATCCGGACACAAGAAATTGCAATAATACACATTTCTTGAAACACAAATTACATCTTAATATATTTTCAATAAAAATAAAAGAGTAAATACGTTTTTGAGTCTATTTTTATAATAGGCATAATTATCAAAATAATTAGACAGTAATATTAATCTACAAGCAGAATTATAATTGCTGTAAGTGTTATTGGCTAAAAACTCAACTTAACACAATTACATTCATAAAAATTAAAATAATTTTTAAATCAATTTATTTTCCATTGCATAAATAGCGGCTTGAGTTCTATCGGAGACTTCTAGTTTGCTAAAAATATGACTCACATGTGTTTTTACTGTCTTTTCTGATACAAACAATGCTCTTGCAATTTCTTTATTTGTTTTACCTTTAACCATTTCTTTAAGTACTTCTTTTTCACGTTTAGATAACTTATTCGTATAATGTGGTTTTTTTGATACGGCCTTAATCACGCTTTTAGCTTGAGGATGTATGATACGTTCACCTTGCAAAACTTTATGAATTGTCTCAATTAACTTTTGAGGTTCAACATCTTTCATTTCATACCCATCAGCTCCTTTATCAATAGCTGAAATAACATGTTCATCATCTACATAGCTCGTAAGTACTAATACTTTGATTTCAGGATATTGTTGTTTGAGTATTTCAGTAATTTCTATACCATTCATCTCTGGCATTACTAAGTCTAGAAGCACGATGTCCGGTCTTTCATTGTTTTTTAAATAAGATAAAAATGTTGCACCATCTTTAAAACCCTTTAAAACTGATAAATCATCTACAGTTGATAATAAAAATTCTAAACCTTGCCTTACAATATAGTGATCATCGACGAGAATGACTTTATGCATAAGGATGCTCCTTTAATTTCAATGGAATTTTAATATAAATCCGAGTGCCATGATTTATTTTTGATTCTATAATAACTTTACCGTTCAAATACTGTGTACGTTGCTTTATGTTTTTTAAACCATTAAATAAAAACGTATTAATTGATTGCGTGTCAAAACCTTGACCGTTATCTCTAATATCTATCTCAAGATATTCAACATTTTGTGATAAATCAAGATAAACTTTGTTGGTTTTAGCGTGCTTAATAACATTATTCATTGCTTCCTGAATAATTCTGTATACATTTTCTTCGATATCATTAGATAAATCTATTAGTCCATTAATAGTCACTTTCAAATCTAGTCCTAACATTTTACTATAATAGTCTAATGCATGGATTAAGCCTTGTTCTAATCCAACTGGTTTTAGTTGCCAAATCAGTGCTCTCATTTCATTTACTGCATTTTGACTTGTTTCCTCAATAGTCTTAAAAGCCTTTTGCGCTTGCTCGTCAGTAGTTATCCCTTTTGCAGCGTGAGCCGTTAATTTTAAAGAAAATAACATTTGATTTACTGAATCATGTAAGTCTCTAGCTAGTCGATTACGTTCATTAATTTTGGCATTTTCTTTTTCTTTATTAGTTAGCTGAATTCTCTTTATAGCTGAACCAATTTGAAATGCTACAGATTCTAATAGTTCTAAGTCTTCTTCACTATAATGTTCTTTGTTGGGAGATGCTACGTTAAGCAAACCGAATCTTTCACTCCCAGACTGCAATGGAACAGTAGCATGGTGAGTAATATGATTCGTTTCTTTATCATAAGCATGATTAGCTAAATTGATTCTAGAACAATTTATTATATTAGAAGCTTTAGTTAATTTATGATTTTGATATGCTTGCACACACCAGCAAGAACCATTTGTCAAATAGTAACAAGAGTTTTTAGATAAAGCTTCAGGTAAATCTACAGAGGAAACTAAATCATGGTGCCCCTCTTCATCAATATAGAAAATCCAACCAGTTGAAAAGTCGCTCCCATTTATAAGTAAACGCAAAGCCCCTTGCATCATGCTATATATTTCAGTTTCTTCATTTAGAAATTCGGCTATTTCCTTAAGTAATGCAAGTCTAGTTGGTTTCTCCATTATATCCCCTCAAATTTAACATTTTATCATTATTATACAACTCATTCTTTATTTTTAAAAACTCACAATGCCGATGTTATTAAAACTTTCAAAATAAAACAAGTTATAGAGTCGCACAAATATATGATATGATAGAACTGAATTTATAGGAGGAAAAAATGAAATTTACAATACCTAAACAATTTAACGATTATACATTGAGAGAGATTTTTCAATATTTAAAATTACCTAAAAAGGACTTACATCAACTGAATATGTCTAAAGAAATCTTAATTAATGAAGAGTACGGTACATTATTAAATAATGTTAAAACCGGTGATTATGTTGAGATACCAACACCTAATGAAGTAAGTAACTATTTACCAAGTTATCGATATGCTCAAATTTATTACGAGGATGATGACTTGGCCATTGTCATGAAACCAAAGGGTGTTAAAACGCATCCCAATGATTTAAAAGAGAGCAACACACTTATGAACCATGTGATTTACACTGTTGATAGTGAATATGTTGAGCCCATACATCGATTAGATCAAGAAACAGTAGGTTTATTGATAGTTGCTAAGAATCCGCTTATGAAAAAAATCTTAGACCGAATGTTAGAATATAATGAAATTACGCGTATATATAAAGCAAATGTAAAAGCGTTGTTACCTATTAAACCACAAACGATAGATATGCCTATTGGTAAAGATAAATTTCATTCAAACAAACGAAGAATTTCCAACACAGGTCAACGTGCAATCACTCACATTATTGACTCTAAAATGATTAAAGAGGGTGTATGTCAACTGGACATTAAATTAGATACAGGTCGAACACACCAAATTCGTGTGCACCTTGCTGAGATTGGCCATCCAGTTATTGGGGATCCACTTTATGGAACTTCAACATTACGACAATTAGAGCTAAATAGTCATCAAATTGAATTTACTCATCCACTGACTCAAGAAATTATTTCTGTAAGTCTAGATGATAAATAGCAATATTTCGATGTTATCATGAGCATTAAGTTAAATATCGAATTAAAAACTATATTATTTTGACTATTAATTAATGAAATTGGACAGAATGTTTTATTAAAAAAGTCAACATAACACCTAATTTCATCTTTATCACTGACTAACTACTAATATAGAGGCTGGGACATAAAGTTCTAGGATAAGTAAATAAAGACAATTTCTATTGAAATAATATAGAAATTGTCTTTTTTATAATTTTTTTGATTATTTTCAGCTCGTTGAGCTGTTACTTTTCTTATATTAAGTTCCATTAGCACAAATCCTAATTCTCTTTTGGCTTTATCTATCCCTCGAACGGACATTCGAGTGAAACCCAAAATAGCCTTCATAAATCCAAAAACAGCCTCCACATCAATTTTTCTTTGACTGTAGATGGTTTTTGTTTTTGGTTCTGAAAGCTTTTTATTAATTTGGGCTTTAAAATATTCCCAATTATAATTCTTCATTATTTTTTTATTTGTTTTTGAATTGAAGTTCATACATTGGTGTTTCAGAGGACACTTTGAACAATCATCACATTCATATAATTTAAAGTCTCTTTTAAAACCATATTTATCATGACGATAGTCATATCTTTTAAATCCCAGTCTTTGATTGTTCGGACAAATGAATTCATCGAATTCAGTCTTGGGATTTGTTTCTACAATATCATTTACATGTCGTGAAATATCATTTGTGGAGATAAGAACTAAAGTTCCAATGGTAGAGTAAGTTGAGTCATGTTATAATCTTTATAAATAAGGCACCGCGTTAATTTAGTTTATTGGTATTTATTAAATTATACGGAAGGCCCTTATTTTTTTAAAGTATTTTAATGTAAAATTACATATGAATACAAAGTATTTTGGCGAGACTCTTGAGGGAACAGGACAAGCTGAAGACTACAGGCTGAAGCTGTCCCCTAAGAAAGCGAGCCAACAATACGAAGTATTGTAAATAAAGAAGCCAGTAAATGAATTTATGAAAACTCATTTACTGGCTATTTTGCTAGGAATTATGTCCCAGCCTCATTTTCAATTTTGCACCACTTTTATTGTCCAACTCAAATCGTAAAGATTTATTTTTAACCGTAATTTTTATAATCTAGAAAATTAATGTGGGTCTACCATATCTTCTGGTTTTATCCACTCTTCAAATTGTGATTCAGTTACATATCCACTTTCTATTGCAGATTCTTTTAAAGTAAGTCCTTCTTTGTGTGCCTTTTTAGCTATTTGAGCTGCTTTCTCATATCCAATATGAGGATTCAGAGCCGTAACTAGCATTAATGATTGATTTAAATAATTATTAATGTTTTCTTCAATCGGTTGAATACCTATTGCACAGTTTTTATTAAAGGTATTCATTCCATCTGCTAATAAGTAGATAGATTGTAAAGTGTTATGCATAATTACCGGTTTAAATACATTTAGTTCAAAATTACCTTGTGAACTTGCGATACCTACCGTCGTATCATTCCCCATGACTTGTACTGCTACCATAGTTAACATTTCACATTGTGTTGGATTTACTTTTCCTGGCATAATAGAAGATCCAGGTTCATTTTCTGGAATTGAAATCTCAGCAAGACCTGCACGCGGTCCAGAGGCTAGCCATCTAATATCATTTGCAATTTTCATTAAATCTGTCGCTAGCGCCTTTAATGTACCATGTAATTGTACAATCTCATCATGAGAAGTTAAAGCATGAAATTTGTTTTCAGATGATACGAAAGCATACCCTGTGTTTTTGGAAATATATTTAGCTACTTTATGACCAAATTCTGGATGAGCATTAATTCCCGTTCCTACTGCAGTGCCACCAATTGCTAAATTTAAAATATGCTTTTTTGATTCTGATAGTAATTGCTCACATTTTTCTAACATATAGCGCCAACCACTTATCTCTTGACCTAGTTTAATAGGCGTTGCATCTTGCAAATGTGTGCGTCCAATTTTAATGATTGATTGATATTGGTCTTCTTTTTCTTTAAAAGTTTGACGTAAATGGTTAAGTGCTGGCTCTAACTTAGTTTCAACTTCATGGAACAATGCGACATGCATGGCTGTAGGAAATGTATCATTTGAACTTTGAGATTTATTTACATCATCATTTGGATGAATAGCTTCCTTGCTTCCATGTTTCTTAAGGTATTCATTAGCTACATAACTTACGACTTCATTAACATTCATATTGCTTTGTGTACCACTACCTGTTTGCCAAACAACAAGTGGAAAATGATCGTCTAGTTCTCCATTTAAAATACGATCACAAGCATAAACGATGGCGTTCTTTTTTTCATCACTCAATTTTCCTAATTCATGATTTGCTAAGGCCGCACCCCTTTTTAGTTGAGCAAATCCGTAAATGACTTCTATAGGCATATGCTCTTTGCCAACTGGAAAGTTTCGTTTACTTCTTTCAGTCTGTGCACCCCAATATTTGTCTTCTGGTACTTCAATTTCTCCAAATGTATCATGTTCAATTCTGACTGACATTTATATCGCTCCCCCTATTGTTCTTTGTTTAATTGTAGTATAGCACTATTTAAATTAGATGAGCAATGTTGAAATAAACCGTTTTCATTTAAAAGAATATTTTCCTAATAAAATAAAAATGAGTCCTAAATGAATTTTTTCATGCTCATTTAAGACTCATATATTAAAATATTAATTTACTTCTTACTTATTTAATTCTTAGGTTGTTGATATTTTGCTTTAGTAGCCTGAACAATAGCAATTGCAGTTAAAACAAATAGTATCACACCTATAGTGAGAGTGACAGGACTTATACTTACTAAAATACCTAAAACTCCTGGTAATTCATTATAAAAATCATCCAAGGTGTATGTCAAAACTCCCGTTATTAATAGACAACAAACCACACTAATCATCACACCAGACTGATTACTTTTTATAAATGTATGTGCATTGACATTATCAATAAGACCTTTTGATAAATTAAGTTGAAGTTGTACAATTTTGAACAATAGTGGCAAGTATAAAGCACCTAAAGCAAGTGGAAAACCTTTTATAGATAATAAACTCACTATAACAGTAACTATAACAAAGTGAATCCAGTATTTTCTTAACATTTAATTAATCTCCTTGTGTTAATGACTGTAAGTATCATATCATAACCAATCAAAAGGAGTGAATATTTATATAACAAATCGTGTGAAAGATAATAAAATATAAAAATCCAATAACTTAACATACTGATAAGCTACTGGATTTATATAAAATCTATTTACTATTTTTAAAATCTGAACGAACTTCGTTATCATGAGGTTGATTTAATTTTTCTTCATCATTTTCCTGTGAAATCTGTTCCATTTCTTTTCCTAATTCTTTTAAATCATCTAAGTCAGTCACCATAGCGTTTTCTTCTTCATGATAATTTAATTTGGAATCTTTTTTGTTCGCCATCATTTATCCCTCACAAATTTATTTTATGCAAAACGTGCAGTGAAGTACTCTTTTACGTCTTCAGGTAAACCTGCAGCCGCTTCTTTATCTAAGATAACATTGACCATACGGTGTGCTTTTAAATCCGATGGTTCAAAACTAGTCTTACCATTTTCACGGTAAAGTTTTTCTACCATATCTCGTTTATTAGCACCGGTAATAACTAAGAAAATTTCTCTAGCTTCCATCAAACCTTGACGAACGCTAACGTCAAGTTTGCCATTTTCATCAATCGTAAGGACTTGCATTGTCAGTTTTCCCTTATTTTCTTTAGTCTTAATCTTATCTGAGATAAAGTCAATTGCATCATTTTCGTAAGAAATTGAATAAATTTGTCCTGTCGGCACACCCAAAGCCTCATAATAAGAATGATTATCATCATAATCTAAAATATTTATTTGACTGAAATCAACTGCATGATTTTCCACATTTTTCTTAAGTTCATCAAACACTGGTGCATGTTCTTTGCCTAAATGAAATCCTGCAATAGTAGTTGGATTGTTATTAAACTGCTTACGTAGAATATCTGCAGTATATTCTGCTACTTTTTCACTATTGTCAAATACTTTAAAATTCATTGCCATGTTAACTACACTCCTCTAAGTTTGCTCTTTTAATTAAGTCGATTTAATTTAAAGTATACCCTTTGTATTAATTATCAAACTATTATTTTTTATTGGTTCACAATTAATATAACATTTCTTGGGTTTATCTTGCATTTACTTTATTTATTAACATTAATTATGAAAGGTTAGGATAATCTTGTTGTCTCAAAGCTTCGTAAATCAGTAAAGCAGCAGTATTAGAAAGATTAAGAGAACGTATATTGTCACTCATTGGAATTCTTAGAGCTGTTTTTGCATATTTCTCCTTAACCCAATCAGGAAGACCAGTAGTTTCTTTACCAAAGATAAAATAATAATCCTCATTAGTATTAGAAAAATTAAAATCGCTGTAGGTCTGTTTACCAAATTTTGTTAATAAATAGTAGTGACCTTCTGTATTAGCAAAAAATTCTTCAATACTATCGTGATATGTAATATTAACATGCTCCCAATAATCAAGTCCTGCACGTTTTAACATTTTGTCTTCAGTACTAAAGCCGAGCGGTTTAATTAGATGAAGATGGGTTAAAGTCCCTGCACAAGTACGTGCAATATTTCCTGTATTTGCTGGTATTTCTGGCTGATATAGTACAATATGATTCGTCATTTTTGTTCTCTCCTCATTTGCAAACCTTTTTTCATTTCGATCTGCACTTCTTCAATCTCATTTTCATAATGCGCATCAATAAAAGGTATAGCATCATCCTCTAAAATTTGTCCAATTGCCCAATATGCAGTACCTCTAATCATAGGTCTTGGATCATTTAATGCAACTTCTTTTAGTTCTGGTATAGCACTTTCTTCTTTAAAATGTGCCAAAGCTATAATAGCATTTCTTTGTATTGGTTTTTTACCTCTCCAAGCACCTGCTAAATGTCCATATGTACTTTTGAATTTCTTGTTGCTCATTTGAAGTAAAGGTACAAGACGTGGCTTCAAAATTTCCGGTTCCAAGACAATATCATCATGCTGAGTATTGATACCACGATTTTTAGGACAAACTTGTTGACACGTATCACACCCATATAATCTATTTCCAATTTTATATCGATATTCATCTTGAAGATAACCTTTAGTTTGAGTTAAAAAACTAATACATTTTTGACTATTTAACTGACCATTTCCAACAAGTGCACCTGTTGGGCAACGATCAACACAAATTGTACAGTCACCACAACTATCTAATAATGGATCATCAGGTTCAAACGATATACTTACTAACATTTCACCTAGGTAAGACCAAGTCCCTAATTCCGGAGAAATCACAAATCCATTCCTACCCGTGAATCCTAACCCAGCTCTTTCTGCTACTGCTCTATCTGACAATACACCAGTATCCACCATAGATTGGATTTCGACATCAGGTACTTTTTCTTTGATGAAATCAGCTAATTTATCAAGTCTCTTACGCATAATGCTGTGATAATCTTGGCCCCATGATGCCCTAGCAAACATGCCTCGACGATCACCTTTAACACTTTTTGGTGCACCTTTAAGTTTATTAGGATAACCCACAGCTATTGCGATGATAGAACGTGCGCTAGGTAAACTTAGTTTAGGTTCTGTACGTAATGATATATTTGATTCCTCAAAACCCGATGCGTACCCTTTTGCATGATATTCCTCTAATTTTTGTTTCAATTCATCAAAAGGATCTGCAGTTGTAAATCCAATACTATCAATGCCTATAGAATGAGCAAAGTCTATAATTTCTTTTTTTAGTTTATTGTTCATAAGCTTTGCCACCTTTTTAAAATTACATATGCTATTCTAACATAAGATTATGTATCAGAGTTGGCATAATATTGTAATGATTAAAAAATATAGCCTATGATATAAATCATTATCATAGGCTTTCAAAATTGTGTAGTTTATCGATATTTAGATTTAAAAATGCATGTTTTAGATAACTTTAACACTATTTATCAATTCAATCTTAAGAAAAGGATTTGTTTCCAAACTTCTATAAGTATTTTTATGATATACTATTTCTCTTTTAAAAGTTTAAAATGATGTCACTATAACAAATTCGCTAACTGAGAATAGTAAACTTTAACTTTTATCATAAGAAAATATAAATTTTATAACACTCGTGATAAAAAATTTTGAGTTCGACTGTGTTGAGGATTTTCAAATATGTTTTGTGGTGTACCAGATTCAACCACAACACCATCGGCCATAAATACCACTTTATCACTTATTTCTTTAGCAAAGTTCATCTCATGCGTGACAATCACCATTGTCATACCTTCATTCGCTAATTGTCTCATTACTTTTAAAACATCCCCTACTACTTCAGGATCAAGTGCAGATGTTGGTTCATCAAATAACATAACATCAGGTTCCATTGCCAAAGCTCTTGCAATAGCAACTCTTTGTTTTTGACCTCCAGACAGTTGATTAGGATATGAATCTGCTTTATCTTTAAGCCCCACTTTTTCAAGTAAATATAAAGCTTTCTCTTTTAATTGATCTTTACTATCTTTATGTAATAAAAGTGGTGCTAACATTACATTTTCAATGACCTTTTTATGAGGAAATAAATTAAAATTTTGAAATACCATACCCATTTTTTGTCGTAAATTATCTAATTGAACATTATGTTGGGTTAATTCATTATCTTCAAATATAACTTTACCTTTTGAAGGTACATCTAACAAATTCATACAACGGAGTAAAGTACTTTTACCACTTCCAGATGGTCCAATTATTGCAACCACTTCACCCTTATCAACAGTAAGATTAATATCTCTCAATACTTCATTTGCTCCAAATTTTTTATTTAAATTTTTAATATTAATCACTGGCACTCATTCTCCCTTCAATAAAATTCATAACACGTGTAAGTGCAAATGTAAGTAAGAAATATAGTAATGCTGCAACTAACAATGGTGTGAATGGATCAAAAGATATTCCTTGTACAACTTGTGCATTAAACATGATTTCACTCACTCCAATTGTGGAAACTATAGACGATTCTTTAATCAAGGTTACAAATTCATTACCTAAAGCAGGTAAAATTTTCTTAATTGCCTGTGGCATAACTACTGATTGCATAGTCTGTCTATAATTCATTCCTAAACTTCTAGCAGCTTCAGTTTGTCCTTTATCTACAGCATTAATACCAGCTCTAAAAATCTCAGCAATGTAGGCTGAAGAATTTATAACAAGCGCAATAGTACCACAAATTAAAGCTGAAATATCTAATCCCAAAGCTGCAGTAGTCCCAAAAAATACAATGAACACTTGCACAAGCATTGGAGTACCTCTTAAAAATTCTATGTATATACCTGCTATCCATTGTAATGGTCTAATTTTACTTAATTTTAATAAAGCTATAAAAGAGCCTAAAATAGACCCCAATACCACACCTACTAATGAAATCAAAATAGTATTTTTAATTCCTTTAATAAAAAAACTGCCATATTTAGAAATAAAATTTCCATCATCTTGCATATCTTCGGCTGCTTTTGTCATGTATTGATCAATTAAATTTTTTTCTTTTACATTATCAATTGTTTGATTTAACTTATCTAAAAGTACAGGAGAGTTCTTAGGAACAGCTATACATGTTTGTTTCTTTTCTTCATTAAATTTAGTCTTTGAAAATGTTAGTTCAGAATTTTGTTTTAAATAGGCCTCACCTACTGGTTTTTCAACAACTACACCCGCTACTTTTCCACTTTTTAAAGATAATATAGCCTCAGGTAATCTATTGAGCGAAGAAATTTTACTATCTTCAATCTCAGTTTGTGCAATTTTTTCTTGATCTGTTCCTTTTTGTGCAGCTATGTTTTTGCCTTCAAAATCTTTGATATTTTGATAACGTTTTGCTTCATCTTTTTTAATCATCATCACATTGTTTGTAATCATGTAAGGTTTTGTAAAATCCACTTCTTTTTTTCGTTCGGGAGTTGTCGTCATACCGGATATGATAATATCGATTTTACCGGTCTTAAGTGCACCTAATAAGCTATCAAATTGCATGTTTACAATTTTTAACTTTAAATGATTATCTTTCGCAATTTTTTTAGCTAATTCTATATCTACACCTGCATATTCAGTTTTACCATGTATCGTCTTTTCAAATTCTAAAGGTGCATAATCAGCTGATAATCCAACTCTTAGTTCTCCTCGATTTTTAATTTTAGTCCAATTTTCATCTTCATTTGCATATGTACTCGGACTGATAAATAACGTGAAAGTACTTAACATTAATATTATGATTGATAACATTTTGAACAAACACTTCATTGTTTTTAACCTCCTTTTTAATAATTATACATTATTATACATAAATACTCATAAATGCGCAATTAGATTTCCAAATAGTGTATAAAAAAATACCCGAGACATTGAGTATCTCGGGTATTTTATGCTATCTAAACTTAATAAATATGTTCATTAAGTTATTCAAATTTCATCTTATAACTTAAGAAAAAGCAAAGAGTTTGTTATATATCATACACTAATTCCTAATATAATAATTAAAATTAATCTTTTGAGATTTCAAATTTATAAATCTCATCACTGTAAGTACTTAATACTTTTTTACAAATTTTATGTACAATAAAGGCACCTACAAATGGTATAACGAAATATCCAATAGCTAATAAAATAATATTTATAGATGGATTTCCCGACATACGGTTTAATGCATTGATGGGACCAACCAGTCCAGTATAACCAAAACCAGCAGATAGTGCAGTCCCTTTAATTTTTAAAATATATGCAACTATACCACATATGACTCCATTAATTGTCAATGGAATTGCTATAATTAAATGCTTTAAGTAAACAGGAATCATCATTTTAGCAGCACCTATGAGTAATACCACGTTAACTCCTAGAGAATTAACTCTTAAAGATCCAAATAAAAAGGTTACACAAGCTGCAACTATTCCCATATTTGCAGCACCACTTCCTAAACCAGTAAGATTAATTGCTGTTGCTATAGCAACTAACGAGATTGGAGTTACCATTAATAAAGAAAATGTTACACAAATTAATATAGACATTAATAATGGATTTAATTCTGTGAACCTGTTTACTAATTTTCCTAGTGACTGCGTAATGACTTGAACGTAAGGTAATGTTAATAACCCTATTAATCCACTAATTACAGGAACTAAAACGGGTAAAATAATCATTTCTAAGGAACCTAATTTACCTTCTAAAAACATATAAATGAAACAAGCTAATATAACTACTAAAATTACATTTATAATATCTCCAATTCCTTTTAATTCAATTGTTTGTCCATTATAGTGTACTGCTCCAGAACCTAGCATTGCTGAAATACCAATTATTGCAGCACCTGTACCTTTAAATTTAAATTGGTGCGCAGCAAGAACTCCTATAATAAAAGCCATAAAAGATTGTATGATTGTTACTAGCTGAAAAATCGTTTCTAGTATATGATTACCTTCTTTAAAGAATTTTAATAATTCACCTAATAAGGCATTAGGTAATAATGCAATAACTACACCTGCACCTACTGCATTCAAAATGTTGTTAAAAAATCGCTTTCCATTGATTTGCGAATGACTCATGTTAAACCTCCATTTAAAACATTAAATTAATCGTATTATAGAAACGAAATATAAACAATCATTTAATATCAAATTTCATGTCAATAATTAAAGAAAAGTGAGCAATTATACTTATATACGGATAATATTTAACATTTACTTATTAGATAAAAAAAGCATCCAAGGTTAAATTGTACATTTAACCAATGGATGCATACACTATATATATTATAAAAACTAAATTTAATTATTGAATATTTATATCAGGTATATTGTTTCTTAGGAATTGCTGAACGAAATCATTTATATAAACACTGCTATTGTATTTATTATCTACGCCACCATAATGTATTCCAATAACTTGATTTTTACCATTAAATACTGGAGATCCACAGTTTCCACCTACAGTACTTAGGTCATATCTTAATTCCTCGCCACCAATATAGACAACCTTACCTACACTTTCCCACATTGTGGCTAACGGTTTGTCACCAGGGTAACCAGTAACAGTGATGTTTTCATTAATTCTAGTATCTGTATTGCTACTTATAGTTGCAGGTTTAACTACTTGCCCAATATGTTGATTATGTTCGTTCGGTGACACTCTTAAGATTGCTAAATCACTATTACCAGGATACGGTATGATTTCTTGACCCACAAATTTGCCATTAGGATAGTCATTTTCATTTTTAGCTGAAGGATGGACACTAATATTTCTTGGATTACCCTTAGCTCCATTAACGACGTGTTTATTAGTTAATATTTCATTTTCACCTACAACAACACCTGAACCACTCATATATCCACCATCTATTGGTATATAAATAAAACTAACAGCATCATAATGACCTTGTGTAGTATTAAAAATTTGATGTCTATTATTATTAGGCAATATTACACTTGGGTAACTTTTATTTTGACTTGGTTTAATATTATGGCTCGAACTATTAATATCTAAAACATTTTTGTTTTCTGTGCCAAGTGAGGAATGATTATGGCTTTGTGTATCGGTTTTTGCATAAGAAGTATTTACCATTGTAGTAGTTGCTAACGCTGCAATTGTCATTGTACATATAGATAAAAATCTCTTTTTCATATGATAACCTCCAAAAATTATAAAAATTATTTTTTAATAACAGCTGTTATAATTAAATTATATATATATACTGAAAAAATATGTGATTAAATGCCTAAATGTTAAAATAAAAACCCTATCTGTTTGCATTTTATTAAATATTATACTTATTTATTTAAATATTTTTTATAAGAATTTGGACACAATTATTAGTAACTTACTTATTTATAAAATTTTAGAGACTATCAAATGATAAATAACAATTAGCTCTTAAAAAATAAAAAAAGTGAAAACATTAAACTTACAATGTTTTCACTCTAAAAAAATTTAAATTTATACCGGTGGTCGGGATCGAACCGACACTCCAATAAAGGAACGGGATTTTGAGTCCCGCGCGTCTGCCAATTCCGCCACACCGGCTCAATATATAAACAAAAAACTTCCCAATGGAAGTAAATAATGGAGCGGAAGATAGGATTTACACCTATATCTCATTCCGGGAAGGAATGTGTTCTGAGAGTTGAACTACTCCCGCAAATCTAAAATTGGAGCGGAAGATAGGATTTGCACCTATATCTCATTCCGGGAAGGAATGTGTTCTGAGAGTTGAACTACTCCCGCATAATATTAAAATTGGAGCGGAAGATAGGATTTGCACCTATATCTCATTCCGGGAAGGAATGTGTTCTAAAAGTTGAACTACTCCCGCATAATAACCTGGAGGCGGCAACCGGATTTGAACCGGTGATAAAGGTTTTGCAGACCTCTGCCTTACCACTTGGCTATGCCGCCAATAACTGGGCTAGCTGGATTCGAACCAGCGCATGACGGAGTCAAAGTCCGTTGCCTTACCGCTTGGCTATAGCCCATTAATATAAAGGGCGGTTGAAGGGAATCGAACCCTCGAGTGTCGGAACCACAATCCGATGCGTTAACCACTTCGCCACAACCGCCATGGCAGGGGCAGTAGGAATCGAACCCACATCAAAGGTTTTGGAGACCTCTATTCTACCGTTGAACTATGCCCCTATATATGATGGTGGAGGGGGGCAGATTCGAACTGCCGAACCCGAAGGAGCGGATTTACAGTCCGCCGCGTTTAGCCACTTCGCTACCCCTCCTAAAAATGGTGCCGGCCAGAGGACTTGAACCCCCAACCTACTGATTACAAGTCAGTTGCTCTACCAATTGAGCTAGGCCGGCTATAGGTATGGTTCAGGACAGAATCGAACTGCCGACACATGGAGCTTCAATCCATTGCTCTACCAACTGAGCTACTGAACCAAAATAAAAATTCGTAATGATACCTCTTTGAAAACTAAGTTTTATATGTTCTGAAAAACAATATGTATTTTAGCTATTTCACCACGAAACCTATATTAGTAATATTGCGGGAGGCGGATTTGAACCACCGACCTTCGGGTTATGAGCCCGACGAGCTACCGAACTGCTCCATCCCGCGCTAATAATTAATGGCGGAGGAAGAGGGATTCGAACCCCCGCGGCCCGTTAAGGCCCTGTCGGTTTTCAAGACCGATCCCTTCAGCCGGACTTGGGTATTCCTCCACAAATTATAAATAAATTACTATTAAAATTTAATATATGGCGGTCCCGACGGGAATCGAACCCGCGATCTCCTGCGTGACAGGCAGGCGTGTTAACCGCTACACTACGGGACCATTAAAACGGAGGAAGAGGGATTCGAACCCCCGCGAGCCGTTAAGCTCCTGTCGGTTTTCAAGACCGATCCCTTCAGCCGGACTTGGGTATTCCTCCAAAATTATATGGACCTTGCAGGACTCGAACCTGCGACCGAACGGTTATGAGCCGTTAGCTCTAACCAACTGAGCTAAAGGTCCTGAATATAAGTATACAACTAATAGTAGTGGCGGTGGAGGGGATCGAACCCCCGACCTCACGGGTATGAACCGTACGCTCTAGCCAGCTGAGCTACACCGCCGTTATGTAGTTTGTAAATTAATAATGGTGGAGACTAGCGGGATCGAACCGCTGACCTCCTGCGTGCAAAGCAGGCGCTCTCCCAGCTGAGCTAAGCCCCCAAAATTTATTTTACTATCGGGAAGACAGGATTCGAACCTACGACCCCTTGGTCCCAAACCAAGTGCTCTACCAAGCTGAGCTACTTCCCGTAAAATAAGCGCGCCCGATAGGAGTCGAACCCATAACCTCTTGATCCGTAGTCAAACGCTCTATCCAGTTGAGCTACGGGCGCAAATATTAAAGATGGTGCCGAGGACCGGAATCGAACCGGTACGGTGATCTCTCACCGCAGGATTTTAAGTCCTGTGCGTCTGCCAGTTCCGCCACCCCGGCAATATTGTTAATGGAGCGGAAGACGGGATTCGAACCCGCGACCCCCACCTTGGCAAGGTGGTGTTCTACCACTGAACTACTTCCGCAAATGCGGGTGAAGGGAGTCGAACCCCCACGCCGTAAAGGCGCTAGATCCTAAGTCTAGTGCGTCTGCCAATTCCGCCACACCCGCTATTTAAATGGTGAGCCATAGAGGATTCGAACCTCTGACCCTCTGATTAAAAGTCAGATGCTCTACCAACTGAGCTAATGGCTCAAAAGATGGTGCCGGCCAGAGGACTTGAACCCCCAACCTACTGATTACAAGTCAGTTGCTCTACCAATTGAGCTAGGCCGGCTATAAATGGTGGAGAATGACGGGTTCGAACCGCCGACCCTCTGCTTGTAAGGCAGATGCTCTCCCAGCTGAGCTAATTCTCCAAGATATTTTGCCTGGCAACGTCCTACTCTAGCGGAACGTCAGTCCGACTACCATCGGCGCTAAGGAGCTTAACTTCTGTGTTCGGCATGGGAACAGGTGTGACCTCCTTGCCATTGTCACCAGACAAATGAATGATTATACATTCAAAACTAGATAGTAAGTAAGTTTTGCGTCGCAAAACGCTTTTAAAAAAATTGATTAAGTCTTCGATCGATTAGTATTCGTCAGCTCCACGTGTCACCACGCTTCCACCTCGAACCTATTAACCTCGTCATCTTCGAGGGATCTTATAACCGAAGTTGGGAAATCTCATCTTGAGGGGGGCTTCATGCTTAGATGCTTTCAGCACTTATCCCGTCCATACATAGCTACCCAGCTATGCCGTTGGCACGACAACTGGTACACCAGAGGTATGTCCATCCCGGTCCTCTCGTACTAAGGACAGCTCCTCTCAAATTTCCTACGCCCACGACGGATAGGGACCGAACTGTCTCACGACGTTCTGAACCCAGCTCGCGTACCGCTTTAATGGGCGAACAGCCCAACCCTTGGGACCGACTACAGCCCCAGGATGCGATGAGCCGACATCGAGGTGCCAAACCTCCCCGTCGATGTGAACTCTTGGGGGAGATAAGCCTGTTATCCCCGGGGTAGCTTTTATCCGTTGAGCGATGGCCCTTCCATGCGGAACCACCGGATCACTAAGTCCGTCTTTCGACCCTGCTCGACTTGTAGGTCTCGCAGTCAAGCTCCCTTATGCCTTTACACTCTATGAATGATTTCCAACCATTCTGAGGGAACCTTTGAGCGCCTCCGTTACCTTTTAGGAGGCGACCGCCCCAGTCAAACTGCCCGCCTGACACTGTCTCCCACCACGATAAGTGGTGCGGGTTAGAAAGCCAACACAGCTAGGGTAGTATCCCACCAACGCCTCCACGTAAGCTAGCGCTCACGTTTCAAAGGCTCCTACCTATCCTGTACAAGCTGTGCCGAATTTCAATATCAGGCTACAGTAAAGCTCCACGGGGTCTTTCCGTCCTGTCGCGGGTAACCTGCATCTTCACAGGTACTATGATTTCACCGAGTCTCTCGTTGAGACAGTGCCCAAATCGTTACGCCTTTCGTGCGGGTCGGAACTTACCCGACAAGGAATTTCGCTACCTTAGGACCGTTATAGTTACGGCCGCCGTTTACTGGGGCTTCGATTCGTAGCTTCGCAGAAGCTAACCACTCCTCTTAACCTTCCAGCACCGGGCAGGCGTCAGCCCCTATACATCACCTTACGGTTTAGCAGAGACCTGTGTTTTTGATAAACAGTCGCTTGGGCCTATTCACTGCGGCTCTTCTGGGCGTGAACCCTAAAGAGCACCCCTTCTCCCGAAGTTACGGGGTCATTTTGCCGAGTTCCTTAACGAGAGTTCGCTCGCTCACCTTAGAATTCTCATCTTGACTACCTGTGTCGGTTTGCGGTACGGGCACCTGTTATCTATCTAGAGGCTTTTCTCGGCAGTGTGAAATCAACGACTCGAGGAAACAATTTCCTCTCCCCATCACAACTCAGCCTTATGAGTGCCGGATTTGCCTAACACTCAGCCTTACTGCTTGGACGTGCACTCCAACAGCACGCTTCGCCTATCCTACTGCGTCCCCCCATCGATTAAAACGATACTAGGTGGTACAGGAATATCAACCTGTTATCCATCGCCTACGCCTGTCGGCCTCAGCTTAGGACCCGACTAACCCAGAGCGGACGAGCCTTCCTCTGGAAACCTTAGTCAATCGGTGGACGGGATTCTCACCCGTCTTTCGCTACTCACACCGGCATTCTCACTTCTAAGCGCTCCACATGTCCTTGCGATCATGCTTCGACGCCCTTAGAACGCTCTCCTACCATTGTCCAAAGGACAATCCACAGCTTCGGTAATATGTTTAGCCCCGGTACATTTTCGGCGCAGTGTCACTCGACTAGTGAGCTATTACGCACTCTTTAAATGATGGCTGCTTCTAAGCCAACATCCTAGTTGTCTGGGCAACGCCACATCCTTTTCCACTTAACATATATTTTGGGACCTTAGCTGGTGGTCTGGGCTGTTTCCCTTTCGAACACGGACCTTATCACCCATGTTCTGACTCCCAAGTTAAATTAATTGGCATTCGGAGTTTGTCTGAATTCGGTAACCCGAGAGGGGCCCCTCGTCCAAACAGTGCTCTACCTCCAATAATCATCACTTGAGGCTAGCCCTAAAGCTATTTCGGAGAGAACCAGCTATCTCCAAGTTCGATTGGAATTTCTCCGCTACCCTCAGTTCATCCGCTCACTTTTCAACGTAAGTCGGTTCGGTCCTCCATTCAGTGTTACCTGAACTTCAACCTGACCAAGGGTAGATCACCTGGTTTCGGGTCTACGACCAAATACTCAACGCCCTATTCAGACTCGCTTTCGCTGCGGCTCCACATTTGCTGCTTAACCTTGCATCAGATCGTAACTCGCCGGTTCATTCTACAAAAGGCACGCCATCACCCATTAACGGGCTCTGACTACTTGTAAGCACACGGTTTCAAGTTCTCTTTCACTCCCCTTCCGGGGTACTTTTCACCTTTCCCTCACGGTACTGGTTCACTATCGGTCACTAGAGAGTATTTAGCCTTAGGAGATGGTCCTCCCAGATTCCGACGGAATTTCACGTGCTCCGTCGTACTCAGGATCCACTCAAGAGAGAATATGTTTTCGACTACAGGATTATTACCTTCTTTGATTCATCTTTCCAGATGATTCGTCTAACATGTTCTTTTGTAACTCCGTATAGAGTGTCCTACAACCCCAACAAGCAAGCTTGTTGGTTTGGGCTCTTCCCGTTTCGCTCGCCGCTACTCAGGGAATCGATTTTTCTTTCTCTTCCTCCGGGTACTAAGATGTTTCAGTTCTCCGGGTCTGCCTTCTGACATGCTATGAATTCACATGTCGATAACATGACATAACTCATGCTGGGTTCCCCCATTCGGAAATCTCTGGATCAACGCTTACTTACAGCTACCCAAAGCATATCGTCGTTAGTAACGTCCTTCATCGGCTTCTAGTGCCAAGGCATCCACCGTGCGCCCTTAATAACTTAATCTATGTTTCCACCATATTTTGAATAACAATTCAAAATAAATAGCTAAAACTAGTTATTAATCTTGTGAGTGTTCTTCCGAACACTAGCGATTATTTATGAATTCAAGCTTATTTAAAACTCTATTCACTCGGTTTTGCTTGGTAAAATCTTACTTACTTATCTAGTTTTCAATGTACAAATTATAATGGTGGAGACTAGCGGGATCGAACCGCTGACCTCCTGCGTGCAAAGCAGGCGCTCTCCCAGCTGAGCTAAGCCCCCTAAAGTTTTTAAATTATTGAATGGTGGGCCTAAGTGGACTCGAACCACCGACCTCACGCTTATCAGGCGTGCGCTCTAACCAGCTGAGCTATAGGCCCATTAAAACTTGAATGCCAATAAACATTCAAAACTGAATACAATATGTCACGTTATTCCTCATCTTCGTAGAAGATGTTCCGAATATATCCTTAGAAAGGAGGTGATCCAGCCGCACCTTCCGATACGGCTACCTTGTTACGACTTCACCCCAATCATTTGTCCCACCTTCGACGGCTAGCTCCAAATGGTTACTCCACCGGCTTCGGGTGTTACAAACTCTCGTGGTGTGACGGGCGGTGTGTACAAGACCCGGGAACGTATTCACCGTAGCATGCTGATCTACGATTACTAGCGATTCCAGCTTCATATAGTCGAGTTGCAGACTACAATCCGAACTGAGAACAACTTTATGGGATTTGCTTGACCTCGCGGTTTCGCTGCCCTTTGTATTGTCCATTGTAGCACGTGTGTAGCCCAAATCATAAGGGGCATGATGATTTGACGTCATCCCCACCTTCCTCCGGTTTGTCACCGGCAGTCAACTTAGAGTGCCCAACTTAATGATGGCAACTAAGCTTAAGGGTTGCGCTCGTTGCGGGACTTAACCCAACATCTCACGACACGAGCTGACGACAACCATGCACCACCTGTCACTCTGTCCCCCGAAGGGGAAAACTCTATCTCTAGAGGGGTCAGAGGATGTCAAGATTTGGTAAGGTTCTTCGCGTTGCTTCGAATTAAACCACATGCTCCACCGCTTGTGCGGGTCCCCGTCAATTCCTTTGAGTTTCAACCTTGCGGTCGTACTCCCCAGGCGGAGTGCTTAATGCGTTAGCTGCAGCACTAAGGGGCGGAAACCCCCTAACACTTAGCACTCATCGTTTACGGCGTGGACTACCAGGGTATCTAATCCTGTTTGATCCCCACGCTTTCGCACATCAGCGTCAGTTACAGACCAGAAAGTCGCCTTCGCCACTGGTGTTCCTCCATATCTCTGCGCATTTCACCGCTACACATGGAATTCCACTTTCCTCTTCTGCACTCAAGTTTTCCAGTTTCCAATGACCCTCCACGGTTGAGCCGTGGGCTTTCACATCAGACTTAAAAAACCGCCTACGCGCGCTTTACGCCCAATAATTCCGGATAACGCTTGCCACCTACGTATTACCGCGGCTGCTGGCACGTAGTTAGCCGTGGCTTTCTGATTAGGTACCGTCAAGACGTGCATAGTTACTTACACATTTGTTCTTCCCTAATAACAGAGTTTTACGATCCGAAGACCTTCATCACTCACGCGGCGTTGCTCCGTCAGGCTTTCGCCCATTGCGGAAGATTCCCTACTGCTGCCTCCCGTAGGAGTCTGGACCGTGTCTCAGTTCCAGTGTGGCCGATCACCCTCTCAGGTCGGCTACGCATCGTTGCCTTGGTAAGCCGTTACCTTACCAACTAGCTAATGCGGCGCGGATCCATCTATAAGTGACAGCAAAACCGTCTTTCACTATTGAACCATGCGGTTCAATATATTATCCGGTATTAGCTCCGGTTTCCCGAAGTTATCCCAGTCTTATAGGTAGGTTATCCACGTGTTACTCACCCGTCCGCCGCTAACGTCAGAGGAGCAAGCTCCTCGTCTGTTCGCTCGACTTGCATGTATTAGGCACGCCGCCAGCGTTCATCCTGAGCCAGGATCAAACTCTCCATAAAAAATTATGATGTTTGATTAGCTCATCAATACTAAATAGTTTGTAACGTTTCGTTACTCTTTATTGGAATTAACGTTGACATATTGTCATTCAGTTTTCAATGTTCTTTAACACTTACAATACATTATTGTAACAAATGGAATTTATTAAGTCAAGAATTAATTTATATTTTATTTATTGTCGATTCTTAATTAATTCAACAAATAACATTTTATAATGTATTGATTTTAATTTCAATAGTCAAAATTACACTTTGTTAACTAAATTTTAAAGTTCTTAACTTTTTCTTTTCAATTAATTAAACTGCTTTTGACGACTTTTATATAGTATCAAGATATAAACGTAACGTCAATATTTATTGTTGATTTTTTAAGTTAAAATTTACTTAATGAGTGAATATATATCTACATATAGTACATTATAATTATATAGTGTAAATACTTTCGTTTTGTACATCTGCAAAACGAAGTCTTATGTAAAAAAAGAGGCTGTACAAATTATTACAGCCCCTACTACTTATATACGATTAATTATATGAAATTGCTAAACAGTCATACTATTTCATCATTATTTTATCTCAATAAAACTTCACAAAAGTATCAATAATGACTAAATTTTTATTTTGCTTCTATGAACTTACTTTCATCAATTTTCTTCTTCTTTGCAATCTTTACATACTCCATATATTTCCATCCGATGATGAGTAACATCAAAATCTGTTACATGTTGAGCTAATTGCTCTACTTCATCCAATTGTGGATAATGGAAGTCAACGATTTTACCACATTTTTCACATATAATGTGGTAGTGATTATGTGTATTAAAATCAAACCTACTAGATGAATCACCATATGTTAACTCTTTGACTATACCAATATCTTTAAATACTCTTAGATTATTATAGATAGTAGCAACACTTATATTAGGAAATTTAGGTGAAAGTGCTTGATATATTTCATCTGCTGTTGGATGTGAATGTGAAGATATAAGATAGCGCATAATTGCTTGTCTTTGGGGTGTAATACGAACGCCCGCTTGTCTTAATGACGCAATGGACTCTTCAAGTTCATGATCAATAGATTCAAGTTCCGCACTCACTTTTTTCACCATCTTTCTAAATAATAATTATTATTACTTAATATTAATATAACTGTTGCTATAAATAAATGTCAATAAATACTTGCTATTTTCAATTAGTAACCATAATCTAAGTCTACTTTATTCTCAATTACATCATAATTATTGAGAAAATGCTCAAGATTCTTTTTGAAAATATCCGTAGCTTCTCTATTATTATTAGAATCATTACCTGTAATATGAGCAGTTATAGTCACATTGTCTAAATCATATAAAGGATTATCCTTACTAAGTGGTTCTTTTTCAAAAACATCCAAATAAGCATGTCTGATTAATCGATCCTTGAGTACATTGATGAGCATTTCCTCATCAACAATTGTTCCCCTTCCTACATTTATAAATAAAACATTATTGTCCATTTGTATGAAATGTTTTCTTTTTAATAAGTGAATTGTTTCTTCGGTTTCAGGTAATGCATTAACAATAATATTCGCCTTTTCAATAACATTATCTAACTCTTCAATTGTATATACTTCATCAAATTGTTCAACATTTTTTCCTGACTTACTAACCCCTATCACTTTCATTCCAAAAGCTTTGGCTAAATAAGCAGCCCTTTGTGCAATCGCACCTGTTCCCAATAACAATAAAGTCTCTTCGTTTAATCTTTTACCAGTAATTCTGGAGTCATAATTTTTTTCAATTTGATTTCTATAGGAAGTTTTCATTTTTTTATAATCATCCAAAATGAATGTCATTATATATTCAGAAACTTGTTTAGCTTGTATACCTTTACCATTTGTTAGAATGATATCTCGCTCTTTAATATAATTTAACGGTAAATTATTTACACCTGTTGCAAACCATGCAATCCATTTAAGGTTGATACAATGTTCGATAAAGTGACGATCTATTTTGCCATCATAACCTATTAAAATGTCCATAGTTTTTCTATCATTGATTGGGATATTTATAGCTTTGTCATAAAATTTAAATTCTTCGTTTGGAAATTGTTTTCTTAATTCGTTTTCTATTTCATTTAATCTATTTAAGCTAACAATTTTCAAAATTAACCCTCCAGAATATTTTTTATTGTTTCAATTTGCGTTTTTACCTTTACATTTTCAATCACATCAATAATGTTACCATTTTCATCGAGAATAAATGTTGTTCTTACAATCCCCATATTCTCCTTGCCAAATGATTTTTTCAATTGGTAAACCCCTACTTTATCAGCAAGTTGATAATCTTTATCTACAAGTAAGTCAAAATTCAATTGATGTTTTTTTATAAAATTTTGATGTTTCTTTTTAGAGTCTGCGCTTATTCCATATATATCTACGTCAAGTTGGTTAAAATCTTCAATGTGATCTCTAAATTCACAAGCTTCAGTAGTACACGTTGGTGTATTATCTCTTGGATAAAAATAAAGAATTGTTTTACGACCTTTAATTGTTTCATTTGAAATAAAATTACCATCTTGATTTTCTAAAGAAAAAGAGGGAAATTGTTCACCTTTACTAATCATATACTCACCTATTTCTTAATTGTGTTGCTTTTATGATACGATATTAATTGAAAATATTAAATAAAAAGAGGTTGATAGATATGAAATTTATTGAAAGCGAACGTCTTCAGCAACTTTCTAATGAATATATTTTGGGAGGTGTGAATTCACCTTCACGGTCGTATAAAGCAGTAGGTGGCGGGGCACCAGTAGTAATGAAAGAAGGTCATGGCGCTTACTTATATGATGTAGATGGTAATAAATATATCGACTATCTACAAGCTTATGGACCAATAATAACTGGTCATGCACACCCGCATATTACCGAAGCAATCCAAGATCAAGCAGCAAAAGGTGTGCTTTATGGGACACCTACTGAATTAGAAATAAAATTCTCAAAAAAACTTAGAGAAGCTGTTCCTTCTTTAGAAAAGATCCGTTTCGTAAACTCAGGTACTGAAGCAGTTATGACGACAATTAGAGTTGCTCGTGCTTACACTAAAAGAAACAAAATTATTAAGTTTGCAGGCTCTTATCATGGTCATTCTGATTTAGTTTTAGTGGCAGCTGGTAGTGGACCTTCTCAACTTGGTTCTCCTGATTCTGCTGGTGTCCCCCAAAGTGTTGCACAAGAGGTTATTACAGTACCGTTTAATGATATAGAATCATATAGAGAAGCTATTGATTATTGGAAAGACGATATTGCAGCAGTATTAGTAGAGCCGATTGTGGGTAATTTTGGGATGGTCATGCCACAACCAGGCTTCTTAGAAGAAGTAAATAAAATTTCTCATGATAATGGAACATTAGTTATCTATGATGAAGTTATCACTGCTTTTCGTTTCCATTATGGTGCAGCTCAAGATTTATTAGGTGTTAAACCAGATCTCACAGCTTTTGGTAAGATTGTTGGCGGTGGTTTACCAATTGGTGGCTACGGTGGTCGACAAGATATTATGGAGCACGTTGCACCACTAGGTCCAGCTTATCAAGCCGGAACAATGGCCGGTAACCCGTTATCAATGAGAGCAGGTATTGCTTTATTAGAGGTTCTTGAACAAGAAGGTGTTTATGATAAACTTGATCAATTAGGTCGTCGTCTTGAAGAAGGGTTACAAAAATTAATAGATAAGCATCATATTACAGCAACAATAAATAGAATCTATGGCTCACTGACATTGTATTTCACAAATGAAAAAGTTACGCACTATGAACAAGTTGAAAACTCTGATGGAGATGCTTTCGCTCAATTCTTTAAATTAATGTTGAACCAAGGTATTAATCTCGCACCTTCTAAATTTGAAGCGTGGTTCTTAACTACAGAACATACTGAAGAAGATATTGATTGTACACTAGAAGCAGCTGATTATGCATTTAGTAAAATGAAATAACCTACAGTATGAGAACTTGACACATTACCTATGTGTTCAAGTTCTTTTTATGTTCAATTATGGATTAACTGTTGAAAATTTAATTGAAATTTGCGTTTTCACTTTTCTTAAGTAAAATTTATGATAGTTTATAAAATTTAATAGCTTATAAAGTACAAAATAAAACTATTTACTTAATTTCTTAAAATTTTTCATCTAAAAACCACATTGCATATAGATAAACTTGATTATTTAAGTTCAGGGGTGTATAACAATAATGAATGAGAGTATTATTATTACTCAAAATAATTAAAAGGAGCATTTAATTTGAGACTTGGAGCTCGGATTTTCAAAACTGGTATAGCCATTATCTTAGCTATGTCTATCGCTTCTTTACTTCCTGATAATATTGGTCTAAAAACGTTAGCAGGTGTCAGTGCAGTAGTTGCCATGCAACCAAGTGTTTATCGCTCAATCAAAACTGTTTCTGAACAAGCTATTGGTAATGTGATTGGTGCACTACTTGCAGTAACAATGGTAACGATATTCAGTGATAATTTCATTATCATGGGCGTTACCGTTATTTTACTCATTGCAATTTTGTTCCAATTTAATCTAGCTCATGTAGCAACACTTGCAAGCGTAACTGCTCTTATAATTATGGGGCAACATACTGGTTCTTTCTATGTTGCTGCATTTTTTAGATTTGTACTAGTGATGATTGGTGTATTGAGTTCTTCTATTGTCAATCTAATTTTTTTACCTCCTAAGTTTGAAACAAAAATTTATTATAATTCAATGAATATTTCTTCTGATATATTTGTGTGGTTTAAACTTGTACTCAATGACACATCAGAATTTCATAATATTAAACAGGATGGTGATCAACTAAACTCACGCATCAATAAATTAGAAAAGATTTTCGACTATTACAATGAAGAAAGACCATTAACAAAAAAACATATTTATCAACAGAATAGAAAAAAAATACTATTTAGAGAAGTAGTTAGAACGACTAGACAAGCATATGAAGTGCTAAAACGAATGTCACGATATCAAAATGATTTATATCAACTAAATAATCAATTACTTTTACAAATCAAATTAGAACTTGATTCATTAGTTACTTTACATGAACAAATATTTAAGAGTTTATCTAAAAAAGCTAGATATGATGTCACTCAACTAGATTATGAAGTTGACAATCCTCAGAAGAAAAACTTGATGGATGCTTTTCAGCAAGAATTAATTAAAAACCCACATCAGACGCAATATTCTTATAGCAATATGATGCAAATTATTGCTGAAATTGAAGAATACAGATATCAACTTGAACACTTAGATCGCATCCGTTTAAGTTTCTTTACCTATCACCGTTCTGATACTGATATAGACATTTCAGATGAGGACTTTGACTTATAATACAATGGTAAATCAGAATTTTATTGGATTAACCAGTGAAATTCTACTAGTTAGCTGTTTTGACTATAGGTAAAATAGTTCTTATTTTTAATAACTGCCAACAGTACAAAAATGCCTGAGACAACAACAGTCTCAGGCATTTTCAATGTTTTATAAATTTTGAATACTATAAAGATGTTCATATGCACCGCGTTTATTAATTAATTGTTGGTGTGTGCCAGTCTCAACAATTCGTCCATTTTCCATTACAACTATCCTATCTGCATGAGTAATTGTCGATAAACGATGTGCAACAATTAATGTTGTTCTATCCTTACTTAAAACATCAAGTGCTTCTTGAATAATTGCTTCACTCTCTAAATCCAATGCACTTGTTGCTTCATCTAATATTAAAACAGGAGGATTATTTAAAAAGATACGTGCAATTGACAACCTTTGTTTTTGTCCACCTGATAATTTAACTCCACGTTCCCCTACTTCAGTATCATATCCATTCGGTAAGTTTGAAATAAAATCATGGGCATTCGCCATTTTTGCAGCTTCTACGACTTCATCATCAGTCGCATCAGGCCTACCCAACAAAATATTCTCCTTAACAGTATCAGAAAAAAGAATATTATCCTGTTGTACTAAGCCTATTTGATTCCTCAAACTACCAGTTAGGAACTCTTTAACATTATGATGATCGATAAGTATTTCACCTTGAGTCACATCATAAAATCTTGGTATAAGATTAATCAAAGTAGATTTTCCACCACCACTCATACCTACAAAAGCTACAGTTTCACCTTTGTTAATTGTTAAATTAATATCGTGTAATACTTCTTTTTCATTTTCATTATATTTGAAACTCACATGTTTTAAATCAATTTGCCCCTCACTGATTTTAATTGGCTGTGCTCCAATGCCATTTTTGATGTCGTAATCCTCATCCATTAATTGAAATACTCTGTCCATAGATGCAAAACTTTGTGTAAGTGTAGTAAATGAAGATACTAGTCTTCTAAGTGGTCCAAATAATTGTTCTAGATAACCGACAAATGCTGCTAGAGTTCCGACAGTAATCGAACCGGTAATTGCTAAATATGAACCCACGCCAATCACAATTATTGGACCTAAATCTGTAACAGTATTAATAGCAGCAAAAGAATACGCGTTCCATCTTGTATGTTGGAATGCTCGTTGTAAAAAGTTTTTGTTATGGTTATCAAAATTTTTCGCTTCATTGTCTTCAATAGCAAAACTTTTAATAACAGACATTCCTTGAACCCGCTCATGTAAGAAGCCTTGTACTTCTGCTAGAGCTTGTGAGCGCACACGTGTAAGTTTACGTAATCTTCCAAAGAAAAAATAAACAGTTAAAATATAAAATGGAAAAATAAAAATAGCAGCAAACGTCAATTTTACATCAAGGAAGAACATAATAGAAAGTGCGATAATAATCGTTATACAGTCAAGCCAGATATTCATCAATCCAGTAAGAATGAAGTCTTTTGTTTGTTCGACGTCATTAATCACTCTTGAAATGACTTGACCGACTTGATTATTTGCATAAAATCGAGCACTTAGTGCTTGCAAGTGATTATACAATTGTTTACGAATATCATATAGTATTTTATTACTTGTCCATTGAGCTAAATATTGTCTAATAAACTCAATCGGCGGACGAACAATTAAGAATATAAATAATGCAATTCCTATTGCTACACCAAGGTGACTAAATTTTTCTTGATTTGTAAGCGAATGATTATTAATCACGCCATCTATAGCATATTTAATCAATAAAGGTATGAGCATGGGAATACCGAATTTAATAATTCCTACTATAATTGTTGCAATAATACGATATCTATAAGGTTTTACAAACTTTAAATATCGTTTTATCATGCGCCTTCCCTCCTAATAATTTGAAAATGAAGAGAGGTTGGCACATTGCATTTGTATACACTTTAAAAATAAAAGATACAAATGTTAATGTCTCAACCTCTAATACACGAAGACACTCTATCAGATATTAAGTTAGAAAGATGAACTAACAAATTATCATTGTTGTTACACTTCATTTATGAATTTTTATAGATTACTTTTACAATATAAATTATTTTAATCTTATTTACATCTATTTTGCTTAATAATCTCTAATTTTTTTATAACGTTCTTTCCATACTTTTATAAAGTCAGGAGCAAAAGGTCCTTTTTTTTGTTCTATCCATTGTTGTAAAATATCAACATTTCTTCTTAAAATAATATCGATATCATGAGGGTAATTCATTTGGTTCATATGTTGCTCGTACTCATCTTCATCAAGTAAATGATATTTTCCGTTCGGATAAACTTTGATATCTAAATCATAATCAATATATTTTAAAGCTTCTTCGTCACATGCAAAAGGCGAAGATAAATTACAATAATAATAAATACCATCTTCTCTAAACATACAAATAACATTAAACCAATATTCAGAATGAAAGTATACAATTGCTGGTTCTCGAGTAATCCATGTACGCCCGTCACTTTCAGTTACTAAAGTGTGATCATTACCACCAATAATCACATGTTCTGTTCCCTTTAAAATTGTGGTTTCTGACCAGACACGATGAATATTACCATCATGTTTATAACTTTGAATCTTAATATTTTCTCCTTCTTTAGGTATGGATTCCTTTACCATACTCCACACCACCTTTATAGTATTTAACCATTTAGATTATATCATATTTTAATATGCTTGATTAACCTATCATTTATAAGTGGCATATGAGATTGATGTTTATAAATTAACCTTCAATAAACTTATATATTTTATCCATTGGTACAGGAAATGTATACTGATCCCTATCATATAAATTAAACCACGTCATTTGTTGAGGTAAATCATTCTCCTGTATATTAAGGGGTGCTGTAACATTGTATACTTCAATATCCCATGTAAGATGGGTAAATTGATGTTTTAATTTAAATACTGGTTCGTTAATTGTTTCGATTCTTTTTCCTAAATCATCAGATATCACATCGTTTGCATTTGTTTGTTCTCTCATTGGAAATTGCCACATACCGTTAAGAAGTTTTTCTTTACGCTTTTCAAGTAAATATTGACCATTATCATTACGAATCAGAAAAACTTTTTGCTCAACGTTTTTCTTATTTAAATTTTTAGTTTTTACTGGTAATTCTTGTGCAGTCCCCATATGAAATGCCTCACAGTGTTCTTGAATAGGACAAAACAAACACAATGGTGATTTTGGAGTGCATACTAACGCCCCTAGCTCCATCATCGCTTGATTAAATGTTCCCGCATCCTTCAACACATATGGTTGTAATTCTTGTTCGAATGCTTTTCGAGTAGACTGTAACTTTATATCACGATAGTCATTGTTTAATCGTGACCATACTCTAAAAACATTACCATCGACAGTTGCTAAAGGATGGTTGAAAGCTATACTCATGACCGCCGCCTGAGTATATGGACCCACACCTTTTAACTTTTTAAATGTTTCAGGATCGTATGGTACCTCACCATCATAATTATTATTAACTTCTTTTACGGCAGTATGGAAATTACGCGCTCTGCTATAATAGCCTAAACCTTCCCAATACTTCAACACTTCATCTTCACTAGCTTCGCTCAACGACTGAATTGTAGGGAACCTATGTATAAATCTATAGTAGTAATCTATAACAGTGTTTACTTGCGTCTGTTGTAACATCACTTCACTTAGCCAAATATAATAAGGATTAGTCGTTTCTCTCCAAGGCATATCTCTTTGATTTTTATGAAACCAATCTTCAATATCTTTTTTAAAAGAATTTTCTAGATACATAAAACCTTCCCTCTCTATTAGTTTCATAAGAATGTATTGTTAAAAGCATTCTTATGTTAACTTTAACATGACTCTATATTACATTACTTAGTATATGTTTATTTAAAGTAAGTTAATTTTGTTATTTCAACTTTTAGATTATAATATATATTAAACAAAGAAGAAAAGAGTGAGCAATTATGGACACAGCCACACATATCGTTATGGGTGTGGGTCTTACAGCTTTAGCAACGCAAGATCCAGTTATGGCAGGATCATTTGCTGCTACTGCGACGACTTTAATCGCAGGTTCTTTAATACCAGACGGTGACACCGTACTGAAACTAAAGGATAATGCGACATATATTTCACATCACAGAGGAATTACACATTCATTACCTTTTACAATATTATGGCCTATATTAATTACATTTTTTATATTTGTAATATTTAGTCACACGAACCCCTTACATGTATGGTTGTGGGCACAACTAGCAGTGTTTTTACATGTCTTTGTAGATATTTTTAATTCTTATGGTACTCAAGCATTGCGTCCCATAACTAACAAATGGATTCAATTAAGCGTGATTAATACCTTTGATCCGATAATATTTATTATTTTAAGTATCGGTGTCTTATTGTGGATATTAGGTATTCATCCATATATTGTTTTCTTTCCAATCATATTAATTCTCATAGGCTATTATATTGTAAGATTTAAGATGCAAGCAGCAATTAGAAAACAAGCACTTCAAAAAATTGAGCAATCGCATACACCAGTAAAAGTATTCGTAGCTCCAACAATGAAATTTCATGTATGGCGGGTCGCAATACAAACAGATAAGCATGATTATGTCGGTGTTTCCAAATGGAAAAATGTAGTTTTCACTGATAAAGTTAAACGCCAGTCTATGACTCCTGATTCGATATTATGGAAAGTTAAAGGTAATAAAGATATTTATACATTTTTAAACTTTTCTTCAATTTATCGTTGGCAAACTACGCCATTAGATGATGGCACAACGGAAATTCGACTTATGGATTTAAGATACTTAAATAAAGGTCGTTATTCTTTTGTAGCTATTGCACATTTAACACATGAAAATGAAATTGATCACTCTTATATTGGGTGGGTATTTAGCGAAGATAAATTACAACGTAAATTATTTTCATAATATATTTGAGTGTTACAAAATTCGTATTAACTACGATGCTAATATTGAAGAAAACTTGATATGAAAGAATTTCAATTTAGCCATCGACTGCCTATAAATTAAGAATGCCTCAGACTTTAATTGATGTCTGAGGCATTCTTAATTTAATAAAATATCGTACACTTTATTGAACTATTTATTTATCTAAATTTACGTTTCAACGTTCCTTTTCTTTATTCTTTTTTTCTTTTGAATAACTCTTTTGGTTAGATTGGCTTTGATATTTATCAAATGCTATGTGACGCACAAGCGCATAATTAATCACACACATGATTCCAATTAAAATAATAATATATAAATGATAAGGTAAATTGCTCATACTGACTGTACCAAATACTATTGCTTGCGAACTACCATTTACGAAATAATACAGAGGATTTAACATCATAATATGATTAATCACATTTAAATTTGTCTTAGGGATGTATGTAATTGGAACCATAAAGAAACTGATAGCACTTACTATAATAAATATCAGTTTTACATGTTTAATTGCATAATTCAGTAAGCCCAACATTATCGAAGTCACACTGATAAAAATGGCTATAATTACTAAATAATATAAAAATGAAAGTATTGATGCTTCAAAATTCACAGGCTTAAGGATAATAATAACTATACCCAGAATAAGTATTGTTATTAAACCTAACATCGCTATAACTATAGTAGGTGTGACAGCAGATATATGAAATGACTTCATGACAACGAAATCTCTGATATAGTACTTATAAGCTATATAAATAGATTGTATAATTATGCTGAATATGATGAGTGATGAAATTCTGAATAACCAACGCACTTGAACAATATCAGTAGTATGGTTAAAATTAAAAAATCCTTCTAATGCTAGAATAATTACTAGTCCTATAATTAGGCTAATTGCAAACCACTTCCATGTTTGCTTAAGCCTTTGAGTACAAAAACTAAAAAGATGTGGTAAGTTTTTAATATATACAATTAAATTATCTATCATTTTCACACCTACAATTCAATATAAATCCATTTTTCTTCTTTCATGTCAGCGATAAAATAACCGCTTCCATTTTTAGTAATCCATACATCTTTCGTGATATTAAATGTTTTTTTCAATTCCGTTTTATTTGTCATTGGAATAACAAATCCAGACAGTTTATCATTATCACCAAATATCATTTTTATAGGTTGTTGCGTGATCGGTACAACATACTGTTTATCTTTATCAGGTCTAAGCGTTTCTGTTACTTTATCATGTTTTTGATGTAAGTGACTGTTAAAGTACTCTACGTAAGTACTATAATTTGATTTTATATAAGGTGATAATTTCTTAAAAGTATGAGATTCGTATAACCCAGCTGGATTGAAATAAAACACTTGATTTTTACTAATACTATATGTCCTTTGATTCAATTCGACGCGGTACCTTTTGTTATTTTCACCAGTAATTGTAATTAAACTATACTTAGGTACTTTTAAATCTTTAGACCCGTTTAAAGTAACTGATCCATCTAATGCTAATCCATATGCAAGTTTTTCTTCGTAAGTATCTTTATTCTGATTCTGTATGGATGCTTGAGTATTAATATTCCCTAGTTTGACCATACCTAAGTTATTAAAGAAAAGTACAGTCATTAAAACAAGCCCCATCAAAAAGCTGACAAATAATGTCCAAAATCTCACTAGAAATTTTGGTGGCTTAGCATGATTATAACGTTCTATTCTTTTGAAATTATAAGTCATTTCAGGAATCCGAGATCGATTCTTCTTCCAATCATAATCAAAGTTCTCAATTTCCATTTCTGATTTTAAACTATTACGATCTTTTTCATGTTCTCTAAAAGTTGGTAACACCTGATTTAGAGAACCTTCCTTGCGTATCTGGCCATGTGATACCCATGTTATGTAGTTGCTTGTTTTACTTATCTTTTCTATATCATTATCGATTAAGACTAGAGTTTTATTTTCTTCAATATAATCTGTTGATAAAATGGAAGCTCTTTCTATAAATGTTTCATCTAAATGTGATAAAACGTGATTTAAGATGATAATATCGTTTTTTGAAGAACGTGCAATACTAAGTAAAAGTTGTGCGTATGATTTTTCGCTTAAATTAGAAACCTTTTCCTCTATATGATCACCTAAATGTGCCCAATGAATAATTTGTTCAACTTTATGCTCAGTTACTTCATAAGGAAAAAGTTGTACGAGTTCGCTCACATATTGGCTCACAGTTAAATTATTAATCTTTCGATCATCAATATCACCGAAATACAAGTTTTTAGTTCGGACAACCTTACCTTTATCAGGTTTCACTGAACCACTTAAAATTCGACCAATCAAAGTTTTAGAAGATCCAGGTTCACCGATTATACCTAATGCTTCACCTTGATAAATGTGCAAAGAAATATTATTTAGGTTGATGTCCTCGGCATCATAACCCAATGGTCGATACCATTTTTTTGAACTATGATTTCTATAATAATGTGTTACCTTGAGTAATTTTAAAACTATTGAGCTTCCCATCAATTATACATCCTTCTAAAATTTTAATAATGCTAATGGTAGACCTTCCTCAGGTTCACTACTGTTTATTCTAAACCCCCATGCAAATACACCCTTGAGTCGTTCTACTTTAAAGTACTGTTTACTACCATCATTGAGTTTATAGATTTTTCCAGGTTCAATTTTATTGCGATCCACTAGATAGCTTTCTGCTATAATCACTTTACTTTGATAAACATCATATTCATTCATAATGCCATTCATCTCTGCTTTACGCATTTTTTCTTTAAATAATTGTATTTCATGTCTAAGTTCTTGCTCGGACATTTCACTCATTTTCTTTTTATTCATACGATATACCACTTTCTTCTAATTTAGATTTAATTTTATCATAATTATAGCCTTTTCTCATAAGTGCCTCTATGGTTTTAATAACACTTTTATCACTGTCATATTTTTTACAATTTTTATTATAGACTTTCTCTAAATCACGTTGCAATAAATGGTCTAATGTTTCTTCGTCTTGAGAAAAATCTATTTCATTCATAACTAGTTGAATCGTTTCAAGTTTATATCCTTTTTGGAGAAGTGACTGTGTTACTTTTTGCTTTACCTTTGCTTCAGGGCCTTTTTTAGACTTCATCACTTTTTTACCAACTTTAATAACGTCATCTAATGGTTGTTGTTGTTCATATGCTTTGACATATTTTTCAATAATCGTAGCTTCAATACCTAATTGGTAGAGTTTTTGTCTATATATTTCTGGCCCTTTATCTGTAGTATGTATCATGGTATTTTTTAAACTTTCTGCGTAATCTTCATGATCAATAAACTTTTCCTTATAGCAATAGTCAATGACATCTTGAATAGCATTACTTTGAATATCGTTTTTTTCTAAATACTGTATAACTTCTCTTTCAGTACGTTTCTTATAAGACAAGTATTGAATTGCGAGATTAACACCTCGACGGTAGTGATCATATTCTTGAATGTTCTGCATATCTGACGGTTCAAGTATTTGATCTTTTTTTAAGTTAAATTTAACTAGTGTATCAATATCTATTCCCATTTCAAATTCTCCATCTAAAAAGAGATTAAAGCGTTCTTTATTCTTTTTTTGTACTTCTATTTTAGTTACCTTTGGCATTTTACTATCCCTACTTCTATATTCAAACGTTTTTTCTTACATATATTATTACACATCATTAGATGTTTCATAAAAGACTTTGAATTTTATATATTTACTTTATGCAATAAAAAAGAAGTAAAACAGATTTCATCCTGTCCTACTCCTTTAAATTTATTTAGCTATCGACTTAAAATGTTTTAAAAGATTGACACAACATCATCATTAAATAGTTAATAAAAGTATTGCTTCTATAAACTAATACCAATATATTTATATCATCTTTATTTGTTTGTCGTTTAATTTCCAAGTTGAGACATAGCTTCTTGATATTGTGATTCACTAATAAAATTTTGTTGTTTCATTTTCTCTAAATTGGTTTTAACTCTATTGATGTAATTATTCGACATATCATTTACGTCATACACACTTGGCGCATTTACTTTGCTTGCTAATATGGCACTTTGTAACACACTAATCTGACTCATATTTGAATTGTTTTTATCTACCGTTACACCAAAATAATGATTTGCAGCACCTTCTACAGTATATTGATTATCACCATAATAAATATTATTCATATAAAAACTTAAAATTTGATTTTTACTGTATTGCTTTTCGACTTTACGCGCTACAAACAATTCTTTGATTTTTCTTGTAAAGGATCGTTCATTATCGTAATAATAATTCTTTACAACTTGTTGCGTAATTGTACTTCCACCTTGCACATCTCTATCGCTAATAGTTGAAAACAATGCCCTTGTCGTTCCTTTTATATCAAAGCCATGATGTTTATAGAAACGCTCATCCTCCATTGAAATAAATGCGCCTTTTACATAGTTAGGCATATTTTCGGTAGCAACAAAATCACTTTTATTTTCTATTGATTTTAAATCATCTACATTTGCTCTTGAAGAAATAAAGTACATGACACCAAAAAATATAATCAATAAAATTAATATAGTGATAATTGCTTTTAAGAAAATTTTTTTACTTTTTTTCTTTTTCGGTGGTTTCCCTATTGGTTGATAATACGTATTGTAATGAGGTCGTTGAGACTCATAATGTTGTTCAATATAATCAGCCGTATATTTATCGCTTCTTTTCATGGGTTTTCTCCTTTTCTCAAACTCACCCTTTTAAAGTGAGTTTACCAATTGTTTAACCGTTTAGCTATAGTTAAGTTAAAAAATCAGTCCCAAGGTGTAGCAGTAATTTTAAGACTTAAGTAAAGTCAAAAGTATAATTTATTCATTTATACTCAAGTTGTCATTTAAAAGATATCATTTACCTGTCAAAATTCAGTTTTTAATCATTTATTTGATGCCATAAAAAAGAGACTGTTGAGAAAGTCAAAAACTTTAACAACAGCCTTAATCAATAATTTAAAATCATAATAATGAATGCAAATTAGTTCATTGTAAATCGCGATTTATGCTTCTAATTTTTTTACAATTTCTCTATTGAAGTCATCTAAATCATCAGGTACACGACTTGTTACAATGTTGTTGTCTACCACTACTGATTCATCTACAACATTCGCACCAGCATTTGATAAATCTTTGCGTACGTTAATAACACCCGTAATTGTACGTCCTTTTAAATCGTCAGTATCAACTAATACTAATGGACCGTGACAAATTGCAAATGTTGGAACATCATTTTTAGTGAAATACTTAGCAAAAGTACCATAGCGACCTTCTTCATCACCACGTAAGTGGTCAGGTGAAAATCCACCAGGAATTAATAATGCATCATAGTCTTCTGGTTTGGCATCAGCAATGCTAACATCAACAGTGACTTTCTCACCGTGCTTACCAACAACTTCATGGTTAGCTGTATCACCAATCACTTCTGTTTCAAATCCAGCATTTTCTAATACTTCTTTAGGACTTGTTAATTCTATATCTTCAAATTCATCTGCTAGAATAATTGCTACTTTTTTTGTCATAATTTGGCATCACCTTTCATTTATCTGTTTTTCAATCTAAATATAGTATAGACAAAAAAATAGGGTGTTAAACATCTATTGCTAAATTTTCCAAATTAAAAAAGAGCTAAACTTATTAGCATTATTACATTGTCATTCTCCAACCCCAACTTGCTTTGTCTGTTGAATTTCTATCTGAAATTCTCTTTGTTGGGGCCCCAACCCCAACTTGCTTTGTCTGTTGAATTTCTATATGAAATTCTCTTTGTTGGGCCCCAACCCCAACTTGCTTTGTCTGTCGAATTTCTATCTGAAATTCTCTATGTTGGGGCCCCAATACTAAATTATATGGAAAACTTTTATGTTTTAATTATTCAGTGGTTATACGTTAAGAAAGTCTAGGATTGTGATTGATGTCCTAGACTTCCTAAATAATTATTTTGAAACTTGTTTCACTTTTTCTTCCAACTGATCAAGTAAACCAATCCACTCATCAATATCTTCTACACGTACCTCATCCGGATTTACGTGATCAATGTCTTCAATAAATTTGTTTAATCGTGTTTTAATTTGATCAATCGTTTGCTGTTCACTCATTAAATATTGGAACTCCTTTTTACTTGTATTTACTACGATAATATTATCCTAACAGAATTTGACAAAAAGCGATATAATCATAATAATATTCATTGTACATTTTGCACATAATCAAAACAAAGTAGATGGAAATTTTTTAATTTTAGGAGTAATAAATTATGATAATATCAAACAAATCCCCTATTTCTATCAACAATGATCCATGGGAAGCATACAATGATATTTTAGAACATAACCAATTAACATTGAGTAATATAGAATTTACAACTACAAATTTATGTAATATGCGTTGCAGTCATTGTGCAGTTGGTTACACTTTACAAACTAAAGATCCTGATCCTCTCCCAATGGATATCATCTATCGACGTTTGGACGAGATACCTAACTTAAGAACATTGTCTATTACAGGTGGAGAACCCATGTTTTCCAAAAAATCAATCAAAAACGTCGTTAAGCCTCTACTTAAGTATGCCAAACATCGTGGTATTTATGTTCAAATGAATTCAAATTTAACTTTACCTCAAGACCGGTATTTAGATATTGCAGAATACATAGATGTTATGCACATTTCACATAATTGGGGAACCATTCAAGAGTTTACTGATGTTGGCTTTGGTGCAATGAGAAAACAACCTCCTCTAAAAGCCAAGTTAAAATTATATGAGCAAATGCTTGAAAATTCCAGCACTTTATCAGACCAAGGCATGTTCGTTTCGGCAGAAACAATGCTTAATCAAAACACAGTCCCTTATCTAAATAAAATACATAACGAAGTGGTAAATGACATGAAATGTAGCCGTCATGAGATTCACCCAATGTATCCATCTGATTTTGCCAGCCAATTAAATGTATTATCTCTTAAAGAAATGAAAGAAGCTATTCATCATTTATTAGATATACGTGATGAAAACACATGGATGTTGTTTGGTACTCTACCTATCTATCCTTGTTTAAATGATGAATATGATCAACATTTATTGCAACGTTTAAGAAAATCAAAGAATGTTACAATGAGAAATGACCCTGATGGTCGTAGCCGTTTGAATGTTAATGTATTTACTGGCGATGTTATTGTGACTGACTTTGGTGATGAAAATGGTACAATATCTAATATACAAAAGGATAAATTGACAGATGTTTTCAACCAGTGGTTAAACACTGATCTTGCACAATCTTTAAATTGTCATTGTCCAGAATATCACTGTCTAGGTCCAAATGTTTTAGTTAAAAATATGTATTACCCAAATACTGATTTCAAGAAAAAAGAACAAAAAATGCATCAATATCAAATATTTTCGTAACTAATTTTGGTATAAACAAACAGTAACCACTCTATGTAGTTTTCAACATTCATAGGGTGGTTACTGTTTTATTAAAAAAGAAAACTTTATTGTTAAACTTATATTATCTTATCATTTAAATTAATTACTAAATTCTTACTTTTCGATATGTCTAACTCTAGATAAATATTCAATTGTATCTATACTTTCTTTACGACGTTCTTTACGTCTAGCAACACGTTGTGGTGCAGTTTCATGGAACCATTTTTCTACAGATGTTTCAGGTTCAACATCAGGTACTGATGTTGGCTTTCCATCACTATCTAATGCTACAAAAGTTAAAAAACTTAAAGCAGCCAAATGGCGCTCGTTCTTATAAACATCATCAATAACAATTTGAACACATATCTCCATTGAACTTGTTCCAGCATAAGAAACCATTGCTTCATATGATAAAATATCTCCTGTTGTAATAGGTCTTAAAAAGTCAACAGAATCTGTTGATGCAGTAACAACTGGGTTCCCAGCGTGCTTCATAGCAGTAATAGCAGCTATTTCATCTATATTTGCCATTAAAGTTCCACCGAACATTGTGTGATGATGATTGGTATCTTGTGGATATACCTGTCTTGTTTTGACGCATTTAGCATCTGACATTTTTTTGCTTTTTCTATTTGTGTTAGCCATAAATCATAATCTCCCCAATTTATAATATTTAAACAAACTCCCAATTCATTTTAATAAATTGATTGTTTATTCCACTTATACTATTTAGCCCAATTTCCATTTTTAAAAACTAATTCTTTTGTTTCATCTTGCAATATCCCATAAATTGTTAAATCAGGACTACCAATCATGAAATCTTCATGAATATTGGAATCATTAAGTCCATTTGTAATTTTTTCTTCTGTAGTCATTTCAGTACCACCTTTGATATTAAAACTATAAGCTGACCCAATAGCTAGGTGGCATGATGCATTTTCATCAAAAAGAGTGTTATAGAATATTGTGCGTCGATTTGATATTGGTGAATCGTCGGGCACTAGTGCTACTTCCCCTAATCTACATGCACCTTCATCAGTTGCAATCAAATCTTTAAGTAATTTCTCACCTTTTTCTGCTTTGACATCAACTATCACACCATCTTTAAAAGTCAATGTAAACCCGTCTATAATGTTACCATTAAGATTTAAAGGTAATTTGTTTGTTACATATCCATTAACATTGTTTCTATCTGGAGCTGTAAAAACTTCTTCTGTAGGGATATTAGCAATAAAAGGTTGACCGTCCCCATTTACATAACTTGTTGCATCTTCCCATATGTGTCCTTCAGGTAACCCTACTATTAAATCCGTGCCTTCTGATATGTAATGTAAAGCTTGATAGTTTTTCTCTTGTAATCGTTTAGCGTGAACACTTAAATCTTTAACATGTTTTTCCCAATTTTCAATTGGATTTTGTCCATCTACACGAACAATATCAAATACTTCATCAATGAATTTAATATATGCCGATTCAACATCCAACTCAGGATAGACACGATGTGCCCAATCTCGCGTAGGAAAAGCAGCCACTACCCATGGAAACTGGTTTTTTTGACTTGCTTCCATATATGGTTTAAATCCTTTTGAGTATACAGTTTGATACGCTTTTAACTTATGCGCGTCTATTCCACTTAATAGCTCTGGATCTTCAGCAATGAGTGCCAAGTTCGCTGCACCACGATTAACATAATCAAGACGCTCTTCAATATCATATTGTTTGAGTTCTTGGTTTTCAAAGTGTTCAACTGATTCGTTTTCAAATTTTAATCTTTTTAATCTCGGGTCTGTGTAACTCACTCGAACATCTTCTGCCCCTGCTTTATATGCTTCCTCGACGATTAAATGAGTTAATTCTAAAGCTTCGACAGATGAACGTATAAATACTGGTTGATGTGGCTGTACATTCATTCCCACTCTTACTAATAATTCTGCATATTGTTTTAACTTATTATGATAACTCGTCATATTAATCCTCCATATCTTGTCTAAGTTGTCCTAAATGGTCCGCAATGGCCGTAACCTCACTAGGCGAGAATGAATCTTTAGACATTACGAATTCATATATTTCGCTTATGTCTTGATGAGGTGTTGATTTAAATTTTTCCGGATTAAGTAACGCTTGATTTACAATATTTAATTTTTGTCTAATATTAGAAATCATTTCTTCATTAGATAATGACATTTAATTCACCTCTTTAGTTCAATATTCTATCAAAATATCATATTTTGTTAAACTTTGATAGAATTTGAGGTTAAGTACTTTCTTATTGTTTAGATAGTATATAAAATGGGCATATAAATACATAGTTTGGAGTGAATACTTATGATACATGTAGCATTTGTATGTCTAGGTAATATATGTCGTTCTCCAATGGCTGAAGCTATCATGAGGCAAAGACTACAAGAAAGAAGCATTTCAGATATAAAAGTTCATTCTAGAGGTACAGGACGTTGGAATTTAGGCGAACCTCCACATAATGGAACACAAAAAATTCTACAGAAGTACCATATTCCTTATGATGGTATGGTGAGCGAACTTTTCGAACCTGATGATGATTTTGACTATATTATTGCTATGGACCAAAGTAACGTAGACAATATCAAACAAATCAATCCAAATTTACAAGGACAATTGTTCAAATTGCTAGAATTTAGTAACATGGAAGAGAGTGATGTACCAGATCCATACTACACTAATAATTTTGAAGGTGTTTTCGAGATGGTGCAATCATCTTGTGATAATTTAATTGACTACATCGTAAAAGATGCAAATTTGAAAGAGAGGTAATTCAACTATGGAAAATAAATTAGTACCTGGTATTTTAATTGGTGCCGTAATTGGTGGCGCGGCTGCTCTTGCTGATAAATCTACACGTCATTCTTTAAAACAATCATTCAAAGACATCAAAGAAGGAAATCGTACACGTAAACCTTCAAAAATAAGTAGCATCAAAGATGAAGTAATGTATTGGAAGGATACATTAGAAGAAATACGTCGCAATAATCCTGAATTAGAACGTTCAATTAAAGATGCTAAAGAAACTTTTGTAAATCGTAAAAATCAACGCTTAGGTAAATAAACTTTTAAATACGTAGCATTTTCTGAGAAAGTAGGACTTCAATTGGAAAATGTAGGCATATAAGTTTATGATATTCAATGACTATGAAGTGGAACGGAATTCATTCTAAATGAATTCTGCTCCACTCTTTTTATCTTTGTTGATTATAAACTCTACATTGATTGTTAAACTTTGACTCGCCCTTGTTTAATACTTTAACTCGTGTTTAAAACTATAAATCAATATTCAAAAACTATTGCCTTTCTATTTAATTTAGGCCAAAATAATCATTGAGTGTTAAAAATACATTACTTTTTAAAGGGTATTAGATTTATCATATATAAATAAAACCATTTTTGTTTTACTATACCGCAAATATGGGAATACAAGTTTAAATGTAAAACATAAAAAGCGAAGGAGATTGTTATGTCAAAAAAAGAGAAAACAACTTCTAAATATCTTAATTCAATAGAAGATAAAGAGCATAAAAAGAATAAAAAAATAGAAGTTGACCGTACATATATAGAACCGCAAGAATTCCAATCGAAGAAACCTAAAAAAAAGAATCAAGTATTTTTTGTTTCTCGGCTGAATAAACCAGCAAAATACACCGAAAACTCTAATTTCTTTTCCTACCTTATTTATAGGATAGGTAAAGATGACGCTGCAGGTTTAGCAGCACAGATGACGTATCATTTTGTATTAGCACTTTTCCCAATGCTAATTTTTTTACTTACGCTACTTGGTCAATTCATCACGATTGATGCTAATCAGATTAATCAAAAAGTAAGTCAATATGTCCCTGATCAAGAAACAGCTAGTATCGTTGGCGGAATTGTTAAAGATATCTCTGACACTGCCAGTGGAGGTATTTTGTCAGTTGGGTTAATTTTAGCTATTTGGTCAGCATCAAATGGAATGTCCGCTATCATTAACTCATTTAATGTTGCTTATGACGTTGAAGATTCTCGAAACGGTATAGTAGTTAAATTATTAAGTATACTATACACACTTGTTTTAGGTGCAGTATTTGTTGTTGCTGTTGTACTTATTACACTAGGTCCAGTCATTAATAAATTTTTATTTGGACCACTAGGTATTGATAATCAAATTGAATGGATTTTTAATTTAGTACGAATTGTTATTCCATTGATTATTATTTTCATCATATTTACTGTACTTTATTCAGTTGCACCTAATGTTAAAACAAAATTACGTTCCGTTATTCCTGGCGCTATTTTCACTTCCATTATTTGGTTACTAGGGTCGTTTGCATTCGGTTACTATATTTCAAACTTTAGTAACTATTCGAAAACATACGGAAGTTTAGCTGGTATTATCATTTTATTCTTATGGTTGTATATCACAAGCTTTATTATTATTATCGGTGCTGAAATCAATGCAATTATTCACCAAAGAAAAGTCATAGCTGGTCACACACCTGAAGAAGCTGCTATTAAACATGAGGATAACAATGAAAATCATTATAACGAAAATACGACTTATGAATACTACAAAGATAATAAAGATGTAGATATTTCTAATGAAGATGATACTTATAATATCAATCATCAATCTAAAGAAGAACATCACACAACCGACTGATAATATCGAAAGGCGAAAGTATCGGTAGATGCACCGTTACTTTCGCCTTTAATAATTTATTGAATTAAATTATGCTGAAACGCATAGATTACTGCTTGTGTTCGATCTTGTACTTCTAATTTACTCAGTATGTTACTTACATGAGTTTTTACTGTTTTGATGGTGATATGAGAGGCGCTTGCAATCTCTTGGTTAGAGTATCCTTTAGCTATAAGTAATAAGATCTCCATTTCTCTTTCTGTTAACATTTCATAAAGCTCGGCACGTTTTTTCATACGGTTGCGCATTTTTACTAACACTTCTGGTTCAAATACTGATTCACCTTCATACGTTTTACGCACAGCGTCAGCTATATCACTTGCACTTGTTGTCTTTAAAATATAACTATCTACTCCAGAATCAAGTGCACGATAAACTTCTTTATCTTCTATAAAGCTTGTTAACATGACTACTTTAATTTGAGGTAAATCTTTTTTTATTTCAGTAGTAGCTTCTACACCATCCATATCGTCCATAAGTAAATCCATTAAAATTAAATCTGGTTTTAGCTCATGCGCTTTAGTGATAGCCTCCTTACCAGAAGCACCCTCACCTACTACTTCTATATCTTCTTGTGTTGAAAGATAGCTTGAAATACCGATTCTTACCATTTCATGATCATCAACAAATAAAACTTTAATCGCCACTTGAATTCTCCTCCTTATTCAATGGTGCCTTAACTTCAATTCGTGTACCTGAATCAGGTAAAGATACAATATGAAACGTCGCACCAATTTCTAACGCTCGTTCTCGCATATTTTTTAAACCATAACTTTGTTCAAATTTTTCATCTACATTAAATCCTTTTCCATTATCTTGAATTCTTAGTAAAAGATAATCCTCTTGATTAAATAATTCCACAGTTACTTTCGTACCATTTGAATGTCTCAATGTATTTGAAATAGCTTCTTGTGTAATTCTGAACAAATGATCTTCAATACCTTTTGGCACTTCAAAATCTTGAATTTCATGCAAAACTTTCATTGGTACTTTCTTTTGTAAATCGATGACTAAATCTTTAATACCTTCACCTAGAGACTTATCTTTTAAACCTATCGGTCTTAAATGTAACAACAAAGCTCTCATTTCAAGTTGTGAGTCTTGAACCATTTTTTCAAGAATTGGTATCTGTTGATTTAAAGGTGGTTCTAATTTCGACTCTTTTATTGCCGATAGCATCATGCTCGCAGCAAATAATTGTTGGCTAACAGAATCATGCAATTCCCTTGCAAGTCGTTGTCGCTCATCTTCGATAATCTTTTTGACTTTTACATCATTAATATTGTAGTTTTCATTAGTTAAATTCTGAGTCTTCATTCTAAGTCGATGTAATTCTTGATTTAATGGAACTAGTGTATGATAAATATCTATAGTTTCTGTATATAATTCGATATTTTGATCATTGATACCTACTGTTTGTCCTTCTATTGATCTTTCTATTTGGGAAATAATCCAATCATTTTGTTGATTAATTTTATAAGCTAAAACAGATCCAACTATAATACATAAAAAAACAATTAATAAATTTAAAAATAGAAAAACAGGTATTCCAAATATTTGTGTATAAAACATCCCTTGAAAAAAGATAATATTTACAAACACTTTATCAATAAATAAAAAAGCAATAAGCATACTATATACTAATATAAGCATTGAGCCTATAGCTCTTATGTAGTGATTCATCTGTAAATCACCTCTACGTCTCCAATGAATGATGAAACGTAAACATTAACAGTATAATTATCATCTTTCGTTTTTTCTTCAATTTGAACATGGTTATTCTCAATCTTATAAGATTTATCATTCACATAAGCAGTACCGTAGAAGAGAGTCGCATGTAAATTTATATTATAATTAAGAGGTACAACTACTTGTACTTTACCTAAAATATGACGCACAACTATGGTATTTGTTTCCTTAATATTTGCTGCTTTTGTCATATCAATGTGTATGTCTCCTATACCGTGTTGAATTTGTACGTCTTCCCATTTATATACATACACTGGTGTATGTTGTTCACCAAACCATTTTTGTTTAATGAAAATGGGTGATGTGATGTCTTCATCTGTAGCAATCACTTTTAAAGGTCTAAACTTATAAACCAAGTAACGTATGATGACTACAATTAAAAAGACAAATAGAATAATAATCGTGTACTTATTAGACAAAAGTGTAAAAGCAATTAATATAGTTCCTATCCAAAAAGATAATAGTCCTCTAACTTTATGGAAATACACATATCCTACATATACAAGTACACATCCTAATAGGAGTACTAGTAAAAAGCCAATTTTCTCAAAAAATATATAATAAAAATTGGCAATAATCATTAAAGCAGTAAAAATAATCAACATTTCAGTTGATATATATTTGCGTGTCATATTTCGCCACCTTTCTATGCTACAGCACTCATATGATATATAAAGTGGAATGCTTCTTCAGTAGTTATTTTCATTCTAGATTGTAAATTTATATCCGCTTCAATTCTCGCATAATAAGACTCAGCATTATTTAATTGTGATTTAATCATATCAATATCATTATCATGTATTTCCTCAGCACAATAGATTGCTTGATTGTTTACTAAATCTATATATTTATTTTCTAATGAGAGCGTGAGGGTGTCAATTAACTTCTTTAGTTGTAATCTTTTTTCTCTTAAATAATTAATATAAGTATCAATATTTTTAATTTGCTTATCTAATGACATTTTATAGTCATTGATACTTTTTTTAGTAATACGTTTTATAAATTGTTGTAAATATGAATCTAAAATATTCAATGATATCACCTCGTCACTGATTAAGCTTTATTATAAAACAATTCCGAAACCTAATGAAATAGGCTTCGGAACCATATACGCTTCATACTTTAGTCTGACGAGATATGAAAAAAGTAAATCATAATCTTAAATTCTAATTTGAATTACTAATATTTAATTAATCATCAATCTTAGTTGTAAGTAACGGACCATCTTTAGTTACTATAACCGTGTGTTCAATTTGGGCGACATAACTTTTATCCTTAGTTTCAAATGCCCATTCATTTTTACCTTCAGTTACAAATGTAGCATGTGTTGATATGAATGGTTCTACTGCAATGACTTGCCCTTCTTTTAATAATGTTTTATCTTTAGGATCAAAATAATTCATGACATGATTAGGTGCCTCATGAAGTGATTGTCCAACACCATGTCCAGTTAAATTCTTAATCACAGTCAAGTCATTTTGTCGTGCCGTTGCATGAACAGCTTTTCCAATATTACTCAATTTTGTACCTGGTTTCACCTTTTTCATAGCATTTTCAAAAGCCATTGTGGCTACGTCACAGACCTTTTGCTTAAGAGGTTGATCTGATTTCCCTACAACAAATGAAATACCAGTATCAGCATAGTACCCATTTTTTAAAGCTGATACGTCAATATTAACTAGGTCACCTTCACGAATTACTCGTTTACCAGGGATTCCATGCGCGACCTCTTCGTTAACACTAATGCAAGTTTGACCTGGGAAGTTTTCATCATGAATAGGCGCTGAAATCGCTCCATGCTCTTCAAATAAATCTTTGGCAATGTGATCTAATTCACGGGTAGTCACTCCAGGTTGAGTAGCTTCTTTCATAGTATCTCTGACTTTTGCACAAATGTAACCTATTTCTTTTAACGCTTGTAATTCTTCATCAGTTTTAACAATCATTTTATCCCGTTCCTTTATAAATTATATTACATCTTATTATAGCAAAAATTTTTTGATATACTAAATATGAATGTATAACGATTCGTAATAGTTAAATTAATTTTCAAAGAAAGAGAATTTGTCTAAAGTAAAGTCTTTTCGAATTTCCTTTTCTTAAGAGGAGTCAGTATGATATGAATGATAAATGGTATAGACATATAATTGGAGCGCGAACTATTAAAACTGGTTTGGCTACTTTTTTTACGTCTTTATTTTGTATGTTGTTAAACCTCACTCCAATTTTTGCCATACTTACTGCAATTGTTACAATTGAACCTACTGCTAAAGCATCATTAAAAAAGGGGTATAAAAGGCTACCAGCAACAGTTATCGGTGCGTTATTTGCTGTTGTCTTTACATATGTCTTCGGTGATCAATCGCCGTTAAGTTATGCTTTAAGTGCTACATTTACCATTTTGATTTGCACTAAACTTAATTTACAGGTAGGAACAACTGTTGCAGTATTAACTTCCGTTGCGATGATTCCAGGTATACATGAAGCATATGTATTCAATTTCTTTTCACGGTTACTTACAGCTCTTATAGGGCTTGTTACGGCTGGATTAGTCAATTTTATCATCTTACCACCTAAGTATTATCATCAACTTGAAGAGCAATTAGCCCTTAGTGAGAAAAAAATGTATAATTTATTTTATGTACGCTGTAATGAGTTATTATTAGGAAAATTTAGCTCAGAGAAGACTAGTAAAGAATTATCAAAATTAAACATAATTGCTCAAAAAGCTGAAACATTAATGAGTTATCAAAGAGATGAACTTCATTATCATAAAAATGAAGATAATTGGAAATTATTAAATCGCCTTACAAATCGCGCTTATAACAACCGTTTATTTATTTCACATTTATCTAACATTATTTATTTACCCAAACATACGTCTATTGCATTTGATGCTAATGAGAAGATAGCATTGATTAATATTAGTAATAGTATTAATGGCATCATTCAAAAAGGAAGCTTTACACGTCAAAAAGAATCTATTGCAACATTAAAGTCTTCTGTTAAACAGATGGATGAGTTTGACCAAAATCAAATGAAAAGTACACTCATATATGAAATTCTACTCATATACAAAATTTTAGATTCACGTTATGCAAAATAATATGACGTTAAAAATAATTACTTTATTACCTATTCAAAAAATAATTAAATATGATACAAAGCCGTAGAACAAAGTTTATCTACGGCTTTCTTGATACATATAAATATACGCATAAATCTCGTTAACGCTTTAAATTTGAATGTTTGGCAAACTATTCGTCTACACCTTCACCTATCGTCACGCTCGTAACAAATCCTTGTGTCACTTTGTATTGTAATTTAATCATTTTACCATGATACACATATATACCGTCTTCTGGATATTGTGAATCACTGCTTGTATGTGGAATATGATTCAATCTCTCTTTTGGGTATGCATCTTTCATACTTTCAAGTGATAGTGATTGATTATTAATACTGAAACGTACACTTATCGCTGTATGATTGCTTGTAGCTCTGATTTCTTGATCATAAATCTTTTTGTATTCAATATCATTAGTATCATCTTGTTGAATCTGATAACCATTAATATTTAAATGACCATTATCTAGAGAAGTAATAAATTGAGGTTGAGTTAAAAATGTTGGATTTTTACCTGCCTCACCTTCTAATGAAAAGCTATGAGATTGTTTGGTTTCGTTTGTTTGATGATGCTTTTCTAAGTAAGTATGTGCTTGTGCGACATGTGAAAACGGAAAGGCTAACGTTAAAGCAGCTAGAGTCAATGACGTCAATTTAAAAATCTTCATATTTTCACTCCTATATTTATTGTATGGTTCAATTACAGTTTAACAACTATTATATGTTTCAAAGTATTTTTTTCGTAGATAATAGAAATTAGCACTTGAGTGTCAATGTTTCAAGGTCAATGAACATTAACGTTTCCTAAATGTATATCAAAAAGTGCTACGTATTCATATAGAAGAAATTGTTTTTTCATCTCAACACATCCCACTTTCCACATTTTCTTTAGCGTTTTAGAAGAAAATACTCATCACTTCGTTCCTGACCTTTTGTTAATTAACATCTTCATAAGTTATTTACAATTCAGTCAATGGCTGCTAATACGTTAAAATGCCTCTAGAACATGCATTGATGTTCTAGAGGCATTAATATGATAAGTCTTTATACTAATAATCAATTATTGTCATGATTAACAATCATTATTAAAAATTAAGTTGTATTGAGTTATTTTTTATTTTCTTTTGCACGTTTAATCAGAACTTGCTTAGCAGCTTCTTCCTCGGTGTTATCAATCTTTTTAGGCTCAAATAGTATCCCTTTTCTTTCACATGCTTTCTCAAGTAGATAATCAGTTATTTCATGATTTTTTGGTAAAATTGGGCCGTGAAGATAAGAACCTAATAGATTTTTATAGTGTATACCTTCTTTTCGATCGTTATCATTATTACCATAACCATACGTTACTCGACCTAATGTTCCATACGGATGATATGTTCTACCACCATGATTTTCAAATCCAACAATCGTGCCAAAAGTATCACTCTCTATAATGATATCTCCAGTTAAGCGTTCTTTTTTAGACTCGGTATAGAAGTCAAGAACACCCAATCCTTCTAACTCGGTACCATCAGGAGTAATATACTTATGACCTAAAAATTGATAACCACCGCATATAGTTAACCCAGGCATACCATCTTCAATTGCATTTTTTAACGACGTTTTAATCTTACTTAATTCCTTTGTGGCAAGCGCTTGTTCCCTATCACTCCCACCACCAATGAAGAAAATATCGCAATCATCAAATGTGACTCCTTCAGTCTCATTGATTTCTTTAACATTTATCTTAATATTTCTTTTTTTAGCTCTTTGTTTTAATGCCATGATATTACCAATATCACTGTATAAATTAAGCTTATCTGACATGAAATGATAAACCGTTAGTTCATTCATCTTACGATTGCCCTCCTTCAAATGAGCGATTAAGTTGTTCAAGCATTGGTGTTAATGATGTATAGTTTGGAATTGCTACCGTAAATGAACTGTATTTCATAGTTAATGCAGTCGCTTTGTAGATATCCTTTTCAACCTTAATAGGCACTTCAACTTCAGCAAGTTTGAGACGTAATTGTAGTTCCTCAGCACGTGTACCACTTACAATGATAGCTTCGATATCTTGGGTAGCCAACTTTTCAAAGTCAGCATCGTATATCCATGAAATATCTCGACCATCTGCCGCGTTGTCATTAAGACTAATCACATAAACTTTTTTATCATCAATTTGTTCGCCTACTGATAGGCTTGCATTCATTCCAGCTGGATTTTTTGCTAGATTAATCATAGCTTCCTTCTTATTTTTTGAAAAATACTGCATTCGACCATTATCAGACGTATATGTTTCAAAACCTTTGCGTATTGCATCATCATTTAATCCCAATTCTCTTAATACGGTATAAGCTGCTATTGCATTATAAGAATTAAAATCTCCTGCAATTTTCATATTAAACTCACTTTGGTTTATTATCATTTTTAAGAATGGTGAAGCTTCAAATGATGACACTTCATATGTAGGTACTTCTCGTTTAAATCCACACTCACAGTGATAATGTCCAATTTGATTATAATGTATATAGTCATATTGCAATAATCGTCCACAATTAGGACAATATTTACTTTCATTCATTGTACTTTGTTCAAATTCATGTGCAAATTTTTTCATTCCGTAATACACAATGGAATGACTTGCAATTTTCAAACGACTCACAAACGGATCATCTGCATTTAATAATAATTTTATCCCTTTGTTACTTATTGATTTTGCAATATTATCAACCATAATATCGATTTCACCAAATCGATCCATTTGATCTCTAAAGAAATTTGTAAACACCATCATAGAGGGTGTAATTTCGTTTAAAACACGTGGTATAGATCCTTCATCTATTTCAATTATCGCAATATTAGTATCCTTAGAGCTTTGCATAATGAAAGCAGAAGTTATCCCTGCTGCCATATTTGCCCCTTCATTATTGTGAATAATGTTTATTTGATTTTTCTTTAAAGTATGTCCAATTAAGTTAGATGTAGTCGTTTTACCATTAGTCCCACTAATAAAAACAATGTCATCTACTTGTTTAGCTAATTTTCTTAAAATATTATGATCCACACGTCTTGCAATCTGTCCCGGCAAGTCTGTACCCTTTTTACCTACAGCTATACTTGCTTTCCTTGCTAACTTAGCCATGTGGGTTGCAGTCCATTGTCTCATGCGTTTCCTCCTCCAATTTGCACTCGAGTAATTATAACACGTAAAGGGTATAACAAAAAAGATTCTCATCTAAGATGTGCTATTCATTTCACAAATTAGAATAATTATTAATAAAAACGATAATCACTACTTATAGATTAGAATAATTATTATTTGCTATTGAGAAATGTTTTGTTATAATATACAAGAATCTTATTTTTATTTATACGGGGTGATTGAAGATGTTAAGTAAAGAACTATTAGCAGCTTTAAATGAACAGATGAATCAAGAATATTTTGCAGCGCACGCATATATGGCAATGGCGGCATACTGTGACAAAGAATCTTATGACGGATTTGCAAATTTTTATATAGAACAAGCTAAAGAGGAACGTTTCCACGGTAAAAAAATCTATGACTATATCAATGATCGTGGCGAACATGCTATTTTTGATACAATTAAAGCTCCTAAAGTAGAATTTTCTTCTATTTTAGAAACATTTAAAGATAGTTTAGCTCAAGAACGTGATGTTACTCAACGTTTCTATAATCTATCGGAATTAGCTCGGAATGATAAAGATTATGCTACAATTTCATTTTTAAACTGGTTCTTAGATGAACAAGTTGAAGAGGAATCTACATTTGAAACTCATATAGATTACCTTACTCGTATTGGTGACGATTGTAATACACTTTACTTATATGAAAAAGAATTAGCAGCGCGTTCATTCAACGAGTAATAATTACAATAACTTATTCCTAAATATTGTGTTATTTACCCTTAAATCTCCTCAAAGATAAATGATTTAAGGGTTTTTTTAATGCATAAATCATTTGTTTTAACCCGTTTGACTATCTATAAAATTGTTATTGTAATAAAATATTGACATTAAATACTCACATAACCAAAAATAATTGAAAGGAATGAAATAATGGCACAAAATGCATTTGTTGCACTGGACTTTGAAACTGCTAACGGTAAACGAACAAGCATATGCTCTGTAGGAATGGTCAAAGTTATTGATAATCAAATAACAGAGTCATTTCATACCCTTGTGAATCCTTTTGACTACTTTACTGAAACAAATATTAATGTACACGGCATCCACCCCGAAGATGTGCAAGATGCTCCTGGATTCAAGCATGTCTATCCATATATGCTACAATTTATTGATCAACTTCCTGTTGTTGCCCATAATGCTGCTTTTGATATGAATGTGTTACATCAAAGTTTAAAAAGTCTTAATATAGATACTCCTTCTTTGACATACTTTTGTTCATATCAATTAGCTAAACGAACAATTAATGCATATCGTTATGGACTAAAGCATTTAATGAATCATTACCATTTAGATTTTCACGGTCATCATGATGCGTTAAATGATGCTAAAGCTTGTGCAATGATTACCTACCGCTTATTGAAACATTATGATGATCTTCAAAGCATGTTAAATATATATGAAAAAAATCTTAAAGATAAAGGCTGATTGTCCACTTAACCTGTGTTCATCAGCCATTTAAATAAAATCATATATTGTTAAATTTTTAAAATCAGATTGCACTAAACTCCCAACCGTTACACCTATTAATCGAATCGGAATCTCTGGATCTTTTAAGTCGTTATATAAAGTATATGCAATATTATAAATATCAGTTTCAGTACGAATAGGATCTCTCAAACTTTTTTGTTTTGAGATTGTTTCATATTGATAAGTCTTTATCTTTACAGTGACTGTTTTTCCTGATTTTTGAATTTTATTTAAACGCTCTGCTGTTTTTCCTGAAAGCTCTCTTATTTTTCTTAAAATAACATCATCATCGTTAACATCTGTAGAAAATGTCCTTTCAGTCCCAACAGATTTACGAACTCTACTCGCCTTTACTTCATTATGGTCTATACCTCGAGCTTTATTATACAAACCTCGTCCTCTTTTACCGAACAAGCGTATTAATTCAAATTCATCTTTATTATATAAATCTTGACCTGTATATATATGATGTTGATGCATTTTTTTCTTCGACGCTTTGCCTACCCCTGGAAAATCTCCAATATCTAATTGCATTAATATTTCATGTACATTATTGTAATCAATAACTGTCAAACCATTTGGCTTGTTCATACCACTCGCTAACTTAGCTAAAAACTTATTATAAGACACGCCAGCTGACGCAGTTAAACGTGTTACTTCGTATATATCTCTGCGAATATAATTTGCAATAGTTGATGCTGATAAATCCGGTCTCACTAAATGTGTAATATCTAAATAAGCTTCATCTAAAGACATAGGTTCTACTAATTCTGTATAACTTCTGAATATTTCCATGATTTGACCAGATACCTCTCTATAAGCATCAAAACGGCTTGTTACATAATAGCCATTGGGGCACAGCTTATGTGCTTGAGTCATAGGCATAGCAGAGTGAACACCATAAGCTCTTGCTTCGTATGATGCCGTAGAAACAACGCCTCGATGACTCGCTTTACCACCAACGATGACAGGTTTTCCTTTTAATTTAGGATTATCTCTCATTTCAACTTGAGCAAAAAAATAATCCATATCTATATGAATAATTCTTCTTTCAGTCATCGACTCACCTCACTATGTCTTCCAAAAAATAGCTTTATACTATTATACGCCATCAGTTTTATCATTACATGTATTGTGCACATGATAATACTTGTATTGTTTATTTACTTAATGTAATAGCAAAAATAGGACTACAATTTTAGAATAAATTCATAGTCCTATCCTTTCCTACATAAGTGGTTATGTGAATGTAGTTGCATATTTTAATGAGATATTTGTTTATTACGATGGAAACGAGTTGAAACATAAGAAATGAAATTTTTAAATCAATTATCAACTTTAATATATGCGCTTGTCAGTATAATTAGTGATTATTCATAATAGGTTTGAGTGGGCTTTTGTTGATAAAGATACAAACCTTCTCCATAAGTTTGTATATATTTGAATTTGCTTTGTAGTGCCAATGCTACTAAAAACACATCTATTATGCAATAACTTGTATGTATACTAAACATAAAGATTAAAGATGAGAAGGAATATATTTGAATAAGTGCTAGTAAGGTCGCACTTATGATAACAAGTGGTGCTACCATGATAATTGTAAATTGCCACCGATGAAAACAAGTCTGAGAGAACTGTACAATAATTTTGTTTTTATCATATTTTAAAGATGGTTTTTCACCTTTAGAAAATATAATGAACAAAATACGATGGATAAACTCGTGCAAAATAACTAACACTGCGAAACCTACAAAGCCCAAAATAAGATTCATGACAAGATTTTGTTCAATGATATGTGTTGTTTGATAAGCCCATTTATAAGTAAATAGTATTGTAAATAACGCCAATACAATTTGTAACAGAACAAATCGTTGGATTTGAAATTTATTGCCTGATAAATCTATTTTATGCACATTCACCCCTCCAGTTCTCTATTTTCAAAAATAGTATACAATTTTTATTATAGCTAAAAAAGACCTTTTTCAATAAAGTAAGTTGCCTGTAATACAATCTTAACAATCACTTCAAAATAATAATGAATTGACTTCTATTAAATTCACTCTTCGTCTTTACGTACAAATAAAGCTACAGTCTCAATATGTGTTGTTTGTGGGAACATATCAACTGGTGTAATTTCTACTAACTCGTATTGTTCAGCCAATATTTGCGCATCTCTTTGTTGCGTTGAAGGGTTACATGATATATAAACAATCCTTTTCGGATTTAATTTTAAAAGAGTAGTTAAGAAAGTTTCATCGCATCCTTTTCTAGGTGGATCTACCATGACTAGGTCAGGTTTAATCCCTTGTGATTTCCATGTTAAGATAACATCTTCTGCTTTTCCACATTCGAAAGTCGTATTTTTTAGTTGGTTTTTAGTCGCATTGTCTTCCGCATCTTTTATGGCTTGCGGAACAACTTCTACTCCATAAACATGTTTGGCTAGTGGTGCCATATATAGCCCAATCGTTCCTATACCACAATACGTATCCAATACTATTTCTTTTCCTGTTAATTGAGCATAATTCAGAGCTTGCTGATAAAGTTTTTCAGTTTGTGATGAGTTAATTTGATAAAATGATAAATCAGAAATATGATAAATTACTTCACTTAATTGGTCTTCAATTTTGTCTTTACCATATAAAGTCATTGATTGACGCCCCATAATAACATTAGAATGGCTATTGTTTATATTCTGTTTAATACTTGTTATATTTGGAAATTCTTTTTTCAGCTTGTTTACTAACAGTTCTGATTGTTTAAATGTTGCTCCATTTGTAACAAAGATAACCATCATTTCATCGGTATGATAACCAGTCCTTACTACTAAATGACGTACTAAACCTGTTTTCGCTTTTTCGTTATATATAGATATATTTAATTCATTGAGCCAGTACTTCACTCGATTCATTACTTCTTGATGTTGTTTATCTTGTATAAGACAACTATCCATATCTATAATGTCATGGCTACGTTGTCTATAGAATCCCATTATAACTTGATTGGAGTTACCTTGACCTACAGGGATTTGAGATTTATTACGGTAACGCCAAGGATTATCCATGCCAATAGTTTCCTTTATGATGGTATTCTCAAAAGGGCCTTTTCTGTGAAAAAGATTAACTACTTGTTCTCTTTTCATATCCAATTGTGCTCTATATGTCATATGTTGTAATTGACAACCACCACACTTTGCATAATAAATACAAGGCGGTGTCACTCTATCATCACTTTCACTTATGACCTCTATCAATTTTCCTATAGCAAAATTCTTTTTCACTTTAATTAATTTAAATTTAATTTCTTCATCAATTAAAGCATTAGGAATAAAAATTGGATATCGATCAACTTTAACAACTCCGTGTCCCTCATGAGTTAAATCAATAACCTTTCCCGTTTTAACTTCGTTTTTCTTAAATGTTTCCAATTTTTTCCCTCCCACATACAAAAAGGTTAGGAATATAATATGTGGCATTCCTAACCTTAAATTTGATGTCGTAACTAGTCGTAATAATTTCATTGCTTATCTGGCGTAATATCAGGTATTGTACTATTTTCTAATAGTTCTTCGTTAAATACATCTTTAGGTGTGAAAATTTCTATGTGCTGTTCTAAATTAAGGAAATTTGCAGGTAATTTCCCACCGTATTCACCATCAACATTAAGTTGCATATCAGTAAATGATGAAATATTAATAGACTTCGCTTTAGCATAAATGACTTTAGGATGCTTTGTGTGCTCACCTCGAGACGCTAATGTCATAATATGGCCCAATTCAGCAAGATTTGCTTTTTCTACAATAATTAACGTGAAATAACCGTCGTCAAGCTTCGCATCTGGAACTAATTTTTCAAAGCCAGCCATTGAATTCGTTAAACCTAGAAGGAATAGTAAAGCTTCTCCTTGGAAGATATTATCATCATATTCGATACGTACATCTACCGCTTTCATTTGAGGTAACATTTCAAATCCTTTAATGTAATACGCGAACGGTCCTACAATTGATTTCAACTTACTTGGTGTTTCGTAAGATACTTGTGTTAGTTTTCCCCCTGCAGCTAGGTTAATGAAATAACGATTATTCATCTTTCCAATATCTACCTTGGTTGTATGACCATCAATAATTACATCAATCGCTTCCATTATATCGTTTGGTAAATGAAGCGCTCTTCCAAAGTCATTAACGGTTCCCATTGGTATTACACCTAATTTAGGACGATTGGGTTGCTCGGCGATTCCATTGACCACCTCATTTAACGTACCGTCACCTCCAGCTGCAATGAGTAAATCATATTCATTTTCTAGTGCTCTTTCAGCTTCAAAAGTAGCATCACCAATTTTTTCAGTTGCATATGCACTCGTTTCATAACCTGCTTTCTCAAGTTTAATCAGTGCATCTGGTAATACACGTTTAAAAAGTTCTTTTCCTGATGTTGGATTATATATAATTCTTGCACGTTTTCTCATAGTTAATCCCTCAAATTCATATACTCATTACTTATATTATATGATTTATACATCAGTTAAAAGTATTTATTTCCGATTTCTCTAAACTATTCGGTACTACAAAGGTAAATTATATGTAATTTTAAACATTAAGAAACTTAATACCTATACTTTTCAAAAGTAATAAAAGCTTCTAACAAAGTTCATATCCTTTGTTAGAAGCTTAAAGTATTATAATTTTCGAATTAACGGTTATCTAATTCTTGTTTTAATAGGCTATTAACTTTTTGTGGGTTAGCTTGACCTTTAGAAGCTTTCATAATTTGACCCACTAAGAATCCCATAGCTTTACCTTTACCATTTTTATAATCTTCTATTGATTGTGGATTATTATCTAAAGCATCAGTTACAAATTTAAGTAATGTTGCTTCATCAGAAATTTGTACTAAACCTTTATCTTCCATAATTTGTTTAGCATCTCCACCATTTTCAGCTAGTTCTGGAAAAACTTTTTTAGCGATTTTACTACTCATTGTTCCGTCTTCTATTAATTTTATCATACCAGCTAAATTTTCAGGAGTTAGTTGCGTATCTTTTAATTCAACTTGATTTTTATTAAGATACTCGTTAACACCACCCATTAACCAGTTGGAAGTAAGTTTAACATCTGCACCATGGTCAATTGCGCCTTCAAAGAAATCAGACATTTCTTTAGTTAATGTTAATACATGCGCATCATATTCTGGAAGTCCAAGATCATTTACGTATTTAGCTTTACGTTCATCTGGTAATTCTGGAATTGTTTCTCTCACACGTGCTTTCCAATCTTCATCTACATACAATGGTACAATATCTGGTTCAGGGAAATATCTGTAATCATCTGAACCTTCTTTCACACGCATTAAAATTGTTTTACCAGTAGATTCATCAAATCGACGTGTTTCTTGACCAATCTCTCCACCATTTAATAATTCTTCTTCTTGACGTTTTTCTTCATATTCTAAACCTTTTTTAACGTAGTTAAATGAGTTAAGGTTTTTCAATTCAGTTTTTGTACCAAATTCCTTTTGACCATATGGGCGAAGTGAAATATTAGCATCACAACGTAGGGAACCCTCTTCCATTTTACAATCAGATACACCCGTATATTGAATGATTGAACGTAGTTTTTCAAGGTAAGCATATGCTTCTTTAGGTGAACGAATATCGGGTTCAGATACAATTTCAATTAATGGCGTACCTTGACGGTTTAAGTCTACTAAAGAATATCCATCTTTATGTGTTGATTTACCTGCATCTTCTTCCATATGAAGACGTGTAATACCGATACGTTTTGTTTCCCCATCAACTTCAATATCAATATAGCCGTTTTCTCCAATAGGTTGATCAAACTGAGAAATTTGATATGCTTTTGGATTATCTGGATAGAAATAGTTTTTACGATCGAATTTAGAATTTGTAGCAATATCCATATTTAATGCCATTGAAGCTCTCATTGCCCAATCTACTGCACGTCTATTAACTACTGGTAACACACCTGGATAAGCTAAGTCGATAACATTTGTATTTGAATTTGGTTCAGCTCCAAAATGTGCTGGTGATGGAGAGAACATTTTTGAGTCCGTTTTTAACTCAACATGAACTTCAAGTCCGATTACTGTTTCAAAATGCATGATTTCCACTCCTTATAAATTTTCGTATGCGTCATGTAAGTTGTATTGTGTTTCAAATTGATAAGCAACACGATATAACGTTTTTTCATCAAAAGGTTTACCAATTAATTGCAAACCAATTGGGCGTCCGTTTGATTGTCCACAAGGAACTGAAATACCAGGTAAACCGGCAAGGTTAACTGGTGTAGTTAATAAGTCATTCGCATACATAGTTAAAGGATCATCAATTTCTTCGCCAATATTAAATGCTGTTGTAGGTGCTGTCGGTCCAACCACAACATCGTAAGATTCAAATACTTTGTCAAAATCATTTTTAATTAACGTTCTAACTTTTTGAGATTTTTTATAGTATGCATCGTAATAACCTGAGCTTAAAGCAAAAGTACCTAAAAAGATACGTCTTTTGACTTCTTCACCAAAGCCTTCCGATCTAGACATTTTATATAATTCTTCTAACGATTGTGCTTCTTTAGAATGATATCCATATCTAATACCATCAAATCGCGCTAAGTTTGCTGAAGCCTCTGATGACGCAATAACATAATATGATGGAATACCATATTTTGTATTTGGTAATGAGACTTCGTCAACTTCAGCACCAAGTGATTTTAACGTTTCAACCGCTTCTTTTACAGAAGTCTTCACTTCTTCACTTACACCCTCACCTAAATATTCTTTAGGTAATGCAATTTTAAGACCTTTAATATCTTTACCAATATCAGAAGTAAAATCTACATCATCAACAGGTGCGCTTGTAGAATCATTCGCATCAACACCGGAAATTGCCTCAAGTACTAATGCGTTATCTTTAACATTACGCGTGATTGGTCCAATTTGATCTAAAGAAGAAGCAAATGCAACTAAACCAAAACGTGATACACGGCCATAAGTCGGTTTCATACCAACTACGCCACAATAAGATGCAGGTTGTCTAATAGAACCACCAGTGTCTGACCCTAAACTAAAAGGAACTAAACCTGCTGCAACTGCTGCTGCAGAACCACCTGAAGATCCACCTGGTACTGCTGTGTGATCGAAAGGATTTAATGTTTTCTTAAAATATGAAGTCTCTGTAGAGCCACCCATTGCAAACTCATCCATGTTTAATTTACCAATTAATACCGCGTTTTCATCATGTAGTTTATTCATTACAGTGGATTCATAAATAGGTACAAATCCCTCTAACATTTTACTTGCACACGTAGTTTCTACATCTTTTGTGATGATATTATCTTTGATTCCCATTGGAATTCCAAATAGTTTACCATCCATTTGATCTTTAGCTTGTAATTCATCTAATTCTTCGGCTTTTTTTATTGCATTTTCTTTATCTAAAGCTAAGAATGACTTGATTGTTGGATCAGTTTCTTCAATAGCTGCGTATATATCTTTTACTACATCAGAAGGTTTAATTTCTTTATTTTTGATTAATTCAGTTAATTTTTCGATAGATTCAAAACGAATACTCATCTTAAGCGTCCTCCCCATTCATGATGGATGGCACTTTAAATTGACCATCTTCTGTTTCTTTCGCATTTTTCAATGCTAATTCTTGAGGAATGCCCTCGATTGCTTTATCGTCACGTAATACGTTTTGTAAATCTAATACGTGATAAGTTGGCTCAATACCTTCTGTATCGGCACTATCATTTTGTTTCGCAAAATCTAAAATACTTTCTAAAGTATTAGCCATTTCTTCTGTTTCTTCAGAAGAAATTTGAAGTCTAGCTAAATTAGCAATATGTTCAACTTCTTCACGTGTAACTTTAGTCATTAAATAAAAGCCTCCTTAATACTCATTCATCACCAAATTGTATCAAATTTCGGACCAAAAATCTAAATATTTATGAATAAGTTACTCAAAATAAACACTTGATATTTAAGGTGTTTAATAAACTTTTACATATGAATACCGCTAATTGTCATCTCTATGTCTTAAAATGATAGATGAATTAAATTTTAATTCTAATAATAATTTTGTACATATTTATGCAATAGATATTGATTAATCAAAAGACACATTTACGGTTAAACACCTTTTATCAAAGACTTTTAATACTACCATTAAAAGTTTTACTTTTCTGAACATTTAGTTACATTGTATAATATTACATGTATCTTATATCATTATTTAATAAAGGGAGTGTTAATTATGTTTACATTAGGTACAGCTCTCAGTAATCAAATTGATGCAAATTGGCAGACTTACGTTATGATTATTGTCTATTTCTTAATCCTTCTAATTATCGGCTTCTATGGTTATCGACAAGCTACAGGAAACTTAAGTGAATTTATGTTGGGAGGGCGTAGTATCGGACCATATATCACAGCATTATCTGCTGGTGCCTCTGATATGTCTGGATGGATGATTATGGGACTTCCAGGTTCAGTATACAGTACAGGTTTATCCGCCATTTGGATAACAATTGGATTAACCTTAGGTGCATATATTAATTATTTTGTTGTTGCTCCAAGACTACGTGTATTTACTGAGATTGCGGGAGATGCTATTACACTCCCAGACTTTTTTAAAAATAGACTAGATGATAAGAAGAATATTATTAAAATTATTTCAGGATTGATTATTGTCGTTTTTTTCACTCTATATACGCATTCAGGTTTCGTTTCTGGCGGAAAACTCTTTGAAAGTGCATTTGGATTAAACTATCACGTAGGACTTTTGATAGTGGCTATTATAGTTATTTTTTACACTTTCTTTGGTGGCTATTTAGCTGTATCAATTACTGATTTTTTTCAAGGTGTGATTATGCTTATTGCTATGGTAATGGTACCTATCGTTGCAATGCTTAAACTCAACGGTTGGGATACATTTCATGATGTTGCTCAAATGAAACCTACAAACTTAGATTTATTTAGAGGAACGACTATTTTAGGCATTGTTTCATTATTTTCATGGGGACTCGGATATTTTGGTCAACCACATATTATAGTAAGATTTATGTCTATTAAATCACATAAATTACTACCAAAAGCCAGACGTCTGGGAATAAGTTGGATGGCAGTCGGTCTATTAGGAGCGATTGGTGTGGGATTAACAGGAATTTCATTTATATCTGAAAAGCATATTAAATTAGAAGATCCTGAAACACTATTTATTGTGATGAGTCAAATTTTATTTCATCCGCTTGTAGGTGGATTTTTATTAGCAGCCATCCTTGCTGCAATAATGAGTACTATCTCTTCACAATTACTAGTAACATCAAGTTCTTTAACTGAAGATTTCTATAAACTAATCAGAGGTTCAGATAAACCATCATCACACCAAAAAGAGTTTGTTTTGATTGGACGATTATCAGTTTTACTTGTTGCGATAGTTGCTATTACGATTGCTTGGCATCCAAACGATACAATATTAAATTTAGTTGGTAATGCTTGGGCTGGCTTTGGAGCTGCTTTTAGTCCTTTAGTACTCTACTCTTTGTATTGGAAAGATTTAACACGTGCAGGAGCTATTAGCGGAATGGTAGCTGGTGCTGTAGTTGTTATTGTTTGGATTTCTTGGATTAAACCTTTGGCTGCAATCAATGCATTCTTTGGTATGTATGAAATTATACCAGGTTTCATAGTTAGCGTATTGATTACGTACATCGTAAGTAAATTAACAAAAAAACCTGATGATGTTTTTATTGAAAATCTAAATAAAGTTAAACACATCGTTAAAGAATAAATGTACAATTATCAGACTATATCAACATGATAAAATTGATTAATTAAGTAACAATTAGAAGTATAATTTAAATACTTTTCTAATATACAGTGTCAATTTCTTTCATTCACTTAAGAAAATAGCTATGAAGAAATCTATCAATATAAATTTCTTCATAGCTAATTTTTTATATTTAAATTTATTGACGACTCGAAAAATGAGTCAAAATTATCAATAATATCAAATTGCAAATATATTCCTTTGCTGTTAGGTTGACCAGTAAACTTAATTTGAATTCTATCCTATTCTTTTCTATACAATGAAATGGGTGTCATACTTCATAGGTAACTAATTATGATAAATATGAACTTGTGGTTCTTTATCGTCTTTAGTTTTACTAATGAGAGCACGTGGAGTATTTCCATCTTTGATTCTAATTTCATACTCATCTAGTTTATCAAAATACTTTTCGGCTTGTTCTGTAACATATTGTGTAATACCTATCGTTTCTGCCTGTCCGTAATAATCTATAGGCAAATCAACTGTAAGTTGTTTAGCTTTTTTATTTACGAATTTAACCTTACCAACTGCTTGTGTGAAGTTTGAAAAATACGATTGCAAATTATCATTAAACTGTTTAAAGTTATTATTCAACGTTTCATCATAATCAGCTGCAGTTGACGAAGGAATTAAGGCTGCTTTTTCATTAATATTATCCCATGAGTTAATTTTAGTTTTACCCTCTTCAACTGTAGTACCAACTATAAATTCACCTGGTGTAATGGAATCTTGACTAGATTGTTTATAGATAGCAAAATGAATAGGAATATCTTTTAAATCACTATTCTCACGTAAACGAGAGAGCATTTCACTAGCCATCTGTTTACCTTGCTTTTCAATCTCTTTATCAGATAAATCTTTACTATATGTTTCGCCATCTTTCTCTTTTTTGTAATAATAAACACTATTCATAGCTAAACCAATTGACATGCCTTTTATATTTTTACCTTTAGAATCACTGTTTCCATAAAAATCCTGCTCGAGTATATTTGAAAGATAGGCTGGAGAATTTTCAGCTATTTTCTCTTCATCTGTTTCACCATTGTGAGATGGATTGAGTCCAAGATTCTCATTAGCATTTTTGCTTTGCTTTTCTTTTTCGCTCATCTTGTCAATTTCTTTTTTTGTATATTTCGGATCTAAGTATGCATTAATCGTTTTTTTATCTAAATATTGTCCATCTTGATATAAATACTTATTTGTTGGAAAGATTTCTTTACTTAATTCTAGTAAACCACTTTCAAAATCTTCTCCATTATAACCATTTGCCATATTATCTTGTAATAATCCACGAGCCTGACTTTCTTTAAAGGGCAATATAGTTCTATAGTTATCACCTTGAACTTTTTTATCAGTCGCTATTTGTTTCACTTGATTTTTATTATGGTTATCCTTATGTTCACTTTGTTCTTTATCTGATGAAGTTTGTTTATGTCCATCTCCGCAAGCCGTTAATAATAACAGTATCGACATGAGTAAAAATATTGTTCGCTTCATTCACGTACTCCTCTAATTATTAGATTCCATTTTGTTTTTCTATAAATGCTGCTTCAGTCCAAATTTCAGTACCGTACTTCTCAGCTTTGGCTAATTTAGACCCTGCATCTGCTCCAGCTATGACAATATCAGTACTTTTAGTCACGCTATTTGTAACTTTAGCACCTTGCATTTTCAACCATTCAGATGCTTCATTTCTTGTCATTTGCTCGAGTTTCCCTGTTAATACAATTGTTTTCCCACTAAAATCAGGATGACCATCAATTTCAGTTGTTTTAATTCCTTTATAAGACATATTAACATTTTTATTACTTAATTTTTCAATTAATGAACGAATATCACTATTTTCGAGATATGTTACAACAGATTGTGCAAGTTTATCTCCAATATCTTGAATTTCAATTAATTCACTTTCTGTTACTTTAAAAAGTTGATCCATCGTTTCATATCGCTCAGCAAGTACTTGACTAGCTTTTACACCTAAATGTCTAATACCTAGTCCAAATAATAAATGCTCTAATGACTGTTCTTTAGATTTTTCTATTGCTAATAAAAGATTATCAACTTTCTTCTTTCCCATTCTCTCTAATGGTAATAAATCTTCTTCTTTTAAATAGAAAATATCTGCGACATCTTTGATTAACTGATTTTCGTATAGCTGATGAATAATTTTGGTACCTAAGCCATCTATATTCATCGCTTGTCTTGAAACGAAATGTATAAGTCCTTCAATAAGCTGTGCCTGACATTTTGGATTAATACAACGTAAAGCAACTTCTCCTTCAATACGAACTAATTCATGTCCACAACTAGGACAATGTGTTGGCATATGATAAATTTCCGATTCGTTAGGTCGTCTATCTAAAATACTTTTTACAACTTCAGGGATGATGTCCCCGGCTTTTTTAATAACAACACTATCTCCGATACGTATATCTCTTTCATGTATTAAATCTTCATTATGAAGAGAGGCTCTTGAAACTGTAGTACCAGCTACTTTTACAGGTTCTAGAATTGCAGTTGGTGTCACAACACCCGTACGTCCAATACTTAGTTCGATATCCAATAATTTTGTAATAACTTCTTCAGCTGGAAATTTATAAGCAATTGCCCATCTTGGAGATTTTTGTGTATAACCCATTTCCTCTTGTTGAGATAAATCGTTAACTTTTATAACAATACCATCAATATCGTATGATAAAGATTCTCTTTTGCTTGTCCATTTCTCTATATAATTAAGTACGCCCTCAATATCTGATACTCGTTCACGTTCTTGGTTAGTTTTAAAACCTAGTTGGTCCAATTCCTCTAGCGCTTCACTTTGTGTTGTTGCATTAAACTCGGTTAGGTCATTCACACTATATAAGAAGACACTTAATTTTCTTTTCGCAGCTAGTTTAGAGTCAAGTTGTCTTAAAGAACCAGCAGCAGCGTTTCGTGGGTTTGCAAAAGGTTGTTCACCATTTTCTTCTTTTTCATTATTCAAATGAATGAATGAACGACGTGGCATATAAGCTTCTCCACGGACCTCAAAATTGAGAGGTTCTTTAATTTTTAGTGGTATAGCATGTATAGTTCTTAGATTTTCAGTTATATCCTCACCTGTCGTACCATCACCACGTGTAAGTCCTTGGACAAAACGACCATTTTCATATTTGAGTGAAACGGCCAAACCATCTATTTTAAGTTCACACATGTATTCGACCTGACCAATACTATCACGAATACGTTGATCAAATTTTCTTAAATCTTCTTCATTAAACGCATTACCTAAACTTAACATAGGCGTGTCGTGATTTACTTTTTTAAAAGAAGACTGGGCTTCGCCACCCACACGCACTGTTGGAGAATCTGTCGATTTGAATTCTGGATATTTTTCTTCAATTTCAATCAGCTCATGTAATAACTTATCATACTCGCTGTCAGGCACTGAGGGATTATCTTGTACATAATATTCATAGCTATATTGATTCAACAAATCATGTAATTTTTCCACACGCTTTTTAACATCTTGCATCCCCTATGAGTCCTCCTTCTTTGTTATTGGTGCGAACTGAGCTAATAATCGTTTTGGACCTTCTGATTTAAATATAATATCCAACTCTACAGATCCGTTTTTTTCATTCACGTTACTAACCATCCCTTCACCCCATGCTTTATGCATAACTTTATCTCCTACTTTCCAATCAGATGAGGAAACTTGTTTTTTAGTTGATGTCGTACGCTTACTAAACCTTCTTTTAGGTTGAGATTTAGGAGATATAGTTTGTCTTTTTTGACCGGTATGACTATCAAGTAGGTCTTCTGGGATTTCTTTTAAAAATCGAGATGGCATATTGGATTGAGAACGACCAAACAACATTCTGGTCGTTGCATTTGTGATATAAAGCAACTCTTCTGCTCGTGTAATTGCTACATAACAAATACGACGTTCCTCTTCCATTTCATGATCATCTTCACTTTTAATTGCTCTTATATGCGGGAACAACGACTCTTCCATTCCCATAATAAAAACTATAGGAAATTCAAGACCTTTTGCTGAATGCATTGTCATCAATGTAACACCATTCTGTGTATCTGCTTCGTCAATATCAGCAACTAATGATAAATCTGTTAGAAAATTAATAAGCGATTGTTCCTCTAAAGGTGTATTTTCCTCATAATCTTTAGGTACAGACATAAATTCATCTAAGTTTTCTAATCGACTTCGTGATTCAATACTTTGTTCTCGATCAAGCATGTCTTTATAGCCTGATTTTTGTAGTACTTCATCTACGATTTCACTAATTTCGAGAAATTCTTGTTCTTTGATTAAATTTTGAATCATTTCATAAAAGCTGATACATTCTTGAGTAACCTTTTTAGAGAGACCTATAAAATCTACCTCAGCCAGTGCGTCAAACATACTTATACTATTTTGAAGTGCATAGGTTTGGATTTTTTCAACAGATGAAGGTCCAATACCACGTTTAGGCACGTTAATAATACGTTGCAAACTAATATCATCATTGCTATTAGCAATAACCCTTAAATAACTAAGTAAATCTTTAATTTCTTTACGGTCGTAGAATTTTTGACCTCCAACCATTGTATAAGGAATATTTGATTTCATAAATGTTTCCTCAAGTACACGTGATTGGGCATTTGTTCTATATAATATAGCCATTTCACTATATTTTTTACCACCGCGTTGATGCTTCATTATTTCTTTAACAACGTATTCTGCTTCATCTCTTTCAGTCATAGCTTCATAATACTGAATTTTGTCTCCTCCAGAATTTGCAGTCCATAGACCTTTAGGTTTTCGTTCAGAATTATGTTTTATAACTTCATTTGCAGCATTTAAAATATTCTTAGTTGAACGATAGTTCTGTTCGAGGAAAATTGTCTTTGCTTCAGGATAGTCCTCTTCAAAAGATAAAATATTTTGTATATCAGCTCCTCTCCAACCATAAATAGATTGGTCAGAATCACCAACAACACATAAATTTTTAAATTTGTTTGCTAATAGTTTTACTAAAGTATATTGTGCCTTATTAGTATCTTGATACTCATCTACATGTATATATTGAAATTTATTTTGATAGTATTCTAGAGTTTCGGGTACTCGTTCAAATAAATTAATAGTTGTCATAATTAAATCATCAAAGTCGAGTGCTTCATTACGTGATAACTGTCTTTGATAACCTTTGTATACCGTTGCAACCATTTGAGAGTGAAAATCATTCGCCTCTTTTTGAGCATCCTCAGGTGTTTTTAATTCATTTTTTAAATTGCTAATTGCACCAATAAACATACGCGGCTCAAATCGTTTACTGTCAATATTTTCACTTTTCAATACATCTTTAATCACTGATTTTTGATCTGTAGGATCAATGATAGTGAAATTTCTTTCAATGCCAATACGATCAGCATCTCTTCTCAGAATTCTTACACACATGGAGTGAAAAGTGGACATCCAAATCACTTGCGCTTCTTCTCCCACAAGATGTTCTACACGTGCCTTCATTTCTTTAGCTGCTTTATTTGTAAACGTAATAGCTAAAATATTATAAGGTGATACATCTTTTTCATCTAATAAATACGCAATGCGATGTGTTAACACACGTGTCTTTCCTGATCCAGCACCTGCCATAATAAGTAATGGCCCTTCTGTTGTTCTAACCGCTTCACTTTGCTCTGAATTCATATTTTTTACTAGCGCATTCATTTATTAGACTCCTTTATCTTTACAGTTTTTAATGCTTTTTTAATGTCGTTATATATAATATCGCCAACAACAATGGTATCCGCAATGTTAGACATTTCTTTAGCTTTGTCAATGTTTGTTATACCACCGCCATAAAATAATTGCGTATGTTGAAGCATATTTGCAATCGCTCTAACCTTATCAACATCTCCATATGTGCCACTATATTCTACATACATAATTGGAAATCGATATAATTCTTCTGCCATTTGTGCATATGCTTCGACGTCTTCTATATCTAATTGAGTATAAGCTTTGGTAATTTTTGCAACTTTACTATTCGCGTTTAGAACGACATATCCCTCGAAAAAAACTTCATCAAAATTAATCACATGTCCATATTTTTTAAGGGCTTCTAGCAAAATTTCGTTATGATATTTTGTATCCTTACTATTCATGACTGTTGGAATAAAATAGAAATCAAAACCAGGCATCACACTTTCTACATTCGAAACTTCTAAGACAAGTGGTAAAGGATAACGTCTTACTCTACTCATTAAATGAATAACATTATCTTCTGTTACATCATCTGTCCCACCAATAATTATTGCATCAGTGTTAGACATACACAGTGCCTCTAAATCTTCATCCGAAATTGATTTAGCCGGATCTAATTTAAACATATGTTTCCACTTGGTTATGTCGTACATTTTATGAAACTCCTTTATTTAACATACCCTAAATTATAGCATTTTTAAGTTTTAAGTTCTAAAGACTAAATGAGTTAATCATATATGATTTTAAGTCATATTTAATTTAACATATGCTTTAAGCAAAATATGTATCTTGCTATTAAATTCAATAACTAGATACAGTGTGGATTCGTTATAATAGTTCACACAAAATGCTTAAATTAATTATCTTTAAAAATTTAGCTTCATTAAAAAATAGCTTTGAAAGATTTCAATAAATCTTTCAAAGCTATTAATGTATTAAATGAAGCACTGAAATCAGACGAAAATATATGCATTCTTATGCCTTTGTTTCAATATTTAGTCTATTCAAAATCATTGTATAAGCATCATTACCCCATTGTAACGAACGCTTTACTCTAGAAATCGTTGCAGTTGATGCACCAGACTCTTCTTCAATAGTTGCATAAGTATAACCTTGCTTAATCATTTTAGCAACTTGAAGTCTCTGAGATAATGACTGTATTTCATTTACAGTACATAAATCATCGAAAAACTGATAACATTCTTCTCTGTTTTCTAGTGCTAAGATCGCATCAAATAATTCATCTAATGACTGACCTCTTAATTTTTCAATTTGCATCTCGAACAACCCCTATACAAATATTCTCTCATTATTTTAACTTACTAATTCGTTAAAGTGTAGTAGTTTCATGAAAAATGTATAGGAAATTAGAATCATTTGTCTTGTATTAAATTTGATTTAATTAAGATAAACCAGCACGTGCGAATATAGTGTCGACCTGATTAAGATGATGTTTAGGATCGAAGCAATCATCTAATTCTTCAGTTGATAGAACGTCAGTTATAGATGAATCTTGTTCAATTAGCTCTCTAAATGGTGTTTTTGTTTCCCAAGATTCCATTGCTTTAGGTTGAACTTTATCATAAGCTTCTTCACGTACCATGCCTTTATTAATTAATGCTAGTAGTACACGTTGTGAGAAGATTAAACCATACGTTTTATCAATATTATTTCTCATATTATCTTCATAAACTGTAAGTCGATCAACAATATTCGTAAATCGATTAAGTGCATAATCTAGAGCAATTGTCACATCAGGTAACATGATACGTTCTGCAGAAGAATGAGAGATATCTCTTTCATGCCATAAAGGAATATTCTCGTATGCAGTAGTAATATATCCTCGAATCACACGAGATATACCTGTAATATTTTCAGAACCAATTGGATTTCTTTTATGTGGCATAGCTGATGATCCTTTTTGTCCTTTTGCAAATGCCTCTTCGACTTCTCTAGTTTCAGTTTTTTGTAAATTACGAATTTCTACTGCAAATTTTTCCATTGATGTAGCAATCAGTGCTAATGTAGCAATGTAATAAGCATGACGATCTCTTTGTAATGTTTGTGTAGAAACAGCTGCAGTGTCTATTCCTAAATGTTCACATACGTAAGCCTCAATTTCAGGTGGAATATTGGCAAATGTTCCTACTGCTCCACTCATTTTCCCTACTTCTATTTCTTTACGCACTTCTTTAAAACGCTTAAGATTACGTTTCATTTCAGTATACCAAAGTGCCATTTTCACGCCAAAAGTTGTAGGCTCAGCATGAACACCATGTGTACGCCCCATCATCAATGTATACTGATATTTTTTAGCTTTGGCAGCTAATACATCTATAAATCTTTCTAAATCTTTTTCAAGGATTTCATTTGCCTGTTTAATTACATAACTTAAGGCAGTGTCAACTACATCAGTGGAAGTTAATCCATAATGTACCCACTTACGTTCATCACCTAAAGTTTCAGAAACTTGGCGTGTAAATGCAACTACATCGTGTCGTGTTTCTTGCTCAATTTCTTTAGCGCGTTCAACATTTACCTTGGCATTTTCACGAATTTTTTTTACATCTTCTTTAGGAATATAACCTAACTCACTCCATGCTTCACACGCTAGAATCTCTACTTCTAACCATGCTTCATAGCGATTTTGGTCTGTCCAAATACTAGACATTTCATCTCTTGAATAACGTTCTATCATTCTTTGTAAACTCCTATCGTATGTATTATAGCTCCTACAAAAACTGTACATTATCACATTTTTTATAAGAAAAGTTCGTTTCTAAGCTTTCATCTATAGTTTAACAGAACTTGATTAAAATGTATAAGTGTTTATCTAGTTATTACTATTTTATTTGAATCAATCTAGAAACACAATCTAGTAAAAACTATAATTAGATGTAAGATAATGCTTTATTTAATTCTTAGTGTAAAATTTTAGAGCAACACTTTTCAGTTAAATCACCAAGTGTCTAAAAGCAATTGATATAAGACTAGCATTTAATATCAGTAATCAATGCATAAAAATACCTAGGACAATAGTGGATGTCCTAGGCTTTATTATTCTATAGTTAATCATATTTATTGGATTAACGCACCTACAAATATAATATCCTGTTTTAAAATCTCTATACTGCCATCTTTGTTCTCTTTATAAACTGGTTTCTCAATACGACGTATTGGCATAAATCCTTCTTTTTTCATTCTGTCGAGACAATCTGCAATTGTTTCTTGATCTTCAACTCTAAACTTTTTGCTCATTTGAGCTACCACCTACTATTTCTTCGTGATCTACTACAACTTCCAATTGCTCTGGTTCATAAGCTTTCAGTTTACGTTTACGTACACCCTTAACCCAGAATCCTCCGTGAATATTTCTTGGTTCATACGCTATAATAAATGCCTTAGGATCTAAGTTCTTTACAGTATTCATTAACTTTAATTCATATTTTCTTGGTGTTAATATTTGCATTACCATTCGACTTCCGTCTCTACCAAATGCTTCGTAGTGGGTAACACCATATCCTAAATTTCTTAATTCATTTGGTAAATCTAACTCATATTCCGATGAAGTAACATTGACAACTGTATAACCCAACGCAAGTTTTTCCTCGATTTTCATTCCTACTATAATACCGACGGAGAACCCTAATGCATAAGCAAAAATATTTTGAATTTGGTCTAAGCTAGACATTACTAACCCTAAACCAACGACATAAACTAAGACCTCCATAAAACTAACTACTGCTGCAACATAACGATAACCTTTCAAAGTCAATATCGTTCTCATTGTTAAAAATGTGACATAACATACATTAATTATAAAAATTGCTAAGACCATTAACCATGGATTTTGAGCAATTGCTGACATATTATTCCTCTTTTCTTACTTTTAAATCCAGATTATTTTATCAGTCGCCAATCATTTTGTCACTTATAAATTTTTCATTTATTATTTTTAGGCCATGAGTATCGTGTATAAGCAAGTTCACGCTTATGTGCATTTCTAACATAATATTTTTCGATTGTTTCCCGAGCAGTTGCAGGAATTTCTTTACCTTCTAAATAATCATCAATATCATGATAAGATACGCCTAGTGCCTCCTCGTCTGGTAACTGAGGTTTATCATCTTCTAAATCAGCTGTTGGCACTTTTTCATAAAGGTGTTTAGGTGCTCCTAGATAAGCTAGTAATTGTTTACCTTGTCTTTTATTTAACCCAAAGATAGGTGCAATGTCCGCAGCACCATCTCCATATTTAGTGTAAAATCCTGTAATATTTTCGGCAGAGTGATCAGTTCCTAAAACTATACCTTGAGTATTAGAAGCAATTGAAAATTGAACTTTCATTCGTTCACGTGCTTTTTCATTACCTTTTTGAAAATCAGTAAGTTTGATGCCTGCTTCACTAAGTGATTGAACACTCTGATCAACTGCTGGTTTAATATTAACTGTATACGTTGTGTCAGGATTAATAAACTCAAGTGCATCTTCTACTTCATTAGCGTCTTGTTGCACACCATAAGGTAATTTCACTGCTATAAATTTACAGTTACGTCCCTCTTCCTTCAATTCATTTACTGCTAATTGTGCTAACTTACCTGTTAGAGTGGAGTCTTGACCGCCTGATATTCCAAGAACAAGAGTTTGTATAAATGAATGTGATTTTACATACGCTTTAATAAATTGCTTAATTTCTTGGATTTCCTTCACACTGTCAATTTGTTTTTTTACTTTCATTTCATTAACTACAACATCTTGCAATTTACTCATTTTCATCCTCCATCTCTTTAACGTGTTCAGCAACTTCAAAAATACGCTTATGCTTATTTTCCCAACATTTAGTGCTTAAATCTACTGGATAATCTTGCGGGTTAAGATATCGTTTATTTTCTTCCCATAAAATATTTAGATTATTTTTAAGATAGTCCTGAGCTTCAAATTCATCTGGAAGATTGTATACAAGTTTGCCATTTTCAAAAATAGATTGATGTAGATTAACAGCTTTAAATGATTTAATAAACTTCATTTTATAAGTGTGAACAGGATGGAACATTTTCAATGGAAATTCGTCATTAGGATTTTCACCTTCAAGCGTGATATAGTCGCCCTCAGCCTTGCCTGTTTTGTTATTAATGATACGATAAACATTTTTTTTGCCTGGTGTAGTGACTTTCTCAGCATTATTTGATAATTTAATGCGATCACTCATTGTGCCATCATCTGTTTCAATAGAAACTAATTTATAAACTGCACCTAAAGCTGGTTGATCATATCCTGTAATGAGTTTTGTACCTACTCCCCATGCGTCAACTTTAGCGCCTTGTGCTTTTAAACTTGTAATAGTCTGCTCATCTAAATCATTTGATGCGATAATTTTAGCTTCTGTAAAACCTGCCTCATCTAACATTCTACGGGCTTCTTTAGATAGATACGCAATATCACCAGAATCTAATCTGATACCTATAAAATTAATAGTATCTCCCAACTCTTTCGCAACCTTAATTGCGGTTGGTACTCCTGATTTTAAAGTATGGAAAGTATCAACTAAGAACACACAATTTTTATGTCGCTCAGCATACTTTTTGAATGCTATGTACTCATCACCATATGTTTGTACTAGTGCGTGTGCATGTGTGCCAGATACAGGTATATTAAAAAGTTTTCCTGCTCTAACATTACTTGTCGAATCAAACCCTCCAATAAAGGCTGCTCTAGCACCCCACAGTGCAGCATCGATCTCTTGAGCTCTTCTTGTACCAAATTCCATCAAACTGTCATGAGTTGCTATTTGACGAATTCGACTGGCTTTAGTTGCAATTAATGTTTGGAAATTAATGATATTTAACAAAATAGTTTCAATAAGTTGTGCTTGGATTAAAGGGGCTTCAACTCTTAATAATGGCTCGTTGCCAAAACAAATTTCACCTTCTTGCATAGATTTAATATTCCCAGTAAATTTCAAATCTTTTAGGTAGTTTAGAAAATCTTCTTTATAACCTATCGATTTTAAATATGTGATATCTTCATTTGTAAACCCAAAGTTTTCGATGAAATTCACAACGCGTTTCAATCCGTTAAATACCGCATATCCACTATTAAATGGCATTTTTCTAAAATACAAATCAAACACTGCTATTCTTTCATGGATACCATCATTCCAGTAGCTTTCAGCCATATTAATTTGATATAAATCATTGTGTAACATTAAGCTATCGTCGTTATATTGGTACACATTAACCTCTCCAATCGACCTAAATATTTACAATTAGTTTATCATATTTCATATATAGTAGGTACTTGCATGTTTGATTTACATTTAATTCTTAATAAATTCTAATATAGTGTCGACAAATTTATGACAATTCCTTATATTATTCAAGAAACAGTACATGCTCACGTATAATGACGATTGAGGTGTTTTAAATGCTAATAGATAAAGCAAAATCATTTATTCAGACCATGTATAGCGAATTAAAATATAATGCTAATGAAATTGAAAATAGAATGAAAGAGATTGAGCAAGAAATTAACTTGACTGGTAGTTACACACATACTTATGAAGAATTATCTTACGGTGCAAAAATGGCATGGAGAAACTCAAATCGTTGTATTGGTAGATTTTTTTGGGATTCTTTAAATGTTAAAGATGCCCGAGATGTATGTGACGAAAAAGAATTTATAAAATTTATACATACACATATTAAAGAAGCTACAAACGGTGGAAAAATCAAACCATATATTACAATTTTTAGTCCTGAAGATACACCTAAAATTTATAATAATCAATTGATTCGTTATGCTGGTTATGAAAATGCTGGCGATCCATCTGAAAAAAAGGTTACTCGTTTGGCTGAACATCTAGGTTGGAAAGGTAAAGGTTCAAATTTTGATATTTTACCTCTGATTTATCAATTGCCTAACGACACTATAAAAATACACGAACTTCCAAAAGATATTGTAAAAGAAGTTTCTATACATCATGAACACTATCCCAAGCTTTCAAAATTAGGTTTAAAATGGTATGCAGTACCTATTATTTCAAATATGGATTTAAAAATCGGTGGTATTACTTACCCTACAGCACCTTTTAATGGATGGTATATGGTAACCGAAATTGCTGTACGTAATTTCACAGACACCTATCGTTATAATCTTTTAGAAAAAGTTGCAGAAGCTTTTGAATTTGATACACTTAAAAATAATTCATTTAATAAAGATCGAGCACTCGTAGAGTTAAATCATGCTGTGTATCATTCATTTAAAGCTGATGGTGTTTCTATTGTTGACCACTTAACTGCAGCGAAGCAATTTGAAATGTTTGAACGAAATGAACATCAACAAAACAGAGATGTTACTGGTAAGTGGTCTTGGCTGGCACCTCCACTTTCACCAACTTTAACTTCTAACTATCATCATGGATATGATAATACAATGCATCATACGAATTTCTTCTATAAAAAAGAAGAACCTATGAAGTGCCCTTTCCATTAATTTAAACGAGGTGGCATAATGCATTTATATTATCTAGGACCTAAAGGAACTTTTTCATATCTAGCCGCTAAGCAATTTGAATCACATGAACAGTATGACTTCATTCCATTATCTAACTTGCATGAAGTCATTCAATCCGTATCTAAAGATAAACAGGCTGTAGGAATTGTCCCTATTGAAAACTCTATTGAAGGTACTATCAACATCGTGGCAGATTCATTAGCACATCATGATGTATACGCACATGGTGAAATTCAACTAGATATAGATTTTTCACTTTACGGTCATCATTCAAATTCACTTGATGATATTCATAAAGTATATTCAATTGCTCCAGCAATCAGTCAAACAATAAACTATATTCATCGTCAACAGTTTGACTATGATTATGTAGATAGCACTATTCAAAGCCTTAACATGATAAAAGATGGTATTGGAGCAATAGCTCCTCTTGGGAGTGGGGAAACTTATGGTTACCATACTTTAGATCAACATATACAAGATTATCCTCATAATGTAACTAGATTTTTAGTAGTAAAAAATCATACTCATTTTATTGAACATCCAAACACTACTATCTTTCTTATCACGCCTAAGTATGATAAGCCAGGACTTTTAGCCAGTGTTTTAAATACTTTTACTTTATTCAACATAAATTTATCGTGGATTGAATCTAGACCACTTAAAACTCAATTAGGAATGTATCATTTTTATGTTCAAGCCGATACTGCTATAAATAATGATGTGAATAAAATTATTTCAATTTTAGAGACTTTGGATTTTCAAGTTAAAATCATAGGCGCTTTTAACAAGAAAAACTAACTTTACATGATTGATAAAAATTCTTGAAAGCACTATATTTTTTACAATTCCATAAAGTTAAAAGGCTAGGACATAATTCCTAGCAAAATAACCCGTAAATGAGTTTTTTATAAATTCATTTACGGGCTTCTTTATTTACAATACTTCGTATTGTTGGCTGGCTTTCTTAGGGGATAGCTTCATCCTGTATTCTTTAGCTTGTCCTATTCTCTCAAGAGTTTCGCCAAAATACTTTGTATTTATATGTAATTTAACAATGAAATACTTTCAAAAATAAGGCCCTTTCGTATAATTTAACAAATACCACTAAACGAAATTAACGAGGTGCCTTATGTATAAAGATTATAATATGACTCAACTTACTTTACCAAAGGAAACTTCAGTTCTTATCGCCACAAATGATATTGTAGAAACAATTCCTAAGACTGAATTCGATGAATTCAGTCATCATCGTGGTGCAACATCTTTTCTTGTCACATTTTCTATACTAATCGTGTGAATATGTGCTGGTCACCAAGTTTCTATCAAAATTTCGTTAATCATTTTACCAATTAACGATTGTACTCTTATATTTTTACTAAATCATTCAATGATTAATATATTTCTGAATCTTTAATTACTGATATTTTTCACATCAATACTCTTGATTTTAATTTTAGTTTTTTCCTGATTTAAAGTAAGTCCATTAATATTTTCTAAATGTATTGATTGTGAAGCATCTTCAAATTGATTTGCCGCTATAAAAACGTGTTGATGTCGGACGTGATGATAACTTCTAATATGAATCGCATCTCTTTTCATCTTCCCAATAAAAGTATTACCTATCACATTGAAATTTTCGCCAGCTTGACTTTCCATCACTTGTCCTGTAATAGGATCGGCAGCATTTTTACCATCTTTCACTCCAAGAAATCTTATTCCACCATTACAATTTATAAATTTATTTTTTGTAATAAATGTGTCTTTTGACTTTAGAGGAGTTAAAGCATACTCATTTAAATTATCAAAGATGTTTTGATTGATATGAATGTTTTCATAATAGCAGTTATATCTACTGGCATGAGAGCCAATAGCTCTATTCCACGCTTTCATTTTAGGATGATCTGAACGACCAAAATAGCATTTTTCAATGACAACATTTTTCGTAATCGTTCCATCTGTAGTTCCAAATTTAGGAAAAGCGCCAGGTACTTGTATATCCAATTGTACTGCTTCAGAGAAAGAACGATCTCCATCAATATCAAGAAATCCTTTAAAATCACATTCTGATATGTGTAAACCATTGATTCCACATGCGTCGAGTGCATGCCCTCCAACAATATTTTTGAATGTTACACCTAAAATTTGAATGTCTTCTGCATGTCCCATGCACATGGCTGTATTATTATATGGGTATTCGCCTCCATTCATATCAAAAGTTCCTCCTTTAATATAAATGTGACTATTTCCATTATAGCCATGATATAGTTTTAAGCGTCTACCATTTTTTAATAGTGCATCTTTCCCTTTTCTTAAAAGTATTGCACCTTCATCCAATAACAATGTTGTAGAATCATAAATAACTAAAGCTTTTCTGATATAATAAGTTCCTTTAGGTATATAAACAGTGTGTCTGCCTTTTTTTGCGTAATTTAATGCTTTTTGAATCGCTCTTGTATCTTTATATTTACTTTTTCCTTTTAATCCGAAATCTTTTGCATTGATAAACATGTTATAACTCCTCATATATTTTAAATAATGATTGTGTGCTTAAAGTAAAGTCTATATACTATAATTACATTTCGTTTTAATTATGGTATATATTTTTTTTATGCTAATTTAATTTAAACGATTACAAAAGTCTTAGCTTTATATAAATATACCAATCTAACGCTTTTCAAACACATATTGGGAGGAAGTTCTAATGAGTAACAAAGCATTAATCATTGTAGATTACTCTTTTGATTTTATTGACGATAATGGTAAATTAACATGTGGCAAACCCGGACAAGAAATTGAAACTTTTATTACTCAACGTATAAAAAATTATCATGATAATCAACAGGAAATATTTTTCCTAATGGACTTGCATTATGAAAATGATCAATTTCATCCTGAAAGTAAATTATTCCCCAATCATAATATTCATCAAACACCAGGTCGTGAGTTATATGGAGAGGTAGGAAGATTATACAACTCTATTAAAGACCAAATGAATGTACATTATTTAGATAAAACGAGATACGATTCATTCTACGGCACGCCATTAGATAGTTTATTACGTGAAAGACAAATCAATGATATTGAAATTGTAGGTGTTTGCACGGATATTTGTATTTTGCACACCGCTGTTTCGGCATACAATTTAGGTTATAACATCACTATCCCAATTAGAGGCGTAGCATCATTTAACCAAGATGGTCATCAATGGGCACTCTCTCATTTTAAAAATTCCCTTGGTGCAAAAGTAGAAGATTAAACAACAATCATGATAAAATATGATTAACAATATATGTATAAGGAGATATTGAAAATGACAAAAACTTTTATTTTCGGTCACAAAAATCCAGATACTGATGCTATTTCTTCAGCTTTAATTATGGCTGATTTTGAGCAACAAACTGGTAATACTGAAGCAAAAGCTTATCGCTTAGGTGAAATAAGTGCGGAAACTCAATTTGCACTAGATCATTTTAACGTAGAAGCTCCAGAATTATTAAACGAAGATTTAAAAGGACAAGATGTTATTTTAGTCGACCATAACGAGTTTCAACAAAGTGCAGATACCATTTCAAACGCAACAATTAAACATGTGATAGATCATCATAGAATTTCTAACTTTGAAACAGCTGGCCCTTTATACTATAGAGCAGAACCTGTTGGTTGTAGTGCAACAATTTTATATAAAATGTATAAAGAGCGTGGTTTTGAAATTAAACCAGAAATCGCTGGACTTATGATTTCAGCTATCATTTCTGATAGTTTATTATTTAAATCACCTACGTGCACAAAAGAAGATGTAGATGCTGCTCAAGCACTTAAAGATATTGCAAATGTTGATTTAGAAGCATATGGTTTAGAGATGTTAAAAGCAGGTGCTTCAACAACAGATAAATCTGCTGAAACACTTGTCAATATGGATGCTAAATCATTCAATATGGGAGATTATGTAACACGTATTGCTCAAGTCAATACTGTAGATATTGATGAAGTTTTAGATCGTAAAGATGAATTTGAAAAAGTTATGTTAGAAATGAGTGCCAATGAAAAATACGATTTATTCGTTCTTGTAGTTACTGATATTATTAACAGCGATTCTAAAATCCTTGTAGTTGGTGCTGAAAAAGATAAAGTTGGAGAAGCATTTAAAGTACAACTAGATGATGGTATGGCTTTCTTATCTGGTGTTGTATCACGAAAAAAACAAGTTGTTCCTCAAATCACTGAAGTTTTAACTCAATAATTTTAAAAGCATTAAAACTATGTTGTTGCCAATGATATATTTTTTCATCCTAGAGTAATTTCTCAGTAGTTGATTGATTTAATAACACATTGATATCAGGTGTTATTAAATTGTTAGTTCTAAATTTCAGGAGTGGACTAAGAATTCGATATGAATTCTATTCCACTCCCTTTTTGTAACTTTTTAAACAAAATTTTTATATTTAAGAAGAAATAATCACTAATCTTTTTATGTTCTCATTTAATATATTCAGGACTATCTCAACCTCTTTACCAAAAAAATAATTTGGAGGTAATTTTATGACAATAATTAGAGATAAATTTAACAATAGTAAAGCTTTTTTTAATACGCATAAAACAAAAAACCTTAAATTTCGAAAAAAACAACTTAAATTACTAAGTAAAAATATCAAAAATCATGAAAATGAATTATTAGATGCCTTATATAAAGATTTAGGTAAAAGTAAGGTTGAAGCATACGCAACTGAAATTGGTATGCTTTTGAAAAGCATAAAACTAATGCGCAAAGAGTTAAAAAATTGGTCGAAAACCAAACAAACGGATACACCACTCTACTTATTCCCTACAAAGAGTTATATTAAAAAAGAACCTTACGGTACAGTGCTTATTATAGGACCATTTAATTATCCGGTTCAATTAGTTTTCGAACCTCTCATAGGAGCAATAGCTGCCGGAAATACTGCTATAGTTAAACCTTCAGAGTTAACACCTCATGTTGCTATTGTGATTAGGGACATCATTGAAGATACATTTGATGAAACATACGTCTCTGTTGTTGAAGGTGGCATTGAAGAAACTCAAACGTTATTAAGTTTACCATTTGATTATATATTCTTTACTGGAAGTGAAAAAGTCGGAAAAATTGTCTATGAAGCTGCAGCAAGAAAATTAATTCCAGTTACTCTTGAACTTGGCGGTAAATCACCTGTTATTGTCGATGATACAGCCAATATCAAAGTAGCGAGTGAGCGTATTAGTTTTGGTAAATTTACAAATGCTGGTCAAACGTGTGTCGCTCCAGATTATATATTAGTTCAGCGGAAAGTTAAAAATGATTTAATAAAAGCGCTTAAAAAAACAATTACTGAATTTTACGGAGAAAATATTGAAAAAAGCCCTGATTTCGGACGGATTGTTAATCAAAAGCACTTTAATCGGTTGAATGACTTGATTCAAATTCATAAAGATAATGTTGTTTTTGGAGGTAATAGTTCTAAGGAAGATTTATATATTGAACCAACTCTTTTGGATAACATAACCAATGACAATAAAATTATGAAAGAAGAAATATTCGGTCCCATTTTGCCTATCATTACTTATGATAATTTCGACGAAGTACTTGAAATCATCCAAAGTAAATCAAAACCATTAAGTTTGTATCTTTTTAGCGAAGATGAAAACATGACACATAGAGTGCTTGAAGAATTATCATTTGGGGGCGGTGCAATTAACGATACCTTAATGCATTTAGCTAATCCTAACTTACCTTTCGGTGGCGTAGGTTCTTCAGGCATAGGTCAATATCATGGTAAGTATTCCTTTGATACATTTAGTCATATGAAATCATATACATTTAAATCTACACGTCTAGAATCGAGTTTATTTTTCCCTCCATACAAAGGTAAATTTAAATATATTAAAACCTTCTTCAAGAACTAGTGTTAGTTATCTCCATATGAATTGCCCTTGAGTGATATACAGAGTTTTGTTTTTTTAATCTCATAATCACTCAAGGGCTTTTATATCGCTTTTATATTATTCAAAGACATCTTATAGTAGTACACAGACACCTTCATTAGCTATAGCTTTTTTATCTTTTAAAGAAAGTTTACCAGTTATGTTATCACGCTCAAAAATTGAAACTTTTGATTCCCCTTCTTGATGTGCGCAAATTAAATAATTATCTGATTCAGTTATATTAAAGTCTCTTGGAAAGGCATCGTAACTTGGTTGTATTTCAATACTTCTCAGTGACCTGCCATCTTTTAAAACTTCAAAAATAGCAATACTATCATGCCCTCTATTACTTATATATAAGTGCTTCCCATCATGCGATAGTCTTACTGCTGCTAGTTTCGATTCCCCGTCAAAGTCTCTTGGAATAGTTGAATGTCTTTCTAGCTCAATGAACTTACCATCTTGGTATTCTGTAACACTCACCTCATTTGATAGCTCATGAACGATATACGCGTGTCGCCCATCTTTACTAAAAGCGATGTGGCGAGGTCCGTCTGAATTATTGAATTGAGAAACTGCATATTGGTTTAAACCATCCTCACCAAATTTGTATGTTACAACTCTATCTGTACCTAAATCAGTAGCTACAACATACTTATGATCAGGTGTTTCATTTAAAAAATGAACATGTGATGAATCTTGTCTTTCATGTGAGCCAGTTGGAAATTCATGCGCAAGTTCTTCTATTAACTTCTCTATTGCTCCCGTAATTTCATTTAATTTATAAATCCTTGCAAGTCCTGCACCATAAACCGCTTCAAATAAATATTTACCATTACTAGACACTTGAATGTAACAGCCAGTTCCCTGATTTGATGCTAGACATTTATTAATTAATTCCAGTTGTCCATCTTCTTTAATGTTAAAACTAGCTACACCACATTCTTCACCTTCTTTAGTAATCGCATATAAAAACGATTCCTTACGAGTAAGATAAGTTGACGCTTCAATTTCATAACCAGTTTCTAACGCTTCAATGACTCCTGTTTCCTCATTTAATTTGAAGCGATATATACCTTTACCATTCTTTTTAGTATAAGAACCTATATAACCTAATGTCATACCAAAACCTCCATAAAATCATTAATCATTGATTCAATTTTACCTTTAAGTATGTTTAATTTACAACGAAAAGTCATTTTACATATCACCTTACTACTTATGATAACGAAATCAAATTAGAAATTACTTCTATCACACTAAAACATCACGAACAATTATATTGCTAAAAACTTTATATTGAAAAACAGAACAAATGTTCGTATAATAATACTATAAAGATTGAGGTGATTGAATAATGAAAGATATATTTAATGAAATGGATTACCGTAATATACCACGAGACATGTTAGATAAAAATATTCCTACCGGTCGTGGTATGGTTAAATGGGCAGCATTTATTATATGTACTAATCTCATAAAAAATCTAATTTAATAGGGTTCAAACATATTTTATATATGTATTATGTTTGAACCCTATATCTATTTATTTTTTACTAATATCATTTAAAATGTCTCGCAATTCTTCAATTTCTTTGTTATTTAATTCTTCATTTTTCGCAAAATTAAGCACTAAACTTTTCATATCCCCTCCATACAATTTATTAAGAAAGGTTTTAGCAGTTTTCATTTTAATATCATCTTCTTTAATAATTGATGAGTAAAAATAAATATTATTATATTTATATCGTTTTATAATCTCTTTTTTATATAGTCTTGTAATTAATGTTCTAATCGTCTTATCGCTAACTTCTTTATTTTTTTGAATCTCAACTACAATTTCATTAGCTGATACTGATTTTTTATTCCATATTATATTCATAACATCCCATTCAGCCATAGATATTTCAACTTGCTTATTGGCCATTTAAAACACCCATTTCTTTTAATATTTTTTCATTTATTAATTTAGCATTTTCACCAGAGGCTTTTTCATCTGATAAATGTGTAGAAAAATAATACTTATCATGATTTGTAATTACGTAACCTACAAACCACCCATTATTATATTTCCCGTTTACTATACCTGTACCTGTTTTCCCATACAATTCATAATTTTCATTTTTTCTAATCAATAACGAAGAAGATAATTGTTTCTTTTCATTTTTACTAAAATGGTTATTTTGTTCCATCATATTTTTTAAAACTATTACTTGTTCAAGATTAGATATTTTCAAACTATCTTCCAACCAATAGGCTTTATAACTTCCCAAATTTTTATTACCATAATTTAATTGCTTGAGTTGATCAGAAGTATAGTTCTTTGATAATTGATTACTAATACGTTCGAAGTACCAATTAACTGAGTTTTGTATTGCCGTATTTAAATCTTGATCCTTATTCCAAGAATCGAAAGGATAATGATTATGATTCCATGACATACGTGAATTTTTATCACTTATAATATGACGGTCAAGTCCAAACAGTGCTAAATAAATTTTGTAAGTTGAATCAGGAGAATATCTTTTTCTACTTTCTTTTTCATTATAAATATAGTATTTGTCTTTCTTCATGCTGTACATAACGAAAGATCCACTATTTGAACCAAAATTTTTACTTTCATCTAAAATTTGGTAATCGCTTTGTAAGGGCTTTTTATAATTATAATCAGTTAAGGATTGCCCCATTAAAAACTGGCTTTGAATTATCATGATAAAAAAAGTAAAAATACAAATAAAAATTAGAATTAATTTTGACTGCTTCTTCAGATTGGCTTCTTTTATATTAATTAATCTTCTTTTGAGTAATGATTTTTTACCATTAAATGAATGGCTTAATATATTTTTGTTGAAAAATGAGGTTTTTAATACGGAATCCATAATAGCTTCCGCATAAGACTTAAATTCATATTTGTTAATATTATTAAGGACAAATCTATCGGCTTCTACTTCATTGTCATGAATCATCTTTCTTTTTACAATTTGTATTAGTGGATTATAACTCATAGCAATAGAAAAAATATGAAAGATAATTAAATGCAAAGTATCTCTGTTTTTAGCATGAGCATACTCGTGCAATATTATATATTTTAGTTTTTTGTCATTTATACTTTTAAAATATAAACTGGGAATCAAAATAATATATTTTCCATACCAAAAAGTTATTGGAGAATGAATAGATTCTGCTTTTCGAATCACAATATTTCTTTTATATTGATGATTGAAAAGTATCTTGTTTATTTTATCTTTTTCTTTTTCATTTAGATAAAGTGACTGTTTCTTTAAATACTTAAGATATAATAAAGAATTTAAAAATTTAAAACTTAAAATAATAACTAAAACTATCCAAATAACTGTGCAGATATTATCTATTGAATCCCAATTAAACTTATGGATGTCTGTTGTAAACTCATGAACAGGTTTAGTGGTATTTATGTTAGGATTCAAATTGTGTGAATTACTTTCAACTGTGGGCTCTTGATTATTCAAATTATTAAATTTAAAAAAAGAGAATTTAATAGGGATGAAAGGAATTAATCCTGCAAGAAGAGTTAGATACCAAACTTTATAATTTAACATATAATTAAAATAGCGTTTTAATATGTACCTAAAAAATAATAACAATAGAAATATAAAACAAAAGCTTACTATGCTCATTATTAATAACTTAGCCATTTCAACACCTTCTTTCAAATATTTATAATAAACTATTGACGCGAATATTACAATTGTAATATTATTGATTTATAGAAATTACAACTGTAATATTGGAGGGTATATTTTGAAAAAGTTAATACTTTTAATTGCAATTGCTTTAGTTTTAAGTGCATGTAATTCAACCAGTTCACATGCTAAAGAGTTAAATAATTTAGAAAAGAAATATAATGCTAATATTGGTGTCTATGCATTAGATACTAAAAGTGGTAAGGAAGTAAAATTTAATGCCGATAAGAGATTTGCCTATGCTTCAACTTCAAAAGCGATAAATAGTGCTATTTTGTTAGAACAAGTACCTTATAATAAGTTAAATAAAAAAGTACATATTAACAAAGATGATATAGTTGCTTATTCTCCTATTTTAGAAAAATATGTAGGAAAAGATATCACTTTAAAAGAACTTATTGAAGCTTCAATGAAGTATAGTGATAATACAGCAAACAATAAAATTATAAACGAAATCGGTGGAATCAAAAAAATTAAAAAACGTTTAAAAAAATTGGGAGATAAAGTAACAAATCCAGTTAGATATGAAATAGAATTAAATTACTATTCACCAAAGAGCAAAAAAGATACTTCAACGCCTGCTGCTTTCGGCAAGACTTTAAATAAACTTATCGCAAATGGAAAATTAAGCAAAAAAAATAAAAATTTCTTACTTGATTTAATGTTAAATAATAAAAACGGAGACACTTTAATTAAAGATGGTGTTCCAAAAGACTATAAGGTTGCTGATAAAAGTGGTCAAGCAATAACATATGCTTCTAGAAATGATGTAGCTTTTATTTATCCTAAGAACCAATCTGAACCTATTATTTTAGTCATTTTTACGAATAAAGACAATAAAAGTGATAAACCTAATGATAAATTGATAAGTGAAACCGCCAAGAATGTAATAAACAAATTTTAATAGTCTAAATGTACTACAAAAACTGATATAATTCTATCTTTCATAAAACTTCATAATATCGAAGAACATATATATTATTTATAATTATATATGTTCTATTTTTTTATGTTCACATTTTTTAAAAGAGAAAATACTATTAACATACCAAACATCATAATTCCAGTTACTATAATTATAAATGCTCGATAATCTTACTCAACTTTTCCATATAGAAAATAACTTATTTTAAATTAATTAATTAATCACATTAAAAAATTATATAATCCTTGCCAAAAAAGAACATACGTTCTACAATGATGATGAGGTGGTAAACATGATTCCAAATCCTAATGCGCCAGATGAATATAAATATGAAACTGATTATAGAAAAATACCAAGAAAATATTTAAACCCTAAAATCCCTCAAGGGCGTGGAAAAATCAAATGGCAAGCTTTTGCGACTCTCCCGCAACAGTTTGAAATTTTAGAACAAATTATAAAGGATCAAAATAAAATAGAAAAACCATTGCTAACACATGATTCATTAGATAATTTAGATCAGATTTTTCAAATAAAAATTCAAAATGATGAGTTATGTACAATCTCATATTGGGAAGACGGCAGCATTTCAAACTATACAGGAAAAATTTTGAAAATTGATACAATCAATGGTTATTTTACATTTTACGATTCTACAAATACTAAACATACTTTTTTCAATACTAATGTGTATAATATCTCTTAAACTTGAATTATTTCTCTTTACCTGTGTATTAAATATCTTCATATATTTTATTATATAATGTGTTTATTTCATCTTTGAGCCTCTTTTTCTCATTTTCTAAAGATTTTACTCTCCTTTTTAATGAAGAAATTAATGCGTCTTTACCGTCACTGTTATTTTTATGTACAAATATGTCTTTACTTTGTTCACGTAACTCTTCGATTCTCTTTCGAATTTTACTATTATTATATAAAGTAGCTTTAGATACATTTGAATGCTTAGCAACAATATTAAAGTTAATTTCTTCATTTTTTCGAACCAATTCATTTATTGCTTTAGAAACTTTTTGCTCGGTTTTAACTTTTCGTTCTGCATGTAATTGTTTTAATTGTTCTTGTCTATTAAATTTTCCCATCTTAACCTCTATACTTTTATTCTATTACTTCTCCCGAATATAATGTTTCCATCTTTTATATTACCTAATATTTCTTCATATTTATTTAATATATTAGTATGTTTTTCAACTATATCTTGTCTATTATTATTTTTAGCTAATTCTATGGATTTGACCGTTGATTTGATATGTAATTCATATTTTTCAACATCTAAATCAGAAAATCCAATAGCTAGATCCTTACATGGTTTCCCAGAATTACAAGTTAAGCATGGCGGAGCTTCCATATATGGACAATCACCGCTCAATCTAGCATGACAAGTACCATAAGGATTGTCCATTGCGTTTAATTTATGTTCTTGCCATAAAGAATTCAATGCTTTTTCTGATAATTCACTACTATGCTGTATATTTTTAATTTTACCGTCAACATCAAAACTAAAAGCCCCTTGATCAATAACTGATTCAAAAGCCTTTCTTTTTGTATCATCAAGTAACTTAGCATATCTGAGTGTCATTTCTGGTGAGGAATGTGCTAATAATTCTTGTATGGTTAATATATCTGCTCCACCATTTAACAATTTCACTGCATAAGTATGTCTAAACTGATGAGTTTTGAAATGGAAGACTTCACCTTGTTCATCAAGAATATTTTTTGTTTTTGCTAAATGATTTAAGTGTGCTCTGACCATATGCTGTGTAAAGGGCATTCCTTTTCTTTTTCCTTTATGAATAGCAAAAATATAATTATTAGGGTTGTTATCTTTTGTACTTTTAATTTTAGAATTGGCTATTAAAACTGCTACTATATCAGCTAATTCATTATCGATTGGTATCCTATGTCCTTTAACAAAAGTTTTAGCAATATCAGTAATTATTGAAAACTTTCCATTAACTTTTGCAAGACAATTATTTTTTAATGTTAATACATCAGAAATTCTTAGTCCTGTTTTAAAAGCTATCCAAACTACAGGTATTAAATCTTTGTGCAAATCATTTATATGCTCAAAAAGCTGTTCCAATACAAAATCTGGGATATAATCAATTTGGCTACTATTTTTCTTTTCGCGCTTAGGAAAGTCTTGAGGATAAATTAAAAAACGTATATCTTCAGAGGGGGCTATATCATAATTTTGACTAGCAATATCATTTAAGAACCTTCTAATTGCTTTTAATTCTTCTCTAACGAAGTTCCTAGAACTTTGCACATTTTTACTATTAGCATATTCAAATAAAAATTCTATATATGCTTCGATATGACATCTATCTAGTTCATTTAAACTATTCCTTGTTTCTTTATTTTTAGATATATTTTGAAAAAACCTAGTCAAAACTCTTATATAAAATCTTGCTGTAGCAAATGCTATATCACCAGTTATCAAACGATTTTTTAAATATTTTTTTGCTAATTCTCGCATTTTAATTGACTCAATTTTTTCAAAGTTCAAATAATTACCAGTTAGTGTTTTATTATAACTCAATCCATATTTTTCTAAATTTCTAATATCCCATTTATCTTTTTCCCATTCTTCTCGCTTATCAATAAATTTATTTAGATTAATATACATATTCTTTAAAAAAGAAGCTAGTCCACTTTTATGTTCATAATCACCAAAAACTATTGTTGATGATTTTCTTTTTATAGGTATATTATTTTTAGTCAACCAACTAAACCAGTACTTTTCTAACATATTAATATCACAATCTAGTAAAGAATTTAAATTTGGATAAACTTCATTAAAGAACTCAGCAATCTTGTTAAGTTTCACTGCTCCAGTATTAAATACATTAGATAAAGACCAATCCTCTTTAACTATAAGTTTCAAAAAAAGGTATTTAAATTCTAAATTCAAATTTTCACTTTTAATCCTAAAGAAAATATTTTTTCTTTTGTCTTTATAGTTCTTGATACTATCTTGAAATTGCTCGAACTTGTTAAAAGCTGAAATGTGCCATTCATCATTTTTTAAAAAGTAATCATCATATATTTCAGTTATTAGCACTTCTCCTTTTATGTTTATAGTTCTACTTTGTAATGTACATAATTCATTAATCATAGTACTGTTTGTAGGCAAATTAATTGGTATTGACATAGTTATTCCCCTTTATTAAAAACTTGAAATTGATGCTTAACTTTATTCCAATCTTCACGTATATCTTCTTCAGTGGGATGAACATATAAATTAATAGTCGTTTGTATATTACTATGACCGAGTCTTTCTTGAACTTGTTTAATATCCTTAGTTTCATTATAAAAAACAGTTGCATGTGTATGGCGAAATAAATGGGGGTGAACATTTATAGATGTTTTATGTTTTAGCCTTTTAAATAATGAATATATATCACTATAATGCATAGCTTCTCCTACATTTCTACCCTTTATTTTTACAAAAAGATAATCAGAACATATGGAAAGTTCGTCAATTATTTCGTACACATAATCGTCATATAAATCAATTAACGATTGAGAAATAAATATTTTTCTTTCACCAGTTTTTAAATAAGTACCATTGCTATTAAATCTATTTTTCAAAACTATTTGGTGACCTTTTCTAAAATCAAATTTGATATCATCAATGCGTAATGATAATACCTCACCTATACGTAATCCTGTTTCATATAATAATTGTATTAAGAATTTATCTCTAATATTATTAGCTGCTCCTAATAATTTCTTAACCTCAACATTGGTTAACACTTCTAGTTTTTTCTTTGGTTCTTTTACTTTCAAAATATTTTTCAACATTCCATAGTCCTTGTTTACGTGATGCATGAAACTTTTATATTTTTTAGAGTATTTACTTTCCGTATGTATAAAATCATAGAAATTAACATCTAATTTTTTGCTCCTATAGAGATAATCATAAAAATTAGATACTACAGTAATAGTCAGATTAATTGTCTTAGGACTAATGCTTTTTCCTTTTCGGTGATAAGAGAGGACATTCTCATATTCAAAAGGTGTTTTCATCCATCTTATAAAATCAACAAAGTTATCAAAACTAACTTCTTTATAGCATATCTTTTTACTTTCTAAGTAAACAAAAAATTTTTTTAGTGCATAGGCATAGGTTTTCTTGGTATTTAAACTTTTATTAACACTATCCAGATACTTCAAATATCTTACTGCATCTACTATAGGTTCATTATTACCATCTAAAATCATAAAATTGATACCATTCTTAGATTTTACTTCTACTATTTTCATAATAATCTCATTTCTAATTTTAATAGTATAAGTATACACTATTCGAACTCTTTTTACATCATACATATTAAACTTATTACACGTAATAAAAAAAGACTATTTAATATTTTTACTTTGTTCATTTTTTCTTAAAATATGATTCATTTTAAACAAAATAGTCTATATCCTTCAATATATATATAACCATTCGCAACTTTACCAGAACAGTTTGAAACAATTTATCAATATATGATAGATCAAAATAAAGTGAGCAGACCAGTGCTTTCAGACGACCAACTTTCACAACTAAATATACATTTACATGAAGCACTACAACAATCACGCCCAGTCAATATCAAATATTACGAAGAAGGATATATTAACTTTATAGAGCTCATTGTACATCGGATTGATTCAATAAATTATGAGATTGAAGGCACTGCTCCTCATTCAAGAGAACGTCATAAAGTTTCATTTTTAGATATTATAGATATTTCTTTTATATAAAGAGTACAAGAGAATTTATTATGAATTTCCCACTTTACACTTATATAACCACCAACATACTTAGTGTTATCTAAAGCCTTTCTGAATGAAACCATTTAATTATTAATTTAAGAATTCAATAATTAATTTTGACTGATAATTGGTAAAATCAACTAATAAAAATAAGCCTACACATCTCAATGATGTACAGGCTTATTCCTAAATTATTATAAATTAATTGTTGTTTTCGATATCGGAAACGATTTCTTTCGTTTTTCTTTCGATATCTTCAAAGTCTTTTTTAAAAATATAAGCAAAGGCAACTACTCCGATGCCTACTACTACTGTAGTAATAGCTAATAAACTAAAGACAAATTTGAATAACCCTTTAATAAAGTTCCACATTAGTTTTCACCTCTATAATTAATATGCATAGCTACATTTCATAATGATAGCATACTTAACTTTATCATTAAATAATTACCCTTTTTACGGGTAATTATTCTAAATATGAATATAAATTATGATAATATATCAACTAAAGATGCTTAAAATGAAACAATTAAATGATTTCTTTAATCATGGTACACACAGATTAACTTAGCAACCAAGATTTTAATTTATCAGTGATTACTTTGTAATTATCAATATTCAGAATGATCACTCCTATTGAGATAATGTCATTGTCTTAATTTAGATTGTATGATTTACACAAATCAAGTTCAATTAATACTAAGTTACTTTTATATTACATTGAAGTAAAAAATAAGGAGAAATTATAAAATGCAAAAAGTACGTTCTGATATAATGACTCATCGCGGTTCGCACTATGATTTAGGAGTAAAGACTGCTCTTTGGTTACAAACCACTCCTTTATTAAAAAATCGAAATAAAGAATGGCGAAAGAGAATTCCACGTTTTGATATTGATGTCAAAGAAACCTATGATATATTTCAAGTCTATTCACCACAGATTTGGGAAGAAATAATTGGCATGCAAGATGTATTGAATCTACCTACAAAACAAATGATTTTAAATTTTGGCCATTATCGATTTACTGATTTAAAGGACAGTGGCTGCACAGTATATAAAGGTAGTGATTTTTTAGTTCGAAATTATGATTATCATCCTGCAACATATGATGGTAGATACTTATTATTTCAACCTAATGACGGGGGATTATCTCAAATAGGACCGACTTCAAGAGTGACTGGTAGAATGGATGGTATGAACGAGTATGGTTTAGTTATGGCATATAATTTTATGCATCGTAAAAAGCCTGAAAATGGATTTGTATGTTACATGGTTGGTCGGCTTATACTTGAAAACTGCAAAAATGTAACTGAAGCAATCAAATTTTTAAAAGAAGTACCGCACCGTAGTTCATTCAGTTATATACTAATGGATAGACATTCGAATTATGCCATTGTCGAAGTTACACCTCGATCAATAGATGTAAGGTATGAACATATATGTACAAATCATTTTGAATTGCTTACCCATGAAAATAGAAATTATACAAGAGAATCTAAAGAACGCTTAAATCGTGTAATAAATAAAACAACTCCTTCTACAAATAAAGATATCGCATTCAAATTATTTAACGACCCGCAATACGAAATCTATAGCAAACTATTTAAGAGTTGGTCTGGTACAATTCATACTTCACTATATGAACCTAATTCATTAATAGCATGGATGGCATTAGGTCAAAACAGTCATCCAACCTCAATCAATTTCTCTAATTGGTTAAAAGGTGAGAAATTGAATATAAATTACTTTGAAGGCGAAATAGATACACCATTAACTTTTGCCACATACTAATTAAAAATTCGACCCTATCTTAATAAATCAAAGGGTCGAATAATTTATATTATTTATTCAATTATAATATCGCCATCCACAGTGTAAAATTCCAATATATTATCGCTGTTTCCTACTTTTCCTTTGTCGAAATATCGATTTTTAATTTCTTTATTTCCATGACCAGGATGAAGTTTAAGCAAGGTGTTTTTGGGTTTTTCGCCAAAATGATAATTAATATTACCTTTTTGTGTAGAAGCTTTTATATCATTGCTAGATTTCATGTCCGTCATGGAAATATCACCTCTATTAACCAAGAAAACAGTATCACTTAATGTACTATTTTTAACATGAGTTAAGCCCTTATCAAGCTTCATACGACCTTCCCTGATTAAACAGTCTGTAATATAAAAATTTGCTTTAGAGGATTCGATATTTAGCTGATTGAGTTCAGACCGTTTAAGTTGTATAATTCTATCAGTTTCCAATGATACATGTTTCAAATTCACTTGATTTAAATCAATTTCTCCCAATAACGATTGAATATTAAGAGATTTAAGGTCTTTTTCTGGTACAACAATTGTTAGCTTCCTATTATTTGAGTGAAATGGATTAAAATTCAATCCATATCCTCTATCTACTGCACGTTTTTCTTTAATACTTAACCTTTTATTATTTTTTGTAACATTTATTTTATTATCTCCAGTAAAATAAACAGCTAATTTTTTCCCAGAAATTACATTAACATTGGTTGTTACTGTACTTATTGATAAATGTTCAATTTTACTATTTATAGTTTTGTTATAATGTCGATTATCGTATTTCTTTTTATCTATAGTAAACCACGTCATAGTACCACTAGCAAAGAAAATGATAAATATGATTAAACCACTAATAAAAAGCTTTTTCATTCTTTAACGCTTCCTTTAACAGTCTTTATATACCAAAGAAGATATTTCAAAATAAGTTTATGAATTATTTCACCAATTTTCAAAGTAATAACAATAAACATAATTCCTAAACCTGTAAAAGAAATTGAAAAAAACACATTACTTATAGCATTTTCGAAACCATGTAATACTGAATAAAATAATAAAACAAATGGTGCAAAGATAAAACAAATAGAAATAAGGAAACAGAGTAGAATAAGTAATGCAATGATAACAACCGGTATTAAAATAATAAATAACGACAAAATACCAAGACTTAACGATGCTAGTATTGCTCTTACGATGTTTGCTAAGGTTGGTTTGTAACTAGCATAATGAATAGCACTTCTAGCTTTTACTTCTTTGGAAATATGATAAGGATCATTTAACTTTTTTATAATTTGTGATTCACTAATCCCTTTCAATTCTTCTTCATAGAATAAGTTTTCATACTTGTGCATAATACTATCTTTTTCTTCTCTAGGTAAATCATCTAAAGCTAATTCTAATTCATTTAAGAAGGTTATTTTATCCATATTTACGCACGCTCTCAATCTGAACTAAAAAATATCTAATACTTTTTGATTATTATTTACTAAAGAACTCAATTCTTTTAACAATGTTATCTTTATATAAAATGTTTAATTTCAGTTTATTAAAACGGTCTACATATGTCATTGAGTGATAATTTTTACCTACTTTATTAATCTTGTAGTTTTCTCCCAATTTATTGATGACTTTATCAATTGGGTCACCCATTTTAACACCAAAATTTGTTTCAACTTTATCATCTTTGACTAAAACCATGCCTTTAACCTTATGCGTTTTATTTTTTACTTTTACTGTAAAATCTTTATGATTTTTATCATTGTAAAATGTATATCTATCTAATTTAATTTTCTTATTAACCACAAATCCTTTTTGATTAAAACCATGATTTAAACTAATTTGATTCACACTGTAACCAGATAAATCAACAGATTTTATACTTTTGTAATAAGTCAAACCTATCAATAAAGAAATAGCTCCAGTTAAAAAAATAGCGAATATTAACCATCTACTTTGAATTCGCACCTGAGTCACCACTTTCACTCTTGTTCTAATTAATATAGCATATGCACAATGTAGTTTCATCTAACAAGATAGTCACATTATTTAATATACATATATTAAGTTATTTTAATTTCTTTAAACTCAAAAAATTGATATAACATTTTAAATTATTCAAGGGAGGGTTTTTATATAAGAAATTTAGAAACTTATTTTAATAAAAGTCAAACACTCAATGAATTCATTAAGGAAATACAAGTAAATAAAGACAATTTATTATCCATTTATAATTTCTTCCACCTACCACTTAATGATGCACGTTTAAACCAATTAAGAGAATCGAATTATTTTAAGGTGCTTATAATTAAAGAGTATTGGTGTGGCGATGCCATGATTAACATTCTAATATTAAAGTATATTATTGAATTTCTGAACATCGAAGCAAGAGTTTTTCATAGAGATGATGATACACATCTGATTGATCAATATTTAACAAATAGTTAATCAAGTGCTATCCCTATCTTTGTCTTCATAAGCGATTTATTCAAACGATTAACAGTTTGGGGACCAAAAGCAAAAGAAGTACAAATTTTGTCAATAAAATTGGAAGTAATAAGTTGCCAGATAAAACCCATCCTAATTTTTGAGGATTGACTTAAAGAAAGACATATCATTATTAGTCAAAAGTATAAAATTAATTCAATATTTTGGAATCAGTTTTAACTCAATAATAAATCTACTTGTATATAAATAAAACGAGTGGGACAGAACTCGTCATGAATTCTATGTCCCACCCTATAAAATACACCTCATAAATTTTAATTAATGACTAAACAATTTTTATATGTCTGAGTTACTTAACTAACTTCTCCACGTTTTATTATTTAAATATCTCTCTTTGAGGCATATAACATATTTGCAATAAATAAGACCACTATTGATGCAATAGAGATAAACCATTGCCAATGAGAGAATTTAATCTCACCAGTCATTTTTTCAGTTAAATACGTAAATGGTATATATTTAAATGAATCTTGAATATCATCGCCAATATTCGGAATCATTGGAATAAATGGCTGAATAAACGGAACGATGAGTATTAAGAAAATACCTAGAGTAAATATGACAGCAGGTTTTTCTACTATTAAAGTGATTAATAATAAGAATAATCCAAAGAATAAAAAGAAAATAAGGTAAAACCAAATATTATTTAAAAATCTATCTCCATCTATTTTTTCACTTTTAGTTGTAGATTGTATAATAATTATTACCAAGTAGTGAATAATTGTAAATAAGAATGAAATTAATACAATAGATACTGTTTTAGTAATGATATAGCCCATTCTGCTAGTTATTCTGCTCATAAACAATTGTATAGTACCTTGTGAGTAATCTCTTGTTATTGTTTTTATAATGAATAAAAGTCCAGCAAACAAGAAAAGCCAATTAGCTAAATTAAAAACCATATCTATATTAACTTTATGTGCAGAACTATAATTTGCCATCATGCTAGCTTGGAATACCGTCATTCCAATTACAAGTATAAATGCTAAATAAGTATACGGACTTTTAAGTATACTAATTAAATCATATTTGACTAATTGTAAGCTCTTCATTATTTATCACCTCTTTGATTAATATTAAAGTAAGTATCACGTAGTGAACTTTTACGTGTTTCAATATATTTTGGATAAATATCTAGTTGGGATAACGATTTAAGTAACTCTCTATAATCATTTTGAGCTTTAATGATAATTTCTCCAGATTCTTTTTGAGACTGCTGTACTTTAAAGTTTTCAGAAAGATAATCTAAAGCTTTATTAAAGTCATCTTTTTGTAAAGTAAGAATGGTACTATCCTCTGGTCCCCCATCTTTCATATCTACATCTTGAACGAACTTACCATCTCTAAGAAATACTGCTCTATCACAAATCAATTCAATGTCTTCTAATTTATGACTTGAGATTAATATTTTCATTTCTAATTGTTGAACAAGTGATTGAATTGTCTTTAGTACATCTATCGAACCATCTGGATCCATACCATTTGTAGGTTCATCTAAAATTAAGTATTTAGGTTTGTTCATTAATGAAACTGCAATTGATAATTTTTGTTTCATTCCCATTGAATATTTGTTAACTTTTTTCTTGATATATGGTTTCATTCCAAAAGCTTCAATAATATGATTTGCATATTCCTTATCGAAACCATCGCCTAATACTTGTGCAAATAATTTTAAGTTAAATAAACCTGTCTTATTTCCATATAACTTAGGATGCTCAATTAAATAGCCAACATTCTCACTTTTAGGCATGTCGACCTTTCCTTGATAGTTAATAATGTTATTATTCATGACCTTCATCAAAGTTGTTTTACCAACTCCATTTTTACCGATAAGACCAACGATTTGACTCTCGCCAAAATCAAAATCTATATCGTCTAAAACAGTATTTTGACCATATTTTTTTGTGATATGTTGTAATTTCATCATAGACCTCCTTAAAAATGTTAATTCTTTATTTTTTTAATTTGAATCAAATAATTAATGACTAAGAAAATGCTACTTATAACTAATAGACCATAATTTAAGAAATATGAGTATATCATTGGGATATGGCTATCATTGTGTGTAAGATAATTGATTAAGATGAAAACGACCGATAAAGTAAATGGCAGAACCACCATAATCCCTACAATATAAGCTAAATATGGGATATCTCGATCTTTACGTTCAGTACTCTTACTAAACGCTATAGGTATAGAAAAGAAATTTCCTACAATGAATGAAAAAGTCGTCGAAAAATAAATCGAATCTGTTTTTATTGTGCTTGTATTGTATCCATATAAACTAATGATAAGCGCACCTATAAAAGTTAATAAAATACACGTCATGTAATTAGCGTTAAGCAAATCTTTCTTTGAAACAGGCAAACTATAAAAGAAATAATATGAAGATGAACCACCTAATCTACGGTTAACTCTAAATAAATGACCTATATCTATCAAACATATCATCGTCAGTATTAATCCGATTGGCCCTGAGATAATTGAATATAATGGTGTATCTTTATTTAACAAATGATAAATGGGAAAGAACAAAAGCAATAAGGCGTAAAGAATTAATGTCCAACTACGTAATTTTAAGTTTCTAATCATTAATTGCTTCATAGTTAAATCTCACTTTGTGTTTTGAATTTGTATTTCGTTCCTGTTTACTTTTTTCTAAATAAATCATCAATTGTTCTATAGATGCATCTTTTATTTCAACGCCACTACCAAATAATTCATTAAATGTTTGATAATATTCTGTTAAACCAATATAGCCTGTTTGCTTACTTTCTTTGTATATCAAGAGTTCATTCAACTCTTCATCTAAGTCTTCATTAGAACCACTAACGATTTTGTATTTTTGCGATAGTTTATCCCTAGACTCATTGAATATGATTTCACCCTCACTGAGAAAAACGATATAATCTGCAATTTTTTCCAAATCAGAAATAATATGTGTTGAAAAGAAAACTGTCTTATTTTCATCTATCAATTCTTGTTGAATAATTTCAAGTAATTCATTTCTTATTAACGGGTCTAACCCTGATGTTGGTTCATCTAGGATAAATAATTCTGCATGATGACTGAATGCAATTGCTAACGATAGTTTCATTTTCATACCAGTTGAGAAAGTTTTTATTTTATTTTTATATGGAAGCTGAAAAAAATTTAAATATTTTATAAATATTTCATGATCCCAACGATCATAAAAAGGGGCAATGATATTTTCTAATTTTTTTACTGTCCATTTTTGATTAAAATAAATCTCAGAATACACAAATCCAATTTTATTTTTTATTTCACGAGGATGGATTTTTATATCTTTCTCAAAAACAGTGATCGTACCACTTTCAGATTGAATTAAATCCATAATTAATCGTATTATTGTAGTTTTCCCCGCACCATTTCCACCTATAAAACCTGTAACATATCCTTTAGGAACATTGAAGGAGACATCTTGCAATTGAAATGCGTTAGATTGATAATTAACATCTTTAAGTTCTATCGCGTTCATTAGTCGTCCTCCTCATAAATCATAGTCAATATTTCTATTAATTCCTCTAAAGGCATTCCAATTGTTTTGGCTTCTTTTGACATAGAGTGAGCTAAATTTTCAATAACAAAAAATTGCTTTTCTTTTAAAATAGAATTATCTTGTTCCTTTACAAAGGTTCCTTTACCTCTAATCGTTGTTACAAACCCATCTTTTTCCAAATCTTCATATGCTCGTTTTGTCGTTATTAAACTCACTTTTAAATCTTTAGCTAACTCACGCATTGATGGAAGATGTTCACCAGGGGAAACATAACCTTTCAAAACATTTTCTTTAATTTGTTGCTTAATCTGTTCATATATAGGACTTTCACTATTGTTCTTCAAAATTATTTTCATTGATGTCCCCCTTTTCATCTGTATATACATAATATATACAATATACACACTTTTGTAAAGTGATTTAGGAAAAATTGTAGTAATCTCTACTTCATCAGGAATATACTGTGTATATCATCTATATACAAAAAGGATGAAACTGAATTCATTTGAATTCTACATTTCATCCTAAAATTAAATATTTTACCAAATTTTGCCAAATATTTACTAATGATCCTTTTAAAATTACAGTTAAAATAGCAAAATATACTTCACCTGTTTGATTTTATGTACTTAAAACTTAAAGTAATATTTGAAGTTTTATCACATGAATGTATCTATTTTTTTTTACGCTCGTTATGTCTATTGATAAAAGCACAAATCATGAACATAATTGCTGCTAGCAATAATTTTACCCCTTGCGAATCATGATCTGTCGCTTGTAAATAATACCCTACTATAAATAGTACAATAGCTAATCCAACAAATATTTTAGTCAAGTGTTTCATTTATTTCACCTCAGTAATATAAAAGTATATCAAATTAAAACAAAACTATGAACCACACTCAATAGCATCACTTTATATAATATTGTTTGCGGTCTATTTAGTACAGTGTTACAATTTAATTGTATCCACGTATTATACTACACAACCCCAAGTCTGGTACCAGCAGACTTGGGGTTTTTTTGGTCATCTATTTGCCTTTCCATTTTATTTCCAACCAAATACGAAAGACAATGAGTATGCCACCGGTAATTAATGTTATGATTCCATCTTGCCACCACGTCATTATACTACACCTCCCAAAAAGATGAGTGTCATATAATATGATGACCTATCAATAGTTTAACATAAAAACAGAACATATGTTCTGTTTTTGGCAGATAATTTTTAATTTATAACTTTAGTACAACACTTTATCTTTAAAGCAATACAAGATAATATATATATAAACACTTTATTGAAAAGAGGTTAAGACAATGATGAATCCATTAGCCCAAAAATTGAATGATGAAATAAAGCAATCAAGTCCAGAAGTATTAGATATGATGTCACAATTAGGTAAAGAGATGTTTTATCCAAAAGGAATTTTATCACAATCCGCCGAAGCAAAACGTACTACATATAATGCTACTATTGGTATGGCAACCAAAAAAGAAGGTAAAATGTATGCAGATTCACTTAACCAAATGTTTAATGACCTTACACCGGATGAAATTTTCCCATATGCACCTCCTCAAGGTGTAGAGGAATTACGTGATTTATGGCAGAAAAAAATGCTTAAAGAAAATCCCGACTTAAAGTCAAAATCTATCTCTCGTCCCATCGTTACAAACGCGCTCACGCACGGTCTTTCTCTAGTAGCTGATTTATTTGTAGATACAGAAGATACCATCTTATTACCGACACACAACTGGGGCAATTATAAACTTGTATTTAGTACACGTCACGGTGCTCATATCGATACGTATTCTATTTTTGATGACTCAGGACACTTCACTACATCTGAGCTTGTAAAAACATTAAAAGAATATAAAAAAGACAAAGTGATTATGATTTTAAATTATCCTAATAACCCAACTGGTTACACACCAAATAAAGAAGAAGTTAATACTATTGTAGATGCAATTGAAGAATTAGCTAATAAGGGTACTAAAGTAGTAACTGTTGTCGATGATGCATACTATGGGTTATTTTATGAAGAAGTTTACCAACAGTCGATTTTCACGGCTTTAACACAGGTTAAATCTTCAAACCTTTTACCAGTGCGTTTGGATGGAGCTACTAAAGAATTCTTCTCTTGGGGATTCCGTGTTGGCTTTATGACGTTTGGAATTAATCATGAAACGTTAAAAAATGCACTAGAAGCTAAAGTAAAAGGATTGATCCGTAGCAATATTTCAAGTTCTCCACTACCTTCTCAGAGTGCTATCAAACATGTACTTAAACATCATGAGCAATTTGATAAAGAAATCAATCAAAATATCAATATTTTAAAAGAACGCTACGAAGTAACTAAACAAGTGGTATATGATAATAAATATGCTAAATATTGGCAAGCCTATGACTTTAATTCAGGATACTTTATGTCATTGAAATTAAATCAAGTCGATCCAGAAGAATTACGTAAACATTTAATTAATAACTATTCAATTGGTATTATTGCTTTAAATAGTACAGATATTCGTATTGCCTTTAGTTGTGTAGAAAAAGAAGATATTCCTTATGTCTTTGAGTCTATTGCTAATGCAATTGATGATATTAAATAAGTTTAAGGGGCTGGGATTATGAATGCTCTCTATTCACAGTCCCAGTTCTATTCTTATCTTGATTGATTTTCTTTTGAAAACTATGTGAAAAAATCTTTTTATTTAATTTGATATGATGTTATTTGTACTAAAAAATATTAATTATATTTTCTTGGGATATAAATTTTGAGAATCTTCACAATTTAATTAGTCGACCCTTTAATAATTTATTGTTTTCTTTTTGTGAGATTTAAGTACAAAAGCTAAAACGAATAAATTGATACTAAGTACATTAGTTTTTGACTTTTGATTTCTAACTCCATTATCTCGAAGTTGATCCTCTGTGATTTTTCTACAATGATTAGTTATCAAGTAACTACACTCGTCACCCTATTCTTTAAGTTTTTAAATAGAAAAAAGTGTGGATTGTACACCCACACTCTATGACTAACTATTCTCTTATTTTATTTCTAAATAATCCTAATAAACCTAAACCAGCAAGTAACATTATTAAAGCAGGATTTTGAATATCGTTTGATTTACCTGTTTCCGGTAATTTATCTTGTACATCATTGTTATTATCTTTCTTAGAAGTTGTTGTAATTTCGTCTACTTTGTCTTTCTTAGTTATTTTTGTGTCTTTCTCGTCTATGTCGCTTTTTGGTATTGCTGGGCTTTTCTCCTCTCTATCTTTCTTCGAAGTTTTTGTGATTTTTTCTTCTTTGTCTTTTTTTGGTGTTTTTCTGTCTTCGTCTTTCTCGTCTTTACCATTACTTGTTATTACTGGTTTTTTCTCCTCTCTATCTTTCTTCGGAGTTTTTGTGTCTTTATTTTCTTTGTCTTTCTTTGGTGTTTTGGTGTCTTTAGATTCTTTCTCGTCTTTATCTTTCTGTAGTGTTTTTGTGTCTTCGTCTTTCTCGTTTTTGGTAATTTGTGTATTTGTTACTGAAGTATTTGCTTGATTTTGTTCTTTTCCATTCACTTCATCTTTATTTTGATTGGTTGTTTCAACAACTTTATTTGTATTATTATTTTGTTGACTATTTTCAACTATAGGTGATTGTTCAGTGCTAATTTTACGATAAATAAACTTAGTAATTCCGTCACTCACAGAAGTTCTATAATGTTGGTACCCAGGAATTTTCACCGGTTGCCTTTCTGAAGCAGGGGTTTTAGCATCTTCCACAGCATCTTTAATAATATTTCCTTGATCATCTAGCCAGACAGTTACATAAAGAATTGGTAGTTCATATGACGCATCGTATTCTTCTTCATCATTATTATTTTGATCTGTTGTTACGGCTGTTGCATCTGTATTTTCATTATTATTTGTAGGTGCTGTCTGTGAAGTTTTTGGTGATGTTCCTTGATTTGCAGTATTTTCATCCGCATACACAGTTACGTTACTGTTAAATAAATAGAGTGCCAATGTTAATGCACTTGCTGTGCCATATCTTATAGTTTTCTTACTTAAATATGTTTGTATTAATTTCGAATTATTAGGTTTGATGTCTTTCATAGTTGTATGTGCCTCCTAATTTTTTGATTTAAATTAAATTTCGATATCATATGCCTATGATACTGAGATTTACAGTGTGAGCATAATCGAACAAAATATACACAATACGTTATTTAATTTATAATATATCATGTATTTTAATTTTTCACAATTTAAAATTACCGAATAATACTAAAGACTTTTTATTACTTTCAACATTGAGATAACATTTTTATAACTGCATTAAAATCGTTGATTTCTCAGAGCTTTACTGACTAAACATTATAACTTTACTATATAGTGAGATATCTGACGTTTTTGTAATTACGATAATTTTAACTCATACCTAAAAAAGCTTCTCTAAAGTCTATTCAACTTTTGAGAAGCTTTTTAGTAATTTAAATTAAATATTTATATTGAAGTCTAAAATCAATAAAATATCTACACCATACCTGGCATGCCACCCATTCCAGGTTGTTCATTATTTTCTGGCTCCGGAATACTAGCAACGACTGCTTCAGTTGTTAAGAACATAGCAGCTACACTTGCTGCATGTTGTAACGCTGAACGAGTTACTTTAGTTGGATCTACTATACCTTCTTCTAACATATTAACCCATTCATTTGTTGCTGCATTGAAACCAACGCCCGCTTCAGCATGTTTTAAACGTTCAACAATAATTGAACCCTCTAATCCTGCATTTTCAGCAATTTGTCTAACAGGTGCTTGTAATGCTTGTAAAACAATATTAACACCTGTTTCAACATCACCTTCTGCTTTAATTTCACTTACTTTTTGATATATATTGACTAACGCAGTACCACCACCAGCAACGATACCTTCTTCCACCGCCGCACGTGTTGAATTTAATGCGTCTTCAATTCTTAGTTTACGTTCTTTAAGTTCTGTTTCACTTGCAGCCCCTACTTTGATAACAGCTACGCCACCAGCTAGTTTTGCTAAGCGTTCCTGTAATTTTTCTTTATCAAACTCTGAATCAGTTTCTTCAATTTGCGCTTTAATTTGACCTACACGAGCATCAATATTATTTTCATCACCATTACCATCTACGACTGTTGTGTGATCTTTAGTCACTTCAACTTTATTTGCAGTACCTAGCATATCAAGAGATGCATCTTTAAGTTCTAAACCTAAATCATCAGTAATGACTTGAGCACCAGTTAATATTGCTAGGTCTTCTAACATTGCTTTACGTCGATCACCAAATCCTGGAGCTTTAACTGCTACAGCAGTAAATGTTCCGCGCATACGGTTTAAAACAATATTAGTAAGCGCATCACCTTCTACTTCATCCGCAACAATTAAAATAGGTCGACTAGACTGCACAACTTGTTCTAATAATGGAAGAATATCTTGGAATGATGAAATTTTCTTATCCGTTACTAATATATATGGACGTTCTAATTCAGCTATCATTTTATCTGAGTCAGTTACCATATATGGTGATTGATAACCGCGATCAAATTGCATTCCTTCAACTACTTCTAATTCTGTATTAAATCCATTTGATTCTTCAATTGTGATAACGCCATCGTTGCCTACTTTATCCATTGCTTCAGAAATGTAGCGTCCGATTTCTTCATCTGCTGCTGAAATAGCTCCAACTTGCGCTATCTCGTTCTTATTTTCAACCTTTTGAGAAATCTCATGAAGTGCTTCTATAGCCACTTGCACTGCTTTGTCAATACCTTGTCTTAAACCTACAGGATTTGCACCACTTGTAACATTCTTAAGACCTTCCTGAATCATTGATTGCGCTAATACTGTTGCTGTAGTAGTACCGTCCCCAGCAATTTCATTTGTTTTATTCGCAACTTCCTGCACTAATTTTGCACCCATATTCTCATATGGATCTTCTAACTCTATTTCCTTAGCAATTGTTACACCGTCGTTTGTAATTAAAGGTGTTGTATAATCCTTATCTAGAACAACATTTCGCCCTTTAGGTCCAATTGTAACCTTTACAGCGTTTGCTAATTTATCAACGCCACGTAACATTGCTTGACGTGCGTCTTCAGAGAATTTAAGATCTTTTGCCATAGTCTAAACAACCTCCACTTATTAAATCATTTAATTAATATTTAAAATTCGCACTTTATTCTATAATAGATAATATATCTTCTTCATTTAAAATTAAATATGTTTTGTCGCCACGTTTCACTTCAGTACCTGCGTATTGTTGGAAGACGATTGTGTCACCTTCACTGACTTGAGGAGCAACTTGTGTGCCATTGTCTAATAAACGACCTTGTCCAACTGCAATGATCACACCTTCATTTGATTTTTCTTTAGCGCTATCTGTTAAAACGATGCCACTTTTAGTTGTTTGTTCTTGCTCTTTCTTCTCAATAATCACACGATTTCCTAATGGTTTAAGCATGATTGTTCCTCCTTCATTTACATGTGATTTAGCACTTTGATATATAGAGTGCTAATCTGTTTTTAATATTAATCAAAATTGGTCAATATATCAAGCAATAAGGACTATTAATTTTGTACTTATCCTTTATTTACGATAAAATATATAATATACATATATAGATGGAGGGAAATTATGAAAAGGTTATGGGTATCCCTATTAACCGTTCTATTCTACGGTTTAGCTCAAATATTACCTGGTTTGGTTTTAGGTAGCCATTTACTTGGAGATATGTCTAAAATGCAAACTGCCCAAACAATGATTATCATGCAAGTATCTATCTTCATCATCGCTGCATTGTTAATCATTTTCATGCAAGCAACCATTAAAAATCCTACTCAATTAGAACAAGGACATAAGGAACCTAAAAGATATATTCTCGCCTGGGTTCTATTAGGATTTTGTATTGTGATGATTTACCAATTCATTATCAGTATAATTTTATTTGCCATCAATGGAAGTCCGCAAAGAAGTCCAAACACAGAAAGGTTAATGGCTATTGCTAAGCAAATGCCGATATTTATCGTTTTAATATCCATCGTAGGTCCCATTTTAGAGGAATACGTTTTTCGTAAAGTTATCTTCGGAGAATTGTATAACTTTATAAAAGGATCACGTGTGGTAAGCTTTATCATTGCATCTGTAGTAAGCTCTCTAATATTCGCTTTAGCACATAATGACTTCAAATTTATACCAGTATATTTTGGAATGGGAGTCATTTTCTCACTTGCTTATGTTTATACAAAACGAATTGCAGTGCCAATAGGTATACACATGCTTATGAATGGTTCGGTTGTATTAACTCAAGTTATAGGTGGAGATTCTATTAAAAAATTGCAAGAACAAGCAACATTTATATTCCATTTTATATTTTAAAAATAAAAGCATCTCATCATGTATAAATTAATTATTATACATAGCGAGATGCTTATTTTATTACCCTTTTCTTCTAAAGATATATAGTCCAGTGACTCCTAGAAAAATTCCAATTATTGCAATACTTAATGATAAAAGACTTCGATGCATTTTCTTTTTCTTATCATAATCTTTGGAGTGTTCGTCATTATTTGTTGTTATTTCATCTGCACTATGGTTTTTGAAGGCGCTGTGATTTTTATCTTCTTTATCCGTAGGTTTTTTAAGTTCTGGCATTGAGCCGATTTGTCCTGTAATTAAAGCTAAAACCTGATCGTCTAAATTTTCATAGTACTTACTAGAATTAAGTGGATTAAAATATTGAAATCTGAAATAGCTTGTCCCTTTTTGTAATGAATTTAAATATTCATTTCCTCTAAATGATTGCTTTCTAAACAAGCTATAAATGTCACTATCTGTGACCTTTCCATCTAATTGATTCAAATTTTTTACTTGATTAATCAAAAACGGATTGTACTTATAGGCACCCGTTGCTAATTGTCTAAATCTACTAATTAATGAATTGGTATTATCACTACTATTCATTCTATGTTCGATATTATTTTGAGATTTAAAAAAGCCATTTTTATTCCATATAAATTGATTTATATTATTTTGATTTCTATGACCTGAGCTAGAATTAATAATATTTTGTCGACGTTTATATGGCGCACCGTCTCCATTAGTACGTGTATGATTAATATTATGGTCTATATTGTTTTGATTTGTTTGATTGTATTTAGGCCTTTGGGGTTGATTCGTATGACTTTGAGAAGGTCTATTTGTATTTCCTTTAGTGTTACTAGGTTTTTTTCCGGTATGTGAACCCTTACCTGAACTTGTATCAGAGTCTGAATCACTATCTGAATCTGAGTCATTGTCAGAATCGGAATCACTGTCTGCATCTGAGTCACTATCTGAATCCGAATCACTGTCTGCATCTGAGTCACTATCTGAATCCGAGTCACTGTCTGCATCTGAGTCACTATCTGAGTCCGAATCGCTGTCTGAATCTGAATCACTGTCTGAATCTGAGTCACTATCTGAGTCAGAGTCACTGTCTGAATCTGAGTTACTATCTGAGTCCGAATCACTATCTGAATCGGAATCACTGTCTGCACCTGAGTCACTACCTGAATCTGAATCACTATCTAAATATGTGTCAATGTCTGAATCTGAATCACTATCTGAAACGATATCTGTGTCTAAATCATTATCCGAATTCATACTATTTCCTGTGCGACTAGTGTCATTCACTTCATTGATAGTATTACTCTTAGCTGTATTCTTATCAATCCGGTCTTTAGAAAAATTAATGTCAATAGGATGACTACCCTCAGCATGTGCTTGGTGACTGAATAATGATGTAGTTACCATGAACGCAAAGCCCGTAAGCATAAATGAATGTTTAATGTTAAACTTTTTCATAGATTCAACCACCTCCCCATTACAATCTTTTGTTATTTCAAGTATATAAAAAAACTAAGCATTTTGCATTTAAATATGATTATTGAAAATTAATATTAATAAAGTTGAAACGTAAAAGTAACTATTTGTAAACAACAGAATTCATGAAATTTTTTATTTTAATTAGTACTTGATAATTAAATGTAAGCTAAAGCTTCACCCTAAGCCTAACAAAATTTCAAAATTTATGTTAGTTCAATATAGTTGTATGTATAGATTAACATGATTTAATTTTAGATATTTTAAATGAAATTTTGCCTTTAACTGGCAATTTTAGTATCTTATAACTAAAACGACAGGCGGGTGAATATATTGAAAATCCAAATACTTCAATTCAATGTAGAACGTGGAAATGTTGAAAAAAATATGCAAAATATCAAAACTAAGTTTAAGCAATATTTAGATAAAGATACCAGTGTCGTCGTGCTTCCTGAAATGTGGAATAACGGTTATGCTTTAGAAGAATTAGAACAAAAAGCTGATAAAAATCTTAAAGACAGTTCTCTCTTTATAAAAGATTTAGCACATACATTTAATGTGGATATCATTGCAGGTTCAGTGTCAAATATAAGAGAAAATCATATATATAATACTGCTTTTGCAATCAATAAAAACGGAGAATTGATTAATGAATATGACAAAATACATCTCGTGCCAATGTTACGTGAACCAGACTTTTTATGTGGTGGACATGTAGTCCCTGAACCTTTTTATTTATCTGATCAAACACTTGTGACACAAATCATTTGTTATGACTTACGATTTCCAGAGATATTACGCTATCCAGCTAGAAAAGGTGCTAAAATTGCTTTTTATGTAGCACAGTGGCCTAACTCAAGACTAGATCATTGGTTATCATTACTAAAAGCGAGAGCAATCGAAAATGATATTTTTATTGTAGCTTGTAATAGTTGTGGTGATGATGGTCACACCAATTATGCTGGAAATTCAATTGTCATTAATCCTAATGGTGAAATTTTAGGCCATTTAGATGATAAAGAAGGTGTACTAACAACACATATCGACATAGACTTAGTAGATAAACAAAGAGAATATATTCCAGTTTTCAAAAATCTAAAACCACATCTTTATAAATAGCATAGTTAAAGCCGTGAGCTTGGGAGAGACTCACGGCTTGATAACTTATTATTAAGGGAATGTTTTTACAGTTATTTTTTCAATCTATTTTTTGGGGATGTTATTAATTATGAAAAAATTTTAGTGAATTTATCTATTTAACATGATAAATTGAATGTTGTTTACGATAGCTTACATGCTAGAAATAATTACCTATTAAGGTAGCTAAAAATAATACGTAACACTGAGTCCAAGGAAACTACAGCTACTAGCAAATGCTTCTCACTTGCTTAGTTTATATTAGTAAATTATTAAGTTGGGATGGCTCAACAACTCACTAATAGTATTAATTATACGAAGAAAACAAAGTTACAAAAGTTACAATAGACTCATTCAAAAATTATTTTTTGAATTTATTAACTGTATCGATAATCCATTTTACTAAATCACCGATTGTAGAAATGATATCTGCTGCCATTATAACTTCACTCCTTTCGAATTAAGGTAATGGATACGAATGAATTTAACATTCACTCGACTAGATTAAGCAAATTTTTCAACTATCTTTCAATCACATCTCTGTGATATGAGTCTATTAAAACATGATTTTTCCATTTAAAGATTAAAATTTCGTAAATAGCAATATTTAGTACTCAACTGTAAAACTAAATATGATAAAATATCTAATAGCACTTAATTAAAACACTTAGGTATGTTTTTTTGACAGTTAGGCATGCTTTCTAAAAAATGTTGCGCAAAATAGTATAATGACACTTGAGGAGAGTAGACGACAAGTGAAAATCATCGATAAAAAAATTGAGCAATTTGCTCAATATTTACAACGTAAAAATAACTTAGATCACATTGAGTTTCTAAAAGTTCGTTTAGGGATGCAAGTAGTTGCTGGTAATATTGAAAAAACAGTGGTTCTATATGGACTATCTTATTTTTTTGATTTGCTCATTTTTACATTTTTAACTCATATTAGTTACTTTCTATTAAGAATATTTGCTCATGGTGCACATGCTAAAACAACTCTTCAATGTCATATACAAAATATTCTTTATTTTTTATTTTTACCTTGGCTAGTACTACACCTTCCTCTTAGTACAAATATATTTTATTTTTTAGCCATGATTAGTTTTTTATTAGTAATATCTTTTGCACCGGCTGCAACAAAGAAACAACCTATACCTAAACGTTTACTTAAGAAGAAAAAAGTACTCTCCATATTAAGTTTTATCGTAATCATAACAATCGCTTTAACACTAGAAGAAGTATTCAAAAAAAATGTTATCTCGGGTGTTGTAATAGAGTCTATTACACTTTTACCAATATTTTTTCCTAAGGAGGATTAACAAATATGAATTTATTAGGTGGCTTACTTTTAAAAATTTTTTCAAACTTTATGGCAGTAATTGGTAACGCATCAAAATACAACCCTTGTAGTAATTATCTCGATGAGCCACAAGTGCCAGAAGAATTAACTAAACTAGATGAGTAGAATTTTGTAGAAAGAGTGTATTCAATGGGTAAACTTGACTTTTTACCATTTGCAGCTATACAAGTGTTTCTTTTGGTTTGGGTTACAAAAACTATTGCTAATATTAAATTTGTAGGAAAGGATTATATTTTCATTACTGGAATTATAATCCTTTCTGCAATATTATATAATGTTTATGCAAGCCAAGCACTTGTACTTGTAGTATTAATGATTATAATTTTCTTCTATTCAAAAGTAAGATGGTATTCTATTGTTATAGTGTTAATGAGCACTTTGTTGTCATATTTAACAAATTTTATTACAGTAGCTATCAGTTTATATACTGAAAATATAATACATAATATTTATTTTTATAATATCTTTCATTTTTCAATTTTTATCATTTTATCTTTAATTTTGGCACATTTATTTAAACACTTATTAATTAGGCTTAGGTATTCTTATTTATATTTAAGCAAAAGGTATTACATTATTATTTCTTTTGTATTAGCTATTGCTTTTATATACTTCTATATAATTTCACAAACTAATTTACAAGAAAGTAATAGTTTGAACTTTTATGCTATTATTTTTGTTTCTATTACCGTACTTTTGAGTTTGGTTATATTATTGTTATCGGCTTTCGCACTACGTGAAATGAAATATAAACGTAAGCTACAAGAAATCGAAGCATATTATGAGTACACGTTACGTATAGAAAGCATTAACAATGAAATGCGTAAGTTCCGACATGATTATGTTAATATCCTCACCACTCTTTCAGATTACATAAGAGAAGATGATATGCCTGGATTACGCAAATATTTTGATGAACATATCGTCCCAATGAAAGATAAATTAAAAACTCGCTCTATTAAAATGAATGGTATTGAAAAATTGAAAGTGAGAGAAATTAAAGGGCTCATTACTACTAAAATTATTCAAGCTCAAGAAAAACGTATTCCAATTAGTATTGAGGTTCCTGATGAAATTGATCGTATCTCTATGAATACTGTTGAGCTTAGTCGTATTATAGGTATTATAGTTGATAATGCTATTGAAGCTTCAGAAAATCTTGAAGAACCACTCATCAATATCGCATTCATTGATAATGATGAATCTGTCACTTTTATCGTTATGAATAAATGTAGTGATGATATTCCTAAAATTCATGAGTTATTTGAACAAGGTTTTTCTACCAAAGGCGATAATCGCGGTTTAGGTTTATCAACTTTAAAAGAACTGACAGACTCAAACGAGAATGTTTTATTAGATACTGTCATCGAAAATGGTTACTTTGTACAAAAAGTAGAAATAAATAATAAGGAATCATAAGGATGTGTAGAATTAAATGAAAATTTTTGTTTGTGAAGATGACCAAAGACAAAGAGAACATATGGTATCAATCATTAAAAACTACATAATGATTGAAGAAAAGCCAATGGAGTTAACTTTAGCAACAAATGATCCTTATGAGGTCTTAGAGCAATCAAAAGAACTTAATGACATTGGTTGTTACTTCCTTGATATTCAATTAGAAGCTGATATGAACGGTATTAAATTAGCCAGTGAAATTCGTAAACATGATCCTGTTGGTAATATTATATTTGTAACCAGTCACAGTGAACTGACTTATTTGACGTTTGTTTATAAAGTGGCTGCTATGGATTTTATTTTTAAGGATGATCCATCTGAATTAAAAATGAGAATCATAGATTGTCTTGAAACAGCACATACACGACTCAAATTATTATCTAAAGAAAGTAATGTAGATACGATTGAGTTAAAACGTGGAAGTAATTCAGTATACGTTCAATATGATGATATTATGTTTTTTGAATCATCTACGAAATCTCATAGACTCATCGCACATCTTGATAATCGACAAATTGAATTTTATGGAAATTTAAAAGAATTAGCACAGCTTGATGAACGTTTCTTTAGATGTCATAACAGTTTTGTGATAAACAGGCATAATATTGAATCTATTGATTCAAAAGAACGTATTGTTTACTTTAAGAATGGCGAAAATTGTTTCGCTTCAGTACGTAATGTTAAAAAAATATAATGTAACACCCACCTTTACGATATGAAGTTGTAAAGGTGGGTGTTTGACTTATTTCTTATGTTTTTAATCAATAATAGTCTTTTATATCTTCTTTTGTTGGCAAACTTTCAATAGCACCATGTTTCGTTGTTGTAAGTGCTGCAACACGATTACTAAACGCTAGTATATCCTTTCCCTTTTCCTTAAATAAATCTTTACATTCAGAATGCCGAGCCTGGAGTATGCAATAAATAATAGCACCTATAAATGCGTCACCAGCACCAGTTGTATCAATTGCTTGAACTTGATACCCCTCATGATGAATACGATAATCATCTTTGGTAAAAATAGTGGCACCTTGTGCTCCTTGCGTATAAATCACTACATTAACTTGACCTCTAAATAAAGATTGAATTGCTTCATCTTCATTCTTCTTACCAGTAATAAATAATAATTCTTCATCAGATATTTTAACAATATGAGCTTTAGGTATGAACGCATTAATTGTACGTTGACATTCGAGTTTATCTTCCCATAAAGGTAAGCGTACATTAGGATCAAAAACAATAGTACCTCCTACTGACTCGAATTTTTCAATCATTTTCTCATGGGCATATTTCATGTCACTCTCTATTAAATCTACAGAACAAAAATGTAAAATATCGTCTTGGAAAACTTTAATATCATCAATATTTTCAGGTTGATATAACATATCTGCAGAAGGTTTACGATAAAATGAGAAATCTCTTTGACCATCATCTTGAAGGCTGACAAATGCCAACGCAGTATTTGCTTTATTAGTTCGCTTAATATATTGCGTACCTACACCAAGTTGTTCAATTGTTTCTACAATGATATCACCAAACGCGTCATTTCCTAGTTGTGTTATCATTTCTGATTTTCCACCTAGTTTACTTACTGTAGCCGCTACGTTACACGGTGCGCCTCCAACTTGTCGACTAAATTGTTCAACATCTTTTAATTTTGAATGTGTTACGTGTGGTATGAAATCAATTAATGCCTCTCCAATGGCAAATAGACGTCTCATTATAAATCACCCTTTTAATTCATATTTAGTGAATTTTAAATATACTTGACCAGATTCAGTCGAAGCTTTTATACCAGTAGCATCCTCATTTGGGAAAATACGTGAGGTTAAAACACGCTCACCATCATTACAAAATATTTCGATACTAGATGTATCTACAAAAATTTGTAACTGTTTTAATGGTGAGTCTAAAATGGTAGAACGCGTTGTTCCATCGACATTTGATGGTAATTTCCCACTATCGGTACGATCTAAAGTGAGTTTATTTTCGTGTTTATTATAAGTAATTAGTGTAGATTCAGATCGAGAGCTACGCAATTCAAAATATATTTCTGAAGCATCATTTTCTAATATATCTATAATCATCTCATACTGTTTACCCTCATATGGATGTAATTTACGTTTGAATTTATTAGCATATCCCAAAGCTGTTTCTTTATTTGTTCTTAAATCTTCTAACTGCTTAAAAGGTCGTTGCTTAAGTTTTCCATTTTCAATGGTAAGCACTCGAGGAATAGTAAGACAATGGGCCCACCCCTCTTTATCTGTAGGATACTCTGTATCTGGAAGTCCCATCCATCCTATTAAAATGCGTTGTCCATCTGCATCAATAAACGTTTGTGGCGCGTAGAAATCAAAACCATTATCCAATTCTTGAAAACTTTCATGGTCGAAAAATAGATCATTAAAGTTTAAATCTCCTATCATATATCCTGATTGATAGATATTTCTAAATTTATCTCCTTCAGCTTCAACACCTTGTGGACACATGAGTATGACATCTTTATTGCCTAGTCTAAAATAATCAGGACACTCCCACATATAACCAAATTGAGTCAGATTAGTTTTAATCTCACCTTCAAAATACCAATCAACAACATCTTGACTACGATATAAAAGTAAACGCCCCATCTCATTTTCATTTTGAGCACCTAGAATAGCGTACAGTTGACTATTTTTTTCAAATACCTTTGGATCCCTGAAATGACTTGTATACCCTTCAGGTTGTCCATGAATCACAGGTTTAGGAAACTTCTCTATTTTTCCGTCTTTGTTCATTCTGGCAATCATTTGACTGGAAATTCTATTCCAATGTTGGTCACGATGATTGCCTGTATACATATAATAAAGATGATTTTGATATTCAAAAGCACTTCCACTGTATACGCCATGACTATCATACTTAGTATCAGGTTTAAGAAGTGTTCCTTGAGGTTCAAAATGTAATAAATCTTTGCTTTTATAATTAAACCAATATTTTAAACCGTGCACAGCACCTAACGGAAACCATTGATGTGAAATATAGTAGTATCCTTCATAATAAATGAGTCCGTTTGGATCATTCAATAAACCCATTTCAGGTTGGATATGAAATGTTTGTCTATATAAAGATGTATCCACTTGGTGTTTCAGTTGCTCAAGATATGTTTTATCAACATCCTCAATACGTTGGTATCTCTCTTCACGAGTCCACTCCACTATGTTCTTCCTCCTACTACAATTATTTATATATTAATAACTCTATTATTCTAACATATTGATTTAGAGAAATATGTTAATAATGTCACTGTTTGATATGTTTAAATTCAGGCCTATTAATATCCAATTGATACCAGTCAACATATAATTAATTATTTCATTTAACTATGTTTTCACAATAATTATACCAATTTGATTAGCAATTATCATTATATGTGGTATCGGTTCCATTTTAACTAAAACAAACTTGTTGTGCATGTTAATTCAATTGGATAGGAATTTTTATTTTTAATGCTGTTTGTTCACCTTTTAATAGTTGGTTAATTTCTTTTAATGCTTGCTCTCCTGCTTCAAAGTAATTATAGCTAACCGTTTGAATGACAGGTGATACTATTTGAGTCATAGGGTCTCCACCAAATCCATATATTGAACAATTGTAAAACCTTTGTTTATGATCAGAGCAATATTTATGGATTGCAAAAGCAATGGTATCAGTTGCTCCAACTATCGCATCAGCATGATGTACTCTTTTAAGTTGCTGACTTACATCTTTAAAAGCTTGTTCATGCTTAAATGTTGTCTCATAAATTTTCGGACTTATGTGATAGTCATTCAGCGCTTGAATAACTCCCAGCTTACGTTGAACACCAACTGCAATATCTTCTTCACTTACACCAAAGAAATGTACATTTCGACATCCTTTTTCACCAATGAGTACTCCAATTTTATATCCAGCTTCATAATCATCGTGATATATACTATATAGTTGATCATGTTTTTGTCCTACTATAATGACAGGAACATCTATTTTCTCAATGACTTCAATATGCGCTTCAGTAATATGTGTTGCCATTAGCACGATTCCATCAACTTTACTACGTGATAATGTTTTTAGTGCCGAAATTTCACCGTCTATTTCTAATCCTGTGTAATTTAATAATAACTGGTATCGATGTTGATTACACTGGTGTACCAAGCCCTTAATCGTTTCATCAACAGCGTATGAATTCATACGTGGAATAATTGCTCCAATCAAATTGGTACGTCGAGCTCTTAAGCTTTGTGCAAATTGATTAGGTTGATAATTATTTTCTTCTATTATTTTAGTTATTTTTTCTTTTGTTGCTGGACTTACAGATCCATTATTTAAAAAGCGTGAAACAGTACTTTTCGATACTCCAGCTAGTTTTGCTATATCTGATATATTTTTCATAAAAAATCACCTATCACGTCATCAATCATTTCTTTTTATTTTATCATATGAACCAACGCTTTAAATAGTTGAAATTATTGTTTAGAATACGATTAAATAAATTGACGTGTTAGGTGATTGTCATTTATATAATTTTAAAACTTAATATGACGATTAAACTTATTTAGCTCTCCATAGAAATATGCTTTCTCACCGTGTACTATAACATCGAGTCCGGTTTTATCTTCTTCTTGAGTTGTAGCTAAAGGAGTAAAAATTTTAATAAATCTAGCAATCAAAAATGTGACTATTGCGCTAAAAACGACAGTCGCAATTGCCGCGCCAAGTTGAATGACTACTATTTTAAAATCACCTGTATAGATAAAACCATTCTGCACCGCACTATTAATTTGATGTGATTGAAAAACTCCTGTAAACACAGCTCCTAAGATACCACCTACACCATGAATACCAAATGCATCAAGTGCATCATTATATTGGAGTTTTACTTTGATTAAATTTATAACGATATAGCAACCTATGCCACCAATTATTGCAATAATCATAGCACTCATATAGCTGACGTATCCTGCTGCTGGTGTAATAGCGACAAGACCAGAAAGTGCTCCAGATAAAAGACCTAGTAAACTTGTAGTCTTTTTCAAGATATATTCAAAGATTAACCAACCGAAAGCACCTGCACTTGCACCAATAACTGTATTCACAAACGATATCATGGCTATGTGATCGAATGTAAATGCACTGCCCACATTAAATCCATACCATCCTAACCAAACTAATATACCACCTATAAGTGTAATTAATAGATTATGGGGAGTATGTTTTTCTTTCTTCTTACCTATACCTATCATTATCCCAAGAACCAAACCAGATACACCTGATGTTATATGAACTACTGTTCCACCCGCATAATCTATTGCTCCAATTTTACTAATCCAACCACCACCTCATACCCAATGGGCAACAGGGCTATAAATTAATAGAACCCATAAACTCACAAAAATCAGATAAGGAATGAATCTCATTTTCTCGGCTATCGAACCTGATAAAATAGATACCGCAATTGTACAAAACATCATTTGAAACAACATAAATAATGAGAGAGGGATATGAGGACTCAAGGTTTTTGAAGTTTCAAAACCAACATGATGAAGACCCAAAAACTTCAAACCACCTATCCATTGACTACCTCCATCAAAACTTAAAGAAAAACCAATCATTATCCATACAAATGTGACAATGACAATGGCAACCATACTTTGCATTACAGTATTCAAAGCATTTTTTGATTGTACGAGTCCTCCATAAAAAAGGCTTAAACCCGGTGTCATTAACCATACTAATAGAGTACATAAAAATAGAAATATTGTATCATTCATATTCATACTTACCACTTCCTTTAAAAACATCATAATGAGTGTTTTTTTAAAAAGCAAAATTAGGTAAGGTCATGTTACACAGTATGTTACTTTAAGTTACATCGCATATATAAGTGTAGTACAAAAAACATAATTACTTTCGTTACACAGCGTTAGTAATGAGTATAATTAAAAGATAATCTTGATTTAGTTATCTCATTACAATAATAAATAAGCCTGGGACAATGATTGTTGTCTCAGGCTATCATAATTCTACTAACGAATTTCATTAAATTAAAAAAACAGTTTTCAAGTTTAGCTCTTTCTTTCAATGATATAGCTAAAGGCTATTTAATTTAACCTTTTTTCTCGTCAATCTAATCTATAATTAAATTTGCTTAATTTCCTATCCTTAAAAAATCCTTTTATCAACTTTATAACTTTAAGTTTTTATGCCTTTTGAATAGTAATCGTCCATGATGCATCATCAAGTTGCTCATAGTTTGTAACTGGATATCCATTTTCTGCAGCCCAATTAGGCAATGCTTCAGTAGCCTGGGTGCAATCGAAATCGATTTTCAATTCATCCCCTTGATTTAATTCATTCATTTTCTTTTGTGCTTCTATTAAAGGAAATGGACAAACCATTCCTACTGTTCCTAATTCGTATACCATTGATATACCTCCTCATTCACTTTATCTAATGTCACATTTGAATAACCAATATTAGCTTTGAGATACTTGTTGTAACTTTTTCATAGGTTTTACAAAAATAAAATAACTCATAAACCAAACACCAATAATCATAGAGGCTAAAGCAATCCATCCTTGCCAACTCATTGTAGCTGTCTCTACTAAACCATTACCGATAGAGCAACCACCTGCAACTGAAGCACCAAATCCCATAAATATGCCACCAAGCGCACTATTGCGAATTGTCTTAATATCTGGCAATCTCCATCTAAATTCTTTAGACCCTTTTGCAGCTATATAAGAACCTATGAATATACCTAGTACCAAAAGCACACCCCAATCAATAAATTTTAAATCTCCTGAAATAAGATAATTTACAAGATTTGCAGATGGTGTTGTTATACCTAAGCCACCCATTCTCCCAGTAGATTCACTCATAGGCCAAGCAAGTAGAGCAATAAAACCTATTGCAATGCCAGCAACAAATGGATGATATCTTTTTTCAAATAGATAATGTCTAATACCACTATATTTTTGTTTAAGTTGGGGCACCATTATTTTAGGCTTTCGAATTGTTTTTACAACTAAAAATATTGTAATTACAGTTAATAACGTGACGAGAATCCATTGTGGTATACCAGTTGTACTTGTCATACTTGTGCTGACTTGTGTCGGTTTATTTATTTGATTCATTATTGGAAGAAGTACCCCAGTTTTAGTTACGGCTGAAGTCAATGCATAAAATATTAATGCCACCCAACTTCCAATTAACCCTTCACCAGCCCTATACCAAGTTCCAGTCGCGCATCCTCCAGCTAATACTATTCCTATTCCAAAAACGAAAGATCCCAAAATAGTTCCTATAACTGGAAATGTTTCTGCTGGAACCTCAATAAGATTCAAGTTCTTTAGAATAAGTAAACCAATACTTTGGACTGTAATAGCAATAAGCAATGCATAAAACATTTTGTTACTCTTTTGAACGTACATATCTCTAAATCCACCAGCTAAACAAAATCTTGTTCTCTGCATTACAAATCCTAGCAATATGCCAACGACTAATCCGCTTATAATTGTCCAAACCATTTTATCACCTTTTTCCGATATAAATACTAAGGTATTATAGTAGAAAGGACAATATTTTGCAAATTCTTAATTTTCTTTATTATTTTTTAATATAAATATTTTGTGAGTTTGTTTAAGTCATTTTTAGATAAGTTACTAAATTTATACCACTCTCGATCAGAATAATAAATAAACAATTTATTTCCTAATAAACCTTTAGATATTCTATACCGCACAATGCTAGAGAGTTCGAATTGGATATTGAATGGATTATTGTTTTGATTATATGCCTGAAACTCCAACTTATTTTCACGTATCAACAATATACCAGGAACTGTCATTATTCTAAGAATATGTGGTTTGAAATTACAATTTATTTCTTGAGTCACTTGTTTCAATCTCCCATTTCAATAAATATCAACTTACAATTTTTGTTAAAAAAGTTTCGTATTTATAATCTATTGTAACTGTTTAATATAAAAAAAGCACTCTCAATTGAGAGTACTATGTTAAAGTGATTTTTATTAATTATTTACTATAATTTTTCATGAAGAACAATAATGATTGTAACTCTATACCAAAGTCAATATGATGTACTTGGACATCTTGGGGTGTTTTAATTCGACGTGGTGTAAAGTTTAGTATACCTTTAACACCGGCTTTCACAAGTTCATCAGCTACTTGTTGTGCTACATTATCTGGTGTTGTTAAAATGACTACATCAATATCTTCTGATTCTAATGTCGTTTTGATATCATCGCTATGTTTTACCACAACGTCACCAATATTTTCACCTATAATATCTGATCTAATATCAAAAGCTTCAGTAATTGTCATCTCATCATGTATTGAAAAGTTATATGTAAGTAATGCACGCCCTAAATTACCAATACCTATAATGGCAATTTTAATTTGATCGCTCTCACTTAATTCTGATTTAAAGAATTCAAGCATACTATCTATATTATATCCATATCCTTTTTTTCCTAATTCACCAAAGTATGAAAAGTCTCTTCTTATTGTAGCTGAATCAATTTGTAGTGCTTCACTTATTGTTTTAGAATTAACACGATCTATACCTTTACCTTTCAAAATACTGACAAATCTGTAATATAAAGGTAAACGTTTTAACGTAGCGCGAGGAATTTTAAAATCATCTGACATATATCTAACCCCCTTTTTCGCGTATATTATGCATGTATCTTTAAAATCAGTAAATGAGTTAAAACATATGTTGAATGTCATCTCATAATACAAATAATTGTCTACAACGAATACTTAAACATTATACATTATTAATTTTTAAAAATAAATATCCTAGTTTCATGTGTTCTATGAATACTGTAGAATAGAGGTAATTGAGTTTAACATCATTTCAAGATAACGTACGCAATTTATTTTTCTATTTAAAATTCGATAATATAGAATTAACAAAAATTTAAATATTCAAAAACAAATACTTTATATATAGTTTAAACCTATTTCAAATACATAGAAAGGTGAGAATCGAATGATACTTTTACAACTTAATGACATCTCCAAATCGTTCGATGGTGAAGATATCTTCACAGATGTTAATTTTGAGGTGAAAACTGGCGAAAGAATCGGCGTAGTAGGCCGTAATGGAGCTGGTAAATCGACATTAATGAAAATCATAGCAGGTGTCGAAAATTACGATAGTGGTCATATATCAAAAATCAAAAATTTAACAATGAGTTATTTAACTCAGCAAATGACACTCAATTCAGAAGCTACTGTCTTTGAAGAAATGTCTAAGCCCTTTGAACACATTAAAAAAATTGAAAATTTAATTAAGGATGAAACAGATTGGCTTGCACGAAATGGACAAGATTATGAATCCGATGAATATCAATCACATATTGAAAAATATGAAACTTTAACTAATCGTTATGAGCAATTAGATGGTTATCAATATGAAAGTAAAATTAAAACAGTACTGCACGGGCTTAACTTTACAGAAAGCGATTTCAACAAGCCTATTAATGATTTTAGTGGTGGTCAAAAAACACGTCTTTCTCTTGCTCAAATGTTACTTAAAGAACCCGATTTACTCCTTCTTGATGAACCAACTAACCATCTAGACATGGAAACAACCAAGTGGTTAGAGGATTACTTAAAGTACTTTAAAGGAGCAATTGTGATTATCAGTCATGATAGATATTTTTTAGATAAAATTGTAACTCAAGTTTATGATGTTGCTCTGGGAAATGTAAAACACTATGTAGGAAACTATGAGCAATTTATAAAGCAACGTAATCAGTATTACGAAAAACGCATGCAAGAATTTGAAAAGCAACAAGAAGAAATCAAGCGTTTAGAAACCTTTGTAGAAAAAAATATTACTCGTGCATCTACAAGTGGCATGGCTAAGAGTAGACGTAAAACATTGGAAAAAATGGAACGTATTGATAAACCTATGATAGATGCTAGAAGTGCAAATATACAATTTGGCTTCGACCGTAATACTGGTAATGATGTGATGCATATTCATGATTTAAAGATTGGTTACGACTCACCTATTACACAACCTATAAACCTCGAAGTCTTTAAAGGGGATCATATAGCTATCATTGGGCCAAATGGTGTTGGTAAAACAACATTGATAAAAACAATTGCTGAAAAACATCCCAAACTAGGTGGTCAAATTATCTTTGGTGCTAATTTACAAATTGGATACTATGATCAAAAACAAGCTGAATTTAAATCAAATAAAACCATTCTCGATTATGTTTGGGATCAATATCCACATATGAATGAAAAAGATGTACGTGCAGTATTGGGGCGTTTCTTGTTCGTTCAAGAAGACGTTAAAAAAATTATCAATGACTTATCCGGCGGAGAAAAAGCACGATTACAATTAGCACTTTTAATGTTACAACGTGATAATGTTCTTATCTTAGATGAACCGACTAACCATTTAGATATTGATTCTAAAGAAATGCTTGAACAAGCATTGAAAGATTTTGAAGGCACGATTATTTTTGTATCACATGATCGTTATTTTATTAACCAACTTGCAAATAAAGTTTTTGATTTAAACCTTAATGGTGGCCAAATGTATTTAGGAGATTATCAGTATTATATTGAGAAAACTGAAGAAGCTGCTGCTATCAAAGCACATGAAACAGAAATTCAAAATAATTTTGAAAATAAAGAGATAAATCAAGACGCAAATACTTCAACCTATTTCAGTCAAAAACAACAAAAAAGACAACAACGTAAATTAGAAAGACAAATTGAACATTGTGAAAGACAAATAGAAGAATTAGAATCAGCAATATCACATATCGAAGAACAGTTAACACAGCCTGAAGTATTTAACGACCCTCTAAAAGCTAGTAAATTTGCCAATCAAAAATCCGAAACCGAACAAAAATTAGAACAAATAATGTTAGAATGGGAAAAATTACAAGAAAAGCTCTAATTTCCAACATAATGACAAGACACCTAAAAGTTGAATATATGACTTTTCGGTGTCTTTTAGTATGTTTTTACACAAATATTATTAACAGCATGAATTACTTCCATAATCAATATCCACAGAGTTATCCTATTTATCCACAAGTAAATTGACACTTTTATGTTTTAAAATTAACTTATTTATTTACATATCCACAAACAACTTCACCACTTACCCACAACTTACTCACATTTTGTTGATAAGTACGCACGTTCCCTATTGACAACTTATTTTCCATTTTTAATTGTTTCAGGTATTCATTTATGAAATAATTTATTGAGAAAGATAAAGGAGAACTAAACTTCATGACAAACAATCAAACCTTAGTACTAATTATATTAACTTTCATCATCCTAATTACACTTGTAAATGTAATTATTTCTATTATAGAGAGACGTAAACAGATTGCTAAAATAAATACTTTATGGGATAACAAATTAAAATCAGAAAATTTTATACGTCCTAATTCACGATTCGATGCCCAATACCGTGCTTACCGTGATCATTACAATAAGCAGTCATTTATCGACGATAAGACTTGGTCGGACCTAAATATGGATACGTTATTTCATAAAATTAATTTTAATTTCACTGCAATTGGTGAAATGCGACTATATGCAACTTTAAGAGGTATGTTTAAGGTAAATCAAACCTCATTGATAAACATGTTTAAAGATAATAAAGTATTTCGTTTAAATGTATCTTACATTCTTTCTAAAATTGGTAAAAATGTATACCCTTTGTTTCCAGATCAAATGTTACCTACTAAGCGAAATATTTTATTAATGTTTTGTCCGTTGTTACCATTTATCGGGTTCGCATTCATTTTTTTAATTCCTTCAAAAGGTATATTAATATGTCTTACTTTTATGATTTTAAATGCAATATTATCTTTCAAACTAAAAAAATCTTATGACCAAGATTTAAAATCAATTTTTTATACTGCTAATGTTATAAAGCAAAGTCAAGCTTTAAGTAAGATTGAGAGTACGCCAGCGATAAGTGTTGATTTTACTCATTTTAAAGCTTCACGTCGTTTTAGCGGTTTATTAGCTAGAGTAGAATCACAAGATATGGTAAGTAGCATAATTATGTTTATTAAATTAGTATTCATGATAGATTATGTTTTATTTCATTTAATTCAACGTAGCTACTTTAAGTATCAAGAAGAAGTTATGGCATGTTATGACTATATAAGTATATTAGATAATCATTACTCTATAGCTATGTATCAACATACTTTGACACATTATTGTTATCCTAAAATCAATAACAATATTAATGGCCTTCAAATGAAATCAATCATTCATCCTCTGCTAGATGAAGAAAATGCGATTGCTAACACCATTGACATTTCAAATCATATATTACTCACAGGCTCTAATGCATCAGGAAAATCTACATTTATGAAAGCAGTTGCACTAAATTTGATTTTAGCTCAATCGATACAAACTGCAACAGCTCACTCATTTATTTATCAACCTGGCTATGTAATGACATCAATGGCAAATGCGGATGACGTTTTAAGTGGTGACAGTTATTTCATGTCAGAACTTAAGTCTATTCGTAGATTATTTAACACTTATCAGTGCAATAAGATATATTGTTTTATAGATGAGATTTTTAAAGGAACGAATACAACTGAACGTATTGCCGCTTCTGAATCCGTATTATCGTATTTAGATAATCAAAAAGCATATCAGGTTATCGCTGCGACACATGATGTTGAATTATCAACATTATTAGAAAATACATATAATAATTATCATTTTAATGAATCTATTCAAAAAAATAGCATATTTTTCGATTACAAAATTAAACCTGGTAAAGCCAATACACGTAATGCAATTGAATTACTACGCATTACGCAGTTTCCTATCGATATTTATCAGCGTGCTCAACAAAATATTCGAAACCTCTAGAATTAATTAGTTTAATATTTAAAAAAAGTTAAGCGCCTATCTAAAAGTAGTTACTCTTAGATAGGCGCTTTGAAATATTATTTAAACAGAAAAAGTTTCAATATCAATATTATTTTGTCCATTTAAGGCTAAATCGCCACGCAAACCAGCTTGATATAAATAATATCCAGCAGCACCAATCATCGCTGCATTATCAGTGCAAAGAACAGGATTTGGAATAGTAAGGTGTATGCCTTCTTTTTTACATGCTTCACTTAGTGCAGCTCTTAATCCTTTATTACTAGCAACACCACCTGCAACAATTAAGCGATTAACATGATAGGTTTTACAAGCATGAATAGCTTTATGTGTTAAAACTTCTACAACGCTATTTTGGAAACTTGTTGCAACATCTTCAGCTACAATTTCAATATTTTTCTGTCTTAAATTGTGCAGTTTATTAATTACAGCACTTTTAAGACCACTAAAACTAAAATCATAACTATCTTTTTCGAGCCAAACTCTTGGAAAATCGTATATATCTTTACCTTTAGCTGCTAATCGATCAATATGCGGTCCACCAGGATAAGGTAAATTGATTGTTCGAGCAACTTTATCATAAGCTTCTCCTACTGCATCATCTCTCGTTTCACCAATCACTTCGAAATCTAAATGATTTTTCATATATACCAGTTCAGTATGACCACCAGATACAATCAATGATATAAGTGGAAACGTTAACGGTTGTTCTAAGTGATTGGCATAAATATGACCAGCAATATGATGTACTGGAATAATAGGCTTATCATAAGCAAATGCCAAAGCTTTAGCCGCATTTATACCAATTAATAAAGCTCCTATTAATCCGGGGCCTTGTGTTACTGCAATAGCGTCAATGTCTTCCATTTTCACTTTTGCACTCACTAATGATTCATCTATAGTTGCTGTTATCCCCTCAACATGATGTCTACTAGCAACTTCAGGTACAACACCACCAAAACGTTTGTGACTATCTATTTGACTTAAAACAGTATTAGATAAAAGTTCAGTGCCATTCTTTATTACACTTACACTCGTTTCATCACAACTTGTTTCTATTGCTAAAATTAATGTATTATTTGTCATTTCAAATTCACCCACATGACTAATGCGTCCTCGCCTTCTCCATAATAATTCTTTCTTTTTCCACCATTTTGAAATCCTAAATTTCTATAAACATGTTGTGCAACATCATTATCTATTCTTACTTCTAAACTCATCACATCACAAGAAAAACGTGCATAGTTCATTGCATATTTAAGTAAAAGTTGACCAAGACCATAGCCTCTATATGCTTTTGATATAGCTATCGTTGTAATTTGTGCTTGATCAACGACTAACCATAAACCAACATATCCAATTATTTTGTCTCTAAATTCTATCACAAAATATGTTGCAAATTCGTTGTTTTCTATTTCATGATAAAATGCATCGATTGACCACGAACTGTGTGAGAAACTATCTCTTTCTATATCAAAAACTTTAGGTACATCTTCCACACTCATTTTCCTAATATTCAATTGTTCTCTTGTTGGTTTAACCAATTTCGTTCCGCCTCTGATAATTTATGGTATTTAGGAGTAAATGAATGTATATTTTCTGGTTTTTGAATTAATTGCTTCATACTTGAAGCTTTTGGTAACTGTTCTATGATGTCACTGTCTAATAAATGTTTTATTTTTTCGGTATGATATCCTACAAACACATAAGGTTGGTTTAGTTGATGAAGTTTTTCAATAAGTTCAAAAATAGGTATATAAGTATCATCAATAATGGTTATTAATTCATTGTCCTGATATTGATAAACACCTGCATAAACTGCTTCTCTTCTAGCATCAAAAATGGGTACTAACAACTTCGTACTGTCTTTGACTGTGCTAGCAAGTGCTTTAAGTGATGAGACACCATATAAGTTAGTGTTTAATGCATAAGCTAATGTTTTAGCAACAGTAACCCCTATTCTAAGACCGGTATATGAACCTGGACCTTCCGCTACCACGATATCAGTTATTTCTGTTTTATTTAATTTACTTTCTGAAAGAATTTCTGCTATTTCAGGCATGAGTTGCACTGAATGATTCTTTTTGATATCAGTTGTTTTTTCAGCAATCACTTCATTATCTTTCATAATAGCTACTGATAAAGGTTGGTTTGACGTATCAATTAGAAGATAGTTCATTTAAAATTGCCTCCTTTACTAATGCATAATGTTGTCCATGTGTTTCAATGGATACTTGTCTCTCATTCGCATTTTTGACATTTATATTAATCGTTAAGTGATTAGGAGGAAGGAAATCTTTGATAAATTTACTCCATTCTATAACTATGATGGCATTGTCTTCAAAATATTCATCGAAACCTAAATCATCTTCCTCACCTTCAAGTCGATAACAGTCCATATGATGTAATCGTATGCTTGAACCTGTATAAGATTTGATTATATTAAATGTTGGTGAGTTTATCGTTCTTTTAACACCTAACGCTTTTCCTATAAATTGTGTTAATGTAGTTTTCCCTGCTCCTAGGTCACCATTTAGTAAAATCAAGTCCTTAGCACTTAAATGTTTTACAAGTATTTGAGCAAATTTATCCATTTCATTTAAATTGTGAATAGTTATCAATTTTTACTCTCCTATATATGATTATTTAAAATCAAATTATCTCTATATTTAAAGATATATATACATTTCTACATGGTTTATTAACTTAATCATTGTAACAAATTTTAATTCAAATTTCTTCGTAAAATATTTAAGCTTGTCCTCTGTAAATTTTTAGAAAATTCTAAATTTATCATTGACACAATTCACCACATGTAGTAAATTGAATTTATCAAATTTTAAAACAATTCAAACTATTAAGAATAGAATAAATAACCATTCAACGAAAGGAGTATAATAAAATGACTTATCTATCTACGCTAGACCTACCAACAACTCAACAAGCTATTATCATTTTATTATACTCGTAAGGACTCGAACTTTAGAAAGATTTTAACTTCTAAATGTTTAAGTCCTATTTCTAGTTGGATGGGACTTAACGAGTCCGGGACATAAAGTTCTTGGATAAGTGAAAAAAAGACAATTTCTATTGAAATAATATAGAAATTGTCTTTTTTATAAATTTTTTGATTATTTTCAGCTCGTTGAGCTACTACTTTTCTTATATTAAGTGCCATTAATACAAAACCAAGTTCTCTTTTGACTTTATTGAGTCCTCGGACAGACATCCGAGTGAAACCCAAAATAGCCTTCATAAATCCAAAAACAGGTTCCACATCAATTTTTCTTTGACTGTAGATATTTTTTGTTTCTGGTTCTGAAAGCTTTTTGTTAATTTGGGATTTAAAATATTCCCAGTTATAATTCTTCATTATTTTTTTGTTTGTTTTTGAATTGAAGTTCATACATTGATTTTTCAGAGGACATTCTGAACAATCATCACATTCATATAATTTGAAGTCTCGCTTATAACCATACTTATCATGACGATAGGCATATCTTTTAAAACCTAGCCGTTTATTATTCGGACAAATGAATTCGTCATTAATTTCGTCATAGTTCCAATTTTGAGTATTAAAGATGTCACTTTTATATTTTTTAGTTTTATCTTTTATAAACATTCCATATGTTATGAGTGGCGTTCGATTAAAGTCATCTATAATTGCCTTATAATTTGATTCACTACCATAACCTGCATCAGCTACAATATATTCAGGTAAATGACCGTAGGTCTCTTGAATTGAATTTAAAAATGGAATCATCGTTCTAGTATCCGTTGGATTTTGATACACATTATAAGATAAAACAAATTGGGAATTTGTCGCTATTTGTAAATTATACCCTGGCTTAAGTTGTCCATTTTTCATGTGATCTTCTTTCATTCTCATAAATGTCGCATCATGATCTGTCTTAGAATAACTATTTCTATCCTTTAAAATAGATTTTTGAAATTCGTATCGATACTTTCGCTCAAAATAATCATTGATTTGCTTTTTGTATTTTTTGATTTTAGTTCTTTTGAGACGTATTTGTTTTCTTGTTTTAGTACATTTTTCATTGTTGATATGTTGGTTTAAATCTTCGATTTCTTTATCTAAGTGACTACCAATCAAATCTATTTCTTCTTTTGTTAATTCATTATCATGATCTTTTTTAATTTCCGGTATGATTTTATTGGTTACCAATTCATGGTAGAGGGCTTTAGAATCCTCATTCATCTTTGATTCATGGTTTTGAATACTCTTTTTCCATACAAATGTATATCGATTGGCATTTGCTTCAATTTTTGTACCATCAATAAAAATAGCTTTATCATCTATAAGATTTTGTTTTACACACTGACTGTAAAATTGAATAAATAAAGATTCTAATAAAGCATCTACTTTTGGATTTACTCTAAATCGATTAATTGTTTTATAAGAAGGTTTTTGATTTTGTGATAGCCACATCATTCGGATGCTATCATTAAGCATTTTTTCTATTTTACGACCTGAGAATACAGATTGTGTGTAGGCATATAGAATCACTTTTAACATCATTTTAGGATGGTACGAAGTTGCACCACGGTGATGTCTGAATTCGTCGAATTCATTGTCATGAATTGTTTCAACAATATCATTTACATGTCGTGAAATATCATTTGTGGGGATAAGAACTGAAGTTTCCATTGGTAGAGTAAGTTGAGTCATGTTATAATTTTTATACATAAGGCACCTCGTTAATTTAGTTTAGTGATGTTTATTAAATTATACGAAAGTGCTTTATTTTTTTAAAGTATTACAATGTAAAATTACATATAAATACAAAGTATTTTGGCGAGACTCTTGAGGGAACAGGACAAGCTGAAGACTACAGGCTGAAGCTGTCCCCTAAGAAAGCGAGCCAACAATACGGAGTATTGTAAATAAAGAAGCCAGTAAATGAATTTGTTAAAACTCATTTACTGGCTATTTCTCTAGGGTTTATGTCCCAGACTCTTTTTATTTTCTAAATAATTATATGGGGGAATGATATATGCGAAGTGATATGATCAAAAAAGGAGATCACCAAGCTCCTGCAAGAAGTCTTTTACATGCGACTGGCGCTCTTAAACAACCTACAGATATGAATAAACCTTTCGTAGCAATTTGTAACTCTTATATTGATATTGTTCCTGGGCACGTTCATTTAAGAGAATTAGCAGACATCGCAAAGGAAGCTATTAGAGAAGCAGGTGCTATCCCATTCGAATTTAATACGATCGGTGTTGACGATGGAATAGCTATGGGACATATTGGCATGAGATATTCTTTACCTTCAAGAGAAATTATCGCAGATGCAGCTGAAACAGTTATTAACGCTCATTGGTTTGATGGTGTATTTTACATTCCTAATTGCGATAAAATTACGCCAGGAATGTTACTCGCAGCAGTTAGAACAAATGTACCAGCTATCTTTTGCTCAGGAGGCCCAATGAAAGCTGGTCTTTCCGCTCAAGGTAAGGCATTGACACTATCTTCAATGTTTGAAGCGGTTGGAGCTTTTAAAGAAGGAACAATCTCAAAAGAAGCATTTTTGGACATGGAGCAAAACGCTTGTCCTACATGTGGTTCATGCGCCGGTATGTTTACCGCAAACTCAATGAACTGTTTAATGGAAGTTTTAGGTTTAGCCCTACCATATAATGGTACAGCTCTAGCTGTGAGTGACCAACGTCGTGAAATGATTAGACAAGCAGCATTCAGGTTAGTTGAAAATATTAAACATGATATTAAACCTCGCGATATTATCACACAAGATGCGATTGATGATGCTTTTGCTCTTGATATGGCCATGGGAGGTTCTACTAATACTGTTCTTCATACTCTTGCAATTGCAAATGAAGCAGGTATTGACTACGACTTAGAACGTATTAATGAAATTGCTAAAAAAACACCTTACCTTTCTAAAATTGCACCTAGTTCTTCTTATTCTATGCATGATGTTCATGAAGCAGGTGGCGTGCCAGCTATCATAAATGAATTAATGAAAAAGGATGGTACTTTACATCCAGATAGATTAACAGTTACGGGTAAATCCTTGAGAGAAAATAATGAAGGTAAAAACATCAAAAATTTTGAAGTTATTCATCCTCTTGAAACCCCTTATGATAAGCAAGGTGGATTATCTGTCTTATTCGGAAACCTCGCACCTAAAGGAGCGGTAATCAAGGTCGGTGGAGTTGATCCTTCAATTAAAGTATTTACAGGAAAGGCAATTTGTTTCAACTCTCATGATGAAGCTGTTGAAGCCATTGATAATCATACAGTAAGAGAGGGACATGTTGTTGTTATTAGATATGAGGGACCTAAGGGAGGTCCTGGAATGCCAGAAATGCTAGCCCCTACGTCTTCCATAGTGGGCAGAGGATTAGGTAAAGATGTTGCATTAATTACGGACGGTAGATTTTCGGGTGCAACTAGAGGTATTGCAGTTGGACACATTTCACCTGAAGCCGCTTCAGGTGGACCCATTGGCTTAATAAGAGATGGTGATAAAATTACGATTGATCTAATCAATAGAACTCTAAACGTAGATCAATCTGAAAAAGAACTGTATCGTCGTAAAAATCAGCTTGAACCATTTAAAGCAAAGGTTAAAACAGGCTACTTAGCTAGATATACTAGTTTAGTCACAAGCGCTAATACTGGTGGTATTATGCAAGTTCCGGAAAACCTTATTTAATTAGGAGATGATTAAAATGTCAAATCAAAAATCAATGGTTTCGCCTCACCCTTCTGTGCATCAAACAAAGAATTCACAACCCTTAATAACACGCAGTGGTTCTCAATTATTGGTTGAAGCACTTCAGCAAGAAGATGTAGATTTTATCTTCGGTTATCCTGGTGGTGCTGTCTTACCTTTATACGATACATTTTATGACGGGAAAATCAAACATATTCTTGCCCGTCATGAACAAGGTGCTACACATGCTGCTGAAGGATATGCGCGTGTCTCTGGTAAAACAGGAGTCGTTGTTGTAACAAGCGGACCTGGTGCAACAAATGCCATTACGGGTATTACTGATGCATTTAGTGACTCTTTACCACTAGTCGTTTTTACTGGTCAAGTTGCTACACCTGGAATAGGTAAAGATGCTTTCCAAGAAGCTGATTTACTCTCGATGACCACACCTATTACAAAACACAATTATCAAGTTAAAAAGATCGAAGACATTCCAAGAATTGTTCATGAAGCCTTTCATTTAGCGAACACTGGAAGAAAAGGCCCTGTAGTGATTGATTTTCCTAAAGATATGGGTGTTCTTAAAACTGATGTTGAACTTACGCAAGAAATTAATATTCCTGGTTATGAAGTTAATAGTAACCCTAATAAAGAGGATATTAATAGGTTAATATATATGATTAAAGAAGCTAAGAAACCTCTTATTCTTGCAGGTGCTGGTATTAATCACTCTAAATCTAATCATTTATTGACAGAATTTGTGACAAAACATCAAATCCCTACTGTCACAACTCTCCTTGGACTTGGAGCAATACCTTATCATCACCCCTTATTTTTAGGTATGGGTGGCATGCATGGATCTTATGCAAGTAATATGGCATTAACAAATTGTGATTTACTTATCAACTTAGGTAGTCGATTCGATGATCGTCTTGCAAGTAAGCCTGATGAATTCGCACCAAATGCAAAAGTTGTACATGTCGATATCGACCCTTCTGAAATAAATAAAGTTATTAATACAGATTTAGGTATAGTCGCTGATTGCAAACTTGTGCTTGAGAATTTATGCCATGAGCAAGTTTTAACATCCACCCACGAAGAATGGAACGATTATTGTATTAATAACAAAAGTAAATATCCATTTAAATATGATGATAATGATAAAACATTTTGTAAACCACAAAAAGCAATTGAATATATTGGTAAAGTTACCGATGGAAATGCAATTGTGACAACTGACGTAGGACAACACCAAATGTGGACAGCACAATTCTACCCATTTAAAAATTATGGCCAATGGGTAACAAGTGGCGGTTTAGGTACTATGGGATTTGGAATTCCATCAGCAATAGGAGCACAATTAGCTGAACCTGAGAAAACAGTTGTTTGTTTTGTAGGAGATGGTGGTTTTCAAATGACGAACCAAGAAATGGCTTTACTTCCAGAATATGGACTTAATGTCAAAATAGTACTTATTAATAATGGAACTTTAGGTATGGTCAAACAATGGCAAGATAAATTCTTTAATAAACGATTTTCTCATTCTGTATTTAATGATCAACCTAATTTTATGAAAATGGCGGAAGCTTATGGCGTTAAGGGATTCTTGATAGATTCTCCTGATAAATTAGAATCTTCAATTGATGAAGCATTTGCATATCATGGACCAGCACTCATTGAAGTTAGAATCTCACCTGTAGAACCAGTTAATCCAATGGTACCTAGTGGCAAATCAAATCATGAAATGGAGGGTTACTAATGGAACGAACAATTCATTTTACATTAGTTGATCAAGTGAGTACTTTGAACAGAATTACTAGCGCCTTCGTTCGCTTACAATGTAATATTGATGAACTTCATGTTAAACATTCAGACAAAGAAGGAATTTCTAATATGAAACTTAAAGTCAATATTAAAGATGATGATACTTTTAAAATTGTTCTTAAAAAACTATCACAACAAGTAAATGTACTAAGTGTAAAAAGTGAGTAAATGTTTTGATGCGCTAGTTAAAATGAAAAATCAACTAAACATAACTAACATCATACACTTTTTACGCACATATTATTTTGAAAATTCAGAACTTTCGATAAAATGACTGGAGGAATTTATTATGACAAAAGTATATTACGATGAAACAGTAACACAAGATGCATTACAAGGTAAAAAAATTGCTGTCATTGGTTATGGCTCACAAGGACATGCACATGCACAAAATTTAAAGGACAATGGTTATGATGTAGTCATTGGTCTACGTCCAGGACGATCATTTAATAAAGCTAAAGAAGATGGATTTGATGTTTATACGGTAAGTGATGCTACACAACAAGCTGATGTAGTGATGGTACTATTGCCTGATGAAATTCAAGGTAAAGTATATAACGAGGAAATTAAACCACATTTAGAAAAAGGAAATGCTTTAGCATTCGCACACGGTTTTAATATCCACTTCAGTGTTATCGAACCACCTAGTGATGTCGATGTCTTTTTAGTAGCACCTAAAGGACCCGGTCATTTAGTTAGACGTACATTTGTTGAAGGAAGTTCCGTACCAGCATTATTTGGTGTTCAACAAGATGCTACAGGCCAAGCAAGAAACATTGCTTTAAGCTACGCAAAAGGCATTGGTGCTACTCGTGCCGGGGTCATTGAAACGACATTTAAAGAAGAAACTGAAACAGATTTATTCGGTGAACAAGCTGTTCTTTGTGGAGGAGTTTCCAAATTAATTCAGAGTGGATTCGAAACACTTGTAGAAGCAGGTTACCAACCTGAATTAGCTTATTTTGAAGTCTTACACGAAATGAAATTAATTGTTGATTTAATGTATGAAGGCGGAATGGAAAACGTTCGTTATTCTATCTCTAACACTGCTGAATTTGGCGACTATGTTTCTGGACCAAGAGTAATTACACCTGATGTTAAAGAAAATATGAAAAAAGTACTTGAAGATATTCAAAATGGTAACTTTAGCCGTAGATTTGTTGAAGATAACAAAAATGGCTTTAAAGAATTCTATCAATTACGTGAAGATCAACATGGTCATCAAATTGAACAAGTTGGACGCGAATTAAGAGAAATGATGCCATTCATTAAATCTAAAAGTATTGAAAAATAACAACAGTAGAGGGGTGTTTTTAATGGAAGAACATATTCAAATTTTTGATACAACACTTAGAGATGGTGAACAAACGCCAGGAGTCAATTTTAGCTTTGATGAAAGATTGAAAATTGCCAAGCAACTAGAAAAATGGGGAGTAGATGTACTAGAAGCAGGTTTTCCTGCTTCTAGTACTGGTAGCTTTAAATCAGTAGAAGCTATAGCCAAAACTTTGACTACAACAGCAGTGTGTGGATTAGCTAGATGTAAAAAATCTGATATTGATGCTGTATATGAAGCCACTAAAGAAGCTGTAAAACCTCAAGTACATGTATTCATTGCAACCTCCCCTATTCATTTAAAACATAAATTAAAAATGACTCAAGATGAAGTTTTAACTTCAATCAAAGAACACGTTTCTTATGCTAAACAATTTTTTGAAGTCGTACAATTCTCTCCAGAGGATGCAACAAGAACTGAAATTCCATTTTTAATTGAATGTGTTCAAACTGCGATTAACGCAGGAGCCACAATTATCAACATCCCTGATACAGTTGGATTTAGTTATCCTACTGAGTATGGTGAAATTTTTAAGCAATTAACACAGGCCGTTAAGTCAAATTCTAAAATTATCTTTAGTGCACATTGTCATGATGATCTTGGAATGGCAGTTGCTAATAGTTTAGCAGCTATTGAAGGTGGAGCTAGACGTATTGAAGGTACAGTGAACGGTATTGGTGAAAGAGCAGGAAATGCCGCACTTGAAGAAGTTGCTTTAGCTTTATATGTAAGGAAGGACCACTATGGTCTTGAATCTCAAATTAACCTTAAAGAAACTAAGAAAACATCTGACTTAATTTCAAGATATGCTGGTATCCGTGTACCTAGAAATAAAGCTATAGTAGGTCAAAATGCATTTAGTCATGAATCCGGAATTCACCAAGACGGTGTACTTAAACATCGTGAAACCTATGAAATCATGACACCTCAACTCGTAGGTGTAAATACTACAGAATTGCCATTAGGTAAATTGTCTGGTAAACATGCATTTGCCGAAAAGCTTAAATCTCTAGGGTATGAAATTAAATTGGAAGATCAAGTTACATTATTTAAACAATTTAAAGAAATTGCAGATAAGAAAAAAAATGTATCCGATAGAGATATTCATGCAATTATACATGGCTCTGAACATGAACACAATGCTATTTTTCAACTTGATAACTTACAACTTCAATACGTATCTAAAGGTCTACAAAGTGCAGTAGTAGTTATAAAGGAAAGAAACGGACAAGTTAAACAAGATTCAAGTATTGGAACGGGGTCAATTGTTGCAATTTATAATGCTGTTGACCGAATTTTCAAGAAAGACGCAGAATTGATTGATTATCGTATTGATTCTGTAACAGAAGGTACTGATGCTCAAGCAGAAGTACATGTACGAATCATTATTAATCATATTGAAGTGACTGGCATAGGTATAGACCACGATATATTAAAAGCCTCATGTAAAGCATATATCGATGCTCATGCTAAATATATTTCAGAATATGAGTTGAAAGAAGGTATCCGTACATGAGTTATAAAATAGTTGCCTTACCTGGAGATGGTATAGGACCAGAGATTCTATCTGGTACATTAGAACTTTTAAAATTAATAAGTGAAAAATATCATTTTGAATACCATTTGGAAAGTCATCATTTTGGAGGTATCTCAATAGATAATTATGGTACACCTTTAACTAATGAAGCATTACAATCATGTAAAAATGCAGATGCTATATTATTAGGCGCGATTGGAGGGCCTAAATGGACAGACCCAAATAATCGTCCAGAACACGGTTTGTTAAAACTGAGAAAATCCTTAAATTTATTTGCTAATATTCGCCCTACATTTGTAACTAAAGGGGCTAGTCATCTTTCACCACTAAAACAAGATATTGTAGAAGGCACCGATTTAGTTATTGTAAGAGAATTAACGAGCGGTATTTATTTTGGTGAACCAAGCTATGTTAAAAAAAACGAAGCTTTAGACTCATTAAAATATTCAAGTCAAGAAATTGAACGTATTGTGAGAATCGCTTTTAATCTTGCAAACCGTAGACGTAAAAAATTAACATCTGTTGATAAGGAAAACGTTCTATCCTCTAGTAAGTTATGGCGACAGATAGTAAATGATGTAAAAAAAGATTTTCCAGAAGTAGAAGTTAATCATATGCTAGTTGATGCTTGTAGTATGCATCTTATCACCCAACCTACGCAATTTGATGTGATTGTAACAGAGAATCTTTTCGGAGATATCTTAAGTGATGAAGCATCTGTTATACCAGGCTCTCTAGGTCTTTCTCCTTCAGCTAGTTTTGGTCAAACAGGTACACGTCTGTATGAACCAATTCATGGTTCAGCTCCAGATATAGCTAATGAAGATAAAGCGAATCCATTTGGTATGGTTCTCTCTTTAGCACTTTGCTTAAGAGAAAGTTTAAATCAAATTGATGCGGCTAACGAACTTGAGTCAATTGTTTACTCGTTTATTCAATCTAATAAGACAACTGCAGATTTAGGTGGACAATATCGAACTTCAGAAATTTTTAAGTTGCTTAAAGAAAAATATTTATAAGAGGAGGAGAAAATTATGGGTCAAACACTTTTTGATAAAGTATGGAAAAAACATGTGCTTCATGGAAAAGAAGGTGAACCACAATTATTGTATATTGATTTACATCTCATTCATGAAGTTACTTCTCCTCAAGCGTTTGAAGGACTTAGAATACAAAATCGTAAACTTAGAAGACCTGATCTAACCTTTGCAACTTTAGATCATAACGTTCCCACAATTGATATTTTTAATATAAAAGATGAAATTGCCTATAAACAAATTACAACTTTACAACAAAATGCTAAAGACTTTGGCGTACATATTTTTGATATGGGTTCTGACGAACAAGGTATCGTACATATGGTTGGACCAGAAACTGGATTAACACAACCAGGAAAAACTATTGTTTGTGGAGATTCCCATACTGCTACACATGGCGCATTTGGTGCTATCGCATTTGGGATAGGAACAAGCGAGGTTGAACATGTATTTGCTACACAAACATTATGGCAAACAAAACCTAAAAATTTGAAAATTAATATAAATGGTTCTTTACCACCTGGAGTTTATGCTAAAGACATTATTTTATATTTAATCAATCAATATGGTGTAGATTTCGGTACTGGTTATGCGCTTGAATTTACTGGGGAAACTATAAAAAATTTATCCATGGAAGCACGTATGACGATATGTAATATGGCTATTGAAGCCGGAGCAAAGTATGGTTTAATGCAACCTGATGAAACAACATTTGATTACGTAAAAGGTCGTCCTTATGCTACTGATTTTGATAGTTCTATGGAGTGGTGGAAAGAACTTTATTCTGATGATGATGCCTATTTTGATAAAGTTATTGAACTTGATGTAACAAATTTAGAACCTCAAGTAACTTGGGGAACTAACCCAGAAATGGGAGTTAGTTTTAGTAATCCATTCCCAGAAATTAAAAATGCAAATGACCAACGTGCTTATGACTATATGGGACTTCACCCAGGTCAAAAAGCCGAAGATATAAAATTAGGTTACGTTTTTTTAGGTTCATGCACGAATGCAAGATTATCTGATCTTATTGAAGCAAGTCATATTATTAAAGGACAACAAGTACATCCAAATATTACTGCTATTGTGGTTCCGGGTTCAAGAACTGTTAAGAAGGAAGCTGAAGCTCTGGGGCTAGATAAATTATTTAAAGATGCTGGATTTGAGTGGCGTGAACCAGGTTGTTCTATGTGCTTAGGTATGAATCCAGATCAAGTTCCAGAAGGAGTACATTGTGCCTCCACGAGTAATCGCAATTTTGAAGGAAGACAAGGCAAAGGTGCTCGTACACATTTGGTATCTCCTGCTATGGCAGCAGCTGCTGCGATTAATGGTAAATTCATTGATGTTAGAAAGGTGGTAGTGTAATTGGAAATCAAACCGATAACAATATATACCGGAAAAACTGTCCCCCTTTTTTATGACAATATAGATACTGACCAAATCATTCCCAAAGTGCATCTTAAGCGGGTCTCTAAATCAGGCTTTGGACCTTTTGCTTTTGATGAATGGCGTTACTTACCTGATGGTAGTGATAATCCTGATTTTAATCCTAATAAACCTGAATATCATGGTGCGTCAATTCTCATTACTGGAGATAACTTTGGTTGTGGTTCTAGCCGTGAGCATGCAGCGTGGGCCTTAAAAGATTATGGTTTTAACATTATTATTGCAGGAAGTTTTAGTGATATCTTTTACATGAATTGTACTAAAAACGCAATGTTACCTATATGTTTAAATCGGAAAGAAAGAGAATATTTAGCTCAATTTGATGAAATATCTATTGATTTACCTAATCAAACAGTGTCTACGGTGTCTCAGTCTTTTCATTTTGATATAGATGAAACCTGGAAAAATAAATTAATCCATGGATTAGACGATATTGCTATTACTTTACAATTTGAAAATTTAATAGAAAAATACGAAAAAACTTTTTAAAGGTGTGAAAGACAGTGACAGTAAGAACTAAAGTTTCGACAAAAGATATAGATGAAGCATATTTACGTCTGAAAAACATAGTAAAAGAAACTCCCTTACAATTCGACCATTACTTATCTCAAAAATATAATTGTAATGTTTATTTAAAAAGAGAAGATTTACAGTGGGTACGATCCTTTAAATTAAGAGGAGCTTATAATGCTATATCAGTATTATCCAATGAAGAAAAAAATAAAGGTATTACTTGCGCAAGTGCTGGAAATCATGCTCAAGGTGTTGCTTATACTGCAAAAAAGCTCAATTTAAAGGCTGTTATTTTCATGCCAGTAACTACACCACGGCAAAAAATCAATCAAGTCAAATTCTTCGGGGATAATAACGTAGAAATAGTACTAATTGGCGATACATTTGATCACTGCTTAGCACAAGCTTTAAACTATACGAAGCAACATAAAATGAATTTCATTGATCCATTTAATAATGTATATACTATTGCAGGACAAGGCACTACAGCTAAGGAAATATTAAAACAAGCTGAAAAAGAGGATAATACATTTGATTATGTATTTGCTGCTATAGGTGGTGGCGGTCTTATTTCAGGAGTGAGCACATATTTTAAGACACATTCCCCCCACACTAAAATTATCGGTGTTGAACCAACTGGTGCCAGTAGTATGTATCAATCAGTCATTATCAACCATAGTATAGTTACTTTAGAAAATATTGATAAGTTTGTTGATGGAGCTTCAGTAGCAAGAGTTGGTGATATTACCTTTGAAATTGCGAAAGATAAAGTGGACGATTATGTTCAAGTTGACGAAGGAGCTGTTTGCTCCACAATTCTGGATATGTACTCTAAACAAGCGATTGTTGCTGAACCAGCTGGTGCTTTAAGTGTAAGTGCCTTAGAGCAATATAAAAAGCAGATTGAAAATAAAACAATTGTTTGCATAGTAAGTGGAGGCAACAATGATATTAATCGCATGAAAGAAATAGAAGAGCGTTCTCTTCTATTTGAAGAAATGAAACATTACTTTATTTTAAATTTCCCACAAAGACCTGGTGCTTTAAGAGAATTCGTTAATGATGTCCTCGGACCTCAAGACGATATTACAAAATTTGAATATTTAAAGAAAACATCACAAAACACTGGAACTGTTATTATAGGTATACAGCTGAAACATCATGATGATCTCATTCAGTTAAAAGATCGTGTATGTCAATTTGATCCTTCTAATATTTATATCAATGAAAATAAAATGTTATATTCATTGCTTATTTAAACTAATTTTATATCCAAGTCTCAAGACGACGAGTATATTATTAATTCGTCGTCTTCATTTTAGTGTCTTACTGTAGAATGTCAGTTTAATTCCTCGGTTAAGAAGCTTTATCCATTTGAGATAAGCGCTCGCCTCTTGTTTCATTTTCAACTCTTGTTGATCCTTGTAGCTCGAATAATTTCATTGCTCTCGCTCCCTAATTCATGAGTTCAAAACGCTTTCTCTTCGTCGAAATCCTTACTTCTCATATCAAACACTTTCTTTTTATAACTATTTTTGCATAAAAAAAGAGACCTTTCGGTCTCGATTAGGCTCATCGCATCCATACGATATTTGCCTGGCAACGTCCTACTCTAGCGGAACGTCAGTCCGACTACCATCGGCGCTAAGGAGCTTAACTTCTGTGTTCGGCATGGGAACAGGTGTGACCTCCTTGCCATTGTCACCAGACAAATGAATGATTATACATTCAAAACTAGATAGTAAGTAAGTTTTGCGTCGCAAAACGCTTTTAAAAAAATTGATTAAGTCTTCGATCGATTAGTATTCGTCAGCTCCACGTGTCACCACGCTTCCACCTCGAACCTATTAACCTCGTCATCTTCGAGGGATCTTATAACCGAAGTTGGGAAATCTCATCTTGAGGGGGGCTTCATGCTTAGATGCTTTCAGCACTTATCCCGTCCATACATAGCTACCCAGCTATGCCGTTGGCACGACAACTGGTACACCAGAGGTATGTCCATCCCGGTCCTCTCGTACTAAGGACAGCTCCTCTCAAATTTCCTACGCCCACGACGGATAGGGACCGAACTGTCTCACGACGTTCTGAACCCAGCTCGCGTACCGCTTTAATGGGCGAACAGCCCAACCCTTGGGACCGACTACAGCCCCAGGATGCGATGAGCCGACATCGAGGTGCCAAACCTCCCCGTCGATGTGAACTCTTGGGGGAGATAAGCCTGTTATCCCCGGGGTAGCTTTTATCCGTTGAGCGATGGCCCTTCCATGCGGAACCACCGGATCACTAAGTCCGTCTTTCGACCCTGCTCGACTTGTAGGTCTCGCAGTCAAGCTCCCTTATGCCTTTACACTCTATGAATGATTTCCAACCATTCTGAGGGAACCTTTGAGCGCCTCCGTTACCTTTTAGGAGGCGACCGCCCCAGTCAAACTGCCCGCCTGACACTGTCTCCCACCACGATAAGTGGTGCGGGTTAGAAAGCCAACACAGCTAGGGTAGTATCCCACCAACGCCTCCACGTAAGCTAGCGCTCACGTTTCAAAGGCTCCTACCTATCCTGTACAAGCTGTGCCGAATTTCAATATCAGGCTACAGTAAAGCTCCACGGGGTCTTTCCGTCCTGTCGCGGGTAACCTGCATCTTCACAGGTACTATGATTTCACCGAGTCTCTCGTTGAGACAGTGCCCAAATCGTTACGCCTTTCGTGCGGGTCGGAACTTACCCGACAAGGAATTTCGCTACCTTAGGACCGTTATAGTTACGGCCGCCGTTTACTGGGGCTTCGATTCGTAGCTTCGCAGAAGCTAACCACTCCTCTTAACCTTCCAGCACCGGGCAGGCGTCAGCCCCTATACATCACCTTACGGTTTAGCAGAGACCTGTGTTTTTGATAAACAGTCGCTTGGGCCTATTCACTGCGGCTCTTCTGGGCGTGAACCCTAAAGAGCACCCCTTCTCCCGAAGTTACGGGGTCATTTTGCCGAGTTCCTTAACGAGAGTTCGCTCGCTCACCTTAGAATTCTCATCTTGACTACCTGTGTCGGTTTGCGGTACGGGCACCTGTTATCTATCTAGAGGCTTTTCTCGGCAGTGTGAAATCAACGACTCGAGGAAACAATTTCCTCTCCCCATCACAGCTCAGCCTTATGAGTGCCGGATTTGCCTAACACTCAGCCTTACTGCTTGGACGTGCACTCCAACAGCACGCTTCGCCTATCCTACTGCGTCCCCCCATCGATTAAAACGATACTAGGTGGTACAGGAATATCAACCTGTTATCCATCGCCTACGCCTGTCGGCCTCAGCTTAGGACCCGACTAACCCAGAGCGGACGAGCCTTCCTCTGGAAACCTTAGTCAATCGGTGGACGGGATTCTCACCCGTCTTTCGCTACTCACACCGGCATTCTCACTTCTAAGCGCTCCACATGTCCTTGCGATCATGCTTCGACGCCCTTAGAACGCTCTCCTACCATTGTCCAAAGGACAATCCACAGCTTCGGTAATATGTTTAGCCCCGGTACATTTTCGGCGCAGTGTCACTCGACTAGTGAGCTATTACGCACTCTTTAAATGATGGCTGCTTCTAAGCCAACATCCTAGTTGTCTGGGCAACGCCACATCCTTTTCCACTTAACATATATTTTGGGACCTTAGCTGGTGGTCTGGGCTGTTTCCCTTTCGAACACGGACCTTATCACCCATGTTCTGACTCCCAAGTTAAATTAATTGGCATTCGGAGTTTGTCTGAATTCGGTAACCCGAGAGGGGCCCCTCGTCCAAACAGTGCTCTACCTCCAATAATCATCACTTGAGGCTAGCCCTAAAGCTATTTCGGAGAGAACCAGCTATCTCCAAGTTCGATTGGAATTTCTCCGCTACCCTCAGTTCATCCGCTCACTTTTCAACGTAAGTCGGTTCGGTCCTCCATTCAGTGTTACCTGAACTTCAACCTGACCAAGGGTAGATCACCTGGTTTCGGGTCTACGACCAAATACTCAACGCCCTATTCAGACTCGCTTTCGCTGCGGCTCCACATTTGCTGCTTAACCTTGCATCAGATCGTAACTCGCCGGTTCATTCTACAAAAGGCACGCCATCACCCATTAACGGGCTCTGACTACTTGTAAGCACACGGTTTCAAGTTCTCTTTCACTCCCCTTCCGGGGTACTTTTCACCTTTCCCTCACGGTACTGGTTCACTATCGGTCACTAGAGAGTATTTAGCCTTAGGAGATGGTCCTCCCAGATTCCGACGGAATTTCACGTGCTCCGTCGTACTCAGGATCCACTCAAGAGAGAATATGTTTTCGACTACAGGATTATTACCTTCTTTGATTCATCTTTCCAGATGATTCGTCTAACATGTTCTTTTGTAACTCCGTATAGAGTGTCCTACAACCCCAACAAGCAAGCTTGTTGGTTTGGGCTCTTCCCGTTTCGCTCGCCGCTACTCAGGGAATCGATTTTTCTTTCTCTTCCTCCGGGTACTAAGATGTTTCAGTTCTCCGGGTCTGCCTTCTGACATGCTATGAATTCACATGTCGATAACATGACATAACTCATGCTGGGTTCCCCCATTCGGAAATCTCTGGATCAACGCTTACTTACAGCTACCCAAAGCATATCGTCGTTAGTAACGTCCTTCATCGGCTTCTAGTGCCAAGGCATCCACCGTGCGCCCTTAATAACTTAATCTATGTTTCCACCATATTTTGAATAACAATTCAAAATAAATAGCTAAAACTAGTTATTAATCTTGTGAGTGTTCTTCCGAACACTAGCGATTATTTATGAATTCAAGCTTATTTAAAACTCTATTCACTCGGTTTTGCTTGGTAAAATCTTACTTACTTATCTAGTTTTCAATGTACAAAGAATGTTAATAAACATTCAAAACTGAATACAATATGTCACGTTATCCCTCATCTTCGTAGAAGATGTTCCGAATATATCCTTAGAAAGGAGGTGATCCAGCCGCACCTTCCGATACGGCTACCTTGTTACGACTTCACCCCAATCATTTGTCCCACCTTCGACGGCTAGCTCCAAATGGTTACTCCACCGGCTTCGGGTGTTACAAACTCTCGTGGTGTGACGGGCGGTGTGTACAAGACCCGGGAACGTATTCACCGTAGCATGCTGATCTACGATTACTAGCGATTCCAGCTTCATATAGTCGAGTTGCAGACTACAATCCGAACTGAGAACAACTTTATGGGATTTGCTTGACCTCGCGGTTTCGCTGCCCTTTGTATTGTCCATTGTAGCACGTGTGTAGCCCAAATCATAAGGGGCATGATGATTTGACGTCATCCCCACCTTCCTCCGGTTTGTCACCGGCAGTCAACTTAGAGTGCCCAACTTAATGATGGCAACTAAGCTTAAGGGTTGCGCTCGTTGCGGGACTTAACCCAACATCTCACGACACGAGCTGACGACAACCATGCACCACCTGTCACTCTGTCCCCCGAAGGGGAAAACTCTATCTCTAGAGGGGTCAGAGGATGTCAAGATTTGGTAAGGTTCTTCGCGTTGCTTCGAATTAAACCACATGCTCCACCGCTTGTGCGGGTCCCCGTCAATTCCTTTGAGTTTCAACCTTGCGGTCGTACTCCCCAGGCGGAGTGCTTAATGCGTTAGCTGCAGCACTAAGGGGCGGAAACCCCCTAACACTTAGCACTCATCGTTTACGGCGTGGACTACCAGGGTATCTAATCCTGTTTGATCCCCACGCTTTCGCACATCAGCGTCAGTTACAGACCAGAAAGTCGCCTTCGCCACTGGTGTTCCTCCATATCTCTGCGCATTTCACCGCTACACATGGAATTCCACTTTCCTCTTCTGCACTCAAGTTTTCCAGTTTCCAATGACCCTCCACGGTTGAGCCGTGGGCTTTCACATCAGACTTAAAAAACCGCCTACGCGCGCTTTACGCCCAATAATTCCGGATAACGCTTGCCACCTACGTATTACCGCGGCTGCTGGCACGTAGTTAGCCGTGGCTTTCTGATTAGGTACCGTCAAGACGTGCATAGTTACTTACACATTTGTTCTTCCCTAATAACAGAGTTTTACGATCCGAAGACCTTCATCACTCACGCGGCGTTGCTCCGTCAGGCTTTCGCCCATTGCGGAAGATTCCCTACTGCTGCCTCCCGTAGGAGTCTGGACCGTGTCTCAGTTCCAGTGTGGCCGATCACCCTCTCAGGTCGGCTACGCATCGTTGCCTTGGTAAGCCGTTACCTTACCAACTAGCTAATGCGGCGCGGATCCATCTATAAGTGACAGCAAAACCGTCTTTCACTATTGAACCATGCGGTTCAATATGTTATCCGGTATTAGCTCCGGTTTCCCGAAGTTATCCCAGTCTTATAGGTAGGTTATCCACGTGTTACTCACCCGTCCGCCGCTAACGTCAGAGGAGCAAGCTCCTCGTCTGTTCGCTCGACTTGCATGTATTAGGCACGCCGCCAGCGTTCATCCTGAGCCAGGATCAAACTCTCCATAAAAAATTATGATGTTTGATTAGCTCATCAATACTAAATAGTTTGTAACGTTTCGTTACTATTTATTGGAATTAACGTTGACATATTGTCATTCAGTTTTCAATGTTCATGTATAAAATGGAGCGGGTGATGGGAATCGAACCCACAACATCAGCTTGGAAGGCTGAGGTTTTGCCATTAAACTACACCCGCATGTAGATATAAAATTCAATTTGGTGCGGCCGAGAGGACTTGAACCTCCACGGGATTAACTCCCACTAGGCCCTCAACCTAGCGCGTCTGCCATTCCGCCACGACCGCTGGCAAAACGCATAATTAGAATTTAATTATCGAGAACATTAACTATTGTAAATGCTTTGTTACTTTTTGTCAATAATAATTTAACTTTATATTAATAAAATTAATTAGCACTTAATATTAGGACCTCTTATTAAGACAACGATAACTATAATATATCACAACAATTACATTGTCAATGCTTTTACACCCTATAATTTAAATTTTGTTTGTAACATTATGCACAAGACGAATTATATAGCATTACATCGTAAATCGTTCTACAATATTATCTTAAACTTCAATTAACAAATACAAGTATGTTCTTTTAAATTTTTTTACTACCATAACGTAAGTCAAAGTTAACTAAAAATACTTTTATATGGAGAATAGTAATATAAAAATGTGACATTATCATATTCAAATCATCGATTATTACTTGACAATTAATAAGATTCCTAATGATAAAATTCGTAAGACAACAATCATCAAACATACAATTTATGATTGTTATCATTTCAATTTTCAGTATTAAATCAAAAACTGTGAGATAATTTAAAGGTTTCTCAATGATTCAAAATAAAATTACATATCTGTTACATCTTATTTTAATAATTGTTCGCCTAACTCGGCTACTTTTTAAATATATCTTCAAGACATATCATAGAAAAACCTGAGACATTATAAATGGCTCAGGTTAAATTTATATAGGATTAGTACAAGTACTCTTTTGTCAATTTTAACAACCTATTTTCAAAACAAAATGGTGATTTAAATTCTATCATTTTCTTGTTTGAAGAAGTTTTAAAACACCTCCACATCGTCCACAGCGCATTTTTTCCAGATTCACACGCTTTATACGAATAAATTCTTGTTCACAATAGATGCATCTATATTTATAATTAGCTCTATCTTGATAAGATTCTGTCGGAGTACAAAATCTAGGTGCTCCTACTTTAGCGCTCAAAATTTTGAATGCTTTATCACGATGTTGATATCCTTCACCAGATAAATGAAGAAAATAATGACACAGTTCATGTTTTATGATATCAATGACAGCTTTTTCTCCAAACATTTCATACTGTTTTGGATTTATTTCTATATTATGACTACTTAATATATACCTACCACCAGTGGTACGTAAACGCTTATTATAATATACCTCGTGCTTAAAAGCTTTGCCAAAATATTTTATCGCTATACTTTCAGTAAGGCTTTGTAATGCTAAATTATTCATTTGGGTCAACCATTGTCAATGAAACTTTGCCTTTATTTTCATCTATATCTAAAATCCAAACTTCTACAATATCTCCTACACTTATCATATCCATTGGATTTTTAACGAATTTCTTAGATAATTTTGATATGTGTACTAGCCCGTCTTGTTTAACACCGATATCTACAAATGCTCCAAAGTCAACAACATTTCTTACTGTGCCATTCAATTTCATGCCTTTAGATAAATCTTCAATCGATAATACATCTGACTTCAAAATAGGTGTTTCAAATTCATCTCTTGGATCTCTATTAGGTGCAATCAATGATTGTATTATATCTTTTAATGTAGGTTCACCAATATTTAATTGAGACACAAGAGTTGAAATATTAACATTTGATAACGTGTTTTTGAGTTTAACGGAACCTATATCTTGTGCAGTTAAATCTAATTGATGAAGCATGCGATATGCAACATCGTAACTTTCAGGGTGTATTGCAGTATTATCTAAAGGTTCTTTACCATCAACAATTCTTAAAAAACCAATACTTTGCTCAAAGGTTTTTGCGCCTAAACGTTTAATCCTACTAATTTCTTTATGATGTTTTATAGGTCCGTTTTCTTCTCTATAATCAATAATATTTTGAGCAATAGTTGATGTGAGACCTGATACATATTGTAATAAGGATTTAGAAGCAGTATTCACATCCACACCAACTTGATTGACGGCAGTCTCCACTACAAACGTTAAAGCCCTACTTAAATCTTTTTGATTGACATCATGTTGGTACTGTCCTACTCCTATAGATTTAGGATCTATTTTAACAAGTTCACTTAAAGGATCCTGAACTCTTCTACCAATTGAAACTGCACTTCGTTCTTCTACTTGAAAATCTGGAAATTCTTGTCTAGCAATTTCTGATGCTGAATAAACTGATGCGCCAGCTTCATTGACTATGATAAATTGTGCTTGAAGTTGATATTTTTTTATTACTTGAGCTACAAATTGTTCAGTTTCTCTACTAGCAGTACCGTTACCAATCGCTAAAAGTTCAATATCATAGTCACTTATCATCTTGACTAGTTCTTTTTCTGCTGACTCAACTTTTGATATTGGTGGATGAGGATAAATAACACCTTTAGCAATAAAGGTACCAAATGGATTGACGACAGCAAGTTTGCACCCTGTTCTAAATGCTGGATCTACTCCAAGAATTTGTTTACCCTTCATTGGTGGTTGTAGTAATAAATTTCTAAGATTTTCACTAAATACATCTATTGCATGAGATTCTGCATTTTGTGTTAAATCTCCTCTAATTTCTCTTTCTATTGAAGGAAGAATTAATCGCTTGAGACTATCCTGAATAGCCTCTTTAATAAACGGAGTTGCCTCATTTTGAGTTTTTATCTCAACATTTTCTATTTCTCTTTGAATACGTGTCGTATCAAAATCAATTTTTATTGATAATACTTTTTCTTTTTCTCCTCGATTCATCGCCAAAACACGATGATTTGCAATACGTTTAATTGGTTCATTGTAATCATAGTACATAGAAAATGTTTGTTTCTCATCTTCGGCTTTTTTCTTTTTCGAGGAAACAATTAGTCCCTGATTATAAACATCTTTAAGTATTTTAGAGCGATATTGAGGATTATCCGAAATACGTTCAGCTATAATATCTTTAGCCCCTTCTATTGCATCTTCAATTGTAGTCACTTCATCATTTAAGAATAATCGGGCTTTATCTTCAATTTTTGAATCCAATTTTGATTGTGAAAACCAGTCTGCTAAATCTTCTAACCCTTTTCTTTTAGCTTCAGTTGCACGTGTCTTCTTTTTTTGTTTATATGGTCGATACAAATCCTCAACTCTTTGTAGCTTCGTCTGTGTTAATATGTCTTGCTTTAATTCTGAAGTTAATAGACCTTGTTGATCAATATTATGTATTACCTCTTCTTTACGTTTTTGAAGATTTAACATATAGTTATATTCATCATTGATTTGTTTAATTTCTACTTCATCAAGTCCACCTGTAGCTTCTTTACGATATCTCGCTATAAATGGAACCGTATTGTTTTCTTTCAACAATTTTAAAACTGCTTTAATTTGTTTTTCCGAAAATTGATATTTACTTACAATTGTTTCAATTAAACTGTTATCCATTTGTTTTTTCTACCACGCTTTTCTTTAAAATTACTTATTTATCTTAACATAATAATTAAATTTGATTTTCTAGCGCTTTATTTTAATCAGAGTGCCTAGTAAAAATAGAGGTATAATTCAAATTGATAAAATTCATTCGAATAGTATCAAACGTTTCATATAACTAATACTAATTTTTAATTTTATCAAACCTTACAAATACAAATATAAGAAAACCTGAAATGAACTATTTTTTAAATTCATCCCAGGCTATTATAACGGATTTAATTATCAACACTGTTAACAACTCGTTTATTGTCTTGCAGCTTCCTGTAATTTTTTTATTGCGGTACGTTGCAAACGTGAAACATGCATTTGACTAAGACCAATTCTTTCACCAGTCTCTTTTTGGCTAAGACCTTCAATAAAAGTACATTGTATGATTTGTCTTTCTCTCTCTGACAAAATAGGTAAAATACGCTCTAATATCATACGCTTTTCCGTTAAATCATAATTATCATCTTGTTGTCCCATAATATCTAATAATGTAACTGTCGAACCATCTTTATCCGCTTCTATAGAGTGATCCACACTCAGGGCATTGTAACTCTGACCCATCTCCATCGCTTCCAAAACTTCTTCATCTGAAACTTCTAAGCGTTGTGCGATTTCACTAATAGATGGTGAACGTTCAAGTTCATTTGTTAATTCATCACTAACTTTTTTTATTCTTGGACCGATTTCTTTAATGCGTCTAGGTACATGAACACTCCATGTTTTATCTCGTAAATATCTTTTAATCTCACCAATAACTGTTGGTACTAAGAAGGCTTCAAACTTACGATCAAATGATAAGTCAAATCTATTAATAGCACCTATTAGACCAACCATACCCACTTGAACTAAATCTTCATGATGTGATTGTCCCTTAGAATATTTATAAGCTAAAGATTCAATTAGCTTATGATAATGTTTTACTAATTTATCTTGAGCTAGGCTATCTTCGTTTTCTTGATGTTGTTTAATCCATTGGTTAATTTGTTCAGGTGATACTTCACTAGCTGATTTCGACTCTTTCGCCATTATTTCGCACCTGCTCTTTTTTTATATACTTAATCATACTGATTGTTACACCAGATTCTTTATAAACAGTAACTTCATCCATTAAAGACTCAATTAAAAATAATCCCAGACCACCCTCACGTAGAAAATCAATATTTTCGTTATCATTATATGGACCTAAATGTGATTTTGTAGCTTCATAATCAAAACTTTCTCCTTGATCTGAAATAACGATTTTAATTCTATCATCAAATATTTCAAAACAAAGATTAATCATACCTATTTCAGAATTTTTTTTATATGCATGTTTAACCGCATTGGTCACCGCTTCACTCACTGCTATTTTAGAATCCTCTATATCATCGTAAGATGCGCCAGCTCTTGAAAATACCCCTGAAAGCGTCAAACGTATTAAACTTACGTATTCTGCAGAAGCTGGCAACCGCATTTCAATATAATCTTGTGTAGATTGCATGTTATTCTACCTCCGTTCCTTCATTAACATGCATTAAATCTTTTAATCCTGTAATATCAAACAATCTACCTATCCGCTCTGAGACACCTAAGATATAGAGATTTTTATCATTTTGATTTAATGCTTTTAATGTGCCTACGAATAAACCGAGGCCTGTTGAATCCATATAGCTCACATTAGCTAAGTTAACGTGAACATCATGTGTTCCTTCTTGTCTCATTGGTACTAGTACCTCTTCTAATTCAGGTACAGTATATACGTCCAATTCTCCACCAACTTTAACCTCATAAAAATCATCATGAGTTATTGTTTCAATATTTAGATTCATTTAATACACTCCTAGTCTTTATCAAAATGTTTTTATCCTACATATGTACTCAAAATTACCTATACCCTGCATGAATTAACTTTAATCTACATTTTACAATTTAGTTTACTCTTTTTATAATTAAAATAGTCATATCATCTTTTCTCGCAAAATTTTGTAATTTTAAAATCGCTTCGTAAATAATTTGCACTATATCCTGTGGATGCATATGCTTATATTTTTGAATTAAGTCTAACAACTTATCTTTATCAATAAAATTTCCCTCTACATCACGTGCCTCTGTGACACCATCAGTAAAAATAATGATTAAATCATCAAGGTAAATAGGAATCTCTTGTTGGCTGTAACGTGTTTTGGGGCTCACACCTAGAACTCTTCCTCGCACACCAATTTCCTCAAACGCTTCAGTTTCTGCGCGATATATATAGCCAGGTTCATGCCCAGCTGAGCTACAGTAAAGAAGATGATTCATCTCTTCATACAGCCCATAAAACATTGTGACAAACATATTTTGGTTAACGTTCTTTTCAACAACACGGTTCAAACGCTTCAAACCATCACTAGGAAGTTGTGAATGTCCATAAGCATCCATGCCAAATTTTATCATACTCATAGCTAAAGCTGCTGGAATGCCTGAACCTATAACATCTGCCACAGCAAAACTCATTGTGCCATCTTTATGATCAATAAGATTAAAATAATCACCACTTACTTTTTGTGCAGCAACAGATATCACTCCTATTTGAATGCTATCAAATTGTGGAATATCAGCTTTCAGCATAGTCTGTTGAAGTCTTGAGGCTAAATCCATTTCTTTATCGTGGACTTGAAGCTTATTAACAAGTCTTTGGTAATCTCGGTAACTATATCCAAATCCTTTAACGACTTCTTGTAACACATCGAGCGTTTCTAAAATATCTTCTTCTGCCAAATCTAATGTATTAATATAATCTTTATGTATCTCAACTATATCTTCAGGTAAAACATCTTTCTTTATAACTTCATTTGTGAATGCTTCACATTTCTTAATTAATAATGTTTTATTGTTAGTTATTAAACTTTCTTTAACAAGGGCTTTATAACTTTTTGTGAATTCTTCCACTAAATGTGCCTCCTTACTTCCACTTCAATATCCCATCAGTTTTATAACAATATGAAACCTTTATTTACTTTCTGCGAATAGCATAATTTTTGGTGTTAAAACTTTGTTGATAGCTAAAAAAGACTTTAGGAATGGATAACCTAAAGCCTTAAAAACTCAAGACATCCTTTTATAATAAATACATTTTCATAATAACTATAGTGATACGTCTTAAATCAAAGATAAATAGACATACCGACACCTATACAAGTGTTTAAATATCCTAATATTACTTAAACACTTAATTATTATAAAGTTATTGCCTTTTATTTCAATATTTTTTTATGTTTACTGCATATATTTATTTAAGATTTATGATGATCAAAGTTATTTAATCCCAAACTAATATCTAAGGCATTATCAACCTCTATCATTTTACTATCTGATAAAAATGTTAATTTTTCTTTTAAACGCTTTTTATCTAGTGTTCTAATTTGTTCAAGAAGAATAACTGAATCTTTATCTAATTTATACTTTTTCTTTTCAATTTCTACGTGGGTTGGTATTTTCGCTTTATTAATCCTACCAGTAATCGCAGCTACAATTACAGTTGGACTATATTTATTACCAGTATCATTTTGAATGATAACTACAGGTCTTACTCCCCCTTGTTCAGACCCTTGAACTGGTGATAAATCCGCTAAATAAACATCTCCTCTTCTAATCATTCATTCTTGGAATTAGATATTAAATGTGATTCATTGCAATCACAAGCTTCACACTCTATCGGGAAAGCTTCTGTTGCTAGGGAGAGGTTTAAATCGGCCATTTGTGCATAACCTTCTTTTAAAGATTGTTCAAGACTGTGGTTTCTATTTTGATTAAAAGATAACATGAAAAGAACCTCCATCTGATTCCAAAAGTTGTTATATTAGCATCAATTTAGTTTTATAATAACAAATTTCCTAATCAGTGACTATACTATTTTAACAATTCGTTTGTAACCTCTTCATTATTATCATAATAATATATTCTTGGAAGACGTCTTGATAAATTACATAATACTTCGTAGTTAATTGTACCTTGTTTATTCGCTACTGCTTCAGCTGATTGTGGTGAATCAACATGATTATCCATAAGTATTACTTTTTCACCCGTTTTTACATGAGAAGGAACCTTAACTATCATTTGGTCCATACAAATACGTCCAATGACTTCACATTGATTCCCGTTAACATTGACGAACGCACCTTGCATCGATCTTAAATATCCGTCGGCATACCCAATAGGTAAAATTGCAATTGTCATTTCTTCAGCAGCAGTATATGTACGTCCATAACTAACAGTTTCACCAGCTTTTAGCGTTTTGACTTGAACCGTTTCTGATACTAACTGCGCACTCGGTCTTAAATGAACTTTTACATTATCTTTAACATATTCTGAAGGATAGTATCCATAAAGAGAGATTCCTAATCTTATTGCATTACAAAATTGACCATCCATGAGTAGTGATCCAGCAGAATTTTGACAATGAATATAGATTGGTTTCTCAACTTGATTAACCATCTCTTTGAACAAAGTATATTGTTCGTTCATAGAACTTCCAGGTTCATCTGCACTCGCAAAATGTGTGTAAACGCCTTCAAAGACTAAATGATTTCTCTTATTAATTAGGTCAACCACTTCTTTATATTCATCTATATCTTTCATTCCAATTCGGCCCATACCAGTATCTAATTTTACATGTAGCCATAAATTTTTTTGGTTATCATCAGGAATTTGCTTGATAGTTTCCTTCAACCATGCTTTAGAAGGTACTGTTAAAGCAACACGATGCTGTATAGCCTTCTCAATGTCTTCTGTTGGAACAACACCTAAAACTAATAATTTAGCATCAACTCCATGCATTCTTAATTCTATTGCTTCATCAAGTGTAGCCACTGCAAAAAATGTTGCACCATGACGCATTAAATGTTGTGCTATTTTCACACTTCCTAATCCATATCCATTGGCTTTAATAACTGAAATGACAGTTTTATTAGCGTGTAATTGATTGAAATTTTGATAATTTGCTAAAATTGCATCTAAATTCACATTTAAATATGTTGCTCTATAAAACTTCTCTGACATATACATGTCCTCCTTGAAACTACTTACTTTATCTTATTTCTGATGATTAAAAATTCTATCTAATTTTCATTCGTTTTTTTCAAGAATAACTTGACTCATAGCATAATTCTCAGTATGTGTAATACTCACATGTGTATCAAAACCAGGATAATCAATACATGGTTTACCTAGTGCATCGTTGTAACAGTTAATATCCTGAAACGATACTGATTTCCCCAACCCAGTACCTAAGGCCTTACTAAATGCCTCTTTCACAGTAAAGCGACCAGCTAAAAATTCTAATCTACGTTGCGCATGTGTATACTGATTTAATTTGTCCCTTTCCTCTATAGTAAGTATTCTTTCAATAAATTTTGTTTGATTCTGAAGATTTTTAATTCGTTCAATTTCTATTAGATCTATACCTATTCCATAAATCACTTGTATCGCCTCTTTAGTATATCATCAATAATCTTTTATCAAGTCTCTAATATATCATCGTTTAATTTTTCTGATGAAGCTACATTTGTCGTTATTGATTTTTGTTGTTTAATTTGTTTTTTTAATCTTTGTGCTTCTCGAATATCTATCAATGCTATTTCAGAATTCCCCCCAGCAGTTGATAAAGACAGCGAAGCGAGTTGGAACTTTCTCATGATAAATCCCTCAACAATATCTATATTTTGTATTCTAAAGTATGGGATGACGTGCACATCTATAAAAATGATACCTTCTCTAATATGTATTTCTTTATCATCTAAAAAATATCTAAGATGTTTAAACTTAAACCAAGGCACTAGAATCATGAATAAAATACAAACTATTGTAGTTAAAATTATTGCTCCAATTATTAAATTTTTAGTATTAATAAAATGGAATTTTAATTCATTAAGCAATATTAAAATAGACAATGCTATCACTAGTAAAAGTGTCCAAAAAGCACCACTAATTCTCATTACTTTAATACCATTTGGTTGCATATATTTATAAGACTTCATGAGTATCACCTTTCATGTACCAATTTTTGAGTTTAAGAACATTATCTACTTCACTAAACTTCAAGCCAATATTTTGCCTACTACTACCTTTAGCAATAACAAATTGAAAATTTGCGAGTTGGTTTCTTTCAAGAAAGGGATGTTGACTAATAGCCATTCCTAAGACTTTTTCTTTTTTAACATAAAATCTCTTAATATTTAATATAGACGCTTTTTGTACAACTAGCTCTGATTCGCTAAAAGAAAAACCACTAAAACGTGTATAAAGTATAGCGTAAACAAAAAATAATGAGATTGGTAATAAAGCTATAATTAAAGACCATAAAGACCACATATACCATCCAATAATGCCCATACCAATAAGACACAAGGAAGGAATTAAAAAGTGACGATGAAATCCTTTTAAAGGCATACCAATTTTAGCATGATTAAATGTCATCTCAGGAACTAAAGGCCTAATCACTTTATATGCCTCTTTTCTTGGAATAAACGGTAAAATCATAATTCTTCCGTCATTATCAGTGGGTTCCCCTTCAGTGGCATCTATATCGCTTGTAATATAGAAATGTATAGATGTATAACCAAATAATTTTCGTATAAAAGATTGATGTTCAAGTACACCTTGCAGTCGGTCAGTTGGTACAGTGATATTTTTCTTCGTAAATAATCCATATTGAATTTTAAGTTGATGATTTTCTTGAATAACTCGATATCCATAAAACTTAATTAAGTACATGACAGTTCCGATTATATAACTTAATAATAACACTAGTATGACAATAAAAATGACAATGAAATATATCGTTTTAAATACTGAAGATATTTCTTCACCAAATTTATCCCATGGAATAACACTTGAGAGACTGCCAATAATAGGGGATAGCGTCACAAAAGCAAGCGCTATAGCTCCACTTGTCATAGACATAAATAATAGTTGCTTAAAAGGCATTTTAAATATGGCATATTGGGGCTTAGCATGTTGCTGATATGTCTGAGTATGGTTCTCTTCATTTAACTCTTTAGCTTCTTGATTTACCTGGTTATTCATGCGTTCTTGAATAGATTGCAATTCTTGTTCAATAACTTCACTTTGCTTTTTTGAAATTGTCCCTAACTCTATGCCATCACTAGGTGTTTTAATGATGAGTTCAACACCGCCAACAATCTGATTAATCAAACCTTGAGACGTATCTGCAGATTGTATGCGACTAATATTAAGTTCTTTTCGTTCCTTATTAAAAACACCAGTAGTTAATATAAAATGATCCTCTTCAATCCAATATCGTGTATTATAAACCTTAATAATATTATGAATGAAGCCGATAGAAAATATCAAAGTCATTATACCTGGAATAATATAAGACGAAAAATCATCATATTTAAAATCTTTTATATTAAATAAAAAGATGATAATTACAATGAAATTTGATTTAATCACACTAATCAAGCCATCAATATAAGAAATTGGATGTAGCTTTTGCGGACTATACATCGTCATTGGCACCTCTCAATCTCAATAGTATTTGTTGTTGAATATTTTGTGCTTCTTTCTTAGATATTATTGGAAATGAGATTGTATGACCTGCAGTAAATAAAGTTACAGAATTAAGATTTAATTTTTTTGATAACGGATTGGTTCCAATATCAATAAATTGTATTCTCTCTATTTTGCTTAATTCTTCTTTCTTAAAAATAAATAATCTTTTTAAAATGACAAAGTCTTCGTGAATTTTATAATAACGATATCTATATTTAATTAGTGGAGATATACAAGTGTTTAAAATCGATAACAAACCTAGCCCAAGAAAGATGTATGATGTAAAAGGCCACCAATGATTTAAAAAACTAAAATACAAAAGTAAACTGAATATTATAAGCAAAATAAATAAACCTATACAACTAGTGATGTAATAGTACTTTAGCGCTTGGATTGGACTTCTATGAAACGTACTATCATTTTTCATAAATGTACTCCTTTTCAAGATTTACCCACATTATAGCATAGTGATAATAAAGTCTAAAAAATAACAGTGTCCAATATTTTCAATGTATTATTTATTAAAAAATAATTTATTTCCATGCGAAAATGAAAAAATTCATATCGACACGTCACACCTAATATATAATAAGATTTATGCTCAATACATATGTACTTTTTAATCCGTATAAATAAAAATGCCTGAGACAAAAAATATTATCTCAGGCTAGTTAATTAATTTATTTTTGGTGATCTGCAAATGTGCGACCTTTTAGTGATTGATTACCACTTTTTTGTTGCTTATCTCTACGGTCAAATTTCTTTGAATTTTTCTTTTTACTTGATTGACCTTTAGAACCTTTTGATCGTCTATTTTTATTATCAAACTTACCATTACCACGTTTATGATTACTTCTTCTAAAACCGCCTTTACTACTGCGATTTTTACGTGCTAACGGTTTTTCAAATGTTAATTGTACTTCCACTTCATCGTTAGCTTCTACAAGTTCTTGAAGTAAAGAGGCTACTAATTCTGTACTATCATATTCTTTAAGTAATTCACTTGATATTCTTTGTAAACGCGGCTCGTTCTCTCTTGACATCCAGTTTTGAACTCTTTCTTTAATATCATCTTCACGCGCTTTAAGCACCTCTTTACGATGTGGAGGTCTTAATGCTTTCATTCGACGATTATTGACATCTTCAATTTGTCGAATATAATCCATCTCAATTGGATTTACAAAAGTAACTGCAACACCTTCTTTTCCTGCTCGACCGGTACGTCCAATACGGTGAGTATAACTTTCTGTATCTTGAGGGATATCAAAATTATAAACATGACTCACACCAGAAATATCAAGACCACGTGCAGCAACATCTGTAGCAACTAAAATATCTATTTGATCGTTCTTAAATTTCTTCAATACTTCTAGACGTTTCGCTTGGGTAATATCGCCATGTAAACCTTCTGCTTTGTATCCTTTAGATAATAGCGCGCTTGTTAATTCGTCTACGCGGCGTTTAGTACGACCAAAGACAATCGCCAATTCAGGCTGATGAACATCTAAAAAGTTTGTAAATGTATCAAATTTCTCTAATTCTTTAACGATTGTATAATATTCATCAATTTGAGGATCTGACATTTCATTATTCATTGTCTTAATTATTTTAGGAGCTTTCATAAACTGCTGTACCAATTCTTGGATTGCTTTTGGCATCGTAGCTGAAAATAACATAGTTTGACGTTGCTCAGCTGGAATTTTATCCATAATAAATCTCATATCATCGATGAATCCCATATTCATCATTTCATCTGCTTCATCTAAAATAAGCGTGTGAATTCCCTGAGTTTTAAGTGTACGACGATTAAGATGATCAATAACTCTTCCTGGCGTACCTACTACAATTTGAGGGCCTTTTTTTAATGCTTTAATCTGTCTTTCAATAGGCATACCGCCAAAGACTGTAACAACTTGTACTTTTTGACCTTTACTGAACTCTCTTAATTGCTCAGCTACTTGCATAGCAAGCTCTCTCGTTGGCGCAAGAATTAATGATTGAACACCCTGTTGGCCTACAACTTTCTCAATTAAAGGTATACCAAATGCCCCTGTTTTCCCAGTACCAGTTTGGGCTTGTCCAAGGATGTCATCTCCTTCTAACGCGTAAGGGATGCTATCTTTTTGGATATGTGTCGGTTCTTTAAACCCCATTGCTTCCAATGTTTGAACCGTTTTATCCGAAATCCCTAGTTCTTTAAAATTTTGCAAAATAATTCTCCTTTTACGTGTATATTTCTTAATATGCTTTTTTACATATATGGTCACTTATGTTTTATCAACTTCTATATAGTACCACCTTAAAAATATTATAGCAATAAAGCAATTTCACACATTTACTGTTTTCAATGTAATTCATTAAACAATTTAACTTTCAAAAAGGTCGTGCAATATGTAATGTAAGCGTTTTGCATGATTTACTAAAAAAAATAAAAGCATGCTGAAAGTAACATCCAAATTAATTTACAGATGCTCATTCATTGCATGCTTTAAAATTAGATTTTATATTACAACAATGCGTCAACAACTTCCTCAAGCTTCATACCCCGTGAACCTTTAACTAAGACTTTGTCCTCTGGTTTAACTTGAGATATTAACGTCTGAATTAACTGTTCTTTTTGATCAAAGTGTTTTGCTTCTTTAACAAAAATTTTACCACTATCATGGATATAACTGGCTTCTTTACCAAATGTATATAAAACATCTATATTTTTATCTTTCAAATATTCACCAACTTGTTTGTGCATCACTTGACTATTAGGTCCTAATTCAAGTACATCTGCTAATATTAAAATTTTTCGACCTTTCATGACACTTAATGTATCAATGGCAGCTTTCATACTTGTTGGACTTGCATTATATGCGTCATTAATTACTGTTACATTATTTGATGATTCATGTCTTTCCATTCTCATAGCAGTTAATTGCACATTGTGAATATTATTTTGAATTATTGTTTCATTTAAGCCTAATTCATGTCCAATAGCAATTGCAATAGCAGCGTTTTTCATATTATGCGTGCCCAAAATTGGTAAATGATAGTGTTCTTTTTGATTGATAGTAAAATGAATACCTTCGTTTTTCACATCGTTCATATGACAAGTATATGTATTGTCTGAATTTAATCCAATGCTGATTAATTTCGCATCTTTAACTTGAGTAACATGAGGTTTTAATAAAGGTTCATCTCCGTCATAAATAAATATACCATTTGTTTTGAGACCAGTTGTTATTTCAAATTTAGCTTTTGCAATACCTTCTCGCGATCCTAAATCTTGCATATGTGACTCACCAATGTTTGTGATGACAGCTATATCAGGTTGTGCGATGTTAGATAACAACTCTATTTGATGAAAACCTGACATTCCCATTTCTAGAATAGAAATTTCTGTGTCTTCATCAAGTTCTAGTAAAGTCAACGGCATTCCAATTTCATTATTATAATTTCCTTGTGTTTTCTTAACTTTAAATTCAGTTGATAATACACTTTCAATCATGTCTTTTGTGGTTGTTTTTCCATTAGAACCAGTGACCGCTATCACCTTAGGATTTACATGATTTAGATATGCTTTTGCCAATTGCTGTAAGGCTATTAAAGTATCTTCTACCCAAATAATAGGACCTTGGATCTCTTCAGAATACCTATTCTCTTTTTCACTAAAAACAGCTCCAGCACCATCGTTCAACGCTTGTGTAATAAAACGATGACCATCAACATTCTCGCCTTTAAACGGTATAAATAACGACCCTTCATTGATTTCCCGTGAATCAATTGAAACCCCATTTATTGTTTCTTTTAAATGTTTTTCATCAATTTCACAATCTATCCAGTTTTTAATTTGCTCTAATGTGACGTTTATCATAACTAAAACCTCGAATAATCAATTTTATATTTATTTTTCTTTTTATCTTCATAACGTTCTTTAGCCAAATCAATCAATTTAGCAATTAAATCAGGGTAAGATAAGCCCATATTTTTCCATAAGTTTGGATACATACTATATGCAGTAAATCCTGGCATGGCATTTGTTTCATTGATATAAATTTGATTATCATCAGTAACAAAGAAATCTGCACGAACTAATCCCGAACAATCAGTAGCTTTAAAGGCCTCTAATGCCATGTTTCTTAATGTCATTTGAACATCTTGATCTAAATCTGCTGGAATATCTAATTTAATCTTACCGTCTTTATACTTTGATTTATAATCATAAAATGCTACATCCTTAACAACCTCACCAGGCCATGTTGTTTCAGGATAATCGTTACCTAAGACAGCTACTTCAATCTCTCTAGCATTAATCCCTTGTTCAATGACAAGTTTACGATCAAATTGGAATGCTTCAGCTATCCCAGATTTTAATTCTTCTTCATTGTTACATTTACTTATACCAACACTTGAACCGAGATTAGCAGGTTTTACAAATACCGGATATGTTAACTTATCATTAACTAATTTAATGATATTATTTTCATATTTTTCATACTCACTTCTTAAAAAGCTAATATAAGGTAATTGAGGTAAACCTCTATGCTCAAATAATTGTTTCATCACGAGTTTGTCCATTGAGCTTGAAGCAGCTAACACACCATTACCTACATATGGTATATCCAGTACTTCAAAAAGACCTTGGATAGTTCCATCTTCTCCATTTGGACCATGCAATAACGGGAACACTGCATCATATGATCTTCCTAAACTACCTTTACTGAGTAATTGTGAGATTTCTCCAGTTTCTACATCGTTAATGACGAGTTCGTCAGTATTTTTTATTTCTTGTGTAATATTATCTTTTTTCTTCCATTCACCATCGTTTGTTATATAAATGATATCAACTTGATATCGTTCTTTATCAATTGCGTTTAAAACATTTTGTGCAGTTAAAATTGAAACATCGTGTTCTGCACTTTTACCTCCAAAAACGATACAAATATTTTCTTTTGTCATTTCGTTTTCCTCCATTACAATTACAGTTCTTTTAGCCTTTTTCTTTGACGTAATTGTTTAATTGATCTTTTTATTTGCTACTTTAAGTTCATAACGACTTCTGAAACTTAATATTATCATATTTTGAAATTCAATTGCATTTGATAATCTAAATATAGAACTAAATTTTAGTGACAATTTGGGTCAATATACATATTTTTATTATGACTATTGCATATTAAAAGTTAAAAAGGTGCTATCATTCTTTGATATTCTAGCAAATTTAAAAGAAGTCATGTAAAATTAATATATATTTGATTAGAAAATATGAATGAATACCGATAATTAAAATATTGTAAAAGTATCTACAGCAATTTTGAAAAGTGATCCATATACATAAAGGAGTAAGCAATGAATTATTCTTCTCGTCAACAACCTAAACGAAACTGGTTACGTAAAGTCGACTGGATACTCGTACTAGTTATATCGCTATTAGCATTAACAAGTGTTATTTTAATCAGTTCCGCTATGGGTGGCGGACAATATAGTGCAAATTTCAGTATTAGACAAATCATTTATTATATTTTCGGAGCTATTATTGCACTTTTAATTATGATAATTTCACCGAAGAAAATTAAAAGTAATACTTATATTTTATATAGTATATTTTGCGTTCTATTAATAGGATTACTTATTTTACCTGAAACTTCAATCACCCCAATTATTAATGGTGCTAAAAGTTGGTACAGTTTCGGTCCTATAAGCATCCAACCTTCCGAATTCATGAAAATTATACTTATACTTGCTTTAGCTAAAACGATATCTAAACATAACCAATTTACATTTAATAAGTCTTTTCAGTCTGATTTAATGTTATTTTTTAAAATTATAGGTGTATCCATTATACCTATGGCATTAATTCTATTGCAAAATGACTTAGGTACTACTTTGGTGTTATGTGCAATTATAGCTGGTGTCATGTTAGTAAGTGGAATAACATGGAGAATATTAGCCCCTCTTTTTATTGTTGCATTTGTAAGTGGCTCTAGTATTATATTAGCTATCATTTATAAACCATCCTTAATAGAGAGCCTATTAGGAATAAAAATGTATCAAATGGGACGTATCAATTCTTGGTTAGATCCCTATTCATACAGTAGTGGGGATGGATATCACTTAACAGAATCTTTAAAAGCTATTGGTTCTGGTCAATTATTAGGTAAAGGTTATAACCATGGCGAAGTTTATATTCCTGAGAATCATACCGACTTTATTTTTTCAGTGATTGGCGAAGAAATGGGCTTTATAGGTTCAGTATTATTGATATTACTTTTCTTATTCTTAATATTCCACCTTATACGATTAGCTAGTAAAATTGATAATCAGTTTAACAAAGTATTTATCATAGGATATGTATCGTTGATTGTCTTTCACGTGTTACAAAATATCGGCATGACGGTTCAATTACTACCTATTACAGGTATACCACTTCCGTTTATTAGTTACGGCGGAAGTTCTTTATGGAGTTTAATGACTGGTATAGGAGTAGTTCTTTCAATTTATTATCATGAACCTCAACGATATCAAATACCCGCATTATCAAAAAAATCTAATACAATTTAACCTTTATAAAAAGAGAGACACTATTCACAGTGAACAGTGTCTCTCTTTTTATATTAATTTAGATAATCAATACATAAAATATTATATTATTATGCAAATCATTTTAATTCATGACTTACTTGATTAGATGTAGGCAAAGTATTAATAATATCTAAACGAGACTTAGTTTTCTTAATATTCACACCCAATGATGATAATAATTTGACTACATTTTGAATCTTATCCTGATTCTTCACAATTATCACCTCGTTAGAAATAGCTTCATTTCCATCATACCCTAATTACTTCTACTTTACTACATCATTCAAGAAATATTTTTAAATATTTCTAAAAGCTATAATAATTCAAAGAAAAAACGAATTAAACACAATCCTTTAATTATAAAATACGAAATCCGCAATCGTAAATTTCTTTTTCAATGTTATTTAAATTTGCGGGAGTGTCAAATTCTACTCGAATCTCATTCATTTGGTAATCGATATCCACACTATTGATGCCTATCATCTTAGATAAATGATCTTTGAGCTGTTTCTCTTGTTCAGTTGTTTTAATACCTGAAACATGTATCAATCCTTTTTTCAATTTCATACCCTCTTAATCTTTTATTAATTTTTGGAATGTCACGAGCAATTCATCCATTGCTTCTTCTTGCGCACCGTCGTTTATTTTTTCCATAATACAACCCTTCATGTGATGATCTAGTAATTTAATAGCTACACTATTCAATGCTGAACGTGTTGCTCTAATTTGAGTTAGTACATCATCACAGTAAACATCGTCATCAATCATACGATTGATTGCTCTTACTTGACCTTCTATTCTATTTAATCTTGATTTTAAATTTGTTTTTATTTGCTCTGAGTGATGTGCACTCTCCATGTCTGCCATAAAGTCACCTCTATTCATATTATATCGTATTATTCATAAATTCACTCGTCAATGATTCAGTTAATTAAATATTATCTCACCATGATATTCGTATTTCTTCATGCTATAATTATATTTAAAAATCACTGAAATGAAAACTGAGTGAGAATAAACAATCATAAAGGAGGTAACCTATGATAGAAGTCTTTACTATGGCACTTCATCAATCTAATATTATAATTAATATTTTATTAGTTAGTGCCTTTTTATTAAATTTAGTTTTTGCATTCATTATTATCTTCATGGAGAGGCGTACAGCAAATTCTATATGGGCGTGGTTATTGGTTTTAGTTTTTTTACCTTTAGTAGGATTCATATTGTATTTATTATTAGGTCGCCAAATACAGAGAGAACATATATTTAAACTCGCCAAAGAGGATAAAGTTGGTCTTGAAATGATTGTTGACGAGCAATTAGAGGCTTTGAAAAAGCAAGACTTTTCTAAGGGTAATCATCAAATTGTTAAATTTAAAGAAATGGTACAAATGTTACTTTATAATAATGCTGCTTTTTTAACAACTGATAATGATTTAACAATTTATACAGATGGTCATCAGAAATTCGATGATTTAATTAATGATATTAGACACGCACAATCATATATTCACATCCAATACTACATTATTCATAGTGATAATCTCGGAAAGCAGTTGTTACATGAACTAGAAAAAAAAGCTGAAGAAGGTATAGAAGTTAAAATGCTTTACGATGATATGGGCTCAAGAGATTTACGAAAGAAGGACTTAAAAAAATTTCGTCAAAGAGGCGGCCATGCTGAATCTTTCTTCCCATCAAAATTACCACTTATTAATTTAAGAATGAATAATAGAAATCACAGAAAAATAGTAGTCATTGACGGTACGATTGGATATGTTGGTGGTTTTAATGTAGGAGATGAATATTTAGGTAAATCTAAGAAATTTGGTTATTGGAGGGACACACACTTACGTATTAAAGGTGACGCGGTAAATGCCCTTCAACTCAGATTCATCTTAGATTGGAACTCACAATCAACTCGTGACAATTTAACTTATGAATCTCGATATTTTCCTGATGTTGACTCTGGTGGTACGATAGGCATACAAATTGCTTCAAGTGGGCCTGATGAAGATTGGGAACAAATTAAATATGGTTATTTAAAAATGATTTCTTCAGCTAAGGAATCTATATACATTCAATCACCATACTTCATTCCCGATCAAGCTTTTTTAGATTCGATTAAGATTGCAGCGCTTGGTGGTGTGGATGTTAACATCATGGTTCCTAACAAACGTGACCATCCCTTTGTTTATTGGGCTACGCTTAAAAACGTAGCGTCTTTACTTGAAGCTGGCGTAAATGTCTATCATTATGATAATGGTTTTCTACATTCAAAAACACTTGTCATTGATGATGAGGTAGCAAGTGTAGGAACTGCCAATATGGATAATCGAAGCTTTACATTAAATTTTGAGGTCAATGCTTTTATTTATGATGAAGGTGTAGCGCGATCATTAAAACAAGCTTTCATTAATGATATGAAATTATCTAACAAGCTCACTTCTGAAGCATATGCTAAACGAAATTTACTAGTTAAATTCAAAGAAGGGATTTCACAACTACTTTCTCCAATTTTATAGAAATTTGCAAGAAGTGAGCGCTTAACGACAGGTTCACTTCTTCATTTATATCTTCTTTAATGTAACAAAATATGTAGTATCATTAATTAAACCATTATAATGATGTCAAAGATATTATTAAATACTAAATGTTAAAAAATGAAATACTTTGATACTTTTAAATTAAGTAAGGAGTCTATCTATGAACTCAAGAATGAAGATTAAAAACGCTTATGAATATATGAAAAGTTTCCATCAACATGATACTACTGGTCATGATATTGCACATGTGGAACGTGTCTATAACAACGCTTGTTATATCGCTAAACAAGAAAATATAACAGATACATTCGTTATAGAACTATCATCTTTATTGCATGATACTGTTGATAGTAAATTAACTGATGAAATTTTAGCATATAATCAGCTTAAACAGTTCTTATCTACTCTAGATTTAAGCAATGAAATATCACAACAAGTCCTCTACATTATTAAACATATGAGCTATCGAGCTGGTAAAAATAATCACGTTAAACTTTCGATAGATGGTGAAATCGTTAGAGATGCTGATCGCCTAGATGCCATAGGAGCAATCGGCATTGCTAGAACATTCCAATTTTCAGGACACTTTGGTGAACCTATGTGGACTGAAACGAAGTTTTCAAATGAAGCGTTACATACGTCTCATATTGAAGAGTTAGACAATTCAGCAATAAAACATTTTTATGAAAAATTATTTAAATTAAAAGATTTAATGCACACACCTACTGCAAAAAAACTTGCAGAAGAAAGACATCAATTTATGATTCAATTTCTCAAACAATTTATGTCAGAGTGGAATTTTAATAAAGAGTAAATTCAAATAAGAGATAAATTGTTAATTCATGTTTTAACCACAATCATTAGTATCTACCACATAAAAAATACCTGAGACAACGATTGGTGTCTCAGGTTATTGTTTATTATTTTTTATTCTTTTTTGATACTACTTGAGTATTTTTCCCTTTTTTCTTTGAAGAAGGATTATGTTCTCTTTCATACTTTTCAATAAAAGGTTGAACTTCTTTTTTAGCAAGTTTAGAGTAATAAATATTAGCAAAATGCGTTTGAATTACTAAGAATAATGCACTGACAGACCAGTATAAACCTAAAGCTGATGATGCTTGTAAAGAAATCCAAATAATCATTATTGGAGAAATAACCATCATCATATAACCCATCTGACGTTGCTCTTGAGGCATCGTTTTGCTTGAAACTACAGCTTGAATAAAGTATAGCACACCGGCAATAACTGTAATCCAAATGTCAGGTTTAGTTAAATTAAACCATAAGAAATGCGGATGTTCAGATAAACCATTTACAAGTTTATCTTTTAATACAAAGTATAATCCCATAATAATTGGCATTTGAATAAGTATAGGTAAACATCCTAACATGCTCTTCATAGGGTTCATATCATATTTTTTATAAACTTCCATAAGTTCTTGGTTTGCAGCCATTTTTTCTTCTTGTGTACGCGCACGTTTAACCTTTTCTTGAATGCCATCTACTTCAGGTTTAGCCACTTTCATTTTCTCACGCATCATGTGGCTATTTTTATAGTTAGATAACATAAATGGTAACAAGATTAAACGAATGAAAAGAACTAATACAATAATTGCTAGTCCAAAATTATTATGAAAAACATCATTTCCTAACCACTGTAAGAGATGTTTCATAGGTTGAACAAAAGTATTAAAGAAAAATCCATCTTGCTTCTCAGGTGTAGAGTAATCACAACCTGCTAGAAAAATCATTATTCCCAAAAACAAAGGTAGTAACGCTTTTTTCTTCATTTTTCCACCTCTAATGTTATATTCACATAGAGTATATTTTATCATACTAATACAATAGTAGAAAACAAAAAGTAGAAAAAATAGAGATTTAGGTGAAATATCTTAAGAAGTATTTAACCGTTTTGTCTATATTGGTACTACGTGTAATTGCTGAGATGACAGAAATACCATCTGCACCTTCGTCAACAATAGGCTGCACGTTAGTTTCATTAATACCTCCAATGGCAACTATAGGAACATCATGAATATATAATCTTAATTGAGATATCATAGATGGCCCAACAGGTTTACTAGCGTCATCTTTTGATGATGTTGTATACATTGGACCTACTCCAATATAATCAACTTTAGACAAATCAGATTGTTGATACTCTTTCAAATTCCCTACACTTAAACCTATAATCTTATTTTTAAATTGGCTTGCAAATTGTTGAATTTCCATATCATCTTGACCTACATGAATGCCATCAGCATTAATCTCTTGGGCTAATTGAACATCATCATTAACTATCATAGGTACGTGATATGAATGACATAATTGTTTAAGTTTTAAGGCTAGCTGTTTTTTCTTTTCTCCTTTTAGTGCATTAGGGCCTTTTTCACGAAATTGATACAATGTGATTCCAGCTTCTAATGCCTCTTTGAGAACTTGCTCAATTGATTTATTTTTAGGTATATCTTGTGTTCCGCAAATAAAATAGACTGATAATTGTTTTGAATCAAACATCATATTTATATCTCTACCTTTTTTACTTGATTTTTATAAGCAATATCATTCATTTGATAAAGTTGATCTAGTAGTTCAGATAGAAAAGTACCAGGTCCATTTACATGAAGTGCTTGTTCAGCAAATTCTGCTGCGATGTTGTAGACACTTACCGCTTCAACTAATAAATCAATTGAAGGTTGAGTATTTCTAAACAAGAAACTTGCTAATACACCACCTAACAAGCATCCAGCCCCTGTAATTTTAGTAAGAAGCGGAGAACCATTAGATAATTTAATTATTTTCTCATTTTTTGCAATAATATCATCTTCCCCAGTAATGACAATAGCAGTGTTTAAAGTATTTGCCGCTTTTTTTGCAATATTTACTGAATCTAATTCGCTATCACTGTCAGTACCTTTCATAGTTGTATTAAAATCAATTAATGTCAATATTTCTGATGCATTGCCTTTTATAACTGTGACATTAACTTCATCAAGAAAACGTTGACAAAAATTTTTACGATATGTAGATGCACCAACTGCCACTGGATCAAAAACTATTGGTGTACCTTGCTGATTAGCAATTTTACCTATTTTGATAATATCTTCCTCATTTTCACGTGTGAGTGTACCGATATTAATTAAAAGCGCACTAGCCATTCGAGTAAAATCTTCAGCTTCTTCTGGTGCCTCACTCATTGCGGGACTAGCACCTAAACTTAGTAAACCATTCGCAGTAAAGTTTTTCACAACATCATTGGTATAGCAAATTACGAGTGGATTTTCTGAACGTAATCGTTCTAAATTATTCATCATCTAAACCTACTTTCTTCATATAAGCAAAATGATTTACAGGTCCTCTTCCCCTGCCAATTTCTGGGGTATGTTCAATACTTAATGAAATAAACTCTTTTGCTTTTTTTACTGCATCATTTATGGAACGACCTTTAGCTAATTCTGCTGTAATGACTGCTGAAAAAGTACAACCAGTTCCATGCGTATGTTTAGTATCAAAGCGTCTGTTCTCAAATGTATACGTTTCATTCTTAGTGAAAAGAAAATCTTTAGCATTATTTAAATCGGCTGAATGTCCACCCTTAATTACAACGCCCTTACTACCAATTTCATTAATAAAGATTTGACCTGCTTTACGTATACTTTCTTCATCGTTAATTTTAATACCAGTAATTTCTTCAGCTTCAGGTATATTCGGAGTGACAACATCAGCCAAAGGTAATAATGTTGATTGCAAATGATTTTTAGTATTGTCATCCATCAATGAATCACCACTTTTGGCAAGCATAACTGGATCAATCACATAAGGAATATTGGAATGTTCCTTTAAGTAACTTTGAATCAACTCCATCGTTTCTTTTGTTGCAATCATACCCGTTTTGATAGCTTGTGGTAATTCATCATCAAACACACTATCAAGTTGTTCCTTTACCCATGAAGTTTCTAAATTATGAATATGTTGAACTCCTAGAGTATTTTGAGCAACGATACTTGTTATAGTGGCCATACCATAAACGCCACACGCGTGAAATGATTTTAAATCCGCCATAACACCTGCCCCACCGGTGGGGTCTGTGCCTGCTATTGTTAGTGCAATTTTAGGTTTATGCATTATTATCTCCCCTATATTCCCATTTTTCATTAATATATGCCATATTGAAGAAATGTCTCTCATGAATAGTACTTTGCAAGAAATTTTCTTTAATTTCATTTTTTTCAGTCTCACTACAATGTTTAGTTAAACGGTCCATCAATTGATCGAACACATCAACAAGTTCGTCCATTTCAGTACTATAAAATTGGAACCATTTAGAAGTCACTGATTCTTTATTTAATTTTGGATCTTCCATCGCACGTTTACCAATGACAGCGTAAACGTATGGACATGGTGCCATCGCTGCAATCGTGAAGGCTGCATTTTCACGTGCAAATGCATTGAAGTACATGTGTTTAATATAATGATCACCACTTGGTGGCCATACTTTTTCTTTTACTATTTCTTCATATGGTTCATTAATGAAATCAGCTAGAACCTCATGCGCTTCAACTTCTCCTTCTAACATAAATTCAATTTGTTCTACTAGAAATTTAACATCATCCATGGAACTCATTTTGGGTATGAGCATTGCATAAATATTTGTAAACTCTTTTAAATAAGAAGCGTCTGCTCTTAAGTATTGTCTTACAGCTTGATTAGATAACTTACCTGCTAATAAATCTTGAATAAAACCATCATTGTAAATGTCATCAATAATAGGTTTTGATGCTTCCCTCAACTCTTTTGAAAATGTCATAATTAGCCTCCTCAAAAAATAAAACTACTTCCCAACGAGGAAAGTAGTTAGACCAAGACATCTTAATGACGAATAGTTAATAACTACTTTCCTACGTTGGTATTAACCAAATCAGGTTATAAGGGTCTGAATACATTCATCTCAGCCTTTTGGCTCCCCTAGTAGTAAATAATATATGATTCATTATCAACCATAGCAAACGATTACATGTAAATCAAATAAGTCGTATAATAAAAAACCATCTTCTCAAATTCGAGAAGATGGTACATACTTCATATTTTAATTAAGCAGTTACCCAATGACCTGGGCCACCAGTATTATATAATTTTACTGCTGCTTTGTCTTGTACGCTTTCTGGAGCTTTTGCAGGTGATACACCTTTATATTGACTTGGAGCAACAGAATCCCAAGTTGATTGTAAGAATTGATATTTACCTGCTGCACCTGAAGATGGGTTTATTGCATGAATATCGCCACCTGATTCACGTTGAGCAATTTGTTGTAAATGTGAATTTACATTTACTGATGAACCACTTGAAGCTTTACTTGAAGAGGTTTGACTTGCAGATGTTGATTTTGTTTGTGGTTGCGCTGTTTGCTCATTTTGTGGTGCTGATACTTGTACAGGTTGTTGTTGTGTTGCTACTTGAGATTGGCTTGGTTGAACAGGTTGCGTAGCATTGTTTGTTGATTCATAACTCCAACTCCAAGTAGAACCATCAGATTCAAAATGATAAGAATTGCCATTGTAATCAAAATTAATGTTATAAGCACCTTCTTGAACAGGGCTTTCATTTAGTGATTGATCATTAGTTAACGCTTTTTGAGCTAATTCTGCTTTATCAACATTTGTAGTCTCACTTGCATGTGCGTCATGTCCTGCGTTGCCTGCTACAACGCCTAGTCCTATAGCTAATGATGATGCAACTAATGTTTTTTTCATTATTAAAAATCCTCCTAAAAGTGATTTGTTTTCTTAATTTGTTTACGTAACCTACTGTAACATCTATAAAAATCGTGCAGGTTACACTGAAATAAAAATAAACGCCATTTTTTTACACTGCAATTACATTAAATAGTATACTAATTCTAATGAATAACCGTAATGATTCCTATCATGATAGTTTTTTTGAGTCACATTATCACAATATCGTTGTAATATAAATGAAATTTATCAGATAATTATCAAAATTATAGGCCTTTGATATGTATTTAAAGCGACCTTTAATTAATGTTTTATGATTAACAAAGGCCGCTCGAGTATAATTGAAAGAAAGGATAAATTAATTTATTAAATATAGGATGGAGTTTTAAAGGAAAAGTTAGTTGTTTAAATATGAATTATTTCTAAATCATCAGGTTGATAAGTGTTGTTTTCAAATTGATTATCAGAGGGAGTTTCATTGTTTTTATTTTTTGGGGACATGAATTTAATTGTTTCAACGTATAATTCTGTAACAAAATGTGTTTGGCCTTCTTTTTCATATTTTCTTGAACGCATTTGCCCAGTTATACCTACTAAAGTACCTTGACTAGTGTACTTTTCAATATTAGTGGCAGTTTTACCGAAAGCTTTACAAAGCAAATAATCTGAAGAAATTTCGTTATTATCATCTTTGTAGTTTCTTTCTGTAGCAACGCAAAATGTTGCTATTTTGTTATCCTCCTTTTCATATATTTGAGCATCTTTCGTCATTCTACCAACAATGACTATTTTATTTAACATGTGTCACCTCCTTCTTATGCTCTAATCATAACTGAGCTTAGTTCACTGGTCAAAACCACAATTTTATTGAAATTGTTAGTAAATGATGATGAGATTTTGATATATTTAAAGAAAATATTGAAGTATTATATCTAAATCTGACATAAATTTATATTTTTGTATGAATAAAAAAATTTGGAGAAGTGATATTATGAAAACTTTTAAGGCAGTAAGATTTCAAATTGTGAATGAACATGGTGCTATATCCGAATACGCCATTGAAGATGGTGTGATTATAAATAAAGAGGGAAGTGGCACTGGGTGGTTACTAGAAATAGTTATTTCAAATGAACACTATGAAACATTTAATCAATATAAGGAAAACAAACAACTTTTAGATATTAGAGTAGTTATTACAAGACCTGCTAACGATCCAGCGTTATTTAATGCAACAGTTAAAAGCGTTAAAAATTTTAAATATTCAATGTCAGTCGTTTTAGAATGTCACATCTACACTTTGAGACAAGAATACGCTGAGAGTTTATTAGAAGAATTAGTTGATGAAGGACTTACTGGTGAAAAGTTAAAAAAAACATTTAATCGTATGATGCAATCAAAACCTAAGTTGAAAGATGAGAAAATCGAAAGATAAACACATAGGGTAATTATAAAACATTTAATTTTCATATATTTAAATCATATACAAATTTAAATGTTGAACATAAATAAAGCCTAGAACATGAATTAACCATTGTTCCAGGCTCTATACGAACACTAATTACTATATTAAAAAGCACTACTATTGATACTTATATTTTCAGACGAGACCTGACTTAGAGCATTTCAACCAGAAATTCAATAGACATGAAAAGTTAGGTCAATAATCTGTGCAACTTTCTTTAAATATGTTTTTACTATTTTATTATCACAATACGAATTATTTTACCTTAAGAGTTTAATTATCTAAGGTTAAGCATCTTGAATAGCAAAAGTAAGTTCACAGCTACAAGCAAGTTGGCCATCAACAGTCGCTTTAGCCGAACCTTTACCTATAGGGCCTTTTATTTTAGTTATTTCAACTTCCAACTTTAATGTATCTCCAGGTACGACTTGTTTTTTGAAGCGACACTTATCAATGCCTGCAAATAATGCTATTTTTCCTTTATTTTCTTCGCTATTTAACATAGCTACTGCACCAGTTTGCGCTAAAGCCTCCGTTATGAGAACACCAGGCATCACAGCGTAATTAGGGAAATGTCCCTGGAAAAATGGTTCATTACCCGATACTTGCTTTAGTCCTACACATCTTTTACCTTCATCATATTCTACAATTTTATCTATTAGTAAAAAAGGTTGTCTGTGTGGGATAATTTGTTTAATTTGATTATAATCAAAAATCGTTTCCATTTTTAAAACCTCCGTGCTTAAGCTGTAATAATATTATTGATTAACTCGTTCTATGTTTGCACCTAGACTTTTTAGTTTTCCATGCAAATTGACGTATCCTCTATCAAGATGCTTTAACTCAGTCACTTGCGTAGTTCCCTCGGCAACTAAACCAGCTAAGATTAAGGCTGCAGCAGCTCTTAAATCCGTGGCTTTAACTTGAGCACCTTGTAAATGGCTTTTTCCTTCAATTTTAGCACTTCTTCCTTCAACACTTATATTCGCATTCATTCTTCTAAATTCTGCAACATGCATAAATCTATTTTCAAAAACTGTCTCAGTAATCACTTTGTGTCCATTTGCTGTTAATAATAAAGCCATCATTTGAGATTGCATATCAGTTGGGAAACCTGGGTGAGGTAAAGTTTTTACATCTACTGGATTTAAATCTCCATTTGCTGTAACTCTTATACCTTCTTCATTATATTCAAGATCTACCCCCATCTCTTCAAGCTTATATATTAAACTAGCCATATGTTCTTTAATTGCACCACGTACAAATATGTCACCACGAGTTATTGCACCTGCGATAAGTAGCGTTCCAGCTTCAATTCTATCTGGTATAATTGCATGTTCAACACCGTAAAGTTTTTCAACACCATGTATCGTAATGGTATCAGTACCAGCACCTGTGATTTTACCGCCCATTTCATTAATATAATTAGCTAAATCAACAATTTCAGGTTCTTTAGCGACATTCTCAATGATAGATTTTCCTGATGCCAAGGACGCTGCCATAATAATATTTTGAGTTGCACCTACACTCGGAAAATCTAAATGGATATGTGCTCCCTTTAATCCATCTTTAGCATTTGCATAAATATTTCCATTTTCTAAATGAATGTCTGCACCTAAAGCTTCAAATCCTTTAATGTGCTGCTCAATAGGACGTGTTCCAATCGCACATCCTCCTGGCAAAGCAACAATAGCATGCCCTAATCGAGCGAGTAATGGTCCCATAACCAAGATGCTTGCTCGCATTTTACTCACATATTCATAAGGGGCTTCTTCATTTAAAGTTTTAGTTGCATCAACTTTAACTGCATTTTTATCTTTATCATACTCTACATTTGCATTGAGTGTAGATAATACATTATTGATTGTTTCAACATCACTTAACTCTGGGACATTAACTAGTTTACTTTGTCCTTCTGAAGCAAGTAATGACGCTGTAAGTACAGGTAATACAGCATTTTTAGCTCCTTCAACATTTACTTCACCTGTTAAACGATTTCCACCATTTATTACTATTTTATCCATCTTTAATCCTCCACTTAAAACTCTAATCAGTTATTCATTTCCCAACATTATAATTAAATATTCGTCATATGATCACATTTAACCTATAAATTAAATAACAATTACAAAGTTATTTTATCAAGTATTTCACTTGAGTTGAATATTGCAATAAATCAACTATAAAGTTACTGACTGCCGTACCCAGTAAAATAGAAATAAAAATCATACAAACTTGAACTTGTAATGGGTAGCCCTTTTTAAAAAGTTGATCTAATTTTATGGAATTTAAAGCCCAATAAGCTACGCAAATACAAACAACATGTAAGATTAAATGTACAATTGCGAACTGACCAAGATAATCCATATTAAGCTCCTTCGTAAGATTACTGTATAACATTGTACACGAAAAGAGGCAATAAAGATACTTATAAAAATGGATATTAGTTTTTAATATTTTAGAATTTAAAAAAAGGTTCGATAGTCATTAAAATATACTATCGAACCTTTTTTAATTATTGTAATTCTGCAACACGTAAACGATTATTTGCTCGTTCAAGTGCTCTTTTAGCTCTATTTATGTCTGTATTATCATCATCATCTTCTAAATGTGATTCTGCTCTCGACTTAGCTAATTTAGCTCTTTCAACATCGATTTCACTAGCAGGTTCGGCCGTTTGGACGATAATTGATAATTGATGTTGTCTTGCTTCAATAAAGCCATCACTTACTGCAATAAATTCATTTCCGTTGTGAAAATTAACTTTCACATGACCTGTTTTTAATGCAGCAACAGTTGGAATGTGACCATACATAATCCCCATTTCTCCAGCTGTTGTTTGTAAGACAGCCATCTCAACGTCTTCACGTTCATAGACAGAACCATTAGGAGTGACAATATTTAGTCTAAGTGTATTCATTATCCATACCTCCTAATTATTAGACTTCAACACCCATATCTTTTGCTTTCTCAATTACGTCTTCCATGCTACCTACTAAACGGAATGCGTCTTCAGGGATATGGTCATACTTACCATCTAAAATATCTCTGAAGTCTGCAACTGTTGTTTTAACAGGTACATATGAACCTTTTTGTCCAGTGAATTGTTCTGCAACGTGGAAGTTTTGTGATAAGAAGAATTGAATTCTACGTGCTCGTTCCACAGTTTGTTTATCTTCATCAGATAATTCATCCATACCAAGAATCGCAATGATATCTTGTAACTCTCTATATTTTTGTAAAGTAGATTGAACTTCACGTGCCACATCATAATGCTCTTGACCTACTACTGAAGGTTCCAAAGCTCTAGATGTAGAAGCAAGCGGGTCTACAGCTGGATAAATACCCATTTCTGTTAATTTACGCTCTAAGTTTGTTGTTGAATCTAAGTGCGCGAACGTTGTTGCTGGCGCAGGGTCAGTATAGTCATCGGCTGGTACGAAAACAGCTTGAATTGATGTAACTGAACCTTTATTTGTTGAACTTATACGTTCTTGTAATTGACCCATTTCTGTAGCAAGTGTAGGTTGATAACCAACAGCTGATGGCATACGACCTAATAACGCAGAAACTTCTGAACCAGCTTGAGTGAATCTGAAAATGTTATCAATGAATAATAACACATCTTGGCCTTCTTCATCTCGGAAATATTCAGCCATTGTTAATCCGGATAATGCTACACGCATACGTGCACCAGGTGGCTCGTTCATTTGACCAAAGACCATTGCAGTTTTCTTGATAACACCACTGTCGCTCATTTCATAGTAAAGATCATTACCTTCACGTGTACGTTCACCAACACCAGCGAATACTGAAATACCACCGTGTTCTTGAGCAATGTTATTAATAAGTTCTTGGATTAATACGGTCTTACCTACACCGGCACCACCAAATAATCCAATTTTACCACCTTTTATGTAAGGTGCTAATAAGTCTACTACTTTAATACCAGTTTCTAAGATTTCTACTTTTGTTGATAATTCGTCGAATCCTGGAGCTTGTCTATGGATAGGGTCACGTCGTACTGAATCATCAATTTTTTCATCTAAGTCAATAGTTTCTCCTAGTACGTTAAACACTCTTCCTAGAGTTACGTCACCGACAGGTACACTAATGTCTCTACCTGTATCTTTAACTTCCATTCCTCTTTGAACGCCGTCAGTTGAGTCCATTGCAATTGTACGAACTACATCGTCACCTAGTTGAAGTGCAACTTCTAACGTTAATTGAAGCGTTCCATCTTCTTTAGGAACTTCGATGTGTAATGCATTATTTATCTCAGGTACTTCGTTATGTTCAAAACGAACATCTATTACTGGACCCATAACTTGAGTTACACGGCCAATTCCCATGTTGATTTCCTCCTTTTATTATTACTCAAGAGCTGATGATCCACCAACAATTTCAGTAATTTGTTGAGTAATCGCAGCTTGTCTCGCTCTATTGTATTCTAATGATAAATCATCGATTAGTTCTGTCGCATTATCTGAAGCATTTCTCATTGCTGTCATACGTGAAGCATGTTCACTAGCTTTTGCATCTAAAATTGTACCGTAGATTAAGCTTTCAACGTATTGTGGCAAAATAACGCTTAATATAGATTCTTTATCTGGTTCAAATTCGTATGAAGACATTTGACCATGTCCTTGACCTGAATCTTCTTGAGATAATGGTAAAACTTGTTTAGTTGCAGGTTTATTTTCTAAGACACTAACATAATGACTGTAATAAATAGTCAATTCATCTATGTTTTCCTCGCTAAATAAATCAATAGCATGTTTAGCTATAGATTGAATAGACTTAAATGAAGGTTGATCTGGAACTTCAACTAAAGAACTTTCAATTTCATATCCTCTATGATTGAAGAAATCTACACCTTGCTGACCTAAAACGATTAGGCTATATTCACTACTGTCGTTGTGTTTAGATTTGATATCGTTTACTAATGTTTTTAAAACATTTGTACTATAGGCACCGGCTAAGCCTTTATCACTAGTAATTACTAAGTAACCACTTCTTTTAATATCTCTAGATTTAAGCATTGGATGATTAGAAGTACTATTTGAACCAGCTACAGCTGTAATAGCATCTTGCATCTTTTCCATATAAGGTCTAAATGATTTAGTATTTTTCTCAGCTCTACGTAATTTTGAACTAGAAACCATGTTCATCGCCTTAGTGATTTGCTTCATCTTACTTGTCGATTTAATACGACTGTCTATCTCTTTAAGAGAGGCCATTATCTCACCACCTTTGGAGTATTAATCTTAATTTAACGATTTATAAGATTTAGAATGTACTCTCTATATTACGATTAAATTAGATTTTATTCTTCTGATTTATTAAAGCCTTTTTTAAATTCTGTGATAGCAGAATCAAATTTATCAGCATCTGGTAAAGCACCAGTTTCTCTAATTTCATTTAATAACTCAGTTGCATTTGACTCAGCCCAGTGGTTAAATTCCTCTTCAAAACGAGTGATATCTTGTACAGGAATATCATCTAAGTAACCTTTAGTTAATGCAAAAATAATAAGTACTTGATGTTCTACAGGCAGTGGGTTGTTTTGACCTTGTTTTAAGACTTCAACAGTACGTTCACCACGCGCCAACTTTTTAGCTGTGAATTCATCTAAATCAGAACCAAATTGCGCAAATGATTCTAACTCACGATATGAAGCCAAGTCTAAACGTAATGTTCCTGCAACTTTTTTCATCGCTTTAATTTGAGCTGAACCACCAACACGAGATACTGATTGTCCAGCATTAATCGCTGGTCTAACACCTGAGAAGAATAAATCAGATTGCAAGAATATTTGTCCGTCAGTAATTGAGATAACATTTGTTGGAACGTAAGCTGAGATATCGCCAGCTTGAGTTTCAATGATTGGTAAAGCAGTAATTGAACCGCCTCCAAGATCATCGTTAAGTTTTGCAGCTCTTTCTAATAATCTACTGTGTAGGTAGAAGACGTCCCCAGGATATGCTTCACGACCTGGTGGTCTACGTAGTAATAATGATAACTCACGGTATGCTGCCGCTTGCTTAGTTAAATCATCGTAAACGATAAGAACATGTTTTCCATTAAACATGAACTCTTCACCCATAGTTACACCAGAATATGGCGCAATATAAAGTAATGGTGCTGGATCAGCTGCGGATGCAGATACAACGATTGTGTAGTCTAAAGCACCTGCTTGTCTTAATTTTTCAACATTTGCACGAACAGTTGAATCTTTTTGACCTATTGCAACATAAATACAAATTGTATCTTGATCTTTTTGGTTTAAGATTGAATCAATTGCAACTGTTGTTTTACCAGTTTGACGGTCACCAATGATTAATTCACGTTGACCTCGACCAATAGGTACTAAAGCATCAATTGCTTTGATACCTGTTTGTAATGGTTCATCTACAGATTTACGATCCATTACGCCAGTTGCTTTTTTCTCCACAGGACGGGTTTTAGTCGCATTGATTGGACCTTGCCCGTCAATAGGTTGTCCAAGAGGATTAACAACTCTTCCTATCATTTCCTCTCCGACTGGTACTTCCATAATTCGGCCAGTACGTTTAACTTCGTCACCTTCACTAATTTCTTCATATGGTCCTAAAATAACCACACCCACATTAGATTCTTCAAGGTTTTGTGCTAAACCAAGAACACCGTTATGGAATTCTACTAGCTCACCAGCCATAACGTCGTTAAGTCCGTGAATTAATGCGATACCGTCACCAATTTGGAGTACTGTACCAACATCTGTAACGGACATTTCTGACTCATAATTTTCAATTTGTGAGCGAAGCAATGCACTGATTTCTTCAGCTTTTATGGCCATCTATGTCACTCCTCTTTAAATATTAGTTAGCTCTTTCAAATTTTCTTTGTAATTGAACAAGGTCATTTCTAACACTACCATCCATAACTGTAGTTCCAACCTTAACTCTAAATCCACCAATTAGATCTTGATTGATTTTAGTGTTAACAATTACATTTGACAATTCAGTTTGCTTTTTTATAAGTTCTACAATTCTTGATATTTCATCTTCGCTTAACTCGTAAGTCGATTCAATAATAGCAAAATCTTGTTTGTAGTGTTTGTTATATAAATTTTGGAATGATTTAAAAACATTCTCTACAATTGAAATATGTCGGTTATCTGCTAATACTTTTAAAGTATTTACCACATATGGATTTGCTTCGTTGTAAACTCTTTCTACAAATTCTTTACGTTGATTTGCAGTTAAACTTGGATTACTATCAATTGCTTTAAGTTGTTTTATGAAATCAAACGATGAATGGCTAATTGTTTCTAAATCTTCATAGACAACATCTAGTTGATTTGTATCTAGAGCGACATCAAATAATGCTTTGGCATATTTTTTTGCTACCTTTGCCATTATTTATCCCCTGCCTCTTTTAAATACTTTTCAACTAATTCTTTTTGATCTTGCTCTGAAATTTCTTTTCTAAGAACTTTAGATGCAATAAGTACTGATAGTTCAGAAACTTGATTATTAATATCAGAAATTGCACGTTCTTTTTGACTATTAATTTCACTTTGAGCAGTTTCAATCATACCATTAGCTTTTTCGTTAGCTTCATGAATAATTTCTTCATGTTGCTTACGTGCTTGAATCTTAGCATCATCTAAGATTTTTTGAACTTCATCTTGAGTTTCTTTAAGTGTCTTTCTATTTTCTTCTTCAAGTTTTTGAGCATTTATCTTAGCTTGTTCTGCGTCGTCAATATCTTTATTGATATCACGTTCACGTTTATCCATTACTTCTTTTAATGGACCCCAAGCAAATTTCTTCAAAAGTATGATGAGGATTACAAATGTTGCGAGTGTTACAATTGTTGTCCCCCATTCAACTCCTGCACCGAGAATAAATGTATTAGCTGTTGCAGTCACGGGCTCATGACACTCCTTTCGTCAAAATAATCACTAAGCTATAAAAAACAAAACGAACGGCGATAGTCTCTCGTTAGACTTCGCCTTATAAAATGTCTTATCCAGCAAATGTCATGAATGCAATTACAACACCGATGATTGGTAATGCCTCAACTAAACCAACACCAATGAACATGATACCCATTAATTGACCACGTGCTTCTGGTTGACGTGCTACACCTTCAACTGTTCTAGATACGATAAGACCGTTACCAATACCTGCACCTAATGCTGATAAACCAATTGCGATTGCCGCTGCGATTAAATTCATAATAAAATTTCCTCCTAATATTTATATAGTTACTAAATTATATTAATGTCCGTCTGCCACTTTATGTGACATGTAAACCATTGAAAGCATTACAAAGATATATGCTTGAATCGTTCCCACGAATATAGAGAACGCTTGCCAAACTATTAATCCAGGAATACTAATTATCCAACCCCATGCAGGTTGTTCAAAGAACAATGATGCAAGTAAACCGAGTAATAATTCACCTGCAAAAATATTACCGTACAAACGTAGACCTAAAGTTAATGTAGAAGTGAATTCTTCGAATACATTAATAATAGCCAATGGCCAGAAAGGTTTAAAATATCCAGCTGCATAAGCTTTTGTTCCACGCATTTTAATACCGTAATAGTGCGTTAACAAAATCATAGTTGTAGATAACGTTAGAGTTACCGTAGCGTCTGCTGTTGGTGATTTCCACCATAGCGTATGGTCATGAGTGACAATTGCGAACGGTAAACCAAGCATGTTGGCTACAAAAATGAAAAGAATTAATGTCACTGCTAAGAAGTGGAAATTCCCACCTTTTTTCCAGGCCATATTACTTTCAATAATACCTCTAACAAAATCAAATACCCATTCAATGAAGTTTTGTTTTCCAGTTGGTCGTTTCTTTAAGTTTCGAGTGCAAACTATAGCTAAAATAAAAACTAAAATTGCTGTAATCACTACCATTAAAACACTGGCCAGATTAAAAACAATATCGAAACCAAAGACGTTCCAACTAACGAGTGGGGATTTGTGATCCATAAACTCACCTCTTTCTATTAAATTTTTACTCCCTTTGTAGTAGAGGGCGCAATATGATTACAATATAAGAAATCATTAACCCAATTAAAACTCCGATAATATTAATGTGTTCTTTAAAGAATAACCATAATACACATGCAATAATTGCCACTAAATACCTCCAAGTACTACCAGTAGACATTTGTGTCGATTCTTTATGCATTGATTTAGCTAAATAAATCTCAAAGATGTATGTATTTACTAAAGAACCACATGTACCTATCATAAGACCCAAAAAAAATGGGCGGGGTGAAATTGAGTACAATATTCCAACTATTACCAATAAATAAAGATAATATTGCAAATATTGTTTGAAAATGATGTTGAAACGACGCATTTTATAGCCTCCGAGTGTCCTATACCAATCATGTAAACCGTTCCACTCATACAATCTAAATGATAATATAGCCGGTTGTATGGTGTCAATTCTATTCAAATTCTTGTTAAATTTTCACTGGTTTTTGTCACAAAAAATTCACATTTGTCATTTTATAAATCTTTTGTATATTCAAAATGATTGGGTCTGTCATTTGTCAAATTAAAATAATATTTTATATGTTGCACAATTCTCTCACTAGCTTGTCCATCGCCATATGGATTAACAGCTTGACTCATTTTTTGATAAAGATCTGGTTTTTCTAATAATTTTTTAGTTTCATTATAGACATCTTCTTCATTCGTACCAATGACTCTCAAAGTTCCAGCATCTACACCCTCCGGTCTTTCAGTACTATCTCTCAATACTAAAACAGGTTTATGTAATGATGGTGCCTCCTCTTGTATTCCACCAGAGTCAGTCATAATGAGATATGCTTGTTTAGCAAAATTATGAAAATCAACCACATCAAGTGGTTCTATCAATTCAATCCTAGGATGATTTCCTAAATATTTTTGCGCTATATCTCTTACTTTGGGATTCATATGCATAGGATAGACCAACGCTAAATCATGATATTCATCAATCAACTTTCTAATCGCTTTAAACACGTTTATCATAGGTTTACCTATGTTTTCACGTCTATGTGCTGTGAGTAAAATAAAGTTTTTATTTTTATGTTTTTGTATAATAGATGATGAATATTGGTAATCGATTGTATATTTCATTGCGTCAATAGCTGTATTACCAGTGATAGCTATATGTTTGGCTAATTTACCCTCTTTTACTAAATTCTGTGCAGCATTATAGGTTGGGGCAAAGTGCAAATCTGCCATTACCCCAACCATTTGTCTATTTATTTCTTCTGGATAAGGTGAATATTTATTATAACTCCTTAATCCAGCTTCAACATGTCCTATAGGTGTTTGACTATAAAATGCAGCTAATGCTCCAGAAAAGGTTGTCACTGTATCACCATGAACAAGTACCATATCAGGCACTTCCTTTTGTATGATATCTTCTAACTTTTTCATTGCTTCAGATGTTACTTCAGACAGTGTTTGACCAGCTTTCATAATATTCAAATCATAATCTGCACTTATATTAAAAGTATTCAACACTGAATCAAGCATCTCCCTATGTTGGGCGGTGACTACAACAACGGGTTCCAGGTTAGAATCTTTTTCTAACGTTTTAATCAACGGAGCCATTTTTATAGCTTCAGGCCTAGTTCCAAATATGGTCATAACTTTTTTCTTCAAAAATATCTATCTCCGAATCTATTATTTAGTACCGAATAATCTATCCCCTGCATCACCTAAACCAGGTGTAATATACGCTTTGTCATTTAATTTTTCATCTAATGCTGCAATGTATATATCTACATCTGGGTGTGCTTCTTGCATTTTTTCAACGCCTTCAGGGGCAGCTATTAAACACATAAAACGTATACTTTTAGCTCCTCGTTTTTTTAATGAAGAAATTGCTTCAATAGCTGAAGCACCAGTAGCAAGCATAGGATCAACCACAATAATTTGACGTTCATCGATATCTTGAGGCATTTTCGCAAAGTACTCTACCGCTTCAAGAGTCTCTGGATCTCTATAAAGTCCTATATGTCCTACCCTAGCAGCAGGAACAAGACTTAACACACCATCTGTCATGCCTAAACCAGCTCTTAAAATAGGTACAATTGCTAACTTTTTACCTGCCAAACGTTTAGCTGTCATTTTAGTCACAGGCGTTTGTATTTCAACATCTTGTAGTTCTAAGTCTCTAGTTACTTCATAGGCCATTAACATACCGACTTCATCTACAAGTTCTCTAAACTCTTTTGTTCCAGTGTGAGCGTCTCTAATATAACTTAGTTTGTGTTGTATTAATGGGTGATCAAAAACATGTACTTTACTCATAATCATTTTCCTCCAATGTGTATATCTATTAATTATATAATGGATATTTAGATGTGAGTGCGTGAACCCTCTCTTTAGCTTCATTTAGTTTAGTATCATTATCATAGTTATTTAATGCTAAACTAATAATTTTTGCTACTTCCACAAATGCAGATTCATCAAAACCACGAGTTGTAGCTGCAGGTGTTCCTAGTCTAACACCACTTGTTACAAACGGTTTTTCTTTATCAAATGGAATAGTATTCTTATTACATGTAATTCCTACTTTATCAAGTGTCTCTTCAGCTAATTTACCAGTCATATTGATAGAACCTTTAACATCAACTGCAACTAAATGATTGTCTGTTCCGCCAGATACAACTCTGAACCCTTCTTCAATTAATGTTTGAGCTAAAGCTTGTGCATTTTTAATGACTTGATTTTGATAATCTTTAAAATCGTCGTTCAAAGCTTCTCCAAATGCAACAGCTTTTGCAGCGATGACATGTTCTAGTGGACCACCTTGAATACCTGGGAAGATTGTTTTATCTATATCTTTTTTATATTCTTCTTTACATAAAATCATACCACCACGTGGACCACGTAAAGTTTTATGAGTTGTAGTAGTCACAAAATCAGCATATTCTACAGGATTAGGATGTAAACCAGCAGCTACTAAACCAGCAATATGTGCCATATCTACCATCAATTTAGCTCCTACTTCGTCTGCAATTTCTTTAAATTTTTTAAAGTCAATAGTTCTTGAATATGCTGAAGCACCAGCTACAATTAATTTAGGTTGATGCTCAATTGCTAAACGTCTCACTTCATCATAGTTAATTAATTCATTTTCTTGGTCCACACCATATTCAACAAAATGATAAAATTTACCACTAAAATTGACAGGTGCACCATGAGTTAAATGCCCACCATGACTCAAATTCATACCTAACACAGTATCGCCCATTTCTAAAGCAACCAAATACACAGCCATATTAGCTTGAGAACCTGAATGGGGTTGGACATTAACATGTTCTGCTCCAAATAAAGCTTTTGCTCTATCAATGGCAATGGCCTCAGTTACATCTACGTGCTCACACCCGCCATAATAACGACGTCCAGGATAACCCTCAGCATATTTATTCGTTAATACTGAACCTTGAGCTTCCATAACTGCTTGTGATACGAAATTTTCTGATGCAATAAGTTCAATATTACTATTTTGTCGTTGAAACTCCTTTTGAATAGCATCGTAAACAACTTTATCCTTCTTCTCGATATAAGACATTTGAATCCCCTTCTTCCACAATATTTATTGATATTTAGCTCGTTCGCCACCAATTTTCTTAGGTCTAGATGTCGCTATGGTAACGATAGCTTCTCCAATTTGTTTAACACTTGTTCTTACAGGAACACACACATGTTTAATATGCATTCCAATTAAGGTCTGACCTATATCTATACCTTTTGAAACAGTAATATGCTCAACAACAATAGGATCTTCCATTTGTTGATAAGCGTAAGTGGATAAACTACCACCTGCATGAACGTCTGGAATGACAGTAACTTCTTCCATAGTCAATGGGTTGAAATTTGCTCTTTCTATCGTTACTGCCCGGTTAATATGTTCACATCCTTGAAAAGCAAATGTCACGCCTGTATCAATCTCTAGTTGTTTCAAATTTTCATAAATTTCTTTAGCTACGTCCATCGATCCAACAGAACCAATACGTTTACCTATAACTTCAGAAGTTGAACAACCAATGATACACATTTCGCCTGGGTTAAAGAATGACATATCTTTCAATTCATCAAGCAGTTGTTGTAAATCACGCATTTGAACCCACCCCTTTGTAAAAAATAAAAAGGAACATAGCAAACTTGCTATACTCCTTAATTATAACTTATTTAAAGCTTAACATATACTAATTATATATATTTTACTTTACTCGTGTTTAAATTTTATTTTGTCGACTAAATCATAAATTTTGATATAAGTTTGTTCATAAACATAGAATGAGCCACCAAATGGGTCATCAATTTCCTGTGTGTCACCTACATACTCATTTAATGTAAAGACATTAGATTGTCGTCCATACATAGAAAATATCAAGTCTTTATGAGCTTGCGTCATGGTAAGTATAATATCAGCATCAAGATCATCTATACGAAAAGTTTGTGCTAGCGATGGTTCAGGTAAACCGTACTTATGAATTAATTCTAACGATTCCTTAGATATGGCCTGTCCCTCAACTGCGAATAGTCCTCTTGAAGCTATGCTATCGTTTGGTAAAAGGGACTTGGCTATACTTTCAGCCAGTGGGCTTCGACAAGTGTTGCCACTACATACAAAAATTATTTTCATAGCTTTTCACCTTTAACTAGTTTATAACTTGCTGCTTTTAACATTCGATTCATGATAGCTTCAGTATGATGATTATCTTCAAATCCATAAATATATGCCTCTTCTATTTCTTCATTCTGGTCAAGTTCATGTAAAATTTCATATAAATTATGGCCTGCTGATTTAAAATCTTCCTTATTTTCACATAATGATATAAAAATGCTATTTTCGGGAATCAAACTTTTTTGACTCTGTGGAAATACAAATGCTACTTTTGACCATTTATCATCATTAGCTATTTTTTTATTTAAATCTTTAACAATTGTTAAAGGGGTTTCTGGGGAATAATGTTTATATTTCATCCCAGGTGCGATAGGCTTTTCATTTTCCTCATATATTTGACGATTTATCGAATGTGGTAGTCTACTTTCTATCATATCTTGTGTAATTGAACCTGGTCGCGCAATACGAAACGGAAACTGTGTGCAATCAATCACAGTACTTTCAAGCCCCTCTTCACATTGATCACCATTAACTATACCGTTGACTTTGCCATTTAAATCTCTATTCACATGTTCAAAGGTTGTTGGTGACGGACGACCACTAATATTAGCACTAGGAGCTGCTATGGGTTCATCTACAATTTGAAGTAATGCTCTCCCTATTTTATGACTAGGCATTCTAACAGCGATAGATTCTAATCCACCAGTCACTTTACTGCAAAGATAACCCTGTTTAAGTGGTAATATAAAAGAAATAGGTCCCGGCCAAAATTCATCCATTAATACTTTAACCTTATCATCGATATGCTCTACAAAATCATCGAGTTGTTCAATACTGTGAATATGGACGATTAACGGATTATCTGACGGACGTCCTTTTGCAACATAGATATTTTCGACTGCTTCTTCGTTTCTAGCATTCGCCCCAAGACCATATACTGTTTCAGTAGGTATCGCTACTAAACCTCCATCTAGGAAAGTTTGTTTTATCTCATCAATATGTGGATATTGACTAACATTATTTTTATACATTCTTAAATCCCATATTTGTGTGTGCATGTTTTCACCTCTTCTGTGATTGTATGCTGTAAAGAAATAAGGGCAGAATTTAATTCATTTTCAAAAAGTTGAATTAAAATTCCACCCGTGCTATGTTGCTGATCGAAAGTCATGTTTTTCATAAACAAAACAACTATAAAAACAATATCGTATAAATTGTTTAACTACCAAATAATAGATAAAATTCGCTGATTTCCATTGATATCTTTGAAAATCTCTACTTCTTTTTCAGGATATAAATCTTGAACCATTCTTTTTAAGATATCTCCTTGTTGATAACCAATTTCAAAAACAACATGTCCACCTTGTTTCATTACAAATGGTAAATCTTCTAATATTGACTCATAAATAGCAAATCCGTTTTTCTCAGCGAATAGAGCATGATGCGGCTCATAATTTAGTACTGTTGACTCCATATCTATTATTTCGCTATGACCTATGTATGGTGGATTAGATATTAACCCATCCAATTTTATATCTTTTTCAATTAGCGGTTTTAAAGCATTTCCACGCAAAAACTGAATATTTTGGTGATAGTGACTTGCATTTTGCTTAGCTACACTTAAAGCATCTTCATACAAATCTGTTGCAATAACATTTAATTCAGGTTGCAGTAACTTAAGCGTAATTGCTATAGCACCACTTCCAGTTCCAATATCTGCTATGGTATCAGTCTTTTTACACAATTCTAAAAAATGCAGCATAACTTCCTCAGTTTCAGGCCTTGGTATAAGACAGTGTTGATTCACTTTAAATTGATAACCATAAAATGACTGAAATCCAACAATGTATTGGATAGGTTCTCCAGTGACCATCCTATCCAACGCTTTATCCAATTTGTTAATCGATGTCAAAGACATTTGTTCATCTTTATGAATTAAATAATCTGTTTTTGACCAACCAAAAACATCTAAAAACAACCATTCGGCACGAGTTGATTCAAACCCTTCATTTATAGCAATTGTCTTGGCTTCTGCAAACTTTTCTTTATAATTCACCATTGTTTAATTCTTTCAGTTTCTCAGTTTGTTCTGAAAGTGTGAGTGCCTCCACAATCTCGTCTAAATGTCCTTCCATAATTTGATTTAACTTTTGAAGCGTTAAACCAATCCGATGATCTGTCACACGACTTTGAGGATAATTATAAGTTCTTATTCTTTCAGAGCGATCGCCTGTACCAACAGCTGATTTTCTTTGAGAAGCATATTTTTGTTGTTCTTCTTGCAATTTCATATCATATAATCGCGCTTTTAAAACTTTCATTGCTTTTTCTCGGTTTTGAATTTGAGACTTTTCAGAAGAAGTTGCTATAACACCCGTCGGCAAGTGTGTAATACGTACTGCAGAGTCAGTCGTATTAACGTGCTGACCACCAGCACCACTAGAACGATAAGTATCAATTTTTAAATCTTCATTACGTATCTCAATTTCGACATCTTCAGCTTCAGGTAATACAGCAACAGTTGCAGTGGAAGTGTGAATTCGCCCTCCTGATTCTGTTTCAGGCACACGTTGGACTCTATGTGCACCATTTTCAAATTTTAATTTACTGTAAGCACCTGTACCAGATACTGAGAAACTCACTTCTTTATATCCACCATGATCACTTTCTGAAGCTTCTACTATTTCTGTTTTAAATCCGTTTGCCTCGGCGTATTTTGAATACATTCTCATTAAGTCCCCAGCAAATATTGCAGCTTCATCTCCTCCTGCAGCTGCACGAATTTCGACAATAACATCTTTATCATCATTAGGATCTTTAGGTATAAGTAAGATTTTTAATTCTTCTTCCATATCAGGTAATTCTGTTTTTAAAGCGCTACTTTCTTCTTTTAGCATTTCAACTTCTTCTTTATCAGATGTTTCACTTAACATATCCTCAATATCTTGTAATTCTTCTTTTTTGGTCTTATAACTTCTATACACATCAACAGTCTTTTGTAAGTCAGCTTGTTCTTTTGAATATTTTCTTAATTTATCAGCGTCATTCACTACATCAGGATCACTCAGTAATTCATTTAATTGTTCATATCGTTCTTCTACTATATCTAATTGATCAAACACTACATTTCCTCCTTCTCATTTTCACTAGGCGCAACTATATGATGTGCTCTACAACGTGGCTCGTAACTTTCATTTGCACCAACCAATATGATGGGATCATCTTCTTTTGCCGGTTCACCATTTATTAACCGCTGTGTACGACTCGAGGGTGAACCACATACAGAACATACTGCTTGCAACTTTGTAATATGTTCACTAACTGCGAGCAACTTGGGCATAGGTTTAAACGGTTCTCCTCTAAAGTCCATATCTAAACCTGCTACAATAACACGATGCCCGTTTTCTGCTAATTTTTCAACTATGTTGACAATATCATCTTCAAAAAATTGCACTTCATCAATTCCGATGACGTTTACTTCTTCTAGCTTATGATTTAAAATTTCTTGAGCTGTAGATATATTAATCGCTTCTATCTCATTACCATTATGTGAGACGACCTTTTCTTTATGGTAACGATCATCAATTGCTGGTTTGAAAACAACCACCTTTTGTTTAGCGTAGATTCCACGTCTTAAGCGACGTATAAGTTCTTCAGATTTCCCACTAAACATACTTCCTGTTATGGTTTCAATCCAACCTGAATGGTACGTTTCATACATTGATAGTTCCACCTTTTTCAAAACATAATCGCTTAATTATATCATATTTTTTATGTATATAAATGTATTTTCAAAGTAAGAATCATAATTTACAGGTGTATTATGAAATTTAATAATTAAACGAATAATCTATAAAAGATTTTACACATCTCTATAAATGTTTATACTTATCGATAGATTTTATAGATATAAAGAGCTTTGATATAGAGTTGATGATTCAACGAAACTCTATAATAAAAAACTGTCTACAATACCCAAACGGGAAAGTAGACAGTTGAAATCCAAAATTAGTTGTTGTTTGATTTGAGTCCAAACTTTTTGTTGAAACGTTCCACACGACCATCCGCTGCTGCGAATTTTTGACGTCCAGTATAGAATGGATGAGAATCTGATGATACATCTAAACGAATAACTGGGTATTCATTTCCATCTTCCCATTCCATAGTTTCTGAAGATGTTTTTGTAGAACCACTTAAAAATTTAAAGTTTGTTGTTGTATCTAAAAAGATAACTTTGTGGTATTCAGGATGAATTCCTTGTTTCATTTTTTTCAGCTCCTTTGCCCTGAACCATCTGGAACAGAGTTATTTGTGAGTTTTTTACCCAATACTGTGTAATTATAATAGTAATATATGGAAAACGCAACCCTTAATCTACGAGTTTAAATAATTGGTCTTCCTGTTTTAGTACTCTCTTCAGCTGCTTTTTGCAATTGCTTAAAGAATTCTTTATTATTTTTCGAACGCTTAAGTTTTCTAATAAAACGTTCTGTAAAGTCTGTTGAATCGGTAAATAAATTTCGTAATTGCCATAATGAATCTAATTCCTCTTTAGTGATTAATAGCTCTTCTTTTCGTGTTGAACTACGACCTATGTCTATCGCTGGGAATATTCTACGTTCTGATAACTTGCGATCAAGATGTAATTCCATATTACCTGTACCCTTGAACTCTTCATATATCATATCATCCATACGAGATCCTGTCTCAACTAAAGCAGTAGCTAAAATTGTCAAACTTCCCCCAGCTTCAATGTTACGTGCTGCACCAAAAAACGCTTTAGGTTTGTGTAATGAAGCGGGATCAAGCCCGCCTGACAATGTACGTCCACTAGGAGGTATGACTAAATTATACGCTCGAGCCAAACGTGTTATGGAGTCCATAAGTATAATTACATCTTCTCCAATTTCAACTAATCGCTTTGCACGCTCTAATAATAATTCAGCAACTTTAACATGATGTTCTGGTGGTTCATCGAAAGTCGAATGAACGACTTCTGCAGATTCAACCGATCTTTCAATATCCGTCACTTCTTCTGGACGCTCACCTACTAGTAAGATAAATAAATTCGCTTCAGGTTTATTACTCGCTATTGCATTAGCGATTTCTTTTAATAAACTTGTCTTACCAGCTTTAGGTGGTGCAACTATAAGACCACGTTGACCAAGACCTATTGGTGTGACTAAATCCATAATACGAGTGGAATAATTTGTAGATTGCGTTTCTAATAGGATTCTTTCTTCAGGATAAAGAGGTGTTAAAGCTTGGAAGTGAGGACGTTTTTTGACTTCTTCTGCATTATGATCGTTCACAAAATCAACTTGAAGTAGACCATAATATTTTTCATTATCTTTTGGTTTACGAACTTTACCCGTTACTTTATCACCACGTTTTATTTCAAAACGTCGAATTTGGCTTGCAGAAATATAAATATCCTTCTCACCTTTAGAATAGTTAACGGTTCTTAAGAAACCATATCCATCTTGTTGAATATCATCTAATATTCCTTCCATATAGTAATTACCATCTTTTTCCATTTGTGCTTCCATAATGGCAAGTACCAATTCTTTTTTATTTAATTTACTGTAATTAGTTAATTTTAAAGATTTGGCTTTTTGAGTGAGCTCTTTAGTAGTATTGTTTTTATATAATTCGTGGAAAGATTCATACTGCGGAGATGTTCGTTCTCTACCAGGCATAGACTTGCACCCATTTCATTAATTATTTATTTTACGAAGTTCAAAAATAATAAACGTATAGTTAGCTTAACCAAATAATAGATGTATATCTTGATACTTATGTGACTGTCAATAATAAAAAGTCACATTATAGCTATATTTATACGTTTATATATTTCTCAACCTTCTAATTACTAGACTAACTATAGCAAATTTTCATTTTAATTACAAAATGATTTTAGGAATTTTAACATAAAAAACAAAACACAGAACAAAATTAGTTCCGTGTTTTGTTTAATTGCAACTTTTAATTTAATTTACTAATTATTTAAAATATCCAGCTATTGATTTTACTTCTAAGAATTCTTCGATACCATAATCGCCCCATTCACGACCTAAGCCAGATTCTTTATAACCACCGAATGGTAAGTCTGGTTTTCTACCAGCTTCATTAATTTCAATTGTACCAGCTTCAATTGAACGAGCGACATGTCTCAATGTATCTTTATCTTTACCAATAACATAGCCAGCAAGACCATATTTCGTATCATTAGCAATTTCAATAGCTTCGTCAAGATTATTATAAGTGATTACAGACATAACAGGTCCGAAAATTTCTTCTTGTGCAATCGTCATGTGATTATCTACATTAATAAATATAGTTGGACGCGCAAAATAACCTTTATCTAATCCTTCTGGTTTGCCAGGACCGCCGTAGAATAACTCTGCTCCTTCATTGATACCTTTATCAATGTAATCCTGAACTTGATCGAATTGTTTTTTACTAATAATAGGACCTACTTGAGTTCCTTCTTCTCTTGGTTGACCTACTTTAACTTTACTAAATGCTTCTTTAACTGCTGTTAAGTAGTCTTCTTTAATACTTTCAGGAATAAGTACACGTGTTCCTGCAGTACAAACTTGCCCTGTATTGTTAACAACTTTTTTCGTTGTTGCATTAGCAGCTTCTTCAACATCAACGTCATCTAATACGATATAAGGTGATTTCCCACCCAATTCAAGAGACACTTTTTTGAAGTCTTTTGCAGCTTTTTCCATAATTTTTGAACCTGTAGGACCAGAACCTGTAAATGACATCATTCTTACTTTTGGATGTTCACTTAAAGGATTTCCTACTCCAGATCCATCACCATTAACTAAGTTAAACACACCTTTAGGTACGCCTGCTTTATCAAAAATTTCTGCTAAAATAATTGCAGCAAATGGTGTTTCTTCAGATGGTTTTAAAACAACAGGACTACCAGCAGCAAACGCAGCAGCTAATTTAAGTGAAGTTTGGTTTGTAGGGAAATTCCAAGGTGTAACAAGTCCAGCAACTCCAATGGCTTCTTTAACAACCAAATCATCGCCACGTTGTTCTTCAAATTGGAAGCTATCTAAAGCATCTCTTGCAGCTGTAAAGTGATTCAATCCCATTTGATAATGAACGTTTTCGGAAACTGATAAAGGCGCTCCTAGTTCATCGGTAATCGCTTCAATTAAATCATTTTTTCTATTTTGATATTCTTTTACAATCTTATCTAAAAGTTCTCTTCTTTCCTCAACAGAACTATGTCTAAATTCTAAATATACTTTATCTGCAGCATCTACAGCTTTATTAACATCTTCTTCGTTACCGTTAGCAATTTTACCCATTACTTCTTCAGTTGCAGGGTTAATAACATCAATAGTTTCGCCGCTTGCACTATCAACCCATTCACCGTTTATATATTGTTTAGTGAAATTTCTCATCTTATTATATTCACTCCTTAGAAAAGTTATATACATATACTATCCTATTTTTACAGATAATAAACATAACTTGCTCACAAGTTGATTTAAGTAAATACTAATTACTAAAATACGTTTACTATAATTTGAAATATAAAATTACATTTCTCAAATTTGAGTTCGAATCAAAAAGAGCCTGAGACAATAATGTCCCAGACTTTCTTAACTTATAAGTAAGTCAATCACTAAATTTAAATTGCGCTTAAATCAATCTTTTTTGTACTCTATTTAAACATCCTAAATTAGATTGATTCATCAGATCATTTTACAAACATTACAAGTTTGGGATCTGTTGCAGAGAAACAACGTATTTAACTTGAATTCTGATACACTCACTATTTCATATCACTCAAATATAAATATTGTTAATTTAAAAATTGTGTTAAGAATTAAACCGTTTCTGTCCAAATATCAGCACCAAGTGCTTTAAGATGTTCAACGATGTTAGTATATCCTCTATAAATATGTTTTACATTAAATATTGTTGTCACACCTTCAGCTATTAAACCTGCAGTAATTAAGCAAGCGCCTGCGCGTAAATCACTTGCATATACTTCAGCTCCATTAAGTGTCGAAGGTTTAATTACAGCTGTTCCCTCATCCGATTTAATATTAGCGCCCATACGCTGTAATTCTTCTACATGTTTAAAACGCGCTGGATAAATAGTATCAGTCACAAATGAAGGCCCTTCTGTCATGAATAATAATGGTGTAATAGGTTGTTGTAAATCAGTTGCAAAACCTGGATAAACAAGCGTTTTTATATCTACATTTTTATACGGTGCTTGTTTACGAATGATAATTTTTTCATCTTCTATTTCAATATTTACACCTAACTCTTTTAACTTAACAGTTAAAGCTTCAACATGTTTAGGAACTATATTATGTAAAATGACCTCTTCACCCATAGCTGCGGCCATACACATATAAGAACCAGCTTCAATTCTATCTGGAATAATTTGATACTCTGAACCTTTTAGTTCCTCAACACCATTAATTTTTATTGATGTTGTGCCAGCTCCTCTAATATCAGCACCCATACTCATTAAAAAGTTCGCAACATCTACAACTTCAGGTTCTTTGGCTGCATTATCAATAACAGTTTGACCTTTAGCATGAACTGCCGCAAGCATAATATTAATCGTCGCTCCAACACTTACCATATCTAAAAATATATGAGCGCCTCTAAGTTCTTTTGCTACTAATTTCATAGATGTATTGCTAGATTCGTCAATTTCTGCTCCTAATGCTTTGAACCCCTTAATATGTTGATCAATAGGTCTTGGTCCGAGTGGACATCCACCCGGCAATCCAATTACACATTTTTTAAAACGACCAAGCATTGCACCCATCATATAATAAGAAGCACGTAAAGACTCAACTTTATTATTAGGTAGAGGTGCATTCTCTATTTGTGTAGTATCCACTTCTAATTGTTTACCATTTAATCTTGCTTTAATATTTAAATCTTCTAACAAACTTACTAGAGTTTCGACATCAGAGATTTGAGGAAGGCCATCCAACTTTACTTGTCCTTGAGCTAATAAAGTTGCGGGGATAATAGCAACTGCACTATTTTTTGCTCCACTAATTTCTACTTCTCCTTTTAGTGTTTGTCCACCTCTAATTTTTATTACCTCTTGAGCCATATCACTTTTCTCCTTTGTTTCCTTCTTTTTAAAATATCACATTATTAGCATTATAAGATAATTTTACTTTATTTGTAAAATACTTATTTTTACAATAAATACAATTTATTTATAGCATCATTTTGCTTTTTATAAAGATTGCTAATTACGACTAAGAATACGTCAATGAACTAATACCACTTATCTTTTCAGTTAATCATTTATTTTGTTAATTATTCGTTTGTAAGCTATTTTATTATATGAAATCTTCCCAATATTGAATATTGTAACCATAAAATGTAAATTTCTGTCATTATTATAGCATAAAAAGAGGTCACTGAACTTATGTTCAATGACCAATAACAAAGATATTTAAATTATTTAGCGCGATTAGAAGTACCGAATTCTCTAATTTTACCTTTAACTGTCTCTTTAATAGCTTCACGTGCTGGTCCTAAATATTTACGTGGATCATACACATCTTTGTCGTTGTTTAATACTTCACGAACTGCTTTAGCAGACGCAATTTGATTTTCAGTATTCACGTTAATTTTAGCAGTACCATAAGGAATAGCTTTTTGAATATCTTTAGTCGGAATACCTGTACCACCGTGTAGTACTAAAGGTAATCCAGTTGAAGCACCAATTTCTTCCATCTCTTTAAATCCTAATTTAGGTTCGCCTTTATATGGTCCATGTACAGAACCTAATGCTGGTGCTAAAGTATCAATTCCAGTTTTTTCTACTAGTTCTTGACATTCTTTAGGGTCTGCATAGATAACGCCATCAGCAACTACGTCGTCTTCTTGTCCACCAACTGTACCTAATTCAGCTTCTACAGAAACGCCTCTATCGTGAGCATACTCAACTACTTTAGAAGTGATTTCAACATTTTCTTCAAAAGGACTATGAGATGCATCAATCATTACAGATGTGAATCCAGCATCAATTGCTTCTTTACATTTTTCAAAGCTTGAACCGTGGTCTAAATGAATTGCTACTGGGATTGTGATGTTTAAGTCATGCATTAAACCTTCTACCATTTTCACAACTGTATAAAAGCCACTCATATAACGAGCTGCCCCTTCAGAAACACCTAGAATAACTGGCGCATTCTCTTCTTGAGACGCTTCTAAAATAGCTTGTGTAAATTCGAGGTTATTAAGATTGTATTGACCAACCGCATAACCGTTTTCTTTCGCATCGATTAACATTTCTTTCATTGAAACTAAAGGCATGAAAGTTCCTCCTTGAGTGCATCAGTGCACGTTTTTTTCAACGTCATTATATCAAAAATATATACTGATTGCATTCGAATATTTTATTTAATATTGATATTTTTCATAATTAATTGTTTTTACGTTTTTGGAAGCGAATACATTTCGAAAAATGTTCACATATTGCATATCTACCTAGGATTATTTACAATATTTCAGTAAAGAGATTGGAGGTTTACAATGTCAAAAATCTTAAACACACAATTAACTGGTATTTTTAATCGGCTTGAAAAACAAGAGTTAGATATTCAAATGGCAGCTCAATGCCTCATTCAAGCAATTGGTGGAGAAGGACATGTCTATATCAAAGGGTACGATGATTTAAAATTCTATGAATCATTCATATTACAAAGCCATGAAAAATTAGCATCTAGTTTACCACTTGAAGATTTACAAAATTTTAACGATATAGATACTACAGATAGGGTACTGTTATTTTCACCATACTACACTTCGGAAGTTGAAAGTGATGTACTTCAACTTATTGATTTAGATGTCGATTTAGTGCTTATTTGTAATAACCCTAAACGAGATGATTTTCCAAATCATTTAATTCATTATGTTAATTTATCAACACCTAGGCCCATTGTTTACACAGAAGATTATGATAAAATCATTCAACCACATCCGATGGCCTTAAATTATATTTATTATGATATTTATACTCAAATGATTGAAATGACTAGAGATCTGGATTTGTAAAATATGTGTGTAGTCGTTCAATTATTTTCTATAAAATAATTTCATCCGTGTTTTTAACTGATGAAGCAAGAACGTATAATAATTATAACCAAAACATCTAAATGTATAATGATAAATAAAGTACACTGATAAAGTTTAATGGACAATTAAAAAATGGTCATTTCCTTTTACTTTTAAGGAAATGACCATTTTTATTTAGCTTTATATTGTTTGTGCATCAAAACAATTATTTTTGTTGGTAATTTAACGCCGCTTCTACAAATGATTTAAATATAGGCTGTGGACGATTAGGTCTTGATAAGAATTCAGGATGGAATTGACATGCAATAAAGAAATCATTTTTAGGTATTTCTATAATTTCTACTAAACGACCATCTGGACTTGTCCCTGAAAAGACCATACCGTTACTTTCTAATTGTTCCCTAAATTCGTTATTGAATTCATATCTATGACGATGACGTTCTTCAATATCATTTTTATTATAAATTTTCTCTGCCAATGTACCTTCTTTAATGTGACAAGGATAAAGACCAAGTCTTAGGGTTCCACCTAAATCTTCAATATCCTTTTGTTCTGGTAATAAATCTATAATTGGATATGGTGTACTTGGATCTAATTCTGCTGAATGCGCACCTTCATAGCCTAAAACATGACGTGCAAATTCAACAGTTGCCAATTGCATACCTAAACAAATGCCAAAGAACGGTATGTTATTCTCACGGGCATAACGAATAGCTGCAATTTTACCTTCACTTGCTCTGAATCCAAATCCACCAGGAACTAAAATACCATCAACGTCGGATAAATAAGCCTCAACATTATGATCATTAACTTCACTTGAATCAATCCATTTTACCACAACATCTTTTTTAAATGGATAACCAGCATGCTTAAGTGATTCAACAACTGATAGATAAGCATCTTGTAAGCTCACATATTTACCAACTAAACCAATTGTAATTTTACCATCTAAATGATTAACGGTATCTAATAGATGTTTCCACTCATCCAGTTGCGTTTCATACTTGGCATTTAATTGTAAACGTTGAATAACAATGTCATCCATATTTTGCTTACTAAGTTGTAACGGAATTTCATAAAGAGAATCTGCATCTCTACATTCTATAACACTTTCCTTTTTGATATCACAGAATAGCGCGATTTTGTCTTTCAAATCTTGTGTCATTTCGTATTCTGTTCGTACGACTATTAAATCAGGTTGGATACCTAGGCCTCGTAATTCTTTAACACTATGCTGTGTAGGTTTTGTTTTCATTTCCCCAGCAGCTTTAATATATGGAAGCAAAGTACAATGTACATACATTACATTTTCACGACCTAAGTCGCTTCTAATTTGACGAATGGCTTCCAAGAAAGGTAAAGACTCTATATCACCTGTTGTTCCACCAATTTCAGTAATGACAACATCCGCATTAGTACTCTCACCAGCTAATAGCAATCTTTCTTTAATTTCGTTTGTAATATGAGGAATAACTTGTACAGTACCACCCAAGTAATCACCACGACGCTCTTTTTTCAACACATGTGAATATACTTTTCCGGCAGTAACATTTGAATATTTATTTAAATTAATATCTATAAAACGTTCATAATGTCCTAAGTCTAAATCAGTCTCAGCACCATCATCTGTAACGAACACTTCCCCATGTTGATAAGGACTCATTGTACCTGGGTCTACATTTAAATATGGATCGAATTTTTGTATTGTAACTTTAAGTCCTCTATCTTTAAGTAATCTTCCTAGAGAAGCGGCTGTTATCCCTTTTCCTAATGATGACACAACCCCGCCTGTTACAAAAATAAACTTTGTCATTGTCTGACCTCCTGTATAATTTAGTAAACTATTTAATGATTGATAAAATCTATTAAAAACTGTGAGTAAACTATGTATTTAACAATAATAATGAAATAAATTTGGTATATTACTCAACAATTTGATTCACTTTTACATTTCATTATGAATATTAAAAATAAAAAAATCGCTCCCTCTCACAGCAATTGTAAGGGGAGCGTATCTATTTAATACACGTGTCCTAATTAAAGGAGCCCAAATAAAATACTACCACCTTTTAAATAAAAATAAAAGTCCCACTTTAATGTTTCTGTTATAAAGCGAGACATATTTTTAAATTAAAATATAGTTACTTGATTAATCATTAAAGTCTTCGGCGTCTTCAAAGGCTTCTTCTTCACCTTCAGCAATATCTTCGTCTTCGTCTTCATCAATAACGATATCTGTATCATTCATTTCAACATCATCTTCATCATTATCTGACTCGTCTAATGTTTCTTGATCATCTGTTTGAGCAGGAATATCGTCATCTTCATCAGCGTCGTCATCACCTAATAATTTAAGGTTTTGATCTTCTTCATCTTCGTCATCTAGAATATCGAATTTTTGAATTGTTGGTGCGATTTTTTCCTCAATATCATCTACAGAGTACCAGTCACGTAGACCCCAAAGATTTTCTCCTACATTTAAAAAACGACCATCTGTGTTTAAATCGGTATAGAATTGGACGATTCGATTTTCAATATCTTCATACTCATATCCACCTAAAGATTTAAATTCATCAATAATATCATATAAATTCATCGTTGTTTGTTTATCATTTAATAAAGTATAGGCCATGTCGATGAATGATTTCTCATCAACCATTTCTTTTGTGTAATCTTGAATTTTCATATAAAAATACTTCCTTTCAAAGGATTTTCTTTAAATTAACGTCAAATAATCATTTATTAATAGTAACAAAAATAAATTATAAATGACAAGTTGTGATTTAGCAATCACTGTTAATAATTAATATATTTTTCAAAACGTGTATAATCCTCAGTTTCCTCTATTGCTACAAAATTACTATTCAAGCACAATGGTTTTAACTCATTACGTTCGCCATATAAAGTAATTGATAAAACTTCAATGTTTTCAAAATGTTTACGTATATACGTTGCTAATTGACGTAAAGCACTTTCTGCAATTCCTTCATTTCTATTTTGCTTATTAACCTCGATTGCAGAAATATTCATTTTATTATCATTTTGTTCTAGTGCAATAAAGCCTACCTTTACATCATCTTTAAGCAAATTAATCACATGAATATCATCACTATATGCTGACTCCCCCTCTTTTAACCTTAAAGAAGACACATGTTTTGAATCTAAATCTAAATAATAGAGTCTTTCTTTCCCGATAGGTCCTTCTTCTTTTGTAGCTGTATGCATAAAACCTGCACGTTCATAAACGTTCCAAGCGCTTTGATTTTCAGCGTCTACTACTAAGTATAAATGTGTAAAATCAGGAAATAATGCTTGAACATACTCTGGTAAAAACATCATCATTTTTGTCCCATATCCATGGCCTTGAAACTTTTCATTAACTGACAATGAACGTACATAAACAACATTGTTTGGAGTATCATAACCTTCATGTTGATAATAACGATGCAATACGAAGAACCCCACTACTTTTCCTTCTTTATTTAAAGCTACATTGGCAATTCGATTTTCATCTTTTAATGCATCATCTAAAACAGTTTGAGGTAATGAAGAATATATTTGTTGTCGTTCACTTAATTCAAATTGGTTAAGTGCATTTCTATATTTTTCTTCATATACTTGAACTGTAATATCATCAAAATCCCTTTTTATAAACATTGCTTTACCCCTATCTATTAATTACCATTTATATTATATATGAATTAAATAATTATGACTATCGGACTCGTTATGTATAACATTTTCTCTTGCTCAACATCATTTTACCCTAATTCAACTCATTACAACCTCATTTTATCAATATGTATGTCATCACTATAATGACTACCCTATATTTATTATTAACTTTATTATTAAAATAAGTGTATCTTAATAAGAGCTTTCTATAAATATTCACTTGTTTTTCAGTTAATTTACTATACTATAATGAGTGACAATAATTGTTATGGAGTGATAGACATATGAAGATTGGAATTGATGCTGGAGGCACTTTAATTAAAATTGTACAAGAGCATGACAATCGCAGATATTACAGAACTGAATTAACAACTAACATCCAAAAAGTCATAGATTGGCTTAACAATGAAGAAATTGAAACATTAAAGCTTACAGGTGGAAATGCTGGAGTAATAGCAGATCAAATTCATCAATCACCTGAAATATTTGTAGAGTTCGATGCATCATCAAAAGGTTTAGAAATTTTATTGGATGAACAAGGTCATCAAATTGAACATTACATTTTTGCTAATGTAGGAACAGGTACTTCTTTCCACTATTTTGACGGAAAAGAGCAACAACGTGTTGGAGGTGTAGGTACCGGAGGTGGGATGATACAAGGTTTAGGCTATTTATTGTCCAATATAACAGATTATAAAGAATTAACGAATTTAGCTCAAAATGGTGATCGTGATGCCATTGATTTAAAAGTAAAACATATTTATAAAGATACTGAACCACCAATTCCTGGAGATTTAACAGCAGCAAATTTTGGAAATGTATTACATCACTTAGATAATCAGTTTACTTCAGCTAACAAACTTGCCTCTGCAATTGGTGTCGTTGGTGAAGTTATAACAACTATGGCTATTACTTTAGCACGTGAATATAAGACTAAGCACGTTGTATATATCGGTTCATCATTTAATAACAATCAATTACTACGTGAAGTTGTTGAGAATTACACTGTTCTAAGAGGATTTAAACCATACTATATTGAGAATGGTGCTTTTTCAGGCGCTTTAGGAGCACTTTACCTCTAATAGGAAGATGAGTGGAAGCAAATTGGTATTGATTGTTACTTACCTTACCACCTAACTTACTTTATACGTTGAATTTTCTCAGTGTTAGCTTCAAACATCATTTTACTATCAAATTTATAATATTCGTTTATAAAAAATCACCCCAAAAGTTAAACTAAAATCTAACTTTTGGGGTGTAAATACTATAAACATGTTGCAGACTTTTTCTAATATAATCAATTAAAATGTTGCTTCATTTGACAATTTTTGCGCTGATACAACAGTACCTACAACACCTGATTTCAAATCAATCGCTACTGCTTTATTATCATCGCGTAACTTGTCTAACCATTCACTAAAGACTTTACCTTCAATTTCAATTAAATCACATTCTTCAAAATCTTGATCACGTACTTTACGCGCTCTACTCTTAATACTCCAAACAGGCATGATGTGAGGTTTATTATGGTCATCATCTGAAATCATAATAAAATTCTTTTCACCTTTGTTTGTCAATCCGTATACTTCGTCATATTTTGCGACATCTTTAACAAACTCTCTCATTCTTATATCATCTAATTCAGACATTAACTCATCAGTCATTTTAACTATATCTACAATGTTTCCTTCTTCACCATTATTCACATTAACTAAAACTTTGTCACCAGGATCAAAGATTTCATCCATTTCATATGTTACAAAACGGTCAATATCTGCTCTAATGATTTTGTCGTATTCGATTGAATGATGTAACAAATAAGACTCAGCAACATTTTCGTCTGTCCACATAGCAATAAATGGCAAATTCTCATGTTGTATTCTAATTAATTTTTTATTTTTTGAAGCAAAATAAATATATTCATTAATCAAAATATCTTTAAAAAATGCTTCATATTTGTATGACATACTTAACCCTCAATTCATAAGTTATTCATAGTGTTTCTTACTTTAAATCTTAAAATACTAACGATTGATAGTCAATAATGTTAAAATTCAAATCTTATTTGTAAACTGAGACATGATTGATTATTCTAACTTCTTTATCAAACACTACTTAATATCCTTAAAGAATCATACACTTATAATCCAGCTTCCAATATAAATTGTTGTTCATATCGATTAATTAATTCTTTATTTTCTCCATGCCAAATGCAGCCAAATCTAGAATTAACTTGATTCTTTCCATACCAATCTCCATCGTAATAGGAAAGTGGATAAAGTACACCTAATTCTACGTATTTTAAAATAGCATTATAGAATTTTGTATTATCTCCATTAGAAAAGTAACTGTAAAATTTATGATATCCATGAGTTAAATCTTTTGCTAAAAGTAGCATACTCGTTGATCCGTTTTGCCTAAAATTTAAATCAATCGCATAAACATCATTTTTATCATCTACTAGTAAGTCAAAACCTGCTACACCAAAAAAACCTTTGCTTACGCCTATTTCCATAATCTCTCTACCAGCGTCTATTACATTCTGAGGCACATCATTAACATTTTCATTTCCGTTGTAAAATCCATAGTCATTAGTTAACTGTTGCGCTGTTCCTAAGTATTTGATACCAATATCATCTGAATAAGCAAATTGTACACAATAGTTATTCACTGCATTAATTTTTTGTTCAATGATTAAATGTTCAGTCTCTGCTGATGCATTGTTGATGCGTGTGATAGCTTTATCTAAATCTGTATCATTATAACAAATCATAACACCATATCCTCCTGCTGTAGGTAAATCATCGCCTGGTTTTATGACAAATGGATACGACCATGTTTGAATACGAGATTCAAAATCTTTAATTGAGACAATTTCTCTTTGTGGTAGATATTTGTTATTAGTCCATTCCGGAATTCGTGCTTTATTATTAAGAGCAACAAAAACATCTTTATCAAGTGCATAATATTCTTTAGGTAGAATATCTTCATCATGAATATATTGAAAGTAGATTTTTTTACCATGATGAAGAGCTAAATTCCTTATCAAGCTTTCATATGTTTCTTGATTATTAAATTTATAAGTATGTGGTGGAATTTCCCTACCCACTATATTAAAAAGTTGTTCTAATTTGTTTGTAACACTTGCCTCATGAACAATGACAGGAAAACGATTAGCTATAAGTAATTCTCTTCCAGTTAAGAAATTTGATTGATGTTCATCTGGTTTCAACCATGGATTCGACACATATGAAGGTCGAGATGTGTAAACAATGTCATCATTATACAAATCACTAAGTGTGAGAAACGGACCATTTACTTTATTATTCATTACTTAACATGCCCCTTTATATGCGTATGCTCTTCAATTATTTCGTCTAACAACGGTTTATTTTCGATTAATTCTAGTCCCATTAATGCTAAAATTTTTGCACCTCGAATTAGTGCTTGATCACCTTGTAAACTTGCAGCCGCTTCTCTAAAGCGATGGGTATGTCCTACAAGATTTCGAGAACCAATTTTAATATGAGGATGGATTGTTGGTACAACATGACTTACATTACCTGTATCTGTTGATCCATAACCAAAATCATCATTAATCACTTCTTCTCCTAATTCAGCTGCATATTTTTCAAATAAATCATCAAGTTTAGGCGCTTTAATAAATTCGTTTACACCATTTTGGATAGGACCAAATTCAAAATCACATCCAGTTTGAATCGCAGCACCTCTAGCAATTTGGTTTACTTTTTCAGTTAAAACATCAAGTTCTCTCCGCGAAGTAGCTCGAGTATAAAATCTTGCATGTGTAAAATCAGGTATAATATTAGCCGCTTTACCACCGTCTAAAATAACCCCGTGAACTCGTTGTCCTTTTTTAATGTGTTGCCTTAACTGTGCGATACCATTAAAATATGAAATCATTGCATCTAAAGCGTTTAATGCTTCATCTGCATTTTCAGATGCATGCGCACTACGTCCATAGAATTTAATATCTAGAACATCCACAGCTAAAGTATTAATTGTACGATAGGTTTCATTTCCAGGATGAATCATCAATGCCACATCAATTTCATCAATGACACCTGCTTTAACATAAGAAGCTTTTGCGGAGCCATTTTCCCCACCTTCTTCAGCAGGACATCCCAAAACGACTACTTTACCGCCAATTTCATCGACGACTTCTTTTAGTGCTACTGCAGCAAGTACGCTAGCAGTACCAATAATATTATGCCCGCACGCGTGACCAAGACCAGGTAAAGCATCGTATTCAGCTAGAAATCCTATAACCGGTCCAGTCATATCAGAATCATACGTTGCTATAAATCCTGTTGCATGTCCTGCAATATCCGTTTCGATTTCGAATCGATTTGCTCTTAATTGGTCAATTAACGTTCTCGATGCAAAAATTTCTTCATTGCCTAATTCAGGGCGTTCATGAATACGATGACTTATTTCAACATAATCATATTTATTATTCTCTATAAAATCTAATATCTTTTGTTTATTATGCATTGTATCTAACTCCCTTTGAAACTTTGCGTATCAATCATTCTTTTTTAATCATTACTTATTTTATCGGATTTAATATTGGTTGTCATTAATTTTTACACAATTTTCTTACAACTTAAAAGACAACAGTCTATTAGTTTAGAAAAATTGTAAATGTATATGAGTATTGTTACAATCTATTTATTGAATTAAACAAAAATTGCTATATAGCAATAAGGAGGATAAATGCATGACTAAAATGAATGTAGAAAGCTTTAATTTAGACCATACTAAGGTTGTTGCACCTTTTATTCGTCTAGCCGGTACAATGGAGGGTCTTAATGGTGATGTCATACACAAATATGACATTCGTTTCAAACAGCCTAATAAGGAACATATGGATATGCCTGGTCTACATTCCTTAGAGCATTTAATGGCAGAAAACATTAGAAATCATACTGATAAAGTAGTAGATTTAAGTCCTATGGGTTGTCAAACTGGATTCTATGTTTCATTTATTAATCATGACGACTACGATGACGTATTAAATATTATAGATCAAACATTGCATGATGTGTTAAATGCTAGCGAAGTGCCAGCTTGTAATGAGGTTCAATGTGGTTGGGCTGCAAGTCATTCTTTAGAAGGTGCTAAAACAATTGCTCAAGCATTCTTAGATAAAAGAGAGCAATGGAACGACATCTATGGAGAAGGTAAATAGTTAACCATACAACTAAGCATAAAACGCTTAATTAATATCATTATGGAGAAATGTCGAATGAGTCTTCCTTTCGACATTTCTCTTTTTTTATAAAAAACCTTCTAAAATGCTAACTAGTTATCATTTTAGAAGGTCTTATTTTCTGAAAAAATTATAATTTTTTAATGGCTTTAATAAGCACAAATTGCAATGGTAATCTAGAATAAAGTGCCCATTTAGGTAGTTCTTTGTCACCTAATGGTAATCCTTTACGAGCCATATAAATATTTGCTGGGAACACTGCTAACAAGAATAAATTAATACCCTTTTTCAACCATGATGCTGGCCTTTTAATAAGCAACATGATACCAAAAAAGATTTCTATGACTCCTGTTACCAATACGGCAGTTTTTTGTAGAGGTAAATAATCTGGAACAATATTTCTAAATTGTCTCTCTCTAGTAAAATGTAAGACACCAGCTGTTCCAAATGCTAGCCCTAATAAGAATCTTAAAACTTTCATTGATGCTCAACCCCCATTTCTTTTAAATAACTTTTTCCATATTTAGGTAATTCTACGTTGAAGTTATCTGCTATTGTAACACCGATAGAGCTAAATGTCGTGTCTTGTGAAAGTTCATGATAATCTTTAATTTTCGGACTAAACATTAAAAGTGGAATGTATTCACGTGTATGATCTGTACCTTTAGCAATTGGATCATTACCATGATCAGCTGTAATAATAACTAAATCATCTTCTCTTAAATGATTCATTAATTCAGGTAAACGAAGATCAAAATCTTTAATTGCTTGAGCATAGCCTTCTTTATCACGACGATGGCCATACAATGCATCAAAATCAACTAAATTAAGAAAACTGATGCCTTCAAAATCTTTTTTTACAACTTCAATCAATTGATCCATACCGTCCATATTATTTTTAGTACGTATAGCTTCTGTCACGCCTTCACCATCATAAATATCGTTAATTTTACCAATTGCGATTACATCATATCCATTATCTTTAAGGCTATTCATCACTGTTCGTCCAAATGGTTTTAACGCGTAATCATGTCGATTAGAGGTTCTAGTGAAATTACCAGGTTCTCCAACATATGGTCGAGCAATGATTCTTCCTATTAAATATTTAGGATCTTTTGTTAGTTCACGAACTTTTTCACAAATCTCGTAAAGTTCTTCAAGTGGAATCACGTCTTCATGTGCAGCAATCTGTAGAACTGGATCAGCACTAGTATAAACTATTAAATCTCCAGTTTTCATTTGATGTTCGCCCCACTCGTCAATAATCTGAGTTCCTGAAGCAGGTCTATTTGCTACAACCTTGCGTCCAGTCATTGATTCAATCTCTTTAACAAGCTCTGCTGGGAAACCATTTGGATAAACCTTAAATGGTTGCATAATATTTAACCCCATAATTTCCCAATGTCCTGTCATTGTATCCTTGCCTACTGAAGCTTCACTTAGTTTGGTATAAAATGCACCCGGATGCGTAACTTTTGAAACAACAGGAAGCGGTGCAATATTTCCTAATCCAAGTTGTTCTAGATGTGGTAACTTTTGCTTAAATCCTTCTAAAGTATGCTTTAAAGTGTGTGATCCTTCGTCATTGAATGCCGCTGCATCAGGACCTTCGCCTATACCTACTGAGTCCATAACTATTAGATGAATTCTTTTGAACGGTGTAGTCATCATTTACATCTCCTACTCGGTTATTATTTTATGAATTAAGGTTGGAGCTTCGCCCTTACTCTCAATAGTAATACTATTGTCTAGTTTGTTTAAAATATCATCGATCTTTTTGGTGTTGGTATGAATAGTTAAAATATTTTCACCCTTCTCAACATGTTCTCCTACTTTTTTATTTAACACGATACCTACACCTAAATCAATAACGTCTTCTTTTGTTTGACGACCAGCGCCTAACATCATTGAAGCAACGCCTATCTCATTTGCTATTATTTCAGTTATAAAACCATCTTTTTTAGCTTTAAATTCAACTTGATATTTCGCGCTAGGCAACTTTTCAGGAGAATCCACAATAGAGTCATCTCCTCCTTGATTCGATAGAAATGTTTTGAATTTGTTTAAAGCTTTTCCTGTTTTTATAGCATCGACTAACATCTGACGCGCTTCATCTAAAGATGCTGCTTGTTCAGCTAAGACAACCATTTGAGAACCAAGTGTTAACACAAGCTCTGTTAGATCTTTCGGTCCATTTCCTTTTAATGTTGCGATAGCTTCTTTTAATTCAAGCGCATTACCAACTGCATTTCCTAAAGGTTGACTCATATCTGAAATAATAGCCATCGTATTACGACCTACATTATTACCGATTCTAACCATCGCATGCGCAAGCGCTTCGGCATCATCTAGCGTCTTCATAAACGCACCACTGCCAGTTTTGACATCTAGAACAATTGCATCTGCACCAGCAGCAATTTTCTTACTCATTATGGACGAAGCGATGAGAGGAATAGAGTTAACTGTTCCTGTTACATCCCTCAATGCATATAATTTTTTATCAGCTGGTGTGAGATTGCCTGATTGGCCTATTACTGCTACTTGGTTATCATTTACAAGTTTTATAAAATCTTTTTCACTGATTTCAACATTAAATCCCTTAACTGATTCTAATTTATCTATCGTACCCCCCGTATGTCCTAGACCACGACCACTCATCTTTGCAACTGGAACACCTACTGCCGCTACTAATGGGGCAAGAACGAGTGTCGTTGTATCACCGACGCCCCCTGTAGAATGCTTGTCTACCTTTATACCATTGATATCGCTTAAGTCGATTCTCTCCCCTGAGTTAACCATTGACATTGTCAATGCGGCTCTTTCTTCATCATTCATATCTTGAAAGAATATCGCCATAGCTAAACTTGAAGCTTGGTAATCTGGAACTTCCCCACGAGTGTATCCGTTTACAAAAAATTCTATTTCTTCTCTTGTTAATGACATACCGTCTCGTTTCTTTTCTATGATGTCAATCATTCTCATTATTCATCATTCCCTTAGACAATAAATTTAGTATTAGTAATCAGTATTTGACTCAAGTCCTTGAATAATTTGCACGCCGGCACTAGCACCAATGCGTGTAGCACCCGCCTCAATCATATTGTTAAAATCTTCTAGATTTCTCACGCCACCTGACGCTTTTACTTCTAAACGATCACCAACAGTATCTTTCATTAATTTTACATCTTCAACTGTAGCACCCCCACCAGCAAAACCTGTGGATGTTTTAACAAAATGTGCACCTGCCGCTTCAGATAATTGACATGCTTTAATCTTCTCTTTCTCAGTTAATAAAACAGTCTCAATAATGACCTTAACTGTTTTACCATTAGCTGCTTGAACGACGGCTTCGATATCATTTTGCACTTCATCAAAACGACCATCCTTAAGTGCTCCAATGTTTATCACCATATCAATCTCTTGAGCGCCATTATTAATCGCATCTTTTGTTTCATAAGATTTAACTGCTGTAGTTGTTGCACCTAGTGGAAATCCAATAACAGTACACACTAAAACATCAGTTCCTTTAAGTTGTTCAGATGCATATTGTACATGTGTAGGGTTCACACATACAGACTTAAACTGATATGCTTTTGCTTCATTTATAATAGTATCAATTTGTTCCTTTGTTGAATCAGGTTTTAATAATGTATGGTCTATTAATTTTGCTTTATTCATCATTTTTCCTCCATGTTTTTAGTTTATTACTATCTCAGTATATTAAATCTTCACATAACTTTAATATATCTTTAAAAAACAAAACATATTTACCTTTAATTATATAGTACAAAAATTCGCAAAAAAGATAAACAAATGTTATCTTAAAATGGTAATATAACGGTTATGATGATATTGCGAACTGACTATTAAGGAGAAGATATATTATGACAGAAAGTACACCTCACATTAACCCAAATGGAGTTAAAATAGCTAAAACTGTATTAATGCCAGGCGATCCGTTACGTGCTCAATATATTGCTGAAAATTTTTTAGAAAATGTTGAACAATTCAATACAGTACGTAATATGTTTGGTTACACTGGAACTTATAAAGGCAAAGAAGTTTCTGTAATGGGGTCTGGGATGGGGATTCCAAGTATTGGCATTTATTCTTATGAACTTTACCATTTCTTTGATGTGGATACAATCATTCGCGTAGGTTCGTGTGGCGCTCTTCAAGAAGATGTCAATTTATATGATGTGATTATTGCACAAGCCGCTTCTACAAACTCAAATTATGTTGATCAATTTAATATACCAGGTCACTTTGCACCTATTGCTGATTTTAATCTAGTAGCTAAAGCTAAGAAAGCTGCTGATGAAATTGGTGCCGTATCACACGTAGGTAACGTTTTGTCATCTGATACATTTTATAATGCTGATTCAACTTTTAATGATTCATGGAAAAAAATGGGTATCTTAGGTATCGAAATGGAGTCTGCAGGTTTATATTTAAATGCCATCCATGCAAATAAAAAGGCTTTAGGTATTTTTACAGTGAGTGATCATATTCTAAGAGATGAAGCCACTAGTGCAGAAGAGAGACAAACATCATTTACTCAAATGATGGAAATAGCACTCGAAATAGCTGAATAGAAAATATAAAAATAGAGTGGGATGACAAACATTCAATGCGTTTGTCTCCCACTCTTTTCTAATAGCTACACTAAAAATATTTGAGATCGTCAATTTAAAATTAAAATGTAAGTTACTAAAAATTAATGACCTAAATAAGATTGTAGCATCCAATTATGCTTATCAACTGAAGTTTGCATGCCGATAAACATATCTTCTGAAACGTCATCACTAGCGCTTCCAGCCACTTCAATTGCTTGTTCTAATTGTTTAGAGATTTTAGAAAAATCTTTAGACAATTCTTCTACCATTTCTTCAGCTGAATAATGTTTTCCTGCTTCATTTACTATTGATTTATCTAAACACTCGGAAAGTGTTCCTATTGGATTACCACCTATTGCCAAAATTCTTTCTGCTAAATCATCAACATATTGACTAGCTTCATTGTATAATTCTTCGAATTTTGTGTGTAAAGAAAAGAAATTAGGGCCTTTAACGTACCAATGGAAATTATGCAACTTTGTATAAGCTACCGTCCAGTTTGCGACTTGTTGATTTAATTCTTTGACTACATCTTGTTGTTGACTCATATCAAACACTCCTTCGAACCTCATTTTACAATAGTTATTATATTATAATAATTCTAATTTGTAAAGTGAAATAACACTAAGAGACAAAATAAATATTACTTTAATTTCTCAAAACATCTGTCTAAATGATTTCAATTTTGATCTTGTTCATCTTCTTTTATTATCAATTAAATCATATTTTATCAATTAGGTTAGTTTGATTTTTTCATTATCATCAAGAAAAAATGATTTTTCATAATCAGTTGGCTTGTGCCAATGTGTTTTCCACATTTTATCTCGATTATTTGCAAATAATCGATATCCTAAATCTCTTAATGGTTTAGGAATTAATCTTAATCCTATACCAAGAAATTTAGAGTGATTAGGTAGTGACGATATCAATGTTGCAACAGCCTGTGATTCAAATTCTAAATGATTCCCTTTTTGAAGAATAACACTATTCTTATTTTGAGCATCAGGATAATTTTCAAAAAATTGTTTACCTATTTGACCTTTAATTGTTGCAAACTCATATTTATGTGAAAGTCCATTTTGAATTAACCAAATTGCATAGTTATAACAATAAACACAATTTCCATCATAATAAATTATTGGCATGTGTATACACTCCTTTTTCATTGCTTAATTATTTATATTCCCATTTAGGTATAATAAATAAACCTTATTAAGTTAACATCATTCTAACTTAATAAGGTTTAAATCACTAGGAAATGTATAGTTATAATCTACTTTATAAAATGAATCAGTTATGTGTTCTTCATACGACTGATTACACGATTAGTCATGATTCACTTTGACGATACGAGTATATTTTAAAAACTGTGACGAATATTTTTGCTTAATTTTTTCTATAGAGTCATATGTAATACCAATAATATGCCAATTAGGATTAAAATGATAAAAAGAATCCTTATTTTTTGACCACTTAATCATGCTTCCATCTTTATTATATCTTGGTAATGTCACTTCATAGCCTTCAAGTACATTAATATATGTTTGGAAAATATCCACATCGATGCGATTGAAGTTATCAATGACTAAATAACTTTTATCTTTCTTAGGCATTAGGTGTGTAATGAATCCTTCACGATAATATAGCGCTCCTGACTCATTTGGTAAATATTTACCATAAAGCATATCTTCAGTAAAATCTGGATGTCCACTTGTAATCACAGGGTTTGAATTAGTTTTTTGGAGTAATTCTTCAGCAGCCTTTAAGCCTTCTCCTTTTTGCTCAACAACTAATAATACAAAAGGTTTTAAACTATCATCTTCAGCATTTTGAGTTGATAGTTCTGCTTTTTTTACTGTTTCAAAAGGATGTTTAATACCATTATTCATACTCATGTCCAAAATGGCATCGTATTGAGCTTGTGACATACTTGCTATTGACTGTTTCGCATTTTCTTGTAAGAAATACAAATTCTTCAATTTAGGATGTTTATTCAAATGACCTAATGAAATGGGCTTAATATCTTTCTCATAAAAAATTTCAATAGCTGTACTATTCGTTCGACCTGGTATAGGTGGTTTCTCATGTAAATGCTTTGATACTTCGCCAATACCGATAACCGATTGATTTTGATATTTATTATATATAATAATGTTATCACCTACCTCTAGTTGAGTGTAAAAATGATAACCATTCCTTTTGATTCCATTAAATGTATGAGTAAATATAGTATAGTTTTTACCGGGTTCAAACGCTTCTGTTTCTGCTAATAAAAAATATCGAGGAATTTTTGATTTTCCTTTACCTAAACTAACTATTAACTCAAATTCTGACTCTCTGATTTGGTTGAAAAGTGTTTCTCTCATGTTACTCATACGAAAATCGAGTACTTCACTTCTTTTAAGATAATCAGTTGTAAGTGGTTTTAGCGTTTCTTTAAATTTAAATTCTACTCTTATTTTATTTTGAGCACCGGATTGCACACTTATAATTTCACCTATACCTAAAAGACCAGAATCTGTTTGTACTTGATAAAAAATCACTTGATCTCCAGCTTTAGCTTTTTTAAATGCTCTATATCCTTGTGTAGGATTAAAATGTGCGCCAGATTCAAATAACGCTGTCTGTCCCACTAATGGTTCATTATGATTCCATCTATTGTAACCACAATTAAGCCAAAAATAGTTAATTTCCTCAGTCATTATAATGCTCCTTATCCTAAAATTAATTTATGTTCTATTTTCATATCATTCACTCTAAACAACCATGGGTCTCATCAGTAATCACTTAAATGTGATCATCATTATTATTAAATATTTTTATTTATTTTATCATAATATCATTCACTATTCTAAACAACACTTATCATTAAAAGTTGCTTTTAAAAATTAAAAATGCAAGTATCATCGTTAGACACTTGCATATCGTCATCTTTCATTTAGCAATAACACTCCCAAGTAACGGCATTATATTAATCATTATTCCACCAAGTTTAAGCATACCACTTATTTCCTTATCTCTTATTGTAATTGCAGCGCTAATTATTCCGAGAATCGCCACAAATCTTGGAATCATCATAGATGGATAATGCGGTAATTGTAAAAATATACCTGCTCCTGAAATAATGCCACAAACTAGAGAAATATATAAAAATTGCTTCACAAAGTCTCTCTCCTTATATCACCTATACTTAAATTGGTATATTTTTTAATACTTATTAAATGTAACTAATGATTAGTTTGAAATCTCCTTCGAAAACACTATCTAAATCTTCAGAAGTTAACACAAAGTTTGAACCTGTAGATATTTCATATATATCACCATCTACAATAAGTTTACCTTGTCCATCTAAAACAGAAACAAGACAAAATTCTCTAGGCTTCATATAATTTAGAGTGCCAGAAATATCCCACTTAACCATAGTAAAAAAATCACTCGATACAATATGTGTACAATTGTGATTTTCTATCACTTCATTTTGAGGAGTGATATTAGGTAGTTCATTTGAATAATTAATAACATCTAATGCCTTATCTATATTTAATTCACGTTCCTCACTATTGTCTGTTTTTCTATGATAATCATAAATTCTATATGAAATATCTGATGATTGCATGACTTCATACGCCATAATGCCTGCACCTATAGAATGTATCGTTCCAGCTGGTATAAAGTAAAAATCTCCTGGTTGCACTTGTATTGTTCTCAAATGATTTTCAAATGTACCTTGCTTCAATTGCTCTTCAAATTCATCACGAGATTTCGCATACGTACCTATAGTAATCTTTGCACCTTCATCAGCTTCAATGATGTACCAACATTCAGATTTTCCATATTGACCTTCTTCGTGTTCATATGCATAAGAATCGTCGGGATGTACATGAATAGACAATGGCGCAGCAGCATCTACAATTTTAGCCATTAACGGAAAATCTTTACTTGGAAAATCTCCAAACATTTCTCTATGATTGTTCCATACTTGATCCAATGTTTGACCAGCAAATATACCATTTTCAATCACACTTTTGCCATGTGGATGTGCTGAAATTCCCCAACATTCACCTATATGATTATTAGGTAGTTGATACCCAAATTGGCGAAGATTATCACTGCCCCATACTTTATCGAGAAAAATGGGTTTTAAAAATAACGGCATGTTCACACCTCCATTATTAAAAGCCTAAACTTTAATCATTATCTATGCTTGAATATCACACAATGTCAAATAATAAAAATACTTTTGAGACAACATAGCTCTTCTTTTAAGATATGTATTTGAAGCTAACTCTCTTTCTCACTCGTTTTGAGTGTAGCATATATGATTATTTCACAAACTACTATATGAATATACTATCATTTTATACACTTTGTATCCTGTGTCCATTTGACATAGGATTCTTACATATTATATCAACTGCCTAATAAATTGAATAGCATCATTTTTACTAATCTAATAAAGCGCTTTATTCATTACTATACCATTATTTTCTGTAAATGACGCCTTAAAATAACAAAGCGTTAAATTGGATTCAATAGAATCCAGCATTTCTCTCTTTTCAAGTTCATTTAAAAGTAGAAAAATGAGTATAATTATACTCATTGAAATATTTAATGTTTAATATAAAAAGGGAACAAGATAAGACTTTTTGATTTTCTTATCTTGCCCCCCTCAAATACTGATTAGAAATTGAAGTATTTAAAAACAAACTACAACAATTCTATCGATAATAGAGAATGAATTTTGCATCAAGTTATTTTATAAATGACAAATAATTTTTAATACGTACTTAATTTTAAATGTTAAGATTCATAGTTTTTCAATGCATCTTTAACATCATGATTGCCACTTAAAATTTGGAATTCTTGATTATTAAAACCATCAGAAGTTACTACTTCTTTTAAAACTGTAGCAACATCTTCACGTGGAATTGATCCTGCTTTGTCGAAATATAAATCAGCTTCTATTTTTCCAGTTCCAGCATCATCTGTAAGTGAACCTGGATGTACAATTGTATAATTAAGATTTGATGTTCTTAAGTAATCATCAGCATAATGCTTTGCAATTGTATACGGTTTTAAATCTCCACTCGCATCGAATGCTTCACGTCTAGAATCGTACGTTGATACCATAACGTAATGTTTGATACCCGCTTCTTTACTAGCTTTAATTGTTTTTACAGCACCATCTAAATCAACAATGATTGTTTTATCCGCTCCAGTGCTTCCTCCAGATCCAACCGAAAAGATGACTTTATCATAATCTGTAAAGATATTTTTTAAATCATCAATACTATTTTTTTCTACATCTATTAAAGTAGCTTTAATTCCTTTATTTTCTAATTCTTTAACTTGATTTTCCTTACGCACACCAGCTGTAAAATCAACGTGTTCTTCATTTAATTGACTAACTAGTTTAGAACCTACGCCACCATTTGCTCCAATAACTAAAATACTCATTTCTAACGTCCTCCTTCAAAAAATTGTACTTTGTATTTACCACTACAAGAGAATACTAAACGTTAGTGTATCATTGACATACTTCAATATTCTCATTATATTAATATATGAACAAATATTCATATGTTGGAGTGTGAATTTACAATGAGTGGATATCATATTAACGATGAAAGCAATCAGGATACATTGATTAAAGTCACTCATATTTTCAAAGCTTTAAGTGATTTTAATCGTGTCAGAATTATGGAGTTTCTTGAAAACGGTGAAGCAAGTGTTGGACATATTTCACATTCTTTAAATATGACTCAGTCAAATGTATCACATCAATTGAAACTACTTAAAAGCACTCATCTTGTTAAATCTAAAAGACAAGGGCAATCAATGATTTATTCTATAGATGATAGACACGTTTCAACTTTACTTAAACAAGCCATTCATCACGCCAAACATCCTAGTGAAGGTGGAATTTCTAATGACAAATCATAATCATCAACATCATCATTCTCATGCACACGGACACGTTCATACAGATAATAAGAAAGTACTCATGTTTTCTTTTATTATTATTGGTCTCTTCATGCTTGTAGAAATTATAGGTGGGTTCTTGGCAAATAGTCTAGCATTATTGTCTGATGGTTTTCACATGCTAAGTGATGCCATATCCTTAGGTGTAGCTCTCATAGCTTTTATATATGCTGAAAAGCATGCTACAAAAAGTAAAACATATGGTTACAAACGTTTTGAGATTCTAGCAGCACTTTTCAACGGAGTTACCCTATTTATCATTAGTATTATTATAATAATCGAAGCGATACGAAGATTTTTAGAACCTCCTGAGGTTCAATCGAAGGAAATGTTCATCATTAGTGTGATTGGTCTTATAGTAAATATCATTGTAGCGATACTCATGTTTAAAGGAGGAGATACCTCTCACAACCTTAATATGCGAGGCGCATTTTTACATGTACTTGGAGACTTGTTAGGCTCTGTTGGCGCAATCGTTGCTTCTCTCTTAATTTGGGGCTTTAATTTTACATTAGCGGATCCTTTAGCCAGTATTTTAGTTTCGTTAATTATTTTAAAAAGTGCTTACGGCATTTCTAAATCATCCCTTAACATATTGATGGAAGGAACGCCTAATAATATAGATTTAAATGCTGTAATTAAAACAATTAGTAAAGATGAAAGAATTCAAAATGTACATGATTGTCATGTATGGACCATTTCAAATGATATGAATGCATTAAGTTGTCATGCAGTTGTACCAGAATATTTATCAGTTCAAACGTGTGAAACAATGCTAAAATCAATCGAAAGTGACCTATTGCAATTAAATATTCAGCATATGACAATACAACTTGAAACACCAGAACACAAACATGATGAATCAACATTATGCTCAGGTATACATGAGCACTCTCATTAGAGCGTTTATTTCTAACGATCCTTTTTGATTATAAATAAAGATGTAGATTGAAGGTGCTATTGCATTCAAAGACTCAACCTAAAAATCATATCTTAATTTAAAAGAGAGTTGATGTGAGTAGAACTCCATTTCAATCATCCTATATATATTTAGAACGTGGGACATCAGTTATGTTCCCACGCTCTAAAAATTTTCAATAGGTGTTATAAATTTCAGATGAATCTATCTCAATATTTACTTTTCTACTATAAACATCTTACTTTAAATGAAATTCTTAAATATAAATTCTCTAGCTGGTACTTGCTTTTCTTCAAAACCTGCTAAAAATTCTTCATTATTGTAAGCTAATTTCACTCTTTCTACTGAAATTCCTTTTTCATTAACGGTAATAATACCATATACGGTGTTAGAACCGTTGTTCAAACCTACTGATCCAGGATTAAAATATACTGTAGATTTATCATCAAACATATGCAATCTATGGTTATGTCCAAATAAAATTAAATCGGCTTCTTTATCTTTAAATAATTCAGAAATAGCTTGTTCGTCATCTTTTGTAATAGGCGCAAAAGGTTGTTCTTCAATGGGAGCTGACATTTTATCATTTTCAATTTCATAATGAATAAATAAAATCTTTTTCCCTTTTACGTTCATTTCAATATATCTTGGCAATTGATCAATTTCATCGTAATAGGACTCATCTAAATGTCCTTCAATCCATTGATGATGCTCATAAAACTTCCCTTTTAAATCTTCAGGATAAGGTGTTCCATTGACGAGTGACATAATAGCTTCATCATGATTACCTGCGATCATTTCCATATCATCTCGGTCAAATATAGTATCCAGTACTTTATTTGTCTCATGTCCAATCCCTATGTTATCACCTAGGTTATAAATTTTTTCAATATCATCTCTACTATCAATATCATCTAAAACAGTTTGAAGCGCATCAAAGTTTCCATGAATATCAGTGATAACAGCAAATTTCATGATATTATCTCCCTTCAATGTTATCTTATTAGCATATTCTAACATTTTGTGCTCTATTATGTTAGATATTAATTTAAAATTTATTAGAATTTTGATATTGTATTTATATGAAAAAAAAGGAGTGCTTAAAATTTGTTTAATTATTATAAATCCGGATTTCAAAAAGCAAAACCACATAATCTAAAGTTAATACTAATCTCATTACTAACTTTTGTCATTTGCTATATTACTTCTAATATTGCATTCTCATTAGTTATATTAAGAGCCCAAAGGTTACCCATGTTAGCTCAACTCGGTGAACCTACTACAAAACCTATTATATCTATTATTTTTATTTTACTCATTTTAATTTTATTATTTATTTTTGTAGGTTACCCATTGATAACTGGTACAGTATATGCAATTCAAAAAGCTATTAATAAAGAGAAAGTTCTCTTTAGTGATTTATTTTTTGCTTTTAAAAAAGGCAAATATGCTAAATCAGTAATCTTAGCTTTAATAACTTTAGTTCTGTTTATTATAATCGTACTTATTCTAATGCTATTAAATAAATTATATAATTTAGCTCTTAGCCCATTATTTATTGGCTTACAACAATCAATAAGTGGCTACGAAAATCCAATGGGAATTTTAATCACAATACAAATTGTGTTGTTACTCATAACAGGTTTCATTTCATCAATTTTCTATTGGTTTGTAATTATATTCATTATTAATTATACTACTGCTTATACAGAAGATTCATCTCGTAAAGTAATGAGTAATCTAAAAGAAGGATTTAAAGGTATTAAAAACGGTAAGAAAACTTGGTTTAAATTTTTCATTGGCGTATTACTTATTGGTTTACTTGCAAGTATTATTAACAGACCGCTATTATTCGGTGTACAATACTTAACAAGCAGTATGTCTCAAATGGTGGCTCAAACTATTGTTATAATAGCTAGAATCGTATCTATAGTATTACGTCTATGTCTTTATTACATTTTGATTTTTGGAATTATTAATTATTTCGTTAAACGTGGTGACCAACCAGTCAAAAGCAAAAGACGTCATAAAAATAAAGATGTTAACAAAGATACTGTAAACGACAAAGTAGATACTACATTGAATACTTCCGATTCAAAAGATACAGAAATAGATAAAATGAAAGATCAACAAACACATGTACAACAAGAAAAAACTGATATCCAAAAAAATAACATAGATGATTCCATCAAAGAAAAAGTAAATGAAAATAAAGAAAATATTACAGAACAATCTAAAAATCTATTTGATAAGAAATAGTTGATTGTCTTTAGATTACCTTATTAATTTAAATGTAAAGTATTTTGCCCAACATGAAATTTTAATAATCTTTCATGTTGGGTTTTTTATATTGTAAATATATTTTTGTGAAAATCCTCTTTAATATTTTATTAATGCTTATGCATATTTTAAATAATCATAATGAACCAGTTGATAGGCATATAATTTAAATCAAAAATGGACACTTTCATGATTAAATATGAAAGTGTCCATTTGCCTATTTTATAAATTCAAAATTTTTACTGATATAAACTATCGTGATCGACCGTTTAATAACAAGATACTGACTTGAAGACTAGTTATCTAATAAATGAGTTTTTAAGTAATGTGCTGCACCATCTTCTTCGTTCGTGTATTCGGTAATATCATCTGTAAGATTTTTAATTTCTTGTCTTGCATTTTTCATTGCAACAGTGTGGTGCCCAAAATTAAACATAGCTCTATCATTATCACTATCACCAATAACTAAAGTTTCTTCTTGCTGAATACCATAGTGATCAATCATTTCCTTGATACCTGTACCTTTATCAGTATGATATGGCATCGTTTCAGCATTATAACGCGAAGAATTAGATACGGTAATACCTATATTTGATTGATTTTCAACAAGATGATTGCGAAAATCAGTTATTTTATCTAAGTTGGGACTGAATAAATATATTTTAGAAAAGTGTGCATCGGGTAAGGTATCTTGCCAATCTATTTTTCCTTTAATTGCTTCCCTTCTCGATGACCACTCACTTTGACTTACAGCGTCAGGTGGCTCTATAGTGGAAATCATTTCTTTCATCCAATCTTCATCTTCTTTAAGAGATATGCGATCACTTTCAAAAGGAAAAACTTCATAATAAATATGTTGTTTTTTAGCCAATTCCACAATTTTCTGTACTTGTTCTAAAGTTAAACTATGTCTAAATAAATTATCTCCATGAATTTCACCTGAAGTTCCATTCGAACTGATAATACCATCTACAGTGAATCCATTTGGAACAAGTTGATTGATTTCTGAATAAGATCTCCCAGTAGCAAGGAAAACTTTATAATTTTGTTCTCTCAATTGATTAATCACTTGTTTAGTATATTCCGAGGCTTTATTATTTTCATGTAATATCGTTCCATCCATATCTAAAAAAATTGCTTTTATATTTTTCATATTATCCTCCATTCAAGACTCTAACTTATACACTTAAATTGTGTCACTTATCATACTAAAGTGCAACGGCTTTGATTACACTTTGAACATACTATATTGTCGTCTTCTTTTATTTACAATGACATCTCTACCAAAAAATTTGTTGTCCGATAAGGATCTCATAACATCTTTAATATTACCCTTGTTAAATATGTAAATGTCTTTAAGTAAATCTTTTTCACAAATAACGGCATTTCTTCTATTATATGTATATGCGTTACATGTAGGACAGAAAGTTGTGAATCATTTAAAATATGCTTACCTAATGTTTTAAATAGTTGTCTCTTTATATAAAATCCAATTCAGTTGTAGGTTCGTCCAATATTAATAATTTAGGGTACTTCATTAAAGTCCTTAAACAACGGCATTAGACGCTTAGTTAAAATTAATTGAAGCATAATTCTAAAATTAATTCAAAAAATAAAGAGTAGCCACTTAGGCTACTCTAAATTATAAACATTTTACTCTACTGTAACCGATTTGGCTAGGTTACGAGGTTTATCCACATCCAAATCTCGTTGTAATGCAGCATAATATGAGATTAATTGCATTGTCACTACAGATACTAATGGAGTTAATAATTCATGTACTTGTGGAATCACGTATGTGTCTCCTTCTTTATTCAAACCTTCCATTGAAATCATACAAGGATATGCACCACGTGCTACTACTTCTTTCATATTTCCACGAATTGATAGATTAACGTTTTCTTGGGTAGCTAAACCTATGACAGGTGTGCCATCTTCAATCAAAGCGATTGTTCCGTGCTTTAATTCCCCACCTGCAAATCCTTCAGCTTGAATATAAGAAATTTCCTTTAATTTTAATGCACCTTCTAAACTAACATTATAATCAATTGTTCTTCCAATGAAGAATGCATTACGAGTAGTTTTTAAGAAATCCGTTGCAATTTGCTCCATCTTAGGTGCATCGTCAACAATTGTTTCTATAGCAGTAGTAACCTTAGCAAGTTCTCTTAATAAATCAACATCGGTTTCACGACCATGATATTTAGCAACAATTTGAGATAAGATAGCTAAAACAGCAATTTGCGCTGTATATGCTTTTGTAGATGCTACTGCAATCTCAGGTCCAGCATGTAAAAGTAATGTATGATCCGCTTCACGTGATAATGTTGAGCCAGCAACATTAGTAATTGTTAATGATTTGTGACCCAACTTATTTGTTTCAACTAAAACAGCACGACTATCAGCTGTTTCACCAGATTGTGAAATATAAATAAATAATGGTTTTTCAGAAAGAAGTGGCATATTATATACAAATTCAGAAGCTACATGAACCTCAGTAGGTACACCTGCCCATTTTTCAATAAATTCTTTACCAACCAATCCAGCATGATAACTAGTACCAGCCGCAACGATGTAAATACGATCAGCATCTGCTACATCATTAATAATCTCTGAATCGATTTTTAAATTACCTTTTTCATCTTGATATTCTTGAATTATACGACGCATCACTGCAGGCTGTTCATGAATTTCTTTTAACATGTAATGATCATATACGCCTTTTTCTGCATCAGCAGCATCTATTTCTGCCGTATACGTATCACGTTGTTGAATGTGCCCCTCAAGATCTTTAATTTCTACTGTGTCTCGCTTAACGATAACTATTTCATGGTCATGTATCTCTTTGTATTGATTTGTAGTTTGTAACATTGCTAGAGCATCAGAAGCAATAACATTGAAACCTTCACCTACACCTACTAAAAGCGGAGACTTGTTTTTAGCCACATAAATAGTATCTTTATCATTATTATCTAATAGTCCTAAAGCATATGACCCATCTAATAATTTAACTACTTTTGTAAATGCATCTTCTGTAGCTAATCCTTGCTTAGAAAAATAATCTACTAATTGTACGATAACTTCCGTATCAGTTTCTGATGAAAAAGTGACATCAGATAAATATTCAGCTTTTAATTCTTCGTAATTTTCAATTACACCATTATGAACTAATGTAAAACGTCCAGATGTTGACTGATGTGGGTGTGAATTTTCATAATTTGGAACACCATGTGTCGCCCAACGTGTATGACCAATTCCTAACGTACCATCCTCATCACTATTATCTGCAACTTTACGTAATTCAGCAATTCTTCCTTTTTCTTTAAAAAGTTTTGTACCATCATCATTAACTACAGCAATACCTGCTGAGTCATAACCACGATATTCTAATTTTTCTAACCCTTTTAATAGTAATTCTTTGGCATTATCGTAGCCAATATAACCTACAATTCCACACATATAATATCCTCCAACAAATGGGATAACACGGCTATTATGATTAATTATCACTGGTTAAATTTGATAATCCCCTATCATAATTATTATTAACGATTACATCATGAAATAAGCGTGCTATTATATGAATTTTATACACGCTATCCGTAGTTTCCCAAAATAATTTATTTAGTTTGGCGATCTTATTAACTTTGTCCACTAAGTCACCTTAATGATTTACTTAATAAGCTAACGAATGTGCCACATCCGGGATAGCATCCGCCGATCTGATTCGATCACTATCCTCCTCGTCTACAAAATCCAAATGATTATCTATAAAAGCTCTACTATTTTAACTTTTAATACTTGACAACTATTTAAGCATTTTGCACAGGCGCTTTAATTATTAATAACCTAGACTTTCCTCCTTTCCATTAATATTTATTGTACACTGATAACGAATTAATTTGCAAACGATTTAACAGTATTTTTTATAAATAGTAATAGTTCTGAATAGATACATCAGCGAATTATTCTCAAAATAAAAAAATATATTTTTCAAATCTTTTTAAAAGATAAAATTCTGTTTTAAAAAAACAGATTTATGATAGTAACATCATAAATCTGTTATATATGAATTTAAACATGAAAATATTATTTATCTAAACCCATTTTTTCTTCAACAACGTCAGCGATACTTTGAGCATATCTTTCAGCATCCGCGTCAGTTGCAGCCTCAACCATTACACGTACTAAAGGTTCAGTTCCAGAAGGTCGAACAAGAATTCTTCCTTCACCGTTCATCTCGGTTTCAACTTTCGTCATTATCTCTTGAACATGAATATTCTCTTCAACACGATATTTGTCAGTCACTCTCACATTAATTAGAGATTGTGGATACTTTTTCATTTGAGAAGCTAACTCACTTAGAGTTTTACCACTCATTTTAATAACAGAGGCCAATTGAACACCCGTTAATAATCCATCACCAGTAGTATTGTAATCCATTAATACGATATGACCCGATTGTTCACCACCAAGATTATAATTTCCTCTTCTCATTTCCTCGACAACATAGCGATCTCCCACTTTAGTTTTGTTTGACTGAATACCTTCTTTTTCTAGAGCTTTGTAGAAACCAAGGTTACTCATAACTGTCGAAACTATCATATTTCCATTGAGTTCTTGGTTTTTATACATTTCTTGACCAATAATGAACATAATTTGATCTCCATCTACAATTTGTCCATTTTCATCTACCGCAATAATGCGATCTCCATCTCCATCAAAAGCTAAACCAAAGTCACTTCCAGTTTCTAACACCGTTTCAGCTAATTTTTCTGGATGAGTAGAGCCACATTGTTCATTAATATTATAACCATCTGGATTACATCCTATTGTCTCAGTATCCGCTTCTAAATCGCCAAACAAGAATGGGGCTAAAGAAGAAGTTGACCCGTTTGCACCATCTAATACTATTTTAAGACCCTCAAAATTTACATCGACTGTGGATTTAAGATAACTTAGATACTTTTGTGCACCTTCAAAATAATCTGAATAATGTACAATATCCTCTCCTACAGGACGTGGTAAATCAGGATTAGTTTGATCTAATAATTGCTCAATTTCATTTTCTTGATCATCTGACAATTTAAAGCCATCTGAACCAAAAAATTTAATTCCATTATCAGCAACCGGATTATGTGACGCAGAAATCATAACACCTAATGCTGCTTCCATTTCTTTAGTCAAATAAGCCACACCTGGTGTTGAGATAACACCTAAACGCATCACTTCTGCGCCAATTGAAATTAAACCAGCGATTAATGCAGATTCTAGCATTTCTCCTGATACTCTTGTATCTCTTCCTACTAAAACTCGAGGATGCTTTTCACCTTTGTTATGTGCGAGTACATATCCTCCGTATCTACCTAGTTTAAAAGCCAATTCAGGTGTGAGTTCTTGGTTAGCGACACCACGAACACCATCAGTACCAAAATATTTTCCCATTTTTAAACGCTCCTTTTGTATCTATCAATTTTTAACATTTATATACGCTTTTGTTTCCTTTGGATTCACTTTAGTCACATCTTTAGGTAAGTTAAATAATACTGTTTTTTCTGTAGATTCTGAAATGCCATCAATATCTACTTCAGCAGTAATTTCATTAATATTTTGTAATTCATCTCTATTACCAAATATTTCTACTTCTTTATCTTCTAGTTTAACACTATCTAATTCTTTATTTTCATTAAGCTTACCCGTTGTTTTTGTACGTACCTTAACCATTTTACTGAATGGTTCAACTGTTACTTTTAAATTAACCTCATTTGGATTAATTGATACATTTAATTTATTTAATTGTTTATCAAATGCACTAACATCTGCAACATCATTGGTATCTTTGTTCACTTTACTAGAATTTTTAAAGGTTGCTTTTAAATAAGCTATATTTTTTAACTGTTGCTCTCCACCAGTCACTTTTACAGTTTCTGGTGAAATACTTTGTTTACTTATTTTATATTTTGGGTCTAAACTATTACTACTAATGTCTGGTTGTACATGCATAACTCGTGTTATTTTATTTTCAAGGTTAATGTGTGCTACTTCAGGTTTAATTTGATAGTTGATACCACTATCTATGCCTTTAACTTGATATTTTTTTTGATATTTCCCTGCTTTTTTTCCAGAAAGATCAACGACTACTTTCAAATCTTCAGGGTTTTCAATTTTGATTAATTTTGATTGTGGTCCTGTTAAATTAACATCGACGTTTTTAGGAATTTTAGTTACATGTAGGTCTTTATTATTATAAATAACATCAACGGGCACATCTTGAATGGTTTTGGATGATTTTTGTGATAAATCATCTGTATTAAATATATTTCCGAATACATTATTTACTGATAAAAAGAAAAATACTGCTAATATGAGAGCGACAAATCTTAATCCCCATTTACTTTCAAGCATTTATGAATTCACACCTTTCTTTTGAAAGTGTGCACCAAACCAATGTTCAGCAAGCAATTCTTCAAAAACATCTTTTGAAATATCTCTTCTTAATTTTCCATCAAAAGTGACTGATATATCACCAGTTTCTTCAGATACAACAACAGTAAAAGCATCAGAAACTTCTGAAATTCCAACTGCCGCTCTATGTCTAGTTCCTAAACTTTTTGATATTTTAACACTATCTGATAATGGTAAATAACTTGCAGCAACGGCAATCTTACTTCCTTGAATTATCATTGCACCATCGTGTAATGGTGTATTAGGGATAAATACATTAGTTAGTAACTCTTGAGATATATCAGAATTCATCGGTATTCCAGTTTCTATATAGTCCTGCAAACCTGTCTCTTTTTCAAAAACAATAAGCGCACCAATGCGACGCTTAGCCATATATTGAACAGCTTTAGATACAGATTGAATCAACTTTTCTTCATCGTGACTATAAGTATTCGTATATCGTTTTAAAAAATTTCCTCTACCTAATTGTTCCAAGGCTCTTCTTATTTCAGGTTGAAATATCACAATGAGAGCTAAAACACCCCATTGAATTACAATATCAAACAATTTAGATGTTGCTGTTAAGTTAAGAATTTTACTGATTTGCTGGCCGATAACAATGACAACTATCCCTTTTAATAATTGAATTGCTTTAGTACCTTTAAAAACTGTAATGAGAAGATACAACACATACCAAACAATCAGTAAATCCAGTAGACTAGTAATAATTTTTATAGTACTCAGATTTTGAAAAAAATTGGAAAAATCCATAACATCTCCTCCGGGTAATACTTTTCCATATTGATTATTATACCAATCATTATTAACACTGTCATACGACAAAATAACATTTTATAAAAATTCTTAAATAAGAAATAAAAGTAAAAAATTCTAACAAATAAAAAAAGACACCTTCAATTGAAGATGTCTAGAAAGTGAGCCATAGAGGATTCGAACCTCTGACCCTCTGATTAAAAGTCAGATGCTCTACCAACTGAGCTAATGGCTCTAATGGCTGGGCTAGCTGGATTCGAACCAGCGCGTGACGGAGTCAAAGTCCGTTGCCTTACCGCTTGGCTATAGCCCAAGAATGGTGGAGGGGGGCAGATTCGAACTGCCGAACCCGAAGGAGCGGATTTACAGTCCGCCGCGTTTAGCCACTTCGCTACCCCTCCGCAGTATTTAATTAAATGGTGGAGAATGACGGGTTCGAACCGCCGACCCTCTGCTTGTAAGGCAGATGCTCTCCCAGCTGAGCTAATTCTCCATAAAATGACTCCTACGGGACTCGAACCCGTGTTACCGCCGTGAAAGGGCGGTGTCTTAACCGCTTGACCAAGGAGCCATGGCTCCGCAGGTAGGATTCGAACCTACGACCGATCGGTTAACAGCCGATAGCTCTACCACTGAGCTACTGCGGAATAGTAATATTTTGCCTGGCAACGTCCTACTCTAGCGGAACGTCAGTCCGACTACCATCGGCGCTAAGGAGCTTAACTTCTGTGTTCGGCATGGGAACAGGTGTGACCTCCTTGCCATTGTCACCAGACAAATGAATGATTATACATTCAAAACTAGATAGTAAGTAAGTTTTGCGTCGCAAAACGCTTTTAAAAAAATTGATTAAGTCTTCGATCGATTAGTATTCGTCAGCTCCACGTGTCACCACGCTTCCACCTCGAACCTATTAACCTCGTCATCTTCGAGGGATCTTATAACCGAAGTTGGGAAATCTCATCTTGAGGGGGGCTTCATGCTTAGATGCTTTCAGCACTTATCCCGTCCATACATAGCTACCCAGCTATGCCGTTGGCACGACAACTGGTACACCAGAGGTATGTCCATCCCGGTCCTCTCGTACTAAGGACAGCTCCTCTCAAATTTCCTACGCCCACGACGGATAGGGACCGAACTGTCTCACGACGTTCTGAACCCAGCTCGCGTACCGCTTTAATGGGCGAACAGCCCAACCCTTGGGACCGACTACAGCCCCAGGATGCGATGAGCCGACATCGAGGTGCCAAACCTCCCCGTCGATGTGAACTCTTGGGGGAGATAAGCCTGTTATCCCCGGGGTAGCTTTTATCCGTTGAGCGATGGCCCTTCCATGCGGAACCACCGGATCACTAAGTCCGTCTTTCGACCCTGCTCGACTTGTAGGTCTCGCAGTCAAGCTCCCTTATGCCTTTACACTCTATGAATGATTTCCAACCATTCTGAGGGAACCTTTGAGCGCCTCCGTTACCTTTTAGGAGGCGACCGCCCCAGTCAAACTGCCCGCCTGACACTGTCTCCCACCACGATAAGTGGTGCGGGTTAGAAAGCCAACACAGCTAGGGTAGTATCCCACCAACGCCTCCACGTAAGCTAGCGCTCACGTTTCAAAGGCTCCTACCTATCCTGTACAAGCTGTGCCGAATTTCAATATCAGGCTACAGTAAAGCTCCACGGGGTCTTTCCGTCCTGTCGCGGGTAACCTGCATCTTCACAGGTACTATGATTTCACCGAGTCTCTCGTTGAGACAGTGCCCAAATCGTTACGCCTTTCGTGCGGGTCGGAACTTACCCGACAAGGAATTTCGCTACCTTAGGACCGTTATAGTTACGGCCGCCGTTTACTGGGGCTTCGATTCGTAGCTTCGCAGAAGCTAACCACTCCTCTTAACCTTCCAGCACCGGGCAGGCGTCAGCCCCTATACATCACCTTACGGTTTAGCAGAGACCTGTGTTTTTGATAAACAGTCGCTTGGGCCTATTCACTGCGGCTCTTCTGGGCGTGAACCCTAAAGAGCACCCCTTCTCCCGAAGTTACGGGGTCATTTTGCCGAGTTCCTTAACGAGAGTTCGCTCGCTCACCTTAGAATTCTCATCTTGACTACCTGTGTCGGTTTGCGGTACGGGCACCTGTTATCTATCTAGAGGCTTTTCTCGGCAGTGTGAAATCAACGACTCGAGGAAACAATTTCCTCTCCCCATCACAACTCAGCCTTATGAGTGCCGGATTTGCCTAACACTCAGCCTTACTGCTTGGACGTGCACTCCAACAGCACGCTTCGCCTATCCTACTGCGTCCCCCCATCGATTAAAACGATACTAGGTGGTACAGGAATATCAACCTGTTATCCATCGCCTACGCCTGTCGGCCTCAGCTTAGGACCCGACTAACCCAGAGCGGACGAGCCTTCCTCTGGAAACCTTAGTCAATCGGTGGACGGGATTCTCACCCGTCTTTCGCTACTCACACCGGCATTCTCACTTCTAAGCGCTCCACATGTCCTTGCGATCATGCTTCGACGCCCTTAGAACGCTCTCCTACCATTGTCCAAAGGACAATCCACAGCTTCGGTAATATGTTTAGCCCCGGTACATTTTCGGCGCAGTGTCACTCGACTAGTGAGCTATTACGCACTCTTTAAATGATGGCTGCTTCTAAGCCAACATCCTAGTTGTCTGGGCAACGCCACATCCTTTTCCACTTAACATATATTTTGGGACCTTAGCTGGTGGTCTGGGCTGTTTCCCTTTCGAACACGGACCTTATCACCCATGTTCTGACTCCCAAGTTAAATTAATTGGCATTCGGAGTTTGTCTGAATTCGGTAACCCGAGAGGGGCCCCTCGTCCAAACAGTGCTCTACCTCCAATAATCATCACTTGAGGCTAGCCCTAAAGCTATTTCGGAGAGAACCAGCTATCTCCAAGTTCGATTGGAATTTCTCCGCTACCCTCAGTTCATCCGCTCACTTTTCAACGTAAGTCGGTTCGGTCCTCCATTCAGTGTTACCTGAACTTCAACCTGACCAAGGGTAGATCACCTGGTTTCGGGTCTACGACCAAATACTCAACGCCCTATTCAGACTCGCTTTCGCTGCGGCTCCACATTTGCTGCTTAACCTTGCATCAGATCGTAACTCGCCGGTTCATTCTACAAAAGGCACGCCATCACCCATTAACGGGCTCTGACTACTTGTAAGCACACGGTTTCAAGTTCTCTTTCACTCCCCTTCCGGGGTACTTTTCACCTTTCCCTCACGGTACTGGTTCACTATCGGTCACTAGAGAGTATTTAGCCTTAGGAGATGGTCCTCCCAGATTCCGACGGAATTTCACGTGCTCCGTCGTACTCAGGATCCACTCAAGAGAGAATATGTTTTCGACTACAGGATTATTACCTTCTTTGATTCATCTTTCCAGATGATTCGTCTAACATGTTCTTTTGTAACTCCGTATAGAGTGTCCTACAACCCCAACAAGCAAGCTTGTTGGTTTGGGCTCTTCCCGTTTCGCTCGCCGCTACTCAGGGAATCGATTTTTCTTTCTCTTCCTCCGGGTACTAAGATGTTTCAGTTCTCCGGGTCTGCCTTCTGACATGCTATGAATTCACATGTCGATAACATGACATAACTCATGCTGGGTTCCCCCATTCGGAAATCTCTGGATCAACGCTTACTTACAGCTACCCAAAGCATATCGTCGTTAGTAACGTCCTTCATCGGCTTCTAGTGCCAAGGCATCCACCGTGCGCCCTTAATAACTTAATCTATGTTTCCACCATATTTTGAATAACAATTCAAAATAAATAGCTAAAACTAGTTATTAATCTTGTGAGTGTTCTTCCGAACACTAGCGATTATTTATGAATTCAAGCTTATTTAAAACTCTATTCACTCGGTTTTGCTTGGTAAAATCTTACTTACTTATCTAGTTTTCAATGTACAAAGAATGTTAATAAACATTCAAAACTGAATACAATATGTCACGTTATCCCTCATCTTCGTAGAAGATGTTCCGAATATATCCTTAGAAAGGAGGTGATCCAGCCGCACCTTCCGATACGGCTACCTTGTTACGACTTCACCCCAATCATTTGTCCCACCTTCGACGGCTAGCTCCAAATGGTTACTCCACCGGCTTCGGGTGTTACAAACTCTCGTGGTGTGACGGGCGGTGTGTACAAGACCCGGGAACGTATTCACCGTAGCATGCTGATCTACGATTACTAGCGATTCCAGCTTCATATAGTCGAGTTGCAGACTACAATCCGAACTGAGAACAACTTTATGGGATTTGCTTGACCTCGCGGTTTCGCTGCCCTTTGTATTGTCCATTGTAGCACGTGTGTAGCCCAAATCATAAGGGGCATGATGATTTGACGTCATCCCCACCTTCCTCCGGTTTGTCACCGGCAGTCAACTTAGAGTGCCCAACTTAATGATGGCAACTAAGCTTAAGGGTTGCGCTCGTTGCGGGACTTAACCCAACATCTCACGACACGAGCTGACGACAACCATGCACCACCTGTCACTCTGTCCCCCGAAGGGGAAAACTCTATCTCTAGAGGGGTCAGAGGATGTCAAGATTTGGTAAGGTTCTTCGCGTTGCTTCGAATTAAACCACATGCTCCACCGCTTGTGCGGGTCCCCGTCAATTCCTTTGAGTTTCAACCTTGCGGTCGTACTCCCCAGGCGGAGTGCTTAATGCGTTAGCTGCAGCACTAAGGGGCGGAAACCCCCTAACACTTAGCACTCATCGTTTACGGCGTGGACTACCAGGGTATCTAATCCTGTTTGATCCCCACGCTTTCGCACATCAGCGTCAGTTACAGACCAGAAAGTCGCCTTCGCCACTGGTGTTCCTCCATATCTCTGCGCATTTCACCGCTACACATGGAATTCCACTTTCCTCTTCTGCACTCAAGTTTTCCAGTTTCCAATGACCCTCCACGGTTGAGCCGTGGGCTTTCACATCAGACTTAAAAAACCGCCTACGCGCGCTTTACGCCCAATAATTCCGGATAACGCTTGCCACCTACGTATTACCGCGGCTGCTGGCACGTAGTTAGCCGTGGCTTTCTGATTAGGTACCGTCAAGACGTGCATAGTTACTTACACATTTGTTCTTCCCTAATAACAGAGTTTTACGATCCGAAGACCTTCATCACTCACGCGGCGTTGCTCCGTCAGGCTTTCGCCCATTGCGGAAGATTCCCTACTGCTGCCTCCCGTAGGAGTCTGGACCGTGTCTCAGTTCCAGTGTGGCCGATCACCCTCTCAGGTCGGCTACGCATCGTTGCCTTGGTAAGCCGTTACCTTACCAACTAGCTAATGCGGCGCGGATCCATCTATAAGTGACAGCAAAACCGTCTTTCACTATTGAACCATGCGGTTCAATATGTTATCCGGTATTAGCTCCGGTTTCCCGAAGTTATCCCAGTCTTATAGGTAGGTTATCCACGTGTTACTCACCCGTCCGCCGCTAACGTCAGAGGAGCAAGCTCCTCGTCTGTTCGCTCGACTTGCATGTATTAGGCACGCCGCCAGCGTTCATCCTGAGCCAGGATCAAACTCTCCATAAAAAATTATGATGTTTGATTAGCTCATCAATACTAAATAGTTTGTAACGTTTCGTTACTATTTATTGGAATTAACGTTGACATATTGTCATTCAGTTTTCAATGTTCATTTTGTAAAATCAATCTTTTATATTGTACTATATCGCTTTGATAAAAGTCAATAACTAATTGATATTACTTAATTAATTTTAAAAGCTTTTCATTAACTTTGCAAGGGTTATTTTTACACCAACTTAACAAAGTTATTAATCGCTTTACATCCGCTTTTTAGCGACTTTTATATAATATCAATTTTATGTTTTGAAGTCAACATTTAAATTGAATTATTTTTTATTCGTATGAGTTCTTTTATTCACTCACAAGAAATTATTCTAACACATTTCTTAAAATTTGCAATAGAAAAATCGTATGAAAATATTTTTCACACGATTTAAACACAATTTAGGTATTATCGATTTTATTGTTTTTGGGTGCTTGCTATAACTTTTCTTGCGATTGAATTATATAATTCTCCTAAACGATCATCCGATTGATATATCGAAGGCGAAAAGTCATTGGGATTCCATGTAGGTTGTTCTAATGGAAGTTCAGCAAATAATTGCGTCTCAAGTTCATCAGAAAGCTTTTTGCCTCCTCCTTTTCCAAAAACATACTCTTTTTTACCTGTTTCTTTACTTTCAAAATAGCTCATATTTTCTATAACTCCAAGAATAGTATGCTCTGTATGTTTAGCCATTGCACCTGCTCGAGCCGCTACAAACGCCGCGGTTGGATGCGGTGTCGTTACTATAATTTCCTTACTTGATGGTAACATTGAATGTACATCTAAAGCTACATCTCCTGTGCCAGGTGGTAAATCAAGAAGTAGATAATCAAGTTCTCCCCACTGTACTTCTGTAAAGAAATTTGTAAGCATCTTACCAAGCATTGGACCTCTCCAAATAACCGGTGCATTTTCTTCTACAAAAAATGCCATTGAAATAACTTTTACTCCATGTCTCTCTACAGGTATTATCTCCTTACCATCTATACCCGGTCTTTCATCTATTCCCATCATATCAGGCACACTAAAACCGTATATATCAGCGTCTACTAATCCTACTTTCTTACCTTCTCTTGCTAAAGCTACGGCTAAATTGACAGCCACTGTCGATTTACCAACCCCACCTTTACCTGAAGCTATAGAAATAAATTCAACTGGGTTGTTTTGTGATAATAGTTCTTCAATGGTTTTGGGCTTTTCACTACCTTTTCCTATATATCTCTCGACTACTTCGCCAGGAAGTTCTTCAAAACGAATTCCCACAGTATTTGCACCATTTTCTTTTAAGACTTTGACTATAGCCATTTGAAGATCTAATTGTGGTTGCCCCCCTAATTGCGCCATTGCCACCTTAACGCTCACATGGTTAATATTATCCTTAATAGACACATCAACAATACCTTCAGATTCCTTCAATGGCACATCTATAATCGGATCCTTTAATGCCCCTACAATTTCTTTAACTTGATTTACCGTTAACAAAGTAAATCCCCCTTATTGATTTTTAATTTATCTACATAGCAACTATAGTTGCCTGTTTATATATCATTCATATTTTTTAGTATAAGACTTTTCCTAATATAAAAAAAGAAGTTAGCCCATTTTTAAAATAGACTAACCTCTAATTATTAAACTTTCCTACTATTGTGAGTAGAATGATTTGGCTCCTTTATAAATAATGCTAGAACAAAAGCAATAATCACAAAAACAGTGACTAACGCGAACGATACATCAACTCCCGCAGCAACACTTTGCCGTTGAATCATTTCTTTACTAGCGTGATTACTTGATGATACAACCCATTGAGCACCTATACTCATAAAAGTGACCATTAGAGCAGTTCCTAGAGATCCCGCCATAACACGTCCAAAGTTCATAATTGCCGTTCCGTGGGAAATGTTTTCAGTTTTCAATGCATTTATCCCCGTCGTATTGATAGGCATCATTAATAAAGACACAGCAAACATACGAATCGCATAGATTACAATCAAGTACGTATAGGATGTATCTACTTTAAGAAAGCATAATAGAAATGTACAAGAAATCAATAAGATAAATCCAGTAAATATTAACGGTCTAGGCCCATATTTATCGTAAAACTTTCCAGTAAACACAGACATAATACCATTGATAATCGCGCCAGGCATAATTACTAATCCTGATAGCAACGCAGATAATCCTAAAGCATTTTGAACATACAATGGAATAAGTAATGCAGGTCCTACCATAGATAGCATAATAATCATAGAAGTAATTGTTGAAAAACAAAATATTTTGTTATTAAATATTTTCAAATTTAATAATGGATTAGAAATTGTAATTTGTCGTTTAACAAAAATACCAATGATGATTAGACTTATTAAAAGCGAACAAAGGACAATTGGGTTAGAAAAACCTAGGTTACCAGCACTACTGAAAGCATAAAGCATTAATCCAAAACCTAATGTAGAGTATATAACGGATTTTTTATCCAGTTTTGTTTCTTTCGTTGTGTTATAACTTGAAATCGATACAAAACCAAATATAAATGTAACTAATGCTATACCGACAATAACAATAAATGGCACTCTCCAACTTGCATTGTCAATGATTAAACCAGTAAATGTAGGTCCAATTGCAGGTGCAAATTGTATAACTAATCCTGCAAGTCCCATTGCAAATCCACGGTGTTCTTTAGAGAACAATGTAAACAATGTAAATTGCATTAATGGCATGAGTATACCTGCACCGACAGCTTGTATTACCCGTGCAAACATGAGCACGCCAAAATTAGGAGCAATAGCAGCAACGATTGATCCTATCAGAAATGTTCCCATTGCACCTAAATATAGCGGTCTTGTTTTTACTTTATCCATTAAGTAAGCGGTAAGTGGAATCATGACACCATTCACTAACATGAAACCTGTAATCAGCCACTGCGATGTATTCTCATTAATATTTAACTCACGCATAATGTGTGGCAAGGCTGTATTAAGTAATGTTTGATTTAAAATGGCCACGAAAGCGCTAATTAACATTACAGATACGATTAAATTTCGCTTAGTCTTAGATAATTCATAACTGGCCATAAACATATACTCCTTTTTATTCAAATGATAATTTTACATTCAATCAAATTTTATTTACCGATACAAACTTAATGCTCAGAATAATGATAGAAATTTCTTGTTATTTTGAATACCATTATTGTGTAATTATTCAAACTTTGTACTGCTTGGTAAAGCATGATATAACTGCAATTTTTAATAGCATTATCAAACATTGCTATTAAATAATTAAATTATTTTCTATCGTTAAGTTCAATTATTACATATTAAATTCTCTTTTTTACAAAAGTCTTACTTTTTATTATTCAAATTTTTACTTTCAGGATAAAAAACTTCTTTACATACAAATAAAAATCCTATAATAATCATAATTACCCAAAAATGTATATTAACATGTACATAGTGTATGTGAACTATAAAATAAAACATAATTGTAGTAACAATATAGGAGATAAGATGAAAGTTAATACCTTGAAAGTATGGATTTTTTGGAAGATTCTTTTTAAAATAATCCATTAAATGCTCAATTGAAAATAAAGTAAAATAGCCTAAAACGATATAACTACCGTAGTATATTAAATTATCATAAAAGCCTTTATTGTAACTAAAATCGCCTAAGTGTAAATAAATAAGGATGCGACTCAAACCGTACAAACCAAAGCCTAAAAACGTTAAAAAAATGGCTCCGGAAATAATAAATATAGTGAGAACAATAAGTGTTACTAATAAATGATATGATTTATTTTTTAAAAATTTCATCACTTTTGTCCTCCCTTACACTTCGTATATACATATATATTATCATGTAAATAAAAGCATATAAAATTTTAAGTTATACAACATTTCTACTTCTCATCTCAACTTATTTCATTTTATTTTCCCAAAAAAAGCAAGTAGATATGGTATACGCATTTCTACTTGCTCGTAATTAAAAAATCATTCTGTAATTTTTCTAAGATTGAATAGGATTGCTCTTAAATAATGTCATCCACATTACAATTAAACATACTGAAATTATTGATACTAATCCTAATACATTGTGTAAATTAGAACCAAATAATCCAACATTTAGTGCATACATATATCCCATAATCGTAGATCCGACAGACGAACCTAAATTTTTTGTCAATGCATAAAACGACATCATCTTTTTCATATTTTTTGGAGAAGTTTCCTCTTGGACAATAACACTATCTTTTGTATAAATATAGCCAAAACTTAAACCTGCAAATATAACCGCAAAAGCTATAAGCAATGGGAGTTTTAAGCCAAACATTATCATCAGACTACAAACTAATAAAACAAAAAATGAGCAAATATATAATGTTTTTCTAGTAAAATGCGCTTCTATTTTAGCTAAATTGAAATTAAGCGTAATCCAAGCAACAGACAACGGGAATATTACAAATCCACTTTTTAAAGGTGATAAACCAAGTTTTTCTTGTAAATATACTGGTATATATAAATTATATCCCATCAGTGTTATCGCAATTAGTAAATCCGTTATAAAAACTAGAACTATTGATATGTTAAATTCTTTTGTTGGTAAAAATGGTTGTTCGATACTATTTTCTACTTTAAATAGTATCCATAAAACAACTAAAGCTAAAATAATTGAGAATATATTAAAAATAATATGATGTTGGTTGAGTAAACCAAACATTAATAAAGCTATAAAGATATAAAAGATAATCAATCCTTTTATATCAAAACGACTCTGTTGTACTTGTGTCTCATTAGGAAAATGAAAAGTCATAAATACAAGTATTATTGCCAATATAGCAATAGGAATATTGATATAGAATAGCCAATGCCATGAAGCGAACTCTAAAATCGCACCACCTAATAATGGACCAATAATACTCGAAATTCCCCAGACACTTCCGACGATACCCATAATTTTATATCTTAACGGAATTTCAAAAGCCAACTTAGGAACTATTTGTGAGAGTGACATCATAACTCCTGCTCCAAAACCTTGTACTATTCGAGAGATAATTAAAAACGTAAACGTCTGACTTAATCCCGACATTAAACTACCTAAGGCAAACAATGATACCCCTACAACAGCAATGTTAATAATTTTAAATCTAGACATGAGCTCACCAACAATAGGGTTAGCTATAACTAAAGCAATAAAATATACAGTAAATACTAATGAAACTAGATTACCGGCATTCAAACTATTTTTTATTGTTGGTAATGCTAATGAAATGATTGATGTTTCTATAGCTGCCATAAACATTATTAGTATGAGTGCCATTACAGTAATGATGGACTTAAGATTCATAAAAAAACTCCCTTTTTATTGGATTTAGCTATTGAAACGTAAAATTGACTTTTTAATATGATGGTACTCATACACCATTTGTTTTCAATAAAAAGGAGTGAGATCAGTACATCTCACCCCTTTAAAAAGTCCATAAAGTTAAAATTAAAACGCCACCATGTGTTTATTTAAAGTGTAATGATATATCTAAAAATAATACTTATTTTTCTCTCTAACTTAAAAGGACAGAATGTTGCAATTCACATAAAATAAAAAATACCTATCATATGTAAGAGAGAAGCAAGAACAATAAATATATGCCAAATCATATGAAAATAAGGTTTATTTTTTTGGGCATAAAACCAAGCTCCGATAGTATAAGATAACCCACCAAGAAATATAAAGAAAATAAACCACCATGATGTTCGCATAATAATAATAGGTAAGAATATGATACCTACCCACCCCATCACCAAATAAACAATGAGACTTAATCTATGATTGACTTTAGTTGCTATTGATTTATACAAAATTCCCCATAATGTTGTTCCCCACAATAATATTGTGACAAGCCAACCTAACCAACCACCGACAACACTTAACAAAACAGGTGTATACGTTCCTGAAATAGCCACATAAATCATACTATGGTCAATAATCCTTAATATATATTTATGAGACGTATTATTTTGCATCGAATGATAAATGGTTGATGATATGAACATCATAAAAATACTAATCACATAAATCGACACACTAATTGACTCTAATGTGCCACCATTGTTAAAACTATGCACTGCTGCATATGGAAGAATAAATAATGTAAGTAATGCAGCAGCACCATGTGATGCTGCATTACCAATCTCTTCTCCAAATGTTAAAGGAATGATGTCCTTAAAAGTTTCTACCACAGAATCGTTTTTTCGCTTAGATGATTGAGACATCTATTCCACCACCTTTAGTTAAATCAAATCCATTCGTTTTAAATCTTCTATAGCTGTATGTACACTATCCTTACCTTCTTTATTTTTTAAAGGTGAAAATTCTTCTTCTCTTGGAACTTGTAGTGTTACAAAGCTTGTACCGTACCTAAATATGTCAAAATAAAATAATTCAAACTTTAATGTAGGTCGTTCAACCACACCAAAATTTTCATCTAATTGCTTTAATTGCTTAATTGCCAAATGATACGGTAATTCTCTATCAACAGCACTGGTAATGAAACCTAGTTTAAAAGCATGGATACCTATATTAGCATTGTTAAATTGATTTGCTATGTCTGTATCTAATTCGGAATACTCTAACACAGTGTCTTTACAATCAACATTTACAAGCCGACCTACACTTTCACTATCTTTAGGTTGAATTGTTTTTGATGTGATGTCTTTACTTTGTGTCACTGTAAAACCGGCAAATAACGGATCTAAAACTTTAACTAAGACATTATCAATGTTATTTAAGAAGATATATTTGACGTGATCCTGTTGCATTTTATCAAGGTATCCAGCTTTTTTAAGAGACTTGAATACCCCCCCATTACCATTAGGTGTTTCCATAATATGTCCATCTCTATTTAAAACAAGTTTTCCTTCTTCGCTTAAAGCAACAATGTTATCTTGCTTAAAAAAATGAATATGATTGGCATCATAATTAAAATATTTATGTTGTTTAAAATACTCTATTGTATCTTTATGATTAATGTCACTTGTCATAATATACCAATTAATTGTGTGGCCGGTTTCTTCTTTTAAACGAATCAATTGACGCGCCTGAAGCTCAAATAAACTCGTACCCTCTATTTCAAAAGAACCTTTAGGCCCTTTATATCCTAAACGCGTACCTTGTCCTCCAGCCATCAATAATACTACAAATTCACCATTTCGTATTGCCTCATAACCTTTTTGTTCATATGTATGTCGTTGTTCTTCATTGAGTCGTGATTTCACTTCATATTTAACTTCAGATACAGAAGATACATCATCAATAGTTTTTCTATTAACATATAAATCCTGATATAAATCTTGAATTTCTGCAAGATTTAACTGATTCAATTTTTCATCTAAAGCATTCTTTTCATTACTACTCATTAATTTTTCATATTCATACAAATGCTCTTGGTTATACTTTTCCAATTGATTTTTGTCTAACATGATAACGCTCCTTATGTATACGTAATTTTAATTGTTATTTTTCTCATAATAATCTTATTTGATTAACCAATAGTGCATCATAGTATTTAAATATGGTTGAAATAAAGTATATATCGCACCAACACTTAATGCAGTAGCTAGAGATACATCTACTAGTCCCCCAGTTTTAAAATGAATGGGTGATACGATATTAAATGGTAAAGGATATAATAGTTTAACACCTCTTGGGGTTAATATATCAAGTATAACATGCGAAAACATACCAATAACAATTGCAACCATATAATACATCGGAGTTTGTATGAAGTACAGTAAAAAACTAATTCCTATAATAAATAAAAGTGAATGCGTAAATGTTCTATGACCAAATAAAATTCTGACAAAAAAACTAGTAAGCCTAAATCGTCTTCCTATTTTACTTTGTGTATGACATATATCTGGCAATATACTTGAAATGACTGAAAGTACAATCACTGATATAGAAGTAAATATATCTGTATGAAAATATTGTGTGGTTATTGCACCGACTAAAAAGCCACATGATGCGTGTGTTTTACCTGTCATGTTTTGTTCTCCTTTATAAAAATATTTTAGCACATTTCGTTTTAAAAAGCGAACATACTTTCGCATTCACTTTCAATTAGTATGACATAATTAAAAAAAGTATCACATAAATACTTGAAAACGATTACACAATCATTTATGATAGGTTTATAAATTAATTAAAGGAAGTGTTTTTAATGGCAATGACAGTTAAGAAAAACGATAATGAAGTTCGTATTCAATGGAGAGTAGCAGATATCAAAATTCCAAATAATGAAATTAAAAATGTTACTCAAGATCAAGATATTCATGCCGTACCAGAAGAGAATGGTAAAGAAATATCTCGAATCGGTTCTACTTTCGGAAAAACAAATCGGGTATTAATTGATACTGATCAACACTTATATATTATTTACACTCAAAATGATCAAAAAGTATATAATGAGTTAACAAAATAAATTACAGATTTATATTGTTAACATAACTTTATAATCAGACTGTCGACATAACTCAATATAATGTCGACAGTTTTTTATTGTGATATTTTCAAAAGTGCTAAGCTGAATGATAAACTTTATATTGAAAAATAGACTAGGAGGTAATTTGAATGTTCGTTGTTACTAATAGAATCACTGTAAAAAAAGGATATGCAAAACAAATGGCGCCTAATTTTACTAAAGGAGGTCCTATTGAATCTTTAAAGGGCTTTGAAGGTATTGAAGTTTGGCAAATTGATAAAGATGATTATAGCGAAGATATGTATGTAAATAGTTGGTGGGAAACTGAAGAAGATTTTAAAAATTGGGTGAATAGTGATGTATTTAAACAAGCACATAAAAATACTGGTAAATCCGAAGATTCACCAGTCATTAAAAGCGAAATTGTTAAATCAAATGTTTTATCTTCTTTAAACAGAAGATAAATTATGCAAAGGGAGTGGGCTAGAATACGTATATGATTCATTGTCTAATTTTGCATTTATAATTATAAAAATAAAACAAGTTAGATATATGAGAATTTTTATTTCAACCATTAGTAATATATTGCTGTTGTTATGATTAGTTCCCCACTCCCACTAAATTAAAAATGAGTATATCTTTTATCCAATAAATAAATGCGCTAATAAAGCAATTATTGGAAGCGTAATGATAGTACGAATTAAAAAAATCATAAATAATTTACTTATACTAACTGGAATTTTAGAACCAAGAATCACGCCACCCACTTCAGATAAATAAACAAGTTGAGAGATACTCAATGCTCCAATTACAAAACGTGTTACATCATTTTGAACCCCTTCAATAAGAATAGAAGGTAAGAACATATCGGCAAACCCAATTAGAATTGTTTGTGATGCTTCATGTGCTTCTGGAATTTGTAACAATTCTAGTACTGGAACAAATGGTTTTCCTATAATCTCAAAAACAGGTGTGTAGTTAGCGATAATAGTAGCTATTGTTCCTATACTCATAACTACTGGTAAAATTACAAACCACATATCTACAACTGTTTTAAAACCCGAAATTAAAAATTCTTTAAACCCTGGCGATTTAATTCCAACTTCAGTTGCTAAATCAAAACCATATTTTAATGCTGTTTTGCCTTCTGGTAGCTGTTCCTTACGAGCCTCTTCACTTACTTCTTTAGCATATTCGTCAGGAATATTTTTAAGTGGCCAAATTCTTGGCATAATCATTGCTGCAATTAAACATGAAATGACTACTGTTAAATAAAAATAGAAGAATTGATCTTGCATTCTAATTGTTTCGGCAATGACAATCGCGAACGTAATAGATACAACACTAAAGGTTGTGGATATTACTGTTGCTTCTCTTCTTGAGTAATATCCTTCACCATATTGTCTACTAGTAATTAAAACACCAACTGTACCATCACCTATAAATGAAGCTAGATTATCAACTGTCGATCTACCAGGTAAAGTAAACAAAGGTCTCATGATAGGTCTAAAGATGGGGCCAAGTAATTCTAATAGACCATACTCCATTAATAAAGGTAAAAAAATTGCAGCAAATAAAAATACTGCTACAAGAGTAGGTAATAAACTCGAAAATACTAATCCACCTGTATCTTCAGATTTAATCATTTCAGGTCCAATATTTAAAAATGTTAGCCATGAGAAGAAGACAGCTAATACTCTCAAAACAAGCCACCCTATTTTAACGTTGAAAGCACTGCTCATTAAACCTTGAGGATTTAATTTGTTTTTAAAAATTGTAGAGCATAATATTGTTAAAATACCTGATACAGTTATGATGGTTACAATTAAAATTGGCATGATACCACCAAGCCAATCTTTTAATAAACCAGCTAAAAAAGCTATTGGAAGAGTCGTTTGCTGCTGTCCATCTTGAACAACTGGTATAGGAATTAAAAATAATATAATCCCTAACAACGACATAGTGATAAATTTAATTCTACCTCTAACTATGTCAACTTTTTTATATTCATTCATATATATTCAATCCATTTCTATCTTTTTATATCCATATGTAATTTAAAGTATATCACATTATATATATGCATTATTTTGAATAATTACGTAAAGAACACTATACGCTATTTATTAACTTTTAGCAAATCCATTTTAACTCTTTTTCCATTTAAGCAGTTCTATTCGTATATGATTTATATTTTTTATTTTTTTAATGAGCCATCAAAATGATATTGTAACATCAATAAGAGCCTGTACATTAATTTGTAATGTATCAGGCTCTATAACTAAAAATATAATATTGAAACTATCAAATTTACTACATCTTACGTAATAAAAATAAGAAGTAAGGTGCGCCTATAATTGCTATTACAACACCTACAGGAATATCAAGAGGAGGTTGTATACCTCTTGCTAAACCATCACCAAAAGTTAATAATATTGCTCCTACCAAACCTGACATGATTATAACATGTATATTTTTATGACCGACAAGTTGACGTGCAATATGAGGTGCTATAAGACCTAAAAAACTAATACCTCCTACTACTGCAATGGACGCGCCTGCTAACATTACTGCTAATACAAGTAAAGTCATTTTTAAGATTTTTACACGTGCTCCTAGTGCAATGGCTACATGATCACCTAAATTTAAAATATCAAGTTGATACCCTAATAACAATACTATAGGTACAGTGATAATAAACCATGGTAATAAACTATAAAAACTGGCTATATTATGACCATATAAACTACCAGTTAACCATAATAGCGCATTATTTGCATCAAGAGGATTACGTATAAGCAGGAATTGGACAATGGCCGTACAAATTGCACCTATAGCTAAACCTATCAATGCTAATTTTGATCCCTTTACATCAAATTTAGAAATAAGAACTGAAAGAATAATACTTATTGTCAAAGCACCGATAAATGAACCTAAAGGAAGAACAAATAGAGGTGCCGATGGAAATATCATTATGATTATTACTGCTGCTAAACTTGCCCCTTTTGTTATTCCAATAACATCGGGTGAGGCAAGTGGATTTCTTATAACCCCTTGTATCACCGAGCCAGAAATAGCTAAACTACTGCCTATAAGTATTCCTAAAAGTGTTCTAGGAATTCGATATTCATTTAAAATAAAGTCATTGTGTAAGAAGAAGCCTGTAACTGCATGAATAGGATTAATCATTACTGATCCTATACAAAGACTAAAGATTGTACTAAAAATTAATAACAGTAAGACAATGGTATAGCGCATCTTCAGGTTTTGTTTAATCATATGCGATTCACCCCTCTAACAGTTATGAATAAGAAGTAAAAAGCACCAACAAATGATGTAACAATACCTACTGGCGATTCGAATGGATAAGTAATTAAGCGACACAATACATCAGAAATAAGTAATAAAGTAGCGCCGAATATAAATGTTAAAGGTATCATCAATATATAGTTTTTATTTATATATCTTTTCACTATGTGTGGAACTATCAAACCAACAAATCCTATAGGACCAGCAATAGAAACAGAAACACCAGCAAGAACAACGACCAATATTCCAACAATCATTCTGACGATTTCTGTTCTTTGTCCTAATCCTCTGGCAATATCATCACCTAACTCTAATATAGTTAATTGTCTTCCCATAAATATGGTCACAAAAATAGCAAGGAGTAAAAATGGTAAGATAAATATAATCTGTTGCCATTTTATACCGGCTAATGAACCAACTAACCAGAACATCACTGTATCATTAGAATCTTCATTTAGAATAATTATACCTTGAGTCATACTACTAAAGAACAGATGAATAGCCATACCTGCAAGTGCTAGTTTAATCGGTGTAAGCGACTTAGTAGAGCCAGACAATGTATAGACAGTAAAACCTCCTAAGAAGGCACCAATTATCGCTAAAATTGTAGAGTAAGAGCCTAGAGACGGTATAAGTACAGTTATAAGAACAATAACGAAGGAAGCGCCTGCATTCACACCAAAAATCTGTGGTGAAGCCAAAGGGTTTTTGGTAATTGCCTGCATCAATAAACCTGCAATTGCTAAAGCGCCACCAATAATTAAACTAGCCAGCATTCTTGGCATACGTACATTGTGTATTAAGAAAGTTGCTTTTGTATTCGTGTGTCCAGTGACATAACTTAAAATATCATTCAATTGTATTTTTGAAGAACCAATCGCTAAATTCAAATATACTGAAATAAAAAGAAGGCACACACCCACAATAAAAGTGAGTGTAGTGCGCTTTTTCTTTTTTTGTTCAATAGCGGATTGACTATCTTTATTTACTATAGTCATTGTTTTCCACCTTACTTATTATCTTTTTTACTATCTTTCTTTGATAATTCAACAAGTTCTTTTGCCATTTCTTCAGAAGAAATTAAACCACGTGATCTTGCCCATAAATCACGGTCTAAAATATCAACACGTTGATTTTTCACAGCATTTAATTTCTTCCATACAGGATCTTTTTCTAGTTCTTTTAGTGAAGGTTCGTTAGAACTTGCTTTGTTTGTCATTATGAACATACGCTCAGGATTCACTTGAGATAAAGTTTCAGTGTTCATTTGTAAGTAAGGCCCTTTAAGATACTTACTTAAACCTTTAGTAACATCATCACTTAATGCTTCTTTAAAACCTAGTTGACTTAGGAATTGACCAACATAAGAGTTGCTTGGGTGAGCAAGCAAACCTGATTTAGCAGCTACTGCAGGCAATACCTTTAGATTTTTATCCATAGTTATTTCTTTTTTATATTCTTCAATTTTCTTATCATGTTCTTCTAAGCGTTTTTTACCTTCTTCTTCTTTATCTAAAGCCTTTGAAATTGTTTTAAAAGCATCAATATTTTCATTATAATCTCCATCGAAACTTTTCAGTTCAATCGTAGGAGCAATTTTATTTAAGTCTTTATAAATACCTTTGTGTCTATTATTATCAGCAATAATTAAATCTGGTTTGAGTTTACTGATTTCTTCTAAATTAGGTTGTTTACGTGTTCCTACAGAAGTGTATTTTCCAATTTTGTCTCTTAATGGTTTAATAATACGATTTTTTTTGTTATCATCCGCTATCCCAACAGGTTTAACATCTAAAGCAACTAACGCATCAACAAATGAATACTCAAGAACAACAACACGTTTAGGGTGTTTAGGTACCTTCGTAGTACCTTCTTCGTGCTTGATTTCAACTCCATCTTTTGATGACTCTTTACTTGAGTTACTTGAATTATTATTTCCACATGCTGCAGTTGCAATTAAAACAAACAATAAGCCAATTACACTTAAAATTTTTAAACCTCTCACTGTTTCCACTCCTTAATATGTATATGCTTACAATATTAGTTTATTGATAACGATTCTCAATGTCAATAACTTATTTTATTATTTTCATAATTAATCCAACGCTGAACAAATGATGTTTATATAAAAATGCTAATTTTAATAAGTAATGCCTATCAAAATTTAATTTGGAACGGTGCGTTGATTTAAAGGTAAATAAACACTTTTAGCAGTGGGAATATATGGGCATATCAAAGTTTTGAACAAGGGATTCTATTTTTGAATCACTACTATATAACTTAGTTAAATTTTTCATATACATGCTCTGAGACAGCGCTTCATAATTCAAGCTAAATTGAAGTTTATCTCCGATCTGATAATGGTCTTGGTTATTTAAATCAATCATTAAATGGTCACTTGATGCACCTAATATTCTTATATCATCCCCAAGAGGTTTTATCCCCTCGATAAAAGTATCTAAATAACCGATATCAACTATAGCTTGTAAATAAGATTGATTATTTTTTTGATATAGGCGTGGTTTTATTTCTATAATTTCTGCTTCTAATACTATCGCATTTTGATATAAGCTATTAATTGAATGATTTGTCGTCGTATCTATACCCCTTAATAATGCTTCCCCTATACGAAGATCATTGATTTTATCTAAATGATTGTACAGTGTTTGAGGTAACATACTCGAATTTCCACCTGAAATAATTCTAAACTTAAAATGAGTTTCACTTTCTACATCATGTATAAATTTGTTTATCATACGAACATCTTTTTCATTGGGTGCTTCTGATTTAAAGCACATAAAATTAAATGCCAAGCCAACAAGTTGTATGTGAGATAATTTAAGTATTTCTTGTACATAGCGTACCACATCATAGGTCAAGACCCCTTCTCTACCATCTTTCCAGTCAACCATTAGCATGATTTGATGTTTAATATCAAGAGATTTTGCTAACGTATTAAGTTTTTTGATTGTGGTTAATTCAGTTTGGATACTCATTTCTACTCTTGAAATCATCTTTTCCAAATCTGCTTCAACAGTAGGTCGTAACAATGTAAATGTAATGCCTAAATCTTTGAGTTGTTCAATATTATCTAGTCTTGATTCAGCAAAATGTGTAATTCCTAAAGACTTAATACTTGATACAATATGTTTATCCCCTGCGACACATTTAATTACTGGTGTGAAATGAATTTGTTTACATTCTAATAACGATTGAAGTACTTTGGCATTATATTTAATTTTAGATAAATTGACACGAACATTCGCCATGTACTACACCTCTTTTTTTATCGGATTATCTAACTTGGTATTTAAATATTTTTTCACTTTATTTTCCATTCTCATACTTAATAAAGCTTTGACTGTGATAGTTGACCCAAACAATAATTTTTTCAATTTTTCAGCATGTGGCTTGTCATTATCGATTGCCATTTCGATTTCTTCACGCACAATCTCAAATAATTCTTCTTCTATTACTTCATCATACTGATTAAAATGATGAATCAATTCTGCCAGCTGATTTTGAATCACTGCATGTTGAAATTTAGCAATAACCTCCTCAATAGTATCTGCAATAAGACTTTCATTTGTAACATCTATTTGAGGAACTTTCTGTTTAAGTATATTTAAATCTATACGAGAACCACCTAAATCACGTACAATGAATTTCATTTTATAATTAGGTCCAAGATTAACAATCGTATTTTGCATATGCGCTTCAAGTGCTATGCCATAATTTTGAATATACGCAATAAGTGGTGTAACTAAGGTTTGTGTATAAACTGCTATAAAATGCTTAATATGATCAAGTGTGATTTCATTTTCTATCCATTTTAAATAACTATCTACAACTGCCTGATTATCAATTGGATTAGGATTAACTAAACTAGCTGTTACAACTGTACAACCATAATCATATATCGTTGGTTTTTGACGTATGATAAGCGCTAATTGTTTTGATAAATCAGATGCCGTGTGAGCATAAGCTCCAAAAGGTTCCATCGCGACTTGAAGTTCTGGAAATTCCTGAAGCAATCCTTGTAATGCATGGCTTAACTTAGGACCATCTACAGTCGTAACTGATGAAACTGTTCTAATAGCACTTGTAGCTTGAACATTTACTGGCAATTTTACATGATATGGTTTATGAATTAAATCCATTGTTCTAAATGATAAAGTAGCTTTAGACTCAACAGTAAATGGTGTAGGTAGTAAGATTTTCTTGGCTATCCATTCTTCAAATTGTTCGCCGATAGTATGATCATACTGCCAAGGATGTATCAACATCACTCTGTAATTGTTAAGATTTAATCGAAGTGGCTCGAGGTAGCATTTTAAACGATCTCGATATTCAGGAATAACTTGATTTAGAATAAAATTTTGATCACCATTTATTGCTGTTGTTACTACATGATTTTTTTCAATTAGCATAATATTTAATGGAATAACTTTTTCAAATTCTGGTTCATAAAGTTTCAATTCATTAGTACTGAGAGGCAATTTAGTTTTTGTTAAAGGATGTGTTGGATGCCCTTCTATCACAAGACTTTCCGAGTAACTTAAATCATCTGTCATACCACTATCTTGTAAATGTTGCAGCCAAGCTATAAAATTTATAGAATTGGGTAATTTACTAAATTTCATACTCTGATGAATGAGTGTTTGTCTATTATAAAAATGTTTGTACGTTTCATACAAACTATCCCTACTATGAATTAATTCATCGTATAATCGTTTTGAAATGTTGATATGAAATATTTCCGTTAGTATTTGAAGAAGTTCTTCTAAACTTTCAACTGATTGAGACAATTTTTTATTTTCTAATACTATGTCACCAGTAAAAACATATCTTTTTAAGGCACTTTTTCGAGCTACTTTTAACGATAAAAGGTGCTCATTGAGTAAAATTTCAACTTTACGCGTACCTTCTTTAATACACATACCTTCAGAAACAATATGCTCCTTAATCATTGCGTTAATCGTTCGATATTGGATGTTTTTGTCAGCTAAAAGCCATTCCTTATGATTCATTATTGCTCTCCTCCATATTCGAAATACGTTGTATGATATAAAAAATGATTGAAATACTAATAGTGCTAATTCCCATAATAGTAAATGTAGTTAAAATACCGAACATATCCGCGAAAAAGCTCATTATTAAACTACCTAACGGAATCATACCTCGATCCATCATTACAATACTTAATACTTTCCCTCTATCACAGTCCTTTACACTATGTTGAAAATAAACTCTATTAGTTGTTCTAGCCCATTGACTAAACAAACCTATTAACGTAATACATATAAACATGACTACTAAATGATGTATGATAATACCTAGTAAAGCCATACCAAACAATATTGAACTGAGATAATACATTTTTACTGTACTCAAGTGTTTTAAAATTGATGGTAAGACTATCGTTGCAACTATTCCTCCAATCGCACAAAAAGTCATAGCTATACCAAACACTTGCGATTGACCAGGAAAAATATGGTTTGTTAATACTGGTAAAACTGTAGTATAAGAAAAGCCTGTTGCCATAATAATTATAGACGTTATGAATATCTGACTACCTTCTAAATTACTTTTAAAATAATTTAGCACAACTTTAAGTGGTAATGCTTTTCCTTCTTTTTGACTTACTATGACTTCAAAATGAATAGGTATACATAAAACTGCTGCGATAAAATAGCACACTGCTTGAGCTAAAAATGTAGTGGGTGTATGGTATACAGCTATTAAGCCACCCGCTATTGCAGGTCCTATTGATCGACATATATTAATAATGAACGAATGAAAGGAAACTGCTTGAGTTGTAGAAATTTTACTAGATAAATCAGGTAAAACTGCTTGTCTCACCGGAGTTTCTACAGCACTTAGTATCCCCCTAAATGTTGCATATAAAAGTATGATGAAAATCGGTATAGTGTTAAGACTATATGTAAGTAAACACAATAATGCTGTAATGATGAATGATGAACTAATAGTGATACGTAACAGGAGACCTTTGTCATATTTATCGGCTATGGATCCTGCCCAAACACTTAATAGTAAAATAGGTATAAGACGACAGAAATTAACTAAGCCTAAATATACAGCATTATGATATGTTGTGAGTACGAACCAATTTAACCCCACTTGACCAATCCAATTTCCTAAAAATAACAGAAAAGAACTGGAAAAGAAATATTTTGCCATCAAATTCCACCTGTCTTTTTCATTGATAATAATTATCATTATCATTAATATGGATTATACAAATGTTATTTATTTTTGTAAAATATTTTTTAGAGGTGAATTATGAATTTCAATCAATTTATAAATAAACAAAATATAATAATGACTGAAGATGAGCATAATGTATATGACTTTCTTAAACAACATGATCCTAAGTGGTCTTCTAATTATATTGATCATTTATTAGATGGACGTGATAAAGTAAGTCAACGTTTAATTACATCTTTACATAGGGAGAATTTAGTAAAAAGTCGCGATCATAGTCGTGTACTTAATCGACGTCAGTTTGCTGGTTACGGAGTTAATGTGATTGCCATTTTAGAAATCTATTTTCCAACATCAAATATTTATTTGTATGCACCAATAACTGGAATGCATGCATTCGATCGCCTTGATGTCGAAGGACCTTTTTATTTTAAGAATCTAAGTAAAGAAGATGATTTTGAACGTGTACTACATCCTAATCAAATATTAGATTGGATATTAATTGAAGATGAGAACTTAAATAACGAGGCTAGTATACAATTTAGAAATGATTTAAATAATAGTGCAGCTAATATGACTTTTGCTTTAAGTTTCCAACATCATACGATGCGTAATGAAAGAGCGCCATTATATCACCTTATTAAAAATGCAAATGATAGTTACTTGCGTTCTGAACAATCTGTCGTCGAAGGCCATCCCCTTCATCCTGGTGCTAAGTTAAGAAAAGGAATGAATGCTGGGGAAAACTTTATGTATTCATCAGAATTTGGTAATGTTATTCATCTAAAAGCCGTGTTTATTCATAAAAGTATAAGTCGTATTCAATCATTGAATGTAGATTACAATGATGCCGTAAAGCAAATGTTTCCTGACTTAATTAAAACCTTAGAAAAAGAATTTGGCGAAGATTTTAATTTACAAAATTATCATTTAATGATGGTTCATCCTTGGCAAATAAAACATATTTTACAAAGTGATTATCAGGATGAACTAAACGAAAAGTTAATATTGATAAGTAATCATTCAGTACCATACTATGCTGGTCTATCATTTAGAACGTTAGTACCTAAACAACCTGATTTATCCCCGCATATCAAATTATCAACGAATGTGCATATAACTGGTGAGATTCGAACATTGTCTGAACAAACGACGTATAATGGACCATTAGTGACTCAAATTTTAAGGGAGATTATGTCAAAAGATGAAGATTTTTCACGTTATCAATCTACTTATATCGATGAAAATGCAGGGATTCACTTTTACAATCGAAACGACAATGAGTCAATTCAAACAGATCGAAGTGAACAATTAGGGACTTTGTTTAGAAATAATTTATATCAATTTATATCTAATGAAACAGTGCCAGTAATTCCATCAAGTTTGGTTGCGACCTATCCATATAATACTGAAGCACCAATTTGTACGTTAATCAAAACGTATCAAAATACGCATCAATATAAAAATTTTGAAGAAGCAGCGAAACAATGGATTAAAGACTATAGCAAAGCTCTTCTTGGCTTAGTTATCCCTCTCTATTCAAAATATGGAATTTCGCTAGAGGCACATTTACAAAATTCAGTGGCAACTTTTAATAAAGATGGCGCACTAGATATGATTTATATCAGGGACTTTGAAGGATTACGTATTGATAATGAACAATTGAATAATGCTGGATTTACTACTCAACATTTCCATGAAAAATCTAGAATCCTTACAAATTCTAAAACATCAGTATTTAATAAAATGTTCTATTCAACAGTTCAAAATCATTTAGGTGAACTCGTTATTACAATAGCTAAATATTCTGATAGTAAAGTCCTTGAACAAGAAATATGGCAAATTATTGCACAAACAGTAGAAGACATTTTTAATCACATGACTCACATTTCAAAACAACATCTCAACAACATCAAGCGCACTATTTTCGCATCCGAAATCGATTATAAGTGTGTCACAACAATGCGTTTAGAGGATCAAGCACATGAATATACGTATATTAAAGTGAATAATCCACTTCATAGAAAGAATGATTTATAAAATCAAAAAGCACTCGAGCATCATGCTCAAGTGCTTTTTTGGTATACATCAAGAGATTGATTATTTTAAACCTTCTCTTTCATTGTTTTCTTTGTTATCTTTTTCGTTTTTTTGTTGCCATTCTTTTTTTGTCATTACGTCGTCAACTTGCATGTTAACTTCAACAACTTCTAAACCAGTAATATATTTTACTTGTTCTTTAACTAAGTCTGTCACTTTACGGAAAATTTTAGGTGCAGATTCACCATATTCTAAAATAACTTTTAAATCTACAGCAGCTTGTTTTTCTCCAACTTCTACAGATACGCCTGTAGTTACATTGTTACCGCTTGAGAAAGCGTTAGTAAAGCTGTCTGTGAAGCCACCTTTCATGTCTAAAATTCCTTTAACTTCACGTGCTGCAATACCAGCAATTTTTTCAACTACTTCATCTGAGAAAGTTAATTTGTTTTCAAATTGAGGTTGATTATTTTGAGCTTGTTGTTGCTCTTTTCTTTCTTGTTCATTAACCCCTGTTTGATTATCATATGCTTGTTTAGCTTTATTGTTATCTACTGCCATAATACATTCTCCTTTATTTTTAAATTAGTTTTATCCATAAATTAATTAATTAGAAACTTCTTAATATCTGAGTCTAACTCCATCTATTTAGGAAGTTTAAGAAATCTTGAGTACGGTCTTTAATATACCCGATACCGATTCCTATTAAACATAAGACTATAATTAAAATTGTCTTCCAGAATCCAAGAGTTAGGAATAATATAGCTATAATTAAAAATGCTAAAAATCCAATAATACGCCATTTAAACGATTTTAAAATATTTATAAATTGTTGAGTAGCGTCTTGTCCGTTTTGATTGTTATTATCAGCCATGGTATCCCTCCCTTACAATACGCGTGGACCAGATGTTTTCTGATCACGTACGTTAACTTCTAATTTTCTTACAGGAATTTCAGTAAAGTGTTCAACATTACTTTTGATATCAGCACGGATACTCTCTGTTAAACTCTTAACTTGAACATGGTTTGGTACGAAGAAATCTGTTTTGATGTCAATGAATGATTTATTCTTTTTGTTATAGAGCTTACTTACAACGTTTGGTTGTCTAACTTGATCATATTTAGCAATTGTATCGTAAATTGTTTTTTCAACAGCTTTACGTGATACGTAAATATGTCCATCATCGAAGTCTTTATAAAGTCCAGGTTTGCGATGCGTAGGTTTAAAAATACTAAGTACTAATATAAGTCCTATTAATATAAGTAATCCTGCAAGCCCAATCAATAGTGGTTGGAACCAATTAAATTGTAAGAAGTAGTCTTGATAACTTTGAATGCGACTATCATCTATATACATAAATAATAGGAAGCCAACTATAGCCACAATGAGTAAGCCGAGAATAAAATTCTTAAGTCTTTTCACCTCGCACGTCACCTCCTTAGCAAAAGTTAATTTTAGATTATACATCAATTAGGTACCCTATAAATATTTTTTAAAACATTAATAATTCAAATTGATATCTAATTTAAAATATATTTAAAGAAGTACATCTTACAATCGTTATTCCCTATTTTTTTAATAGAAAACCAGAATTAAGCAAATTAATTTTATTTTCATTATAGAGCTTTAAATTTTAATATATAGTTTTTCATGTCCGTGTTATACATGTCTGATAACGTATAGATAGTTCTTTTATTGGAGACTTTTATTAGAAGCGAATAATTGCAATAACCATTAATGAAAATGTTAATAAAATCACTATAAGCTATATTGTAATGACTTTATGTTACTGCGTGTAAGAACAAAATATTACGCCAACTTATATAAAATAATATTAATCACTAGGCAGGAATTAAGCATATTTAAACACAATTGATACAAATAGTAGAATTAAGTATGAATATCATCATTCAAATAAAGTAAAAGTGCTTAAATTAAAATTCATGTTTATAATCTACTAATACATTACATCAAAAGATTAAATATACATGTTCTATCACACTCTGTTTATAATGATTAATCATTTCAAATGACAAATATAAAAGCCTGGAACATCAAATGTTCCAGGCTTTTATGGTGTATTAATAATTAATCACTGCGTTAAAATAAACACTTATCTTGTATGGATTATGTTTCATATTAAAGCTTTAGACTGAATTAGGATATTAAACGTTGTCGCCTTTTCATACATATACTGACATTTATATAACGTTTTTTACTTAAGATTGATAACAAGCTTACCAATCATAGAATGAGACTCTAAAATTTGATGCGCTTCATAAAGGCTATCTACACTTAATCCGTTGATAACTCTCGTGGTAGTTGGTTGATAATATCCCTGTTCAACCTTTTCTGCTATATCCTTAAGATATTCATGGTGTTTGATTACATCATCTGTATGGTGTAATGGTCTTGAAAACATAAATTCATGCGTAAATGTTACACTTTTAGATTTCAATAAATTTAAATCTTGTTGCGAATTAAATGCGACAATTGTCGCAATATGTCCTCTAGGTTTAACTAAGTTAACCATCATTTCATAATACTTATCTGTATCAAATGTACAAAAGATATAGTCAACACCCTCAATATGATTATCTTTAAATTGTTGACGTAAATCTTTCCTATGATTCAGTACAATATCAGCACCTATATTAATAGACCACTTTATAGTATCCTCTCTCGAAGCAGTTGTAATAACCTTCAACCCATAAAATTTCGCTATCTGTGTTGCAATACTACCTACACCACCTGCTCCATTAATTATTAACAAAGATTTACCTTTATTTTCAGAAGGATTTTTTGAAATCCCAAAAACATCGAAAAGCGTTTCATAAGCTGTTAACCCAGTTAAAGGTAGGCTAGTTGCTTGTTCACTTTTCAAATTTTTAGGTGCTTTAGCTACTAAATACTCCTCTATTAATTGGTATTCTTCATTCGAACCATTTTGGTTAGGGGAACCTGAATAAAAAACGACGTCCCCTTCTTGAAACATTGACACTTGATCTCCAATCTTTTCAATCACACCAACAGCATCAAAGCCAAGTACACGTGGCGCTTTGTCAACTGGCATCGTACGCTGTTTTGTATCAACAGGATTCACACTAATACTTTGAACCTTGACTAATAATTCATGGCCGGATGGATGAGGTATATCAAAGTTAAATTCCTCAAAACAATTTCCTTCATCTAATTGGAATGGAGATTTAAATCCTATCGCTTTCATAGTGCCACCTCTTTAAAATTATTTAATTTCATTATATCACTTCAACTTACTACTTGTAGTGTGAACGTTTTATCGTCAAGTAAATTAATGCTTTGCTTTTATTCACTTGCCACTTTAATAACTTGTTTACCAAAATTATCACCAGTTAGCAAATTTCTAAAGGCTTGCGGTACTTTATCAAAACCATCTTCTACTGAAACTTGTGTTTTAATTTTATTCTCTTGAACCCATTGAGCTAATTGCTCGCTCGCTTCTTTAAAACTATCAGCGAATTCTGCTACTAAGAAACCTCTCATCATTGCTTGATTTTTAATCAATGTTTGCTGAATGCGTGGCCCAATATCTTTTTCTGGATGATTATAGGATGAAATCGCACCACAAACAGGAATTCTTGCATGTGTATTAAGATGTTTGAAGACTTCATCGCCAATATATCCACCTACATTTTCAAAGTAGACATCTATACCGTTAGGCACCGCTTCTTTTAAGGCTTCAGGGAAGTTATCTTTTTTGTAATCGATACCAGCATCAAAATGAAGTTCATTTTTTAGATAGTTCACTTTTTCATCTCCACCTGCTATACCAACGACTCTGCAACCTTTAAGTTTCGCAATTTGGCCCACAACTGAGCCAACTGCACCTGAAGCTGCTGAAATAACTACTGTTTCACCTTCTTTAGGTTGTCCGATATCAAGTAGTCCATGATAAGCAGTCTGACCTGGCATCCCCAACACACTAAGATAAAGATGTAATGGTACGTCAGAAGAAGGTACTTTGTTAACATACTCACTCTTTACTGTATTGATTTTTTTCCAAGGGAGCATGCCCACTACTATATCACCTTCATCAAAATTACTATCCTTGGATTTCAAAACTTTAGATACTGTATGTCCATTGAAAGGTTCCCCTTGTTTAAAAGGATCTACATAAGAATCAGCATTTGTCATACGTCCCCTCATATATGGATCAACCGATATATATAATGCTTTCAATTGCAATTCGTTTTCTGAAGGTTCAATAACATCTATATCTTCATATTTAAATGTATCGTCTTGTGGCATTCCGTCTGGTACTTTATTAAATATTATTTGTTCATTATTCATATAATCATCATCCTTATAATAGTTGTTTATGCTTTTATGTTACCCTAAACAATTCGATCGCAATCATTACATATCATTTGTATAATAATATTTATAGTATCGTGAATATAAATGAAGAGGAGATGTGTGTTCATGAGATTAAGTTTACTTGATTATGTCCCGTTGTTCGAAGGGCGTAGCCCAAATGACGCCCTAAAGCATAGTATTGAATTAGCCCAACACGCTGAGAAACTTGGGTACTTACGATACTGGGTTGCAGAACATCATCAAGTTTATTCTGTTGTTTCGAGCGCGCCCGAAATAATAATGATGTCGATTTTAGAACACACACAACACATCAAAGTTGGTAGTGGAGGTGTGATGTTACCACATTATAGTCCTTATAAAGTAGCTGAACAATTTAAAATTATGGAAGCAAGACACCCCCAACGTATCGATATGGCTATAGGACGTTCGCCAAGCTTTAAAAATGTTAATGAAGCATTAAATGAAAACAAAAATAAAAAATTACCATTCAATACTCAGATTATTGATTTGCTTAAATACTTCAATAACGATACATCTCAAGAGCATCGTTTCAAATCATTATTAGCCACACCTATGGTTAGTTCATTTCCTCAGTTATATATTTTAGGTATGAGTAATAGAAGCGCAAAATTAGCCGCTCAGCGGGGACTACCTTTTGTTATTGCACGAATGGGACAATCTGAGACTGACCTTCATGAAGCTATAAGCACTTATCGAAAATATTTCAAAGCTTATCATGGTGAAATTAATAATGCAAAACCATATGTTATTTTAGCAACTTTTGTAGTAACAGCTCCTAATTTGTCTAGAGTTAAACAATTGCTACATGCGCTTCAACTTTGGTTGATGCGTATTAACTATTTAAATCAACCTAAGAGCTATCCATCGATTGAAACAGCACAGAGCAAGCATTATAGTCAACGAGAATTAGAAAAGCTTGAAAAGATGAAATCAAAAATCATATACGGAATGCCAAATGATGTTGCAGAACAACTTACCTTGCTTCATCAACAATTTAAAGTGGATGAAATCCTCATCTTACCTCATGTATTTGGTGAAGATGCTAGAATGGAATTAATTGAGTTAATTGCGAATGAATTGATTCCATCTTGTTCACGCGATGAATTTTAGACTATTACTAAAAGACGCACGATTGAAAGTCAAGTTATCATTCAATCGTGCGTTTTGTTTTTTACTTTTAAGTTCCCCATAAGAATTGTATGATTTTATTTGCAACATCTTTATTCTCATGTAATTGACTATGTTGTCCCTTTGCACCTTTAAATTTCATTTCTTGATAAGACTTAGCGCTACCTCTTAGTAAATATTGAAGCGATTGAGAAGAGCTATTTGACACACGTCCATCTGAATGTGAGCCATCTTGTAAATCTCCGTAGATATTTAAAACTTCTATTTCCTTACCACTATAAATCTTATGCAATGATAACAATTGTCGATATGCGGGATTCATTCTACTTGGTTTTCCCTGTTTATCTACGATAATTTCATTCACTTCCTCATTCATATTCAAAACCCCGTTATAAACTCCTGCTATATTAACTTCTTTTTTAAGTTGTGGCAAATGCTGATTGTCTCCATAAATTTTCATGTAAAAAGCAAATGACATGTTCCCCATTGAATGTCCTACAAAATTAAATTGTTGAATTCCAAATTGACTTTTTAGTTGTGATAGAACTTCTTTAATCCAGAAAGCATTTTCTTTAAAATTTCCATTTTTATTATCTTTAAATTCTACTTTGACAATAGGGTTAGCTGCATCTTTACTTAATTTTTTATCAAAATATACTTTTCCTTCACGACTTACTCTAGCGGTTATCACTTCATTGGTTACATTTTTATTTAATGCTTGTTTGACCATAAACGTTTCTGAGCGTTCGCTACCTCCATAACCATGTAAAAAAAGTGTTGCCGTTGTTTTTAAATTATTATTAGAATATTGAGTCGAAATGTATGATTGCGATTGAGTTTTGTTATAAATAATAACCAAAACTAAGACTGTCGTAGATAAGATTGTAAATAATAGAATTGTGAATTTTGACTTCATCATTAGCCCTCTTCATGTTTATTTATTAATTATACTATTACTAGTAAAAATTTATTTGATTTAAGGTATATCACAATGAGACATAACTCTATTTTAAACTACTTTACTTAAAAAAGAATATACGTATTAAAAAACGATTATTTCCAAATCATTTTCATTGGAAATAATCGTTTTTGTTTTAAATACTTTAATAAGTGTTCTTAGTCAGCTGTCTTTTTTCTAGTTAATATTTAGCTTTTATTTAATTTCTTTACTCTCTGCAAGTTCTTTGTACCAATACGCACTTTTTTTAGGGAATCTTTCTTGTGTTTCAAAATCAACATAGAATAAACCGTATCTTTTTTCATAACCATTTGACCATGAAAATACATCCATTAGAGACCATAAGAAGTATCCTTTAACATTGGCACCGTCTGCAATTGCATCTGCTATCACATTTAGATGCTGTTTAATATAGTCAATTCGTGCATCGTCATGTACTGTTTTTTCTTTTTCATCGAATACATCTTTATATCCTAATCCATTTTCAGTAATATAAATCTTATGATAATTTGGATAATCTTTTACTACACGCATAATTTGGTCATATAAACCTTGTGGATAAATCATCCAATCCCAATCGGTTCTAGGAACATCAACATCAAATTCACGTTGTCCTACACCTTTAAGTTGATACTTAGAGCCACCTTTATCACCAGTAGCATTATGTGTTATTTCAGATTCACCTTCATAACCACGCATCCAGTCACTCATATAATAATTAATACCTAAGAAATCGTTTAAATCCTTAGCTTCATCTAAAATTTTGTAGTCTTCATCAGAAATCTCTAATTGACCACCATTCACAGATAAGATGTGTTGTACTCCTTCCATCGTTTCACGTGAGTACTTACCAAGGTATGTTGCATCTAAAATAAATTTATTATGAATAATATCTTCAAGTTCGGCTGCTCTCACATCTTCAGGATTAGATGGATCATATGGATATTTTGTAGGTAATGCATGGACAACACCTATTTCTCCCTTATAATTTTTATCTTTAAAAAGTTTAACAGCACGTGCGTGTGCAACCATCATATTATGATGAGATTGGAATACTTTTTCAAAGTCATATTTGATACCTGGAGGGAATTTACCAACTAAATATTGACCATCACCAATTGGCCCAATTTCATTGAATGTTGTCCAATACTTAACTTCTGGAAATTCTTTGAAACAAAATTCAGCATAATCTACAAAATAATCTATAGTTTTACGATTTAAGAAATCTCCATCTTTGTGAAGTACTTCTGGTGTGTCAAAGTGATGTAATGTTACAAAAGGCTCGACATGACGCTTATGACATTCTTTGAAAAGATTATGATAATACTCGACACCTTTTTGATTCACTTCACCGTAACCTTTAGGAAAAATACGAGACCAAGCAATTGAGATACGTATACCATTTACACCAAAGCGTTCACTTAATTCCAAGTCAACAGGATATCTGTTATAAAAATCACTTGCTGGTTCAGCTGTGTACCAATAATTCTCCTCTAAATACGTGTCCCAAGCGACACGCCCTTTACCATCAGTCTGAGTAGCTCCTTCTGCTTGATAAGCAGCGGTTGCTCCACCAAAAATAAAGTCATCAGGTAATTTCTTAGTCATATATAAAACTCCTTTTTAATTGTTAAATTGTTGTTTTACAAATTCTAAAGCCGCCTCACCGTCTCTTGTTAACTTGATATATTGAGCGCCTTCAGTTTTGGCTAATTTAATTCCTAAGCGATCAGTATCTTGTTTAATATCTTCATAATTAGAAGCAACTTGTGGTGCTAAGATAATTAATTGATAATCTTTCATAATATCCATATGTGCACCATAACCACCTGCTGCTGCTTTTACTGGTACTTCATACTCTTCAGCAGCTTTATTTAAAGCATTAGCTAGTAAACCACTTGTACCTCCACCTGCACATAAAACTAAAACATTTGTTTGTTCACTAATAGTATCTGTAGAAGATGTAGAAGTTGTTTCATCAACTGAAGATGTATCATCAGTATCCGCTTCACTTGCCCCTGCAGTTGCTAAAATAGCATCGGCTTTTTTCGTATCAAAGTTTGCTGATACTTTTTCTTTTAATTCATTATTTGCTTCTTTATTTCCTAATTCTTCTTCAAGCACTTGTTCATCGTATACTTTTAAGAATGGATAGTAAATGATCACATCAACAACAATAAGTAATATTGCTAACACAAATGACCAAAATGCAAATCCAGTCCCCATAACAATACCGAGTGGACCAGGAGTAGTCCAAGGTAAAAAGATACTAAAACTATTCATGTTTAAGACATCAACAAAAAATTTAAAAATCCATATGTTTACTATAGGTGCAAAAATAAAGGGTATAAAGAATACCGGATTTAGCACGAGTGGTGCACCAAAAAGTATGGGTTCATTGACACCAAAGAATGTAGGTACGACTGATGCTCTACCTATCGCTTTATTTCTTTTTGATTTTGTTAACCACATAAACATAAATGGAACAACTAATGTTGCACCGGTTCCTCCCATAGTTGCTACGAACATCTGTGTACCCGGTGTAATCACTTTATCAGCATGTTCTCCAGCTTGTATTAAGTGTAAATTTGTTTCAAGGTTCGCATAAGTAATTGCTGCAATCGCTGGTTCAACAATAGAAGGTCCATGAATACCTACAAACCAGAAGAACGCAAACGCACCGAATATGAGTGTAACCCCAATCCAACCATCTGCCGCAGTAAATAGTGGCTCAAATACTTTTAGTACTGCATTTGCTACATTCGTGTGAACTATTGCTCTAGAAAGTAAGTCTAAAGCATACAAAATTAAAATAACTGCTGATAAAGGGAAAATATCTTTAAATACTTGAGATATATTTGGCGGGACTTCTTTAGGCATTTTAATGGTAATATTTCTTTTGACAAAGAAATTATAAACAATCACGGTAATAAACGCGGAAATAAAGGCTGTCAATAAACCTTTTGTACCCATAAATGCACTAGAAAATCCACCATCTTTAACAGGATCAGCAGCTAAGAATAAAAATCCACAAATAGCTGCCATCATTGTCGAAATAAAGTTGATCTGATTCGTTTTATCTAGTTTTCGATTGTAAGAATCAGTTAAGGATTTAGCTGTGGTTCCTGCTACAAGCAAACCAACTATTCCCATTGTATAGTTATAGGGTTTCATCAATATACCTTCCATTGTTTTACTCCAAGTAAAACCAAACACATTTGGTACATAGGTAATTAAAATAAATATACTTGAGAATAAGATAATTGGAATAGCAGCAATAAATCCATCACGAATCGCTCTTAAATAGATATTTCGTGATATTTTTTCAAAGAAAGGCTTTCCTTTTTCTATCCATGCTATTAATTTATTCATAGGGGTCAGCTCCCTTTTTTGTATAATTCAATTAAATGCTTCATTAAGTCCTTTAAAAGTAATGTTGTCATTAAATGGTCTTGACCATGAATCATAGTGATACTATATGCGATATCCTCCCCTTTAGCCTCTTGAGCTAGAAGATTAGTTTGTGCTTTATGTGCATTGGCAATACATTCATTCGCTTCCTCTACAAGTTGTTCTGCTTTATCAAATTCACTATCTTTAGCAGCATTTAAAGCTTCTAATAATTTTGAACGTGCATCCCCAGCATAGGCAACAATTTCAAATCCGAGTAATTGTACCTCATCTCTATTCATTTGAATATCCTCCCTTACATTATTTGTTTTTCCATGATGTAGCTGTTGTTTTCAATACTGTATTCAAATCATCAATATTTTTAAATCCTACCGTACGCAACCATTCTCTAGCAGCTTGCTCTCCTTCTTCAATGTATACCTTAACTGCTCCTGACCATGTGGCACGTCCACATAAAACACCATTGAATTGCGCACCAGAATCATGCGCAAATTTTAATGTATCTTGGAACAATTCCGCTGATACACCTGCACTTAAATAAATATATGGTAAGTGAGTAGCTTCATCTTGATCACGGAAATGTTGTGCAGCTTCTTCTTTAGTATAGACAACTTCTCCTTCTGAAAATCCTTCCACAAAATTCATATTCACAGGTACTTCTACTTTAAGTACATCCACATTAAAACGATCTTCAGAGAATAACTTCATTGCTTCATTAACTTTATGTGGCTTGACTTTAGCGAATTCTGCACTTTTATTGTCAGGAATATTGTCGTCATATGTTAAAACTTCCAAGAAGAAAGGAATATCTTCGGCAACACATTCTGAACCAATTCTTTCAATATATGCTTTCTTTTGTATATTAATTTCTTCTGTGTCATCTACATCATAATAAAGTAAAAATTTAACTGCATTGGCCCCTTGCTCTTTCAAACGTTTCGCAGACCATTCTACCAAGCAATCTGGCAAGCGACCTTTCGCATTCACATCATATCCAGTTTTTTCGTATGCAAGTAATAGTCCGCAGTCATTATTTCGAGCATCCGATGCTGGTAAACCATATTCTGGATCCAATAAAATTGAAGACGCATATTGAGTTAATTCTTCGGAAACAAGTACTTTTAATTGTTCTATTTGCTCTACTGTTGGTGTTTCAGATTGATGTTCTGCCATCATTCTTTTTAATGCACCACGTTGATCAAATGCTAAAGCTGAAATAATACCTTCTTGATTACTTAATTTCTCAATTGATGACACTTTTTGTTGTGATTTTGTCATAAATTACACCTCTATAACTTCTATTTGTTTGAATATTTCGTCAAATTTATCTGTATTAATATGACCTGTTTGTTGTTCCATTGCATTTAGCATTCCGAATGCATTTGCTTTTTTTAATAACTCTTCATCGGTTTGTTGATGAATGAGTGCAGAAGCAATACCTGCTACAGTGGAATCTCCTGATCCAACAGGATTAACTACTTTAATGTTGGGGATATTCACCTTGTAAAATTTATGATTATGTTTTGCAAAAGCACCTTCACTGCCCAATGAAACAATAATCCATTCAATATCATTAAATATTGGCTGACTTACTGCCGTTTTCAATTCTTTAATATCACTTGTTACTTTGTATTTTAAAAGCTGTGATAATTCATCTATATTAGGTTTAATTACTGTAGGTTTCACATTACTAATAAGAACTTCCTCAAGTGATTGACCAGAGCTATCTAAAATGGTCAAAATTCCTTGTTCTTTTGCTAATCTCACAATATCCGTATAATAATCAGTATTAAGTCCTTTGGGCAGACTACCAGACATAACAGCCACATCAGTTTCTTTGAAAAGTTTTAATAGATGTGACTTGAATTCCTCTGATTCCTTAAGTTCAATCGTGGGACCCTTTTCAAGGATTTCAGTTTGTTGTCCCTCATGTAGTATCGCAATACAATTTCGTGTTTCGCCTTTGATTTTGAAAAATGCTTGTTTAATACGAGTAGTTTCTATTTGTTCTTCAATATATTGACCTAATGCTCCACCTAAAAAACCACTTGCTATTACGTCTTCACCAAATTCAGACAATACTCTAGTAACATTTAATCCTTTACCGCCTGCTGTTTTGCTTGTTTGAGATACCCTATTAACAGTATCTAAATTAAACTGATCTAAAGGATAAGATATATCAACTGAGGGATTTAAAGTTAATGTTAAAATCATTGGACATCATCCTTAATCGTGATATTCACCTTTATTCCATTTTTCTAAGAACTCATCGAAGAAATGTGGATCAGTTTGGTCATTGTTATGTGCTTCTAAATGATTGATTTTAGCAATTAATTTTTTATTTTCCTCAGTAGGTTTGTACTCTGCCTCAATGAATGCATCAACGATGTCGAAAATAAATAATTCACCTGCTACCTTACCGCCAAAACTTACAACATTTGCATTTAACTCTTCTTTAGAATAAAGCGCTGATGTCATATCTCTAACTAAAGCAGTTCTAACACCAGGTACTTTGTTTGCAGCGTTACTAATTCCTACACCAGTGCCACAAATACATACACCTAAATCTGCTTCACCACTCGCAACTTTTTCTCCTACCTTTTTTCCATAAATCGGATAATGTGTACGTGTAAAATCATAAGTTCCAACATCTATCACTTCGTGTCCCTGTGATTTTAAGTGTTGTGAAACTTCCATTTTTGTATCAGTAACAATATGATCGCAACCTATTGCAATTTTCATTTTTATTCCTCCTATTAACACATTTTATTTAACATATCTACGCGGATTTGATGACGTCCACCATCGTAATGACCATTGACAAATTCTTTTGCGACATTTTTAGCAAGCGTATCTCCAACAATTTCGGCTCCCATAGTAATCATGCGTGCATTATTATGACTACGTGTCATGTAAGCTGAACGCTCATCTGAAACCTCAGCCGCAATCATTCCCTTAATTTTAGTTGCAACAATAAAACTACCTGCACCATAGGCATCTATAGCAATACCTAGATTGTCGTCGGACTTTTGAACTTCTTTAGCTACAGAGACTGTAGAATCAACAAAGTCTAAATCTTTTCCTTCTGTGACATCTAAAACATCATAATCGTTGTCTTCCAAATAAGCTTTAATTAATTCTTTTAAGCGTTTGCCATCTACATCTGAACCAATAATAATCGTCATAATAAGTCTCCTTTTTTGAATTAAGGTGTTTAAACACATGTATTTTTGAAAAAGCGCTTTCAAATCTTTACACCTAAATTATAAACATATTCAAACAAATAATCAACATATATCAAACAATTGTCACGTAATTTTGTTTGATACATGTTGATTTAAAAAGAAATTGTTGTTTTTCTCCATGTAAAATGTTTATTTAAACAAAAAAACAGCAATAAATTTTAAAAATTTATTGCTGTTTTTACTTAAACTAGATATTTAATTTTACAATTCTTATCACTTGATTTTATTACTTTATAATAATGTTTAATTGACATAATCATTATGATCACTTTAAAGGCAATATGTTAACGACATTAACTAATAACCTCAACATATGATTCTATTTTTTCTTTCTTTTCCATGTCATTATTATCTGTTAAAACTGCATTGAGTTCACGAAGCTCACAAAATGATGAAAAATCATCCTTACCAATTTTTGAAGAGTCAATCAATAAATATTTTTCCAACGAATGGCTAAGTGCAATTTGTTGCGTATAAGCCTCTTCTATTGAGGATGTCATAGCTAGACCATCTTTAACACCATTACTACTAAAAAACATTTTACTAAATCTTAGTTGACTTAATAATTGATTTGTCATCTCACCTACAAATGCTTCAGTTAAATCACGCATTTCTCCACCTAATAAATAGACTCTGAAATGTAACGTTTGTTTTTTCATTAATATATTAAATACTGGTAAACAATTAGTAATAATCGTTAATGAATAATGATTTATTTCTTCAGCTAATTTTTGAACCGTAGTACCAGGACCTAAGAAAATAGTATCTCCATCTTCAATTAAATCTACTGCATTCTTTGCTATAAATCGTTTTTCTTCAATAAAACGTGTATGTTTTTCTTGATGCGACATTTCTTTATATTGGAAAGCTGAATTACTACGAGCGCCACCATGTATTTTAGTGAGAACACCTTTTTCTTCGAGCTCAGCAAGATCACGGCGCACAGTCATATCTGAAACATTTAGATCTTCGACAATTTCGTTTGTTCTTACAGAACCTCTTTTATTTACTAATTTTGTGATTTCATCTAATCTATCATATTTGTTCATTTATTTATTCACTTCCTATAATTACTATATATCATAATATTGAAACAGTTTCATTATTTTAGAAGTTTATCATTTACTATGATACAAATTTAAAATCGATATTGTATATTTTAAATATCAAATTTGATTTTTTATATAATTATTTTGATTTTTCAAAAATACTACCGATTTTCATTAAAAAGTTAGAAATACCTTCTATCATTACTTTAAATCATAACATGAATTCTTTAATATTAAATTATATTGTAGTTGATAATAAATGAGTACTTACATAATATCTATGATAATGAGGTGAAAACAAATGAAAAAAACAGATATTCAACAGTTAAAAGATATCGTAAACAACTCTAATCAAATTGTTTTCTTTACAGGAGCTGGTGTTTCAGTTGCAAGCGGAATTCCAGATTTTCGCTCAATGGGTGGCTTGTATGATGAAATATCAAAGGATGGACAGTCTCCAGAGTATTTGCTTAGCATTGATCATTTACATGATAATAAAGAAAGTTTTATAAACTTTTATCATGAAAGACTTTTAATTGCTGATAAAAAACCTAATATTGTTCATCAATGGATAGCACAACTAGAAAATCAACAAAAATCACTTGGCGTCATCACTCAAAATATAGATGGTTTACATGAAGATGCAGGAAGTCACAATATTGATGAGCTACACGGCACACTTAATCGCTTTTATTGTATTAACTGTTATGAGGAGTACTCAAAATCATATGTCATGACACATCATCTCAAATATTGTGAAAAATGTGGTAATGTCATCAGACCTGATATTGTTTTATACGGCGAGATGTTAAATCAAAAAACAGTCTTCAAGGCATTAGATAAAATTCAACATGCAGATACACTCATCGTATTAGGTTCATCACTTGTTGTACAGCCTGCTGCTGGTTTTGTATCAGAATTTAAAGGTGACAACCTAGTTATCATCAATAGAGATGCAACTCCATATGATCATACAGCTAGCCTAGTTATACACGATGACATGACTAGTGTTATAGAAGAAATTGTAAATAGTAATAGTTAAGTAATATAGAAGTCAAATTAAGTTCAAAATCCACTACTCATGCTCCAAAATCAAACACGTCAAGTAGGTAGAATTTCTTGATGACACTTCCTTAATTTTAGGGCATAGCATAGTATTGAAAAAGCTTAAATAAAGTGCTTTTTAATTGAATAATCTAAATCCTACGCAACAATAAAGACTGGGACAATTAAATGTCCCAGTCTTTAATTATAAAAAAACACTTCCCAATAAATGGGAAGTGTAAATGTTGTTCGCCAAAAATTAACGTTTTGAGAATTGTGGAGAACGACGTGCTTTTTTAAGACCTGGTTTTTTACGTTCTTTCATACGTGGGTCACGAGTAAGTAATCCAGCGCGTTTTAAAGAACCTCTATATTCAGGATCTGCTTCTAATAAAGCACGTGCAATTCCATGTCGGATTGCTTGAGCTTGTCCAGTAAATCCACCACCATGTACGTTAACTAAAACATCATAGTTACCTTTAGTTTCAGTAACATCAAATGGTTGATTTAAGTCTAAAATTAATGATTCGAATGGTAAGTAGTCACGTACATCACGTTCGTTAACAGTAATGTTACCTTCGCCAGGTACTAAACGTACACGTGCTACTGAGTTTTTACGACGGCCTGTGCCTTTGTATTCAACTTGTGCCAATGTAATTTCCTCCTTCTAATTAACCACGTAACTCGTAGTTTTCTGGTTGTTGTGCAGCGTGTGGATGTTCAGCGCCACCATATACAAATAATTTTTTACCTTGTTTTTCACCTAAGCGTGTACTTGGTAACATACCTTTAATTGAAGTTTCTAATAAACGTTCAGGATTTGTTCTTTTTAATTCACCAGCAGAGATTGATTTTAAACCACCTGGGTGATTTGAATGACGGTGGTACATTTTGTCTTGTTCTTTGTTACCAGTAAATTCAATTTTAGATGCATTAATGATAATTACATAATCACCAGTATCAACGTGTGGTGTATAAGTTACTTTATTTTTACCGCGTAATATAGCAGCTACTTCTGAAGATAAACGACCTAATGTTTGGCCTTCAGCATCAATAACATACCATTTGCGCTCAATGTTTGATTCATTTGCCATAAATGTTTGACGCATAATAATTGTCCTCCTAAAAATAAATGCTTCGTTCATTATTGCAGTGCGAATAAATCACATTCGAACCTATGTTTATTGCACTAACAACTATCATTATTGTTACGATTTAAAAGCGTAAGATTTCATTTATTTCATTAACTGTTGTTCTGCTTTGCTTATATATCTTGTAACACAATAAGTTTCCGGGGCTTATCGTGGGGTGATATAAAACAATACCGTTAATAATCATATAATTTCACAGTACTTTTGTCAATGACAATTAGTGTTTTTCCAACGATTTTTTGTAGTGTATTTTTATATCTTTCCCATATTCTTGTATCAATTCTTCTGGGCTTAAATAAATCTTTTCTAAATATAATCCGTCAGGTGGAGCTGTAAGAGGCACATTATTTCTATTTCTGTCCTCTAAGAGCTTAGGGACGTCATTAGGTTCACGCTTTCCTTTTCCTACTTCAATTAAGAAAGCTACCAATACACGGACCATATTATAAAGAAATCCAGAACCTGTTACGACGTAATCAAATCCCTCTTTAGTAGCAACAATTTCACTCTGATAGAGTGTTCTTACTTTGCTTTCAACTTCTGTTTTCTGTGAACAAAAACCGGTAAAATCATGTGTACCTATAAATTCTTGAGCAGCTTTGTTCATTTTATCATAGTCTAATGTTTCATAAACAAATGTTTCAGTACCACTCTTAAAAGGATTTCGATGATTACCTTGATAAACTTTGTAACGATAGCGTTTGCCTACGCAGTCATAACGACAATGAAAATACTCGTCGACATTTCGTACATTTTTAACGTAAATATCATCTGGTAAAGCTCGATTCATCGCATATTGCCATTGTTTGTTATCAATATTCAATTCGGTATCAAAATGAAAGAATTGCTGATACGCATGCACACCCCTATCTGTTCGGCTTGAAGGATGAATTCGTACATGATGTTTATGCATTCGTTTAAGAATCTTTTCAAATTGTTGTTGAACAGTTCGTCCTTGTTGCTGAATTTGAAAACCTAAAAATTGGTTACCTTGATAAGCGATTTCAACTAATATACGCAATATTTACACTCCTGAAAATTTTAAAATAAATAATATAATAGCGATAGGTATTAAAAGTAAGACTGTTATTGTGTCTTTATATTGCCAATGCAATAACCTATAGCTTGTTCGTTTGATGTTAATATCATATCCTCTGACTTCCATTGCTATAGCTAGTTCTTCTGCTCTTTGAAAGGCAGAAATAAATAATGGAATCATGATAGGTATAAAAGCTCTAATTCGTGTTATTAAACCTCCTGAACTTATTTCTGATCCTCTAGATTTTTGAGCAAGTATAATTTTTTCTAATTCGTCCATTAACGTTGGTATAAACCTTAGAGCAATTGACATCATCATACTCAACTGATGTACTGGTACTTTAATCACTTTTAGAGGTGCAAATAATTTTTCAAAAGCATCTGTTAAATCAATCGGACTAGTCGAGAGTGTCATGATTGTTGCAATCATAACTATAAAAATTAATCTTAATGATATATAAATCCCTTCCATAACACCATTTGATTCAATAGTGATAAATTTCCATTGAAATAATATGATACCTCCATTAGTAAATAATACATGCATAGAAAAGGTGAAAATCAAGAAGAAAAAGATAGGTGTTAATCCTTTAATTAAAAACCAAAAAGGAATGCGTGCTAACTTGATAAATAGGATTAAAAAAAGAAACAACCATGCATATGTACCTAATGAATGACAAAAGAAAATTAAAATAATAAAAAAGAAGACAAATATTAACTTAACCCTTGGATCAAGCTGATGAACAATTGATTGTAGGGGAAGATATCGTCCAATGATTAATTTATTTTTCATGATGCCACTCCTTATACAACTTCACAAACTCTTCTTCATTCAAAGCAAGTTGTGGAAATAAGATATTATACTTTTTTTCGATATCTTTCTGTAATTTCACCACTTTAGGTAAATCAATATGCCATTTTAATAAACGTGACTTCTGATTAAATAAATTTCTAGGATTTGATTTTTCTACTATCGTCCCTTTATTCATTACTACAACTTCATCTGAATAACGTGCTACATCATCCATATCATGTGAGACAAGAATAATCGTTTTATTTTCTTCTATTTGTATTTTCTTTATTAAAGACATGACTTGGTGTTTACTATTCGGGTCTAACCCAGCAGTCGGTTCATCTAAAATAATTACTTGTGGATCCATAGCCAAAATGGAGACAATGGCTATTTTTCTCATTTGTCCTCCCGACATTTGAAATGGAGAGGATGACATCACATTTCTTGAAAAACCTAATTCAAGAAGAAGTTGAAAAGCTTTATCTTTAACATTTTTTAGGTTCATATTAAAATTTTTAGGTCCAAACTCAATCTCTTTTTCAACACTATCTTCAAATAATTGGGATTCTGGAAATTGAAATACTACACCTACATCTTTTCTTATGTGACGTAAGTGCTTGTCTTTAGTTTTACTTGTAACTTCTAAACCATTAATGTTGACTGAACCTGTAGTGGGCTTTAATAAAGCATTCAAATGTTGAATCAGGGTGGATTTCCCACTTCCAGTTTGACCAATAATTGCATAATACTTGCCCTGTTCAAGAGTTAGTGAAATGTCTTTAATAGCTTCAAATTCATAAGGTGTGCCTTGTTGATAAATATAACTCACTTGATTAAATTGTATACTCATAATTTTTTAATCAACCCTTCATAAGTTACATAAGTTGAATCAAAACCTAAAAGTCGATTCATTTTCAAAGGAAATGGTAAGTCCAATCCAACTGATATTAGTGCCTCTTCGCACTTAAAAATATCTTGAGGTGTTCCTTGTTTAAAAACAGTTCCTTTATTCAATACAATGATTTGATCAGCATGCATTGCTTCATCTAAATCATGAGTGATTGAAATAATTGTAACATTATTATTCACTTTAACTTCATTTACAAGGTTAAGTAAAGATGACTTTCCGTGAGGATCTAGCATCGTTGTCGCTTCATCTAAAATCAGCACATCAGGATTAAGTGCAAGTGCCCCAGCAATGGCAACACGTTGTTTCTGTCCTCCTGAAAGTGAATGGGGTTCATCGTCTGCTTTATTTATCATATCGACTTCGGTTAATACTTGATTAACTTTAGATACCATTACTTTATGAGGAACAAGTTGGTTTTCAAGACCAAAAGCAACATCAAATTTAACTATAGAACCTACAAATTGATTATCAGGATTTTGAAAAACAATTCCGATATGTTTCCTCACTTCTCGCTTATTCTGAGAGTCTACTGGTAGATTTTGGAATAGAATTTGTCCTTCACTTGGTTCTTCTATACCTACCATTAGTTTAGCAATAGTAGATTTTCCTGAGCCATTGTGACCTACAATTGAAGTCCATTGTCCAGCTTGTATTGAAAATGAAACGCGATTTAATGTGAAAGCAGCGTCACTTTGATATTGAAATGATACATCTTTAAATTCAATGATAGGATTTGACTCATTCACATCAATCACTCCTAATATTTTTATATCACTAAACATTCTACAATAATTCAAATTGACTGTATATCAGATATGTATAATTTAATCATTTGTAATATGAATTATAAAAAAAGCTATAGTGTTATTAACTATAGCTTAAATAAAAAAGCGCGCACCCCATCAAATGTTGAGTTCACGCTTAAATAATTATTTAGTTGGATGGGGTACTCTGAGCTAGACAATATTTGTATGTGGCAAACATTATCGTTGCACTCATTTGCTTTATATATAAGTAGTAAATGTGTATTTATTAAGGTTAGACAACTAAGTTATAACTTGTGTCTTAAAACTAGATTAAACTAATTCAATAATTACTGATTCAGCACCGTCACCACGACGAGGGCCTACTTTAAGAATACGAGTGTAACCACCTTGACGTTCACTATAACGTTCAGCGATTTCACCAAATAATTTTTGAAGAGCAGTTTGTGTAGAGTCATCTTCATTTAAAATTTCAACATTACGTAAAGTTTTAGCAGCATTACGACGAGATGCTAAATCACCTTTTTTACCAAGTGTGATCAATTTCTCTACTACACTACGAACTTCTTTAGCACGAGCTTCAGTTGTCTCGATGCGTTCACTAACGATTAATGAAGTTGCTAAGTCACGTAACATTGCTTTACGTTGATCAGAAGTACGACCTAATTTTCTGTAACCCATGAGTTAACCTCCTTTATCAATCTTCTTTTCTTAATCCTAATCCTAAATCTTCTAATTTATATTTTACTTCTTCTAGAGATTTACGACCTAAATTACGCACTTTCATCATGTCAGCTTCAGATTTATCAGCTAACTCTTGTACAGAATTGATTCCTGCGCGTTTTAAGCAGTTATAAGAACGTACGGATAAGTCTAATTCTTCAATAGACATTTCAAGTACTTTTTCTTTTTGATCTTCTTCTTTTTCAATCATGATTTCAGCGTTTTGAGCCTCATCAGTTAGACTTACAAAGATATTCAAGTGTTCAGTCATTATTTTAGCTGCTAATGATACTGACTCTTGTGGTGTGATTGAACCATTTGTCCAAACATCTAAAGTTAATTTATCAAAATCACTACTTTGACCTACACGTGTATTTTCAACTGTATAGTTTACACGTTCAACAGGTGAATATAGTGAATCAACAGGAATTACACCAATTGGTAAATCACTAGTATTATTTTGTTCAGCTAATGCGTAACCTCTACCCTTATTAGCAACAAGACGCACTTTAAGATGTCCACCTTTAGACACTGTTGCGATTTTAAGTTCTGGATTTAAAATCTCAACATCACTGTCGTGAGTAATGTCACTTGCAGTTACTTCGCCTTCATCTTTTACATCAATTTCTAAAGTTTTATCTTCTTCAGAGTAAATTTTTAATGCAAGTTTTTTAATGTTCATAATGATTGTTGAAACATCTTCTACTACATTATCTACTGCTGAAAATTCGTGTAAAACTCCTTCAATCTCGATGTACTTAACGGCTGCACCTGGTAATGAAGATAGTAGGATACGACGTAAGGAGTTTCCTAGTGTAGTACCATAGCCACGTTCAAGTGGTTCAACAACGAATTTACCGAATTTAGCATCTTCACTAACTTCAATTGTCTCAATTCTAGGTTTTTCAATTTCTATCATTTACAAATATCCTCCTTAAATACGTCGACTAGATTTAAACTGTTTGCTCAGTGACTTGTAACAATACATTTAAAAATTATACGCGACGACGTTTTGGTGGACGACAACCGTTGTGTGGTACTGGAGTAACGTCTCTGATTGCAGTTACTTCTAAACCTGCAGATTGTAGTGCACGGATAGCAGATTCACGGCCTGGACCAGGTCCTTTTACTGTTACTTCTACTGTTTTCAAGCCATGTTCCATAGCTGTTTTAGAAGCAGTTTCTGAAGCCATTTGAGCTGCAAATGGAGTTGATTTTTTTGATCCTTTGAATCCTAATGCACCAGCTGATGACCAAGATAATGCATTACCGAATTCATCAGTGATAGTTACGATAGTATTATTGAATGTTGAACGGATGTGAGCTACACCATTTTCAATATTCTTTTTCACTCTACGTTTACGAGATACTTGTTTACGTGCCATTAAATTTTGCCTCCTTTACCTATTATTTTTTCTTATTAGCTACTGTTTTAACTGGACCTTTACGTGTACGAGCATTGTTTTTAGTTTTTTGTCCACGAACTGGTAAGCCACGACGATGACGAATTCCACGGTATGATGAAATTTCCATTAAACGTTTAATGTTTAAGTTTTGTTCACGGCGTAAGTCACCTTCTACTTTGTAACCATCTACAACTTCACGGATACGACCTAATTCATCGTCAGTTAAATCTTTAACGCGAGTATCTGCTGATACGTTAGCTTCTTCTACAATTTTATTAGCAGTTGAAGTACCAATACCATATACGTATGTTAATGAGATAACAATGCGTTTTTCACGTGGAATATCCACTCCTGCAATACGTGCCATATTAATTTACACCTCTCTTTTATTAACCTTGTCTTTGTTTGTGTTTTGGATTATCACAAATTACCATTACTTTACCTTTACGTTTAATGACTTTGCATTTTTCGCATATTGGTTTTACTGATGGTCTTACTTTCATTTTTATACCTCCCTATATTATGGAGTGACGATTATTTATAACGATAAGTAATTCTACCGCGCGATAAATCATACGGAGACATCTCAACAGTTACTTTGTCGCCAGGTAGAATACGAATGTAATTCATTCTGATTTTACCACTTACGTGAGCTAAAATCTCATGACCATTTTCTAATTCTACTTTAAACATTGCGTTTGGTAAAGTATCTAGTACTGTACCTTCTAATTCAATTACATCTTGTTTAGCCATTGATTAACTTCCCCCTTTTTGCAATAGTAAGGTAATCGTCAATAGACAACTTAACGATACGAATCTATTCGTGATGGTTTAATATAAGTTCAACAAAAATACGGGAATTAAATATCGTTATTTGTCACTCATTCTATTAAATTTAACTCTAATACTCACTGAAACATAGATCGTATAGTGTTGATCTATTATAAATGATCTAAAATATCAATGACATCTTTGGTTACTTCGTCAATATCTTTTGAACCATCAATGTTTTTCAAGACACCTTTGTTGTTGTAATATTCTAAAATAGGCTTAGATTGTTTAACATTAACGCTCAAACGATTAGATACTGTTTCTGGGTTGTCATCTTCGCGTTGATATAACTTTCCACCATCGATATCACATATACCATCAACCTTTGGAGGATTAAATACAAGATGATATGTTGTACCACATTTCTCACAGATACGACGACCTGTAAGACGATTCATTAATTCTTCCTCAGGAACTTCGATATTAATGACAGCATCAATTTCTCTATCAAGCTCAGACATAATTTGACTTAATGACTCAGCTTGATCTATAGTTCTTGGGAATCCATCTAACAAGAATCCTTTTTTTGCATCGTCTTCAGAAATTCTTTCTTTAACGATACCTACAGTAACTTCATCAGGAACTAATTCTCCACGATCCATATATGATTTAGCTTCTTTTCCTAAATCTGTTTCATCTTTAATCGCTTTTCTGAACATGTCACCAGTAGAAATATGTGGTATTGGGAATTTCTTAACAATTTCACTCGCCTGAGTCCCTTTACCTGCACCAGGTAAGCCCATTAAAATGATATTCATAAATGCCCTCCTACAAATTATCTACCACCAAAGCCTTTATATTCTTTTTGAGTGACTTGTGCTTCTAAAGTTTTCATAGTTTCAATAGCTACACCAATTACGATCAAAAGACTCGTACCACCAATTTGAATTGATTGTGGTAAGCCCATAAATTTAGTCGCAATTATAGGTAAAATAGCTATAGCCGCTAAGAAAATTGAACCAACAAAAGTCAATCTATAAAGTACTCTAGTAATATATTTTTTTGTTTGTTCACCAGGTCTAATTCCTGGGACATAACTACCTTGTTTTTTAAGGTTATCTGCCATTTTCTCTGGATTAACTTGTACAAAAGCATAAAAATATGCAAATGCAATAATTAAAACCACATAAATAATCATTCCAATATTGCTTGACGGGTTGGCAGTATCAGCAATATTCTGTGCCCATTCTGCTTTCGGGAAGAATAAAGTCAATGTTCTTGGTAACAAGAAAAATGCCATCGCAAAGATTACTGGAATAACACCGGCAGAGTTAACTTTCAAAGGTAGATAAGTTGCTTGTGAACCTAATCGTTGAGCAGATTGTTTCTTTGCATATTGAATAGGTATTTTACGTTTAGCTTCAAGAACAAATATTGCGCCTACTGTTAGTAGAATCAACGCTACTATCAATCCTAGTATTTTCAGCCAAGCGAGTGAAGTATCGTCTTGCCCAACAAACACTGATTGTGCAAATTGTTCTAGACTTGAAGGTAAAGTTGATAATATACCTGCAAAGATGATAAGAGAAATACCGTTACCAACACCAAACTGTGTGATTTGGTCACCAAGCCAAATTAAGAAAGCTGTTCCCGCTGTTAATACAACTGCAATTAATAAATAACTCATAACGGACTGTTCTATAATAAGTTGTCCTTTAAGATAGTTATTAAATTGGAAAGCCATACCTATAGATTGGATAAAAGCTAAAATTATAGCAAAATAACGAGTTACGTTATTAATTTTTCTTCTACCCATTTCACCTTGTTTTGCCCACTCTGTAAATTTAGGAACAATATCCATTTGCAGTAATTGCATGACGATGGACGCAGTGATATAAGGCATGATTCCCATCGCAAATATTGAGAAACGTTTCAAGGCACCGCCACCAAAAGTATTTAATAACTCAGTGGCACCTTGAGATCCCTGTGGATGATTAAAGGCTTCAGGATTAACTCCTGGAGCAGGAATATACGTTCCTATTTTAAAAATAACTAACATTGCTAGAGTGAAGAAAATCTTGTTTCGTACTTCTTTAGTTGTAAAGAAACGTACAAACGTTTGAAACATTAGATCACCTCGTGTGCTCCACCTTTTGCATCAATAGCTTCTGCTGCTGAAGCTGAGAATTTATGAGCTTTCACTGTTAATTTCTTGTCTAGTGAACCGTTACCTAGTACTTTGATACCAGATTTTTCATTCTTAACAACACCAGATTCTACTAATAAAGCTGGAGTAACTTCAGTACCATCTTCAAATTTATTGAGTTGGTCTAAGTTAACAATAGCATATTCTTTACGGTTAATGTTAGTGAAACCACGTTTAGGTAAACGACGGAATAAAGGTAATTGTCCACCTTCAAATCCTGGTCTTACTTTACCACCTGAACGTGCTTTTTGACCTTTTTGACCACGGCCACTTGTTTTACCGTTACCAGTTGCAGCACCACGTCCTACACGGTTACGTACACGACGTGATCCTTCAGCTGCTTTTAACTCATGTAATTTCATTTCGGCACCTCCTTAATTATTTTTCTTCAATTGTTAATAAATGCTTAACTTTGTTGATTTGCCCACGAATTGCAGGGTTATCTTCAACAACTACTGAACTATTAGTCTTTTTAAGACCTAAAGCTTCAACAGTTTTACGTTGTGTTTCAGGACGACCAATAACACTACGAGTGAGGGTAATTTGTAATTTAGCCATAACTTATTTTCCCTCCTTAATTGTATAATTCTTCTACAGATTTGCCACGTAATTTAGCAACATCTTCTGCATTTTTTAAGTTTTGTAAACCGTTGATAGTCGCACGAACCATATTAATAGGAGTATTTGATCCTAAAGATTTACTTAAGATATCAGTAATTCCTGCTAACTCTAATACAGCACGAACTGGTCCACCAGCTATAACTCCTGTACCAGGTGCTGCTGGTTTCATAAATACGCTACCTGAGCCATATTGACCAGTGATAGTATGAGGAGTCGTACCTTCTACACGTGGAACAACTACTAAATCTTTTTTAGCTGCTTCAACAGCTTTTTTGATAGCTTCTGGTACCTCTTGCGCTTTACCAGTACCGAAACCTACACGATCATTTTTATCTCCAACAACCACTAATGCAGTGAAACGGAAACGACGACCACCTTTTACAACTTTAGCAACACGGTTAATCGTAACAACGCGTTCTTCAAATTCTTTAGTTTCTTCTTCTCTACGAGCCATGAATGTGTCCCTCCTTTAAATTAAAATTCTAATCCATTTTCTCTTGCAGCATCAGCTAAAGCTTTAACACGTCCGTGGTATAAATATCCTCCGCGATCGAACACGATTTCTTTAATACCTTTATCGTTAGCTTTTTTAGCAATTTGTTGACCTACAGTAGTTGCTAAGTCAACTTTTGAAGCTGATGTATTTGCAATATCTTTATCTTGTGATGATGCTTGAGCAAGTGTTACGCCTTTAACGTCATCAATAATTTGTGCATAGATGTGTTTGTTTGAACGATACACATTTAAACGTGGCTTTTCAGCTGTACCTGATAATTTAGTACGAACACGAGCATGTCTTTTCAAACGTACTTTGTTTTTATCAATTTTACTGATCATTTCAATACTCCTTTCTTTAGAGTGTTATCTATTATTTACCAGTTTTACCTTCTTTACGGCGAACATATTCACCTTGGTAGCGAATACCTTTACCTTTATAAGGTTCTGGAGGTCTTACAGAACGAATGTTAGAAGCAATCGCACCAACTTGTTCTTTAGAAACACCAGATACTTTAACAGTTGTATTTTTCTCAACAGCGAAAGTAATGCCTTCTTCTGCTTTAATTTCAACTGGGTGAGAGTATCCAACATTAAGTACTAAATCTTTACCTTGCATTTGTGCACGGTAACCTACACCAACAAGCTCAAGTGTTTTTTCGTAACCTTGAGAAACACCTAGTACCATATTATTTAATAAAGCACGAGTTGTACCATGATCTGTTCTATCTTCTTTAGAATCAGATGGTCTTACAACTTCAACAGTGTTTTCTTCTTGTTTAAATGTCATTCTTTCATTTAAAGTTCTTTCTAATTCACCTTTTGGACCTTTTACAGTCACATGACTTCCGTCAAAAGTTACTGTTACGTCACTAGGAATGTCAATAATTTTCTTACCAACACGACTCATGTTATGGCACCTCCTTATTATTTATTACCAAACGTATGCGATAATTTCTCCACCAACATTACGTTTTCTTGCTTCTTTATCAGTGATTACACCTTCAGAAGTTGAAACTAATGCAATACCTAAGCCATTTAATACTTTTGGCACTTCATTTGCTTTAGCGTAAACACGTAAACCTGGTTTAGAAATACGTTTTAAACCTGTGATAACACGTTCATTGTTTTGACCATATTTCAAGAACAAACGAATAACACCTTGTTTATCGTCTTCTACATATTCAACATTTTTAATGAAACCTTCACTCTTTAAGATTTCAGCAATTTCTTTTTTAATATTAGACGCAGGTAATTCTAATTTCTCGTGGCGAACCATATTAGCGTTTCTTACACGAGTAAGCATATCTGCGATTGGATCTGTCATTGTCATTGATTGTTGCCTCCTTTCAGACTCTTATTATTACCAGCTAGCTTTACGTACGCCAGGAATCTGACCTTTGTAAGCTAATTCACGGAAACAAATACGGCATAGTTTAAATTTACGATACACAGAATGTGGACGACCACAGCGTTCACAACGAGTATATTCACGTACAGCGAATTTTTGTTTTTTTTGTTGCTTAGCAACCATTGAAGTTTTAGCCACTTTATTAGCCTCCTTTTAGAGATTATTTACGAAATGGCATACCGAAGTTTGTTAACAATTCACGAGCTTCCTCGTCAGTGTTAGCAGTTGTTACGATAACAATATCCATTCCTCTAACTTTTGTTACTTTATCGTAGTCAATTTCTGGGAAAATTAATTGTTCTTTAACACCAAGTGTGTAATTTCCACGACCATCAAAAGCTGTTTTAGAAACACCTTGGAAGTCACGTACACGTGGTAATGAAACTGCAATGAGTTTGTCTAAGAATTCATACATTCTTTCTCCGCGAAGAGTGACTTTCGCACCGATTGGCATACCTTCACGTAAACGGAATGTTGCAACTGATTTTTTAGCTTTTGTTACTAATGGTTTTTGACCAGTGATCAATTCTAACTCTTCAACAGCATTGTCTAATACTTTAGAATTTTGAACTGCGTCACCTACACCCATATTTACAACTATTTTTTCAATTTTTGGTACTTCCATTACTGAACTATAATTGAATTTTTTCACTAAGTTTTCAGTAACTTCTGTATTAAATTTTTCTTTTAAACGGTTCAAAGTGGATCCTCCTTTCAACTAGTTATTAATTATTAGCTTTAATTTCTTCGCCTGATTTTTTAGCGATACGAACTTTTTTACCATCAACTGTTTTATATCCTACACGTGTAGGTTCATTTGTTTTAGGATCTAATAATTGTACGTTAGAAACATGGATTGCTGCCTCTGTTTCTAGAATTCCACCTTCAGGGTTTAATTGAGTTGGTTTTTGGTGTTTTTTTATAACGTTAACACCTTCCACAACGACACGGTCTTTTTTAGGTTCAGTAGCTACTACTTTACCTTCTTTACCTTTGTCTTTACCTGCGATAACTTTTACGTTGTCACCTTTTTTGATATGCATGTAGGCACCTCCTTAAATTATGTTAATTTATTTGATTGGTATTATAGTACTTCTGGAGCTAGTGATACAATTTTCATGAAGTTTCCTTCACGTAATTCACGAGCAACAGGACCAAAGATACGAGTACCACGTGGGCCTTTGTCATCACGGATGATAACACATGCATTTTCGTCAAATTTAATATATGAACCGTCTTCACGACGAACACCTGATTTTGTACGAACTACAACAGCTTTTACAACGTCACCTTTTTTGACAACGCCACCTGGTGTTGCATTTTTAACAGTACATACAATGATATCACCAATGTTCGCTGTTTTGCGACCAGATCCACCTAATACTTTAATTGTAAGAACTTCACGAGCACCAGAGTTGTCTGCTACTTTTAAACGTGTTTCTTGTTGGATCATTCGTTAAACCTCCCTTATCTCTAATCTTGATTAAATAATTACTGACTCTTCAACAATTTCTACTAAACGAAAACGTTTTGTTGCTGATAAAGGACGAGTTTCTTGAATTTTAACAATGTCTCCTAATTTAGCTGAATTGTTTTCATCATGAGTTTTATATTTTTTAGAGTATTTTACTCGTTTGCCGTATAATTTGTGTGTTTTGTAAGTTTCCACTAAAACAGTGATTGTTTTGTCCATTTTATCTGAAACAACTCTACCTACATAAACTTTACGATCGTTTCTTTCGCTCACTTTTGTAACCTCCTCTTTCAATTATTATTGATTAGCCTTGCTTTGTTCAATTTCTCTTTCACGAGCAACAGTTTTTAGACGTGCAATCGTTTTTCTTACTGTGCGAATACGTGCCGTTTCCTCTAATTGACCTGTAGCTAACTGAAAGCGTAGGTTAAAAAGCTCTTCTTTTGAAGATTTGATTTGTTCTTCGATTTCTGAAGTGGTTAAGTCTCTAATTTCCTTAGCTTTCATTTGTTTCACCACCCAATTCTTCACGTTTTACAAACTTAGATTTTACTGGAAGTTTGTGACTTGCTAAACGTAATGCTTCACGAGCAACTTCTTCAGGTACACCAGCTACTTCGAATAAAATTCTACCAGGTTTAACAACTGCTATCCAGCCTTCAACCGCACCTTTACCAGCACCCATACGTACTTCTAAAGGTTTTTTAGTATATGGTGTATGAGGGAAGATTTTAATCCAAACTTTCCCGCCACGTTTCATGTAACGTGTCATTGCAATACGAGCTGATTCGATTTGACGAGATGTGATCCAAGACGTAGTTGTAGCTTGTAATCCATACTCACCAAATGTTACGTAGTTACCGCCTTTAGAACGACCAGTTGTTTTTGGACGATGCTGACGACGATATTTTACACGTTTTGGTAGTAACATTATTATTTTCCTCCTTCACTAGTGTTCTTAGTAGGAAGAACTTCTCCACGGTATATCCATACTTTAACGCCTAATTTACCATATGTTGTATCGGCTTCAGCGTGTGCATAATCAATGTCAGCACGTAATGTATGAAGTGGAACAGTTCCTTCTGAGTATTGTTCAGCACGAGCGATGTCAGCTCCGCCTAAACGACCTGATACTTGAGTTTTGATACCTTTGGCACCATTTTTCATAGCTCTTGTAATAGCTTGCTTTTGTACACGACGGAATGAAGCACGATTTTCTAATTGACGTGCAATATTTTCTGCAACTAAACGTGCATCAATATCAATTTTCTTAATTTCAATTACGTTAATGTGTACTTTTTTATCAGTTAAGGTATTTAATTTGTTACGAAGTTTTTCAATTTCTGAACCGCCTTTACCAATAACCATTCCTGGCTTACCAGTATGGATTGCAATATTGATGCGATTTGCTGCACGTTCAATATCTACGTGAGAAACTGACGCTTCTTTTAATTCATTATCAATAAATTTACGGATTTTTAAGTCTTCATGTAAAAGTGAAGCAAAGTCTTTTTCAGCATACCATTTTGCTTCCCAATCACGGATAACACCGACACGAAGTCCGATTGGATTAATTTTTTGACCCACAGTATTCCCTCCTTAGAAAGTTATTAAGCTTCTTTAGCTTCTTCTTTACCGTCACTTACGACGATTGTAATGTGGCTTGTACGTTTATTAATTGCACTTGCACGTCCTTGTGCACGTGGGCGGAAACGTTTTAAAGTTGGTCCTTCATTAGCATATGCTTCTTTTACAACTAATTCATCTGTATTCATATCATAGTTGTGCTCAGCATTTGCTAAAGCGGACATTAATACTTTTTCAATTACTGGTGATGAAGCTTTATTAGTTAATTTTAAAATAGCAATAGCTTCTCCAGCATTTTTACCTCTGATTAAATCAAGAACAAGTCTTACTTTACGAGGTGCGATTCTTATTGTTCTAGCAACCGCTTTTGCTTCCATCAGGATTTCCTCCTCTACTTATTAAAATTATCTTCTTGTTTTCTTGTCGTCTGCTGCATGTCCTTTAAAAGTACGTGTAGGAGCAAATTCACCTAATTTGTGACCTACCATATCTTCAGTGACATATACAGGTACATGTTTACGTCCATCGTATACTGCAAAAGTATGACCAATGAAATTTGGGAAAATTGTAGAACGACGAGACCATGTTTTAATCACTTGTTTCTTTTCACTTCCGTCTTGAGCTTCTACTTTTTTCATTAAGTGATCATCGACGAAAGGTCCTTTTTTAATACTACGAGCCATTTGGGCGCCTCCCTTCTTATTGTGTGCGTGCAGCTTTACGCCGCACACCCAAATAAGTTTTTAATATTATTTTTTCTTACGTCCACGAACGATAAGTTTGTCAGAAGATTTTTTACCACGACGAGTTTTCTTACCAAGCGTAGGTTTACCCCATGGTGACATTGGAGATGGTCTACCGATTGGAGCACGACCTTCACCACCACCGTGTGGGTGATCATTAGGGTTCATTACAGAACCACGTACAGTTGGGCGAACGCCTTTCCATCTAGAACGTCCTGCTTTACCAACATTTACTAATTCATGTTGTAAATTACCCACTTGACCAATTGTTGCACGACATGTAGATAAAATCATACGTACTTCACCAGATCTTAATCTGATTAATACATATTTACCTTCTTTACCTAATACTTGAGAGCTAGCACCAGCAGAACGAGCAAGTTGTCCACCTTTACCAGGTTTTAGCTCGATGTTATGAATTACTGTCCCAACTGGAATATTTTGTAATGGTAAGGCATTACCAACTTTGATATCTGCCTCAGCACCACTTTCGACAGTTTGACCTACTTGTAATCCTTTCGGTGCGATGATATATCGTTTTTCACCATCAGCATAAACTAATAATGCAATGTTTGCTGAACGGTTTGGATCATATTGAATTGAATCAACTTTAGCAGTGATTCCATCTTTGTTACGTTTAAAATCGATAACACGGTATTGACGTTTGTGCCCACCACCATGATGGCGAACAGTCAATTTACCTTGGTTATTGCGTCCCGCTCTTTTCGGTAGCGGTTGTAATAATGACTTTTCAGGTGTTGTTTTTGTGATTTCAGCGAAATCTAAAGTAGTCATATTACGACGACCATTCGTAATTGGCTTATATTTTTTAAGAGCCATTGTCGCTTACCTCCTTATTGGTAATTTTTTAGTTAAATAAATCGATTGAACCCTCTTTTAGTTTAACAATCGCTTTTCTTCTTTTGTTTGTATAGCCTTGGTAACGGCCCATACGTTTTTTCTTAGGTTTATAGTTGATAATATTTACACTGTCAACTTTAACGTCGAAGATTTCTTCAACAGCAATTTTAACTTGTGTTTTATTTGCACGAATATCAACATCGAAAGTGTATTTATCTTCTGCCATAGCTTCAGAAGATTTTTCAGTGATTACGGGGCGCTTAAGAACATCTCTTGCTTCCATTATGCGAGCACCTCCTCAACTTTTTTCGCAGCTGCTTCTGTAATGATTACACTGTCAGCGCTTGTTAGATCAAGTACATTTAATCCTTGAGCAGTTGTAACTTGAACACCAGGGATGTTACGTGCTGATAATTCAACATTTACATCTTCGTTTTCTGTTACAACTAATACTTTCTTAGGTTGTTCAAGTGTAGTTAATACATTTTTGAATTCTTTTGTTTTTGGTGCTTCAAAACCAAAAGTATCTACAATTGTAAAGCTGTTTTCTTGAACTTTAAAAGATAATGCAGAACGTAATGCTAAACGACGCATTTTCTTTGGCATTTTATATGCATAGCTTCTTGGTGTTGGTCCGAATACTACACCACCACCACGCCATTGTGGCGCACGGATTGTACCTTGACGTGCACGACCTGTACCTTTTTGTCTCCATGGTTTACGTCCACCACCACGTACTGCTGAACGATTCTTAACAGCGTGAGTACCTTGGCGTAATGACGCACGTTGTAAGTTGATAGCTTCAAATAGAACGCTATTATTAGGTTCGATAGCAAATACTGCATCGTTTAATTCAACTGAACCTGATTTTGATCCGTCTACTTTTAAAACATCATAATTAGCCATTATGCAATTTCCTCCTTTCGCTTCTTAATTATTTATTACCTTTTTTAATTGAAGTTGTGATCTCTACTAAACCTTTTTTAGGTCCAGGTACATTACCTTTTACTAAAATCACACTATTTTCAGTGTCAATTTGAACGACTTCTAAGTTTTGAACAGTAACAGTGTTTCCACCCATGCGTCCTGGCATTTTTTGTCCTTTAAACACTTTTGAAGCGTCTGACGCCATACCTACTGAACCTGGTGCTCTATGGAAATGAGAACCGTGAGCCATTGGTCCACGACCTTGTCCATGACGTTTAATAGCACCTTGGAAACCTTTACCTTTTGAAACGCCTGTAACATCAATGATGTCACCAGTTTCGAATGTATCAACTGAGACTTCTTGACCTACTTCGTATTCGTCAACGTTAACGTTACGGAATTCACGAATGAAGCGCTTAGGTGCTGTGTCAGCTTTTTTAGCATGACCTTCAGCTGGTTTATTAGCATATTTATTAGATTTAGAACCTTTCTTATATGCTTGTTTATCTTCAAAACCTACTTGGATAGCATTATAACCATCAACTTCTTCAGTTTTCTTTTGTAATACAACGTTTTGACTAGCTTCTACAACTGTTACAGGGATTAATTCACCATTTTCACCGAAAACTTGTGTCATCCCAATTTTTCTTCCTAAGATTCCTTTGGTCATCGAAAGTCCACCTCCTATATTGTTCTATTATAATTTAATTTCGATGTCTACACCTGATGGTAAGTTTAAGCCCATTAGAGCATCTACCGTTTTAGGTGTTGGGTTAACAATGTCGATTAAACGTTTATGAGTACGTTGTTCGAATTGTTCACGAGAATCTTTGTACTTATGCACAGCACGAATAATTGTATAAACTGATTTTTCTGTTGGTAACGGAATCGGTCCAGAAACATCTGCACCAGAACGTTTTGCAGTTTCAACAATTTTTTCTGCTGATTGATCAATCACACGATGATCATAAGCTTTTAATCTGATTCTGATTTTTTGTTTTGCCATAATTTTCCCTCCTTATTCGTCTACATTTAAGTGATAGACTTCTCCACGAAAACTATCTCACACAACGCCATGGCAAAGCGGCCGGGTGTGTCAGTAACCTTTCGCTTCATCGCTTTTCATAAAGTCCAACATTAGATATAATACATGAAAAACATTGATAATTCAAGGTTTTTCAGTAATCTTATATATAACTGTCTAACACATACTTGATAATTGTACTTTAAATGATGATGTTGTTCAACCATTTTAGAGAATTTTTTTTACTTTTTATTTTCTTTCACTAATCATTCTAAATCAAATCAATATTATTATTCTCAATTATTATATATAATAGTAGTTGAATGGGAGTGATAATATGAAAAATGGAGTGAAAATGTCTTTGGCAATCATAGGAGTCTTTCTTATTGTTTGTGAATTTTTCTATGGTATTCCATTTCTAGGAGGCAGTGTAATTCTAAGTTTTGGATGGCAACCATTGTTGTTTAACGCTCTTCTATATCTTGTACTCATCATTATTTTACTAGTGGATTCACAGAACTCAATTAAACCTATGTTTGTCATTCCATTCTTAGGCTTAATAGGGTCTTTCATAGCGTTCTTACCAGTGATAGGTATGGTAATTCATTGGATTTTATTCTTCTTAATGATTTTCTTTGTATTTATTGTCTTGGTTGCACCCACTTATATCCCTAATAAAAATGCGAGGGTCGTTTATACTCAATATAAAGAACGGATTAAAGAAGATAATGATTAAAATTCATACTAATATACAAAAAGGAGCTGAAACTTCAACGTTTCAACTCCTTTTTATTATTTATGAACGAATATAAAATATAATATGAACAAAGCCATTAAAAAGTACATAATAGGATGAACTTCTTTATACTTTTTAGTAATAATCATTGTTATTGGATAAAAAATAAATCCACATGCAATACCAGTGGCAATAGAATAAGACAATGGCATCATAATGATTGTAATAAAAGCTGGTACCGCAACTTCAAATTGCTTCCAATTTATATCAGCAAAATTAGCCGCCATCAGCACACCTACTACGACTAAAGCAGGTGTAGTTACTGCACTTGTTACAACTTCAATTAACGGACTGAAGAATAATGCTAATAAAAAACAAACACCCGTAACTATACTTGCAAATCCTGTTCTAGCACCTACAGCTACACCAGAAGTAGACTCAATATATGATGTTGTGGTAGTTGTACCAAACACAGACCCTACAATAGTCGCTAAAGAGTCAGAGAATAACGCTCTTCCAGCTCTAGGTAATTTGTTATCTTTCATCAATCCTGCTTGCGTGGCAACAGCTACTAACGTACCAGCTGTATCAAAGAAATCAATGAATAAGAACGTTAAAATAACAATTAGGAATTGAATTGTAAACAGTTGACCAGGATCTTTAAATGATTCAAATGCCGCACCAAAGGTTGGCTTGATACTTGGCACTTCTCCAATTATTCCTGATGGTGGATGGATTTGACCAGTTAGCATACCCGCTACGGCAGTTACAATCATACCTACAAAAATTGAACCAGGAACCTTCATAGCATATAAAATGACCGTAACAATAATTCCGAAAATAGCTAAAAGTACTGGTGCCTCAGTCAAATGTCCTAGTTTTACTAAAGTTGAATCACTTTTAATTATTATCCCTGAACTTTGTAACCCCACAAATGTGATAAATAAACCAATCCCTGCCGAAACAGCTAGCTTCATTTGATGAGGGATAGCATTGATAATAACTTCTCTTAAACCAGTAACAGTAAGTAATGCAAAGAATATACCAGAAAATAGAACACCTGTTAATCCCACTTGCCAAGGAATTCCCATAGTTAATACTACTGTAAAAGCAAAAAATGCATTCAACCCCATACCAGGTGCTAAAGCTATTGGATATTTAGCAATTAATCCCATAAATAATGATCCAACAAACGCTGCTAAAGCTGTCGCTACAAAGATTGCTCCTTGGTCCATCTTCATATCACTTGTTGCACCTTTTACACCAGCTAAACTTAAAATTTGCGGGTTTACAGCTAGAATATATGCCATTGATAGGAAGGTCGTAATTCCACCTAAAATTTCATTTTTATAACTTGTCCCATGCTTATCAAACTGGAAGTACTTTTTCACAATGAATGCTCCTTTATTTGAAATACTTTAATAGTTTAATATCAAATTTCTTAAAAAACAATACCAAAAACGAACTTTTTAGTCTGAAGTCACAAAGAAGTTCGATATTTATCTACAATTTGAGATTTTTCAGAGCATCTTTAAATGGATTATTATCGATTTCCTCTTTTTTATTTATATATTTTTTCATTTCCTTACGTGACACTTTACCATTCGTTTTATCTCTCATTCTTTTGTCCATTTGTGATTGAGTTTCTGTATGGCCACATACACATCTATAAACAGCTTCTTTTCCTTTACCGAATAAGGTCATTTTTTTCTTACAATTAGGGCAACGTGCATTGGTCTTTCGTTGAATATTTTTCTTAGTTTTACATTTTGGATCTTGACATACAAGCATCTGTCCATTTTTAGTTTTGACTTTAATCATAAACTTACCACATGTTGGACACTCAGTTGTTGTTAAATTATCATGTTTATATTTTTGCTCACTGCTTTTAATTTTATTTACCACTTTAAATGTAAAGTTTTTCATTTCTTGTATGAATTTCTGAGAATTATATTTCCCCTTTTCGATAAGCATTAATTTTTCTTCCCATTGGGCTGTTAGTATAGGTGAGGTTAATTCACTTGGAGACAATTCTAAAATTTGTTTTCCTTTTGATGTAACTTTAATTTTGCCATCTCGCGACTCTAAAGCATTCATGTTAAATAACTTTTCTATAATATCAGCCCTAGTTGCTACAGTTCCAATCCCCCCCGTATGTTTAAGTGTTTTTGCATACTTTTTATCATTCAAATCAATGTGATTTTGTGGATTCTCCATGGCTTTAAGTAATGAACCTTCATTAAAATATTCCGGTGCCTTTGTTTCATGTTCATGAATATCAATACGATGTACATTAAATAACTGACCTTCTTTAAAAGAATGCGTTAAAGTATTCGAAGAGGGGTTATCTTTTAAAGCTTTATATCCTAATTGTTTAGGTATTTTCTCTTTTAAAACAAAATGGTAACCTTTCAGTTGTGCATGGATTGTTAAAACTTCATATAAATAAGGATTCATTAAATTTTCTAAAAATCTTTCTGCTATTAGCATATAAATTTTAAACTCTCGTTGACTCAATTGTTCAATTGAAGGTCTAACTTCCGTAGGAATAATCGCATGATGATCTGAAACTTTTTGATTATTAAAAATATGCATTTTAGAAGAAAAGGTCTCAGATATTAAATCTCGAACATGAGATTTATAATCTGTAGCTAGAATTGCTCTTAACCGTTCTTGAATTGTATCGACCATATCATGTGTTAAATAATTAGAATCTGTACGGGGATAGGTTACTAACTTATGTCTCTCATATAAATGTTGTAATGTATTTAGTGTCTCCTTTGGCCCCATCTTGTAACGTTTATATGCCTCTTGTTGTAAATCTGTTAAATTAAATAAAGGTTGCGCGTAAGATTTCTTATTTTTTCCTTTAACTTCTAATATTTTTCCTTCTTGATGTTTAATTTCATGTTCAATCAATTCTAATTCTTTTTTATCTTTATATCGCTTTTGTTGGTTAAGATTTAAATCGTAACCATCAACATTAATGGATAACGTGTAATATTTTTCAGATTTAAAATAGTTAATCTCATCTTGTCTTGATTTAACTAACTGTATTGTTGGAGTTTGTACGCGACCTAATGATAATTGCGCATCATATTTTGTCGTTAGTGCACGTGTTGCATTAATCCCTACTATCCAATCTGCTTCACTTCGTGCAAGTGCTGCTTTATATAAATTTTGATACGCGTTGCCATTTTTCAACTGCTTAAATCCTTCTTGTATGGCTTTTTTTGTAACTGAACTAATCCACAAACGCTTGATTGGTTTTTTATTACCTACTTTATCTAAAATAAGACGAGCTACAAGTTCACCTTCTCGTCCAGCATCTGTTGCTATAATAATTTCTTTAACATTTTTATCTAAAATTAAAGATTTTACAACTTTAAATTGTCTATTTGTTTTACTAATCACTACTGTTTTCATTTTCTTAGGAATGATAGGTAAATCTTCTAAATTCCATTCTTTATATGAAGGGTTATATTGTTCAGGCGTTGCATTTGTCACAAGATGCCCCAATGCCCAAGTCACAATATACTGTTTCCCTTCTATATAACCATTACTTTTTTGTTGAAGATTCAAAGCATTAGCGATATCTCTTCCAACCGATGGTTTTTCAGCTAAGATTAAAGATTTCATTTTAATTTTCCTTTCACATTTATAAAGTACATCATGTTATAGAATTACATACATTGTAACATGTATCTTTTTGTAAATTAGTATATATAAAATTAATTAAGATAGTTATATATATGTACATATCTTGTTCAATCATATTATTCAAAAACTCATTATCTGTTATTATGAATATTTTCCTTACTAAAAATTTCAGCACTTTCAAGGTGTTGTTTTTTACTTCTTTTTTTAATTACTATAGAATGACTTCGAGTGTAATTGGGACACTTAATTTTGTTCTTAGGAGAGTGAGTAATAAGTGCAAATTGTAGATTTTTTGATAGCACTTTTACCAGCCCTGTTTTGGGGTAGTGTAGTCATTATAAATGTTTTTGTAGGTGGTGGACCATATAATCAGATTCGAGGTACAACTTTAGGGACACTTTTTATCGGATTTTCTCTACTAGGTACTGGACACGCAGCGTTTGATAATCTAACAGTAATTATTGTCGGTTTAGTATCAGGAGCTCTATGGGCTTTTGGTCAAGGAAATCAATTAAAATCAGTGCATTTAATAGGTGTATCTAAAACGATGCCTATTTCAACGGGTATGCAACTTGTCGGTACCACTCTATTTAGCGCTATTTTCTTAGGTGAATGGAGCACGATTGTTCAAGTAGTGCTGGGACTTATAGCAATGATTTTATTGGTTGTAGGTATTTCTTTAACATCACTTAAAGCCAAAAGTGAAGGCAAATCCGATAACCCGGAATTTAAAAAAGCAATGGGAATATTACTTCTATCAACAATCGGTTACGTAGGTTATGTAGTTCTTGGAGATATTTTTGGAGTAAGCGGTACAGATGCTCTCTTCTTCCAATCAATTGGTATGGCAATTGGAGGATTAGTTCTTTCAATGAACCATAATACTTCAATTAAATCTACTGCTTTAAATCTTATACCAGGTGTTATCTGGGGTATCGGTAACTTATTTATGTTTTATTCACAACCTAAAGTTGGTGTTGCAACTAGTTTCTCATTATCACAACTCCTAGTTATTGTTTCAACTTTAGGGGGTATCTTTATTCTAGGGGAGAAAAAAGATCGTCGCCAAATGATTGGTATTTGGTCAGGTATTATTGTTATAGTTATAGCTTCAATCATTTTAGGCAACTTAAAATAGAATTTTAAACTTTAGGGAGGTAACATAATGTTTGAAGAATTAGAAAATAAAGTGGTTCTTGTTACCGGAGCTGCCACTGGAATTGGCAAATCTATTGCTGAAAACTTTGGTAAAGCTAAGGCCAAGGTTGTTATAAATTACCGTTCTGATCGACATCATGATGAAATTGAGGAAATTAAACAAACTGTTGCTAAATTTGGTGGTCAAACATTGGTGGTACAAGGTGATGTTTCAATTGAAGAAGATATTAAACGAATGATTGAAACAACAATTAATCACTTTGGAACTTTAGACATTATAATTAATAATGCTGGATTCGAAAATTCAATCCCAACTCATGAAATGTCGATTGATGACTGGCAAAAAGTTATTGACATAAACTTAACTGGCGCCTTTGTTGGTTCAAGAGAAGCCATCAATCAATTTTTAAAGGAAAACAAAAAAGGTACTATTATTAACATTTCGAGTGTTCACGACACTATTCCATGGCCTAATTATGTACACTATGCCGCAAGTAAAGGTGGCTTAAAATTAATGATGGAAACAATGTCAATGGAATATGCTCAGCACGGTATTCGTATTAATAATATATCCCCAGGGGCAATTTTTACTGAACACACTGAAGAAAAATTTTCTGACCCAACGACGCGTGAAGAAACAATAAAAATGATACCCGCACGTGAAATTGGAAATGCCCAAGATATAGCTAATGCAGTACTATTCCTATCTTCAGATCTTGCAAGTTATATACACGGTACAACATTGTACGTTGATGGTGGCATGATGAACTATCCAGCATTTATGGGTGGTAAAGGCTAAGTTTCATTTTTTCAATTTTAACTAGAAATAAAGTGTCATCATTTGATAGTGAATAGTAGTCTTAAAAAGCATCAGTCATCGGCTGAATATAAGTTACAAGCTATAATAAAAAGCTATGAAGATATCTACAATGATATATTTCTTCATAGCTTTTTTTAGTTATATATAAATGAGCATATTGATTGTGCAATCAATTTTTATACAAATACAGCTTGATAAATATACAAAATGATAATGCTAATAATAATGGTTAAATTAGTTACCATTCCAACAAATGGTAATGTCTTATATTTGAATTGAATCGAATATGGTATGATTGCTACTCCTACTGGTAATAACCACGTTATAAGCAAGGTTGTTTTAATCATATCATCAGATACAGGTAATAAAAAGTGAACTAGTGTTCCAGCTAACACACCTAACCCGTAATGTAAACAAAGATATTTTATTGTTACAGGGAGGTATTCTCTCTCAATACTAAAATTAAGCATTACACCTAATAATATCATGGATAAAGGCATATTCGCCTTTGATAATACACTAAAGAAATCAATAGCTGGTTGCCATATATGAATATGAGACATATTCAATCCAAACATAATCATATAGGTTACTAATGGGACTGATTGAACTAATTTTTTTCCTAAAAATTTGAAGTTAAATTGGTCACTACCTTCGCTATAATAACTTCCTACAAAATAAGTAATACCAAACATGATAATGGCCCCACCAATATCAACCATTCCAAAATATATCATACCTTTAGATGGCCATATCGCTTCAACCAAAGGATATGCAAACAAACCAATATTCATAGATCCAGTCATCATACCAACAGAACCACGCATATGGTTATCATATTTTCTAAAAAACCAAATTACGATAATTTTAGCTACTATACCGTAAATAATCATCATTATAGGCAATATTGAAAAAGATACATCTAATTTCGCACTATTTAAGTTAACTATAACGAGTGAAGGTAATGTAACATTTAACACTAAAGTTGAAAGTACTTGACTATCAGTTGCTTTCAAGTAATTCATACGTTTAAGAAAATAACCAAGTGCTATTAATAATATAATTATGACAAATTGTTCAGTCACATTGATTCCTTCTTTCTAGTTTATACAAATGAGTACTTTGATATCGTGTCCCTCTTATTTAGAAGTATCGTATTTCGTGATATAATCTTTATTAAATGTAAAAATTACTACTATTAACCCTTTGAAGAGGAGAATGATACGATGGACTTGAATTCAAAGTTATCAGAACTTAAATATGATTATACACGATTACAAAACGATTTAGAAAAACGTGAGTCGCTTCATCAAGATATTGACCCTCTACTTAAACAACTTGAAAATATTGAACAAGAAATCGCCTATGTACGTTCAAAATTAAATCAACAATCCTAAAATTTAGCACGTTGATTGTTTAACCCATAAGTATAAATTTAAACTACAAAATTTATTAAAATTTTTTTGCCAATTTTAGATGACATTAGAATCTAAAAATCAATGTTTTAAACATTATTACCATATTGACAATCAATAAGCGATTTAACAAACACGTATTTCTAGAATTTTTAAATTTTGGTTTACAAAGCAACGTATAAAGCTACGACAACCAATTAATACGACTCATCTCTACTCGCATTCTAGTCATATGATTTTTATCGTGCTAATATATTATTCGTAATAGAAAGGGTGGCTTTTTATGAAACTTTATCTTATTTTATTGCCTGTTTTATACTTAATTGTTTCGTACATTAGTATTTTTAAAATGCATTCTGTCATAACTCGAATCTTGAGAATTGTTATGGGCATATTGTTACTATTTGTAGTTGCTTTGACGACGTTACAGTTCCCTAAAGAAAATTGGTGGGTATTTGTCGTTTTATTACTTTTAGTTGGTAATGTTGAAGTGACTGGTTTTAAGGAATTAAAAGATGATAAAAAAGGTGTTAGCATCTTAAATATCTTATCACTTTTATTATTTGTTATATTTATTATTTTAATTTTTATACTATATTAAAAAATAAAAACGACTTAGGTAAGTATAATCATCTTACCTAAGTCGTTTTTTACATATTAAACTTTTTAGTAAGTTTATTTTTCAAAGTGAATAAAATTTCGTACATAACCGGTACTACAAAGAGTGTGAGTAGCGTTGAAGAAATTAATCCACCTATTACTGTTGCAGCCATACCTTTAGAAATTAATATTGAACTGTCTTGACCAAATAACAACGGCACTAGTGCACCTATTGTTGCAATTGCTGTCATTAATATAGGTCTTATCCGTGTACCACCCGCTTCTATCAATGCCGATTTCATCGGCATACCTTGTTTTTCATTGTTAATGACACGATCGATTAATACTATAGCATTCGTAACAACGATACCAATTAACATAAGCATACCTATTAAACTTGGAACTGAAATGGTTTCTCCAGTAATGATGAGTGCCAGTACTACACCGATAACCGTAAATGGTAATGAGAACAAGATCGTAAATGGTGCCAAACCACCTCTAAATGTAATAACTAAAATTAAATAAACTATGATAATTGCTGCTATCATCGCCATTGCAAGCTGAGAAATTGCCTTATCAATGTCATCAGTAGCACCGCCGACATTAATTTTAATATGATTAGGTTTCTCAAGATCTTTCACTTTAGCCATGACTTGTTGAGATTTACCACCCACATCTTTATCAGTCACTTTACCTGTAACAGTCGTAGCATAATCGCCATCTTCTTGAGTCAGTTTACTTGGTGTATATGATTTTTTGAGAGATGCTATTTCACTAAGTTTAATCGTACCGCCCGTAGGCTTATTTAGTTTAATGTTTTTAATTTTTTTAGAAGACCAATCTGTTTGCTTATTTTGTTTGACCTTTACATCGATAGATTTACCCTTTTCATTAACTGTAGAAATTGTTTTCTCAGGTAAGTTTTCATTAAGATTCATCGCAAGTTGTGCAGCAGAAATACCATTATCAGCAGCTTTATTTTGGTCAACTTTTATTTCATATTGGTCATACGTCTGTGATAAATCAGATTTAACATTCGTTATGCCTTTAATATCAGTCATCATTTTCTCTACACGGTTGACTGTATCTTTCATTGCACTTGTATTAGGTCCTTTGACAGTTACTTCAACAGAATTATTACCTGCTCCTGTTCCTAAATCTTGATTTTTCCATTCTCCAGGTTGTTTAAATGTCTCGATATGTTTAAGTACTTTATCAGGCTCTTCGTCAAAATTAGGCGTGTCAGATTGATATTTAATCATAATTGCCATGCTGTTAGTACTACCGGTAGGATCTTGTGGTGTAGGACCACCTATAGAATATTGAACAGTTTCTACTTTATCTTTTTTATCTAAATAATTTTGTACTTTTTCAGCATGTTGTGTCACAGATTTCTGTGTTTCTCCAGGTTTTGGAGTATATGTTAGAGCTAAAAATTTATTATCTCCAGTTGAAATATAACTCGTTCCTAGATTTCTTGCGCCTATGACCACACTTCCAACTAAAATAAAAATACTAACTATAAGCACAATCCATTTATGATTAAGTGACCAATTCAAAGCGCTTCGATAGGCTCTCCCAACTGCTCCTAGACCTCCCTTTTGTTCCCTATTTTTAACGCCATTTTTAAAAAATGTTGCACCTAAAGAAGGCACTAGGGTAATCGAAACAAGTAGTGAAGCTAATAAACTAAAAGTAATAGCTAGCGCAAATGGTCTAAACATTTCACCTACTGAACCTGACACAAACACTAGTGGTAAAAACACTACAATAGTAACAAGGGTCGATGACATAATAGGTTTAAATACTTCTCTAGTAGCGCTTATAATTAAATTTTCCCCTTTGAGCTTCTCATTCGGATCAGATAATCTTCTAAATATATTCTCAACGACAACTATAGAATCATCTATAACTCGCCCGATTGCAACCGTTAATGCACCTAAAGTAAGAATATTTAATGATACGTTGCTTAATTTTAATGCTATGAGCGCAATTAATATTGACATTGGTATAGATACAATTGAAATAGCTGTAGTTCTTATGTTTCTTAAAAACAGAAGAATAACAATAATAGCAACGATCGTACCGAGAGCGGCCTTTTCAACCATAGTATAAAGAGAATCTTCAATAGGTTTAGCAGTATCCATAGTTTTAATAGATTTCATTCCACTCTCATTACGTACAAATTCATCTACTTTTTTCTGAACTTCTCTCGCAACTTGCACAGTATTAGCATCTTGTGATTTCATAATTTGTAAGTTAACAGCATCTTTTCCATTTGTCTTGGATATAGAAGTACGTTCATCACCGACACTAATATCTGCTAAATCTTTAAGTGGTACAGATGGCATTTGGCCTTTTTGTGCCATATGAGTTGAACTATTAGTCGAGCGAGTATTATCACTTGGCATTAGACTATCACTGTCGGAATCGCTATCATTTTGTACAGATTGTCCAGAAATAGATAAAGGGATTTTAAGATTTTTAAAAGCGTCTACAGATTTAAATTGACCATCAACAATAATAGATTTATTACTCTTATTAAATTGGAAAAGTCCTAATGGCGTTTCACGTGTAGCTGTTTTTATATAGTTCTCAACATCATTTGCAGTTAAACCTTTTTCATCTAAATTTTTTTGTTTAAACTTTAACGATACTTCACGATTAGTTTGACCGTTTAATTGTGCATTTTGCACACCATCAATGGTTTGCAATTTTGGTACGAGCTGTTGATTTAACTTATTAGTAACGTCTTTTAACTTTTGATTATTACTTGAAAAAGAATATGCCACAATTGGAAAAGCATCCATAGAGTTCCTTGTTAATTCAGGTTCACCAACGCCGTCTTTAAACTTAATTTTATCGATTTCTTTTTTTAATTGTTCTTCAGCTTTATCCATATCTGTACCATTATCATATTCTACAGTTACTATAGAAGCATTTGGTATAGATTCGGTCTTCACACTATTTACGTAGGCCAACGAACGTACTTGATTATCAATCTTGCTACTTATTTCATCTTGTGTTGACTGGGGTGTTGCTCCAGACATTGTAGTTTGAACTGAAATAACTGGATTTTCAACATCTGGTAATAATTCAAGTTTTAATTTGGCGCTTGAATAAACACCACCTAATATAATTAAAACTACCATCAAAAAAATAGCGAATTTATTACCTAACGAAAATTGTAATAATTTTTTAATCATGCAATTTTTCCTTTCTTATAAAAAAATCTGAACGCTCTCAATTTATCATAGAAGCGTTCAGATCTGAATGTAGTAGTTATTTACCTTTAAGTTTACGTGATATTTTAATTTTGGCTTTCGTTAAACGAGGTTTCACTTTCTCAACTAAATGATATAGCGGTTGATTTAATACATAATCAAATTCTCCAATTTTTTCACTTAAATATGTACCCCAAACTCGTTTAAATGCCCACAGCCCATAATGTTCTGAATCTTTATCAGGATCATTATCTGTACCACCAAAGTCATAGGTTGTTGCACCATGCTCTCGTGCATATTTCATCATTTCAAATTGCATGTGATGGTTTGGTAAGAAATCACGATAGTCATTCGATGAAGCACCATAGAGATAGTACGATTTGTTTCCTGCAAACATTAAGAGCGCACCTGACAAGTAAATACCTTCTGGCTCGCTTTTTTCAAGTTCTGTTAAATCAGATTTTAATTCATTTGTTTTTTTAATTTTATTTTCAATATCATTAAGTTTATTGAGTGTCTTTTTATCTTGCTTTTTTGATTGTAATTTCTCTTTCTCAGCTAATTGTGCTTCAAGGTCTTGATTAACCATATCTAATACTGGCTTGGGCTCTAATTTAACAAGGAAGAGTTCTGCATCACCGTCTTCATGAAGTGCATCATATATATTTTCAAAATAACTAATATCTCTAGTTAAAAAACCATCTCTCTCTCCAGTTATCTTCATTAAATTAGCAAAGACTTTAAGCCCCTCGCGATTTGATCGTTCTACTTTAGTTCCACGCTTAAGCGCAAGTCTTACTTTTGAACGATTTCGACGTTCGAAACTTTGAACTAATTTATCATCTGTTTTATCAATAGGCGTAATCATAGTCATTCTTGGTTGAATATAGTCTTTAGATAATCCTTCTTTAAAACCTTTATGTTTAAACCCAAGCTCACGTAAATTTTTAAGTGCTTCTGCACCTTTATCAACTTCGACATCGGGATCTATTTTGATAGCATACGACTTTTCATCTCTTGCTACTTCTTTAGCATAGCTAAGTAGAGCTTCTAACACTTCTTTATTATTATAATCAGCTACAAATCCCCTAGATACATAGCATAAAGTGTATGGGAGTTTAGGTAATTTTTTGAATAGTAGCTGGCCAACACCTTTAATTTGACCATTTTCACCGACAGCAATTCTTCTCGAATACCATCCTGTTAATTTTTTCGTATCTGCCCACTTAGATAATTGTAATAAATCACCATTGGGATGAGATTTCACAAATGCGTCATGTTGTTGATTAGTGATGTTCATCTTTTCCATGGTTTAAAATATCTCCTTTATTTTACAATAATTTTAATTATACATCTTAATGTGAACGATGTCGACGATGTCACTTTCAAACCGTTTTAGTTCTTTCAATACTATTACCCTTGATATAATGGTTACTAACAACTAGTAAAGAGGTTTTTATATGAGAAAGTTTATTTTGTTATTATTTATTATCCTAAATCTCGTAGCAATCATTATTACAATCAATCACCCACTAACAATTTCATATTTTAGTCTTCGTGTCATCTTCGTAGCATTTATATTTATTATATCCATATTTTTTATTTTTTTACGTACTACAAACTATGAATTGATTCTAAGTATTTTATCTACCGTTTTCGCTTTCATACACATCGGTTTAATTATTCACAGTGCATATCTATATTTATACTAATTAGGTGGCTCAAAACGATATTTAGCACCACGTATAAATATTGAGTATGGAGCTGTGGCATTGATATCGGTCATTATTAATGTATGAAAACCGGAATCTTTGCCGTCTTCTATTTTATAAATAACTTCATCAGTTTCTAATTTGAGATCAGTAGATGTAGCTGTTTCATTTACTATTTTCATGTTATACCATTCTTTCCAAAGACTTACTGTTGTTTCACGTTGAGTACTAGTAATAATCACCTCTTTAATTTCAAATTCTGACAAGTTGAAATTATGTATTTGTGATAGGTTTTGCTTTCTGCTGTTATCCCATTCTATAAAGAAAGGTGGTTTGACTCTATAGTCAGGGTTAGCAATATATAGCAATCTCCAACGTAATTGATGACCCTTCTTATTTTCTCTTTCCATGTCAATAGGACCAATTACATCAACGCCTCTATTTTCTAAAGTACTTTTAACTTGATCTATATCCTTTGTTCTAAAACAAATACCTTTAAAGCCTTGTTTAAAATGATCCTGCACTATTTTTGTAGCAAATGATACACGACCTTCTTCAGTTTTAGCTACATTGTTAAGTTTTGACTCATTTTCAACATCTAGCAATTCGATATAACTATTTTTAATCGGTGCTATTTGATTAAAGGTGCCCAAATGATGATGTCTTCCACCATTTTGCAATTCTAATATTTCTCCAGGAAACTTAAATGACTCTAATTGATGTAAATAGTGAATGATATGGTCTAATTTTAAGTTCAACTTTATCCCCTCCACATGTTATTGCTCATTTTAACAAAATCTAACTTTAATTACTTTAAATATTAAAAAGGAATCAAAGACCATTGCAAAATTCACATTTTAGTCATATAATTGTCTCTGTCTTTTAAATGGTTAGCTAGGCTAACTAATATAACAATGAGGTGTTAGATATTTTAACCAATGAATTTTTCAATAGTTTTATAGGTATATATAGACCCTATATTAAACTTACACAACCTATATTAGATCAGCATCAGATTCATACTGGCCAATGGCTTGTGCTAAGAGATATCGCCAATTATCAACCTACTACACTTGTAAAAATTTCTCATCGTCGTTCAATAGAAAAACCTACAACACGAAAGTTGATTAAAGTATTGTTAGACAATGGTTGGGTTATGACAAAAACAGGAGTTGATAAGAGAGAGAAATTATTAAGTTTAACTGACAAAGGTCAAAGCCTCTTTGAAACTATTAATAAAAAGGTCACTGTCATTCAACAAGATATTATAAAAAAAACTGGATTAACTGATGAGCAAGTATTTGATATTACAAATGCGATGTCTCAAATTCATGAAGCAATGATAAAGGAGGAGCAGTAATGAATCAGTCTACAATAACTAGAGACCCCATCTTTACGAAGAGTTTTAATATTAACTTTGCTATTAACTTTTTTGTTTATCTATGTATGTATTTATTAATTGTCGTTATCGCGAGCTATAGTAAATCAGAATACCATGCTTCTGATTCTGTTGCTGGACTCGTAGTCGGACTTTTTATAGTAGGATCATTAATAGGTCGATTTGTAACAGGTAAATACGTCAATCGATTTGGTCCAAAAAAAATTCTCATTTTTGGTTTAATATGTTTAGTAGTAACACAGCTACTTTATTTTATACCTGGTTCTGTTTGGTTCTTAATGATGGTGCGTTTACTGAACGGCTTAGCAACAGCGGTTGCCACAACTGCTACAGGAACAATAGCAGCATATATTACACCACCTACACGCAAAAGTGAAGGTATCAGTTTATTCTCATTAAGTTTGGTGTTGGGAACCGCTATTGGCCCATTTTTTGGTATGTTATTGATGAATTCCTTTTCTATCAATATTTTATTTACTATTTGTGTAATTTTAGGTGTCATAAGTGGTCTATTATCACTATTAATTAAAATTAATTTCACAACAGTTAAAGAAAACACAATTACACATAAACGGTTTAATTTGGCTCATTTTGTAGCCAAAGAAGCCATTCCGGTAGCATTCGTCATGTTATTAATCGGTGTTACTTACGCTGCTATTTTAACTTATTTACAGGCTTTTGCTGTTGAAAGAGATCTAGTTACATCAGCAAGTTACTTTTTCATTTTTTACGCTATTGCGTCCCTCATAACAAGACCTATTGCTGGAAGATTGATGGATGATAAAAACGAAAATGTAGTTGTTTATCCAGCATTTATCTTCTTAGTATTATCTTTTCTTCTACTGATGCTTAGTTTTAACGGATGGGTATTACTTATTGCAGGTATCGCATTAGGAATTGGTTATGGTAACTTGTCATCTTCTATGCAAGCTATTGCAATAAAAGTATCTCCATCAAATAAATATGGCTTAGCTACATCAACTTACTTTATTGGTTTAGATATAGGAATTGGATTTGGACCATCCTTCCTAGGTCTTTTCACACATATGATTTCTTATAGTCAATTATATGGAATCATGGGTATTTTAGGATTTGCAACTTTAGTCATCTATATTATTGTTCACGGACGTAAGGTTCACAACACTTCATATTAACTGCTAGAATTTTAAAAAACTTCTAAGTTAATATACCTAAATATGCCAAAGTGACTTTTATGTAAATTTTATTCCAACATCGCTATATCACTCATATTAGGATATAAATAATAACAAAAATAGCAGTTACCTCAATATTCATAAGGTAGCTGCTATTTTATAATTTATTTAGTCACTTTTAGATTTAAAATTTACTGTCCTTAATTTGCAATACTAATTGTTTCAATTTCTCCAGTCATTTTGTCCAATAATTTCTTTTGCTTTGCATCGAAGAAATAGTAAACTTGTCTTTCATCGGTTTCTGAGCGTAATTTAGAAATGAGTTCTTTCTTATAGATTTTACGAATAATCACATCAATTTTACTAGTATCCCATAACATCTCGAAATGTAATGTGTCTCGTAACTCTTTACCACTAATCTTAGTGTCTGCATAAACCTTGTAAAGAACTACAAATTCTTCAATAGAAATACGATATGTTGTTTTAAGCCAATGCTTTAATTGACTTAATTCTCTCTCTGATTCAATAAAACGTTGTACTTTGTTACTCATAATAATATGCCTCCTAAGTTGATTCTTGGATGTTGTGTTTGTGTGATAAAACTCAATTGCTTATTTTAATTATATTACAGGTTTTGCATTTAATCTATAACAAATATTAAAATTGCCTCTAAATATTGTTTTGAAATTAAACAATTTAAACAATCAGTTATATGTTGAAAGGCATTTAAAATATCTAAATAGGTTTTGTCGTAGCTATATTAACTAACTAAATGTATAAAATTATGGATTTAAAATGTTTAACATGAAGACTTAAGCATATGTTGTCTATAAATACTCAAAACTGTATTAATTGTTTCTTGCTCATTTAATATAATTTATTAGTATTATAAACTTTTGAAACTAAATTTAAATGCTTATAATATAATGTCCAAATCCCATAAGTAGTAAAATTCTAAACTACGCCTATCCACCTATATAATTCATATTAATTTTTTTCTTTCTATTATTCTCAATAGTTTGCATCGTACGCTTATCAGAGTACTGATCGTTTCTAATACTCCACAAGCGTTTAAATTGTGCTTTTAAATCATCATCTGTAGCTCCATTACGTATTAAGGCTTTTACATCAAACCCTTCTGAGGAGGCAAATAAACAACCATAAAATTTACCATCTGAAGACAATCGAGCACGCGTACATGTGGAACAAAATGATTCAGATACACTCGTAATTAGACCAAATTGTGCATCACTATCTTTATGTCGAAAATATTTAGCAACTTCCCCATAATATTTAGGCGCTACAGGACTTATCTCAAAATGTTGTTCTATCATATTAAGCATTTCTTCTTTAGTTACAACTTTATTGAAATTCCATCCATTATCGTTACCTACATCCATAAATTCAATAAAACGTACTTCAATATTTTTATTTTTAAAATAATCAATCATCGGAATAATTTGATTATCATTAACCCCTTTTTGAATAACCACGTTTACTTTAACTTCAAAACCTATTGATACTGCATAATCAATTTGTTCTAAAATTGTAGACGCTTTAATATTTCTATTGTTAATTTCTTGAAAAACGTTATCCTCAATCGCATCTAAACTTACATTAATACGTCGTAAACCAGCTTGATATAAATTTTTTCCATGTTTTTTTAATAACAAGCCATTAGTAGTCAATCCAATATCCTCTATACCATCTATGAGATTTAATTGCTCTATAAGTTTATAAAGATTGCGTCGTAAGAGAGGCTCTCCTCCTGTAATTCTTATCTTTTTAACTCCTAATTGAGCATAAATCTTTGAAATTCGTGTTAATTCTTCAAAAGTAAGCAATTCATCTTTAGGTAAGAAAGTGTAATCATCTCCAAAGATTTCCTTTGGCATACAATAATCACATCTGAAATTACATCGATCAGTGACCGATATTCTTAAATCCCGTATTGGACGACCTAATTTATCTTGTATTACCGCTTTCATTGTTGGACCTCCTTATTCATTTATCTGCTTTTTTAAAGAGTCCAAATCATGCTGAAAATTAATATTCTTATACCAATAATGAGGCGAATCAATTTCAGTAACGTCTAACCAATCTGTTGATAATTGTTTAAAGACATGCTTTAGACTTAAATGATTTGAATTTAAAGCTTTTTCAATAAAAGGAAACGTCGAAAGTGTATAAAAACCAATCGTCGGTATACATATTTGTCCTTCTTTAAATGCTACAATATCTAAACGTGATTCAATTAAGTTTGATACCATGAAATGATATAACCCATTCACTGCTTTACTTGTAATCATTGGTGTATCAACAGATACAATGAAAAACAATTCTTCATCCATGTATTGCTTCATCACTGAGTAAATTCCTGTTAACGGCCCTTTATTTTTATGATGTTCGTCATCAATAATCACATATTCATATTCAAACTGAGAAGCTAATTGTGAATTAGTGCTAATGATAATGCGATTAAACATATTTGTAGATTTTAACGTTTCTACAATTTTTTGATAAAAATATTGATTATCAATTTTAGCAAAAGCTTTAGCTTTACCAAATCGGCTAGATTCTCCACCTGCTAAAATAATTGCTTTCATCTTGATCAACCCCCACTGACCGGTGGAATGAGCGCAATTGTATCTCCTGGTTGGACCATATCATCCTGTCTGACGAATTCTTCATTAACGGCAATTTGAAATTTTTTAGATTTAAGTTCTCTATGGCGTTTTAATAAATATGACTCGAATTCTTGAACAGTTAATGTCGTATCTAAATGTATTGTTTCAGTAGATCGATTGAGCAACTCTTTTAACTCTGCAAAATATAAAATTTTCATCTTGCTTTCCCCTTTTTTGCTTCATTATATGTTCCCTTTTGATGGCCTTGCCATTCAGCACCATCATCCCAAATTTCCTTTTTCCAAATTGGAACAATTTCTTTTATGCGCTCTATGGCGTATTCATTTGCTTCATATGCCGCTTTTCTATGAGGTGAAGATACTGCAATTAAAACTGCTATATCTGATATTTGTAACGGCCCAATTCGATGTACAATTGTTGTTATTGTTCCAGGCCACTTTTCTTCAATTTCTTTTCCAATTTGAGCTAATTTTTTCTCAGCCATTGGTATATAAGCCTCATATTCTAAGTGTTGTGTTCGAATACCTTTAGTCCACTCTCTTACGTGACCAGTAAATACGACTACGGCACCTTGACGTTCGTTAATCGTAAAATCCCTATATTGTTCTGTTTCAATAGGTTGAGTCACGATTTCAAATTGCTTCATTTAATTCATTCCCTTATCCTTAATTAATTTGTTGAGTAAGTGCTCAAGTTGATTATTTGCTCGTGGATGATTGGTTTCTATTTTCCCTATGACGTGAGAAAGTCTTTGTAGAGTTCTTAATTCATCATTATTTTTATAAACGATAATTTTATCATAATTTTCTTCTTTAAAGCCCTCAACTAAAATGATACTACAATCAATTGTAACAGAATTTTCAATTATTTCGCTAAGCGATTGTTTCTTATTACGTGTCACTGTTTGCTGTAAATGATGCCCCTGAACAATACTTTGGTCTGCGCCCGCAGCAAAATGTTTCATGTGGTCAACATCAGATGACTGTAATTCAATTTCTTCACCAATATGCCCGTGATGTTTAATTGTTGCTACTGAATAATCTCGTTCTTTTAAAAATGATATCGCATGGTTCATCAATGTAGTTTTTCCTGAATTTTTCATACCTACAATTTGTAAAATCATAGTATCAATTCCTCTTCAAAACTATTAGATTCGGTCAAAATCACATCAACAATGTTACCTGCTTTAAATCCACGTGTACCACCAGGAAGCATAATCATAGCATTAGCGTGCGCAATAGCTACAACTGCACCTGATTTATTGAATCCAGATGGTATTACTGTCATTCCAGCTTTTGTTAATGTTGCCTTAGCACGAATCAATCGTGTAAATGGGTTTGCTTTATTAAAATCTTCCATAAGTGTAGCTTTGATTATTTGCGGATAACAAGCTTTAGCTCCCATGAGTTTATTTACAGCGGGTTTAACATATAATTCAAATCCTGTATAGCAGGCTGAAGGGTTTCCAGATAAGCCAAATAAATATTTACCATCTACAAATGCAACCGTAGTAACACTACCTGGTCTTTGAGCCACTTTGTTAAATAATATCTGCGCTTGGATGGACTTGTATATTTCTGGTAAGTAATCAAAATCTCCTACCGACACACCTCCAGTAGTAATTACTAAATCATGCTCTGATAAAGCTTTTCTTACGACCTCAATACTCTTTTCTAGATTATCATGCTGAACTTTATACATTCCAACTTGTATTCCAAATTGTTTAGCTAATGCTTTAATCATCGGTCCGTTTGAATTTCGTATCTTTCCTGGTTCAAGCTCATCTTCTACTTCAAGCAATTCACTACCTGTAGCAATTACTGCAACAGTTGGTTTTCGAGCCACTCGCACTTTAGTATAACCGTATGTTGCTAAGACTGCTATCACACCAGAGTTAATACGCATACCTTTATGCAGTACGATATCACCAGCTTTTATTTCTTCACCTTTTAGCGAAATATTTTCTAAATGTTTAAAAGATTTTCTAATTGTAAAAGTTGTTTCAGATTCAATAGTTTGTTCAAACATTACTACTGCATCAGCTCCAGAAGGAATTTGAGCACCAGTCATTATTCGTATTGCTTGGTTTTTATCAATTGTTTTTTCTGAAACTGAACCTGCACCGATATGATCTATTACTTCAAATTCAATACGGTTTTCGCCACTTGCACCTTGTGAATCTTCACTTCTAATTGCAAATCCATCATAAGGTGATTTATTAAACCTTGGTATATCATAGGTCGCAACAATATCTTCAGCAAGAATATGTCCTAAACTTTCATCTAAATTAACATTGATATTCTTCACTTCAACATGTTGTTTCATAATACGATTAATTGCTTCTTTAACTGATATTGGCGTTCTTTTCTCTACAGACATACACTCATCTCCAAAATATATTAATTTTCATGATATACTTACTCCTAATAGGAGGGAAAAAAATGACTCATTTCACACATATTAATAAACAAGGTAATGCTAAAATGGTTGATGTTTCTAATAAGAAAATTACAAAACGTGTAGCAGAAGCACACTCAAGTATAATAGTTAATGAAAAAATTTATAGACAAATTACTCAAAATACTAATAGTAAAGGAAATGTACTTAATACTGCGCAAATTGCTGGTATCATGGCAGCTAAAAACACTTCTACAATCATTCCTATGTGTCATCCATTACCACTTACAGGTATAGATATATCCTTCAAATGGGATTCAAATAATGATGATTCATATCGTTTAAATATTACAGCGGTCGTGTCTACAACAGGTAAAACTGGTGTTGAAATGGAAGCATTGACTGCTGCTTCAGTTACAGCACTTACAATCTACGATATGACAAAAGCTATAGACAAAGGCATGATAATTGGAGAAACGTACTTAGAATCTAAATCTGGTGGTAAATCTGGCGACTTCCACAGAAAAAATTTATAATTCTATTCATTATTTAAATTAAAGATTCGTACATTATAACTAAAATATTGCAATTACTTAATTCCTTATGTCTTTATTTAATTCAAACACTAAGTGACTCAATTCAGGTTTAATTAATTTTTCTATTGCAAGTTTAATTGCACCTGTTGAGCCAGGAAGTGCAAAAATCAAGGTATTATCACAGGTACCTGCAATAGCTCGAGTTAATAATGCTCTTGTACCAACATCTTCGGTATAACTTAAGTATCTAAATAATTCACCAAAACCTTCTAATTCTTTAGTTAATAATGGGCGAACAGCTTCTATTGTCACATCTCTTTGTGAGATACCTGTTCCTCCCGTTGTAATAATGACATCTAGTTGATTTGGTGAAGCTAACCAAAGCTTAAGTTGGTGTGTAATAGCTTCTATATCGTCTTTAACAATTCGATAATAATTAATATCAACATGATTTTCATGTTGATTTATCAAAGATTGAATCAGTTGACCACCTTTATCAGAATCATAATCTCTCGTATCCGATACAGTCAAAATTGCTACATGAATCGGTCTGTTTAAATGAATATTCTGATGTTGATGTTTGTGCATGTTTATCCACTCCCTCATATTTAACCAAATAGTTGATGCATTAATTGAATTGCTTTTTTAGGTTCTGTCGTTCCATGTATCAAAAATCTACCTCCAGAAAATGCAACAATTCGATATTCTCTAAACCTAAACATTGTCATATATAAATTAGTACGATGTTGAATATGATTTCGCTCGAGAAATGATAGTAATATTTCCTGAGAAATATCAGGATTTTTATATTGAACAGTGTCTCTTCCACATAAGGTCGCGTAATCTTGTTGATGTTGATTAAGGTGTGGATATGTTGGAGCATCACCACATGTTTTACAATCTTCATTTTGCATACGACTAAAACCAAATGTATAATGATCCCCTTCCCAAATATCTCCGTAAGTGAAGTGTGTCTTAACCTTATTACCAGTCAATAACTTTAATGCATCACTGAGTTGTAAACTGGTTGTCATTGTTACAGCTGGTTGAATAACTCCAACCGTATCACATGTTAAATTAATAGATGGTAATTGAGGCATTAAGCAATTAAAACACGGTGTTTGCCCAGGAATAAACGTTGCCTGAACATATGTACTTTGAACAACACCACCATATATCCAAGGAATCTGATGTTTATAAGCAAAGTCATTAATTAACTCACGCGTATCAAAATTATCAGTTGCATCTAATATAATATCGACATCTATTCCATGTTGCTCTAAGAAATTGTAATTGACATGCTCAATATAAGCATCTATCTCTACATCTTTACGTATCTCTTTTAAAACTTTCTGTGCAGCGATTACTTTTGGTAGAACATCTTCTGCATCACGCTCTATAAAGAGTGTTTGTCGTTGTAAGTTGCTAAATTCAATGTAGTCTCTATCAACAATAGTTAACTTATTTATTCCTGCTCTCACTAATCCCTCAGCTAAGTGTGTTCCTAACGCCCCCATACCTACTATAAGTACATGTTTTTTCTCAAGTTGACTTTGACCTTTTAAACCAATTTGCTTAAACAACACTTGTCTCGAGTATCTTTCTTGCATCAAATCCCTAAACCTCTCTTTATATTTTGGATATACGAATAATTGTTAAAATTAACAGTTAAATAGCACTTCTTGCTATATTTTTATTCAATCTTCAATTGTTATAATCTTATGTGCCATTTGTTGCGCTTCATAATTTGAATGCGTTACAAATATAATGGGAATTTTCCATGCTTCGAATATTTTTAAAATTAATTTGATACCTTCTTTTTTTGTCTTATCATCTAAACTTGAAAAAGGCTCATCAAGCAAAATTAAATCGGGTTTCGTACTTAGCGCCCTAGCTAAAGCGACGCGCTGAGCTTCACCTCCTGATAAGGTCACAGGATACTTTTCAAGTAAATGCTCTATTTTTAGAGTATGAATAAGTTTATTGATATGTTCAGAAGGCTTAGTCATAAACGTTATATTGTTATAAACATTCATATTAGGGAAAAGTTGATAATCTTGAAATAAATATCCTATACGACGTTGTTGAACCTTAACATTCAAATGATGTCGTGAATCAGTTAATACACGTTTACCAACCTTTATATATGAATAATTTATAGCTTTCAAACCGGCAATTATATTTAAAATTGTTGTCTTTCCAATTCCAGATGGTCCTTGTATCGCATATATCTTAGGGAGTTGATCATCTATGCTGATATTAATTTTCGTCTGATTAAGCACACCATTCAATTTAATTGTGAGCATTTAATCAACCTCCCTAAACGTATCACGATTAACTAGATTAATGGTCGCTATGACAGTTACCGCAAACGCAACTAATACAAGCACCCATAACCAAGCTTCATTTTCTTTCCCTTGCTCCACTAAAAAATAAATTTCTAAAGGCAATGTGTTTGTTTTGTCTGGAATATAACCAGCAACCATCAAAGTAGCACCAAATTCACCTATTGCTCTTGCAAAGCTCATCATAATACCTGCAAGAATAGAACGTTTAGATAATGGTAACACCAATTTAAAAAATATTTTTGTTTCACTTGCTCCCATGGTTCTTGCAGTATTTAACATCTTTGAATCTATACTTCGAAACCCATTCACTGTATGTTGATACATAAGGGGAAAACTAACAATGACAGATGCAATCACTGCACCTGTCAAAGTAAATACAACTGGTAAGTGTAAGATATTAGTAAAGAATTCTCCTACAGGACTTCTTGTAGAAAATATAATTAATAATATAAAACCAAGAACAGTAGGTGGTAACACAATTGGTAAAATGATAAAACTTTCTAATAGATTTACCCAATATCTATTTTTATTGTATAGCCATTTAGAAATCAATATGCCAAAAATAGTAACTATCATTGTACTAATTAAAGCAACACGAAAAGAAATCCAAAAGGACGTTAAATCAGGCATAGCTTAGAACCCCTTATACAGAAAATTGATATTCTTTAAGAATTTGTTTAGCTTTATTGGATTTTAAGAAGTTTATCCATTCTTTAGCTAATTTTTTATCTGAAGTTGCACCTGCTTTATAAGTAATTGGTTTACTTAATTTAATTTCTTCGATGACTTTAACTTTATTTGCTTTTTTCTTTTGTTGATATAAGTCTGTTTTATAAACGAATCCTTCCTGTGCGTTTCCTTTTTCCACATAATTTAATACTTGTTTTACGTCTTTAGCAAAAATAATTTTATCTTTAACATCACCATATAAATGTTGATCATCTAAATATTGTTTTGCATATTTACCTGCAGGCACTGTTTTTATTTGTCCTAGTGCGAGTTTGTCGTTTTGATTTAAATCTTTTACAGAGGTATAACTTTTATTTTTATCACCAATTAATACAAGCTGATTCTTTGCATAATTATAAGTATCATGTGCTTTGTTTTTTTTCTTCAACAGATCTATATCTTTAGTGTTAGCTGACATCATGACATCTGCCGGAGCACCCGCTTCTATTTGTTGTCTTAACGCACCTGATCCGCCATAGTTAAATTTAATCTCTACATTTGGATGGTCCTTTTTAAATTCATTTTCTAATGATTTACTGACTTCAGTCAAACTTGCTGCAGCAGAAACTTGAAGTTCTTGTTTATCACCTTTTGGGGATTGTTTTTCATTATGTTCTTTATTCAGACCTCTCTCATTGGTACAACCTGCTAATACTATACTTAATGTTAAAATAGTAATAAAAATATGTTTCATTTTCATGATAGCCTACCTCCATTTAACCTTTATTATACGCTTTAAATAATATTTGAAAAAGAAATAAAATGTGATAAATTATGTCATTATTTATACAACTAAATGTACTCGAATTGACTTTATAAAAATTTCTCAAAAGTCCTTTCCTAATAATAGGATATACAAAAGAGTGAGAAGTGAGTTACATTTAAGATAATAAGTAGTCATGATTAAAGGGGTAAAAAAATGAAAAAAGATGTGACGCAAAAACAAACTATAATCAAATTTGAGAATGGACACTTATATACAGCATCGGATTCATGTGTAACAGAGATGCCATTAACAATTAAAGTCAACGATATTGAGTTTGCAACTATTATTTGTAGTCCAAACCATTTAGAAGAATTGACTTTAGGTTTTCTTGCATCTGAAGGTATATTCTTAAAGAGGAATGACTTACAATCCATTCATATTGACGAAAGTAAAGGATTCGCTCATGTAAAACTAACTCAATCAGTAGGTCAACAATTCGAACATCCTACAAAACGTGTGCTTGCTTCCTGTTGTGGTAAAAGCAGAGCATTTTATTTTCAAAATGATGCTGCTATTGCCAAAACATCAATGACAAACATTCAACTTCAACCCAAACAAGTTATTAATTTGATGACGCAATTACAGGATGCAAGTATTATTTTCAAACAAACGGGTGGTCTTCATAATGCTGCCATCAGTGATGGAAAAGACTTTTTTGAACATCGCCACGATATCGGACGTCATAACGCTCTTGATAAATTATACGGTTATTGTATTCAACGACATATATCGGTGAGAGATAAGGTTTTGATTTTTAGTGGCCGTATTTCATCAGAAATTTTAATCAAAGCAGCTAAAATCGGCGTAGGAATTATATTATCTAAATCTGCCCCTACCTCACTTGCAATACAACTTGCAAGAGATTTAAACATTACCGCAATTGGGTTTATTCGAGAAAATCATTTTAATATCTATAGTCATCCAGAAAGAATCATAAATTAATTTTAAACTTAAATGAGTTTTAAGGTTAACACTTCATGTCTGATCACCTTTGAACATATAAAAAATAACCTAAGATAGATTTAATAATCCATCTTAGGTTATCATTTCGATTAACTTAAATATTTTCTTTTAAAATATGATACTTAAAACCTTGGTATATATACCCTTGTCTTAAATACATATCTTTAGCAGTATCTTCTCCATCTGCAACAAGAATAACAGGTCGCTCGTTAGCCATACGTCCAACGTAAGCTTGTATTTCAGAACCAATACCTTGATGTTGGAATTCTTTTAAAACCCCAAAACCATCTATTTCTATTGTTTTATCCGTCATTATAATATCAACTATTCCAACTGGTTGCTGGTTAACATATGCAACTAAACGTTCAATGTCATCCAAGTTGTGTGAGCTATAAATATGTTGTTTAACCATGTTGGCATAGTTATCACCAAAAGGCCGTGCAAACGCATCATAGACATGAAGGTAATCATTGATATTACTACTTGTTACAAGTTGAATATCTACGTCTCTTTTGCGTGAAAGTTCCTTTAACGCTTTAGCTTCAATGACATAAAGCTCAAGTACTCCTATCTGAAAACCTAGGTCACGTATTTTTTCCAACAATACTTCATCTATATTTTCATTAGCTGGAAATGAAAATGAAAGATGATAGGATGATTGATTTAGATGCGTTTTCTTTTGAACCTCAATGTCTTTAAGCCATTGATTCATTGTTGGCATCGTTTTATAAATCCACGTGTTACTCGCATATTTTAAAGGTTGAGAAGGTAAGAGATAAATCACCTTTCTAGAATCTTCAGTTATTTTATTTCCATCAATATAAATATCTTTAAAAGTTATTTTCGACATAAATATCGCCTCATCAACTTCATTATTATTTTTTAGTTACTGAATAAGAGTCTTGAAACGTGAATGATTTAAAATTGCTGCACCTATTAAACTTGCAATAATAGCCTTAATAATATCACCTGGCATAAATGTAAATGATAATATAAATGCCTTAGAGATAGGTATATGTATAATGAAGCCCATAATGATTGTACCTAATATATCTAATCCTAATACACCGATAACTAGTGTAGCTATAAAAATCACTAAGAAATTAATTTTATGCAAATATGCATCACGAATAATACCTATAAAGTAAGCTACAACAGGATATAAGAATAAGAATCCTGCCGAAGGTCCTGCAAATACGCCAATTCCCCCACGGCCTCCAGAAAGCACTGGTAAACCTGTAGCTACTAATAATAAAAAGACAATAACACTTGTAGTACCAAGTTTTCGCCCTAAAATAATTCCTGCCAAAAAGATTCCTATATTCTGTAATACAATAGGTACTGGCATAAATGGCAGAGGTACACTTGGTACTAAACCTAAAATACAAATGATAGCAGTCATTAAAGCTGTATATACTAAATTTTTTGTAGTCACTTGTTCAACCTCCTTACATAGATTTTATTATAGCACCCTTGTAAACTTTTATGAACGGAAAGTTTACAATAAGTTGAAGTAGATGATCTTTTTATTAACTAATAAAACTTAAGACTCAATTTTCTTTGCTAAATCCGTTATGTATTTAAAAAATGCTTGTTTATTTACATCCGTAATGACTTGAACTTCACGTCCATTTTCAGATTGGAATGTTCTCCCTTGACTAGGTCCTTGACTGACTACATCAATTTTCAATTTCGTTGATTCAACTAAATTTGGAGAACCCACATAAGCAGTAGTTAATACATCCCATAAAAAGTATGTTGAATTGGTCACAAAATGTGTGAGTGGTGGTACTGCTGCGTAACTTGTGCCCAGAAAATCAACGCCTAAATATTGTCTTTTATCTGCCCACATTTGACGAACTTCCATTGTTAGAGGGACTTGATTTGTACTTTCTAAAGCAACAATATCGACAATCATATCACTATCTAATACAACTTTTACAGCCTCGGGATCCCAAAATGCATTCCATTCAGCTGTACCATCATGTTCTGGTTCTTCAACATTTCCTTTGTCTAAAAACGTTCCACCCATCCAAACTAATTTCTTTATATTTTTTAAAATTGAGTTGTCATAGTTTATAGCTTTAGCTAAATCTGTAAGCGGTCCAGTAAATAACAATGTAACTTTCTCATCACAACGCTTCACCTTACGAATAATATCTATATACGCCTCGTCCTCACTAGCCTTACATCTTTTGGGTATACAAGACTCATTTAGCACTGGTAGGGCATCCATAAAGAAAGCATGCATTCTCCATTCTTTTGGAAAAGGATTTTTCCCTCTTTCATATGATGGTGCTACATTAATTTCAACGTCTGAAAAACGATTTATAATCTTTAATGAAGCACTTAATGAAGGCTCTAAATAGCAGTCTGCACCAATCGTACTTACACCAACAAGTTCTATATTTTCCATTTGTAATAATAAAAATAGTGACACTAAATCATCAACGCCACCATCATGATTAAAATATACTTTGGTCATAGTTGATACTCCTAACGTTTTTAATGAATAACTTAATTATATTTGAAATCTTTTATGACACCAAATAATTTCCAGTTGATCATTGAATACATGCCAATCTATAAATAATTAGCAGTTACATAGCCATTTCATTATGATTGCATTAGAAAAGCCTGTGACAAAAAGATTGTCACAGGCTTGCTTAACTTGAAGTCTATCAATGACTAAATTAAATTATTAATGTACATCGCGCTTTTTTTAAAATTTATATGCGTTGCAATGAAGAATATTAAATTCCATCTCATTCCTTTAAAGAATATCAATATAACATTAGAGTTTGTTTGTAATACTTTTAGCAATATTAGTGTAAGCCATATCTTCCATTGGTGGATTATGTAATCCAGCACGTATATCTCTATAGTACCGCTGAAGAGGTCTGTTCATTTCTAGGCTCTTAGCTCCAACTATTCTCATAGCTAAATCAACGATTTCTATACCTTGGTTCATTACCACCACTTTACTTGCTGAGGTTTCATTCCATATTTGTGCATCCTCTGTATATGATTGATATCCTCTAGCTGTACTCCATAGAAAATGTCTTGCAGAAAGTAATAAACTTTCCATTTTCCCTAAATTTTGTTGCACTGTAGGTAAACTATCAATCGTACCTGTAATACTGTTAGGACGATAATTTTTTGCAAAATCTACTGCATAGTCACGAGCTGCTTGTGCAATACCTAGATAACAGCTCGGTATATGAAGAAGCCAACCATTAGGTCTTGATTCACGTTTTGATTCTACAAAATTTTCATTAGGAACATAAATATTATCAAGAATTAAATCATGGCTCTCAGTCGCTCTCATACCAACCATATCCCAATTGTCAGCAATACTTACTCCTTTAGTTGACCGAGGAATTAAAAAGAATCCCATCGATTTAGTTTCTTCAACATAGGCGCCAACAATATAATGTGTCAATGCTTTACTCATAGATGTAAAGGTTTTAACACCGTTTATAACATAACCATTTTCAACTTTAACAGCATGTGTAGATGGGCGACCACCTCTAGTAGGACTACCAGTTTCCGCTTCACTGACTGCTCTATTGATCAGTGCACCGTGAACAACTTCTTTAGCAAAGGAATCTAACATTGATGGTGTCCACATATGTTGCTCGTACAATTGACCAATTACACTCAAATGCCACCCTATAGATAAAGCAGTCGCTCCATCAATAGCACCCAAATAACTTTGTAAAATCACCATATCTTCAATAGTAGCACCTTCACCTCCATACTCTACAGGCAAAGTTAGTTTAGTATATCCTTCCTTTATCAGCCATTCAATATTTTCATATGGGAATCTAGATTGAATATCATTTTCAGCTGCACGTGCTTTGAATTCACTTTCAATCTTTTTAAATTTACGAATCCACTTCTTTTGAATGTCAGTGTGAATTAAAAAAGACTCCATCACATTTACGCCCCCTATGACTCATTTTATTTTAAAATTAATTATTCATAGTTTAACACTCGACTTTATTTTTTCAAAATTTACGAATGGATCTTCATACGCATTTTTCTCTGATATTGAAAAGTTACCAATAAATATATACATAACTTAACTATGAATATATCTAATTAGTCAATTTTATTTCTTTTATAAAATTTCAATATAAAATCATCGCCACATTCATAATGAAGGCAGATGCTTTTTAGTAGAATTTTGATTTTCAAATACATTTAAATTTTATAAAGTAATGCTAAAATTTCGGACATAAAACGTAGTGAATTAAATATCTGTTCTAAAACAGTTGTGATTATAAATTTAAAAATAATCATAGTGTATCAATTAAGGTTAACTCAATTTGCAAATTTTAATATTTTCACTTTAATTATGCATTATTTATACAGATTGATTTTTAATTCCTGCAAACAACATAATCCATGTAGCAAAAATAAATGGCCATGTTAAAGGTGGTAAACCTAGAGGTGCGAGCAATGTACTCAAACCTAAATGTATGAATGCAGTGAGCACTATTCCTAAAATCATTGCGAGATAACTATGGATTGCTGTCTCAAAAGTGACACCTAGCGCAATCGCAGATAAAACTACATTATAGCCAAAAATGCCGTCATTTATACTACTATAGTCTCCACCCAATAATATAATTATTAGGAACCCAATGATGTTTGCAATTATAGAAACAATTCCAGCTTTTTTAGAACCTATAAAAATCCCTATTAGAATTAATAAACCACCTATTATGCTGGGCATTAAAAATATTTGTCCAAATCCATCTAAAACTGATTGAAAAAAATGAACACGGATGTGGTCATTATTTAAAGATACCTTTTCTATATGCTCCGGAATAATATCAATCTGAGTATGTAACGTTTTAAGTTGATTAGGTATTAACAAAGTAATCCACGTCATAATAACAAACGGGCTAGTTAAAAATGCTATTTTATGTGGTTTCAATACTTCTCTTAACGCTGCTCCAATCGGTAACGTTAAAATAGTGGATACGAATGTGATTAATATACCGCTCCAATTGCTATCCAAAAATAAAGTAAGTGCAATTGCTGTTAATACAGGGTTAAACCCGGCTAATCCACTTTCGATTTCATCTTTTGTGTAATTCATATGTGGTGCCAATATCCAAGTCATTACACTTGCAATTATAGCACTGATTGCTACTTTCCAATTCACTGCAAACAATCCAAATAAAATGAACAATCCAGTATATGGATTATTAATTAAAACCACTTGAGAGATACTACTTAAAATTACTTTTATCAATTTCAATTTTATAGCCTCCTTTTATTCACAACATTAATTATTTAATAAAGACAATTTTCAAATTACCACTAAATATTCATCATATCAATTACATTTTACTAAAATAATGTTTATGTACGCTGGATATTTTTCATATTCATTCAACTTTATACACTTAATTTTAAAAAACATTGTTAATTCGATAAAATTATCAAAGTATTATACTTGTATAATTCATTAAATGGTTTTAATATAAAATTCGCAAGACAAATTAATTTGAAAGAAGGGATAGTTTTGCACTTTACACAACGTGAACAAGACAAATTAATGATAGTTGTAGCTGCTGAGGTTGCACGTCGTAGAAAAGCAAGAGGACTTAAACTTAATCATCCTGAAGCACTTGCTTTAATCAGTGATGAATTATTAGAAGGCGCGCGTGATGGTAAAACGGTGGCTGAACTCATGAGTTATGGAAAAACAATTTTAAATGAGGACGATGTCATGGATGGCGTAGCTAACATGATTACAGAACTTGAAATTGAAGCAACTTTTCCAGATGGTACTAAGTTAATAACAGTCCATCACCCAATCGTTTAAGGAGGCTATATCAATGATTCCTGGTGAAATTATTGTTAAAAATACTGAAATAGAAATCAATAAGCATCACCCCGAAACGGTGATTGAAGTAAAAAATACAGGCGATAGACCTGTACAAGTAGGTTCACATTTCCACTTTTTCGAAGCAAATAAGGCATTAGAATTTGATTGTGAGAAAGCATATGGTAAACATTTGGATATTCCTGCAGGCGCAGCAGTGAGATTTGAACCTGGTGATGAAAAAAAAGTACAACTTGTCGAATATTCTGGACGACGTAAAATTTATGGATTCCGTGGTTTAGTCGATGGCGATATTGATGAAGAACGCGTATTTCGTCCAAATGATTCAAATCAAAACGCCGCTGTTAAAAACGATGCAGGCGAAGACAATGCGAATAAAAAAGGTGGTAAATAAGCATGAGTTTTAAAATGACACAATCTCAATACACAAGTCTTTATGGACCAACTGTAGGAGACTCTGTGAGATTAGGAGATACGAACTTATTTGCACAAGTTGAGAAAGACTATGCAAATTATGGCGATGAAGCTACTTTCGGTGGCGGTAAATCAATTCGTGATGGTATGGCTCAAAATCCTAATGTGACAAGAGATGATAAAAATGTAGCTGATTTAGTTTTAACGAACGCATTAATTATTGATTATGACAAAATTGTTAAAGCAGATATCGGAATTAAAAATGGTTATATTTTTAAGATCGGTAAAGCTGGAAACCCAGATATAATGGATAACGTTGACATCATCATTGGTGCAACAACTGATATTATTGCTGCTGAAGGTAAAATTGTTACTGCCGGCGGTATCGATACACACGTGCACTTCATCAATCCTGAACAAGCTGAAGTTGCACTTGAGAGTGGTATTACAACGCATATCGGTGGAGGAACTGGTGCTTCTGAAGGGGCTAAAGCGACTACTGTAACACCAGGACCTTGGCATATTCATCGTATGTTAGAAGCAGCAGAAGAGATGCCTATTAATGTAGGATTTACTGGTAAAGGTCAAGCTGTCAATCATACTGCACTTATTGAACAAATTCATGCAGGCGCTATAGGTCTTAAAGTACATGAAGATTGGGGAGCTACACCTTCAGCATTAAGTCATGCATTAGACGTTGCAGATGAGTTTGATGTTCAAGTCGCTTTACATGCAGATACATTAAATGAAGCTGGATTTATGGAAGATACTATGGCTGCTGTTAAAGATCGTGTATTGCATATGTATCATACTGAAGGAGCTGGTGGTGGTCATGCACCTGACTTAATCAAATCAGCTGCATATTCAAACATCTTACCTTCTTCAACAAACCCAACATTACCTTACACTCATAACACTGTAGATGAACATTTAGACATGGTTATGATCACACACCATCTTAATGCTTCAATACCAGAAGACATTGCATTTGCAGATTCTCGTATACGTAAGGAAACTATAGCAGCAGAAGACGTATTACAAGATATGGGCGTATTTAGTATGGTAAGTTCAGATTCACAAGCAATGGGTCGTGTCGGTGAAGTTGTAACACGTACTTGGCAAGTTGCACACCGTATGAAAGAACAACGCGGGCCATTAGATGGTGACTATGAATATCACGATAATAATCGTATTAAACGTTACATTGCAAAATATACAATCAATCCTGCCATTACACATGGTATTTCTGATTATGTTGGATCTGTGGAAGCGGGTAAACTTGCCGATTTAGTAATGTGGGAACCTGAGTTCTTCGGTGCCAAACCTGATCTTGTTGTTAAAGGTGGCATGATTAACTCAGCAGTAAATGGTGATGCTAATGGCTCCATACCAACTTCAGAGCCTTTGAAATATCGCAAAATGTATGGTCAATTTGGCGGTAACATTACACATACTGCTATGACTTTTGTTTCTAATACTGCATACGAAAACGGTATTTATCGTCAACTTAATTTAAAACGTATGGTACGTCCTGTTAAAAATATTAGAAATTTAACTAAAGCAGATATGAAAAATAATAATGCTACACCTAAAATAGATGTGGATCCACAAACATATGAAGTATTTGTTGATGGTAATAAGATTACGAGTGAAGCAGCAAAAGAATTACCTTTAACGCAAAGATACTTCTTATTCTAGGAGGACGTAAATCATGATTATAGAAGAAATACAAGGAAATATTGCTAATTTATCACAAGATGAAAAGCAAAAACATGTTGAAAAAGTCTATCTTGAAAACTCAGATTTGGTTAAACGTATACAACGTGTTAAAACAGATCACGGTAATGAAATAGGAATACGTCTTAAACAACCCATTGATTTACAGTATGGTGATATCTTATATCAAGACGATACAAACATGATTATTGTCGATGTAAATAGTGAAGACTTACTAGTAATTAAGCCTAGAAGTTTAAAAGAAATGGGAGATATTGCCCATCAACTTGGTAATCGACATCTGCCTGCCCAATTTACAGAAACTGAAATGCTTATTCAATATGACTATCTTGTTGAAGATTTATTAAAAGAGTTGGGTATCCCCTACTCACATGAAGACAGAAAGGTCAATCAAGCATTTCGACATATAGGACATTCGCATGATTGATCATCAACATTTAAGACTATTTCAGTTCTGTGATTCTCAGTTTCCAACTGGTGCATTTAGTCATTCATTTGGACTTGAAACATATATTCAAAGAGAAGCTGTTCATGATACTGAGACATTTATTGAATGGTTAACATTGTTCATAAATGAACAATTAACTTATTCAGATGGGTTAGCTATGAGAATTGTGTATAATGCACTAATACGCAATGATAAAGATAAAATTTTAGATATTAACCAAAAACTATTCGTACAAAATTTACCTAAAGAAACACGTATTGGCGCTAAGCAAATGGGCACACGCATGGTAAAATTAGCTTTAGATCTTTATGAAAGTGAATGGATTCAATGGTACTATGACCAAATGAAAAGTCATAAAATACAGCTTCATCCAGCTGTGTGCTTTACTATGCTAGGACATGATTTAGGCGTCAATGTAGAGTCCATCATTGATTATTACTTATATCAAAATATCTCTAGCCTTACCCAAAATGCAGTTAGAGCGATTCCTTTAGGACAAACAGCTGGGCAGCAAGTCGTAACTGAAATGATATCCCATATCGAGAAGGTACGTAATCACATACTAGAATTAGCTGAGAGTGATTTTGGTATGACTGCTCCCGGCTTAGAACTTAATCAAATGGAACATGAAAATGTTCATGTTAGAATCTTTATTTCATAGGAGGCATATGAGATGTCAAATCCAATTAAAATTGGTATCGGGGGCCCTGTTGGTGCAGGTAAAACCCAATTAATAGAAAAAGTGGTTAAACGTCTTGCTAAAGAAATGAGCATTGGCGTTATAACAAATGATATCTATACTAAAGAAGATGAAAAAATATTAGTTAATACTGGTGTTTTACCAGAAGATAGAATCATTGGTGTAGAAACTGGAGGTTGTCCTCATACAGCGATTCGTGAAGACGCCTCAATGAACTTCGCAGCCATAGATGAGTTATTAGAACGTAATGATGATATTGAACTCATTTTTATTGAATCAGGTGGCGATAACTTAGCGGCTACGTTTAGTCCAGAACTTGTTGACTTTTCAATTTATATCATTGATGTTGCACAAGGCGAAAAGATACCACGTAAAGGTGGTCAAGGTATGATTAAATCTGATTTCTTCATTATTAATAAAACAGACCTTGCACCATATGTGGGCGCTTCATTAGATCAAATGGCTAAAGATACTGAAGTATTTCGTGGAAATCGTCCATTTGCTTTTACAAATTTAAAAACTGATGAAGGTTTAGAAAAAGTTATTGAGTGGATTGAGCAAGACGTCTTACTCAAAGGGTTAGCTTAATGGGTAATCAGAGTTGGACTGGCCAATTGGATTTAACAGTTTTTAATAATGGCCAAAACTCAAAAGCACGAAATATATATTTTGAAAAAGCGCTCAAAGTCCTACGCCCTATATATTTAGAACAATCTCCTGTACCAACTTTCTATATTGTGAATGTTGGTGGAGGTTATCTAGATGGAGATAGATACCGGGTCAACGTCAACTTAGAAGATAAAGCACAAGTAGTACTCACTTCTCAAGGTGCAACTAAAATATATAAGACGCCCAATGATCATGTAGAACAGCATCAAACATTTCATTTATCAAATCAGTCATATATGGAATTTGTGGCAGATCCTATTATTGCCTACGAAAATGCTAAATTTTACCAGCATAATACGTTCCATCTTAAAGAAGATAGTGCTATGTTTTACACTGATATATTAACACCAGGATATTCATCTAAAGGACAAGATTTTACGTATAAATATATGCATCTTATTAATGAAATTTACATTGAAAATCAATTAGTTGTTTTTGATAATATGATGTTAAGTCCTGAGAAAAGTAAGCTCGACGGTATTGGGTATATGGAAAACTATACACATCTAGGTTCTGCTTATTTTATCCATCCGGACGTAAATCAAAGTTTCATAGACGATATTTACGTGGCGGTTGCTGATTTTCAAAAACAATACGACTGTAGAATAGGTATCTCACAATTACCTACTCATGGATTGGCTGTTCGTATTTTGACTAAAAGAACTCAAATAATAGAAGAAATTTTGACTCGTGTTCAATCATATATCAATCAAACGATTTATCATCGACAAATTAACTCCTTAAGAAAATATTAATTTTTTCAAATAAAAAGACTAGGTACTCACTTTAAAGTGGGATACCTAGTCTTTTTTAGAAATCTTCATCTTAAAAACACACATGAAACGCCAGTGTCTTAGTATTATTTGATATAGTTTTCTAATTCTAAAATCAATTTTTTTATTTTTTCTCGTTGTTCATCGGATACAAATACAATTACTGTTCTTTCATCATGCACGCTTCTTTTTTTAGATAATAAATTTAAATCTTTTAATTTTTGTAATGCTTTAGTTAAATAATACGGTTTAAACTCTGAACATGTAGCAATTTCTTTTGAAGATATTTCGTTAGATTCACTTTTTAAAATGTGATTAAGAATATAAATTTCTTCATAATTTAAATTATATTGCTTTTTAGTATCTCTAAAAAATTTTTTAACTTGAAATGTCGCATTAACCAAATCATTGATGTCTTTAATTTTTCCCATTATAAAACCACTCCTCTGATGCACATCTTGTTGTAGCAAGGTTCACATGTATTTTATCTAACCGAAAATTTCTCCGCCCATGTTACAAGGTACATTTTAAACAAATAAGTATAAGAATTCAATATTTTTATAACTACAAAATGCATTTATACATTTATTTCTTAACCAAAACATTTATAATAGTGAAATTGATGTAATTAAAAATATTAATACTAATAATATATCACTAATTACGTCATCGTATTTTTTAAAATTTTAATATAACATATCTGTTTAATTGGAATTAATTCGTATACATCAAAAGAGCAGTCAAATTTTTTACATAAGGCATTTTAAAGGTATCAAATCTTTTACAATTCAAAATTTTAAGTTCATCGTAAATACCACATAATAAACTAGTATATTTATTGAATTTGTTGTTTTATATAATAAACAAAAGCTTGTACATCTTCAGTCTTAATTTCACGCATTGGAACTGTTCCAATATTGAACTCAAATATAATATCTGAACCATCAAAATGAATTTGATTAATTTCATCATAACGTATATTTCGATAATAAAATTGTCCATTCATATCAACATTCATAATTAACCGCTCATTTGTTGCTATGAAGGCACCTTCAAATTTAGTCTGACCCTGTACGTTATACTCAATTATACCTAATACAGAGGGTCCTTTTTTCTCTGTAGGAAATAAATCATCTGGATTCACATTGTCTAAAATCATTCTTTCAACTCCTTTTAGTTAATACAAATTTTATTTTATACATGCTGTATTCCCTGTTCTAATTTATTGTAACATTCCTCGATTTCTGACTGAATCACATTAATTTTTTCTTTTCTAAGTGTTAATACAATATAGCGTTCATCATCTCTACTACGACTTTTAATGAGATAACCTTTTGACTGTAAGGTCTTAATAATAGGTCCCAATGAAATGATTCCCTTTAAAGAATGTACTTTTATGCTTTTAAATGTAGTCTTGTTATCACTAATGATAAGTAACCCAAGAAGGTATAATTCTTCTAATGTTAAATGTTGAGGGGTACAAGATTGTTCAATCACTCTAAATTGACTATGGCATTTTAAATAATACGATAATAAAGTTGAATGATTGATTTCGTTTATTAATGTAGATTTCACCTCTAAGAAGTGTTCTAGTTCTTCAATTAATTGAGTTATTTTACTACATTGATTTTGAGTTAACGTAATAACTAGTCTACGTTGGTCGTATGGATGTCGTTTTTTTGAAATCCAATTAAATTCATATAGATGTGTAATACTTTTTAACAATTTGTTTTTTTGATAATTTTTGTAAAAGATGATCATATTTAAACTTAATTCTTCTTTATGATTTTCAGTGAAATGTAATATAAATATTAATAATTTAAGCTGTTCAATTGTCAGTTGGTAGCCATATTTCAAATATTCTATTGTGACGTGATCTAATACAAAATGGGCTAAGAATCGTTTAATCTTCTGTTGTTGCATTTGATGATAATCCTTTCTTAGTCAACAACCTTGCACGACTACGAACAAAGAAATGTTAAATGAGCAATACTCATTTTAGGAAGATCAACTATTGCTTGTTGGCTTTCTTTACTCTTCAACTTTGCTAACCAATATTGATGTGGGTATGATACATGACTATCTAGCTCATCATTCTCATTCATTAAAAGTGGTATCATTTCTATATATTCATATTCTGCATGGTTGAGTGATTGAATATCTGAAAAAATTAATTGTTGATGGTTTGCATTTTCCTTAATCGTATTTTTTAAAGAGATAGCAATGGCCTGATATTCATACTTATATTTAGTCATAATGATTGCATCATCTTTATAGACGATTGTCCCCCTTAATTGGTTAAACATTCTTATTACATATGACAAGATATGATACGGTTTTAAATTTGAATGATATGTTACTGTGGTAGCGTAATCAGAGGAAGGTTGTATTAAAACACCTCTCACTTCTCCACACATTTTAATTAATGTATGAATATGTTGAATCCATGGATATTCCACAATCTCACTTTTTAAATCGGTCAAATAGCTGGTTTCCAAAATGACTTTTTCAAATGATATCTCTTTAATATATAAATGTAATTGATTAATAGGAATGAAAATTTGAGTCACTTGTTTTTCTAAATTTTGATAATTAACATTTCCATTTTTCTCATTTTTAATACGATAATTTAATTTATAATATTCAAAATAAGAACTAATCATCTTTTTTAACTGCACTACTTGTTTTAACATCATGTCCTCTACAATAAATTCAATCTCAAGTTGATTAAATTCCCTTAGCATGATGAATAACATTTGAAATGTTAACTTCAGGGCCATTTTTTCCTTTGATGTAAAAGTATCATGTCGATCGGTAATGATTTTAAATGTTGGAATTAAATTCAAACCGGAACAAAAACGTAAAATTTTCAACATCTCATAACGACATAACTCTTTGTTTTCAATCATAGAAGTGTAGTTAAGCTCTATTACATAGCGCATTGATTTTTGACTTAAACTTAAATTACGCTTTATATGAATTATCTGCTCCTGATCAAGAATAGTACTTCGGTTATCTTCAATATAAATATCATAAGAACGATATTTTTTCTCTTTATCTGACATCTCAATATATTTTTTACTTATTATTTTTGAATCTAAATTTTGTAATTCGTGAATGTTCATAAGAAAATGTCTATCTAAATCAATTTCTTCAGCAGTATTTTTGAAGATAGACGTCGCTATATAATCTCTTCTAATCAATTTAGGTGTGTAACCATATGTATTTTTGAATAATTGTATAAATCGAGAATAATGATGAAAACCATGATCTATAGCTATTTCTTCGATAGGTTTATGGGTTGTCAAAATATCTATAAGACAAAATTTTAATCTAAGTTGATTTAAATATTGATTAAATGTTTGAAATGGCGTTTGTTTAAACATAGATGTAAGTGCTTGATTTGATAGGTTAACAGCTTCAGCTAGTTCATGTTTGTTGATTTTACTGTCATGATGATCCACTAAATATTGATGTATATCTTCAGATAAATAAAAATCTTTATTGACATCAAGTTTTGGTTTCTTTAGATAACTCAATTCAATAAGTAAAAATTGTATCAATCTTTGTATCTCGGACACATCATTATAAGATAAACAATGTAACTCTAATATTTTTAATATCCAGTATTTTATTCTATCTCTACTACGTTCATCAATCTTTGTACCACTTATTAAAAATTGCGTATCCTTCTGACTAGTATATCGATGTATTGGTATATCGATAATACAACACATGGTATCCGTATTACTTAACAGTGAATACGTATCATTCATTACTACAAACGCTATATCATCTTTCTTTAATGTATGTTTCTGAACATTGATAGTGATTTCACATTTCCCTTTCAAACAATAAAATACCTTTACACTCAGTGCCTTTTCTGTATTAATGGCTAAATTATTAAAAACACGTATCGAATAATTTTCTCTCATATGTCTTCCTCACGATGTCCTAGTGTGTATTTTAAATTAAACTTCTCCCCGATTGCTAAACTAAATTTAACTAGACAACATCTATTTTTCAGTGTCTATTATACAACTCTCAAAAAATTAGTAGTAACAAATTAGATTTTAATTATATCAATTTTCTTTTCTATTTATATAGCTTTCTCAAAATATTGCTCAATCATATCATCAAATCAACGTAAAATATCAAAAATTCAAATACTGTTTATTCACATTGCTATGTTAATTATTATCAAAAAGAATTTTCAGTAATTTTACATTCATGTAACAATGTTTGTGTTGCTCAAAATCAAATACTTTAAAAATGCTGAGCGTATCATTTCTATTCATATTACATAAATTAATTGGGTTAAATGAGATTGTGTAACAATATTAGCAAAAAATTACAAATCAATAACAATGCACACAAACATCAATTTTTCTGTTAGAGTATGGCTTGTCGTTAAACAAGAACGAACTAAAAATTATTTTGTAACTCATTGATCACATGATTATTAATTATAAAAAAACTAGTTTAATTTTCAGGAGGATATTTAACAATGAAAAAAATCGCTACAGCTACAATTGCAACTGCAGGAATCGCTACTTTCGCTTTTGCACACCATGACGCACAAGCAGCAGAACAAAATAATAATGGGTACAATCCTAACGACCCTTATTCATATAGCTATACTTACACAATCGATGCTGGAGGTAACTACCACTACACTTGGAAAGGTAACTGGAGTCCAGATCGTGTAAATACTTCATATAACTATAATAGTTATAATAACTACAACAACTATGGTTACAATAACTATAGCAACTACAATAACTACAGTAATTACAACAACTATCAATCAAACAACACGCAATCACAAAGAACAACTCAACCGACTGGTGGTTTAGGCGCAAGCTATTCAACATCAAGTAGTAATGTTCACGTTACAACAACTTCTGCACCATCATCAAACGGTGTATCTTTATCAAACGCTCGCTCAGTATCTGGTAACTTATACACTTCAGGTCAATGTACATATTATGTATTTGACAGAGTAGGTGGCAAAATCGGTTCAACATGGGGTAACGCAAACAACTGGGCAAACGCTGCAGCACGTTCTGGTTACACAGTAAACAATTCACCAGCTAAAGGTGCAATCTTACAAACATCACAAGGTGCATACGGACACGTAGCATACGTTGAAGGTGTAAACAGCAATGGTTCAATCAGAGTTTCAGAAATGAACTACGGTCACGGTGCAGGTGTTGTCACTTCACGTACAATCTCTGCGAGCCAAGCTGCTTCATATAATTATATTCACTAATCATATATAAAACTTGTATAACATAGTCAAATACCTGAGACAATGATAATCAATGTCTCAGGTATTTTTTAGCAGTATTTTACCAACTTATACAGTGTAGAGCCATTGTCTTTATATAAAATTAAAGTAATACATCAACGCTCTATGATTATAGATATTAAAAAATTGAGATTAAAACGTATTAATAAACGCTTTAACCTCAATTACAACTTTTAACAAATTCAATTGTTGTGGTAGTTTTCTCAATAATTATGCCATTTCAAAAATAGTGTCAAAAGAATTCGTCGTGTACTGTCATGCATTTATTTCGCTACAAGACAAATACATGATATGTACATAAAGGATATTAACAAACTTGAAACGACTTATGATACTATAGCTACAATTCATATCGTAAGTTAATGTTTCAACTATTATTTACATTCCACTTACGATAATATTTAAACTTATTTTCTACTTATTTTTTTAATTCCTATACCTGTAAAGCCATAAATTATTGCAATGAAGGCACATAAGTAACATGGAATTGCCCATATAAAGAACTGATCAACTGAAACATTAAGTTGTTGTGCATAATATATACCAGATGTGCCCCATGGAATGAGTGGCAATACCATTGTACTTGAATCTTCAAGTGTACGCGATAACACTGCCTTTGAGACATTCATCTTTTCGAACATATCTTTCATAAGTACGCCTACCATAATAATAACTATTGAAGCAACTCCTGCTGCAAATACTAGCATAATACTACAAACTACAGTTATTAATACTAGTGTTCCAATTGACTTTACTCCTTTAGCTATTGTCTCTAAAATTACGTCTAAACAACCTGCCTTTTCAACAATACCAGCAAAAGCATAACCACAAAATATAGTTACAATGATTTGAGTCATGCTCATCATACCACCCTGCTCTATCAACGTTTTGGCATTATCTGAAATATGAGACTGGTGTAGCATCGTATGATTAAATCCATCAAAACAAGCTTTAAAACCATCTTTCATATTAAATTGATGATTAAATGTTCCAATAACCAATGCACTAATACTAGAGATAAGCATTGACGGTACTGTAGAGATTCTAAATATTAAACATAAAATGATGATAATAAATGGGATCCACACCCAAAAATTCAAGTTATAAATTGTTGATAATTCTTTTAATAGATTTTGAATTTGTTGTGTATTTGCATCTCCCTTAAATTGTAATCCAACAATAAACCATATAGCCAACCCTATTATAGATGCAGGGATTGTTGTCCACATCATCGATTTAATATGAGCAAAAATATTAACTTTAGTTACGAGAGCTGCCAAATTTGTAGTATCAGATAATGGAGACATTTTATCACCAAAAACAGCCCCTGCAATAATGGCACCAGCAGCCATACCTGCTGGCACACCTAATTGATTAGCAATTGATATGAGTGCAATGCCTGCTGTTGATGCTGATCCCCAAGCTGTTCCTGTAGCAATTGAAGTCATTGCACTGATTATAAATGCAGATACTAATAAATAACTTGGGTTTAAAAATTTAAGTCCATAGAAAATTAACGCTGGAACTGTTCCAGAATACATCCAACTTCCTACAATGATTCCAACAGCTAAAATAATAAAGAGGGCTGGCATCGCCGTGCTCAATCGATGAGTAATCCCTTCTTCTAAATCCTTCCATTTTAACCCCACTCTATGTGCAATCAATGCTGCATAAGCTGAAGAAATTAATAATAATACTTGTATCGGAACATCAAAGAAAACAAAACCGATTACCACAACAACAACCATAACTAAAATAGTTGAAATAGATTCTAAAAAAGTAGGATATCTATACTTTTGAGTCATACTTTTGCTCCCTTCAGTATGATTTGAAACAAAACCTCTTTTCTTAAATTTTAATTGCTAAACATTACTCTAATCCTAATTTATCTAAGCCTAATTCCTCGATAGTGAGTCCTTCTTCAAAGAAATCGCGTTCAAGAATTGTTGAAGCTATCATAATAACAGCATCGATATTAGGTGTCGGGACATCAATGACACGTCCTAAACTAGACCATAGTACTAATCCATATGCAATATCTTCAGTTAAATAACGATTTTCAACATGATTCGGTCCTGGAATTTGAGAAAACACAGGGCTAGTATTAAAAAGACGATTTAACGGTTCATCTTCATCTTTACGTTCCAAATAACCTCTTTGAATCCTTGATTCTTTGGCAGTCGATAATTCAAAACCTAATTTTCTCCCTAAATTTAAACGTTCTATCTCAATAGCATGTAATAATCTCACAGTATGCTTTGTTATGCCTTCTTTATATAAAGAAAACTCATCCGAGTAATCAATACGTCCAACGTTCAATAATGTTGGTCCAGGATGTACTTCTGGGTTACCATTTTCAAGATTCGTTTTAAGTAAACTTTCTTCTTTCACAAGATAATCGTAAATTTTAGATACCTTTTCATAACTTTCATTTAACTCACTACGATCAAATGTTGAAAAGAACACACGGCGAACATTTAAAGATAAATCTACTTTAGCATTGTTAAAATCAACACGTGTACCATATGTTAATGTATTTGCTTCTGCAAAATGTGGATGTACATCAATATGACGATCTTCTAATACATTCATAAATCGTATTGAACCCATCGAAGCAGCAATGTTAAAGAAAATGAGATGGTCGTTCGTCACAAATTTTGACATCACTTTAGCATAATATTCAATGAATGATGAAGGAATAATAACTTGGACGATATCTGCACCATCTAAAACGTACTCCATATCATCACTAATATCAGTAAACTCTATAAACTTCTCTTCTCCCTCATTATTAAAATCAAAACCACCTTTTTCTAGGGCCGCATCAAATTTACTAATAGATTCATTACGACAATATAATCGTACATCATGCCCTTTATCTACCATATCCACTGCAGCAGTTACTGCACCATTACCTGAACCTACAATAGCTATTTTCATTTTTTTACCTCTTTTCACTAAATTTTTATGATTATACTACAATAAGTCACTATAATATTTTGTATTCTTACCATAAAAAAGGAGTGGTTCTCAATTCAAACATAATCTGATTGAACGATGTGCCTCTCCACATGTATGTAATGATTAAAATATGTACTAGAACTGCATTATAATATGAAATTTTATCGTTTACTTTACTATTATATATAACGCTTAAAATTTTATTAATAACAACAGTACTATATAACCAAATTATCTATATTTCAAACTACTTCGTCAATCGATATAAAGACCAAATTTAACATTTAATAAATAATTAATTATTGATACAATTATAGTTATATTAAGTAAATTTTTTACAAATGGAGGCAAAACCTATTATGGACAAAGAAACGAATTACAATGAATTAGAATCTAAGAATGTGTCTAATCAAGCTTCAACAGACAATTTATCGAATGACAATACAATACACCACCAATCAACTATTCAAAATGAGGAAAGTCAAGATAATCGTTTAATGGCAATGTTAATTTATTTATTAAGTTTATTTACTGGTATCATTGGTCCTTTGATTATTTGGTTACTCAAACGTAAAGAGTCTCGACTTGTTGATGTATCTGGGAAAACGTATCTGAACTATTTTATTTCTTATACTATCTATTCAACAGTAGGCGTGATATGTATGTTTATGATTGTTCCTTTAATGAATATAAGTGAAAGTTTAGCCATCTTATTATTAATTTTGCTGCTGGTGGTAGTCTTCATCTTATTGGCATTGTTAATAATGTCATTTGTGTGTACAATTATTGCTTGCGTAAAATATATGTCTGGCAAAACTTACACTATCCCACTCACGATACCGTTTATAAAATAAGTTACATTATTACAGAATCATTGTAATAAAACACTTGAAATTATTTACATTATGACCCTTCAAATCTTGATTTGAAGCACATTAACAATATAAATTGAGTTCGTAATCTTGGTTATCTTTTATTACATAGATAATCAAGGTTTTTTTATTTTGTTTACGAATAAGTAACAATCCCCATATTTTCAATTAAATCTGTTAAAGTATTCAGTGTTGTTAAGAACAACTTCATGTACACATGAATGAGTAAACATGTTAATAACTTTTTAAATCAATTTGCAGTACATCTAATAAATATTACAATTTTTGGAGGCGTTAAATATTATGAAAAAAATCAAAACAATCTCGACATTGGTAGCTGGACTTGGTATAGCATTTCTAGGTCACACAACACATGCAGATGCGGCTGAAAATAATAATCAACAACAAAGTACATATAACTATAGTACAACTGATGTATCATTTTCTAAATCAGGAAATTTATATACTTCTGGCCAATGTACTTGGTATGTTTACGATAAAACTGGTGGAAAAATCGGATCAACATGGGGGAATGCAAATAGCTGGGCATCTGCAGCTCAAGCAGCAGGATTCACTGTAAATAATACACCTGAAGAAGGTGCAATTATGCAATCATCTGAAGGTGCTTTCGGACATGTTGCTTTCGTTGAAAGTGTCAATAATGATGGTTCAATTACTGTATCAGAAATGAACTATGATGGTGGTCCATTCTCTATAAGTACACGAACAATCTCTGCCAGTGAAGCAAGTTCATATAATTACATCCACCTAAACTAATCAGTATTTAAACTAATAAAATTGCTCCAATCTATTCTTGTGTAAGAATAGATTGGATTTTTTATTTAATAGGAATGTTTGTGAGAAGCCATTGCCTCGAAATTACTAATTTGAGAAAATGGTTCTATTACTTTAATAGGAGGAATAAAAGAATGCAATGGCTTAAAGTTATATTAGCCGGTTTTATTGAAATCATCTGGGTCACCGGACTTGATCAAGCGCATTCATTGTTTACATGGATATTCACCCTCTTTTTTATTGCTTTAAGCTTTTTTCTAGTCATTGATGCTTCGAAGCACTTACCAGTTGGTACAGTATATGCATTTTTTGTTGGAATCGGTGCTGTTGGTACAGTGTTAGTTGATATGATTTTCTTCAACCAACCATTTACTTTCACTAAAATATTTTTAATAATGACCCTTATTTTAGGAATAATAGGATTAAAACTTACAACTGATGCAACGAAAGAAGGGAGATAAAAAGTATGGCTTGGTTATTTCTAATGATAGCCGGAAGTTTTGAAATTTTGGGTGTTGTTCTTTTAAACGAGCTATCACGTACAAAGAATAAAATTTATGTCATTTTTTTAGGATTAGCATTTATATTAAGCTTTAGTACGTTAAAATTTGCAATGGTATCTATTCCTATGGGGACTGCCTACGCTATATGGACAGGAATTGGTACAGCTGGTGGTACATTGATTGGAATGATTTTTTATGGAGAGTCTACACGTATAAGTAGAATTTTATGTATTTTATTAATCATCATTTCAGTTGTTGGATTACGTTTAATAAGTTATTAATATCAATCATTAAGGTTTAATGATTGTTTGCGCTTTCTTATTTTACTATACTATTCATAAAAGAAGGAGTGATGGTTATGACAAAAGTTTATATTGCAGGCGCAATACCTGAAGTGGGACTTAACTTATTGAAAGAACATTTTGAGATAGACATGTATGATGGCGAGGGGCTTATTGATAAAGAAACCTTAAAAAAAGGGGTAGAACATGCAGATGCATTAGTAAGTTTACTATCAACTTCTGTTGATAAAGATATTATTGATAGTGCTAATAACCTTAAAATTATTGCGAATTATGGTGCAGGTTTTAATAATATTGATGTCGAATATGCAAGACAACAAAATATAGATGTTACAAATACACCACATGCTTCGACAAATGCTACTGCTGATTTAACAATCGGTTTAATTTTATCAGTAGCGCGTAGAATTGTAGAAGGAGATCATTTATCCAGAACAACTGGTTTTGATGGTTGGGCACCCTTATTCTTCCGAGGTAGAGAGGTATCAGGAAAAACTATTGGTATTATAGGTTTAGGTGAAATTGGAGGTGCAGTGGCTAAACGCGCACGTGCATTTGATATGGATGTACTTTACACTGGTCCTCATCGTAAAGAAGAAAAAGAGCGAGATATCGGTGCGAAATATGTAGATTTAGATACTTTACTTAAAAATGCAGATTTTATTACAATCAATGCGGCATATAATCCATCACTGCATCATATGATTGATACTGAACAATTTAAGAAAATGAAATCTACTGCCTATCTAATTAATGCAGGACGTGGTCCAATAGTAAATGAACAAGCTTTAGTTGAAGCACTTGATAATAAAGCTATTGAAGGTGCTGCATTGGATGTATATGAATTTGAGCCAGAAATCACCGATGCATTAAAATCATTTAAAAACGTTGTGCTTACACCTCACATTGGTAATGCAACATTTGAAGCTAGAGATATGATGGCTAAAATTGTTGCGAATGATACAATAAAAAAATTAAATGGTGACGAACCTCAGTTTATTGTCAATTAACTGGTGCATTCAACAACATAAACACAAAAAGAGCTATGAAGATATTGAGTTGAGTCTCTATCTTCATAGCTCTTTATTTATTAAAATTACTGCATTTTTAATATTTAACTTTATCATTTAACAATATATGTCATCATATATTACTTTTCTTTGGATTTGTATAAAAATTTTGTTTGAGCTGATGCCAAAGCATTTGGTATCAATTTCATCGCGGTATTTCTAAGTTTAACAGTTAATTTATGATGCTTTTGAGCCATTTTACCTATCTTTTTCGAACGTCTAATCACTTTTGCGGTATGTTTAACTCTAAGTTTATCGTAACGCTCAATCGCTTTATTAAAATCATATTTTTCTAAACAATTAACTAATACAATTGCATCTTCCATAGCTTGACTAGCACCTTGTCCCATATTAGGCGTAGTGGCATGCGCAGCATCGCCCATTAAAATAGTACGTCCATAAACGAATGTCTTCAGCGGTTTTAAATCATATATGTCATGAAGTAATATACCTGTTTCACTTTGCTTTTCCAACACTTTTCTCACTTCATCTGGAAAGTGATTAAAATATGCTTGAAGATGGGGTTTTCCAAAAGATTGATATTTTGGATCTCCTTCTTTAGCATGAACAGTAATAAACCAATAAGCACGTTGATTAATTAATGGGACTATACCTACTCGCCCTTTAACACCCCAATATTCATTCGCAACATGTTGGTCATTAAATTGTACATCTTCAACCATTCCTCTAAAACATGTGTAACCATTGTAACGAATTTTAGTTCGCGCACCTACAGACTCTCTTACTACAGAATGTATCCCATCAGCACCAATACACAAATCAAATGATTCACTTTCCTGTTTGATAAAATGTAGGGTAACCTTACAACTCGTTTGTTCAATTTTAGTAACTTTAAATCCTGTGTGAATAGATGATTCTTTGACATATGACTGTATGATTTCAATTAAAGTTTGTCTAGATAATGCGACATTTAGGGAATGAGTCTTCAATTTAGCGCTCATTAATGGGGTGCCTTGCTCATCATAAATATTCATTGCGGTAAGATTTTGACCAGCATTTTTAATGCCTTTAGCAAGGTCATGATGCCCTAATTTTTTTAAAACATTATCTCCTATCCCAATACCAGCGCTCAATTCGTTTATAGAATTATTTTTTTCAAACACTTTAACTTGATGACCTTGTTCTTCTAATAACGCAGCAGCAGTTAAACCACCTATACCTGCGCCTACTATTGCTATTTTCATGTTTTACACCTCAAATTTATCATTCTTTATTATTTTAGCACACACACACATGTTGAAAAGCAAACCCTTCTATTTTAATTGCCAATGAATACAATTCTCTAGTTAAAAATAATGAATATATCTATTCGTTCTATCGTTAATGCTCAATTTAAATTTTCACTCTATTGTAAAAAAATATTTAAATATTCTACATGGGTATATGCTTCCGAATATTCTTTTAAAGCTAAAAAACCTGAGACATCTTTTATTGTCCCAAGTTTTTTATCATATAGCTAATCATTGGCAAAGTTAAAACTATTCTGTTTGAAGCTTTTCATATATGAATTGCCCAAATAGAATGAAATGCTTAGTTGATTGCTCAATCATTCTCTAATTTTATTTATTTGTAATATTTTTTTCTTATATGATCTTTTTTTATTCCATATTTATCATAGTATTTCTCCATTAAATCAGCTATATTATTAGCCCACTGAATATCACTAGCATATTGATGTTGGCCTGGATTTTGTGGATTCCACCGCATTTGATATAAGTTCAATTGATTATTTTTAAAGTAATGGAATCTCACAAACCACGCGCCGCCCATTATCGCTTTTTCAGGAGTGGTCCACTTCTTCTGTTTAGCAAAACTTTTACCAGTCTTTACAGCATCTTCGTCAAAAGCACCAATACCAAAAAAGTTATAATAGTGATGGTCACCTTCTTTAATTCCATTTGATAAATCTGATTGACCATTTCCTGTCTCAACTAGTGCATGACTAATGAGATATATGATATTCACTTCATATTTATCTTGGGCTTTAATAAACGTTGATCCCTTATTTTCTAAAATACCTTTTCCTTTTAAGATATGGTTAACTTCTTTCTCTGACATAGGTACTTTTTCCGATATGTCCATGTACTTCAAATTATTATCACTATGTTTTATTTGCATAGCTTTCTCTATATCTTGTTTGGAAGCATATATAAACTTACCATTAACTTCTTTAGTATGGATATTTCCTTCACTTGTTTGAAGTGACACCGCTTCTTTAAATGTATGTTTAACATCATTTTTAAAAAGGTTTGTATCAAATATAAGGAAAAGTATTGCTAAAATAGCGAGTATGCTAATTATGAACAATGTTGTCATACGAAGCCGAGTATTCTTTAACATTTCGACAAACTCCTAAAAATTTTAAGATAATACAAAATAGGCTACTACGATAGCAATCATCACTATAAAGAAAGAGACATTAATTGCAATTTTCATACCTGTACGGTGTCTGAACATAACATTAAAAATAACGAGACTAATTGTTAATGATACAACAAAAAATGCAATAGCTAACATGAGTTTTAGCATAATTAGACAAATGATTCCAATAACTAATAGTACATTAGATGTGATTGCTAGAGCTTTTAATACTTTAGGATTGATATGCGTCACTCCTTCTATGATTTTTAATAACATTATTAATCATACATGATTAGAAGAATAAATGTCGACTCATAATACGTTAAAAAGTTTTTATATCAAATGTACTAGAAATTTAAGGTATAGATGTTAGTTTAAAAGTGTATTAAACCGTAATAGATTTAGTTATTACTAGACATTCCTCTAAGCAGATTTAACATATAAGTCATACTACGATTGAGATCATCATCACGTAAAAATCCAACAAGACTTTTAATTGTTGTTTTGTCACCAGGTTTTGTTAGATTCGCAGCATGTATCCCTCTGTTTAAACGAGATAATAATTCACTTAAATCTTTAACATCTAATTCTCCTAGCAAAAAGACAAGTTGTGCCATATTTGTTAAAACGCCTGAATATATATCTTTATTCAATTCAACGGCAAATTTATTAATGATGACTTGTCTTGCTTTTAAACCACCATTTAATGCATCCAGAATTTTAGCTTCATCTAATATACCAATTAAACGTATTGCTTTTAAAATACTATCTTTATTTTCTACAATTGCATCGATAACATCATTCAAACTTTCTTGTTTAATTTGCTCATATGATTTTTTTAAACGTTTAATTTCAGTAATTCTCTCTGCCATTATCAATCACTCATCTTTCCTGGGAATACATAATCTGAGCGCTCCCATTTTTTTTGAACTTGAACACTATATTGTGGTTGCCGCTGTTTATTAACTCGGAAATTCGTTGGATTCAATGGAGATTTGCCTCTTTTCGTCACAACTTCCATTCGTGCATGTGTTCGTTTGTAGGAAGGCGTATCTGTATAAGGATCTACGTCACTATTCGTAAGAGCATTAATAGCACCTAAATCTCCATTTTCTAATGCATCATTATTTAATGGAATATATATTTCTTTTCCTTTTACTCTATCAGTAATGTGTGCTAGTAAAGAAGCCTCTCCAGTCTCAGAAATCAATTTAATTTCAGCTCCTTCATGAATGTCACGACTTTGTGCAAGCTCGGGTGAAATTTCAACAAATGCTCGAGGTACTTTATATTTAATCATTTCTGTTTGATACGTCATATTACCTTCATGGAAATGCTCAAGTAATCGACCGTTATTGACATGTAAATCATATACTTCATCTTCTTTAAAATAGTTATCAAAGGTTAATGGATATAATTTAGCCTTCTTGTTTTCAAAATTAAACCCATCGATATAAAGTATTGAAGTGTCTTTACCATCTTTATTTACGGGCCATTGTAAACTATTAAAACCTTCTAAACGATCATAACTTACACCTGCATACGATGGTGTTACTCGTGCAATTTCATCCATAATTTCACTTGGATGCTGATACTCCCAATTCGCCCCTAGTCGATTTGCAATAAGTTGGAAAATTTCCCAATCCGGCTTTGAATCTCCAAGCGAATCTAATGCTTTATACAATCTTTGTATGCGTCGCTCCGTATTAGTAAAAGTTCCATCTTTTTCTAGTGAAGGACTTGCTGGTAAAACTACATCTGCAAACGTAGCTGTAAATGTTAAAAACTCATCTTGAACTACCATAAAGTCTAACTTTTCAAAAGCAGCTTGAACAAAGTTAATATTGGAATCTACGATACCTGTATCTTCTCCATACAAATACAACGAATGAATATCACCATTATGTATTCCTTCAATCATTTGATGATTATCTCTACCAGGTTTATCATTTAGCTTTACTCCATACTCTTTTTCAAATTTAGCACGTATTTTATCATCACTGATAAGTTGGTACCCTGGAAATTGATTTGGCATACTTCCCATGTCACTACATCCTTGAACGTTATTATGACCTCTTAAAGGATATGCTCCAGCACCAGGTTTTCTATAATTACCAGTAATGAGTAATAAATTAGAAATAGCAGTACTTGAATCACTTCCAATATCTTGTTGTGTTATACCCATCGCCCAACATATCGCTAATGAATCAGCTTTTGCTACTTCATGCGCAAATTGTATTAACCGTTCTTTCGAAATTCCTGTTACTTCCTCTGCAAATACCATTGAAAATGGTTCTAGTGATTGGTAATATGTATCAAAGTGATCAACCCACTTTTCTATAAATGATTTATCATGTAAGTTGTTATCAATAATATATTTAGTGACAGCACTTAACCAAGCTAAATCGGTGCCAGGTTTGGGTTGATAAAAAGCATCTGCACGTTCTGCCATTTCATGTTTTCTTATATCAAAAACATGTGACTTTTGACCAAATAACTTTTGTGCACGTTTCATTCGTGAAGCAATTACAGGGTGCGCTTCTGCTGTGTTAGTACCTATTAATACAGTCATAGATGCTTTTTCTAAATCAACAATCCCGCCTGCATCTCCACCGATACCTACTGTTCTTACCAATCCTTTGGTCGCTGGTGCTTGACAATAGCGCGAACAATTATCTACATTATTTGTACCAATAACTTGACGAGATAATTTTTGCATTAAATAAGATTCTTCATTAGTTGCTTTGGATGAAGAAATAAATGACAAGCTATCCGCGCCATATTGCTCTTTAATTCTTTCAAAATTGTTAGCAATAACTTGTAGGGCCTCTTCCCATTCAACTTCATGAAACATACCTTCTTTTCTCACTAAAGGTTTCGTTAATCGTTGATCTGAGTTAATGTGTCCCCATGAAAACTTACCTTTTACACATGTTGCTATTTTATTTGCTGGAGAATCATGGGAAGGTTGAACTTTTAATATTTCTCTATCTTTCGTCCATACTTCAAACGAACAACCTACGCCACAATATGTACAAACAGTTTTAGTTTTATTGACACGTTCTTTACGCATTTCTGCTTCAGAATCAGATACAGCTAATAAAGTACCATAGCCAGGTTCTGATTTTTTAATAATATCAATCATAGATGCTAGTGAACCAGGTTCTGTATCTGTGAGATATCCCACATTACCTTCCATATTAACTTCCATCATTGCATTACATGGGCATACAGTCGCACATTGACCACATGAAACACATGATGATTCATTAATTGGGACATCATTATCCCAAATTACTCTTGGATGATCTCTTTCCCAATCTATTCGTATTGTTTCATTAACTTCAACATCTTGACATGCTTCAACACAACGTCCACATAAAATACATTGATTTGGGTCATATCTATAAAAAGGGCCATAATCTTTTTCATATGGTTTTCTCTTATACTCATAAGTTTGATGTTGTATTCCCCACTTATCCATCGTATTATGTATTTCACAATCGCCATTATTATAATCACAAACTGTACAATACAACATATGTTTTTCTAAAATACGATCTAATGCTTCTTTTTGGCTAGTTTTCACGTGGTGATTGTATGTATTTACCGTCATTGAGGATTCAATCGATGTTCCACATGCTCGGGCAATATCTCCATTGATTTCTACCATGCATGTATCACATGTTTGAATTGGTCCCATCGATTCGTTATAGCAAATGGCTGGTACAAATGTATTTCTAGAGCGTATAAATTCGAGTAAATTCGTCCCTGCTTCAACAAGATAATCTTTACCATCTAGATTAATTTTTATCTCCTTAGACATATATTTTTCTCCCCCCATTAAATTATTCACTGTTAAACACTTTAGACTTTATAACTTAATTGATTAAATCTACAATTTAACTTTTAGTAGAATTACTTAAATTGTATTACTTTACTCTATAAAAGTTAAGCGTTTACATAATAAATATAATAAAACTAATTTAATTGAAACTGAATATCAATTAAAGAGTGGAATAAATAAATTAATTTCTTTATTTCAAGCCATTTAACATTGAATATCATAACTTTTTGCTTATAAGACATTGAATTACATAGTGCCTCATTTTATTTAAATATTAGTTAGAAGAAAATGGTATATAATGCAATATAATACTTAAAAATAAAGCAAAAATGTTTAAAAACTAAAATAAGAATATTTAACTCAGCCATCCTTAATTTGTCAAAAAAACCTAGAACATTTCGTTCTAGGTTTTAAACTCAAGCATTACACAATATGTGATTTTAAAGCTTTTTCTTTTTTATAAATTTAAATTGTCTCTTAGTAATTGTGTATTTTCATTTTTAGATGCATCACTTGGTATGAAATAGTACAAACCGTCATTTTGTATACCACCTTCACCCTCTAACTGATGTCGATTAACTTGGTCATTAGCATCTTTATACTTAGTTCTAATTGTATTGAGATCACCTAATTTTAAATCTGTTTTAACATTTTTCTGGATTTGATTCATTAATGTATTAAAATGAGTGATTGAAGATGCGCTTGTCATCTTATCTGCCATTGCTTCTAAGATAAGTTGCTGACGCTCTTGTCTACCAAAATCGCCTCCTGCACCATCTTCTTTACGACTTCTAATAAAGTCCATGGCAGCATCACCATCTACATGTGTTTTTTCACCTTTAACAAAATGATTAGCACCCATTGTAAATGTACTATTACTTACGACATCTACGCCACCTAATGTATCAATCATGTCATGTAGTCCATCCATGTCAATCGTAGCGTAATGATCGATTGGAACATTCATTAATTTTTCAATTGTTTTAACAGCCATGTTAGGACCGCCATAAGCATAGGCATGGTTAATTTTTTCTTCAGTACCTCGACCTGCAATTTCTGCTTTGGTATCACGTGGAATACTTACTAGCTCAGTTTTCCTTTCTTTCGGATTAATGGAAAGTACCATGATTGTATCACTACGTTCCCCACCGCCTTGTTGTTTTCGCTTTTCATCAGAATCTACGCCAAAGAGTGCAATAGTAAATGGATCACCATTTTTTAAATTTACTTTTCCAGAACGTAGTTCAGAATGATTTCGATTTAAAGGGTTATGTATCTTGTCTCCTGTAATAAATATTTTTGCACTAACATAAATAACTGCAATGATAGCTAATAGAAATAAAATTCCCACTACCCACAGTAGTATTTTCATCGGCAGGCTCATTTTTCTTTTATCTGATCTTTGCATCCCTACCACTCCTATTCAATAATTTTGTTGTTTTATGATACACAGGTCATTATATTATAAATAAATTTATTTGGTATACATCTACAGACCTATTCATTAATTATTTTAAATTTTCTTTAAGAAATCGTATAGCTTAAATGTATAAAATCTCTATAGAGCTAATTTGATATAATTTATAAAAATATACATTAACCATGCTCTATATGATGATTACTCTTTGAATAGTATTCTCCTTCATTTAAGATACGTATCATATCATCGTAACAACCAGGGTTACTAATGATAAATGGGCCTGCCGTACTAAAATCAAGAGGTTCACCATTTATTTTTGTCATAATCAAACCTAGTTCTCTTGCAAAAAGAAATTGTGCTGAAATATCCCATGGCTTAGGATTCGTGTTAATGTGTGCCCCGAACTGACCTTTTATCACTCGAATAGAATCAAGACCACAAGACCCAATAATTCTAAAATCAAAGGCTGATTGAAATAAAGATTGAATCGTGTCTTCTTTTAACACTTGTGGTTTAAATGAAATAATTGCATCTCTTAAACCTATTCTTTTTGGCAATGTCATTAATTGATTGTTCTCGTAAGCTCCCACACCAGCAATTGCTCTATATAATCTTTGATGTGGATAATCATAAATATATGAAAGTTTAGGTTCCCCATCAATAAAATATCCTATAATGATACAGTAATCTTCTTGTTGTTTCACTAAATTACTTGTTCCATCTATAGGATCCATAATCCAAAGATGACCCTCGTAAGGTGTTATATCTGAGTTATCTTTCTCTTCAGCTAATAATTGGTGTGTGGGATAATGTTCCTGAAGAAAGTTTTGAAAATGATTTTGAATTTGTTTATCAACATTAGTAACTAAATCAAACCTATCTTTTTTTGTTGATGTTTCCATCTTCTCAACCAAACCTGGAATGATATCGTCTAAACCACGTATCCATTGACATATATATTCATCTAATTTTTTTAAATAAAGTTCTGTCATATTTTCACCTTCATTTCATTATTTCAAAGACTATAGTGTTATCATTTAAATCATTATAGTTATATGTAAAATCTATTGTAAATCATAGAGTCATAAAATCAGAATTTGTATTAATAAATATTAAAAAATCGGCTAGTCAATAACTAGCCGACAAATAGAAAGGAAAGTAAGTAATAAATATTGAAGATGTTTTGATGTAACTTGAACGATTATACAGCTATCTAATATGTAGCTCTACCCCTTTGTCTAATCGCTCCCCCTGTTACAAATATTATATTATCATATTGTTTTTGTTTTTGTAAGCGTTTTCTAAAAGTTTTTTGTATAATTTTACACTATTATAGAGTTAAAACAGACAAAATGTCATCATTGTCGCTTATATGTTATAATAATTGTAATATGTAATGTTTATGGAGGTGACTTTCATTGAATAAATTAGAACGTCAAAATCGAATAATTCAAACTATTCAAAGTTCTGACAAAATTACTGCTTCGCAACTTGCAAAACAATTTAAAGTATCTAAGCGAACTATTTTACGTGATATTGATGAATTAGAAGATCAAGGGGTAAAAGTATATGCTCGTCATGGCAAATTAGGCGGTTATCAAATCAAAGATGCACATGCTAAAATCACCTTATCGTTAACTGAACAGCAACTTTCGGCATTATTTTTAACACTAAATGAAAGTCAGTCCTATTCCACTTTACCTTATCAAAATGAAATTCGAGCAATAATCAAGCAATGTTTAAATTTACCTCAAACACGATTACGTAAATTGCTTAAAAAAATGGATTATTATATAAAATTTGAAGATTCTAATCATGTCACATTACCTCATTTATTTTCTGATATTTTAATTTATTGCACGGAGCGCAATGTGATGTTAGTAGATTTAAATGAAGATGGTCAAACTCAAGCTGAAAATGTTATTTTTATAGGTTTAATATGCAAAAATGCCGTTTGGCATGCTGTTGTATTTGAAATCGGTAGAGGTTACACTCGTGAATTATCTATCATGAATATTCAAGATATCTCATATTCTTTTGAAAAAACAATACAAACTCAAGATATCTCAATTGAAAATTATAGACAGTTTTTAGCGCCTTCTGAATGATAAAAATAAAGCCTGGGATAGCCGAAAGGCCCCCAGGCAATTTAGTACACTAGTAGTTGTCTATAGAGTTATAAATGTACATTTATCCATTTTTAAACTTTCATTTTCTTCCCAGTGACAAAACTATACCTCTCTTTAGTCATTTCCCGTTATAACTACTGCTCGGAAATATATTTTCAAATCATTTACTGAATACAACTATAATTGTCCAAATGAATGATATGAAATTATTTAACATATGTAAGCTAATTGATGAAGCTAAGTTTCTATTCGATTTTAAGTAAACATATACTAATGCTATTGCCAGTATTAAATATGCTCCAAATTCAAATGGGGACTTAGCATCACTCACATGTATATATGTAAAAGACAATGCTGATATAACCCCCATCACAATAAAGTTAAACTTTTTACCTAGTTCACCTATTAACAAATGTCTAAATACCAATTCTTCAACAATAGGCCCTACAATTACAATAAGTACAAATGCAAAAGGAATAAATATACCACTTTTAAATAATTCATTAAGTTCAAGTTCATTTTGCGTTTCACTATATTGCAAATATTTAGGTAATAGTTCAATTAATTTGTCATAAACATTAGAAATAATAAAAGATGCACACATGACGATAATTATAAACAACCAATGCTTTTTCAAATAGTCAAAACCACTCTTAACTCTATCTACAAATGAATTGATATGTAAAAAATAAAAAGCTAATATCACTAAAATATATGACATAAATTGTCCTAAAGTTCCAATCATAGTAAGTTGTAATTCATTAATATTTTGAAAAGCTATAGCAGCAATTGTTAAACCTATAAAGCTAAATATAAATATACATAGAAAGCCTATCGCAATTAAACTGAAATCACGCCATACTATATCTTTAAACCTATAACTTTGCCTTTTTTTATCTTTTTTCATCATTGTATCCTTTCCACTCACCAACAATTATTCAATCATATGGGAGGCTTTATGAATTATTTAGAAATTTCACTACATATTGAACAACAACTTGTTAAATTACTCTCTCTGAGTGAAAGTGCGAAATACTATGCACTCATACATCATAACAAATTTGAATCTTTTATAGATGATTTCAACCTTACTGTAAATCAAGAGATGAAATGGGCAATGTCTCATCAATTGTTGTTGAATTCTAATGATACGCTTGTGTCATACTGTCAATTGATTCGAAGGTTAAACGATTCCCCACTTTTAACTTTAAACCAAGGACATATAATTTATTACATTAATACACAACAAACACTCATTCACCGACAGTTACTTAAACATAAACAAGCCCTTTAGTATATTCAAATGTTTCTATACTATTATACTATTAATTATATATTAACGTTAAAAATAATTATAAATATCAATCTCTTATAATTAAAACATTAAATTATTTATTCTATTTACTAAATTGTAAACTTGTTGCAATAAGGTTATAATTAGCCATGATTAGGTATCAAGAAGGAGTGTTTAAAATGCTTGGTTTCTCAGTCTATCTAGGACAGAATTTAGATCGAGATTATATTTTAAATATGGCTGACTTAGGCTATGATGTAGTTTTTACTTCACTACAGATACCTGAGGAAGACAAGAAAAATCAAATGGCTTATTTGGGAGACTTATGCCAACTATTATCAGCCTATCAAATCACTTATATTATCGATGTAACCCCTTCATTACTTAATCAAACTATTTACAGTTATTTGAACCAATTACCTCATAGGGATTTTTATATTCGTATAGATAATCAATTAAATATTGACCTTATCAAAGACATTATCAGTCAAGGCTTCAAATGCTGCCTTAATGCTAGTACGTTAACTGATAGCATGTTAGCGCACATATATCGTACTGATTTTAATAATCAACTTTTATACTGTCATAATTACTATCCTAGACCTGATACTGGTTTATCTATCTCATTTATTGAAGAAAAAAATCAACTCATTAGAAAATACGATGCGCATGCAAAAATTTGTGCTTTTATACCTGGCACGCAGAAAAGAGGTCCCTTATTCAAAGGTCTTCCTACAGTTGAAAAACATCGTTTTGAACACCCTCTTATTGCTGCACAAGACCTTCAATTAACGGGTATATCTAACATTATAATTAGTGATACGCTATTATCACACATTTATGCGGAACAATTATCTAATATGTGGCTATATCGACACTTTATTTTACACTTAGATCAACTAGACTCCTCATTTACATCACAAGTTTTAAAGATACACACATCAAGATTAGATTCACCTGAACATTTAATTCGGTCCCAATATTCTCGTACAGATAATCAACAGACTGTCCCAATGATAGGATCGGCACATAGAGATCAAGGAGATATCACAATTGATAATCACCTGAATGGTCGTTATGAAGGAGAAATTCAAGTTATAAAAGCTCCTATGCCAGGTCATTCCCACATCAATTGTATTGGTCATGTTTGTGATAAAGATGTTCCATTGTTATCACTGATTCAACCAGGAGATACTTTTAAATTTGTATATACGAAGGAGAATAACAAATGAATCATTTAACTACTGAAACGAGAAATATACAAACAATGCATTTGGATGAAATGAATCTAAAAGATGCATTAAAGACTATGAATCAAGAAGATCAATTTGTACCCAAAGCGATAGAACCTGTTATTCCTAATTTAACAAAAGTGATAGAGAGTGCAATTCAACGCTTTAATAATGGAGGGCGAATTATTTATATTGGTGCTGGTACAAGTGGAAGACTTGGCGTACTAGATGCGGCAGAATGTGTCCCAACTTTTAACGTTTCACCAAATGACATTATTGGGATTATCGCTGGTGGACAAAAAGCTATGACGGTAGCTATTGAAGGTGCAGAAGATGATGCTGAACAAGGTGCACAGGATTTAAAGAACATTCATCTTCAATCCAAAGATATTGTAGTGGGTATTTCTGCTAGTGGACGTACACCATATGTAAAAGGTGCACTAGATTATGCAAATAAATTGAATGCAGAAACAGTCGCACTCTCTTGTAACGTTCACAGTGATATAAGTAAAAATTCAAATCACGTATTAGAAATCAATGTGGGGCCTGAAGTATTAACAGGCTCTACGAGATTAAAATCAGGTACTGCTCAAAAACTAGTTTTAAATATGATTTCTACAATGACAATGATTGGCGTGGGCAAAGTTTATGATAATTTAATGGTTGATTTACGACCTACAAATCAAAAGTTAATCCATCGTTCTATTCGCATCATTCAAGATGTGTGTGATTTAAATCATCAAGAGGCTATAGAATTATATGAAAAATCAGACCACAATATCAAAATAGCTATCGTAATGCACTTATGTTCCACAACTCAACAAGATGCAAGACTTCGTTTAAAACAAAATAATGGAGTGATTAAGCAAGCTATCAACACTTAAGGAGGAGATTCCATGAGTAAAGAAGAACGCCTTGCCAAAGACATTACCCACGCATTAGGCGGTTCTCAAAACATAAGTAATATCATCCATTGTATGACTCGAGTTCGTATTAAAGTACACAATGATGCAAAAGTTAATTATGATGAACTAAAATCTATCAATGGCGTATTAGGCGTTGTTGAAGATGAAAGAATTCAAGTTGTTGTTGGGCCGGGTATTGTTAATAAAGTTGCTAAACATATGGCTGACCAGTCAGGAGCAACTCTAGCTGAAGAGACGACTGAAAATCAAAGTTATAAATCACAAGCAGAAAAACGTGCGTATGAACATAAACAACAATTCCAAAGTCAACGTAAAAAAAGTAAATGGAATAAAGTGTTAAAATCTATTGCTAATATCTTTATACCTTTAATACCAGCATTTATAGGTGCAGGATTAATCGGTGGGATTGCAGCAATACTTAGTAACTTGCTTACAGCCGGTTCCATTTCAGGTCAATGGATTGAACAAATTGTGACAGTCTTAAATGTTATTAAAGATGGCATGCTATTTTACTTAGCTATTTTTACTGGTATAAACTCGGCAAAAGTATTTGGTGCTACACCAGGTTTAGGTGGTGTCATCGGGGGTACTACACTACTAACCGGTATCACAGATGAAAATCCAATTAAAAATATTTTCACTGGAGAACATCTAGCTGCAGGACAAGGTGGTATTATTGGTGTTATCTTTGCAGTTTGGTTATTAAGCATGGTTGAGAAACGTCTACATAAAATAATACCTAACTCTATTGATATCATCGTAACGCCCACAATAACCTTACTACTTATTGGTTTGTTAACTATATTTATAATCATGCCACTAGCTGGCTTTGTCTCCGATGGTCTTGTTTATGTCATTAACTGGATTATTGGAGTAGGAGGTATTTTCAGTGGATTCATTATAGGAGCATTCTTTTTACCTTTAGTCATGCTAGGATTACATCATATCTTCACCCCAATCCATATCGAGTTAATCAATCAAACTGGCTCCACTTACTTGTTACCTATTGCCGCAATGGCTGGTGCTGGACAAGTCGGTGCGGCGATTGCATTGTGGGTGAGATGCGGTAAAAATAAAGAATTACGTAATACGCTCAAAGGTGCTCTTCCTGTAGGGTTCTTAGGTATAGGCGAACCTTTAATTTATGGTGTAACACTGCCGTTAGGTCGCCCTTTCTTCACTGCGTGCATAGGTGGCGGTGTTGGTGGTGCTGTCATTGGTGGTATCGGTCATATTGGTGCGACAGCTGTAGGACCAAGTGGTATTTCATTATTACCATTGATTGCCAATAATATGTATCTCGGTTACATCGTAGGTTTACTAGCTGCTTATGCGGGTGGCTTTATCTTTACTTATTTCTTCGGCACAACTAAAGAAATGAGAAATCCTGAATAAATGGGTGATTTAATTGCCAAACATTTTGTATAAGATTGACAACCAGTATCCCTATTTCACTAAAAACGAGAAAAAAATTGCGCAATTTATTCTCAACTATCCTCATAAAGTTGTTAATATGACTTCTCAAGAAATTGCAAATCAATTAGAAACTAGTTCTACTTCTATCATACGTCTAAGTAAAAAGGTGACACCAGGTGGTTTTAATGAACTTAAAACACGTTTGTCTAAATTTTTACCTAAAGAAGTCACACAATATAATGTTGAGTTAGTTGATAACGAAAGTACAATTTCACTTAAAAACAAATTGCATTCTCGCTCTAAGGCAGCGTTAAGTAATGCTAATGAAACCATTAACGCTGCTATCATCGATGAAATTTGTGATCTAATTAAAAAATCTGAAACTATATTTATTTATGGCTATGGTGCCTCTTTTGTTGTAGCAACAGATTTATATCAAAAATTATCTCGCATCGGTCTAAATATTCAACTAGTGCATGAAACTCATATTTTCACAACTATGTTAGCAACACGTAACTCTAACGATTGTGTTATATTTATATCTAACAATGGTACTCAAAGTGAAATGCAATCTATTGCTAAAGTCATTGCAGACTATCACATTCCCATTGCGACTATTTCAAGCACTTCTGATAATCCAGTTGCAAAGCAATCTAATATTGTTTTAACCTATGGACAAACCGATGAAAATGAGATGCGCATGGGAGCCACAACTTCATTATTTGCACAAATGTTTACTATTGATATATTGTACTATCGATATATTGCGCTAAATTATCAATCATCTTTAGATTTTATTACTCAATCAAAAATCGCATTAGATAATTACCGTAAACATCTCTCGAATATAGATTTCAAACATTAAAATAATAAAAAGCGATTCTTTATACTTATCCTAGAAAAGATAATGTATGAAAGAATCGCTTTAATTTATACTAACTCTTAAAAATTACTGATTTTAACAATCAATTGTCATTTCATCTTTTATTATATTTGTCGTTCCTTTTTGTGATATCTAATAAAATAATAAAGTGTCACAGCTGTTAAAAACACGATACCAATGACAACCGATACCGCAGTCTCTTTGTTAAGTAACATACCAACTAATACTAGGAGTAAAAACATGATAGTTAAATAATTGGCAATTGCTCCTCCCGGCATTTTAAAAGGATGATTGTGAACCTTTTCAGGATGTAACCTTCTAAATCTTAGATGACTAAATAAAATCATAAACCAAGGTATCATTCCCGGTAGAATAGAGGCGCTATATACATATACAAAGATACTATCAGCTCCATCAATAATTAATGGAAGTATGACATTTAATAAAGCACCAATTAATATTCCCATAGATACTGCAAATACAGTATAGAAAGGTACGCCATTTTTCATTACTTTAGTAAATACTTTAGGCATTTGTCCTTTTTTTGCCAAAGTATAAATCATTCGACTTGCACTAAAAATACCTGAATTACAACCAGACAATGCTGCCGTTAAGACTACAAAGTTAATTAAACCAGCAGCAAACGTAATTCCCACTTTAGCAAAGGTTGCAACAAAAGGACTACCAATATTACCTAATTGGTTCCAAGGATATACTGATACAATGACAAAAATTGCACCAATATAGAAAATTAAAATTCTCCATATTACTCCGTTGACTGCCTTTACAATATTTTTTTGAGGATTTTTGGTTTCACCTGCTGAAATCCCAATCAATTCAACACCTTGGTATGATCCAATCACAATAGATAAAGCAAAGAAAAATCCAATGAATCCATTTGGCATAAATCCACCATGTGACCATAAGTTAGAAATCCCTATTGGATTCCCTCCATTACCTATACCAAATAAAATTAATCCTAATCCTGCAATAATCATTAATACAATAGTTACAACTTTAATTAAGGCAAACCAAAATTCAAACTCTCCAAACGCTTTTACTGAAACTAGGTTAGCCGCCATCAAAAAGAGAACTGCTATCACTCCTGGTATCCAATTAGGAAGGCTTGGGAACCAGTAGTTCATATATTCTCCTACTGCAATCACTTCACTCATGCCGACGACAACCCATTGAAATACATTGCTCCAAGCAGTCATGTAGCCAGCTGCTGGATGAATATAGTCACTAGCAAAAGTCGCAAAAGAACCAGTGGTTGGATTAATATATATCATTTCACCCATGGCTCTCATGATTAAAAATAAAAAAATACCAGCAATTAAATATGCGAGAATAACAGATGGACCTGTCCACTTAATTGTACTTGTTGCTCCCATAAAAAGACCAACACCAATTGTTCCACCAAGAGCAATCATCTGCATTTGACGTGCATTCAATCCCCTTTGCAACTCATTATTTTCCATAACTTGACCCCATCTCTAAATCTAGATTGAATTTTTGATAATCTTATTTCCGTAATTATACTACAAATTGACAAAATTGAAACAATATTTTTACAATTCTGTAAAAGCGCTTACCTATCCTGCTAAGATGTTTTCTTGCTTTTTGCTAACACTCATATTAAAATCTTTTTGATAATAGAGATTATAGAGCAAACGAAATAGTTCAGAACACACTCTTATAGTTGATTTAAAATATTAACTGCTTACCACCTAGCTATATAACATAAAATGATTGTTAAAACTATATACAATGTCATTTCAAATTTAACTTAAATCACTTTACCATTTTACCTATGTCTTTGCTCTTAATAATTATTTAAATATGATATACTTTTTTTAAATAATAAAGGAGTGCTCATATGAATAAAGCGCTTGTTATACGTGCAATCAAATTTTCTTTAATATTTATGACTGCATTTTTAATTCTTAATTTATTGACTATGAAAGAGGCTTCAATATCGTCTATTATTGTACGAACTGTCATTGCAGCTATTGTTTTCTTTGTCATTTATATCATTGTATTTACAATTTTAAGTTCGTCAGAACGTAAAATTATTTATGGTACAACTTTACCTATTGCGCTTTTTATATGCCTTATATTTGGATCAATTTTCTTCACTCCGCGTATAGGTATCATTGTCGGACTAATTTTGGGTGTGATTGCTGGTGTCATATGGGAGTTCTTAAATAGAAAAAATGGAGGTCACACATCTTGACTATTATTATCGGACTCATTGTAATTATTTTGTTAATCATTAGTTTACTTCCAAATTATAAAGCAATGGTATTAGCTAAGCAGCAAGGCCAAAAACCTACACGATATACTATTATGGTAGGCATTGACTTATTATTAATTATACTTATATTAGTAACATTAGTATTAAAATTGATTATGTAGGTTCAACAAATTTACTGTTGAATAGACGATAAAAAAGTCTGGGACATTATGATTTATGTCCCAGACTTTTTTAGTAAAGACATTCGATGATGGACTTAAACATATGTCACAATCTATCATGGTTTTCAAATCTCATTATTGGTGAACAACTAAGATATTCATACGAATTTTGAGCCCCTCATTTAATATTTTTATTCAAACAAGTATAAATCACTAATGTAGATTTTAGATTTCTTTTCTATAATATAAATAACAAGTTGATTTTAGTTAAGTTAGCTTAAACATTGTTCTATATCAACTCATACTGTAAGTAGTATTATAATTTGCCTTGAAGTAACAAAAAATAGCAAACCGTAGCGAGAATAAGGTATACAAGAGAGCCAATAATAAACGATCGAAATTGAACATGTAAAGGTGTGCGTTTATTAAATATCGGTCCCAATATGAGATTACCCACTCCTATAATAACTGGACCTGCTATGAAAAATAGGATAATATAGCCCATTTTTAAATACCTCCAATTTATTCTTTAAATAAAAAATTCTTTATATCTTCAAATTCCATATCTTGTCCAACATATTGAACTGTCGAAAAATCTTGATCCTTCGTTATTATATTCGTATTAACGACAACATCTAATCCTGCTAGCATCGCTGCAGTAGCACCATTGACAGAATATTCAATTGCTAAGCAGGTTGTAGGATTATAATTAAGCTCTTGTACAGCTTTTAAATAAATTTCGGGATTAGGTTGAACACTCTCAACATTTTCACGACCAACAACAACATCAATGTATGTATCTAGTCCTAATTGTTTAAATATAGGATATATATTCTTTTTATAACTACTTGTGGCAATCACCATTGGGATATGACGTTTTTTTAAATATTGCATCAATTGAATGATTGTGGGATTTACCGGCAATTGAATAATTGTTTGATAATATTGATCATAAATTTTTTCTTTATTTTTGAAACCAATAGCATCTTCTAAATATGTATGTAATCCAGTAGTTTCACCGCCAATAAATTGTTTATAAAATTCTAAAGAAATCGGCGCTTCTTGATGGATTTTTAAATGTGTATTTATTAAATCGAACAAATGTTTTTCGGTATCAATGACAGTACCATCAAAATCAAACACTACTGCTTTATACATGTTGTCATCTCCTTTCAATATTTATTATTTTTCATACTAACATAATTTGATATAAACTTGCCTCTAAATAACTAAGCATCAAATAATATAAAATCTAGTTCACAACTATGCTATGAATAAAACTTTTCCTTCAATGATTACGCATTCGAAATAAGATAACTATAATTCTTTCAACTTCAATCAAAAGTCTTAGTGATTCTAAAAAAAAAGAGTGGTACAATTTATTTAAACGAACAGCATATAAAATATAAGCATTCATATCATTTCCACACATATATTGTTAACGATTGGAGGTCCCCATATGTTGATTGATAAATTTGAAACCTACATTATTAATGTTGCAGGTTTGAAATCTCGCTCAACGCGAAAAAAATTAATACATTTATGTAAAGAAATTACTTTTTGTGAATCCTTTCAGTATTCTATCATTAAGCAAAACGATGTGTTCGCATTGGAAGTTAGCCTCCCCAAGCAACAACTACCTTATCTGATAAGTTTCTTAAGTTTCCACAATTATGCTATTTATCAAATACTTTTACCCAGCCGTGTAAATGAACTTCTTGATTCAGAACAACTTTACCAATCTATTAAGCGCTTTGATTTAGCAATCGACGGTTTACAAGATGCCTTCATTAAAGATAAAGTCATTGATATCATGAATATGTTTGTGAATCATCACAATGTGAATTATACATTAAATAATAATTGCGCAAGCGTCACATGTCCTCCTGAGATTTTCACAAAGCTGCTTCAAACTATTGCAACGCGTAACATTGATATCCTATCAGCAAGTTATAGAGCAAAGATGCTACATAAAGCACGCATTTCATAAATAGAAAGATAGAATATATGAGCAAGAATAACTTATTTACAAATATAAATACAAAAACTCCCAAAATAATCTCTATTTGAATTATTTTGGGAGTTACTTTATTTCTAAGATAGATCATCATTTACAATGTTTTCAAATGCTTCTCTTACCTGAGGTACAGACATTCCAACGACAACTTGAACACTCTTGCCACTTTTTACTAAACCATGAGACATTTGATTATGTGTAAAATAGGCACTTTCTTGAACTTTACTTTCGTCTTTAACAGTTAAACGTAGGCGCGTCGTACAATTTGTAACGTCTTTAATATTTTCTTTACCTCCAAGACCTTCTAGGTAGTACATCGCCTTTTCTTCATATTCACTATTAGGTGAATAATTGCGAGTTGACTCTCCTTTTTTATCTTTATAATCTTGTTTGGAAAATAATTTGACTTCTTCTTCACCTTTCTTACGTCCTGGTAATGGAATATCAAATTTTAAAATTAAATATTTAAATAAGAAGTAGTAAATCGCAACAAAGATTAGACCAATTACTACTTGAAAGACATATGTCATCCAATGTGCTTTTCCTAAAGGTATCCAGTTAGTTGCTATAAAATCTAGTACACCGCCACCCATATTACCTACGACACCAAATCCATACATCAGTGTATCCATAGTTGCTGCTAGTAGTGCATGTAATACGAATAAAAATGGCGCAATAAATAAGAAAGTAAATTCAAGTGGTTCTGTAATACCAGCTACTACTGCCGTAAGTGTTGCTGGTATTAATAATGCAGCAACTTTTTTACGATTTTCTTTTGGTGTAGTTGCATACATTGCCAATGCTATACCTAGACAACCAAAAACTTTGCCATTTCCTTGCAACATAAAACCATATGGAAATTGTTCTTTAAGTGGTTTGTTACTCTCGGCAAACTGATTTAAGTGTTGCAACCATTCTGCTTTCAAACCATGATTAACAACTACTGGACCTACTTCGATTGGTGCATAGATAAAATGATGCAATCCTGTAGGTATTAGTACACGTTCTAAGAAATGATATAACCAAACACCTATATATCCTGATGCAACAATAAAATATTGAATTGAAGCAATACCGTGTTGAATCGTTGGCCAAACAACACATGTGATTGCTGCCACTGGTAGCATGACAAAGAAAGAGATTGTTACAACGAATGTTAATCCTTGAAATACACCTAACATTTCAGGTAAACGCTTACTGTAATATCTATTATGTATCCACGTTATTATTCCTGATATAATGATTGCACCTAAAATATTGGTATCTAACGTTTCAATACCTGCAATAGATTTTAATCCTGTTGTGTTTTCTACACCTTTTTTTAAATTAGCGCCAAAAGTATGTGGCCATTGAGTTAAAATTGCATTGATAAAAGTGTTAAACATTAAATATCCCATTAGAGCTGCTAAAGCTGCATGTCCTGGAGCTTTTTTAGCAAGAGATAACGGTAAACCAACTACAAAGACAATTTCCATATGTGTAAATATTACCCAACCACCTGATTCAATAACAGACCAAAATTTAAACCAAAATGTATGCTGATCAGCTAAGCCTCCCATGATGGTTGGATTTTTAAATAATGTAGCGAATCCCAAAACAATACCGAAGAAAGCAAACATTAAAACTGGTACTATCATTGCACTACCAAATCGTTTAATTGCATTCATTTTTGAATACCTCCCTCTTCCCTTAACTATGATAACTAATATATGTTTACCTTTATTGCTCTTTATTTAATAAGTTATTACCAATATATAGTAAACGCTTACATAATGACAATGACGTTGACGCACTTTGAAACATTTTTGTATAATTAGATTATATTTTCATATAAAGAAAATATTTTCAATGATGAGGTGTTAAGATGATTTTAGATGAACGAGTAAACTCTAATTTCGATCAATTAAATGATAATGATATACAAATTGCACATTATGTTAATACACATATAGATGTTTGTAAAAATATGAAAATACAAGATTTAGCCTCACAGACACATGCTTCAAATGCTACGATTCATCGCTTCACTCGTAAACTAGGTTTTGATGGTTATAGTGATTTTAAATCCTTTTTAAAATTTGAAGATAGTAAGAATCATCAACTTCCTTCTGATTCTATGGAGCAATTTAAACAAGAAATTGAAAATACATTCAACTATTTAGAACGTATTGATTATCGTTTATTAACTCACAAAATGCATCATGCTACAACAATATACTTATATGGTACTGGACGTGCACAGATGAATGTCGCTGAAGAAGCACAACGTATACTGTTGACTATGCATAAAAATATTATATTGTTACATGATGTTCATGAACTAAAGATGGTGTTAAACAAGACAATTCCTGAAGATTTGTTTTTCATTATTTCACTTTCTGGCGAAACACATCAACTTAAAGAAGTCACACAATTGCTTCAACTGAGACAAAAATATTTTATTTCCGTAACAACAATGAAGGACAATACATTGGCACAACAAGCTGATTATAATGTTTATGTTTCAAGCAATACTTTTTATTTAAACGATGGTACCGATTATTCCAGTTTTATTAGCTATCATATTTTCTTTGAAACACTACTAAGAAAATATAACGAATATAAAGAGAATCATGAATTAACATAGGAAAGTGAGTCATCATTATCATTGAATGCAATTCTCACTCTATATATAAATATTATTTGGTAGATCCTTTTTCAACTTAGACAATGACTATTAAAACGTTAAAAAGCCTGGAACAACAATTTTTGTTGTCCCAGGCTTTTCAGTTTAGTTATGACGCTGTTCCTCAATTTCATCTATCACATTTTGCATTTGATCAATCATCAATTCAAATCCATGTGCTGTTGAATCATGATATTCTTTTTTCTTTTGCTTATATTCTAATGTTGTTAAACGTCTTTCCTTTTCAATAAAAGAGCGATAGTAAAAGAACATTTGAGTCCCGCCATTCTCTCTTTCAAAGAACTCTACTTCAATGACATCCTCTTCCTCACTTAGTCCTGGCATTCCAATCGTCATCTTGATATATTCATCTAAAACTAACTCTTCATATGTACCTTCTATGATGTTTTGTTTACCGTTTCTACTATCAATGATGCGATACTTTCCTCCCTCTTGAATGTCTGCATCAAACGATTTATTCGTGCGTTGTGTGGTCATAAACCATTTTTTTAAGATATCTGTTTTTGTCCATGCCTCATAAACGACCTCTGGTGTATATTTAAGTAATCTCTCAATGTCGATTTCAACATATTCATTTTCCACATTATATTTTGCCATTTCATTTCACCTACTTTCACTCTTAATACTATTTTAACGTATTTGAGCTAGGTCACAAACTTTGAGCTCTATAAAATTAAATTATATTAAATAAAACTTATGATTTTTAACTTTTTAAATTCAAGATTGAGTGTATAGTCTTGTTCTTATCAATATTTTACTACTATTCTATATTGCTTGATACTCAACTTAAAAATAAGATACAGATGGTGAGTATCAAAGAATCATTATAAAACTGTCAACAATCATAAGATTGTTGACAGCCAATATATACTATGGGCCGTATTTTATTTTTTTGACGATTGATTTAAACGAGGTACTCTTAAAATAATTGCTACTAATCCACAAACACCTAATAATATTGGATAAATACTATATTGTAACATTAGGAATGGGGAAATTCCGGCTACACCTGCTGCTGAAATCACTTGCGGGCTGTATGGTAATAATCCTTGAAAACACCCACCAAAGATATCTAATATACTTGCTGATTTCCTTGGATCGACATCATATTCATCAGCAATATTTTTAGCTAATGGTCCAGCCATAATAATAGAAATTGTATTATTTGCTGTTGAAATGTCAGCTGCACTCACTAAACTCGCTATACCTAGTTCTGCACCACGCTTTGATTTTACTTTTGACCTTACAAAATTAAGCAACCAATCAATACCACCATTATGTTGAATAATTCCTACTAGACCACCTATAAGCAATGCAATCATAGCAATATCTTCCATTCCGATAATCCCTTTAGAAATAGCATTTAAAAGGCCCTTCCAACCAAAAGAACCATCAATCAGTCCAATTATACCGGCTAATACAGTACCTCCTATTAATACAATAATTACATTAATACCAACTAACGCAAGAATCAAAACTAACAAGTATGGTATGACTTTAATTAAATTATAATCATAGTTTTTAGTATGATCTATGGAAATACCATTTGTTAAAAAGAATAAAATGATGATTGTAATAATCGCACCTGGTAATACAATTTTAAAATTGACTTTAAATTTATCACTCATTTTTGTTTTTTGTGTTCTTACTGCTGCAATAGTGGTATCAGAAATCATAGATAGATTATCACCAAACATCGCTCCCCCAACAACTGTTGCCATGGCTAATGCAGCTGGTACATCTGTTGCTTGTGCAAATCCAAAACCTACTGGTGCAATAGCTGCAACTGTGCCGACAGAAGTTCCCATTGAAATTGATACAAACATACAAATAATAAATAGTCCAACAATTATTAAATTTTGAGGAATAAGTGATAAGCCTAAATTAACTGTAGATGACACGCCACCCATTTTTTCAGCAGTCGTCGAAAAAGCTCCAGCAAGGATAAAAATAAGCATCATCAAAATGATATTAGAGTGACCTGCACCTTTTGTAAATACCTCTACTTTTTTTGCAAAAGTTTCCTTGCGATTCATCAGTAAGGCAACAATAACAGTAATTGTAATAGCAACATTTAATGGCATAGTGGTAAAATCACCAGAAATAATACCAACACCTAGAAATAGTAAGACAAATAACAATAAAGGAATTAATGCCCAAGCATTGCCATTCTTCATCTCTTTCATAATCTAACCTACTTTCCCGTATAATGGATTGATAGATTTTATACTAAAAAATTCCTATCTATTTAATCAATAACTCAAAAATAAAAAACCAGGACACGTAATCATGCCCCAGTCTCAGTTAACATCGTGTTTAACCTTATCTTCTAACCTTCTCGGTTACTGGAATTGGCACATGATACAATGTTGCCGAAGCTTCTTTGGGCCAGTCCCTCCACTTCTCTTGATAAGTTATTGAATTGTGTTTAACGTTACAAGATATTTACAATAACGTCAACACTTATTATTTTAAATATTTTAATAATAGTTTACATATTTTCAATATATAGTAAAGTATTTTTCAAAAATAGCCACACTTATTGATGCAAAGATGAATATCGCTAATGCAAGTCCAAAAATAACCATTAACTTTAAATATAATGATATGAGCATTGAAATGATTACTACAACAATCACAGTAAAAAATATATTCTTAAGACGTTGTGCCTTATGTCTTGATATTACTTTACGTTTTATCCGTTCAGATGATAACCTTTCCTCTAATTGAAGTGATGTAATATGTAATTTCGTTTCTAATAAAACTGCTGTACCCACTGTTAATACCAGAATAAGTATCACTATCCATAAAGGCTGTTGCTTTATAAAGCTAACCACGTAAATACCACAATATAGTATGCCCGAAAGCATACCAAGGATACGATCGAGTTTAGGGCTTATCCATATGATATGATTTCTAATATTATTATTAACAAAGTATACATTTTTCAATCCACTCGTTATAAAAGTAATAATCACTATGATATGTAACAATGTGGGATAATCATTAATAACGTAAAAGACAATCAGTCCTATGACTAAAATGAGCAATGGCATGAATTTATATAGATATGCTTTCATCAATAACATCCTTAAAATGATATTTATAAATGTCTTTTTATCTTTATGAGGTAGGACGATTAACTGTAAATGTTTGACCTAACAAAGAGTAATCATTTCCAGCTAACCTAGCTACCGGATTTAATTGATTTGCATCAATTTTACTATCTTCAAAATAAACTTCTTCATCAATATGGTACATGACAATTTCACCAATTATCAAATCACTCCCGTTATCTTTGTTGCCCAATTGTACTATTTGATGAAGCTTACACTCAAACCTTACTTTTGCTTCTTTGATTGCTGGAACATTAATTAAATCAGAATCAATCATACTTAGAGAAGTTCTCTTAAGTTCATTAACACCATATTCTAACGGGGCAGCAGTTTCATTCACATCATTAACAATAGCTTCATCAGTAATATGCACAACAAACTCACCTGATTGTTCTATATTTATTGAGGTGTCTTTTCTATTTCCATTTGTACGTTGAACAGCAATTGCGATCATAGGTGGTGTATGATTAACTACATTAAAAAAACTAAAAGGAGCTGCGTTGATATCGCCTTTTAAATTTTGAGTAGTTACAAATGCTATCGGCCTAGGTATAATACTTCCACTAAGTAATTTGTAATTTTGCATATCTGAAAGTGTTTCAGCTTTTATTTTTTTCACTATCAATCAATCCAATCAATTTTTATTTAAAATATAAAATTTACTATTTAACTATTGTTGTCCCTTTGTAGACAAAATTAAAAAGAGTTAAAGAAGATCGTATATTCAATTGAATCACAGTTTGCCTATAAGATAAAAAACCTAGGACATTGATATTTGTCCTAGGCGCTTATTATCATAAACAAATCTTATATTAAACTATATAGTTTTGTAAGATGTTTAGCACCTTCGTCGTGCTTTCACTTTGAAAATATATACTAATTAATATGCTATAGTTAATTTAATCTATTTGAGTCCCACCAGTCACACCATATACTTGACCAGTAATATAACTTGCATCATCAGAAGCCAATAACACATATGTCCCAGCACATTCAACAGGCTGACCAGCACGTCCTAACGGTGTGTTTTGCCCAAAAGTAGGTATAGCGCTTTGTGGTTGACCACCGACAATTTGAAGTGGTGACCAAAACGGTCCAGGCGCAACACAGTTAACACGAATACCTTTAGGACCCAATTCGGCTGAAAAACTCTTTGTTAAAGATATAATTGCAGCTTTCGTTGCCGCATAATCATGAAGAATTGGACTAGGATTATAACCTTGAACTGAAGATGTTGTTGTAATTGACCCTCCTGGTTGTAAATACTCAAGCGCTTTTTGGACTGTCCAAAATACCGGATAGACATTCGTTTCAAACGTTTCAGTAAAATCTTGAGTTTTAAACTCCGATAATTCATCTTGATAAAGTTGATGACCAGCAACCAACGTTACATTGTCTAAACCACCTAATTGCTGATAAGCCTCTTCAACCATGTCATAGTTGAATTGTTCATCTCTAATATCACCAGGAATTAAGATAACTTTTTGACCAACATTTTCAATGATCTGTTTTACATCATCGGCATCTTGTTGTTCACTTGGTAAATAATTAATCGCTACATCCGCACCTTCTTTAGCATAAGCAATTGCTGCCGCACGTCCAATTGCTGAATCGCCACCAGTCACTAGTATTTTAAAGCCATCTAATCGATGGTGGCCATGATAGGAATCTTCCCCACAATCTGGTTGTGGTGACATTTTAGCTTGTATACCTGGAACTTCTTGTTCTTGTTTTTCATAATTATCAGTTTTAAATTTATTGCGCGGATCTTGAGCTGACATTTCAAATCATCTCCTAATTCATTTAATGCTTTCTGTATACCCAGTTATCATGTACGTTTAATCATAGAAAATATGAAATCACAAATTATGTCAATAAACGTTGAACGAGCTGTACGAAATATTGAGGAACTTTTTCCAAAATACGCTCATCCGGATGATAATTAGGATGATGTAAATCAAATTTACTGTCGGAACCAATAAATGCGAAAACACTGGGGTATTCTTCTGTATAACCTGAGAAATCCTCTCCAATAGTAACCGGTTCATCGAGCATTGATACATGATAGCCAACTTTTTTAGCGACCTCGATTGCTTCTTGTGTTAGATGTGCATCATTTACTACTGCACCAGGGAGTCTTGAATAAGTTAAATCAATATCCACATTAAAAACACGACTTAAACCATCAGCAATATTTTTCATCCTATTTTCAATATAATGACGTTTATCCTCATCGAATGAACGAACAGTGCCCTGTATATAAGCTTTGTCAGCTATAACATTCCATGTGTTACCACAAGAAATTTCACCGATTGTTACAACTGCACTATCAAAAGCTGATAAATTTCGACTCACAATAGTTTGTAAACTATTGATAAGTTGTCCTACAACGATGACTGGATCGTTTCCTTGCTCAGGTTTTGCAGCATGCGCACCTTTACCTTTAACATTAAACTCAAAACGATCGACTGCAGAGGTAATTGCACCCGATTTAATAGCAAATTCACCAACTTTTAAAGTGGGATAATTATGAAAACCAAGTACTGCTTTAGCTCCTTTAAGTACTCCAGTATTTATAATTTCAAATGCACCATGTCCTAATTCTTCAGCAGGTTGAAATATTAATCGAACGCGTCCATTTAATTCATCTTCAATCTCTTTTAGTTGAGTACCAGTAGCTAATATACTTGCCATATGAATATCATGACCACATGCATGCATTGCACCATGATGCTTTGATGTAAATTCATGCTTCACTTGTTCTTCTATAGGCAAAGCATCAATATCTGTTCTTACCGCTATCATTTCCTCTCCTTGCCCAATTTCTGCTACTAAACCTGTTTTTAAAGGGACATCCAGTATACGTATACCATAACTTTTGAGTATTTTTCGTAACGTTTCTGTAGTTTCATATTCTTCATCTGAAAGTTCAGGATATTGATGAAACGTTCTTCTCCAATTTACATAAGTAGAATAATTTGTCATATATCGCTCAGCCCTTTCTCACACTTCTAATTTATTCATATGCTTAACTTGTGATTTAGCATTCTTTTAATTAACTTAATTGTCAATTTTAGTAAAGTTATCTTAACATTTTATCGGAAAATTCTAAATATTCAACGTTTTTAAGAGCTAGTTTATTAAAATTATTTAAAAAAGCGAAAACATGTTGAAACAGTTACATGTCTCATTAGTTACTGCTTAGATTACTGGAATATATGATAAACATGCATTAAAAATTCTCTTTCATAGTGAAATGAACAATCTTCACAATAAATGGTTATTCCTATTACGATAACAAGTATGACATTTTAATTTGTGACTAACACACCATTTCTTATTCAGTCATAAACTGTCAAAAAACGTCAAAATGCCCGAGACATCAACGAATATCACAGGCATTTTGAAACTAAGTATATCTAAATTTATTAAATTTTTACATGACGAGTTCTAACTTTAAATTAAACAATGATGTACTAAATTAGCAACTAATTTAGCAGTTCTTTGATCTGAATCATACGTTGGATTCATTTCAGCTATACTTATAGATTTTACTTTTTCACTTGGAATGACACGTTTAGCAAGTTCGAAAACTGTATGTGGATATATACCTAGGACAGCTGGTGCACTTACTCCTGGTGCAAATGCACTATCTACTACATCCATGCAAATTGTGAACATAACCGTATCATGATTATGGATAAAACGTTCTATCATATCTTTAATGGGGGGAGACACCTGATGTAGTAATTCATCTGCATATACAAATTGAATATCTTTTTCTTTAGCATAATTAAATAAAGCTTGTGTATTACCACCTTGAGATATACCTAACACTAAATAATCTGCATTATCATCTTCTTCTAGAATCTGTCTAAAACTAGTACCAGAGGTTGAATAATCCTCATCGCGTGTGTCAAAGTGCGCATCTATATTAATCACACCTATTGACGACTCAGGAAAAACTTTACGAGTAGCTAAATATTGTGCATATGCTATATCATGACCGCCACCAAGTAAAAATGTTTGTTTATGTCGTTTCATAGACTTAGCAGCAAGGTCTGCGAATTCGCGCTGTGTATCTATTAGCAACTCATGATTGTGTTCTACATTACCATAATCTATAATCTCTTCACATTGATTCAAATCTGGCAATCCAGCAAAAGCTCGCTTAATGGCATTGGGGCCTTCTTTTGCACCTACACGTCCTTTGTTTAATTCTACTCCTTTATCAATTGCATATCCTAATAAGCCCACGCCTTTGTGTTCCTCCGAAAAATCTAATTGACTTAAATCACCGAATTTAACAGTTTGGAAATGCCTAAATTGTGTAGAATCAGTTTCACTATCTAAACGACCTGTCCATAGATTAGATTGCGCAAGTTGATACATGATATATCCCCCTTGAATTTTTATCAGTTAAGTTAATTAAAGTATAACTATTGAATTTTTCTTTATCAACGCTTGCTCTTTTAACATACCCATATAATGATAAAATTATTTACGATTAGCTAACAAAATGATTCAAGACTATTACATTTTGATTATAATTAAAATAGACAATTTAAACATATGCTTGTAAGATGTATAATTGTAAATAAATCAATTTAAGCTTGTTACCTAATGGAGGTTACATACAATGAAAAACTCTAGATTTTCTGGGTTCCAATGGGCTATGATGGTCTTTGTATTTTTCGTTATCACAATGGCATTGTCCGTGATACTCAGAGATTTTCAAGCGACTATCGGAGTGAAACGTTTTGTCTTTAGCATTAAAGATTTAGCTCCTTTCATAGCTGCAATTGTGTGCATATTAATATTTAAACACAGAAAAGAACAATTAGCAGGATTGAAATTTTCTATCAGTTTAAAGGTGATTGAGCGTCTACTTTTAGCACTCATTCTACCACTTATCATTTTAATGATCGGCTTGTTTAGCTTTAATACTTATGCTGATAGTTTCATCCTATTACAAACTTCAGATTTATCAGTATCATTACTAACTATACTAATTGGTCATATTTTAATGGCTTTTGTAGTGGAGTTTGGTTTCCGTTCTTACTTACAAAATATTCTTGAAACAAGAATGAATACATTTTTTGCGAGTATTGTCGTTGGTCTTATTTATTCAGTATTTACAGCTAATACGACATATGGTGTAGAATACGCCGGATATCATTTCTTATATACATTCATGTTTTCAATGATTATTGGTGAATTAATTAGAGCTACTAATGGTCGTACAATTTATATTGCAACTGCCTTTCACGCATCCATGACTTTTGCTCTCGTCTTTTTATTTAGTGAAGAAACAGGCGACCTTTTCTCAATGAAAGTCATCGCACTTTCTACAACAATTGTGGGTGTTTCATTTATTATTATTAGTCTCATCATTCGTGCTATTGTTTATAAAACGACGAAACAAAGTTTAGACGAAGTTGATCCTAATAATTATTTATCTCATATTCAAGATGAAGAACCAAGTCAAGAAGACGCCTCTTCAACTTCAAATCATGATGTATCATCTAAAGATGAAACAAAGCAACAAGAAATTGATAATGACAAACATCAATCAAAGAAACCTAATAAGAGTGACGATACGCTTGCTACTTCTGATTATAAAGAAGACGCCTCTTCAGTTAATAAAGAAACGGATACAAATCACAATGATAAGTTTAGAGATCATTCAACTTATACCGAAGATAGACACTCATCAGTTGTCAACGATGTTAAAGATGAAATTCACGAAGTTGAAGATCATAAAGCCGACACAGATAAATCACATTAATCTTTGATACTTTAAAATAGATCCTGTGTTAATGATTCGCATTCTAAAAGTTTGATTTTAATATTACTCTTTATTTTTAGTATTAAAATGCATAAATAAGCCAGTCCAGTGATTACGTTCGACACCTTAATCATTGGACTGGCTTTTTCATATCTATCACTTTAAATAATAATCAATATACATTCGCTATATTGATTAAAGATAATTTATTGCGTTTCATTAGAACTATTAAGATGATAACTGCTTTTGCATTTAAAATCTTAATCTACTTACTAGGGTTTGCATTAGCAGGATATTAAATTTATCCATATTACTTTATTAATCGTAATAATCAAACACCATAACATTTTTACGCTTAAATATTCTTCTCAGTATCTGTCAATTGTTCCACTATATATGTTTATTTTATTTTTTGTTTTTGTCTTGTTTTAATACAAAAAATAATGGTGTCATAAAAACTGCAAAAAAGAATGCAGTAATTAAATTTGTATACACATCAAATTCAATTGGAAATGCCAAACTAATTAGAGAATCCACAACAAAAAACGCAACGAAAAAGTAAATGAAATATAAAAAAACTTTCAAAATAAAACCTCCTTTTACCCCAGCTAAAGACCAAACTATTTTTTCAAAAATTATTACTAAAACACCAATAAACTTTTTCTTAAAAAATTAGTTGATGTCTTACATCAATTAGATAAATTGATATTAACGTTTATAACAAAATTGAATTTAAACAAAATAGAAATGTTTACCTCGCTCAATAATATAGAAAACATAAATCAGCATACAATTTTCATTTTCGGAGTTCAGTACAAATCATTTATTGAACTAACTTTATTACAAATTGGAGAACTCAATGACTATGATAAGATTGTATGTCATTCATGTCTTTACAACTCTAATATGTATTGTTTATGTAAGAAAATCACTTTAACACAAATGCTCTATCTCAGATTAATTTTTTCAGCTTAATATAATGGCTAAGTCTCTTTATTTAATATTTTTACGCCTTCTTGTGTTCCTACTATTACTTGATCGGCAATATTGAGGAAATATCCTGTTTCAAGAACACCAGTTAAATGAATTAAAAATTCGTGTAGCTCATAAGCAGAAATTCGATTTTGCAATGAACAATCTAATATGTAATTACCATTGTCGGTAATAAAAGGTACATCTTCATTAATTCTTCTGTTTACATGAATATCATAAGTACACTCAATTTTTTTGGCAACTTGGTACCAATTAAATTTATCGACTTCAACTGGTAATGCAAATGTTTCTCCTAAATAGTTGACGAGTTTACTTTCATCTACAACAACGACAAATCGGTCAGCCATTTCATCTATGACCTTTTCCCTAAATAAGGCTCCACCACCGCCTTTAATAAGGTTAAGCGCACTGTCTACTTCATCAGCGCCATCTATTGCTAAGTCGATTTTCTCAACATCATTTACATCAACTATATTCATAGCTAATTCTTTAGCTAAAAATGCTGTTTTATTAGAAGTGCAGACGCCGGTAATTGTATAATTCTTTTGCTGAATTAATTCAGCAATTTGGGGAATTAATAATTCAATTGTGCTCCCTGTTCCTATTCCGAGTGTCATTCCATTTTCAATTTGACTAAGTACATCTTCTAAGGTCATCAATTTTAGCTCTTTTGCATCTTTCATGTGTCGTTGCTCTCCTCTTCATAAAAGTATCTAATTATATTCTACATGAGATTCAATTTTTTAACATACCTCATTTTTGATTTCATATTAATCATTTCATTTTATTGTTAAACTATTTGTATCAACACTTGATAATAGCTTATAAATTAAAAGGTCGTGATATACATGATTAAAGTGAATGCCATATCTATTGGCAAAATAGAAACATTGTCTTATGGTAACTATAAACCAATGCAATCAGCGTTAAACAAAATTCCTTTTAAAGGTCAAATGTGGCTCAATCGACTTGGTTTCGTGGACGATGAACAAGCCTATCATAAACATGGTGGTATACATAAAGCGATATGTTGTTTTAGTAAATCTAATTATCAATTATTTAAAGATGACTTACATCAATTACCTGAATATGCAATGTTTGGTGAGAATTTGACAGTTGAACATCTAGATGAAGCCGATGTTTATTTTGGTAATCAGTATCAACTAGGCGATACAATCATAGAAGTATCAGATATACGAGAACCTTGTTGGAAAATTCAAGCTAAATATGCAATACCTAATTTAGTTCAAAAAATGTCGCAATCTGGTAAAACTGGATTTTATTTTAGAGTTATAAAAGAAGGATATGTACATCAGAGTGATAATTTAAAACTCATTAAAAAGGCAGAATCAAACACACGTCTATCTGTGAAAGACTTAAATCATTTATTCTATAATGAGCGTGATAATTTAAGATTAATTTATCATGCTCTTCGAAATCCTTATCTTTCACCTGATCGAAAGGAAAAACTACAGAAAATGAAAACGCGTGCCGAAAATAGAAAATTCATTAATTCTGACGATAAGTAGTTTAAAAAGAGTCTGAAACTTTTAAGCTCAGACTCTCATATGTATTGCAATGAATGATGATAATCATCATAAAAATACTACTTTTCATGAATTTGAAAACTTGTTTTAGATGTAAATAATGTATCTGCCTCTAAAATAGACTGAGCTTTGGCGCCGTACATATTTATATCATTAGGCATATATTGAGTTTCGATGGAAAATCCAGAATGCGCCTTATAAATATTAAAATCATTGTTCCAAACTTGTGGATCATTAAACGTAAACATTACAAAGTGAGGCATATCAGTCTTAATATTAAGTTCAAATTCAGAATTATCAATGGTAAGCTCATTTCCACCAAACTCGAAAGGATGATCAATGCCATTATAATGATTAATTTGTTGTTGCAAAGTTTCATTGTCACTTTCAAAAATATCTTTTAAATAGACTTTATTTGTATCCAATAATCGATGTAAATCAAGAGATTGCTCCTCTTTAACAATATGTTTATCATTTAACATATACATTTTTAATTCTGAACTATTAATACAGTGGTTATACACAACATTGTTATCACGATTCAAATTAAAATAAACATGATTTGAAGGATTAAATACTGTTTTTTTTGTTGATTTTGCCTCATATTGTACGGACCATCGATGATTGGCATCATAAGTGTGAATAACCTTTACCATCATATCTCCAGGATAATTGTCCTCTTCTTCTTTAATCGTTGTTGTGAATATAATCTTTACTTGTCCAATATCATCAACTATTTCATAATCAAAAATACGTCTATTTAATCCATGACTGCCCCCATGCAAATGATGTTGACCATCATTTGATTCTAATTGAAAAGTATCATCATCTAATTTAAATGATGCATTTTCAATTCTACCTGCATAGCGACCTATCGTAGCACCAAAATTAAAAGGTTCTTCAAAATAAAATTCATCCGCTTCTACTACATTCCCCAAAACGATATTGTTATCATGGTATTTCCAAGAAACAATTCTTGCACCATAGTTTGTAAATACAATTTTCGTATCGTCATTATCAATTTTAATTAAATCTAAACCGTGTCTTTGATGTTCAACTTTAGATATCATTACATAATCTCCCTTTCAACCTTGTAAAATTAACGCCCTTCTAACTATATTTCAATGACTAAAGGCCTCTATCTCACCTGTCCTAATTCCCCTCATCACCTTAGTTAACAGTGTTTATAATTACTTATATCAATTTGATTTGTATTTATAATCGCCAGCCTCGCGATTGATTTAAAAGTTAATAATGATATAAGAACATCTGCTTTTAATTGGACAAATTTTTACATAGAAGAACGTTCAAAGTCTTACATTACTTTCAATTCCCTGATTTTTAAGACGTTCGCCATAAAAGGGGTAGCTTTATGGCTAAACAAATCAAACACTTTATACTTTAAAATAGCAATATAAGACTTTTTAAATTCAACTTTTATCAACAGTGTTTCACTTACATATTGTTACACTTTTTCTTGTAATATTCCATAGATTTCGGCAATTAACGTAAATAAATTGTATGGCAGATGATTCGAAAATATAATTATTATTTTTGTAAACACTTACATTCATGTAAACTATACTTAAACATCAAATCGTCGACTCAGAACAATATGATTGATTACAATTACGCTATATATAGGAGGCATACACATGAGTTATAGTATAGGAATTGATTTTGGAACCGCTTCTGGAAGGGTGATATTAGCTGACACATCCAACGGACATATCATATCAAGATATGAGGAAGACTATGCGAACGGAACTTATATGAACTCATTATATGATAAACCGTTACCTGAAAACTACTTCTTACAAAATGCTGACGACTATTTACAAATTCTTGAACAAGGTGTTCAATTTGTATTAGAAGATAGTAAAGTTAATAAAAACGATGTTGTTGGTATTGGAGTCGACTTTACAAGCAGTACAATTATCTTTCTCGATGAACAATTTGAACCGCTTCATCGTCATGAAGATTTAAAGACAAATCCACACGCGTACGTAAAATTATGGAAACATCATGGAGCTCAAGATGAGGCAAACCATATGATTCAGATGAGTAAGAATAAAAATTGGTTAGATTATTATGGCTCAAGCGTAAATAGCGAATGGATGATACCGAAAATCATGGAAGTTAAACATGAAGCACCAGAAATTCTTAGAAGAGCACGGTATATAATGGAAGCTGGAGATTACATTACTAGTATACTAACAAATTCAAATGTACGATCAAATTGTGGTATTGGCTTTAAAGGTTTTTGGGACAATGATGCAGGATTTAATTACGAGTTCTTCCATAGCGTGGATCCTGATTTACCTAAAATCGTCAAAGAAAAATGTGAAGCGTCAATCATATCAATTGGAGAAAGTGCAGGTCGTTTATGTAAAGGCTATCAACAGATATGGGGTCTTTCTCAAGATGTCCAGGTTTCACCTTTTATCATAGATGCACATTCTGGCGTCTTAGGTGTTGGGGCAATAGAAGCTGGAGAATTCACTGCAGTCATTGGTACAAGTACTTGTCATCTCATGTTAGATTCAAAGCAAGTACCCATTTCTTCTATAACTGGCTCAGTTAAAAATGCTATTATACCTGGATTATACGCCTATGAAGCTGGTCAACCAGCTGTCGGTGATTTGTTCGAATACTCAAAGAAGCAAGCACCTAAACATATTGTGGATCAAGCAAATGAACATCATATGCCTGTACTTAATTATTTAGAGGAATTAGCAAGTCATATTAAAATAGAAGAACAACATGTTGTTGTTTTAGATTGGTTGAATGGAAATCGTAGTATACTAAGTAATAGCCATCTAACTGGAAGTATCTTTGGCCTTACACTTCAAACACCATATGAAATGATTCATCGAGCGTATATTGAAGCTACAGCATTTGGAACAAAATTAATTATGAAACAATTTGAAGATAATCATATTCCTGTTCATACAGTATATGCATCTGGCGGTATCCCACAAAAGAGTAAATTACTCGTTGAAATTTATGCAAATGTCTTAAATAAAAAGGTTGTCGTCTTAGATTCATCTAATGCTTCGGCATTAGGTGCAGCGATGTTAGGTGCAACTGTCGGTAACGCATATAGTACATTAAAAGAGGCGGCATTATCTATGAAGCAACCTATAGCTTATATACAAGAACCTGAATTCCAAAAAGTTCAAGCATATGAACCACTTTACCATAAATATTGTGAACTACATGATTTATTAGGTCGTCAATATCCTGAATTATCATATTTGATTTAAGTAGTTATCCCTTTCAAGACGTTTAATTTTAATCACCGATACCATGATTAAAGTTGAAGTGAATAAACATGTCAGCATTGATGCAATAGTACATCGATGCATAAGAAGTTCCACAGTGATATGAATCATTGAGATAATTATTAACGTAGGTGCTAACATATAAAATTTTTAGCATACACAATTCAATTATGTTTTTTGATATGAATCAGCAAATATATAGCGAAATTAATCTTAAGCTAAACTCGTTGTTTTTTTATTGACTTAATGACGTTTAATAAATTCTGGTTTTCTATAAACATGTATTTTTCTATCATCATATAGCATGAAGAACAAACTAGGTATCACAAAAATAACTAAACTTGATAATTAAAGCTTAACTTGGAGGAACGACAACAAAAGAGCTAAAATACATATAAAGGCATACAAGGATTAATAACTACTTGATAATGCTTACGCTGAATACATGAACATTTTCAATTCAATCAAAAACTATCAATACAATTAAAGTACCCGAGACAATCATGATTGTCTCGGGCTATATTATTGTTTGAATTTTATTTATCAACTGGATTAGCATTATCACCATGGAAATTTGTCTCGTTACGATTGTACTTTGGACTTGGTCCATATTTATTAGACTCTGTTTTACTATCTAAGCAAGTCAATACTAATATTAATATCGACCCAATCCAGTAGATTAAGCAGATAATTCCCATAGATATTAATACCGGTGAATTATCTATATCTGGTATATAATTAAAAGCAGATAAAATGACAGTGAAAACATAAAAAATAATCGGGAGAGTCATCGTCATTGAGCGATCATGGAATCTTCTTGATAATATCGCAACATTAGGTATTAATGTAACTAAACTATAAATCAAAATATAAATCACAGAAAAGATTAAAATTCCTACCCCCAACAAGAGAAATCCATAACTTTTAAAAGTTTCACTTAATATTAAAGAGATAATTCCAAAAGCGTAACCAATAATTGTAGGAATCATAAAAATTAAATGCCATAACATAGCAAACCAATACTCACTTCTACGAGAGCGCCCTTTAAAATTAAAATAGTTAGTCCAAAATAATTTAAAAGCTTGTGTAAATCTAACTTTTTCTCTCATTAGATATACTCCTTTTCATTTTGTCATTAAAACAAGTGTTTTAAATCAACACATTATTTGTTACATTAAAAAGAGTTTATTTCTATTAAAACTCATATTGAAAGTATAACAAAAAGTATTTTAAATAAAAATAGTAATATAAAACATAATATTTCAATTTATATTTTTTTAAGTAAATTCTTTTAATAAAAAAGAGAGATGATATATTTGGACTTTATAAATCAGCAGACAACTCAAACTGCAAAAGCTTTATTAGGTGTTAAAATTATATACCAAGATGACTATCAAACATATACTGGATATATTGTAGAAACTGAAGCTTATTTAGGTATACAAGATAAAGCGGCACATGGTTTTGGTGGCAAAATAACACCAAAAGTGACATCTTTATATAAAAAAGGTGGCACAATATATGCACATGTGATGCATACGCATTTATTAATCAATTTTGTTACACGGACTGAGGGCATTCCAGAAGGTGTACTTATTCGTGCTATTGAACCAGATGAAGGTATCGGCGCTATGAACGTCAATCGTGGAAAATCTGGATACGAGCTCACTAATGGTCCAGGAAAGTGGACTAAAGCTTTCAATATTCCACGGTCAATTGATGGCTCAACCTTAAATGACTGTAAATTATCTATAGATACCAATCATCGCAAATATCCAAAAACTATTGTAGAAAGTGGTCGTATCGGTATTCCTAATAAAGGAGAATGGACAAATAAACCACTACGTTTCACTGTTAAAGGCAATCCATATGTCTCTAGAATGCGCAAATCAGATTTTCAAAATCCCGACGATACATGGAAATAAAAAAAGGAGTAGGATATTATTATTTGTCCTACTTCCTTTTTCTAAATTTATTCAAATTAAAATCTGCAGAAAAGTGCATTTTAAAATACACCATTCATTGTTTATTGAAAATACCTCTTTCCTCAATTTTTGAGCTAATGTTAGAAAAATGCCTTTATTTCACTGTAATATCTCCATTTTCATTAATTAATTTCACTTTATTATTCCCATTGTTAACTTTACTATTATTTAACACACGATGATCGATGTCTGTTTGCCCTTCTTCATTACGAGTGATGATTTGGGTGTGATGAAGTTCTTTTTTATAATTCAAGTTTATATCCCCTTCTTCATTTTTAATACGTAAAGGAATATCAGGGGGCAATTGTTTCATTTGAATATCCCCATTGTCATTTTGAATATCAGCATGATTAAAATGAATATCTTTCGTATGAATATCTCCATCCTCATTATGAAGCGTCACCTTTTTATATCGTCCGTTTTGAACTTTAATATCTCCAGATTCAGTATCAAATCTTCCTGTGTCACTATTTACTCCAACAACATTTAAATCCCCATCATTAGTTTTAATATCTATGTTTTTAATATATTTAGGTACTGTAATCGTAATATGATTACTAACATGACCTTGTATTCTAAAATTAATATGCGGTCTTGTTTGACGCTCTGTAATTACCCAATGTTGATTGTTCACCTTGCTAGTGACGTTTAAATTTTTGTCATTCCCTTTGGACTTAACCGAAAAATGTTCACCTTTTTTCACAGTTACATCGCTTACTTTTCCATCAACGTAAATACTTTTCACAGTATTATCATCATAGTTTTTCATTAAATTTGTTGTTTGATCATTATATTGCTTGTCTTTACTCAATTTTTTATTTTGTGCATATACTCCCACGCTACAAATAATAATTAGTGACAAGCCTATTAATAATATTATCGCTGAAATTTTTTTCATGATTGTACACTTCCTTTGACAATAGAAATATTCCATTTTAAATATTTCATAGTTAAGTAAAATAGCCACTTAATGAGGTAGTAAGTCACCACTGCAAGTACAAGTCCAACACCAAACATTAAACCAGTCATAAATATGTCATATAGGATAATGGAATGAAAACCATCCATAATTCCTTTAATGAGCAACATCAATGGTGCAACTAGTGAAGCTAGAGTAAAAATGATGAAGGTTAATACGAGCAGAATGCTTAAAAAAGCTGGTATTGTAACAATAAAAAAGTTAAGCAAACTTAGCCCCATTACTGCTACAATTGCGGATGAAATATTCATTAAGGACACTTTTTGATGTGCATTTTCTACACTAAAAGTAGCTGTAAGTTCCTTACCTATTACTTTTGGATTACCTAACTCTTTACATACTTCTGATTCAGACTTTCCCTCTTGCTGTCCGCTATAAAAGTGCGTATCGTACTCATTCAAAATATCTTCTTTTTCTTCTTTATTCATATGTTTCAAATGCCTTTTAAGTTCTTTTAAATAATCATTTTTATTCATTCATTCTCACTCTCCTCAATGAAATGTTCTACAGCTTCCGTAAACAATTTCCATTCCTCTTCCAATTGATCAACCCTCGCAGCCCCTTGTTGAGTTAATTGATAGTACTTTCGAGACGGTCCTTCAGTTGAAGGTTGATAATACGTACTCAGTTCCCCACTTTTAACCAAACGCCTTAGTAGAGGATAAACTGTACCTTCAGCTATGGTCATGTATCTCGAGATATTTTGTACAAGTGAATAACCATACTGATCTTCTTTTTTAATAATAAGCAGAACGATTAATTCTAAAGCACCTTTCTTAAACTGTGCATTCATATACCTACCTCCTCAATCGTATAAACAGTATTAAACTATACACAGTAGTGATTCAAAATAACTATAGCATCTACTACTATACATTGCAAGGTACTGTGTCTAATTTATTAATACACACGTCTTTATACAAATTACATCATCTTTTATTGATAAATTATAAAAATTAATATTTTTAATATGCTTATATCATTATTTGGCAAACTGGATTTATTTCATTTGTGTATGTATAATGTGTATTATGGGACTTTATAAGGTTTACATTGAGTTACTTTAATATATAACTAGTTATATAGGGTTTCATACAAAGGGGGCTTTTAAATGATAGAATTTGATGCAATTACCACATTATGTTTGGCATGTGTTTTATATTTAATTGGTCAAACAATAATCAACCATGTTTCTATTTTAAGGCGAATCTGTATTCCGGCACCTGTCATTGGTGGTCTTTTATTTGCAATATTAGTGGCTATATTAGATTCATTTAATATCGTTAAAATAAAACTTGACTCGGCGTTCATTCAGAATTTCTTTATGCTCGCTTTCTTTACTACAATTGGACTGGGCGCATCATTAAAACTATTCAAAATTGGTGGAAAAGTCATGTTGATTTATTTCACTTTTTGTGGAATTATGGCTATTTGTCAGAATATTATTGGTGTATCACTCGCTAAACTCTTAAACATTAAACCTTTATTAGGTCTTACAGCAGGTTCAATGTCAATGGAGGGTGGTCACGGTAATGCTGCAGCTTATGGTAAAACCTTACAAGATATGGGTGTAGATTCTGCTATTGCAGCTGCTTTAGCTGCCGCTACACTAGGCCTTGTATTCGGTGGACTCATTGGCGGACCCATCGTTAAATATTTAATAAAACGCTATGATCTTAAACCAGAGCATCGTGACGATTCATTTAAAAATTATGGTGTCGTTGAATACAATCAATCATTACATACAAAATATAAACCTATTCAAGTCTTTTTTATACAATTTTCTATACTCGTATTTTGCATGGCATTAGGAACATATATTGGCAATACTTTTACCGATTTAACCGGAGTTAATATTCCAATGTATGTTGGTTCAATGTTTGTAGCAGTAATTATTAGAAATGCTACAGACTTTATTGGTTGGGATATCGTTGATTTAAAAATGAGCGAACAAATAGGTGATATTTCATTAGGCATCTTTTTATCGTTGGCTTTAATGAGTATCCAACTAACCCAAATATATTCTTTAGCTATCCCACTAATCATAATTGTTCTTGTACAAGTCGTATTTATGGTACTGTTCTCGATTTTCATATTATTTAAAGGACTCGGCAAAGATTACGACGCTGCTGTTATGGTAGGAGGATTTATTGGTCATGGTCTGGGAGCAACACCAAATGCGATGGCTAATTTAGATGTTATCACTAAAAAGTTTGGCAACTCTCCTAAAGCATATCTAGTAGTTCCTATTGTTGGTGCTTTCCTCATCGACTTAATCGGTGTAATTATTGTTATGACTTTTATTCAACTTTTCAGTTAAATCATTCACCATTTTTATTATAAGTACACGCTTTATAATAAAAACCTCTTATATTTCGGCATAACAATAAAAAAAACGATAATTCCTATAAATCTCACTTGGGAATTATCGTTTTATTTGTATGTTGAAATTATTACAATATACTATTTCATTTTTTATTTTCTATTTAAATGAAGGCCACGTTGATTGATCCATGATATCAACTCCGGACTCATTACGATATCTGCTTGTCGTAAACACTCAATGTTCGGTGCATCTAACATCGTCATAATTTTTTTCATATGTTGAATAAAAGACTCTACATAGTCGATGGTATTTGTAATACCTGATTGTTCTACTTGATTTAAGAACGGGCGAGACATCCCTATTGCTTTTGCACCTAATGCTAAACATTTTACAGCATCGAGTGGCGTACGTAAGCCACCGCTAGCAAAAATATTTAATCGATCTTGAAATTCAGTACTCTCAAGTAAGGATTCTACGGTAGATTGTCCCCACTGAGATAAATAATTCATATCTTTATTCGAACGTCTTTCATTTTCAATATCAACAAAATTAGTCCCTCCGCGTCCACTGACATCAACATAGTTAACACCAATATCATGTAACGCTTGTAATGTTTCTTTACTCATTCCGAAACCAACTTCTTTAATAATAACTGGAACATCAACGCGTTTAACAATAGATTCAATATTCGACATCCATGAAGCAAATTCACGGTTCCCTTCTGGCATGACTAATTCTTGAGGAGAGTTCACATGAATTTGTAGCGCTTGAGCGTCTAATAATTCAACCGCTTGTAGCGCTTTATCCACTGGTACATCGGCACCCACATTGCTGAAAATTGTTCCTTTGGGATTTGTTTTACGCACAATGCTAAATGTTTCAATCATATTAGGATTTCGCAAAGCTGCATGTGTTGATCCCACCGCCATTGCAATTCCAGTTTCTCTAGCAACAATTGCTAATTTTTCATTAATTTGTTTTGTCCAATCACTTCCACCAGTCATTGCATTTATATAGATTGGGTATGCCAAATCGAATTTCGTTGTATGACTTGTCATATCGACCTGACTAACATCAATACTGGGGATGGAATGATGAACAAATCTCACTTTATCAAAATCTGAAACCAGCGCATCTTTCTGTGACATTGCGATTTCTACATGTTCATTTTTCCTCTGTTCTCTTTGTGAGTCACTCATTAAAACACCCTACCTTTGTTAAATTATTTATATATATAAAGTTTTAAAACCATTTTTTCTTTTTAAAGAATATGATTAATATTATTGTTATAATTAGCATTAGAGTTAAGCACACGAAATAAGCATAATGCCATTTCAACTCAGGCATAAATTCAAAGTTCATTCCATATACACCAGCAATAAAAGTGAGTGGTGAGAATATAACAGATACAAGCGTAAGTATCTGCATTATACTGTTCATCCTAAATGACGTGAATGATTCATAATTTTCACGAATCTCATTCGTCATTTCTTGAGAAGTCCGAATAACACTTCTTTGTTTAATAAGATGATCATCAATATGTTGAATATACATTCTATGTTTGGCATCTTTAATTATATTTCCTTCTTGTTGCATTGTATCTACAACTTCTTGCATCGGAAATAATACGCGTTTAATTTTAATTAAATCCGAACGTAATTGAAAAACATTTTCCATAACGCTCTTACTATAGCGGTCATCGACATGCTTAGCTTCAAAATTATACACTTTATCTTCAATACCATAAACAAAGTTAAAATATTTATCTACCATACAATCCAGAATATGAATGACGATATCTGCACAATCTAATTCACTATCATGATTTTCTGAATTGTATTGAGCTACACGCTTTAATGATGGGAAATGTTTGTGATGGTATGTCACTAAAACATTACCTTCTAAAAATACACTTAGTGAGATTGGTGAGTAATCATCATTAATAATACTATGAAATATCATATATTGATACGCGTCATATTCTTTATATTTAACTCGTGGGTCACCATTGATAGCATCATCTATTTCTAAGTAATTGAAATCAAAATGATTTTTTAAATATTCATTTTCTTCATCAGTGGCATTTTCAAAATCATACCATATAATCGTTGCATCTTTAGGAATCTCTTTCACATTTGAAACTAATGTAAGAGGTTGCGATAAAGATTGAAATCTAACGGTCACCGTCATCTTTCTTACCCCCTCATACTTTATAAATTACATTTTATCATGAATTATGTTACATGTATGTGCTCTTTTCGGTTAGTATAGTGTTATAACTAAGGAGGTTAAATAAATGAACAAGACATTTACCGTAACCCGAACTGTGACAGAAGATGCTATAGATGATAATAATCATATGCATGACGCATATTATAATATTATTTTTAGCGAAGTCATTAATAAATTCAATGAGGTTCATGGTTTATCATTACCAGAGAGAGACCGTCTACAGTATACAGTTTTTACTGTTGAAACACATACTACTTTTTTACATGAATTAACACTTGGTCAAGAATTCAATATAGAGTTATTCCTTTATAATTACGATGACAAACGAACTCATTTCTTTCTGAGAATGTTAATTGATAATCAAGAAGTTGTTGCAACCAATGAGGTTATGATGTTAGGAATAGATAGGACACAACGTCGTGCTGCACCATTTCCAAAACATTATCTGAATGCTATACAAGATTATGCTCATAAGCAAGAAAAAATTGAATGGCCACCACAATTAGGCCACTCAATTGGAATACCATATAAAGGAGAATAATAATGTCTATAAGAGAAAAATTAGTAATAGAGCTCATGAATTTAAAAGACACTGTAAAATACGAATTGTCAGAATTAAATGAACAACAATATTTGTTTATGAACGGCCCAGCACCTCAATTGATGAAGCGTGCTATGAAAATGAGCTATATTCTAGGCCAAAAAGAAGCAATTGATTACCTTTTATTACTCATCGACACTAGCCATGAGAATGTGTTACTAGATCACTGTCATAACTATCAAAAACAAATTCAACGTAAACAATTCTCTTTACAAGAAGATATTATTCACCAAATAAATCAGTCAAAGGACTTCGAATCATTTCTATCAACTTACTATGTAAATAAAGGCAAATATGATATCATCAGCAAAATACAAACTTTCCTTTAATAAATACTATTGTTTAAACAAAATGATTATCTCATTCATCACCAGTTGATAAGCATAGCATTGGTAATTGACTTCATCCTTCCTTTTAGAACAACATTCATATCACTTTTAAAATTCAGTTAGCAATCTATTCAATTCCTACTCTAAAATTGATTTAGTGATGTGTTTTAACACCTTGTGGGATTGGCGTATGGGATAGATAGGAAAATCATGCACCATTTTAGGATACTCTTTAAACTCAACATCGTTCCCACATTCCTCTAGAGCATGAGTAAATGCATGCATGTCTGGGCTTAATATTTCTCTGCCACCTCCATACATATATATAGGTGGCAACCCTTTTAGAGTACCATATAATGGTGATATACGCGCGTCTGATAAAGGTAAATCATTTGCCCAAGATTTCATGAGTTGATGAACACCAAATCGACTAACTAAGATATCATTTTCTTCCAACGTTTGCGTAATATTAGGATTAGTTAAAGTGGCATCTAAAAGTGGTGAAAGTAAAAATAACTTTCTAGGCACTTCTTGATTATCATTGATAAGTGATTGAACAAAACTTAATGCTAGTCCCCCACCAGAACCATCCCCCATCATAACAATGTTGTCCGCACCAACTTCTTCAACTAATTGATTATAAACGTCACGAATCGCTTTGAACGTTTCTAAGTAGTGATAATCCGGTGACTTTGGATAGATAGGTAAAACGACCTCATGCAATGTATTTAAAGTTAGTTTATCCAAAAGTCTCCAATGAAATGGAGAAGGTTGCAAAGTATTATATCCACCATGCAGATAGAGTATCTTTTGATTCTTCTCATGTCTAAAATTAAATCTAAACACTTGCATATCATTAAGAGTAAGTTTATCTAAATTTGACTTTACATTAAGTGTCGCAGGTTGCTGATGTTTTTTACTATTTTCGATACTTCTCTTTTCTAAAAATTTTTTAACTTCATCATGACTACTAAAAAATATCGATCTATTATGAAGGATGTATTTATTAACCACGCGATTCATCATTCTATTTTTCATTAATCAATCTACCTACCTCTATTTAAAATTTTAAATTTAAGAAATAATTTGTTTAAATATCTATATACCTTTGCAAAAAAAAGATATAATGATAAGTATGTCATTTTAAAGAAATATTTTTTAATCAATACTTAGGATACTAGATTAAACCCAATTATAACAGACATAAAATTAAAAAGATAAACTTAGTAAATTTGCATCTAAAGGAGGCATTTAAATGTCTGAAACATTACAAAACCAAAGACAATTCAACTCTCAATTTGAGCATCAAGAGATCCATCGTGGGAAAAGATATGGTAAAAAGAAACGCTCATGGGTAAGTCTCATTATTCAAGTTTTCGTTTTAGTATTAACTGCTATTACTGGCTATAGCATGCTTAAACAACCTATATTTAAAATTTCATTTGTAAATGAAACTATCAATTTTCATCAATTAAGAAATTTTCAAGATACCGTTACGCAAATCGGCAATTTAAATTTAGGTAATATTGATCAATTACAACAGTCTGTCGATAATCTCATCATTATATTTAATATTTTCTTTGTCCTATGTCTTATTAGTTTGTTTATAACCGTAATTACAATTATTTTTAATCGCACAGCACTTAAAGTAGTCAATATATTACTTTTAGCTATTATGCTAGTCATTACATTGTATTTCAGTTATATCATACATACAATTGCTCAGAAAATTTCCGAATCTCTAAAACAATATTATTTAACAGTATCACCAGAACAAGTATTAACTGAAGCAGATGCGATTCACAATGCACTGATACTCATTGGATGTAGTATTGCGTTATTGATTGTAAGTTTGTTTTTCCGTAATCGTTTACCACGTATTAAATAAAGATGATTTTAATGTTCTTTTAATACGAGAATCATCTCTTTTGTTTATGATTCCGCGACATAAAGTTTCTGGATAAGTGAAAAAGACAAATTCTATTGAAATAATATAGAATTTGTCTTTTTATAAAAATAACCACCTAGACGCTCTTAACGTCGTAGGTGGTTATTTACATCTCTTAATTATTTATCTTGTTGCGAAGGATAATCTTCAGCATTTGCTTTTTCAGCTGATAATTGAGCCTTTTTCTTGCCCTGTAAGAACAAGCTTAATATCAGTGCAATCGCACTAATAATTGTAGCAACAATAAATGCATCATTTACACCTTCTACGGATGCAAGTTTATTGACATGTTCGAGTAATACTTTCATTGCTGCTGACTCACCACCATACTGTTGGGCAAGTTCACGCATATGGTCTTGAATGACAGGATTCGTTTTATCTAACTCTTCACTAAAAGCAGAAAGATGATTTGTTTGTTGTGTCGTCATAACCGTAACCAAAATTGCTGTACCAATTGAACCAGCTAATTGTCTCATTGTATTAACAAACGCATTACCATGAGAAATTAAGCGTGGTGGTAAAGCATTCATACCTGCTGTCATAATAGGCATCATTATAAACGCCATACCAAATGAACGCACAATATATATCCACATAATGTGGATATATGTTGTATCCATGTTTAATTTACTTAATTCCCATGTCGCATATGTCATAATGCCAATACCAAATATTGCTAATGGTTTAATACCGATTGTATCTAACAATTTACCTGCCACCGGACCTAATGCTCCCATGACTAATGCACCTGGCAATAGTAATAATCCAGAGTCTAATGCTGAAAAACCTCTAAGATTTTGTAAATATAATGGTAGTAAAATCATTCCGCCGTATAAACTCATCATCACAATCATATTGATAATTGTTGTAAGTGTATAAGTTGGATATTTTAATACTTCCAAGTTCAACATTGGCGCTTTCATTCTTAATTCTCTAATAATAAAGAAGATAATGAAAACCGTACCAACAATAAACATTGTTACAATCTCAGTTGAACCCCATCCTTTATTACCAGCTTCTGAGAAACCATATAATAAGGAACCAAATCCAATCGTACTATAAATAATTCCAGGAATATCTGCTTTCGGATTTGTCGTACTTTGATACAACTTAAACCAAAATAGACCAATTACGATAGCAATAATACCTATAAAGAACATGCCGTAAAACATCACATTCCAATGATAATTTTGCACAATGTAACCTGAAAGTGTTGGACCGATTGCAGGTGCTAATATCATTGCAATGCCCATTGTCCCCATTGCCACACCACGTTTTTCAGGTGGGAAAATGGTAACAATAACGTTAGAACCTAACGGCATCAATATACCTGCGCCTATGGCTTGTAATACACGTCCACTCATCATAATTGGGAAATTAAATGAGATTGCACAAACTAAGGAACCTAACGTAAATAGTGCTAAACCTATAATAAACAATTTTCTATAAGAATATTTATTAAATAAAAAGGCACTAATAGGTATTAAAATACCGTTCACTAACATAAAACCAGTCATTAACCATTGACCAGTTGAAGCAGAAATATTAAATTCAGTATTTATTTTAGGCAATGCAACGTTTAATAAAGTTTGGTTTAAAATCGCGATAAACATACCAAATAACATTGCCGCTAAAATTTTACCTCTTGTTATACCTTTACCAAAAATAAAGTTAGACTCTTGACTTTTAATTCTCTCATTAACTCTACCTTCAGTAGAATTTGGATCGATAGGGTTCAACACATCGTTCGATGCGTCATCTTCCTCTTGGTTCTTATGACTTAACGCGTTTCTATCCTCTTTACTATCTGTATTGATAGATTGAGATGCATTATCTATTTCTGAGTCAAAGTGATTTTTTCGTTTTTCATCTTCAATATCGTTTGATTGCGTTGGATCAGTATTTGACTTAGTTGTTTGTTCTAAATCGCTTGCTTTAAATTTAGATTGATTGCTTTCTCTCTTAGAATCTATTGTCGAACGTTGTTCCACTCTTTTGTCTTTATTTTTTCTTTTACGCTTAATTAAAAAGAAATTAATAAAACCAATGAGTATGAGCGCTACTACAATATATATAATAATGAAGGTCGCTGTCATAAAATGACCCCCTTAATTTTTATGAATTTTAACTTCAGCGTTCATACCTGGGACAACATTTTTAGATGGATTAGAATCTAAAGAGATTTTTACGGGTACTACCTGAGAAACTTTCGTATAGTTACCGTCGCTATTTGATGAAGGCATCAATGAAAAGCTAGCTGCAGTCGCTTGGCCTACTTCTTCAACCTTACCTTTGATTGATGCTTTTTGACCGTCGATATCTACATCAACATCATTGCCTTTTTCCACGTCAGAAATATCTTTTTCATCTACATTAGCAGTTATATATAGATCATCTAAATTATATGCATATGCAATTGGGTTCCCTGCTTGAGTCATAGAACCTTCGATACCATCTGTTTTAACAATCGTACCTTTTTGTGGCATTTTGATGTTCATATCTTTTGATTGCCCATCTTGGCCTTGTGCTAAAACTTCTGCTACTTTATCACCTTTATCAAGTTTGTCTCCTTGCTTAACATTAAGAGATTTAATTTGTCCAGATGCAGGACTTGAGATTTTTATTTGATCTCCATCAACTTTTGCATTGTCAGTTGTCACATAACTTGTTGTGTTATGCCAGAACCAAAAGCCTAACACACCAATAACAACTAGGACAATGATAGTAATCACATTGATTAATATCATTTTTTTCATGAATATACCCTCCTATTTGCTTTTAAAATTCACTTTATCTATTATAGAGATGTGTAAATAAAAAATACACCAACATTTTTAATAATTGTGTTGGTTTAGAGTTTATTTATTTAAATTTTCTTTTTGATTTAGGTGAATATATGAAACAACGTGCGAAATATAAAATAATAAAAAGTTTAATCGAACTTTTAGAATACTATCCTTTTGATGAAATAACCATTAAAATGATATGTGCTTATAGTGGCGTGAATCGCTCTACTTTTTATGATCATTTTCAAGATAAATATCAATTACTAGATAAGATTCAAAATTATCATTTAAACAAATATATGTCATTACTACAATCCTTCTATAACGATTTTCATCATATCAAAAAAGATCAAAAAAAATTATATAAATTTTTCTTATTGATAGCCAAATATATTAAACGTAAAGAAGCGTTCTACAGAGCAACGCTTGTAACATATCCTAATAAAGATATTGCATTAGATTACATTAACGCCACTAAAACATGTTATGAAAAAGTCATGGATAGATATGAAACCTCAATAAATAATAAACGTATGTTTATCATTTATTCAGTCGGTGGTCAAGCAGGTGTATTTATCGATTGGTTACGTAATGGATGCCTGGAATCTCCTCAAGAGGTCGCTAAAGTTCTTTTAGCAAATACAATTAAATTACAACGATAAAAAGCTAAAACTCATTGAAAAATCACTCAATTTTATCAATGAATTTTAGCTTTTTTAAATATCTTCACATTAATCAACTGTAAAATCATAAGAATTATTGCTGTAATAACGATAACGATTATATAAGGTATCGCATTACTCTCTCCCTTAATACCAACAAGTGGAGAGATGACGCCACCAAGTAAAGTTTGAAACAATCCCAACAAACTTGAAGAACTACCTTTGGCCCCTTTACTCTCATCCATTGCTATCGAAAATCCTAACGTTGCAATCCCTGTAACTGGTGCCACTAAAATCACAAAGCCACAAGAAAGTATCCAAAAAGTCCAATGGTTGAGTAACGTTAGTGATACGATTATAACACCAATAACTTGTATAGTAGACATGATTCTTAGCAACAGTAATCTATCTATATAGTCAACAAGTTTTCCGGTTAATTGGCTTGAAATAATGAGTGTAACGCCTATAAAAGCAAACATAATACTGAAGTTTAATGGCGTTAAACCATAAATTGTTTGAACTATAAAGGGCGATGCAGAAATATAAGTAAATAGCAATACAAATGACACCCCTTGTATCAACATGGGTAATACAAAGCGGGGTGTTTTAAAAAGTTCTTTGAAATTGATTAGCATCGTACCTATGTTACTATTTACTCTTAGGCTCTTTTCAAGCGACTCAGGAACTTTAAATAAAGTTCCTATTAACATGACAATCCCAAACATTGTTAGTATTACAAATACAATTCGCCATGGCCCATAATTTAAAATGATACCGCCAAGCGCAGGTGCGATAATTGGTGCAATACCATTGACGAGCATTAATAATGATAAAAATTTAGTTAGCGCATTACCTGAGTACATATCACTAGCAATGGCTCTTGAGATGACTGCACCTGCACCACCAGTTAATCCTTGAATAAATCGTAAAATAATCATAATCCATATATTTGTGACGAATATAATACCTAAACTCGCAATAGTAAAAATAATCAGTGAGAAAATTAATGGTTTTTTTCTGCCAGTAATATCAGATATGGGTCCAGCCAAAAAATTTCCTAACGCCAATCCAATCATGAAAAAGGAGATAGTAAGCTGAGTTGTAGATGCAGAAATATCAAAATCATGACTAATATTAGGTAGTCCAGGTAAAAACATATCAATAGCCAATGGTCCAAATGCTGTTAAAGAACCTAATATAACAATAAAAAGAAATGATTGATTTTCTGACTGATACCCCCTTTTCAAGCTTACTCCCCCTTTAACAAAAATATTTTGAATGTGTGATAAAATCCATTTTGTTTTTATAATTCTTTAACCAACTGCATATTACTATCATCATTATCTATTTCTAATTCATAGTCTTTATTTATATAATTCCCAATATAATCAATATGTTGAATAGTTGTTCTTACAGTATGTCCGCTTCGATGAACACTTAACACTTGTGGAGATATCATAGTCACGTTCGTTCGATTTTGGAAATTACTTTTCATTGATGTGTATATAGACGAATTCTTTTTAAAATAACTCGATATAAAGTTAAAATCATTCATATTAAATGCTGAATTCATAGCCGTTGCATAACCAGTAAAAAATTCAGTTAATTTATTTTTCAAACTATTTTCTTCTTTTTCTTTCTTCTCAACATAGCTATTTATTTTATCACTATCAAATTCCAATGTAACTTTCGTATTATCTTTCAAATCGTCTGCACTAATTGTTTTCGTCTCAGAACTAAACGTCTTACCTTTTGCCTTACCAGTTGCAGAAATCGTTATATCTTTTGTTTTTGGATAAGGACCAAATTCTTTAGAATGAGAATAAGTGAATGTACGGTCATTGATTTGAACTTTTTCTGATTTATCACTTAATTTACTCGCACCCTTAAATTTGATATTGATAAATGATTGATCATAATCTTCAGCTACATCTACGGTTTCAGAATGGCTTTCTCTAAAGTCAAAATTTAAATGCCCATTGAATGTACCGTTTTCTGTAATTTTCTTAGCTGGTAAATGATATGTACCAGGAATAAATTCACCCAAAGGTGTATTTTTATTTGCTTCAGCAATGACAGTTTTCTTTTTACCACTTGTTCTAAATTCATATTTAGTTTCTACTTTAGGTTTAATAATTGGCTTTTTAGTCGGAGCTGTGAAACTCATATTATCAAAAATTAAATACTTTGTACCATTTTTACTTATTTTAAGTACATCTTGTCCACTTTTCGTTTGTATATAAGATGCCACACTTGAATTACTTTTATTCAATTTATCTACAGTATTATTGATATCTCGAATATACTTCTTAATACCTACTTCTTTTTTTACATAATTAATATATTGTTGCGCTTCAACATCGTCTACTTTTTTATTTTTAGTGCTCAATAATGTAGCAACTTTTTGTGAATCATTATTATCTACAGCATTAACTAATATCTTAGCTTGTGCATTAGGCGAATTATAATTTCTTAAAAGGAAAAATAACACGATAATAAGTATTAAAATAAATACACTAATACCTATCGGCACAATTTTACGAAGACGTATATTGGTAGAATTCTCATTACTCGATTGAGATGATTGGTCTTTAATCTTTCTTTTTTTCTTCTTAGTTAATAGTTGCCCACAGTTTGGACATTGCGATGTATCATCTTTCACTTGATGACCACAATTTGGGCATTGACTCATTTTATCACCTCTACTCATCTCACTACATTATGATTATATTTACATTTCATAAGCACATTACCTTCTCGATATATTTTACATTTAGCAATGATAAAATACAATTTCCATTACATGTAGTTTTCATTGTAATTCCATTAAAAGAAAGTTACAGACTTATCTAAATTATATAAATAAACGCTAGTCAAAAACATACAGATTTAGTCTCATTTTCTTATTTTCCCACTCATATTATTATATTCCTATTCGTCTCTAACTGTATAGGCTCTTTCACTGATTCTATCAAAGTTTAGAAGTATAAGATTGTATACGATAGTCGATAATTTCTAAAACCTGTCTAACTTTTTCAATTTCCTTACTGTCAAAGTCACTCGTCATATCACTAGCAATATGGCTCATAATCGCTTTTCTCTCTTTAATATATTTCTTTCCTTTATTAGATAATTTAATTATTTTAAGACGTTGGTCAGTATTGGAATGTGGTTTTTCTAATTTAACTAATTCAGCATTGAGCAATTTTTTGACTCTTCGACTAACAGCAGCTTTATTAACACCTTGTTTCTCTGTAATTTGCCCCACAGTTAACGCCTCTATACTAAGCATATTTAACACATGAGATTGCTCAGCTGATATGCCATACTCAGTTTGCAAGTCTTTAAGTAACTTTGCTGTTAATGTATTAACATCATTAATAAATTTTTCTAAAAATGAGATGTGATCTTCTATTCTTCTTACCATTTTTATCTCCTAATTAATCTAAACGATTTATATAAAAAAATTATGTTTAATCCTTTTAAATCATAGCAATAATACCTTAAAATTTAAACTATAAATATATATTAAAATTGCCATATTCATAAACATTGCTAATTATAATTTCATAAGCTAAATTTATAGGTAATATATCTACTGAGGTATCAAAACAATGTTACTTTTTTTATGTTTTCTAATCGAATTATTACTTATTGTTTCATTATATACGAAACAATCGTTTACTCTTAATTTATTTAGTTTTATCTTATATACCATCATTGGTTTTGTTATGATGACTTATCATATGGTAACTGTATCAATACCATATGAAATGTTTATCATTGTAATTGTAGCAATGATACTGTTATTGATTAAATATCGTTATATTTTTAAGTTGCAAGCAGGTCGTTTTTTTATTTTACAACTTAGTCACCATTTTTATACTATGGGGCTATTTGCTGTGAGTTGTTTATATATAAGTACTATTCCCCTAATTATCATTAATAGCTTAGCTTTATGGGTCGCAACCATTGCATTTAGTACAATTTACTCGTTTATCGGCTACCTATCTTGGTCTACAGCTTTTGAAAATCATCAATATCATAAACACGTAAAGTTAATTATGGTGCTTGGAGCTGGAATTTTCTCTGAAGAAGTGACTACGCTTCTTGCTGCAAGACTTGATAAAGCTTTATCCGTTTATCATTCACAACGAACTAAACCTATCATCATTGTAAGTGGTGGCCAAGGTCCTGACGAACCAATTTCAGAAGCACTTGCGATGAAAAGATACCTTATAGCTCACAACGTTCCGGAAAATCATATATTTATGGAGAATCAATCCACGAATACACGAACCAATTTCTTATACTCTAAATCTATCATTCATTCGATGATGCCTGCTTCAAGTCAGATGTTGTGTGTAACAAGTCAATTTCATGTTTTAAGAGCGCTTAAATTTGCTAAAAAAGCTCATCTTTCTTTCGATGGCATTGGAAGTCGTACACCATACCACTTTTTGGCACAATCTATGATTATAGACTTTTTGGGTTTAATGTATCAATATAAAACAATACTTACTATTTATTTCGCTATGTTGTTTTGGCTTGCAATACTACAAACCATATAAACCCCTTTTAGCAAAATTGAATATATTTAAAGAAGCTTGAGACACAAACATGTCACAAGCTTCTTTAATTTATAGTATGTTATACAACAATTCCACAGTTGGGTTCGGGGCCCCAACACAGAGAATTTCAGTACGAAGTTCCACAGACAAGGCAAGTTGGGGTTCGGGGCCCCAACACAGAGAATTTCAGTACGAAATTCCTCGGACAAGGCAAGTTGGGGTTCTAGAGTGAAGTATCATTTGTTCTATCTATTCTATCCTACTTCCCTTTTAACTATTTTTTATTTTACCATCGTACAATTCTATAATACGATCAGCGTATTTGAACAAGCTTTCATCATGAGTAATCATGATACCTATCATTTGGTTATCTTTTATTTGTTTTCTGATCATTTCAACAACCCCTTGAGCACGACTAGCATCAAGACTTGCTGTTGGTTCATCTGCTAAAACAATTTTCGGATAATTCATAAGTGCTCTCATAATCGCTACACGTTGTTGTTGTCCACCTGAAAGCATATGTGGGTAGCTATTAAGTTGCTCTTCTAATCCAATTTTTGTTAATAATGCTTTAGCTCTTGCTTGGGCTTCTTTGCTAGACATTCCAGCTTCTTTACCTACTAAGGTAAGTTGGTCTAAAACTTTTAAGTATGGAACTAAATGAGAGGCTTGAAAGATAAAACCAATATCATTTAGTCTTAAGTGCGCTTTATTAGTATGTCGTTCAAATAAGGATTTCCCCTCGTATACTACATCACCTGATGTTTGAGATAACAGACCACCTAAAATAGTCAATAACGTCGTTTTTCCTGAACCTGAAGCGCCATTTAAAATGATGAATTCTCCATCTTTCACTTCAAAATTAATGTCTTTTAACACTTCTGTTTTTGAGCTTTTTTCACCAAATGTTTTACTTATGTCTTTAACAACTAGACTCATTATTGACCACCTCCAATAGCTTCAATAGGATCAATTTTAATTAACTTAATAAATGATAATGATGTACCGATTAATCCAACTATCATAAATACGACAAGTACAAAGATAATATTTTGCATGTCAATATGGAATGGCATTGAAACTGGCAATATTTTACTGATTAGCAAAATGACTACTTCTGCTATAGCTACACCTATAAATGTAATCATTGAAATTTGTAAAATCAATGATGTCAATAAATGCTTTGTAGTTATACCAATTGCTTTTAAAATACCGATTTCAGATGTCTTTTGTATCGTCATTACATAAAAGAATGCACTCAATACAATTGCAGTTATAATATATAAACTAATAATCATCATATCTAATGGGGTTTGCTCTGCTTTATAACTTGCGATATTACTTGTTATATCGTCTGTAGTCGCTGTTTGAACGCCTTTGATGTGATTTATTTTATTTTTATCCGATTTAGATAATTGGTTCGTAACATAAAATGTTGCGACATTACTACTTTGTTCTATTTTAGATTGATCCATCATAACAATGTTACTATGAGAATACATCGTGTTTTTTAATATACCTACAACTTTATAAGTTGTATCGTCACCTTTGACTTTAACTTTATCGTCTAAATAAAGACCTTCTGCAGTTAGTTTTTCATTTATTGCTATCTGATTTCCATTTTTAGGATAATGACCAGATTTCAAATTTGGCTGATGATTTTTCACGCTATTTATAGCCATCACGTTTTCTTCGTTTCCATTGATTTTGAAAGTTTTACCTGCCATTTTAAAAGGTTTTTCATCAATAATTTTTGAAATATTGTCTTTTTTACTTCGTGATAGAATAGATTTTTCTAATTGTGGTTCTTTCATTTTTTGAACAACAAATTGATTACCGTTAATTTGATAAAATATTGATATATTTTCTCGTGCTAGGCCTTGAGCAAGTCCACTGATAAATAAAACCATAATCGCCATTAGAAAAATAATGAACATGATTAATATAAATCTGAACTTATAAAATTTAATCTCTTTCCAAGCTAGATTCATTGATATCCTCTCCTGTTTCTTTATATGTTAAGTTTAAGAAGAAAATATGAACTCAATATGAACAAGTATGATTTTGTTCATAATTTTCTTTATCGTAGTATAATTATTAAAAAGTATAGGAGCGTAAACATATGATTAATTGCTTAATCGTAGACGATGATGAAAAGTTATTGCAATATGTTTCAAGTCATTTAGAAAGAGAAAGTATTCAAACACATACTTTCACAAGTGGAGAAGCATCACTAGATTTTCTTGAAAATAAAAATGTTGATATTGCGATAGTAGATATTATGATGAGTGGAATGGATGGTTTTGAGCTTTGTCAGACTTTGAAAGATGATTATCATATTCCTGTCATAATGTTGACAGCTAGAGATGCATTAAGTGATAAAGAGCGTGCATTTCTAAGTGGCACTGACGATTATGTCACTAAACCTTTTGAGGTTAAAGAATTATTATTTAGAATTAAAGCTGTCTTAAGACGATATCAAATTAATGCTGATAACGAGTTACAACTTGGCAACTTAATATTAAATCAGTCTTATATGGAAATTACCGTGGGTTCAAAAACGATGAATCTTCCAAACAAAGAATTTCAGTTGTTATTTTTATTAGCCTCTAATCCTAAACATATTTTCACTCGAGATGATATTATTGAAAAAATTTGGGGCTTCGATTATGAAGGAGATGATCGTACTGTTGATGTTCATATTAAAAGATTACGTCAACGTTTATCTAAATTGAAATCATCAGTATCTATTCAAACTGTAAGAGGTCAAGGATATAGGGTGGACCAAAATGTTTAAAACATTATATTCGAGAATTGCTATATATGCAATTACAGTCATTTTGTTTAGTGCATTAATGAGTTTTCTTTTTACGAATATTTATTATCACTTTCATTTGAAAGCTTCTAATGATGCAAAAATTATGCGCACACTTAAAGAAGCTCGTGAATATGAAAGAACTCAAAAACCTAAACCTCTAGATACGTATTTGAAACATTTAGGTCAAATGAATTATCAAATTATGACTGTCAACGAACATGGAACCAAACATTTTTATGGGGAAACTTTTCGTAAAAATACTATAAGTCAGTCTGCAATCAAAAAAGTGCTCAACGGTGAAGATTATCACGGTATTAAAAATAAACCTTATGCCTTTTTTGTAACAGGGTTCTTCGATAATGAAACGGATAATACAGTAGGCATTCAATTTAAAACAGATGATGGGGTATTAGCAGTTTTTATGCGTCCAGATATCGGGCAAACTTTTAGCGAATTTAGAATTTTCTTAGCTGTATTGATAACACTTTTACTTATTATTTCAATTTCACTAGTCATTGCATCAACTTATTCTATTATTAAACCAGTGACCGCATTAAAAAATGCAACAACTCGAATTATGAAAGGTGATTTCAGTACGCCTATCAAACAAACACGTCATGATGAAATTGGAACGCTGCAATCACGTTTCAATACAATGCGTCAAAATTTGGGACAAGTAGATCAAATGAGACAACATTTTGTCCAAAATGTATCTCATGAAATTAAAACACCGCTTACACATTTGCAACGATTGCTTACACAACTTGAATTGACGCAAAATGAAGAAGAGAAACAAATATATATCAATGAAATGTTTGAAATCACTAATCAAGTAAGTGAACTAACTAAGGAATTGCTACTTTTATCTGAATTAGATAATGCTTCCCACCTTACTTTTAACGATAATGTCCATTTAAATACTTTAATAAAGGATATTATTAGACATGAACAATTTCGAACTGATGAAAAAGATTTAGTTTTGTTTACTGAATTGGAAGATTTGTATTTCCGAGGAAATGAAAGACTATTACATCAAGCTTTCAATAACCTCATCATTAATGCAATGGAATATGCTCCTCAAAATAGCATGATTAATATCACTCTAACTAGTACAAATCACTTGATTATATTTAATATTGAAAATGATGGTTCGATTGCAGAAGAAGATGCGAAACATATCTTCGATCGTTTTTATAAATTGAGTGACGAATCTAGTAGTAATGGTCTAGGTCTTGCCATTACCCAATCAATTATTCATCTTCATCATGGTAACATTACGCTCACTTCAGATGATAAAACACAATTTATTGTAAAACTATTTATTTAGTATGTATTCTTTAAACTATCAATTGGATTCATAACAAAATATGATGAATTTAAAACATTTCATTAATTAAACTATACGCCATATATAAAACCACCATTAAATGATAACTTATTTTTAATCATTTAATGGTGGTTTTTTAAAATATTACTTTACATTCAAGTATTTTTTTACTTCTTCATTTATTGAATGATACATATCTTCATGATCTGACAATTTTAAACCAAATGATGGGACCATTTCTTTAATTTTTGGTTCCCATGACTTAAACTCTGATTTGTAACAACGTTGCAAGACATCAAACATGATATCAACAGCAGTCGAAGCACCAGGTGAAGCACCTAATAATGCTGCAAGTGAACCATCTTCTGATGTTATCACTTCCGTACCAAATTGTAATTGACCTTTAGACTTATCTGTATCTTTAATCACTTGAACACGTTGACCTGCAGTAATTACTTCCCAATCTTCATCTTTCGCTTCTGGTAAGAATACACGCAAATCATTAATCCGTTCTTCATTTGAAAGCATTAATTGAGAAACTAAATACTTCGTCAAATTAAATTCTTTTACGCCAGCACTTAACATTGTGATCATATTATTGGGTTTTACAGATTTAACTAGATCTAAATATGAACCGTTTTTCAAGAATTTCGGCGAAAACCCTGCAAAAGGTCCAAATAGTAATGATTTTTCACCATTAACAAATCGTGTATCTAAATGTGGAACTGACATTGGAGGTGCACCTACCTCGGCTTTACCGTAGACTTTTGCATGATGTCTATGTATGACATCCGGATTTTTACATCGTAAGAATAAGCCACTTACTGGGAAACCACCAATGTGTTTAGATTCCTTAATTTTTGTTTTTTGTAATAAAGGTAAACTTGCACCACCAGCTCCGATGAAGACGAACTTAGATTCATAATTCATTACATTTGATGTATTTAAATCTTTAACCACAACTTGCCAGTTACCATTATTTAATTTTTTTATATCTAAAACTTCATGTTTATAATTAATACCAACATTTTTTTGTTGTAAATTAGCTATTAACTTTTTAGTCAAAGCACCAAAGTTAACATCTGTACCTGTCTCGTCATACGTGATGGCAATTGCTTCATCTGATTGGCGTCCTTCCATCATTAAAGGAACCCATGAGTTAATTTTTTCTGAATCTTGAGATATTTTCATTTTTTCAAATAATACATTTTTCTGTAAACTCGCCACTCGACTTTTTAAAAATTTAACATTTTCTTCCCCTTTGACAAAGCTCATATGTGGGACTGATTGAATAAATTTATCTGGACTTTCAATATGACCTTCACGTATTAAATATGCCCAAAACTGTTTAGATAATTGAAATTGCTCGTTGATGTGAATTGCCTTAGTAATATCTACTGAACCATCTTGACCTTCTTTCGTATAGTTCAATTCACACAGTGCTGAATGACCTGTTCCTGCATTATTCCAAACATTTGAACTTTCTTCTCCAGGTTGACTCAATCTTTCAAATAATTGGATATCTTTTTCTGGTGTTAATTCTTTTAGTAAAGTTCCTAATGTTGCGCTCATAATTCCGCCACCTATTAAGATGACATCTGTTTTGCTATGTTGAGTATTCATAACAAACACAGTCCCCCTTTTTTATTAAATAAATGGAACGATTGACACTCATAGATGTCGATGTCTTTAATAACATTAAAGCGCTTTCTCTATATTGCAAAAAAATCTAAGCGTCTTTTAAGGAAGTGCTCATTTCTTCCCTATCATAACCATTAATTAAACTAATTTAATTATATATATAAATTGTGTTACACAAAAGAATAAAAGTCAACATTATGAGAATAGCTTCATTACACAATTCAAATTACAATTGTTTACATGTTACCCCATATACACGAACTAATGTTATAATAACTTAAATATCATAGAAAACAATGAGGTGTTTAACGCAATGAAGTCGTTCACATTTTTTATGCATAATATTTATGCAATGGGCGGAACGGTAAAGTCGGTGACACAACTTGCAAATACACTTGCAGAAAAAGGACATCCTGTAACAATTATTTCAGTTTTTAGAGGCACAGACTCTCCATATTTTGAATTACATTCTGCAATAAAAGTTAAAGTCTTAGTGGATTATCGCTTAAAGATTAAAAATACTAGAGCTATTACGGCAAATCGTATCAAAAAGTATACCCCCTTTTTAAATACAAAAGTGATTTCTCAATTTGAGCCAGGTAAAAGTCAGTTTTCGAGTTATGTAGAGAAAAAAATGATTAAAGCAATCAGACATACTAAAACTGATGTACTCGTTGGAACAAGAGCTAGCTTTAATATTCTCATTTCTAAATATGCTAAAGCTGAAATAGTGACCATCGCAATGGAACATATGAATTTTGATGCTCATCCTGATCAGTATCAAAAGGAAATTATTGCTGCGTACCGTAATATCAATAAGATTACAACGTTAACTGTCGCAGATCAGCAAAAATATCAATCACAACTTAAAACTCCTGTATATGTTATACCTAATATGGTTACCGAAAAAAGAATTGCTGCTCCAAAGAAAAATCGTATTATTAGCGCCGGACGTTTAGAATATGAAAAAGGGTATGATTTATTATTAGAGAGTATTCGTTTAATACAAGAAGACTTGCGTCAATTGAATTATGACGTTCATATCTATGGTTCTGGTAGTAAGAAAACATCACTTGTTGACTTTATTAATCAATATCATTTAAATGATTTGATTAAAATATATGAGCCAACGCAAGAATTAAATAATAAACTTGCACAAAGTAAAATCGTTGTTGTACCTTCACGCAATGAAGGCTTCGGAATGATTATTTTAGAGGCAATGGTGCAAGATAATATAGTCATAAGTTTTGAAGGCAATGTAGGGCCAGATTCAATCATTAACAACGGAGATAATGGTTATTTAGTAAACTATGAAAATGTGTCTGAACTTGCAAAACGTATCGATTTAACAACACAACATTATAATGAGTTAGATCACATCATTGAAAATAGTAAAGATACGTTGAAACAATTTAGTCCGGATCATATATATCAATTATTTATGTCTATGTTTAAATAAAAATAGGAGTGAGACTTAGTTCATTTAAAACGAACTGTCTCACTCCTATTTTTCAAATGAGAATTTATATAACAATTGCACCATTTTAAAAGATTACCTAAAATCTCAACATCTAAAAGCAACATATTGAAAGCCCGAAATGAATGGCTTTATAGCTTCATTTCGGGCTTTGTATATGAAAAATTCATTTCAATAAATTTTGATTTACAGAATGAATGACAAGATAAATGTCCAGATACAGATAAATACAAGTAATCCAATACTATAACGTAATGTCATTTTAAGTAATTCAGATTCTTTACCTACTTCTTTAACAGCTGCTGTTGCAATGGCAATTGATTGTGGAGAAATAAGTTTCGCCGCAACCCCACCTGCTGTATTTGAAGCTACAAGTAGTGAACCACTTGTACCAATTTGTTGTGCTACAGAAGCTTGAATTGGCGCAAATAAAGAGTTGTTATTAACAACTGAACCAGTCATAAATACGCCGATCCAACCAAGGATTGGTGATAATATTGGGAATACGCTTCCTGCTTTTGAAATACCTTGTCCCATAGCGTTACTTAAACCACCATATGTTGTGATTTTTGAAATTGCTAAGATGAAACAAATTGTTATGATTGGTAACCATAATTCTTTAAATGCTTCAACAAATAAACGACCAGCATCACCAAAGTTAACTTTTTTAGCCATTAAAACAGTAATAATAATTGTAATTAGAATCGCTGTACCTGTTTGACCAATTAAGTTTAATGATAAAGTAATTGGTTTGTGTGAAATATTACTGAATGTACCAGGTAAGTCAAAATTTGCAACTAAAGCAGATAATTTACCTTTTGGTGCAAATAATGCTTTAAATGAAGGTGCACTCCAAATCATAACAATGACAGTTAAGATAATGAATGGACTCCAAGCAAATAAGACTTCTTTACCTTTAAGTTTTTTCGGTGCTTCTGGTTTAACATCTTTTTGAACTCTAAAGATATTCTTAGGTTGGAATTTCTTAGAGAATAAAGCTAATGCTAACATAGAAGCAAGTGATGGAATGATATCAGCTAATTCTGGACCATTAAACACTGTAAGTAATCCTTGTAAAACTGTATAAGTGACAGAAACAACAAGAATTGAAGGTAAAGTTTCTTTAATTCCTTTGAAACCATCTATGATAAAGATAAGTAAGAAAGGAATAAAGAAGTTAATAATTGCTAAAGTTAATGTTGATGTTTGTGAAACTCCCATCGCTTCTACATGACCAGGTAAGTTAAGTGTATCTACAACACCTACTGGAATACCAATTGCACCGAATGCACCAGATGCAGCGTTAGCTACTAAACATAACATAGCTGCTTGTAATGGTCTAAAGCCAAGTTGCGCTAATAAAAGTGCACAAATTGCAATTGGAACACCAAATCCTGCAGCGCCTTCTAAGAATGCATTAAATGAAAAACCAATTAAAAGAAGCTGAATTCTTTGGTCTTGTGAAATACTTGTAATACTGTCTTGAATAGTTGCGAATTGCCCCGATTTCAAAGTAATCTTATATAATAATACTGCCATAATAACAATATATCCGATTGGGAAGATACCTTGGAAGAAACCTTCAACAACTGCGCCAGAGGCAATTCCTACTGGTAATTTAAAGAAAGGAATTGCAATTAATAATGTAACCACAAGGGTTGTGATAGCAGCATAAATTCCTTTCATTTTAAATACTGTAAGACACAGTAAAAATAAAATGATAGGAATTGCTGCAATTAATGATGATAATAGTAAATTACCAAATGGGTTAAATGATTCTACTAACATATTGAACTCTCCTCATTAGATCTTTAGTCATGAAGACTAGGTAGACGCATACTGTCCCCTTATTAATATGTGATAAATACCTATTAAATCAGTACGATCCCCACAAGCATATCGTGACCATTTTCACAAGAAAAATATAACATTTTCTTATATAAATTACAATGGTGTGACATGAATGTAAAGGGTTGTTAACAATTAATAAACCTTAATATTTATAGTAGTTAAGCGCTTTAATTTCACAGGTTAAAAACATATATATTTATTTTTATGTTATGTTTACATGAATTATATTATGGGCCATGATAAAATAAAAACTAACAAATATCGTTAAGAGATTGAAGGAAGATTTATGATAAAGCAAATAAATATTTCAAATATGGACAAATTAAAAGAGCAAATGGAACGTGCACTTAGCGACGGCTATACGCATGTCATTCCCTATTCGAATGAAATTCAAATTCATCAGTCCATGATTAAAGCCATCACTTTACCTAAGACTTCTTTTTTAGTTGACTATACAATTAACAATTATTATTTAAACGATTGTAAATACTTCGGGTTAGACTTTGTTGATTTTGAGGACTGGGTTAAAAATATTAATTTATATCCAAATGTTATTTATGAAATTAATTCAACATTAGAACTTATTGATAAATTTGAAGTTGAAAATATTTTTGATTTAGCATTATTAACAATTCTAAAAGGGCATATCGCAGTTGAAGGTCATGTCGTATTAGACTTTAAAGAACCATTAAAAACGAGCAAGGGATTTTGGCGCTCATTTGATCGTAATGATTTAACTTATAGAGATAAATTCTTTTTAAACACCATCGCTTATGCACATAAACAAAGAATCCCATTTACGCGTGTACCATTTAACGATCACGATAGTATTAGATATTATGATTCAGTACTACTTAGTACTAAATTTAAAGCTCCAAGATGGTTAGTAACTCCTATTAAGAATTATTCAGTTAGAAAACACAAAGAGATTAGCTATATTTATAAAAAGGATTCATCAAAACTTAAGAACCACGTCGTTTTTCTAGGATTTGATTTTGGGTATCGAGGAAACTCTAAGTATTTATTTAATTACTTTGTTAAACATAATCCTATGATAGAGTCTTACTTTATAACAGATGAGAGAACAGGACCACATTTTATTTCAACTAACGATGAAAATGTGAAGAATTTAATTGAAACAGCTACTTTTGTCATCACGGAAAGCTATATTCCTGACGATATTCACCCTAATGGTAAAATCATTCAATTATGGCATGGGACACCTATTAAAAAACTATTTTTAGATAGTAAAGAGCCACATCAAAATTTAAATATATATAACTACCGAGCTCGAAAATATAATAAATGGACACAACAAGATTATTTAGTTGTAGATTCAGAAGAATCAAAAACATACTTTGAATCAGCGTTTCCTAGTCAAAAAATTGATATATTACCTGTAGGATATCCTAGAAATAATTATTTATTAAATCGTATCAATGATGTAGGTTTACATAAACGTATATTTAGCGAGATAAATATAGATCCTACTAAGCGAGTATTATTATATGCTCCAACATGGAAAACAAATTCATCTGATGATGATGTATTTCCTATTAATGAACAGTTATTAAAACATTATAATGTGATCTATAAAGGACACGTCGAGAGTCAGAATGACTTGGTTCCTGAAGGTGTAATTATTCCGCCTAATAATATTGAAACACAAGACTTAATTATTATTTCAGATGTTGTTTTGACAGACTACTCATCAATTATTTTTGATGCTTTAACCGTAGATAAAAAAGGTTGCTTATATACACCCAATCACTCTCAATATGTCGAAGAACGTGGTGTCTATCAAGACGTAATAGACACCTTAAAACCTGTTTGGTATACCGATGCTGAACTATTAATGAATGATTTAATTACTGATAGCATTCCACAATTAAACAATAAATATACAAATAAAAATAATCAGTCATTTGAATATATTAGTAAACTTATTTCTAATCAATTGAAATAAGTGATTCATCTTATTGATGATTTTCAATATAGAAGCGAGCAAACTCATTATGGAATACAGAAATGATTTTGCTCGCTTTTTATAGTTATCTTAGTATGACTCATTCGTGTTGAAATTCACTTTACTTACAACTAAGGTTGGAAGTTAGGATCTACAACAGTAGGTTGACCTTGTCGATTAAGCGTTACAATTGAGTAAGTATTACTTTTTGATGGATCTTTAAAGCTAAACACATATCTAAATCCATCTTCTGTTTGTTCTATTGAATAATCATTATATGATTTATTTTCGCTTCCATACATATTAGCTTCATTTTTGGCAATGGAAAGTGCAGTTTCAAAATTTGGTAATTGCTGCAAAGCTTGACTGCGGTCGCCCTCAAATGGAGAAAGATATCGAGCAACACGTGTCGCATTTTCACTTTGGTATGGTGCTACATATTTATTCTGATTATCTTGTACTGATTGATGTTGTTTATTTTGATTATCCGATGAATTTCCGTTTGAATTTGTTGTTGGTCTTTCGCTTGTTCGTTGCTCTCCTACATTTGGATTTTGATTACTTGTTCGTTCTTTATTATTGTTATTTTCCTGATTGTCTTGCTTATTAATCGTATCATTACGTTTCGAATCTTTTTTTGAGTCATGTTGAGATGATGATTTATCCTTTTGTTCTGTTTTGGAACTATCATCTTTATGACTTGATTCATCATTTCCTCCATTGGAACAGCCTACTAACATTAATGATAAAATCGTTGCACTTGCTAATACTTTTTTCATTTGAAACCGCCTCCTACTTTGTCTCTTTATCATGTTGAATTGAATTTCAATTAAAATATTAAAAAGGGCATAATATTAATTGCTCATTAATATTATACCCTATAATTATTAATTAAGTATGAAATTTATCATTGTTCCTTGATATCCTTATGAATTAAATCTCCAATATATTGAGACGCCTTACCATTATCTAAAGAGCAAAATCTATTATAAAATGCATCTATTTTTTCTTGGTATTGCTGTTGCACTTTATCTAAATTTTTTAGTTCTTTAGCTAGGCCATATGGTTCTGTATAAATTGGTCCTGGTAAGTCTTCCATATAATTCATATAGAATCCTCGTAATCCCTTATCATATTTGTCTATATCATATGCAAAGAAAAATTGAGGGCGTTTTAAAATACCATAATCAAACATTACTGATGAATAGTCTGTAATTAAACAATCACTTATTAAGAATAATTCAGAGACGTCATTATAGTTTGAAACATCAATTGCAAAATTTTCATAACCAGATAAATCAAGTGCGTTAGAAATGAGATAATGCATGCGTAATAAAATCACATAATCATCTCCGAGTTCTTTATAAAGGTTGTCTAAATCAATTTTTAATTCAAACAAATATTTTCCTTTACTCACAAATTCATCGTCTCTCCATGTCGGAGCATACATAATAACCTTTTTATCACTAGGTAAATTTAAGTGAGTTCTAATTTCATTTAGATACTCTTGATCATTGGCTCTATTCACTAATACATCATTTCTAGGATAACCTATCTCTAATATTCTCTCTTCATCCATCCAAAAAGCACTTCTAAATATTTCAGTTGAATATCTATTTGGCGAAATTAAATAATCCCAACGTGATGTTTCACGATTAAAATTACGCTTATACTTCGGAGTCGTAGTGCCCGGCATACGAACCACTTTCATATCATTCGCTAACCGTTTTAATGGTGTACCGTGCCAAGTTTGAATGTACGTTTGATTTTCTTTTTTATTTAAATAAAGTGGTGTACGGGCATTTGATACCCAATGACTTGCTTCCGAGTAAGCTTGATAATACTCTGCTGAATTACGCTTAACCTTTTCAGCACTACCCGGTACGACATTTTTATCAGGATTCTTAAATGACCATATATAGCGATAATTAGGATAATACTTTTGCATATATTCATAAATATACTTTGGACTATCACTGTAATTCTTACCACCGAACGATTCAAAGACAATCGTTTTCGGTTTAACATTATCTTCTTTATCTGTTAAGTCATACAATGAACGTTCTTTATTTTTTCTTCTTAAAACAATATTTTTAACATGTCGCAATGTTTTTCTAAATTGATTAACTTTAAAAGCTTTATCAGTTTCATTATTCATTAACAAAATTGTTTCAATTTTATTTATTAGTTTTTGATTTTTAACTAAATGGACATGTAAAAATTTCGATAATTCAACAAGCGTATCCTTATGTGTTTGATAGCGTTCATTAATATCATATCGAGTTGGTTCAAATTCATTAGCGATTTTATTTCCCATTTTAGTGACAATAAATTCTCTAACTTTTGGGTTTGTTGCTCGTTTAATGGCATCATAAAAGCTGTTGACGTAATCTTTAAATAAAATATCAAAATTTTGTTCACTTAAAGTAAGTGTTTCAAATGGATCATAGACTTCCCCACGGAAATAAAATGGGAAGTTAAAAATACGAACAAACTTATTTACATACTTCATATACTCAAGAACAAATGACCAATCCACATATGTATTTAAATTTTCATTAAATCGAATATGGTGCGCTTTGACAATAGCTGTTCTAAAAATAATATTACAAGCTGACTGTTTTCTTAAAAATGAATTAATATTCCCTTTGGCATTAAAATATTCAACCCTTACTCGATCTAAATCAACAAATTGCGGACGTTGTGTAGTAAAAGAATGTATTGGAGCAATTAAACCATCAGTATCATTAAACTTTTCTAAGTAAAACGTGATTGCATAAGAGGCTAATTCATCATCTGCATCTAAAAACATAAAGTAAGGTGTTTCCACTTCTTCTAATGCAATATTACGCGCATGTGCATGACCACTATTTTCATCTAAATCGATAAATCGAATGTTTTTATCATAGTCTTTAATAGCTTCATCCATTAATTTTTTACTTTGGTCTGTCGACCCATCATTCACAATAATCAAATTAAAATCTTGTGTACGTTGTTGCTTAATACTCTCTAAGCAACCTGTGATGTATTCCTCCGCATTATAATACGTGACAATAATTGTCAGTTTATTCATACTATACGTCCTTTCTCTCTATATTAAATCGACAACATCTTATAAAATTTAGGTTGTACGTTTGAATGTCACTATAATAACTATCATTACCTATTAAAAATATAAACCTAATCTGTATATATTGATTGCATTTTTAATTTCGATGACTTCACTTTGAATACAATTACATAGATATTGTACTAAAATTCAACGCTACAATTATATCTAATATTAATGCTAAATGCGAACAATATTAAACATAACCCTAGCTCATTTATATTTTGTGATTGAACTATAAACTTTATTTATAGTTTGTTGGAACATCCAATTCCATAATCAAATCATTGTCTACTACACTTCCGGTATAAAACTGATGCGACCCTGTAACTCTAAATCCCCTATTTTTATAAAAACTAAGCGCTTTAGGATTATGCTCCCAAACACCAAGCCATATTTTCGATTTCCCAAATTTGATAGCTTGATCAATAGCTAAATTGATAAATAATTGTCCTCTACCACTCCCTTGAAATGCTTCATCAAAGTAAATGCGTTGTATTTCCAAATATGCTTGTCCTTTATTTTCAGTCTGAGCATCATTAATGTTCAATTTCAAGAAACCTACTATATTTTGATCAACTTCATAAAAATAATGAAAAGAATTACTTTGTTCCAATTCTTTTCTCAACATATCTATATCATATGCATCATTGAAAAATTTCTTGAAGTCCTCATCACTATAAGATTCTCTAAACGTTGTAAAAAATGTTCTTTTAGCAATTAGTTGTAGTTGCTCTACCTCAGTTATTTGAACACTTCTTATCCTTTCCCCCATTTAAATCCCCCTCTTTAAAATCTTAAAAAATTAATTTTGTGAATTAGATGTGTACATTGACATTTTTGCTATTAATAAGTTTTAAATTTTCAAATTAAATTATACAATGAATGATGTAAAGTTTGTTATAAAAGAATTTTCCTTATATTAAAAATAAAAACAAGGTAATATCAAGGGAACCATGAAAGAATATCTTTAAAATTTAATATTGATTCAATTCATCATTAGAGGAGTGTAGAAATATGGTAGAAAAATTCAAAGCTTTTGTAGTTGATCAAGATGATAACGGTATTGTTTCAAATAGTTATAAAGAACTAACTAAAGATGACTTACCTGACGGTGACGTTTTAATAAAAGTACATTATTCTGGCATAAATTATAAAGACGCACTAGCCACTCAGGATCATAACAAAATAGTAAAACAATATCCGATGGTGCCCGGTATAGATTTAGCAGGTACCATTGAAGAAACAAATGCTCCAGGCTTTGAAGTTGGAGATAAAGTCATCGTAACAAGTTATGATTTAGGTGTAAGTCATTATGGAGGGTTCAGTGAATATGCACGTGTTAAATCAGAATGGGTGATTGAATTACCTGAAGATTTAACATTGGAAGAAGCTATGATTTATGGTACTGCTGGCTATACAGCAGGTTTAGCTATAGAACAACTTGAAAAATCAGGTATGTCTATTGAAGGTAAAGAAGTGCTTGTACGAGGTGCCACTGGAGGGGTCGGTACAATTTCATTACTCATGTTAAATAACTTAGGGTATGATGTTATTGCAAGTACAGGTAGAGATGACGCTGAAGAAAAACTTAAAAAGCTTGGTGCTAAAGAAGTAATTGGCCGTTTACCAGAAGATAATAGTAAACCATTAGAAAAGAGAACATGGCAAGCAGCCATTGATCCAGTTGGTGGTGAAAACTTACCGTACATCGTCAAACGATTGGATAACAATGGAAGTGTTGCATTAATTGGCATGACTAGTGGTAACAATTTTGAAACAACCGTCTTTCCTTTCATTTTAAGAGGAGCAAGTATAATTGGTATTGATTCAGTATTTACTCCAATTAAACTAAGAAAACGTGTTTGGAGAAGACTTGCAAAAGACTTAAAACCACAACAATTACATGACATCAAACATGTTATTTCATTCGATGAAATCCCAAAAGCTATCGATCAAGTCATCAATCATCATAATACTGGACGTATTGTCATTGATTTCAATGTTTAAATAACTAAAAAACGTCATAAGATGCAAAAGCAAATGCATTTTATGACGTTTTCACTTTAATATTTAATATTTGATATACATACCTTTTGAATAAGGCTCAGTGCTTTTAAATCCAAACTTCTCGTATAATTGATCTGCCGGATAATCTGCTATCAAGCTCACATATGTACCTTCTTCAGCAACACTCTCAATATACTTCATTATTTCATGCATAATTGTCATTCCATGACCCAACCCTTGATATGTATCTTTCACAGCAATATCGACGATTTGGAAAACTGTGCCACCGTCTCCAATCACTCGCCCCATTCCAATCAACATATCATTCTCATAAAGGGTCACATTAAAACATGCATGAGGAAGCCCCTTTATTGCCGCTTCAATCGATTTACTACTCATTCCAGCATTAGCTCTTAAATTACAGTAATCCTCGGGACTGGGTGCTTCAAAGTGAATCTTAGTCATTATCTATCACCTATCTGGTTATTTAAAATCTAAATCCACTCTACCAAATATTTTTTAGTATTTCGACTTTATTTTTTAGGTTCTGTAAGAATAGCCTGTCTTAATAAGAAAAACAGTAACAGTAAACCAGCAAGCATACCTGTATGACCTATGCCTGCAAATCCCGCAAACATTTCAGGTGAAAATTTTTTACCAATAACTTGGAATGTACCTTTAACTGTCATCATTGAAATCGTGATTAACACACCTAAATGATACACGAAAAAGAACCAATTAAATAAGTAGTAACTACTTAATTTAAATACTTTTTCAAGTGGTAATAAGAGTAAAAACATAAACATGCCTAAGATAAGTGTATGTGTATGCACTAAAGACAATTGCGTGTCACCCACAAAGTCATGCGCTTTAGTTAATTCTCTGTAGTAAAAGCCACTTAATAAGCCTATGATCATATAAAATAAAAAAGAGTATAATAATCTACGCATAAAGAATCCTCCTTAAGATTATATTATAAAACATATTTGTGTTAGTTAAAGTGACAAAATAGCGACCATAGAATAAACGCAATCAAGTGAGAAAGATATTTAAATTAAATAACTCACATCCTAATCAATCTTGATAAATGATGAATGCAATTTTTAAAATATAGATCTAAGTGGATTGCTTTAAATTAGAAAAATGTATATATATTTCTAACCCGTTAATGATTACTTTTTAGAACGCGCTTGTTTAAAAAGTGCAATCAACGAAATCACAATTGCTAAGATAGCAACTATCCATAAAGCGATAGAATCACCTTGACTTGAGTCAGAATGCGTGTCATTTGGATTTGCTCCTTTTTTTACAGTTGTAGTTGGTGCTGGGTGTTCGCTATCTTCTTTACCAGTCCATTTAACTACATCTCCATTATCATAAGTTTGAATAGCATTCCATTTGAACTTTCCTTCTTCTTTAGGATTTGCCACTACAATAGGGAACTCAATAAATTCGTGTGGACCAATACCTTTACCAGTAGCTGTCCAAGTAACTTTGGTAATATTTCCCTTTTTATCTTTCGAAAAATGATGTTCAAAACCTTGGACAGGTTTAACACTCTCAACGTTTAATCCCTTCGGCACATCTAATTCTACTTTCACTGTATGATCATTTTGCTCAACTGGTACGCGTACATCGTACTTATCATACGACTCAGGTTCGCTTTCGTTTGGATTCAGTGTGACATGTGCATCTGCAAACTTAAAAAATCCTAAACCAAAAAACACTATTAAAGTCAGTGGTAGTAACTTGCGTAACATCGTTTTCCTCCTTAACTAGGTATATTCATTTGACTCATCATAATACCTGCAAAAATTAAAATAATACCGATTAACAACTCAAATATAAGCGCATAACGATTGACCTGTTGGTGCTGTTTCAAAGCTCGCATCGTCTGATACAAACCTAGCAGCATCATTGTCATTGTTCCCACAATTTTTATAATAAGATATATGGACCACGCTTTGATGTTATTCCAAAGTGTTAAAATATTCGTTTCATCAATAGCCATTAAAATCCCTGTAAAAACGATCATAATCACAGCAATGATATTAACTTTTAAAAGCATGCGTCTTACATTCGTCAACTGATCAGTTTTCACTTTAATAGCATAACAAATGAGATATACGAGTGAACCTAACCATAACGTTAGCCCTATAAGATGAATTGTTCTTATGATGATTGACCATAATGGCACTTGTTGTGACCACACGTGTCCAGACATACTTATCACAGCAATCATAATTATTGAAATGAGCCAGTACCATATTTTTTCCATATCCTTTAATACGAAAAGTATAAACAAAATGATTAGTGAAATAGAGCTTAATATATATGGAAATTGCATTATCACTTCTAATTTAAATGATAAAATATCTTCTAATATATCAGATGTGAGTGTCATCATGTAAACAACGAGACTCACGAGTACTGACATAGCCATAATCCATGCAATTCCTGATTGCTTTGGTAACACATTAAATTGTCTTAATCCTCGTTTCTTAGCAACACCATTTAACCAAAACAAGCCAATAAGTAGAAAGGTTGCACCTTCTGTAACATATCTTAATAATCCAAACCAAAATTTAGACTGTTCATAAAAAGGAGAAGATGTATCTACATCTTTAGCCGTCACTTTTCCAACTGAAAATTCAAACGTATCTCCAACTTCATGTCCATCCGCAGATACCGTATGCCATTCAATTGTATTCGTCCCATTAACAATTTGATCAGATGAAAATACGACTGTCTGTGACCATCCAGTTGTGATTGGTTTAAGGTCTTTAATCTTTTTACCTTTATCATCAAATAAGGTCACACTTGAGTATTTGGTATTCACAGGTTCATTAAACTCTAACTTGATTACTTCTGGTTTGTGTTTAATAATCCCTTGCTGTTGTGGTATTGATTTTTCTAAAGTCGCATGTGCAGAAGCTTGATATTGAAAAATAGGTGATAAAGTTATTAAAAACATAATAACTAACGTAGCACTAAATTTAGACATTATTTTTAACACCGAACCCTCCTCCTTTCATACAAAAATTTTGCTCCGTTTTTCATATTAGACATAATCACTTGTTTTAACAATAACTATTCTAATTTTTTTGAATTAGACACAAATATAAAAATAGAAATTTTAACTAGTAAACTAAATACAAGTATAGATAAATCATAAAGTTAATAAATCAATTAAGAATGTAGCAAAATGGCAATTTGTAATATAAAATAAAGTTTACTCATTTTAGAATCACCTTACTAAGTGATCAACAAAAATTCGAAGATTGAATAAGTTGTATAAAGTTTATTATAATTAACCATACTATTAAATCTTAAGCAATCTGCATATGCCTTAAAGATAAATTATATATTTAATGATTAATGTACAATCTAAAGTTATTAGTAGCTAGATTGATAATATAGCAAAATTCATCTGCTTTTCTTATAACTAACTATACAATATGAATGTGATTCAACTTTATATATCATATTTAGACCAAGAGAGTATGATATTTAAAAATTATGTCCGAAGTTTAAGAAGTTTGATGCCACAAATTTAAAAGTTTAAAATTTATTTAACTAACTTTAGTATCATCCTTATTCTAGTGGACTTTGAAAGGAACTATTAATTATGATTACAGCTTATAAACACGCACTTCATCATCCTTCACAAATTATTGAAACTGAAATCAATCATAGCGCTTCATGGATAAATGTAGTAGAACCAGATAGAGAAGAAATTGAAGGTTTGATGGAATTTTACAATATACCTGAGGATTTTATTCGAGATCCGTTAGACTCTGAAGAGAGTGCACGTATTGAATATGACGAAGATACGGGATACTCGCTAATTATTATTGACTTACCTATCGTCAATTCTACCAATCGACGTGTCTTGTCCTTTGTGACCATCCCATTAGGCATTATTATTGGAAATGGTATCGTTATGACTGTTTGCGATGCTGAAAATGAATTTTTAGAAAACTTTGCTAAACAAGAAGATATTAACTTAAAATTTCACAGTCGATTTGCACTTGAAATACTAACAACAATAGCTAATCACTACAATAGAAATTTAAGATTGCTGAATAAATCTAGGATTCGTATTGAAAGAGAACTCAAAAATAACATTACAAACAAACAGCTTTTTAAACTAATGGAAGTAGAAAAAAGTTTAGTATACTTCTTAGCTGCACTAAAAGGTAACGACACAATTATTAAAAAACTGTTTCGTCTTCCTGCAATCAAACGTTTTGAAGAGGATGAAGAGCTACTTGAAGACTTGGTGATAGAAAACAACCAAGCTATTGAAACAACTGAATTACATCAACGAATACTTGAGAGTATCACTTCTTCGTATGCTTCATTATTATCTAATGATATGAATAACATCATGAAAACATTAACGTTGTTTACGGTTCTTTTGACCCTTCCTACACTCGTCTTTAGTTTCTTTGGTATGAATGTACCCTTACCAATTGACGATCATAGTTACGTGTCTTGGATTATTGTTGTAGGAATTTCACTTATTCTAGTAGCTATCGTTAGTATCTTTTTATGGAAAAAACAAAAGTTATAACAACAAATACCCTTAGTTATAGATTGTCACTCAATCTAACTAAGGGTATTATTATATATTTAAAATTGTGTCAAAATTTTAAGTCCCTACTATGATTCAACAGCTGTCTTATTTGCTTTTCTACGAGAAAGTACTAAAGTGACGACAACTGAAACAAGAAATGCAATTATCATTCCTATTAAGTAATGCAACCAACCAGCGTGTGTAGGATTTATAGATATAAATCCTGGTAATCCAGCTGTACCAAGTGCTATCGCTTTTACTTTGAAGAATGAAATATAAGCAGCACCTATACCTGATCCTGCAACAGCACCTATAAATGGATATCTCAATTTAAGATTGACACCAAACATTGCTGGTTCTGTAATTCCTAGTAAAGCTGAAATACCTGCTGCGGAAGCAACACCTTTTAATTTTTTATTTTGCTTAATGATAAAGAATGCAGCTAAAGCTGCACCACCTTGTGCAATATTTGACATAGTTGCGATTGGGAAGATAAATGAGCCACCAGTTTTAGTCGCATCAGCAATTAATGTCGTTTCAACTGCAATAAAGCTATGGTGCATTCCTGTAATGACGATTGGCGCATATAATAAACCAAATATAAGTCCACCAATAGCGCCACCAAATTCATATAACCAAGTCAATCCATCAGATAACCAATAACCTAATTGACGAGTGACAGGCCCTACAAATAAAAATGTTATAAATGCTGTAATAAAAATTGATAATAATGGTGTCAATAAATTATCTAACACAGTTGGAATAACCTTACGTAACCATTTTTCAATTGTAGCTAAAATATATGTTGCTACGAGCATAGGTAATACTTGTCCCTGATAACCAACTTCATTAATATGTAGCCCAAAGACATCCCAATGTGGAATAGCTTTTCCTGCTTCTAAAGCTTTTGGAAAATCATATGCACTCATCAATCCAGGGTGAACGAGTATCATACCTAGAGCTGCACCTAAATAAGGATTACCACCAAATCGCTTAGCTGCACTAAAACCAATAAGTATTGGTAATAACGTAAAAGGTGCATTTGCGAATATATTAATCATATCAGCCAAGCCAGAAAATTGACTATGTACATCTATGATAGACTTACCATCATAGAACAAATCTTTAGCTGTGAAAATATTATTTAATCCCATTAACAAACCACCAGCTACAATAGCCGGAATAATAGGAACAAAGATATCAGATAACATTTTCACAAATTTTTGGAAAGGATTCATATGCTTAGATGATTTATCTTTAACTTCTGACGTCGTAGATGCTTCTTTTCCAGTTATTTTTTCTAATTCATTAAATACTTTATTTACTGTACCTGAACCTATAATAATTTGGTATTGACCACCTGTAGAGAATGTTCCTTTGACGACGTCCATATTAGACAAGGTATCTTCATCTACTTTACTCTCATCGTTCAGTACTAAACGTAACCGAGTTGCACAATGTGCCATTGCATCTAAATTTTCTTCACCGCCAATTGCTTTAAGTATTTCTTCAGCAGATTTTTTATAACTCATATTCATCCTCCTTTTAGAACCGGTTCCAATCACTTAATTATATTGTAACCGGTTCCAATCATTTACACAATACCCCTATTCATTTTTCTTGAAAAATATTAAACTACCTTTAATATCTGCAGTTAAATCAATATCACTATGGAGGGGCTTTAGTTGAAAGAACGTGGAAAAATAGAAAAATTGTGGCGTGAAGAAAAATATCGTGTGTTATTTCATGATCAAAATGCATATCATTCGATAAGAACGTTACTAAAATCACCTACCACATTGGATGAAGTGGAAGAACATATTGCGCACGCTTTAACCATTACACCGACCAAAGGCTCAGTCATCAATGCTTTTGAACATATGTGGGGGTACTTCAAAAAACAATGTACACAATATGAAAAACAACATAGTCGAGAATTAAAGGAGTTGTATATTGAAAATCAAATTGACTATTTTGAACTGTTGTCTTTTTTAAAAAATTTAGCAGATAAATATGCTGTCGAGTACTTACAACAAAGTACTATACTCAATATTACAAAATGAAGTGACAAAATCATTTAACAATTATGTTACGTCATACAAGATGAATACGTAAAAACACATCTTTATTTATATGTCATATTTGGTTTGATCATAAAAAAACTGCCGGCACAGTGGTTTAAAACTTTGCAGGCAGTTTAAAATCTGTACATATCGTTTATACAGAAAATCTTGCGAAAATGTACGCCTATAGATGATGACATCTATATGAGAATGATACTCATCAAATCACTCACATTTATAGTTTATAAGACAATGGAGTTTATAAGTATGTTTGAGACTATGTCCTTAAACTATTTGTTGAAAAGAATTAAAAGCGATATGAATACTTAATAAAATCTAAAACTTAACGGCGAACACCATGACAATGTTTAAAATTTAAATTAAATGTTACTTTGGGGGAGAGTCATTTTAATTCAAAATTCTAATTGTTGCTACTTCAATAATGAACATAAACTTATGGTACATTTAAAACGTGCATCGATGTTGATTCTTGATGTTGAAATAAAATGTTTAACTTTCATCAAAACTACCCATATACTAATGTTTATTCATCTTAATTTAAAAAATTAATAATCAAGAAATAGAATTTTAATGGAGTTGTTTTCAGATCATGGTGCTTGTGTTTTCTAGTTGTTAAATTCATTGATGTAATTGGAAAAGTTTTAAAAGATTACATAAGCATGAAACATTTTTACTCAATTAGTAATAAGTACTAAATAATGACACATCTAACATGTTGAGTCTTGTTATGGTCGATATCCCTTTTATTGTTCTTTCGATTAACGTTGAAATGAGCAGCGTACATTTAATTACAGTGACTTCGTTTTATAATTCATTCGAACTTCCCCTAAACCTCTAAATTGCTATTTTAGATTTTTAAAAGGAAACGAAATCTAACATTAATTATGTAGTAAAAATCTTTTTTTGACTCTATCTAAATTTTCCAAAATAATGACCCTATATTCCTAAATCAACTTTTATATTGTGCGAAACTTATAATTTCTAACCATTTTCTGTATTTAGCCAAGAAAAATTTTATTTTTTACTATTACTATTTCTTTATCAATCGCTTATAATTACATTTATTATTCTATCAAAACAACTAAATAATTGAGCGAAATAGATATACACGGTCACATTTAAATTTAGTTATTCAATTCATTCAAGGAGCTAATGTAATATACAATGACATGTTTTTTAAATATATATAAAGAATATCATTCTCCCCCTGAACGCAATATTAATAGAATTATTCTGATGTTTTCACTTACAAATGACTTAAAAATCACTATTAATGGTGAAACAAAAGATTTAGGTAATCATATAGCTATCATTAATCAATCTGACATCTATTTTATTAATAGTGCTTCAAATCTCGTATTACTCTCTATTCCAGTTATTTATTTTTATAGTAAAGATAATAAATTTTTTAAATGTTATTTTGACAGACATTTATTACAATCAAGCAGTTTTGTTAAAACAATTATTTTACAAGCTATTCAACATTTAATAAAAGGAGAAAATCAAGATGAGCAATCCATCTCTAAAATAATACAAACGCTACTAAAAGAAGCAGTCATTCGATATAAGAAAAAATATATTCCTCAAATTGCAGTTAATCATTCAGTGTTTACTGAAGGATTAACATTTATTCATTCAAAAGTATCACAGTCACTTTCACTACGAGAAGTAGCTCAACATTGTAATATATCTGAATCTTATTGTTCTAACCTATTTGCAAGATATCTTAATATGAATTTTAAAGATTATTTTACAAGCTTAAAAGTGATTGACTCTATAAAAAGGCTACTTTCATCTGAGGACTCAATTAACGCTATTTCAGAACAATCTGGATTTAGTAGTCATACCAATTTTACAAATCAATTTAAAAATTATTTAGGTTGTAGCCCAAAACAATACCGAACGATTATCTCTAAGTTAGACTCCTTACCTTCGATAAGTTTTAGTGATACTGACTTTTCACAATATATTGATTTAATTAATCAATTTGAGTTTAGTGATCATTTGGCTACTGAAACGACTGAAAGAGATATCAATGAATTTTATCCTCAAGATCAGACTAAAAACTCTAAAGCGTTTATACGTTTTCAAAATTTCAACGAATTATTTCAATTTGTTTTTAATGAATATTACAACATTGATTTTACCTCCCTGCCACAAGCTGTAATTTTTATCAATGATATCACTGATATTTCGACGCGAGAGGTGAACTTTAATTTATTAAATCGATGCTTTGAAAAATTATTCGAAAAAAATATAGGTTTAGCCATGAGATTAACATCTACAAATGAATTTGAATCTATCAAAGAAATAATTTTATTATTTCTTAATAGCCACCAAGATTATAAAATGAACAAAAAAATGGTTAAATTTATGTTAGTCTTTGAAACTAAGAATATGTCAGTGAACGATATACATTTATGCCATTTAAAAATTAAAAATAAAAATAAAGCTATCCGTTATAGTATAACTGTTGAAGGATTACTACACCAAAATTCTTCTATTGATCGAACTTATGATATGATGAAGCGATTAAATTTCGATTACTATTTTATAGACATTGAAAATCTAGAAACCAAAAACTCATTAATTACCAAACGTAAATCGTACTTACATTCGTCCACACACTTTGAAAATTATAAACAATTTATATTAGATTCCGGTATACCTTCAACTAAATTTGTTTACAATAATTTATCTTTAAAGTGTTTTAAATATACAAACAATGGTACTTATCCACTTCAATTATCTGACCTTGTTTGTCATTTAGTCGCATTAATGCGTTACGGGGGTGGTGTAAGTTATCAACTGATAGAAGATGAGAGTCCTTTTATTGCCTTATTTAATCGTTATGGTAGTCCCCTACCTCTCATGCACCTCTATAAATTAATCGAACCATTTTTAAATGAACCTTTAGAGATAGCTAACAATTTTTTAATGAGTCGCAAAGATGGTAACTATCACTTTTTATTATTTAATAAAATAAATGATCGTTATCTATCTGATAGTCAACAGCGCTACGTTTTTAAAAATACATTATCAACCAACTCATTAATTATTATTAAAACGTTAAATCATGAGCATGGCGCAATTCAAAACCTTCTACCACAAACTAAACAACAATTTTATATTGAACGTAGTATTCTTGATGAACTTGATAAATCAAATCAACCAAAAACAGAATTAGCTATACAACATGACCATCATCTTCCTTTCCAAGTCACCTTAAAACATGATGAAGTCAAATATATTTGTTTTAAACCTTCTTAAAAATCATCATAAGGTTGTTTCGTTTAAATTATGTGTGATAAGGATATATACAATAATAAGGAGATGATAATTTTGAATAAACAACAAGTGACAAAAGCAATAGAAAAAGTATTAAATTCTTCAAAAATTGGTGTCCTATCAACAGCACATCATAATAAACCTAATAGCAGATATATGGTCTTTTACAACGATGACTTAAACTTATATACAAAAACGAATATCAATTCACTAAAAGTCGAAGAAATAGAAAATAATCCTGATGCTCATATTTTATTAGGCTATAACGAAACAACAAACAATAGCTTTGTTGAAATAGATGCCACTATAGAAGTTGTCAAAAATCAAAAAGTTATTGATTGGTTATGGGAAACTCAAGACAAAACATTTTTCAATTCAAAAGAAGATCCTGAATTATGTGTACTCAAAGTTATACCTCGTTCAATTAAATTAATGAATGATGATGAACTAGATACGCCAGCTACAATTGAGTTATAAAATAATATCAAAATTTACCGTATTATAATCATTTTAGATTATGATGCGGTTATTTATTGTCTATTTATTGTCATTCATATCATCAAGCTCTATTTTATAAACTTTATTTTCTTTATACTACAATATATAATTGCAAAATGACTTAAAATTATGTATAAATGAATTAATATAGATAAAGGAGTTTTCAATAATGAAAAATAAAAAAGGATTAGGCATAGGTCTTATCACAATTATGATTATCGTTTGTATTGTACTAGTAATCATGATGTTCGTGGGTGGTAAGAAAGAATCATACTACGGTATTATGAAAGATAGCACGACTATTGATAAAATGATAAATACTAAAAATGAAAAAATTGAAAAAAACGTAGAATTACCTAAAGATGCTAATGTATCAGTTAAAAAAGAAGATTTTGTGATGCTCTTTAAAGATGAAAAAACTGGAAAAATTACTAAAGTTAAGAAAGTTAATCACGATGACGTACCTCATGGTTTAATGTCAAAAATCCATGATATGGGTAATATGAAACACGGAATGTAGAAGTATTAAAACTTGCATTTAAATTAGAACAATTTAGCACAAAGATGATTTTAAACTAAAAAATCATTTTTGTGCTTTTTAAATTTACATTTTTTCAAAAATGCATAAGAGCCACTTACTATCATAGATAGTTTTGCTTCTGTTTACATTTTTCAAAAATGCATAAGAGCCACTAACAATCATAGATTGTTTTGCTTCTGTTTGCATTTTTTCAAAAATGCATAAGAGCCACTAACAATCATAGATTGTAAGTGGCTCTAAAATGTCAGATATATAAATTTTTTAAATTGAATTTAAGTAGTTTTGACCTTTCTCTTTATCATAGACGTTTTCCCACTTAGCAATAACAACTGTTGATAGTGCATTACCAATAACATTAACACATGTACGAACCATATCTAATAAACGATCAATACCAATAATTAAAGCAAGACCTTGTGCTGTTATGTTCATAGAAGTTAATGTTGTTAATAAAACTACAATAGATACGCCTGGCACCCCAGCCATACCTTTTGAAGCAATCATAAGTGTGGCCATTAATACAAGTTGTTCAGTTAATGATAAATGTATATCATACATTTGAGCAACAAATAAAGCAGCTATAGATTGATATAAAGCTGAGCCATCTAAATTAAATGAATAACCGATAGGAATAACAAATGAAGTAACATCTTTTGGCGAACCAAAGCGTTCCATTTTCTTCATCATAATCGGCAATACTGCTTCTGAACTTGAAGTAGAAAAGGCAAGTAACAATTCACTTTTAAGTATCTTCATGATTGAAAAAATACTTATTCCAACCATTCTTGCAACAATTCCTAATACTACAATAACAAAGAAAACCATAGCAAATACTACAACAACTAATAATTTAAATAATGGAATTAATGCAGAAGCACCAAAAGTCATTACTGTCGTACAGATAAATGCAAATACTCCAATTGGAGCTAATTTTAAAATTTTATTGATCATCCAAAATACAGCTTCTAAAGTACCATTTAAGAATCCTTTAACGGGTTCTGCTTTTTCTCCTATCGCAGCTAATCCTAATCCAAAAAATACTGCGAAAAAGATAATCGGTAATAACTCACCTTTTGCCATAGATTCAAATAAATTCGTTGGCACAATATGAACTAATGTATCTATAAGATGATTACCATAAGTAGTCGCTTGTTCTGCTGAATGTGCAGATGATTGATATTTAGTAATATCGCCTTTAGGTAATTTATCTGGATCTAGACCTGAACCTGGTTTGAATAGATTACCAATGATAAGACCTAAACCTATAGCGATAGTTGTAATAATCTCAAAATAAAGGATTGCTTTCCATCCATAGCTTCCTACCTTTTTAGAATCCCCTAAATTTGAAATAGATAAGGCTAATGAACAAAATACAATCGGAATGATGATCATCTTAATTAAATTTAAGAACACATCACCAAATGGCTTAATATAATTTGCAACATCATCTTGTCCATATAGTAATAGACCAGCGATGACACCGAGTACCAAAGCAATAATTACTTGCGTTGGTAGACTTATTTTTTTCTTGAATAGAGCCATTATGCAAACTCCCCTTCATCTGACATCACTTAATTATATCAGATAATATCAAAATAGCTATATAATTTTTTTATTAAAAATACATGCATGCTGCATTTCTTCCTATTAAAAACAACACTAAAAACACACAGTTCTATGTTTAAATAAAACTGTGTGTTAATCCTTTATTTAGAAGGTTTATATTTTTGATCAAAATCACTATGTTTTGCTTTTTTAATACTTTTCTTCGTTTCGCTATCAAAACCTTCAATGAATATTCCTTTTGAAGTACTGATAGGTTGAATCACATATGTCACGTTAGGTTCATCTTTGAAAACGACTTCTTTATAGTATAGCCCCTTTTTAGTGCTATATGATGTTTTGTCTTTTTTCACTTTATCATTAAGATGATGGTCGCTCATATAGCTATCAATCAGTTCAAGATTTTTATGACCTTGATAAGCTTTGAGTCCAAAGAAAAATGCAATTGCTAATATTAGAGAGATAATCAAAATAATGATTACCCTAAAAATAACCTGTTTCTTACTCATTATTATAGAAACTCCTTTTATCTTATCACACACAATTATAAACGATTAATTCGTATAGAAAAGAAAGATTTAGTTAAATTGTAACAAAATGTTCGTTTGTAAATGTGAAAATTTTGAGAAGTTTTATAAAAACTCCCTTACATCATCAATTCGAAGTCTCACTGAATCGTGTGCATCTTGTGCTTTTTTACCTATAGCAATCGCTAAAACTGGCAGATATCTGTCAGAATCATAACCGATAATATCCGCAATATTTTCTTTATCGAAGCCGCCAATAGGGTTTGTATCGTATCCATGAGCTTTCGCTGTAAGCATTAATTGCATTGCCATTAAACTACTATCTATATTCACAATATCTTTCATGCCTTCTCTAGATAAGTTTTTATAATAGGGTAATATCCAATCTAACAGTTGTGCTTTGATATCTTCTGTCATCAATTGTTGTTCTACAGCATCGCCATAAATCTGTTCAGCTTTTTCGTAGTTTTGTAAATCTCCAAAAATAATTAACATAGCTGAGGATGTTGTTAACTGTCTGGAATTGAATCCAAATGATTCTTTAACTTTTTCTTTCATTTCATCACTTTCTACAACAGCAATTCTCCATGGTTGCATATTAACCGATGATGGTGCTTTAGTTGCTTTAGTAATGATTTCATCCATTTCTTCTCGAGGAATTTTATAATTCTCATCAAATACCTTTACTGATTTTCTACTGTTAAGCACTTCGTTAAAATCATTTATACGTGTCAATTTTCGTACTCCTCCATTTTTTAAAAAATTGTTTTATTATCAAATTAAACTCATTCAAATATTTGATAAATTTAATTTAAAGCAATTTGAATTATAGTGATGAGATCAATACTTGACAAGTGATACGCTTCATAATATTGTTACCTTAACAAGGAGTGATTAAATGTATGTAGAGAATAGTTATTTGAGCAAACAATTATGTTTTTTATTTTATGTTTCCTCTAAAGAAATCATCAAAAAATATACAGATTACCTAAAAGAGTATGGTCTTACATACACAGGTTATATTGTATTAATGGCGATAGAAGATGATGAGAAACTTAACATTAAAAAACTAGGCGAAAGAGTCTTCTTGGATTCTGGCACGCTGACACCATTATTAAAAAAATTAGAGAAAAAGAATTATGTCATTCGAACTCGTGAAGAACAAGATGAACGGAACCTTCAAATTTCTTTAACAGAACGTGGCAAGGATATTCAAAATGTTCTATCTGATATTTCACAAAGTGTTTTTAATGAATTTAATATTACTCAAGAAGAAACCCAAAATTTAGTTGAAGACTTGCAAAATTTTGTAACGAAAAATTTTGATAAAACAGTGGAAAAGTGATACTTATAGAGACTAGAGACAAAAGTAAGCTTTTTAAATACAAATACAACAAAACTTTCAACTTTAGCAATAGCGATACAATTTAATAGTAATAGTATGTCTAAAGTAAGCTTTTGTCTTATTCTCTCGTACAGTCAGTATATTTTTTTGCACCTAATTCCTACTAAACTTATCTAAATACCTCTTTTTTTTGCAAGTTACATCACTTTATCTATACTCTATTAATTACAAGCATTGTAAAGACCATTAATGAATGATTATAGATATTTTAATAATTATCCATTTTAACATCTAAAAATGTGAATTAAGGTGGTATTTAAATAGACTATCAAGATGTGTGTTGTTTGTTTCCCTTCATATAATGGAGGTTGAAAGAAGCAATTGTATAGCTATTTTAATGAAAGTAGAGGGTGTGATTGTAAAATCAGTTATTCACATATATGACAACATGGAATTATGTTAAAACATTAAGATATACGTATTTTTTAAAATGATCTATCGACTGCCAATGTCTTGAAAGGATGATTGTTTCCTAATTCATTGATAGTCTTTGGTTCAGTATGTGTATGAAAACTGACTGTTAGTTATTTCATTTTAATGAAACGAAAAATAGCAAAATTTTTTGAATATTTTATTTTGATATTAAACAAAAATGTGCCCTAATTTGAACACACTTTAATGCTCACCTTAGGACACAATTTTTATTTATATACGAATAGCTTTCTCTTTTTTATTTAAATGAATCATTGTAATAAGAGCAATTACACCAAATATAGCCAAGAAGAAGAAAGCGAGATGACTTGAACCAGTGATACTCGTTACAAAAGTAATCACCAGTGGTGGGAAGAAACCGCCTAGTCCTCCCATCATGGATACAATACCATTCGCTGAACCTGCTTCTTTAGAAAAGTATGAAGGTGCTAATTTAAATATTAAACCATTACCTATACCTGCACAGATACTAATTGCTAAACAGCCTATCGTAAACAGAACAATATGACTAGATAAGCTTAATATAAGCGCACCAATAATCATTATCACGAAGTCGATGATAAGCGCTTGTACTGCATTAAATTTATCACCTATAACACCACCAACCGGTCTTAAGAACGTCGCTAGTGCTATAAATATACCTGAACGAATACCTGCATCCACTTTATCAATACTAAAATGATCAACTAGAAAGTTCGGTAAAAAAATCCCAAAAGCCACAAAAGCTCCAAAAGTAATAAAATACCACAAACTTAAATAATACAACTTATAATTCTTAGATAGGTCTTTGACTTGAGCCATCAAAGGAATCTTCACTTTCGGCTCATTTTTATCTCCTAAAAAAAACATTAAAATTGCAAATATACTTAGAATAATTAAATAACTACGAACTGTATTTTGCCAGCCAATTGCACCTGCTAACACTGGGGCACAAAATGATGAAACTGCAGTACCAATATTACCTACACCATATATACCATTTGCTAGACCAACTTTGTCTTTTGAAAAGTATTTGGGTACAGAAGTAACACCCACTGAAAAAATTGCGCCACCAATTCCTAGAAAGAATCCTGATAGCATTAGCATACCGGGTGATTGAGCTTGACCTAAAAGAAAAATTGGAAGTAATAATACAATAAAACTCCAGAAAAACACCCATTTAGCTCCTACAATGTTAGTTAAGTACCCAAATGGCACACGTAGTACAGAACCTAAAATAACAGGAATAGCTAAAATGACAGATATTTGTCCCGGAGAAATATCAATATCTTGTGAAATAAATGGCATCAATGGAGAAATAATACTCCAAGCCATAAAGCCAGCGACCAAACTCAATGTCTGTAACGTAAGCTGAGAAACACCCTTTTTCATGTTCATTTTGATTCACCTTCATCTGATTTAATTATAAGGTGTATTGGTACTTTGTGAGGGCTTAATAAGAGGTCAAAATTAATTATATAAAACAAAATTAAACAAAGTACCAATCACACATTCATTTTAATATGTTTGTGAAAATATGAACATAAGGATATACCCTGATTTTACTTTTATTTTTCCCTATATAAAGCTACAAAAAAAGGACTACTTAGCCATAGACTAAGTAAGCCCTAATAATCAGTCATGATATACATTTAAAATTCTAATAATTTTTTCTTTAAGGCATATTCAACTAATTCAGGTTTACTCTTTAAATTTAGTTTCGTCATAATATGCGTTTTATGTGCTTCTACCGTTTTTACTGATACAAACAACTTTTCTGCAATATCTTTATTGCCATAGCCTTTAGCTATAAGAGGTAATATTTCTAACTCTCGTTTCGATAAAATTTTAAATGGATCTGAAGAGGATGACACTTCATCCGTTTGAGATTGATTGACAAACTCATTGACTAAAGACGTCGTCAATTTCATATCAACATAAGTTTCACCTTGATATACTGTACGTACGGCCAATATTAATTGCTCATCAGGTGAATTCTTTAAAATATATCCTTTAGCACCACTTTTTAACACATGAAATAAATATTCTTCGTCATCAAACATCGTAAGTATTAAAATTTTAGTTTCAGGAAAACTTTCAGAAATTTTACTGGTTGCGATTAAGCCAGACTCTCCTGGTGGCATGCTCAAATCTAATATTAAAACATCTGGTTGATGTTCTAACACTTTTTGGTAAGCTTCAACCCCGTCAGCTGCAGTTGCAACAACTTCCATATCTTCTTGATAATTTAATATCATTGAAAATCCTGTCCTAACAACTGCATGGTCATCCGCTATAACTATTTTCACTTCAATTCCCCCAACTTACATCATCAACTTAAATCGGTATATCTAATGTAATTATAGTACCTCTATTAATATGTGTCTCTATATTAACATGACCGTTAACTAATTCTGCACGTTCTCTCATTCCGTACAATCCAAGTCCAGAGCCTTTAGGGTGATGATCTAAACTAAACCCTTTACCTCGATCCACAACCTCTGCTACAAGCTGCTTGCCATCACTATGCGTACTTACCTCAATTTCATTAACCTCAGCATATTTTAGAGCATTAAATACCCCCTCTTGAACTACACGATACACAACTGTTTCAATTTCACTATCAAAACGCATGCCTTTAATATTCGAATCATATTTAATATGCATACCATAATTTTCTTCAAACTGTTTAAAATATGATTTAAAAGCTGCTTCAATACCTAAGTCATCGAGAGAAGAAGGTCGTAATTCAACAGACATATTTCTAATATCATCAATAAGCTGTGATAATAGTCCTTCTATACGTTGAGATGTTTCAGCTAACACCTTATCCTTGTACTTATACTTCAAAAGCCTTAGTTCAACATCTATATTAAGCATATCCTGTATTACACTATCATGTAATTCTCTAGAAATACGCTTCCGTTCATTTTCTTGTGCTTGAATTGAACGATGTAACATTTTTTGTTGATACATCTTTTCTTGCCTTTCAATCTGAGGCGCCACATTCTGTAATGTAAATGCACTAATACCTCTTTGTTCATCAATATTTTGATACATAGCTGTAAAAGGCTTAATTTCGTTATCTTTTGTCTTCATAAATACTTGGAAATTTGAATGTTGTAATTGCGTTGTTTCTAAAAAACAATCTTTACACGATTGTACATCATATTCATTAGAGTATCCTTCACATCGATGACAAATCGCATTTGTCATAGCATTATAATTATCTTCTTCAGTTAAAATATCTTTTGCTGCGTCATTCATAGCAATAATTTTTCCATACCTATTAACAAAGACAATTTTCTCGTTCGTGGTTTCATAATAATTCTTAAGTAATTGCTCTAAACTTAAATCAGTTTGCTCCAACATATTTACCACCTAGTTTATTTCTGTAAAAATACCGATTTGTTTTTCAATATTAAGTTGGTCCAATGACTGAGGTAACGGCTGATGATTTCTTTGACCTAATAGTAAAACGCCATACATTGAATTTTCTAACCATAAAGGTACTGCAACTACAGCTGTCAATGACTCACTAAGAATGATTGGAAATTTAACTTTCTCTTCTGGAGATAAAGCTGTATCTACATCAGCAATAACCATACGTTTACCGGTTTTCATCACCATTCCAGCAAGCCCTCTACCCTTTCTCAAAATGATAAGTTTATATCTATCATTTGTATTACCTGAAACATATTGCCATTTAATTGGTGATGAAGTGTGATGATAATCATATAAAGCGATACCACCAAAATCATAACCCTCTTGCGCTCTCAACTTATCTAAATTCATTTGTAAATGTTGATTATGTTTTAAAGATTCTGGTTCCACACTTTCACCTCATAATAAATTAAATTTTGTTTTTGCGATAAACAATGTATCTTCTATTCATATAAGACAGTGGTACACTCCAAACATGTACTAAACGAGTAAATGGCCAACACGCAAATACTGTAAACCCTAATAATATGTGCAGTTTAAACGACCAAGGCACGTTTAACATTAAGTCAGCATTTGGAGAAAACATGAATAAATGTCTAAACCATATCGCAATGGTTTGACGATAATCAAATTCAGGTTGAATCGCATTGGTTACAAGCGTAGAATAACAACCCATTATTAAAATAATCAACAAAACGAGATTTACGAATATATCTGAAAATGAACTTAATCGTCTAACATTTTTGATGGATAGTCGTCTTAAAGTTAGCAACAACATTCCTATTAATGTTATTATACCAAAAACACTACCTATATAAACTGCACCTATATGATAGATATGATTATTTACACCTATCGCCTCTAACCAATTAGCGGGAATCAATAATCCCACAACATGACCAAAGAACACCGGAATAATACCTAAATGAAAAAGTAAACTTCCCCATTTTAATTGTTTCTTTTCAATCATTTCACTCGACTTTGCTGTCCATGAAAATTGATCGTATTTATATCTTGCGATATGTCCAATAACAAATATTGCTAAACATAAATATGGATAAATAATCCATACAAATTGATTAAGCATGATTTTCCACCTCTTTCAAAGGCATGATACACGCTTTTAACGTTTTTCTTAATGCACTGACAACATATGCATAGGGATTATTGTTTTCAGCAAGGGTATTTGCCATTTCATATGTGCCATCTTCAATAATCATAATGACTAGTTGAAGGTTTTCCTGTGCTCGACTATCATTTTTAAAATCAGCAACTTGCAAAAACTGTAGCATCAATGGAAGAAAATCAGATAATTCATTATCAACCATTTTTAGTCCAAACATTTCGTATAAAACCTTCAATTTAGCTAGCATTTGTCCACGTTCCTTTTGCGTGTCAAATTTATTAAATGTCATATAGAGTGGGTGTTTTTTACTAAAATCAAATGTATCTGTATAGATAGCTTTAATTTCTGACAAAGTATAATTCATCATGATTTCTCTATATGCAAGCAATTCTTCATAGCCAGGATGAGACTTAGAAATGGTTTCTTCAAATATTTTTGGGTGAAATGTCATTTTTTCTGGAAAATTCATTTGTTGACCAAGATAGCCTAAGCTATCTTGGTATAGACTTAATTGTTCAAGGTTAATCACGGAAGATCCCTCCATAGAAATTTTCATTATAAATTTCTTGTCCAGTTTTACCTGATTGAACTGCAACACCACAACCTTCACAATTAGAGCCAAAGTACTCTCCACCATAACCTTGACTTCCTTGCGCTTTATAAGTATCTAAATATGTTTCTTTATGAGAAGAAGGCACAACAAAACGATCTTCATATTTAGCAATACCTAGTAAGCGATACATTTCAGTCATCTGTCTTTCAGTAAGTCCTAATCGTTCTAATTTAGATGTATCGAAAGGTTGGTTTGTTATTTTAGAACGCATATAACTTCGCATCATGGCCATTTTTTGCAAGCCCTCTTTAACAGGTTCTGTGTCGCCAGCAGTTAATAAATTTGCTAAGTATTGAATAGGTAAACGCATTTCCTCAATAGCTGGGAATATCATATCTGGATTTTGACCTGCATTTTCACCTTCGAAATAACTCATAATAGGACTTAAAGGTGGACAATACCACACCATTGGCATAGTTCTAAATTCAGGATGCAATGGAAAGGCCATTTTATATTCTATTGCCAATTTATACACTGGTGAGTTTTGAGCTGCTGTAATCCATTCTTGATTTATTCCATCTTTTTCAGCTTGAGCAATGACTTCCTCATCAAATGGATCAAGGAATAGGTCTAATTGTTTTTCGTATAAGTCTTTTTCATCTTTAGCTGAAGCCGCTTCTTGAACACGATCTGCGTCATATAATAAAACACCTAAATATCTCATACGTCCTGTACAAGTTTCTGAACATACGGTTGGCATACCAGCTTCGATTCGTGGGAAACAAAATGTACATTTTTCAGCTTTATTTGTTTTCCAGTTAAAATATACTTTTTTATACGGACATCCAGTCATACAGTATCTCCAACCTCGACAAGCTTCTTGATCGACGAGAACAATACCATCCTCATCTCGTTTATACATAGCTCCTGATGGACAGGATGCTACGCAACTTGGATTCAAACAGTGTTCACATAGTCTTGGTAAATACATCATAAATGTCTCATCGAATTGAAATTTAATATCTTCTTCTATTTTCTGAATATTTGGATCCTCTGGTCCTGTAATGTGGCCTCCAGCTAAATCATCTTCCCAGTTTGGTCCCCATTTAAGATTCAATCTATCACCTGAAATTAAAGAGTGTGCTGTCGCCACGGGAGAGTGTTGTCCTTGTTTGGCATTGGTTAAATGTTCATAGTTATATGTCCACGGTTCATAATAATCTTGAATGAGTGGCATGTCAGGATTATAGAAGATTTTACCTAAAGCAATTTTTGACCATCTATTACCAGATTTTAATTCAAGCTTTCCTTTTTTATTTAGCACCCAACCACCTTTATATTGTCCTTGGTCTTCCCATCTTTTTGGATATCCTACGCCCGGTTTCGTTTCTACGTTATTAAACCACATATACTCTGCACCAGGTCGATTTGTCCATGTGTTTTTACATGTCACACTGCAAGTATGACAACCAATACATTTGTCTAGATTCAATACCATTGCAACTTGCGCTTTAATCTTCAAGCCAATTGACCTCCTTCATTTTTCTAACAGCTACATACTCATCTCTTTGATTTCCAATTGGTCCATAATAGTTAAAGTGATAACTAATTTGTGCATATCCTCCTACTAATTGAGTAGGTTTCAAGTGAATACGAGTAGGTGCATTATGAGAACCTCCACGAGTATCAGTAATTTCAGAACCAGGTGTCTCTATGTGTTTATCTTGTGCATGATACATAAACATTGTGCCTCTAGGCATACGATGAGATGTTACAGCTCTGGCAGTAACAACTCCGTTTCTGTTGTATACTTCTAACCAGTCGTTATCATTAATGCCATGGTCAGCTGCGTCTTCATTTGAAATCCATACAACCGGCCCACCTCTAAACAATGTCAACATGCGTTCATTATCTTGATAAGTTGAATGAATGTTCCATTTTCCATGAGGTGTAAGGTATCGAAGCACTAATGTATCTTGTCCACCTTTAACTTTTTTATCACGAGCACCAAATACCATTGGAGGTAAAGTAGGTTTATATACCGGTAAACTTTCTCCAAATTGTTGGAATACCTCATGATCTATATAATAACTTTGACGTCCAGTTAGCGTTCTAAATGGCACTAAACGTTCCACATTAGTTGTAAACGGTGAGTAGCGTCTTCCATCTTTATTAGAGCCAGGGAATACTGCAGTTGGAATCACTTCTCTTGGCTGAGAAGTAATGTTTAAAAATGATATCTTTTCAGAAGCACGTTCTTTAGAAATATCTTTAAGTTCCATACCTGTTTGATTTTCTAAATCTTCATATGACTTTTGTGATAATTTGCCGTTTGTAGCAGAGGATATATTCAAAATGACATCTGCTACTTTTCTCGCTGTATCTATTCTCGGTCTATCATTTTTAACTGAAGTAGTATTATCATCATTCCAAGTTCCAACCATACTTTTAAGTTCTTCGTACTCTTCACTAACGCTATAACTCACCCCATGGGCACCTATTTTTCCTTTTTCTAGTTTTGGACCAACAGTAACGAATTTATCGTAAATTTGTGTATAGTCTCGCTCTACTATAGAAAAATTAGGCATTGTTTTACCTGGTACACCTTCAATTTCTCCCTTAGACCAATCTTTTACAATACCGTATTCAGTTGAAATTTCTTGTTTAGAATCATGTCCTAATGGCGTAGTTACGACATCTTTAAATTTACCTGGAAGATAATCTTTGGCCATTTCTGAAACAGCTTTACTTAGAGTTTTATAAATATCCCAGTCCGAACGCGATTCCCATAATGGGTCGATCGCTGGATTAAATGGATGAATAAATGGATGCATGTCTGTAGAAGATAAATCATGTTTTTCATACCAAGTTGCAGCAGGTAAAACGATATCTGAATATAATGGCGTTGCAGTCATTCTGAAATCAAGTGATACTAATAAATCGAGTTTCCCTTCTGTATCCTCGCGCCATTTAATTTCCTCTGGTTTATCATCTTCATTTGGCTCTGCCATTAAACCAGAGCGCGCACCTAACAAGTGCTTCATAAAGTATTCTTGTCCTTTAGCTGAACTAGAAATTAAATTAGATCTCCATACAAATAATGTTTTAGGATGGTTTTTTCTTAAATCTGGATCTTCTATCGCAAATTGTGTATCTTTATTTTTAACTGATTCAATCGCTTTTTGTAGGATAGCTTCATTTGAATCATCACCTTCATCTTTAGCGTCTTCTCCAAACAATAGACTGTTTTTATTAAACTGTGGATATGAAGGCAACCAACCCATACGAGCAGCCGTTACATTGTAATCAGCTGGATGTTGATGCTTAATATTTTCAGCTAATGGTGATTTCAATTTATCTACATTTGATTCTTCATACTTCCATTGATCTGTAGCGAAATAAAACCAACTTGTACCATTTTGTAAACGTGGAGGACCTTGCCAATCTTTAGCAAATGCAATAGTATTCCATCCTTCAATTGGTCGACATTTTTCTTGTCCAACATAGTGTGCCCAACCACCACCGTTAACACCTTGACATCCACACAATAGTACTAAGTTAAGTATTGAACGATAAATAGTATCCGAGTTAAACCAATGGTTGATACCAGCCCCCATAATAATCATTGAACGTCCACCAGTATCAATAGCATTTTGTGCAAATTCTTTTGCCACTTTCGTCACTAACTCTTTTTTGATACCTGTAATTTGTTCTTGCCAAGCGGGCGTATATTTAGAAGATGCGTCATCATATGATGTAGCTTCTAGTTCGTGTTCAAAACGTTGGACACCATATTGACTCGTCATTAAATCATAAACCGTAGCGATTTTAACTTTCTCTCCGTTAGCTAATTGAATAGTTCTCGTTGCAATAGGTCTCTCAAAGATGCCATCACCACTGCTATCAAAGTATGGAAATTGAATCGTATCAACATGATAGTCACTTTCAGCCATTGATAACATTGGATCAATCGGTGTACCGTCCTCTGTTTCAAGTTTCAAATTCCATTTTTTACCTTCTTCCCAGCGTTGGCCCATTGTGCCATTAGGAACAAGTAATTGTTGACTCAATTTGTCTTGAATAACTGGCTTCCATTCATTATTTTCACCTGACATCCCTAAATCAGAAGCACGCAAGAATCTACCTGCTTTATAGCCATTCTCATCTTCATCTAACATAATGACAAACGGCATATCAGAATATTGCTTAGCATAGTTAATAAACATATCATTCGGATGATTTTCATAATATTCCTGTAAAATAACATGTGTCATTGCTTGTGCAATCGCTGCATCTGTACCCGGATGTGGTGCAAGCCAATGATCGGCGAACTTAACATTCTCAGCATAATCAGGTGCTACTGAAATAACTTTCGCCCCTTTATATCTAACTTCAGTCATAAAATGTGCGTCAGGTGTACGTGTTAATGGAACGTTTGATCCCCACATCATAATGTATGAAGCATTGTACCAATCACTGGATTCTGGCACGTCTGTTTGCTCACCCCAAATTTGTGGAGATGCAGGTGGTAAATCAGCATACCAATCGTAAAAACTTAACATTTCTCCACCTAACAAATTAATAAATCTTGCTCCTGAAGCATAACTAATCATCGACATAGCAGGAATAGGAGTAAATCCAGCAATACGATCCGGCCCATCTTTTTTTATGGTGTATAAAATTTGAGCTGCAATGATATCTGTGACATCTTTCCAATTTGCTCTGACGTGTCCACCTTTACCTCTTGCTTCTTTATATTGTTTCGCTTTTTCTTCATTTTCTACGATGGATGCCCATGCCGCAATTCGATTTCCCTTTTGTTCTTCAAGCGCTTCGGTCCATAAATCTAATAATTTACCTCTAATATAAGGATATTTAACTCTTAACGGACTATATTCATACCAAGAAAATGATGCACCTCTCGGACAACCTCTTGGCTCAAATTCTGGCATATCAGGTCCACAACTTGGATAATCAATTTGTTGATTTTCCCATGTAATTACGCCGTTTTTGACAAATACTTTCCATGAACATGATCCAGTACAGTTAACACCATGCGTCGTTCTCACAACTTTGTCGTGGCTCCATCTTTCTCTATACATCTTTTCCCATTCTCGACTTTTATGCTCTAATACCGACCAATTTCCATTAAACTTTTCTGTCGGTTTAAAGAAATTCAATCCAAATTTTCCCATTTTATTAATCCTCCCACCATACAAGGTTATATCCTTTCTCAATGCATAGGTATTGTGTCTTATCTTTATTGTACATTTTTTCACAAAGCCATTATATTAGGGAATGTCCTAATTGATGTTAGAGATTCCCTAAAAAATAAGGCCTACAAATTCATAATGAACTTGTAGACCCAAATGTTTTATACATATATTGTTTTAATACTCTTGTGTTGAATCATTTCGTTATACACGTTTTGTTGAGAAATGTGGTAGCTATGGTCAAAATCAATCAGACATTGGATTCCTTCATCATATAAAGTTTCAGCCCTTGCAATTGCACGTTCTTTATCTCCCTTGATTAAATATAGATTTCCCTTGTCATTCTTATTATTATTCAATAACGTACGATTAATGTCATCAAGTATATTACCTAAAATGCATATGCCTGGATGACCTTCTAGTTGTTGAGAAACCAATTGTTCTTCAATCGTACTTAAATGACCTATAACAATCTTTTCATTGTAGCAGGAAGCATTAAACACTATTGCAATGGGGTAGTCTTCATTCGTATATGATTCAATTTGTTTAATAATTTGACCTAATCTTTTCACACCCATATAAATAGCTAAAGTGCCTCCATTAATCAAGTTCCTAATATCCGTATCGTGATTAACCGAATCTTTAAAATGACCAGTTGAGAAGGTCACACTCGGTGCGATAGAACGCATCGTTAATCCTATATTCATAGTTGCTACAGCAGCACTTGCTGATGTCACACCAGGGACAATCTCGTAATGAATATGATGATTTTCTAATGTTTGTACTTCTTCTATAATTCTACCAAAAATCGCAGGATCTCCCCCCTTTAGTCTCACCACACATTGATATTGATTAGCTGCTTCAACAATTTTTTGATTAATCTCCTCTTGTTGAATGTGTTTACAATAAGGTTTCTTTCCCACATTGATCACTTTTGTTTGAGAAGAAGCATACTGCAAGATGAAAGGATTTACGAGACGATCAAATAAAATCACGTCAGCTGATCTAATTAATCGTTCAGCTTTTTTAGTTAATAAGTTTGGATTGCCTGGTCCTGCACCGATTAGATAAACTGTGCCAGGATAAGTTATAGACATAAGTAAATATCTCCATCAATAACTTCTACTTCATATGTTTCTACACATCCTGTATCAGGTTGTTGTACTTCTCCAGTTTTTAAAGCTATTTTTTGATCGTGTAACGGACAGTAAACATAATCACCACTTACAGTCCCTTCAGACAACGGTCCTTCTTTATGTGGACATATATTTCCAATGGCATATAAATCACCATTATCTGTGAGAAAAATACCTATTTCTTTTTCGTTTACAACTACTTTTTTGCCTATTTGAGGAATCATTTCATTCATTGTTGTAACTTTAACCTTTTCTTTAGCTTTCATTCTTACACCTTCTCAACTTCAAAGATTTTTTGTGCTTCTTTATTTTCAACAATAGCTTCCCATGGTTCATTCTCAACAGCTTTTTTGGCTTCCATAATTCTTAAATACAGTTCTTTTTGCTTTTCTTGATTTAATAAGACATTCTTGACATTTTCAAAGCCCATACGTTCTAACCATGGTGCTGTTCTTTCAGCGTAAATACCTGTTTCTCTGTAATATTGCATGAGGGCACCACATAATTGAATCACTTCATCTTCGGTTTCAACTGTCGTTAACAATTTACCTACAGTAACATCAGTGCCACCATTACCTCCTATAAATATTTGGTAGCCGTTTTCAACAGATATGACACCAAAATCTTTAACACCAGACTCTACACAACTTCTCGGACAACCTGATACTCCCATTTTAAATTTATGAGGCGTATCAATATATTCAAATGTTTTTTCAAGTCTTATTCCTAGTCGAGTTGTGTATTGTGTACCAAAACGACAAAACTCTTTACCAACACAACTTTTAACAGAACGCGTCTTTTTACCATAAGCAGAAGCAGAACGCATTCCTAGATCTTTCCAAACTTGTGGTAATTCTTCTTTCTTCAATCCATATAAACCTACACGTTGCGAACCTGTTACTTTAACAAGTGGTACGTTATACTTTTTAGCAACTTCTCCTAATCGAATAAGTTGGTCAGCATCTGTAACACCACCGCGCATTTGAGGGATCACTGAGAAAGTACCATCATTTTGTATATTTGCATGATATCTTTCATTAGCGAAGCGAGAGTTTTTTTCATCTCGATGTTCAAAAGGATAAACCATATTTAAATAATAATTAATTGCTGGTCGACATTTAGGACAACCATCTTTATCTTTGAAATCAAGAACGTGTCGTACTTCTTTTGATGTTTTGAGATTTTTAGCTCTGATTTGAGTTACAATTTGGTCTCTTGTTAAATCAGTACATGGACAAATACCTGTTGGTTTTGCTGCAATAAAGTCGTCACCTAATGTATATTGTAATAACTCACCAATTTGACCTTTACACTTACCACATGAATTACCTGCTTTTGTTGCTTTAGTCACTTCATCTACAGACGTTAAGCCTTTAGTTGTTATAGCATTGACAATTGTTCCTTTATCAACACCATTACATCCACAAATCGTTTCATCATCAGACATATCAGCGATAGATGTCCCCGCATCTTCATCACCTTTATGCAATAAAGAAACAAGTGTATAATCTTCAAGCGTTTCATGTTTTTTCATCATATTATAAAATCGTGATCCATCATCAGTATCACCATACAAGACAGCACCAACGACTTGACCTTGACTTAAATACACTTTTTTGTAGATATTGTCGACACTATTAAAAATTTCTACACCATGGACATCTTCATCTTCAACAATTTGCCCTGCGCTATATAAATCACAACCAGATACTTTAAGTGAAGTGAAAGTAGTAGATCCTTTATAACCTTTTGTTTCTTTACCAGTTAAATAATCTGCTAGCACTTTGCCTTGTTCATAAAGTGGCGCCACCAATCCATAAACTTTCCCATCATGTTCGGCACATTCACCGACTGCATAAATATGAGAATCAGATGTTTGCATATAATCATTTACAACAATACCTCTATTGACATCTAATCCACTATCTTTAGCAACTTCAGTATAAGGTCTGATACCAACAGCCATAACTACTAAATCTGTTTCAATCACCCGACCGTCAGCTAATTTAATAGCTTCAACATCTTTATCACCAATGATTTCTTTAGAATTTGCTTGAAGTTCAATCTTCATACCTTGCTTTTCTAAATCCGCTTTAAGCATTTCTCCGGCTTTACGATCCAATTGCATTTCCATGAGCCAATCAGCTAAATGAAGAACTGTCACTTCCATTCCTTGATCTAGAAGTCCTCTGGCACACTCTAAGCCTAGAAGACCTCCACCAATGACAACTGCGCGTTTTTTCGTTTGGGCAATTTCAATCATTTTATTTGTATCATCAATTGTTCGCCATCCAATGACACTGGGAAGATTTGAACCCGGTATAGGTAATACAAAAGCTTTTGATCCAGTAGCGAAAATACAAATGTCATACTCTACTTCAATACCTTTAGAAGTAGTAACTATTTTGTTTTCTTTATCAACTTTTTCCACTGGATCATTATTTATAAGTTCAATATTATTCTCTTGATACCAATCATAAGAATTCATAATTGTATCTTCAACGGTCATTTTCTTCTGTAAAATATTGGATAACATAATTCTGTTATAGTTCGGATAAGGTTCTTTTCCAATAATAGTAATATCAAATTGTGATTGTGAACGTTCTAAAATCTCTTCTATCGTTCTTAACCCTGCCATGCCGTTACCAATCATTACAAGTTTTTGTTTTGCCATACTTTAAATGCCCCTTTTATCAATATAAATTTTTAATACAAAACACAATGTAACTTTATAAAAGGTCAGAAATTTAATCATTTTGTATTTCTCTCTTCATGTTCATCTTATAACAAAACTTCAGTTTTTTGTGATGTAATTCACATTTAAATTTAAAATCGGGGATTTCCCTAATGGCATGGATATGGTTTTCTAGGATGAAAATGAGGTCAAAATTAAAACAAATATTATAAATTAATTAATAATATTTGTTGCAATTGAAACGACACTTTACTCCATCATTTTAAACCACAAACTATTTTATAATGAGCTGCATTCACTATCGAAACAATATCATCAAGCATTAAGTAGGCTGGGACATAAAGTTCCAAGATAAGTAAATAAGGACAATTTCTATTGAAAAATATCGAAATTGTCTTTTTTATAAATTTTTGATTATTTTCAGCTCGTTGAGCTGTTACTTTTCTTATATCAAGTGCCATTAGTACAAATCCTAGTTCTCTTTTGGCTTTATTTATCCCTCGAACGGACATTCGAGTGTAACACAATATAGCCTTCATAAATCAAAAAACATGATCCACATCAAATTTTTTAGTTCTGAAAGCTTTTTATTAATTTTGTCTTTAAAATATTCCCAATTATAATTCTTCATTATTTTTTTATTTGTTTTGAATTGAAGTTCATTCATTGATGTTTCAGAGGACATTCGGAACAATCATCACATTCATATTATTTAAAGTCTCGTTTAAAACCATTTTTATCATGATGATAGGCATATCTATTAAATCCTAGTCTTTGATTGTCCAGACAAATGAATTCATCGAATTCAGTCTCGGAATTGTTTCTACAATATCATTTACATGTCATGAAATATCATTTGTGGGGATAAGAACTGAAGTTTCCATTGGTAGAGTATATTGAGTCATATTATAATCTTTGTGCATAAGGCACCTCGTTAATTTAGTTTAGTGATGTTTATTAAATTATACGAAAGTGCCTTATTTTTTAAAGTATTTCAAGTAAAATTACATATAAATACAAAGTATTTTGGCGAGACTCTTGAGGGAACAGGACAAGCTGAAGACTACAGGCTGAAGCTGTCCCCTAAGAAAGCGAAGTATTGTAAATAAAGAAGCCAGTAAATGAATTTATATAAAACTCATTTACTGGCTATTTAGCTAGGAATTATGTCCCAGCCCCCAATCTTAGCGAATCATATCATTTATATTTTTTTAATTCGTTTAAAATAATTGACACATATTAAATATCTAACGCTTCAAGTCTTTCTCTAATAATTAATCTTAAAATTGGATCAAAGTTAATCGAGGGCGTTATGTGTAATTGACTATGCAATGTCATTTCACCTAAAAGGCGTTTTACTTTATTCACTAATCTACCATCAAATAAAAATAATGGGACAATGACTAACTCGTCATATTGCTCTGAGATTTTATCTAAATCATTTTTAAATGCTAATGTCCCATATAAAGCTCTTGCATAAACAGGATGATGACTATCAAGCGTTTTAACAAATGCTTTTAATTCATCGTGTGCTTTTGTAAAACGTCCACTTCCATTTCCATGGGCAATTACTATAGTTGCTTGGGTTGAAAATTCATTGACTTTTTCATCAGCAATTCTATTTTCTACCAATGTTTTCATATATGGATGTGTACCAAGAGGCGCACTCATTTTACTATCAATTTGTGGATATCGAGCTTTCATCTCTTTAAGTATTTGTGGAATATCACTGACATAATGCATTGCACTAAAAATGAGTAAAGGTACAATACGAAATTTTGTAATTCCTTGCTTAATCATCTTCTCCATTATGATTTCAAGATTTTGTGTTTCACTTTCTAAAAAAGCTAACTCATAATAATATTGCTCATCTTTTAATAGAGTTCCGATAAATTCTTCTAAAGCTTCATTCTGATTTCCTTTTCTCATACCATGAGCGACTAGAATATTACCTATCATAATTATCCCACCCTTTTGTATTATCATTATTACGAATAATTAAATCACATTTATGTACCAATGTATATTGTAGTATCTTAAATAAATGTACTATCATAGTTGTCAAAAATTTTATTTTTTAAATTATAAGTTATATAATAAAATTCGTTGAGAGTTTATAAATATAATCATGCCAATTGTATATATATTTACTACATAATTACATTTTTAAATATCTCAAATAATTCATATTTAGAGAGGATTTCATTTATGAAAAAATTGATTACTCTTATTGTCATGATATCTTTTGTTTTAGCGAGCTGTGGGGGCACCTCAAGTACAGACAAAGACACCCTCAATGTTGAAATACCTTTAAAAACTAAATCAATTGCACCTTACGAAACTGATATCCCAGTTAAAACAGGTGCCTTGGAATCGCTTTTTAAAATGTCGAAAAATGGTAAAGTTAAACCTTTATTAGTCAAAAAATATCATCAAGTATCTGACAATCAACTAGAACTCACATTAAAAGATAATATTAAATTTCAAAACGGTCATCATTTAACAGGCGAAGCTGTAAAACGCAGTCTTGAAGAGGGAATGAAAAAAAGTGATTTGTTGAAAGGATCACTTCCTATCAAATCAATCAACGCTCATGGACAAAAAGTCACAATCAATACTAAAGAACCTTATCCAGAATTAAAGTCTGAACTCGCAAGCCCATTTGCTGCTATATACGACACAAAAGCTAAAAACAAAGTAACTGATCAACCTGTTGGTACGGGTCCTTATCAAATTGACAGTTATAAACGTTCGCAAAAAATCGTATTAAAACAATTCAAAGACTACTGGCAAGGTACGCCAAAATTAAAAAGAATTAATGTCACTTATCATGAAGATGGTAATACTCGTGTTGATCACTTATTAGCAGGCAAATCAGATTTGACTACTGATGTTCCAATTGAACGCGTTGATGATGTAAAAAAATCTAACAAAGCAAAGATTCAAAGTACATCAGGCTTTAGAACGCATTTAATGTTATACAATCATGATAGTAAAAAAGTTAATAAAAAAGTAAGAGAAGCACTAGATATGATTATTAATCGAAAAGACATTGCTAAAAATGTTTCTAAAAATTATGCTGATCCTGCATCAGGTCCTTTCAACCATCGATTAAAATCATTAGAAAAAGAGGAAATACAATCACAAGACATCAAGCGTGCAAAGGAACTTTTAGCTAAAGAAGGTTATTCCAAATCGCATCCTCTTAAATTAAACATGGTCACATACGATGGCCGACCAGAGTTGCCTAAAATTGGACAGGTGATACAATCAGAAGCTAAAAAGGCAAATGTTGATATACAATTACGCAATGTAGATGATATCGAAGGTTATCTCCAAAACAAACAGGCTTGGGATGTTTCAATGTATAGTTATTTAAGTGTGCCACGTGGTGATACAGGTTATTTCTTTAACACTGCATACTTACCTGAAGGTGCATTAAATAAAGGTAATTATAGTAATCCTAAAGTCACTCAGTTAATTAAAAAATTAAATACTACTTTCGGTGACAAACAACGTGCTCAAGTGACTAATGAAATACTAAATGAATCTAAAAAAGATGTTCCTAACAGCTATATCACTTACAACTCTCAAATAGATGGTGTGAATAATAAAGTAAGACATTTTAATGTTACACCAGAATCTATCTATTTAATTGATTATAAATTAAGTAAAAAAGAATAATAATTGATACGAGCCTTGGACAAAAATATGTCCAAGGCTTTCTTAAAGTATGCTCAGTCAATGACTGAAATAAAAATGTAATTATTCATGAGCCTGGGACATAATTCTTAGCAAAATAGCCAGTAAATGAGTTTTCATAAATTCATTTACTGGCTTCTTTATTTACAATACTTCGTATTGTTGGCTCGCTTTCTTAGGGGACAGCTTCAGCCTGTAGTCTTCAGCTTGTCCTGTTACCTCAAGAGTCTCGCCAAAATACTTTGTATTCATATGTAATTTTACATTAAAATACTTTGAAAAAATAAGGCCCTTTCGTATAATTTAATAAATACCAATAAACTAAATTAACGAGGTGTCTTATGTATAAAGATTATAACATGACTCAACTTACTCAAACTTCAGTTCTTATCCCCACAAATGATATTTCACGACATGTAAATGATATTATAGAAACAATTCCCGAGACAGAATTCGATGAATTCATTTGTCCGAACAATAAAAGACTAGGATTTAAAAGATATGCCTATCGTCATGATAAATATAGTTTTAAACGAGAATTTAAATTAATATGAATGTGATGATGGTTCAGAATGTCCTCTAAAACAACAATGTATGAAATTCAAATCAAAAACAAATAAAAAATAATAAAAAAAGACAATTTCTATATTATTTCAATAGAAATTGTCTTTTTTTATTTATCTTGGAACTTTATGTTCCAGCCTCTTTTTGTTAGTCAAATAACTTTATGCCCCAAACTCTATAGATTGTTATCAAGTATTGTACAAATAATACAATTAGGGTCACTAAGACATTAGAATTCTATTTCATTAAGTTATCATTCTAGAACACAAAAATATTTCTAAAATGGCGGTCGGCCCAAAATGTCCTCATTAAATTGTTCTGGTATTAAAATTTTACGCATTATGACTCCTAAATCACCATCATCATTTTCATGTTTAGCGTATATTTCATAACCCCGCTTTTCATAAATGTTTAATAACCAAGGGTGCAAACGTGCTGATGTTCCTAAGGTTACCGCAGCAGCTTTTAAAGTATCGCGTAAAAATGTCTCCTCTACATATTTTAAAAGTTGACTACCATACCCTTGTCCATCATATGTTGGTCGTGTTGCAAACCACCAAACGAACGGATAACCTGAAATGGGTTTTACACTACTCCATGAATAACAGACCGTAATCGTTGAAATAATTTCTTTTTCATTTTCAAGTACAAATGTAGTATTTTGTCTTAAATTATCCCTAACCATTTCAAGATCAGCGTGAACTGATGGCCAATCAATACCAAGTTCTCTTAAAGGGGTAAAAGCAACTTGCATGATGCTATGTAATTCTTTAGCATCTTGTTCATGTGCCACCCTAATATTAATATTCGACATATTTTTCACTCCTTAAGTACTGAACATCCACATGAACAATAGATTAAATTTTTTATAAGTGCGCGTCAATAAATGTTTATTATCATTTTTATAAAGTGTCAAGATTCTATTACTGATAAAAAAACCTGGAATATCTGTAAATATCCCAGGTTTATAAACGTATAGAAGCATAAGACAGAATTCTAAATATAATAACTTTATTTTTAAAATCTAAAATAGATTTCGAGTTTGAAGTAAGGCAACGTAACAACAGAACTAAAGCCTCACTCATCTTATCTATTTCGAGATTTCATCTCTTTAATCTATATATCATTTCAATGATGCAATGATACTTTATAATTTAAACACTTTCAACATGAACCAAGACATCCATTTCTATCACTTGAAGATGTCAATATGACAAAGACTAGTGATTAAATCTCAATTACTTAATAGTCCTCTATGGTTGGAGGCTGTCACGTTTACCGTTCAAATATGCATACACTAATCCAATAAAAATGCCTCCACCGATATAGTTTCCAAGGAATGCAAAAACAATATTTTTCAGCACACCCAACCAAGATAATCCATCCATATTAAAGAACATCATACCTGCATATAATCCAGCGTTAAAAACAACGTGTTCGTAACCCATAAATACAAAGACAATCACTCCACAAGCTATAAAGAATGCTTTGGCTAGACCCTCTTTAAACTGCATTGAACTAAAAATACCGATATTAATAAAGAAATTACAAAATATACCTTTAATCAAAATATTTAACCAAGTCGATTCTACTGTTTTTTTATGTACTAATGCTGTTAAGCTATCTGTCATTTCTGGCGTCATAACATGTGCATATTTCATTAGGAAAAATAAAATAAATCCACCTAAGATATTACCTATAAAACAGAAAATAAAAATCCATATCATTTTACTTACACTAATTGCTCTATAATACCAACCAACAGTCAGATACATAAAATTACTTGTTAATAATTCAGAGTTGGTTAACACAACTAATACGAGACCTAAACTAAACGCAATAGCTCCCATCAGATTGATTAAACCGTCGTTATGCGTTGAAGCGAATTGTGTTTTAATTGCTAACATAAAAACTGTAACGATTGATAATAGAAATCCAGCCATGATTGCTTTCAACGTATATCTAATGGGTGTTTGTTTTGCCATCACTTGTTTGATTTGTGCCTGACCAACGATATTCTGAATAATAGATTTTGTTGCATAAGTATCTTCAATACTTTTGTTGTTCTTGAACATGTCTTCTCATCCTATCCACATTATTATTTTCACACTTATTATATAAGTAAGAATGACATATGTGTATATTAAATTTTATTTATAGGATATAGAAATTTTAAAAAAAGTTTATATACATAGCATTTTCAATAATTAAACAATATAACTGAAAACTTTATGACATTTCATCAAAGTGTAACGATTCACTCAAATTTTTCACGTTTCTTTGGTTAGGTATACGATCGAGATGTATGTCACTTTTTATTTAGTAATTTCTCTAACTGATTAAGAGTTGAATTCATACCTTGTTCTACACCCATATCTATCGCTTGCTGGGCAGCACCTTCAGTTGGAAAAGTCGATGTAGATGTTACAGTAGTCTTTCTTTTTACTTCTTCAAAATTCAAAGTAATATGCATACCAGGCATACTTGTGTCTTTTTCCCCTTTTGAGGTAGCAAAATAGTCTAAATACTCTATATAATATGGTGCATCCACTTGCAGATATTCAGCAATAGTATAACTTATCATCTGAGGAGCTTGAATAGCATAAAAAGCGCTTCCACCTTTCGTAGCATTAAAATTATAAACTGTAACAGATGCGTTTTGAGGATGAAACCATTGTTCAAATAGTTCCCGCTTTGTATAAGCATCAAATACCTTATTAATTGGTGCACTAAAAGTTCTAGTAAAAATAATCTTATTTTTCTTTTTTTCTATCGTCATATATGTACCTCACATTTTAAAGAATCGATTGCCTCTATATTAACAAAAATAATATGCTTAAGATAATTCCATTAATTCTAAAATATCGAAAAAAATTCAGGAAAACATCACGCTTAATTTGTAGTTCTTGTTGCTAAAAACAAATTAAATATGATTAATACACGCCCGTTTTTGATTAGCAAGTGACTGTCAAAATAAAAAATACCCGAGACAATGATTAGTCTCAGGCATTTTAAATAAATAAAGATTAATATATTAACTAATATTACAGATACTTTCACTTTTCGTTTTCTAGCAACATCTCGTAGCTAGAAAAGTCATATGGATCTTCAACCTTGGTATCATTAACAAACGCTGTAGGTGTTTGCTTGATGTGATTTTTCTTCGCAATTTGTTGATCTTCCTTGGCTTTTTTCCACGAGATGGAACCTTTAGTTTTATAATCAGTCTTTATTTTTTTCTTTGTGTCATCACTGATACTTAATTCATCAATTTGTTTATCAACAAGACGTGTTGTAATCCATTGCTTATGTTCATCTTTTTGTTGATTAAACATTAATTTCTGAAATTCAAGTGACTTCTTGGGAGCATAATGATTTACCGCATGCTGCGCTCTTGAACCTACAATTGAATCTTTTCCTAAGAACGCCAAATTCACATATTGATATTTAATTTTGTTTGTATCAATATACTTCTTCTTAAGCTTTGGCATTACGCGATCTTCTGTTTTTTTACAATAAGGGCACTTATAATCACCGTATATTACCACTACAGGTTTGCTATTCTTAGAATGCTTTGGAGAGTCCATTGGACCTGAGCAACTGTATAGCAAAACCATACATAAAATCATCAATAATCCAATTAATTTTTTCATCGTTTCTCCTTTTCCTAAAACGATTAATACATATTCTCTTCTTTATAGTCAGGCTCATGAGATTGGTAGTATGCTTTTGCATTAAAATCTTTATTATAATATGCTTTTTTATCTTTAAATTCATAAGTATAGTAACGCGCTTCAGCATCATCACTAAGTGGTTTATACTCCAATACAACATATTTTCCTTTGTCAAACACATAAATATTGGCATCTTTTTTATCAAAATGTTTAACTTCATCACCTGAATCGTTTTTGGCAATTTTTTGTTGCTTTTTCTCTTGTAGTTTAACCGCTTTATCTATTTTGTCTGCGTACTCGTGGCTCATGCAACCTGCTAATAATAAAGTTAATACACTAACCCCGACTAATAACTTCCTCAACATACTCACTCCTACTCACGCTATCTATATCTATGTCATAGAACTTCAAGTTAATCTCTTTTTACACTTAACATATCAAACGATGTCAATATTTCTTTAGCTCTACGTTTACAATTAGCATGTTATTTAATCTAAGCAATTCTTTCAACTTAAATTTTATCACATTCTCTTTAGAGGTACGATCTTCATTAACTTAATTTTTTATACCTCTTACTTTTTAAATCTATTCTCTTTTAAATAAAACGGCCTCATACGAAAGTATGACACAATTTTTTATGTTATGATGTGTAAGGATGTTTAGGGTTTGGTAATATATATCATGACGATAAAACATGGAAATTGACTTAGAGGTGAAGAAATATAATGAAATTTGTAAATTTAACTTCTGAAGAATTCGAGCAATTTACTTCAGAAAATTTCTCGCATTACACACAATCCAGTATACATTATAATAATAGATCGAAAACAAAAGGTGACGTACATTTAGTGGGAGTTAAAGATGATCAAGAAGATGTCATTGCTGCGTGCTTATTAACAGAGGCACGTTCTCTAAAATTCTTTAAGTATTTCTACACACATAGAGGACCAGTCATGGACTTTAACAATTTAGTTTTAGTTCGCTTCTTTTTTAAATCACTTACTGCTTATTTAAAAAAACACAATTGTTTATATGTACTCGTTGACCCTTATGTATTAGAAAATTTACGTCAACCTAATGGAGAAATCATTGAATCCTTTGATAATCGCGCATTGATTAAAACAATGGAAGAATTAGGCTATAAACACCAAGGATACACTGTAGGTTATGATACAATGAGCCAAATCCGATGGTTATCAGTACTTAACCTTAAAGATAAATCTGAAGATCAATTATTAAAAGAAATGGATTACCAAACACGTCGAAATATTAAAAAGACTTATGAAATGGGTGTTAAAGTTAAAACATTACCCATTGAAGAAACAGATACATTTTTTGAATTATTCAAAATGGCTGAAGAAAAACATGGCTTTAAATTCCGTGAAGAGCCTTATTTTGTTGAGATGCAAAAAACGTATGAAGATCATGCTATGTTAAAACTTGCTTACATCGATTTACAAGATTATTTAGATACGTTGCAAACTAAACATCAAAACCTTAATCAACAACTAAAAGATGTTGAAAAAACATTAGAAGAAAATCCAAATTCTAAGAAAAATAAAACGAAACATACACAAGTCAAGCAACAATTCGATAGTAATGCGCGTAAAATCAGACAAACTAAAGAGAAAATAGCAGAAGAAGGTCAAGTTCTTCATCTTGCTGCAGCATTATATATATATAATGATCACGAAATGTATTACTTATCAAGTGGCTCTAACCCTAAATATAATGCTTATATGGGAGCATATCGATTACAATGGGATATGATTCAATTTGCAAAAGAACATAATATCGATAGATATAATTTCTACGGTGTTACCGGAGACTTTAGTGAAAATGCTGAAGATGCTGGCGTTCAAAAATTTAAAGAAGGATTTAACGCTAAAATTTATGAATATATTGGTGATTTTATTAAACCAATTAAACCACTGTTTTATAAAGTTAAACAAGAGTTAGAAAACCGTAGATAATTATTAATTAGCAAATAGGAATCGAATTCTAATCAATTCGATTCCTCCAACCTAGATAAAAAACTAAATATCAATGCACAAGAGTTTAAGTCATTGACTTTCTATACACTCAAAGGAGCCTGAGACATTGCAATTAATGTCTCAGGCTCCATTTCTATAATATTACTATTCTATTTTTCATTAATCACATTTAAAAATCGCTGAAGCTCTTCTGTTTTGGAGTGATTAAATATATCTTCAGGCGTACCTTGTTCTGCAATGACGCCCTCATGAATAAAAGCAATTTGATTGGAAACTTCTTTGGCAAAACGCATCTCGTGAGTCACAATGACCATTGTCATCCCTTCGTCAGCCAATTCTTTAATGACTTTTAATACATCATTAACCAATTCAGGATCAAGTGCAGATGTTGGCTCATCAAATAACATCACTTTAGGATTCATAGCTAATGCACGTGCAATTGCGACACGTTGTTGTTGCCCTCCTGATAAAGCATGTGGCCGTTGATCTTTAACATGTACCAATCCAACCTTAGCCAATAAATTCATTGCTTCTTCATTAGCCGTTGCTTTATTCATCTTTTTAACTGTTATAAGACCTTCCATAACGTTTTCTAATGCAGATTTATGTGGAAATAAATTATAATTTTGAAAAACCATTCCTGATTGTTGTCTTACTTTAATTTGAGATTTCTTATCTTTAGCAGTATATGTCATGCCATTGACATATACTGTACCTTCAGTAGGTATCTCTAAAGCATTAATCATTCTAAGTAAAGTCGTTTTACCTGAACCTGAACGTCCAATTAGTGTCACAACTTCACCTTGATTAATTTTCAAGTCAATACCTTTAATCACTTCAGTTTCATTAAAAGACTTATGGATATGAGACAATTCAATCATGAGCGATACCCTCTTTCAATGCGTGATTCATACCATCCTTGGATAATTGAGATGACAAAACATACGACCCAATACATTAAAGCTACTAACAAATAAATAGTTAGATACTCATACGTTGTCGAAGCAACTTCTTGTGCCTTTCTAAACATTTCTGCAACAAGAATAAATCCAAGTAATGATGTATCTTTAATTAAACTTAAAAATGTGTTTCCTAGTGCTGGTATAGATACACGAATGGCTTGTGGTAAGATAATACGTTGCACAGTTTGTCTATAGTTCATACCTATCGAATAAGCCGCTTCTGTTTGTCCTTTAGGAATAGACAATATACCTCCTCGGATAATTTCAGAAGCATAAGCACCAACATTTAAAGATAAACCAATGACTGCAGCAATAACAGGTGCAAGTGTCCATTGATTATCAGCATTGTTAGTTACCAATCTTCCAAGCTCCGGTATACCGTAGAAAATAATAAATAACTGTACAATCATAGGTGTACCACGAATAATTGATACATTGACACGCGCAATACCTCTAAGTAATTTACTGGTTGATATACGCATAAGTGCAGTAAACAATGCAATGATTAAACCTAGAATGAAAGTGACCAAAGTAATAGGGATTGAGTATTTCACCAATCCCTCTAACATTGGACCAAATGCTTGTTTGGCTGCATCTAATGCATGTTGTTGTTCATTATTCAGGTTTAGAAACATCTTGACCAAACCATTTCTTACCAATTTTAGCTAATTCACCATTATCTCTAATTTTTTCTAGGCCTTTATTAAATTTCTCAATCGTTTTTTCATCAACCTTCTTAGAGAATGCAAATGCTGATTTATTTTGTTCTGCATGTCCTTTGATTGCTTTAATTTTCGCGTTAGGCTTTTGTTTTCTGTAATCTAAGTAAGATAAACTGTCGTTAAATGTACCATCTACGCGTTTAGATAATAGTAAGTCCATTGATTGGTTAAATCCATCTACCTTAGTAATGTCTGCACCCTTATCTTTAGCCAATTGACCATAGTTAGACGTAAACGTTTGTGCTAACTTTTTACCTTTTACATCATTGAATGATGTAATACCTTTTTCGTTTTCACGAACAACAAGTACAGCACTTGAATATGTGTAAGGTTCAGAGAATTTATATTTTTTCTCTCTATCTTTATTCACACCCACTTGATTTGCAATAACATCAAAACGACCAGCATCTAATCCTGCAAACATTGAATCCCATGACGTTTCATTAAATTTAAGTTTAAGATTCTCTTCTTTTGCAACGGCTTTAATCACATCAATATCATAACCTGTTAATTGATCTTTTTTATTATGGTAAGTAAAGGGCGCATATGTACCTTCAGTACCAACTCTTAACGTATCCTTGTCTTTACTGCTTGATTGATTATCTTTATTATTAGATGAATTGTTGCCACAGGCTGCTAAAACAAAAACAAGTGCAACAATGCAAAGTAAAAGTCTTTTCATTTAATCAAACCCCTTATTCTTATTATTCTAATCGGAATAAAAATATTTTATCCCGTTATTACATAATAGTCAATAAAGAGTTACTTGCTAACAAGTGTTCAGAAAGTTCAAACTCTATAAACTATTAGTTTAAATGATATATACAAATCGTAATAATTACTATTTACAAATAACTTAATTTCTTTCATAATAGTGTTATACAAGGAGGAAGATAAGATGAAACAGAATTTACAAACAGCAAGACGCAACCTCAATAGTCCTAACATCAAAACACGAAAACGTGCTTTAAAAATAATAAAACAGCATCAACGTTCGAAATAAATGTGACAATCGTCAATTATTTTAATTTAATCCACTCAATAACTTAGGTTTCACAAATTTATCTATAATTTAATTGTTTTAAATATCACTTCACACAAAAAATAAGCCATTCAATGAAATCAATACTGACCATTGAATGGTTTATTTATTATGATATGAAAATGTTCTAAACTATATACATCTTGTTATAAATAATATTTATCCTTAACAACTAAATCATCTGTAAGTTCATATACTAGTGGTGCACCTGTTTTAATTTCATATCCAACGATATCTTCTTCTGATAAACCTTCTAAATACTTAATTAATGCGCGAATGGAATTTCCGTGGGCCGAAACAAGTACAGTTTTATCATCTAATAAGTGTTGTGAAATATGATCAGTCCAAAACGGAACAACTCGTTCTAATGTATCTTTCAAACTTTCACAATAAGGCATCATACGGTGATCAATATGTTGATAGCGACGATTTTTTAAATATGCTTCTCGTTGTTCTTCACTTTCTCTAGGCGGACGGACATCATATGAGCGTCTCCATTGATGCACCTGATCTTCTCCCCATTTTTTTCTCGCATCATCTTTGTTTAAACCTTGTAAACCACCATAATGTCGTTCATTTAAACGCCAACTTTTATGGACTGGAATCCACTGTTGGTCAGAACCTGCTAAAATATGTTGTGTTGTTTCTAAAGCTCTAGTGAGTAAAGAGGTAAAAGCAATATCAATTTCAATTTGATTGTCGTAAATTTTTTTACCAGCTGATTTCGCCTCTTCAATGCCTTGTTTTGATAGTTTGACATCGGCCCAACCTGTAAATAAATTTTTGGCATTCCATTCACTTTGTCCGTGTCGACATAGTATTAATTGTGGCATAAATCAAAACTTCCTTTCTATAATCTAAATGTAGTTACAATGAATTAACTACAAATCTATTTAAATATCAATCAATGTAGTAATTCCATTAAAATAGCACTAGTAATAAATTGTTTCTTTTTTCTCTACCCTTACTTTTATTATAGAACTATAATTCTTAATTTCTCAAATGATAATATGGCTATTTTAGTAATTTCCAGGTAATGATTCTGGTTTGAAATAAAAAAGCCAACCACTACCTAATGGTCAGGTAATGATTGACTACTTATATATTTTATTTTACTTCGTCTTTTGTAGTATAGGGTTCTGGATGTACATATACAGACGAAATTCCTTTACTATGTAAATGAATTTCAACTTTATCACAAATCTGATGCGCTTCATAAAGTGAAAGATAAGGATCTACTACAATGGTCACATCAATAAAGATACTACTCCCATGATATCTACCTTTAATATTATTAACATCAATTACATCTTCAACTTCTAATATGTCTAGTCTGTATTCCTCTAAATCTTGTTCATTGAAACCATCACTTAGCGTAAAAATCGACTCTTTAAAAATTCCAAAACCTGTAAACACGATTAATAAACCTAAAATATTTGCCAATATAATATCGATAATTGGAAATCCAATTTGTGTGAACAATAGACCAATGGCTGTGCCAATACTCACTAAACTATCAGATAAATTATCTTTAGCTGCTGATTTTAATGAGCTACTTTTCGTTCTTTTAGATAATCGATAATTAATAGCAAAGACACATAACATCACAAGACCACTGATTATACTTATAATAATAGTAATAAAGTTAGGAATATGTGAATCATGTGTAAACAATCTCGGAAAGTTTTCTATGATAACTTGTATTCCCACAAACATGATAATGAATGATACTAACAATGTGGAAATATTTTCAGATTTTAAGTGCCCATATGGGTGGTTTTGATCAGCAGGTTTAATAGAGATTTTAAGTCCGACGATAACTGCTACTGAAACTAAAATGTCTGTCATGTTATTTAAAGCATCTGCTCTAACTGCCGCCGAATCATAAACATATCCAGTCATATATTTAGCAATTGAAAGTATAATATAGATGACTAAACTAAGATATGCACCTCGTTGCGCTAACTTCAAATTTTCATTTTGAGTCACCTTCACTTACCACCTTTATTTTTTGCTAATATTAGTATGAATTATCAGTTCCACAATGACAACGTTTTTTTATTTCTACATTTTTTATATTCCTCATCTAATAATTTCATTAGATATGCCTAAAAATTACTTTCCTTCAGTTACTTATTCATTCATTTAAAAATAAGCCTTGTACATATATAAATATGTAAAGACTTATATACATTAATTTTTTCTAAATAAGAAAAGGTAAATATTTGAAAAAGAAATTCAATTCATCTTAAAGGAAAAAATAGTGCTTGTGAATACATTAAACTTTATCTCTAAGTAACCACTTGGAAAGTATAAATGTCACTGGGATTGTAATGATTAGACCCGCAAAAGGTGCAATTTCTGAAGCGATATTCAACCACTTTACGAATATATATAATAATAACGTTTGCATTCCCATATTGACTATCTGTGTGATAGGAAATCTTAAAAACTTTTCTATTGTAGGTTTTACTTTATATACAAAATAACAATTTAAATAATATGAAATAATAAAACTTACAATAAATCCAACAATGTGACTAACCATATAATTCACATGTAACACCTTTAACAGAAATAAATATGCTATATAGTAGTTAAAGGTATTAATTCCACCAACTATGATAAATTTTATAATTTCATAATGTATTCGGGTTAACTTCATCATATTTCCCCTTTGAACAGTTATTGTTTTGTACCATATGGGACTATTTTAAATGTGATGTCTTTGGGCAAATTATAATAGTGTTTGAAATCTTGAAGTTGTTCCTTTGACTTTGGTGTAGTCATATGAGTATATCGCTCAAATGGTAATCTTTCCAATGTTATTTTCTGATGTCGTTGATGTTGTGTTATTTGTTCTTTAATGACGTCTATTCTGTGCACACTACTAATATGTATAAAAGAAAATCCAATCATCATAATAATGCTGATGATAATCGCAAATATTTTAATTATATATTCTAGTTGTTTAAATAGCACATCACATTGCTGAATTAAACAAAGTAATATCACAATCCATAAAGTATAAATAAAATAAAAATTTCTATAACTTATAGGCGTCACAAATAAAAGTGGCAAAACAGATGAAGCCATAGCTATAAAACTTCCTATCGCAATCATTTTTATGTATCTTTGCTGTATCGTTTTAAACACAACGTATATCACACTCATCATGTAAATAAAGCAAATCGTTGTATTCAAAACAGCTATAGAAATTGATGCTTTATATAATTCAAAATGAAATTGATTGTAAACAAAGATCTTATAAACAGGTAAAATAATTAAACCTAAGAGTAGTGGTATTTTAATATAAGTTCTCATATGCTTCAGGCTTTTATTTTGCTTAAGTAAAACTATACTTACTATTGATATCACAGTAAGAATAATTATTTGATTAATAAACATATATTGTGGTACCAGCTTAAATAACGTCACACCTGCTTTATGTATCATTCCATGACTATCGGAAATGGAATAATGCGTATTTAATCCATCCTTAATTAAAAAATAATTGAAGTTTAAAAACATTATAATATTACCTATACAACTAAGCATCAATCCTACAATTAAGAAATAACTGAGTCTTTTTTTAACAAAGAAATAGACTACCAATCCTATTAAAATAATTAGGCTATTAGCAATAGAAACATTCTCCAAGAAGAATTGTCCAAACAAACTTACTAATAAAAATACCCATAATTGCATTTCAGAAACTGTATCGTGCGACTCAATTATTTTAACTACCGTAAAAAGAATAAAAAGTGATAGGACTGTAGCAGGTATATAACTAAAAAATCCAGTAAACCACCCGTAAGTTTCGCTATAAATTGTATTAGGCACAGTAACCATAAATACGAAACTCAAAATAAAATAAATACGATTTGTATGTAATTGAACCATATAAACGACTAAATAAATAACTAAAAACGAAGTTATCGCATATATCAAAGCTCTTAATATGACATTATGTACGGCTACCCATTCAAATAAATGTCCTAAATAACGACCATTTTCTTGAGTCAAATATTGGCTTAGATTAACTTTATATGCATGCCAATCCGTAGTTGATAATGGCGTTAAAATTGCCGTTATAAGATAAAAAATAAAAATTCCTATTAACCAAAAAAATGATTCATATTGTTTTAAGTAATTCATTGTTGACCTCTCTGTTCTTCATGATGTAATTCAAAACTAACATTTAAACGATTATCATGTTTATTCTCTTTTTTATGTGATTCATTCAGTTATCTGCTCAAATTATATAGGCATTTATTGAATCTTTAATCATATTAATATATACATATTGCTCATCATCAATTTTATATTCTTATTATTATACAATTCACGTATGATTTCCATTTTAATTATCAAGATTTCTTTAGTTTAATTTCATTTTTGGATAGAATAAATATAAACCAATTGTTTAGGAAGTGATATAAATGTCACCATATAAAGTTATCATTGCACCTGATTCTTTTAAAGAAAGTATGTCAGCGAAGGAAGCTGCTTTAGCTATTAAAGAAGGATTCCAAGAGGTGTTCGATTCTAGTACAATATATGACATTATTCCTATGGCTGATGGTGGCGAAGGAACTACCGAAGTATTGAAAGAAGCCTTAAATGCTACCTCTTATTGTGTAGAAGTAAAAGATCCACTTAATAGAAATATCATGGCAAGTTATGCGAGAAGCGATGAACACCGTACAGCAATCATTGAAATGGCAGCTGCTTCAGGACTAGCATTATTGAGTAAAGATGAAAGAAATCCATCTATTACAACTTCGTACGGTACCGGCCAACTCATTAATGATGCACTTAATCACGATGTTAATAAAATTATTTTAGGAATAGGAGGAAGTGCCACAAATGATGGCGGTGTAGGAATGTTAAAGGCTTTAGGTGTCTCTTTTAAAGATAAAAACAATCAAGAAATTCGCGATGGAGGTTTAGCCCTATCTCAAATAGAATACATTGATATTACTCGTATAAACCCACGATTGAAAGATGTGAATATTAAAGTAGCCTGTGATGTAACTAATCCATTATTAGGAGATAATGGAGCAACAATAGTTTATGGTCCACAAAAAGGTGCTCAGCAAAAGATGATACCAAAGTTGGATTCAGCATTACGTCACTATCATGATAAAATTGAAAGAGAATTAAATGTGAATGTAAAAGATATCCCAGGCGCTGGTGCTGCAGGAGGTATGGGAACAGCATTAATTGCGTTTCTAAACGCTGAATTACGTCCTGGAATTGATGTAGTTCTTGAAGAGACTCAATTTAAACAAAGAATAAAAGATGCGAATTTAGTTGTTACTGGCGAAGGTAAAATGGATAAACAAACAATCTATGGCAAAACACCTATTGGCGTAGCCAAAGTTGCAAAATCATATGATATACCCGTCATTGCTATTTGTGGTAGTCTAGGAAAAGATTACGAAGCAATTTATCACCACGGTATCGATAGCGTGTTTAGTATCATGGAACGTCCATGCCACATTGACGAAGCTTTGAAAGAAGCCGAAATTCATATTAAACATACAACAGCAAATATCGCACGACTTTTACAATTAAAAATAAAAAATGATTGAGTATAATTATTAAATGAGGTGACAATATGAAACGAACAGATAAATATAGAGATTCATACAAATATGATGACCAATATCAAAATCATCGTAAACGTTCAGAAGAAGATATGTATCGTCAACATCAAGAGTCGCAACAGAGAGCAAATTCAAATCGTGCAACACAAAGTAAAAATGAAAGAGAGTATGAAAATCATCCTGAACGTTATTACAATGGAAGAGACTATCGACGTGAGCAACAATTAGAAGAGGAAAATGAAAAATCAAGCAAAACTAAAAAATGGCTGATTGCAATCATAGTCATTTTACTCATTATAGTAGCTATCTTTATCACGCGTGCAATTATCAATCATAATAATGATAAAGTAAGTAATGACCCTAACGTTTCACAAAACTATAAAAAAGAAGTTGAAAATCAAAACGACGATATAAACCGACAAGTTGATTCAGCCAAAAGCGATATTAAAAATAAAAAGGACACCCAATCCCAAATTGATAAACTACAAAATCAAATTGATCAATTAAAACAAAATGAAGAAACCAATGCGGATTCTAAATTCACAAAATTTTATCAAAACCAAATCGACAAACTGAAAAATGCAAATAACGCGCAACTTAATAACGAAAATCAAAGTAAAGTTAACAACATGCTTGAAGACATCAATACAAAATTTGATAGTATTAAAGCTAAACTAGAAAATATCTTGAATGGATCAAATTCAGGAAACTAAAGGCATGACACTTCAAACTAAATATCTACAAAACCTTAAGAATCTGGGACATAGATACTTGTCTCGGGTTCTTTTTTATCAAAGACACTCGGTGATTGAATGACGTATATTTACCAATTTTTTCTTTGAACATTATTACGTTGACAAAACTATCAATGCCTATTGGGTAATACTCTGCTTTTTTATTTGTGTATGCTGATTACTTTTTTATGTAAAACGTATATAATAGATGCTATAACTTTTCTAGGAGGATAATGATGATGACTACAAGTTCCAAACACTTATCTAAAATATTGATTGTTATACTTGGCGTTATGACTGCATTTGGTCCTTTGACTATTGATATGTACGGACCATCTTTACCTAAAGTTCAGCATGCGTTTGGTTCATCAATTTCAGAAATACAACTTACATTATCCTTTGCTATGATAGGTTTAGCTATTGGTCAATTTGTATTCGGGCCACTATCAGATGTATTAGGTCGTAAAAAAATGGCACTCATTTTATTGATTGGATATTTAATAGCCTCATTATTATCAGTGTTTACAGTTCATTTAACAATATTTTTAATTATCCGTTTAATTCAAGGTTTAGCAGGAGGTGGTGCAATCGTCATAGCCAAAGCTTCTATTGGAGATAATTATGACGGAGACGAATTAGCAAAATTTTTAACTTCTCTTATGGTCATAAATGGTATAATCACCATTATTGCTCCACTGTTAGGTGGTCTCGCTTTATCTATTGCGAGTTGGAGAATGATTTTTATATTTTTAACAATCATTACCTTAATAGTCATCTTAGGCATCTTATTAAAGATGCCAGTTGGGCTACATCAAGAACAATCTCAATTAAAATTTAAAGCAATATTTAAAGATTTTGGTCTATTATTAACAAGACCCACCTTCGTTATTCCGATGCTATTGCAAGGATTAACTTATGTCATGTTATTCAGTTATTCGTCAGCCGCACCTTTTATTTCACAAAAGATGTATCATATGACACCACTTCAATATAGTGCAATGTTTGCTATTAATGGAGTTGGTTTGATAGTCGTTAGTCAGATAACTGCTATTATAGTAGAAAAGATAAGCCGATATACGATGCTCATATATTTAACAATCATTCAAATGTTAGGTGTTGTAATTTTAATATTTACTTTAACATTACATCTTCCATTGTATGTTTTACTTATTGGCTTTTTTATTAATATATGTCCAGTCACTTCTATAGCACCACTTTGTTTTTCTATGGCAATGGCTGAACGCACAGGTGGAAGCGGCAATGCTTCAAGTTTACTTGGCCTATTCCAATTTATTTTAGGAGGCCTCATTTCTCCCCTAGTTGGTTTGAACGGTCAACATGATATGTCTCCGTATCTAATTATTATTAGTGCGACAGCTGTTTTACTTATCGCATTACAAATTATATATTTCAAATTATTTATGAAAAAAACATAGTTATTCGTAAATCAAAATATAGGAGTGAACTGACAATGTAGTATAATTAAGTGCCACTCCTATTTTCTATTTTAATAGTACCATAGACTTGTAATTCTAAATTTACGTTTTGTAGTGTTTTAATGAACGTTCCTATTTTTATTTCAATTTTCATTCACTTTACAATTTTAATACTAATTCATCCCTTTCTACTCCGAATATCTGATGAAAACGCTCATTTCAAGTTTGTCTAAATCAATTTTGTATACTAAATAAATCGCACGTTATATAATATGCTTTATCAAAGTTATTAGAGGATACATTTTATGAAGATAATTTTACCAGTAAAACCTATAAGTCAGCTATTCCCTATCCCTTTTGTTATGGGGTGTGAGGGAGTATCCGCAGCGATGCTATTACAATTTAATAATTACGATATTAAAGCAACACAAATTATGAGTCACTGGCCTAAACATCCGACCAATCCCTATAAAGGCTATGTTGGTCATCCTTTGTTAGTTAAATTTGGCCATCATCAAACAATATTTCCTGATGCTTTTGCGCCATTTCTTAAACAATATGATTCTCGAATTGTAGATGGTACAGGTACATCATTAAATCAACTTGAAAAATTTATCGACAAAGGTCAGCCGGTCATCATTTATCATACTAGTTTAGGTTCCAAACCGCTTCGACGTGTATTTCATTTCGACAATCAACCAACAAAACTAGTCTCAAATATTCACGTTACTTTATTAATAGGGTACGATGATGACTATTATTATTATATTGATCCGTTATGGAGTCGTTTAACAAAATTTGTTATTTTCCCATCTATTATTCCTAACTCTAAACAAATCATCAAAATTAAAAAGCGCACTTTGGAAAATAGTTATAATGCCCCAGGAAGAAAATGCATATATATCGATAATTAATAATAAAGCCTCTAGAGACTGTTTAATTTCAGTTTCTAGAGGCTTTATTATATAAGTTGATACTAAATATCAAAATCGACTAAAGCATGATTTATTTCATATGTTATATCGTCTGTCATCCATTGTCTTTGATATCCTAAGCACGGACATATATATATTATGTTGTTTTCAACAAGTTTTTTTCTAAAATGAACATGCCCCATTACACTAAATCGAATAGGATAATTTTTATAAATAGTATCAAAATCACGAGTACCAATAAATGCATTAAAAAAGTCAAAAATACGATGAGGCGTTGGTACTACGAATTGAGGATGTGTTACAACGTGCGTAACTAGTATAATTTGACGTGGACTTACATTGTTAATGTCTTTTTCAACCTCTTGAGCAGCTAAGAGGGATAGTTGCGGGTCTGATAATGACCAATCTGTTCTTACTTTATCTTGCCAAGTTGCACCATAATGTTTACCACTTGCTATTTTCTGCTGAGAAAAACGATTATCTGCATAGCTATAATCATACCAACCGACATGGCCTACAATTGCATATTGATCATTAATAATGATTGGATTGCCTATTAAGCATTCCTTTTTTGAACGAAAGAATGATAGTATTTCTGTTGAAGTTTTATCTACTTGGTCAGACCACAAATCATGGTTCCCAGGAACAAAATAAGTAGGTGTCCCACTTAATTCTTGAATGCTTTGAATAAATTTGTAACTTATCCGATAGTCATTAGATATATCCCCTGCTATGATAAGTAACTCAATAGACCTTTGTTTAATCACCTGACAAAGCTTTTCTAAATATATTTCAGGATTTAAGTGTGGATGACGGTCAATGTGTAGGTCAGAAATAGTACCTATTTTCATCTTCTCAATCCTCATTTCTCTTTATAATAACTTACATTATTACATAGAGATAAATGAAAGTTAATTCATGTGATTAATTATCATTATACTTGCTATTTGTAAAATTATGTCTATAATTAAGCATAATTTTTAATATAAACTTTTCTTTCATTGTATTTCATAATTTTTTATTACAAGGTTATAACTATTAATTTAAGATACCATATTAATACATATATCCACTTATATTTCTGAAAATTCTTGCTTTTTTTAAATATGTTGGATAAGATAAGCTTTAAGTAAACGCTTTCATATACGTATCCTTAAGGAGGAAGTTGATGGCAAAACAGCTACAAAGAGAATTGAATAATAGGCATATTCAATTAATTGCTATTGGTGGCGCTATAGGAACTGGTTTATTTTTAGGTTCAGGACAGACAATTTCTCTAACCGGACCTTCATTACTCTTTACTTACATGTTGATAGGTATAGTGTTATTTGCTTTTATGAGAGCTCTTGGTGAATTATTATTAAGTAACTCTAAATTTAATTCATTCGTAGATATTGCAAATGAATACCTTGGTCCGTTTGGTGGATTTGTAATTGGGTGGACCTATTGGGTTTGTTGGATTGTCTCTAGCATGTCGGATCTCACTGCGATGGGACAATATTTTGCTTATTGGTACCCACAAGTCCCACACTGGTTGACAGTGCTATTTATTGTACTCATACTTATATCGTTTAATTTGCTTGGTGCCAGATTATTTGGAGAACTTGAATTTTGGTTTTCTATAATTAAAGTCGTTACAATTATTACGATGGTTATTGTAGGTTTAGTTCTGATTTTTTTATCATTTAAAACAGAATATGGACATGCTTCTTTTGGTAATTTAATACATCATGGCGGTATGTTTCCACATGGTGTAGCTGGATTTTTAATGTCCTTCCAAATTGCTGTATATTCATTTATAGGTATAGAACTTATAGGCGTCACAGCTGGTGAAACCAAAAATCCAGAAAAAACAATTCCTAAAGCAATAAATAACGTTCCAATACGAATTTTATTATTTTATATAGGTGGTTTACTTGTAATCATGTCTGTCATTCCATGGTTTAAAGTTGATCCTGATAGTAGTCCGTTTGTTAAATTATTCACACTAATTGGTGTGCCCTTTGCTGCAGGCATAGTTAATTTTGTTGTTTTAACTGCAGCAGCATCTGCAACGAACAGCGGAATATATTCTAATAGTCGAATTTTATTTGGTTTAGCGAAACAAGGTTTAGGTCCTAAAGCATTAACAAAAACTAATTCTAATGGTGTGCCTTATCTCTCAATGTTTGTATCTTCAATAACATTGTTAATCGCCGCTTTATTAAATTTTGTTTTCCCAGATGCTATTAAATTATTTATTTATGTAACGACATTATCTACTGTTCTATTCCTTGTAGTATGGGGAATGATTATCGTCTCTTACATCGCATACGTAAAGAAGAATCCCGAACGACATCGATCAAGTGCATTTAAATTATGGGGCGGAAAGATTATTGCCTATATTGTGTTATCTTTTTTCTTATTCATCTTTATTCTACTATTCTTTAGCAAAGATACTAGAGTAGCAATTTTTATTTCACCGTTATGGTTTATCTTCTTATTCTTTTATTATAAGAAATACAAGAGCAATGCTGAATCTTTAGCCGAAAGACAGCAACATTAAAGTAAAATGTGATTAAACTTAATTATAACCTATGACTTTAAAATATTAATCATCAAGATTTGCAAAATATATATGATCTCAAAGCGAATGTACTCATTATAATAAGGACCAAAATTTCACTTTAATCAAGTGTATTTGGTCCTTTTTTTATTTCATTAATTTGAATGGAATAGTACACAAAGTAACGTTTTTTTGATAAATTAAATGCAATTTTAAACGTAAACTCGTTTGATTGTGCAACAAGTGTTGCCAAGCCTTTTTAGGGATAAATTCTGGAACGACTACTGTAATTAAATAATTTTTATCATTCGCTTTTTTACGAATTTTATCTATAAATCGTGAAATCGGACGAATAATACTTCTATACTCTGAATGTAAAATCACAAGTCTTACATCAGGAAAATGTTTTTTCCACTTAGTCATAAAAGCTTGCTCATCCTCATCACCAAATGTCACATGTACTGCAATAACATCATCATTAGCTAATAATTTAGCATAATAAATAGATTTATCAACTACAGTTGTAATACTTTGTATTGGTACAATCGCTAAATTGCGATCTACAACAGGAATGTCGTGTATATCAATTTCAGATCGTAATTCACATGCTATATTCTCATAATGTACATGAATTCTAATAAAAATAAATACAACAAAAGGTAAAAATAAAAGAATTGGCCATACTTGATTCAGTTTGGTAATAAGTAAAATCATGAATACGATAAACGTAATCGTACCACCAATTAAATTGATAGTAAGCTTTATTCCCCATCGTTCAGGGCGTTCTCGAAGCCACTTTAAAACCATACCAAACTGAGCAAGCGTAAATGGAATAAAAACACCTACTGCATATAATGGAATGAGGTTCTCTGTCATTCCTTCAAATAGAATAATTAAAATGATGGCTAATACACCTAATATAATAATCGAGTTTGAATAACCGAGACGATCACCACGAACAGTAAACATACGTGGCATATATTTGTCCTTAGACATTGATGCAGCAAGCATAGGAAATGCTGTAAAACCAGTATTAGCAGCCAATACCAAAATCATAACTGTAGTAGCTTGTATAAAATAAAACGCTATATTTTCACCAAATATTTGGGACGCAAGTTGTGAAAGCACGGTCGTTTCAGTTTGAGGCATAATTCCATATATATATGAGAGTACAACAATACCTACTAGTAACACTGCTAAAATTGTACCCATAGTGACTAAAGTTTTGACTGCATTCTTAGGTGCTGGATTTTTAAAATTTGTTACTGCATTGGATATTGCCTCTACACCTGTAAGTGATGATGCTCCAGATGAGAATGCTTTTAAAAGTAAAAATAACGTAACACCTGGCACAGTACCCCCTACAGTGGAATGGATATGTGGTGCAATTTGTCCAGTAGCTACGCGAAATGTTCCAACGACTATCAAAACAATTAAACCTATAATAAATAAGTAGACTGGATATGATAATACAGTTGCTGATTCAGTCAAACCTCTTAAATTCATCATTAAAATAAAGAGTACTAATAAACATGCAATAAACACTTTAAAATGATATAAGTGGGGAAATGCGGCAACAAAAGCATCTGCTCCTGAAGAAATACTCACTGCCACCGTTAATATATAGTCGACTAGTAAAGACCCTCCAGCTAACAATCCCCATTTCTCACCAAGATTTGTTTTAGAAACAATATACGCTCCCCCACCTTTTGGATAAGCATAAATAATTTGTCTATAAGATAAAATTAAAGCTGTTAATAATATTAGAACTGCTCCAGCAATAGGCAACGTATACCAAGATGCCACAGCTCCTATCACCGATAATGTAATTAATATCTGTTCAGGACCATAAGCAACTGATGACAACGCATCGGATGATAGGATAGCTAATCCTTTAAATTTTGAAATTTTCTCATTTTTTAAGTCTCTGTTTCTTTTAGGTCTACCAATCAAAAGTCTTTTAAATTGAATGAACATGACTCCTACCTCTTTAACTCATTTTGATGGATAAAACTATACTCCCATAAAACAAAATTGTATAGCTACTTCACATATCTTTAATCATTACATTTACTCTATTAGTGTTTTATTACACTTTAAAATTTATTGTTTTTCACTAAGAAAACTACTTGATTAAGATATAGCTAACCCAATATCTATTCGTTATCTGTAACTTTATACACCAAAACTGTTATAATAAATTCACTTATTGTTGCCATATCGCAGGCAATAAATTTTTAAATTTAAAGTAGAGGATGCTTAATGAAGATAAAACTGTTTGTCATTGTTGTCATTTTTTTGATGACCATTTTATCGATAATTTCAATTACAACACGAGAAATTACACATAGTAAGAATGAGACGATATTGACACATGCTTCTCAAAAACATATTGATAAAATGGTTGAGACAGCAATGAAGAAAGGAGATATCCCCGGACTAGCAATATTAATCATCAAAGACAATAAAATCTTTTTAAATAAAGGATATGGTTATGCCAATATTGAAAAAAAAGCAAAGGTAAACCCACATACTCAATTTGAAATTGCATCCAATACTAAAGCTTTTACAGGTTATGCAATTCTACAATTAGTTCAAGAAGGAAAAATAAATTTAAATGACAAAGTAAGTACATTTATACCTGGATTTAAAATGAAGTATGAAGACAAAAAAATTGATATTACTATTGAACAGCTATTAGCTCAAACTAGTGGTATACCTGGAGATATCACTGAAGAAAATCGTTATTCTAAACAGTACGATAGTATTGAAAATATCGTTAATTTTGCAAAAGGAAAACGTCTGAACCATGCACCTGGAGAAACTTTTGAATATTCGAATATGAATTATGATATTTTAGGTCTTATTATTCAAAATGTTACCCATCAATCCTATACATCATACATCCAAAAGCATGTTTTAGCCCCTTTAAAAATGAAACATACCACTTTTAAAGTAAATAATACGAAAGCTAATAACGAAGCATTAGGTTACATATGGGAAGATAATGAAAATAAAGTTGCACAACCAGAGTTTAACATCGGTGATACGCCTGCAGCATATATGATGTCAAGTACAAGTGATTTAGCAAAGTGGGTCCAACTACAGATCCACCCTACTTCAAAATCACAAGCCCAGTTAATTCGTCAATCGCATCAGGTATTATCTAACTCATTAAATAGTGAGCCTAACGCAGATAGCTACGGTTCAGGATGGTTTATAAATACTGATGACCATCTCGTATTACATACCGGCGTTTTAGATAATTTCTCGTCACAAATTTTATTAAATATTCGTAAATCTTATGGCATTGTCGTATTAGCGAATACAAATTCAAGTCAAGTGACTCGTCTAGCGGAACATTTAAATACTCAAATTATGAATAATCGTCATTACACAACCATAGAAGAAAAAGTGAACCATACGAAAAATATGCAACTTATCATTTCCACATTGGCCGATATATTCATGGTCATATTTAGTATCTTAGTTTTTAGTAAAATCTTAAAATTACGTGATGGTCACATCTTCATCCGTAAATGTTTACGAACTTCAATCATGTTCAGCATCATTTTGTTGGGATTTGTAGCAATGAATATTCTTTTTTACCTACTTCCTTTGATAATATTAGGAGATGCAACTTGGGGGTTTGTTTTATCATGGTTACCTTTGTATTCGAAATATTTAATTGTAAGTGTATATCTAGCCATAACCATGTTACTAGTTTGGTTATCTTTATTAAGTATAACTTACCATTCTGATGAAAATAAAAAACATAAAACAACACCTAAGCATTAAAAAGCCACATTTAAGACATGCGATACACACCTAAGAATGACTTTGTTATTTTTAAATCATGCAATATTATACTATTTTGATGAACTTGAACATCATTTATCATAAAATTAATAGAATTATAAATAAAAGGAAGTATCACTATGCATAAACGACTTTTCATCACTTTATTAGGTTTTATCATTTTACTAGCTGGATGCGATTATTCTAAAGAAGAGAACCAAACTGGTATATTTTATAACGTTTTTGTAAAATCTATGGATGAATTTCTTCATTTTCTTGGCAAAGTTTTTCAGGATAATTATGGCTTTGCTATTATTTCTATTGTACTCATAGTTCGTTTCATCCTATTACCTTTCATGTTAATACAAGTTAAGAATATGCATATGATGCGCGAAAAAACAAAAGTCGTCCAACCAGAATTGGATGCTATAAGAGATAAAATAAAACACGCAACATCACAAGAAGAACGCAATGCAGCCAATCAATTGCTTTTGAAAAAGTATCAATCGTATGGGATTAATCCTTTAAAAAATATGTTAGGCTGTCTGCCTGTTCTTATACAAATGCCTATATTAATGGGTCTTTATATGAGTTTGAAGTACCCTTCGAGTCACGGAATTACTGAATACCCACACTTCTTATGGTTTGATTTAACGCAACCTGATTTGATTATGACAATCATCGCAGCAATCATGTATTTTGTTCAACCACTTGTAAACTCAATCCATTATCCAAAAGATCAAAGAAAAACTTATTATTTTATGATGGTGTTTTCACCTATATTCATAACATATGCATCTCTACATTCTGCTGCAGCTTTGGGCTTATATTGGAGTATAAGCGCTGCTTTTCTAATTGTGCAAATGCATTTTGCCCACTCTCACTATAAGAAAGTGGCACTACATGAAGCTAAAAAACTCAAACAAAAATTAGAGCATCATAAAGACAATAGTGAGTTATTAACTGAAGAGTCATAAAAAAGCACGCTATAAACAATCTTGTAAAAATTGTTTATAGCGTGCTTTTCGTTCTCCACTATTAAATATGCCATGTTAATAATTTAAAAAGAGCTTGTAACTCAAACGATCCATATTGTTTTATCATTGTGCACCACGTTGATTTTCTTTAGCATGTACAAGATTTGTTACAAAATCATTTACAGGTGTAGCAATATGATTCTCTTTCCCTAATTTACTAACTGCTCCATTAATATAATCTATTTCAGTTGTTCGATTATCTTTAATTAAGTCTTGGTACATAGAAGGATAGTGTGGGCCTACTTTATCATTTAAAGCAATTAAGTAATCAAAAATCTCATCAACATTAAGATGAACATCATCAACTGTTGCAACATGAACAATTTCTTGTGTAATTTTATAGATCAAATTTTTAGCGTCATCACTATTATTCAGTGCTGCCAAATTACATTCAAGTATAGTACATAAAGAATTAGCTGTTCCATTAACACATATTTTTTTCCAAATTGATTGATGTAAATGTTCACTTTTTACACCCTTTAATTCTGCATTTTGTAGCAGATTAACAATGATATCTACGCTTTCTTTTCCTTCGGGCACGAGATACCCAATTTCAACAGGACCTTGCCCCATTAAGTGCGTGTGACCAGGTTGATCAATACCGGCTGTCCACGTTGTTACTCCACGTACAATTCTATCTATAGAAACATATTGTTGTATAAGACGCTCATGTTTCAAACCATTCATAGTGCACACAACAATCGTATTATCATGAAGATGGGGTTGAATATGACTAAGCACTTCTTCTAATTGCATAGATTTAGGAAATAGAAAAACAATATCATAGGACGTGTCTTTAGGAATTTCCGTTAGTCTATACATAGGTAACTTGAAATGATGTGCTTCACCATTAATATCGATATGTAGACCGTCCTGTTGTATTGTAGTAACTTGAGGTTCCCAATTATCAATTAAAGTGACGTCATAATCATGTTGAAACAACTTTGCACCAAATCCACTACCTAATGCGCCAGAACCTGCAATTGCTATTTTCATATATTCCATCTCCTTACAATTCTATATTGTTTTTAAAATACTACTTTACTACATACCAGTCAATATAATACAGTTATTTTGTAAGAATTTTCTGTTAATTATGAATAAGTATTATCTTCTCAAACGTACATTGCTCACTCAACATTTTATTAGCACAGTAAATCGTTTCTTTGTTCATTTATTATTCAATTCCAGTTGCGTTTTTAAAATATGAGTAGAACTAGTTTCATATTGACTGGATTATCTCTTTACTCTTTAACAAGAATTAGAATTTATAGACTTTTTCATACCTTTATTTTTACTGGGTTCTCGATTTCAATATATCAAAATGTCTGAGACACCAGTGATGTCCCAGACACAAATTCATATTTTTCTATTTCAATATTAAAGATGAAATTAAAGTTGATGACTATATTCTTATACATTAGACTGTTTTTTCGGTATTAAGAACAAAATAGATAGGAATGCTAATAATGCTATAAGCGCATTGAACATTATTCCAGTAAAACCACCTAAAGTCAGATTCAGTTGAGCCGCAAGTACGCTGTAAACTGTGCTTGAGATGGCCACACCAAATGCATTTCCTAAGGATGATGCCATCTTATATACACCGGATGCGACGCCTACTTTATCATCTGGTGCTTGTGCAACAGCTGTATCCGTGGATGGTGTTGCATAAATACCTAAACCGGTACCAAATAATAAATAACCAATGACACTTGACGCTATATACCAAGCATTAGGTAAAAACGTCAAAGATAATAATATTAATCCTATGACGGTCAAGGCACTTCCGAGTAACAAAGGTCTTTTAGGTCCTAGCGATTGTAATATCATTTCACCCACACGTATCATAATTAATACTGCAATTAGGTATGTAAGTGAAATATATCCTGTTTCCTGAGAGTTAAAATCTAATTTTTGCTGATAAAAAGTATTTACAACAATCAATGTACCACCAGCTACACCATTCAACATAAAGTTTGAAATCGTTGCACCTGTATAACCTTTGTTTTTAAAGATATCAAAATCGACAAGTGGTTGTTTGATTTTATTTTCGTAAATCACGAATATAATTAACGATATAACAAAAATTGCAATAAGTCCCAAAATAAATGGTGAGAACAAACCAAAATGAGAGGTTTGAGTTATTATCACATTAATACTTAACATGCTAACCACTAAGATGATTAAACCAACAACATCAAATTTCTTTGTCTCTGTTGGTTGATCTCCTATAGGCTCTGCTTTTGTTTCGGGTGTATGTTTAATGAGAAACATGGATAATATTGTCAGAATAATTGAAACAATAAAGATTGAGCGCCATCCAAGGTTAGTTGCCATTAAACCACCAAACAAAGTACAAACACCACTACCTCCCCATGAACCGATAGACCAGTAGCTTAATGCACGTTGTCGTGCTGTCCCGATATAATATTCATTAATGATTGCGAGTGTCGCTGGCATTATACACGCCGCTGACAATCCTTGAATAGCCCGTCCAATAATCAATAAACTTGGTAATGGCGTAATAATGATTAAAACTGACCCAACAATATTAAGCGCTAAGCCTATGTATGTCACTTTTACTCTACCAATTTTATCTGCAATATCTCCTGCACCTACAATAAACAAACCAGAAAATAGTGCCGATAAGCTAACTGCTATATTAATGGTGCCAATATCACTATTGTATGATGATTGTAATGGCACAACTAGATTTACAAGTGATTGTGCAAATAACCAAAATGTAATAACCCCTAAAATAATCCCTAATAATAAGCGATTATCTCCCCTAAACTTTTGTGATGTATTCATCTATCACTTACTCCTTCACAATTAATTAAAAATCTCTAATAAGACTTATTTAATTACAATATCCATTTTTTATTTTACAAATCTTTTATTTGCTTTCCTCTAATATCATTTTTACATTAAGAAACTTTATCATATTTAGAACAACTTTTTAACTAAAATAAATATATGACTAAATCATTTATCATGTTAATATTCATTCATCCTAGATATGTTTCTTTTTTAATTTCTTGTAATTTTTAGAAAATTTGTAAATATAGAAACATATTCTACACTATCTAGTTTCAATTTTCCATACTATAATTGATTTAATCGTGCTTTCATATAAACTATAAATATATGAAACAAGCCAATGTAAGTGCTTTTATTTTTAATAAAAAATATATTTCTTTTTATGATATTAAAAATTAAATGAGGATTGACGTTATGCTTAATTTATTTATTTTATTACTTGAACGCGTGGGATTAATTATTTTACTCGCATATATACTCATGAATATTAATCATTTTAAAAAAATGATGAGCGAACGTGACAAATGGCGTTCAAAATTCCAACTAATCATTATTTTTGGTATATTCTCTATGATTTCTAATTTTACAGGAATTGAAATAGAAAATGGCCATATCGTATCTGGTGATATTTATTACCACTTAAGCAAAGACGCCTCAATGGCCAATACCCGTGTATTAACTATTGGTGTTTCTGGTCTAATAGGTGGACCGTGGGTAGCTATAATTGTAGGGATTATTTCAGGATTATGTCGTTTATATATTGGCGGGGCTGACGCATATACCTATCTCATTTCATCCATAGTTATTGCTATCATATCTGGTTACTTTGGTCATCAAACAATAAAGCAAAATACATATCCGTCCATTAAAAAAGGTGCTATTATCGGTGCAACAACTGAAATTATTCAAATGAGCTGTATATTATTATTTACAAATAACTTACATCATGCAATTACATTAGTCAGTTTTATAGCACTACCGATGATTATCATTAATAGTTTAGGTACAGCCATATTTTTAACCATTATTTTGTCGACTATCAAGCAAGAAGAACAAATGCGTGCAGTCCAAACGCATGATGTATTACAACTCGCTAATGAAACACTACCTTACTTTCGATCTGGACTTAATGAAAAATCAGCCCAACAAGCTGCTGAAATTATTTTAAAATTAATGCAAGTATCGGCGGTAGCTATTACAAATAAAAAAGATATTTTAACACATATTGGTGCAGGCAGTGACCATCACGTAGCACGAAAAGAGATTATTACAGATTTATCTAAAGAAGTGATTCAATCAGGAAAGTTAAAAGTCGCTCATACGAGAGAAGGAATTGGATGTCACCATCCTAATTGCCCTCTTGAAGGAGCCATTGTCGTCCCTCTTTATATACATAATGAAGTCGCAGGGACTTTAAAATTTTACTTCACTGATAACAATATTATTTCAACTTCAGACCAACAACTCGCAAAAGGTCTCGCTAATATATTTTCTTCACAGCTAGAACTAGGCCAAGCTGAAATGCAGGGACAATTGTTGAAAGACGCTGAAATTAAATCATTACAAGCACAAGTCAATCCACATTTCTTTTTTAATGCTATTAACACTATATCAGCACTAGTAAGAATTGATAGTGAAAAAGCACGACGTTTACTGATTCAACTCAGTCAATTCTTCCGCTCTAATCTTAATGGTGCACGTAATAATACAATTACTTTACAAAAGGAATTACAACAAGTAGCAGCATATTTATCCTTAGAGCAAGCACGTTATCCAAATAGATTTAACATACATTATCGAATTGATGATCAGTGTCAAGATGCGCTTATCCCACCTTTTATAATTCAAATATTAGTGGAAAATTCTATTAAACATGCATTTAAAAATCGTAAAGTGAATAATCATATTGATGTGGATGTTAGCATGAAACAAGACTACTTAAGTATATCTGTTCAAGATAATGGACAAGGCATACCAGCTGATCAATTAGATATCATTGGATATACGACAGTGACGTCTACCACTGGTACTGGTAATGCCTTAGTCAATCTTAATAAAAGACTTACTGGACTATTTGGAACAACATCGGCACTAAACATTCAATCTTCTCAATCAGGCACGACTGTAAGTTGTTTAATTCCGTATAAATCTTCTAAGGAGGAACACTTTAATGAAAGCGTTAATCGTTGATGATGAGCCACTTGCAAGAAATGAATTACAATATCTTTTAAATCTTAATGATGCTATAGATGAAATTGAAGAAGCAGAAAACATAGAAGAAACATTGGAGAAGTTACTCTACAACACATTTGACTTAATATTCTTAGATATAAATTTAATGGATGAAAGTGGTATTGATTTAGCTCAAAAAATTAATAAAATGAAGCAATCACCACATATTATCTTTGCAACCGCTCACGAGAAATTCGCAGTCAAAGCTTTTGAATTAAATGCAACCGATTATATATTAAAACCTTTTGAAAAAGAGCGTATTAATCAAGCTGTAAATAAAGTTGGCATGGCTAAAGATAAAACAAAAAACAAAGATAAAACTATCACACCTAAATATATTGATTATAGTGATGATGAGTACGCTCAAACGCATGTACTCCCAATTGAAGTGGATGAACGTATTCACATCTTAAATTTCACAGACATTATCGCATTATCTGTTAATAATGGGATTACTACGATAGATACAACAAAAAAAAGTTATGAAACGACCGAAACACTTAATCATTACGAGAAAAAACTACCTTCCTCACTATTTATTAAAATACATCGCGCTACTATCGTTAATAAGGAACATATCCAAACAATAGAACATTGGTTTAATTATACTTATCAGCTGACGTTAACCCATGAATTTAAATATCAAGTTAGTCGTTCTTATATGAAGACTTTTAAACAACAACTCGGTCTTCAATAAAATTTAAATCACGCTTTATGAGTTTCACCTTTAAAATGGTGCACCTCACCCTAAAATATTTGTAAGTGAGCAATGAAACCACATATAGTAAACGCTTTCATTCTATAATATAACCATGAAGAAAACAGAGGGGAATGGTTATTTTGGAACAAACGCATCTCGTTAAAAACAAAGCGGTTGATAACAAGAAGTCAATGAAATACAGTATTTTTCAACAAGCATTAACGATTGCAGTGATTTTACTTATATCAAAAATTATTGAATCATTTATGCCTATACCAATGCCAGCTTCAGTCATTGGACTCGTACTATTATTTATCGCATTGTGTACAGGCATTGTGAAATTAGGTCAAGTTGAGACTGTGGGAACTGCATTAACCAATAATATTGGATTCCTATTCGTACCAGCTGGTATTTCAGTCATTAACTCTTTACCAATCCTTAAGCAAAGCCCTATTTTAATTATTTTACTTATTATTATTTCAACACTTTTATTATTAATTTGTACTGGCTTTGCGTCACAATTATTAGTGACGAAATCACTTTTCCCTTCTAAAGAGAAAAATGAAGAAACAAGTCACATAGGAGGGTAATCAATGATTGAACATTTAGGAATCAATACACCTTATTTTGGGATATTAGTATCATTAATACCATTTGTCATAGCGACTTATTTTTATAAAAAAACGAATGGTTTCTTTTTACTAGCACCTTTATTCGTAAGTATGGTTGCAGGTATTGCTTTTTTGAAATTGACAGGAATTAGTTATGAGAATTATAAAATCGGTGGCGACATTATTAATTTCTTTCTAGAACCAGCTACAATATGCTTTGCGATTCCTTTATATCGCAAGCGCGAAGTATTAAAAAGATATTGGTTACAAATATTTGGTGGTATAGCTGTTGGTACAATTATTGCCTTGTTATTAATTTATCTTGTTGCAATAACATTCCAATTTGGCAATCAAATTATAGCATCTATGCTACCCCAAGCTGCAACGACAGCAATTGCATTACCCGTATCTGACGGTATCGGTGGTGTCAAAGAATTAACCTCACTCGCAGTTATTTTAAATGCAGTTGTCATTTCTGCTTTAGGTGCTAAAATAGTTAAATTATTTAAAATATCTAACCCTATTGCCAGAGGACTTGCACTAGGGACAAGTGGACACACTTTAGGTGTCGCGGCAGCTAAAGAATTGGGTGAGACTGAAGAATCAATGGGAAGTATTGCCGTTGTCATCGTTGGCGTTATTGTAGTAGCAGTAGTTCCTATCCTTGCTCCAATCTTATTATAATTACCCAAAACTATAAATATATCTAAAATACCCCTGAAAACTTAATATATTAAACAAACAATGCCAGGAACACAAAATCATGTTCCTGGCATTGTTAATGTATAAGCAACTGTTGACTAAAATAATCTCTGTTTCAGTCACTGTCTATGCTTTTTATATTAATTAAGTTTATTGATATCTATTAACGTAATTTTTGTACTTGATGTTTTTGCATTGAATCTTTTTTGTTTTTACGAGTAGGATCTAAACGTTTTTCTAGATAACGTAATCCTATATCTATAATAATTGCTATTAAAGCAATTGGTATGGCACCTGCTAAGATGAATGTTGTTCCATCTGTTGAATTTGTACCACGAATAATAATATCACCTAGTGTTGGAGCACCGATAAATGACCCAATCGCTACTATTCCGATAGCAACAACAAGTGCAATTCTAACACCACCAATAATAACAGATAAAGATAATGGTAACTCTATCATTCTTAATATTTGATTCCCCGTCATTCCCATACCTTTACCAGCATCTTTAATATTTTCATCAACTTCTACAATACCAGTATAAGTATTTTTAATAATAGGTAATAACGAATACAGGAATACAGTTACAACAACAGTTGTTGGTCCTAATCCCATAGCCAACATAAGTATGGCCAACATAGCGATTGCTGGAACAGTTTGTATAATATTTGCAATTGTAATCACCGGCCACGATAAACGTCTATACTTAGCTATGAAAATACCAATAGGAATTCCAATTATACAAGCAAACAACACACCATATACCGACATTAATAGATGTTTGAAGAACAGTTCTAGAAGAAAGGCCCAGTTCAGTGAGTAATATTCGATGATTGAATGTAACAAATTACCTTTCATTACTTATGACCACCTTTCTTTTCTTCAAAGTAATGATGTTTCTTTAAATATTCTTCAGCTATCACTGCAGGTTCCTTACCTTTTCCATCCGCTTCATAATTTAACTTCTGCATTTCTTCTGTTGAGATTTTACCTTCTAATTTTTTTAGTGCCTTATCGATTTCTGGATTATCCTTTATTAATTGTTCATTTGCAAGTGGACTACCGTCATAAGGCGGGAAGAATTTGCGATCATCTTCCAATATTTTCAAATCATAAGCTGCAATACGTCCATCTGTTGAATACCCAACTGCTACATCTAATTTATTATTTTTTAATGCATCATATACTAAACCAATTTGCATTGGACGCGCACTATCAAATTTAAATCCATAATCTTTAACAAAAGCTGGATATCCATCACCTGCACGGTTCATCCATTGGGTATCCATTCCAAGACGTAGTTCATCTTTATATTTCTCTAAATCTGATACTTTTTCTAAGTGATACTTTTTAGCTGTTTCTTTTGTCACCATGAATGCGTATGTATTCGCAAACCCAAGTGAATGATAAAACTTTTCATCATATTTCTTTTTAAATAAGCGTTGTGTTTCAGACATGGCTTTTTCAGGATCTTTAGTAGGTTTAGCTGCTAATACACTCGTCAATTCAGTACCTGTGTATCGTACCGCTGACATATTTGCATCTCCTCGTTGTAACGCATTATGTTGAATAATGCTAGAACCTAGGTTCCCAATCAATGTCGGTTTGATTTTTCCATCAGTTTCATGTTCAATTAATAATTTTTCCATATGACCTATAATCTTAGTTTCACTTGTTTCGGTCGTTGTAATTTTCACATCATCTTTTGCATTTCCATCACCTAAGCCTGGTAAACTGCATCCAGATAACACGATGAGAGATAATGCAACCAGAATCAGTGTATAGTTAAAATACTTCTTCAATGTCAATTCCTCCCATTTATCTAGATACTTTTAATCCTTTAGGTACAACCCATTTTTCAACTAATGAAAGTATAAAGTCAATAACTAATGCTAATAAAGTAACAACAATCGCTGCACTAATAATCATAGGTGGTTGATAGAGATTTAATCCATTAAATACAAGATCCCCAAGTCCACCCGCACCTACATAACTTGCGAGTGTTGCCCAACTAATGACGTATACACTTGATAGACGAATACCACTAATAATAAGTGGTAAAGCTAAAGGCATCTCAACATCTTTCATTAATTGAAATTTAGTCATTCCCATACTTTGACCAGCTTGAATAACATTTTTATCGATATTTTTAACACCTAATACTGTATTATTTAAAATTGGTAATAATACATAGATAAATAATGCAACAATAGCTGGTGTTTTTCCTACTCCAAATATTGGAATCATGATGGCTAGCACAGCCAAAGTAGGAATGGTTTGAAGCACGCCAGCAACTGTTAATACCACATTAGCAGTGCGTTGCGTTTTTGATAATAAAATACCTAAAGGGACAGCTACTACAATCGCTAACAATAATGCAAACATAGAAATATAAAAATGTTCTACCGCTTTCGATAAAAGTTGGCTACCGTATTCTTGTAAGAATGCTTTCATTATTAATCCTCACCTCTATGTTGAGCATCATGATAATCATTCACATCTTCATTTACATTTGTTCGTGCATCAGTTTGATTTTGCGGTAAATCATGATTATTCTCATCTAAGCTTTCAATTGGGCTCTCATGACTATCAGAATCTTCTTCGCCCCAAATTGAGTCATACACAATATCGACTAAGTTTGCACGTGTAATTAAACCAATGAGATGTTCATCATTATCGACGACAGGTACATTTCTAACATTACGTTTTAGAATTGTACGCACAGAGTCTTGTAATTTTGAATTGATATGTACTTTGTAAACATCCCTTTGCATGGTATCAATTAATTCTTTACGCGCACGTAATCCTTGATTGATATCTTCAATATCTAAAAATCCTAATAATTTATTTTGATTATTGACTACAAAAATAGTGTCTACACGACGTGTTCTCATAATATCTACAGCATCATTCAATGAATCATCTGCTTTAACAGTGACGGGTTTGATCATAGCACTTTCTACAGATTTCATATTAGGACGATCCTGAATCAAGCGATTTTGTCCAATAAAATCTCTAACAAAGTCATTTGCAGGATATCGTAAAATATTGTCAGGTGTATCGTATTGAACGACTTTTCCCTTAGACATAATACATATTTTGTCAGCTAATTTGATGGCCTCATCCATATCATGAGTGACAAAAATAAATGTTTTTCCTAATTTTTGTTGTAATTCCTTTACTAAATCTTGTAATGTATCGCGTGTAATAGGGTCTAATGCACCGAAAGGTTCATCCATTAATATAATATCTTGTTCAGCTGCTAAAGCGCGTACAACACCAATTCGTTGTTGTTGCCCTCCAGATAATTCAGCTGGATAACGATCTAAATATTCTTCAGGTAAATCTACCAGTTTAATAAGTTCTTTAGCTTTTTCATCTTTCTTCTCTTTAGACCATTTTAAAAGTTTAGGTACTAAAACAATATTTTCTCGAATAGTCATATGTGGCATCAAACCAATTTGTTGAATGACATAACCGATACTTCTCCGCAATTCAACAGGATTCATATTACGGACATCTTTTCCATTCATCATAATCTGGCCATCTGTCGCCTCAATCATACGATTAATCATGCGTAGTGCAGTTGTTTTACCACTACCACTCGTCCCAATAAAAGCGATAAATTCACCAGATTGAATATCCAAAGAAATATTATCTACCGCTTTTTTATTCCCTGAATAAATCTTGGTTAAGTTTTTAATACTTAACATAATTGTCTTCCCCTTCCTATATAAAGAATGTCTTGTTCCATGACCTAAAAAAAGACCTCTGATGCAATTGTTAAACAAATAATGACTAAAGTTAAACAAAAGACAAAGGCCTTTGCTTATATATTTTTACGTTAAATTAATAGTCTTAAACATTAACCATCAATTTGCTATACATGAAAACAGAGACAGATACTAATATATACCCAATGAGTTGAAAATAAACACTTTTCACATAATTTTTATAAATTTTTCTATGTTAAAAAAATTATAAATTAAGAAATCTACGGTTGTTTATGTAAATGATTCACTATCTACGAATTAAAAGTTTAATTTTTATAATATTGTGAAAAATATCACATTATATGTCGGTGTTCTCTTGAAAACAGAGCATTTTAGTATTATGCTCAAGATGTAATAAGAATTATTACATCACATTAAAGACTGATATTCATATTTTGCAGTCAAATTTATATTTAAGGGGTTTTTATTATGAAAGCAGCAGTATGGTATGGACAAAAGGATGTACGCGTTGAAGATCGCAAACCCAAAGCAATAAAAGACAATGAAGTTCAAGTTAAAGTCTCTTGGGCTGGTATCTGTGGTACTGATTTACATGAATATTTGGAAGGACCTATCTTTATTTCAACTGATCAACCGGACCCACTACTTGGTCAAACTGCACCTGTGACTCTAGGTCATGAATTTTCTGGTGTCGTAGAAAATGTTGGTAAAGACGTATCACGTTTTAAAAAAGGGGATCGTGTGGTAGTTAATCCAACAGTGTCTAAAAGAGAAAAGCCAGAAAATGTTGACTTATATGATGGTTATTCATTTATAGGACTAGGTTCTGATGGTGCGTTTGCCGAGTTTACCAATGCTCCTGAAACAAATGTTTATCATCTACCAGATAATGTTTCAGCGCGAGAAGGTGCGCTTGTAGAACCAACAGCAGTTGCTGTCCAAGCAGTTAAAGAAGGCGAATTATTATTCGGTGATACTGTAGCGGTATTTGGCGCTGGGCCAATAGGTTTGTTAACTATTGTTGCAGCAAAAGCTGCTGGTGCAAGTAAAATATTTGTCTTTGACTTATCAGAAGAACGTTTAGCGAAAGCTAAAAGTGTGGGTGCGACTCACGTGTATAACTCAGGTAACGTCGATCCAGTACAAACAGTTTATGAACATACTGACAACGGTGTAGATGTGTCATTTGAAGTTGCTGGTGTAGGTATTACTTTACAACAATCTATTGAAGTAACACGTCCACGTGGTACTGCTGTCATCGTATCAATCTTCGGTCATCCCGTAGAATTCAATCCATTATTACAAATGAATAAAGGTGTCAAGTTAACAACTACAATTGCTTATACACCAACTACATTCCAACAAACAATAGATTTAATCGCTAATGGTAGCTTAAATGTTAAAGATGTCGTAACAGATCAAATTGAATTAGAGAATATTGTTGAAAGTGGCTTCAATCAACTTGTAAACGATAAATCTCAAGCTAAAATTTTAGTCCGTTTAAATGGCGACCAAAAATAATTCTAAACAGAATATCGTTCATTTTATACGAAAGGTTGGGACATAATTCCTAGCAAAATAGCCAGTAAATGAGTTTTCATAATTTCATTTACTGGCTTCTTTATTTACAATACTTCGTATTGTTGGCTCGCTTTCTTAGGGGACAGCTTCAGCCTGTAGTCTTCAGCTTGTCCTGTTCCCTCAAGAGTCTCGCCAAAATACTTTGTGTTTATATGTAATTTTATATTAAAATACTTTGAAAAATAAGGCCCTTTCGTATAATTTAATAAATACCAATAAACAAAATTAACGAGGTGCTTTATGTATAAAGACTATAACATGACTCAACATACTCTACTAATGGAAACTTCAGTTCTTATCCCCACAAATAATATTTCACGACATGTAAATGATATTGTAGAAACAATTCCCGATACTGAATTCGATGAATTCAGACATCATCGTGGCTTAATATAAGAAAAGTAACAGCTCAACGAACTGAAAATAATCAAAAAAATTATAAAAAAGACAATTTCTATATTATTTCAATAGAAATTGTCTTTTTTTACTTATCCTGGGACTTTATGTCCCAACCTTTTTGTATATCTATTTATCGTTCATGCCCTTACCTTGTAATATAGCGTTAATATATTTATCAATACGATTATATCGCGTCTGACTACGTTTAGCCTGTGAGAAATAATATAAATATTGATGCTGACGTCCTGGCGTTAATTGGTAAAATGCTTCTTTTAAACGGGGGAACTCTTCAAATTTTTGTTGTAGCTCCTCAGGTACTTCATAATCTTCATTCTTTTTCATTGGAACATTTTTACCAGCTTTTTCAGTTTTAATTGCTTCATTCAAGTAGTATTTTATTTCATCTTTACGCTTTTCTATTTCTTCTAAACTGTTAAAACGTAATTGTCGTGCTGCCTGTACTCTTTCAGTTTGTTGAATTAATGTATGATACTTATCTTCAAGTATTGCTCCTTTTTGAAAAAGCAACGCTACATAACCTTTAAATCCATGTATTAGCACAACATTTTTATTGTTTATCGTATAACAAGGATGCAGCCATTTATAATTTTCTTCAAGTTCAGTTTCATTAAAAATTAAATTTCTCAAAAATTTATAACAATCTTGCCATTGGCTTTCTTTAGCTAAAAATTGCTCAACTTGCTCATTTTTTTGTTTATTCATTCATTACTACACCTCTTTTAATTAACATTACCTTTTCATATTATATATATGTTATTTATTGATATTTAATTAAACAATATTAATTGTATTATTACAAAAATTTAGTTTGACTAATGTTTTAACTAGCGTATAATTATAGCGTAATATTTTTGTTGATTATTCAACATATACAAAGGAGTAATTATGAAAAATAAAAGCAAATCAAAAAGTAATAAGATAAGCCTTTCTCAACTCGTCCTCCTTGGTCTTGGTTCATTAATAGGATCAGGTTGGTTATTTGGAGCGTGGGAGGCATCTTCAATGGCCGGTCCAGCCGCCATTATTTCCTGGGTTATCGGTTTCTTAGTAATTGGAACGATTGCCTATAACTATATTGAGATAGGAACTATGTTCCCTCAATCAGGCGGTATGAGTAACTATGCACAGTATACTCATGGCTCATTACTTGGTTTTATTGCAGCATGGGCGAACTGGGTATCATTAGTAACAATTATCCCTATTGAAGCTGTGTCTGCTGTTCAATATATGAGTTCTTGGCCATGGGATTGGGCTAAACCAATGGGATCTTTAATGAAGGATGGCTCAATCAGTACTTACGGTTTGATCGCTGTTTACATCATTATTGCAATCTTTTCATTATTAAACTATTGGTCAGTAAAATTATTAACATCATTTACAAGTTTAATTTCAGTATTCAAATTAGGTGTCCCTATTTTAACCATAATTATGTTAATGGTTTCCGGTTTTGATACAGGTAATTATGGACACTCTATCGGTACATTTATGCCTTACGGAAGTGCACCTATTTTTGCTGCAACAACAACATCTGGAATTATCTTCTCATTTAATGCATTCCAGACAATTATTAACATGGGATCAGAGATTAAGAATCCAGAGAAAAACATCGCACGTGGGATTGTTATTTCACTTACATTAAGTGCTATATTATATATTGTTTTACAAAGTACGTTCATTACATCAATGCCAAGTTCGATGTTGCATGAACATGGATGGAGCGGTATCAATTTCAATTCACCATTTGCAGATATGGCAATTTTATTAGGTCTTAACTGGTTAGCAATATTACTTTATATGGAAGCAGTTGTGTCACCGTTTGGTACTGGAGTTTCTTTTGTTGCCGTTACTGGACGTGTGTTACGCGCTATGGAAGAAAATGGACATATTCCTAAATTCTTAGGTAAAATCAATAAAAAGTATAATATCCCACGTGTTGCCATTGCATTTAATGCAATTATCAGTATGGTTATGGTGACATTGTTCCGCGACTGGGGTACACTAGCTGCAGTTATTTCTACTGCAACATTAGTTGCATATTTAACTGGTCCAACAACGGTTATTTCATTACGTAAAATGGCTCCAAAAATGACTCGTCCATTCAAAGCTAATATTTTAAAATTTATGGCACCTTTATCCTTTGTTTTAGCATCATTAGCTATCTATTGGGCAATGTGGCCAACGACAGCAGAAGTTATTTTAATTATTATTTTAGGTTTACCTATTTATTTCTTCTATGAATATAAAATGAATTGGAAGAATACTAAAAAACAAATTGGCGGAAGCTTATGGATTATTATCTACCTTATTGTTCTCGCATTCTTATCATTTATTGGAAGTAAAGAGTTCAAAGGCTTAAATTGGATTCACTATCCATGGGATTTCTTAGTCATTGTAATCGTTGCTTTAATCTTCTATCAACTTGGTACGACAAGTTACTTTGAAAGTATCTATTTCAAACGTGCAAACAAGTTGAATAAAAAAATGGGCGACAAATTGCGTAAAACACGAAAAAAAGCGCGTCATAAAGATTGGAAAGAACGCGATAGACAAGAACAAAATCAATAAGACGACAGCTTATAGAATATAAAATATTTATAATAAAAGCTTGGGACTATTATCATTGTCTCAAGCTTTTTAATATACCAGTAATTATGAATTAAATTCAAAAGTTCATATAATTCTATCTGATATCATTCGTTAAATATTCAGTTATACACTTAAAATCATTTTTACTTCGTTTGTAAATTTAATTTTCTAACACATTATTCAAGTCAATCATCAACAGTTCTTTTCACTTTGTTACTTGGTCACATTTCATCTAAATATTATTTTTCATGTTATAGTTAAGCTACGACTTTATATGTAAAGGTGTGTTCAAACATGGTTCAAGTCAAGATAGGTAACTGTACCATCAATGGCTTACACAAAAAGAATATTGATGTATTCTTAGGTATCCCGTATGCCAAACCATTCAATAAGATATCTCGATTCCAACATTCAAAGCTTATGGAACTAAGCAAACCAATGATTGATGCAACTCATATTCAATCCATCCCACCACAACCCTACAATTTACTTGAAGACTTTTTTTCGACGACAGATTCATCGTTTAATTCTTTTAAACAAAATGATTATTGCCTGTTTTTAAATATTTGGAAACCATCATCCAATCAAAATCATTTACCTGTAGTGATTTACTTTTATGGTGGTAGTTTTCTTCAAGGACATGGTACAGCTGAACTATATTGTCCTGAACACATAGTAGAACAAGAAAATATAATAGTAGTTACTTTTAATTATCGCTTAGGTGCACTCGGCTACCTAGATTGGTCTTATTTTAATCAACATTTGAACTATAATAATGGGATTTCTGATCAAATTAACGTTTTAAAATGGGTACATCAATATATCGAACATTTTGGCGGTAATCCAAATAACGTGACACTAATAGGTCAATCTGCGGGTAGTATGAGTATCATGACATTAATGCAAATGCCCGAACTTGATGATTATTATCATAAAGTAATGTTATTAAGTGGAACGTTAACAACTGATACACCACTCAATGCACATACTAAAGTACAACATTTTTCACAACTCATGAGACATTATTTTCCTAATAAAACACTTAAGACACTTACCAGTGATGACATTTTATATCTAATGGAGTCTCAAAAAATAGAGCGCGGAAGATCTCGTGGACTTGATTTGATTTATCAACCTATTAAAGATCATCATATGTCACGATCCATTAAAAAATTTTCCAAGCCGACATTCATGAGTTATACACACGATGAAGGTGATATTTATATTGAAGACGCAACACGCACCTTACCTTCTGAACGTTTTATTCACTTGATGACTCAATATGGTGCACACGTTGAAAAAATGGATGTCATTACAATGAAACAACAAAGAAATTTAATAACAGAGTATTGTTTTGTTCGTCCGACTTATCTATTTTTAAATCAAATGAATAGTTGCGACACTTGGCTAGCACGTTTTGATTGGCATCAACCCCATACCTCCTACTTTAAAAGTGCATATCATATATTGGATTTAGTATTTTGGTTTGGTCACCTCTCTATTTTGACTAAAAATCATTATTCTGTAACCCAACATGATATGAATTTAAGTCGTAACATGATATCTGACTTAGCTTATTTTGCCCGAAAAGGTAGGATGCCATGGAAATGTTATGAACCTCATCATCAAACGTTACATATCTATAAATAAAGACTGGAAAAAGCACTGATAACATACACGAATCTAATACCATAAAGATACTTCTATATGCTATCGTGCAAACCTTTTCCAGTCATAAATTTTTAGCATAGTGTCTATTTTTTAAAGTGAATACAATGATAAGACTAATTAAACCTATCAATGCACTAGTATAAGTAACATATTCCACTGATAAATGTGTCATAACGAGTCCACCTACGATTCCGCCAACGCCAATACCGGCATTGAGACTCGACATATTCCAACTCATCACTTGGCTTGTATCACCTTCGACGTGTTCAATAATACCGCTTTGAATAGCTGGATTTGTACTCCATTGCATTAAATTCCACATAAATAAGCCGACTAATAATAATCCTGTTCCTGGTAATAATAAATTAAGAATTATCATCATTATTATAAATATTGAAATCGAAATTATTAACCAACGCTTACTAGTAAACTTATCAGATAAAACACCGCCTAATGAAGTACCAATCACACCTGCTACACCATTAACAAGCAGTGCTAAAGACACAAAAGACATTTCATGTCCATTGGATAAAATTAATGGATTAATAAACACGAATGTTACAGAATTAGCAACCAATACTAAAAATGTAATCATCAGATATTTAATAACCTCACGAGGTCTTATGACGCTTGAGCCAGTGTGTGATTCAATACTAGCTGAACGAAGTGTTTGATTAAGATGTGACAATTCATCTTCTTTTGGTAGATATATTAACATCAAAATACCAACAAATACACTTACAACAATAATAAATAAAAATGTAAATCGCCATCCTACCCAGTCGCCAATCACTGTACCGATGGGAACACCAAAGACATTCGCCCCACTAAAACCTGTATAAACAATGCCAATCATTTTACCTCTGTTTTTTGCTGATGTGAGCATCGCCGTGAGTGCTAAAACTTTCACAATAATGAGTGAAGCTGCGGCAGAAGATAAAATACGTCCTACAACTATTATTGCAAAATGAGGCGCAATGGCAATCATACCATTCCCGAAGATAAAGATAATTAACGTCCATAATAATACTGATCGCGAAGCAAACCGATGAGTCAATTTCACTAATAACGGACCACATATCGCAAAGGTAAGCGCGTACAACGTCACCAGTTGCCCGACCACCGCTTCAGAAACATGAAGATCTTGACTCATTAAATTCATAATACCTGCAACCATCATCTCAACCATACCTACGATAAAAACACTTAATATAAATGTTGTTGTGCGTGCGACAGTCATAATATCTAGATGCCCCTTTCAAAGTAATGACGTAACTATTGATTTTGACTAAAATAAAACAGCTACAAACTTATCATTGTTTATAACTGTTTTATTATATAATATTTAAAGCTGTACTGTGTAGATTAACAACGATATTTAACTACTTTATCTTGTGCGTTGCGTTCTAGCAATGAGTTGATGACGAGCATTAAAGAACTGGCCGTAACTCATATACGTTGCAATGAGTGCAGACATAATCGTCGCTGTTGTATGAATAAACACGACAAGCAATTGAAATTTAATTGCTTGAAGTGGGTCAACGCCTCCGATAATCAATCCTGTCATCATACCTGGAATTGAAACTAAACCATATGTTTTTACAGAATCAATTGTAGGAACAATCGCTAAGCGTATACTTTCTCTAATAGATGATTTTGATGCGAGCTTAGGTGTCGCTGCTAACGTAAGTTTGGATTCAATATCAGAAACATCTTGAACAAATGCTCTTTCTAAATTCTGATAAGCGAGATTAATCGCGATTAAACCATTATTAGCTAACATACCTCCAATTGGAATCACTTCATTCGCTGTAAATTTAATTGCACCTGTAGCAACAGTTGCCGCCAATGGTAGTGCTGTTCCTACAAATATAGCCACAAATGATATCCAAAAGACATGATGCATGACAGGTGAAGCACGACTTATTGTATTCCAAGATGCATTAATAATAATAACTAACACACAAAGCACTAATAACCATTTTTCATTAATTTCGAAAATATAATGTAATAAAAAACCTAAAATCAATAATTGTATGGTTGCTCTAATTGTAGCAATAACTAAATCTTTGATAATATGTAATCCTTCTTTATAAGAAATAAAGATAGGGATTAGTAATAAAAGTGCTGTCAGACAAAGTGCTGTATTACTCATTACCATTCAACTCCTCATCACTCGATATCTTACCGTCAGTAATTGTGATTCTACGCTTAAAATGACGCATACTTTGGTCATCACTATGCGTAATCCACAAAATGGCAATCCCTTTATCCGCTAGTTTAAATATAATTTCTTCAATTTTCTTTTTATTATGTGTATCTAAAGCGCTAGTAGCTTCGTCCAATAATAAAACTTCAGGTTCATACATGAGTTGTCGTGCGATGGTAATACGTTGTTGCTCTCCCCCAGACATGTGCTCAAATTGAGCATCTAACTGATAATTACCTAGTCCCACTTGAGAGATGAGGTGTTTCGCTTTATCACGGTCAAAAGCTTCACTTCTAGCCTCAGCAGGAAATTTCATATTATCTTCAATTGTATAACCAATTAACTCACTTTGTTGCATTAAATAACTCACACGTGTTCTTATCTCTTCCGGCTTATAATCAAAGTAAGATTGATCATTCAAATATAAATCTCCACTCGTAGGACTAATTAAATGATTCAATTGTTTGAGTAAAGTACTCTTACCGCTTCCAGAAGGACCTACAATAGCAATCGTGTCTCCTTTATTAATATTCAAATTAATATCATCTAAGATTGTACGATTATCAACCTTGTATGTAAGATGTTCAACCTTAAGTAGCAATTTAAACACATCCTTATATCGACATTACTAAACTCTATTCCCTATTTTGACTATTTTATTATTATTAAATTTAAGTTTGTACCTGTTAAATTATAGTACTCAATCACTCACTTATATTATAGATGTATATACACTTATAAATGCAACCACACTTAAAATCATATGCATTAGTATAGCAACTGCTAAATTTCTACCACTAAAATGATATGCGCTTACTAATCCTATAGCTATAATTAAGTAGGGCCCTATTTCAAAAGGCGACTTTGCTTGCGTGCAGTGAAGATAAGCAAAAATAATTACAGATACAATGTTCATTAATCCATATGTCAATTTTTTCCCTAATTCATGGATTAATATATGTCTCATTAGTAACTCTTCAATGAAAGGTGTGAGTATTGTAATATCTAAAAACAAAAACGGTAACATCCATTTATGAGTAAACATCTTATTAATTTCCATTTGATTTACAGTTTCATCATACTGAAATTTTACTGGTAATGAATATATTACATTATCGTAGATATCACTCATTAAAAAAATAAAACTTAAACAAATCACTATAAGAGCTACATGTTTTTTTAATTCCTTAATCCTTGCAATTGCTATAGGTATAATAGATTTTCTATGCATTAAATAGAATGATAAAAGAATAATTATTTCCCCGACTAATGTTGTTAAAGAGGTTATATCTAAAAAAAGTATATCCGTCTCTTTTTTAGTTAAATTGATACCCACAAATGATAAAATTTTAATGAGGGTATGCCCCATAAGTAAAGGGATTAATATATAAAATATGTAATATAATGGAACAAGCAAAAAGTCTTTTTTAATTATTTTTCTTGTTGTGAACGTGTTATCCTTCATTAGATACTCCTTTAATTCATCAATGACATAACTAATTTTTCTATGTTAATAATTTTTATCTGAACTAGTTTATTTGAGAGTGTTGGGTTCTAATATGAAGTAATAGTTTACTTAAACGCAATCCTATAAGTAGAAGCACTGTTCAAAATGCTATTAAATTTGTAATCATATGCAAAGCAATTGGTACTGCTAAATTACGGTGGCTAAAATGGTAACCTATAACAAATACGACTGCTGCAATAAAGTAAGGTCATGCTTCAAATGGTGAAACTGCATCGGTACAATGAAAATATGTAAATCCCACTACTGACACAATATACATCAAACCATAAGTTAATTTTTTACCTAGTTCATGAATGATTAAATGACGAAATAAAAGTTCTTCAATGATTGGTGTAAAAATAACAATATCTATAAATAGTATGGGTGTTATCCACGTATGTGTAAATAACTCTTCAATTCCCTCTTCATTAACTGTCTCATAATATTGATACTGTTCAGGTAAAAAATCAATTGAATATTCCCAAAGACTTGTAAAAATCTCTGTACTTAACGCACAAATAATAAGTAAAGGTATATATTTTTTTAATTCTTTAATTTTAGTCATTGCAGTCGTTATCATCGTTCTTTTATGTAATAAATAAAAAATAAGAATAACAATTGCCTCTCCGACAAACGCATATACAGTACTTGCATCATTATAAAAGCTATTTAAATAATCTTCAGATAAATAACCATTAACTATAGCTAATATCCACGTTGTAATATTAGCGAACAAATCAGGTAAAATAAAAATTGCCAAAATATATAGAGGAACAAGCAAAAAATCCCTTTTGACTATTTTCTTTAATTTAAATTTTCCCTCAACGGTAGTTTGAGTTTGACAATAACAATGTTGTACTTCCTTTGACATAATAAACTCCTATTTCGAACTTTTCTTCTTAAAAGTTGGTATACTTACTTAAAATTTCTATAAAAAGGATACATTGCAAAATCACTTGAAATATATAAGCGACAATTAAATTATCCCGCGATTTAATATATAGTATTGTAGCTGCTGAAGCAATAACGATATATGGAAGAATTTCAAAAATCGATGCCATGTCGTAAACATGTACGATCGTTTCAATAACAATAGACAAACCAATTACAAATTGTCTATTCCATACTTTTCCTAATTCATGGATGATGAGATATCTATAAATGATTTGTTCTACCATTGGACGTAAGAATACCATGGATATAAAAGTAACTAACAACACATAAGGTGATTTAAATAGTCCTAATGTACGTTGTTCGTATTGCGTGAGATGATAACTTAAATGATTAGGTAATGCTGTTCCAATCACCCGAACTATAAGTAATAATAAATATACGACAATCGCAACTATTACAATTTTAATTATTTTATTCTTTGCAACTATCCATTGTTGCTTCATCACATCATTTATTACAGATTGATGCATTTTATAAAAGATAACTAATATTAGACCTTGAGCAATCACAAAACTTAAACTCAATGAAAAATGATACAACCATTGTGGTGGTGCCTGTTGTGTTATCATTGCAGTGATCCCTAATGAGCCGAAAACAACAATGATTGGTACGATACTTTGTAATAAAATATAAGCTGGTATTAATATAAAATTTCTTTTTAAAACTGTCCTACTGTCTGATAAATGATACGGTCGACCTTGTTTCTCTGAAGATTGTTTAATATCCATATTGTCCCTCTTCTCGCATAAAACATATATTTTTATCTTAATATAGCCGTACAATAATTTTAATGTTTTTCTATTAGACTTTCATTGTAAAACGCATACATTGTTGTATCATAATATTGAAAACGTTTTTAGGGGGTATTGTTTATGTCAGTTTTAACTGTCATGCAATTCATAGTCAATATTATCATCATGATTGTGTTATTAACGATTATGATTCTTGGGGTTATTTGGTTATTTAAAGACAAAGGTCAAAATCAACACAGTGTACTAAGAAATTTTCCTGTTTTGGGTCGAATACGTTATATTTCTGAAAAAATCGGTCCCGAATTAAGACAATATTTCTTCGCAAACGATAATGAAGGAAAACCTTTTTCACGAAGTGATTATAAAAATATTGTTTTAGCTGGAAAATATAAATCACGAATGACTAGTTTCGGTACAGGTAAGGATTATGAAGAAGGGTTTTATATTCAGAATACGATGTTTCCACTTCAAGCAACTGAATTACATATCGATCATACTGAATTCATTTCTACATTCTTATATCATATTGAGAATGAGCGCCTATTTAGTAGAGAGGAACACAGAAAAAGCGCTCAGATTGATCCGTTTTTCTTAACTGATGAACATGCAGTAATATTAGGCTCTAACCTTAAGCATCCCTTTAAAATTAAACGATTAGTTGGTCAATCTGGGATGAGTTATGGCGCTCTAGGTAAAAATGCAATTACTGCGCTGTCAAAAGGATTAGCTAAAGCTGGTACTTGGATGAATACAGGTGAAGGCGGACTATCTGAATATCATTTAAAAGGCAATGGCGATATCATTTATCAAATAGGTCCAGGACTCTTTGGTGTCAGAGATCATGATGGTAATTTTAATAAAGATATGTTTATCAATCTTGCTGAACACGACAATGTACGTGCCTTTGAAATCAAGTTAGCACAAGGCGCTAAAACACGTGGTGGACATATGGAAGGCAACAAAGTCACAGAAGAGATTGCACGCATTAGAAATGTGAAACCATATGAAACTATTAATTCACCTAATCGTTTTGATTTTATTAAAAATCCAACAGATTTACTGAATTTCGTTAATCGATTACAATCAATAGGTCAAAAACCGGTAGGCTGTAAAATTGTTGTTAGTAAAGTTGAAGAAATAGAGACGTTAGTTAAAACAATGGTAGAGATAGACATCTATCCAAGCTTTATCACTGTTGACGGTGGCGAAGGTGGTACAGGCGCTACCTTCCAAGAGCTTGAAGATGGTGTAGGTTTACCATTATTTACAGCACTTCCTATCGTTTCAAGTATGTTAGAAAAGTATGGTATAAGAGATAAAGTTAAAATTTTTGCGTCTGGCAAATTAGTGACTCCAGATAAAATCGCAATTGCATTAGGATTAGGTGCAGATCTCGTCAATATTGCTAGAGGGATGATGATAAGTGTAGGATGCATCATGAGCCAACAATGTCATTTAAATACATGCCCAGTCGGAGTAGCAACAACCGATCCTAAAAAAGAAAAAGGACTTATTGTTGATGAAAAACAATACCGTGTTACAAATTATGTTACAAGTTTGCATGAAGGATTATTTAACATCGCTGCAGCTGTAGGTGTTCATAGTCCAACGGAGATTACTTCCGATCATATTATCTATAGACAATTAGATGGCACTACAACGTCCATTCAGGATTATAAACTTAAATTAATTTCTTAAATCACAACATCGAAAAGGAGCGAGACAGAATGCTGTCTCGCTCCTTTTCAATTTAATTATCTTCATTCATTTTACTTTTATCTTTTAAACCATTACGTTTGAGTTGTTTAACAACCCTATCCATACTCACATGGTCACCTTTTTTGGCGTCGGATGATATGAAACCTAAATTTTTCTTAAGCTGATCGATATCCGCCTCTTTATAATCAATATCGATATGTTCGATGGCCTTTCGATCTTTAAAATCAACTTTATATGTGACACCTTCTATCCCTTTAAAGGCTTGCTCATCATTTTTAAACATTTGTTTCGCTTCATCTTTAGTAATGCCTAAATCATCATATTTAACTGTTGCTATAGTAGATTGTTTGAGAACTTCATCATCTTTGTATGTCAAAGATGTAATCACTTGCTTTCCGTTGACTTCGCCTTCATAAGTTTTTGTGCGTTCTTTCCCACATGCTGAAAGAGATACAGCACTTATCACTATTACTACTAAAAGCGATATGACTTTTTTCATAGTAGTCGCCTTCTCTCATCTTTAATCATGTTAATTATATCATCTTTAATTTGAATATGTTACTTATATGAAGATAAATATCTTTTTATTTCGAAAATTTAAACATCTATAAACATGGGATTCAGAATTTCACTACTTAGAATGTTATACTACTTTTAAAGACTTATTAATGGAGGAATGACTATGCCAGAATCTAAAGCATTACTTAAATCTTTAACAGATGTTAATGGCATTTCTGGACATGAAATGCAAGTTAAATCGTTGATGAAAGATTATTTAACACCTGTCAGCGATGAGATTGTTGAAGACCGATTAGGAGGTATTTTTGGTAAAAAGAATGCTACTCATGGAACTAAATCTTTAATGATTTCCGGTCATTTAGATGAAATTGGCTTTATCGTTACACAAATTGATGAACAAGGATACATTTATTTCACGCCCATTGGTGGCTGGTGGAATCAAGTCATGTTATCTCAAAAAGTGACGATTACAACTGAAAGTGGTAAAGAGATACGTGGAATTATTGGTTCTAAACCGCCACATGCCCTTTCACCAGAAGAGCGTAAAAAGCCTGTTGATATTAAAAATATGTATATCGATATTGGTGTAGGTAGTAAAGAAGAAGCGAAAGAAGCAGGAATTGAATTAGGTAATATGATTACACCTTATAGCGAATTCGAATCGCTAGCCAATGATAAATACTTAACAGCTAAAGCGTTCGATAATCGATATGGATGCGCACTTGCTGTTGACGTACTTCAACAACTTAAAGATGAAAACATAGATATCAATCTATATGCCGGTGCAACTGTACAAGAGGAAGTAGGTTTACGTGGTGCTAAAGTTGCAGCAAATTTGATTAAACCTGATTTAGCAATCGCTGTGGACGTCGGGGTTGCATACGATGTTCCAGGTATGACGAGTGAAAAAAATGAAGGTAAGTTGGGTGATGGCCCGTTAGCAATATTAATGGATGCCACTAGTATCGCTCACGATGGTTTGCGCAAACATATTAAAGACGTTGCTGAGCATCATAATATTCCTGTACAGTGGGCAACAACACCTGGTGGTGGTACAGATGCAGGTAGCATTCATGTAGCCAATGAAGGTATCCCAACAATTACAATCGGCGTGCCATTAAGATACATGCACTCTAATGTATCTGTGCTCAACATTGATGATTATACAAATTCAGTGCGCTTAATTACTGAGATTGTTCGCTCATTAAATGATGACAGTTATCAAGCACTTATGTGGTAAATGAAGGAGGCATATCATGTTTTCTACTGGTAATAAAGCTAAAAAGACTATATTTGGAGCTATGACTTGTTCAAAATGTGGTAAGACACTCAATAATGATGAAAACATTACCATTAAAATCAATACTAAAGAATTAAAAGGTTATACTCACTTATCAAGTTGGGCTGATGCACAGTATAAATTGTGTGAAATCTGCTCAGAATAATCATTACCAGAGCACAAATGAATTAAGTTAACATTCATATTAGAATTTACTGCCACATCTCAATAACAAAAATTAAATTTGTTAAAATGCTTTAATAAAAATAAAATTTATTTCTGTGATTACCCGACAATATATTAAAACATGCCTGAGACAAGAAATGATGTCTTAGGCATGCTTTATTTTCAATAATTTTATTTAGTAGAGTTTTTCCAACTTTCATCACTTAGCATTTCTCCAGGCCATGTATAAGCCATCACGCCACCATCGATACGAATAGTTTCACCAGTTATAAATGAGCTATCATCAGAAGCTAAAAATGCTACAAGTTTCCCGACTTCATCCGGTGTTCCTAGTCGACCTAATGGTGTTACCCATTTTTGATTTTCTCGGAATGTTTGTCCGGCCTCTTCATCTGATGTACCTGCTAAATTATCAACAAGTGGTGTTTCGATTGTTCCAGGTGCTATGGCATTAGCACGAATATTTTCACGTCCATATTCTATAGCGATAGATTTTGTGAAATTAATGACACCGCCCTTTGCAGCATTATACCCTGAACGGTATAAATCGGCAGCTTGTCCAGAGAATGAAGCTGTATTAATAATAGAACCACCTTGTTTCATCATTAAAGGTAATAAAAATTTAGTTACTAAAAACGTTCCTCTCATATCAACAGCCATAATTTTATCAAACACTTCAACTGGATACTCATGAATACGTCCGGCGCCATTATCTACACCCGCATTATTAAAAATAACATCTACATGTCCAAAGTCTTGTGCTATTTTTTCTGAGAATTGTTTGACTTGTTTATCATCTGAAATATCTACGCGATATGCAGTTGCTTTCCCACCATTATCATTAATAGACTGTACAGTTTCTTCTAATTGATCTGATATATCAAGCGCTAACACATGTGCACCTTCTTTTGCTAACGCCACGGCTGATGCTTTCCCAATACCAGTACTCGCACCAGTAATCACTGCGATTTTGTTTTCTAAACGTTCCATCCAAAGTCACTCTCCTATCACTTGTACATACTTAATACAATTAAGTATCATGTTAGTTTAATTTTTCCACGATGTGAATCAACTTAAACAGTGATAAGAATAAGACGAACGAAGAATGAATAGCTGAGTTAAGCTATACACTTATATACTATTCCTTTTACTAAAATTATATTTTTAAAAATTATAATTACTAATCAATCATCTTAAATATTTCAGAAAAATTAACTGTAAGTTCTTTTCAATTTATCTATATCATGTACAATAAAATTAAATAAGGATTATTTTAAACGCATTGTTTGAATAATAGGAGGCACACATGGAAGAAAGAATTGGTTTGATAGACATTGGTTCCAACACGATTCGACTTGTTATATTTGGCTATAATAAAAATACTGGGCTCAATGAAATACTGAATATAAAAACACCTGCACGATTAAGTCAATATCTCACTAAGTCCAATGAAATGAATGATGAAGGTATTCATGTTTTAAAAGAGACATTAAGCAGTTTTAGAAAAGTTGCGGATAAATTTAACGTTGATGCATTATATCCCATCGCAACAGCTGCTATTCGTCAATCTAAAAATCGTGAAGCCATCATTAAAGAAATTAAACAAGATATTCATATCGAAATTCAAATTGTACCTGAAGAAGATGAAGCATTTTACGGTTACTATGCGATTACACATACTACCGATATTGAAAATGGAATTTCTGTCGATATCGGTGGCGGTTCTACCGAAGTTACCCTTTTCAAAGATAAGCAACTTAAAGAGTCTCACAGCTTTCCATTCGGCGTGGTATCACTTAAGCGTCAGTTTTTTGGTGATAAAGAACATAATGACAAAACAGCCATTAAAAATATGGAACAGTTTTTACGTGAGCAATTTAGTCAGCTAGACTGGCTATCCAATCAACATATTGCGCTTGTAGGAGTAGGTGGTTCTGCACGTAATGTTGCACGCATTCATCAATCAGCACATGCATACCCTATCGGTGGCGTTCATAACTATACGATGACTTCGAAAGATATTAATAATGTTTATGATTTAATCTGTAAAAGTTCTCGCGATGAACTAACAAATCTAGACGGTTTAAGTCGCGACCGCGTCGATATTATTCTGCCGGCTATCTCCGTCTTTAAAACGCTTTTCAAAAAAATTGACGCCACACAATTCACCTTCTCAAGAAAAGGGATTCGTGAAGGGTTTATTATGAACCACATTAGCAAACGATATCCTGATGAGTTTAATAAAAGTCACGTACGTAAAGATGCATTACGTCATTTAGCTAACGAATATCATATTGAAGAAACGAGTGCTAATCGTCGTGTGAAATTAGCGCAATCCTTATTGAATCAAATATTAAGTGAACGATCACTTAATATTTCAGAAATAGAAAAAGAATTATTTATTGAAGGTGCCTACATCTATTACCTAGGTAGTTTCATTGATTCAGACTCAAGTTCACCACATACGTATTACTTAATCGCAAATTCAATGATTAACGGCTTTTCACATAAAGATCGTGTGAAATTAGCTTTGTTAGCTAGTTTTAAAAACAAATCTTTACTTAAATTTTATTGCAAAGAAACACAGTGGTTTAGTAATAAAGAAATAGATACAATACAAGCTTTAGGGGGGATTATTAAATTTGCAAACACCTTGAATATCTCACATACTAGTTTTGTAGAGGAAGTTAAACTAAAAGCAAAGAAAGATGACAAATACGATTTAATAGTTTATTACAAAGGATCACCTATTGCAGAAGAATACCAAGCAAATCGTCAGAAAAAGCATATTGAGAAAATTTTAAAAGGTAAGGTTTCTATTATATTTACAAAATCTTAAAATTATTATGATATTTTAGATTGGTGCATAATAAAGATTAATTAATGAGGTGTATGTATAGTATGCAAACTCGATTGGGAGAAAAAGATATTAATTTACCACAGTATTACAACAATAGGGAGTTAAGTTGGCTAGATTTTAACTACAGAGTATTACAGGAATCATATGATAAAAATAATCCGTTGCTTGAAAAACTTAACTTTATTTCGATCTTCAGTTCAAATTTAGATGAATTCTTTATGGTTCGAGTGGCTGGGTTAAAAGACCAAGTCAAAATGGGATATGACAAACCTGAAAACAAAGCACAAATGACGCCTCAAGAACAACTTGATGCTATTAAAATTAAAAATACAGACTATGTGAACACTCAATATCAACGTTATAACGAATTAATTAAAGAATTAGCCAATTACGATATTGAGATGGTAAAACCTGAAGACTTATCAGATGCATTGATAGAAAAATTAGAACAAGAGTTCAAGTTAAGTGTCTTGCCGACACTGACTCCATTAGGTATTGATGCGTATCATCCATTTCCAAAGTTAAATAATAAAAGTTTAAATATTTTTGTTGATATCGATACGGAAGATGCCATTAATTCAGCTATCGTTCAAATTCCTTCATTAATTCCACGCTTTTTAACTTTAAATGAGGGTACAAAACAATACGTTGTCATGGTCGAAGATGTGATTACGTATTTCATCAATTATCTATTTACAGGATACGAAGTACTAAATACTTTTACTTTCCGAATAACACGTAATGCAGATTTAACCATTCATGAAGATGGTGCTGAGGATTTGCTTATAGAAATTGAACGTTTCTTAAAAGAACGTAAGAGTGGTTCCGCTGTACGTTTAGAATTAGATTGTCGCACTTCTGAAAAAGAGAATGTAGAATGGTTAATCGATCAATTAGAAATTGAAGATAATGATATTTATTATTTAGATGGGCCACTGGATTTAACATTCTTATTTGGATTGGTTGATCATCTATCTCATAAGCTCAAATATTTAACGTATGAGAAATATACCCCTCAACCACCTAGATCATTAGGTAACAAGAATATCTATCAATTATCATTAGAAAGAGATATATTCTTCCACCATCCGTATGAATCTTTTGAACCAATAGTTGACTTTATTCGACAAGCAGCAGATGATCCAAATACAATCGCTATCAAACAAACCTTATATCGAGTGAGTAAGGATTCGCCGATTATTAACAGCTTAAAAGAAGCTGCTGAAAACGGCAAGCAAGTAACGGTGCTCGTAGAATTAAAAGCACGCTTTGATGAAGAAAATAACGTACATTGGGCACGTATGCTTGAAGATGCTGGCTGTCACGTTATTTATGGTATGACACATTTAAAAACGCACAGTAAAATTGCGTTAGTCGTTAAACGCATCAATAATGAACTGACGTCATTTGTTCATTTAGGTACAGGTAACTATAACGATAAAACTGCTAAATTATACACAGATATGGGTATCATCACGACAAATAAAGATATCGCTGAGGATGCAATTAACTTCTTTAATTACTTGAGTGGTTACTCAACAAAACCAGAATACAATAAATTGATTGTAGCACCATACGATATTCGAGACGTTTTCATTGATCGTATCGATAAAGAGATACGTAGTCATTTACAACATGGTAATGGTAAAATTATGATGAAAATGAACTCTTTAACCGATAAAACGATTATTGAAAAGCTCTTCGAAGCATCTCAAGCAGGCGTTAAAATACAACTCATCATTCGTGGTATCTGTTGTCTCAAACCAGGCATTCCGGGTATTAGCGAAAATATAGAGGTTGTTAGTATAGTGGGTCGTTTGCTTGAACATTCACGTATTTACTATTTCCATAATAATGGTGAGGCGCATATTTATTTATCTTCAGCAGACGTTATGACACGTAATATGATTAAACGTGTCGAAATATTATTCCCTGTCGAAGATAAATCAATAGGACAACGATTAGTTAATTATATGAATTTACAATTATCTGACAACCAAAAAGGTCGTTACCAAGATGCACAGGGCGTTTATCATTACGTCGAAAACAATTCATCACCTTTAAACTCTCAATCTTACTTGATGCAAGAAGCAATTAAGTATGGAGAAGAACTAAAAAAACAATCGGTACAACCTTCAGGACAACCCGTTCATTCTAGACGTGGTGGTAGTTGGATGCGAAAATTAAAAAACACATTTAAAAGATAAACTCACCTTGACAATTGTATTTTATATGAAATGAACACGAAAATAATAAATATCTTTTTATAACTATTCAACTTGTTATTCTTTATAATAATTAAGAGGTACAGAACACATCACTTTAACTCAACATTTTGAGAGTATAAAAGTCGTTCATGTACCTCTTTTTTATCTATGATGATTTATAGGATTGTGGGTGTGCATACCACTCTTTTAAAAATGTATATAAAACATCACTATATTGTGCTAATTCCTTTGCTTTTATTTTCTCATCTACGCTATGTGCTTCTTCTAAACTACCTGGGCCATATAGTATTGTGGGAATGCCAAAATGTGCTGTCCAACCTCCATCAGTTACAGTTGTACTCATACCATGTTCAAGCTTTTTATTATGAATATATTCATGTGCTTTTTCTAATTGCTTAAAACCTGGATGATGTGTCGGCACAGTGAAACTTGGGAAGATTTCTCCTTTATCCTCAATCATGGATGTACCACCCCATTCAAATTCAAGTGGATTCTCTCTGAGCCATACATCTGCTTCTGCAACCTTATTTAAATATTCCTCTATTTCATCAACTACAGATTCATAACTTTCGTTCGGTAAGTAATGAACAGTAATCCATAATCGACATTCATCTGCAATAAATGCAGGATGACGTCCACCTTCTATGACAGCTGGGTTAATTGTATTCGCACCTGGCGGCATTCCAGGGCTCTTCTTCATGACAGCCCAATGTCTTTCAAGTTCATTAAGCGATTGAATCACCTTTGTCATTTTTTCAATGGCACTTGCACCAAACAAGCCCCCACCAGCATGTATCGTTTGACTACGCGCACCATCATGTATTGTATTCTTACTTTTAACTGTAATCCATCCAGTAATCACACCACCTTGCCCAAGTGCTTGATTCTCACTCGTATCTAAGACAAGAGCTAAGTCACCTTTAGGTCCTATTTCACACGCACGTTTAGTTCCCGCTTCACCTACTTCTTCACCGACTACTGATTGAACAATAATATCACCTTCTGGACGTACACCCTCTTGATGTAATTGTTCCAAGACGTAGAATAATGAAGACATACCACCTTTCATATCGCTAACGCCACGACCGTATAGCCATTCATCTTTGTTGGTAAGTTTAAAAGGTGGATACTGCCAATATTGATCATTATCTACAGAAGCTACATCAACATGCCCATTCAATATCAGTTTTGGCGCTTGAGGATTGTGTCCTTTTAAGGTTGCTACTATCACACTATCATTGTCATATAACTGTTCTCTTTGTATTGAAAAATCCAGTTGTTTAAGTAACGTTTCGATTTCATCTTGCAATGGATCTGTATTACGTCCAGGTGGACTTTCAGTATTAAATTTAACTAGCATATCTAAAATTTCAAATTGACGTTTATCCAATTGATATCCCATCCTTTGTATAAAGTGGTTGAATTCAAACGTAACAATTTAAGTGTAACATGAAACAAAAATGCTATTTTAAATAGAGAAATGTCATCATTTAAACAGGTCTTATCGTTACTTCATTAACATTAACGTGACTAGGTTGTGTTAAAGCATATACTACAGCATCAGCAATGTTCTGTGCTTCAAGTTTTTTGCGTTCCCCAAAATCAGTCCCTTCCGTCATAGGGGTATCAACCATTCCTGGTGAAATACTAGTCACTTTAACACCTGTACGTGCTAATTCTTTTTCAAGAGACTGTGTGATTGCATGTATTGCTGCTTTTGTCGCACCATAAACGGCATTCGTCTTTGTTGGTTCAAATCCTGATACTGATGCAAGATTGATGATATGCCCACTAGATTGTTTTAACAAATAAGGCAATGTTGCTTGTAAAACATGGAGTGTACCTTTAATATTTACATCTATCATAGTATCCCACTGCTCAACATTATAGTCTGTAATTTTAGATGATAAACTTTGACCTGCGCTATTCACAACAATATCGATATGACCGAAATGGTCTATTACAGCTTTTAACATATCATCTATGTTCGATTTTACAGTGACATCCGCTGAAACAACTTTAGCTGGGTTATTTAGTTGCTGGGCTATTTCGTTTAAGTGTTGTTCGTTACGACCAACCAGAACTATTGATGCACCTTGTTGACTTAACTTTTTGGCAATCGCCTCTCCTATACCGCTACTCGCACCTGTAACGACTGCAACTTTCTCTTTTAATTTTGTCATACATCACTACTCCTTATCATAGAATTATTTTGAATATCTTTATCATAACGTTTTGTTAGAAAATAGGACATTAATGTGATTTATAGATCAACTTTAAATAAAAGGAATTAAACATATATTTAATTATAAAAAATCATTTTATATTTAGTCATTTTCATTATAAAGTAAACATAGTAACTAAAGAATAAAAGTCAAATTTTAGGAGGAACAGTAATGTCGTTTTATGAACGGGTATTAAAACTAAGTGAAAATAATCATCGTACTGCTTTTGAATTTCGTTTTGAAGAATTATTTTCAGAGGAAGAATGGTGCGCATTATCGCTAGCAGAACGTCAGGAACAAGAAAAAGCATTTAGATGCGAAGTGAACAAGCGAGACGATATACGTATACCATTTTCAAGTGAAAACGATGCTAAAAATAAGTTATTTAATATTGTTTATGCTTACAATTCCGTAAAAAAGAACTTTAAACAGGCTGAACATTCTAGAAATCCTAGAGGTCGAAACGTTTAATAATTATCAAGACAGCTTGCATTGTAATGATTAAAATATGTTGGGAAATGAAAGATTCGATGTGATCATAGGATATTTCGTGTGAGACCATGTGACACATTAAAAGAAATGAAAGTCATCGTTGAATCAAAGATTAAAAATGAAGACCATAACTCACAGGGGTAGTAAGTTACGGTCTTCTAACACATTAATTAAGATTTTAGGGGTATATAGAGTGTCAATTTTGCCCTCAATTACTCTTTGAGAGCAAGCGAGTTCAACATTGTGGGAGTTCGTCAAAAATCAACTTGTAACGAGGGCTTTGCGCTCTAAACTATAATAGTATAATCTTTCAGCATCAATATATGGGATAGAATCAATCGTCAAATAACCATCCTTGATGTCTCCAACCAACCCTTGGTTAACGCCTGTGTTTACATAGATGTCATAACTACTTACATCGGAGAAGATCAATTCTTCTATAGCATTTCTCATAGTCATCACCTCAATAATTTACTCTTTCCTTACACTTCATATACTACATCATTTTATGTAAATTAAAAGTATTTTGTGATACATTTCACAAAAGTATCACTTATTTTTACTAATAGTCAAAATTCATAAATAATAATTTTAGTATAAGTAATTAAGTAATATATCTATAAATATCATCTCGAATGGACGTATTCATTGATAAATGCATAGTAACCACGCTATTTCCATTAGGCATATAATCTTGCTTCTCAGTTCCTTTAATATATTTGGCTTTACCTAAATAGTAGAAATATTTCCCTTCATCATCTCTTTTTTTCACAAATATATACATATCTGTATTATTTTCTTCATGCTTTAAAATATTTTGTACTTCTGGTGAAGTTAATTTACGATTAGACCGCGTGTACCATTTCAATTCGTCTTGGCTCAAAAATTCATCGTCATACTTAGTATTATCGCTGATATTCTCATGTTTATCATAAGTGATAAATAAAGGAAGTGTACGATGTTTCATACGATAACCATTAATTGTTCCTGATTCATCTTTATCCCAGTTTAATAACTTAACAAAATCTTCCCTAGAATATTTGTTATATAGAATTAAACTGTTTTTCTTATTTTGATATTTATCATTATTATAATTAGCAAGATCAATTAAATCATGAACAAATGTGTTAAACAGTGATTTATTTAAAGCCTCTTTAAATTCATTTCCTAGACAAATAAGATTATCCTTATATTGTATTAAAGGCAATCCATAAGTTTTACCTATAGTCTTTTTGAAAAAAGTAAAATCTAAAATACTCAATGAAGTGTTAATATCATATTCAGAAATATCGTTATTAATGTTTAACATTTTTTTTGTTAAATTTTCATAAGTTACGTCATTTTGTATAACTTCTTTCAATACATCAATATCTACTTTTTTAAGTCCAGGTGCTAATTGTCTTGATAAAAATGTTAAATTTTTAAATTCATTAATACTTAATTCATTCTCAATAATTTTATTTTTTATTAAAAACTCATAATAATTTTTAAAACGTGAGAAAATCACACTCGGATCTATCGAATCGTTATTTATAAAGTCCATAAGTAAAGGTAATTTACCTATTCGGTCTTTTAAATTGTTAAAAGCTTCTTTAATTAGTTTTGGTTGATTTAATTTAACAGAATCTAGCGAATTATAGATTTTATTTTTAGCTACTTCTTCAAAATTTATTGTTGAAACACCGTTTAAAACCGTAGTATCTGTTAAGAATTTTCTATAATTATCCTTATTTTGAGATTTATTCCCAGATAAGGCTATTGGGATCATATAGTTAGTTTTATAATTGCCAATAAAATCTATAACAGTAACGAATTCTTTATTATTACTTTTCCTTAATCCTCTACCAAGCTGTTGAATAAATATAATACTGGATTTGGTAGGTCTTAACATTACAACTTGATTTATTTCAGGAATATCAATTCCTTCGTTAAACAAATCAACAGTAATTATATAATTAATAGATCCTTCTTTTAGTTGTTTAATTGTTTCAGTTCTATAAGCTATAGAATCTTTTCCTGTCAAACCAACCGATGATATACCACGTTTACTTAATTGGTTTGCTAATTGATACGCCTCCTTCCTACTACTAACAAATATTAATCCCTTTAAAACGTCACCTGAATAACCATAATAATTAGTCTTTTTTATGATATGTTCAACACGCTCATTAGATGCTAAATATTTTAGATTAAATGCATCTTCTTGACTCATTTCATTTTGAATATAATCTGTAACTCCAAAATAATGAAAAGGACATAAAATATTACTCTCTAAAGCCTCTTGTAAACGAATTTCATAAGCAATATTGTAATTAAATAATTCAAAAATATTTAATTCATCTGTTCTTTCAGGTGTTGCAGTCATTCCTAGCAAAAAGTTAGGTTTAAAATAATTAAATATTTTCTGATAACTAGATGCAGCAGTTCGATGCGCCTCGTCAAAAACGATATAGTCAAAATGATTAGAGTTAAACAATTTATAATTTTCCTTTTTAGAAAGTGTTTGAATTGTTGCAAAAAGGAATTTAGCATCATGATCTTTTCGTTTTCCTGTTAATAATCCAAAATCACTTTCATCCTCATATGGAAATACTTTCTTAAATTCTTCTATAGCTCTATTTAATATACCTTCATTATGAACAATAAATAGAAATTTATCTGGAGAATAAGCCCTTACATCAAGTGCGCATAAAATAGTTTTTCCGGTTCCTGTCGCAGAAATAATTAACCCCTTTTCTTCTCCCACATTTCTCAAAGACTCTAATGACTTTAATGCGTGTTCTTGCATTAAATTGGGTTTTATAAGTTTTGATTCATTAAACTTTTTAATATCTGAATTTTGAACGGCAGTGTTATCAAATACTTTTTGCAATGATTGATATTCAAAAGACTGTTTATATTCCTTTATCCATTCATCAGTTAAAGAAAAGCTAGAATCCCAAAGTTCATCAAACTTATATTTAATATTGTTAACAAGATCTCCATTTTTATGAGTAGATAAAAATAAATTATGTTCATAATTCAATTTCAATGCATTAGAAGTTAAATTCGAACTCCCTATAATAAAGGAAGTATGATTATGATGTTCAAATATGTATCCCTTAGCATGGAACCCCTCAATGTTTGTTAATTTAACCTCTACATTCTCTATTTTTAATAATTCCTCAAACATTTTCGGACTATTAAAACCTAAGTAATTTGATGTTATTATCCTTCCTTTTACGCCTTTCTTACTTAAATCATAAAAATGTGATTTTAGACTTGCCAAACCACTTTCTGTTATAAATGCAACCGAAATACAAAAAGATTGGCAATTGTGCAGCTGATCTATAATAGTAGAAAGAACATTTTCCTCTTTGTTATTTACTAGTAATCTTGGAACAAAATTACCTTTATGGGAACTATCTTTATCTATAAACCCTTTATATAAAGATTGCTTAATATCTTGTATCAAATTACTCAATCTAATTCTCCTCTATTATACGTCTTACAGCAGGTACGTCTGCTGGAGCCCATTCTAATTTATCTAATTCATTTTTTCCTACCCATTTTATTTCCTTATGCTCAGTTAAAGTTGGTTTTTTATTGTTAAGTTTACACTTGTAAGTTGTTAAGTTAACTATTCCAAAGTCATACTCATAAGTTGTGGTTGTTACCTTATCACCAACAATTAAATCACATTTCATTTCTTCTTTAATTTCTCTTATTAATGCATCTTTTTCGGTTTCCCCATTTTCTATTTTCCCACCTGGAAACTCCCATTTTAAGGGTAAACTCATATTTTCGCTTCTTTGCGCACATAATATTTTGTTATCAGAATATATAACAGCACCTACTACATTAATTTCCTTTTTCAATTTCATCACCTTCACACCTTAATAAATTTATTTTAATTTTAACAAATGTATATGTGTTTATACATCCAAACAACTGCGAAAAATGCTCTGTTTATGTATATAAAATTTATTTTTTAAACAAGTCGTGGTTTACATACTTAATATATTAGATGAGTTAACAATATGATTTATATAGATAATTCATTGTTATTAAACGTATTTTATTTATGCATAAAAAAAGGTATTCAGATCATCTCAACCATCTAAATACCTAAAATTTTCAATTTATATATAATTACTTTAATCTCTCAAACAACTTCTGATAGTTATTCTTTGCTTGTTCATACTTGAGTGTATTTTTTGTTTCAACTTTTGTTAGTGGATTTTTAATTATTTTATCCATATAGGCTGCGAATGCTTCAATGTTATCTGGCTCAACAAGATAACCATTTTCACCGTGCTCTATGATTTCACCAGGACCGTATCTTACGTCATAAGCAATGACTGGGCAACCTACTTCAATACTTTCCATAACGGTTAAACCAAAACCTTCGTATTCACTGGTTAATAGTGAGGCTTTAGATTTTTTGAATTCTTCAAGTGGATGCTTGGTAAAATCATTTAAATCAACTTTATCTTCAATTTGATATTCTTTAACTAAATCTAGTATGACTTGTTTTTGATTTTGTTCATCTGCACCATAAATCGCTAATTTCGTTTGATGTCCATATTTTAAGAATTGATTATAAGATTTGATTAAATGGTCCACTTGTTTTTGTTTGCCTAGTCTACCAATAAATACAAATCTATCCTCTTTGTCATGAGTATCTTGTTGTCCATAGCTTTTAATAAAGTGAGGTACAATCGATATTTTTTCATCGCTGATACCATATGCATGTTGAATATCGTCTTTTTGCATATGTGTGAGCAAGAGGTATTGAGCTACTTTATCAGAATTTTCCAATGCAATTTTGTATGAAGATTTAATATAATCTCCATCGATGTGGCTATTATGAAATACAAGCACATTTTTTGTGTTCATACAGTTATTTAAAAGTGGTTTATCTAGAAGTCTAGCATCATTAAAAACAATATCATTTTGCTTAAAGCGATGTTCAAAATAATATTTAAAGAGATCTTTTTCGTTTTTAAAAGCCTTCATGATACGTTGATTTTTAAAAATTTGAATGAAATCTAATTCATTTGCCTTTTGAGAATTGAAAAATTTTTTACAGTAAATACTTCCCTCTGTGTCAAAATATTCTTCCAAAATTTTGTGATATGTGCGACTTGAGAAGTAAATCTTTCTATGCAATTGACCGAAGTGATTATATTCTCTACGTTCAATTTTTTTCTTAGAAATTGGTGACATCACATCTTCAAATTCTATGATATTTGTATCTTCATAAAATTTTCGATATAAAACATAAGTTTCTTGATCATAATATCTCATCACATTGCCATCATTGAATACTTTAGAAGTTAAACCTTCTATGTCTCTATCTTTTTCAGAGTAAAGCGTTTTTTTCTTAAATCTTGTTTTAGGTATTGAAAGTAATTTGAAATCAGATAACCAATCATATATATTTTCGATTTGCGTATTTTTCGTTATGAGTTGATTCTCTTCGAACTTTTGATAAACTTCATTATAATTAGCGTTATAATTCGTTGTTAATATTTTATTGTGAATGCCCATTTCTTTATCAAGAAATCGAATTCTTGTTAATAATGATTTAGTTCTTCCTCCGTGCACTAGGGGTAATGTGCTTGTTACCGTATATATCATTGTTTTAATCCTCACCTTTTAAGATGTATGCTATTTTATAGTTAATTATAAAAATATTGATGCATTTTGAAGCTAGAAATTTTATAATGTGATTTAAGAAGTATTTTATATGTTGTTTTAAAATAAGCTAAGAACTTTTTATGTTTTCGAAAATAAACGTAAACTAAAAATATAGTATAATGTATATTTTAATTTTAATAAAGAGGAATTTGTAAATATGAAAAATAATTGGATAGATGTATTAGACGAAAGTTTAGTCAAAGATTTTTATAATAATCAAACTTCCGAAGAGCAACAAGAAGGACTTAATACTACACTGTCTTTTGGTACGGCTGGTATTAGAGGAAAATTCGGTTTAGGTGAGGGCCGATTAAATAAGTTCACAGTATCTAAAGTAGCATTAGGCTTTGCCCATTATTTAACATCAAGTATCGCGCATCCTGTCGTCGTCATACATTATGACACAAGGCACTTATCACCTGAATTTGCTCAAATTATCGCTAATATTCTAGCAAGTCATGATATTAAAGTTTATCTTGCTGATACATACAGAACAACACCTGATTTATCATTTGCAGTCAGATACTTACAGGCTGATGCGGGTGTTATGATTACAGCTAGCCATAATCCTAAAGATTACAACGGAATCAAAGTGTATGGAGAAGATGGTGCTCAATTATCAACAGACGCTTCCGCACAATTAAGCACATATATCGATAAGTTAGGTCATCCACTTCATATTAATGTACCTAGTTTAACTACTGAACAACAATCATTAATTCATTCAGTCCCGAGTGAAGTCAAAGAAGATTATTTCAAAAACGTACAAGACTTAGTTGGAACGATTCCACAGTCCGATTTAAAAGTTGTCTTTACAAGCTTGCATGGTACGAGTGTGCCAATTGTACCTGACATTTTATCTTCTCTTAACTTTAATCAATTTGAGTTAGTTGCATCACAATGTGAACCTGATTCAGATTTCAGCTCTGTAGCCAGTGCAAATCCAGAGGATCATAAAGCGTTTAATCAATCGATAGAACTTGCTAATCACATTGATGCTGATTTACTTATTGGCACAGATCCCGATGCAGACCGCTTAGGAATAGTTGAACGTGATGCTGAAGGTAACATCTACTATTACAACGGAAATCAGATTGGTGCACTTTTGTTAAATTATCGCATCAAACAAACAGAAGGATTGCCTAATAGAATCATGTTCCAATCAATTGTAAGTGGTGGATTAGCTAAATCTCTTGCTCAATATCATAATGTTAATTTCAAAGAAGTTTTGACAGGTTTTAAATATATCGCAGCTGAAATAAGACATCTGTCTCCTGAACAAAACTTTATTTTTGGCTACGAGGAAAGCTATGGCTTTTTAGCTCGTCCTTTCGTAAGAGATAAAGATGCGATTCAAATCGTGCCATTAATGATTAAGTATGCAGCTGAATTAAAAAATGAAGGACGCATGCTTAAAGATGAATTAGAAGACATTACTCGAAATATCGGTAACTTTAATGACAAGCTCTTCTCACATACATTTGAAGGTACTCAAGGCAAGGCAAAAATTGAAAATATTATGACTCAATTCAGAAGTGAAACACCTTCGGAAATGTGTGGTCTTAAAGTCATTGCAATCGAAGATTTTGAAACAGGTAAAAAGACTGACTTACAAAATGATGAAGTTAGCGATATAACTTTACCTAAAGCGAATGTAATAAAGATATACTTTAATGAAGGATTTATTGCTTTGCGTCCTTCTGGTACAGAACCTAAAATTAAACTTTATGTATCACTTTCTTGTGACCATTTTGACGTAGTTGCACAAAAAATGAACGATGCTATATTTAACTCTTAAGTAGAAAAAGGTGGAAATGTATTCTCTTTGCAATCTTAATATCGAAATGGAGTTAACATGGTTAGTAGAATCTCTAGGTTGAACTCTCGATATTGGGTACTATTCTTTCTAATAATCAAAATTTGATGACAGTGAATACTCAATCCAATCATCCACTATAAATACGTAAAATGCCTGGGACAACTATTTTGTCTCAGGCATTTTTGATTGAATTTAAATATCTAATTGCTTAATGAATGCTTTTAAGTCTTGACTCATTTCTGGATCTTTTAAAGCATATTCAATCGTTGTTTTAACAAATCCTAATTTTTCTCCAACATCATAACGATTACCCTCAAAATCATATGCATACACTTGTTGTTTGCTATTCATTCGTTCAATCGCATCAGTTAATTGAATTTCATTTCCAGCACCTTCTTGTTGTGTTTCAAGATAATCAAAAATTTCTGGTGTTAATACATAACGACCCATGATTGCTAGATTAGACGGGGCAGTACCTTGTTTCGGCTTTTCTACAAATTGACGTACTTCATATCGACTTCCCTCTTTAGCAGAAGGATCAATGACACCATAACGATGTGTATCAGATTCTGGCACTTCTTGAACACCTATTACTGAATGGCCTGTTTCTTCATAAACGTCCATTAATTGTTTAATAGCTGGTGTATCAGACTCTACAATGTCATCTCCTAATAACACTGCAAATGGTTCGTTACCGATAAACTGTTTTGCAGTATGAATTGCATGTCCTAGCCCCTTTTGTTCTTTTTGTCGTACGTAAAAAATATTAGCTAAATCTGTTGAATATTGTACTTTTTCAAGCAGGTCTGCTTTTCCTTTATTTTCAAGAACCATTTCTAATTCTTTTTGATTATCAAAGTGATCTTCAATTGCACGTTTATGCTTGCCAGTCACTATAATAATATCTTCAATCCCTGCTTTAGAGGCTTCTTCTACAATATATTGGATTGTTGGTTTATCTAATATTGGTAACATTTCTTTTGGCATCGCCTTAGTTGCTGGTAAAAAACGAGTACCTAAACCAGCGGCAGGAATTATTGCTTTTTTTATCTTTTTCAATCTATAAACTCCTTTACCTATTTACGTAATTAAACTCTTAATAAAGTGTATCACTATTTAAAATGCTTTCATAGTAGTGTTTTTTCACCACAATCTTTTTCAATATTAACATTAACTTAATCAAGAATTGAGTTAGAAATTAAAAATACTCGAAAAGAAATTAACTTTATTTTAAATATATCGGTGACAGACATCCACTGAAAAACACTCGCTATATTTTTAAAATGAGAGTGGCAGGAAATTTTTCTCTATACAAATAAACTAATAAACAAAATAAATAAAATGCCTGATACTGAAATAATTGTCTCTAATAAAGACCATGTTAAAAATGTTTCTTTAACTGTCAGCCCGAAATATTCTTTAAACATCCAGAACCCTGCATCATTGACGTGAGAGAGAATTACGCTACCTGCACCTATTGCAAGAACGACCAAAGCAACATTAACATCTGAATGTTCTAAAAGTGGTAACACGATGCCTGTTGTTGATACGGCAGCAACTGTAGCTGATCCTAATGAAATCCTTAAGACTGCAGCTACAATCCATGCTAATAAAATGGGTGACATGCTTGTTCCTTCAAACATCTTAGCGATTGTATCACCTACACCACCATCAATGAGTACTTGTTTAAATGTACCACCACCACCGATGATGAGTAACATCATGCCGATTGGATAAATAGCATGCGTAACTGATTTCATAATGTCTTCCATTTTTCGTTGTTGCTTCGTTCCCATCGTAAAGATTGCAAATATCACTGCGATAAGCATTGCAGTACCAGCAGTTCCTATAAAGTAAACAATTTGTTCAAATACATTTGTTGCTTCTTCGTGTCCTGTAATCAGTTGCACAATTGTAGAAATCAACATAAGAATAACAGGAAACATAGCAGTTAATAAACTTATTCCGAAACCTGGCATCTCTTCTTCTTTAAATTCCTTTTGAGTACCTAAAGAAGAAATATCCCCTTCTCTCGTATACGCTGTTGGAACCATCTTTTGCGCAAATCGATTAAAGAGTGGACCTGAAATAAGTGTTACAGGAATAGTAATAATCATACCATATAACAAAACTTCACCAATATTCGCTTTAAGCTCTTTAGCGATGACAACGGGTCCAGGATGCGGTGGTAAGAATCCGTGTGTAACGGATAACGCTGTGACCATTGGTAGTCCCAACTTTAATATTGATACATTTGCGCGTTTAGCTACTGTAAATACGAGTGGGATTAATAGTACAAGACCTACTTCAAAAAATAACGCAATACCAACGATAAATGCTGCTATCAACATAGCCCATTGAACATGTTTTTGACCAAACTTTGCAATAAGTGTATCAGCAATACGTGTTGCGCCACCACCATCGGCTAATAATTTACCTAATATCGCACCTAAGCCAAAGATTAAAGCAATGTGACCTAGCGTACTACCCATACCATTTTCAATGGTTTCCATAATTTTGTTAAGTGGCATACCTAATAATAACGCCGTTATCATTGAGGTAATGATTAATGAAATAAATGTATTAAGTTTCAATCCAATAATTAATGTTAATAAGATAATAATTCCTAATACAACACTGATGAGTGGCCAAATCTCTCCAAACATCGCATTCCCCTTCTTTCTCTTGTTTATTATTCATATAATATATAAGCAATTAATCACTTAAATGTTCTCGTTGGAAATTCGCAATATCACTATAATTCTCAGTCATAGAACGACTAATGTTAATAAAAATGGTGACAAGTTGTTGGTAGATGGCAACTGTTTCTTGGTTAGGTGCATGGGCATGTGTAGTACCAACCATATCTTTAATGACTGAAAAATCATCTATTTCTCCCAAAGCTTTCATTCCAAGTACACATGCACCGAGACATGAACTTTCGTAGCTTTCAGGTACGATTAAGTCAGTATCAAAAATATCTGCCATCATTTGTCGCCAAATTTCACTTTTAGCAAACCCACCCGTCGCTTTAATTGTTGTCGGTGTTTCATTCATCACTTCAATTAATGCCAGATAAACTGTATATAAGTTATACAGTACACCTTCCAAAGCTGCACGAATCATATGCTCTTTCTTGTGAGATAATGTCAATCCGAAGAATGAACCTCTAGCGTCAGCGTTCCACAATGGTGCGCGCTCTCCAGCTAAATAGGGATGAAAAATTAATCCCTCTGCACCTGGTTTTACTCTGCTGGCAATCTGAGTTAACACATCATAAGGATCGACCCCCAACCTTTTAGCCGTTTCAACTTCACTCGCTAAAATTTCATCTCGTAACCATCTCAAAACGACACCACCATTATTGACAGGACCGCCAATCACATATTGATCTTTATCGAGAATATAACAGAAAATACGCCCCTTCTCGTCTGTTTTTGGCTGATTAATTACCGTACGAATTGCGCCCGATGTGCCAATAGTTACAGCAACTTCACCTTTTTGATAGCTATTTACACCTAAGTTAGATAATACGCCATCGCTCGCTCCGACAATCACAGGCGTTTGCTCATCAATACCCATCAACGTTGCGTAGCGTTTTTTCATTCCAGTTAAAATATGTGTGGTTGGAACAAGTTGTGGTAATTGATTTTTTTCAATACCTAACAATTCTAAAGCTTTATGATCCCAATCTAATTGTTCTAAGTTCATCATACCTGTAGCTGATCCTAAAGAATAATCAATGACGAATCGCTCATATAATTGAAACAGTACGTATGTTTTTAAATCTGCAAACATAGCTGTTTGTTTAAATATTTCCGGTTCTTCACGTCTCATCCAAAAGATTTTAGATAATGGTGACATAGGATGAATCGGTGTACCAGTTCGTTGATACAATTCAAAACCGCCATATGATTTTTCTATTAAATCAGCATAATCATTCGCTCGATTGTCAGCCCAAGTGATATTTTCAGTTAAACGTTGATTATCCGCGTTCATAGCAATCAAACTATGCATTTGCGCACTCAAGGAAATAAATTTAATATCTTCTTTTGCGATGCCAGATTCTCTTACAATATATTTAACCGTCATAAGCACAGCATCAAATATTTCATCCGGATTTTCTTCCGACACATCTACGTTTGGTGTATGTAAGTCATAGCCAATATTATGTTTCATTATAAACTTGCCTTTTTCATCATATAGCACAGCCTTCGTACTCGTTGTCCCCATATCTACACCAATCATATATTTCATATTCATCCCTCTTTTCTATAAATTAACGTAACCAGAAAGCTTCAATATTTTCTCCTACATCATCAAAATTTAAATGGAATGCTTTTTTCAATATGGAGGCATCATCGTTCTCAACAGCATCTATAAAAACTTGATGATTACTATGAATTCTCTCGAAATCTTTAGGGTTATTTGCCATTCTTTGTCTCATTGAAATGAGTATGAGTGATTCCATAACAGGTTTAAGATGATTCCAAAACACTTTAAGATACTGATGGTTTGTTGCTTGAATCATCACCTCGTGAAACTCAAAATCATGTTGTGTAAATGCTTCAGCATCCTCAAATTGGACTGCAACCTTCATCATTTCTAATTGCTTTTTCATTTCCTTAACAATATGTTGTGTATCTGTACCACTTAATTTTGAAAAAGCAAATGATTCGAGCATCAAACGCAAATCATACATCTCCTTTTTCTCTTGATCTCCAAAAGGAAGCACCTGTGCACCCATACGCTCTAATTGAATCAATTGATCTGTTTGAAGTAACTTAAATGCATCTCTGACCGGTGAACGACTCACATTAAATTGTTGTGCAACTTGATTTTCACTTAGTTGTATATGGGATTCAATTTCGCTATTCACTATTCCTAAACGTAACTCAGCAGCTATTACTTGTCCTGAAGTCATGTTTTCCTTCCACTTTTTCGGATAACCATACGTCACGTTCTATCCACCTCAATTCAATGTCCCTCTACTTGTATACAAGTATGTTAATATACAAATTTTTGTTTTGCAAGCGCTTTCTTTTAGGTGTTTTGACATTTTAAACACAATTCAACAAAATATTTCTTAGAATTATTTACATCCATCTTTGATTCGTTCACTTTCCTTCCTCTCAATACAATTTATAAAACAATGTAAAATACACTTAAAACATACTTACTTATTGCTTGTTTCTTATTATTCAATTATATATTTTATATTTCATAAAAAAATATAATTATATTGACAACGCTTACTTGGATACTTAAAATTTACTCGTAATTATTTTTCAGTTTTATACATCATCATACGATTAGGAGGTTATAACATGTTTAATTTCTTAAAACCAGCTAGACATATCAAATCATTGCCATCAGAAAAAGTAGATGATACGTATAAAAGACTACGCTTTCAAGTCTTTTTAGGAATATTTATCGGTTATGCTGGTTACTATTTATTAAGAAAGAACTTCTCTTTAGCAATGCCTTCATTAATTGAGCAAGGCTTTAGTAAAGGGGAATTAGGTATTGCGTTATCTGCAGTATCTATCGCATATGGCTTTAGTAAATTTGTAATGGGAACTGTCAGCGATCGAAGTAATGCTCGAATGTTCTTAACTTTAGGTTTAGTATTGACAGCAATTATTAACTTATTATTAGGATTTATTCCATTCTTTACTTCAAGCATAACTATAATGTTTATCATGCTGTTTTTAGTTGGTTGGTTCCAAGGAATGGGTTGGCCACCATCTGGACGTGTGTTAGTTCATTGGTTTAGTGTCAGCGAACGCGGAAGCAAAACGTCAATATGGAATGTAGCACATAATGTAGGCGGAGGTTTAATGGCACCTATTGCTACGTGGGGTATTTCCATGACTGCATTATACAACTTCGGTTATTTAAAAGGGTTTGAAGGCGTCTTTATATATCCTGCACTATTGGCTATCATTATTGCCATCTTCTCTTACATACTTATTAGAGATACACCACAATCTCAGGGGTTACCACCAATTGAGCAGTATAAAAATGATTATGCCACTTCAACTAAACAAACAATTGAAACAGAATTAACTACGAAAGAAATATTGTTTAAATATGTACTTAATAACAAATGGGTATGGGCGATTGCTTTTACAAACATTTTCGTTTATTTTGTGCGTTATGGTGTTTTGGACTGGGCACCGACATACTTAAGTGAGGAAAAGCATTTTGATTTAAGTGCTTCAGGTTGGGCTTACTTTTTATACGAATGGGCAGGAATTCCGGGCACACTACTTTGTGGTTATCTATCTGACAAACTATTTAAAGGTCGTCGTGGTCCAGCAGGCTTCTTCTTTATGTTAGGCGTAACAATCTTTATCCTTATATATTGGTTAAATCCACCAGGTCACGCATGGTTAGATAATCTTTCATTAATTAGTATTGGTTTCTTAATTTATGGTCCAGTCATGTTAATTGGTTTACAAGCGTTAGATTATGTTCCTAAAAAAGCTGCTGGCACTGCGGCTGGTCTAACTGGTCTATTTGGATACTTGTTCGGTGCAGTTATGGCTAATATTGTATTAGGGTTTGTAGTTCAACATTTTGGATGGCATATTGGCTTTGTGTTATTAACAGTCATCAGCATACTCGCTATGTTATGTTTCATTTTAACTTGGAATAAACGTGGTCAAGAACAAATCGACTAATATCCTAAGTGTGCTCAATCATTGATTACGATGCGCATATGTCCTATTCAGTCGTGTGCTATATATAAAAATAGCCTAAGACTATTCGTCTCAGGCTATTTTTATGCTTTGCGTCATGTAGCATAAATGAATTTTTATTAATATATCCAAATTGCATTCATTGCTTAGCAATTTCTACACAATAATGTATTTCGTGACAATCAGGACATTGAAGCTTTCTAGTTTTAGGTGTATGTGATGCTGTTACAAATTTAATGACACTAGGATTAAACACATGGTGGCAATTAGGACAGACATATGAAACATTCTTTTTATACTTTTTTGTTAACCAAAGTGAATACATAGCTACAACAGGCATCATCGACAAGAATGGCTTTTTCCTTTGAGTTACAATTGAAGTGATTAAACCACCATATTGTAATAAACCAATCAGAGCTATACTTAACCACAATTTCTTTCTAACACTTTTGAGTCTATGAGATTTTTTCATATAAGTAGCTATATCTTGTAAATAATGAATTGGAGATATTGAATTTTGATGAACATAACGCTGAATTTGCTCTATTTTACGTACCTTGTTTTCTTTAACTGTTATCGACTGTTGTATCTCATGCTTTTTGATTTGAAGAAGAGTGTAAAGCGTCTTCATTGATGAGTCTTCTTGTAATAACACTTTAATTTCTTTAATTGTGCAACCTATTTCCTTAAGAAATAAAATCAGTTCAAGTTTCTCCACTTCCTTATCAGTGTAAAAGCGTCTGTTAGTTTCAGAAGTATAATTTGGCGATAAGATTCCTTGTTTATCGTAGTACTGAATAGTGCGTGTTGACACATGGCATTTATGAGCTATATCTCCTGAAGTATAAATCGACATAGACATCTCACCTCCTAGTCAAAGCATACTCGATAACGTTACGTCATTATCAATAACTTTATTCATTTCTAGACGTCCGGACGTCTTATTTTTTGGAAATCCACGCTTTAATTTCATCTACCACGCCAGTTTGTCCATCCGATTGGGTTTCTAAAACACTCGGGAAATCTATATGACCGATTCCTGGATAAATAACTTCTTTAGTTTCTCCACCTAACGCCTTAAATTTTTCTAACGTAGCTTGAGAATCCGTATAAGGAATAATTTGATCTTCTTTTCCAGACATAAATAAGATTTTCGGAAATTGTTTAATCTCATCGATATCTGGTAAATAATCTGTATTAATCGTGTAAATCATATCCGTAATTATAGTTTTAATAGGTGCAATAAATTGTACCAAATCAAGTGCGTTTTCCTTTTGTGCATAAATCGTTTTATCAAGTATATATTGAGGAAGATTTTTTACTGCCTTAATTTCATCTTTTAACACTGCTCGCTTACTCTCACTAGTGAATAATCGTGCTAACATACTCGCATCTGGAGTAATTTTCGCTGCGCTATGTAAATAAATAAGATGAGATACTGGTAATGTATTATACTTAAGTAATCGTGTCGCAATCATTCCTCCCATTGAATAACCAACAATACTCAGTTCTTTTATCTGTTGCTCCTTAACAATTTGCGTTAATACATCATATATACGTTCAGCGTAATCATCTAATGTATGAGTGTCACGATCTAAATCTGAACTTTTACCACGACTTGGACAATTAATAAATATTAATTTGTAATCTCTGAAGTAAGGCTCGAACATCGTCATAATTTTATATGTTAAGAGTGCACCATGAATAAATACAATCACATCATCAGCTTGGCTATCTCCTGCGTAGGCAACTTCACTATATTCTCCCTCAAATTGTTTAAGTGGATAAACTTTAGTTGTAAAATTTTGCTTAATCATATACATCCTCTTATTCTTAATACATTAATTAATATAATAATATCATATAATTTAATTTTTTATAATTATACTAATCATATGTCCATCCTCTTTATGTTACTACATATTTAAAACTGTTCTTTCTATTTAAATAAGTTTAAACAATTTGAATCACACCAATACGCTTAATAAAAAATTAATATTATTCTCATACTTAATTAACATTTTCTTACTATTCTTAATACTAGGAAACGACCGTTGCTGATAAATAATTTATACGTTTTGCACAACATCATTTACATTTTCATCATCTAGGGAGGCATTTCATGGTTATTTCAAAAAAATTATCACTTATTACTATAGGTATCTTAATAAGCATTCTTTTAATTTCTCTACTTATTGATCAACCTATCTCACATTATTTCATGAATCAGAATTCAATTTTCGGTACTTTATTTCAAAACTACGGTTTATTTCCACCTACGCTCATATTAATTATTTCAACTGTAATTTTAAATTATTATATTTTCACTACATTTCAAAATAAATTAGCTAGAATGTTAACCTTGCTTATATCTTTCATATTCACCCTAATTAAAACCAATGAATTCGTGTCAGAAACTGCTCAATATATGTTATCTACATCAGAAAACATCAAAAATCATAAGCCAATGGGTATGGCAAATAATGAAGGAAACGCTGGAAATGCTTTATCTTTAGGAATGAGTTTCTTTATTTCTTTGATTATCATTATAATTATCACTTTTATTTGTTATCAATTTTGGTTAAAACATACAAATAACCAAGAACTTGATCATTTATTCAAAGTTTCACTTATTAGCTTTATGATTTTATTTATTGGATTAGAACTCGTTGATAGCTTGAAACATTTGTGGGGACGTTTTAGACCATATGAAATCACTGACAAAGCCGGACATTTCACTCACTGGCTAACAATAAATGGAAACACTGGACATAGTTCCTTCCCTTCAGGACATACTGGAAATGGTGCATTTCTAATGTTTATCGCATTTTACTTTAAAAAATTACGCACTCAAAAAATAGTATTTAGTATCGGATTATGTTATAGCATTTTAATGGCATTGAGCAGAATTCGTATTGGTGCACATTTCACTAGTGATGTAACAATGAGCTTGCTCATTATGTTTTCACTCATGGTTATTGCAGATTTTATCATTAATCAAGTCATATCTAGACATAAAAACAAGCTAAGTAAAGACTAGAATTAAAATATTAATCACAATTTAAATGAAGTAATATAGTAAACGGTAATTTTCTTTGTATTAACTAGAAAATTACCGTTTTTTAATTTCTCCTATATGATTTAAAACAAAAACTCACGCTACTTCTCTCGATTTGAAATTTCTGAATGTATTTGTTGCATTTTACTTTCTACATTTGTAATTTCTGATGCACATTGCTCTAATAGTCCTTTATATTTTTCAGTATCTGTATCATTTTTATAACGAATTTTGTGTTCTAAACTTGCCCACATATCCATGCCGATTGTACGAATTTGTATTTCTACTGGTGTTACTTCTACTGAATCTGCTAAAAATACTGGAATAGATACGACGATATGTAAACTTCGATAGCCGTTTTCTTTAGGATGTGTGATATAATCTTTACGTTTTAATAATTTAACATCTTCTTGTCTTAATAACATTTTTTCAATGACATAAACATCGTCTAAATAGTTACATACGACACGTATACCAGCAATATCCATAATGTTATCTTTAGCACTTTGTGCACTTACTTCAAATCCTTTACGATTCAATTTTTTAACTAAACTGTGCATCTCTTTTACTCGTCGTTCCATATGATGAATTGGATTATGTTTATATTGATAGTTAAAGTTATCATCTAAAATACTTAATTTTGTACTTATTTCTTTGAGTGCTGAAGAATATAGGTGGTCCAGTTCCACAAATCCAACTAATGTATTAAATGCTTCATCATCATCTTTAAAATGTTTTAAGCTATTTTTGAATTCGTCTCGTAAATTTTCGATATAAAGTGCAGGCTTTCTCTCTACATACATCTTTCTCAACCTCCGATTTCTTTTCAAACCCATTATAGCGAATTAAAATTTAATATAGAAATTTTATGTCATATTACAGTTGTATCATATATCATTTATATATAAAAAAACTGAGACAACAATAATTGTCTCAGGTAACATTCATTCATGCTTTTAATCATCGATAAGTCAATTTCATACATTTATTAGCTTTTATATTACAATACCAAATGTTTATATGAGTCTATCACTTCAACATATATCCATCGCCATTATTTTGTTTAGAATCACTCATCTTTTCGATGCTCAATCACTTTGGTACCTTTATTCTCTGCGATATGTTGTGCACGGTTAACTGCTTCAGATTTTGTATCAAATGTATCTGAAGCTCGTTTAGCCTCTGTAGATTTTACTTTCCATAGCTGATCTTCATAATATACATGAACATTTTCTTCGTTAAGTTTAGGATTAGCTGATTCATCTTCTTGATGTTGCGTGATATGTTTGTTTTTTAACGTCTCTAATTCTTCTTTTGACGCATGTTGATACCATTTTTCAGCTTGATTTGTAGCAATGGGTATCACATCAGATTCTTTATAGCCATCTTTGAGCATCGCATTACCAATATCAATCGCTTTTTTCCGTTCGAGTTCTTCAAAGTTTTTCCAACTTTGAGGATAATCTTGCATCGTCCAAGGCATCGTCTTACCTCCTCAATAATTTACTACACCTTACCACTAAATTTGTTTAATTAAACAATACGAGACATCTTTACTAATTAATCTTTTGTGATGGCCTGACGTTGTTCAGCACAATTACGTTGTATATTCATAAGGGAAGCACGGATGTAATTGTATTGAGGTAATGGTTGCATGTCTCTGAGATTTAAATCTGCTTGAAATTGGAAATGCTTAGCTATATTTTCAAATACGACTAAATATTCACCCATTAAATCATCATTTATTTTTTGTCGGTGTTTATTATTCATGGCACGCTCTAGCATAAAACTTATTTCCTCTAGCGCAAATATGCTTGGATAGTAATATCTTACCGCTTCTTTATTACTAAACAATTCACCATTCGCTGAATTGTAAATCTGTGTCACATTACTGATTTTGACGTTTAAATTTAAACTTTCTACCCTATCACGTTCATTCGTTTCCTGTTTATTTTTTGAAAATAAATAATGAAATAAAATACCTTCTTTACGTACCAATTCGGCAATAGCATCAGATAACATTGAGGATGCAGTTTTACGCGCGAGTATGAATATACCAATAACTGCAATAGCTATACCTATTAGAACGTCAATAATTCGAGTGTATGCTATCTCAATATTTAAATTTTGAGAGGCTAGACCATTGAGCATAATGACCTGTGTCGTAATAAAAATAACTGCAAATGCATAGTTAGATGCCACAAAAGCTTCCGTCATCATGGCTGAAAATCCCATAATGATAATAGCGAAAATAGGATCGATATGAAATGCCAAAATTCCCGACAAAACAATAGTTTCTATTATTGTTCCAATTCCTCTAGCAAGTGACCTGTCTAACGTACGAATCGTTGTCACATTACCTAACATGATGGTATGCGCTGACAATGGTACCCAATACGCTTTTTGAATGTTAAACGCTAGAGCAATAAATATAGCCACTGCCATAATAACTGTATATTGCAAAGCATTTCTAAATACAATTGAGTCGAAAGTTAGATTTTGATATATTCGCTTGCTATATAAAGGCTTGCGAATATCTGCTTCATATTTAATTTGATTATCGTTTGCGTGAATCATTTCATCTATTTTCAAAATATGATCCATTAAATTTTGAAATTCTGGTGCCACATCAACAACTTTTGACCACGGTCGATATTGTTTAGGTTGTTGAACACTTTTAATGATATGATCCATCATTTCAACTAAGTCATTTGGTAATGGACGAATATGATTTTCATTGAGTTCTAGTAATTCTGAATATATCCCTTGTGCTGATGTATGTAATAAAATTAATTTCTGAAACCTTTTACTTAATTTTCCATTACCACCTGATGTTGAAGTAATTAAAAGTTTTTCAGAATTTCTAAATTCTGTAACAGCATTTCGAGCATATGCTTTGAAATCCTCTGGCTCATCAAAATGATGTAGCAAGTTATGTAATGTTTTAAAATCCGCATGAATTGCTCTGTCTTCTGCTTTCTCTTTAGCAAATATGATTGTTAAAATTACTGTTATGGTTGCCAACATACCACCAATGAGAATTGCAGATCCACGTAAAAGCGCTTCTTCTGGGGCTATCGGTAAGTTTATAGATAAGCAAAACGTTACTAAAAAGAATGTCGATGATGGACCAGCGATTTTTAGTGCATTAAACGTATAATATGGGATTGTTACAACAATCAGTAATAGTAATCCAAATAAAATAGGCTGAGATACTGTTAAGGTGCCAAGAATCATGCAAATAGTAAATGATAGTGAACATGTGATGACTGTTTTTAACATAGATTGCGGTGATCCACTAAAAACGTAGACATGTGCTAGCGTACCTGTTGATATTAAAATACCAAACATAGGGAATCCTAATAAGTAACCTATCAATGCTGGTAGTATCATTAAAAATCCTTGTCGTATTCCTTTAGCTATATCAATCTTTGAACGGTCGAAGTGTATCAAAGAGTTAATGATTTGTTGCATCCCAATCTTCCTTTCTCTAACATCCCACAAATTCAATTAAAAAAGGACAGAACATATACTTCATACATTTATTGTTCTGCCCTTCATCAACATTGTTGAGAATTATGATATTTAATTATTATTTTACCACATTGTCACTTTAGAGTAAGTACAGATTGTGATTATAATTGAATAGGTTGACTTACATCAATTTGAGGTTCTTCAATTAAATATTGACTAATATTATCACTAAAAACTTTAAAGTGATCTGATTGATTGTGTGCTTGAACCGCTTGTTCGTCTTTATAGTTTTCAACTACGACAAAGACATTTTTCTCAGTTACATCTTCGTAATGATGATAGAATAAATTACCTTCTTCTTTTCTAGAATTTATGACTAATTCCTTCATAAGTTTTAGATAATCTTCGCGTTTATTACCATCGATTTTTAATTTTGCGTTAATAATAATCATTTTAGTCAACTCCTATACATATTAATTATAAGTTTAGCAGTTTATAACTGATTAAAAAAACAATTCGCTTATCGCTTCCATGTTCTATACCACATAATAAAAGAATAAACACACGCAATGATATGAATGTCATTGCATGTGTTTCAAAAAATATTATTTATTAACGTGTTCTTCACTAACAACAAGAGGTTTATCTGGTTTAACGAAGAACCATAAAATTGCTGCTATAATAGCCGGAACGATTAAGAGTTGTAATGTCATTGACCATCCTAAATGATCTACAACAATTCCTGCAAGTAAAGGACTAATAAGTGCGCCAACATTTCCCCATAAGTTCATCCAACCTGACACAGTTCCAGAGAAATTACGACCTAAGTCAGTGGCTGCAGCCCAACTCATTCCCATAGAAATACCTACGCCACCTAAACAAAGTGATAACCAGAAAATGGTTACATATAAGTTGTCTGTATGTACAGCTAAGAAAATTGAAATTGAGAATACCACAAATCCCGCAATGGCAATTACACCACGTGCAACAAAACGTGATTGACCTGTATTCAAAATCTTGTCTGAAATAGCTCCAGCAAATAAAATTAAGAAGAACATAAATAACCAAGGTAATGCACTGATAGTCATTTCTTTGAAATTCACATGATATTGTTCAGTTAAATATGTTGGTAACCATATTAGGAACAACGCGATAACAAACTGAACTACAAAATATTGTAATGCGATTGCGTAGAAGCTGAAATGACTTAAAAAACGTTTCCACGGTGGTAAAGATTTCTCAGTTGCGACAATATCACGATTTTGAGTAATAAATCTTTTCTCGGCATCGTTTACCATTTTATGTTGTTCTGGTAAGTCCTTAGCAATAATTGCCCAAAGAACTGCCATTAAAATTCCTACAACCCCGAAAATGTAGAAAACGGCTTGCCAGTTAAAAGCATTGACAATGGCTATTGTAATAATAGGTGCTAAAACTGGACCAAAATAAGAACCTGCTAACAACGCACTAGATGCACGACCTTTTTCATTTTTAGCGAACCAAAAAGAGTTAAAAACCGCATTGGATGGATACATTGGCGCTTCACCAACACCAAATAAGAATCTAATAAAGTAAAGTAAACCATGATGTTTAATCATCCCTGTTAAGATGGTAAATGCACTCCACCAAACTAAAGCGACAGTAATCATTTTACGTGGTCCAAACTTCTCTGCTAACATTCCCGAAGGTACTTGCATTAATGCATATCCTAGAGAGAAAAATGATGCTAATAAACCAAATTGTGTCTTAGTTAACCCCAAATCTTTCATCATCGGTACTGCAATATAAGATATGTTAGATCGATCCATGTAAGCAATAACCCCAATAAAGAAGAACCCTATTGCAAAATACCAACGAACATTACTACGTTTTTCTTTCATATTTGTTTCCTACTTCCATTTGTATTCTGTTGTTTCTTATTATGATGTCGTTATGTTTCAGAAATCCCCTCTGGTGACTGTTTTAACTTCAATTTTTAAAACAACTATTAAGTTGTAGCGCTACAATTTTTTATTAATATAGCACGTAGTGTAAACGGTTACAATACTTTTTGTGAAATTTTTTTGAACTTTTTAAAATTTTTTGTGTATTTTAGATGCATCTTACACCTTTATATCTTTTACCGCGCCCCTTACACCCTATTCTCACAATATATTAGCAATCATTAGTTATTGATTTTTTAAAGATGGTTTCTAAATATGTACTTTGCCAATTAAAGTTTAAAATAATTCGCAAATGATGATAATAACTTTTAAATGAATACGATATCTACAAATTACTTAATAGAAATTGTAAAGAAATTTGAAGTCTTTTCTTAAAGGTAGTAAAATATTGTAAACGAAGCATTTAATATCTTGTAAATTAATTTCATATTTAACCACTGGAAGTGCCTTTGTTTAAGGCTGAGAGTAAAGAACTGACTTTATAATTCCTGGAACCTGATCCAGTTCATACTGGCGTAGGGAAGTGGCGACGCTCAATTTTATTAAGTCATACTAAAGCTCAACGCTATTTCCCAATTTAAGGGAAATGGCGTTTTTTTATTGTAGAAATTGGGGGGATATTTATATTTATTGCGATTACACATCATAAACAACTGACTAGGGACGATTTACAGCATTATAAACATATCGAAGAAGCTATTGATAGCTTGTTATTTCGCACTTCCATGAATAACGAAGAAAACAAGGACATGATTCAATCTTTACTTCAATTGGGTTTTAGTAAAGATAAAATAATTATTCACAGTGATACGACACTATTAGAGGAATTAAATCTAAAACGTATTCATTTTAAGAGTAATGATACAACTGCTTTCGCATATAAAGCAGCTCATCCTGATATTTGTGTAAGTATGTCTACACATGACGTTGAAACAGTAAAACGATGTTATGAAAATAATTTAGATTATGTCTTTTTGGGGCACATTTTTCCGACCGCTTCACATCCAGATACGCCACCACGTTCTAAAGAGACCATTCAACAAGCATTAGATGTTCCTATCCCTATTTATGCTATTGGCGGTATCAATGAACATTCAATTCAAAAGATGCCACCTGGATTTAAAGGTATATGTGCCATATCATATTTTAACAATGCTTCACTAGAAGAAATTAAACAATTAAGAAAGGAGTGGTCTACTCATGCATGATGTACTAATCATTGGTTCAGGCGTTATTGGTATGTCAATTGCTAGACACCTCAGTGCAACACACTTAGATGTTGCAGTCATAGATAGAGATGTACCTGGAAAGCATGCGTCATATAAAGCTGGAGGTATGCTTGGCGCACAAAATGAATTTACAGAGGATAGTGACTTGTTTCAATTAGCCATCGAATCTCGTGCTATGTTTCCACAATTAAGTAAATCATTATTAGATGAAACAGGCATAGACATTCAATTTAAAAATTCAGGACTTATCAAAATTGCTAATGAACGCGATGATATCTCATCTATAAAACGACAATATCAATTTCTGAATAGTCAAGACCGTAGTGTCAAACAATTATCAGATGATGATTTGCTACAACTTACACATGGTGAAGTTAATCCTTCATACGCGGCCATTCACATACCACATGATGGTCAAATTAATGCACATCATTACACACTGGCATTATTAGAATCAATGAAGTTAAGAGAGATTAAGCGTTATGCGTCTACAGAGGTCACTTCAATAGAACGCCATAATGGCTATTATTTAGTGAAAACCAATCAATCTTCAACAATTGAAGCGCACAAAGTTATCGTTGCAGGTGGCGCATGGTCTTCGCAATTATTAACACAATATCATCTACAACGACAAGTGATTGGCGTTAAAGGAGAAGTCATCTTATTAGAAAATAACGATCTTGCACTTACTGAAACATTATTTATGACTAATGGTTGTTACATCGTTCCAAAACAACCCAATCGTTTTTTAATTGGTGCGACGAGTGAATTTAATAATTATTCTGTTGGTACTACAGATGAAGGTATGGATTGGCTTCTTCACCATGCATATCATCGTGTACCTCAACTAAAAGACAGTCATATACTGAAGAAATGGTCAGGAGTAAGACCATACACTGAAAAAGAAATGCCAGTCATGGATCAAATTGATGATGGCTTATACGTGATAAGTGGTCATTATCGAAACGGAATATTATTGTCACCTATTATCGGTCGTGACATTGCCAATTGGCTACTTTCTGGTATTAAACCATCACGTTATTCAAGTTTTACAGTTACAAGGAGGAATAATCATGAAGTGTATCATTAATGGCGACCTCTTCACTTTCGATCAGGATCAATCGATACAAGAGGTTTTACATTCACTTGAGTTAGACCCAAAACGAGTGATTGTTGAACTAAACAAAGAACTTATCAAGCAAGACAAATATGAAGAATATACTGTAAGAGAAGACGACAGATTAGAATTACTAGAAATTGTTGGAGGCGGTTAATATGTTTAAAATAGGAAATTTAGAATTACAATCTCGTTTACTTTTAGGTACTGGAAAATTTGAAAATGAAGAGGTTCAATCAAAAGCAATTGAGGCATCTGAAACAAATGTACTTACATTTGCAGTAAGACGGATGAATTTATATGATCGTAACCTACCTAACCCACTTGCAAACGTTAATTTAAAAGATTTTATCACTTTTCCAAATACTGCAGGTGCCAAAACAGCTCAAGAAGCCATCAGAATTGCTGAAATTGCTAGTCACGCAGGTGTATGTGACATGATTAAAGTCGAAGTCATTGGTGATGACGAAACATTACTACCTGATCCTTTCGAAACTTATGAAGCATGCAAAGTATTGTTAGAAAAAGGCTACATTGTTTGTCCATACATCTCTAATGATTTAGTTTTAGCTCAACGTTTGGAAAAATTAGGTGTACACGCAGTCATGCCACTTGCATCCCCTATTGGCACAGGTAGAGGTATTAATAACCCATTAAATTTAAGTTATATTATCAAAAATGCTAGTGTCCCTGTCATCGTAGATGCTGGTATTGGTTCCCCTAAAGATGCGTGTCATGCCATGGAGCTTGGCGCAGATGGTATTTTACTCAACACAGCCATTTCAGCAGCAAAAGATCCTGTGAAAATGGCTGAAGCAATGAAATTAGGTATAAATGCCGGCAGACTTTCATATGAAGCTGGACGCATTCCTGTTAAGTATACTGCACAAGCATCTAGTCCATCAGACGGTTTAGGGTTCTTGTAAAATGTCGCGTTATGAACGTCAAACACGCTTTGCACCATTTGGAGAAGAGGGACAGCAAAAGCTATCTAACTCTCAAATACTTATTTTTGGTGCTGGTGCTTTAGGAAGCCATATTGTAGATCAACTCGCACGCATGGGGGCTCATCATATTGCAATTGTCGATATGGATATTGTTGAAATTTCAAATTTACATCGACAAACACTCTTCGATGAAGGAGACGCACATACTTTAATATCCAAAGTAGAAGCAATCAAGCATAAGATTAATCAAATTAATACAAATGTCAATCTAACAACTTATGATTTAGAAGTTACTTCATCAAATATCGAAAATTTGATAAAAAATGTCGAACCAGACATCATCATTGATGGCATGGATAACTTCAAAATACGATACCTGATTAATGAGGTTTGTCACAAGCATCAAATCCCATGGGTTTATGGTGCAGCTGTTGGTAGTAAAGGGTCAGTATATGGAATAGATCACCAAGGACCATGTCTAAAATGTTTATTGCAAACAATTCCTGACACAGGGGAAAGTTGCGCTATTAATGGCGTACTTCCCCCTGTTATATCAATGGTTGCAAGCTATGAAGTAGCAGAGGCCGTACGTTATCTTTCAGGAAAAGGATTTTCTAAGCAATTAATCACTATCGATGCATTTAATATCAATTATAAGTCAATGAATGTAGATGCACTCAAAAATAAAGATTGCCCAGTGTGTGAAAAACATGAATATACGTTACTAGAAAGCCAACAAGAACGTACCATTGAGGACTTGTGTGGGAATGCTTATTTATTTAGATTTCCACCTAAAGCTTTTAAACACGCTGCCCATTTCCCTGGAAATATGGTGAAATCTACTTCCTTTGCCAAATTAATTCAATATCAAACTTATGAATTCACCTTGTTTAAAGATGGTCGTATGAATGCATATGGTATACACAATGATGAAGAAGCACATCACCTATACAATACGTTGTTAAAATCCATACGCTAATTAAAGTAAGATTGTTACCCTTTCAACCTGTTTCTTGTTAAAATAACTTATACTTAACATCAAGTTTACGACAACTCGATTAATTTAAAAGGAGAAACTAACGTTGTATGGAACAAATTATCACTGATTTTATTAGTAAGTGGGGTTATACAGCGATATTCATTTTAATCTTATTAGAGAACGTATTACCTGTCGTTCCATCTGAGATTATTTTAACTTTTGCAGGCTTATTATCTGTGAAATCACACTTATCTATTTGGACATTATTAATTATAGCAACAATTGCTTCATTCATTGGTTTACTCATTTTGTATTATATTTGTAGACTTATCTCAGAAGAGAAATTATATCGTTTCGTTGATCGACATGGTAAGTGGATGAAGTTAAAAAGTAAAGATTTGAAACGGGCAAATGATTGGTTTAAAAAGTATGGTGCATGGGCTGTATTTTTATGTCGATTTGTCCCGGTACTTCGAGTATTAATTACAATACCTGCTGGCATTAATCGAATGAACGTTATTCAGTTTACAACTTTATCGTTAATAGGTACTACAATTTGGAATTTTGCTTTAATACTGCTCGGTCGTTTGCTCAGTGACAGTTTTGACGCTTTGATGAATGGTATTCATACATATTCACGTATCATGTATGTCATTATTATTATTGCATTCATATATTTTGTCATACGTTATTTAATGAAACGTCGTCACAGTGTTAAATAAATGTTATGCTAAGTTTTCCGTTTCTTAACGGTTAACTTAGCTTTTTTATTAATTTTAATTTTATGATACGCAATTATTGAAAATTAATTGATTTTTCAAGATAATCTATGTAAGCGCATTATTATAAATAATCGTATCGTTAGGTCGGAAAATATAATTAGAGGTGACTATGCATGACCCATATTACAGAAAGTGAAATGAAAGAAAAATATCTAGATTTACTCTCACAAAAATTTGACAGTGCAGAAAAACTTGCTACTGAAATTATTAACTTAGAGTCAATCTTAGAATTACCTAAAGGGACTGAACATTTTGTCAGTGACCTTCATGGTGAATACGAATCTTTCCAACATGTTTTAAGAAACGGATCTGGAAATGTGCGTGCTAAAATTAATGATATCTTCAAAGATAAATTATCCCAGCAAGAAATCAATGACTTAGCAGCATTAGTATACTATCCGGAAGAAAAACTAAAATTAGTTAAAAATAATTTCGATTCTATCGGAACATTAAATATTTGGTATATTACAACCATTCAACAATTAATTGATTTAATTAAATATTGCTCATCAAAATATACTCGTTCAAAATTGCGCAAAGCATTACCTGAACAATACGTTTATATTATTGAAGAGTTACTTTATAAGAGCAATGAATTTCATAATAAAAAGCCTTATTATGAAACACTAGTCAACCAAATTATTGAATTAGAGCAATCAGATGATTTAATCATTGGCCTTTCCTATACTGTACAACGTCTTGTCGTAGACCATCTTCATGTCGTGGGCGATATCTATGACCGTGGTCCTAAACCTGATAAAATTATGGATACATTAATAAATTATCATTCTGTAGATATCCAATGGGGAAATCATGATGTATTATGGATTGGCGCCTATGCTGGTTCAAAAGTATGTCTTGCGAACCTACTACGAATCTGTGCACGTTATGATAATTTAGATATTATCGAAGATGCATATGGCATCAATCTACGTCCTTTACTTACGCTTGCTGAAAAGTATTACGATGCTGAAAACCCAGCGTTTAAACCTAAGAAACGACCAGATAAAGACGTCAGTCTTACAAAGCGCGAAGAAAGTCAAATCACAAAAATTCATCAAGCAATTGCGATGATTCAATTTAAACTTGAAATGCCTATTATTAAGCGTCGTCCTTCTTTTGAGATGGAAGAACGTTTAGTTTTAGAAAAAATAGATTATGATAACAATGAAATCACTATATATGGTAAAACATATCCGCTTAAAGATACTTGTTTCCAAACTGTAGACCCTAATAATCCCGCTGAATTACTAGCAGAGGAAAAAGAAGTCATGGATAAGCTATTACTTTCATTCCAACAATCTGAAAAATTAAGACGTCACATGTCTTTCCTTATGCGAAAAGGAAAATTATATCTACCATATAATGGCAACCTTTTAATTCACGGTTGTATTCCCGTCGATGAAGATGGAGAAATGGAATCATTTGAAATTGAAGGTGAACGTTTAAGTGGTCGTGAACTACTCGATGTTTTTGAATATCATGTAAGAAGAGCTTTCGACCATAAAGAATCTACCGAAGACATATCTACAGATTTAGTATGGTATCTTTGGACAGGTAAATATTCATCTTTATTTGGTAAACGTGCCATGACAACGTTTGAACGTTATTTTATAGAAGATAAAGCATCTCATAAAGAGGAGAAAAATCCTTATTATTACTTACGTGAAGATGTTGATATGATACGTAAAATGTTAAAAGATTTTGGTCTTAATCCAGATGAAGGACGTATCATAAATGGTCATACGCCTGTTAAAGAAATTGATGGTGAAGATCCAATTAAAGCTGATGGTAAAATGTTAGTCATAGATGGAGGATTTTCAAAAGCTTATCAATCAACAACTGGTATTGCCGGATACACACTTTTATATAATTCATTTGGTATGCAATTGGTCGCACATAAAGAGTTTAATAGAAAAGAAAAAGTGTTATCAATGGGGGCAGATGAATTGTCAGTAAAACGCGTTGTAGATGAAGAATTGCAACGTAAAAAAATTAGAGATACCAATATCGGTAAACAACTGCAAGATCAAATTGATATCCTCAAAATTTTAATGCACGACCGATATTTAAAATAATATCTTTAAACATATTTAGTAAGTTGATGTGTAATAACATATCTTATCTCCTAATAACTTAAATTAAAAGCGCCCGTACATACACTCATGTACAGGCGCTTAATTCATGTGCTAAAGTATGCTATGTTTTTTTGAATTAATTAAAGGTCACGTCATTGATTATCTTTTCATAAAACAAATTAATTTTTGTAGTATGACTTTTTGTAACTTACGCAACACATTAAGTTAAATAAGCATTTTTTAAAATACCATAAATACCTGTTTCATGTTCAGGTATATCTCTATTGCTTCGTTTAAACGTCACTTCTTTATCTTCATTGATATGATAGATTAACATATCATTTTCTGTAATTTTTTCATAATCTTCTGCTGGTACTTCAACAATATTATGTTGTGTAATAAATTGATTAAACCAACGTGGGGTATGATTTTCATCAAATAATATATGATTTCTGATTGGACCATTTAAATTGTTTCGTGCTTGCTCATCATTAAAAGATACTGGCATCATATCTACATTATTCAAGCCAAATTCAGGTACCAATTCATTAAATGCTAAACTGTTAAAGATAAACGATTGTGTCATCAAAATACATTTATTATAGCGTAATAAATCAGAATAAATTCTATCATTACTAGATAAAAGATTACCTTTAAATACTTCGAACCCAGCTTCGTGGGCTTTTTCTGATGTGTTTTCAAATAAGTTGAACATCATGACGGGTATACCATGATCCCTTAGATTAATGCCGAGATGGAATGAAAATTCACTTTCTCCGACGATGATTACGCCAGGTGGCTCTGTACTTGCTACACCGAACAGTTTACTTAAAGGTGTAAAACCAAATCCATAAATGACTACCGTGATAAATACAAGACCAAAGGTTACTGGTGTAATATATTGAGCCATAGGAATTTTATCGTCCATAAATAAACTTGAGAAGAATTGTGCCACTGTTAAAACCACAATACCTCTAGGCGCCATTAGTGCTACTACTGCACGTTCCTTTTTAGTTATTTCAGTACCTAATGTTGAAAGAAGCACTGAAATTGGTCTTACTAATACAATCATAACCAAACTAAAGAGTATGAGCTGCCAAGATAAAACGTTGAGCAGCACATCTTTAGTTAAAGAGGACGTAATTAAAATAAATACAGTACTCACAAGTATAGAAGATGCATTATCTATAAAGTGGTCTGATTCTTTAAAGATGAGATCGTGACGTTTTTTACGCGCCATCATTAAGCCGAAAATTGTTACAGCTAGTAAGCCTGATTCTGATAATATCTCATCGCAGATACTAAATGTTAAAAGAATAAATACAAACTGAATGGGTGGCATTAAACTTTGAGGAATTTTATCTTGACCTATAAGCCAATTAAATAGAAAGGCTGCACCAAAACCTATTAAAATTGCAGCTAAGAGTTTCAAGATAAAGAGAATAATAACGACAAAGCCTATCCCTTCCTCAAAAATCTGGAATACATAAAATGCAGTGAGTGCAATAATAGGTCCAATAGGATCCAATATAATACTTTCCCATCTTAATACTGAATCGACATTTCTTTTTACTTTCGCTTGCTTTAATAAAGGTTGAATCACAGTTGGACCAGTGATTAAAAATAGACCCCCAATCACAAACGAAATGGATAAAGGGAAACTCATTGTTATATGTAAAGCAATCGCTCCTAAAATCCACGCAATCCCTGCACCTATGGTTATAATTCTTATAACAGCTTTAGAAATGCCTTTTAATTCTCTAAAATCTAGATTACTACTACCTTCAAATAAAATAATTGCTACAGCAAGAGATACAATTGAACTAAATGCCTCAGGTCCAAGTGCCTCTTTTGGATTTGCTAATCCAAAAATAGGTCCTACAAGTAAACCTACGATGGCCATGACAACAATCGATGGCCATTTTATTCTACTCGCTAACCATTGACTAAAAATGCCTAGTGCTAAGAACAACACAATCGTTAGCATCACGGGCAAGTCCAATGACATATTAAACACCTTCTTTATTTCTAATTCGATTTATATACTTAATATTGACCTATACTACCAAAAATGCTTTGCAATTGCATTATGATTTGCTTAAAGATAATGTAAACATTTAAATGAAATATATAGATTTAAGTTAGATGGCACTTGACTATACGCAGTTATCTACCATCTTATTTAATCATACCACACTTAAACGTACACCCTATTTATACAATGGTACATATGTGGCGAACTTTACTGTTTATTTTTTCAGTAAAATCATCTAAAATAGATTAATGTAATTTTTAAAATTTTTGTAGAAAAAATTAATCTAACTTGGATAGCGCTTGAAGGGATTTGTTTATTAAATGAACAATGTTAAAGAATCCATCATTGTTGCCTTCGCCTTTGTAGGTGTTGTAGTTGGAGCAGGATTTGCAACAGGTCAGGAAATTTTCCAATTCTTCACTAGTCATGGTATTTACAGTATTGACGGTATTTTTATTACTGGACTTATCATAACTCTTGGAGGAATATTCGTATTAAATACTGGCTTTCGTCTTAGATCTCAAAACCACTCTGAATCTATTCGCTATTATTTACATCCAACAATAGCTAAATTATTTGATATTATACTTACAGTATTTTTATTTTCTCTAGCAATTATTATGACAGCCGGCGGAGCATCGACTATAAATGAAAGTTTTGGTTTGCCTTTTTGGATAAGTTCTCTCATTTTAGTAATACTTATTTTGTTAACATTATTTCTAAAGTTCGATCGTCTCATCGCTGTTTTAGGAGGAGTAACACCATTTCTTGTGGCAGTCGTAGTAATGATTGCAGTGTATTACTTTATTACTGGTGATTTAAACTTTAGTGACGCCAGTCAATATTCAAATCAAAATAAGTCGATTTCTCCTGGTTGGTGGTTTGACGCAATTAATTATGCTAGCTTACAGATTGCTGCTGCATTTAGCTTTTTAACTGTAATGGGCGGTAAGCTACGATATCAATCGTCCACAATTTATGGTGGACTTATCGGTGGTATTATTGTGACTTTACTATTACTTTTGATTAATTTTGGTCTTGTTACAGAATTTAATCAAATTAAAGAGGTAGCATTACCATCATTGCTACTTGCTAAGCAGATTTCTCCATCCATTGGTATTATCATGTCTGTCATTATGGTTTTAGTCATATACAATACAGTAGTAGGTTTAATGTACGCCTTTGCATCACGCTTTAGTCGACCGTTTACGAAACGCTATTATATTCTTATAGTTATGATGGCGATAATAACATTTGCTTGTACTTTTGTGGGATTCATTTCTCTCATTGGTAAAGTATTTCCTATCATGGGACTTTTTGGTTTTATCTTATTAATTCCTGTGATATACAAAGGAATTTTACGAAAATAATAATCTTAGCCTAGGACAAATTGTCTTAGGCTTTTATATTGTCAATAAGGTAAAGAGTTAAACACATACTAAACAAATTTTAATTCTATTAGCACTTCCTGTGTGAGTTAACCAATCTATTTAAACACTATTTACCTTCTTAATGGTTGCTCATTTTCTTGAAGTTCAGGAGAATTTTAATATAAATAACGCAATTTAAATTTAAAACTGATTTTTCAGGGAATAATTCTAATGGAGGTGTTTAACATGACAAACCAATTATTTATTAACAATGAATTTATAGAAAGTCAGTCTAAAGAAACAATGGATGTCATTAATCCAGCTACTGGCGAGGTATTTGATACTATCACTCTTGCAACTGAAGAGGAAGTAAACGACGCAATTGAAAAATCGCAACAAGCACAACTTGAATGGGAGCGCGTGCCTCAACCTACACGTGCAGAACATGTTAAATTACTTATACCTTTATTAGAAAAAAATCGCGATGAAATAGCTCAATTATACGTAAAAGAACAAGGTAAAACTTTAGCGGAAGCTTATGGAGAAATTGACAAATCAATCTCATTTATCGATTATATGACAAGTCTGAGTATGTCAGATAAAGGACGTGTTCTACAAAATAGTATTGCAAATGAAACGATTCAAATTATCAACAAACCTATCGGAGTTACTGCTGGTATTGTGCCATGGAACGCACCGATACTTGTCCTTATGCGAAAAGTCATTCCAGCTATAGTAACTGGTTGTTCAGTAGTGATTAAACCTAGTGAAGAGACAACGTTACTCACTCTTCGATTAGCTGAATTATTCAGAGCATCAACTATACCAGCAGGGTTGATTCAAATTGTTCCTGGCACTGGAGAAACAGTAGGTACACAATTAGCTTCGCATAAAGACATTCAACTTATTTCTTTAACTGGAAGTATGAGAGCTGGTAAGTCTGTTTACGAAAATGCTGCTCAAACTGTAAAGAAAGTAAATTTAGAATTAGGTGGAAACGCACCAGTCATTATCACATCAAATGCCGATTTAGATAAAGCAGTTGACTATATTGTGACAGCCCGTATAAATAATGCAGGTCAAGTTTGTACGTGCCCTGAACGTATCTTTGTACATGAAGATGTCCACGATGACTTTTTAAATAAACTAACTTCCAAAATGAAAAACTTAACTGTTGGAGATCCATTTGATGAAAACACCGATTACGGCGCAATTATTAACCAAAAACAACTTGATAGTATTCATGAAAAGGTTCAAGATGCTATTAAAAATGGTGCAACATTGATGACTGGTGGACATCAATTAAAACGCCATGGTTTCTTCTACGCACCAACGGTATTAGATAACGTTAGAAAAAACGATAGTGTCTTTAAAGATGAAATTTTTGGTCCTGTTCTTGCGATAACAACATACCGTAATTTTGAACAAGTGATTGAAGACGCTAATGATACAAACGCTGGCTTATCTTCTTATATCTTCTCTGAAAATTTAACAGAAGTAATGACAGCAACCGAACGTCTAAAATTTGGTGAAGTATATGCAAATTGTGAGGCTGAAGAAGTCGTTAATGGCTATCACGCAGGTTGGCGTGAATCAGGCTTAGGTGGCGCTGACGGTATTCACGGTTTTGAAGAATACTACAATACCACAGTAAGTTATATCAGATACTAATGTAATCATTATCATATAACTAACGGGATGGGTTTAACGTTTTATTTAGAACGTTAGACCCACCCCGTTTTTAATTATTGAGTGCGCGATTTAATACGTGAATGTTCTTTTTCATTAATGATTGGTATGAAATTGAATCATCATTTTGCTCCTCTTTAGTCAATACAGCTAAATTATGAAAACTTAATGGTTTCGTATCTGTTTCTTTCTGAATAACATCTGTAATTTTGGAGGTAATATTTTGTTCATATAAAACATAAGGCGCGTGCGAATGCTGTATATCTTTAACGATATTCAAAATCTCTTTTTGACTAGGTTCTTCATCATTCATACCTTTAACACCTTGTTGTTTAAAACCATAACGATGCGCTAAATATCCAAGCGAATCGTGTGATATCACAACTTTATCTCTTTTAGAATGCTTCGTTATTGATTGTAGCTGTTGATCAATATGCACAATATCTTTATTTACCATTTTATAATTTTTCTTGTAATAAGCTTGATGTTTAGGGTCTTTCTCTATTAATTTCTCTTTAATCATGAAAGCGAATTTTTGATTTAGAACAGGATCTAACCAAACATGAGGATCTTGATTCGATTCTTCATGATGTGAATGATGCTCATGATCTTCATCATGGTCTTTAGAGTGAATAAAATCACTTTGTTTGAGTCCTTCGGCAAGCGCTAATTTCATGCTATTATTGGTCATCGAATTCGTAATCTTTGCAGCGACAGGATCTAATTGATGACTTGAATAGACAAACAGATCACTTTTGGCAATATTAATCATATCTTTTTGTGTTGGTTCATATGAGTGTAAATCAGCACCAGCAGGATAGATTGATTGCGCGTCAACATATTTTCCACCAATCTGTTGTGTCAAACTTTGAAATGCGTATACAGTCGTGTATACTTTCATTTTATTCTTGTCATTAATACTTTCGCGTTTACGATGATCAAAGCTACTGCATCCGCTTAACATTAAAATGATGATTGACACTATAATTAATTTCTTCAATATAAGTGCTCCCTACTATGACCAATTTATACGCTTATCACTATATCCGTTACATTATAAAAAAGCAATAGTTATCAATATAAATGTAAACTGTAAACCAATTATGTTTGAAAACGTCAAAGCGTGATAAATATAACTATATACTATTTTAAAGGAGTGAACGTCGATGGCTGCAGAAATTAAACAAGGCGATCATAAATTCTATGTAGGTGATGACGAAAATAACCCAAAAGCTGTTATTACATTTAAAGAGGTTGATAACAATGAGATAGACATCGATCATACTGGAGTTTCTGATGAACTCGGTGGACAAGGTCTAGGTAAAAAATTAGTTAATCGTGTTGTTGAACATGCACGAGAAAACAATCTAAAAATTATCGCTTCTTGTCCATTCGCAAAAAACATATTAGAAAAAGATGATCATGCACAAGATGTTTATTTAGGATAGTTTATGTGAATGTACTCATATCAATTTGAGATATACGTCATTCGTTTATTTCACAGAAAATTTATAGCAGTTGACTAAATATGCAATATGTTTATCAAATGGCCACACATATAGTCAACTATGTAAGAGTAGGACTAATTTCAAAATAATTTAGTTCTACTCTTTTATTTAGATTTTATATTAGTTCAATATATTAGCTATTTTAGTATCTTTTAAGTATATTAATTATACTTATTTTAAAATTGAAAGGAACACGAAACGATGACAAATTTTCATTCTATAGATGCTACACAAGTAACAAACGTCACTTTAAATGTTAAAGATTTAAATAAATTAACTGATTTCTATTCTAATGTATTAGGTTTTTCTATTGAAAAACAAACGAATCAACAAACCGTATTCAACATCGGAAATCTTGGTTATACTTTAACTTTAAACGAACTCAACAACGGTCGACAACCCGAATTTAGAGAAGCAGGTTTATTCCATGTTGCTTATCTTTTACCGACTCGTATCGATTTAGCAGACTTCCTTTATCATGCTAACAATCTCAACATCGCAATGGGTGGTGGAGATCATCTTGTTAGTGAAGCGCTATATTTCACTGATCCTGAAGGTAATGGTATTGAAGTCTATCATGATCGTCCTTCAGAAGACTGGGTATGGCGAGACGGTTTTGTCAAAATGGATACATTGGAAGTTGATGTCAATGATTTAATGGCTCAACGCTCAAACGAAGGTTGGCAAGGTTGGCCGGAAGAAGGAAAAATCGGCCATTTACATCTCAAAACCCACAATTTAGAATCAGCTTATGAATTTTATGTTGAAAAGCTAGGGTTCGAACATATATCTAATTTCCCACAAGCACTATTTATGTCTACTCAAAAGTATCATCATCATATAGCTACAAATACTTGGCAGTCAAATAAGATTAGAACTCAAAATGAACAAACTTATGGTTTATGTCACTTTGACATATATCAACCTAATGCAAATACTACTCATGTTACTTCACCTGAAGGCTTTGACATTACAATTCATAGTAACGAAACAAAATAACGATGATAACTTATCTTAGTTGATACACACCTTATTTTGAATAAGTTATCCAAGTTACCGATAACTTGCTTTGCCCTGGGAATTTCTCGGTGAAATTCTCTTTGTTGGGGCCCCGAACCTCAACTTTTCTAATCCATTGAATTCCAACATATACTTCGTCTTTATGGGGTTTGATAAAAGTGTTTGATATAAGGTAGATGTATTTTCTAATGGTTTGTCTATATATTAAGAAAACCTGAGACAAGATTGATGTGTACTATACCTCACAATGTTAGAATTTAGTCTAACTTTGCGTTGCACTCAATGTCTCAGGTTTTTATAATTTTATTTATTTTTCATTAATTTTACTTCGCTTAATGCTTGCTGACGTATTCTTTCTTCATCTTCTCTAACCCAGTTTGGAATTAAAAAAGCATCAATAATAGCCCAAATTAATGTAGGAATTCCAAAAGTAAACCAAACAGTTAATAATGTTAAGACTAATAATCCAACTCCACTTCCTACTTTACCATGATAAAATCTGTGTGCTCCAAATCCTCCTAAAAAGAACCAAAGTACATAAGATACAGCAGTAGATTTTCCACGATTCGTTACTTGTTGTTCAATATAACTTTTTTCTTCTAAATTCATAAAATCCCTCACAACATTATATATTTAAAATTATTGTACCATACAAAATATAAAAACAAATATTAATTTATTATTTTTTACCGGATAAATAAATTTTTGTGTAATATTTAAAATTATTTTTGGCTTTTAATTGAAGTAAAATTCCAACAAAAAACAGGATGCACGCATACGCATGCATCCTGTAAAATGCCTCTTTTTATTAATATAAACCTTTAGTTTGGTTGCTTGTATCAATAAAGATATTTTTAACTTGTTGATAGTTTTTGATAGCATCTTTATATACTTCGCGCCCAATACCTGATTTTTTATATCCTCCGAATGGCGCACCTGCAGGAATTTGATTATAAGTGTTAATCCAAATACGACCTGTTCTCATAGCTTTAGCTACATTTAATGCACGATTTATATTTGTAGTAAAGATACCTCCAGCTAAACCATACTCAGAATCATTTGCAATTTCGATAGCTTCTTGCTCATCATCGAATTTTTCAACTACTACAACTGGACCAAAGATTTCTTCTTGAGCAAGTTGATGTTTATTATCGTTAATCTCAATAATTGTAGGCTCAAAGAAGTAACCTTTGTCTAAGCCGTTATCTGTGATTCGATGACCACCAGTTAAGATGTTCGCTTTGTCATCTTCTTCAGCAATTTTTATATAACTTTCAATTTTATCTAATTGTTCTGGTCCAGTTTGCGCACTCATTTTAGTATCTTCATCAAATGGATCGCCAACTTTAATATTTTCAAATGCTTCTTTCAATTTTGGCAATAATTCATCGTAAATAGATGATTGTACTAATAATCTTGAACCTGCACTACATACTTCACCTTGGTTAAATAATATACCAAGTTGAACACCTTCAATCACTTGCTCTAAATTAGCGTCATCAAAGATAATATTAGCACTTTTACCACCTAATTCTAATGTTGTAGGAACGATACGTTCAGCACCTGCTTGTGCTACACCGTAACCCACGTCAGTAGAACCTGTAAATGATAATTTGTCTACACCTTCATGATGGAAAATAGCGTCTCCTGATTCAGACCCTTTACCAGTTAAGACATTAACTACTCCTTTAGGAAGAACTTCTTGGAAAATTTTAGCAAGTTCAATTAATGATAAAGGCGTAGATGATGATGGTTGAATTACTACTGTATTACCTGCTGCTAAAGCTGGTCCTAATTTCCATGATGCTAATAAAATTGGGAAGTTCCATGCTACTACTGCACCAACAACTCCAACAGGTTCATTAACAACTAAACTCATTGTATTTTGATCAATTTCATTAACTGAACCTTCGTCAGTTGTTAAAACGCTAGCAAAATACTTAAATTGATTGGCTGCTTGTGGTACATCAATTGTTGATGTTTCACGATAAGGTTTACCATTTTGCAGTGATTCAACCGTCGCTAAATGTTCAGTTTTCTCATGAATACGTCGACTAATTTCTAATAAATAATCTGCACGTTCTTCTTTAGAAATCTTACTCCAACTATCAAATGCATCATGAGCTGCTTGAACAGCTTTATCTACATCTTTTTTACCAGCGCGTGCAACTTTAGCTAAATCTTCACCATTAGCTGGATTAGAAACAGTTAATGTTTCCCCACTATCACTAGCTTGGAATTCATTGTTAATAAACAAGCCGTAACTTTCATCTATATAATTTCTTACGTTAATATTTGTCATTAAAACCCATCCTTTTTTAGTGATATTTGAAGTAATCGCTTATCCCTAATAAAATGTAAGCGTTTACTTAATGTAATACCTATTTTAACCTCTTTTGTAAATAATGCAAAATTATCTGTTTGCATCATCATTAAAAGCGACTATTGTATGTTGTACCCGCTTTGAATTTTATTATTCAACGTATAAAAATTCTATTATATTCAACAAAACAACCTGAGACTTCAAGTAAAAGTCTCAGGTTGCTTATATATTAATTATTGATAACTCACTTAATCTTACATTCGTATAATCGTACTAGATTAAAGTTCTCACTATCGTGAGTTAACTATGATATTTAACATAAATCCATGTTATACCCTGGGTTTCATAGAATTTCTTTATTCAATCCAACTAATGATGTCGTCTTCGTTTTGTCTAACTTTGCCATGTTTAGGTTCTTGTGCTCTGTAACCAAAGCCTACCATAACTGAAATACCAAATTGTTCCGTATCTAAAACACCCTCATCTGAAAGAATTTCAGTCACTTTATCTAAATCAAATCCTTCAATTGGACATGAGTCGATACCTAGTAATGCAGCACTTGTCATCATGTTTGCTAATGCAATATATGTTTGTTTACTCGCCCAGTCATATAATGTTCGTTCATTATCGGCAATATGGAAACTTTCTTGGAAATCATCAAATTTATTTTCAACTGCTGGAATTGTACTTTCTTCATATTTTTTGACGCCACGAAGTAAATGTTGCACGTAATCTGTATGAGCCGTCACATTCTTACGAGCAAAAATTAATACAAAGTGACTTGCTGTATCAAGTTGCTTTTGTGCTCCCCAACTATAGGCTTTCAATTTTTCTCTCAATTCTTTATTTTGAACCACTACAAAGTGCCAAGGTTCTAAACCTAGTGAACTTGGAGATAATCTACCTGTTTCTAAAATCGTATTAAAATCTTCATCACTAATTTTTTTCGTAGGGTCAAATTCTTTTGTCGCATGTCTAAAATGGAATGCATCAATAATCGTTTGATTCATCTGATTCATAATCATACCTTCCTCTCTTTACTTCTGTTGATACAAATTATATACGACTTCAAAAAGTAACTAAAGTAATTGATTTCTAATCTCTTCAGCTCACTTATATAGTTAGTATAATTTAGAAATTTAAAAGACCTATGAAGTAACTTGTTTAGTGAATTAAATCACATATAATTAAAAAATCATAAGTACTGACTTGTGAATGTTTTTACTATTTATTAATTACAAATTTTAGAAATGGGGTAATTTTTAATGACAAAAATTATGTTTTTCGGCACAAGAGCATATGAGAAGGACATGGCATTACGTTGGGGAAAGAAAAATAATATCGATGTCACTACATCAACAGAACTTTTAAGTGTAGATACTGTCGATCAATTAAAAGATTATGACGGTGTTACAACAATGCAGTTCGGTAAATTAGAACCTGAAGTTTACCCTAAATTAGAGTCCTATGGTATTAAACAAATTGCACAACGTACGGCTGGATTTGATATGTATGACTTAGAACTTGCAAAAAAACATGAAATTATTATCTCGAATATACCTAGTTATTCACCTGAAACAATTGCTGAATAACTAGGTATCTATCGCTCTGCAACTCGTACGAAAATTCCCAACAATTGAAAAACGTGTGCAAGCACATAATTTCACATGGGCGTCCCCTATTATGTCTCGTCCAGTAAAAAATATGACTGTAGCAATCATCGGTACAGGGCGTATTGGTGCTGCAACTGGTAAAATCTATGCTGGTTTTGGTGCGAGAGTAGTTGGTTATGATGCATATCCTAATCATTCTTTATCTTTCTTAGAATATAAAGAAACAGTAGAGGATGCAATTAAAGATGCTGATATTATCTCATTACATGTACCCGCTAATAAAGATAGTTTCCATTTATTTGATAACAATATGTTTAAAAATGTTAAAAAAGGTGCCGTTTTAGTCAATGCCGCAAGAGGAGCTGTGATAAACACGCCTGATTTAATTGAAGCAGTAAATAATGGTACATTATCAGGTGCTGCCATTGACACATATGAAAATGAAGCTAATTATTTCACATTTGATTGTTCAAATCAAACGATTGACGACCCAATATTATTAGACCTAATTAGAAATGAAAATATTTTAGTTACACCTCATATTGCCTTTTTCTCCGATGAAGCAGTACAAAATTTAGTAGAGGGTGGTTTGAATGCAGCATTATCAGTAATTAATACTGGCACATGTGATACGCGATTAAACTAATACGAATAAAGTCAGTAATCACTGTAATCAAGATATTATTTATCATTATTTCGATTTACTTAACCTATATCATTACATCACAATATCACTTGGTATTGTTGCGAATAAAATAAAAAAGACTTTACTTTTCTAAAAAAATGGTTAAGTGTCTGTACATGTTAACGTTTCAGACATTTAACCATTTTATTATTTATTGGAATAACCGAGAACAACATTTTCGATTGTTGATAGTACGCCTTGTTCATCATTGGAAGGTGCCACATGACTCGCTATATCAAATAATGATTGATCTTCACTATTAGCCATAACATAACTATGTTCGGCAAGCTCCAACATATCTTTATCGTTATTTGCATCTCCAAATGCCATTAAATGTGAAGCAGGCATTTGCCATTCTTTTAATAATCTAGACAAAGCTTGACCCTTAGTCATATTTGGCATAATAACATCTATACTATCTCTCCCACTTGATACTAGTTTAATATCGTCTTTAAACTTAAGAGCTAATTTCTCATCTAAGTCTGGATGAGTCTGACGATTTATATTGAAAGCAATTTTCACATAATCATCATCAGGTAATGTTTGTAAGGAGTCAACCTCTATTAGTTGGTGATAATATGTACGTGCATCTTGCTTAAATGCTTCGCTTGTTTCTTTTAAAATATATGCACTTTTTACACCACAAATAATCAAATTGTTTATCTTTTGATTCAAATTTAAATAATTTACAACTTTTTGAAAAATATACTGATCAAAACTTCGATAATTGTAAAGTTGATTACCTTTATAGATGACTGCTCCATTTTCAGATATAAAGAACATTTCCCTATCTCCAAAAATTGATTTTAGCTTTGCAAATTGATTCCCACTCGCAGCTATAAACTTAATATTTTTATCTATTAATTCTTTAAAAATAGTTTCAAAACGATTTCGATCAAACTGTTTATTTGTGTCAAGAAATGTTCCATCCATATCTACCGCAATGGCTTTAATCATCGTTAATCCCCCTATCTATAGATTAAAATTCATAATCATTATATAGCTGTTGGATTTGGTATTGAAGCAATATCAAATATAGTGAAAACATATTCATATATTGAAATTGTTTTCAACATAAAAAATAATTACCTTTGTCATTCACACTATCGCTTAATATATAAGATAAATCTCTTATTTTCATTTATATAACTTGAATCAAAAATATTAAAAAGAGCCAAGGACATTCACTTTGTCCTCGACCCTCTAATCAATAAGTTATTAAAATTTATTTTAACAAAGCATCTTCTCGAAGAAGAACATAATTAATACAGTTTATTACGTATCTTTCACTTATAAGAATATTAGTTAATTTGTGTAGCTATGAATATTTTCCTTGTTTCCCAAACACCCGTTTCTTCGTTATAGTCATCGCAAGTAATTAATGTTAATTGATTTTTCTTATTAGGATGTTCGTCTAATACCTTAACCTCTGTAGGCTTAACATCACGTATTTTAGTTATTTTATACTTTCTAGTTTGATTTCCAGTTTTAAAATACACTTTACTACCGATTTTGGCTGATTTTAAATTTGTAAATTGATAGTGCGAACGATCTGTAAACGTATGACCAGCAATTGAAATATTCTGTTGATTAAGAGATTCGTCACCTTCTGCAAAACTAACACCTCTATTGAGTTGTTCTGGTGTTGCTGGACCAGGGTATACTGGTTCTTTTATTTGCGCATCTGGAACTTCTATATAACCAGCCATTTTAGATTTATCGGAAGGTATCTTTGGCGTCGATTTAGATGTCTTTGTCTGTTCTTTTTCCTTTTTATCATAATTTTCAATTTTATGATCGTTATCTTTTTCATGAAGATAATTATCGATATATGGCTTTGAGAATAAATAAATAGCTAAAATGATTAACAATACGCCTATTAAGGTGATTAATCTATTCATCCACTGCTTCATTTATGTTACTCCTTTATATTTATTTCGCAAATTATATAATTTTAGTTTAGTATAGCATTAAATTAAAAATTCAACATTACATGGTGTGATATCTGAACTAGATGAGAATGCCTGAAGATGATGCATTGTCTATTGAATAAAAATAATAATTTTAAAGATTTGAGGGATTGAGATGATTAGATTTGCACGACTAGAGGATCTTCAAGATATTTTGACAATTTATAATGATGCTATCCTTAATACAACAGCTGTTTATACGTATAAGCCACAACAATTAGATGAACGTATTCAATGGTATCAATCTAAAGCAAAAATAAACGAACCTATATGGGTTTATGAAAAAGAAGGGAAAGTGGTTGGTTTTGCCACTTATGGTTCCTTTAGACAATGGCCGGCCTATTTATATACTATTGAACATTCAATATATGTTCATCAACAGTACAGAGGACTAGGTATCGCTTCTCAATTATTAGAGAATTTAATTCATTACGCTAAAGAACAAGGTTATCGCACCATTGTTGCCGGGATTGATGCATCGAACATGGACAGTATCGCATTACATAAGAAGTTTGACTTCTCACATGCAGGTACAATTAAAAATGTAGGTTATAAGTTTAATCGATGGCTCGATTTATCATTTTATCAATATGATTTATCCGATTCATAAGAAAGTGTGGAGTTATTATTAAATAAGTTAATCCAAAAAGATACTCTTTATTTTTTATTTCTTCAGTCTTCTTTTTTATTTTCAATAACAAAACGAATGTAATAGAACATAAAAACAATTATCATGCTCAATGATAATGATTTAAATAGCAAGTTGGGCCATGTTCCCTCGATAGTCCATAAATAAGTTATCGTCGTGTTAATGATGAATGCGATGAAAATCAAAAATAATCTCAGCATTTCATCAACCCCTTTTTAGCTATTTTATGTCGTTGTCAGAAAATTTGCAATATACAAAGGCTAGGACATAATTCCTAGCAAAATAGCCAGTAAATGAGTTTTTATAAATTCATTTACTGGCTTCTTTATTTATAATACTACGTATTGTTGGCTCGCTTTCCTAGGGGACAGCTTCAGCCTGTAGTCTTCAACTTGTCCTGTTCCCTCAAGAGTCTCGCCAAAATACTTTGTGTTCATATGTCATTTTACATTAAAATACTTTGAAAATAAGGCCTTTCCGTAAAATTTAATAAATAGCAATAAACAAAATTAACGAGGTGCCTTATGTATAAAGACTATAACATGACTCAACATACTCTACTAATGGAAACTTCAGTTCTTATCTCCACAAATGATATTTCACGACATGTAAATGATATTGCAGAAACAATTCCCGATACTGAATTCGATGAATTCAGACATTATCGTGGCTTAATATAAGAAAAGTAACAGCTCAACGAGCTGAAAATCATCAAAAAAATTATAAAAAAGACAATTCCTATATTATTTCAATAGAAATTGTCTTTTTTTACTTATCTTGAACCTTTTTGTCCCAGCCTCTTCTTAATATAAAAACTTTGTCTTTTATAATTTTTTTCTTTATTTTTAACAGCTTTTATTACAAAAATGCTCAAGCTTTATAATTTACAAAGCCTGAGCATTTGAATCTTAATTATTTATTTTTAACCATGTTGTCTGCTTCGCCGAATATTTTACGTTTAATTTCTTCGCCAGTAGGTGTACCTGCTAAACCGCCTAAACCTGTTTCTCTTAATGATGCAGGTAAATTACGACCTACTCTATCCATAGCACCTATGACTTCATCAACTGGAATTTGACTTTCAACTCCAGCTAGTGCAAGGTCTGCAGATATTAATGCATTTCCTGAACCAATAGCATTACGCATTACACATGGAATTTCAACTAAACCAGCAACTGGATCGCAAACTAAGCCTAATAAGTTACTAATTGCCAATGCCATGGCATGTCCTGATTGTTCTGGTGACCCGTTAAAAATTGATACTGCAGCAGCTGCAGCCATTGCAGATGCCGAACCCACTTCGGCTTGACAACCACCAGTTGCACCGGCAACGCTCGCGTTGTTTGCAACTACTCGCCCGAATAAAGCTGATGTGAATAGAAAATCTATCATTTGATCTTCAGTGATATTATGAGTTTTTTCTAATTTAAATATTACGCCGGGAATCGTTCCCGAGGAACCAGCTGTCGGAGTAGCACAAATAATACCCATTGCTGCATTGACTTCGTTCGTTGCAACTGCACCTTTGACTGCATCAATCATTTCATGACCTGATAATGCATGATTATTCTCGTTGTAATCTCGAAGTTTAGCAGCATCATGACCTGTATAACCTGTTACACTTTCCACACCATCGCCAGTCGTACCTTTTTCAACTGCCTCACGCATAACATTTAAGTTTTGTCTCATTAAATCACGCACTTCTTCGCGAGATTTACCTTCTCTTTCCATTTCATCATTAATCATCATATCAGCAAAACTGATGTTATTTTCAACTGAATAATCTATTGTCTCTCTAATTGAATCAAACATGTTAATCCCCCTCTATTTGATATAGGAAACGTTTAAATCACTATGTTTATCTTTAATAATATTTAATGCTGATTCTGAGATTGCTTTATTTAAAGGAAATACAACTAAACCTTCATTATCATTTGTTTCTATTAATTCTTCACCTAAGTCTAAGTCCATATCTGATAAATCATTAATAAGATGATTTATTTTAGCTTTATTCATATTTCCATCTATAACTAACATTGGAAGCCCATGATTCAGTTCCACATTTAAACCATTTACATTGATACCTTTTAGTTTGATTGTACCGCCACCAATAGAAATACCTATCACTTCTATATAACGTCCGTCTTTCGTATTTGCTTTGATATAAGCACAGTTAGGATGTTGACCAATACTTTCTCCTTCATCTTCAATAATATCAATTGTAATATTTTCATCTTTTGCTATGTCTAAGGATGATTTAATTCTACTATCGAAAGTGCTGTAGCCCATAGCACCTCCGACAATAGCAACGTCTGTACCATGCCCTTGATGCGTTTTAGCAAAAGATTCATAATAACGAATTTCTATATGCTTAGGCATATCTCCTAACACAGCTCTCGCTGAATTACCAATTTTTACTGCACCTGCTGTATGAGAACTTGAAGGTCCCATCATTACTGGTCCAATAATATCGAAAGCACTTTGATAATCATAGCTTTTAGCCATCATTAAACACTCTCCTTAACTTGGTTTTTTCTACGTGGTAACTTGAATCCGACATTCATCAAGTTAAATTTATTAATAATAGCACTAATAACGTACGCTAATATCACACTTGCAATTGCTACTGCGATAATTGTAATTGTAGATCTTACAGCGTCGTTAAAGCCATAAAGTACAATAGCACCTGCTATAGGTGTTGCCATACCTTTAATATCAATAATTAGTCCACTGTATGTGACAATACAAGCATTTACAACACCAATAATGGCATTCGCACCAAACAGTTGTAGTGGATATTTGGCAATTAAGTCAATTTGAGTTAACGGTTCTACAAATACCGCGAAGGCATTACCTTTATTACCAATTTTTAATTTGCTAAATAAGATTCCATTAACAAAAGATGCTCCTGTACATGTTAATGCACCAATTGCCATTGGAATACCAGTTAAACCTAATAAGCTTGTAAGTACCATTGAGCTTAATGGCGTCATACCAGTTACAGGAATAACAAGTCCTAAAATGACTGCTAATGCATATGGGTTGTTATCACCTACTGAAGTGATTGCACTACCAATTTGTTTAAGTACTGCAATAACCCCTGGAGAAATTAAGTTTGCAAGACCAAATGTAACTGCTGGAGCCAATAAAATAACAACAATTAAATCTAGTCCCTCTGGAACTTTTTTCTCAACAAACTTGATTCCAAATGCAACAACATACGCTGCGATAAACGCAGGTAATAATTTTGAGTCATGTAATACTAAACCTACAATGACTGCAAATACTGGAGACACTTCTAACTTTAGACAAGTTAATATACCAACAGCTATACCACTTAAACTCCCTGCTAGATCACCAATTTCTTGGAAAAATTTAACATGGAATACGCCACCAATTGCGTAACTTAAGAACGCCTGTGGTAAAAACGTGGCACAAGCAGCCCCTGATAAAGCTTGTAAACCTTGTTTACCATATGGCGCAAAATTTAAGAAAAGCGTCATGATAATAAGAACGAGTACTAAAGTCCCTACTCCTAAAATAATATCCATTTCCCCAAAACCTTCTTTCTTTATTTTTAGGCCATAGTTATCGTACACCCTAAAGAAAGCGATTTCAACAATTTATTGAACACAATTAAGTCTATATTGTGAATTAATTCACAAAATCGTTTTAATAGTCTTCCTAAAACATTTATATACACGAATTTTATATTTTACGATAGTTTCAAATTACTTTTTTTAGTTAATTGGTTTTATTTATCTACTTTAAATACTGTAAAAGTAAAAAGTTAATCACAATGATTCAATATTTTGTCAATGCATAACTAAGATGACTCCATGTATTCTAACGCTAAAAGTCATGTTTGTAAAAAATTAGTCACAATTAAAAAAGGAGCGGAACTGAATTCATCTAAAAATTCTATGTCCCGCTCTATCGCTCTTATTGACTGAGTTTATAAAAAACTTAATGAACCAAAAATTCCATTTCAATCAATGATTGCGAAAAGATTGAGAATCTACACGTAATTTTATGGTATAGATTCTAAGCAATATGAATGTTTATGTTAAATAATGTGTTTTAATGACTTAATATCAAATAAATGATACGAATTTTATCATACTTTAACCTTCTTATAACTTACCTTTCGTACCTTTTATGGTGGTGCTCGACATCTCACTATCAAATATTTTAAGTGTCTATTTAATTTTTTGTATGGCATTGCGAGTAAAAATAATATTGACTCAATGAATATTCTTGTCTCGCGAGATGTTCAGGTAATTGAAATATAAGTAAAAAAAGCTTTTGTATATGGAAAATAAGATCATTCAAAGACGGTATTGTGAAGGTATTTGAGATTTCGAGATATTGGAAATCTCTATGCCATGCGTGGATGCTATATTGTAATGGATATAAATGGTCTTGCTGTTCGTGATAGTTTAAATCAACCTTTATGATATAGTTTGGTAGTTTTATTTCGAAAGAATTATTCTTTAGAGAAACAGGAACTTGACATTTGGTAATTTCGTTGATTAATTTTTGTAATAGACAAATTAAAATATCATTGTCTTTATCAGAGCTTTGAGGTGGTGTAATTTCTTTACGAATAGAATGCTGATCTAAGGGGAATTTGAGCTTTAAACAATGTTTTTGAGATTGTAACTTTAGACTTTTCATTCTAGAATAAGCACTCAAAATTAAATGTATTTGCTGACGTGGATAAAAATGCAGGAAACTTAATTGTTCATTGTTAATAGGGGTCGGAATTTCATCCTTTAAATGAATATAACAATTGTCTACGCGATTCTTAGGCTTCATAATTTTACTTCCTCGCAATGTTTTTCGAAGTTGATGAATCGGTGGAATAGATATTTGATGCTCTTCAATTATCATTAATAAGTTATAATAATCTATTTCATTCAAGTAGGCAAACGTTCTTGGCGTAACATATTGTAACTTTTCATATAATTCTTGTTTTGAAATAAACATAGTATCATCCTCTCGATGCTTATATAGTCTTGATTGCTCAAATCTTAAAAATGATACCTATATTAAACGTATAATTTAAATCAATGTCAATATTCATTTTAATAATTAAATTTTTACTTATCATTATTAGTAGACAGTTTTTCAATTTTTGAACTTTTCTTCGACAAAATTGTATTTACTGTTAATAAATATAATTATTTTTTTCATTTCCTTATAATTGACTATAATAAAAAGACTCATCGCCATTAAAAGTGAGCGATAAGTCTTTAATATTTTAATTCGTTATCGTTAACAAATCAGCAGTAAGCTGTTTCGTTTGTTTATATATAGCTTCATAAACTGAATAGTATTGTTCATAAAGGTCATGATTTTCATTATTCGGCTCAAACACCTCGTCTACTTTAATAAATGCCTCTACACAAGACTCAATTGTTTTAAACCATCCTAGACCGTATGCCGCTAAAATTGCCGCTCCCATGCTTGGGCCTTCTTCATGCTTCAATCTTTTTATTTGCACATTAAAAATATCAGCTTGAAGTTGTAACCAAAATCTACTCTTAGCACCACCACCGATTGAAGTGATAGAGTTCATTTCATGACCAGCTCGTCTCATAATCTTTATAGAATCATATAAAGAATACGTTATGCCTTCGATTACTGCTCTCGCAAAGTCAGCTTTAGTATGTTGCCCACTGATACCTATAAAACTTCCACGTATTTGAGCATCACCATGTGGCGTACGTTCTCCAGCTAAGTAAGGTGTAAATAGTAGTCCATTGGCACCCATCTTTGAAGATGCAGCTAAATTTAAAATCTCTTCAAAAGATTCATTTTCAAAAAAAGTTTGTTTTAACCAGTTTAAACTATAGCCTGCTGCCAACGTTACTCCCATTGCGTAATAAGTATCTGGAACACTATGATTGAATAAGTGTAAATTACTATCATATGAGGTCACACGTTGGTATTCAACATTTAATACAACACCTGAAGTACCTATGCTACATAATGCACTTTTATCATGGATGACACCAGCACCAATTGCACCACATGCATTATCACCACCCCCAGCATATACAGCAACATCACTAGATAATCCTAATTCTTTAGCCAGTGATGAAGTTACATTTCCAACATACGAATGTGATTTTACTAAGGGTGGATAGATATCACCAATGTTAAATGTATCTCCAACATCTCTTGTCCATTCATAATTCTCAGGATTGAATAATAATGTACTACATGCATCACTATATTCCATATGAATTGTCTGCGTTAAGCAATAACGTAAATAATCTTTAGGCAACATAAAAACATCAACTCGATTCCAAATTTCAGGTTCATGTTGTTGTACCCATAACATTTTAGGAAGTGTAAATCCTTCTAATATCGGATTGTAATTCAATCTTTCACCATATATATCTTCAATTTGTCTACATTGTATTGAATTTCTAGTATCATTCCATAAAATCGCTTTTCTCAAAGGAATGCCATTATCATCAACTATGACCAACCCATGCATTTGACCTGAAAAAGAAATCCCCTTTACTATCTTATCTGACATTTCTGTTGATTGAATTAATTCTTTTATCCCTTTCTTAGTAGCCTCAAACCATTCATTAGGGTCTTGTTCGCTATAACCAGGATTCTCTTGGTATAACTTTAATGTTTCGCTTACTGATTCAATGACATTTCCTAGTTGATCAACAGCAATAATTTTTATTGCGCTTGTGCCTAAATCAATTCCTAGAACTACTTCTTTCACCATCGTTCACCCTTTGTTTAAAAAGTTAATTAAGTATAAATATATCATAAATAGTTAGAACGAGAATTAAAACTTAAAATTAAAAGGTATTCATTACACTATATGAGGGTGTGGAGAAGAATTCGTGTTAAATTTCGTCATCGTCGTGCAACTGGCTTAATCTGTTCGATTTTTCTATAATCTCTTTTTATTGGGCCTTTGACATTATTTAAACAGTTATAAAATTTAGAGATTCCCTCTTTATAAGTGAAGAAAGTCTGCGACATTATTTCATGTCACAGACTCTTATTTCATTAATTATATTCTGCCTCTACTTCTTTACGTGTTGGTATAGAAGCTTGTGCTCCTTTTCGTTGTACCGTTAGAGACGACGCTTGATTTGCAAGTCGAATAGCCGATTCTAAATTGCTCAAATCTTTATTTAACTCACTTAAAAAAGCACCTATAAATGTATCTCCTGCTGCTGTCGTATCTATTGCTTTTACATTACACGCAGGAATCATTTTGTATTGTTCTTGATATGCACAATACGTGCCTTGCTCCCCTAAAGTAATTAATACTGCAGATATACCTAAATCGAGAAAATATGTTGCTGTTTCTTTCATATCACTTTCATTATTGATTGAAATACCTGTTAATAATTCTGCTTCCGTTTCGTTTGGAATAATTATATCAGTTAACTCTAAAAGTGACTTAGGCAATTCAATTGCCGGTGCAGGATTTAATACAGTAGTGATATTTTGTTTACGAGCAATTTTAAATGCTTGTTCTATCGCCTCAAATGGAACTTCAAGCTGCGCTACAACAAAGTCTGCACCAATAAACGCATCCACACTCATCTCAACATCAGTTGCACTTAATGTCATATTCGCACCACCGTAAACAAGAATCGTATTTTGTCCTGCTTCATCAACAGTGATAAATGCTTGCCCAGTTTCTTCACTTTCTGAAGTTAAAATATATTGTGTATGAATACCTGCTTTTTTGAAATCTTCCAATATAAAGTTGGCATTGCCATCTTTACCAACTTTACTGATAAATGTTGTATCTGCTGCTAATCTACTAGCTGCTATGGCTTGATTGGCTCCCTTGCCCCCACCAAACTCCTTTTGAGCTTGATTAATATGTAATGTCTCACCGGGTTTTGGAAACCTTTTAACATTAAGAAATTTATCTACATTTGTTGATCCAATTACAATCACTTTATTTTTATTCATTTCAACTTCACCTACTTTATCTTTTTAAAAGCACAATCACATGACTATTAAGCTTAAAAAGTCACATTAGATTCTAGGATAATGTTAGAAAAAGGGGTGATTTCACCAGTACGTATATTTCCTTTATTTAAAGGAGATTTTAACATTTCTTTCATCTCAGAATGCGCAATAAATTTAATTTCTACATCATCATTGATTAATTTCTTAATTGCTTTTAATTGCTGTGCATTCGCAGTTTTAATTTCTTCTGCTAAATATATTTTTTGTATTTCCATTTCAGTTAACACTGTCTCCAACACATCAATGAAACATGGCAATGACTTAGTCACTGCTAAATCTATACGTTTGTCATCATTAGGTATAGGCATACCCGCATCATTAATCGTTAATAAATCATAGTGACCTAGTGTGGAGATTGCGCTTGAAATGTGACTATTTAATACTGCTGTTTTCTTCATCTTATTCGTCCCTTCTTAATATTATTTAATAAACACTGTGATTGATGCTGCAACTAAAATAAGAACTAATCCCACAATTGTAATCATTAATTCTTTTGATGTTTTTTTCTGATTTAAGAAAAAAATGCCTGTTAGCGTTGCTAATACTACAGATGTTTGAGATAGAACAAATCCTGTTGCTAAACCATTCATATTAGGTTGTGCTGAAATTAAATAAGTTAAAGCAGCAAACGCAAAGAAAAATCCGGATATTGTTTGTTGCCAACTTACTTTCTCTTTAAAAGCATTACCTTTAGACATATTCATCAACGCATAGATGACAGCCACAATGACCATTCCTATAGCTTGAGGTAAAAAAGCTTTAAATCCACCAATATCCGTTGCTTGAGGTGCAGCAGAATATATCCAATAGCCAATTTCACCTACAAGTAATAAGATCACTGCACTTCGTAGATTTTTACTATATTCTTGTTGCTTTGTTTCAGTCCATACAGTCATACGTGCACCTATAAGGATTACGAGTAAAGCTAGAAATCCAATGATTTTGTTTGTTATACCGGGCCAGTTGCCAAGCGCAAAAACGCCCCATAAAGATGCACCAAGTAATTGAAATGCAGTAGTAATTGGCATCGCTCTTGATGAACCTACTAATTCGAACGCTTTAAAAGTAATAATTTGACCAAATGCCCATCCTGCACCTGATATGAGCGAAAATACTAATGCCATACCTCCTGGTAAACCTATACCTTTAAATAGTGCTAGAACAATTGCGAAGATCAAAGTACCAACAGTAGCACCAAAGATTTGATTGACTGGACGTCCACCAAACTTAGAAGCGATAGTTGGAAATAATCCCCAACCTAATAGTGGCCCTAATCCGATTAAAATAGCTATAAAGTCCATAAGACACCTCTATATATTTCATTTTTATATGTAATTCTTCCACTCAATCATCATACTACTTCTTTCATTCATTGTATACGCTTACACTCTTTGTCAAAAAATTGTCTTAAATTATATTCATATTTAAGTTATTTTTATCGTTAAACTTGAAAACAAATAAATATGTATATAAAATTTATAATTTAATACACACAAAAAAGCACCTTAAATGTTTTCATTACTCATTTAAGGTGCTTATTAAATTAAATATTTATTTTAACGGTTACCTACATCATGACCGACATCTACAGTATTTTTATCTTTATCATAAACAGCACCTTGGACACTGCCAAAGTTTGGATCATTATGCTTTTCTTCAACACCATAACCAAGACTTTTAAAGATATTTATATCTTCATCAGTCATAGCATTTTCGTAAAATATCGTGCCGCCGTCATTATAAAATCTTGGTTTATTAATAGATTCTTGTAATGAACCATCACTGTTTAAATAATCGACAATCACTTCATTAAGAATTGTTGGAATCTTGTTCCCACCTGGTGTACCAATACCCATATAGAAATTAGGGCCAACAATTACTGACGGAGAAATAAATGATCTAGGCGCCTTGTGAGGTTCACCATGATTAGGACTTGATTTATCCTTACTAAAGTCGCCTAAAGAGTTATTCATATAGAATCCCTCTTTCATATAGTCTCCTGTCCCGAAGTAACTGGATAGTGTATTAGTCGTACTTGCTAACTTACCATTCTTATCAATAACTACAAAATGGGTTGTACTTGTATTATCCGTTCTAATTTGATCAAAATCACTGCCATTATCTGTGTTTTCACCAATATTAACTTTGTTAAGTTCACCAAGTAAATAATCATCAGTCAGATGTTGTTCATTACTAGGCTCATTACCATTAACAATGTCTCTATTCTTATACATAACATCACGTGATTTAATCATTGCTGTGATAAAATTATTGCGATCCATATTGTCTACATTTTCTTTTTCATCAATTTTCAATCCTTGAAGCATTAATGTGCCTCCTAAAGGATTAGGTGCTGAATACACTTGATTATTCTTATAATCAGTACTTACCGCTTCTTTTTCTTCTGTTTTAAATTCTTTGAAATCTCTTTCAGTTAATTTATTATCTAATTGTTTTGAAACACTTTTACCAATATCTTCATAGAAGTAATCAGGACCTTTATCTTTGATTTTAGTTAATGTATTAGCGAGTTTATCTTGTTTTACAATATCTCCTTCGCGAACACTTTTATTGCCTTTATAGAATGGTGAGTTGTGATCAATATCACGACCATATAATTTTAAACTTCTTTCAAGTTCTGAATCTACCTCAAAACCATCTTTAGCGAGCGGAATGACATAATCTAAAATCTTTTTCTCATCCATTTTCCCTTCTTTCTCGTGCATATCATGTAATCCTCTCACTAAGCCAGGAACTCCAATTTTGTCGCCTTCTTTATATTCATATGAGGACATCGTTTTATATTCATAGGCTTTAGGTGTTTCATTCTCTTTACCATTATATGTAAGTGTCGCACCGCCACCTCCTAGTCCTGATGAATGAGGTTCTGTCACTGCAAGTGCATAAGAGACACCTATTGCCGCATCAACCGCATTTCCACCATCTTCAATAATCTTATTTCCGACTTTCGTAGCTATTTTATTATTAGATGCGACACCATAATTCTTAGGTTTACCTGCTTGTTTATGATTTGTAATTTTGTTTTCATACAATTTATCTTTGTCCACTTTTTTCTCTGTTGTATAAAAATAAAAAATGAACGAAATGATAATTGTTATAACTAAAATGACAGATAATGTCACTTTATTATATATATTCATAATTAGCTTGCCCCTTTTGAAAGATATTGCTGTTCACCATTATTTAATTCATGTTGCTCATAATTATCTAAACCTTCATTTGCTCTAGCAAAAGTAACTAATAAAAAGATAACAACGACAAGAATGACTACAACAATTGGTAACCAATGCTTTTTAATATTCAAAAGTATAACCTCCATTTTGATCGGACTTTAAATCTATTGATTTATCTTTAATGTTATTTTTGAATCGAATATGATCCATTTTGTTCATATTATCTTTAGAGATTTTTCCATCTTTTGATTGAATTGGTGTGATATGGAACTGATTATGCGAACCTTTCCAGTCTTGTTGTACAATCATTCCTTTCTGATTTTTTGATAAGAAGTTATCAGACGTTGTGTTACCTAAACTATAAAAAATAGGCGTTCGCTTATAATTTTCAACTTTTTGAATAACTGTATTATGACCAATAATGACATCTGCACCAGCATTCGCTAACGCATGTGCATATTCTTTTTGACGTGTAGTCACATTTCGTTCATTAGGTATCCCCCAATCTACATTGACTACGACGTAATCATTATTTTCCTTTAATTTTTTTATTAAAGGATAAAATATAGCTGGATCTAAACTAATTGACGTCGTGTTTTTTAAAGAGTTAGTATAGTTAGATTCGATATCGGTAAATGAAACATTAGCTATTTTTTTACCTTTAATGTCTTGTTGTACAGTTTTACTATTAATTGGATTTGAACCATTACCTGTTAAAAAATTATAACCTGCTTGGGAATCTATTTTTCTCATCATTGCTGTCGCTTGAATATTATCCATAGATTCGTTGATTAAGTTAACACTTTTAACATTATGCTTGCGTAGAAACATGATATTTTCAATATTTTTATTTATGTTATCTTTTTGATTTCTTGAAAAATCATTTACTATTAATGAACCTGTTGAAAAATCACTATGATCTAAAGTATCTTGAATACCTTTAAAAACATCATTCAAGTTAGTTTGTCGAATATGTTTATTTAAAGTGACGTTACCTAAATAGGTGATACGAATGCTATCTTTGTCTCTCGTATCACTTTTTACAGGTTCTACTTGTATTGATTTAACAGCAAATATGAGTAGAACTAACGCTACTAAAAGTACAATTGCCGTGTAAAGTGTATTTTTCCTTTTATGTCTTTTAGATTGTTTAAGCAACCACTCACTAGGCGATAAACGTTTTTTCTTTGTCATTAGTACGCGCTCCTTGTTCGTGATTAATTAATAAAACTATATAAAAATAAGATGATATATGTAATACATGTTAATAACATTGTTGTAGAAAGTGTAATGACTACACCTTGTTTTTGAATTGTATTCGCAATAATACCAGGAATGACAACACCTATACCTGAAACTTCAACCATTTCAAATGGGGTCAATGGGTACAAGAGATCAAATATAAATTTAATCACCATTCCCGTCAGTATCATGGCAGCGAATTTTCTTCTACCATATAAAATAACCCACTTACTAATACCGTTGCTTACGATAAAATAAGTTAAGCAACTAATGATTAATACTGATAACAACATGATCGGTTGATCAAAAATCAAAGCTAAATAACCTGGAACGACTAACCCTGCTGGATTAATCCCAAATTTCTCAGCAAATATCAAACTGAGTACGACACCTACGAATAAGGAGAAATATAATTCTGAACCTATCATTTTATTCTATCCCTTCTATGAATTCCGCTATTCTACCACCCGGGCCGTGGATGTTTCCTACACAAAATACAAGTGCATTCTCAGCTTCATGTAGAATACCTTTTTCAATCTCTACAAAGTCTCGTCCTTCATAATTGATATATGTTTTTTCTGGCATAGTTTCCATAAACTGTGTCACCATTTGTGTACTTTTTCCTGTACAAATGAGAACATCGTAATCGACTTCACCTAAAAAGTTATCAACAAAGAGTTGTGTTCTATCAACCCTATCTGAACGACAATTGAGAATGATTATTTTCTTATCGTATGGATAATTATATGATTCCACTTTATTTAAAATCGCTTTTGTAGACTGCGGTTCATTAGCAGCGAATGCATTAACAAATACATTTTTTGTGCGATTTGCATGGAAATATTTAATTCTAACAGCACCTGGATCGGCTGGTGCATTTAACATACCTTGTAATGCAGTTTCTTCATCTACACCAACTGCTTGCGCTATTCCTAACACAATAGCTACATTATCAGGAAATACTAAATAATCGAACTTCCGTAAATATGATTCTGGTATGACGTCTTTATCTACAACAATGAGTTCTGAATTACGCTTTTTAGCTTCCTTTGCAAAGAAACTAGTATAGTTATCTTTCATTACAACTAATTTCCCGTTATATGGAATTGTTGCAGTAAAAGCTTGCGCTACATCTTTAAGTGTCGGTCCTAAGACATCCATATGGTCTTCCATCACATTAACAATTACACCGATATTTGCTTTTACTAAATCATTTTGAAAGGTAATTTGATAATCTGGATTTACAGCCATACACTCATTAACTAGGGCATTTGCTTTTTGTTTAACCACCTTACGAATAATATCTCGTTGTTCTCCAATGTTGGCGCCTTGTGGTTTTCTGATTACTGGATATTCCTTTTCAGTAAACCAATAGAGCATTCGTGCATCTGTTCCTGTTGTCTTACCAACAACTCTATACTGGTCCTCACGTAGAACACTGTAAGCCATCCGAGTAATCGTAGATTTCCCACGAATTCCATTTATGTTAATACGTAATGGAATTTTTTCAAGTCGATTTGCATGACGCTTCTTCTCTTTAATTCCTAGCCAAAGAATAAGCGCAACACACGCTATAATGAGTAACAATCTGCTTTACCTCTCTTTTCTTATGTATGTAAATCATGATACTTATAAATCTTTTTAATATTAAATTGTAAATTTTAAAGATAGTTAAATAACCTTAAATCATCAAATATAAATAAACTAACCATTTGTTAATTTAATATTCTACATATTTAAGACATCTACTATAAATGGCTTAATCTTTTGCTAGTAGTAGACTATCACTTCGATATTGATTCAGTTTTAAAAACTTTAAATCAATGTTATGTTAACGTAAATTTATGTAAATTCATACCATAATAACAATTTTTTTGTGAATACAAATTAAATTTCACAGAATTAAATTACGTTAATCACAATAATTATAGCTTATCATAGTTGGGTCATAATAAATTTACTTATAATTTACATTAGATTAAAACAACGATGTTACATTATATATGAAAGATATTACGACTTTAGGAGGAGAGGTATGGAGAAGTCAGTTAAACTTGCTGTTGGCATCTATCTAGCAATTATTTTAATTATTTGTAGTATTTACCTCGCATTTATACTTATTGGAAGCTTAAATGGTAAAGACATGAGTAATTCTGTTTTAGATACTGATCACTCTCGTATCAACAATACTTCAAGAAACAGTAACGAAGATGTTACGTCATCAAATAATGAGTCAAACAATACAAAAGCGCACTCATTTGCAAACTCTGAATATAAAGCTATTAACATAAACGAAGCATTTAAAAATAATAAGCAAATTAAAAAAGCGAATTCGAGTTATCAATACTATTGATAACAAGAGTTCGCTTTATTTTTGGGAATACATAATTATAATCTTTCATTAAGTATCCACATCTCATTTGATTATAACTCTTTTGTGACAATGATTTTTTTAAGCTGTTCTAAAAAGCGTTGACGCTCTGGGATAGGGAATAAGGGATAAATATGAAATAAATTGTAACCTGGGATAAACTGATGCTTTATTCCTTTATCATTTAACATGTGAGAGAACTTAACTGCATCAGGATATAATGTTTCTTTGGTTCCTACAGTAAGTGTAATATGTCCTAGGCCTTCTAAATCACCATTCATTGGAGACATCTTATAGTCATCTAGTGGTGCATCACCAGCCCATAACTCTACAAGATATTTACTGCCATCAATTCCAAGCATTGGATCTTCTTTTTCATATTTTCTTGCTTCTGGATTCTTAAATGTCGCATCAAGCACCGGTGAAATAAGAACAATATGGCCAGGTTGACTGAGTTGCTCTTTTTTTAACATTTGTGCAAAAGCTAATGCAATTTGTCCCCCGGCTGAATCTCCAATGATGACCAAGTTTTCAGGTTCATCAATTTTAGTCAATAATCGCTTATATATTTTTGTTAATAATTCAAATGTCGTACGATAATCTCTGTGTGGTATTTTAGGATATACGGGCATAATCACCCTAGCATCGAGCGCATCAACGAGTAAGTCTAAATATTCAAAATGATTTTCCAAAGGATCTTGGAACCATGCGCCTCCATGTACATATAAGACCGTGCGTTGATCTGGAAGACCATGATCATTAACAACATAGACTAAAGAACCATAATAATCTCTTATTTGAACTTTATGCTTAAATTCATATGTTGTTCCATTATATTTACCTGCAGTTTGATATTTAGTCTCATTCAAAGCTTTTTTCGCGTCATCTATACTTTCAAATGTCTTTTTCATTCCTGATATTCTAATCATTTTCTCTTGTAAAAAACTTTTATAACTACGCTTTTCTTTCACTTTTGCGAATAAAACTGTACCAAATAATGTCGAACCTATTATAGTAGCAATCTTTTTAAACATGAATGTGCCAACCTCCTCAATCTATAACCATTTTAAACCATCAGCGTCTAAACATTGAGTAATTGGCTCAATTTATTAAATCTTATTTAATATTAATAAATCCATTACCTAAGACATCACGCACATCATGAATCACTAAAAAGGCATTTTCATCATATTGATTAACAATCTTTTTTATTGCTCCAACTTGATTTTGGGATACCACGGCATATAGAACTTCTGTATCACTTTTTTGGTAAGCACCTTTACCACTTAATAAGGTTGCCCCTCTTCCAGTCATTTCATATATATCAGCACTGATTTCTTTATTATATTTTGAAATAACTGTCACAGCTTTTTTAGGATTAAATCCTTCAACAACAAAAGACATTGATTTTTCAACAATAAATAGCATCACAATAGTATATAATACATTCGTTATAGGTAAAACAACGATAAATGATAACACGATGATTGCATCTAATATAAGTAGTGCTTGTGACGTCTTCATCTCACTATATTTTGAAATGATACGTGCAATGACAGATGTACCACCCAATGTACTATGAGCAGTAATTACTAACCCAGAACCGATTCCCAACATTAAACCTGCAAAAATTGAATTAATAAAATTATCATGAATACCTAATCCGAATGTGTGAGTTAAATCAAGAAAAATTGAACTTGCGGTGATTGTTATAGCAGTGTAAATCGCTGTCGTTCTACTGAGAAATTTCCAACCTACAATAATTAATATTGCGTTAATGATGAAGGAACTGAGTGCGGGTGAAATACCTAGAGTATAATTCAGAATTAATGAAAGGCCTATAGAACCACCCTCACCTAAATTGCCCGGTATAACAAAACTATTTACTGCGATTGCAATAAGTAATGTCCCTATAAGGCATAAAGATATATTAATCATATGGACTTTATTCTGTTGCTTCTTCATTTTGGCCTCCTTCATCTATTGACTGTTTAATTTAAAATATACGAGATTAATCATAACACGAATGAAGATACAGCCCAATGATTAAAAATACAAAAAAATAAATGCCTGTGAAATCTACCGAATTAATTTCCCAGGCATTTTTAAATTTGCTATTTGATTTTCAATTATTATTTTAGAATAGCTTAATCGATGGCATTTTGCATTATATACAATTGTTTTTCAAACGATTGCATATCGATAAAACGTGCTTGTCTATGCATTTCTTTCCCTTTCAAAAAAATTAAATCAACAGGTACTGTAAAAATAGAAAGTTCTCCGGCAATAGCTTCAACATTAGATTGATTAATCACACCTAATTGTGCTTTCGGATAGTCCTTTAGTAAATCTTGAATTTGGGGTAATACTGCATGACATACTGTACAATTATCTCTCATAATATGAACAACAGCTAAAGCGTGTGCATTTATAAATCGGTAAAAATCTTCAATATTTTGTATATTCTCATACATGATATACACCTACTATCTTTCAAAGACTTAACTCAATCATAAATGATTTAAGTGTAAATGAACAATGTATCGCACTTCACTAATTTAAATACTCTATTTAATTTCATAAAAAACTGAACACACTGAGTAAAATGTATTTTTTCACAAAAATTATATATATCCATTCAACAAACGTGGTATAATTATTGTGAAAAATTTCACATAATAAATGGAGGTATTGATATGAAAGCTTATGAATACTTAAAACCTGGTCATGCACAACTTACGGATAAAGAGAAGCCAACTATTACGAGCAGTACTGACGCTATTATTCGCATAGTTAAGACGACAATATGTGGTACAGATCTTCATATCATAAAAGGAGATACACCTGAAGTTAAATCACATACGACACTAGGTCACGAAGGTATTGGAATCATTGAAGAAATTGGTGACAACGTTAACAACTTCAAAGTTGGAGATAAAGTGATTATCTCTTGCATTTCATCATGTGGCAAATGCTACTATTGCAAAAAAGGTATCTATGCACATTGTGAAAACGGAGGAGGATGGATATTAGGACATTTAGTGAATGGTACTCAAGCAGAATATGTTAAAGTTCCTTTTGCAGATAATTCTTTATATCACGCCCCTTCAAATTTAAAAGAAGACGCCCTTGTAATGTTATCAGATATACTTCCAACAGGTTATGAAATTGGTGTTTTAAAAGGTAAAGTTAAACCTGGCTGTACAGTAGCCATTGTAGGTGCTGGTCCTGTAGGTTTAGCAGCATTACTTACAGCACAATTCTATTCACCTTCAAAAATTATTATGATTGATTTAGATGATAATAGATTAGAAACCGCTAAAGAACTAGGTGCTACGCATTTAATTAACTCTAAAGAGACTGAAACCGCAATTAAAAAGGTAAAATCGTTAAATCCACGTGGTGTTGATGTTGCTATTGAAGCTGTCGGAATTCCACAAACCTTTGATTTATGTCAAAATTTAATTGGTGTCGATGGTACGATTGCTAATGTTGGTGTGCATGGGTTACCTGTACAACTTGATATAGATAAATTATGGATTAAAAATATTAACGTAACTACTGGTTTAGTTTCAGGAAATACAACTGAAGAATTACTTGAAGCGTTAAAAAGCAAAATAATACAACCAGAACAACTCGTGACACATTATAGTAAACTGAGTGAAATCGAAAGTGCCTATGATTTATTTAGAAATGCAACAGATCATAAAGCGATTAAATTAATCATAGAGAATGATATCACAATTTAACATATAAAATTGACCTGATTAAAAGATAAATCTACTTTTAATCAGGTCTTTATTGTTATGTTTACTATCTAAAATATAGCCATAAATAACCAACAAATACCGGTAATGTTGAAACAGAATTATTCAACATGTGAACCATCATACTATCTTTGATATTACGTCTTCTGTTATAGGCAAGGTATAATACACAACCCATTAGAAAATAAATTGCATATGAAAATATATTTGTTGATAAATGTTGTGAACTAAAAATAATAGAAGATATAATGAATGGTAGCCAAAATCGATATTTCATAAATAATGTTTCTTTAAAAATTCCTCGGAAGAGTAATTCCTCTAAATACGGACCTATAATACATATCATTAAAACAACAGTTGCAACAATTGAAATATGTGGTAAATGGTCTTTTTGTAAAAGTAAATCTAAACTTTCATTGATTTCTTTCTCATTCGCTGTAGTATCGTTGCCAGTAAATATGACCATTAATACACTACTTAGAATACTAAAAACCATTGATAATACCAGAAAACCAATATTAATAAAGATATCTTTTCCCCTCATTGATTGATATTGTCTTTCATATGTATGACTCAAATAATAATTCCTAACTAACCATATGATTAATAGTGCTGTACCAGTTATTAGCATACTTAATGCGATGGATGTTAACTTACTGAATTTCACTGAAAAAGGTAAAGCTATTAGTGACACGCCAATAGGTATTTGAATTAATAAAATCATTCCGATGAATATCAAAATATTAATTATTTTATTACCTTTAGGTTTTTCGTTAGAAGATTGATTTTGTTTCAAGTCATCCATGATTACCATCTTTCCTTTCTCTTTAAAATGATATGTCCAATATCAACATTGCCTATAATTATCACGCTTGTCAACTTTGTAAAATTCCCCTTATTAAAATGAACGCTAAACTAGGATAGAATTCATTGTCCCCTGTCTTCTCCCCAACCCCAACTTGCTTTGTCCGTGGAATTTCTTCGGAAATTCTCTGTGTTGGACTCATCTCATAAGAATCTGTATATACATAAAGAAAGTCTGGGACATAATATATCCTTGTCCCAGACTTATTTGTTTTAGCCATTAAGTTATTCTTATAGGCTTTATTTAATTGTCATAATCGCTTTACCAGGATCGACTTGTTTTACATCTTCAATTGTTAATGTTTTGTCTTCTTGGTTTGTTATGATTACTGGTGTAATAATACTTGGAGCATGTTCCTTTAAGTATTCTAAATCAATCTTCATTAATGGTTGACCTTGTGTTACTGGTTCATCAGTATTTACCAAACTTTCAAAACCTTCACCATTTAATTTAACTGTATCGATACCAATGTGAATTAACACTTCAACACCACTATCAGACTCCAATCCTATCGCATGTTTTGTAGGGAAAATTGTTTTAACTGTACCATCAAATGGTGCTACAATTTCTCCTGAATCTGGTACAAATCCGATACCATCACCCATCATCTTTTCAGAGAAAACTTTATCAGGTACTTCAGATAACGGTATTATCTCACCATGTCCAGGTGCGTAAATTTCTGTTTCTACAATATCTTCCACATGTACAGGATCATCTGACACTTCTTCATCAATTGTTGTTTCACTTGGTTTTGTAATTTCTCCACTTATTATCTTAGCCATATCATGTTTGATTTGATCAGATTTAGGACCGAAAATAGCTTGCATATTGTTACCGACTTCAAGTACTCCTGAAGCACCTAATGATTTAAGGCCGGCAACATCAACTTTTGATTTTTCATTTACTTCTACTCTTAGTCTAGTAATACAAGCATCTAGATGTTTAATATTTTCTTTACCACCCATTGCTTTCAAAACATCGAATGGCAGTTGACTAGCCGATGTAGTTGTTACAGATGATTTTTTATCTTCACGACCTGGTGTTTTATAGTTAAATTTAACAATAAGGAATCTAAATACAAAGTAGTAAATCACTGCATAAATAATACCTACTGGGATGACAAGCCACCATGCTGTTTTATTAGGTAGAATACCTAATAAAACATAATCTATAAATCCTCCAGAGAAAGTATATCCTAAATGTACATTTAACAAGTATAGTGTCAAGAATGATAAACCATCTAATACTGCATGAATTACGAATAAGAATGGTGCTACAAATAAGAATGAGAATTCTAATGGTTCAGTAATACCAGTTAAAAATGATGTTAATGCAGCAGAAATCATTAAACCTGCAACTACTTTCTTATTCTCAGGTTTTGCTGTTTGATAAATAGCCAATGCTGCAGCTGGTAATCCAAACATCATGACTGGGAATTCCCCTTGCATGAATTTACCAGAAGTTAAATGAGCACCTTCACGGATTTGTTCAATAAAAATACGTTGGTCGCCTCTAATTATCTCTCCAGCAGCATTTTTCCAAGAACCAAATTCAAACCAGAATGGTGCATGGAAAATGTGATGTAAACCAAATGGTATTAATAATCGCTTAATAAATCCAAATAAAAATACAGCTAAACCTGTATTTGAATCTAATAACCCCTCACTAAATGCATTTAAACCGTTTTGAATCGTTGGCCAAATAATTGCCATCGGAAAGGCTAAAATGAAAGATGTTGTTGCCATCATAATTGGTACAAAACGTTTACCTGCAAAGAATCCTAAATATGATGGTAAGGTAATATTATAGAATTTGTTATAACACCAGGCTGCTAGTGCACCAATAATAATACCTCCGAACACACCTGTTTGAAGTGTAGGAATCCCTAATACATTTGCATATCCATTAGTTGGATCAGATAATTTATCTGGAGTTACATGCAAGAAAGCCCCCATTGTTTTATTTAAAATGATAAAACCAACAAATGCAGCAATAGCAGCTACACCATCTCCACCTGCAAGACCAATTGCTACACCTAAAGCAAAGATAATAGGTAGATTATCAAATATAATACCACCAGCACCTGTAAGCATATTAGCGATTTGTTGAACAATATCATTTTTTATAAATGGAAGATAATGTTGTAACGCTTCGCCTTGAAACGCAGTCCCAATTGCTAATAGCAACCCTGCAGCCGGTAAAATCGCAACTGGTAACATTAAAGCTTTACCGATACGTTGCATTTGACCAAATAGCTTTTTAAACATAATCAATTCATTCCTCTCTATCTTCTTATTTACGTGCCACAAAAAAAGCATGAACAAATAAGACTATCAATTTCATATCACGAAAGATAGACACTCTTATTTGCTCATGCCTGCATAACCAGTAACACGCAATGATTTTATTTACATCTAGTATACACATTCAATAAAGCGTTTACAATACTTTTTGAAAATTTTACATAAAAAAACTCGACTACTTAGAGTCGAGTTTCTAAAAATGTATTATTATAAGAAACGTTTAGCTGCTACAGAGATTGGTGGGATTTGATCAAAGTCTAAGTTTTTATCTTCAGTAATTGATCTATAAGCCCATTTACTGTAACCAAATGCTTCTTCGTTTACAATTTTACCTGGTAATGGTGCAGCATTAGGATCAACATGAACATCAACGATTGTTGGAACATCTTGAGCCATTGCCTCTTCAACGATGTCGTCAAGACGACTTACATCTCTCACAACATAGCCTTTACCACCAGCAGCTTCAGCAAATTTAGCATGATCCATATCAGAGAAATCAATGGCATACTCTAATTCACCAGCAGCTTGTTGTTCATATTTAATGAATGACAATTGTTTGTTATTTAATACGAAGATTGTCATTGGTAAGTTATATTGAACAGCTGTAGCAAAGTCTTGCATTACCATTTGGAACGCACCGTCACCTGTGATAGCTACTGCTTGACGGTTTGGATAAGCAATTTTAGCTGCCATCGCACCTGGTAAACCACAGCCCATAGTACCTAACCAACTAGAAATAATGAATTTATTATTTACAGATAAGTTTAAGTAACGCGTAGACCATACTGTAGAAGTACCAACATCTGCTGAGATAATTGCATCATCTTTTAAGTTAGCATTGATTGCTTTCATTAAACGTTCTGGACGTAATGGTGAATTGTCATTATTCAAATCTTGTTTCATCCATTTATCCCAAACTGCTTTACGTTCTAATGTCTTATCTAAGAATGGACGTTTTGCAACATGCTTAATGTTTTCAGTTAGTTGATGGAAAGCAACTTTACTATCACCTAAAATACCTACATTAATTTTAAAGCGTGCACCAATATTTTCTTCGTTCGTATCGATTTGAATAGCTTTAATGTTTTTCTTAGGTAAATAGTTAACATACGGATAGTTCGTACCAGCCATAATTAATAAGTCTGCATCTTGAATTGTTTGATAAGATGTTTTAGTACCAATTTTACCTAAGTTACCAATACTATAAGGATGATCGTCAGGTAAGATTGTTTTTGCAGGTAATGTGTGAATAACTGGAATTTTTGCAGCTTCAATAAATTCACGTAATTCATCTTTAGCGTGTTGTGTACCTAAACCAATAAGCATTACTGGTTTTTTAGCTTTATCAATTAATTTAGCTGCTTTTTTAATACTTTTGAATTTTGGTGAAGCTGGTTTTGGTTTAGTTGTATCAACTGCACGATTTGTAGTGTCTTTAATTTTTTGAGTTAATAAGTCATTTGGACAAATGATAACAGAGACACCTTTTTTCTCGTATGCCGTACGAATTGCTTCATTTGTAATTTCAAATACGTTATCACCTTTTTGAATTTGGTGGTGATATACAGCAACATCATCAACCATTTTAGAAATGTTTGTCTCTTGGAAGAATTTTGTACCTAATAATGTACTATTTGTTTGTCCAGCAATAATAAGTTGAGGTACATTATCCATTTTAGCATCGTACATACCATTTAATAAGTGTACAATACCAGGTCCTCCGATACTTAAAGCTACACCAATTTTCCCTGTCATTTTTGTGTAACTTGCAGCAGCTAAACTCGCTACCTCTTCATGACGTACGTGATAGAATTTAAATTGATCTCTGACCGTACGTAAGCTATCAACAACAGCATCTACTGAGTCGCCAGGAATACCATATAAATGATCAATATTCCAGGTTTGTAATGCCTTAACTAATGCTTCATTTGCTTTAATTTGTGCCATTTTTACAAATAGCCTCCCTTTCTATTAATATGAGTAAATCTTTTTCCCTTTAGTAAAACAATAAAATCAGTACTGGTATGAGAACAGAACTAATGACTGCTGTTAAAATCATACCAATTGAACTGAACGCTCCTGATTCAATATCAAGCTCTAATGCTTTTGCGGTACCAAATGCGTGAGAAGCATTCCCATAAGTTAGTCCTCGCGCAATGGAAGATTTAAAACCTCCCATACGTAAAAGCATTGAACCTAAAATACTGCCGATTAAACCTGTAGTTATGATAAAGAGCACAGTAATTGTATCTGTTCCTCCCAATTCTTGAGAAACCTCTATACCTACTGCTGCTGTAATTGATCTAGGTAACAGGGTAACAATTGTGTCTTTAGAATAACCAAAGATTTTCAACGTTGTAAATACTAACACAAAATTGAGAACTACACCAGTCAACACGCTTGTGAAAATAATTGTTAAATATTTTTTTATTTTCTTTTTATTTTGATAAAGTGGGTATGCAAGACATACAACTGTAGCGTTTAAAACATGGTTAATCCAGGTACCACCTTTCATATACCCCTTATAGCTTACTCCGCAAACCAATAAAACAATAATTATTGCAATTGATGCAATAAGAGCTGGATTTAATAGTGGATTATTGTATTTATCTTGAATCTTTTTGGAAACATAGTACAGAACAATAGTTAACAAAATCATTAGAACTGCTTGTAAGTATTCATTCATGAGTGATCAGTTCCTTTACGTGTATTGCTTTTTTCTAGCATTTTTTCAGCGATATAACCTGATGATAGTGCTACAAGGCATGTACCAATTATAATAACAATAAAGAATAATATATAATTCATCGTGATATTAGATGCAACATCCATAATTCCTACCACTGATGGGATAAAGAAGAAAACCATTGTTTTAAGTAAAAAGTCTGCTCCTACATTAATCCATGATTCAGGTACAATTTTAAATTGTAACAATAGGAAAAAAAGCATAAGCCCTACGATACTACCTGCTAGAGGTATATGAAGTAATTTTTGAACTTCTGTGCCTATAAAAGTAATAAGCATGATAAGGGCAAGTTGAAGTATTAACTTAATGACAAATTTTGCTTTTTCCATCAACAACACCCCTTTCTAAAAATGTGTCCAAATTGTTACTGTATTTTTTTAGTGACATTTTCTATTATAGTGTTTGCTATTATATATTAAAAATATTTATTCATGATATTTTATATTCCTTAAATCTATGAAAACGCTAGCAAATTAATAGTGCTGAGAACTAATTGATAGTAAAAAAACGTAGGGCAGAATTAATTTATAATTCAAAACCCTACGTTTTCGTTGTAATATGACTTTGTAAAAACATATTATTTCACATCTTTAACAACTTCGCTCTTTTATTAAATGCATTGTTTGTTATTATATTTATATTATTCTTCGGATAATCTTTCTTTCAAAAATTCTATCCATTTATTTGTAGCATGACTTAAACGTTTATCTTTTTTCCAAACGACACCAAGCTCCCAAGTTGTATGTGCATTTTCCAAATGTACAATTTTGACGTCATCATTAAGTAATTGTGCTATAGTGGCTGGCAATATGGAAATACCTAATTGATTAATGACAAGATTTTCAATCACATTCCATTGTGAGATTTGTGAGGCCATGTTCGGCACGAATCCAGCATTCTTCGCATTTTCAATAATTTTATCGTTGAGATAGAAATCTTCATTAAATAAAATGAAGTTCTCATCAGCTAATTCTTCCATTTTAATAGAAGATTTTTGTGCTAAAGGATGTTCTTTATTTAAAACTACAGTCAGTTCTTCTTTGTTTAAAGATATACATTCAAATTTTTGATGATCTACTGGCAATGTTGTCACACCAATATCCACTTCATCATTAAGTATAAGGTTTTCAGTCGTCTTACCACCACTTTCGATTAAGTTGTACGTAATATTCGGATAAAGTTGATGAAAGTCTCCTAATACGCCAATAAATTTACGCATGCTCATCACTGCAGACATACTAATAGTGATATGACCTGTTTCTAAACCATACAAACTATTAATTTCAGTGGGCAAATTATCATATAGTGCGATGATTTCTTGACATTTCTTGAAAAAAATTTTACCTGCATCAGTAAGTACTAAACTTCTTTTACTCCGGTCAAATAAAGGGACAGCCATCTCTGCTTCAATATCCTTAATTGCTTTACTGATAGTTGGTTGCGCAATATACAAGGATTTTGAAGCGTTTGTCATACCACCTTGTTTGACAACTTCAACAAAGTATTTCATGTGTTTTATATCCATGCATATCCCCCTAGTTTTGATATAATTCAATAGTAAGTTTAATTATACAACAAAATTGACCTTTCTAGCGATTAATATATTTAAAAACTATAATTCAAAACATTTTATTTAGTTTTTCAAGTATTTTAAAAAACGAAAATATGTTAAAATAAAAGTCGGCTCATAAAATATATTATGAGGTGAGATATTGAGCTTTTACGAATTTATGCAAAATTTCCTAGGTGATGACACGCCATTAGGTGAATTGGTTGATTGGATTAATCAAGATATCAATTTCCCTAAAGACGTGACGAGCCAAAAAGAAATCTTGACATATTTTCGAAATCATCCATGTCCGGAAAACATACCAGTGACGAGTATCAAACGGGCACTAGCTGTTTTCAACCAATTCACTAAAGTATAAATTGATGTTATGACATGACTTTAACATTTACGCATACTTATATACATGGAGTTAATCATCTCGTACCTGAGTGAGATTACATTTTATTTGAATGTAGTCTCACTCTTTTTTTACTCAAACGATTATTACGATAAAAATATGTATATTTCATTAATGTTACATTTACTTTGATAATTCATTTCTTATATTGTATAGCGCATTTTTAAATACTATTATTATTACTGTCATTAAATAAATACATTTTTTGGGAGAAAGAAATGAAATTCAAAAAATTATTATCTCGTATTATTATCGCTACAATGATTACATTTACTGGAACACTCTCATATCAAGCTATTGAACAAACGCATATTTCCCATGCTGCACATAATTATTATGGTAAAAAACAATGCACTTGGTGGGCATTTAAACGTCGTGCTCAATTAGGTAAACCTGTATCAAATCGATGGGGTAATGCTAAGAATTGGTATAGCAATGCACGTCGATCTGGTTATGCAACTGGACATAAGCCTCGCAAATACGCTGTTATGCAATCAACAAGAGGCTATTATGGGCACGTAGCAGTGGTTGAAAAAGTATATAAGAACGGAAAAATCAAAATTTCTGAATATAATTATAATGTGCCATTAGGCTACGGCACACGCATTATTAGTAAATCGTCTGCACGAAACTATAATTATATTTATTAATCAAATCGAATCAAACAAACCGTCAAATAAGTATATCCTTAAAGCTATATATCAAGGTATACCCGTTTGACGGCTTTTTAATTATGATTCTCTTATATTCATCAAGATTTCTTGAGCTTTAGCAGTATTTGCTTGTGATTCATATTTGAGCGCTTCAGCTACTTGCGCAATTTCTTCGCCTTTTGCACCTACAACAATCGCTAATGATTTATATTGTAAACTCATATGTCCTTGTTGTATCCCCTCAGACACTAGCGCTCTACATGCGGAGAAATTTTGTGCCAATCCAACAGCAGCAACAACTTGCCCTAGTTCCTGTGCATTTTCAACATTGAGCAAATCTAATGAGGCTTTAGCAATAGGTAAAACTTTCGTACCTCCACCTACTGTAGCTAAAGTCATAGGAACTTCAATAGTTCCAACCAATTTATTACGTGAGCGATCATATTTCCAAGTAGCTATCCCTCTATAATGACCATCTTTGCTTGCATATGCATGAGCACTTGCCTCAACTCCTCTTGTATCATTGCCTGTAGCCAATACTACAGCATGTATACCATTCATCACACCTTTGTTATGTGTTGCAGCACGATGTATATCTAGTTGTGCAAGAACCGACGCTCGTTCCATACGTTGCGCTACTACTTCGCCACTTCTCTCTCCTCTATGTAAATCTTCAATATCTATTTCTCCTTGTACTTTTACTACTGATGCTGTCGCATGATTAGATAAAATACTCATTAAAACATTTTGATTTGAAAATTTAACTTTAAGATGTGCAGTGATTGCTTCTAATATCGTATTTAACATATTGGCACCCATAGCATCTTTAGTATCAACAAAAACCTTTAAAGATAATAATTGTTGATCAGGAAATGTATCTATTTCAATACGTTGATATCCTCCACCTCTTGCTTTAATAGAAGGGTAAGCCTCATCAGCAATTTGATGAATTTGTGATTCAATTTGATATATTGAGTTAGCTAATGAACCTGTGTCATCTACATCATCAAAGACAATTTGTCCAATCATTAGACGTTCACTTGAAATCGTCTTAAATCCTCCACTTTGATTAACGAGTTTTGCGCCATAACTTGCTGCTGCTACGACAGAAGGTTCCTCTACCATCATAGGTACTACATATTCTTTACCATCAACTATAATTTGAGGTAATAATCCTACTGGTAGTGCACCTTGACCAATGACATTTTCAATTAAACTGTTAGCGACTTCCTCATTAATTAACGGATAATTAAGTAATATTTCATAGTTTTCATCCTCTAGCCAACCATATTCAACAAGTTCTTTTAATTTATCTTCTCGTGTTAAATGTCTAAATCCTTTATCTAAACTTTTCATTCATATACTCCTTTAAAATATCTTTATATCACTGTAGTGATGTAATCATTTATACTTCGCTTTAAATATTAACTGCCAACATTGTCTTGCACAAAAATAATCCTAAACTTTTTACAATCGTTGTAAAGCGCTTACAAATTTATTATATATTCCCAGTCATGTCTGTTATATTTCATTGTATAAAAAGAATTTTCTTTGGTATGATACTAGTGCTACTTCTAAAAAAAGAAAGGATGTCACACTTTATGAATATAGGTATAGATAAAATAAGTTTTTATGTACCCAAATATTATGTAGACATGGCTAAACTTGCAGAAGCGCGCCAAGTCGATCCAAATAAATTTTTAATCGGAATCGGTCAAACTGAAATGGCTGTGAGCCCAGTGAACCAAGATATCGTATCTATGGGAGCCAATGCTGCTAAAGATATTATAACAGAAGAAGATAAAAAGAATATTGGTATGGTTGTAGTAGCAACTGAGTCTGCGATTGATAACGCCAAAGCAGCAGCCGTTCAAATTCACCATCTTTTAGGTATTCAACCCTTTGCAAGATGCTTTGAAATGAAAGAGGCTTGTTATGCAGCAACACCTGCAATCCAACTTGCCAAAGATTACCTTGCTCAACGCCCTAACGAAAAGGTTCTTGTCATAGCTAGTGACACAGCTCGTTATGGTATTCATTCTGGTGGTGAGCCTACTCAAGGTGCCGGTGCAGTTGCAATGATGATTTCACATAACCCAAGTATTTTAAAACTTAATGATGATGCCGTAGCATATACTGAAGACGTTTATGATTTCTGGCGTCCAACGGGTCATCAATATCCCTTAGTTGCTGGTGCATTGTCGAAAGATGCCTATATCAAGTCATTCCAAGAAAGTTGGAATGAATATGCACGCCGCCATAATAAAACACTCGCTGATTTCGCTTCACTATGTTTCCATGTACCATTCACCAAAATGGGACAAAAAGCTTTAGATTCTATTATTAATCATGCCGATGAAACTACACAAGAACGTCTTAACTCTAGTTACCAAGATGCAGTTGATTATAATCGTTATGTCGGTAATATTTACACAGGGTCCTTATATTTAAGTCTCATCTCTTTATTAGAAACACGTGATTTAAAAGGCGGAGAAACGATTGGTCTCTTTAGTTATGGTTCTGGTTCTGTAGGCGAGTTCTTTAGTGGAACATTAGTAGATGGGTTCAAGGAACAATTAGATGTTGAGCGCCACAAATCTTTATTAAATAATAGAATAGAGGTTTCTGTTGATGAATATGAACATTTCTTTGAGCGCTTCGATCACTTAGAATTGAATCATGAACTTGAAAAATCAAATGAAGATCGTGACATTTTCTATTTAAAATCTATTGATAACAATATTCGCGAATACCATATAGCAGAATAATCTAAACTCAATTCTTTTGCTCTTTTAATTTTTTAAAATGAAATAATCAAACTTGCTGTTCATACTTACCCCTAAAAACAATGTCATATAGCTGTTTTTAGGGGCTTTTTTAATCTCACGATAATACATTTCATCTATTATAGACCTCTACTATTTATATACTCTTTATCTACTATTCATAGATAAAAAACGAACCCTATCCATAGATCAACATTAACAAATAACTAAAGCAATTTTATACAATGACGTATCTCAAGGTTTCGTTGTTTTTTTTAGGTCTATATAAATGTGTCATATCTATTTCTTCCAATTTTAATAATTTTATTTTGTTATCTAAAGTACCTCCATATCCTGTTAAATTTCCATCCTTACCAACCACTCGATGACATGGTATAAGTATAGAAATAGGATTACTCCCAACAGCACCTCCTACAGCCTGAGCAGACATTGCTGGTTTATTCATTGCTCGACCTACTGTTTTAGCAATCTCTCCATATGTTTTAAGTTCTCTATAACGAATTGTCTGAAGTTCATTCCATACCTTCTGTTGAAAATCAGTGCCTTTTGGTGCTAACGGTACTTTTATCTCAGGATAATTCCCTTTAAAATACTCTCTTAACCACGCTTTAGTATCTTTAAAAATATCTAAAGTATCCTTTGTTTTAATTCCTTTCAAATGTTGATTGGGATATAAGACATGTGACAACGAGATGCCATCGTTTGTAATTAATTGCAATAAGCCGACGGGCGAGTCATACATTGACTGATACATATTTCACCAACTCCTTAAGTGTGTATATCATTCTAGTCATATCCTTATAAACTAACGCATTCTATCCTGAACATCATTTTATAATATAGATAATTGCTATATTTATGAAATTGGATAAACACTTGAATAAAATATGATACACCAACAACGATAACTAAAAATGAAAAAATGTCGTTATCTTTATATTAAGTCAATCATTGACAGGCTATACTTTAAGAAAGTCTGGAACTTTATTTTACGTCCCAGACTCGTCAAGATTTAGAATTTAAAGTCCAACTCAACCTTTTGATTAGATGTCATTGTATTTATTAAAAATTATAAAGTTCATACCCCTTATTTTTTGCATATTCTAATGCTAGAATTTCTAAAACATTAATGAACGCAGGTTCGTCTTTTACTTTTATATATTGGAAAGTGAAGCCGTAATTATCTGCAGTAATGTCTTTTAAATGATTTTGATTTAAGTCTTTATTTTGAGCATAAGCTTTTCTAAATTTAGTCGTACCTGTTTCTGAATGTGAATTGTATTGTCCTAATTTTGTATACAAATCACTATTAATAGGTTGATGTGTGGATGAGTATCCTCCAGTTTGACCTACAAACACTGGTTTTTCCTCATCGAAAATCACATAGACACCAAACTTATCCTTAACTTTTTCTCTATCCTCTGGTGTAAACGCCAATGCCTTTTTATGATCATACTTAAATAATTTTTTTAGTTTCTTATGATTATCTTCTAGTAATTCATTTAATTTTTTGCTACCCTTCATACATTTATTCCTCCCAATTAGTAATTGACTTATATACATACATTTTACATGTAGTATATCACTTTTTAAAACTTTTAATCATTATTGTACCGAGCTAACATGTCAAAATTTTATCAATACAAATAACCCCTTTCATTCGTAAATACATTTCCGAATGAAAGAGGTTTGTTATTGTAATTATCTATGACTTAATATGTGGAATATTTAATTTATTTTTATGAGGTGAAGGATTCGTATCACATTTACAATTAGATTTACACCCACCACAATCACCTTCTTTTGAACGTTTAAAGAATTTTACTAATGTCATTGCTGTATAACCAAAAATAGCTATGAACAATATTGTATTGACTAAAATAAACATGACGAATTCATCCTTTATATAAATAATTGACTAACTTGATAAAATATGAACGTTAATATATATGCTGTTACTATTGGATAAACAACCGCTAATAATGTCCATTTCCAAGAACTTGTCTCTTTACGAATCGTTGCGACTGTTGAGATACAAGGAACGTAAAGTAAAATAAAAATCATGAATGCATACGCTGAGAGTGGGGTGAATTGCTGTTGAATGACTTGTGTTAAACCACTTTCACTAGAAGAGTATAAAATAGCCATAGAACTGATAATCACTTCTTTAGCAAGAAAGCCAGGTATTAAAGTCGCTCCTGCCTGCCAAGAGCCAAATCCTAAAGGTGTAATTAAATTCGCAAACCCTTGACCAATCATATGCATAAAACTTTGATTAATTGGTACATTAACACCATGCGGTCCGATGTATGTGAGTGTCCAAATAACGACTGAGCCACCAAAAATAAAGGTACCTGCTTTTTTGACAAAACCTTTTGCTTTTTCCCAAGTACTGCGCCAAAGTGTTTTAAATGATGGAACACGGTATGTCGGTAACTCCACAATAAAAACAGACTGATTATCTTTTAATATCAATTTATTCAATAACGTACTCACTAGTAAAGCGACAACTATACCTAAAATATATAAGCTTAATACAACTAGTGATTGATGTGCTGAAAAGAACGCTCCTACAAAAAGTGCATAAACCGGTAAACGTGCTGAACATGACATGAAGGGTGCAACCAATATTGTAATCAAACGTTCTTTCTCATTCTCTATACTTCTTGCTGCCATAATACTTGGTACATTGCATCCAAATCCAATAATCATAGGAATAAATGATTTTCCACTTAAACCTATAGATTCCATTGTTTTATCCATTAATACAGCTATTCTTGCCATATAACCTGAATCTTCTAATAAAGAAATAAAGAAGAATAACACAACAATTTGTGGTACAAATACCAATACAGAACCCACACCAGCGATAATTCCATCTGTAATAAGATCTTGAAGAAACGACGTAATATGTAATGTATTCATAACAGATTTAATCCATTCTGATAAAGGACCACTTATAAAAGCGTCTAATTGATCAGATAATGGTGTTCCTATCCATGTAAAGGTTGTTTGAAAAATAAGCCACATAATGCCTAAAAATATAGGTATACCTAGATATCTATTTAATAATAATCGATCCACTTTTGAAGTAAAGAATTGTTTATCCTCTTCGGGATATTCTACGATATCTTCCAATAGCTGATTAATGTAATCATTTCGCACAGCTTCAATTCTTTGTCGTGTTGATTGTTCTGTCGCGTTACTCAACCCTCGCTTAATGGGCTCTAACTGTTCTAAAGTCATGGCGTCGAGTTCTTGATAAATTTGAACATTGTCTATTAAATACTGTATGGCTATAAAACGTAAACGTTCAGTTGGATACATATTATCTTGTTTGATAATTGAACAAATTTGTTGAATTGCAGTTTCAATTTCAGTTCCATAATTAATCTTAAATGCACGACGTTGATGTGGTTCTAAATAATTAAGCTCTCCTAGAAGATTATGTGTCCCCTTTGCCTTTCTTGCAACAATTGGAAATACAGGTACTTTTAATTTTCTCATTAATGCCTGATAGTTAATTTTAATACCTCTTTGTGTTGCAACATCTATCATATTTAAACCAATAATCATAGGTTTGTTGAGTTCCATCAACTGTATAGTAAGATTAAGATTTCTTTTAAGCTGACATGCGTCAATAATGTTAATCATTCCTGTGAACGATGTTGACATTAAATAATCTGTGACAACCGTCTCATCTTTAGAAATAGGTGATAAATCATAAATGCCTGGTAAATCAACTAAATCACCTACATTATCTTTCAATTTTCCTACTTTCTTTTCAACGGTTACGCCACTCCAGTTACCTATATATTCATAAGAACCGGTTAACGCATTAAATAATGATGTTTTGCCTACATTAGGGTTTCCAAGAATACAGTAGCTTTGAGTCATTATAACTACTCCTCTAATGTTATGAGTCGTGCATCACGTTGTCGTAAACTTAAATGTTGACCATTTACTTCAACAACGCTAGGACCGTTGAGTAAACATTTCTGTTTGATGCTAATTTCACTTCCAATATTTAAGCCTAATGCCCCTAAACGATACAACATATTTTTATTTGCAATCCCTATATGCTTCACTCTATATTTTTTATTTTTTACTCCATTGTTTACACTAACCATATTGTTCACACCCTCTAATTAATAATCATTATCATTATCATTTAACAACAGAATATGCTTTAAACTACTTTTTTACAATAACCAATTAACAGAGTGTGTGTCTTTTTTGTGAACAATACATTAATTTAAACGTTTATTCATATAGTTAATATTGATGAAATTATTATTTTTATATATGACTAAACATTCTTCTATCAATTACAATAATGATTTTCTTTTTAAACAAAAAAGTCGTTGTAAAGTGGTTATAAGTCATCTTCCCTCATTCACGCACATTACAACGACATATTATATATATAAATTAAAACATTTCGGAAACAACTTTTTGTTCTAAGAAATTAAGCAAGTAATCTGGACTTCCTGTTTTAGCATCTGTACCAGACATCTTGAATCCTCCAAATGGATGATAACCCACTACTGCAGCTGTACAGCCTCTATTCAAGTAAAGGTTACCTACATCAAATTCATTCACAGCCTTAATCCAATGTTCACGACGATTAGTAATTACGGCGCCTGTCAAACCATAGTCAGTATCATTTGCTACTTCGATAGCCTCATCAAAATCCTTGACCTTAACAAATCCTACGACTGGTCCAAAAATTTCTTCTTGCATAATACGATCCGCAGATTGTAGTCCGGAGAAAATTGTTGGTTCAACGAAATAACCGGTAGAATCATCTGTTCCGCCGCCAGTCTCTAGTTTGCCTTCTTTTTTACCAATTTCAATATAATTTTTAATTTTATCAAATTGTTTTTGATTAATTACCGGCCCCATAAATGTGTTCTGTTCAGTATTACCTAAAGTTAATTTTTGAGTTAATTGAATTGCTTTTTCCAATATTTCATCATGCACGTCTTGATGGACTATGGCACGAGAACACGCAGAGCATTTTTGACCAGAGAAACCAAAAGCAGATGTAACAATTGCTTCAGCTGCTAAATCAGTATCTACATTATTATCTACAACTATCGCATCTTTGCCACCCATCTCTGCAATAACACGTTTTAAAAACTGTTGTCCTTCTTGAACTACAGCACTACGTTCATAAATACGTGTGCCTGTAGCTCGGGATCCTGTAAATGTGACAAAATGTGTCTCTTTATGGTCGACTAAATAATCTCCAATTTCTTTTGGATCACCAGGAACAAAATTTACAACACCTTGTGGTAAACCTGCTTCTTCTAATATCTCCATTAATTTATAAGCAGTCAAAACTGTATCCTCGGCAGGCTTTAATAGTACAGTGTTACCTGCAACAACAGGAGCTAAAGTTGTCCCAGCCATAATTGCAAATGGAAAATTCCATGGTGGAATTGTCACGCCTGTACCGATAGGTTTATAAAAATAACGATTATGTTCACCTTCTCTGTCTAATACTGGTTTACCATTTGCAAGTTCCATCATTGATCTTGCATAATATTCTATAAAATCGATACCCTCAGCTGCATCTCCAACTGCTTCATCCCAAGGCTTGCCAGCTTCATAAACCATAATAGCGGAAATTTCCTCTTTTCGACGACGGATAATTGCTGCTACACGTAACAATAATTCTGCACGGTCCTTATGCGACCACTTCTTCCATGATTGATACGCATGATTTGCTGATTCGAAGGCTTTTTCAATATCATCTTGCGTTGCTTTAGACACTTTCGCAATGAGCTGTGATGTATTCGCAGGATTCACTGAATTAAAAGTATCGGTTTTAGTAAGTTTTTCACCGTTAATCACAAGTGGTATATCTTGTCCTAGTTGCGCTTTTACTTTCCTTAATTCTTCATTAAAACGCTCAACATTTGCCTGTACTGAAAAATCAATACCAGGTTCATTTTTGAAAGGTACTACCATTCTTAATTACCCCCTATGAATTTATCATTTCTACCATCCTTTGTGCATAAAGGTATGACTAGTCATCTTCTTTTATTTTAAAGACTTTTCTTCGCCATAACCTTTGTCTTATTTTACTATGTAAGCTCACATATTTGCAAACGCTTTCATTTTAAAATGAGTGACTTTTCAAACCGTAAAATTTTCGTTTTCTATAAATAAATTTACAGTTTTAAACATTACCTATGTTTAGACATCTCATTTAACTTATACTTTTCATGGAAGATTTTTTTAAAATTAATCGCTACATGGACTTATTCTTATGTTCACTTTCAATACACATAAACATTTATTCGATTATTGTATAGACATCTAATAGAATCAAGTCTATCAAAATGATATTCTTTTCACCCATCTCCTCGTCATATTACATCTATAAAGTCGTTTAATTTCAACTAATCTTCTCTTAAAGATTTAGCACTACTTAGAATGCCAAACATCAGCTCCAAGTAGTGCTATTAATTTTGTTAAGATGTGATAAAATCGCCACCATTGACATGAATGACTTGACCAGTAATATAGGAACTATCTGCATGTGTTGCTAAGAAGACATAAGAAGGTGCAAGTTCTGCTGGTTGTCCACGACGGCCCATCGGCGTTTCGCCACCTTGATGTTCTACTTTCTCTTCATCAAATGTCGCAGGAATTAAAGGTGAATAGATTGGGCCGGGCGCAACGGCGTTAACCCGAATTCCCTTTTCCATTAAAGTAGTAGCAAGAGAACGAGTAAACGATACTATGGCACCTTTTGTAGCTGAATAATCAATGAGATGTCCCGATCCTCTATATGCTGTTACACTTGTAGTGTTAATAATTGTATCTCCTTCAGATAGGTAAGGTACTGCTGCCTGGGATAAAAACATCATGCCAAAAATATTCGTCATAAAACTTTCTTTCACTTGTTGTGGAGTGATATCTTCAAAATGATCGCGTGGAAATTGTACGCCACCATTATTTACTAATATATTTAAACCACCGAAGTCATTTATGACGTCTTTGATTAACTTTTGAGATTGCTTTTCATCTTTTAAGTCATGGGCATAAGCTTTAGCTTTTACACCAATTTCTTGAAGTCGATTAACGGTGTCTTTGGCATCTTGATGTTCGTCATAATAACCAATAGCAACATTTGCCCCTTCTTTAGCGTATAGTATTGCTATCGCACGTCCAATACCTGAATCTCCTCCTGTTATTAGAGCAACTTTATTTTCTAACTTTCCTGCTGCTTTATATTCTTCTAATTCTGCAATGGGTTTAGGTTCCATATCCGCTTCAATACCAGGTTGTCTATTTTGAGTATATCCTTTGATTTTGTTGTGAAATTTTAATAAATTCACTTCTCATCACCTCAATTTATGTTTTACATTTAAATTCCCATAAGGTTTTATCATCAAACACGTACAGCAATTATATTAGAAAATCTAATATACTATTGCTTAATCAAACTAAGGAATGAGTCAATATCCATTCTATAGACGCATGTTTATCATCATAAAAAAATGTACACTCATATATAATTCAATAAAGGAGTTGTATCCTATGAGAAAAATACTTAAGGGAATTATATTATCATTAATAATCATCGGCTTAATCAAAACGTTCAATGAATACGATGTTATACATTGTGCAAATCATTATTTCGAACAAATCAAAAGTGGAAAAATGATTGAAGATATCAAAATTGACCATTTCAATAATTATCATAATATTAATCTTGAAAACCTAAATCCTTCTGACTTTTTCTAACACTTATGCAATACTAATTGAGAAAAAGATAAAAACATGATGTTATGTATTGTTTCCTATTAATAAATCAAACGATGTATTTTGTTATTTTTATCCATTAATTATTTATACCTATATAGATTTATTGATTAATTTTTCTTAAAGGTAACACATAATACTATCCCATAATATATATGAGCTAAGTAGTTGACTTGTATACCTATAGGGGGTATATTAGATGTGAAATGGAGGCATTTAGATGGCGAATACAACGTTGACTTTGGATATTATTGGTATGACATGTGCTGCGTGCTCAAATCGCATTGAAAAGAAATTGAATCGTATGAATCATGTTCAAGCTAAAGTGAATCTGACTACTGAGAAAGCAACTGTCGACTATGAGTCTGACGATTATCATCTCGAAGATTTTGTAGAGCAAATTCAAAGTCTCGGCTATGATGTTGCTGTTGAGCAAGTAGAATTAAATATAAATGGTATGACATGTGCTGCATGTTCTAATCGTATAGAAAAGGTTCTGAATCAAACGCAAGGTGTACAACAGGCAACAGTAAATTTAACTACTGAACAAGCACACATCAAATATTACCCTAGCGCTACGAACACGGAATCATTAATTAAACGTATTCAAAATATTGGATACGATGCTGAAACTAAAACTTCATCAAAAGCGCAATCAAATCGTAAAAAACAAGAGTTAAAACATAAACGCAATAAATTAATCATTTCAGCTATTTTATCGTTGCCACTATTACTAGTAATGGTGGTGCATATCTCACCTATTTCCATTCCATCCATTTTGGTCAACCCTTGGGTACAATTAATTCTTTCGACACCTGTCCAATTTATTATTGGTTGGCAATTTTACGTTGGCGCGTATAAAAATTTGCGAAATGGTTCAGCTAACATGGATGTATTGGTTGCTGTTGGTACCAGTGCCGCATATTTTTATAGCATTTACGAAATGATAATGTGGCTCACACATCAAACACATCACCCACATTTGTATTTTGAAACAAGTGCTATTTTAATTACGTTAATTCTTCTTGGTAAATATTTAGAAGCACGTGCCAAATCACAGACTACCAATGCATTAAGCGAATTGTTAAATTTACAAGCAAAAGAAGCACGTGTAATTAAAGAAAATAAAGAAATTATGCTTCCACTTGATAAAGTTAAAGTCGGTGATATTTTACTAATTAAACCCGGCGAAAAGATACCTGTAGATGGCAAAGTCACTAAAGGAGATACTTCCATTGACGAATCCATGCTAACTGGTGAGTCTATACCTGTTGAAAAAAGTAGTGGCGATTCAGTGATTGGATCTACCATGAATAAAAATGGTTCAATCATGATTGAAGCAACTCAAGTAGGTGGTGATACTGCATTATCACATATAATTAAAGTGGTTGAGGATGCTCAAAGTTCTAAAGCACCGATTCAACGCTTAGCTGATATTATTTCTGGATATTTTGTTCCGATTGTGGTTAGCATTGCGGTTATTACTTTTATCATATGGATTATATTCGTTCACCCTGGACAATTTGAACCTGCACTTGTTTCAGCAATATCTGTTTTAGTTATTGCTTGTCCCTGTGCACTTGGTTTAGCAACACCTACATCTATTATGGTGGGTACGGGACGCGCTGCAGAAAATGGCATATTATTCAAAGGAGGCCAATTTGTAGAACGCACACATTATGTTGATACAATCGTGCTAGATAAAACAGGTACAATTACTAATGGGCAACCTGTAGTAACTGATTATGTTGGTGACAATGATACATTACAACTTTTAGCAAGTGCTGAAAATGCTTCAGAACACCCTCTTGCTGATGCCATTGTTACTTATGCTAAAAATAAAGGCCTTAATTTACTTGATAATGACACTTTTAAATCAGTTCCCGGACATGGCATTAAAGCTACGATTCATCAACAACAAATCCTTGTAGGCAATCGAAAATTAATGAATGATTACAATATATCTATTAGTAATAAATTAAATGATCAATTAAATCACTATGAATATTTAGGTCAAACGGCAATGATGATTGCCGTGGATAATCAAATTAATGGAATTATTGCTGTTGCTGATACAGTAAAAAATGATGCTAAACAAGCGATAAAAGAGCTTAGAAATATGAATATCGATGTGGTTATGCTGACTGGCGATAACAATCGAACAGCTCAAACCATCGCAAAACAAGTTGGCATTGAACATGTCATTGCAGAAGTGTTGCCCGAAGAAAAGGCACATCAAATCTCTTTATTACAAGACAAAGGTAAACAGGTTGCCATGGTCGGCGATGGAATTAATGATGCACCTGCACTTGTAAAAGCCGATATTGGAATGGCTATTGGCACTGGAGCTGAGGTAGCGATTGAAGCTGCAGATATTACGATTCTTGGTGGTGACTTGCTATTAGTTCCAAAAGCTATCAAAGCAAGTAAAGCTACGATTAAAAATATTCGACAAAATTTATTTTGGGCATTTGGATATAACGTAGCTGGCATCCCAATAGCTGCATGTGGTTTATTAGCACCTTGGATTGCTGGTGCTGCTATGGCATTAAGTTCTGTTAGCGTAGTTACGAATGCATTAAGACTGAAAAAAATGAAACTATAGCATATATATAATGATGATAAATATCTTACAAAATGATTTACTTTCTAAATAATTTATACAGAAAGCTTTAAAAATTTACATTTGAGCTTTATGATAGTATGTAATATGTGGAGTAAAAAGGAGTGATAATGATGACACAAAAAATCATAAAAGTTGAAGGTATGAGTTGCGAACATTGTAGAAACGCCGTAGAATCGGCACTAGCTAAACTAAATGGCGTATCAAGTGCTGAAGTAAATTTAGATGAAAATCATGTACGCGTTGAGTATAATGATTCAAAAGTTACATTTGACAATATGAAAGAAGCAATTGAAGAACAAGGTTATGATGTTAAATAATCTCTAATGTAAAAAAGCATAAAGGGAATGCTTCTCGCTCCCTTTATGCTTTTTAATTTACTCTTAACTGCGTCGTGCCAGTATTTAATACTTCCATTGTTGCATCTAAAGCATCAAAAATAAGATGTTGGATTGCCGCTTCAGTATAAAATGCTATGTGCGGTGTAACAATAATATCTTCTCTAGTAATTAATTCCTCTAAAAGTGGGTCATTCAAACCGTCTTCACTTCTATCTGTCGTATATACGCCAACCTCATATTCATAAGTATCAAGTGCCGCACCTTTAATTTGACCTTGATCTATTGCAGATAACAAAGCCTTGGTATCTACTAAGGATCCTCTAGCACAATTTACAAACACAGCACCCTTTTTAAACATTTGAAACATATTTTCATTAAACAGGTAGTTGTTATACTGTGTTGACGGCATATGTATTGTGACGATATCTGCATCTTGAATAGCCTCATTTATACTTTGTTTATAGATAACGTAAGGTTTCACATGTTCACTTGGAAATGGATCATACGCTACAACGTCACATAGATATCCTTCTGAGAATATTTGTGCAACAATGCCACCAATATGTCCCGTGCCAATAACCGCTACCTTTAAATCTTTGATAGATTGAGATAAAATTGATGCCTCCCATCTAAAATCATGCAATCTCATTTTTCTTTGAACATGATTAAAGTGACGTACAATATTGATGGCTTGAGTCACGGTAAATTCAGCAATGCTTCGAGGTGAATAGGAAGGCACATTAGATATAATAAGACCATATTTAGATGCTAACTCTAAATCATAACCATCAAATCCAGCACTTCGTTGAGCAATCTGCCGAATTCCAAGTTGATTTAATTTATTATAAATTGTTTCTGATAATGGTAATGTTTGAGACAGTGATAGTCCATCAAATCCTTCAATAGATTGGACATTGTCTTCAGTTAACTGTTCTTTCGACATCTCCACCTCCACTTCATGTTGTTGTGACCACATTTCAATGTAAGGTTCATCTTCTTGTCTGACACCCATTAATTTAATTTTAGTCATTTTATAACTCCTTTATCTTTCATACAAATACCGTAACTGTGCTAAGCGATTCGCCGCTTCTTCTAATTGTTTATCATCGAGCGCCAATGAAACCCTCACATATTGATTACCATTTTCACCAAATGGTTTACCAGGTGCAACTAAAATTGACTTTTCTTTTAATAACAACTGTTCGAATGCTTCACTATCATAACCCGGAGGTGTATGTAACCAAATGTAAATACCTCCCTTAGAGTGAACAAACGGTAAATGTGCACGTTGTAGTTGTGATTCAAAATTATCACGTCTACGTCTAAATATTTCATTTTGCTTTTCTAAAAATTCATCATAATGATTGAGTGCGTATGTAGCAGCATCTTGAAGCGCTCCAAACATACCTGCATTTGTATGAGTTTGATACTTCTTTAACGCTTGAATCATTTTTTTATTACCAACAGCAAAACCAACACGAAAGCCTGACATATTATATCCTTTAGATAAAGAGAATATCTCGATAGCAACATCTTTTGCATTTTTAGAAGCTAATATGCTTGGATTTTTGGCGTCAAATCCAAAAGCACTATATGCAAAGTCATGAACTATCTTTGTTTGAGTACCTTTAAAGCGATGAACCACTTCATCAAAAACTTCTTGTGTCGCTGTCGATCCGGTAGGATTATTAGGATATGTTAAATAAATTAGCTTAGTCTTCTCAAGAACTTTAGCATTTATAGTATTCCAATTCGGCAAATAATTTGGTGGCGACAATTTTAAAGGGAGTGGCTTAGCATCAGCTAACATGACCCCCGCTAAATAATCTGTATATCCCGGATCTGGTAAAAGTACGATTTCACCAGGATTAACAACACAAGTAGGTAATGCAACAAGACCATTTTTAGTCCCATATAAAATACAAACTTCATCTTCTTTGTCTAATTCAACATCGTAATGTCTTTGATAGAAGTTAACAATCGCTTGTTTAAAGGCATCTTTGCCGTGGAATGGACCATACTTTTGATTTTCTGGAATACATAGCGCCTCTGAAAAATGATTGATAATACCTTTTGGCGTTTCTCCATCTGGAATTCCAACTGCCATATTTATAAGCGGTAAAGAACCATATTCAACTTTGCGACCCATTGTTTTGCCAAAGTAGCTATCGGGAATTGAAGCTAACCTTTCTGACATTTCCATGCTATGCCTCCTCATTAAAATAATCTAAATTAGTAAGTACTTTATATTATAACAATAGTTAGAATTTTCTGAAATGTTAAAACGAGAAGAAAGGCTAAAACTTTATAATTTTTTAAATAGAATGAATTAACTATTCTATAATCATAGAGTTAGAGTTCTAGCCTTGGAAATGATAATTTAAATTCCTGCTCGAATATCTTTAATCATTTCACCTACTGTTATTTTGGCGCTCGTTAATACAATGGGCACTCCTGCACCAGGATGTGTGCTTGCTCCTGCAAAGTATAAATTTTTATAATCACGCGATACATTCGGAGGTCTATAGTAATTACTTTGTGCTAAAGTAGGCATCAAACCAAAAGCTGTACCAAATTTAGCATTATAATCATTTTCAAAATCTTTAGGTGTAAAAATAGTTTCGGAAACAACATGTTCCTTAATATCTTCAAGTACATCTATTGTTTTAATTTGTTGATAAATCGTTTCTTTCACTTTATTGATTACAGATGAATTTTGCCAATCAATTTGACCTGTTTTCAATTCGGGTGTTGGCATTAAAACATATAATCCTGTTTGTCCATGTGGTGCTAAATCTGGATCTCCAACAGCTGGCACATAGATATAAATAGATGGATCACCCGAAAGTTTACCGCCAAAAATTTCCTCTATATTTTGTCTAAAATTCTGTGCGAAAACAACATTGTGCAACATAACATCATCTGTAACATCTTTATCTATACCAATGTACATTAAAAATGCTGAACATGAATAGTCTAGTTGTTTAATTTTATTTGGCTTATATTTTTTGATTGGGGCATGAGAAGGCATGAGTTTTTCAGCTACATAAGGAAAATCAGCTGTACATAAAACTTTATCAAAACGTTTCACAAGGCCGTTCACTTTAACACCGTCAGCAGTTTTATATTTTGGATCTATAATAATTTCCTCTATGTGTGAATTTAATTGAATGTCTACACCTAAATCTTTATTTAATTTAACTAGCCCCTGTGCCATTCCATACATACCGCCTTTAATAAAATGCACACCAAACATCATTTCAATCATAGGTATAATAGAATATAGAGATGGCCCTCGTTTAGGATCTATCCCTATATATAACATTTGAAATGCTAATAGTTTTTGAATTCTCTCATTGTCAACATACTTATCAATGAGATTATTAGCGTTATTTAAAGTTTTTAATTTAGCACCTTGAACAAGTGAAGTGAGATTATAAAAATCAGAAGGTTTTCTATATGTTCTTTCTAAAAAATAATATCGTGCAATTTCATATCGCTTATATACATCAGTAAGAAACGACATAAAACCATGCGTTGAACCAGGTTCAATAGATTCTAGCATGTGTTGTAGTTCTGCTAAATCTGTAGGTACACGCACTTTATCTCCTTTACCAAAATAAACATCATATATATATCGAAGTTGATGCATTTCTACATAATCTTCAAAATTTTTTCCACATTCTTCAAAGACAGCTTTATATACTTCTGGAATCATGACAATTGAAGGCCCCATATCAAATGTAAAATCATCTTTTTTCAATTGGCTCATGCGACCACCGATACGATTATTCTTTTCAAAAATAGTTACATTATGGCCTTGTGAAGCAAGTCGAGCTGCAGATGCTAACCCTGATACACCCGCACCTATCACTACTATATTCATATGGCATTCCACCTATCTTTAATATTTCGTTCTAACAGATTGATATAACTTCATTTTTATTAATTTCGATACATAAACACGACGATGTAATGTATAACAAGACTTTCTCACTTCATCTAAGATGGCTCTATAAATTACAGCTGCTAATTCAACAATATACTGTGATTCTTTGTTAAATACATCAATATGGTCAAGTGTAGTGGTGTAGTCTTTTTCTGCAATCTGTGCGTAATGTTCCCACAATTCAATATATTGTTTCGTATTACCATAATTATATTCATGCTCTATAGATACGTTAAAGTTATCTAATTGCTTTTGACTTAAATAAATTCTGTTATTTTCAAAATCTTCACCAACGTCACGCAAAATATTAGTTAGTTGCAATGCTTGTCCTAAAGTACGTGCAATATGATACGTTTTCTCGTTGGGGTTTTCTGCAAGTAGTGGTGTTAATAGTTCTCCAACCGTACCTGCAACGCCATAACAATATTGCATTAATTCTTCATCTGTTGCGAACATCTTAAAATCTTGATCTTGGCGCACCGTACGAATAAGATGATAAAAAGATTCATATTTAATATTGAATTGTTGAGACACTTCGTGCAATGCGCTCATAATATATGGATTACTTTTAAATTGCAGTATTTTTATTGACGAGCTCTGTTCAATTAAAACTATATCATCCTCTATCTCCTGTAATAAAGCCGGGTTTTCATAAACATCAATACTATCGTCAATAGTACGACACACAGCATAAATAACCCACACTGCTTGTCGTTGTGTTTCAGGCAAAAAATCAAATGCATAAGAAAAACTTTTGGAATGTTTTTTCATTATTTGATGACAATATTTATAACATTCTTCTTTCGATGGCATGATACTCCCCCTTTTCATTCTTTTGTTGATTTCTAAATATGATACGTGCGACCTTTCCATTTTACCGATTTAACAACATGTGTATTTCTCCAAGAATTAATAAAGATAATTATAAAAAAGAATAATAATATTGGATGAAAGGTGAGTAAAATCATTGAAAAAGTTCCTACTCTTCGATGTAAAGCAATAAACTGTAATGTATAGATTAAATAAGCCAAACGCGATACATATTTATAAATGGGCTTCCCAATAAAGCTTAATATCAACAATCCACTTGTTGTTAAAGAGCCTACAAGCCACATCACAACGGCAAACATGACGGGTGCTTCAGTTTGGTTAGCGCCTACAGAAAAATGTTTTGTCCACCCCTGGATAAGTGAAGTCATACCTTCTTCATACATTCTAAATTGCACATCATCACTACCCTCAAATAAAGTAACTGGTAACTTTGCATCTTGAAATGCCTGGCCCAAAGCAAAACCTTCAATAATACAGTTTTGCGCATTTCGATGACCTTGAGTTTGAAAATAGTCTCTACGATTCATTAATGTAACTGGACCAAATGCCAAATTCATATGTTTGTGTCGTGATAATGTGGAAAAACAATTCATTCCTACAACTGTCAATAGGTTAAATATTGCAGAAAAACTTTCATAAAAACGATAAGTTTGGTGATAGGGTTGAATACTTAACAAGCCTCTATTCTGTTGTTTTTCATATGAGGCTAATATTGTATTAATTGAATTGGGATATCTGAAAACGACATCTGCATCTACGAATAAAAACAAATCAAATTTTGCTTGTTGAGCACCTTGAAAGCATGCCAAAGACTTACCATGCCACCCATTATCTATGTGAGTTTTTGTTGTATAAACACTTGCTCCATAAGAACGAGCAACTGAACGTGTATCATCCGATGACCCATCATCCATCACTATTATTTCATAAGATTTTTGTTGCTGTTTTATTGATTGTAACAATCTTGGTAAACGTTGTGCTTCGTTTCTAGCTGGAATAATAATAGTTAAACCTTCATTACTGTTAATACTTCTATGTGCGCTTGATAATTGATTTCTCCTGTTATATATTAACGCACCGCATACCATAGAGAAGATTGAAAGACATGTACCTATGTGTTGGAGTATTTTCACTTTCGTGTTCCCCCTTCTTTAGAGACATGCGATATAATTTTATCAGCAACTTGCTGACCACTTAATGCAACCATTGGCATGCCACCACCAGGATTTACAGAGCCACCAACAAAAAACAAATTTTCGAAATATTCACTTTTCTTAGGGAATTTAAAACCTTTATTTTTCTTTTTATCAGCAACAACACCATAGATTGCACCTCTATTTGAACGATAATTATGCCTAATATCCTCAGGTGTCCATACATCTTCATATACAATATGAGATTTTAAGTCCGATAGCCCCATACTTTCTAATTTAGTTAATATTCGCTCCTTGAATGCATCATATTCCTCTTGTTTAAAAGGTTTATCTTGTATGTATGGGATATGGGGTAGTATTTTAATATTTTCATATCCTTTAGGTGCTTGTTTCTTATCGGTTTTATTTGAATTAACAAGGTAAATTGTTGGGTCTTGTGGCAAAATCTTTTGATGAAATACTTCCTCATAATTACGTTTTGAATCATTCGAAAAAAAGAAATTATGATGTGCCAGTTGAGGATAATTTCGATTAACACCAAGATGCAAGACATATCCTGAACTTGCAGGTTCAAATCTCTTTTCAAGTTTATTTATCTTTTGCTGACTAAAGTGTAGTAAATCTCTATACGTTGGAATCACTTCCATATTAGAAATAATGTAATCTGCATATTTAATTTCCCCAGTATTTAAACGAATACCAGTAACTTGATTATGATAAGTCTTAATATTGTCTACGGATACTCCAGTGTGAATTGAAACCCCTTCTTCTAACGCTAATTTTTCTAATGCTTGTGCTAAGTGATGCATTCCACCTTTGACATACCATAAACCCTGTTCTTGTTGCATATGAAAAAGCATAGATAAAACAGCAGGAGCATCATAAGAAGAAGAACCTACGTATTTAATAAAATATCCTATCATGTCACGTAAATGTGGACGAGTAATATAACGATTAATAGCTTGTTGCATTGTTGAAAAATAATCAAAACCTTTTAAAGCACTGAAGGGTCCATGATATTTTAATATCTCAGTTAAGCCATCTAATCCTAAGTTAAAATATCCACGTTCTGTAAAACGATGAATACGTTCTGCATACATATAAAATTGATCTAGTTCCTGTTTATCTTTATCAGTAAACTGATTATTATAAAGCATTGTTTCTTCACTATTATCATATAAATCTATTTTTTCTCCATCAGGAAAGAAGCTTCTCCATTGTAATGAGAGTCGTTCTATTGCAACGTAATCGGACATATTTTTATGACTGTTCTTGAATAATCTTTCAAAAATATATGGCATAGTGAGAATTGATGGTCCTAAATCAAAACCAAAACCTTTATGCTCTAATCGATTAAGTTTCCCTCCAATATAATTATTTTGTTCAAACAATTGAACCTTGAAACCGTGTTGAGCCATACGAATTGCTGCTGAAATACCTCCCAAACCGCCTCCTATAACAATTACCGATTGCATCATTATTTATCTACCTCGTCTTTCTCTAAGTCGTATTAATTGAGCTACTCTTGGCCTATTATATCTTTGTGTAATAATAATTGGTACATGACTCACACACACATATACAACATTAATCCATTTGATGTAACGTGGCGCATGTCCAAATATCAGTACTGGCAATATTGATATCCAATGTATTAACTCAGTTCTTCTCATTTCTAAAAGCAACTTGTGTATATCATCAGTACGAAAATTTAATTTACTTTTATCGTAAATATTATTATTAATCTTTGATCCTTCGGGTATCCATTTTTTCCACTTGTCAACTTTAAAAAGTCTATTCCAAATTCCGCCTTGATTTTCCCATTGACAAGGTTCAAAAAATAGATACGTTTTTTTAAAAAATGATAGTGGAATTTTAGTTCCTATATGCGCAATTAATAATTGTAATGTCGTCCAATACAAACTATGAATAAGGATTAATAGAAACATATTTTTCATTCGAAGCATCTTGGTCACAACTTTCTATAGAAAACTAAATATAATAATATTTGATAAAGATTTTCCCTATATGACTAGAATCAAACCTAAAGCATTATCCTATATTTGCTAATTAAGGTGGTACTTAACACTATTTCACCATTTAATAAATTAAGTGCTCGCTCTCATACATAATTTAACTTAACAAGATAATAGAAACATATTTGATAAACAAAAAAGGAGCAGAACAGAATTTATCTAAAATTCATAGTTCTACTCCTCTAAATTAATCCTATTTGAAAAAATATCAAAAACGCAAAATAACTTTCAAAATGATTGTGTATATGTTAAGAGCCCGGACATTTATTTAAATTTATCCAGACTCTTTGAATATTATATATAATTAGTGAATATAATTATATGAAGCAGCTTGGCTCGCAGAGATTGTACGTGAAGTGACAACACCTGCACCGTGACCGTAGTTCATTTCTGAAACTCTGATTGAACCATTGCTGTTTACACCTTCAACGTATGCTACGTGTCCGTATGCACCTTGTGATGTTTGTAAGATTGCACCTTTAGCTGGTGAATTGTTTACTGTGTAACCAGAACGTGCTGCAGCGTTTGCCCAGTTGTTTGCGTTACCCCATGTTGAACCGATTTTGCCACCTACTCTGTCAAATACATAATATGTACATTGACCTGAAGTGTATAAGTTACCAGATGCTGAGCGAGCGTTTGATAAAGATACACCGTTTGATGATGGTGCAGAAGTTGTTGTAACGTGAACATTACTACTTGATGTTGAATAGCTTGCGCCTAAACCACCAGTCGGTTGAGTTGTTCTTTGTGATTGCGTGTTGTTTGATTGATAGTTGTTGTAATTGTTGTAATTACTGTAGTTATTGTAGTTGCTATAGTTATTGTAACCATAGTTGTTGTAGTTATTATAACTATTATAGTTATATGAAGTATTTACACGATCTGGACTCCAGTTACCTTTCCAAGTGTAGTGGTAGTTACCTTCAGCATCGATTGTGTAAGTATAGCTATATGAATAAGGGTCGTTAGGATTGTACCCATTATTATTTTGTTCTGCTGCTTGTGCGTCATGGTGTGCAAAAGCGAAAGTAGCGATTCCTGCAGTTGCAATTGTAGCTGTAGCGATTTTTTTCATTGTTAAATATCCTCCTAAAAATTTAAATAATTAATTTCATATAATGAATAGTCATGTGACTAAAATATTAACTTTGTTATCCTTGGTTTCGTTCTTTTTAACGACAAGCATTACTTTATCAGAAAAATGTACGTTTGTGTGCGGTGTTATCATTTTGTAATGTTTATATAGAGTTGTTTTGTTAAATGAAGTCTGTAAAGAGCGTAACGAAAGCATGTAACTAACAATATTTCATGTAACGTTTTAGAATTGTTATATTCTTGTAATAATAAATTTTGCTCTTATTACAACTTTAGCTATGATGAGTTTAGTTTTTCTTTTAAATATTTAGTCAATAAAGAATATTTACTTGATGTAAATTTAATCTTAAATAACGCTAATATTATTCATAAAATTGATAAAAAATGAGGTGAGATAGAATTCGTATCGAATTCGTTATCTCACCCCATCACAATGGTGAACTATAATAATAAATACCATATACCCATTTTTGACTTAATTGTTATTGTCATCTTACTAAATCATGACTAAGCAAACATTGAATCTCACTCTAATTTCTAGTGATATATAGCGCTCTTATTTTTATTTTTGAACATTATTTTTCATTAACTTCTTTCATTTTCTTAATGATCTCATTAGATAATGCCTTAACACCACTGTATTCCAAGTGTATACCATCATATGCAAAATACTCAGAATGACCCTCAGATGCTTTATACCAATCAACAATATGAACATTTTTATGCTTCTTGGCTACTTGTTCCATAATTTTATTATTAGTCGACTCATAGTCTCTCGGTACTCTTACCTTAATTAAGTAAATATCTGCTTCACCTAAAGAATCAATTAATTCATTCATTTGATCTTTCGTAAACTCACCGTTCGTACCAAGTTCTATCACAACACTCTGACCTTTTTTAGTATAATCTTGGTACTTCTGATTGATTAAATCTTTGCCCTCAATTAACTGTCGTCCAACTTTTCCATCAATATTAGCATGTGGCACTTTTTTACTAAAGACCTGACCGATATCTACCATTACTGAATCTCCCAGCAATAATGGAGACGCTTCTTTAGGATTAAAATGTTGTTGTGAAGACTTATCTTGATTATTTTCATCTGGCTTTTTAGGTTTTGCTTTCTGGTTCGTTTTAAAAGATTTTTGTTTCGCAGCTTGTTGTTTATCATGCTCTTTACCCAAACTATCATAGGCACCAAATACTATGAGTGCAGAAGGAACAAGCAAGATTAATACAATAATCGTTCTTGAAAATCTTGTTAAATTTTTCGGCATCACTGTGAATGCTTTGAATCCATTTTTTCTAATAGGCGTTTCAATAAATTTATAAGATACTTCAGCCATGACAAACATAAGTATCACTTCACAAATATATACAAACCAAGGAATCTGACCTTGTACGAAATAACTATTCATAAAAATAATGATAGGATAGTGCCATAAATATAAACTATACGATCTCTTGCCTATATAAATAAATAACTTGAAACTTAGTATTTTCTTTAAGACACTTGATGGATGCACAACGCTTGCAATGACAAACAGTGTCAAGAACGAGATGGCATAAAATCCTCCACTATATATCCATTTATCTTGATCACTAACCACTACAAACAAATAAATGAGCACTGCCATTCCGACTATGCCTATTGCACTTATACTTGCTTTAGCACCTTTAGATATATCCTTTCTGAAAGAAAATGGTGGCCAAATAAATGCTAGTAAGCATCCTAATAACAACGTTTGTAAACGTGTGTCAGTTCCGAAATAAACTCTAGAATTGTTACCTGTATACATATGTATCGTTATCATTGCAGTTAATGATAATAAAGAGATGATTAATAGAATAATCATTGTAGTTCTCTTTTTGAAAAACTTTAATAACCCTAAAAGTATAAATGGAAAGAATAGATAGAATTGTTCTTCAATAGCTAATGACCATAAATGTTTTAATGGCGCTACAGCAAATTGATTAAAATAGTCTACGTCTTGTATGATATACCACCAGTTCGAAACATAGAAAAGTGCTGCTATAGCATCATGTTTTATACTAATAATTAATTCAGGTTTAAATAGTAATGTATATATTAAAACAACCGTGACAACAAACATCATTGCTGGTATTAATCGTTTAAATCTTCTAAGCCAAAAATTAACTAAATTAATAGAATTATTTCTATAGTACTCACTTAATAATAAACTAGTTATGAGATAACCAGAAATAACAAAAAAAGTATCTACTCCAAGGAATCCACCAGATAACCATTTCGTGTTTAAATGATAAATGATTATCCCAATGACTGCTATAGCTCTCAAACCATCTAAACCAGGCAAATAGTGCGGTTTATAAGTTTTGTTGAGACGTCTATAATTGTTCTCGTTCATTCAATTACACTCCGTTTAATTTTTAAAATACTTGCTCTTAATATTATCACAATTACATCCTCAATTGCATTGACATATCATCTTTTCACTTAAATATTATACTTTAACAAATTAAATAGGCATACATTTATTAAAACATCTTCATATAAGTTGTGTAGGTATGCAATTTAAATGTATCTATATATGATATTAAACACACCATTTATATAACCATATCTTTTAAATAAATACAAACATAATATCATTTAACTTTATTATACTTTTCAGTCTAGATGTTATATTTTTCACTTTGTTAACATCACTTAGTTATATAAATCATTTTAATTAGACTTTCAAATAAAAAAAGAGCCTAGAACACAAAGCGATGTGTCCTAGGCTTCTTAATTTATTGCATCGATAACTAAAATTAAAACTTACTTATATATAACAGAGTTCTTTTTAGTCCTCGTTGCTGAGAGGACAACGAATGCTGTCCCACTTTTTCTAATTATATTATTAGATTTGGATTACATACCCCAAGCAGATAAACCTTGCGCTTTATACGCTTTATAAGCTGCATTGATTTGATCATCTACTGAACCAGTTGAACCCCAACCTGGCATAGTTTGGAATAATCCAGCTGCACCTGAAGCATTACGTGCATGTAATTGACCATTTGATTCTCTAGCAATGATGTGTTCCCATGTTGAAGCAGATACACCAGTACGTGCAGCCATTTGAGCAGCAGCATATGAACCTACTGAACCAGCAGTATTACCATTTGATAATCTTACTGAACTACTGTGAGAGCTGTAGTTATGGCTTGGTGCTGAGTATGAAGTAGTTGATGTGCTGTAGCTACGACTTTCTGAAGAAGTTGGAGCTGAAACAGCTTGTACATTTGTGTTACTAGATTGTGCATTTTCACTTACTTCTTGGTTTGATGATGATTCTGTATAATCAGCATCTGAACCTGCTACAGTGTAGCTCCATGACCATTCAGAACCATTTGAAGTAAAGTTGTATTGGTATCCATTGTCTACGAAATGAATATCGTAAGCACCAGCTTGAACTGGTTTAGCATTTAATTCTTCAGGATTATGTTGTGCTAAATCTACTAAGTGTGCTTTATCAACGTTAGTAGTTTCTGAAGCGTGTGCTTCATGTCCTGATAAACCATAACCTGCAATTCCTAAAGATACTGCTAATGTAGAAGCGATAACTGTTTTTTTCATGATATATAAATCCTCCAGATATAAATTTAAAATTTGTTTGTTTTGTTATTTAAATGTTTTAAATTCGTTGTGCTATATTGAAAATGTTTTTTGTTAACTTTTGACGCTACCCACTATATCATAAAAATCGCCTTTGTATATTACACGTTCCTTACAAAAGGTTACAATATCAACGCTCTTTTGTAATCTTAAAACAGATATATTTCAGTTTGTAACATATAATTTCTTAATATTAGTTTCATATTCCATCTTAATTTAAGTAATTACATCGTGTTTCAAGCTGAAATACCATTATATTAAGTTATCTGTAAAATTACAGATTGCAATGTTGTTACATAAATGAAATAATTCTAACTATTTGATTCTAAGTATTATCATTTTTAATGAAGATTTGTTCATTTAAATGAGGTTACTTTTTAACTCTTATTCTTTAATAAACAAAATATAACTCTATGTATCAATTTGGAACTCAAAATATCTTTTGTATTAAACGACGTTACCTTTTTCTATATAGGTGAGTTATCCTTTTAGACTATATAATAGAAGAAACACAGTATTTTCATTCATAAACATTTCATTATATTAAAAAAGAGAGTCAGACCAATGAATAATGTTTCATCCACGGTCTCACTCTCGAGATTTTTATTTAAAATTAATACGTTTTAACTCCCCATAGTACTTCTTCACATTTCCTAATAATTGTTTTAAGTACTTCAATCCGACCCGTTTTTTTATGATCTGCCGGAACAATATACCAAGGGGCGTATGAAGTGTTTGTAGATTCAATCATATCATGACTTGCTTCTAAATATTCATCCCATTTTTCTCTATTACGCCAATCTTCTTCAGTAATCTTCCATTGTTTATCAGGATTATTTTCACGGTCTTTAAAACGTTTTAGCTGCTCATCCTTATCTAAGCTCAAGAAGAATTTTAAAATGATTGTACCTTCATCTGTCCACATCTTTTCAAATTGATTAATTTCATCAGATGCACGTTGCCATTCATTCTGGCTCGCAAAACCTTCTACACGTTCAACTAGTACACGACCATACCAACTACGATCAAATATTTCTATATGACCTGATTTTGGCATCTTTTTAGCAAATCTCCACAAATAATGATGATTAAGTTCGACATCCGTAGGCGCACTAATACCATTCACTTCATATCCTGTTGGATCTAATTTTTCTCTAATACGTTTAATATTGCCACCTTTACCGGCAGCATCCATACCTTCGAAAACCAAAACAAGAGGAATCTTTCTTTCATATAAAGCAAATTGGATTTCTCTCATTCTCTGTTGCAATTCAACAATGAGATTCTTATACGTTTTTTTGTCTACTTTCTTAAGATTATTATCAAATAAAGAAGTCGTGAAGCCTGATGTGAACTTACTGTTGACTTTAGTCGTTTGTTGTTCAACTTTTTTTATAGCTTGCTCAAGTCTATCAATTAAATGTAAGTACATTTTTTCAAAAGCATGCTCGCGCTCTGTGTAATCGATGACTTTCCAATCTTTATCCTTCTTGATGAATTGATGCATTTGATTTAGATAACTTTCTTGAGGTATAACATTTTCATATTCTTGAACTTTCCATCTAGTTAAGGGATTATCTTTTGTATGTTGAATATGTTCATTGCGTTTTTCTTCATTTATTTCTATGAAAAACTTTATAATTTCATAGTTATCATTCTTTAACATCGATTCAAAATGATAAATTTGATTGACTAAAACATCATAATTTTTATATTGATCATGCTTAATTTTATTTTCTTTATAATCTAAAAAGTGTGAATACCAACTTCTAAAATAAATATTTATATTACCCTTTTGTGGTAACGTATTCCAATATTTTTGTAAAAATTGATAACGTAAATCGTTTGATTCTGGCGATTTAGTAGCTATAAATTGCGAATATTTGGCATCTAGGTGCAATAGTAATTCATTTGATAAACGTGTCTTCCCTGAAGCAGGAATCCCCTCAAATAATACCATAATTGGAATACCTAATTCATGAGTACGTCGACTTAATCGAGCTACTTTCAATTGTAATTCTTCTAGTTTCCCTGACATCGTTTCACCCTCTATATATGTTAAAGTTAGATGCTATATTATTATATTTTAACATAGAAAAATCTCTTCAACGTTCTAAACGTCGAAGAGAAATGACGGTTTATCCCATAAATTTAAAAATATCATTCTCATACAAATGAATAAATCTTCTTAGTATTAAATCTAAAATCCATGCAACTAGAAACGGCACAACAAAAAAGGCGATGACAATAAGTAATAAACTTAACCATGCAGAATCAACATGCATAAATTTGAAGGCATTAATAGGCCCAACCATTCCGATAAAACCAAATCCTGCTGATTCTTTTGTTCCTGAAATACCAATAATTCCAGAAGCAATACCAGATATTGCCGCTGTCAAGAAAATCGGAATCATAATGACAGGGTATTTAACCATATTTGGCATCATCATTTTCACCCCACCGAAAAATATTGATAAAGGAATACCTACATGATTAACTTTGCTGGTACCAATCAATAATACAGCTTCTGTTGCTGCTATACCTATTGAAGCTGATCCTGCAGCAATACCTGATAATCCAATAGCAATAGCTATGGCAACAGTTGACAATGGCGATATGATTATAAAACTAAACACCATAGAGATTAACATACTCATAAACACTGGTTGTAATTCAGTAAAGCTATTAACCATGTTACCAATTCCCGTAGTAATTAACCTTACATATGGTAAAGTAAATACGCCGATTGTAGCTGCTAAACCACCAACAACTGTCGGAAAAACAATTAAAGCCATACTACCAACACGTTCTTCTATTAATAAAATAAGTAACACGGCGATGGACGCAGTTAACATCGTATTAATTAAATCACCAATTCCCGTAATTACCCATGTACCTTGTTTAAATTGAGCTGCACCACTACCAACATATGAAGCACTTGCTACTACAGCTATTGCTAATGGTGTCATATTGAACTTCATAGCTATCAATGCTCCAATAAGCGCTGGCACTGTAAATTGGATGGCTTGAACGACCCCTAATAAAGTTTTGAAAATAGGATGATATTGCATAAAGTATTTAAAAATTTCTCCCAAAATCGCATTTGGAACGAGTCCGGCTACTATTCCAATTGCTACCCCTGATAACACTCTAAAAATAAAATCCTTTGGTCCATCGATATTTTTTATCGTCGACATAAGTTAAACCTCCCAATGTGCTAAGTAAAATTATGTATAAAAAGAGTCTCGAAGCCTATATATGATTCAATTAAATCTTTCTTAGATGCTGTAACTTAGAGGGATAATTAGTGAAATGCATATATGACATTCAAGACTATGATCAATAGTATACCATATTTTTCTGAAAATTAAGATAACTTATTTGCCATTTAATTCAAAACATTAATTTTTTAATTAAAATACACTTCATAACCTTTAGTTTAAATACTAACGTTATGAAGTGTTACCTAACTCACCCTATTTGAAATAATAAGTGCTTTACTCTTCCTCAGTTTCAATTTTAGCTTTGCGAGATTCTTTTTTATATTTTTGATACATCAATAGCATGATAACAAACCATACGGGTGCAGAAAGTACGGCATAACGCGTTGCACTATTAATCAATAATATAATAAAAATAAATGCAAAGAAGCCTAAAATACTGTAAGCCATGTATTTTCCGCCCCACATTTTATAGTTACTCTCTTTATGCTGTTTCGGATCATGTCTTAAATAACCTAGATACGCAATCATAATAATTGTCCAAATCATAATATTTAAAACAGTTGAAAATGTTGTAATTTGTACAAACACTTTAGTCGCATCTTTAAAAATTGCATTTAACACGACTGAAATACTTAATAAGCCACATGTCATTAAAATAGCATAATGTGGTACGCCATGCTTATTGGTTCTATGTAAGAATGCTGGACCCTGCTTTCTTCCAGCTAATCCAAACATCGTACGGCTATTAGCGAATATACCACTATTACAAGAAGACGCTGCGGCTGTGAGCACAACAAAGTTAATAATACCTGCTGCAAAAGGGATTCCAACTAATCCAAACATTTTAACGTATGGACTGTCAGCAGGATTTAATTGTTGCCATGGTACAACAGACATGATAACTGCTAACGATCCTACATAAAATAATAATATTCTAAACGGTACATTATTAATTGCTTGAGGAATTGTTTTGTGAGGATCTTTAGTCTCCCCTGCAGTTATTCCAATCAACTCAATACCAATAAATGAAAATATTGCCATTTGGAATGACATGAAGAAACCTTGTGCACCATTAGGGAAAATGCCTCCGTCTTTCCATATATTCGTCACCGTTGCAGGCCCATAGCTTGTCTTCATTCCAAATACAATCATAACAACACCAACGGCTATCAAAGCTAAAATAGTCAAAACTTTAATAATAGATAGCCAAAATTCTAATTCTCCAAATAATTTAGCACTGAATAGATTTAAAGCAACTAAAACTAAAATCGTCGCTGCAGCTGTTAACCAGTTTGGAATTGTTGGATACCAGAAGGAAACATACTTGGCAACAGCAGTCACTTCTGCCATTCCTGAAATAATCCATGTTAACCAATATGTCCACCCCACCATAAAACCTGCCATAGAACCAATATGATGATGAGCAATATCACCAAAAGATTTAAATCCTAAATTGGATAACAGTAATTCTCCCATAGCTCTCATGAACATAAAGAGAACAAAACCTACTATTATGTATGTTAGTAAGATAGATGGGCCTGCTAAATGAATAGATTGGCCAGCACCAAGAAATAAACCTGTTCCAATAGCCCCGCCAATAGCAATTAATTGTATATGTCTATTGCTTAATTCTCTTTGCAGTTTGTCTGCCATAATCTTTTCTTCTCCATTTCATAGAGTAATTCACTGACTGAAGATTATGTCGTACGTCATACCCCTTTTTTTATAATAAATTTCTTTTAATTATAGAAAAATAGTATTACAAATTTTAATATACCCTATTTTAAAAATTTTCAATCAATCTTATTTTTAAAAACCTCACTAAAGCCCGTTGATATCTTTAGTGAAGTCGATGTTCTTTATTCTAAAATAATTTTCATAGAGCTTTGTACACTATCAGCATACATACCTCCAAATTTAAGTAAATGTATCATAAGTAAATATAATCTATAAAATTCTATTCGTTTTTGTGACCCCTTGGCTAGTGGTAACTGTTGATTATATTCATCATAGAACTCTTGTGTAAATCCACCAAATACTGTAGTGATTCCTATGTCAAACTCTCTATCTCCATAAAGTGGTGCAGGATCAAATAAAGCAGGTTGGCCATTTGTTAAGAACATATAGTTACCTCCCCATAAATCACCATGTAACAGAGAAGGTTTACTAGTATGATTTGATAGCTCGTCAACAATAACTTTTCTTACACTTTCATACATCTTTTTATCTTCTTGTTTCCACAATCCTACACGTAATAACTCATCTTGTAAGTGATCCATTCTACGATCTATAAAAATCTCTTTCCATGTCTCAGTCCATGAATTATCAAATGAAATATCTGCACCTTCATGTGGTAAACGGAATCCAAATTTATTATCTTGTTGGTATTGGCTATGCATTCTAGCAACTAATCGAGCAAGCTCTCTTTGACTTCCTTGACCACCTTCTTCAAGATAACTTAATAATAAATATGCGTCTCCATTTATCTCTCCACTTGCAATTACTCTTGGAGCTGTTATACCTGCATTTTCAAATTCATTTAGTCCTGCAATTTCTGCGGCATAAAAGGCTTCTGATCGTTGACGTTGAACGAGTAGAAAAAAAGTATCTTCTTCAACTGTAGTGACTTTAAATGCTTCATTTACATCTCCACCGCTTACTGGATAAATGTCTTTCACATTGTCAAGTGGCAATGCGCTCATCCATTGTTCATTCATTTTCTCACCCTCTTAACTTTATATTATATCTACATTATTATATTACCTATAATGAAAACATTAATCTTAACTTCTTTATATTATTAAATTAAGTCAATTTTTTAACTTTCTAATATTTAACTATGAAATTTTACATGAAAATGCTAGTCTATTAAAAGAATGAATTTCAAACATATTAACTGGGGATAGTAAGCCTCAAATATAATGAAATAGGAGCATTTATATGTACAAATTAGTTAAGCCTTTATTATTCAAATTAGATCCTGAACGAGCACATGGTTTGACCATCAATGCGTTGAAGTGTGTTCAAAAATGTTCACCCATTTTACCTATCGTTAATAAGTTATTTACTTATAACAATCCAATATTAACGCAACATATTCACGGCATTTCTTTTGATAATCCTATCGGGTTAGCTGCAGGTTTTGATAAATCTTGTGAAGTTCCAAAAGCACTTGAAAACATTGGCTTCGGTGCAATTGAACTCGGCGGTATAACACCTAAGCCTCAACCAGGTAATCCAAAACCGCGCATGTATCGTTTACTAGAAGATGATGCACTCATCAATCGTATGGGATTCAATAATAAGGGGATGAATAAAGCATTAAGTAATTTACGTAATCATTCATGCTCAATACCAGTAGGATTAAATGTTGGTGTGAATAAATCAACTTCCTATGAAAATCGCTATCAAGATTACATTAAAGTGATCGATACATTTAAAAATGATGTCTCATTCTTTACAGTGAATATTAGCTCCCCAAATACAGAAAATCTCCAAAACTTTCACGACGAAGATGAATTTTCGATGTTATGTGATGCTTTAAAAACATTTAAAGCTAAGAACAATATTAATGTACCTATCTTTTTAAAGTTAACATCTGATATGGAATTAGATGGTTTTAAAAAAATCTTGCCTTCAATTACAGATACATTCGATGGGGTTGTGTTGGCAAATACAACACGACAACGCGATGGATTAAATTCAAAAAATAAAATACAAGAAGGTGGTTTGAGTGGCAGACCATTATTCGAAAGAAACTTACAGCTGGTTAAATATGCCTATCAACAAACACGAGGTAACTTCTTAATTATTGGAACTGGTGGTATATTCAGTTCTGAAGATGCTATCAAAATGTTAAGAAACGGTGCATCATTACTACAAATATACTCTTCATTAGTCATTGAAGGACCAGGTTTGACTAAGAAAATGAATAAAGAAATCGCGCATTATTTAACTCGTCATGGTTATGCTAATGTAAGTGATATTATTGGTTTAGATGCATAAATTACAATTATGAAACTGCCTTTTAAATAATGAATAATTTAATAAATAACGTATATAAGTTTAAGAATGCTATTATTCATTGGAGGTCCTATCATGGATAAAATAAACAAAGAAGATACCGATACTAAAAAAGATAGTAATAACAATTATAAACATCAAAATGACCATATAGATAGACAAGGTTTAAATGGTTATCAAAAAACTGATTTGGATCTTGAGATAGAACGAGAACTACAGGAAATGATGGAAAATGGAGAATCTAATAAAGAAACAAAAAGTAAGCATTTCAAAATCTTATCTTTCGTTTCAATGATTGTCATTGCAGTGATAGCCATCATACGATTCATCCAAAAAACGATATAAATATACAAATGCCTACTCATATGAGTAGGCACATTTTATATTTTTAAAATTGTTGTAAAAATGCTTGAGCATCTTTATTTATTTGTTTAAAATCTATACCTTGCTTCATCGCTGCAAATACACAGCCACAATAACATTGTCTAAAAATATTATAATCATTACACATTTCGATAGAACGTTCATACCCTTTATTCTTTTTAAAATCACTTGGTAAATATTTTACATTATATATATTTTGTACATCCATACCTAGTTCATTGATTAATTGGGCATTTTTCTTTGGAGAGAGTGTGATTGCACTACCAAAATAATCGTAACCATGTTCTAAAGCAGCTTTTGCAACAATTTCTAATCGCATCTCGAAACAAGCCGTACACCTTAGTCCACCTTCCGGCTCTTCAGTTAGACCTTTATCTTTTGCCATTTTCATAAATTTATGCGGTTCATATTCGGCTTCAATATACTTTACATTTGCACCTGTTTTATTATTAAAATCATTTACAAATTGTTCTTGAACTTTAGCACGTCTTAAATATTCACTTTTGGGATGTATATTAGGATTCGCAAAATAAATCGCTATATCCGCATATTGTGTTAAAAACTCTAACGTATATGTACTACAAGGTGCACAACAACTATGAAGTAAGATTTTTGGACGTTCTCCATCACGTTCCCATTGAGAAATTATCTTTCTTAATACTTTATCATAGTTGATTTTTTGATTTTTCATTTTAGCTAAAATTTGATTCGCTTCAATCACAATATGACCTCTCTTTCATCTACATAACACATTATTTAATAATATTATATATTACCGAATATATAAAGGAAATATTGAACGTACAAGACAATTCGACTTTAACTCTTAAAAAATTTAAAAAAGTGACCGAATTCGAATTGCGTGTATTGCCACATTTTAACAACAAGTCCTAAAAATAAAAATTTGTTACATAGCTACTTTAAAATTAGTCATCAATTCCCACTACAATAAAACACCTGAGACAATTATTTTTGCCTCAGGTTCTTGCATTAAATATTAATAACCAGATCCAACTTCTTCACCATCTTCGTCATATTCTGTAACATAACCGTCGTCAATGTCTACCGTATACGATCCAGCTAAATCTCCATCTTTATCTAAGAATGAAAAACCCCATTTACCATCACCGGTTTTTTCAGGTTCTTTATACGTATACGTATCAGTATCTAGTGTATGTCCTTCATATGACTCTACTTTATCAATTACATTTTCACGCGTTACTTCACCACTACTTGAATCGTTATCTGACTCGTCATCTGCATCATCATCGTATTTTTCATCTGATTTTTTATCGACATACTGATCAATAGCTTCTTCATCGAATTTGACTGTGACATCTGTCACGCCACCATCTTTTTCGCTTGCACTTGCTACATTGACCGAATTTGATTTAAAAGTTTTTCCTTCGTATGAACCTTCAGCGTGAACGATAACTTCTTCATCCGGATCATAAGGACCATATGTTTCTGATGAAAAACCATCGCCTATTTCTTTACCATTAGCATATATTTTTACATTATCTAATATATATCCGCCTTCAGTATCAACATTAAAACGTTTTTGTTTAAACGATTCATATGCAATACTATCACTTTCACTCATATCAATTGTAAGAGCGCCTTTAAAATTTTTACCTTCCATGTCTTTTGATGCTTTTAAATTATAATCACCGATAGGAAATGTTCCTAATTCTTTATCGTCATCTTCTTCTACAGAAATATGATGTTTATCCCCGTTAAATTCATAAGTAATTTCACCACTATCACTTGAAACGAGCGTAATTGTTTTTTGAGGAACATTAAATTGATAGTTATCAAAAAAAACATATTTTTTTCCGTCTTTAGATATATTTAAAATATTATTACCATTTGCATCTACAGATAAATTGTTATAGTGATTATTTTTAATATCTTTGGTGTTTTCTTCAACTTTGTCAGCAACATGCTTTAAATCATTTTCTGCTTTAATATACTTTAAGTACGCACGTGCTTCTTCTTCACTTAAACGATGATTGTTTGATGTTAATTGCTTAGATAACGATTTAGCATCGTCTTTTTTGATAGCATGTGCAATGTGAGTCGCTTGTTTTTCTGGTGACATTTGATTTTTAGCTATAGTAAATATTACTACCAAAGCAATGATAATAGCTAACACTATAGTAACAATCAACCAAGTTTTTTTATTACTCTTATTGGAACGTGGTTGCTGATGAGAATAACGTTGTTCTGAATGTTTATAATTAGGTCCATCATTTCTCACAGGTGTACCACAATTTGTACACACCTTTACACCTTCTCGAAGAGGTTGACCACAATGACTGCAATATTTCATATTTTAATAAGTTCCTCCTTCAAATAAATCCCCTAGTTCTTCTATAAAATCACCAAATATTTGATGGAAAAATGCCTCCCCAAAAATACGAATAAATAAGAACAAAATAATGATATAAATAATCACACCATAAAAGCTGGATATTCTTGTTTGATTACCCGTGCTATATTTCGCAATTAGATAAATACCAGAAGCAATAAATAATAATAAAGACAATAATGCTATACTTCCGCCAAAGCTGTATGATTCTGCTAATGTTAAAATTACAGAAATAATTAAAATTGCTAACGAAACACTATTAATTAACACATAGTCTGATAATACTTTTTTAAAGGTAATAGGTTGTCTAACTACTAAACGTGTAAGTCCAAATATTGCACCTACTATGACAACCAAAAATAGAATAATACCGAAAATGATACTCGTTACCAAACTACCTCTTGTAGTACCGAAAATACCAATCTCAACTGGTATTACGGAAGCGAGTAAAATTGCTAATACAATAAAACCGATTACTAATAATGATAATAATAATTTAAAACTGAAAACATGATTAGTTTGAATGATTTTATCAGGTGCAGTAAATGCACTTTTAAAGAACCCTTTACTTTCATTTGTTACTTGTTTAGCTTGTTGACCTATTTGACTTTGTTGTTGATTGTGTTGATTTTGAGGAATTTCTCGATGTTGAGGTCTTTGGTGGTATGTAGAGAGATTTGATTGTTGGTTATCATTATGTGACTGCTTAGATTGTAATGTTGAATCTGCTACGTCATTTTCATTTGATCTAGTCTCATCATGAGATGTTGAATCAACATTTTGATGAGTCGCTACGTTGTTTTCTTTATTATTTGATGTTATGTTTGGTTCTTCATCATTCTTTTCAGCTTTTGTTATTTCACTTTCTGCATTTCTGACTGACTGTGGATGTCGACTTATTTTATGCCCACATTCACCACAGAATAAATCATCATCTTCTATTGGATTACCGCAATTCGGACAATGCATATAAAACCCTCCTATAATAAATATTTTGTAATCTTTTAAATTATATCATTTTATTTATATTGTTTTCTACAAAAATCCTAAAAACCTTATTTATTTAATCGGGTATAGTGAATTGTGGTACATAGATTTCATATAAAGGAGTATATATTTTCCGTCACTTTTTCAACTCATATATTCTCAAATTGATTTATAGTAATAGCATGATATTTTACTTCATTATTACTATTTAGACATTTATTTCAAAACAATATCATTGAAATATAAAAAAGAGTCTGGACATCCATATACCTTGTGTCCAGACTCTTAATCATCCTCTTAGTAATTTATTGATTCAATCATCAACTTATTTATAACTTTTCAGTTTTTTGATTTTAAAATCGATAATGACCCTATCAATTGAGAATGAATTCCATCTCATCTCTTATACATTTGATATCGTATTTTCTTTCTCATTTATCATTTCTATAATTTCATTATTTTCATTTAACACAGCTACTTTTGGTGAGTGATTTACCATTTCATCTTCATTTAATTGTGCATATGTCATAATAATAATGACGTCTCCAACTTCAACTAGCCTTGAAGCCGCGCCATTTAAACACATCTTTCCACTACCACGTTCTCCAGCAATGACATATGTTTCAAATCGAGCACCATTATTATTATTAACAATAGCAACCTTTTCATTGGGTAAAATATCAACCGCATCTAATATATTGGCATCTATTGTTATACTTCCAACGTAATTTAAATTAGATTCTGTAACTCTAGCCCTATGGATTTTCGAGTTCATAAATGTTCTAATCAATATAGTCATCTCCAATAATTATATTATCTATCAATCTTGCTTTAGAAAATTTAACTGCCAATGATATGAATATTCGTCCATGAATCTCTGATTGTTGTATGAGATTTGGATAACTATAAATACCCAAATCATCAATATGTCCACTAATATTTTTGTTTAAATACGCAGTGATTTGACTTATAATCTCATTGCTATCTCGTTCACCCGCTTCATACAAATTCTTTGCTAAGCGTAGACTTTGATATAAATGTTTTGCCTCTCTTCGTTCATCAGAGGTCAAATAAATATTTCTAGAGCTTTTGGCTAAACCATCTTTTTCTCTTACGATATCAATGCCAATAACGTGTACAGGAAGATTAAAGTCTTTAACCATCTTTTCAAAAATAGCTAATTGTTGCGCATCCTTTTTCCCGAAATAGGCATAATCTGGTTGTACAATATTAAATAATTTGTTGACCACGGTCACAACACCTTCGAAGTGTCCAGGTCTTTGTGCTCCCTCTAATACTTGTGCCAAGTGTCCAACTTTGAGATGAACGCCTAATTCTTCTGGATACATTTCATCTACACTTGGATGGAAAACATAGTCCACTTTTAACTTTTTTACTGCATCCACATCATCATCGAGTTGACGTGGATAAGCATCAAAATCCTCATTTGGTCCAAACTGCAAGGGATTCACAAATATACTAATAACCGTGAGATCATTTTCGTTTACAGATTGCTTAATCATGGTTAAATGACCATCATGTAAAGCTCCCATAGTCGGAACGAATCCTATTGTTTTACCTTCACGTTGATATTGTTTAACAATAGATTGCATTTCATTAATTTTTGTAATAACTTTAGTCATGTTGCTCTACCTCATCCATAATACGTTTTTTATAAGTATGCTTTTCAGAAGGAAACGCCCCGGCTTTAACCTCTTCATTATATTGCCTTAATCCATCAATACCGCTTGAAAAGTCTGCAAATTGTTTAACAAACTTAGCGTGTCGATCAACACCATAATTTAACATATCATGATAAACTAATACTTGCCCGTCAGTATCTTTACCTGCCCCTATACCTATAACTGGAATAGTGAGTTGCTGACTAATTTCTCGAGCTAAATCACTAGGTATGGCTTCTAAAACCAGTACTACTGCACCAGCAGTTTCCATAGCTTTAGCATCTTTGATAAGTTGCATAGCGGCTGTCTTTGTATCCCCTTGAAGTTTATACCCCATTACACCTACACTTTGAGGTGTAAGACCTAAGTGAGAAACAACAGGTATACCCATTTTAGTTGCTTTTTGAATAAATGATGCAAGATGAGCCCCTTCTACTTTGACAGCGTTAGCATTCGTGTTTTGATAAAGCTTAAGTGCATTTTTTAAATCTTCTTCATCACTTAAACCAACAGTCCCTATAGGCATATCAACAACTATAAATGTATCCGGAGCACCTCTTTTAACAGCCTTACCATGATGAATCATATCGTTCAATGTTACTTGAACAGTACTATCATATCCTAATACTGTCATTCCTAAAGAATCTCCTACCAAAATCATGTCAATTTCAGCTTGTTGTGCTTGCTTAGCACTAGGATAATCATAAGCTGTAACCATAGAAATCTTTTGCTGTGATGTCTTCATTTTGTTTAAATGATTTAAAGTTTTCAATTCATTTCACCCTCAATTTCCTTTATTATTAGCAATAGTATAATGAATCGTAAAAAGAAAGGAAAGAATAAAGTTATGACAATTGCCATTATAGGCCCAGGTGCAGTGGGTACAACGTTAGCTGTTGAATTAAAAAAAGTTCTACCAGATACGGAACTCATCGGCCGGCAAGATAAATTAATGACCTATTTCCCAGAAAATACTTCAAATGGAAGTCATGTTAAAGTGACTTCATTTAATCATATTAATCAAACTTTTGATGTCATTATCATAGCAGTTAAAACACATCAATTGAATGACCTCATTAAACAATTACCTAAAATCACTCATGACGATTCGCTCATTATCTTAGCACAAAATGGCTATGGACAGCTTAATAAACTTCCATATCAACATGTCTTTCAAGCAGTCGTCTATATTAGTGGACAAAAAGTTAACAACAATGTTCAACATTTCAGAGATTACCAACTATGTATTCAAGATAGCACACTAACTCGTCAATTCAAGCAAATGGTTCGTCCTTCCAAAATAGAGGTGGTTTTAGAAGAAAATATTGAAAAAAGCATTTGGTATAAATTATTAGTGAATTTAGGTATAAATACCATCACTGCTATTGGACGTCAACCAGCTAAAATTTTAAAATCTCCTCATATTGAGTCGATATGTCGTCGTATATTAGTTGATGGTCTTAAAGTTGCTAGAGCTGAACAAATTGACTTTGAAGATCATATCGTTGATGATATTTTAAATATTTATAAAGGTTATCCAGACGAAATGGGAACAAGTATGTATTACGATGTCATTAACAAGCACCCTCTTGAAGTCGAGGCCATACAGGGTTATATATATAAATGTGCAAAAAACCATCATTTAGAAACACCCTATCTAGATATGGCTTATACATTTTTATACGCTTATCACCTCGAATACACCCAACCAGATTGATATCTTAGGTGAATCATTCATTAAAAAATATGACTTTTTCTCAAATAAATGTCTTTATTCTACAAATAAACAACCTCATATTTGAAATGCGTTTACTTTATAAATTCTAACCATCATAAACATACAACAAAGCCTAGAACACAAATTCATGTCCTAGGCTTTGTTAACCGTATAGATAATTTATACTTGAATTGAAGATGTTGTTTATATCAAACTTTTTCAATAGTAGTACAAGAAACCCCAACATAGAGAGTTTCATTCAGAAATTCTCTATGTCGGGGTTCGTTACCCAGATAAGACAATATATTCAATACATATTTTATCTTATCCTCATCTATTTAGTATACAAATCATTGTAGTCTATAATGTTTGGAGTTAAGGTACATCTAGCTAACAATTATTCAGCTTCTCTGATTTCATCAGCTATATCTTTATAGTCAATGTCAGCATCAGTAAATGATTTAGCATCTACTGGGAAGTGTTGTTCAAATGTTTCAAAGTTTTGTATTTCAACAGTCACATCATCCACTTCAAAGTCTAAAATATGACCACCGAAATCACGATCATCATTTGCAAAGTGAATATGGAAACCTGCAGAACCAATACCATGGAATAATTCTGGAGTGAAGAAACCTACGATTGAACCTTTGATATTTTCACGTGTTTCTTCAGGTTGTCTACGAGCTGAATCAATTAAACGTGTGTATGGAGGTTCTTGACCAGGCATCATACGTACATGCATTTTTTTAAACGTTCCTGAAATTTTAACTGCTGAGAACATATTTTCACTTGTCATTTGTTTTTTAACTTCATCGAATACTTCTTCTTGATTTTTATTAGAAGTTTTAAAACTTGAGTCTGCTTTGAATTTTGTAACTGTTGCATATGGTGTCATTTCGTCGCCTGTCAATTCTATAAACTCTTTATGTTCATTTGCATGATAAGCTTTACCATCAACAAAAATTACTTCTCCATCAGAACCTGTAAGCGTAGCAATACCTAAATCACCATGTTCTAATAAGTCATTAATTGAAGCAGTTCCTTCTAATAAACCTGCCATTAAAGTTCCTAATGTTCCGTGTTGATACAATACATTAGTCATTCATAATCACTCCTATTAATATTCATTACTTGAAGAAACGCATCCTAAGGTAGCCTTTCAACCTTAGAGTGCGTTCTATTAAAATTCAACTTAGTATCATTGGTTAATATATTAATTTAAAGCATTTGGTAACATATTTGTAGATAATTTAACATTATCTGCATAGTTAACTGGGATATCAATTAATACTGGTCCATCAGTTTCGTAACCCTCTTTAAGTGCTGCCTCTAATTCTTCTTGATTAGTCACACGTAATCCTTTAGCGCCAAATGATTCTGCATATTTTACATAATCAACTGGTCCAAATTCTACACCTGCAGAGCGTTTGTATTTCATTTCTTCTTGGAATTCAACCATGTTATAACGACCATCATTCCAAATTAATTGAATGATATTTAAGTTTTTACGTACTGCAGTTTCTAATTCTTGTCCTGAGAATAGGAAACCACCGTCTCCAGCTACAGAAACAACTTGTGTATTTGGACGTACAAGTGCAGCTGAAATAGCCCATGGAAGTGCAACACCTAAAGTTTGCATACCGTTACTGAATAGTAAATGTCTAGGATTGTAACTTCTGTATTTACGAGCCATCCAAATGTAATGGCTTCCCACATCTACAGTTACAGTAGTATCATCAGTTAAAACTTTTTGCATTGTTTCAATGATTTCAACTGGGTGCATCACACCTTCTTTGTGAGTTGCTTTAATTCCAGTTGCTTCTATGATTTCGCCTCTTAATTTTTCAAGTTCATCTAAATGATCTTGATTAATAAATGGTTCATTTACATGTTCAGAAATCATATCGATTGTACCTGCAATGTTTCCGATTAACTCTTTAACTGGTTGCATGTAATTTGTGATTTCAGCATGTTCTTCATCGACATTGATGATTTTAGTATCTAATTCTTTATTCCAGTTACTTGCTTCATATTCAATAGGGTCATAACCGATTGTGATAACTAAATCACTTTTTCTAAGTAATTCGTCACCCACTTGGTTTCTAAATAAACCAACACGACCGAAGAAGTGATTTTCTAATTCGCGACTAATTACGCCGGCACCTTGGAATGTTTCAACAACAGGTAAGTTTGTTTTTTGAACTAAACGGCGAATAGCTTCTGTTTCAGCTTGGCTTGAACTTCTCATTCCAGCTAATAATACTGGGAATTTAGAATTTTTAATAGCCTCAATCACTTCATTAATTTCTTGTTCTGAAGGTACACCAAGATGTGGTTTTTGACATAATGAAATTGCATCAGCTTTGACAGGTGATGAAATAACATCTTGTGGAATACTGATAAAGCTCGCTCCATTTTTACCTGAAGTGGCTGTACGCATTGCATTCGTAATAACCTCTGATAGTGATTCTGGATCTTGTACTTCTGCACTATATTTAGTTGAGGATCTAAGTAATGATGCATTATCAATACTTTGATGTGTTAAACGTAATAAGTCATTTCTTTTAACTTGACCACCGATAGCTAATACAGGGTCACCTTCAGAAGTTGCAGTTAATAAACCAGTAGTTAAGTTACTTACCCCTGGGCCACTTGTAGTAATAGCCACACCTGGTTTTCCTGTTAAACGACCAATACCTTGTGCAATCATTGCTGCATTTTGTTCATGACGCGTAACGATTAATTCAAGATCGTCATCCTCTAGTGCATTAAATAAGTAGTCGATTTTCGCACCTGGAATACCAAATACATACTCAACTCCATTATTTTTTAAAGTATCAATTACCATTTGTGCTGCAGAATATTGTTTTTCCGCCATTTATATTCATTTCCTTTCAAAAATTAAGTTCACTCAAAACATCTTCGTCATTCTTATAAGTTTTAAACTAAATGTTTTATAGAATCATAAGTGTCTTCTAAAGTTTTCACTGATTTTTCTAGTAATTGTAGTTCGTTATCATTTAATGGTGTTTCATAAATTTTAACTGCACCATTTTGATTGATAAGTGTTGGTAAGCCAAGATAAACATCTTTAAATCCATATTGACCATTAAGTTGACTAGAAACTGTCAAAATACTGTTTTCATTATTTAATAAAGCTTTAGAAATACGTAATAGTGCTAAAGCTATACCATAATACGTAGATCCTTTAGCTTGAATGATATCGTAAGCAGCATCTCTTGTATTAATATAAATTTCATTCGCTTTAGCATCGCTACCAGTTTCTTCTTTCAATGTATCATACACTGAAATACCTCCAACGTTTGCTTGAGACCAAACTGCAAGTTCAGAGTCACCATGTTCACCTATAATGCTAGCGTGAACACTACTTGAAGTAACACCTAATTCTTTACTTATTAAATATCTGAATCTTGCACTATCAAGCACTGTACCAGAACCAATAACACGTTCAGCTGGTAAACCTGTAACTTCTTTAACATAACGTGTTAAAATGTCAACTGGGTTTGCAGCAATTAAGAAGAAACCATCAAAGCCACTATCCATGACACTAGTTACGATACTTTTCATGATTTTAGTATTTTTCTCAACAAGTTGTAAACGAGTTTCACCCGGTTTTTGAGGTGCACCTGCTGTAATAACAACTAAATCTGCATCTTTACAATCTTCATATTCTCCAGCTTTTACAGTCACTGGTGAAGAACTGTAAAGTGCACCATGGTTTAAATCTTTAACGTCTGCTTCCACTTTATCTTTTGCAATATCAATAATTACAAATTCATCTGCAATTCCTTGAGTCACCATAGCAAATGCATAACTTGAACCTACGGAACCGTCTCCTACTAGAACAACTTTTTTCCCAAATTTTTTCATTTTAACGAACTCCTTCATAATAAAGTTACACAAATAACTGTGTTAGCTTATTTGTATAATATTTCTATTAAAATAACTAGAATTTTACTTCAGTTCAGATATAAAAAATTCATTTTAATGACAATTTTTCAACACTTTTCTGAAGTAATCAACTCAGCGACTAACTTTATTACGTTTATTATTATAGTACGTGACAAAGTATTAATAAAATACATAATAACGATGTTAACCATTCATAAAAGGAATAGGTTTCCTATAGAAAAATGTAATACTTTGTTTGTTCATATATGAAATAAACGAATGTGAGTTAATCGCGGTCTTTTTCGACAATAAAGACATCAATTCAATGCCTTTATTAAAAGACTACCTACTAGGCCATACCCACCTCTATGTATAAACTAACAATTAAATACAGTGAATTCCAAATATTTATCAATAAGTATAACGTCAAAGCATCGAAAGATCGTAATTGATTAAAATATCTACCGTCGCATACCTTTTTCAAGAATTTATAATATAAAAGTTTAACATCGGCACATTTTAAAACTAAGCTATCAACTTCCAATACACAAAACACCTGAGACAAATATCAATGTCTCAGGCTCAGTTATTTAAGTATAAACACCTACTTGAAAAGCACACTTCAATTTATGTACTAGTCATTTTAATATTTAAATAGTGGAGCAAGAACTATTAGTATACCTTAATGAATTTTAAGTGCATATGTACAATACATTAAAAATGTGTTCGTGCCTCTAACATATCTTCGGCATTATTAAAAATAGACAAGTTGTTATATCGACTTTGATATAAAATCCTTTACTAAGTATTAACCTATGTTGGTTTCATCTCAGAAATAAATTCAATCCATTTGCGAGTTACATGATTGAGATAAGCATCTTTTCGCCATATCACGCCAAGATGCCATGATAATTCAACATTCTCTAATTGAATGGACGTTACGTTATTCCCCATTAAATTAACTAAACTTTCTGGAACGATACTTATTCCAATTCCTTGTTGAATCATGTTAGCGATAAAACTAATTTGAGAAATATTAGCAACAGTTTTAGGGTAATAGCCTAGCCTTTTACAATTCTCTATAATTTGATCTTTTAAATAATAATCATCATGAAATAAAACAAACTCTTCATCTTTCAAATCTGCCATGTCTACTTTATTTAAATGTGCTAAGTGGTGGTCATTACTTACGACTAATAGTAATTCCTCGTTATACAAAGAAGTTGAATGAAATTCAGTGTGATCTACAGGTAGTGTAGTAATACCAATATCCACATCATCATTAGATGTTAAGTTCTCAACAATTTTACCACCACCCTCAATCACTTCATATGTCACATTAGGATAGAGTCTGTGAAACTGATTCAATGCATTTGTAAACATTTGAACATTCATCATTGGTGATAATCCTATTTTAATATGACCTTTTTGAACGTTCACAATGTCATTCATTTCTAAAGATAATTTCTCGAATAAAGCTAAAAATTCTAAACTATTATCATAAAATGTTTGACCTATATCTGTTAGTTTTATTTGTTTTTGTGACCGGTCAAACAATGTAATATCATATTCATTTTCAATATTTTTAATCGCTTTGCTAATTGTTGACTGCGCAATGTATAAGTGTTCAGATGCTTGCGTCATACCACCTTGTCGTACAACTTCTACGAAATATTTAATTTGTTTAATTTCCATTTATATTCATCCTTAATTATCAACATTTGATTGATGGATATTTCTTCTCATAGAACCATCGTTTGATATCTAGCATTTTTTCATCGACATAACTTCTTCAATTATTCATTTACACTAACACTGATTAAACAATAAATCCTTGTATATATTTGTTTCAATTGACTAATACCGATTATTTTTCATCAGTATCACGATGCTCTCTTTTACGATAACATGTTTTACAAATATAGTTACTTTACTAATTTATAAATCATGTGAAGAAATACATGACAAATACCATAATTTAAAACTCCTGTGATATTAACATTCAATTTATATCATTTTGTCCCTATTGAAATTTAACTATATTAACTTAATCACTGTGAAAATAATTTTTATTAATTTTTCAGAATTTTTAGACAAAACATTTATCTTCTGTGCTATTATATTAATTATCAGAATCAGCCAACTCATTTATCTACATGTAAATGATTTTTAATACGTATTGTTAAGGAATGTTTGCTGACTCATGTTAATAGTAAGTTGATGTTATGGAGGTTTGTTATGGGAAGTTTTTTTAATCGGATGACTCGGAAAGAGAATCCTACTATTTATCAAAATAAAGATGGGCATCTTAAACGCACGCTACGTGTACGCGACTTTCTTGCACTAGGTGTTGGTACAATTGTTTCTACATCTATCTTCACTTTACCAGGTGTTGTCGCGGCTGAGCATGCCGGACCTGCTGTTTCGTTGTCATTCTTATTAGCTGCTATTGTGGCAGGTCTTGTAGCCTTTACTTATGCAGAAATGGCATCTACAATGCCTTTTGCAGGATCAGCTTATTCATGGATTAATGTACTTTTTGGTGAATTATTCGGATGGGTTGCCGGTTGGGCGCTTTTAGCAGAATACTTTATTGCTGTTGCTTTCGTTGCTTCTGGCTTTTCTGCTAACTTAAGAGGTCTTATTGCACCATTAGGTATTTCTTTACCTAAATCATTATCTAATCCATTTGGAAGTAACGGTGGTGTCATTGATATCATTGCTGCTGTGGTGATTATTTTAACTGCATTACTATTATCACGCGGAATGAACGAAGCTGCTCGTATGGAAAATATATTGGTTATTTTAAAGGTGTTAGCCATCATTTTATTTGTGATTGTAGGGCTCACTACGATAAATTTCAGTAACTATATACCATTTATTCCAGAACATAAGGTTACTGAAACTGGTGACTTTGGAGGTTGGCAAGGTATTTATGCTGGAGTTTCAATGATTTTCTTAGCTTATATTGGTTTTGACTCTATTGCTGCTAATTCAGCTGAAGCGATTAATCCACAGAAGACAATGCCCAGAGGAATCTTAGGATCACTCATAGTAGCTATTGTATTGTTTGTTGCCGTAGCACTTGTTCTTGTTGGCATGTTCCACTACTCTCAATATGCTGATAATGCAGAGCCAGTAGGTTGGGCATTACGAGAAAGTGGTCATGGTATTATTGCTGCTATTGTTCAAGCAATTTCTGTTATCGGTATGTTCACTGCATTAATTGGTATGATGCTTGCAGGTTCACGTCTATTATATTCATTTGGACGAGATGGTTTACTCCCTTCTTGGTTAAGTCAATTAAATCACAAACATTTACCTAATCGAGCACTTGTCTTACTTACAATCATTGGTGTAGTTATCGGATCAATGTTCCCGTTTGCTTTCTTAGCACAATTGATTTCCGCAGGTACCCTTGTTGCATTCATGTTTGTGTCACTAGCCATGTATCGATTAAGAAAACGCGAAGGGAAAGATTTACCTAAGCCAGAATTTAAATTACCTTTATATCCTATTTTGCCTGCAATTACATTTATATTAGTATTGCTAGTATTTTGGGGATTAAGTTTTGAAGCTAAATTGTATACACTGATATGGTTTATTGTAGGTATAATTATTTATTTAATTTATGGAATTAGACATTCCAAAAAGAATGATGAAGAAGCGTATCAAGTACCTAGAGAATAAGTGAAAGACCCATAGATTAAATTAAAATATAGGGAGTAGGACAACGAACTCGTTATGAATTCTGTCCCACTCCCTATATTAATATTGTTATTTAGTGTCGAGGCTTTGCTATTCATCTACTTTTTTCTTACCAACCTTGACCACTAATGTCATATTGATTTAATTCTCCTCTTTCCAACTTTTCAAGCGCCTGTTCTATTGTATCTAATGCTTTATCAAGTTGCTTATAGGTAATCACAAGTGGTGGTTGAAATCTTAAAACATTACCCGCAACTGCTATGATAATCACACCATTTTCAAAGCAGTAATTACATATCTTTAATGCTGCTTCAGAATCTCTAGTTTTCTCAATTTTATTTGATACTATGTCTATTCCAATTGATAATCCAATACCTCGAACATCACCTACATATTGGTAACGTTCTATCCATGGGTCTATTCTTTTTCTAACGTAACTCCCTTTTTTCCACGAAGCGTTTAGTAAATCTTCATCTTCAATCATCTTTATCGTTGCTAAGGCTGCCTCACAACTTACAGGATTTGCACCAGTTGTAAATAAATGTGCAGGTGCTTCAAGACTTTCCATGATTTCTTTACGACCTACAATCGCTGACATTGGTAAACCTCCAGCTAATGACTTTCCAAATGTCATTAAATCTGGAGTGAAATGATAATGATCTACGGAACTCCACTTTCCTGTACGACCTAATCCTTGTTGGATATCATCAACTGCAATAAGAATATTGTGAGCGTGGCAAAGCTCTTGTAATGCTTCAAAATAACCTGATACAGGTTCAAGTAAACCACCGTCACCTTGAATTGTTTCAACCACAATACATGCCACTTCTTCCGCAGGGACGTATTTTGCAAACATTTCTTTTAAAGGCGCTAAATATTCCTCAACCGTGTTAGGTTTAGCTTGCTCAAACATCCCCCTATACTTATCAGGAAAAGGTATATGGTAAAATCCATTAAGTAATGGCCCATAATGCTTACGCATATTCAAACTAATTGAAGACATCGATAATGAACCAAATGTTGAACCATGGTATGCGTTGGTAAAACTTATGATGTATGGACGTCCTGTATACGCACGTGCAAACTTTATAATCCCATCATTAGCATCAGAGCCACTTAATCCGAAAGTAACTCTCTTCTCATAATTTCCAGGAGCAATGTCACATAATTTTTTTGATAATCGCACTAACGGTTCATGATACATATATGCTGGTGTATAATGAATGAATTTCTCAGTTTGGTTCTTAATTGCTTCGACTACTGGCTTCGGAGCATGACCCACATTTTGTGAACTTGCACTTGCTAATAAATCAATATAAGACTTACCCTCTATATCGATTAACGTGGCTCCATAACCATGATCAATAACTAGAGGATAATATTTAATCCGTCCAGAATGTGCAAAATAACGTTCATCTTCATCTATCAAATGACTAACTTTACTCATTGAGTTCCCTCCCAATAATGACTCTTTTTAATATAGCTATCTACATATGAAGCTATAAAACTATCAACTGCTATCGTTTTAAAATAAATCAATACTAATAGGATAGTAATCAATATACTAACAATTTTCAGATTTGTAAATATTTTCTGATAATTAAAAATATTTTCGTTATGAATCTTTTGTGATAAAGAAATATATGTCCTTGAGGCTTAGAAGATATGTTTAAAGGGAATATAGAATAAAATATTTTACGGAGGATATTAATATGAATGGGTTAAAAATATTTTATCATTTATTATACGCAACCACGATTAGCGTGCTATTACTTATTTTAACTATATTAATGGATGTGTTACTACAAAACACACACTTAACTCAGTTATTACTCAATATTGATTTTTTAATCAACCCTGATGAAGTGCCAACAATTATCGAAGTACTGATTCATTTAAGTATCGGAATATTGATTTATATCACCTTTTTAATTATCTATCATTATTCAAAATTCTTGTATCGTCTAGCATACTTACCTTTAGTATTAATATTTGCTTTGATGTATCCACTTCTCGTTTTTCTTGCGCAACGCTCAATTTTTTTCTTTAGTTGGAACGAATTTGCATGGTGGTTAGTTGCACATCTTTTTTTCATTATTTTAATGGCGAGTTGTCTACCTATCATTTCGAAAAAAACTTTATGATTTTAAAACTCATATCTCAATGTCTTTTACATATTATAAAATAAATATTGGCAGTAGAAACATCATAGATAATTATACTATGATATCTCTACTGCCCTATTAGTTATTCTGGCTCTCCATCTTCATCATACTTCGTTACTTCTCCATCTTTATCGATAATATAAGATCCTTCTAAATGACCTTCTTTATCTGTAAACGAGAACCCCCAACTACCATCACTATCTTTTTCTGGTTCTTTGTAAATATATGTGTCTGTATCTAATTGATGCCCTTCGTAGTCCTCAACTATATCGATAACATTACTTCGTGTCACCGTTACTTCATCAGAACTGCTTGATTGATTTTCCGATTCAGAAGTATCATCTTCATCTTTTAAATTATCGCCAACTGAAAATTGAGTCCTCATCATCTGACTTATCTTATTGATTTCACTTTCACTTGCGTTGTATAACTTAACTGTACGAGCATCATCTATAATGCGCTGAGATTCTCTTTTAGAGTAATCAGCGTCACGCCAACTCCCTTGAAAATGTGATGGTACATTATATATTGTAATTGTGCCATCTCCATTATTTTTATAATAAACTGAACCTGCTGCAGTAACACTTGCTGTTAACAATTCTGTTCCTTCAGGTAGTTTAGCTGATTCGTCTGGGTGATAGGGATCTAAAACTTTATTAGAAATATTTTGATGTACAATTTCTAAATCGTCAAAAGGAAGGTCACTATCACCTCTATAGCTATCTAAAGCAGTTAACCAAACTTGAGCATAGTATTTATTCGAATGGGTATCTTGTTGTGTGTCTTGCTGATTACCTCCTGTTTGATTTCTACTTGTACTTGATTTTGAATCTCTGTTATTTTTATCCCCTGATTGTTGATCATCATTTATCGTTGAGCTTCCTTTATTATCACTATCTCCAAGACCACAACCGGCTAATATTAATACTGTAAACGCACATATCACTGCTAATTTCTTCAATTCAAATACTCCCCTACATTCTAATCTATTTAACACAACAAAATAAACCACTTTATAAAATAATTATAAACTAACTATTTTTAAAAATGTACAACAATTTAACAGATTATTAAAAATTCGCTATTTACTAAGCAATACTTGACGTCTTTTTTACTGCTGTATCATCAGCAATGATTTATAATTATTAAGATTTTTAACGTATCTTAAAATTTGTATTTGAATTCTTTTAAACCACTATTATCTCGCTATCAAGGTGCTAAACTATAATCGTAAAGTAATTTAAATACATCATATATCATCAATTCGAAATGGGGTTATCAATGTGAAAAAGATTTCTCTAATTGCAACGACTGTATTAACAGGATTATTATTATTTCCAAGTGTCAATGACACAACGACACATGCAGCCGAAGTAACATCTCAAGATGCACAAGCTGTAGCAATTCAAGCTATGAAAAATAGTGGTGGCAATCCGGACTTACAAAATTTCAAAAAAGTTAAGGATAAAGGGGATTATTTCACAATTGATATAAATAATAAATCTGGTGCAGGTGTCGGTACTTATAAAGTATACAAAAATGGTGTGGTGCTATATAAAAGTGGAGATTATGGAGAATATAGTCAACTCAATACACCACAATGCTATGTTGCACAAGATATTGCTACAACATCTTCACAAGTAAAACAACACTCTACTCAACAGACACAAGCAGTGGATAGCACACGTGAACTCAATTCATATTACGTAGGTCAAGTTCAATCTTCTGACTTACCACAACAAAGCTCATCTGATATGCTACCGAATACTGGTATGAAAGATAAAAATTTCAATACAAATGGTATAATAAGTCTATTTTTACTCACTGCTGGTTTCATTGCACTTTACCATCAACCTTTACGTAAAATGACATAGTTCTTTGAATATCATTTTGGGATAGTATGATGTTGCACCACGATGATGTCTGAATTCAGTCTTAGGAATTGTTTCTACAAAATCGTTTGTGGAGATAAGAACTGAAGTTTTCTTTGGTAAAGTAAGTTGAGTCATATTATAATCTTTATATATAAGGCACCTCGTTAAATTAGTTTAGTGGTATTTATTAAATTATACGAAAGGGTCTTATTTTTTAAGTATTTCAATGTAAAATGTCATATAAACACAAAATATTTTGGCGATACTCTTGAGGGAACAGGACAAGCTGAAGACTACAAGATGAAGCTGTCCCCTAAGAAAGTATAATCCAACAATACGAAGTATTGTAAATAAAGAAGCCAGTAAATGAATTTATAAAAAACTCATTTACTGGTTATTTTGCTAGAAATTATGTGCCAATCTCTCCTTTTAATTTCAATATTTGTAAAATAAATAGTTAAGTAACTAAAAGTATAACTAAACTATAGTTTGTAAAATATTTTGAACACACTCTCCTACCAATAACATAAATATTGAAACAAGCTTGATAATAGCGCATTTTAATCCACTATCAACTACCCATATGTAAAAATCCTTGAGTCAATGACTTAAGTTTCATATTAATCGAACATGAACGAATCCCCAATTCTTTTACAAAATTTTGAAGAATATATCACTTTTTCAATAACGTTGAATAGAATTTAACTACCTGGGTAAACATCATAATGTAATTGCTAAAACTAACGTAATCTATACGTTTTTATAAATAAAAGGAGGACATCATAATGAAATATATTGTGGTAGGTACATCTCATTCAGGATATGAAGTAATCCAAACATTGCTTAAAGAAGATGAAAATGCTGATATTCAAGTTTTTGAAAGTGCAGATCAACCGTCCTTTTTATCTTGTGGTATTCAAAGTTATCTTGAAGACATCTCATCATCACTAGATGATTTACATTACGCATCCGTTGACTCTTATAAGGCACAAGGTGTAAACATTCATACGAATAGCACAGTCACAGATTTAGATACTGACAATAAGACTGTTACAGTTGAACACCAAGGTCAAACATCAACTTATTCTTATGATAAATTGTTCCTAAGTCCCGGCGGTAAACCTGTTACACCTCCAGTCGATGGAATTGAAAAATATAAACATGTATTATTTATGCGTGGACGCGATTGGGCAAATCAAATTAAAGAACGCATGAAAGATGCCAAAAAGGCTGTTGTAGTCGGAGGTGGCTATATAGGTATTGAAGCTGCTGAAGCTTTTGCTAAAGCAGGCATAGATACTACAATCGTAGATGTCGCTGATCGTATATTAAACACTTACTTAGATAAAGAGTTTACAGATGTATTAGAAACAAATGCACAGCAACACGGTCTTCATTTTAAAGGTGGCGAAACAGTACAATCACTTTCAGGAAATCAAAATAGCGAAGTAACTACTGTAGTTACCGACAAAAATGAATATGATGCAGATACTGTTTTATTTGCTGTAGGTGTCGAACCGGCTACCGAGTGGCTAAAAGATAAAATAGATTTAGGTAAAAAAGGAATTATAAACATTAACCACCAACAACAAACATCTGCTAAAGATGTCTATGCAGGTGGCGATGCGACATTAGTTCCTTTTGCACCAGTATCTGAGGATCGTTATATTGCATTAGCAACAAATTCAAGACGCCAAGGCGTTGTCGCAGCAAAAAACATGTTGGGTAAAAAAATGACAATGCCACGTGTTTCTGGTACTTCAGGTTTACAATTATTTGATTATAAATTTGGACAAACTGGCATTCACGGTACAGAAATCGATAATTATGATGGCAATTTAGGTCAAACATATGTAGAAGAATTGATTCGTCCTCAATTTATGCAAAATGATACGAAAATTCATATGAAAATTATTTATGATAAAGACACTCACCGTATACTTGGTGGTCAAGTCATGTCAAAAGAAGATATTACTGCTTCTATTAATACAATTTCAGTAGTTATATCTGCTGGTTTCACACTTGAACAACTCGCTGTCCAAGATTTCTTCTTCCAACCTGATTATGATAGACCATGGCATTACCTTAATGTTTTAGCTCAACAAGCATTGGGAGATACATTTGGTAGCGATAAGATGTTATTCTAAATCTCTTAATCTGATATAAGATAAAGTACTTATAAGCATAGGATATCTAATGTTGTCCTAGGTTGATTTAACCATTATCAGTTGATAATTAAATTGCACCAGTTAAACTTTTTCAATTTTATTCGTCGGTGTTTCTGACGATATGATGCATTTAAGGAAAATCATTGTTACGATTTATTTATATTTTACACATCTAAATCATAGTTAATTACAACAATTATGTGATTTTTCATCATTTTTAAGTAGAAAAACTTGAGATAAAAAGTAATTTTTATCATACTGTATATGAAAGTTATATTAAGGAGTGGAAAGTATGAATAAAGAACAATTAGAAAAAATGACTCATGGTAAAGGATTCATTGCTGCATTAGACCAAAGTGGTGGTAGTACACCTAAAGCACTTAAAGAATATGGTGTGAATGAAGATCAATACAGTAATGAAGACGAAATGTTCCAACTTGTTCACGATATGCGTACACGTGTTGTAACTTCACCTTCATTTTCACCTGATAAAATTTTAGGTGCGATTTTATTCGAACAAACTATGGATCGCGAAGTTGAAGGTAAATACACTGGAGACTATTTAGCGGACAAAGGCGTTGTTCCTTTCTTAAAAGTCGACAAAGGTCTTGCTGAAGAGAAAAATGGCGTGCAATTAATGAAACCAATTGATGATTTAGATGAAACTTTAGATCGTGCAAATGAACGTCATATCTTCGGTACTAAAATGCGTTCTAACATCCTTGAACTTAATGAACAAGGAATCAAAGATGTTGTTGAACAACAATTTGAATTCGCTAAAAAAATCATCGCTAAAGGTTTAGTACCTATTATCGAACCAGAAGTTAATATTAACGCTAAAGATAAATCTGAAATTGAGAAAGTTTTAAAAGCTGAAATCAAAAAAGGTTTAGATTCATTAAACGATGATCAATTAGTTATGCTAAAATTAACTATTCCTACTGAAGCTAATTTATATAAAGAATTAGCTGACCACCCTAATGTTGTACGTGTAGTAGTATTATCAGGTGGTTATAGCCGAGATGAAGCTAACAAATTGTTAAAAGATAACGATGAATTAATTGCAAGCTTCTCACGTGCATTAGCAAGTGACTTACGTGCTAGCCAATCACAAGAAGAATTCGATAAAGCATTAGGCGATGCTGTAGATTCAATCTATGATGCGTCAGTAAATAAAAACTAATTATTTATCAGTTCATAACGAACAATGTTTTCTCTAAACAACATCATATTGTCTAGAGAAATATTAAAACCGTGTGGTAGATTAATCTGACCACACGGTTTTTTTTATACTTTACACACATTTTGTCCTTTGATTATTCATCAAACGACATACTACTTTCGATAATTTTTTTAAATACACCAAGTTGATAAGATGAAAAATCGTTTTGAGCACTTAAGAATGGCGCTGATGCAACTTCAACGTATTTATGATTATCATCACTATCTAATTCCGTTGGTGAAAATAGATAATAAGCTAATATGGCTGAGGAAATATCATTCTCTTCATCAGAATCACTGCCTAATATTGAAACTTGAGTGTATGGTTTTCCTTTATATTTCGTCTGTAAAATACCATATGATGTCGCTTTAGGATCTTTCAAACGCGTTAAATCTTCCAATGTCTTAACTTCTTCTAAGTCTTTAGCTTTAACCATTTTCTTTTTGTCTAAAGCAAAAAATCCAGGTTGAATATTTGTAGCTACTAATTTACCTTCTTTAAATGTTGCAAGTATTTGAGCGTAGGACATAGGTTGCTTATTTTTACCTGTTTTTTTACCATCTGGATCTACATACATATAATTGATATGCTTAATATTTTTTTCCTTACTTTTCATTCGTTTAATCTCTACACCTTTTTTATCTTTAAAGAACTTATTAACTTCTTCAATAGATGACCCTTTAGATTCTTTTGTGTATTTATAATCTGCAAGTGTTACCTTATCCACTAATTTTTTATAGTCTTCCCAGCCTTGCAACCCCGTTTTATTTGTAAAACCTTTTTCTGTAATAAGTGCATCGATTTCATTAAGAACTGGCTTTTGTTTAAGATCCTTAGCTTCTTTTTCTAGTTCTTTATATTCGTCCTCTTTTGTATATTCAGTCGCCACGTCCGTTTTTTTCTCCGAGCTTTTTGATGATGACTTTTCATTAGAAGATTGATCTGAATCATTGCTATTTGAACATCCCACAAGAGCAATTGACATCACAATTAATAAAATTCCCAAAAATTTTTTCATATTCTATCTCCTTTTAATTTTTATATACAGAGAAATAACAATTAAATATTGATTAGTTTTAAATTGCTATTTATAACTTTATAATACACTATTTAAGGTTTTGAATATATAGTTACCTATACATATTTTTATTTATTAATTTTAAAAAACGAATTTTCATTAATTATCTATCAATTAAAGAAAAGATATGAAATATACTTTGTATTGAATTTTTTCGCTGCCTTATCAAAAGATATGATAGTTCACAATCTTGATTTAAATCCCTTTCATCTGCAAATTAACCATCGATTGTTAATATATAAAAATGCCTGAGACACTCATTGTCTCAGGCATTTAAAATATTAAATACAGCAACTTTACCTAATAAGGATTAATAGATAACGCTATATCTTTTTATTTTGCTTTATTATAGAATCCTAATTCAAGATCTTTAGATGTTTGTTTACGTATTTTTCTCATTAATTGAACATCATCAATAAGTGATTCACCATATGAAGGAATCATTTTCTTGATTTTAGGTTCCCAGTCTTTCGCGTATTCAGGGAAGTTTTTCTCTAAAACTTCTAGTGCTACTGATACTGAAGTTGATGCTCCTGGTGATTCGCCTAGTAATGCAATAACTGAGTGGTCTTCAGAATTAACCACTTCAGTACCAAATTGGATAAATCCTTTACCATTCTCTTCAGTATCTTTAATAACTTGTACACGTTTACCAGCTGTGTAAACTTGCCAATCTTCATCACGTGCTTCAGGATAGAACGTACGTAAATGGTTCATACAACCTTCTTTTGTCATAATGACTTGGTCAAATGAATACTTAATTAATGGTAAGTTTTTAACTGCAGAAGCAAGTAAAGTCGTAATGTTATATGGTTTAATTGATTTGAATAAATCCAAGTTAGAACCATGTTTTAGGAATTTAGGCCCCACGTTTGCAAATGGCCCAAATAATAATGTTCTTTCACCATCAATGTAACGTGTATCTAAGTGAGGTACCGTCATTGGTGGTGTACCAGGTGGTTCTTTACCATAAACTTTGGCATCGTGCTGTTCAATAACTTGTGGATTTGTACAAGCAATAAATTGTCCACTGATTGGGAATCCACCTAAATGTTTACTTTCTGGAATGCCAGTTTTTTGTAATAGTGGAATTGCGCCACCACCAGCACCGATAAACACATAATCAGTTTGATGTTCGAATACTTGTCCATTATTTAGATTTTTAATTTTAACTGACCATTTACCATTAGACAAACGTTCAAAATCAACAACTTCATGTTTGTATTGCACTTCAACGTTTGGTGAGTTTTTAAGATTTTGAGCCATTTTACGAGTTAATTCACCGTAATTTACGTCAGTTCCTTCGTTTATTTTACTCGCTGCCATGTAGCCCTTATCTTCACGGCCTTTCATCATTAATGGAATCCATTTTCTCATTTCTTCAATATCTTCAGTATATTCGATATTATCGAACATAGGGAATTGCTTCATCGCTTCATAACGATCTTTTAAGAATTTAACGTTATTTTTACCACGAACAAAACTAATATGAGGTAATGGATTAATAAATTCTTTAGGATTTTGAATTTCTCCTGATTTAACTAAATGTCCCCAGAATTGTTTAGAAATTTCAAATTGTTCATTAATTTCTTTAGCTTTTTCAATATCAATTGAACCATCAGGTTGTTGTACAGTATAGTTCAATTCACATAAAGCTGCATGCCCTGTTCCTGCATTGTTACGTTCATTTGAACTTTCAATACCAGGACGATCTAGACGTTCATATAAATGAATGTCCCAATCAGGTGCAATCGTTTTCAACATAGAACCAAATGTAGTACTTAGTACACCGGCACCGATTAACACGACGTCTTTTTTGTCAGACATAGACATAATGTTCACCTCTTGTGTAGTAGTTATCAAATTGCTTTCCAGCTAATTAGACGTCATCATTCTTGTTATATTACTTTATAACCTCAAAACCTTAGAAAAGAATCAAATCTAATAGCTTTTACATATATATGTTAAAGCAAGCACTTTGAAAAGTAAATTGTTAATAGTAAATTTATGACAATTTTATGATATATATTTTTATGAACATTTAACGTTTAGCTAGAAACTTTTCAATATAAAATGCCGATTCCTCTATCGATTTATATTCTGTATTAATTACCGTTGCATTTAATTTTCTAAAAACTTCTTCAGCATAAGATAATTCTTTTTTGATACGCTCTAAACTATTGTAATTAGATTCTGAAGATAGTCCTAATGTTTCTGCACGATTACGTCGTATATTTGCGATATAATTGGGACTTGCTGTTAATCCAAATACCTTTAAATTCTTTTGTTGAAATACATTATCTGGAATAGCCACTTCAGGGACTAAAGGAATATTTGCAATCTTATATCCTTTATTAGCTAAGTACATACTTAATGGCGTTTTAGAGGTACGTGATACACCTACTATTAAAGCATCCGCTTCTCCAATATCTGTAAAATGCTTACCATCATCATATTTCACTGAATACTCAATTGCTTCTATACGCTTAAAATACTCATCATTAAGCTTACGCAACGCACCACTTTCCATTAATGGTTTAGCGTGTGTATGTTTTTTAATTATACTAATTAACTCAGACATGTAATCTACATAGGGAATTTGATGTTCATTTGCAAACTGATGACCTAATGCATTAAATGACTCACTCACTAATGTTGTTGCAACAATTGCATTCTGTACTTTAGCTAATTGTAAGACATTTAAAAATTCTTGTTCGTCCTTAATATACGGAAATTTCTTAATTTCTACTTGAGTTAAATCTGGAAACTGTGTCAACGTTGCATGAATCATCCGTTGCGCTGTTTCTCCTATTGAATCTGAAACTATAAATAACTTTAATACTTCATTATTATCCTTCACCTTATCGCTCGCTTTCCTCCGCTTGACTCTGAGCTGTAGCTAAAATTGCACCCGGAACTCTAAATGGTGAACATGAAACATAATCAATTCCCCATTGGTTAAATTGACGAATTGATTTTGCATCGCCACCAAGCTCACCACATACACCAATTTTAATCTCTGGATTGGTATTTTTAGCTTGTTCAACGGCTAATTGAATTAGTCGTCCTACACCTTCTCTATCTAAAGTTTGGAATGGGTCAAGCTGTAAAATGTTATTTTCAGTATACACATTTATGAATTTTCCTGCATCATCTCTAGAGAAACCAAATGTCAATTGTGTTAAATCATTAGTACCAAAACTGAAGAAATCACAATGTTTCGCAAGGTCATTCGCAATCAAGCATGCTCTAGGCGTTTCAATCATAGTACCTATCATATATTGTATATTTTGTTGAGATTCTTTTTCTAAATGTCTAATTGTATTAACTAATCGTTCTTTTAAAGTTGTAAATTCTTCTACTGTTGACACGAGAGGAATCATAATTTCTGGCAGGCACGTTATCCCCTCTTTTTGAAGCTTAATAACACTTTCAATGATAGCTTCAACTTGCATCTCATATAACTCTGGATAAGTCACAGCCAAACGACAACCACGATGACCAAGCATTGGATTGACCTCATTTAAGTCAACGATTCGCTTGCGTAAGAACTCTGAAGATACATTCAGCTGTTGAGAAACATTGTTTATATCTTCTTCAGATGATGGCAAGAACTCATGTAACGGTGGATCAAGCAAACGAACAATCGTAGGTCTATCTTGAGATAATCTGAAAATTGTTTCAAAATCTTCTACTTGATATGTTTTAATTTTTTCTAAAGCTTGTACACGTTCGTCATGATTTGAAGCTAAAATAAAACGGCGCATTTCTATTAAACGTTCAGGTCCAAAGAACATGTGCTCAGTACGAACTAAACCTATTCCTTTAGAGCCAAAATTATATCCAGCTTTTATATCTTGTGGTGTTTCAGCATTCATTCTAACTTGCAGTCTTGCAATCTCTTCAGACCAAGTCATAAATTGATCGAACTCTTCACTATGTTCAGCATTGACTGTTTCAATTGCTCCTAAATATAAATCACCAGCTGAACCATCTACAGAAACGATATCCCCTTCATGTAATTCACCTTCAGGATAATATACTGTTTTGTTCACTGTATCTATCTCTACATTCGAACATCCTGTCACACAACATTTACCCATTCCTCTTGCTACAACAGCAGCATGTGATGTCATACCACCATGAGTTGTTACGATTGCTTCACTTGCTACCATCCCCTCAATATCTTCAGGTGATGTTTCCGGTCGCATTAACACTACTTTATTACCATTTTCAGCTTGAAGTTTTGCTTCTTCAGCAGAGAAGACTACTTTTCCTGTTGCTGCACCGGGACTAGCTGGTAAGCCCATTTTAGAAACCACTGTCGCTTGCTTTAATGACTCTTCATTAAAATTAGGATGTAATAATTGGTCTATTGATTTTACTTCTACTTTTGATACTGCTTCTTCACGTGTAATTAATTGCTCGTGAACTAAATCCACAGCAATTTTTATTGCTGCTTTAGCAGTACGCTTTCCGTTACGTGTTTGTAATAAATAAAGTTTCCCATTTTCAATTGTAAATTCTATATCTTGCATATCTTTGTAATGCTTTTCAAGTTGTTTAGTTACATCAACGAACTCTTGATGCACGTCTGGCATTTGTTGTTTTAAAGTGTCAATATCCTTAGGGGTACGAATACCTGCAACAACATCTTCACCTTGAGCATTAAGTAAGTACTCCCCGAATAAATGATTTTCTCCGGTAACTGGATTTCTTGTAAATGCTACACCCGTACCACTATTTGCACCACTATTACCAAATACCATTTCCTGAATATTTACAGCTGTACCAATATCATGTGGAATATCATTTAAATCTCTATATACACGTGCACGATCATTATCCCAAGATTTAAATACTGCTTCAATTGCTTCTTCTAATTGCTTTAACGGTTCTTGTGGAAAAGGTTTATATGCCTCTTCTACATAAATTTCTTTATATCTTTCACATATAGTTTGTAGTCCTTCTGCCGGAATTTCAGCATCATTTTGATAACGATGCTTCGTTTTAAAATCATTAAAATATGTATCGAAAGCTGTCATTGGAATACCATAAACAACCTCTCCAAACATTTGTAGTAAACGACGGTAACAATCATATGCAAAGCGTGCATCATTTGTTTTGTCAATAAGCTTTTTTACATTATCATCGTTAAGTCCTAAATTAAGAATTGTATCCATCATTCCTGGCATGGAAATTTTTGCACCACTACGTACTGATACTAATAACAAGTTGTCATCAGAAGAAAAGGCCTTTCCAGTTCGTTTAGAAAAAGCTGCTAAATGATCAATTAATTGTGTCTTTACTTCTGTAGGTAGTTTTTCATTTTGTTTTAAATAGGTAATACAAGCTTCAGTCGTAATTGTAAAACCATCAGGTACTGGTAGTCCGAGTCTCTTCATCTCTGAAAGATTGGCACCTTTACCACCAAGTAAGTCTTTCATAGCTATATTTCCTTCATTAAATGCATAAACGAATTGTGTCATTCTTGACCACCTCTTATTTTTATTATGTCATACTATTTATTTACAAGTATGTCATAATAAAAACGGAATTACAACACTTTTAAGAAAAGGCTTTCATTAAATTTGTTCTAAATATATCAAAAGTATTAATTTAATGCTTTTTTATTCATGATTCTATTTTTCAATTCATCATTGATTAGGTTATACTCATGTAATCGTAAAAAGCAGGACAAAATTCATATTGAATTCCCTGTCTCATGACATTAACTAAATTATACTAATGCATATTTCTAATATTAGTCTCTGATAGTCAAAATAAAAAACCTGAGACATTGTATAAGTGTCCCAGGAAATATTTTCATTCATACTTAATGCGATGAATACTATTGTTTATATTTTTTAATTTCTGCATCACGTAATTCAACGCGACGTATCTTACCTGAATTTGTTTTTGGTAGATTTTCAACAAATTCAATTGCTCTTGGATATTTATACGGTGCTACTTCATTTTTACAGAATACTTGTAATTCTTGGATTAACTCATCACTTGCTTCATAATCATCTTGCAAGATGATAAATGCTTTAACAATATTTCCACGAATGTCATGCGGACTTGCTACAACAGCACATTCTTTAACAGCTGCATGATTTGTTAATGCATCTTCTACTTCAAAAGGTCCAATGGTATAACCTGAACTAATAATAATATCGTCACGGCGACCTTCGAACCAGAAATAACCATCATTATCAATATGAGCTTGGTCTCCAGTAACATAATAATCACCTGTTGAAGCTGCTTTTGTGCGTGCTTCATCTTTAAAATAACCTTTAAATAAGGCTGGTAAGTCTAAAGGCACGGCAATATTACCTTTTACATTTGGGCCAACCTCTTTACCATCATCATCAATGACAGTAACAAAACTACCAGGTATACCTTTACCCATTGAACCCATACGTGGTTCAGTATCTTTTAGAAATCCAATCAACAATGTACTTTCCGTTTGTCCATATCCATCTCGAACAGTAATATTAAAATGACGTTTAAATTGTTCAACAACTTCTCGATTTAAAGGTTCACCCGCAGACACCGCACTGTGTAAATGTTCTAAATTATACTGTTCTAAATGACTAAGTTTAGCCATCATACGATATTCTGTTGGTGTACAACATAGAACATTGATTTGATAATTTTGAAGTAACTCGAGATATGTTTCAGGGTGGAAACGACCGTTATAGACAAATGCTGTTGCTCCCATCCCTAAAACAGATAAGAATGGACTCCACACCCACTTTTGCCACCCTGGTGCTGCAGTTGCCCATACAAGATCATTCTCTTGTATGCATAACCAATGTTTTGGTGCCATTTGCAAATGGGCATACCCCCATCCATGTGAATGCGTTACTGCTTTTGGATTACCTGTTGTACCTGATGTATAAGAAAGAATCGCCAAATCATCTCGTGTTGTATCTGCGCCTTTAAGGTCATCACTTACTTTTTCTTTTTCATCTTCTATTGAAACCCAATCTTCTTTGTGACCAGCTACTATAAATTTCTTTAATTGGTCATATTCTTTAACGTTTTCGAATTCTTTAGTTAGAGAATCAAATGAAATAACTGCATCAATCTCACCGTGAGTAATTCGATATTGTAAATCTTTTGTTCGTAACATTTCTGAACTTGGAACAATCGCTATCCCCAGTTTCAATGCTGCAATATATAATTCATATGTAACGATTGCACGTGGCATCATGATGAGAACTTTATCTCCTTTTTTCAGCCCATGATTGAGGAATACATTCCCTACTTTATTAGCATTACTGATAAGTTCTTTATAACTTACAGAAATATTTTCATGCTCGTTATCCTTGTAAATAATGGCTTTTTTATGATCTTCTGAAGCATATTTTTCTATTTCTGAAACAATATTATATTTCTCAGGTGCTAGTAAATTTGATTTATTCATAAGTGTACTTCCTTTCAATATACTTTCATCTAAAAACTACCAAAGGTTTATAATCTATCAAACCTCTTAAAAACATTCATATCATTCAACATCAACTAACAAATTTTCAAATAAGAAAAACCTGAAACATAAAACAATGTACAGGTTTATCATTAACTTTTTGTTACATTCATTTATCTTATATTATTTGAACAAGTCAAATAGACTTTTACGTGTGTACAATTCATTAAAAGTATTCTCAAATTTTTATTCTTAATAAATTTAATAACATATTATGCCGTTTTTATATTTTATCATTCATATATTCAACACAAATTTAGTTATTAAGACTTTCTAACTCTATTCTTATATTATAGGATAAATCTCTATTGACTATACGATGATCGACACCTTTTTGAGTTCCACGTTTTTTATGAGTTTGCGCATATGCTTTTGAATTTTGCCAATCATAGAAAGCTTGTCTACTGTTCCATAGCGTGATGATAATGTAATGTCTCCCTTTGACTACCGGTCTAAGAAATCTTAACGCTTTAAAACCAGGCACATCTTGCAAATGTTGATTTCTCTTTAAAAACCGTGACTCAAACACCTCTTTATTACCTTCATTGACGAATAAGTGATTTAACACACAAAATGAATCATTAGATAAGCTGTTAATTGATTCTAATACTTCGTAATGCTGCTGATCATTATTCCTTTCAATTATGAATGAATTACGAGTTTCTTCTATTATATATGTTTTATTTGTATCGCTAACTAACATAAGACATCCCTTCATTTCAATTTAATATTATAGGGCTACTTTACTTTGTTCATATAGTGATAGTGAGCGTTTTACAGTTTCAATACAATCGTCATCAAAATAATTTAACTGATTAAAATAGTTTAATATATTATGTGCTGTTGTTTCCTCTATAGGGAAATCTTCATCTTGGTTAATCCATGCGGCTAGTTTACCTAAAGGTGTTTCATCACCAACGAAATTTTGTATAAAATGATAAAAACTCACCTTATCACCTCTTCAATATGATATAAATACATACTACCATGATTTATTATATAAAACATTAAATCCAAACCGACACTCTATGTACTTAACTTATACATATATATTCTTAGTAACTTATCAAAGTAAGAAAAACTAAGTGATATAGTAGCTGAAAAGTGTTATTGACACATAAAAAACATAAACTTTTCATTGCTCTTATTTTCTCTAATTAATTAAACAGAATATCAAACCTACTACATATAGAAGTAAACATAATTATCTCTATGGCACCCAAAATGTGCGACTTGATTATCTTGTAAATATCTGAAGCAACATTTACTATTCAATTATTACTTTTCTAAATATAAGCATATATACTATTTATAAATTATGACCTCAAGTATGCATGATTACCTCATTTAATGAAATTTCATTTATAAATACTGTTATATATGTAAAAACCTGAGACAACGATTTGTCTCAGGTCATTTTATAAATAACGAATAAATGAGCTAAAAATATACATTTAATTAAATTTTTAATTTAACTTTCCATCTACCATTTTAATATTGATAGAATGGATCATCTTCCATTGCACCTGCTTTTTCATCATCAATACCATGTTTATAATAGTCAACATATTGAGGTTCAAGCGGTTTTCTACCACGAATAATATCCGCTGCTTTCTCAGCTAACATCAATACAGGCGCATGAATATTACCATTTGTTGTTCTAGGCATTGCTGAAGCATCAACGACACGTAAATTTTCCATACCATGTACTTTCATAGTTAATGGATCGACTACTGCCATTGGGTCAGATGCAGGTCCCATTTTCGCGCTACAAGATGGATGTAATGCAGTTTCTCCATCTTTTCGTACCCAATCTAAAATTTCTTCATCCGTTTGAACTTGTGGTCCTGGTGAAATTTCGCCACCATTAAATGGATCCATAGCTTTTTGTTTTAATATATTTCTTGCTACTCTAATTGCTTCAACCCATTCTCTTTCGTCTTCTTTCGTAGATAAGTAATTAAACACGATACTTGGTTTTTCAAATGGATCCTTAGATTTGATTTTCAAACTACCTCTTGAGTTGGAGTACATTGGTCCAACATGTACTTGGTAACCATGTGCTACTGGTGCTTTTTGACCATCATATCTTACAGCAATTGGTAAGAAGTGGAACATGAGGTTTGGATAATCAACATCATCATTTGATCTTACGAAGCCGCCACCTTCAAAGTGGTTAGACGCCGCTGCACCTTTACGTGCAAAAATCCATTGTAAACCAATGAACGGCATACGTTTAACATCAAGGCTAGGTTGTAGTGAAACCGGTTGTTTACATTTATGTTGAATATATACTTCTAAGTGATCTTCGAAGTTCTCACCAACACCTGGTAAATGCATACGTGGTTCAATACCTTTTGATTTTAAGAATTCTGAGTCACCAATACCTGATAATTGTAATAGTTGTGGCGTATTGAAAGCACCGCCAGATAAAATGACTTCGTTTGCGTGAACAGTATGTTCTTTACCATTTTTCTTGAAAGTCACGCCTGTTACTTTTTTACTATTATTTTCATCAAATATTAATTTTGTTACGAACGCACGTGTTTCAACATCTAAGTTTCTACGTCTTAATGCTGGGCGTAGATACGCTCTTGAAGCAGACATACGACGTCCATGATGTACTTGGCTATCAAATGGACCAAATCCTTCTTGTCTGTAACCATTAACGTCTGCAGTTTTATGATAGCCCGCTTCAACACCTGCGTTAAAGAATGATTTAAATAATGGATTAGTAGCTGGTCCACGTTTTAATTTGATCGGACCATCATGACCTCTAACTTTATCATATGGCGCTGCACCATATGTTGTTTCTAACTTTTTGAAATATGGTAGACAATGCGCAAAGTCCCATGTGTCCATTCCTTCAGGTTCTGCCCATCCTTCATAGTCCATTGGGTTACCTCGTTGATAAATCATACCGTTAATAGAACTTGAGCCACCTAATACTTTACCTCTTGCATGATCTACTCTACGTCCCATATGTGGTTCTTCGTCAGTTTGATATTCCCAGTCATAAAAACGATTACCTGATGGGAACATCAATGCTGCTGGCATTTGAATAAATAAATCCCAGAAATAGTCACTACGTCCAGCTTCTAATACCAAAACATTTTTATCTTTATCTTCTGAAAGGCGTGCACCAAGAACTGAACCTGCACTACCACCACCAATAATGACATAATCGTATGAATCGCGTTTTCTTCTCATCGTTAAAGACCTCCAAAAATTGATTTGTTTTCTTTGTTTGTTAACATCTCTTTCTTAAAAGGTTTCATTTATTGAAGTGAGCACCATACCTTTGTAAGTACTCACTTCATGTAGCATTTTGTATTTATAAGTCATTTACTGTATATAAGCAATGTATTATTATTTACTAAACCAATCCACTGGTTCTGGATTAGTATTTGTAAGAATATGTTTACTTACTAAATATTCCTCTAATCCTTCTTTACCTAATTCTCTACCAATACCTGATTGTTTGTAACCGCCCCATGGCGCTTGCGCAAAGTATGGATGGAAATCGTTAATCCAAACCGTACCAAGTTTCAATTTATTCGCAACACGTTGTGCTTTACCAATATCTTTAGTAAATACAGCACCTGCTAAACCGTAAATTGAATCATTTGCTAAGCGAATAGCTTCTTCTTCGTCAGCAAATCCTTCTACAGTCACAACTGGTCCAAAGACTTCCTCTTGAACAATACGCATTGATGTATCACAATCTGTAATTACAGTAGGTTCAAAGAATAATCCCGCTTGTAAGTCTTCACGTTCAGGACGTTTACCACCAATAGCAATTGTTGCGCCATCTTTTTTCGCAACTTCCATATAACCTTCGATTTTATCGCGGTGTGCTGTTGAGATAACTGGTCCCATTTCAGTATCTTGATCAAAACCGTTACCTAATTTGATTTTGCTTACACGATCGATAAGAGCTTTTTCGAATTTATCTTTAATATCATTGTGAACTAAGATTCTAGAACCAGCAGAACACACTTGACCAGCGTGGAAATATCCACCATTAAGTGCTTGGTCTACAGCTAATTCAAAATCAGCGTCATCAAAAATAATATTAGGATTTTTGCCGCCTAATTCTAATGCAACGTCAGTCACGTGATTAGCTGCTTGTTTCATGATGTGTTTTCCTGTTTCAATACCACCTGTAAATGAAACTAAATCGACTTCTTCATGACCTGACATCACGTCACCCACTTCTGATCCAGCACCAAGTACTAAATTAATTGTTCCTTTAGGGAAACCAACTTCCTCCATCAATTCAAATACACGAATTGTTGTTAACGGAGTAATTTCACTTGGTTTCATAACTAATGAGCAACCTGTTGCTAAAGCTGGCGCAATTTTCCAAGATGCTTGAAGTAATGGATAGTTCCAAGGTGTAATTTGAGTAACGACACCTACAGGTTCTTTAACTATTTTACTTTCTGTATTAGGAATTGGTGAGTTAATCATTTCACCGCCATCTTTATCAGCTAAACCAGCAAAATACATAAACACATTATGAATATCATCCATATCAGCATAGGATTCTTCTAAAGTTTTACCAGTGTCTAATGTTTCTAATTTAGCTAACTCTTCTCTATTTTCTTTAATTTTATCAGCAATGGCTCTCACTTTTTTACCTCTGACTTCACTTGTTTCAAGTGACCATTCACCGTCTTCGAAAGATCTTCTAGCAGCTAAAATTGCTCTTTCAACATCTTCTTTAGTTCCTTCAGCTACAGTGAAGATTGTTTCTTGATTATAAGGATTTATAATATCTCTTGTGTTTTTATTTGAACTTTCAACCCATTCTCCATCAATATATTGACGATTTGATAATTTATCTACAAGTTCCATCAAACGACCTCCGTTAAGTTTGTTAAATTTTTATTTAACGAATTTTACAGAGTTATGTTATCATAATTGATGAAAAAGTGTCAATTTCTTTAAAAATGTTTGTATTTTACAATCAAACTTATCTATGTTTAAGAAATAATTTTTGTTCAGAAAATTACTTTTCTTTTTTTCATAAAAGGCTTTATAATGATTCTCGTGTGTATTTATTAGAAATGGGACATATAGTATAGGTTTTTATAGCCATTTATAGATTACGACATCGAAGATAGTCAAAAGTAGTATAGACATTAACACTTCAAATCGATAACTAACATTTGATTTTGATGATTATAAACTTTCAATGTAACTATGCTTTATATTCACGAACAAACTACAACTCAAAGTAATAGACGTATTATTTACAGGTAAATCATCATAAAAATCATAGTATCTAGTGCGTCCCACCTAAGCTGAATAATGGATTAAAATGGAGGTGCAGTGATGGATTATAATAACAATGACAGTCAACATATCGAAGAAGCTAAAGATTTAGTTATCAACTCAATCGGTGAAACCATGGATTTGTATGGTATCAACCGTAGTGTAGGTAACTTGTATGGCATTATGGTTTTTGAAGGAAGTATGACACTTGATGAAATGCGACAACAACTGCAAATGAGTAAACCTAGTATGAGTACAGGTGTAAAAAAATTACAAGAATACGATATCGTCAAACAACAATTCACGCGTGGTAGCCGAAAGCAACATTTTATTGCAGAGAAAGATTTTTTCACTTTCTTCCGCAACTTTTTCACTAAAAAATGGGAACGTGAAATTGACACTAATATGGAAGCAATTGAAGATGCAGAAAATATCATTTACCCACTTCTTGAAAAGAATGATATAGACGAGGAAGTTAAAAACCAAGCAATGAATGTAAAAGCGCAGTTAGACCACTCTAAAATTTATTACAAGTGGCTCGCTCAATTAAGTGAAGCTTTAGAGTCAGGAGAAATCTTTAACTATTTTCCAATTCCAGATGAACAACATCATCATGATTAAAAAGAAAAAGCCAAGCGATAATCGCTTGGCTTTTTTGTTATAAGTTATCGTCTTCAGGTTTGTCTTTGACCTGAACTATTCTTAGAGAACGTCTTTCAATTTCTTTATGCTTATCTGCACGTCTTTCTAACTTGATACGATCTCGTCCGAGTATAATTAAGAACGAAATCATCATAAGCGTAAATATAACAATTAAAGGTACACTAGCAAGTAATGATGCTGTTTTCAATACTTCTAATGCACGTTCTCCTCCAACTAGCATTAAAGAGAACGGTAGTAAACATAACGCAAACGCCCAGAATAAACGATTAGCACGTAACGGTTCTCCTATCACTTTTTTCTGTGACGCTGCTGCTAAAATATATGAACCAGAATCGAATGTTGTTGCTAAGAATAAGAAAGCTGATATTAAGAATAAGATAATAGTAATTGTCGAGAATGGTAGTTGATGCATTACTTCTATGATTGTTGCCTCTGTACCATGATTGTTTAAATAGCTTATTACATTAAATTGCTCAGAAATTTGTAGATATACAGCATAGTTACCAAAAATACCGAAAAATAATACACAACCTAATGTTCCATAGCATATTGTTCCTAATACAACTTCTTTAAGTGTACGTCCTTTTGAGATACGCGCGATAAACAATCCAATAAACGGTGCATAAACGAGCCACCATGACCAGTAGAATATTGTCCAATCTTGAGGGAAATTCGTTTCTTTACGACCTTTTATGCCACCAAATGGTTCCATCCATGTCGCCATATGGAAGAAATCTTTTATCATATTACCGAACCCTGTAACTGTAGTTTCCATAATAAACACAGTTGGACCTACAATGAATACAAATGCTAATAATAAAAATGATAACCAAACGTTAACATCACTTAATTTTTGAATACCTTTTTTCAAACCTGTGTAAGAACTGATTGCGAAAATAACTGTAATAGTTAGTAAGATGATTGAACGTAAAATCATATTAGATCCATCTAAACCAGTCAATCGTTCAATACCAGCTGAGATCATTGGCACGCCTAGAGCGAGTGATGTTGCAGCACCACCGAGCAAACCGAAAATAAATAAAATATCTACGATTTTTCCTAATAATTTATCCGTATGTCCTTTTAAAATTGGTCGACAAGCTTGACTAATTTTATAGACGGGTTTCTTCTTAACGAAAACTAAATAACCGATTGGCAATGCTGGTAGCACATATATTGCCCAGGCTATAGGTCCCCAGTGAAACATACCATACTGAGTTGCATATTGAAGAGCTTGATCAGACATTGATTTTGCACCGTTAGGAGGTACTTGATAATAAAATGCCCACTCAATAACACCCCAATATAAAATATCCGAACCAATACCGGCACAGAATAACATGGCTGCCCATGTGAAATTATTAAATTCAGGTTTGTCAGTCGCTTTTCCTAACGTGACATTCCCGTACTTACCAAATGCTATGTATAAAACAAAACAAAATATAGCCAGTCCCATAAAGAGATATACCGATCCAATTGAATTAGAAATGGCACTATTGATATCGGTAATGATTATTTCACTTGCTTTCGGAAAAACCATCATAGGTATAACAGCAAAAAGTAACACAATGACTACACCTATGAAGGTCGTCCAGTCCATAACTTTTTCCTTTTTCAAATGTGATCCCCCTAATATTAATTTATGAATCTTTACTTTAAATTACGTTCAATGGATAGTGATTCACAAAAAAGACAATAACGAATTTTTAATAATAATGCAAATTACATACATGGATCATCAAAATCTCATTTGAATAATTATATAATTTACGCCTCTCAAACATTCATCTTAAATTGCTATGACAATAGTGTTAAGTTAAAATTTAACAAAATGAACGAACTTTACAATATTTCATATTGTATTTTTATACACTTTTAACGTATATATATTTATTTTAATTTTTTTCTCCACTTATACTCACTCTTAATCTATAAATAAAAAAATCGCCAATATTTAGTCATTCAAATACCTTACTCTATGAGATGAAGTATCTAAAGAACTATATATATAGCGATTAAATTCCAACTTATAAAAATTGATTAATATCCTAAAATGGTTTTAATAACAAATCCAGTAATGACGGATACTGTTATAACAAAAAATCCTGGTATCATAAAGCTCGTAGGTCTTGTTCTACCAGTTTCATCTAGTTCTACAGCAAATAATAGTGTCGGTTGAGCTGGAATAACGAAATTCACATTTAATGTTTGTACCATCGCAACAAAATAGATGGGGGGTATACCTAAACTCATAACTATCGGTACCATAATTGATGCTGTAGCTGTTTGAGAAATGACAATCATTGCAACTACAGAAACAAGTATGATAACAAGCCAAGGTACTTCACTAATAATTGACCCAATATCATTTTTCAATATTTTTAAGTTATGTGGAGCATTAAATATTGTTGCACCTAACCAACCTGGGCCAAGAACTGCAAAGAGTGCTCCCATTGCAGACTGAGTAATATTCGATGACAGAATATCAGAAGTATTGATTTTTATTAATAATAAATTAATTGTAGCGCTGAGATACATAAAGAACTGAACAATTTCAGTCATCTCAACTTTAACTACATCTCCATTCACATTGAATTGCGGCATGAGATTAGGAAATATACCAAACGTTAATATACCCATGACACATAATAGGAATGAGATCACACCTATTTTTACTTTTAATGAAAAGTCATTTTTGATTTCGACTTCTGGCATCTGAACTAAACGTTCTGATTCATCACGCACGTGTTCTTTTCGTCCTACAAATGTACAAAATGTACTAAGCATTAACATACTAATTAAAGCTGTAGGTAAAACAATACTTAAATACTTACCCATCGATATTTCATACCCTGCTAATACTGAAATAATATAAGCTGTAGCGGAAGCTGCCGGGCTACAAAGTAGGGCTAAATTGGCGGTTAGTACCGAAGCAGTTAATGCGCGTTTAGGCTGAATTCGTGCTTTTTGTGCAGTTTTAGCGATGATAGGTTCAAGTGAAAGAGCTATATTTGCAGTACCAATTCCAAAAACAAAGACAAAGACAATCATTGGTGCTATAAATATAATTGATTTTGGAAAGCGTTCAATCACACGTGAAGCAATGTAAACTAAATAGTCAATACCACCAGTAGCTTGTAACGTACCACCTGCTATACCAATAGATAATATGATCAAGACTGCCGTCACTGGTGCTGAACCTGGAGGTAACTGGAATCCAAATATCATAATAAGTTGCGCTACTATAGCAAAGATGCCACATCCCAGTGCACCAGCAGTTCTTAATCCTAATAATATCGCTAGAATCATGATTATGATTTCTATGATAAACAATAACATGGAAGAATCTCCTAACTTATGCCGAACAATTTTCACTTCAATATTTTATCACTTTAATATGTAATTAGTATATATATAAGTATAATATTATTTCTTTTACTTTTTAGATGTTTAATGTTTGTCACTTTTCAGTCTATAAATTGCAACAAATCACATCCACCTAATAAAAAGTGATAAAAATTTACTTTAAAAATAAAATTAACTATACTCTTTAAAACTGTCGTTATACATGTGATAACATTCATGTTCATCTCATTGATAACTTATAACAAAGATTGCCCAAAACAAATGAACCATAACATTTATTTTAGGCTATTTTTCTAAGAGATATCTTAAAAATTAATTACAATTATTATCATAAACTATTCATTTAGATATTCAATGACCTGTTCTTTTTGTAAGGAAGCTTGAACATCAATCACACGTTGATTAAGTGATCCTTTATATGGAAGATTCGGGCGATATAAATGTTGAATAAACATACCATCAACTAATACATCAATATGTTCGAGTAATGACTTGCGCGCATCGTTTTGCTGTTTCAAATATTCAAATAAAAAGCCAGTCCACACCCAAATTGTTTTTGTATGACCGAATCGTTGTCTAAAAGCTTCAACGAGTTGGAGTGTGATAGACAAATTACAAAATGGTTCTCCACCAAGTATGCTTAAGCCTTCGATATAAGAAGGCGCACAATAATCTAAAATCTCTTCAAGCATTTCTAGTTCGAAAGGTTCTCCGTATTTAAAATTTTGGGCTTGAACGTTATAACAACCTTTACATTGAAAAGGACATCCGGAAACATATACACTGCATCGAACACCTTCACCATCTACAAAGCTATGACTTTCTATTTTAGCTATATAGTGTTGACCTTCTTTAATGTTTAAAATATTCATGAATGAGGTTCCTTCATGTGTTTCACTCTCGCACATATCTCTTTTTGTCGTCCTTCAATAACTGGTCTTTGAACTGGATTTCCTAAATAACCACATGTTCTTTTTACAACGTCAACTGTTTTAGGATCATTGTTGCCACAATGTGGGCATTTATATCCGTTAGCAGTAGTTTCAAAATCTCCATCATAGCCACAACGATAACAGTGATCAATAGGAATATTCGTACCTAAATAACCTACCTTATCATAAGCATAATCCCATACTGCTTCTAAAGCTTTAAGATTATGATTTAACTTTGGATATTCACAATAATGAATGAATCCACCACTTGCGTAGTAAGGATAGTCCTTTTCAAAATCTAGTTTTTCAAACGGCGTTACATCTTTACGAACATCATAGTGGAATGAATTTTGGTAATATCCTTTGTCAGTAACATCTGGAATAGATCCAAATTTATCTTTGTCCAATCGGCAAAATCTATCTGTGAGTGATTCACTAGGTGTGCTGTATATACTGAACCAAATATCATATTGTTTCGTCCACTCTACTTGATAACGTTTCATTTCTCTTAATATGTCTAATGTGAATGTTTTAGCCTCAGGATTATGTTCCCAATTTGGTCCATAAAATAATGTTGCTGCTTCGTATAAACCGATATACCCCATTGAAATTGTAGCGCGTTGATTTGTAAATAATGATTCGACAGTATCTTCTGAAGTGAGTTTATTTTTAAATGCACCACTTTTATATAAAATAGGCGCGTTATCCGGAATAGCATCTTGTAGTCTTTCAATTCGATACACAAGTGCATCATGTAACAATTGCATGCGTTTTTCAAAGATATCCCAAAACTGTTGCATGTCACCATCTGCTTCGATTGCAATTCTCGGTACGTTCAGCGTCACTACACCTAAGTTACACCGTCCATTATTTTCCAATTGACCTTCATCATTCTTCCAACTTGGTAAAAATGAACGACATCCCATCGGTGCTTTAAAATCACCAAGCAGTTCCACTAGTTTATCGTAATTTAAAATGTCGGGATACATGCGTTTTGTTGAACATTCCAATGCAAGTTGCTTAATATCATAGTTAGGATCTTCTGGACCAAAGTTAATACCCTTTTTTATCGAAAATACAAGTTTAGGGAAAATTGCAGTGACTCTATCTTTACCGAGACCTTTAATACGAGTATGTAAAATTGCTTGTTGAATCTTTCGACTTAATTGATCTGTTCCTAAACCAAATCCCAAAGTAACGAATGGCGTTTGTCCATTGGAAGTATATAGTGTGTTGATCTCATACTCTAAACTTTCAATCGCATCACCAATATCTTTAGTTACTTGCGTGTCCACATAATTCTCAATTTTGTCAGGTTGAACGAAATCATTTGCTACTTCCCTATGATGTTGTGCGTTCATTTGTGCATATTTACTTAGTAATTCGTCAACACGATCGACAGTACAACCTCCGTATTGACTGCTTGAAACGTTTGCAATGATTTGTACAAGTTGTGCTGAAGCGGTTTGTATTGATTGAGGTGTTGTAACATTAGCATTACCTATCTCAAAGCCATTCTCTAACATATCTTTTGCATCTATGAGACAACAATTGGTTAATGGTTGAAATGGATGGTAATCTAAGTCGTGAAAATGAATATCTCCCGATTGATGTGCATGAACAACATGCTTCGGAAGTAAATGATCGAGTGCATAAGACTTTGATACCGTTCCAGCTGTTAAATCTCGCATTGTTGAGAATGTATTACTATCTTTATTTGCATTTTCATTTAATATAGTTGGATCTTTTGTGATTAATCGAGTTAATGATGTTTCTAGAGTAGTCATTTTGTCACCCTTTGCTATATATAGTGTATATAAATAAAATAAAACACTATATATAGTATTACAATCGATTACTAAGTCGTTAACTAAAATGTCATAAAGATTATTAACGTTTAGTGAACTCTATGTGAGATAAAGATAGTTTTGTAATCAATATAAAAACCTGAGACGTCAATGTTCTCAGGCTTCTATAACATACAGTTAGTTATTGATTCAGTTAAAATTTATAATATTTTCATTTTTTGTAATTCTAGTAATTATCTTCGTATAAATTGGGAATAAATAATCGAAAAAGCATTTACCTTTCCCTTTTATCTAATTATTTTTATTATCTTGTGTTGATTGATTTATATTTTGATGTGTTTGTTGATGATCTCGAACGACATGACGAGAATGCTCTTGTGCTACTTGTTCTTCCCCGTTGCTCGACTCTTGCGATTCATCCGTATGTCCTTTTGACATCTCAAGATTTTTTTCTAAATTTTTGCGTTTTTCATCCTCTGATCGACGGTCATATGAGCGCTCTTCTAACACTGAGCCAACTGTTAAAATGAGAATTACAGCTATTGTCCCCACAATAAATAATACAAGTAAAATCCACATCCAAATATTAAATGCCATGTTATATCACCATCCTCTTATTTTTTATGATAAATCACTCAATATCTCTTTAAAAATATTTTCCCTTTTTATTTCACTTTAATCACACATCAATAATTAGCTTTTTATAAATTTAAATTATATTTGTATTTAGATAATCACAAACTAAGCATAAATCATGACTCATAAGTATACTATTGATGTCATTTAAAAATAACATCTTCTTACTTAATTAGAAGTAAGTATACCTGACCAAGTGCTTTTCTTTAAAAATTATGATATGTTCAAAACTTTCCAGTATACTTTTAAAATTAAAAAGAGTAGGATTAAGAATCTATAATTCTCTCCTACTCTATATAATGAAATATCAATTTAAATATATTGGTGTTCTTTAAGATAACGTATAATTTGTTCCACTGATTGTTCAATAGTGTCGTGTTCAGTATCTATAGTGATTTCAGGATTTTTAGGTGCTTGATAAGGTGCACTTATACCTGTAAATTCAGGTATTTCCCCAGATCGTGCTTTTTTATACAATCCTTTCGGATCTCTCTTTTCACATTCTTCAACACTACATTTTGTATATACTTCTATAAACTCATTATCCTCTAGTAATGCTCTAACACCTTCCCTGTCTTCTTTATATGGGGAGATAAAAGCAGTAACTGTTAAAGCTCCAGCGTCTACCATTAATTTTGCTACTTCTCCAATGCGTCGAATATTTTCTGAACGATCTTCAGGACTAAATCCTAAATTTTTATTAAGACCGTGACGCACATTATCACCATCTAAACGGTATGTTTGTTTTCCTTCATTAAATAATTCTTTCTCTAAGGCAACAGAGACCGTTGATTTCCCTGACCCAGATAGCCCTGTAAACCAAATTACAGCACTTTTGTGCCCATTTCTATGCTGTCTTTGTTTCTTCGTAACTTCTGAGTCATGCCATGTAATATGATTTGATTCACTCATTTTAACACTCCTGATTTATTTTTCTCGCAAACCTTTAATTAGAACTTCGGCAACTTCTGGTCTTGAAAATTTAGTTGGCAATGATTCGCCATTACGCAGTTTTTCCCTTACTTTAGTACCACTTAAATGTAAATGTTGAGAAGCGTCATGCGGACATGTTTTAGCAGTTGCCATATTACCACAAGCTTCACAATAAAAGGCATGTTCAAATTTTAAAATTTGAATACCTAACTCATCTTCAAATTGAGTAATCAGTTCTTGAGCTTCATAAGTACCATAATAATCGCCTACACCAGCGTGATCTCTTCCCACAATAAAATGTGTACAACCATAATTTTTACGGACAGTTGCATGAAGTATCGCTTCACGTGGTCCGGCATAGCGCATTGCAGCAGGATAAATGACTAGACGTGCTCTATCTTCAGGATAATAGTTTTTTAATATCACTTCATAACTTTCCATACGTACATCCGCTGGAATATCGTCTGACTTTGTTTCACCAACAAGTGGATTTAAAAGTAGACCATCAACAATTTCTAGTGCTGATTTTTGAATATATTCATGTGCTCGATGCACTGGATTTCTCGTTTGAAAACCTACGACAGTTTTCCAACCTAAATCATGAAATAATTTTCTCGTCTCTGAAGGATCCAAATGATAATTTGAAAACGCATCATGTTTCGGACGATTTAATAGTTTAATAGGACCACCTAAATAAATATTACCTTTTTGGTAAACCTTTTTAACTCCAGGATGCGCTTCTTCAGTTGTTCCGTATACCAAACGCGCTTCTTTTTCTTTATCATATGTGTACTTTTCTTCTAATTTAAGCGTTCCATATAACTGTCCATCTTCACCATATAAAGCGATATCATCACCTATATCAAGCTTATCTGCTTCAGATTCTGTTACAGGTAAAGTGATCGGAATACTCCAGACCAGGCCATTGCTTAAATGCGTTTCCTCTATAACCTTAGTGTAGTCTTCCTTGTTCATAAATCCTGTAAGGGGACTAAATCCGCCAATACCTATGAGCTCTAGATCCGATATTCCCCAAGGATTTAAAGTAATCGGTTTAAATTTTAATGCTTCCTCAATCAAACGTTCACGTTCGTTTCCTTCAACAACACGATTGATAAGTTCTCCTCCATGAGGTTTAATTGTATAATTGGTTATTGTTTCATTGTTAGACATTATAATCAAATCTCCTTTTCCAATTAATTATATTTGTTTACTCGGCTTTTCTTGTAAGAAAAAGATAATTTCTTGTTTCGAACGACTTGAAAAACAAGCAAAATAATGATTGCAATAATAATAATGAATCGAACTGTATTTGAAATAGTGCTATCTTTTACAAAATAGCTTAATAATGCATTACTATTTGTAAAAATGATTAAACCTCCGACGCAAATTGCAAGAATGTTAATAGGTAACACTTTAACTAAATACGCTGAAATAGGTGCCGCTACCATTCCACCGAGACTCAAAGCAATTACAGCAAACCAATTAATTTGAGTGATTCCTAAAAAGATGATGAAACTTAAAGCAGCAGATGACGTAACAAAAAATTCACTTGCTGAAACCGTTCCAATCGCATATCGTGGTTGAATTTTTTTACCTGAGAGCAGGAGTGGTGTATTTACTGGTCCCCAACCACCACCACCGATTGCGTCTAAAAATCCTGCCACAAAACCTTGTGGAATTACTTTAAAGCTACTCAAATCTCCCACATGATGATGATGTTCATGTGCACGTTTAAATAGAAATTGATACAAAATATAAAATCCCATACTTAACAAGAATAAAGCAATGAACGGTTTAATATAATCACCATGAATAAATGTCAAAACACCTGCACCGATAAAGGCGCTTATTGACCCGGGTATAGCTAACTTCAACATTGTTGGTTTATGAACATTATCAAATCTCCAATGTGATGTCCCAGATGCAGCTGTTGTTGCAATTTCAGAAAAATGAACGGTTGCTGACACTACTGCTGGTGCTATACCATAAGTTAATAATATTGATGACGATGAAGCGCCAAATCCCATGCCTAATGATCCATCAACAAGTTGTGCTAAAAATCCCGCAATTGCGAAAATTAATACTTTGCGCATATATCATATGCCCCCATTCTTCATTTGACTTGTGATTTTAGCCATCGGATGAAATCTTGTTGCTTCTTCTCATCTAAATATTTGTCTGACAAAATTTGCTCGAGTAACGCTTGTTTATCAGATGGCTCAATTTTAAGTGATTTAATATACTGTCTACTTTCATATAAAAACTGAATATACATTGAATAGTCTTCGTTGTATGTATCTTTTAAATCTTTAATAATTCGTTGACCTAATTTAGGACTTGCACCATCAGTTGATACACTTATTGTTAATTTATCTCTTTTTAAGAAATTAGGGAACGCTATATTACCTAGGTCTGCTTGTCCTGCATGATTAAATAATACGTTCTTAGACAAAGCTGCCTTCACATCGTTGTTAACATCAGATTGATTAGTAGCCGCTATGACCATATCAGCATTCTCAACATCTTGTGGTTCGAAGAGTTTCTTTTCATAAGTGATTTGTTTCATTTCTAGATATTTTTGTAATGTATCAGTAATTGTTGGACTTACAACATGAATATGGTTTGTATAAGCTAATAAACTTGTAGTACGACGTGTTGCAACTTTACCTCCACCTACAATGACGACTTTCTTGTTACTTAAATCAATCATTAAGGGCATATTCATGATGATTTCCTCCTATACACTTTTATTAATACTCTTTATAACATGATATTTATCCATGATTTTTACTGTTGCGTTAAATGTATGCGCTAAGTTGATGACATTTCCGTTAACGTTTCATTTTGAACAGTTGCTTGTTCTACAAACCAATTAATTTTTTCTCTCATCTTAACCACTTCGCCTACAATAATCATCGCTGGATTCTGAATGTGATGTGCTCGTTCTTGAATTGTATCCAGTGTACCAGTCACTGTCATTTGCTGTTTTGACGTTCCCATATGCACGAGAGCTACTGGTGTTTCTGACGAACGGCCATATTGTATTAACAACTCACAAATTTCACTGAGTCTCTTAACCCCCATATAAATGCACAAAGTTTCAGGACCATTGGCCAAATGTTGCCAGTATTTGCCTTTATCCATACCAAGTTTATTTACTGCAGTTACAAATGCTACAGAAGAACTATAATCACGATGTGTTACTGGAATTCCAGCATATGCTGGTGCTGCAATTCCCGATGTAATTCCAGGTATAATTTCAAAGTGGATATTATGACATGCTAATTCCTCTGCTTCTTCTCCGCCACGTCCAAAAACAAATGGATCGCCACCCTTTAAACGTGTAACTGTGTGCCCTTTTTTGGCTAAAGTTACCATCATTTTATTTGTTTCTTCCTGCGGTAAGGAGTGCCTGTGAGGATCCTTACCACAATAGAAGAACTTAGTAGAAGGAGAAGCATAATTAAGTATTTCTTTATTTACAAGTCGGTCATAAAGAATGACATCGGCTTCTTTAATGGCTTTTAAACCTTTTAATGTTATTAATTCTGGATCGCCAGGTCCAGCTCCAACTAAATATACTTTCCCCATATGAACCACTACCCCTCTCGTTTAGCTATGAAAATCGCGACCATCATGAACTTTGGCTATCACACCGGCACGAATTACAAAGTCCCCAAAGTGTTCTCCGTCAAGACGCTCTTTACTATAACGCAATAACAATGGACGTAGACTTTCTAATATTTCATTTTCGTCGATATTCTCTTTATATATTTTATTTAGACGTTCGCCTTTAAAACTACCACCTAAGTACATATTATATTTACCAGGTGCTTTACCGATAAAGGCTATTTCTGCTAGCGCTGGTCTTGCACATCCATTAGGACAACCTGTCATACGAATCGTTATTTCTTCCTCTCTTAAACCAGACTCATCTAATAAATCTTCAATTTTTGTAATTAATGAAGGAAGATATCTTTCAGATTCTGCCATAGCTAAACCACACGTTGGGAAAGCAACACAAGCCATAGAATTTCTTCTAAGTCCTGTATAATTTTTGCCATCTGTTAACTTATATTTATCAATAATAGCTTGTATTTCTTCCTTTTTCTCGGGAGAAACATTTGCAATAACTAAGTTCTGATTAGGTGATAATCTGAAATCTCCAGTATGGATTTCTGCGATTTCTCTTAAGGCTGTTTTTAACAAATAGTCTTCAGTATCTTTCACACGCCCATTTTGTATAAATAAAGTGAAGTTCCAATTATTAACACCTTCAATCCAACCTAATCGATCACCATTATGTTCAAATTCGAAATCACGTGGCGCTTTAATTTCCCAACCTAATCGTCGGTTTAATTCTTCAGTCACCCAAGTTTCTCCTAGACGGTCCACTGTATATTTAAAACGTGCATTTTTTCGATTTTCACGATTACCATAATCACGTTGTATTGTAAGTATTTTCTCACATACATCTACAACCTTTTCCTTAGGTATAAAACCTATGAGACGTCCAAGTTGAGGATATGTTTCTGTATTACCATGAGTCATACCCATACCGCCACCGATAGTCACATTAAATCCAATTAACTCATCTTGTTCAACGATAGCGATTAAACCAATATCTTGAGAATAGACGTCAATATCATTAGATGGTGGTACCGCAATACCTATTTTGAATTTACGTGGTAAATACGTATTCCCATAAATAGGTTCCTTTTCCTCACTAGAATCTAAAACCTTTTCACCATCAAGCCAAATTTCATGATATGCATTTGTTCTTGGAAGTAAGTGATTACTTATACGCGTTGCATAATCATTAATCTCCTTATGTACTTGAGATTGATAAGGATTAGGATTGCACATTGTATTACGATTAACATCTCCACATGCAGCAATAGAATCAAGTACTGCATGATTGATATTTTTCATTGATTGTTTCAAATTACGTTTAAGAATGCCATGAAATTGAAATGCTTGGCGTGTTGTTAATTTAATCGTATGATTGGCATATTGATTAGAAATATCATCCATAGCAATCCACTGTTCAGGAGTCGCTTTCCCCCCGGGTACACGAACTCGAATCATAAAACTATATGCAGGCTCAAGTTTTTGTTTACGACGCTCATCTCTTAAATCCCTGTCATCTTGCATATAACTTCCGTGAAACTTTAGCAGTTTTGCATCATCTTGTGTAATGGATCCAGTGATTGGATTAGCTAAACTTTGTTCAATAGTTCCACGCAAAAAGTCACTATTTGCTTTTAAAAATTCCATTTCATCAAGATTTTTATCTAATTCTTCCGAAATATGATTATTTGTATTAACCATGTATCCCCCGTCCCTTCTATTAATACACGTCTCTTTGATATCTTTTATCTCTTTTCATTTGTTTTAAGTATTCTTCTGCATCTGTTTCAGATAGGTTTTGCTCTTTGATTAACACATTTTTAATCGCTTGATGAACATCCTTTGCCATTTTACTTTCATCACCACATACATAAATAGTAGCGCCATTTTCAATCCATCGATTAAATTGTTCACTATTTTCTGCAATTTTATGTTGCACATACACTTTTTTATCAGTATCTCTAGAAAAAGCAATATCTAATTTTGATAAAGTTCCATCTTCAAGCCATTCTTGCCATTCCGTTTGATACAGAAAATCTGTAGTGAAGTGTTGATCTCCAAAGAATAACCATGTATTTCCTTCAAAACCTAGTTCCTCTCGTTCTTGCATATAGGATCTAAACGGTGCAACACCTGTCCCAGGACCTATCATAATCACAGGTGTTGATTCATCTTGCGGAAACTTAAAATTCGGATTTCGTTTTAAATAGATAGGAATTGTATCGCCCTCTTGTATTCTCTCTGCAAATTGAACTGAACAAACTCCTGAACGTTCGCGACCGTGTGCTTGATATCTAACTGCCCCAACAGTAATGTGAACTTCATCTGGTGTTGCTTTATAACTACTAGATATTGAGTACTCTCTAGGTGGTAACTTTCTTAATAATTGATGTAAATTTTCAGGTTGTAGTTCTGTCGTTGCGAAGTCATTTAATAAATCAATCAAATCCCGTCCCTCAACGTAGTTTTGAATCCATTCTTTATCTTGAATTTTTTCAGAAAGCTCTTCATTATCAAAAAATATCGCAGCATTTTCTATTAGCGGTTTTGTTAATTTAGTAATTTCGAAATGCGATGTTAATGCCTCTTCAAGATTTAAAGTATCTCCATCCTCGTTAATTAAAACTTGTGTTTCTGGACTCCAACCTAATGTGCTAATAAGTAAGTCTACGATAGCTGGATCGTTTTGAGGCAAGACAACTACACAATCCCCCGGTTCATATTCTTCACCGAAATTATCAAGTAATAACTCAATATGTCTTGTCTCTTTGTCTGAACCTCTACCATTCAAATTAATGTTGGTCAATACTTCAGCATCGTAAGGATTAGACTTACTATATTTCTTTTCCTTTGCTGATTTTATAGATTCGCTAACAACTTGTTCACTTTCAGTACCAGCTGGTGTTGAATCAATCGTATTAATAACATTGGCCATCCACTTTTCAGCGTCTTCTTCATAATCAACATCGCAATCAGTACGTTGATAAAGTCTTTCTGCCCCTAATTCAGCCAAACGATTATCGAAATCTTTACCAGTTTGACAGAAGAATTCATAGGTTTGATCTCCTAATGCTAATACTGAAAATCTCACCCCATCCAATTTTGGCGCTTTACGTCCGTGGATGTATTCATGTAATTCAACAGCATTATCTGGTGGATCTCCTTCGCCATGTGTAGATGTGATAATAAATAAATCTTCTACTTTCTTTAAATTCTTAGGTTTAAAGTCATCCATTGATTTGAGCGTAACGTCATTTCCAATATCAGATAAACGTTGTTCAAATATTTCTGCAAGTCCTTGCGCATTACCAGACTCAGATCCATATAAAATCGTTATCGATCTCGCTTCCGGCTCAACTGAAGGTTCCTTTTCATGTAGCATCGCTTCTGTATTGTCATCTAAGTTATGTTGGTCTACAGAATCTGTAGATGTATTTGATTGTTGATTTGCCATCAGATAGCCACTTAACCATACTTGTTGGTTAGGTGATAAAGTGTGAAGCAATTCATTGATTTGTTTAGCTTGCCCTTCCGTAAAAGGACTATTGGTAACACTTAAGTTCAATCTTATCCACCTCTTATACTTTGTTATTCCGATATTTGTCATTAGTTTATATATGTCTATATTTGAAAATCATTAATTATATCTTCAATTCTAGTATGTACCATTTATTATTTTCAGTAAATGTAATACTCAAATGATAACTAAAATCGAAAAGACAATTCATAATATCAAAGTGCAATACAAACATTGATTACTCAAGATAATCGCTTATAAATAAAGCTGTATCAGCTTTTAATAAACAACTCCTTATTTCTTATCGGAATACTATGTTTTTAAATTAAAATTTTTTGACTATCTCTTATGGTTTATCAGCTACATGTAATCCGCATTCAGTCTTACTAGAATTTGACCAACGACCAGCACGTGAATCATTAGAATTAAATACGGGTGATGTACATGGAATGCAACCAATACTTGGATAATTTTGATCATGTAATTCATTATAAGGTAAGTCCTTATCACGTATATAAGACCATACTTCTTCTTCTGTCCAATAGATTAAGGGACACACTTTAATTGATTTAAATCTTTCATCTTTGTTAATGAAATTTGTATGTGCTCGTGTTGGTGATTGTGCTCGTCTAAGACCTGATATCCAAGCTACAGCACCAGATAATACGTCTTCTAGAGGTTTAATCTTGCGTATGTAGCAACATTGATTAGGATCATTCTTCCATAAAGCAGGATTATATTTCTCACCTTGTTCCTCTAACGTAAGTTCCGGTTTTTTCATTTTAATGCGTAATTGTGGATATTTATCTTTCACCCTATCTATTAAGTCATATGTTTCTTGAAAATGTAAATCAGTGTCTAAAAATACAATTTGTGCGTCGGGTTTAATTTGAGAAATCAAGTCAATCAAAACCATACTCTCAGCACCAAAACTGCAAGAATAAACAATATCATTTTCATAAGTTTGATATGCCCATTTTAAAATCTCATAAGCACCTTTTGTCTCATCATTAATATCTAATTCATTTATAAATGGATCGTTTTGAAAATTGTCATAAGTAATTCTTTTTATAGACATTTGTGGAGCCCCCCTATCACCTTATCAATCCATCCAAATCAACAAAACATATCAGAATTGTCAGAATAATTATGTTTAATACTTTAACTACTTTTATAACGAAAGTCAAGGTAACTCGAGAAATTATCGAAATAAAGATGAGATTAATTTAAATTTTTTGTCCTATATGCTCATAAAAAAATTTAAAGAGCCTACACATATGATATGGCAGACTCTTTAATATTTTCTTTTCCATTCGTTTATAGTGGCTTTATTCAAAATATTACAAATGAAACAAGATTATTTTATTCTTTAATTCAAGTATAAGACAGGCATTTATTTTAATAATTGTCTTATTAATTCCTCCATTTGGTTAGGATTATCACAAGGTAAAAATCGTTTAACAATATTTCCCTGTTGATCGACTACAAATTTAGTAAAATTCCACTTAATTTGCGAACCAAATAATCCTGGTTGTTTACATTTTAATAATGTGTACAAAGGGTGCTCATGCTCTCCATTAACGTTAATCTTAGCATGGATGGGGAAAGTAATACCAAACTTATATTTATATACGCGATAAATATCTTTGATTAATCCTGGCTCCTGATTATTAAAATCATTGCAAGGGAAGCTCAAAATCTCAAGACCATACTTATGATATTTTTTATAAAGCATTTCTAATTTATTAAATTGATCATTCAAAGTACAATTAGTTGCAGTATTTACGATAATGAGCACTTTCCCTTTATATTTTTTTAGTAAATAGGTAGAACCATCATAATTCTCTACCGCAATATCATAAATACTCATTTAGTTACACCTCTACATCATCGCCAATTTCAATAAATCTATAACGCCACTGGAAGCTCCAGGAAATGCAAAAATATTTTGATTTAAGTCGTGTGCAGTAAGTTTTTGATTAATGATAAAGACTAGGAGATTAACCAAATCACCAGCGTCATTCCCATAAATCTCTGCTCCTACTAAACGTTTTTGACTATCTAATACAATTGACATTTCAGCTTCTGTTTCGTTTTGATACTCAAATACCATTTGTCTTCCGAATGGTATATCTTTAATTATATACGTATCATCTTTCTTAGCCTCGCTTACTGTGACACCTATTTGAGATAAACGAGGCAATGAATAAAGCACTGAAGGTATTGGTGGATACTGGATGACCTCTGTATTCAATCCAAGGATATGGGCAGCGATATAATTAGACTCAAATGTAGCTGTAGGAGTAAGCTTAGGAATCATTTTATCGATAACGTCCCCACTTGCATATATATTTTTTACATTTGTTCTTAAATAATCGTCAACCTCAATACCTCTATCACTAAATTGTATACCCACTTTTTCCAAACCTATTTGCTCAACATTAGGCTTTCTACCTGTTGCATCCAGTACATAATCTGTTTCAATCATTTTTCCAGACTCAGTTTCTACTATAAAACGTTGCGCATTCGGTCTAACTGACTTGGTATTCTCACTAAAGTAAAATTTAACACCTTCATCTTTTAACTTTTGAATTAATTTATTGACGTGAGATTCGTTAAACCCTTCAAGTGCCTGATTTGTATGATGAATCACATTGACCTCTACACCAGATTTGACCATGATAGAAGCGAATTCAATACTGATAATACCTGCTCCAATAAAAGTTATACTATTCGGTAAAGATTGCATTGATAAAAATTCCCGACTATCATGCGTATATTCTTTACCTTCGATATCTAATTGATGACTATGTTGTCCAGTTGCTATAACAATATAATCTGATTGTAATGTTGTATCATTTACCTCTATTGTATGAGCATCTACAATTTTACCTTTTCCCAAGATTACATCAATTCCCTGTTGTTCAAACATAGATGTGAGGGTTTCAGACATAGGATTAATGACTTGCTCTTTGTAACGCATTAAATTCTTCCAATTCACTTCTAAATTGTGACTATCAATAATATTAGGATATTGTTTGGCTTCTTCAAGCACTTCATAAGGTCCCTCTAATAAAATTTTCGCATTACAACCATAGTTAGTACATGTACCGGCGATGGTATCTTTTTCAACTATAGCTACTTGCTTACCACTTTGCTTTAATGTTAACGCAGCATGCCAAGCTGCATGACCACTTCCTAAAAATACTACATCATATTGTTTCATTAACTCTCATCCTTTCTTATTTTTCTATGAGATGTTTTAATGTTTTCTCTAGTTCTTCAAACACATACTTCGTTTCATCATACTTCGTTGTATCAAATTCTTGTGGTAAGCAACTTGAAATTGCTTCAAAAACTGCTTCTTGTTGTTGTTGTCCATTGTCAGTTAACGTAATTATCAACTGTCGTTTATCAGATTGTTGACGTTCTCTTTTAACCCATCCAGATTGCTCAAGTCTTTTTAGTAATGGAGTTAAAGTGTTACTGGATAAATCCAAATGTCTACCGATTGAATTTAATGTTTGAGGATTCTCTTCCCATAACGTCAGTAATACTAAATACTGAGAATAAGTTATACCAAACTGTTTTAACTTTTTCTCATAAAATTGAGCAAATAAACGACTTACATTATATGCTGAAAAACAAAGCTGATTCGCTAACCTCATTTGTTCTTGTTTCACATATTCACCTCTTTTCAATCGCGCGCGATTGATTATAGTGTAAAATGACTCGCACATTTTCACAATATATATGCTCACAAATAAAATTTTCTTATTTAAACATCAACTATAAAGTTAAAAAGACTTGGAATAATACTATATTCAAGATACCCTGACCACTAATCATAGAAAAAGCCCAAGACACTCTTTGAGTTCTTAGGCTTTCCATAAGCGTTATATTTAAATTTGATTTACATTTTCAATGACGGTAACGTCTCCATTTTTAACATTAACTAACACAGAGAAGTCATTATCTTTGTTACTATCATAAATGAGCTGGCTTGAATTTCTATCATCCGGTTCATTATACATGCTTAAAAATTGATCTTCTGAAATATGATTAGGTGCTACACCTACGCTAACAACTTCATTATCATCGTAGGCTACAGCTAAATCACCATATGTTTCATAACTCCACTTCAAACTTTCTACAGAGCCATTGGATGTTCCAAATTTATCTTCAACTTCTTCACGTGTCATTCCATTATAAACACCTCTATATCCACTTGTTGAAGCTGACTTCATATAACCTTGATCAAAGTCATTACTAAAAACATCAATGCTTGGACCAGTAGATTGGTCCCTATTTTGATTACTTTCATTTGATTGTTGAGACTGTGTTGTTTGATGACTTTGCTCATCACTAATATAATGATTGTAAGCATAGTACGCACCATACAATAGTGCTGCTATCAACAAGACAAATATAATTGATAGTACAATCAACCAACCTGTATGTTTCTGTCCTTTATAAAATGTTGAATCATGATCTTGTCTTTCCTCACGAGAAATATACGATTGCTGTTCACGCATATGTTCAATTTGATTTTCACTTTTTCTTTGTGTCGATGTCTGTAAATGTTTTCCACATTTATTACAAAATGACTGTTCCTTTTTTACCGGATTTCCACAATGAGGGCAGAATTTCATTTATATCACCTTTCCTCTAAACGATTGTATTCCTCACGCAACTGATTCACCTGAGTTAGCCCTGCTTTCATAAGTATAAATATAAATAGCCATGCAATTATAATTAATAGAATATATTTTAAATAACCACTACTTAAAAGTGTTATTTCCGTATCCCATATTCCGTGCAATGTCACTGCCACAAAAAAGAAAAATATAAAACGTTTATCGATGATATTCGACCATTCGAAATGGTTTGTTTCTTTCACTATTACTGCCGCAGCACCAACAATAGCTGCCCAAACGAGGTGACCGCCTAAAGCTGTCCAACCTCTTTGTATAGTAATTTCAGTAATATTATTAACTCCATCAACTAAATTAAATCCAAACCTAAATATATAACCGGCTGATTCAAACACCGCGAACCCTGCACCAACAGCAGCACCGATAAGTAATCCATTGAGTATTTTATTTGTTTTTAAATAATTGATAAACAAAATAACAACAGTTGCTTTTCCAACCTCTTCAACAAATCCTACTATGAATGCATCTGTTATAGTCATAATTCCATAATATTGCGATTCAGTACTAAATGTAACAAATTGATATAAAATCATTGTACTAATAAGTGACAATACACCACCAATAAAAAACATCCTCATTACATCAAAGATACTAATGTTTTTAAATGCATTAGATTCGAAGAAGAAGATTAACCCTGAAATAGGAACTAATAGTGCGCCAATAAATATCATTCCTGGTATGGCATTGGCATTACCAAATACATTTGTTAATACCCATAACGCTAGGAAAGTGATACCTAAAGCTAAAAATACACGCGAGAATACCCAAGGTCTCCCCCACTCTTCGGAAACTTCATTAATATGTGGCGTCGTACGCTTTGTTCCAGCAATAAATACATCATCCGCTTCATCTTTGGTGTGAGATTTAAACACCTCAGAAAACATATCACGCAAATTCAATTTTAAACTTTCATCATTCCCTGCTAGCCTACCTATTGATTTCGTTGTGTTATTAAATAGATGCTTGGCTTCTTCTGTTAATCGAATGCGATCTGCAGTTTCATTTTCAATTTCAGGTTTTGTGTTTGAATATGTATGTGACCCTATGTTGTCATTTGCATTTGATAATGTTTGCTGAAGAAAATGACCACAATTAATACAAAACTTATCATCGACATTTACTACTTTGTGACACTTTGGACATTGTCTTTCTTGACTACTAAAAAAATGTTCAGTTTTTGTCTTTGGATTATCTAACACACTCTGTCCACAATTAACACAAAATTTATCATCCTTCTCTAAATGTGACCCACAATTAGAACAAATCAATTCAATCCCTACTTTCAAGTTATCTCTATAAAAAAGTTGTTATCAATATTTTAAATTAATTCTCATAAAATCGCTATATTCTATGACAGATAAACTGTTAATTTTCGTATTGCAAAATAAAACGTCGATAAAAGCGACTGCTTTTATCGACGTTGCTCTTCGTATCTTATACGTTGACGATATCCATATGTGCTCTCTTTAATGAGTTCATCATTAAGTAAACCAGCTCCAATTGCACCTGCAACTGTCGAAATTGAAGCTGCAAACCATGGAATACTTAAATACAAATCAATGCCTGCAGGACCTTTTAATCCAACTTGCTGACCTAAAAATCCTGATGGCAATAATACGATTTCAGCAATTAAGAAGAGTAAATATAGAATAATATAATAAATGATAATGGCAAAAATCAATGTCATTATTGTTGTAAGATTGTATAACCAAGTAATACGCTTATGATTGCTTTTATTAACTGGTTCCCATAAATCATGTGACATCATTATCCATATTAACATTCCAATAATCGCAATAATTGAAATTCCAAATAAGCGCCACATTGAAAAGTTATAAGCCATTTGCCACATCGTTGTAAATACAAGTCCAAATGCACCTGTAGTAAATGCAATAGCTACTATATTACTTAAACTTGCCATCATATTTAATGGATTATTCGCAAAGGTCATTCCACTAACAAGACGAAACATGCCTCTAGAACGTGAACTAGATAAATATCTTAAGTGATAAGAGTCTGTTTCTTTCATATATATTGTTTCTTTGTCTATTTTAGAGAGCGGAAATTGCTTTTTTACTGAATTTTCTATTTGATTATTATTATCATAATTACGACTTTCTTGTTCAGCTTCATTTAATTCTTGAATAATATTATAAATCGCATGCTTGAAACGTTTTTTAACTGGACGCCAGCCAAATGCCGGATATGAGAAAATAGCTGCACCATTTTCCATATTAATATCTAATGCCATCACTTGCTTGTCAGCAAACATCGGTAAATCTGTAATTGCTATCACATAATCCCATTGTCTCTTATCGTGATAATCAGCTACTTTCTCAAAAATTTCATCTACAGATTCAGCAAAACCAGTAAGCGGATCAGTAACTAAATCAAAAATCCATTCTTGCTGATGATTATAATGCGTAGATAACATTTTAGGCATTTCTTGTATGAGATTTTCTGCAAGATGTTCAGTAACACCTGGAGCGACGACTAGACCCACAGTTTTTTGATTTGTCATGCGTCATCCTCCTCTCTATGTCCTTGTTTTTTACCTTCATATTGTTCATTATTTTTATCTTTACTTGAATTTTGTTGTTCGACATTTTGTTGTGATACATCACGAGAAGTTTCTTGTTCTTTTTGTTCTTTCTCAGCTTCTTTATAGCGATGATATTGTCTATAAGAATAAGTAATACGACGTATTTTCTCTTCATTTTCAACAGTTGATCCCATAGCCCCAGCTAAAAGCCCTAATGATGATACAAACCAAATCAATCTCATATAATTTGAGAACGTAAATTGTGCTTGGGCACTCGTCCAACTATTAAATAATTCCACAGGGACAAAGAGTGTGATACTGATGATTAACAATAAATACAAAATGACATAATTTATGAGTGTAATCAAACTTAGTGTAACAAGTGTGGTTGAATTATAAATATATCGATATACACGCTGAGATTTAGCAGTTTTCTTTTCAATCAATTGATGCGCATAGAATAGCCATCCGGCCATCCCAAGTATGGCAATCACCATCAATATGATAAGTCGAAGCGGTGAATAAATCACGCTTAATTCCCATGGCATTGAAAATATGGAGACATAAGTTCCTGTTGCAAAGGCAACTGAAATGATTTTCTTAAAATTAAAGATGTTTTTCCAAGGCTGATTTGCTCGTGTCAGTCCACCAATTAACTGAATCCAACTTATGATAAATAAAATATTAATATATCGTTGCTTTGATGTTGCGTCTTCGTCTGGTTCTACAGCCTTCACGCGTACAAAAGGATGTGGCGCATTTTTGTTTTTCGGTTGATTATAATATAATTGTTCAATCAATGAAGTCATCGTTTTAACTAGCTTGCGCTTTAAATCAATAAAACCTAGTGACGGTAATGATAGCATTGCAACATGTTTGTCACTATTAAAGTCGCTGACTACCACTTTATTATCTGAAATACTTGGCAAATCTGTCAGGCAAACAACGTAATCCCACTGATGTGCCTCTTTAATTTGTGCTGCTTTTTCAACACTTTCATGTATATCCTCTGCAGATCCTATCATGAGATCGACTTTGATTTCGAAATTCCATCGATTATGTTTAGTCCGCTTTGACAATAACTGTTTAACATTTGGAATTATATTTTTTGCATGTTGATGCGCTATACCTGGTGAAGGTATAATTCCGACTGTTTGCATCGTCGTTGTCCCTCCTTTCTAATTTTTAAATCAACTCTATTCATAGTTAAAAAGTGCACGTTATCACGCTGATAAACGTTCTTAACGTACACTTTTGTTTTGTTACTCATTAAGTTTTAATTGTAACATTTATTTTGCTAACACGAGTGGTGAGAAGATAATATAACTTACTACTACTAATGCAAGAACAATAATACCTGCAACGTAACGATATTTCCAAGGCGTCATATCTACTTTCGGTTGATGCGTGTTTAAATCAAACTCACTAGATGGTTTAACTTTGTTAAAGATCAAAATTATAATTAAATCTACAAAGAATAATACACTAAATGTGTATAGATAATTAATTTCTGTAAATACAAAGCTGATGATGGCATATAAAATTATATGTGTGAAGAGTGTCACTTTAGCGCCCAATTTAGATGTGCGTTTAGAAAAGAAAGCGACTAAAATCAAAGCTAGCACAGGCATACTATACACACCATTAAACTGTTGAACTAATGCATAAAGACCACTAGGGAATAATGAGATGACTGGTGCAAGTGCTACAACAATAACTCCAATGACTACAGTAGCAATATGGCCTACTCGAGCAATATGTTTATCTGATTTATTTTTTCCAAAAATAGGTTTATAGAAATCGAGTGTTAATAGTGTAGTTGTACTATTCAATGAGCCAACAAATGAGCTTAATATTGCACCAAAAATAACCGCACCAAATAAGCCGAATGCCCATTCTGGTAATATTGAAGTTACAAGTGCAGGGTAAGCGTTATCTGATTTATCAAGACTACCATTAAAATAGTTAAATGCTACTACACCTGGTAAGACTGTAAATAATGGTCCGAACACTTTAAATAAGCTTAAATATATTGCACCTTTTTGAGATTCTTTTAAATTTTTAGCTGCGAGTGCTTTTTGAACTATCATCTGGTTTGCGCACCAGAAGAATAAATTGTTAAAGAACATACCAAAGAATAGGGTTGGCCAAGGCACAACATCCGAGTCCACCTTACCAAAACCATTCAATTTCTCAGGTGTGTCTTGCACGATTTTGTCGAAGCCATGTAGGAAGTTGCCATCTCCTAATTGACCTAGACCTAATATTGTAATCGCAAGTCCACCTATGATTAAAGCCATGCCATAAATTGAATCACTAAAAGCACTTAACGATAAACCACCTACAAATAAGTAAATAATACCAATTATACCAATAATAGATGAAATAATGATGACAGCTGTTGAACTACTTACACCTAAATATTTATCAACTTTAAACATTTTATTGAACACTAGTGAACCAGAGTACAATACTACAGGCAAGAAAGATACGACATAGGTGAAGATAAATAAAATGGAGACAAAACGTTTAGTAAATGTATCATAACGTAATTCCAAAAACTCAGAAATTGTATTAACACCCTATTTTAAATATTTAGGAAGAAAGACCCATGCCAACAATACAACTGCTACGGCAGCCGTAACTTCCCAAGCCATTACTTCCATTCCTTGTGCATAGCTTTAACCATTTTGCCCAACAATTTGTTCTGTCGACAAATTGGTCATGATAATTGTTGAAGCAACTGTAAATCCAGTAAGGCTATTTCCTCCCATAAAATAACCATCTGAACTATTCGTTTTAATTTTTCTTGATTGCAAATAGGCATAAAAAGAAATGCCACCTACGACCATAATAAATAAAATAATCGATATCCAATTCATTTAATATGTTACTCCTTTCCACTTTTGTCGATTGGATATAATTAAAATAGATCCTAAAAAACAACGATAGTGACTTATACGTAAAACAATGAATGTATCTACATCAACTTAACAACATATTATTGTAAAGTGATAAATGTTTCATATGTGAATTGGGTTTGTCATTTCGTGCACAACTCATATATAGACAGAAATATAAATTTTAAAACTTCTTTTTTGTTTTTAAAATGAATTGTACACTTTAGAACATTTTTTAATAGCGGCATTTTTCCAATATATTTTTTAAAGTATCCTTGCACTAAATTTAACTATAGAAATCACTTCATCATTTTAAAATAATAATTAAATTTTTATACTAAAAAAGCGAGACCGATTCTTTTCAGATTCGTCGTCTCGCTCCCGTACAACTGACTATGATTCGAAACAGTCAGTAACAAGCATTTTTCAATTCATTTATTTATAATAAAAATTTCAAACATCAAAACATTTGATATAGGTATTCAACCTTTAAATCGTTTGTACTATTTGTATGGTTGATTATCATGATTATGGTTTTCTCGTTTATTTTGATCATTCAATGCGTGATCATGATGAGATGTTGATGGTTGACCAATATGTGGTTCATTCATATTATATTGTTGTTGTTCACGTTTCTTTTCTTCTGGCACAACATGTGAATGTATGTCATTACTGTATTGAGAATTGATTTGGTCATTTTGTGTTTGTGGTTTACGTACTAAAAGCATGATACCTGCTATTAACCATAAGACACCAGCCATAAAACTTAAAAAGAGACCAATGATTCCTGTAATAACGAGTAATATTCCTGATACTTTTGCATTTTTACCAATTAAAATAGCGGCAACTATTGATACAATTAATAAAATGAGAAGTATAATAATGAAAACGACACCTAAACCTAACATAATATTATAGGTTTGGTATGCTAAATCATATTCCCCTGGATTTTCTTCTATAAATCCTTGAATCATTCCATTTTTAAAATCACTTGTTTGTGTCATTATGAAAAATATGCCTATTAAAAATACATACAACAGATGTAATCCATTGCCAATCCATGAAAGTATTAATTCACCTTTACGTTGTATCATTCTTGTTCCTCCTTTTCACCTATTCATTTAATTCCCTATTTTTTAAAAATATATGCATTAAATTAGATATATTGTAATTTATATTTCTTAAAATATATAAATATTAATGCTTACCGTTTATCATCGTATAATAAATTCTAGAAGTAATCCAGTACATGGTTGAATAAAAAATAATAAATACAACTATCACACCGACGTAACTTGTAGCATACAGTCCCAAGTCATACTGACCAACGATTCCTAATACAGAGTATATGATGCGAAAAGCAGCTAACGTATGTATAATTGCAACAATTACAGGAATGAGAAATACCCATATTACTTGTTTATTAATTGTTTTTTTGATTAAATTTTCATCTAATCCAAGTTGTTTCATCGTTATATATGCATCTCTATCTTCATGCCCTTCTGAAACTTGTTTATAATACATCATAAGAAATATACCTATCAATAAAACTAGAGATACAACACTTCCAACAAAAACTAAACTTGAGTTGACTTGTTTCCACATCAATAGATTTTGTTTTTTCACTTGAAATTCAATATCATGTTGAACCCCTATTTTCTTAATGCGATGATTCAACTTATCCTTTTCTTTTAATACATTAAATTCAACGGCAGTTTGTACTTGATTAGGAGTGATGATTAAATTTTCATCATTATGATTACGATATTCATTAACAATACGATCCATCAGTTGTTGTTGATTCACAATTAAAGTTATACCATCTGCATAGAGTAAGTTATCCATATTTGTAGACTCAATATATTTAACTCTGTATGTTTTCCCGAATATATTGAGCGTTTTCATTTTTTTAAATAATGACACACTTGTACTAATTGCAATTTCATCATCATTTAATTTTATTTTTTTATTGTTTTTATTGTAATCACTTTTATTATATATAGAAATAAAGGAGTTGAATTTTCGCTTATTTCCAAAATTAAATAAACCACTCGATACATTTTGTCTTTTTAGCTTTTTATGTTTTAAGCCTCCCTGCAATTCAGCTCCCACCATACCTCGTGCATAAATTTTAAATTGACCAGTTGGAACTTCTTGGCGAATATCTTTTTTTAAATTTTCTATCTTACGTTGAATTTTGCTATTTTTATGAAAATCACCAATATAATAACCTGCGTAATCATTTTTAAATGCAAATTCAAACCTGTGATCCATATTTCTATAAGTTGAGACTGTCATACTTAACGTAACAATCAGAAATGTACACATAAATGAAATCGTAGCTAAACCAATCGCACTAGATTTTACGCGTGATTTAAGTCCTGCAATAAAGAAAAAATGATTGGGTTTATAATAATAATGATCTAATTTTTGTAACATTTCTAAAACTATTGACCCTAAGCTAACAAAAAGCAAATAGGTACCGATAAGCGTTGACAAAATCGCAAAAAATATAATCCCCAAGGAACCGATAGCCGTGTTAGGTTTTATAGCTAAATAATAGCCCATTCCTATAAAAATTAATCCTAAAATTAAAAATATTATTAACAGTACACGGGACTTTTCATGTGTCTTACTTTTATTTTTAAGCAGTAACTGTAAGGAGTTTTTAAATGATATTTTAAAATTGTTAATAACAAACAATATGATCATCAAACTGAATAGCATGGTTAATGTGATTTTCATTGACAAAACATCAAATGGATAATCTGACAACTGAGGTTGATGCGTATTAACTAGTTTATTAAATAACATAAAAAAGAGCTCACCAAATAAGTAACCTCCAACAATGCTCAATATTGCAGATATAATAAATTGAATGAGAAGTTCAATCAAGATGATGAGTCTTAGATGTTTTTTCTCCATGCCAAGAACCATATTTAAGGCAAATTCCTTTTTCCTACGATTCATAACAAAGTGATTTGAATAAATTAAAAATATGAATAATAACATCGTCATAAACACTATTCCAATCATCGCAGATATTTTTAATTCAGGATGATGCTCATTAAAATACATGTTAGTGGTTAACGATAACAATATGTATTCAATACCGAATAAAATACTTATTACGCTAATAAACGGAACAATGATATGACGTTGATTAACAAAATTTTGTTTAATCATTTTCCACAAAATCTTGAAAGTCATATTAGTCACCTACTCCATTCAATATGGCCAAATTATCGGCAATACGCTTTTGATAATCTGTTTGCGATTCTTCACCACGATAAATCTCATGATATAAACGACCATCTTTGATAAAGATGACACGGTTCGCATATGACGCGTCAATATTTGAATGTGTCACCATTAATATAGTTTGATGCTTTTGATTAATTTTTCGAAATAAACACATAAGGTTTTTAGAGGTTTTTGAATCAAGTGCACCAGTGGGTTCATCAGCTAATAATAATTTAGGTCGTGCTATCAACGCACGGGCTATAGCTATCCGTTGTCTTTGTCCCCCAGATATTTCAGACGGATATTTTTCAAGCAAGTCTTCAATTCCTAATTGTTCACTTATTTCCGTTAAGCGTTTTTGCATTATTTTCGGACGTTCATTTGCAAGTACAAGAGGCATCAAAATATTATCTTTGTTCGACATCGTATTCAACACATTAAAATCTTGAAACACAAATCCCATCATTTCTCTGCGAAAGCGTGCAATGTCTTTATGCTTCAATTGATTAAGCGGCAACCCGTCTAACTTTATTAATCCTTCAGTTGTACGATCAAAAGTAGCAATTAAATTGAGTAATGTAGATTTACCTGAACCTGACTCGCCCATGATTGCTACAAATTCATTTTCATCAATTTCAAGGTTCATTTGATTTAAAGCCGTTGTCGTGTTCATACCTCTGCCATAGACTTTTTTTACATTTTTAACCTCTAATAACACTATGCAAACTCCTTTCTCCCTTTCTACTACATCATAAAATAAAAAGAATGCCAATAACATTCATAATATCTTACAAATATCATTGGCAAACTTACAATTTTGAAAGTTTATTATTTTTCTTTAGTAAAATGTATAAAAAATACTGTCCCCTGATTCAACTCTGATTGTACAGTTACTTGTATATTTAAATGATTTGCAATGTGTTGCACTATAAATAAACCTATACCGGTTGATTGTTCATTCAATCTACCGTTAAATCCTGAGTATCCTTTATCAAAAATTTTAGGAATATCTGCTTTACTAATCCCAATACCATTATCTTTAATCTGTAGAGTTTGATTGGCAACATCAAAATCTATCCATATATCTTTACCTTTAGCATATTTTAAAGCATTATTTAAAAGTTGCTCTATCATTATAGAAGCCCATTGTGTATCGGTTAAAATGATGTCCTCACTTTTTTCATAATGGATTTGCGTCTTTTGTTCAATAAACTGAATTCTATATTTTAAAATCAACGGCCGAATCAAATCATCAACTGTCACTTTGGTAATTGTCATATCTGACTCTTCATTTAATAATTTTAAATAACTTAATGCGAGGCTTGTATAATTATCAATGTGCACAATTTCTTGTCTAACACGATTAACTACATTCTCCTCGTTTCTCTCCAAAAGTAATTGTGAGGCAGTGATAGGTGTTTTAATTTGATGTACCCATGTTAAAAAATAACTTTCAACATCATTACGATATTCAATTTGCTGATTCTTAACATGTGCTAACTCATATTCTAAATATGCCACTTTATCTTTAAGATGTTCGTTCTTTTTAAAACTTAAATACTTTATCCACCAACGTACACACATCAATAGTAATATGATACTGATTGCTAGTACGTATGCATCAAAAGGTAAAGAAAATACATAAAATATAAGTGCAAAAAATAATAGAATTATTAAAATAATTGAAATCTCATTACGAATCGATTGAATATATGCAAACTTCATATGTCTCAAACCCTGTATCCTACATTTTTCTTTGTCTCAATTAAATTATCGACACCGATAGAAAGTAATTTTTTTCGTAATCTCGTCATATTTACTGCTAGCGTATTGTCATCAATAAAATTCTCAGACTCCCAACATTTCTCAATTAAAGCTGTACGACTTACATATTTATTTTCATTTTGAAATAACAATTTTAATATCTGTAGCTCTGTTAAGGAAAGTTGAACATGTTCATTATCCTTGCTAAGCTTCGCCTCATCAACAATTAGTTTACAACCTTTAACAGCTATTTCATCACGAGCTATAGATAAATCATAAGTGCGACGCAATAGTGCCTGAATTTTAGCTACTGTTAAAGACAAGTTAAATGGTTTCTCGATAAAATCATCGCCACCCATTTGGATAGCCAGAATTTGATCCATATTATCTGTTCTTGAACTAATAAACATAATAGGCACACGAGATACTTTTCGTATTTCTTGGCACCAATGGAAGCCATTAAGGGTTGGTAGATTGATATCTAATAATACGAGTTGTGGTTCTACTCTGCGAAAATCTTCCATTATCTTTTCAAAATTATCAATCACATGAACCTCATAATTCCATTTAGATAGCTCATTAGCTAAACTTTCAGCAATCACGAAATCGTCTTCTACAATGAAAATCTTCATATATGTTCACCTTTCACTATCTTTTCACTCTTATTTATCATCATCTGAATTTTTATTTTGCTGTTGTTCTTTGTCGATATAATCAGCTTGTTGCTGTTCTACATGATTCGAATTTTGTTCTTTTGAATTTTTCTTTCTACGTTTTTCTTCTAATACGCTTAGTACAATAAACAAAATAATTAATATTGGAGATAACATTACAAATATCATTGTCTCACCTTCTCCTAGGGTCTCTAACTCCCAATAATTATGATACCTATTATAGATTATTTTACATGTTTATTACTAAGAAATACATTGACATGATGCTATTATTTTAACAATATTATCACTTTGAGAGATATAAAGGGGCATCGAATATAGAGCCATACATTTTATTTAAGTAATAAAATTTTATAATATGTAAAAATAATATTACTTTACATTATATTTACTAAAAACTAACTCTCAGTCAAAGTTTGTCTTTTATACTTAAATTATCATACATATTGGGAGGCAATTTATTTATGAAATTTATGAATAAAATGGGCAAGACGACGCTTGCTTCATCAATCGTAGCAGCATCCGTTTTAAGTACAGTGAACGTATCCTATGCTTCTGGTAGCTCAGAACAAGGTGCTCAAACTAAGCAAACACAAAACGAAGCCATTGCTTTCGGCAACACAAAAAATCCAAAAAATGTCATCTTCATGGTTGGCGATGGTATGGGACCTTCTTTTAACACTGCATATCGCTATTATAAAAATAAGCCTGGTGCTAAGAAAATGACTCCAACCGCTTTTGATAAATATCTAAAAGGAACAAATCGTACTTATTCTAATGATCCTAAAGAAAATGTTACAGACTCTGCTGCTGGAGGAACAGCTTTTAGTACCGGTCACAAAACATATAACGGTGCAATTAGTGTTGATACAAATAAAAAACCAATTAAATCTGTGCTAGAACAAGCTAAAGAACAAGGAAAATCAACTGGTTTAGTAACTACTGCTGAACTTACTGATGCAACACCTGCTGTATATGCTGCTCATATAGATTCACGCGATAAAAAAGATGAAATTGCACAGCAATTTTATAATGATAAAATAAATGGCAAACATAAAGTCGATGTGATGTTAGGTGGCGGAGCAAAATACTTCGGTAAAGAAAATAAAAATTTAGCGAAAAAATTCAAAAAAGACGGTTATGATATCGTTTCTAATAAAGATGAATTAAATCAATCACAAAGTAAGCAAGTCTTAGGTACTTTCTCAGAAAAAGATATGCCATTACAAATAGATGCACCTCAATCTAATCCGTTGCTAGTAGACATGCAAAACAGTGCACTAAATAAATTAAGTAAAAATAATAAGGGATTCTTTTTAATGGTTGAGGGTGCCTCAATTGATAAAGCTGCCCACCCTAATGATATCACTGGTGTGATGTCTGAAATGTCTGGTTTCGAAACAGCTTTTGATAATGCTATTAATTATGCAAAGACACATAAAGATACACTTGTTGTAGCAACTGCAGACCACTCAACTGGTGGTCTATCAACCGCAAAAGGTAAAGATTATAAATGGAATCCAGAGGCTATTCACAAGATGAAACATTCTGGAATGTATATGACAAAACAAATTGCTGATGGAAAAGATCCTGAAAAAGTAATTAAAGATGGATACGGCATTGATTTTCCAAACAAACAACTCGATAAAGTCAAAAAAGCAGCAGACGACCTTCACAAACTACAAAAAGAAGGTAAAGATGATAAAGACGAAAAAGTTGTAGAACAAACAACAAAATTACAAAATGCAATTCAAAAACCAATTAACGATGCTTCACACACAGGTTGGACAACCAATGGCCATACAGGTGTAGATGTTAACACATATGCATATGGGCCAGGTTCTAATAAATTCAAAGGGAATATGGAAAATACCCAAAGCGCTAAAAACATATTTGACTTTTTCGGAAACAATGTAACATCAAATCAAAATTAGTTATAAAGTTTAAATTTAATATAATAAGAAAGGGACAGTCGTCGTTATGACCACTGTCCCTTTATCAAGTAAATAATATATTTTATACACATAAGATGTAATAACTATTAAATATAAATCGCTTATAATTCTGCATTCGACATTGTGCTCTTTTTGATTTGATACTTTTTAAAAAGTTGGAACCCTACTGCACTTCCAATAACGAACGTTGATGCTACTGTTACTCCAATAGTTACACGATTAGACATATTCTTTTCAACTTTCACATTTTTTTGCTGTGCTAAACGTGCCATCTTATTCTTAAAAATATTCATAACAGTCTTGTGTGCTTTAGCTTGAGTTAGTTTATATACTACCCAAGGTAATGTAGGTTCATATTCTTGTAAAGCAATAATACCCTCATCGGTGTTTCTTATTCTTCGGAATTCAAAGCGTGCATTTCCACCATTATTTGAATGTGCTAAATCGCCACCCACAATATTATATACCACCATATCTTCTGTAGAGTCAGCTTCATCACGTTCCATTTTTAAAATAAATTTATTAATGAAGGGCAAATTCATATTAAATTCTCGTTCATTTATCGTACCTTTAACGAGATGTAGTGTGATATTATTGATGAATTTTGCATATTCTTTAGTCACATCTTTAATCGAATAACCTTCCGGAATTTTAAACCGTGTAATGGCTCGTACATCTTTAATTTCTTGATGCATACGCCCAAATGATTGAGAATTTTTCGAATCCGACTTTTTCTTAGAAGTCTTTTGTTCTTCTCTTAGTGCTCTTTTCACACTATCTTCAAAGGTGATATTTCCTACGGACAAGTTAGACACAACGCGTTTTCGATGTGGTACCATATCGTGAATCAAACTATTCATTAATGGATATACCATTTCTTTCGGTACATTTGATATCAGTTGTACCCAATAACGACTTACGATAATGGGTATAATAGGTAAATCAAGCATAGGTAGTCGCTTATCAAGTACGTTAGCTGTACGCTGTATCAGCGTTTTATAATTCATCACTTCAGGACCTGTGATATCAATTGCTTCGTTATCTTTGGGTGTTCGATTCACCAATGCTGCTAAACCATCTATCACATCGTCAATGGCAACAGGTGCAATTTTATTGTAAGCCCAACTAGGCAAAACCATTGCTGGCAATCTCTCAACTAGTCTTTTAAGAATTGGATAAGAACTTCCTTTTGCACCAATAATTAAACCTGCACGTAATGTGCTAACTGGTATACCGTAATCACCAAGAATTTTTTCACATTCAAGTCGACTTCTTAAATGCGCAGATAGCTCATCATTTTCTGGTATTAAACCACTCATGTAGACAATATGCTTAACACCCTGCTTTTGAGCCGCACGCGCAAAATTATCCGCTAACAATGCATCCATATCTTCAAAGCTAGCCTGCGTTAATTTTGCTGATGGCATCATAGAGTGTACTAAATAAATCGCTGTATCTACATCTTTCATTACTTTTGTAATTTCGTCCAAATCAAATAAGTCTGCTGACTTCCACGTGACATTTTCTTCATCCGTTTTATTATGAGTATTTCTAGATATAGCTATCACTTCATGATCTTTTTTTAATTTATTCTTGAGATGGCTACCAATATAACCTGATGCACCCGTTAGTAAAAATTTAGACATATACTCCCCCCTAGAATGTGTTTGAATGTTCTAGAAAAATAGTTAGATTGTATACTTATTAAATTTGTATTGGTTATCATTGCTATATGTTAAATGTTTACCCAAAAATATGAAACTGAGACAAGATTCACATGATTCTTGTCTCAAAGTACCCATACTTATATTATTTCCCAGTAAATAACAACTTTCTTTAAGAAATCTGTTGTTTGCAGTTTGATGAACGTGGATATTCTGGTTCCCCAAGAATTTTGGTCATTAACTTTTCACTGCTTTTCGAACTATCTTGTTTCATCAAACGATGAACCACTTTTGAATAATTTATATAATCAGTGCTACAAATTTGTTTAGCTAACATGCGTTCATTTAAAGAGGCTTTAAGAAAATCACCCACTTCAAACAAATCAAAATAAAAACCAACACTTTGTTTATATTGTTGCTCGTCTTCTTGAAGAATAAACACTGGCTTGTTTAAATGTATATAGTCAAAAATGGTCGACGAGTAATCTGTAATCATACATCCACTCAGAATATACAGTTCTTGAATATCAACAAGTTCATTGAAATAACAGTGAATTCGATTGTCTATTTGATTATATCTGGTTCTTAAATGACTTTCATTAGGATGGAGTTTCACAATAATCTCGTAATTTTCTGGTAAATATTTAAGTAAATCTTTTAAATTAATCTGAGTGACTTCTTTTCTTTGATTTCCTCTCCATGTGGGACAATATAATATATATTTTTTATCATCATCTATCTTATACATATATTTAAGCTGTAACTGCTGGCGCTCTTGTAAATTATTATTATTTATTAAATATTCATTCTTAGGTGCACCGTATTCTAGAACTTTAAGATTTGGATTTTTATTTAGCATAAAGGCTGATTCTAACAACGTCGTATTAATATCTGATGATGTCAAAATGTAATCCCATTTTTTCATGCGTGGTATGAATGCATCTAGTTGTTGTTGTCTTTCATGCTGTTCATTTAAATCATTAACCATTTTCTTTAATGGAAAACCGTGCCACGTTTGAATAAATATCTGATCTGAAGACTTGTACACTTTATCCCATGAGTTACCATTGATAAAAACATACTTACACTTTCTAAACGTTTTAATATACTTCTCGCTTCCAAATCTAACGGGTGTAAAACCGTAACGTTTGATTTCCATATCAACAAGTGAATTGGTTGAACTCACATATATTTTTTTATGAGCATACTGTCTCTTAATAGCGAGAGCAATATATTTAGGATCTCCACTGAAATTCTTACCATGGAAAGACTCTATAAATATTGAGTCTGCGTCTACAGGTATTTGATTTAAATTTTTGATATAGCTCATATGCTTTCTTTTTTCATAGTACGTTTTACATTTATTAAATAAATATTTATTTTTTCTAATTAAATTCATCCAACGACTTTCTTTTAAACGACTTGCTATATCTATTTGTTTTTCACTACCGAGATGTTGATGAATTTTCTTCACTTTTACATGTTGAGATGAAGAAAAAGTTTCAACGTGATTTAAAAATTCCTGTCCATAGTTAATGCATTTAAACGTACTTTCCAACTGTCGAAAATCTTTTTGTCGATCACAGTGACTATATTTATAGTCTAGAAAGTCTTTAATTATTTTACTATCTTTAATCATATCTTTGGTTAAAAAACGTATCGCTTCATATGGTTCATAGATATCCTTTAACACGTTATCATCACCATAGTAAACTAGAGCTTTATTCCCCTGTGCAATTGTTTCTAATATAGAATAGCCGAGCGTTTCATATGGTGAACTAGATATATAAATATAACTCTGTGGTTCTTTTTCATTAATATGAATATAATCATTAAGATGATAGTAATTTATCAAATTTTTGTAAAGCATTTCTGAAGGACCATATCCTATTAAATAAAGTTGAGCATCGTCAACAATTTGGTTTTTAATGATGTAATTAAACAATTTAATAATATATGAAATATCTTTAACTTCGTCCTCAAAACGTGCTTTAATTAAAAAATTTCGTTTAGTATTTATTGGCTCTGATTTTAAATCGATATGTTGTGCATTTACGTATTGATTAAAAACCCGATGATAGTCATATTTAGCTATAAACTCATTTTTGATTCTAGCTGTACTCACTCGAACACAATCAATACAGTCTAATGCTAAATCTATATTCTCATTAATATATTCCAATGGACCATGTATTTCACCAACAATCTTAATCTTGCTATTTAATTTTTTAACTAAATATGCATGATTAAAAAAGGTTTCTCTAGTAATTATAAGTAGGTCTCCATGAGCAAGTTCTTTTCCACTATTAAATTGATGAATATGAAGATGCTTTGTGCTCAAACCTTCGTAAATAATTAGTTTTGTGATATCACTTTTATTATAGTTCTTATAATTAAAGTAGTGTACCTCATGTCCAATTTCTAATAAGCTTTTCACTAAGTTAATATTACTTCTTGATGTTCCGCCCTTGGCGAAGATATTATATCCAAATATGTTAATCTTCATTTAATATCTCACTTCCCAAATACATTAAATTATTTCATCTTTAATATGTAGAACTCGCGAAAGATATTATACTTAATATTTGGAATTTTATCTACTTTATATATAATTAAAATAATTTTGAATTTTAAAATTAAAAAAGACACGACATGATCGCAATCGACCTAGTCGTGTCTTCATATAATTATCATTAGTGAATCTTAATATTCAATGTTTGGAGCTTGGTTTACATGATTTTGGTATTTTTTGAAACCATAGAACGCTGCACCAGCTAATACTAAAATAACTGCTAATTTTTTCATCTTAATAACACTCCTTTCAAAGATGCGGTTCTTGAACAAACAAATTGTTCAATAGTTAGTTACTATTATACACGTTTTATAGTTGTTTTTAAAAACTTGAATTTCAAATTAACGTAATTTTTTCCTTATTTTCTAAAATTCATTATTAATTTTGAAACTAAATAGATTTATTTTACAACTTAAGTTACGATTTACGATTACATTTATTTCTCAATGCTTCATGAATTTCTATTTTATTCCTCACATATTTAAGATTTTGTCTTAGTTTTGTTATATCATTTTCTATATTGACTTTGAGCTTATTTAATAACTGACTTGATAAGTCATGGTCATGTGCATGAGTTAAAATTTTCTTAATATCCTCAATAGGCATATTTACCTTTCTGTAATGAACAATAACTTCTAATTTTTTTAAAGTATCATTACCAAATTGGCGGTGACCACGTGCATCCCTTGGTATGTTAATGAGTCCTTTCTTTTCATAAAAACGAATCGCATGCGTACTGACATGATAAAGGTTAGCAACATCTGTAATTCGCAATTTTTGTCTCCTCTCTTCAAAGCATCTGTTTTGACTTAGACCTAGTCTAAGGGAGGATACTATAGATTATCAATTATAAGGAGTTGAAATTGATGAATAATAGTAAAGTTATTGTAATAACTGGTGCATCTAGTGGTATTGGAGAAGCTACTGCACAACGTCTTGCACAAGATGGTCATAAAGTTGTTTTAGCTGCACGTCGTGAAGAAAAATTAAAAAGCATTGTCAATCATATCGAGGGAGAAGCCACTTACAAAGTAACAGATGCGACTTCACATGATGATCTTAAAGCTTTAGCCCAATTCACTTTACAACAATATGGTCGTATTGATGTTTGGATGAATAATGCAGGCGTTATGGCACTTTCACCTATTGGTAATGGACGTGTTGAAGATTGGGATCATATGATTGATCTTAATATTAAAGGGGTTTTATACGGCATCAACGCAGCGTTACCTACAATGAGAGAACAACAATCTGGACACTTTATTAACATTTCATCTGTCGCAGGTCATAAAACTTCACCTGGTTCAGCAATCTATGGCTCAACTAAAATGGCAGTCCGTTTCTTAAGTGAAACACTGCGTCAAGAAGAAGTACAGGCACAATCTAATGTTAGAGTAACTGTTATTTCACCTGGTATCATTGATACGAACTTACCTGATTCAGTTAATGATGAAGACGTTGCTGAACATGTGCGTAAAGGTTACGAAGCTTTGGCTGTCCCACCAGAAAGGGTAGCAAATGCTATTGCTTATGCAATTAATTCGGAAGAAGATACATCTTTAAATGAAATAGTCATACGTCCTACAAATCAAGAGTTATAAAATTAAAGATAGATAATGACTAAGTTTCGATTATGAATCGCAATTATCAAAGCTTTTAAATAAAACGGTTATGTCCTTAAAATATTCTCAGACATAACCGTTGAATTTGTTATTATTAAAATTTTACAGCTTATAATATATATACTCAGTTCTTTGTCATCTCATCTCTGCCACCTTAACTTAATGATAGGTTTGATTGATAGCTTCATATAAAGCATTAACGAACTCTTGCATTGTGGGTGTCCAATTTTCTTTGTTCGAACGATTTTTTGTACTAGTATCTCCATTTTTAAAGAATGCTTTTCTTAAAGCAGTCGTTAATTCTAACTGAACGCCAGTGTTATTGTCTTCTCTATTAATGAAGTTTTTATTATTTTGACCGCCTAGATACTCTGGTGGAACTTTAACAGTAAATCCACGTCCAACAAGTTGCTTCTCTATAGCATTTCTCAAATCTGAACGGGGCCCGCCAAGATAGATTATCTCCTCAGTACCTGATGCGCCATGAATTGAAACAGTTGCAGTACGGTTTTTAATCATTTGATTTAATGTCGGATCATCATAATGTGTAGACGTAACATGTAATTCAGAGTTATTTTTAGGTCGAATGCCTTCAAATGAATAATAATCATAATTACCTTTATCCGCTAATGCTTTAGTTAATTCTGTTGTACCTTGTTCAATACTTCCACCATGTGGAGCCACAATGAGTACTTGATTCCCTGTGTTTTTTGTATCTTTTCTCCAATCTACACCTTCAGTTGTTTCTTTTTCTAACTGTGTCATCGATTGATATTTATCTGTTTTACGTTCAGCAGGTGCCACTCCCACTAATTCTTTACTACTAATGATTTTAGAAGTAGATGACGTTGAAAGTTGCTTTGCTTTAGTAGTTGTACTAACTTGAGTCGTTAAAGTAGGTTGTGCCTTTGTCATAGAGGATTGAACTGTTTTAGACTTTGTTGATACTGACGGTGATTTTGTTTTACTTAGTTGTGTAGTGTTTTTCTTAACAGAAGTTGTATAACTTTTAGTTGATTGTTGTGTTTTTGTTGATATTTTAGCTTTAGAAGTTGGCGACACAGTAGTTGCTTTATGAGAAGTTGTGCGTTTCACAGAAGTAGGCATTGTTTTTGAACGTGTTGAAGTTGTTGAACTCTTACGAAGGGCAGGCTGTGTCTTGGTTGTTGTACGCGTTTTATTTAATGTTGTAGATTTTTTGGCTGTTGTAGTTTTTTTAGTTGATGACGTTTTGGGTGATATAGCTCTTTTTGTTGATGTAGCTCTAGATTTAACAACCGTATCTTTAATTGAACGTTTAAAATTGGACGTCGTCTTTTGAGTTGGAGATGTCTTAGTTACATGTGTTTGTTGCGTTTTCGTACTTGCATCAGCATACTGATTAAATGAACCTATTGTCCCTACTCCAATAAATACGGTAACGAAACTTAGCGTCACTTTCTTCATTGAAAAGAACCGTGAAATACTTTTGACTTTCATATCAATTCTCCTTATGAATTATTAATATAAAAATTATACTAACTTATTTGTACAAAAAATCAATATTTTCTATTAAGTTGTGGAATGTTTTTTATCATATCAATATTTTTAAAATATTGATATTACTAAATATTTTCACTAAAAAAATTTTTTTAAACAATAACAAAGAGTTTAAGATACAAATCCTTAAAAAAGCAATAAGATATTTTCAATTGAAAGTTATCTTACTGCCATTCTCTATTTATGCAATATTTCATATTGAATAACCCACTTTTCTAGTGTGCCATCTCAATCTCTTTCAACAATTAGCACTACTTGCTTAGGAGTCTCGACATAAATACTACGTATTAACATGCAATTTCGCTTTTAAATACTTAAAAAATAAGACACCTTCATATAATTTAATAAATACCACCAAATTAAATTAACAGAGGGCTTACGTATAAAAATTATAACAAGCCTCAACTTAAAAGCTTACGCTATCAATGGGAAGTTATGTTAGAACTGCTCAAAATAATATTTCGCGGTATGTTAATGAAATTTTTGGAACGAAATCCAATTGTGATCTTAACTAATATATATCTTAATAATAAAAGAATAGATTTTAATGATATGTATATCGAAATGGTAGAAATGGCTTTAAATGTGATTTTAATATAAAAAAATGTGATGATTGTTCAGCATGTTCTTTGAGAGCTCTATACATAAAACCGAGTTCATAACAAATAAGAAAATCATGAAAAATGATAATTAGGAATACTTTAAAATTCAAACTAATTAAAACCTTTCTTAACTAGAAATGAAAAACTATAGTCATATAATATTGTGTGTAGAACCTATTTTGGAAATTATGAAGGCTATTTGGGGTTTCACTCGAGTGTCAGCTCGAGCTATAAATAAAGTCAAAGGGAAATAGAGTTTTTATTAACGGTGCTTAATATTAAGAAAAATAGTAACTCAGAGATTTGAATACTTATAAAGTATCTCTTTTGTCTCTGAATATCAAAGAAATAAACCTCACTATCATTACATAAAATAACTTATCGGAAGTAGATATGCTAGTATATTTACAGATGGTATAATACTAGAGTCGCCTATCTCTCAGGCGTCATATTTAGACGCAGAGAGGAGGTGCAGAAAATGACAGATATTCTTGTTCACATCATGACCACGGTAGCAAGTGGTTGCATTGTCACATTCTTTGCGTATTGGCTTCGCAAACGTGATGATAAGTAAAATAGGCGACTAAGCCACACCAAAAACCCCTCACTATTCTCAGTAGTGAGGGGTTTGGTGCATCAAATGCAGATATTCTTGTTAAATATATTATAACATCATAGTGGATAGGAATGCAAAACTATACAATCTAACGTAAGAAAGACAAATAAACATAATGGATGTGATTTCAATTTGAATATAATAGAAGGTGAGAACAGAATTATAGGTGTTTTAAAATTTATATCACCTAAATATAGCAAAGATTTTGAAAATGATTATTTATATTTTAATAGTCTTAAAACTTTTCAAAAAATTGAACATGAAGATATAGGAGATGAACTTGAAGGAGTTATTTCTGATAAATGGGGGATATAAATAGTTCAGAAGATTCAATAGAAATGTATTTCCAACGTTTAGATGATCCATATACCCAAGTTAATAAGGTAAATCTAAAAGAAGTCATATTCAAAAATACTCCGAATATAAATAAAGATTTTAAAATTTGTTGCTTTTCTATAATAAGAGAGAGCGATTTAGTGAAGATGGATGATGGTATTTATAGGCTGTCGCAGAAATTCATAAATGAAATAAATGGTATACTTGATAATAGAAATATTTATATAACTATTGATTTTGAGCACTTTAAAAATAGGTTACTTAAATACTTTTCAGAAAATGATATATTTTTTAAAGGGGATATTGTTGAATACTTCAATGAGAAACATCCACTATTTTATAAAATAGAAAATAAGGAAGAACTGACATTTGAAGATATTGTTAAAGTTAGTTTTTGTAAATCTAATAAATATGCCAATCAAAAAGAATATAGAATTTTAGCATATAAACTGAAAGGAAATAAAATCAAAATAAACGGATTATATAATGAATTTTTTCAGTTAAAAGGCTTAGAACAATTAGCTATCAAATTTTATACAGAAGAAGAATATAAAGATATGTTAAGTGACTGATTTAAGTAAACCCTAATCTTACTGATATTGTAGTTGAATTTATAATGACTCAAACGTATGATTTGGGTGTATATTAATTATGGTATGAAAATAAATGTTGGCTATGCGAGGGTATTATCCATGGATCAAAATTTAAAAAGACAACTGGATAATTTGAAAACGTTTGGTGCGAAAAACATTTACAGAAAAACAGTCTGGGGAACCTATTAAAAATAGATTGTTATTTCAATAATTTCTTAGTTTTGTGAGAGTGGAAGATGAGGTAGTAGAGTAGTCATTTGATCGTTTAGGCCTTAATTACGATGAAGTGATCAAGACAGTTAATTATTTAAAAGACAAATAAGTTTAATTAATGATTACTAGCATACCTATGATGAATGATGAGATTGGCAATTCATTATTAGATAAATTTATGAAAAATCTATTCATTCATATATGAGCAATGGTTTCAGAACAAGAACGAAATGAAGTAAACGTAGACAAGCACAATGTATTAAAGTCGCGAAAGACAAAGGGCTATATAAAGGCCGTTCATTACTTTATTCGTCGAATTGTAAAGATCCTCAAAAACGTATTATTTATCATCGTGTTGTAGAAATGTTAGAAGAAGGACAAGCAATTAGTAAAATTGCGAAAGAGGTTAATTTAACAAGGCTAACAGTTTATAGAATTACGATATTGTTTTGGTTTTATAAACTTTTCTTCAATGCCTCCCAAAATAAATGATAATAACCTATTATGATATTTTAATAATAAAGCAAGAAAGAGAAAATACAATCTCCCTTTTTTATATTCCTCTTCCCCATAATACACTTCTTTATAGCAACCGCCTGTTAAAGTATATAGAACCTCCGAATGCGCGCGCAATTAAATGACCGCCGTCATCATCTGGCAAACGATCTTCTCTTCCAACTGTTCGTTGCGCATATGAATTACGTCCACCATCTAGAAGCGATAGGTCATCCGCATATACTTCTTTAATGCGACCTTTGTAATCCATGCGATACACATGTCCATGTGGTGTTGTATATTCGATGTTGGCTTTCTCTCTAAAATATTTTATATGTATTTAGTAGTAAAATTAAAATTTACTATTCGTTGTAATCAAAAGAAAACTAAGCAACTTTTACATTGCTTAGTCGTTCTTAACTTCATTTTATTTTTCTTCTTGTTCTTTAATGAATTGTTCTACCTTTTTCACTTTATTTATCGCATATTCTTTTTCTGGTAAAATACCGAATTTTTTGTATTTGTAATAATTTTTTCTAGCCATAGGACCGAATTCTGAATTTTTCCAATCGATATAAGCAAAGGCCACGTTTAATTTACCTTCATTATTAAAATCAAATTCACACGATGTCCATGGCTCTTGATTATTTTCTATAAATAACTTCTTGAGTCTTTCAAAGTTTTCGTAAAGGTCATCCAATAATTCTTTAAATATTTTTTTTGAAACATTATGTTCTTTAGGAATAGCAGTATAATAATGTAATTCTTCACTCCCAGGTAGAGTATAGTAGAAAAAAACTTCTTTGCTTTCTTCTTTTATATATGCCTTTGTATATATCTCATCCCACTCCACAGGAATCATATCACTGATTTTATTCGCTATTTCTTGATACATTTCATTTAATTTTTCTTCAAATCCTTTTTTATTACTTCTAAAGAGTTTCAATATGTTTTTCATATTTCTTTGTCACCCTTCACTTCATTTTACTTATCTTCTTGTTCTTTAATGAACTGTTCTACTTTTTTTACTTTATTTATCGCATATTCTTTTTCTGGTAAAATCCCAGATTTTTTATATTGATGATAAAATACTCTAGCTAAATGTCCAAATTCAGATTTTTTCCAATCGATATAACCAAATGATACGTTTAATTTACCTTCATTATTAAAATCAAATTCACATGATGTCCATGGTTCTTGATTTTCTTTTTTAAAAATAGCTCTTAATTTTCTGAATTTTTCTTGGACTTCTATTAATAAATCTATATATATGTCTGATGAAACGTTATATAATTCAGGAATATCACCACTGTAATATATTTTATTATCATTACTCTTAGTGAAAAAGAAAAAAGCTTCACTTCCTTCATCATTTATATATATTTTAAAATAAATATTTTGCCAACTATCTGGTATCATACCACTGACTTCATTAGCAATTTCATTATAAAACTTACTTACTTGTTCTTCAAAAATCATTGCTATTCCTCCAATTAATGAATTGATTTTGATCTTAAATACTGTTTGCCATGTTTGATTTTTCAGAACTAATTTATTTTGATAATTGATTTCTACCTATTGAATTAGTTTTAACACACTTAAATTGCTTTTCTTACACTTTAAAAATTGTGAAACTTTAGATTACTTCTTCTTTCTCAAATATATTTTTAAAATAGCATTTTATCGCGTATACCTTAGCCTGTCACTTTATTATAAAAATTACTTTTTAAAGATTATCAATATATTCTTTCATTTCATAAAGCTTTTGAATTTCATATTCATTGCTTGGTAATTCTCCTAAGTATTTATATTTAAAATAATTCAATCTATCACCTGGTCCAAATTCCGTTTTCTTCCAATTCGTATAACCAAATTCAGATTTTAATTTACCTTCACTAGTAATAACAAGTTCACAAGTAGTCCATTTATTTTGACTTTCATTATCAAACAATAGGCATAGTTTTTTGAATGTTTCATAAAGCTTAAAGTCTAACTCATCAAAAGTTTCCTCTGAAATATAATATAAATCAGGTATCTCTAATGAATAATATATTTCGTTGGTTTTGTTACTTTGATAGAAAAAGTACACAGTTCCTCCATCGTTATAAATTTCGGCGTTCACATAAACAGTTGACCATTCATCAGGGATCATAGTATTTAATTGGTCAATTATTTCTCGATAAATGCTTTTTACTTTCTTTTCAAATTTATCATTCATAAAATTACTCCTATACATTTTCTACATACATTTTATTTAATATACCTTTTTTTGATAAGTTACCTTGAACACAGAAGGTCTAGTACTATCTTGTCGATATAATATTTTAATTTTAATACTTTTAATTGTACCTCCTTTATCTAATGTCTCTCTCCATTCTTTCTCCATCTTATACCATTGACCGTTCTCTTTAAATGAGCGGTTGATGTATTTACTTTGTGGGACGAGATTGTCTATATCTTTAGAACCTCCGAATGCGCGCGCAATTATATGACCGCCGCCATCATCTGGCAAACGATCTTCTCTTCCTACTGTTCGTTGCGCATATGAATTACGTCCGCCATCTAGAAGTGATAGGTCATCTGCATATACTTCTTAATTCGGCCTTTGTGATCCGTGCGATATACATGTCCATGCGGTGTTGTATATTCGATGTTGGCTTTCTCTCTAAAATATTTTATATGTATTTAGTAGTAAAATTAAAATTTACTATTCGTTGTAATCAAAAGAAAACTAAGCAACTTTTACATTGCTTAGTCATTCTTCACTTCATTTTACTCTTTTTCTTGTTCTTTAATGAACTGTTCTATTTCTTTAATTTCTTCTCTTTCGTCTTCATATTTAGGAATCATACCGAATTTTTTGTATTCATAATAACGTTCTCTAGCTAACTGTCCAAATTCTGAATTTTTCCAATCAATATAATCAAAGGACACATTTAATTTACCTTCATTGGTAAAATCAAATTCACACGATGTCCATGGCTCTTGATTATTTTCTATAAATAGCTCTCGGAGTCTATCAAAATTTTCGTAAAGTTCGTCTAATAATTCATCAAATATTCTTTCAGAAACATTATAATCATCTGGAATACTAGTATAGTAATGTATGTCGTTACTGTCGGGGTGGATGAAATTAAAAAAAACTTCGCCACCCTGATCATCTATATATGCCATTGTATATACTCGTTCCCATTCCACAGGAATCATTTCATTAATTTTACTTGCGATTTGTTGATACATTTCGTTTAATTTTTCTTCAAATTCCATTGTTTCACCTCTATATATTTTTTATATGTCTCTCAAGTTTCCTATTATTTATTTCATATTTTACTTTAAACTGAGTTGGCCTTTAACTGTCCCCCCTATATTGGACTTCAATTTTAATATTTTTTACTTCTCTTCCCTTTTTAATTGCTTTTTGCCATTCTTTCTCCATCTTATACCATTGACCGTTCTCTTTAAATGAGCGATTGATGTATTTACTTTGGGGTACGAGATTGTCTATATCTTTAGAACCTCCGAATGCGCGCGCAATTAAATGACCGCCGTCATCATCTGGTAATCGGTCTTCTCTCCCAACTGTTCGTTGCGCATATGAATTACGTCCGCCATCTAGAAGTGATAGGTCATCCGCATATACTTCTTTAATGCGACCTTTGTGATCCGTGCGATACACATGTCCATGCGGTGTTGTATATTCGATGTTGGCCTTCAATTTCTTAGGCTTCATAAATCGACGTTCATAATGGGCATCATATTCAACCTTTGTAAGGTTAGGGTCTTCATGATAATGAACAGAATTGGAACCATGACTTTGACTTCTACTTACATGTTTACCTTCACTCTTTACCATACTATCTTTTGGTGTGTGACTTGATGATTGGGGGTGAATGTACGTTGAATACTTTGGCTCACTTCTTTAAGTGCAGCACCTTTACCCACTTGAACACTACCTACGCCTGCAACTGCAACTCTAGGTTGTGTAAATGGTATTTCCTTTTCTAATATATGATTCGTCGCTTGTTTCACTTGTTGAGCTTGATGGCCTATCCATTGCTTACCTTATTGTACCGTATTAGACGCTTGGCCTCTCATATTACTCAACATTTGGCCGACTCGATTGTTCTGTGTAAAGTTCTTAGACTGGTTGAGAACACTATCTTTCATTGCTGTCATTTTAGGCGTCATACGACTTGCCATATTTTGCATACCTTCATGCATGCCTGTTTTCACTAAAGGAGGGTTGAAAATATAAAAATGGAGTAAATGAATACTTCTACATCCATCTACTCCATCTTTATGTGTTATTTTTTATTGTTACAAGACTTATCTTAATCCAAATAAAGTTAATAAATTTAGAACAAAAATAATAACTGCTACAATTATTGAAATTTGTAGTAATTTAGCGCCTTTAACTTCATCATATTTTTTATACTTAATACTACAAATGATACTTCCAATCGCGAATAAAGGCGTTACTATAGTTAATACAATAAAAATCCAAGTCCATACTTTTAAAGGTTTTCCAGTTTTCTCCATTTTAAATCTCCTCTCTGTAACAGTTTAAAATAATTATAGAATTAATACAATAATACAGACGATATTATAATCCATACAGTCACTACAATAGGAATTAATGATTTAAATAAAAAAATGCCATATTTTTTCTTTCTATACAAGTCCATTATTAGCCAGATAACTATAATAATCATTCCAACAAAAATAAATACAGGGTTCATTGACAAACTGTCTGCTTTAATATCACTAACAATATGTATTTTTGTAAGTATTAAAAGTGCTATAGCAATTAAAAAATAGTAAACAGATTTAATTTTTGAGACTTGTAAATCTAACTCTTGATATTCTATATCATCTTGATTTGCATTTTCCTGTTTACTAATTAGATAGTTCAAAACTTTGGGTTTTGTCCAAAAATTTTTGATTGCAAAATATATATACACAAATGAACCAATTAAAGTAAATGCTATATAATTACTTAAATCATTTCCTGTAAGTTTATTTCCAATAAAATGAAAAACAATCAACATTACTATAATAATAAAATCTAAAATAATAGATAAAATTGAAAGATTTTCAGATTTCAGAAGACTATCAAATAGCGCTAAATAAAATATAATAAATACTCCAATCAGTACAAAATAAACCAATATTTACACATCCTTAATCATTCTCATATACCTTCGCTTTGATTTCACACCAACCTTTTTCACCTTTTCTATCATATTTAAATGTATGGTAATAAGGTGATATAAAAGTTAAATTTTCACGTTTGGCAAAATTGTTCATTTCTTCTAAAAGTTCAATTTCTTCTTCTATAAAATTATTTGTTTTAATTCTTCCTTGTAATAACATATTCAAACAAAAGTAAGTCCTATACTTAAGTTCATTACTAGGTGAAAAAGCCCTATCAACTGATGCAAAAACATCCAAATTCATTCTTTTTTCTAAATCTATTTGCGTTACAGCAAAATTAATATCTCCTACAATTAAAACATTTTTATGTTCACAACATTTTTGAAAATCTTTAAATACTCTTTCAAAATCTTCTTTGCTTATATCAAAATAGGTTTTATATGCTAAATTTTTTAACATTATATAAGAATAACTATTTTCATTCATTATCATCACCTATTTCTAATTGAGCATATATCTCAAATACAGTCCCTCCAAAGTAATCTACCATAACATGATAATAAGGTTGATCAATGACTGATAAATCATTATTTTCAGCTGCTAAGTTTATTTCTTTATATACTTGTTCAAACTCATCTTCATTAAAACATTTTTCTGATAAAGTAGGGCCAACTTCTAACATATCAATATATTCTATGTTTAATTCAGGGATATGTTGTAATTCATCATTTAAAGAAATAAAAACAGTATATTGATATTCATTAATCCCAATAAGCTTTCTTTGAAATATTATAGGTCCTGTTGGGTATATATCTTTATCAATAAAAAATTCATTTACCGTATCTAAACTTTCTAACCAATTTTCTTCTTTATCAATTTCAAATGTTATTTTTACACAATATGGCATGATAAGCATACCTAATTCCATTATAATTTCACCCCATCTTCACTAATGTCATAATTTAACAGACCTAAGTAAAAATATGTTCGTCCAATAAGCAAATGGCTACAAAATAACATTATCATTCCCATCCAAATCGTTCTATTTTCTTCAGAATAAACAGGAAGAATTAATGATACATACAACAATAGTCCAAACGATAATAAAACAATTAAAATACCAATCATTCTAATAAAACTACCGTTTTGGATACCGAACATCTCAAATTCACCTAGACAAAATAAGAATAGACCTATAGCAGAGACTATTATGAGCCCACAAATTAACAACCAATATGTAAAAGTATCGTCTCTAGAATCTGCAAAATAAAAAGCATAAGCAGAACTAATTAAAAATGGAATGTTGTATCCTGAAAGTAAATTGATGCTCATATATATTGCAACTCTGAACTTATAATTTTTTCGATTATAGTTCTTAAAAATATACTCGCGTTCTTGTAAATAAAGAGTCAGCCATAATAATAATGATACTATTAAATATATTTTCATATATAATGGCATATTACCTCTTATACCTGGACCTGAATATATAAAATAGTAAAATCCAAAAATAATGAAATTCACTAATGATAATCCTATTAAATGTGAATGTTGAATTGATTCTATTGATTTTTTTTGTAGATTTTCCTCCATAATGTACACCTTCCTTTTATCAACTAAATACTGAACTTACACCTTTAGTTACAGTATTCCATGAATTTTTAGCAATTTTTTTACTATTATCTATTGAATTATTAATTTTATCTTTTGCTATATCTTTAACTGCCTTATCTTCAACTTTAATATCTCCTAACATACCTGCTAAAATACCAACTCCAGCTCCTGCTAATGTCCCTACTACAGGGATTGGTATAGCAGTTCCTACTGCTGCACCTGCTGCTGCACTTCCACCTAAGATTGATAAGTCCACTCCTGCACCTACTAATTTTTCTTGCAGTGAATCTTTACTCATATTATCTGTTATAGCGGTAATAGCAGCTAATGGTTTTAATGCTTTCCCCCCCATTTTTGTCAATTTTCCTAACTTCCCTAAAATATTTTTGTTTTTAAAATCTTTGGCTACACCTTTTATATCTTCATTCCAATATTTTTTTATGTTTTTTTGAATTGCGGATTTTGATTTTAAATTTTCTTTCTTCAAAAATGTTTCTCTAAAACTTTGATTAGAAAAAGTATTTTTAAATTCAGTTGATGCCGCCTTTTTCATTTCTTTTGCATCAAAGAACTTTTTAGCGTCACCAAACTTATATTGAAAATTTTTATTCTTCAAGTCTTTTTTCAATATTTCAGCAGTTTTATTATCATATTCCTGTACTTTAGACATCCAATTAACTAAATTACCTTTTTTAAATGGATTATTTTTAACAAATTCACCAGTATTTTTTATTGCATTTTTTAATTTAATATTATCTCTATTTGTATTAAATACCATTGCCATTTTTCTCAATTGTTTTTTATCCATATTATTTATTAATTTGTTTATGTCTCTGGTATTGTTATATTTTTTAAAACCTTTCATTGCACTACCATTACCAATTGCCTTTAAAGCGTAATATTCCCTGCCAGCTTGAACCATAGCATCATAAGCATTTTTATTAAAAGGTTTCTTATAAATTGTGTCACTTGTTTTTTCTAGATACTTTTGCCATTTTATTAATTCTTGACTTGTTTGATGTCTGGCGATTGCTTTTTCTATCTTTTTAGTTGTTGAACTGATTCTTGCTCTATTAGAAGATAAGCCCTTAACGTAAGAACTAAGCCCACTTAATTCTGTAATTAAATTATCAGTTCTGTCACCATCAATAGAATTATTAGCATCGAACGAAGTAAGTTTTTCTAAAGTTTTATCTATATGTTTATTAAAATCAGCCATCTTATTAGACAGATTATCATATTTTATTTTTTTTGCTGTTGATAAATCTGACACATCATTTATCGCATTATTTGCATCATCACTAGACTTAAATGCATCTCTTAATGCATCAACTATTTCCTTTTTATATTCTTTAATTTTACTTTCGTCTAAAATCGCTGCTTGATTATTATCTACTTCTGACTCAAATTTATTAATGGACTTGTCTAAATCAGACTTAAAATCTCTATTTATTTTTTTGATTTTATTAATTGATTTTATATGAAAGGTATTTGTATAATTCTTAACACTTGAAGCAGCTTTCCCTTCAAATCCATCTGTATTAATCAATTTGGACATACTTGAACTTAATTGGTCAACATTAGAATCAACTGATTTAAGAGAACTTTCGACTGCCTTTTTCATATTATGAACTTCAGTCATATCAACTTTTGTTCCCATTGTTATCCCTCCATTATAATTTAGCTTCCAGTACCTTTATATCATGAGATAATTTGCTAATTTGATTTTCAACTCCTTTTATTTCTTTATTTTTTTTCGAAATGTCATCCTCTAAATCATTTTCTGCGTTTTCAAAATCTTGGTTAACATTTTTCAATTCTGAATTTATTTCCTGCTTCTTTTTATTACTTTTATTTCTAGTTTCTCCTTTCCAATCAGAATCTGTTATTTTAGTTTTATCATAAGAACTTTTAGCTTGATTAAAATCATCTTTTGCTGATTTAACATCTTTTAATGCATTTTCTAATCTTTCCAAATCACCATTTAATCCTGTTAATTCAGTGTTTTTTTCAATTTTTTCACTTTTTTTCTGAGAAATTTGTTGTCTTATTGCAAATTTATTACTCATTTATACCCTCCATGATAAAAATATATGCTTTTCATATATTAATTATTTTGCCCAATTTGATTAGCGATATCACTATCATTCGCCACTATTTCATTAACAGTTGTTTGCATTGCTTCCACATCTTGTGAAACTATAGATTCATAATTGGAAATAGCTTTATTATAGCTTTCGTACATATCAACATATTCCGTAAATGTTACTAAATTGGTCTTTGATAAGTTTACTTCCCCATTTTCACTCATTATCCCTTGACTATTGTTGCGTATATTTTTAATATCAGCAGTTACTGAAGACTGATTTAACTTTATCATCTTTAAACATCCTCTATTACTTTTAATTTTTTATATTCTTGGTTATCCACGATATACATTTCTTGAGGTTTTAATTCTGGTTCACCAAATTGATCTTTCACTTTAATGAATTCTTGCTCAGAAATTTTATGTCCAATAATTGATTGATTGACTGTACGTGTCAACATTTTACTTTCTCGATCAAATGCGCCTATTGTGTCTGAATACAATCCACTAGCTATTACAATCACATTATATTTTGGACCTTCATTAAATAACATCCTCACTTCATCTTCATTCATTCCTGTAATTTGGTTAAATCTTTTTATGTTGTTAATGAATACAATTTTACGTTCTTTACAAGATCGTTTTCCTTCTTTTCTAGAAGCAATTTCTTGTTTAAAACCAGTACGAATCATATTTAATTCAGAAGGTGAAGAATGATATGATGAAACACTTTCCGAATACGAATTCATATTTTCATCCACATCAACTAATATAACCATATTGTTTTTGCTGTATACTTCTAATTGATTCATAATAATTCGACTTAAATATTCATGTTCGTTCGGTTTTACAGCAGTAATAATACTAGGCTTTGTAACATCTAAACTAACCAATTCGACGTCTTCAAAGTCTAATCCTACTGGTAGTTTATGATCTTCTAAAATGATTTTTTCAAAGTCGTATTTAGCTTCTAGCTCTTCTCGAAGTACTTTTTCTGGCATCATCGGAATGTGTGCAGGATATTCGCCCACGTAGTGTTCGTTCATTTGTGCGATTTCATCTTTGATGCAACTATTGTAGGTTTGCCCTTCTTTTACTTCAAATGGTTGTGCAATTTGGAATTGTGTGAAGTTGTCATCGTTGATGGCTGCACGTCCTTTAATATCTTTAACACCTTTTTTATATGAGCCAATGATGTTTGTTAGTTCATTATTTTCAAATAAGTATAGTGCAATACGCGTCTTAATATTAGTAAATATAGATGATTTAACGGCGCTTGATCTAGAACCAGTCAAGATAATGTAAACACCTAATGCTAAACCTTCTCTTGTCACTTTAGCCATCATTTCTTCATAGTCTTCGACGAAAGGTGATTCTTTCACTGTGTCATAGTTATCAATGATGATAAAGACGTTGGGCACTCTTTTTCCTGTTTCTTTATTATATTGATCAATGTTAATCACACGTTCTTGACTTAATAACTTTTTACGTTCTGCGATAATCTGATGGATTTGTTTAATGGCTTTAGCAATTTTATCCTCTTGATCCACTGTGAAATAATCTGCGACGTGTGGAACATCACTGACAGGCATTAAACCGTTTGTACCAAAATCGAATAAATACATATGTGCTTGATCTGGTCGATAGTGACGTGCCACATCAAAGATAACATTGTGCAGGAAGTTCGTACGTCCATATCCAGGGCTACCAATTAATGCAATATGACCTGCTTGTTTTATCTTCAATGTCATCGGTCCTTGATATTGATCTTCTGGCACATCTTTCAACCCTAAAGTTAATTCGACTTCTTTAGGTTGATCTGTCCATAATTTGTTGAAATCTGTTTCAATTAATTCTGATTGATATACCATCTCAGGTAATGGTGGTAACCAAGGTCGTTTAATATCCGGTATATTTAAACGCTCTGTAATATCCTCAATATGATCAATCACTGCTTCGAGTTCTGTTTGAGTTTCAGTTGGTTCTTCATCGTCTAATCCACTTAAGTCTTTGTTGATAGGTTGTAATTGACCATAATCATTAATCATATAGATTGTTTTATCTTCATTATCTAATGATTCACCTTCGATATCGTACGTCGCACCACTCCAAGCAGACTGGAATAATTCATAAATTTCATTATTACCGACTTGTAAGTACGCACGTCCTGGTAATGTGATATCAGCTGCGTCAGGTGTTTTTAAAATTTCGTTACTGTCCTGTCTATCTTGTACTTTCAAAGCAAGTTTGAATTTAGAGTTAGACCATATTTGGTCATCAACCACACCAGATGGTTTTTGTGTCGCTAAGATCAAATGAATACCTAAAGAACGACCAATACGTGCTGTTGAAACGAGTTCTTTCATAAAATCAGGTTGTTCTGATTTCAATTCAGCAAACTCATCGGAAATAATATATAAATGTGGCATAGGTTCAGTTGCTATACCTTCTTTAAATAACTTGTGATACTGATTGATGTGGTTAACATCATGTTCTCCAAATAATCTTTGACGTTTACGCAATTCTGCTTTTATAGATGTTAAAGCTCGCATAGCTTCATCACCGTCTAAGTTCGTAATAGTTCCTACTAGATGTTTTAGGTCTTTGAACAGATTCGCCATACCCCCACCTTTATAGTCAATTAATAGAAATGCGACTTCATGTGGATGGAAGTTCACTGCAAGAGACAAGATATAAGATTGTATAATTTCTGATTTACCAGAACCTGTTGTACCTGCAATTAAACCATGTGGTCCATGTGCTTTTTCATGTAAGTTAAGTGATAATACATCGTCTTTACCTCTTACACCTAAAGGTACTGCCATTGTTTTATATGTTTCATTTTGCTGCCAACGATTAGCAACATCTAATTCATTAACTTCATTAACATCATACATTTGTAAAAATGTAATACTATCAGGAATTGCGTTCTTCATATGTTCAATATGATTAAGATTAGCAATTCGACGTGCAATATATTCTTTATCAATACCATCAATATTTTCCGGCGTAAATTTCAATTGCACTAATTCTTCTTCTTTCATAATAAGTTCGCCTTCAGTTCTAGATTTAATATCTATTATTGTTTCCACGTGTTCTGGCAAACTTTCAATAACGTCTTCCACAAATACTAACGAAATACCATATTCTGATAAATCTTGATTCACATATTCTAAAATAACGTGATCGATAATAAGTGACATATCAGTAATCACAAATACTAAATGTGGTGTGAATACGATTTTTTCATTACTTTTACTTTTTTCTCTTACCGTTTGAATACGCTCTTTAATCATACTGTATACAGAGGTCAAAATTTGATCACGTGTACGTTGATTATAGACGAACCCTCTTATGTTTAAAGCACTCAATGTTATATGAGGTAACCAACGCGCCCAGTTAAAGGTGTCACGTTCATCTTCTCTAATCACATATAGCATTTCCACATCATGATAACTGTGGAAAGTGGCAAGTTGAAGTGTCATCTTCTCTAACTCTTCAATAATCAAATGTCTGGCACCAATATAAGCAATTGGACCATGTGTTAAATCATTAATTAATGGCGCTTTTTCAACTTCTTGATAAAATTCATAAAGTTCTTTCGCATCGTCAAATAATTCATCTCTTCTTTGAACAAATTCATCTTCTTGATAATCGACTTTAAAAGATTTTTCAATATTAGCGATACCTAATTTATAATGTAGAAAATCATGATGGTGTGATGTTTTCTCATAAATTCTAGGTGCCTTATTTTCAACAATATCTTTAATTTCAGATAATGTTGGATAATGGAAGTTCAAACTAAATCGTTGGTCTTTTATCGCTTTATTGATATCCGATGACTTATCACTAAGATACTTTTTATAATCCTTCTCCCGCTTTTCGACCTCTTCTTTATATTTCTTTTTCTCAGAGAAGTAAGTTGTAATACCAAAGATAACCGTTACGATGCTCATACCAATCATCATAATAATATAAACACCAATTGGTCTGACTAAAAAGATGACTACGGTCAATGCAATCATTACGAGTGGCGGAACGATGGAACGCCATATCGCAGTATTATTCTTTTGAATTGGTTGTGGCGGTTTTTCAATTTTAATTGTCTCAGTAGGTTCACGATGAATGATTCTTGGTGAACGATGGTAGTCGTTATAATCATCTGATTGTGCATCTGGTGTATCTTGATTGAGTCTGATTAAATCTGAAATCATCGTTTCGTGACTCATCATTTTCAAACCGTCGGACTGCACTTCAAACCAAATCCCATTGATAAAGACATGATCCCCGATGTACGCTCTGCTCCATTTGTCATTACTAAGTTCATAATTGATGTATAATTTTGAATCATCATTATGTACAAACTGAACATATCCAGTCTGTCCAATTTCAGCATAATTTTTAATCATAATGACATTCGAAAGTTCAGCAATTTTAATATCATCATAATCATTAGGACCTATGGTTATCACGTCTCGTGTATTTGGGTAAGCAAAGGATGCTATGTTTGAAGTATCAAATAGGTATAACGACACATTACCATCATTCGTCTTTCTTTCTTGCCCTTTAAATATAGAAGAATGATTAGCTTGCCATGTACCTTGTTCATTCTGTTCTAAATGAATCACATCATTAAAATTGTCTAATGTAATGTCAGCTGACTTATCTCCACTAATGGTATATGTCTTTTGATTTCTTAAATTTAACATTTTCAATTGATTCTGGTATTCAATAATTAATCTATGCATAGTTAGTTACTCAGTCCTATACTATTTTTTACGTTCTGCTTCTTGACGTTTCTTTTTATCTTTTGCTGCCTGTTCTTTTTGTTTCTTCTCATTCTCTTCTTGCTGTTTTACTTTTTTGTCTTTTTCTTCAGCTTTTTCTTCTTTTTCTTTAGCTTCTTCATCTTTAACTTCTTTTTCTTTATCTAAGATGTCTTGTAATTTGTCGTTATATTTTTTCGTTTGTTCAGAACGTTTATCATTAGATAAATCTGAATTATTTTTAATTTCATTTAATTTATTTATTAAAGCTAATTTTGTAATATCGTTATCATCTAGATAAGTAGCAATATTTAAAGCTTCATCTAAATGTCCTTGCCCCAATTGCATCCAATATAATAAGTAATCTTTATTGGCATCTGGTGTAACGCTATTAAGCAAGTTCTCTTTTTTATCTTTTTCTAATCCCTGCTTGTTTGTTTCAATATAACTTTTCGCATAGATATAGAGTGCCTCTTTATCAAGATTTTTACCATCTAAATCTTTGTAGTCATTAAGTACTTGTGTATAATCTGCTTTGACATAAGATTGATATCCTTTTTCAACTTGTTCTTCATTATTCATAACAAAGAAATACAAATAAGCTAAACAAGCAATTAATAACACGCCAATAATACTCATTGCTATTCCTAACCATTTAAAAGTATTGTATTTTCGTTTTCGGACATATGAAAAGTTCTGTGTATAATCTGACTGTTGCTTATTATATTGTTCTGTTAAAAATTGCTTAAGTTCAGACAAGTTCTTAGATTGTATAATTTTATTTTCAAAAGGTGTTCCTTTATGTAGTTCTAAATTTCCTTCAACAAGCGCATCGAAATTCACTTTTTGATTAAAAGCTGTAATAATTAATGACTTGTATCGTAAAAGAAAATCATCTTCAGACAACGGTAATGGTTCTACAATATTCTTTAATCCTCTTGTCTTCATGAGTGGAAGTCCATCTTTTGTAAAGTAAAGTTCGTCTGGAGATAAATTAAAGGTATAACGTGTTGCTCTAAGTTCTTCTAATTTTCCAATATTTAATAAATATCTCAGCTTTTCATTTTTGGAAAAACTTTTAATTTTTTCAAAAGGAATATTATGTTCTGTAATATGGTAATGCACTTGATAGTTATCACGTAGTTCTGTTAACTCTGCATCAAGGAAGTATGATGTATGTTGCTCTAACAAATACATTAGATGACTTTGTTCTTTCTTAATGGATGTCTTAGGTATTTCTCTCATGTCTCTTCTTTCATGCTTTTCATCATTAGTTTGACGATCTAGTGGTTCTAAATCCTTTAACTCACTTGTCTTTTTATTAGCCATTTATTTTTATCCACCCTATAGTAATTTTAATATGTCTCCGTCGGTAATTTGATAATCTATCAACCTATCATTTTCAACTAAAAGTTGATTTTTCGTTATTACTTTAATTTGGTTGCTTATGTCACTCAAATGTATATCTAAACTTTCCAATACTAATGGTAACAATGCTTTCATTGACATGTGTATTGGTACTGCCAAATCATAAGTTCCGTAGTTATAATTCGTAAAATCGAATGTCACTTTTTTATGTTGTTTCATTTTTGCCTTCTCCCTCTTCTAATAGAAATTATGACAAACCCAACTGTTAAAAAAGCCCCTATACTCAATAAAATATAAGGAACTACATTTTTCTCCTGTTTATTTTGAATATAGGGACTTTTATCACTCTCCACAGCTTTTTCAGCATTCGTTGGGGAAAACAATACTTTTTTAGTTTCATCCAAGCGAGTATTTTTACTCGCTTGGTTCTGAAACATACCATTTTTTATTTTATTGTCTTTTTTCTCTCGTTGCTTTTTCAGTGCATCATTTACCTTTTTACTGTCTTTATCAAATAAAGTTGTATCATATTGATTTAAATCTTTGTTTACATTTTCCTTTTCCTCTTGATCAACTTGAATATCGAGACTTCCTCTGGGACTATCTGCTGTTAATAATGTCATAGTCATTAAACCTTCTATTAACATTTAGATGAGCCTCTCTTTCTTAAAGTGCTTGATAAACATATTAAGTACAAATCCAATAATTACAATCACTGACATTATGAATAATGCCATTCCAACTGGATGTTCTGCATTCAGGAAGTTATATATCATAGTATCTACATAGGATAATGGTGAGAATTTGTTTAACGTATGATTTGTATTGAAGTAATTCATCGCAACAAAATAAATACCTAATGTAGTCATCATGATAAACATACCAATTGATTTAAGTTGTCTGAATAAGTAAGTGTTGATTAATACAAATAGCATCATTGTCATGATAATCATAAACATAAACTTAACTTTATAACCTGGCATAATGTGATATTGATTCATAGCAATTAGACCAATGACAACACCCTCTATTAAACCAGTCAATGTGATGATTGAGGAAATAATCACGTTATTCCACATTCTATTATTTTTACTAAATTCATCTTTAATTAAGTTAAGGCTTCCTTTTGCTCTTTCGTAACTGTAAAATACATAAGCTGTCATCATTGCGATTAAATACATCAACAGTACTAAAATCGTAGGAGACATAGTATCTTTATCACCATTATTTGCTAATACATTTTCCAAATTTTTCTTTTGAATTGGATTACTCATAAAGTCTTTTAATGCGACATTTTGACGATCCCCATCTTTAGAATTTTTAAGTACTTTTTCAAAATCTTTAGCAAATAGTTGGTTCTTTTTGTCATTATTAGACATTTGTTCATTTAAATCATTTGCTCTTGTACCTAGCGCTCTACCGCTTGCATGTAAATTATTAACATTATCATCTAATTGGTTTAACTCTCCACTAATTTGATCTGCATTAGATTTAGAATTTTGTACATCAGATAGTAAGCTTGTACTTCTCTCTGATAATTTACTTACTTGATCGTCTAGATTCGTAGATAATGTTGTAAATTCTTCACCTTTATCTTTATCAATTTTTGGTGTCTTAGGTTCTTCATTAAGTGTCTTTTCAGCTTGACTCAGGTCACTAATAAGATTTGAAATATCTTTTTTGTTTTTCTTAATATCATCTTGATTGTTCATTACATCTTCAATCATTTTGTCTGAAGAATTATCTAATCCATCGATTTGTTTTAATAATTGTGACTTATCATTTTTAAAGTTTTTCATATCATCAATGACTTGATTTACCATCATATCTACAATGGCTTTATTATCAATCGTTGGTTTATCTGAATTTAAATTAAAATCTTTAAAGATATCGTAATGAGACTTGAACTTATCTAATGAACGTAACTGTTGATCTAAGTCTCCACTAATCAATTCACCTTCTAAGTTATGATTAATAGATAAGTCTACAACATTCACTCTATCTGGTTCTTCATTCGTATCGTTATTAGCGTTATCTTTCTTATCTGCTTGACCAAATAACACTTGTAATTTCATTGTTTTATCTTTTAAAAATTCAGATTGATATTTACTATCATTTTTTAATTTAGCTGTACCTTTGATTTCCACATCGTATGATTTCTTCGTTGTATCTAATTTAATATCCTGATTTTTAATGTCATATTTCTTGTCATTTACATATACATATCCGTCAAAGTCAAAATTAGGATCGGTCGCAATAGTTAATTGGTTGATATCGCGACTTTTAATCGTTTCATGACGTTCAAATTCCACACCTTCGTTAATCAACTTAGATGTATCGTCTGCCGTGATTTCACCGTTATAATCTTGTTGCTTAATAAGGTCTTGTGGATGAGCCTTATTATATTCATCTTTGAACTGTTGAACATCATTAAGTATAGATTTATATTCCCTCGTAGCTTTTAAGGATAGTCCTGCATTATCCAAGTCTTGTTCGGACATATTTAAGATATAGTTTTGATCTTGACCTATTTTGTCTTTTTCAATGTCATTTCTTAGATGATTAATCATCGTATCTTGCATTTTCTGTTTGTCGTCTTTAATTTGTTGTAAAGCATCTTTAAGATCTTGATTATCGTCTAGTTGTGCCCTCATTGATTTAGTCAATTCTTTTCTGTAATCTTCAATCATCTCGTCAGTAAAAGGCGATTCTTGCTTTTTAACATCATCCTTGACTTTGCTTAAGCGATCTTTAAATGTTTTCTTGTATTCTTCTTTAGATTGATCTTTAGCATCTGCTTGTTTATCGAGTTGATTATCAACTTGTTTCAAATGATTGATATAGTCTTCTATATCGACATTGTCTCGTTGAGATTGATAATCTTCTAAAATTTGTTCCATTGCTGATAAGTTTCCTTCAAACCACTCATCTTGGTCTTGAACTATAGATGAAGCACTTAAATCATTACTAATATTAAATATATTTGAATTACTGCTTAATAGTGAATGATTATATTGTTGTATCCACGTTGTAATACCTTTATTTGCAGTTATAGAATTCACTAATGTATCTGTGAATAATTCTGGAAAATCATTTAATGGATTTAATAAATAATTTGCGAAGTTGTTATTAACACCTTGTTCACGCTTCATAATATCGCCTACATTTTCTTGGGCATTATGCAAATTATCTATAATACTTGTTAAGTAGATTTCAATTAAATGTTTATTAAAGTCATTAAGTACATTACTTACAACTTTTTCAGTTTCTTTAGCGATACTCTCTTTTTGACCAACTGCAGTTTTATATTGAATAGACATTTTTGACGGTGTCTTTTTGTCTAATTGCATAGCTAATTTTGTGAAATCTTTAGGAATCACAATCATGACTTGATATTTACCATTTTTCAATCCTGAATCCGCAATACTACGTGTTACAGTTTCAAATTTATAATTACTTTCTTTTGATAATTTTTTTATAAATGGTTCACCTAATTCAATCTTTTTTCCATTATACTTAGTTGGTTGGTCTTCGTTGACAATTGCAATATGTATATTTTCACTATTTTTAACTTCTTTTTGTGTATTATCTTCAGTCTGATTCCCATATTTAAAATGGACAAAGGCAATCATTCCTACTATAGCAACAATAATGATTAAGATTACGCTGGAAAGATAAATCCAATTTTTCTTTGTCATGTTTCTTTTCCCTTTCTAACCCAATACTAATAAAACGAAGAGGCGAGACCCCTTCTATATCAATGTATAAACTGATAATCCTTAACAAACACTGTTTGTTAATCCACTGTTAGGTTTTCCCGCCTCAACAAAATATTACTGTAAACCGAAGTTATTAGATAATTGTTGGTCTTGTTCTTGAACAGCATCTGCTGTGCTGTTTAATTGTTGTTTGATTTCTTCTAATAACTGAGCAAATTTTTCAACTTTAGGACTAAGTTGTTGGAATTGTTCTTCAAAACGGCTGAAAGCTTGTCCTTCCCAGTTTGCTGCGATTTCGCCTTGTGCACGAGTTAAATCAGCTAAAATTTGGTGTATTTGTTCAGAACCTTGTCCATAAGATTGTGATTTAGCTCTGATTTCCTCTGGACTCATCTTAATCATTGCCATAATTAGAAACCTCCTGAAAATTTGATTGTATTTTCTACAAGATACAGTAAAATTTAAATTTAAAGTATCTTATGTAAATAATATACAAATTACTAGTATATGTATATACTTTTTAACAAATTTAAGTGATTTGTTTTATTCAACACATTATTTTTATTTGATTTTTAACTTTTTATTCATTTTTTTACTATTGAAGTTTATACTAATAATAAATCATTTAAAGTAAAGGATTATTGATTAACATGAAAAAAATATTATTAACCAGTATATCGTCTATAACATTATTAAGCGGCCTTACTTTAACTACTAATACTTATGCTGCTAACTACAGTAATATTGATGAAGCTAGAAAAGAACATCCCAATGCAGATTTTAAAGTAAATAAAAAGGATGGTACGTTTTCCTATACATATGACAATAGAAACACACAATCATCATTAAATAAGAAGAAACAAGAATATCAGCCATCAAATAATCAAACAAATCATTACCCATCCCAAAATAATTCAGTTCAGTTATCACCTTATAACAATCAAGTATCTAACTTATCTCAAAATCATCAAAGTAATAATCAATTATCTGAAACACCTGATCCTCAAAATCATAGAAATGACCAAGGTGACATATTAAATGAAACTGATACACCACAACCTGTAATACCACCAACGTCTGATGATATGAAAGATAACTATCAATCTGATACTAAAAAAAATGCTTATCAAAAAGATAAGCATGGAATGATTACTACCATTGATATGGATGAGTTATATGATGAGTTGCAAATTGCTGAATTCAATGATAAAGCTAAGACAAATGATGGAAAACCATTAGCTATTGGTAATGGAAAAATCGTTGATCAACCCATATTCACAGACAAAAATAATTTATATACTGCAGGTCAATGTACTTGGTACGTCTTTGATAAACGTGCACAAGATGGACATACAATAAGTACTTTCTGGGGTGACGCAAGAAACTGGGCAGGACAAGCATCAAGTGCTGGTTTTAAAGTCGATCATTCACCAAAAGAAGGTTCAATCATGCAAACGACCAATGGCCCATACGGTCACGTTGCGTATGTTGAACGTGTTAATAAGGATGGAAGCATATTTATATCTGAAATGAACTGGATAGCACCATATATCGTTTCAACACGTACAATATCTGCTTCCGAGGTTGATTCTTATACTTTCATACATTAAAAATTGAAAGACCTTGTAATGACTTAGCTTAATATAATTTGTTCTTTTGAAATAAACTAATATACTATCAAATAGATTTATCCTAACACTTTATGTTTTGTCCAATTTGAGAGGTATTCTAATCGAAGCTAAATGAGTTTTTAAGAATCATATAAAGAAATGAAAGTAAGCATAGATAAGCAATAAGAGGTTTGAGTTGCAAAAGAAAAAGAGATTCTGTTGCAAAGTTAATTTTATAGAGTAATTTAAACAAAAAAGAAAAGATTTCTGTGAATTTTTTAGATATAAGCAATTTATAAGGACGTAATTATTGTAGCTGTTGGCTAATATCTAAGATACGCACTTGGTTATTGTAATATATCTAAAATATTAATATCCTCATTGAGCAAGATTACCGCCATATTAAAGTGAGAGAGACAAGGCATCCAAACATCAATACATCAAACTTTAAAAAGTATTGAATATATTTACGGTCTTTTAAAAAATCTCAGGTCTCTTCAGATCTATGGATTTCCCACAGTGCTACGACATTCGTTACATGTTGGTCAATTAAGAGAATACCACCATTTAAAAGTGATAATTAGTTAGATTTTTTGCTTGTGCAATAGAACCCAAGAGATAGTAACTCAACGAACTAAATTTAGTTTGAGTAATCAAAACCACCCGTATGAACGGGTGGTTTGTTCTACGGCTATAAGCCTTTCTTACTGGCCAGCCCTAAAAGGGCACTGATAGGTCAGCCGACTGCACTACTTTCCCAGCACCCCTAAAGGGGTACTATTTTTTTCGTCTTTTTTTAATTTCTTCTCCTGTAAAGGGATCTAGGTATTCTTCCATTGAAATTTGATCTGCAACGATATCTTCTTGTAATTGATTACGAATGTAATTTTCAATTACCTTTTTATTTCTACCTACTGTATCTACATAAAATCCTTTACACCAAAACTTTCTATTTCCATATCTAAATTTTAAATTAGCATGTCTATCAAAAATCATTAAACTACTTTTACCTTTTAAATATCCAACAAATGATGATACTCCTAATTTAGGTGGAATACTAACTAACATATGAATATAATCTTTACATGCTTCTGCTTCTATAATTTCTACGCCTTTTCTTTCACATAGTTGACGTAAAATAACTCCAATATCTCTTTTGATTTTTCCATATATCACTTGTCTTCTATATTTTGGTGCAAAGACTATGTGATACTTACAATTCCATTTTGTATGTGCTAAACTGTTTGTGTCAGATGACATTAAAAAGCATCTCCTCGTGTTGAATATTTTGGTTGGCTGACCAATATATATTCTAGCATGATGAGATGTTTTTTTAGATAACGGTAAAACCTTTTCTGAACCATACGCATAGCGCATGGTTTTCTTTATACAATTATAAAAAAACAATTTCTATTGAATAAATATAGAAATTGTCTTTTTCTTCGTCTAAGACCTTTATGTTCCAACATCTTTATTAATCTTCTTTCAAATGTTCAATTGTTTTGAAGCCTTCACGATAATTAGCTAGTTCTTCCATCATCGCGTACCAATCATGGCCTACTTTTTGTAGTGTCTGTTGAATTAATTCATCTTGTGCTTGGTTTAACTTACCTATTAAATCATCACCCGCTTCAGTGGTAAAAAGTTTTTTTACTCGTCTATCCTGCTTAGATGTTTGTTCAATAATTAAACCTTCTTCTTTTAATTTACGTAACGTTGCATGCGATCCTTGTTTAGATATTTCAAGCGTAATCAAAAGTTCTTTAATTGTTATACCCGGTAATTTATTAATGAAAAATAAGAATCGATGATGTTGGCGACTCATGCCATATTGCTCAATAATTTCATCCGCTGTAGTAATAAAAGTCTTATACGCGAAGTAAAACAGCATATGTTCGTAATCATTTTTATTTTTAGACATTTAACACTATCCTTTTTTATTCAATATCGTTATTATAATAAACTTTTGACTGATAGTCATATATTTCAGAAACTGTTCAAACTTTTAATAGGTCAACTTAGTTGACTTTATTTCAGATTGACGTTACTATGATACTTGTAAGATAAAAGAAATCAAAGGTGGAATTATATATGAAACAACGCGTAGGACAATATTTAATGGACGCGGTTTATTCAGCAGGTGCTGACAAAGTTTTTGGTGTCCCAGGAGATTTTAATCTAGCCTTTTTAGATGATATTATTGCACATAATCATATTAAATGGATTGGTAATACAAATGAACTTAATGCAAGTTATGCCGCTGACGGATATGCACGTATTAATGGCATCGGTGCAATGGTAACAACATTTGGAGTGGGTGAATTAAGTGCTGTCAACGGAATCGCTGGATCTTATGCTGAGCGTGTACCAGTTATTGCCATCACTGGGGCACCTACTCGAGCTGTAGAACAAGAAGGCAAATACGTTCACCATTCCCTTGGCGAAGGAACTTTTGATGATTATAGAAAAATGTTTGAGCCTATTACAACAGCGCAAGCTTATATTACACCTGATAATGCTACCACAGAAATTCCAAGAGTAATCAACGCGGCGATTCAACAACGTCGTCCAGTTCACATTCATTTACCTATTGATGTCGCACTCACAGAGATTGAAGTTTCAAAGCCATTCAAAGCAGAAGTCGAACCACAAAAAGACGTTCAAAGTTATATCAATATGGTTCAAGACAAGCTTGAATCGGCAACACAACCTGTCATTATTACAGGCCATGAAATAAATAGTTTCCATCTGCATAAAGAACTCGAACAATTCGTTGATCAAACTCAAATTCCAGTTGTTCAGTTATCTTTAGGTAAAGGTGCATTTAATGAAGAAAATCCTTATTATATGGGTATCTTTGATGGTTCAATAGCAGAACAAGATATTCAAGATTATGTCAATCAAAGTGATGCTATTTTGAATATTGGTGCTAAATTAACAGATTCTGCAACAGCTGGTTTCTCATATCAATTTGATATTAATGATGTGATTATGCTAAATCATAATGAATTTAAAATTAATGATACATGCATCGAAGCATTTTCATTACCAAATATATTAAATGGTTTAAATAAGTATATTCACTACAAAAATACTAATGATTTCCCACAATATGAGAGACCACAAGCACATAATTATGAACTTAGTAATCAGCCATTAACTCAAGAGACTTATTTCAATATGATGCAAGATTTTTTACAACAAGATGATATTTTAATCGCTGAACAAGGCACATCATTCTTTGGTGCTTATGACTTAGCCTTGTACAAAGATAATACTTTTATCGGACAACCATTATGGGGTTCTATCGGCTATACGCTACCAGCAACGTTAGGAACACAAATTGCAAATCCATATCGTCGAAACATTCTATTAATTGGTGATGGCTCACTACAATTAACTGTTCAATCATTATCTACAATGATTCGTCAACATTTAAACCCTGTGATATTTGTAATTAATAACGATGGTTATACAGTTGAGAGAATGATTCATGGTATGAAAGAACCTTACAATGACATTCGCATGTGGGATTACAAATCATTACCTTCTGTATTTGGTGGTGACAATGTTTTAGTTCATGATGTAAATACTTCAGAAGAACTCATGCTCACCTTCGAAAATATTAAATCTAATAGTGATCGCATGCACTTTGTAGAAGTGAAAATGTCTGTTGAAGATGCACCAGCTAAATTAAGTAATATAGCTAAAGCATTCGCATCACAAAACAAATCATCTTAATATCTTTTTAAAATTCTATAATATAAGCAATTCAAACACCCGTATGATTCTCTAGTTATACGGGTGTTAAATATATCTTTATAGAAGTTGAAACTTAAAAAATGACGTTTCCCGTGAAACAACATTCATTTAACGTTATATTTTATATCGATTAAAAGTAAAATGTATAAATAATCACAAACATTGATGACTCTAATAAATCATTCTTAAGACGCCTTTTTTAATGAACTCAATCATATCTTTAGCCATTGCTATAGTTTTAGAATTTGTTTTAAGTTCCGAGTTAAAAATTCCAAATATACAAATAAGCCTGCACATTCTTTAATGTGAGGCTTACTTGAATTCTCTATAAACTCCGATTATCTAAATATTGTTTATCAATAACTGAACGTGTGATATCTCGTAAGTGTGCTGGGCTCATCGAAGAACTATCCATTTGATTGCGACCGTGATGAGTCGCATCTTTGTCATTATAGTCATCTAGCATCATCACTTTAAAGTTCGACTTAAGGAACTGGTTTTGGTGTTGAGTTAATTCGTAATAATTCACCATACTTCTCCACTTCACATCTTGAACTTGAAACTGTTTATCTTTCTTACTAATTTTAAAATCTATTCGTCCTAATAAATCATTACTTTCATTTCCTGTTGACTGACCGTTCAAGAAATTCCCTAAAGAATATGCTACGAGTGTACGATTCCCTTCTCTACCGTCAACCCATTTTACTGGTTGAATCACATGAGGATGTGTACCTAAAACTACATCAACACCTGCATCAGCGAAAATTTGTGCATATTTTTTTTGAGTGGCGTTAGGCTGATGCTTACCTTCATTACCCCAATGTGCTGAAACAAGTACTACATCACTTTGTTGTTTGGCTTTCTTAACATCTTGCTTAATTTTATTTTCATCAAACGTATCTACCGTATAATCATGAGTTGGTTGATGATCGTTTGTACCAAATGTGTAACTTAATAAAGCAACTTTCACGCCTTTAATTGTTTTAATAGGAATTTGACGGTGTGCTTGTTCTGATTCATATACACCCGTGAACAAAACTTGATATTTAAATTTGTTCCAAGTATGAATATGATTACTTACACCTTGCTCCCCTTGATCTAAGGCATGATTGTTTGCACCGTTTACAAAATTAAAGCCAGTATCTACTAAATCCTGAGCAATACTACTCGGTGTATTAAAGTTTTTAAATCCTGAATAAGGCCTATCATCCCCACCTAATGGTGATTCTTGATTAACAAAAGAAATATCTGCGTTTTGAATGTCTTTTCTTACTGGTTGATACATAGGTTTAAAATCAAAACTATTCCCCGTAATTTGTGCATCTTTATATACAACTGGGTGAATTAAATTATCACCTACAGCAACCACACGTATTGTTTTATTTGTATTTTGTTTATTACCAAAAGATTGATTAATCGTACACCCACTAACAACTATGAAAAACGTAAATAATATCATGGTATACACTAAATATTTAGATACTGTTTTCATTTTTTAATACTTTATCCCCTTTTATAAACTTTTGTATTTATCTTCATCATATCTCTATTACCTTTAATAAACAATATATGATATGTGAACATAATGATTTTAATAAATAACTATAGTTGTCTTACCTGTCATCTGGATTAACAGTAACACCGAACAAAATCAAAAAGTGAAAATACTAAGACGAGTAACAATTTTTTATATTCGTTTAATAAGATGTCCGCCTAAATATCCAAATTTAACCCTTTGTATCATTACTGGACAAACCACTCAATCGCACGTTTAATAGCTCTATCCCAATAAGCATAATCATGATCTCCTGGACCATCTTCAAACTTATAAGAAACCCCTTTTTTATTTAATGTCTCAATAAATTGAAGGTTATCATGATATAAAAAGTCTTCTTTACCACACATGATAAACAATTCAGGAATATCTACACTAGCATCGATGGCTTGATCAAGTAAGTAGTACGTATCGAGTTCTGTACCTTTAATTTGAGTATCTCTTCCGGTGATAGCTTGTGGAGAGAAATCAATCCAATCCAAATCAATGAGCCGTTGCGCTTCAAAAACTGCTGAAAGTGGTGCAGCTTTAGCAAATTTATCACTTTGAGTTAGCGCAAATTTAATCGTTCCATAACCGCCCATTGAATGTCCTGCAATAAAATTATCTTCTCTTTTTCTAGAAAGTGGTAAAATTTGATGTACGTATTCGTAAATTTCTAATATGTAATCATAGTAACTATGTCCATATACCATATTTGCATAGCCACTATGATCGACGTTAGGCATTATAATCGCAAGTTGATGTTCATTTGCATAACGCTCGATACTTGTATATCTTATGTAAGTTGTTTCATCGCTAGACAATCCATGTAATAACAACATTGATTTCAAATGTTTCGCTGTTCTTGAACTATCAAAAAATGTTACATCCTCCGGTAAAATAATCGTTAAATTTTGATGCATTCCTATCGTAGGTGAATTGTAATTCATTGTTATTAAAGCCATATGTGTCACTCCTCTACTGTATTATCTATTATTTTACTTATTCTTTTTATCAATTTATAGAAAAAACGCAACTTTGACTATAGATTATATAAATTTCTATACTTCTCAATGCGGAACTAAAATTTTATTCTCTATATTAAACAAGTTGATTTACTATAGATTGTCTAACCTTTAAATATGATATATTTCTAAAGCAATAAATCATGAAATAAAAAAAACGATAGTGAATGATTTCATAGAAACCTATTCGACCATCGTTTGTCTTCAATTATGTATGAGTGATACGCACTCATTATAAGTCTTTACTAACCAACCAATTTTTACTGTTTTTAAAGAGTATTTTTTCTTCTCTAAGTTCATTTATGATATGACTCGTCGTTTCTCTAGATATTCCTGCCATATCACTCAATAACTGTATTGTCATAAAATGCTTAATTTCATAAAACTCATCATGATCATAACCTACTGTTTGACATAGGTAACGTAAAATCTTAGTCACGCGTTCTTTAGCTAATTTACTCGTTAAAGCCATATTGTATTCAATATGTTGACATTGTGTTTCGCTTAATAAGGAGAATAATTTCACAAAAATCTCTTCGTGATTTTTACATAAATATTCTATTAAATCTCTTGGTATTCCAATCATTTCACAATCTGTTAGGGCTGTACACATTTCATTAGGAACTTTATCTTGAAATAAGTTATTTAAAGGAAAGAGCACTTTTTCTCTATTCAAATATCGATATACATCACCATTCAAATTAAAGTTTTCTCTCATAATATTACCTTTTAAGAGTAGGTAAATATGCGTGGTTTCATCAGACGAATAGTAGACAATTTGTCCTTTGTTGTAATGTCTCACAAAACATTGACTTTTAAATGGCAGTAATACGCCTACAGGAATATTGATATAAGATGCTAATTGTTTAAAACTTTCATCAAGTTCATTTTCTCTACAAAACATTTGATTTCCAGTCATAAAAATAACTCCTTATTGCCTTAGACTATGGTCAAAGGGGACGCTATAATTTCTCCGATTTAAAATTTATTAGAATTCTGTATATACTACAGACAATATTTACTATGGACCACTGTTCTTATTATACCAATAGTTTAAATATCAAATATTTTATATACTCTTCTTTGTTTGATTTTTATCGATTAAACTCCCTTTATAACTCATGATTGATCAATATCTATAACATTTAAAAATATAAATTACATCATCGTAATAACCCTATCAATGCTAAAATAACGATAAGACTGAAGAAAATATAGTCAAATTGTGTAAGTCGCTTTTGATTATTTTTTTGAACAACTACATAGACGATAATCCCCGGAATATAGAGCAACATGGTAAGTAACAAATAATCTATACCTGACGCGTAAACCAGCCAAATTGCATAAATAGATGCTAGAATTCCTATAATCCATTGTTTAGGCGTTGCAGTTAACTTGTGTTCTATTGTATATTTCACCTGATAAAACGCACTGAACATGTATGGATAAAGTATAGCACTTGCCGCGAGAGAAAATGCAAAATGATAGGCACTTTTGGTAAACAGCATGCTAATAAGGAATATTTGAACTAATACATTAGTAATGAATAAGGCGTTCATAGGTGCCCCATTTTTATTTTCTTTTGCAAACCACTTAGGAAACAAACCATCTTTAGCTACAATAAAAGGCAACTCTCCGGCAAGTAATGTCCAACCTAGCCATGCACCTAATACTGAAATAATAAGACCAATATTGACAAATGTTGCTCCCCAATCACCAACAATATAAGCTAAAATTTGTGCCATTGATGGTGCCTCAAGTTTAGAAATATGATTTTGAATTACAATACCTTGTGCTAATACAGTCAGCAAGAAGTAAATGAGCAATACTGAAATAAGTCCGATAACAGTGGCAGTTCCAACATCTTTTTTATTTTTAGCTCTTCCGGAGAATACAACAGCACCTTCAATACCAATAAATACCCAAACTGTCACTAACATCGTACTTTTAACTTGTGACATCGTATTAGCGAAATGAAATGATAATGATCCATATCCATCCATTCCAAAGAAACCTATCCTGAATGTATTAAAATTAAAGGCTACAATCATACATATAATCACTAATAAGATAGGAATTAATTTTGTAATAGTAACAATACTATTGATTAAAGCAGCCGTCTCAACTCCTTTTAATATTAAAAAGTGCACACTCCACAATAATATTGATGCCACTATGATACTAGGAAATGTGTTGCCCCCTTTAAATATTGGAAAGAAGTTCCCTATAGAAGACATTAATAACGTTGCATATGCGACATTACCTAAAAAAGCTGAGAACCAATATCCCCAAGCACTTGCAAACCCTATAAAATCACCAAAACCCGCTTGAGCATAACTATAAATACCACCATCTAAATCAGATCGTTCATTAGTTAAGTTTTGAAAGACAAGTGCTAATGAAATCATTCCAATAGCAGTAATCAACCATCCAATTATAATTGCTAATCCTCCAGCGTGGCCTCCCATATCAGATTGAATATTGAAAGCACCGCCACCAATCATCGAACCTATAACAAGACCGATTAATGATGTTCGACTTAATCTTTTATCTCCTGTGTCATTCATATTCATTTCTCCTTTAGAAGGAGGGATTGAAAACGTATATGCCTTTTAAAATACACATGTATATATAGAGATGTATAGCGGAAAGATATAGATGAGTAACGACACATCTTTGATAGTCATTGACCGAAGTTCTATATCATCCTCTTAACATGATTTTGAAAAAAGTTATTTTTATTATGTGACACAATTTGTAAAAATAAATATTCGTTTATTTAATAAAGCATACACGTGATCTTATCCCTATTTATTTTTCTTGTAGTAAATCTAGCCTAAAGTTGCTGCCATCACGGCTTTAATCGTGTGCATTCGATTTTCAGCTTGGTCAAACACTCTAGAATGCTCACTTCTAAATATTTCGTCTGTCACTTCCATTTCAGTTAAGCCATATTTTTCAAAAATATCCTGACCATATTCTGTTTGTGTATCATGAAAAGCTGGTAAGCAATGTAAAAATATCGTATTGACTTTCCCAGTTAAATTAAACATTTTTCTATTAACTTGATAGTCTTTCAATAAATGAATACGTGTTTCGAATTCACTTTCTTCACCCATTGATACCCAAACATCAGTATAAATAACATCTGCATCTTTGACGGCAGTATGAATGTTATCAGTCATCTTAACTGAACCTCCATAATTAGATGCTTGATCTTTAGCAATATTAAAATATACATCTCTTGGTGTTAATGATGAGGGTGTACAAATACGTACATTTACACCAAGCATCGCACCCGCCACCATAAGCGAATGTGCAACATTATTACGTCCGTTTCCTACATAAGTTAGGTTGATGCCTTTTAAATATCCAAAATTTTCTTTAATTGTCATATAATCAGCTAACATTTGTGTAGGATGCCAATCATCAGTTAACCCATTCCATACCGGTACTCCAGAGAATTCGGCCAATTGTTCAACAGTTTTTTGGGAAAAACCTCTAAATTCAATTCCATCAAACATTCTTCCTAAAACTTTAGCAGTATCCTCAACAGATTCTTTTTTACCTAATTGAATATCATTTTTCCCTAAGAATTCAGGGTGTGCACCTAAATCAATAGATGCGACTGTAAATGCGGCACGCGTGCGAGTAGACGTCTTTTCGAAGAGTAAAGCAATGTTCTTACCCTCTAAATATCGATGTGGTGTGCCTTGTTGTTTATATTTTTTTAACGTCATAGCAAAATCGATTAGACCTTCAAATTCTTCACCTGTGAGATCATACTCTTTTAGCAGTGACTTACCTTTTAAATCGAAGGGTTTCTTGATGTTTTTCATGGGATGTGCCCCTTTCATTTTATAAGTCGCTATCAAATTTAATAGCATAAGTGAATGTATTTCGTGATGCTCAAGCTATATATATCCAACACCCTATCTTATATCTATAGATCTTCTCTTATTAAAGGTTGACTCATACATCGAGGGCCTCCTCGACCACGTACAAGTTCACTTCCAGGAATTTCAATAACTTTGATACCATGCTCACGTAACAATTGATTAGAAACATAATTCCGATCATAAGTTACAACCACACCGGGACGGATGCATAAAGTATTCGAACCATCATTCCATTGTTCACGAGCTCCGTCGATGATATCACCATTTCCAGTTGGTATTAATGTAATTTCATCAACATTGAGTACTTCTTCTAATGTTTGTTTAAGATGACTAGAGTGTTGGATTTTGATATCTTCAGCTTTATCATCGTATTCGATAATAAAGATATTCATGTTTCCTTCTGATTTAAGAATTGCTGAATGTGTAGTGAATTTGTCGTAATCAATCATTGTACAAACAGTATCTAGATGCATAAATGTTCGACTAGTTGGAATCTCAATCGCCACCACCTTTTTAAAAGTAGATAACGGATCTTTAAAAATACGTCGTGCTAAACGTTCAATTGCTTGTGCAGAAGTACGTTCAGATATCCCTATTGCAAGTACATCTTTAGATAACACCAGTTCGTCTCCGCCTTCGATATTGAATGGGCAGTCACGATCCAACCATAAAGGAACATTCTCATCTTTAAATCTAGGATGATGTTTTAAAATATATGAAATGAAAATCGATTCTCTGCGTCTTGCTCTCCAAAACATGCGATTTACTGTCATACCTTTACCAATTGAAGCTTGAGGATCACGTGTGAAATATAGATTAGGCATTGGGTCAAGATAAAACGGATATTTATCATCCATGTACTCTACAAGGTGTGTCGATTCAAGTTGTATTTCTTCTTTGCGTACGCCAGCCATAATCTTATTAATTAATGCTTGATTTGACAAAGTTGAAAAGAGTTTTTTTATTTCTGTTTCATGCCCTAGGATAGTTTTTCTAGATTCTGCTAAAACGTCATCTATAAATTGCTCTCTGACATTTGAATCTTCTATACTTTGTGCTGCTAATTTTTCTAAATAAAGCACTTCTATTCCTTCATCTTGAAGAACTTGAGCAAAACGATCGTGCTCTTGTTGAGCTACCTTTAAAAATGGAATATCATCAAACAATAATCCATCTAAGTAATCAGGCACTAAGTTTTCTAATTCTTTCCCTGGTCTTTTAAGTAATACCGTCTTTAGTTTCCCGATTTCACTGTTAACTTGAATAGGTCCATTTGTCATACTCATTTCCTCCTTTTCTTCACTACATTATCAGTATAAAACTGATTAATAACTAAGTTCGTGATGATTATCACATACTAAATGTAAAAAGTTTCGCAACATTTGGTTATTCAATACATAATTATGTTTGAATATACATTACTATTGCATACTTTCGTTGAAAAAATGAATATTTGAGTAATATGAACCTTTACATCTTTATGGATAAAAGTTTTTTATTCATAAATTTGAATACTTAGTCAAATAACAACACTCATATTTATTGAAATAAAAAACACCTGATAAACGATGTATGCGCTTACCAGGTTATATTTATAATAAACAACTTTATAAATTTTTATGAATAATTATGATTAAATATTTTGTAATAGACATATTCAGCTATAGACTGGGAATGTGTAAGAATCATAATCGTATCATTACCACTTATCGTTCCTATAATCTCTTTCAATTGTAACTGATCAATATAATAATTTATGCTTTGTGCAAATCCTGGTGTCGTCTTTATTAGTATATACGATTCTTTAATCATAGTGTTAATAATTTCTGTTTCTATGTAATCATTAAGTTTTACTCTTGAGTCTAATTGAGACTGCTGCGTAAGTAATTTATATTCATATTGATTTGCCTTCACAGGCAGGCGATAAATATGGAGTTCTCTTAAATCTCTTGCAATAGTAGTCATGCTATAACGTACACCAAAGTGATCATCAATGTAATCAATTATATCTGCTTTTTTATAAATGTGATTTTGCTTAACAATCATAGTTACTAAATCTTGTCGTTTACTCTTTTTCACTGAATGATCAACTCCTATAGATAACTAATTTATTTTAATTTATAAATTAAAATTTCTTTTTATTTAATTATACTTTATCATTTTATTGTTGATAATTATAAGAATTTTTATGTCCTTTGTGACAAAGTACGTAAAAATACATTCAAATTTAAAATTAATTTGTTTATTTAACTATCATTTTATCTATATTTCCCTTTTATTCTTATTAGGTTTTATATACTTATTACTATGCAGGCACACTTACGCTAGACAAACCGTAGTCTTACCTCAAGGTAAAGTAAGCAGCTTTATATTAGTTGAAAAAAATCCTGAAAATTTTAGTTCACTCTTATGATGAAATAAAAAACCTGAGACAGTTAAGTTTGTCTCAGGCTGAGTCGAAATTAAGTCAACACTCATTTCGATTAAGGCTTTAAAGATTGTAAATATTTAACATTACTTCTTCTTTGTTAAGGTTCTTTAAAATTCATTTTTAGATACTTGTTAACATATTTTTATTTTAAAACGGTTCGCTTACACGCCAACACTGTCCCATGCTTGACCTACTTGTTGAGCAATACCGTCGCCATATAAATCAAATGCTGCTTGTTGTAATGATGCTTTGGCATCTTGGAAATCAGAATTTGAAGTTAAATAAACAGTTAACGCTCTATAGTAAATTTGTTCAGAACGTTGTTTACCAATACTACGAATTGTGTTGTAAGCTGCTTTGTTCGGAATACCTGAATTCGTATGTACGCCTCCATTGTCAGAATTTGTATAAACAAAATCATTCATATGAGATGGTTGTCCAAAACGTTCTGGATTAGATAAACTTCTTAAGGCATCTCCGCCTACGCCAGGTGTATAAACATCTTCACCCATTAAGAAATCTTCATCATCAACGAAGTAACCAAATACATCTGAAAAACTTTCATTTAATGCACCTGATTGAGAACGGTAAACAAGATTAGCAGTTTGCTGTGTTACACCATGTGTAATTTCATGTGCAACAACATCATTTGCACCAGACAGCGCTGTAAATGTACGTCCATCTCCGTCACCGTAAATCATTTTATCACCAATCCAAGCCGCATTGTTTCTGTTATCTTGACCTTGGAAGTTATTTACATGTGCGAGTGAAATAATTGGGCTACCTTGATTATCATATGATTCTCGGCCGAAAGTATTTTTATAATAGTCATACGTTTCTTTAGCATAATAATTTGCATCTACACCTGCACGTTGTTCATCATCAACAAAATTTCTATCTTTATCTTGCATTAAGTAAGCTTGACCAGTATTCGCATCGTAATTGTAAGCTGAAAGTGTACCTTGTTGAGTTAAATCTTGTAGTGCATAGCCACCGCTGACACTATTAATATTAATTTGTTTCATGTCACCTAGCACACCTTTACCTGTACCTGTAGTAGCTGCTTCTTTGATCATATTTAATTTATCAACTACTTGACCCGTTTCAGCATCAATTTTCACATTCCAATGAGAAATTTTTGGTGAAGTTGTAATAATTTCTATGTTATAAACATATTTATTTTTTTCTCCATCAATCTCAACTTTATTGGTTTTGATGACATCACTTTTTAAGTTTTTAGCTTTTTGACGATCAATTTTTATTGCTTCGAAAGCTTTATCTGTGGCATTTTCTTTACTTATCGATACTTTATTCGTAGGTTGAACTTTCTTAGCATCAGTATCACCATTGACAAGAACTACCTTACCCTCTTTATTCGTATGAACTTTTACTTCTTTGTCGGGTGCATACGTGTTGCCCACTTTCGGTTGCAATGTGTAATGCGTAAATCCTTTGTTATCTTTTTCAGTATCAGTGACCTTATAATCTTTGTAATGATTTTTTATATTTTCAGATTTTGGTAACTCTTTCAATGCGTTAGTTGCTTGAGATTCTTGGGTTACTTTCGCATCGATGTTTTGAGTTGCTGATACTTTATCCTTAGCGTCAACCTCCGTATTGACTAAAGGACTTGCCACAGTTAATGCGGCAATACTTGTAAGTGCGAATTTAGAAAAATTCTTCATTTTATTACCTCCTATAAATTAATGAAAAACAACTTACTATATAATAGTAATTAAAATTTTCTGAAAAGTAAATGAAAATTTCATTTAATTCACATAATCATCACTTATAATTTTTTTGTATAAATAATTTGTACAATACTTTAAAAACTTATGTTAAAATTTTAATTTATAATTAATGTTATAATACACTTCAGTTAAATAAAATTAATTATTATATCAAATAGTTAAAACGTTTCACTTCAAATGCTATATTTTGAGAAATAAATCTAAAAAGTCGTCAATTTCTGAAGAATCAACAATTCTAAAACAATATTATGGTACGGCGTATTTTTTAAATACTGTTTAGTTTTACGATGTTATATTAAAAACACCCTCCAAGTTGAATATTTTAAATTCTACTTGGAGAGTGTAACGTCACATCTTTATTACTCATTCTCTTCATTTAAATATGAAGTGATAAACTCTATATAGTATTCCACAAATTCTAAATAATTGGCTTTTTCTACGCACTCATTTATTTGATGAGGTCCATTTCCCGGGCCAAACATTAAAAATGGAAAATTTTCATCTTTTCCTTTTAATAAGTTGGAAGCATCAGTAACTGCTACAGTAGGAGTAACGATTAAATCTCTTTCGTTAGAAAAATGGCTTTTTGCAATATCAAACCCTAGCTCTACCAAGCGATTTTGACCTGTTGTTACTACAGGTTCTAAATCAAGATAAAGTTCTTGAGTCAAACTAGCACCATTTTGATTTGCTTGCTCTATATACTCATTAAATAGCGCTTTAACTTTGTTATTATTATATTCTGGTATTGTGCGTGCATTAAATTCAGCTGTAGCAAAATCAGGTACTGAATTAACTTGTGTTCCCCCTTGAACAATACTATTAGTCATAACAAGTCCTTGAATAAGCTCTTGTGCCTTTTCCTTTGTTATATGGTTAGGTAGTTGACTTCCTAAATTATTTATCATGTTTGAAAAATCTAAAGATTCACCTTTTACTGATTGTGTTATTTTTTCATATTCTTGATTTATATTTTGAATAAATTCTAATAATGGCTTAATAGCATTTTGACCTAAAAATGGTAATGAACTATGTGAAGCACGTCCTTTAGATTTTATTCTAAAGTCCATTGAACCTTTATGTGCATACACCAAACTAGGAAATGATGGTTCCGCAATAAGTAATGCATCTAAATCATCAGCATATCCTTTTTCAAACAACTGTTGCGAACCAGATTGTTCCATTTCTTCACCCACTGTTGCCATGAATTTAATAGTTCCCTGTGTTAACTTACCACTTTCTTTAATTTCAATAAGAGCAATGGCTAAAGCTGCTAATCCAGATTTCATATCTGCAGCTCCCCTACCGTATAAATAGCCTTGATCCTCTGTGAGTGTGAAAGGATCATACGTCCAATGATCATGATTTCCCTCAGATACTACATCCATGTGACCAGATATTCCTATAACTGGTTGACTTGAACCAACGGTTGCAATTAAATTTGCTCGACCATCTGTAACTGTATCAATATGTGAACGAATTCCATACCGATTAAATAGTTTTTCTAAGTACTGTGCAACCTCTAATTCATTGCTATTTACAGTTTTTATTGACACTATATCGGATAAGATTTTAACTCTTTCCTCATTAGATAATACGCGCATCGTTATTCCACCTTTCTTAATTTGTAAAACTTTTAATTTAACAATGTAAGGATAACTTTTATTCTATAATGTATCTCATTTATCTATATTGTTTACCTTACAATACTTATATACCATTCATTGTTAAAGTCATGTCTTATATTAAATGATTATAACAAGCACAATGGTTCAATCATTACATTATGCTTAGACGTTAAACGATAATTCTAGCTTGTAATATATTACTAATAGAAGAATAAATTTAGAATTTCTTTTGTAACTTATAGAATAATTCTACTTACAATAATAAAAGGATTATAATAAAATATAGCTAATAAAGAGGATGGAGGATATACGCTTTGAAAAAATTTTTAGCTACAATAGTGGTAATCATTCTTATATGTGCATTGGGCTTTTCATTATATGCAGCTATTAACCACCATACGAATTCTAATAAGAACGATAAAAAAATAGAACACAATCACAAAAACAAACAAAATAATACTTCAAATCAGAATCGTGATACTCATCAACAACATGACCAAACGCAACCAACAAATAGTGATTATAACAACGATAATCAATCAGGTACTGAACAACCAGCACAACAACCTAACTACCATCAATACCCAAATAATAATCAACAGTCCGGTTCAAATAAAAATAACTCTTCAGAAAATAACAAACAGAAACCGAATCAGAACAAAACTAATCAATCAGATCATCAACCATCACAATCAACACCACAACAGTCGTCACAACCTAATCATAATCAATCTGATTCACAACAAAATGGCAACTCAAATAATAATTCCAACAATCAAAATCATGGAACAAATGATAATCAGAATAAAAATCGTTAATCATATGACAAAGCTTATGCATGTATCAAATTACATTGTGTAAGCTTTTTATTTTTTTATTCGAATATGTTTGAAATTGCTATAAAATCAATATAACTAATATGTGAAAAATGTTATATTTGTTTAATACTTTTATAAATTCTATTTATATAATTTATAAATTAAGTTAAAATGAAAGTAACTAATCTTATATTGAGGTGTATCATGAGAAAACTGATATCTACCATTATCGTTTCAACATTATTAATTGGAGGATGTTCCACAGTGCATAAAGAAGCAAAACATTCATCACAATCAATTCCTGAAGAAGTTCCCGCAAGTCAATACAAAGGTCAAGGTTTCCAACCAGTAGCTGAAAAAAGTGCTATCGCACATGCGAAAAAACATCGTGAAGAATACGAAAAACTTGGTGAACAATTTTTTAAAGATAATTTTAGCCTTAATGTTAAAGCCACAAATGTTGTAGGAAGTGGTGATGGCGTCGAAGTCTACGTTCATTGCGATGATCATGACATTGTGTTTAATGCAAGCATCCCTTTTGATAAGGAAGCAATACATGAAGAAGGCTCCATGCGAAGCAATGATAACGGAGATACCATGAGTAATATGGTTGGAACTGTGTTAAGTGGTTTCGAATATAAAGCACAAAAAGAAAAATATGATAACTTAACAAAGTTCTTTAAAAACAATGAAGAAAAATATCAATATACCGGTTTTACTAAAGAAGCAATACATAAGACACAGAATGTTGGATATCAAAATGAGTATTATTATTTAGCAGGTAACGTTACTAATATTAATAATTATAGAAAATATTATGAACCTTTAATAAAAAAAGATTCTAAGAGTTTCAAAGAAGGCATGAAAAAAGCAAATGAAGCAACAAATTTCAAAGCCAAAGTTGAAGTCGTTTCAACATTATTCAGTACTAAATCTGATTTTACTAAAAATAACTCTAAGAAAGATTTATTATTCTTAAGTGATGATTTATATCATTACAAAGAAAAACCTGAAAACACAAACATAACTTTACAATTAAGTGAGCCAAAAATTAATTCTACACGCGCATTTTATGATGCTAATAACCCATTAGAATATGGAGTGCATAAACATGAATAAAATCAATGATAGAGATATTGCTGAATTAAATAGCTTTTGGGCTTATCAAGATACAAAAAAACTGAAAACATTTTCAGTAAATGACAAGAATTTTAAACAAGTTGGAGGGTATGAAGATAATAATAATCAAAATATTAATGGTGCAGCAGATATCAAAGTTTACGAGTTATTAGATAGATACGGTATACCTTCGGGTGAACAATTTATAGTATTTCAGGGCACTGATAATAATGAAACTATTAATCCTAACAATCCTTTGAAAGGTAAACTTGCAGATGATTGGCTTCAAAATATAAAATTAATGAACAATAATAATAAAAGTACTGCTTTAATTAAACAAAATCAGAGTTTTATAAATAAATACAATAAAAAAATAAATGATGCTAAAAAATTAAATTCTGATGAATTTTATATAAAATACGGAGAAGAAAGAGAACGATTTAAAGATGTAAAAATAGTTAATAGTGGTGGAAATTCTCAAGGAGCAGTTGGTGCTAAATTAGCAGGTGTTAAAAATCCTAATTTAAAAGTAGTTACGACTGATCCTGCAACCTTACCTGAAGCGTCTTGGAGAGGCACTAAATCTAAAAAACATAATAATATTATAAATTATCATAGCACTTATGATATATTGTCTTGGGTTCAAGATCCGGTATTTAAAAATAATCCTGGGAAACGTGTAGACCTTAAAACCGGTGTGCCTACTCTTGAAGGTCTTGCTGATAGTCATTTAGGTTATAAAAGAAAATTTAATAAAATAAATAACACATACAAAGATATACCTGTTAAAAAGATAAAATCTGTTAAGGATACGGATACTAAAAAAGGCAAATCAAAACCTAAAACGATTGATATTACTTTAGACATGGACGGCCGAATCCCAATAAATGTCTGGACAGGAGAATCTATTTCTCGTTCTGGTACTGGCACATTAATTAAACTAGATATTGAAAAGTTAGAAAATCTCCATAATTTAGTAACTGGTGAAACAAGTAAAATGTTATCTGAATGTGTTAAATTTCTAAATGAAAGCTTTAATATATCTCAACATGAAAACAATAACTTTAGTAATCGTAAGCACAAACTTAAAAGTGATTTCATTGATAAAATATGCCTTGATTCCTTGGAAAATTTATGTAATTCCATTAAACACAAACGACAGTCTTTTGAAGAAGCGATTGATCAAGTACACAAAGTTATCGATCCTATAATTGGCTTAATACCTTCTATAGGTCTTAAATCACTTGAAGAATATATTTCTGAAATAGTCCGTAATTTAGAAAAGGGTATCGAAGCAATTCACGATACACTTGAAGCAAAAATCCAAAAAATCTTTCAAAATTTGGATAATGATTTTCACGATGGTGTAGCTGAAGAAATGATGAAGCATCTTCAAGTGGTATCTAGAAATATTTTACAAGTAAAACAACAAAATGATATTTATGGTCGTCAAATAGCAGATATTAAAAATATCATGTCTCAACAAGATGCCACTATAATGGATGGTAATACTAATATAAGCTATAGTGGTGAAAATATGGTTTACGGTTCAATCGAATCTTCCAATTACTTAACTCGTAAAATGTCAATTTTAAAAGATCATATTGATAAGGGCATAAAAGATTTAGCAGAATATGTAGAAGAGTTATATAACGAGTATTTCAAACCTGTTAAGGATGATATCGATAAAACAGTTACTGCACTTACAAATGCGAAATTAAGTATATATTCTATTAAAACAATGTTGAAAAACCCAGCTATTATTACTGCATTGAAAGTTTCTCCATTTAGTCCTTCAATTGTAATTTCTGCACTTGAAAGATTAGTAGGTGAAATAGATAAGTGGGTATCTCTATTAAATGATTTGAAAGTTGCGTCGCCTATTCTCGAAAATCACTTAGATGATATTATAGAAAATGCGAAACCTACGATTGTTAATATGATTTTTGAACCAAGTCATTATGACGATATGTTTATTTTAAATACTCAAGCTCAAGCGCGTTTAGATCAAATGGCTCAACAATTTGAAGTAGTGTGTAATGGGTTGAATGAAAATGCTGGGCAAGCCATCAAAACTATGGATGAATCAGCATCAGTGATACGTTCGAATATGTCAAAAGTAAATGCGCAATTAGAAAAATTAGCTGTATATTAATAAAAAAGATAAAAATCACTATGTTAGATTTATCGATGGATCAATTAATAAACCAAAGTATTAATATTTGCAATTGCTAGATTTCATGTCATTTCTGGATTTGAGAGTGAATATTTTTCTAAGCGCATACCTGTTGTAAAAGATATGCCACAATATATCACGCCATCAATTTTAAATTTAATTACTAATTATAAATATTGACCATTTTCTATGCAGTTAAAGTAGCTTAAATAGCTTAAGTTATTTTTACAGAATAGAAGAATGTTAATGTTTGATAATTAAAAAAGTTAATTCTAGAAATTTTAAAATCTCTAGAATTAACTTTACTCAACTTTTTTATATCTTATTGATTTTTATCTTAGTGGAATCTCATACCACCGTCAACGATGATTGTTTGACCAGTAATATAATCTGAATCGCTACCTGCTAAGAAGCTTACTACATTAGCTACATCTTCAGGTTTAGACAAACGTTTTAAAGCAATTTGATCTGTAAATTGTTTCCAACCCCATTCCATTGGTTGGTTGTTTTCTTCAGCAAGTTTTTCAGCGATACCTTTCATCATTGGTGTTTCAACAATACCAGGTGCGAATGCGTTGACTGTAATATTTTTCTCAGCTAAATCACGTGCTGCTACTTGAGTCAATCCTCTAACAGCAAACTTAGTACTACTGTATAGAGATAAGCCTGCATTACCTTCAACACCTGCTTGAGATGTGGCATTGATAATTTTACCGCCATGTCCTAATTTATCAAATTGTTCAATTGCAGCTTGGATGCCCCAGAATACACCACCTACGTTAACACCTACAACTTGATTAAATTGTTCAGGTGTTACTGATTCAATTGGTGTCATTGGACCAAGACCAGCATTATTAACTAGGACATTTAAATCGCCAAAATGTTCAACGACTTGATTTAACACACTAAATACTTGATCACGATTTGAAACGTCTGCTTTAAAAGCAACTGCTTCTTGCCCTTCTTTTGATAATTTTTCAGCTGACTCTTTAGCTACCGCTTCATTAAAGTCTACAAGCGCGATGCTATATCCATCTTCAAATAGACGCTCAGCAATTTTCAAGCCAATACCTTGTGCTGCACCTGTGACAACGGCTACTTTTTTTGAGTTACTCAACAAAACCACTCCTCAATATTTCTTAAGATTATATATTTAAATTATCATAATTTGTGCAATTTGATGTGAAGATATTGTGAATAAATGCACAATTTTATTAACATTTAATTTTCAATGTTCATCTATTGCAATTAATTAAATTACAAGAAGTCACAATATTCCAAATTCCTAGTTCTCAATTTTATTTTGTTTTTAAAGAATTTGTTAAAATTTCTCAACCCCCTTTACATGTATCTATATGTATGTTAGAAATAGTTATGTAAGCGTATCACAAACAACAAGGGAGGATTATATTATTATGTCAGGTATCGTTGAATCATTACATAACGCTGTAAACGCTGGTTTACACGTAAAACAAGATTGGGTAGACATGGGATTCGGTATTGCAGATACAGTTGCAAAAATCGTTGACCAAGTTTTAAAATTTGTTTAATTCAAAATAGCATATGAAACCTCATTGTTTCTAAATACCATAAAACAAGGCTAGGATACATATCGTGTCCTAGCCTTGTTAACATATTAGTAGTTGTAGATGCTAATTAAGTTGAACAAGTGACTATACTGTACTATTCATCTTAAAATATTAATTCTATAACCTTTTTAGAATTTATCATTTTAGCCCTCTATTTCTCTGACAAAATGATTTATTCTAATGCTCCACCATCATACTGGACCATTAACTTTCACTCTTAAGCGAACTGATTTCCACATGTTTTAAAGTGAAGCAATTTTTATTAGAGATATTAATTTCATCTCTTTACCACTTAATATATATCGAACTCAAATCTAATTTAATTCAAATTTTACTTTTTTAATAATTGATGTCTACTATTCTAAAAATATAACTTAATTATAAATAACGACTTCTTATAATTGTAATTAAGATGATGGTAATATTTTTCACGTTTTCCCCATATTGATTGTGTTCAATTTTAATAATAGAATTAAAGTAAATCATTGAAGCGTTTTCTCAAAGTTTATATAGAGAAGAGTGATTAATCGTGATTGATAGACAAATCAAACTCATCAAATTGTTATTAAATTATACAGATACGTATATAAGTGGCCATGATATTGCCAAACAGTTAAATGTATCTAATAGAACTATTCGTAATGATATTAAAACTATACATACTACATTTCTAAATGAATTAATTTTAAGTGTACAATCTAAAGGTTATCTGCTAAATACATGGCTTTATACACCTGATGAGATACAATCTGCTTTAGAGTCAGTTATTGTAAAAGAGAATAAATTACTTATCACAATTGCTTATAGGTTATTTATGGAAAAGCATACATTCACTATCAAAGAGCTATCTTCAACTTACCATTTAACAAAATCAAAAGTGATTGATTATATAACACGTATACAAACGTGGGCTATAAAATTTGATATTTATTTATCAATTAAAAAGAAGCAAGGTATCATGATCGATGCGAGTACAACGAGTATCAGTAATGCTGTACTTCATATCAACCAACTTACAGACGATGACTTTAAAGTTGAAAACCTTATTTTACAAGAGTTACCTCAAGCCCATACTAGAAAAATAAAACAAATTATCTCAAAGCATATAGATAATCATCAATTATCAACTTCTGAAAATAAAATACAACAATTACTTGTGCATCTAATTTTAATTATCAAACATTCTCAAACAGAGGAAGAAGATTGGACCACTGATACAGAATCCTTAACCATAGCGAAAAAGTGTATAAAAGATATCAACGAAACGCTGGGATATCAACTTAACAATAAAACAAGCGAGTGCTTTTCCTTTTTTATTAGCTACCATTTCAATAAGTTTGATTTAGGGATCCAACAACTATTTATTCAAAGTTATATCGATCGACTCATTGAATTAATGGATCAACATATTGGTTTTCCCTTTTCACAAGATACAATTTTAAAAGATAATATGAACGTCCACTTTAGTCGTACATATTTGCGATTAATGCGTCATGTGTATCTAAATAATCCATTAACAATTCAAATCAAACGACTATATCCCTTTGTCTTTAATACACTATATGATAGTATTCGACAATTATCACAAGATACAAATATCCAATTAAGTGAAGACGAGATTGCCTTTTTAACTATACATTTTCAGTCTTCTATCGAACGTCATAAGTCATCACATATTCATGTTGTAATTGCTTGTTATTATGGTTTAGGCATCTCAACGTTACTCGCTGAGAAAATCAAACAACTTAATCATGCAATACAAATCGTAGATACATTAAAACTTGAAGATATTAACGACTATCATTTTGAAGGGATTGACTTATTAATTACTACTCAAGACTTTGATACAAGTCAACTTTTACAAACACCTAAAGTCATACAAGTATCACCTTTATTTTCAGATGAAGATGCTAAAAAAATCGAATTCTTTATAAAAGCCATGCAAAACCCATTATCAAAAGATGATATATTATCAAAAATTCAGTTGAGTGTTGAGTCCAATTTCAAACTGAATCATTCAAATCACATTCTTCCAATTTTTGAGAAATCCAAAGAAATTTTAGATTATCATCATGCAACTCTAGATGGCTATATAGAAAGTGCAATAGATCGCGAAAAACAATCCTCAACATATATAGGTAAAGGGATAGCACTCCCGCACGGCAACCCTGAAAAAGTACTGAAATCACACATGATTATATTTAAACCTTCTCAACCTATAACATGGAAACAACATAAAGTTAAACTTGTTTTCTTTTTAGCAATGAGTAAAAAAGATTTAAATATTAACCGTAAAATTATACAAACAATTGCTCAATTAGAAGAAGATGACATCCATCAATTATGTCTTTTAGATGATTTACAACTAAAAAACACCTTGTATGCACGTTTTAAAGAATAATTGCCACTATTGACGGCAATTATTCTTTTTTATGCTTGAATGTATGCGTTTACAATTATTGTTAGGAAAAGGAGCGTGCATACTATGAAAATTCTTGCAGTTACATCATGTCCAAATGGAATTGCTCATACATATATGGCTCAAGAAAAATTAGAACAAGCGGCAAAAGATATGGGCGTTGATATTAAGGTTGAAACTCAAGGAGGCGTCGGAGCAGAAAATGTGCTCACTTCTAAAGAAATCAAAGAAGCTGATGGAATCATCATTGCTGCCGATAGACAGGTAGATTTATCAAGATTTAATGGTAAACCTCTCATCAATGAAAGTGTACGTGAAGGTATTCATAGACCCAAGGAATTAATACAGCGTGTGATTGACCAAGATGCACAAATTTACCATGATCAAAATATTTCTACAAATATGTCTAGAGATCAGGAAGAATCTCATAAAAGTAATATTCAAATGGTGTATCAGCATTTAATGAATGGTGTATCCTTCATGGTGCCATTTATCGTCGTTGGCGGTTTACTCATAGCTATTGCCTTAACTCTTGGAGGACACACCACTCCAAAAGGATTAGTTATCCCCGAAGATTCATTTTGGAAATCTATTGAAAATATTGGTAGTTTATCGTTTAAATTTATGGTTCCCATCCTTGCAGGTTATATCGCGGTGAGTATTGCTGATAAACCTGGTCTAGTTCCAGGTATGATTGGTGGTGCCATTGCTGCAGATGGTAGTTTATATGGAAGTGAAGCAGGAGCTGGTTTCCTTGGTGGTATCGTCGCAGGTTTCTTAGCGGGCTATATTGCAAAATGGATTAAACAGATTAAAGTTCCTAAAGCTATGGCCCCTATTATGCCTATCATCATTATACCTATTCTATCTTCATTAATAGTTGGTCTCATTTTTATATTTGTAATAGGCGCACCAATTTCGAATATTTTTGGTGCATTAACATCATGGTTAAAAGGAATGCAAGGGGCTAACATCATTATTCTTGCTATTATTATTGGCGCGATGATTGCTTTTGATATGGGAGGTCCAGTTAACAAAGTAGCATTTTTATTCGGTTCTGCATTAATTGCTGAAGGCAACTACACTGTGATGGGAATGGTTGCTGTTGCAGTATGTACACCACCGATTGGTTTAGGTTTAGCAACGTTTGTTCGTAAACACCAATTTAATAAAGCAGAACAAGAAATGGGTAAAGCATCATTTACGATGGGATTATTTGGTATCACTGAAGGAGCAATCCCTTTTGCTGCACAAGATCCTCTAAGAATCATTCCAGCTAATATGATTGGCGCGATGATTGCTTCAGTAATAGCGGCGATTGGAGGTGTCGGTGATAAAGTTGCTCATGGAGGTCCTATTGTCGCTGTACTAGGTGGCATCAGTAATATTTTATGGTTCTTTGTAGCTGTTCTCGTTGGAAGCTTAGTAACCATGTTCACAGTCTTGTTGTTTAAGCGTCACACCCCTGCTATAGCAAAAAACAGTAGTGGAAATGATACTTCTGTTGGAACTGACAATGTATTTTCTGATGACCAATCTACTAATCACACTACACAATCCTCACATCATATGGTGTTCGATAAATCACTCATTGAAATTACCAAGGAACCAATGACAAGAGATCAAGCGATTGATAGATTACTTACAAAGTTATGCCATCGTCATTACATTACGAATATAGAAGAGGTAAGAACCGCAATCCTTAAACGAGAAGCTGAGTCAACAACTGCTATCGGAATGAACGTTGCAATACCACATGCTAAATCTTATGCAGTTAAACGTCCTATCGTCGCTGTATTAAATCATAAAGCAGGTGTAGAGTGGGAAAGTCTAGATAAATCCAATCCTCAGCTCATTTTCCTTATAGCAGTTCCCAATGATAATAACGATACACATTTAAAATTGCTACAACGTTTATCACGAACACTCATGAAAGATAATACGCGTGATGAGTTAATTCATGCTCAAAGTCGTGATGAAATATTTAATATTTTAAAAGAGATATAAAGGAGCGTATGACAAATGGTACTTTTTCTTCAACCCGTATTTCAAGAACGTTTATGGGGTGGCACCAATCTCACTCAATTTGGTTACGATATTCCGAATAATTCTACGGGTGAATGCTGGGCAATTTCCGCACATAAAAACGGTCCCAACACAATTCTTAACGGAAAACATAAGGGGAAATCTTTAAAACAAGTTTGGGACGAGGATAAAGCACTTTTCGGAAATGACTCACGTAAAGATTTTCCACTCCTCACTAAAATTCTAGATGCACATGATCGTTTGTCAGTACAAGTACATCCTGATGATGAATATGCACTTAAACATGAAGGCGAATACGGTAAAACTGAATGTTGGTATATTTTAGACGCTCAACCTGGTGCTGAAATTATCTATGGTGTTAATGCTACAAGTAAAAATGAACTTGAACATATGATTGATTATCATGAATTCGACTATTTATTTAAACATGTACCTGTTAAACCGGGTGACTTCTTTTATGTACCAGCCGGTACAGTTCATGCTATTGGTTCCGGAATACTCATTTTGGAAACCCAACAATCCTCAGATACAACATATCGTATATACGATTATGACCGAAAAGATAAAAATGGTCATACGCGTGAATTACATTTAAACCAAAGTAAAGATGTTATTGATATCACTACAACTGAACCTAATACAACACCTAAGACTGAAATGATAAATGGCAATCAATACACTCAATTTGTTGCTAATCATTTCTTTACGGTTGAAGAATGGTCTATCAAAGACATATTAGATTTTCAAAAACCACACACTTATTGCTTAGTGTCAATGATTAACGGCCACGGGCAAGTTTCAATCAATAACGAAGTATATAAAATCGATAAGGGTGATCATTTTATTTTAACTTCTGAAGATCAATATATTAACTTTGTTGGTAATATGGATATAATAGTCAGTTTTAGTAAAGATGAGGCATCTTAAATAAACGTGTTGCATCAATTTTTAATTTAAATCAATTGAATAAAACATCATGTTACTTGAACTGACTTAATCATAGATTTTTCTTTCATATAAGAGAAGCATCGATAATTACAACTGTGCCTGTTTCTATAGCAATAAAATCTGTCACTGTTAAACTTAGGATAAACAAAAACGGTTATCCACCTTCTGTTAAGGTGAATAACCGTTTTTTAACTTATCTTTCTAAGATAAGAACAATACAACATGTTTTCCTGTAAGTATCATTTTAAATCATACTGTTCTAACATTAATTAAGTAAAATCGTTGATCTTTATTCAGTTACTTTACTTTCGTCAGCTTTTTCAGCAATTTTACGGATAATAGGATCAGTCACAGGTTTCAAGCAATAACCTACAACCATGAATCCAATTCCGAATAAACCTAAAATAATCACTTTCGTAATCAGTATCTCTGGAACTATACCTCCAACTGTTTCACGTAATGCGTCGATAGAATACGTGAATGGTAAATATGGAGATATCGCTTGGAAGAATTCTGGCGTTGTTTGAATTGGGAATGTACCTCCACCACCAGCAATTTGTAACACAAGTAAGATAATAGCAACAGCCTTACCAGGGTTACCTAACAATGATACAGATGTGTAAATGATCGAGTTAAATACGAGTGAACTAAACACGGCAACAGAGACAAATAATATCGGTGATTCTATCGATGCTTTAAGGATAACTAAATCACCGATAGATACTATTAATGCCTGTATGATACCTAATAAGAAAAAGAAACCAGATTTACCAAGATACACTTGTCTCTTCGTCATAATAGGTTGTAAGTGTTCGTGTTTGTTATCCACAGATAATAAGCTAACCATTAATAATCCTCCAACCCAAATAGACAATGCAGTATAGAATGGCGTCATGCCAGAACCATAATCTTTTACTGGGAACACATCTGTCGTTTTTTTATTAATAGGGTTAGCAACAATATCCGCCTGTTTCTTCAAATCATTTTTCAGTGTATCTATTAACTTATCTACAGCATCATCTTTATCTAACTTTTTGAAGATTTTATTTGCTTTTTTCAAGTCTTTCTCAACATCTGGCAATTTATTTTCTGAGAAATCGGCAAGCGAAGCAAGTGCTTCTTTAGCTTGAGGCTGTTTCTCGTTTAATAAATCTACAGCATTATCATAACGACTAAATAAAGATGGTATTTTTTGGTTTACAGACTGTGTTACATTGGCTAGTTCTCTCTCTAATCCAGGCAAGTCATTACGTACAAAGTCTGCGGCTTTCGCGACATCTTTTTTAGCTGTTGGGAAGTAAGCCTGTGCAGTTCGCATTGCATTTATATATGCGTTTTCGATCGCTGGCAATGCAGTTTGAATCGTATCAATTCTCTTTTTACCGCTATTTAAAATATCTTGACCAGCGTTAATCACTCGGTTAATAGTATTTAATTTAGACTGGATTGTCGATAATGTATTTTGACCTTTATTAAGTTGATCAGTAATCTCATTAGAAACAGCTAGTAAATTACGATTAAGTTCTTTTTTAATGTAATTTCGTAATGTATCTAACCTTTTATTTAAGTTAGGTAAGTCACGTAATACATTGACTGCTTCTAATTGTCCGGAGCTACCATTTGACAATGCATCTATTAATTGATTGGTACTTTTTAAATTATCATTAATGCTATTGTTTGCTTCTTTCACTTGCTTAATTTCATTAGATAAATCAACATGTTCACTTTTTTCCAACTCTGACAAGATATCTATAAATTGTTGATTATACTTAGATGCGTTTTCTAAGCGTGATTTTATATTTTTTAATGGTTCTTTAAACTCTGATGGTTTATCTGAAGCGATGACACCATATGCTATATTTTTTAATGATTTAACGTCTTGTTGGGTAGCTTGTGCTTGTTGATCAGTTTGATTAGATAATGATAATAAAGCTTCTGTTAAAGCTGTATTCATTGATTTTACATCACTGTTAGATAAAATGTTATCACTGTATACGGGTTGATTCTCACCTGATTGACTCACAGGTACTGTTTTAATGTTTGAATGACTCTTCCCTTCCGAATGAGATGATTTTATAGCGCTTTGGGGTGTAGTTGATGCTTGATTTCTTAAATTTTGATTTGCTTGGTTATTCACATCTTGAGCGCGACCCGCTGCTTCTTGATAGTCTCCCACTCTCGCTTTAGCTTGAGTCAAATAACCTTTTGCATCATTTAACTGACCGCTCGCTGCATCAATTCCTTCACTTGCAATATCGACACCTCTATTGATTCTAGGGAATTGTGCTGGAACATCATTAGCAGCAACATTTAAAATTCTTTCAATATTAGGCATGTAGCTATCAAGTGCAAGTATCAACTTAGCCCTTTCATTAAGTGCCGGAATAGACGAATTAACAGCATTAAGTTTTTCTTGAGCATCTAATACATTCCCTTTATACTTTCCTAAACTTCTAAATTGATTAGCATAAGCATCCAAATCATCTTGATGTTTATTTAGTTCAATAATCTTGTCTGCAAATTGATTAATTTTAGGCAATGAATTATTAGCTTGATATACAGCACTCTTAATTTTATTGATTGTAGGTACATTATCTTCAATTGATAGTCCGACTTTGTTAGCTTCAGAAAGTAAAGCGGTTGCTACGGTTTTGTTAAATTGTTTATTTGCTTTATCAATTACAAACGACGATCCCGTATCGGTTAATTTAGCTGCTACGGCATTAATCTTCTGATTTACTTTAAAATCTATATCCGCCTTTTGAGGATGTTTTCTTAAAGTACCAGTGATTTCATGTGTAAATTTCTTCGGTATATAAATACCTGCATAATATTTTCCCATTTTAATTTCATGGTCAGCTTTTTCTCTACTCACAAATTGCCAGTCAAAACTATCATTCTTTTTTAAAGTTTTGACCATTTTATTTCCTACATTAATATTCTTACCACGAACTTTTTCACCTTGGTCTTCATTCACTACGGCAACTTTGATATGTCCTGTATGACCATACGGATCCCACATAGCCCAGAGGTTAAACCATGCATAGAATGAAGGAAGAATTGCTAAACCAGCTAAGATGACCCATACACCTGGTGTTTTAGCAACTCTTTTTAAATCCGTGATAAAAAGTTTTAGTGCGTTTTTCATTTTCACACTCCTAATTATCATTATTCTTTTTTATTGTAATACATTTCCGTACAGATGATTACTTAAATGTGCATATTTTTTTGCTTACGTAAAGATGATACACATATTATATTAAAATTTGATTAAATGGATTTATTTTTCTAATGTTGATTAGTATAATATTTGTATTAAGGCGTAATTCATTTTTGTTGATACTTGTCAACTTTATAAACCATAAGATAAATTATATCAAATTCTCATTTGTTATGACAATAACTAAAAATAATTTTTAAGGGAGCACACATAAGATGAAGAAAAATAAATTTTTAGTATATATACTATCGACGGCGCTTATCACGCCAACCTTCGCTACACAAACAGCTTTTGCTGAAGATTCATCTAATAAAAATACAAGTTCAGATAAAATGGAACAACATCAAGCACAAAAAGAAACATCAAAGCAATCTGAAAAAGATGAATTTAACAACGATGATTCTAAACACGATTCTGATGATAAAAAAAGCGCTTCTGACAGCAAGGACAAAGACTCTAATAAATCATTATCAGCTGACTCAACACATCGCAACTATAAAATGAAAGATGATAATTTAGTTGATCAACTTTATGATAATTTTAAGTCTCAGTCAGTAGATTTTTCTAAATACTGGGAACCGAATAGATACGAAGATAGTTTTAGTTTAACGTCACTCATCCAAAATTTATTTGATTTCGATTCTGATATAACAGATTACGAACAGCCACAAAAGACAAACCATTCTTCTAATGACGAAAAAGATCAAGTAGATCAAGCAGATCAGGCAAAACAACCATCACAACATCAAAATCACTCACAGTCGTCTGCTGAACAAGATCAAGAACCATCAAACAATGAAAAAGAAAAGACAACTAACCACCAAGCCGATTCTGACGTCAGTGATTTACTTGGAGAAATGGATAAAGAAGATCAAGAAGGCGAAGACGTAGATACAAACAAAAATCAATCTTCTTCTGAGCAAAAACAAACTCAAGCGAATGATGATAGCTCAGAACATAACAAGAAATATTCTAGTATTACAGATTCAGCATTAGACTCTATTTTAGATGAATATAGTCAGGATGCTAAGAAAACAGAAAAAGATTACAATAAAAGCAAGAATACAAGTCACACTAAAACATCTCAAAGTGATCATGCTGACAAAAATCCACAATTACCAACAGATGATGAATTAAAACATCAATCAAAACCTGCACAATCATTCGAGGATGACATTAAACGCTCAAATACACGTTCAACAAGTCTTTTCCAACAACTACCTGAATTAGACAATGGTGACTTATCTTCTGATTCATTTAATGTTGTTGACAGTCAAGACACACGTGATTTCATTCAATCAATTGCTAAAGATGCGCATCAGATTGGAAAAGACCAAGATATATATGCATCAGTTATGATTGCTCAAGCCATTTTAGAATCTGACTCTGGAAAAAGTTCACTTGCACAATCACCAAATCATAACTTGTTTGGAATCAAAGGTGACTACAAAGAACAATCTGTAACTTTTAATACTTTAGAAGCTGATAGCAGTAATCATATGTTTAGTATCCAAGCAGGTTTCCGTAAATACCCAAGTACTAAACAATCTCTTGAAGATTATGCAGATTTAATCAAACATGGTATCGATGGTAATCCGTCAATTTATAAACCAACTTGGAAGAGTGAAGCTCTATCATATAAAGATGCTACTTCACATCTGTCACGCTCATACGCCACAGATCCTAATTATTCTAAAAAATTAAATAGTATTATTAAACATTATCATTTAACATCTTTTGACAAAGAAAAAATGCCTAACATGAAGAAATACAACAAATCAATAGGTACAGATGTGTCTGGTAATGACTTCAAACCATTTACTGAAACTTCCGGTACATCACCTTACCCACATGGTCAATGTACTTGGTATGTGTACCACCGTATGAATCAATTTGATTCCTCCATTTCTGGTGACTTAGGTGATGCTCATAATTGGAATAACCGTGCTGAAAGTGAAGGCTATACGGTAACGCACACACCTAAAAATCATACTGCAGTTGTGTTTGAAGCTGGACAATTAGGTGCTGATACACAGTATGGTCATGTTGCTTTCGTTGAAAAAGTTAATGACGACGGTTCAATTGTTATTTCTGAATCAAATGTTAAAGGATTAGGTGTCATTTCATTCAGAACTATTGATGCAGAAGATGCTCAAGATTTAGATTACATTAAAGGTAAATAGTAAAAATTTAAAATTATTTGAGGTATTACCCACAAAATAATAGCACAAAGATGTATTCAAATTTACAATGCATCTTTGTGCTTATTTTATATTCAATAACTATATTTGAGTAAGTTTACATTGAAAAGTCCATTTTTATATTTTTCTCAAGTGATTTCTAAAAGTATATTATTCATTATATATAACGATCATTATTACATGTCAAAAAAGAGTAGGACAGAATTGATTTTAAATTCTTAGTCCTACTCTTTTATACTGACTCTTGTTATAAACTTTGAGTAAGCATTGCGACAACTCAATCATTAACTGTGTAATTGTTTAACTACACATAAGATTGATGATGTCTATTAGTATATATCATTTTCAAATTAATTTTGGTGTTTTTTTCTACGAGCCATAAAGATGAGCGCCCCACCTAATGACATGAGTACAACAGCCACTGACATCCAATGTTGTTTGATGACTTCACCTGTCGCTGGTAATGAAATATTACCATCGTCGTCAAATAGATCACTTAAAAGGCCACCTTTATTATCTAAAGATAATCCATTCTCCGGTGCCGAATGATCTAATTTATCAAGAATAGATCCTCTTGAGTGAAGTTTATCAAGTAAACTTGGTCTATCAAATATTGAATTAGAATCACCGACACCTTTGTTAATACGATCTAACAAGGATGGTCTATTCTTTATAGGATCTAAAATATATTCTAAGTCTTTCTTAGCTTGTTTTGCTCGTTTTTCTAAATCTAATAAATCATTTGCCTTGCCTTCAATCGCAGAGTGAATGAGATCCATGATATCTGATTTGTCCTTTTGTACACGCGCAATAACATCAGCGATAATTTTAGCTTTGTCTTTATTGATACGGGTTTGTAATATTGTTTCAATCGCTTGTCTTTTGTCTTTAGCATCATTAATCACACCATTCAATATATCATCAGCTGTTGCTGTTCCTTGACTATTAAAATGACGTTTTAATTGTTCTACGATTTGAGAATTCGACAAGTTTTGGCTTAACAATTTTTTGGCAATACGATCTGCTTCATCATTACCAAGTCGTGTCGTCAACAGTTGTTTAATTAAACTTTCTTTATCTTTAGATTGATCTAACATTGATTTTAAAATATCATCACTAGAAGTTAATGCAAGACCATCGATTTGCTTGGCAATTTGATTAGCGATATCTTCATTACTTCGGCCATTTGTTTTAATACGTTTCATTATGTCTTCTACTTCATTTTTGCTAAAAACACTATTTAAGATATCTTCGGTTGCTTGCTTTTTATTACTAGCACCATTGAGTTGATCTATAATAATATTTCTTTGTCGGTCAATACTTTGCTTAGTTTTATCAATTTCTTGTTTAAGCGCTTGTTTCTTATCATCAGATAAAGTGTTATTATCCTCTACTTTTGTATCTAGTGCTCTTAAATTCATTAATTTATTATTTATATAATTAGAATCTAGTGATTGATTGTCAGTTTGTACCTTAGCAAGTGCTTTTTCAATCTTATCACTACCTTGTAATGAACGTGTAATTGCTTGTATATCTTGTTTTCCATCTGTGACATGTTGATTTTTTGAATCCCTAATTTGATCAGTATCTGATGCTAGACGTTCTAATGTTGAGCGACGACCATCATTACTTTTATCGTCTTTACTATCACTATCAGATTGGTTTGTTGTTGTACTAGATTCTTCTTTGTTATTTTCTGTTTTATTAGATGGTGATGCTTGCTGATTGCTTTGTTCAGAAGGCTTATTATTAGAGTCAAACTTAAAATCTTGATGGATTTTATCTAATTTATCAATAACTGACTCTTCAGAATCATCAGTAGTTGCATTACGTGTACTAGCACTTGTATCGTGTACTTTATTATTTGAATCATCTTCTTCATCGGTTGTTGAGTCGCTAGGTTTAGAAACACTTCCTTCATCTTGTTGATGGTTATCAACATTTTTAGCAATTGAATCTAAATCTGACAGAATTTTATCTAAGTCTTTAGTTATATCATCATTATCTTTTTCAGATGTATCGTCATCTTCAGTTTTTGATGATGTGGCACTAGAGTCTGTCGATTCTAAGTGATTATTTTTATCTTTTGCATCATTTATAATACGGTCAATGCTTGATTGATTATCGACTTTATCTAAACGTTCTTCAAAACTTTTGATATCTGCGTCAGAAAGTTCTTTCAAATCTTTAATATCATTTTTAGCTTGTTGGATTTTGTCAGCGATGGAGTTACTATTAGAAGTATTTTCAACATTTGATGATGTACTTTCTGAATCTGCAAAAGCATCTTTTGTGAAGCCATAACCAACCAGCGAACCACTAAGTAACAACGCAGAACATGACAGCTTGAGGTAGACACCAATTTTATCTGTTCTCTTCATTTACACATACTCCTTTAATAAAGTTACCTGTATTATTCTTTAAATAGATTTACATGATTTAATCAAAAATATACATATCACATTATAATACATAATTTCATAGATTTGTAGATAATGAACCTAAAATAACAAATTTAAAAAACAAATTTCTTGTAATTATTAGTAATTTGGTATTACACTTCTTTACACACTTAATTATTTAAATAATATATTAAGTTAAGTGTAATTCAAAAACAAGGAGTTTTTATAATGGCAAATTCTATTTACTCAACTACAATGATTTCAAATGGTGGACGTGATGGTCGCGTTTTTAGTCCAGATAATACATTTGTTCAAAACCTTGCAACACCTAAGGAAATGGGTGGTCAAGGAGGCAACGATACTAATCCTGAACAATTATTTGCTGCTGGATATAGTGCATGCTTTAATAGCGCGCTATCATTAATCTTATCTCAAAATAAAATAAGTGATGCCAACCCAGAAGTTGAAATCACTATTGAATTACTTAAAGATGATACTGACAATGGTTTTAAACTTGGCGCAGATATTAAAGTCACACTTGAAAATATGTCCCAACAAGATGCTGAGAAATTTGTGGAGCAAGCACATCAATTCTGTCCATACTCAAAAGCAACACGTGGTAATATTGACGTTCAGATAGACGTTACAGCGCAATAAAACTTGTAATCGTACAACTAACTCTTTGCAAATAATTCTATACACGATTAAAGAGTAGAATAATGAATTCAAATTGAATTCTATTCTACTCTTTTTATATACTCTCATACTTCCACAATCACTGGTTTTCATTTTCAATCCCTCATTAAATTTACTTTTCATAAACAAAATATCTTTTTTTAAATCAATTTCATACTTTTTAAAAAATTTTACTTTAAAACAACTATAAAAAGGTTAAAATGGGAATAGTATAAGTAAATAGATTTTTTCTTCATAAAATGTAAAGTTGCCCATCACCGAAGGAGGACTATTTATGTTTACCATATCAATCATCGCTATGATTATTGGTGTTGTGCTTATCGTTTTAAGTCAAATTATCTATCATTCAAAACCGATAGATGCTAAAGAAAAAATGTTTATACCCGGTGTATGCCTTTTTTTAGTAGGACTCTTAAGTTTAATCGGTCACTTTGTTAATGGCTACGTATGATCTTTTTTCAAAGCTGTAAAACATACCAACATCTCTATAACAAAACATAGTATTTAAAAATTTTGTAATTATTAAAAGAGCCTAGGACATCAATGTCCTAGGCATATTTAGCTATTGGCTTTTGTCAGTTAAATTTAAAATACTCTTTTTCAAGTTTTTAAATTTCTAGTTCTCATTAATGAATCTGAACGACGAATTTAATATGAAAATGATTTCATTCTTTTTGATGTATCATGATCCTTTATTAGTGTTGTCAAAATTTCGACCTTCTAGTCCAGCCAATTCTTCTTTCGACGCTGCAGGTGCTTTCATTTCAAATATTTCATCGACAACCGTGTAATCATAATAACCGAGACGTGCTATAGGTCTGATTGACTTAATGTCTAATTTTCCGTTGTCCATAATTACTTTATCGTCAATATGCACTTGTGCTACACGACCGATGACTATATCCACAGTTGAAACAGGGTCTCCAGTGGGAATTCTTACTGTTTGAACGTATTCACATTCAAAATGAACAGGTGATTCCTTTACCCTACTTCCAGGAGCTTCGATACACGATTCTTTCGTCACACCAGCAAAGTCAAATTCATCATCTTCTGGAGGTAATGCTTTGGATGATAAATTCACTGCTTCACGCAAATCATATGTTGCCATATTCCATACAAACCAACCAGTTTCTTCCGCATTTTTAACTGTATCTTTTCTTTCATGATCGCCAAGCACTGACTGATTAGCCGCAAACATTACCATTGGGGGATCCCATGTAAGATTTTGATATTGACTGTACGGCGCCAAGTTATCTTTACCTTCTTTAGATACTGTAGAAATCCAACCTATAGGTCTAGGTACGGTGCTACTTTTGAACGGATCATGTGGCAATCCATGACTTTTAACACCTTGTTTTGGTGAATAATTCATTTTATATCCACTCCTATCGTTAATCGTTCTATCAACTTAAGGTTACATGACTTGACTTAGCATTGTCTAATATTTATCAATCATTTCATTATAGTTAAAATTTATAAAAAGTATTTTTAACTTTTAATAACCAATTTTGCTTTTATCATTTGAAGCTATTTTCAAGAACGTTGGTCACCTGGCATAAATATTGATACAACTAAAGCAATCAGTCCGACAATAGCAATCATTAAAAACTGTAAGAAAAAGTTAGACAGTTCGCCTACAAATAACATTAGAATAGGTGCAATCGCTGTTCCTAAGAATAATACAAATGTATTAACAGATAAAAAGAAACCTTGATTGTTTTTAACAACTACACCTACTTTTGAAATAACAGTAGGAATCGCAAATGCGATGCCTGCAACAAACAACACACTAAATGTTGTAATAAGTATAATATTCGTAGTCACACCCATGAGTATGATCGACACAATACATGTTGTTAATGCGATAGTTAGCAAGCGCTTCATACCTATACGACTGCTTACACGCCCTGCTAATAGAGATAATAACATGCCTATCACACCGAACAATTTCATCATTGAGGACACAGACATGTCTCCCCCAACTTGGTGTGATGTGACATATTCATTTAAAATATCATACATACTTATAAACATAATCAATAATGTTAGTGAAATAAATAAACAATAGAAAACTTTAAGATTGTCTTTGAAATCTTTAAAGTTATTGAAAAACTTAAAGAGTTGTATATCAGGATTTTTATGTGGACTCTCAGGTACATTTTTATAAATAACTAATACGAGAATTAAATATAGGATTGTTAAAATAAAATATACCCACTGCCAATTCAAATAACTTACGACTAATTCACTCATATTTTGCCCTAACACACCTGATAACATAAAACTTGTACTGATAAAACTAATTGCTGTTACACGTTTCACACGTGGATAAGTTTCAGTTGTATAAGTCATGACTACAGGAGAAAATGATGCAGCAAATACGCCTTGTAGTGCTCTTAATATTAATAACACTGTAAATGAATGAACAATACCTATCATCAGACAGATGATAACTAATGCACTCATACCTACTAAAATAGTTTTAATTCTGCCATACTTTTCAGAAATCGTTCCATAAAATAGACAACTGATTGAATATGTTAATGAGAATAAAACACCGTTTAAAGTTGCTATAGATTCAGGAACATGAAAGTCTTCTGCGAAAGTTGCTGTAAGAGGTAGAGCCGTATATAAACTTGCCATTACAATGATACCTGAAATAAACATGATTGTCGTAATGAGATTATAGTTTTTACTTTCTTCCATCGATTTCCATACTCCTTTCTAAATTTTAATCAATACGATTATTATGACAGGTTGTTTCAAATACCTAAAGAGATATTTAAATTGACGAAAAATTAAAATAATATAAATACACTTGTATACATTTAATTTCTTTATAGACACATGAGAGCTGAAAAATTGACATACAGATTACATCAATATTAAGATTACCATTACCTTTTAATATCTATATTTCACAAACCTATGATTAAATCGTTAATATATTACAACATTTCTGTTAAATTGTGCATTTAATTTTTATTTTAGGGAAAAGATATGTCTAGAAGGAATTCATATTTACAGATAAATAGGAGGAATCTTTAATGATTTTACGTTATGCTACAAATTTAAAACTAGCTAAAGAATTATATGATGCAAGTAAACCTAAATTAAAAGGCGATCAAGGTATGATTGATACGTTCACTAATACATTTGGTTTACCGGAAAACTCAGTTAAATTAGCAGGTGGCGTTGAAGCTGCAGCTGCTGGTTTATTTGCTGCAAGTTTTTTAAATAAAAATATTTCACGCTTAGGCTCACTTGCAGCAATTTCAGTACTTGGTGTTGCAGCTTACAAACATTTTGAAGCAGGGCATGGTAAAAAAGGTGCACAACATGCTTTAGACTTATTAGGTTTATCAACACTTAGCTTATTAGATACTTTTTCTTGTAAAAAATAAGTACTTCAACATATAAATATATATTAAATAAAATAACAGCGGTAATTTCCTTATTAATCTTATCAAGGAATTACCGTTTCTTTTATGTTATCTATCAACGAAGAACAAATGCATTCAATTCATCAGTCTAGATGAATACGACAATGATTATTTCTTGTATTTATTAAGCAATGCTGGAGGAACATGACATAAATAATAATCCTCCGGAAATTTCTCAAGATGATTCTGATGTTCTTCTGCACTCTTTACATAATTACTTAGAGGTTGTACTTCGACCATTACTTGTTTCGCGTCTTCCCTGCGCTTAATGTAGTCTTTTGCTTCATTTAAATGCTTCGAACTTTCACTATACACGCCTGTTCGATATTTTTGACCCTTGTCTTGACCTTGTTGATTTAAACTATAAGGATTTATCATTTCAAACAAATAATCCATCAGCATATGTATTGAAGTTTTTGCAGGATCAAAGTGTATCTTCACACATTCAGCATAGCCATCATAAGGAGCATCTAAACATTTCGACGTTCCATTTGCCCTTCCAGCTTCTGTTTGAATAACTCCTGGAATCGTATTAAAAAAAGCTTGAGTTCCCCAGAGACATCCACCAGCAAAATATACCGTTTCCATATCCTCACTCCCTAAAACAAATGTGTTAACTCCCTTTTCAATAATAAAGAATTCAAAATAAGTCTCTCAGTTCATTCAATTACAATCAAAATAAGAAAAGAACCTGTACATATGATTGATGTATCAGGTTCCATATTATTAACTTGATTACTCTGTTCATTCTGTCTTACTAAGGCATCAATAATTTGATACCCTTCACAATATTAATAATAAATAATACAAGCGAAGCGATAAGTAGAATACCTCCAATAATTACTCCTATCACTAGTACAGCAACTCCATTTGTCGAATCAATCAAGGATAGTCCAGCAGAAAATGATATAAGTCCTAATGCCAAACACACCCAACTCAATATATGGTTAAATAATGCATTTCTTGAATACGTAGATGCTGGTGGTTGTCCAACAATCCATACGATTAACGGAAACAATACAGGTGCAAAAAATACACTTAGATAACTTAAAGCCCCTAACATATCATCCGTTTTATCATGATAGCTTTTATCAAAATTTTCCATACAATCATCACCTCAATTTAAATATAAACACATTCTGAGTATTCATTTAAGTGATATGGAATACAATTACAATATTGTAAGTTTCGATACAAAAATACTAATGATTAACCACTTAATGCTTGTACTAATGCATATTTAAATGTTGATACCGACACAGCATTAGCATGACGTTGTTGTAGTGCTAAACGTGTTTCAAATTGACCACGATGAGTCCCTATCTCCTTCAAAGCGTTACTCAACTGACTTATATCATTTACAAGAAACTGATTTTCTATTGCAACGAAATCTTGATTATGAACAACCGCTTTATATCCCATAATTAACAATTGATGATTATATGCGCTTCTTACAGCATTCCCTATTTCATTCCCTTCATTAATATCTAAATAGATATCACATTGTTGATATAAGGTTTGAACTGTTTGATCTTTAATTATTGGATATAATTTAACATTTTCATATTGCGATAAACTTAATAATTTTGAAGACATCTCAGTTTTAGCGCCTATGTGAAATTGATAATCTTTATGCAAACGTATCAACGTTTCAACATGTGGTATTTGATCTGAATTTGTTAATGTTAATACATTCTTAGAATAGTGATTCCGTTTATACATGTCATATAAGTAACCAGATGCATATACTTTCTGTTGTTCCTCTCTAGATAGTTGTTCTTTGATCAATTTATATTCATTTTGATTAGGAACAATAACGGCAAAGCGACTTTGAAGGTTTTGTGATAACATGACTTTCATATTTCCTGGGATATAACCATGAGATTGCTCTTGCCAAAATAAAATACCTTTTTTCAATGTCGGTAAATGATAAATTGCTAAAAATGGTGTTGATAAAGTATTAAATATAACTTCTTTTATCTCAACGCCCATTTCACTCAAGTAAAATTTAATCCACTCTGTATATGACTCAAAAAAATAAGATTTCCCTTCATATTCTACAACTACATCGTTAGTTACATAATTCTCATAAATCACTTCTTTACCTTCACGTGTCATATACTTTTTTAATATTGCATTACCTAACAAATCGTAAACTGTTTCAGCAAATTTAAATCCTTCTTTTGTATAATAATCAACCGAACGCAAACGCTGTTTTGAATCAAGCCACTCTACATGGCTAACTACCCGTGTCTTATAATGTTCCTTATAAAAGATTTTACCTCTAAGCTCACCCATATCTGTAATGGTAGCCATTGTCGCATCTCCTTTAATTTCCCAAAAAGGAGGCGTATCAATATCATTAAAAAAAGCAGGGGTATCATCTTCATAAATTTGATATGCTGCGAAAAAACGATACGGCGATGTCACATCATCAGGTAAAAAACCATCATCATTAATTACAATCGTAAAGTGATTGTAACCAGCATGCTTAAGAGAGTGATGTAATTCCTGTGTTTCTTGATTATAACTTTCGAATAAATTAATCATATAGCACCTCTTCAATGAGTTGTCTCCATAGATCAACAATATGCGATGTTTTAAATGATTCTGCAATGTTATACGATACCTCATGTGCCCTTATGGGACCATCTTTAAAATATCGAATAATCATATGAGCGATTTGCGTTGTGATATCATCAGTAGACGCTTGTTCAAAATCTATCGGTATCAAATAGCCATTTTGATGATGTCGTATAAATGTCGGACTGCCATAATTCACATCAAATCCAATCATACCTAAACCTGAGCCAACCGCTTCCATTAATGTCAGTCCGAATCCTTCACTTTGTGAGGCAGCTATGAATAATTCATATTGCTGATATATTGTACGAAGATTTCTATGTCCTTTAATTTGTATGTAATCCTCAGCACGATGTTTGATAATAATATTTTTAATTTTTTCTTGTTCTTCTCCTTGTCCGTAGATATCAAAACTCAATTGAGGTAACTGATGTTTAGCTTTAATCACAGCTTCCACTATCCAATCAACATGTTTTTCGGTAGCAAGACGTGATGCGGTTATGATGGAATATGGTTTTCTTTCTTTTTCAGGATATTGTAACGATTCTATACTACCTACTGGAATTGTACGTATACGTGGGCAATCATTCTTATATTGTTTAAATTGTTCACTTAGTGTATGCCTTTGCAAATCTGTCGCTGTGATAAAGAAATCAATATACTGTGCATTTTCGAATTGATACTCATAATAATTATTCCATAAAATGTGAGTCCCATCAGTCGCCCCTTCACTGAAATGTTCAGCGTGAACGACTACGCCAACTTTACTGGATCCCTTGTTTTCTAATATGGCTTGTCCCACATCAGTTGCTCGATCAATAATAATGATATCGTCTGAATCCAATCGCAATTGGCGTATAAAGTATGCGACGAGTGCTTGTTTACTGTATAAACGTGCATCATCAAATACAAAAACATGTTCATCTTCATCTATATATTCGCGGTATACAATTGATCCATCTTCATTATAAAATTGACGCATATATATTTTAGCTTTATTGTCAAAAGGAGCATAATACTCCGAGAATGTTCTTACATAGCTATAAAAATCTTTCCTAATTAACATTCCATTCACTACAAACTCCGCACGATCAACGTAATGTTCGTTAGCATTTTTTAAATAGCAGGTTACGAATGTTTGCTGATTATTTAAATAGAGTCGTAATACTTTACCGTTTTGTTCTTTTCGAGTAACCTCATTACCCAACTCTGAAATTAAATCATCAACTGTGTACGTTGTAGGAGCGATTTTTACGTCTGTGAAGTATTGATATAGCCAAATAACTTCATCATCTTTAAACCCTATGTTGCTTGTTAGTGTTTGAATATTTTCTGATTGAATAAAATCTAAAAATATAAATTTTGTTGGATAAGGTAATTGCCTTAATAGTTTTGCTCGATACACTTGTGCATATTCAACACCACTACTGGCCCAACCGATTCCAAAATTGATATTATAAATCGTCATGTCTAACACCTCTTTGTTTATGGGAAATGAATGACCATATCTCCGTCCTTATCAAAGGTTAGAATACTTAAACATAAATTTCTAACCATCTTCCTTTTTATATCTTCAGACATATATTCATACGTTTCAAGAGCCACTTTGTGATATTCAAAAATGACATTACGCTGTCCATTTTGTCGATTGTTTACACTGGCTTTAAGTTGTTGTAAGTTATCCACTTGCTCAATCCATTCGCTATCTATCGCTTTCAAAATTGATTTTTGAATGAAACGAAGTTTTAAATATGAATCCGTCGCAATTTCTAAACGATTGTTAAATTGTTGAGTAAATTGTTGTATTAAGAATTGTATGATTTCTTCATCATTTTGCATATTAATATTTGATATATCTTCATCAAAGATAAAACTTAAGTTTTCGTATATATAATTCACAAGTGCACGTTCCCTACTTAAGCCAAGATTTTTAACGTCTTTTGTAAACACATCTCGTGCAAGCTGTTCAAAATTAAAATCATCAAAATCGCTTGCTTCAAGTATGTGATTACGTTCAGCATAAATTTTATCTCGTTGAACACTAATACTTTTTTCGAATTCATTTGCCATTTCTCTATTTTTCATAGCAGTCTCTTCAGATACACGTTGCGCTTTATTAACAATTGACTTTACACGTTTTTGAAAGAGTGCACTACTTTCTAGTTTAGATGCATCCATCGTTTGGAGATTTTTATTTTCTGCCAAGTTAGAGTTACTCCAACGTTTTACTAAATCATCATCAAGTGATACAAAAATCTGTGAATATCCAGGATCTCCTTGGCGACCTGAGCGCCCTCTTAATTGACGGTCAACACGACTGTTATCCATATGTTCATTAATTATCACTGCTAAGCCACCGATATCATGAACCTCTTTTGATAACTTTATATCAGTTCCACGCCCTGCCATACTTGTAGCAACAGTAACTGCAGATAATTGTCCCGCCTCAGCAATCATTTGTGCCTCTTTAGCTACATTTTGAGCGATTAATAAATTGTTAGGTATATCACATTTAAATAACTCAGCCGAAAAATATTCTGCCGCTTCTGCAGTACGTGTAATTAGTAACACAGGTTGTTGAGATTCATGTATATCAATCACTGTCTTTAAAATTGCATCGTTCTTTTTGTCACCATTAGCAAATACTCTATCGGGTCTATCATCACGTTCAATCGGACTGTGCGTCGGAATCTCTATAACAACTTTTGAATATAAATCAAAGAACTCTTTTTCCCCTAATTTACCTGTTCCAGTCATACCTGAAAATTCATCAAATTGTTTAAATAAATTTTGGAATGTTATGGTTGCCATCACACTCATATCTTGAGAAATTTCAACATTTTCCAGAGCCTCTATAGCTTGATGTAAACCAGACTGAAGCTTTGTTCCAGGTAGCATACGACCAGTGATTCTATCTATAAGCACAATCTCACCATCAAAAATAAAATAGTCTAAATTATATTTGAATAAATACTTAGCTCTAAGCGATAAATGAATCATCCTCACTAAATCAAAATATTGCTGTTGGTATATATTATTCACTTTGAAATAATGGTTTGCTTTTTCCGAGCCCTCATCAGTGAGCCACACTTCTTTTTTATTAAAATTAACTATGAAGTCTTTATCTTTCTCAAGTGTTTCAACAAACGTTTTAACGATGTGAAATAAATTAGATTGTACACGTGGCGCACCAGAAATAACTAAAGGCGTTTGGGCAGCATCTAATATAATAGAATCGACTTCATCAATAATTGCAAAGTTTAATTTCGGTAAAAATTTGGCACGAATATCATCAGCTAAATTATCAATTAAATAATCAAACCCTAGTCGCCCATTAGTCGTGTAAACAATGTCATGGTGGTACAGTTCATATTTTTCATTTTCAGCGTATTCGTATTCTGGAATGTCCACAAATCCTAATGATACAGACAAGCCTAGCCATTCATATAGTGGTTTCATTTCTAAAAAATCGCGTTTTGCTAAGTAATCATTTGTTGTGATTAGATAAGCACCTTTACCTGTAAGTGCATTTAAGTACAGAGGCATGGTAGCTGTAAGCGTCTTACCTTCTCCTGTTTGCATTTCTGCAATATTCCCCTGATGCATAGCGATTGCTCCTAAAATCTGCACATCTTTTGGATACATACCTAAAACTCGCTTAGAAGCTTCTCTAACTGTTGCATAAGCTTGTGGCAGAATGTGATTGAGTGAAGATTTATTATCATTTAAATAAACTTTAAATTCTTTTGTCTTTGCTTGAAGTGCTTCATCACTATAATTTGAGAATTCCACACTCAACGCATTAATTTGATTTAATATTTTACGCAATTTTCTTAACCTAATATTATTAATAATTTGGTTGACACCTTTAGCCATTCATATCACTCCTGTGATAGTTTGATGTGTCTAGATGATGTGTCCTTATATTGGTTATTATTTGATTAATTACTTTAAGTTTTTTCTCAGGATCTATATATTTCGTTGTCTCGTAAGCTTGATTACTATCTTCTCTTAATTCTTGCACAATTATATTGCGAAAAGATAAATGATTCATGCCAGCATTAATAAGTTCTAAATCATATGAATATGCTTCTCTAGGATAGACAATATTTTCTTTTTTATTTTTTAAAATTTGGTGACTAAGAATTTCTTTATTCTTACGATAAAATTTCATTTTAAAATAAGCCGCACCCTTAGGTTCAACTTCAAAATTAAATTGAAATTGATATTGGTGGCCTTTTTTTAAAATAGGTAGCTTAGGGCTTACACGGTCTTCTGCAAAATCAGTTAACATATACCAACTGTGAATGATTGTACCGGATGGCATCAAAGGGTTCTCAAAATAGATATTATCTTGATTAAAACGTAACTTTGTACCATACATAAACGTTGATGAATTAACTAGTCGCCATTTGACTTCAAATTTCCTATCTTCTTGCATGTGTCACCCTCCCAAATCGCTCTTCCATGATTAAATGATAAAAATTAATAAACCAATGAGTAACAGTAGCAGAATCATCGTTATGTCTACCAGGAATTCTTTTACTTATCACACGTGCATGTTGTTTTGTAAGAACAGGCAATAAATCTTGAAATGCATATTTGTCATAATCATCATGCTCCATGTAAGCAATCGCAAATGTTGTCATTGACAAATCACTATGCTGAATTTGCTTCCAAAAATGATTATCTAACTGAACAACATCTTTGTTAGTTATGTCATTTTGATTCAATCGCAAAATATCAAGTGACGTTCCAAAATCGTTTGGACGAACGAGTTTCATATTATTAGCAATAGTACCGAGATTTATCAAAGGTTTTCCTACAATAACAGCCGCTGGATTTAATTTTGTAGCGTAATAAAGTGCGCCAAATGATCCCATTGATAATCCTGAAAGAATTAATTGGTTGTTCGCAAATCCCAAATAATCCAAAGCATTTTGGATGACCTTACGGATTGCCTGTTCATAATTCTCTGACCCTAGGTAAAAGGCACCACCTTCGATTCTAGGATCAGCTATTAAAATAAATGGAGCATTCATGCGTTTCATCATAAAGTACCCCTCAAAGCCCTCAGCCGTACGATACCCACTAAAATATACATTGAGTGGCGGTTTTAAATCTCCAGGATGAAAGTAATGTATAAATTCTTGCTTATTTTCATCACTATATCGTTTTCCGCCTAATATGAACTGCCCTAATTCCAAGCGTGACCAACGTTTATGAATAGCACCTATAAATAATGTTCCTTTACCTTTAGCTTTGATTGATACACTCACATATGTTTGATAAGGACGAGCAGGTAGTTCTATGGGAGCGTCTAAATCGTCTTGTTCATATATTAGCTTTTCTACTGGTTGATCAGTTGAATAAACAGGCGTCAATCTCAATGTATATTGGATTTTAGCATCACCTTCAACTTTAAATTCTGGCCATATTTGATTCACCTTATTGGCATCAGCGATGATATTTTGACTCCATGTAATGAGGGGTTGGTATGATTCCCCAAATCGTCCTGATACTTCAATAGATTCATTTCCATTAAATTGATAAGAACCATCAAAATGAATACTAACGCGACAATGAATAGGTTTTACTTTATCTCCATATTGCCCAGGAAATGTAACTGCTTCTAATTTTTGTTGTAATTGTTCTTCATTTTCATAAATGAGTGGTTTTATAAAATTATGTTGTATTGTCTTATCTTGTTGGTATTGATTATCCCAATAGTCATTGTCAATCACAGTATTATACGGTGTACTGACTAATGATAAAAGTTTCATTAATGAATCAGAATATTTTTCACGTACAAAAACAAAATCAAATTGTCCTTTTTCATCTAAAAGATGTGCTACAACTTCTTGATAACCGCTTTCAAAATTAAACAAACTAACATCAAAATAATCCCAATCTACGTTGTTTTTATGATTAAACATCGAACCTAAATCGTGTCCGCCTACTTGGAGTACTCTAAATTTACGAGCCACTTGAATCATCACCTTTAAATAACTGATCTATTTGATGAATAATATTAATAGAACTAAAATCATCCGATAATCTCATGGAATATGCATAAGAATAATTCCAATTTTTTAAACGTGTCAAAAAATAATCTAATGATTCTACAGTTTGCGATATGTCATCAATAATATATCCATTATGCATATGTTTAACATAATCTGTTCTCTTTTTATTAATTTGTGGTATACCCGCGCCAATACAACAGATTTGTAAGAAAAGTTTCGGCTCTAAAGATAAATCTACAACAACTCTTAATTTTGAAATAACGCTTACAAGATCTTCTTCAAACGGTACTGTTTCAATATCAATGATTGTTTCTTTTTTATTCTGTATCACGTCTTCAATTACATCACTTATTTCCTTTTTCTCTTGGTGATATAAATCATTGAGATGAGCAACTTCATCTATAAGATTTTCCGTAAGATTATCTCTACTCTTAGTTAAAATTTTCAACTTATAGCCATCTTTATGTTGAATATATTGAAATAAGGTGTTTACAATCTCTCGTATTTCAATCTCGTCCAAACCATCTATCCATAATCCAATATAAGTGTCATACAATTGACTACTTTGGTTAGGTAATGACTGCGCATCAAAAGGCGTTACCCTTAGAAGATTAAAATCATTCCTATTCAATCCTGCGTAGTGTTCAATCATATTTTGATTAGCTTGTGTATCAACGAGACAGTAAGATGCTCTCGAAATAGAGTCATATAAATCTTGTGTCACCACTTTATTTCGCTCAGTAAAAATAGAAAAACATAAAGACGTTGCATCAATAGTGCGAGCCATCATTGAATTATGACGTTCATCAGATGCCACTATAACAGAATCATCTTCATTCAATTCTCTTTCTACATATGATTGGAATTTCTCTTCTATCAACTCGACCATAGATGAATACGTAACCTTTTTAAATTTTGATTGAAAATTTTTATTAATCGTTACTGTATTAACATTTAAGTCTTCAACAAATATTTCTTCCCCATCTTTTGAAAAATAGTGTTTCTTATTATTATCACCATCAAGTGTATAAGTACGCACTGCCGATATAAATCCTCTGTCATCGAATACAAAGCGTCTTTGAATTGTGTCGAATTTGTAATCTTCCACCCACATCAAATATCCTTCCTGGCTAAAGTGAATTTTAGAAAACGTGTTATCACCTGTAATCGCTTGAATCTGAAAGGGAGTAAAAATAAATTCAGTACCTTCTGGCCATGAAAGATCACGATAATCAATAGCTTGAGGCGTTTGATGTCCAACGCCCTGTATCTCATCAAACACTGACCAATAATGACTTTCATACAAATCATATCGATGGAGGAATGTTCTAAGATATGGACTAAAACTTAAAACTATCAATTGATAATCCACATTATTCGAACTATGCATTGTCATTAAACTAATCATATCGTCAAAATCTGTATACTGTTTTTTTTGATAGAATGGTCTTGAGGTACTTTCCCACCATCTGTTATGGCTATACCAAGCTGGTATAAAGCGTTTCATATTCCAAAACCTCCTCCCTACCAATATTTATTTAAAATTTGCTTATAGCTGTCAAAGTATAAGTACGCTCTAATTGTTTCAGCGATATTAATTCCAATATAGACAAATACAATTATTTGAGTTGTAAAGTAAACTTCTTTAAGTAAGTGGGGCACAAGCAGCGCTGAATACATTGGTATAGCGAGTACAATCGCTACTACTATTGAACCGAACCAACAAATACGACGTGCTTTACTCCCTAGAAATTTTTCTGTCTGCTGTCCAGGTTGAATACCCTCGAAGTAATTCCCATTTTTAAGAAATTCCTTTGATTTACGTTTCGTATTAATTAATAATCTTGATAAAAAGTAACCCAAAATCATTTGTAACAGAATATATATAGTAATTCCAACTGGATTTGTAAAATTAAAGACTTGTGTTTCAAAATTATGATTCACGATAAAGCGTCCTATGAAATTAACGATATTATTCGTTAACATAAATAATGACAAACTCACCATGATAGAGATACTACCAGCAGGATTAAGTTTCCATGATAAATATGATGGTATATCTTTAGCAGAAATATTCATAATATCATTATATTCTATCCGATATTCTGTTAACTCAATGAAGAAGAGTATAAATAAGGTCAGCATTAATAAGACAATAATCATAGTAATTAAAGATGCGCTTGAATTTAATTTGGGAAAATGTGTATTAAATATAGATTTAACAAGACTCATTAAAACAATTGGCATAGGTCCCGAAATGCCATACGTTGTATTTTGATCTGCTAACCATACCATTAACAACGTCCCTGTAATTAAAACTAATAATAAAATAAGCATATTACTATCTTTAATCGCATGTTTATTAATATATGAATGAATAATGTAAAATCCTTGAGCGGCACTAATGATAAGTGTTAACGCTCGTTCTTTGAAATGTCGTTCCCTACGAGTTTGTGTTTTAACCTTATCATTACTTTTGTGGTTTATTAGTGTCAAAATAATCATCGAACTTAACCATGGCCCAAGTCCTAGTGAAAATATATTTAATGTATGTAAATCCCCACCTACATTAGTAATCGCTAACTTAAAAAAGGAGTCTTTATGTGTTCTTAAATTTTCATTACTTACGATTGAAATATTACTTCCTATAATATATATAACTAAAATTAAGCATGTAAAAAATATTCTTTTATATAAGATTTTATATTCGAATTTCTTAAACATTTTTTCACCCTAATTATTAAATAATTAATCACTTGAATCATATCTAAAGAGGCTAAGGATAATCTAAAGTTGGATTTAGTTGTCATGTACTTATCCAATCAATTAATGTTCCCTAGCCTCTTAATATGATTAAAACTATCTGTTATTTACTATCATCTTGATCATCATCGTCTTTTCTAGATTTTTTTGCTAAACCGAAGATAGCCAATACTATAGCTACTGCTACTATAAAACCGTTGCTTACAACTCCATCTTCTCCTTTAGTCGGTTGTTTAACGACTTTATCTTGTGCACGATTTTGATGAAGTAAATCGAGGTTGTTTGAGTGATTATCAGCTTGATTACTTTGTGTTTCATTGTGTTGTTCTGAATCAGTATAACCTCTTTGTTCTTGTAAATCATAATCTTTTCCAGTTTTATTAAGCATATTCGTATTTTTTGATTGAGTCACGATTGTATCTTCAGACGAGCTATCACCAATAAATTGACTTTCACTATTTATAGGAGATTGAGAAGTGAAAGTTTCAGATGTACTCATTGATGTGGACGTGCTTGCCGATTCACTTAATGACGTGCTTGTACTGTTTGAGTCAGTTGTGCTCGTTGATGTGGACGCACTGTCTGATGTCGACGTACTCGTTGAGTCTGAAACGCTTGTACTTGTTGAACCACTTAACGAGGTGCTGGCACTTGTTGATTCACTCTCTCTCGTTGACGTTGATGCACTGTCCGATGTGGATGTGCTTGTTGAATTTGAGATGCTTGTGCTTGTCGACTCACTCAATGATGTACTTGCACTTGTTGATTCACTCTCGCTCATTGATGTTGATGTACTCGTTGATCCTGAAAGACTCGTGCTTGTCGAGTTACTTAATGACGTACTTGCACTGTCTGACTCACTCTCACTCATTGATGTGGATGCACTGTCTGATGTTGATGTACTTATTGAGTCTGAAATGCTTGTACTTGTTGAGCCACTTAACGATGTGCTGGCACTTGTTGATTCACTCTCGCTCATTGATGTTGATGTACTGTCGGATGTTGATGTACTCGTTGATCCTGAAAGACTCGTGCTTGTCGAGTTACTTAATGACGTACTTGCACTATTGGAACCACTCTCTCTCGTTGACGTTGATGCACTGTCCGATGTTGATGTGCTTGTTGAATTTGAGATGCTTGTGCTTGTCGACTCACTCAATGATGTACTGGCACTGTTTGAGTCGCTCACACTCGTTGATGTGGATGCACTGTCCGATGTTGATGTGCTTGTTGAATCTGAAACGCTTGTACTTAATGATCCACTTAGCGATGTACTTGCACTGTTTGAGTCACTCTCACTCGTTGACGTTGATGCACTGTCGGATGTGGATGTGCTTGTTGAATCTGAGATGCTTGTACTTGTTGAGTCACTTATGCTCATTGATGTTGATGTACTGTCTGATGTAGATGCACTTATTGAGTCTGAAATACTTGTACTTGTTGAGTCACTTAACGATGTACTTGTACTGTTTGAGTCACTCGTGCTTGTCGATGTTGATGTACTGTCTAATGTTGACGTACTTGTTGAATCTGAAACGCTTGTGCTTGTCGACTCACTTAATGATGTACTTGCACTGTCTGACTCACTCACACTCGTTGATGTGGACGCACTGTCGGATGTCGACGTACTCGTTGAGTCTGAAAGACTCGTACTTAATGAACCACTTAACGATGTACTTGCACTTGTTGATTCACTCTCGCTTGTTGACGTTGATGCACTTTCTGACGTTGACGCACTCGTTGAGTCTGAAAGACTCGTACTTGTCGATTCACTTAATGACGTACTTGCGCTATTGGAGTCACTCACACTTGCTGACATTGATGCACTATCTGATGTTGACGTACTCGTTGAGTCCGAAAGACTTGTGCTTGTCGACTCACTTAATGACGTACTTGCGCTGTTTGAGTCACTTACGCTCGTTGATGTGGATACACTATCTGATGTTGACGTACTTGTTGAATCTGAAACGCTTGTGCTTGTCGACTCACTCAATGACGTACTTGAGCTTGTTGATTCACTCTCGCTTGTTGACGTTGATGCACTTTCTGACGTTGATGTACTCGTTGAGTCTGAAATGCTTGTACTTGTTGAGTCACTCTCACTCATTGATGTTGATGTACTGTCTGATGTGGACGTACTGTCTGACGTTGACGTACTCGCTGAGTCTGAAAGACTCGTACTTAATGAACCACTTAACGATGTACTTTCACTGTTTGAGTCACTTACGCTCGTTGATGTGGATGCACTTTCTGATGTCGATGTACTTGTTGAGTCTGAAAGACTTATGCTTGTTGAGCCACTTAGCGATGTGCTAGCACTGTTCGAGTCACTCTCGCTCGTTGATGTGGACGCACTTTCTGACGTTGACGCACTTGTTGAATCTGAAACGCTTGTGCTTATCGACTCACTCAATGACGTACTTGCGCTGTTTGAGTCACTTACGCTCGTTGATGTGGACGCACTATCTGACGTTGACGCACTCGTTGAGTCTGAAATGCTTGTACTTAATGAACCACTTAACGATGTACTTTCACTTGTTGATTCACTCTCGCTTGTTGACGTTGATGCACTGTCTGACGTCGACGTACTTGCTGATTCTGAAAGACTCGTACTTGTCGATTCACTTAATGACGTACTTGTACTTGTTGAGTCACTCTCACTCGCTGATGTGGATGCACTTTCTGACGTTGACGTGCTTGTTGAATCTGAAATGCTTGTGCTTAATGATCCACTTAGCGATGTGCTTGCACTGTTTGAGTCACTTACGCTCGCTGATGTGGACGCACTGTCTGACGTTGATGTGCTTGTTGAATCTGAAACGCTTGTGCTTAATGATTCACTTAACGATGTACTTGCACTGTCTGACTCACTCTCGCTTGTTGACGTTGACGCACTTTCTGATGTCGATGTACTTGTTGAGTCTGAAAGACTTGTGCTTGTTGAGCCACTTAGCGATGTGCTAGCACTGTTCGAGTCACTCTCACTTGCTGACATTGACGTACTTTCTGATGTCGATGTACTTGTTGAGTCACTTAATGACGTACTTGCACTTGTTGATTCACTCTCGCTTGTTGACGTTGATGCACTGTCTGACGTTGACGTACTCACTGATTCTGAAAGACTCGTACTTGTACTGTTTGAGTCACTTACACTCGTTGATGTGGATGCACTATCAGACATCGACGTGCTCGCTGATTCTGATAACTTCTTACTTGCACTTGCGGATTCACTTGCTTTTATTGATGCACTATCAGACGTCGACGCGCTCGCTGATTCTGATAACTTCTTGCTTGTACTTGCGGATTCGCTCGCTTTTATTGATGCACTATCAGACGTCGACGCGCTCGCTGATTCTGATAACTTCTTGCTTGTACTTGCGGATTCACTCGCTTGGATTGACGTACTATTCGACGTTGACGTACTTAACGACTCTGAGAGACTCTTACTTGTTGACTCTTTTGTTGATAATGATTGACTCGCTTTTACACTATCACTTAGCGATGTACTATTACTTATACTTGTTGAAACACTGTTTACTATGCTAGTGGAAGTAGAGTCACTTGCGCTATTTCTCGTTACTTCATAATTAATTTTAGTCGTAGTTTTATTTCCGCTCGCATCCGTTGACTCAATCGTAATTGTATTTGTTCCTATTTGAGTTGGAGTTCCAACAATTGAATTCGTTGATGCATCAAATTTAAGTCCTTGTGGCAATCCTGTTACTGTATGCGTTACCACTTTGCCACTATTATCTGTAGCAGTTATCGTAATTGGATTAATCGGCGTGAAAACTTCTGATGCTTGACTTGGAGTCACATTTACAACAGGGCTGATTGTATCTTGAATCGTTATTGTAAATTGCTTAGATGTTACGTTCCCAGTAGCATCAGTCGTATTAACTGTCACAGTTGTAGTTCCTACTTCACTTGGCGTGCCAGTAATTGTATTAGTCGTTTGATCAAAAGATAACCCTGAAGGTAGACCTGTCACAGTTGTAGTTAATACGTCTTTACTATTGTCAGTTGTAGTAATTGTAATTGGATTAATGGTCTTTCCAACTTCTCTAGTTTGACTATCAACACTAATTTGAGGACCTTGAACATCTTTAAATTTATAAATCACTGTTTGGCCTGAGTTAGTTAATTTAAGTGTAGGCGTACCTGACGTTTCTGTATAATTTGGTGCTTTTAAGGCATCTGTCTCCACATAACTGTAACCTAAATTTTTTAAATTGTTCAATTGTTTATCTATATTTACAGTCCCGTCAACTTCACCTGCAATAGTTTTAGGCGGGATAATATCCTTACCAGTATTTGCATCTACATAGCGTACTTTAGCAACAGCTGATTCTGTATACTCGAATGTTCCAAATTGAACTTGTTGTAAGTTTTTTGCGCCACCAGTTGAAGCAGTCATAGATAGAGAAAACGTCGTACCACCACTGTTTTTTATCCAATCTGTAAGGTTTTTCGACCAAGTCTGACCAGCATACGTCACTGTCATCACTTTTGTATCACCGTTATAGTCAATGACAAAATCTTGGAATGAATTATTATTAGGTTGTACATTTAATTTAGCCGCAGATGATGCCTCAGTGGTAGCCATACCACTTCCATCTGTACTTACGAATGCACCGAAGGCACCACCACCCTTAACAGTAGGTGGATCTGCTTTTGCTTTAGCCTCAGGTTTAGGAGTTGATGTATTATGATACGTATCCAATTTAAAACCAAAGGCATTATTCAAACCACCTATTCCAACGGCAGCCCCTTCTTTACCTATCTGTCCTAAAGGGCCTGGTGAAAATGCAAAGCCAATGCCATCTCCACCTGCTATACCATCAGGAGAATAACCTTCATATCTATTACCAAGGTTAACTTTACCTGTAAAACGGAAGCTACGGTTTGAATCTAATCGAGTGTTTAAAGATATGGCACCCTTTTGACTATATGCATCTGGCGTTAAGGTAGCAATACCTGTTTTTGGATCATACGTCGCTGATCCAGATAGATTCATATGTTCATTAAAGTTATCTTTGTTCACCACAACAGAATTAGATGTAAGATTTGAAGTTGTTGTCGTGGACGTTGTTGTCGGTGCTGCCATCGTATTCAAAACGGTAAATCTACTAAATGTTCTTAAATTCGCAAAGGAAGTAGGACTCGATTGATTCGAAGTAGATGTTGATGTCAGATTAGATATTTGATTTGTACTAGTACGTGCTTCACTAGTCGCTAATGAATCGGTTGCTTTTGTTTCGATTGACTGGGTTAAATTGGAGCTAATGCTCTTTTCTGAGGATGACGTGTTTGATTGTGTTGACTTAGAGGTTACATTCGAAGACTTATTTTGATCTTGTTGTGCAGTATTATCATTGTTAGTAGTTGTACTCTCTACATGGTCTGTGGAGGCATATGTATTTAACTTAGATGATTGACTTGATGTTTCACTACTTTGTTGACTAATTCCATCTTTTTCACTTGATTGCGCTGTATTTGTAACTTCTGAAGACATTTGCTTATTTGTACTATTAGATTGGTTTGATTCCAAACTTGCAGAATTGACTGTTTCTTTTAGTGAGTTCTTAATCGTAGTTGAATTTTGATTGGCTACTGTCTCACTATTGGATGAAATTTCAGAGGTGATTGGTGTTTCTGAGGCAGCTAATGCTTGATGATTATTCAACATATTAAATGTAAATGCTCCACCAACTAGGGCTGTTGTTTTCGCTGCGCCTTTTTTTATCTTATGACCTTTCGTCTTTTCAGTGGCATTTTCTTGTATTTCGTTTTTACTTAAAAATGGTAGCCCCATTGTTTTTAACAATTCTATTTCATTAATACTTGCTTTTACCCAGCTTTTTCCTGACTTGTACAGTTTTACCCGTGTTTTTTGTTGCTCAAGACTTTTTTTATAATCCTTTTCTTTCTTTGTCATAATATACTCCCCATCGTTTTCTTAGTTAATCATAGTCTTTTATACCGAAAATATTCATTTTTACAAGTATATAACTATGAACATGTAAAATGCAACTAATACTTCTTAGTTTTAATAAATTACTATACATATAAAGATATTAAACGATTGTGCAAAGAAAAGCTGTTGACAAAAGGGTTAATTTACTATTAAATAGCGTTATTTCCCTGTATTCCAACATATTATTATATTGAATTCAATTAAATTTTATCTATTTAGTTACTAATTATATATATAAATTCTAATCAAAATGAATATAATTTGAGAAAAACTTAAAATTCCGTTTGTATATTTATGTATGATAACGAATAAAAAACTAACTTTAAATAAAGTTAGTTTTAACATTAATGATTAATGAATTTCTTTAGACAAAATGTTATTTACCATTGTCCGTTGTTGTATTGATACATACCTTCTTTTAAATATATTCCCCAAAATATATAACACAATATGCCTAGCCCCATGGAATCAAATAAAATAATATGATTCATATTAACAAAGATAGTGATTAAAAATAATAAAATAGTTATACCCATTGGAAAAGTAACTAAAAGTACCATATGAAGCATGTATATCGTACATAAAGTAAGTCCTATTATTCCAGTAACGATAATCATACCGAAGATGATATTACTCGTTTCTACATTAAAGTATTGTATTTCTGAACTCGCTTTTATCATCGGTATACCAAAACCGCTTCCTAAAAAAGGATGCTCAGTTAGCGCATAATCAATAGCTTTAATATTCATATCACTCGGCATAAAGACTTCCTGGCTATTCTTCCCTTTTAAGATTAGTTTAATAAAAAGGTGATAAATGTATGGTTGATTGATTATAGCAATTGTCATTAGTATCATAGCACCAATTATGGGATGTTTAATTCTCTTTTTCATGTGAGATAACGGTAATAGAAGCATTAGACATAAAATAACAGATATAAAAATATGACGAGAATTTGATAAATAGAGCTCTATCATTCCAATATTTAACAATAATAAATTGAATACATCATAATCTTGTTGTTTGATTTTTGTTACCATATATAAAACTAGTCCCATAGCAAGAATAATTGCGAATGAATGTTCATCTTTGAAAACACTTCGAAGTGATTCCCCATCAATTAAATATGATTTTGGCGCTATAACTATAAGTAAAAAAGTAAAGACAATCATTAGCGTGATAAATTGATTAATCCAATTAATAAGATTTTTTATCTTTTTTATTAAACTAACATACATAACAATCAAAATTAGCGGTATAAAGAAGTTAAGCAATTTAAGAATAGATTCTATCGGATCGTTAGATACAACTAAACTCATTATGATATAAAGTAGCATAAGAATCATAGTAGATTTGATAAACCTTAATATCATTTCATTTCTTATCCAATTTTTTACATATTTAAATAGAAAAAATACCCCAATGACATAAGTCAAGATATATTTCATACTTACTATGTAATGCGTCATCTCTAGTGTGTCAAAGGGAGTATATATCTGCGATCTGAGCATATAGAGTATGATTAATTGAACGACACCTAGCGCCCCTCTTTTAAGAAGTAATAAAGATAAAGCGATAGATATCATTAATGTCCATTTATTAGGAATGCTAACCATAAAAATGGATAAGATAATCAACCATTCGATAAATTTACGTTGAGTGATGTTTAAAAATTGTTTCATGATATAAGCCTCAAGTTGTCTAATTCGTGATGTAAGTGTTTGATCAATTTTTAATTATGAACATGTTATTATATTTCTATTATAAATAATTACACACTATCAACAAAATATTTTTCTAAATAATTTTATTATATTTTAGAATTATAACATGAATACATTCCTACCGAAAATTAAAATGATGAATATGCCGTATGTCTTAAATTAAAATTTTTATTCCAATAAATGAAAACAATTAATGCTTTAGACAATGAACATATCCTTTCACCATAAATGCACTAAACGATACGTTTACGAACCGCGCCAGATATTAAATCAACTAAAGCAACCATCGCAATCAAACCAATTAGAATCATGCCCACTCGGTCCCAAGATCGTGTTTGTAAAGCAAAAATTAATGGTGTACCTATGCCACCTGCGCCGATTAATCCTAAAATGGAGGCTGAACGTAAATTCAATTCAAATCGATACAAAATAAGTGAAATAAACGATGGTAAAATTTGTGGTATTACAGCAAACATTAACGTCTTCATTTTATTTGCTCCACTCGCTTTTAAAGATTCTACAGCGCTAAAATCTAAACTTTCAATATCTTCAACAAAAAGTTTCCCTAACATACCGACTGAATGAATCCCCAGTGCAAGTACACCTGAAAACGAACCCGGTCCAACAGCTTTAATAAATATTAACGCCATTACAATTTCAGGAAACACACGTATAATGCTTAATATGAATTTACTTATACCCGTAACTGGTCGTAATTTCATCATATTTTTAGCGCCTAAAAATGCAAAAGGAATACATATAATTGATGCAATGAACGTGCCAATTACTGCAATAGCAAAAGTTTCCAGCAAACCTCTAAGTAAGTCTTCACCATCAGGTATATATATGTAACTTAAATCTGGATGAAATAATCCGTAAAAGATAGACTTTAATATTTCAATAGACTTACTTTTAAGTTCAAGGCCTGGAATCCCTGCAAACGCCCATATAATTATAGCTGCAACAACAATGACTATAATCCAATTTTTAATTATTCGTTGACGATGTTTTTTTGATTTTAATTCATATTTACTATCCAACGTATTCATGCTAATCTTTCCCTCACTTTCGAACTCACATAGTCAATAATAACTACAATGATTAGAGTGAACAGGATAATCATTGCTGTCTTCTTATATTGAAATAATCCTAACGTTTGATCGTAGAACAACCCAATACCACCTGCGCCAACAAGACCTAAAACTGCTGATGCCCGAATGTTAATTTCAAAAGCAAATAGCACATATGACATAAATGATGAAAGTGCTTGAGGAACAACGCCAAATGCAATCCATTTCACTTTATTAGCTCCTACAGCTGTCATAGCTTCCATAGGTCCTGGATCAATTGTTTCTAATGATTCATATAATAATTTACCAATGATACATATTGTTAGAACAAAAAGTGCTAATACACCCGGAATTTGTCCAATACCAAATATGGCTACAAATACGGCAGCTAATAATAAATCAGGTATTGTGCGTACAATATTAAGAACAAAACGTGATGGTATCGCAATCCATTTAGTTTGAACAATATTACTCGCACATAGTAGCGCTATTGGAATGGAGACAATACTTCCTAGAAAAGTACCGACAATTGCCATACGAATCGTGTCTAGCATTGGTTGTGTAATATGATCTAGATAACCCCAATCTGGTGGTATCATTTGTTTGAAGAATACGCCAATTTGTGGAAGACCTATCATTAAATCTCCAATGCTAAATCCAGTATAAATAAAACTCCAAATAATCAAACCCGTGATTAAAATAATTGAAAAGCTAGTTTTAAGAGACATCCTTTTATTTAAATAGCGATTATATTTATGCGTTGTTGGTGTCGTCACTTTATTCCACCCCTAATTTTTCATCGTCCTTAATAGAGCGACCGTATATATGATTAAATACTTCATCATTTGCCTCAGACGCGGGACCATCATAAACGAGCTCTCCCGCTCTTAAACCAATTATTCTCGAGCCGTATTCCTTTGCCAAATCTACAAAGTGTAAATTAATCAAAATAGTAATACCTAGTTCTTCATTGATTTTCTTTAAGTCATCCATCACTTGTTTTGTAGTTAATGGATCTAATGAAGCAACTGGTTCGTCTGCTAATATGATGGTTGGTTCCTGACATAACGCTCTAGCTATTGATATACGTTGTTGTTGGCCACCTGACAACTGGTCAGAGCGTTGGTCATATTTATCTAAAATGTTGACACGTTCTAAAGCATCCATTGCCTTGACTTTATCTTCCTTAGGAAAAAGACCAAGTATCATTTTCCAAGTAGGATGGTATCCTACCCTACCACTCAAAACATTTCTAAGCACTGTTGAACGCTTAACTAAGTTAAAATGTTGAAAAATCATCCCTATACTTCGACGCATTTCTAATAATTTTTTACCGCGTGCTTTAGTTATTGATTGACCTTCGATAGTAATTTCACCTTTGGAAATATCATGTAGCCGATTAACCGATCGTAGTAATGTTGATTTACCTGCTCCAGACAATCCAACAATAACTGCAAAATCACCTTTTTCTATATTTAAGTTAATGTCTTTTAATCCCACATGGCCATTTGGATACACTTTACTAACATCCTTAAATTCGATTTGACTCATCAACAAACACCCTTCTTTTATAAAGAAAAGCTATGAGACTCAAACGGCAAGAGGTCTACAAACCTTCACGTTTAATCCCTTAGCTTTTCTTTTTATAATTCATTCAATTTATTTTATTTCATATCATGAACAGCTTTTTCATATTGTCTAACGATATCAAAGTCTGAATCTTTAGTATCAACATAACCTTCATGAGAGTATACCTCGCTAATGATTTTATGACCTTTTTTAGTTTTAGAAATTTCTTTAAAAGCTTTTTTCAATTTATCTTGGAATTTTTTATCCATATCAGGACGTACTGAAATCGTATCATTAGGAATAGGTTTAGTGAGTTTTAATATTTTAGTATCTTTAAATACATTTGGTTGATCTTTTTTTACAACTGTACGTGCATCATTAAATACAGCTGCTGCATCCACATCTCCATTTAACAATGAAATAACTGCTTGGTCGTGTCCTTTAACATTGACTATCTTCATATCTTTTGTTGCATCAATACCAGCTTCTTTTTTTAATGTTACTAGAGGGAATGTATATCCTGCTGTAGAAGTTACATCTTGTAATGCTATTTTTTTACCTTTTAAATCTTTGAGACTATTAATACCAGAGTCCTTTTTAACAAGGATTTCTGATTTATAATCATCAACTAACTTTTTACTTGGAGATCCATCTTCATTAACGTCGTAACGTTCTGCCTTTAATAATAAATCCGCTGCCTTTTGATCGTGTGCTAAAGTATATGCAGTTGGTGGCAAGAAACCAACATCCACTTTCTTAGATTTCATCGCTTCAACTATCGTGTTGTAGTTTGTTGAAACTGATACTTTAACCGGAATCCCTAATTTATCTGACAACAATTTTTCTAACGGTTTTGCCTTAGCTTCGAGTGTATCAGCATTTTGAGATGGTACAAATTGTACTGTTAATTCTTTAGGTGTATAACTACCTGATTTTGAATCTGATCCGCTATCAGAACTTTTATTATTATTCAAAGAACTTGAATTCCCACAGGCTGCTGCAAAAATAACCACCGATAAAACAAGCACCACTAAAAACTTAAGATTTTTCATTCTACTTACTGTCCCCTTCACATCAATATTGGTGTAATATGTATATTTTTGAAACTATATTTATAGATTAGCATATCTTATAAGTGATGGGTATTTAATTTTAATTAAAATTATAAATTTTTTATAATAAATCGTAAGAAATTGTAAAAAATATGTTAAGCAAGCACAATACGCTATACTTTTATACTATACTTTTTAAAAATTCCATCTTTTATATAAGGAGTAATCATAGAGATGAAAATATTTAAAACTTTAAGTTCTATACTAGTTACATCTGTTCTTTCTGTGACTGTGATTCCATCAACATTTGCATCAACAGAATCTACTGCTACAAATCAGACACAACAAACAGTACTTTTTGATAATTCTCACGCTCAAACTGCGGGCGCTGCCGATTGGGTGATTGATGGCGCTTTCTCAGATTATGCAGATTCAATGAGAAAGCAAGGTTACCAAGTTAAAGAACTAGAAGGAAAATCAAACATTTCTGATCAATCTTTACAGCAGGCGCATGTATTAGTTATTCCCGAAGCTAACAATCCATTTAAAGAAAATGAGCAGAAAGCAATCATTAATTTTGTTAAAAATGGTGGTAGCGTCATTTTCATCTCAGACCACTATAATGCCGATCGTAATTTAAACCGTATTGATTCTTCAGAATCAATGAATGGTTATCGACGTGGCGCATACCAAAATATGACTAAAGATATGAATAATGAAGAAAAAAATTCTAACGTTATGCATAACGTTAAGAGTTCTGATTGGCTCTCACAAAACTTCGGTGTTCGTTTTAGATATAATGCACTTGGAGATATCAATACTCAAAATATCGTTTCAAGCAAAGATAGTTTTGGTATTACTAAAGGTGTACACTCAGTTTCAATGCACTCAGGTTCAACATTAGCAATAACTAATCCTAATAAAGCTAAAGGCATTATTTATATGCCCGAACATTTAACACATAGTCAAAAATGGTCTCACGCAGTTGATCAAGGTATTTACAATGGTGGTGGCATCAACGAAGGACCTTATGTAGCCATTTCAAAAATTGGTAAAGGAAAAGCTGCATTTATTGGTGATAGCTCTCTCGTAGAAGATCGTTCACCTAAATATCTTCGTGAAGATAATGGGAAACCTAAAAAAACGTACGATGGTTTTAAAGAACAAGATAATGGAAAGTTATTAAATAATTTAACAACATGGCTAGGCAAAAAAGAATCTCAATCTTCTATGAAAGACATGGGTATTAAACTTGATCATAAAACACCGTTACTTAACTTTGAGCAACCTGAGAATTCAATTGAACCTCAAAAAGAACCGTGGACTAACCCAATAGAAGACTACAAATGGTATGATCGTTCAACATTTAAAAAAGGGAGTTATGGAAGTGATCAACGGGGGGTAGACGATAGAGTAGATGACAAAAGCTCTTCTTATCAAAAACAAAATGGCAAAGTTGAATTAACTTTACCTCAAAATATCCAACCGCATCATCCATTTCAATTTACAATCAAACTCACGGGATATGAGCCTAATAGCACAATTAACGATGTAAGAGTTGGACTTTATAAAGATGGAGGTAAGCAAATCGGTAGCTTTTCTTCTAACCGTAACCAATTCAATACTCCCGGCTATAGTCCTAGCCAATCAATTAAAACAAATGGAGCGGGTGAAGCCTCAATCACACTCACAGCTAGAGTGACAGATGAAATTAAAGATGCTAATATTCGTGTTAAACAAGGGAAAAAAATTCTATTAACTCAAAAAATGAATGAAAATTTTTAACACCGATAATAACTTAGTGTTGAAAAGTGAGACATTGTTTTTAATTTATATATCACAGAACTATGTCTCTTCCCCGTACTTGAGGAGGTTAATTCAATGTCTCAAATTGCTTTCTATATCCTTAGTGATGTCCACGGTTTTATATTCCCAACAGATTTTTCATCAAGAGGAAAAGATTTACCCATGGGGTTGTTAAAAGCCAATCATCTTATCGAGCAAGACTGCGTGCACTATGACGACAGTGTAAAGATTGATAATGGAGACTTCTTACAAGGTTCTCCATTATGTAACTACTTAGTATCTAAATTAAAGAGTAGTCTCCCATTAACATCAATATATAATCGTTTAGGGTTTGATTTTGGAACTGTTGGCAATCATGAATTTAATTATGATTTACCTTATCTAAAACAGGCCATCAATCAACTTCATTACCCAGTTTTGTGTGCAAATATAATTGAAAATACACAGCCATTCACTGGCCAAGGTATTCATTATTTTAAAGTAAATGGTTTAACTATAGGAACTATTGGTTTAACCACTCAGTATATCCCTCATTGGGAACAACCTGAATACATTAAGACACTCACTTTTAACAGTGCTGTCCAAACATTAAAATCTGAGTTACCTACACTTAGGGAAAAGAGTGATATTGTAGTAGTAAGTTATCATGGTGGCTTTGAACGTGATTTAGATAGTGGCATCCCGACTGAGGCGCTTACTGGGGAAAACGAAGGGTATGATATTCTAAGTCAGTTTAGCGATAATATCGATGTGTTGATAACCGGCCATCAACATCGTGATATTGCGACAATCAAGAACCAAACAGCCATCATTCAACCAGGTTCAAAAGGTACAAAAGTTGGAAAAATAGTTATTGAATATACGCATGATAAAAAAGTATTAATTAAAGAATGTAACTTAATGAATGTTCATAACAATACCTCCTTTAAGCCGAATGACGAAGATATCGTTTTACGTAATCAATTAGAAGATTGGCTTGATACTCAAATCGCAGAACTCCCCTACGCTATGAGAATAAACAATTCATTTGAGGCAAGAAAATCACCGCATGCATTTGTTAACCTTCTTAATTATATTTTACTAGAAAAAAGTGGTGCAGATATTGCATGTACAGCACTATTTGATTCCGCAAATGGCTTTGATGAGAAAGTAACCATGCGTGATATCATCAATAATTATCCTTTTCCTAATACTTTTAAAGTGATAGAACTTAGTGGAAAAGATATTAAACTTGCAATTGAACGAAGCGCAAGTTATTTTGACATTGTTAACCATAAAATCACAGTTAATAGAGAGTTTCTAGAACCTAAACCTCAGCATTTCAACTATGACATATTTGCAGGTATCCAATATACAATTCATGTTGGTCATCCTTACGGTGAACGTGTTAGTGATTTGCAAATTAATGATGCACCACTACAAAGTGATCAAATATATACAATATGCGTAAATAATTATAGAGCTGTTGGTGGTGGGAATTATGATATGTATGTTAACAAACCTGTGATAAAAGATATTCAAATCGAAGGTGCTCAATTGTTAATAGATTACTTATCTCACAATGATTTATCTCAAATCCCACAAGTGATCGATTTCAATGTTGTTAAGTAATCCCTCTTTCTATTAAAGTATCATTGCTGAAAAGTTTGATTGTATAAAGAAAAATCCTTATAGAAGTGTCGCCACACTTCTATAAGGATTTTTTAATAATCATGAATATTCATTAAATGTGACATGTTTCTTTTCATAAAGTTGATTAACAAGATTAAGAAGCATACCCAACACTATAATCCCACCAGATATCATAGTAATTTGAATGTAAGGTAATCCTACTGATAATAATATAGATCCAATAATTGCACCAAGAAAATTAGCAACATTGAAAATAGAAGCTGCTAACGTGCTTGCAAGAAGTGGTGCTTCTTTTGCACTTAAGATAATTTTGCTATTAAGTAACGGTGTTGTACCAAATGTACCAAAACCGAATAAGAAGCAAATGATTAATGCTAATATTGAATTTTGAATAACAGTAACAAATAGTACGATTGTTAAAAATAGTAAAAGAAATGTAAGGTATAAATTTTTTGTTAATTTATTTTCCGGTACATTACCAGTAATTAAATTCCCTATTACACCGCCTAAACCAAACATAAATAAACAAACAGTTAAACCTACAATTTTAAATGGAGAAAAATCTCGTATCATTGGCTCCATAAATGTATAAGTAGTAAACACACCAGAGTAACCAAACACAATAATGGCAATCACAATTAAAATGTGTGGATTCTTAAACACTGTTAATTCTTTGCTAATATTTGCTTCTGCACTTAAAGAAACGTTGGGAACAAATTTAATCATTCCTAACATAGTAATGATTGCCAACACAATCATGAATCCAAAAACAACTCTCCAATTTGCAAAGCCACCTAAAAATGATCCGAATGGTACACCTAACATTACAGCAATAGTTAAACCTGCCTGAACAAGTGCAATGGCCTGTGTTTTTTTAGCAGGAGGTGCGACTGTCGCAGCAACACTCATACACACACCGAAGAATGGCGCATGCATTGCCGCAGACATGAGTCTTGATAATAACAATACATTAAAATTCGGTGCAAGCATCCCCACTATATTACTTATTATAAAAATCGCAACTAATATTGGTAACAGACGATGGGCGTGAACTTTCAATGTAATGATTCGCATTAAAGGACCTATCAATGCAACACTAATAGCATAAACACTAATTAATAAGCCAGCACTCGAAACAGAAACCTTCATATCGTCAGCGATTTGTGTAAGTAAGCCTGTCACTACATATTCAGCCATTCCTACTGTAAATGTTCCTATCATAAATATAATGAACAACATTTTATTATATTTCATGAGCATTTCCTCCCTTTTCGTAATATCAAAAAATCAATATGAGTGGTATATTATAAAAAATTCGTCTCAATGTGAAGAGTATGTTTTCAAATTTTCATCTTCCTCAAATATTAATCTCATAAGTTTTCATATTGTTTTCATGTAATAATATTAAGACAATTTATGATGACTTGATATAAAGCATACGTTTAAATACGTCTGATTGAATTGATTTAATTTTGATAAATAAAATTGAATATTCATGAAATAATGTCGATTTTTTGACGAACCCTCTTATAATACGTTTTCTTTTTCCTGTTTGATCATAATTAAATGATTTTTTAAATAACTCGACAGTAAATATCTTTAAATTCATTTTAATATTTGAAGGTGATTGGGTGATCTGAAATTAAAACAGTTACCTAAAAATTAATTGTAGTATGGACAATGTAGTAGTATGTGATTAATGTCGATTGAATGATAATCACAGTCCGAATTGTATATATATTTTAAGTAGCTTAATGAAGACGATTTACATGTTTATAATGAAAAACTAATTGCTACTTTACAAAACCTTCTATATATTATATGATACTAATTGTTGAAATTTTGGAGGGATACTCAAGTCTGGTTTAAGAGGCTAATCATTCCTGATTAGTAGGAGCTTTTTGCTCGCGTTGGTTCAAATCCTTCTCCCTCCGCTATATATAAAAGAGCCTGAGGCATTTATTTGTCTCAGGCTCTTTTGCATATTGGCTATGATGATTAAATTGAACATCATAAATATCCCTTATTCAAGCTACGATATATGTAAACACTTGAATAAGGGATTTTTTTCTTACTATAATTTTACATTATGAAAATAAATTTTTTAATACTCTGTATAAAGAGCCTAATAATTGAAAGAAATCACCTGTCATTTATTTCACTCCTATCTATATAAGATTACATTAGGTTTATACCCTATATCATTTTATTTATTTGTTGATGTTAATTGTTCACTTTGTACTAAATCATCAGCAAGACCGTGCCAGAACTGTTGTAACTCATCTCTAGTACGTTTAGTATCTGTACTGTCTTGTCCTACAAAGTCCACATGATCCCAGTCATGTTTTGTTGGAGTTACTTGCCATACACCTTTTTGATTTTTATCTGTAGCTTCAACATATTTTTGATTAAATGGATGTTGTGAAGAAATGACTGAAACAAGTCCATCATTTTCTCTCCATTCTTTCTCTTTAGCTTTTCCAATTAAGTTACCAGTAATTGTAAATGGTAAGAACATGTTAAGATCAGCTTTTTGTTTTCCTGCCAATGTTTTATGTGTTGATTCGCCCGTATAAGTTTTATATACAATATTAGGATTTAATGATGTTTTTCGGTTTAAATCTGTTGCGCCATCGCGTGTTAAATCGTGTAAACCACTATCTTCTGATTTCCACAGTTTTGAATTTTGAACACGTTTAACATATTGAATATATGATTCATTTGGTTTTTGTTTTAATCCCCAGTGTTCTAACCCAAAGTCTACACGTGAATCTTTATTACCATACATTTTACCTACGTCATATACAAGTTGGCGTACAATCGCTTCGTTACCTAATAAGTCTGACGCATGTGTACCATTATGTGGTGTACCGAGTGTTGTAATAGATGACACCATATTATCGTGGCCACCTTGGTATAATGGAGAAATTTCCCCACCATGTTGTTTTTGATATTCAACTTCTTCTGGATTACCATGTCTCAATAGCTCTTCTAATTGACGAATTGTTTGACCACCCATACTATGACCAACTAAATGTATTTTTTGACCTGGTTTCCAATCTTTATAAACACCTTCATAGGTTTTACCGTAACGCTCATGACCATATTTAGCTGCGTGTGCTGCACCATAGTCAACACGTCCGCCTTTGATGTAGTAATATAACTCAACAGCACGGTCATAGTTACTACCAAATGCACTTATACTTGCTTCATAAGCCTCATATCCATTTTCTTCTAAATCTTGGCGAATATTCATTTTATCGCCACCCCAATAATGCGTTAGTACTGATGGGTTAATATTGTCTGTAAATCCATTGAAACCATGTACTAAAATAATTGGATCATTATTTTTATATTGTTTTTGTTTTGCTGATTTATTTGTTTGATCCTCATTTTTTTCACTCACTTGTTGCTTAGACTGTTTATTAGTTGTAGCAACAGCATTACTTTCTAAATTAGCTAGGCCATCTTGAGACCCTTTATCATTTTTAGAAGATTTATCTTTATCTGTAGTTGGATTCGCTTGCTTGTCAACTTTAAGAGGTTCCTCTTTACTATTTAAATTAAATGTTTCAACTTTGTCGTCATCTTTCTTAGCAGTCACTTGTTGAGTGTCGTTATTTACTTCTTTGTTTACCTCTTCTGTTGATTGGCTATCTTTTGATTGATTTTGACCTGTTGCTCGTAGTAGATCAGTATTTTTAGATGATTGTGTATCTTGTTTACTCAAATTCTCTTTTTGAGAGTCTTTTTGTTGGGCAGTTGTATTATCGAGTTGTGAAGGTTTAGTTTTCACATCTTCATTGGACTGTGCTGCATTTGAGTGTAAAGTTTGATTGTTTTCACTAGCATGCTTTTCCAGTTCAACTTGTTCTTGTTGTGGTTTCTCTTCAGAATGATTTTGAACAAATGCTTCATTCTTTTTATTTTGTTCAACTACAGATTCAGATTTATTGTCATTTTGAGAATCTTTTTGTTGCTGAATCAAATCCTCATTTTTTGGTGTTTCGTTATGTAAGTTTTCATTTTCAGTAATAGAATTAACATTACTTTTCTCATTAACATTCTTATTTTGCGTTGATTGTTGTTCACTTAACTTTTCATTTTCATCCCCAATAGATTGTGTTGTGCTATTTTCAACAGTTCCTTTATCCTGTTGTTGCTCAGCAGCCTGAGCTGATCCTCCACCCATAAATAATAATGCTGCAATCAGAATGGATGATGCACCTACGCTAAATTTACGAATACTGTATTTATTTTGTCTTGTCTTCACAATTAGCACCTCTATCTATTTGTTTATTTTAAAATGAAATTTTTGTCGGTAATTTGTTAGATGAAAATATTAATAATCATACGTGGTATAAATCCGAAAATTTTACTAAAAATGGGTTTGATTGCTTCCATAACTATCTCCTTCCCACCAAAGGTAAGCGCTTCCATTTTTGTTCAAAAAAATAAAAATTATAAAAATAATTTTAATAGGCCATAAAAGAATAATTCACTTATCTACTTTGGTTTGATTTGATTAATATATTACATCGATGTTCACAATTTGTCAACAATTACATGCAATTTAATTATTTATCATACTAATATTAAATCTAAAGAAATGATGGTAATCTATATATACTATAAAATAAAAAATATCGATTTATATAAAAATAAAGGATGATTAGTAATGGATATACAAAAGTTTGAATCTTATCTAAAAATTAAGCATTCATATTATTCAAACCCTTCTCTTGAAGCATTGAATTACTATGTAAGACGTTTTATGATAACTGTGCCGTTTGAAAATATTAATGTTCAAAACAAGATTCCTATCTCAATCGATATCAACGATTTATACAATAAAATTGTTATTCAACGGCGTGGCGGATTTTGCTATGAATTAAATCATTTGTTTGCTACGTATTTAGAACATAAAGGCTTCCACGTCACTCGTGCTGCGGCAACAGTTTACACACCAAATGGTGGACGTAGTCCTGAAGGTTCGCATATGTCACTTTACGTTAATATCGAAGGAACACTTTATATTACTGATGTTGGATTTGGTGATTTACCTACAAGTATTATCGAGATAGGTTCTAAAACACAATTCATTCCAACATATGATAAAAATGGAGTTTACCGTGCTGTTTGGATTAATGATAATCAATATGCTTTACAGAAGCTTAGACAAAATAAATGGATGACACTCTATGAAGCACATTTAAAATCTCAAAGCATTAAAGACTTTGAAGATAAAATAAGCTACAATGAGCACCATCCTCATTCTATTTTTGTACGACATTTGCTTATTACACAACCACAATCGTTTGGACGTGCAACAATGACTTATCATTCTTTAACTTTAAGCAATGATAGTACTAAACATAAATATGACGTTACTACCAATAACTACAAATATTTTTTAAAAAAATATTTTAACTTAAACGTATCAATTATCCTATTTGAGCCATAAATAGGATGAATCGTCATTCACTTTCATCCTATTTTTAATCATTGATTTATAAGATTCATGGAATAAATCCCCCATATTAAATTAATTAAAATTCTAAATTATACTACTTTACCATTTTCGAACCTCTTTGCGCTCGCCTTTAAAATTATTTCTTTCTTGATGGCGATGTGCTAGTACCTGTTCTACTTCTGAAAATGGAATATCTAAACTATGTAGTAACACAAAAAGGTGATACATGACATCTGCTGTTTCATTAATAACTTCTTCACGATTTTGTTTTATCGCACCTATCACAACTTCAAATGCCTCTTCACCAAATTTCTTAGATATTTTCTCGATGCCTTCCTTTAACAAATATTGAGTGTAAGAGTTAGATTGATTGTCTTTAGCACTTTGATGAATCGTTTGTGCTAAAGCTTGAATTTTAAAGCGTGATGCAAATTCACTATTAAAACAACTCAGACTTCCAGTGTGACATGTAGGACCTTGTGGCATCACTTTGATTAAGATTGTATCTTGATCACAATCTATATGAATACTCTCAACGTGTTGGAAATGACCAGAAGTTTCACCTTTAGTCCACAAACGTTGTTTAGATCTAGAGAAAAAGGTTACTTTCTTTTCTTTCAGAGTTTTTCGATAAGCTTCTTCATTCATGTATCCCAACATTAATACGCTATCCGTTTGAGCATGTTGCAAAATTACTGGTACTAATCCTTTAGAAAAGTCTATAGGTTTATTCATCTCACGAGGATACCTCCTTCACGCATTTTATCTTTAATTTCTGCCACTGTAGTTTCTTGATCATGTAAAATACTTGCCGCTAAGCCTGCAGAAACATCTGTGTGTTGAAACAGTTCAACAAAATGTTGTGCATTTCCTCCACCCCCAGAGGCGATAATCGGAATATTAACTAATTGTTTAATTTTTGCTAAATGTTCAATATCAAAACCTTGTTTCATTCCATCATGATGCATGCTAGTTATAAGTAATTCCCCGCCACCTAAATGCTCTACTTCTTGTACCCAATCATATACTCTGACATCAGTTAATTTTTTACCACCGTGCGTAGTACAGAAATAATCCTTTCTGTCTTTATCATAAAAGCTATCAATAGCAATACAAATACATTGACGACCAAATTTCTCACTTGCTTGTCGAATTAATTCTGGATGTTTTAAAGCGCTTGAATTGAGTGATACTTTATCTGCTCCGTGATTTAATAGTTGTGTAATATCATCTAAATTTTGAATACCTCCTCCTACTGTTAAAGGGATAAATAATTGTTTTGCCGTTGCTTCTATCACTTCTATCATAAGATCATGTCCTGCTTCCGTCTTCGAAATATCAAGAAAGACCAGTTCATCTGCACCGGCTTCATTATAAAAAAGAGCCAAATCAACTGGATTACCGATATCTCTTAATGACTGGAACTGGATACCCTTTACGACGCGTCCATCTTTAACATCTAAACATGGAATTACTCTTTTTTTAATCAAGATAATCCCTCCCAGAATTTATCCAGATGTGCTGCTTTTCCTACAATAGCAGCATGAACATTTAACGATTCTAATCGAAACAAGTCCTCTTGATGTCTAATACCTCCTGAAGCAATCACAGGCAAGGATGTATAAAGTGCGAGACGACCTGTCAAATCAAAATTAGGCCCAGAAAGTTTACCATCTTTCGAAATATCGGTATAAATTACACCACCCAAAGGTAAATGCTCAATTTGGTCAACATAATCAAATAAATTGAGTTTGGCATCCTCTTCCCATCCATTAATCTTTATTTTCTCTCCAAAAGCATCTACGGATAAGTAGAGTTTATTTGGAAATTGATGTGTCATATGTGTTAACCACTCTATGTCTTGGATACCTTTTGTACCTACGATACAATAGTCTATTCCTGAATAAATATAATTTTCAATTGTTTGTTTTGAACGAATGCCGCCACCCACTTCTATAGGCTTAGTGGTCAACTTTCGTAAGGAACGGATGTAGTCGAATTCTTTTACTTCTTTTGCTTTAGCCCCAATTAAATCTACAATATGTATACGTTTCACACATTTAAATTGACTATAAAATCGGATACTGTCTTCTACAGATTTTTCCATTTTTTCTTTTGAATCATATTTGCCTTCTGTTAATCGAACACTTGTTGAATTAATCAAATCAATAGCTGGCCATAAATCAATCATTAATAAACCCTCCTTTAAGCGCTTGATTTAGAATCTCTAATCCATACGTTCCACTTTTTTCTGGATGAAACTGGATACCGATATAATTTCGGTATTGAATGACTCCCGGAATCTTTGTACCATAGTCAGCATAAGCCACTACATATTCTGACATTTCTGCTTGATATGAATGAACAAAATACACATCACTTTGCAGTAAAGGATGTGTACTCTTTAATTCATTCCATCCCAAATGAGGAATAGGATGAGATGATTGGATTGGCACTATATTTCCTGGGACAAGTTCCAATCCACTAATGTCACCTTCTGCGCTATGTTGAAAGAGTAATTGCATACCTAAACATATTCCAATTATCGGTTTATCATGTATATTTTTAAGCATATCTTTGATGTCTTTTTCTTCTATAGAATGCATCGCATCCCGAAAATGTCCAACACCTGGAAGTACGATAGCTTCAGCTTTTTGTACATCTTTATCATCACATGTCAAAATCACATCATATCCTAAATGTTGAATCGCTCGAGTGATGTTATTTATGTTTCCCAATCCATAATCAATAATCGCAATCATTCAATTACTCCTTTAGACGATGGAATACGTCCATCTTCATTTTGTGCAAGAGAAATCTTTAATGCTCTTGCAAAAGATTTAAATATTGCCTCAATCTCATGATGTGTATTTCCACCTCTTAATAAGTCAATGTGAACGGTTAATCGCGCATTAATTACTAATGCTCTAAAAAATTCTTCAACTAGTTCAGTGTCAAAAGTTCCTACCTTTTGAGCGCTCAACTTGCTATTAAATGAGAAATATGGACGACCACTAATGTCCACTACTGTTCGAGCAAGCGCTTCATCCATGGGTACATATGAGCAACCATATCTTGTAAAACTTTGTTGAGTCTTAACTAATTCAAGAAGTAATTGTCCAATAACTATACCTATATCTTCAGTTATATGATGATCATCAACATACGTATCACCAGTGGCCTCAATAGATAAAGTTAATCCACTATGAAAAGTAAATAGCGTTAACATATGATCCAAAAATCCTACACCAGTATTAATATGAGATTGTGTTCCGTTATTAGCCAACGAAATATTAAGCTGAGTTTCTTCAGTGTTTCTTTTGATTTGATAGTTCATAACATACGCTCCATTTCTTCACTATTTTTTCCAGTAGAAGAAGCTGTTCTTCTGTAGCAATAGATTAACGAACATACGCATTCATTTTTATTAACAGATATCATAATAAGCTATCCTTTTCGGCGTACGTGAATCGATTTTTCATGATTAAATAAAGATTCTATATGTGCAATGTGCTCAGCTGATTCTGCTACTTCGTTAAATGTTTTTTGTGACAAATGAATGACTGAATGTCTTGTCATAAAGTCATTTACAGAAAGTCCATTTGTAAATCTAGCTGTTTGATTAGTAGGGAGTACATGACTAGGACCTGCCACATAGTCCCCAATAACTTCAGGAGAAAAGTGTCCTAAAAAAAGTGCGCCAACATATTTAACTTTATCTATATACCTTTCAGGTGCTCGAGTTTGAATAGATGCATGTTCAGGTGCAATCGTGTTCATAATTAAACATGCTTCTTCAATATCTTGAGCTAATATTAGATAATGATGATTAGTAATACTTTGTGATATGATATCTTGCCGTTCAACATATTGAAGCTTCTCTTGTATTATAGTGTTCAATTGATTAAGTACCTTTTCATTTTCACTAATCACATAAGTACAAGCCATTTCATCATGCTCTGCTTGTGCAAATACGTCATAAACGATTGCGTCTAAGTCAGCACTTTCGTCTATAATCAAGGCTATTTCTGTCGGTCCTGCGATTTGGTCTATGCCTACTTGACCGAATACAAACTTTTTGGCATAAGCAACATATTGATTTCCTGGACCTACAATTTTGTCGACTTTTTTTATAGTTTCCGTGCCATAAGTTAGTGCTGCAACACTTTGTGCTCCACCGACTTGATAAACATGATGAACGCCTGTAATGTAACAAGCGGCTAACACCTCTTGACATATACCGTTATTTTGAGGTGGGGTAACAACAGTAATCTCATTAACACCTGCTACTTGAGCAAGTGTTGCAGTCATTAATACCGTAGACGGATAGCTAGCCTTACCTCCCGGCACGTAAATACCTACTCGTTCGATAGGATGATATCGTTCATAACATTCAGTTTGTTGAGATGATTCCTGTTTCACCTTAATATTTTCTTGATACACTTTAATTCTCTGATAGCTTTGCTCTAATGCATCTCGTGTTTTATTATCTAGCATGTCGTATGCATTTTTTAGTTGGCTTTGCTCTAATTCAAGATTCTCAGTTTCCACTTGATCAAATTGTAAATTATAATTTTTTAAAGCTTTATCTCCCTGTAATTTAACTTCTTCACAAATCTGACTCACTATCTCGTACAAAGATTCATCTAGAGATTCAACATTATTAAATTCTTTTAAAAATTGTTGTGCGCTAAGCATAGCTAATAGACACTCCCAACTGCTTGATTAGTCTCTCTATTTCAGATGATTGCTTAAAATATGATTCTTTATTTGTAATTAACTTAGCGTTAATTTCACTGATATACTTTTTCTCAACGAGCCCGTTAGCTGTAAGCGTAGAACCAGTTTGTACAATATCTACAATAGCATCAACCATATCCACTACACATGACAATTCAACTGAACCGTTAAGGTGAATCACTTCTACATCCATACCTTCTTTATTGAAGAATTGAGTAGCGGTATGTACATAGCTCGTTGCTACTTTTTTATAGCAAGATGTTTCTGGCTTTGCCGCCAACGCAAAATGACATTTACCAAATGGCAAATCGAGTAATTTATTAATATTATATTTTTGACCATTCAGAATATCACTTCCCACAATTCCTACATCAGCAATACCTTGTTCTACATAAGTGGGAACATCGCTTCCTTTAACTAAAATCATTTCAATGTTGTCGACTGTAAGCAATAACTGTCGTTGTCTATTTAAAAGTACAGTTGCAATATCTATCTGATTAACTTGTTGTAAATATTCGATAAAACTCTCTAATAAACGACCCTTTGCTAATGCAACTCGTAACATGGCGTTCCACCTCACCTTTTATAATTAAAGTGTTAATCCTAAACCAAAACCTTCTAGTGAACCGTGATAATAACCACCTGTCAAAACGCTATGAGTAGTATTTTTAAGATGACATTTTATAAAAATACCTTTGTAATAAGATCTAGGCGCTTGTGCAGTTACGTCAAGGTGGATTTCAGTCATCCCATGATCAGTAAACCATTGTGCCCAAGATTGAATTGCCCCCATTGCAGGATGTTGCTCAGGTAAATAATGAGATAATATTTTAAGTTGGTTTAATGTGTTCTCTTTAAGAATTTGAATGATGGGATGATTGAAAGTTAGTGTTTGAATAAGCCCTGATAAATTGCGTTCTTCTATCATCTCCATAACTTCTCTAGTTTGATGATTTTTCTCTAAAAGTGCATCAATCAATTGATAGTGACCTAAAATGACAAATTGAATATCATCATGAAGTACGTTTTGAATAAAATATTGGAAATCTAAGAAATTTTGAGTGATTTTATCAAATTGTGGCTCGTAGTTCTCGATGCCGACTTGCTTTATAACTCTGTTATCTCTGATAATATCCCCTGCATAAGCTACTTTTTTAAAATGTGTTGGATAGTTCGAATAATATCTGAATAATTGATCAGTAAAATCATTTCTTAATGCATAGATAGATTTATTTTGTTGCCAAAAGCTTCTTTCATCCATTTGTTGCAAATCCTCGTGAGTCAATCGTCGCCAATCCAATTCTTCAATTAAGTTAAAATCTACAACATTATACTTTTGTTGATGAAAAAACTTTAAAAAACGTAATTCCTTTTCTTTCATTGAAATAATGGTATTGTTCATACTTACGCCACCCCTCCCTCACGCTGCATTCTTTAGTTCGATAATACACTAAAGTAAAAATGTAGTAATACACTAACATGTTACAAGTTATCTGACAAGTATTTTTCTGAAAATTCTTTCTTTTATAATGAAATATATCTAAGTCTTTAATTATCAATTTTTAATTAAAATAAAAACCTCTTGCGAAGTAAATAATACTTTACAAGAGGCATATATTATTGATCAGTATTAAATTTTTAATTATTGCTAGGTTGTAAATTCATCATGGCACCAAATTCTTGTTGACAGTGGGTAAATGATACGAATGCTAACAATTCTACAATCTCTAAATCAGTCAGTGTCTTTGTTAAAACCTGTATTGTAGATTGTGGAACCTGTCCCTTTTGTGACACATAAACATCAACAAAACCTATGCAAACTAAAGATTTTTCATCGGTAAATTTCTTATTGGGTTTTCCTTTAGATTTGCAGTATAGACAACCACTGTTTTGAGCTAATATTTTCCTGATTTCTTCTTTTAAATCAACAGATAATTGACCCTCATTTTTTAATATATCTTCTAATGCATTCCATTTTTCTTGAACACTAGGGAGATGTCCGAGAAGTTTGTCAAAAGAAGTATCACCACGATGAGATAAGTTAATTATAGCCATCTAATCACCTCTTATTTATTTTAATTAATCAAACATCAGTGATGAATGTTATAATTAAAGTAAATTTATAGTTTACTTATTAATAATAAGGAGATTTTCCCATTGGACCTAACAAATCAAAAAATTCTACACTTACTTGAGCAAAATAGTAAGCTATCGCTTTCTGAAATTGGAAAGGAAGTAAATTTATCTACACCTTCTGTTCGAGAACGAATCTATAAACTTATTGATTCGAAAATCATTGAGCGATATACAATCGATATTAATTACGATGCATTAGGTTTCGATATTAATGTTTTAATAGAAGTAACTATAAAAAATAACCTATATAAAGATTTCAAAGCATTTATTTCAGTTCAAACCAATGTTGATTTTTGCTATAGAATTTCTGGAGATAGTTGTTTTATATTTAAAGCGCATTTTAAAAAGATGAGCGAAGTCGAAACACTCATCAACGAAATCCAATATTATGGTCATACAAAAACACATTTTATATTTTCAGAAACAAAATAGTATTTTATGATTTATCAATATTGTCGTTTATGTAATACTATATAAAGAAATGTAAAAACACAATTGGGTTGGTAGTCCCAATGCAAATCACTTATATTTGTCAGTAACCTTCCTCCTCAGGTCGTCCATCATTTCAATTTTAAATTGAGGAGGGACTTATCTATGAAATTATCTATTTTTCATGATGGTCAATTTTTTGTAGGTGTCGTTGAATACCAAGAAGGCTGCATTCATAAATATCTAAAAGTTACATTTGGTAATGAACCTAGCGATGAAACAGTGTTACGATTGATAACTTTTAAACTTATTCCTTTATTAAATCAAACACAGGGCAAGAAGAAACCTATTCAAAAGCATAAAAAAATTAATCCAAAACGTTTGCAACGTAAAATCGCTAAAGAACAAAAAGAGACCAATTTAACTACATTTGCCCAACAAGCGATTAAAGAAGAACAAGAATTGAATAAGCTAAAAAGTAAAAAACTTCAGCGATTAGAAAAAGAACGACACAGACAATACAAAAGAATGTTAAAAAGAAAAAAGGCGCATGAAAAGCACAAAGGTCACTAATTTAATTGAGTCTGCCACATATATTAAATGTGCTGCAGACTCTAAACTTTTTCAAATTAATATAGATAGCTTAAATCTACCAATTTGAAGTTAATCATTCCTTCATTTTTAATTACTCATAAAAACTACGAATTCATCATGCTTATAGTTTTAGTTATTATCCAACGCTTGTACGTTAAAAAAACAACGATCTCCTTTATTAATTACATCGTCCCAGTTAGCATCATAATTATATCCGAGTCTTTGTGCTAATTTAATAGAATTTGTATTATATTGATTTGTTCGAATTATTTTTGGTGTTATAGTATCATGCTTTTCTAAATGACGAGCAATCTCCTCCATCGACTCAAAAGCTAAACCAACACCAGTATACGATGGAAAGATTCTATAATACGCATTAAGAAATTGTTGTTGATGAATTGTACGATACTCAAATCCTGCTATTCCCACTACTTCTTGATTATCTCTCATCATTAAAATGAAGTAACCAAATTGATATTCATCCCAATGCCTCATCCATCCTTTAATAAAATCTCGGGTTGCTACTTTATTCTGATGAATACCTTTAGGTGTATACTTTGTAGCTACTTTATTTGTATGCAATTGATAAAGTTCATCTGTATAACTCAAATTAGGCTTCACTAGCTTTAATCTATGTGTTTCTAACATCTACATCCCTCTTTCCAATAAATTATTCAATTGTAGATAACTTAATATTGTTTACGCACTCTTTTCACTATTGAGAAGAGTATATATTATATTTAGACTTACGTCAGTCTCACCTAAAAATTTCACCTAACATCCCATTTTGACACTATAGTTCACCTTATATTTATACTTGTTCACTAGTAAATGTGTCTAATCAATGATCATATTGTGTCCAAAATATTACAAAATGGAATAGGTAGTATTATAAATATGTATTTTTGTTATATAGCCTATCGTCTTATAATAGGAATCAGCGCAATAATTTAATTATTTTTGCACGAATTCTTAAACCAAAGAAAGGTGAGCAAAAAATGGCTAATAAAGAGTCAAAAAATGTTGTTATTATTGGCGCTGGTGTCTTAAGTACGACATTTGGTTCTATGATTAAAGAATTAGAACCTAATTGGAACATCAAACTCTATGAACGCTTAGATCGTCCAGGTATTGAAAGTTCTAACGAAAGAAACAATGCCGGTACAGGACATGCGGCGTTATGTGAATTGAACTATACAGTACAACAACCTGATGGTTCAATTGATATAGAAAAAGCCAAAGAAATCAACGAACAATTCGAGATTTCAAAACAATTCTGGGGTCACTTAGTAAAAAGTGGTAACATCAGTAACCCTAGAGATTTCATTAATCCACTTCCTCACATTAGTTTCGTAAGAGGTAAAAATAACGTTAAATTCTTAAAAAACCGTTACGAAGCAATGCGTAACTTCCCTATGTTCGATAACATCGAATATACAGAAGATATCGAAGAAATGAGAAAATGGATGCCATTAATGATGACAGGTCGTACTGGTAACGAAATCATGGCGGCTAGTAAAATCGACGAAGGTACAGATGTTAACTACGGCGAATTGACTCGTAAAATGGCAAAAAGTATTGAAAAACATCCAAATGCTGATGTTCAATACAACCACGAAGTAATTAATTTCAATCGTCGTAAAGACGGTATTTGGGAAGTTAAAGTTAAAAACCGTAATTCTGGAGACGTTGAAACTGTTCTAGCTGATTATGTATTTATCGGTGCAGGCGGTGGCGCTATTCCACTATTACAAAAAACTGGTATCCCAGAAAGTAAACATCTTGGTGGATTCCCTATCAGTGGTCAGTTCTTAATTTGTACAAACCCTGATGTCATTAATGAACATGACGTCAAAGTATATGGTAAAGAACCACCAGGCACACCTCCAATGACTGTACCACACTTAGATACACGTTATATCGATGGTGAAAGAACATTATTATTTGGACCATTTGCAAATATTGGCCCTAAATTCTTAAGAAACGGTTCTAACTTAGACTTATTCAAATCAGTTAAACCTTATAACATTACAACATTACTTGCATCTGCAGTTAAAAACTTACCTTTAATCAAATACTCTATCGACCAAGTATTAATGACTAAAGAAGGTTGTATGAACCATCTACGCACGTTCTACCCTGAAGCTCGTGACGAAGATTGGCAATTATACACTGCAGGCAAACGTGTTCAAGTTATCAAAGATACTAAAGAACACGGTAAAGGATTCATTCAATTTGGTACAGAAGTTGTTAACTCTAAAGACCACTCTGTTATCGCATTATTAGGTGAATCACCTGGAGCATCAACTTCAGTATCAGTAGCCCTAGAAGTTTTAGAGAAAAACTTTGCTGAGTATGAAAAAGATTGGACTCCAAAATTACAAAAAATGATCCCATCATATGGTAAATCTCTTATCGATGATGTTAAGTTAATGAGAGCAACTCGTAAACAAACATCTAAAGATTTAGAATTAAATTATTACGAATCTAAATAAAATACTTTCCCTGTAAAATATAAAAATGATGAAGAGAAAATAAATAAATATAAAATATTTCTCCCCTATCCTCAAAACCTTAATTAATATTAAATTAGAGTAAATAAATTTAGAAACAAAATTAACCCCTACCCCTGATACCTCCAACGAAGTCGAGCCAACTTCGTTGGAGGATTTTTTATTTTTTTCTTAGCGACTTAAGTATCTATCACAGTAGATATCTAACAAATCAGCGATACAACAAAATTTATGAATTGTCCATGTTTTAAAACTCAATGAGTTAAAATAACTATTCACACGATTCCTTCTCAATTCACTTTTTATAAACACTATTTCTATATAAAAAATAAGCTTGTCTCTCTTTTTATAAAAACAAACTCAAATATCATCTCATTATACATTTTTAAAGACGTCGTTTAACCCATGCACTCTATATATAAATATATCCATTGTACTAAAGGTTATTTAAAATTCCATGTTGCAAGTCATCATAGATACGAGAAAGCTTATGAGTTGATTTAATTTCAGAATATAATTGAACAGAATCTTCAACAATTTCATCACTCTACTATAAAAAAACACTCGTCCTAAGACGAGTGAAAATAAAAAGAGTTAGAAATAAAAGGAAACTAAACATAAAAAGAACAATATAATAGATGATGGTCAATTGATGTGTTATATGAGGTATTGAAGAATTTTCACTTTGTTTGCACTTCAAATAAAATAGACAGGGACGGATGTGTCCATCTTATATTCATCCAACCATCATCTCTATATCATTCTTAAATCGTAAAAATTACGATTTAATGTCATGTTACTTTCTTCTAATAGCAATGTCAAATGAAAGTATATGTGCTTAATTATTTTTTGAGATATACGTTGTCTTACTTCAGTATTAAATGAAATATTCTTAATTTATACTTCAATAATTCTCTCTATGAGCAACCTCAAATTAACAATCACATGTTCTTTTTTATTTTAAAATAAAATTTTACAACATTTTTTCTGGAGGATAAATTTACTGTTGATTGCAAAATATCATCATTCTTTTATGTATACTTCATTTCTTTTTAACAAATCTAGTATTATAAACACACTAAAAAAGGGGTTAAAAATCCGTAAATTTAATGAGAGCAAAAAAATTGATAAGTCATCTTACTGTATCTAGAATATAAATACAAGAAACATAACTATTGTAATAAAGAGAGAAGGGGTTATAATAATGACAAAATTTAACTTTGATCAAGTTCACAGTGATATTCAGTTTAAAATTAAACATCTTATGGTGTCTCAAGTAAAAGGAACATTTAAACAATTTGATGTTCAATTAGATGGAGATATTAATGATTTAACTTCACTAAAAGCAACAGCTACTATTATTCCAAGTTCAATTGACACTCAAAATGAGGACAGAGACAATCATTTAAGATCAAACGATTTCTTCGGTACAGAAGACAACGATAAAATGACATTTGTAACTAAAGAAATCAACGAAGATCAAGTAGTTGGAGATTTGACAATTAAAGGTGAAACTCATGAAGAGACATTTGATGTTGAATTTAATGGTGTAAGTAAGAATCCAATGAATGGACAACAAGTCACTGGTTTTATCGTTAGTGGAACAATTAACCGCGAAAAATATGGTATTAATTTCAACCAAGCTTTAGAAACTGGTGGCGTGATGTTAGGTAAAAACGTAAAATTTGAAGCATCAGCAGAATTTAGTATCGAGAATTAAACGATTTGTTATAGAAAATTTTCTTAAGCTTTTTATCTTTAACAGTAAAATAAAGTAACACATATTATAAATGCCTGGGACACATTCAATGTCTCAGGCATATTTATTTATGGACAATCGTTGCATTAATAAAAAAATACAATGAGTTATATCAAATTTTCAAATTGAGCTATACGAGTGAGAAACATAAAGTTTTATTCGACCTTTGTTCTACTTCCTTTATTTATACAAAACAACTTATTCCATACGCTTTTTTAAGAATTTATTGAAATTGATAACTCTCATATCCTTTAGCAAAGCCATTAACTGTATAAAGCATAGCCCCACCTTCTGAATGGTTTTCAATATCATTAGTACAAATTATAAGTTGATTTGTACCAGGTATGAATTGTGGATGTGTTGTACGTAACATCTTCCCATCATCACGTCCCGGCATTAAAATTTGACCTATAGGATAACCTCTCTTATTGAAAACTAATACACGTCCTTGTCCATACATAGCCACATATAAATTATCATCACTATCAATACAACAAGAATCCGGTCCTTCATGACCTGTAAAATAATATGGTATTGTTGCTCCAAATGGTGCAATAGTCACACCATCATCCTCTAATGTGATTCGGTGAAGTCGATTAGTTGTAGTTTCAGTTACCCATAGTACTTTTTCATCCGTACTTAAAGCAATACCATTCGCCACAGAAATATTTTGAATAATTGGCGTAACCTTCTTAAAGTCTGGATCTACATAGTAAACACCACCCAAAGGTTGTGTAGAATACCCTCTAAAATCAGTGAAATAAAATCCGCCTTTACTGTCAAAAACCATGTCATCAATACAATATTCTGTATTTAAATCAGAAATAATTTCTTCTATTTGTTCACCATTTTCTGTTGTCGCAAATATGCCTCCAGTTGTCTTAAAATCACCTAGATAACAGATAAATAAACGGCCATCTTTATGTACTTTAATCGCTGCCGGATTATCTTTAACAGACTGAAATTCTGTTGTAACCTCCTTGGTCGCAGGATTAACTTTAAAAATATTCCCTTCAAACACGTCTAATAAGAATAACTGACCTTCGCGATTAAAATTAAGTCCTTCTAGTTGTAACCCTTTATCTGAAATTTTCACCCACGGCTCTGCTGTTACCGTTTGTAATTCACTTTCTGACACAATTGGCACTGCACTTTCTGATTTACCAGTATATTTTAATGTTGGTAATTTTTGATTTGCCATCAATTGGATCCCTCTCTTTATTCAGTGACTTTATTCTCATTTTATAAAAATTTATATTAAATGTCATTATAGCTACACAACTACACTTTTATTCATATATAAAAACAATAACATCTTATATCGGTCAAATGACGGATTTATAGGCTATCTTATTGAAAGTAATTCTCATTTTGATACAATATTAAAATGTCTAATTTTTAAACTTCAATCACTATCAATTTTTTTATATAACTTCAAATACTTTTAAATTAACTAAAATTGACTAAAGAGGAGCACAGATTTATGGATTATAGAGTACTACTTTATTATAAATATGTAACTATAGATGACCCTGAAACTTTTGCAGCCGAACATTTGAAATTTTGTAAGGAACAGCATTTAAAAGGAAGAATACTAGTTTCAACGGAAGGCATTAATGGAACATTATCTGGAACTAAAGAAGATACTGATAAATATATAGAGCATATGCATGCAGATAGTCGTTTTGCTGATTTAACTTTTAAAATTGATGAAGCTGAAAGTCATGCGTTTAAAAAGATGCACGTGCGTCCAAGACGTGAAATTGTTGCACTCGACTTAGAAGAAGATATTAATCCACGTGAAATTACCGGTAAATACTATTCTCCTAAAGAATTTAAAGCCGCACTAGAAGATGAAAATACTGTTATATTAGACGCTCGAAATGATTATGAATACGATTTAGGACATTTCCGCGGAGCTATTCGTCCTGATATAACACGATTCCGTGACTTACCTGAATGGGTGCGTAATAATAAAGAACAACTCGACGGAAAAAATATTGTCACATATTGTACAGGTGGCATTCGTTGTGAAAAATTTTCTGGTTGGTTAGTAAAAGAAGGATTTGAAAACGTAGGTCAGTTGCATGGTGGTATTGCTACATACGGTAAAGACCCTGAAACTAAAGGGCAATATTGGGATGGTAAGATGTATGTATTTGATGAACGTATAAGTGTCGATGTGAATCAAATTGATAAAACAGTCATCGGCAAAGAACATTTTGATGGTACACCTTGTGAACGTTATATTAATTGTGCAAACCCTGAATGTAATAAACAAATTCTTGTTTCTGAAGAAAATGAAGAAAAATATTTAGGTGCATGTTCGTATGATTGCGCAAAACATGAGCGCAATCGCTACGTTGCCCGTCATCATATTAGCAATGAAGAATGGCAACGTCGTTTAAACAATTTCAAAGATGTGCCTGAACACACACATGCATAATTCAAACACGCCTTTATTGTGAGTTTAACATTTCACATATAAAGGCGTATTTTATATGATTTAAATATCTATAATAACTTTTAACCCTGTTTTTTGACATAAAGAATACGTAAAATGGCAAATATTGATATCATTTATGTCACTGATAGTTTTAAAATAAATAACATAATAAGTTTACTTAAGGAGTGTCTGCATGGAAATATTAGTCACAGCATTTGAACCATTTGGAGATGAAAAAATTAATTCTGCACTTGAGGTTGTTAGCCATCTGGAAACTAAAATTGGCTGTCATAAAATTGATCGATTGATACTTCCTACAGTATTTCATGGCTCTGCGAATGTGATTGCTAAAGTGTTAAAATCTAAAAATTATGATGTTGCTCTAGCTATCGGACAAGCAGGTGGTCGTAGTGAAATCACTCCTGAGCGTGTAGGTATAAATATAGATGACGCACGTATTAAAGATAATCAAGGACACCAACCTATTGATCAAGTTATACGTCACGATGGCGCACCCGCTTATTTTTCTAATTTACCTATCAAAAGAATGACAATGGCAATTCAAAAGGCTGGTCTCCCTAGCAGACTATCTAATTCCGCTGGAACATTTGTATGTAATCATATCTTATATCAACTTGGATATATGGCAGACCATTTTTACCCTGACTTATTATTTGGATTTATACACGTGCCTTTGATTCCTGAGCAAACAATTAATCATTCTCAACAACCTTCATTGTCCGTTGAAGATATCGTAAAAGGATTAACTGAAGCAATCAAATCTATCGACTTCGTTGAAGATAACAAGATTGCATTAGGAGAAATCCAATAGTCTCTTAGTTCACTAATCATTCTGTATGTACTTTAAACAGGTGGCCCTGGGAACATCAAGCTCGTTTGACGTTTGCTCACATATGTATTAGCAAAAGCGTGCATGATAAGAATATAGAGTAATTGATGTTCTTTAAATAGCCTATCATTCCCTTCTGCATAAGCATAATCACCAATTTGTTTCCAACTCGCAATTTGTGTATCTCGCTTTATATCTTTGATAGTAGTATGATGTTTCTCATTAGCATGAATATTTAATATTATACCGTCAATTTTTAATATTCCATACGTCTCCTCATAACCATTACTTTGCTTATCAAATAACGCTTCACACTGCCTACCTTTTGAATCACGATATTCTACTTTAAAATGTTTTTTCTCCATATATCGCGATACCTTAATATAAGCTACACTATTATTATTCACATCACATATCTCATATTGATTTAATTTTAAACCTAAGGTTAAATAACCAATACATTTTTGAATAAAATTTTTATACACTTTCGATATCATACCAACAGGTTGCTGAGCATCATTTTTTATAATTGAAGTCTGTGTTGAGAATCGATTTCTTTTTAAATATTTATACATTTTGTCACCCATCTCTTTAATATCATACTTTTATCATATACAACAGACTTCTCTAAATCAAAATCTCTTTTTTTATCAAATCATTTTAAATACAAAAAGTATTTTTGAAAATATTTCCAATTATCTGTATACTTTAAACAAATACTTTGCAAGTTAAAAAGGGATGAATAAAAATATTAAAATGAAAAACAAACGAAAAATAAACAATACGCTTGTTTATACTATCTCAGTTTTAATTATTGTTGTTATTACTCTTATTGCGGGTATCTTTCCTAAAGCATTTGGGATGTATGCGCAGAGCATTTATGATTGGATTACAAATTGGTTTGGTTGGTTATTCCTTATCATTGTCTTTGTTTTGGATGTATTTTTAATATTCTTAGCTTTTTCTAGATATGGTCGATTTAAACTTGGTTCGGATGAAGAAGAACCAGAATTTTCCATGCTATCTTGGATTGGCATGTTATTTTCAGCAGGCCTTGGCGTTGGTATAGTCTTTTGGGGGGTTGCCGAACCTTTAACGCATTATCTCCATTCACCCTTCCCAGGAAAAATTGCAGATCACTCTGAAGAATCAGCACGTGTCGCGATGGGATATACATTCTTCCATTGGGGTATTTCACAATGGTCAATTTTTGCTATTTCAGGATTAATCGTTGCATACTTTCAATTTAGAAAACAACGTAACGGACTTATTTCAACAGCTATGGAACCCGTTTTTGGTGAAGCTTATAAGCGTCCGTTCAGGAATATTATTGATATATTAGCAATTATTGCAACCGTCATGGGAATTGCTACGTCGATTGGTTTGGGAATTATGCAAATTGGTGGTGGATTAAACCATCTCTTTGATGTTCCTAATAATAATTTCACTAAAATCTTAATTACTATTTTAATGGTAGCCATATTTTTAGGCTCTTCATTAACTGGCTTAAATCACGGTGTAAAATGGTTAAGTAATTTAAATATTTTATTAGGTGCTATTTTACTTATATTTATTTTGATTTTTGGAGATTTAAAATTTATTTTAGAATCATATACACTAGCTATCTCTGACTATTTGCAGCATTTTATAGAATATAGTTTACGCGTAAATCCATACTCAGGCGATGATAGTTGGATTCAACAGTGGACTGTTTTCTATTGGGCTTGGGTAATTTCGTGGTCACCTTTTATTGGTGGCTTTGTAGCAAGAGTATCTCGAGGACGTACAATTAGAGAATTTGTCGTAGGTGTACTCATTATCCCTCCTCTAATTTCGTTTACATGGATTGCAGGTTTTGGCGGTACAGCTATTAAGCTTGCTTTAAATCATAACGACAAGCTTGTTCATATTGTCGATAAAGATTATTCTGTTGCCTTGTTTGAATTATTATCACATTTTCCATTGTCGGAAGTCACTAGTTCCTTAGCCATTGTACTTATTTTCATCTTTATTGTAACAAGTGCTGATTCAACTACGCATATTGTTGCAGGGATGGCTACAGGTGGTGCTATCAATCCATCTTTAAAACATAAAGTCTTATGGGGTCTGCTTATTGGGGCGATTTCAGTTGCTATGACAATTGCAGGTGGTCTTAAAAGTTTACAAACTGCATCAGTCATTACAGGTCTACCATTCTCTATCATTTTATTACTAATGATATTCTCACTCATGAGGGCTTTAAAAAGAGAACCCATCCATCATTTTAAAATGACATCAATTGATGATGAAAAAGATTACTCTATTTCATTAGAAGAGCGTGAAAAACAGGATGAACAAGAAAATCAGTAAAGCAGCTTTAATTGAGTAGCGCTATTATTCACTTTCTTCATTATTCTTTTGAACTATGACACAACGGGAGCGGGACAGAATTCATATTGAATTCGTTGTCCCACTCCCGTTTATCTATGTTTTAAAATAATATTCTCTTTTTTAATTTGCTATATATAATCATTTATGACAATGTAGCACTTGTAACATACCCATCTTTAACGTGAAAAACGATGTTTCCTTTTCCGACTTGATAACCGTACAAGCCATCTGTCTTACTTGTTTTGTTTTTAGATAATGGCGGCTGATAATTATAATTTTTTCCATACTTTTGTTTAATTTGATCTAAAGTAACAGTTCTGGAAGCAATTTTAAATTGTACGTTGTTTGCTTTATTTCCGTTAATTTGTTGAAATGTCTGATCGTATATTTTTTTAGTAGCAGTCTTAGATTCATATTTTTGATTTACCTTAATACCATTAAATGTAACGTTTCCAGCTTTTAAACCTCGATAAAATGAATTGCTAAGTACAAAGTCGCCACCCGATGCAGTATAACCATTATATTTATACCAGTAACTGTGTGCTGTTTGTGCCTTTGCTTCATTAGATACACCATTATGCTCTGTTACATTTAAACCTAAAATTGCACCTAAAGTAATACCACTTACGACAAATGCTTTTGCAAACCTTTTCATAATGTATCACACTCCTAATATAAAATGATAATGTGTTGCTACACTCAACATATAATATTTCATTAAATATTACAACTATCTATTAATAGGTAAAAAAATCTCTTAATGATTTTTATCAGTGCTCTATCAATCATTATTTTGAAATTAAATGAAAGCGGGATAACAAAATTGTTCAATGTTGTTATCCCATTCATTGTCACTATCTATAACATTAATAAATAAGGGTTTTCGATATATTTAGCTAGTACTTTAAGAAAATCGGCCGCACCTGCACCATCTAAAATTTGATGATCAAATGTCAGACTTAAAGGAATTTTTGAAACTTGTTTAATGTTATCCGCTTCTAGCACGACTTCTTTAGTTAAAGCACCAACACCTAGAATACCTGTTTCACCTAAATTTAAAATTGGTGTAAAGTATTCTATACCACTAGCACCCATATTAGTAATTGTAAATGTTGCTCCCTCTAATTGCACTGCTCCTGTGTTTCCTTCCCGAATAGCCTCAGCTGATGATTTAATTTCATGGGCTAAAGTACCGATACTTTTTGTATCTGCATGATTAATCACTGGCACCATAAGGCCTTCGTCTAGAGACGTTGCGATTCCTAAATGGACATCTTCATACTCAGTTAATTCGCCTTGTTCATAACGTGCATTCATTGCTCCATATTCTTTAAGTGCAAGGACTACTGCTTTAGCTAATAATGCAGTAACATTTAATTTAACATCTTGATCTGCTTGTTTAAGTTCCGTAGCTAATCTGTCTTTGAAATCTAGCAAGCGATCCGCATCAACCTTACGATGTAATGTTAATTGAGCAGTATTATTAAGACTTTGTCTCATATTTTGAGCAATACGTTGACGCATAGGATTCAATCCTTCACCAATCGCACTTGTATCAACAGTATGTGTTGGAACATGACTTGTATCTTCATTAGATGTCGTATCACTAGCATAGTCGTATCCATTTGCTTCAACACGTTGAATATCTAGTTTTGTAATACGATGATTACCGCCTGTGCCTTTTATCTTGTTAATGTCTAATCCTTTATCCTCAGCCATATTACGTGCGAGCGGTGAGATAAAGATTCTTTCTCGTGATGCGCTTTTAGGCGAATTATCTTTATTATCGTAAGATTGTTGTGATGTATCTTTAACTTCTTGCGTTTCTTTTTCATGCTCGTTGTCTTCTTTTACTTTTTCTGATGCTAAATCATCTTCATCTTTATCAATAGCTTCCCCTTCTTCTCCAATTACACCTAATACCGCTTTAACCTCTGCATCTTCTCCGGCTTGCACTTTAATTTCTAACAATGTCCCACTCGCCGGCACTTCAACATCGTTGGTTAATTTTTCAGAGCTTATTGTAACAATACTCTCTCCTTGTTTTACGGTGTCACCCTCTGATTTAAACCACTCTTCAACTGTTCCCTCTTTCATTGTCATTCCAAGCTTTGGCATAATAATATTTTCACTCATTGTGATACACCTCCTATGCGTTAGCCTTTTTTAAATCATCAATTAATTCAGATGCAATGTCTAATACCTTATCAGCATTCGGCATATATGCCGCCTCTAAGTTCGCTGCAAATGGTACAGGAGTATCTGGTGCAGTCACTTTCTTAATTGGACCATCTAAGTAATCAAATCCTACATCTCCAATCACTGAAGCAACATCTCCTGCAATGTTACACTGTGGATTAGATTCGTCAATAACAATTAGGCGACCCGTTTTCTTTACAGAATCTAAAACTGTTTCTTGATCCCATGGTGACACTGAGCGTAAATCGATAACTTCAACTGATACTTGATCTTCTGCAAGTTTTTCAGCAGTTTCTTCCGCTACAGCTACCATTTTGCCAATAGCCACAATTGTTAAATCGTCACCTTCACGCGTCACATTGGCTTTACCAATTTCTATAGTATACGGTTCTTCAGGAACATTACCTTTTTGTCCTAATAATGTTTTATCTTCTGAAAAGACAACAAGATTGTCCTCTTGAATAGCTGACATCAGTAGACCCTTCGCATCATATGGATTAGATGGAACAACAACTTTAACTCCTGGAATTGCTGCAAACATATTATATAAAGACTGAGAGTGCTGTGCAGCAGCGCTTGCCCCTGCTCCATGAACAGTACGTACAACTAGTGGAATTTTGGCTTTTCCACCAAACATATATCTCATTTTTGCACCTTGATTTAAAATGGGATCTAAACCAAATCCGATAAAGTCGTTGAACATGAGTTCAGCAATTGGACGTAGCCCCGTCGCAGCAGCTCCTACTGCCGTGCTCAATGTAATGTGCTCAGCAATCGGTGTATCGATTACACGTTTACGACTATATTTTTTTGCGAGTCCTTTTGTCACACCAAATACACCACCGAATGTATCGTCATCTTTGATGTGGTCTACCTTTGCACCACCTGAGACATCAGTACCAATTAAAATGACATCCTCATCTTTTTCCATAGATTGGTCAATGGCTTCATTAATAGCACCCATAAATGTTAACTTGCGTTCTTCACTCATCGTAAAAACCTCCTTATGTGGTTAGGTCATTTGTTCTTATATCTTTTAATAAATATTCCAACCTTCTGATTTAAGCAAAAACATCTTTGTATAAAGAATCCTCATCTGGTAATTCGCTTTCTTCAGCAAATTTCACAGCATCTTCTACCGCTTGCTCAGCTGCTTTTTCTATTTCATCTGCTTCTTTTTCAGTGAGCCAATTTTCTTCAATTGCTCTTTTTCTAAATTCAACTGTCGCATTTTTATCTGCATTACGATCATCTGGTGATTTTACTTTTTGCTCATCACCTTCAAAATGTCCATATTTACGATACGTATCACATTCAATTAACGTTGGTCCTTCACCTTTTTTAGCGCGTTCTACAGCCTCTTGTGTTGCTTTATATACTTCCACAACATCCATGCCATCAACACGTACACCCGGCATATTATAAGCCGCAGCACGCTCTGCAATTGTTTCAGAAGCACTTGCGTAGTCATGTGTTGTTCCTTCAGCAAATTGGTTATTTTCACATATAAAAAGAACAGGTAAATCTAAAATTGAAGCAAAATTAAGACCTTCATGGAAATTACCTTCATTTGCAGCACCATCACCAAAGAAACATACCGCAATATTATCTTTACCTTGATTGATGATAGAAATACTTGCGCCAATTGCTAACCCAAAACCACCACTGACAATACCATTCGCACCGAGCATTCCTTTGTCAATTTCTGCAACATGCATTGAGCCACCTTTACCGTGACCTAATCCGTCACGTTTGCCCATAATTTCTGCCATCATACCATTTAAATCGCATCCTTTTGCAATCGCATGACCATGACCACGGTGTGTACTTGTAATATAGTCATCATCACTTAATTGAGACATAACACCTGTTGCAACGGCTTCTTCACCTACATATAAGTGTACGAATCCTGGGATTCTACCATCACTAAAAATTTTGTGTACCTTTTCTTCAAAAAATCGAATTTCGTTCATCGTTTTATAAATCCAACGTGCTTGTTCTTTTTCCATTTTCATTGTCAATTCCTCCTATCTTTCATAGGTCATAAAGTTTAAAACTACATATGAATTGCAGAATCAAAAAATGCATCTGCACCCTCACCTATTGCTTCTAATAAAGCCGGGTGTGGTTGAATAATTTGAGAAAGTTCATGAATCGTACCCTCTGATGCTTTGACACTTAAAAGTTCTCCAATGATATCTGTAGCATGTGGTCCTACAATAAAAGCACCAAGAACCTCTCCATACTTTTTATCAACGACAAGTTTAATAAATCCTTCATTTTCTCCTTTAATTAACGCCTTTGCATTCCCTTGAAATGCTGATTGAGTCACTTTCACATCATAACCAGCCTCTTTAGCTTGCGCTTCTGATAACCCAACTGATGCTGCTTCAAGTCTTGTGTATATACAACGCGTAATATCTTCTTGACGCACAAGTGACGGCTGTTTGTTCATTATTGTTTCGACAACATGAATGCCATGCGCACTTGCTGCATGTGCAAGTTGATATCCTTTAATTAAATCTCCTATAGCATAGACATGTTTTTGACTCGTTTCATAATGTTCATTGACTTTAAAGAATTTACCATCCATTTCCAAATTTAAATTCTTTGCAACTTGCGTATTCGGTTGTCTACCTGTTGCAACAAGAAGGGTATCAAAGCTAACATCATCTTGCCCATCTAATATTATTTTCGATTCCTTAACTTGTTTTATCTTTGCTTTCGTCAGTATCTTAATACCTTGATTATCTAAATGTGCTTTTAACATTTCTCTAGTTTCGTTGATTTCAGTTAATAAAATGTCATCTGCAACTTCTATTATCGTAACTCTAACTCCAAGATCAGCCATTGAGGATGCGAGTTCTGTTGCAATCACACCCCCACCGATAACCGCTAACTGTTTTGGTAGCTTCTCTAAATCGAAAAATGTATCGGTTGTTTCATAATTGACTTGATCTAACCCATCAATTGGTGGAATGAACGGCTGACTGCCAGTTGCTAAAATGATATCTTTCGCTTGATACGTTTCATTGTTAACGTCCACTTTTAAGTTTTTAGAAATTCGTGCTTCCCCTTCAATATAAGCAACTTTATTTTTCTTTAACAACTGCTTCACGCCACCCGTAAGTGTTTGTACAACTTTCTTTTTACGTTGGACAAATTGAGTAAAATCAATTTTTAAGTCTTTCGTTGTGATACCCCAATCATTTGCAACTCGTATGTTGTGTGCTTTCTCGCCGTGTTCTAACAACGTTTTAGAGGGGATGCAACCTACATTTAAGCACGTGCCTCCAGCATTATTTTTTTCAATGACTGCAACATTTTTACCAAGTTGCGCACCACGTATTGCAGCTACATAGCCACCAGGTCCAGCTCCTATTACGATTAAGTCATATGATTTACTCATATAATAAATGCCTCCTTTCACCAATAGTACGTTGTGCCATCCCAATTTCATTTGCATGAGGAATAAGAAATTTTACATTTGTAAGCGCTTTCTTATTCCTTCAATTCCATTCTACTTCAAGTATTTTGAGTTTTCAAACAATTGTATGTTATTAATTATTAATACTTTATAAACTTTATAAATTACTGTTTATCTAACTCTTAAACTGATTTAAAAAAGTAATGATGTTTAAAGATTGTATAATTATAAAAAGACCTGTACATCAGCGTGTGATAAGACTATGATTAAAATGTAAAAAAGATTTTAGATAAAGGAAGATGGTGTCGTGGGAAGTACTGTTAAATATCGTAAATTTATTCTACCTATTGTCGTTGGTTTAATTATCTGGGCATTGACACCTATTAAACCAGATGCCTTAAATGATCAAGCCTGGTATATGTTTGCTATTTTTGTGTCAACCATCATTGCTTGTATTACTCAACCTATGACTATAGGTGCCGTATCAATCATTGGGTTTACAATCATGATTTTGGTTGGAATTGTTGATACAAAAACTGCCGTTCAAGGCTTCGGTAATAGTAGTATTTGGCTTATTGCAATGGCCTTTTTCATTTCAAGAGGATTTGTAAAAACAGGGCTAGGTCGACGTATTGCTCTACAATTCGTTAAATTATTTGGAAAGAAAACGCTTGGTTTGGCTTATTCACTTGTTGGTGTTGATCTTATCTTAGCTCCTGCTACTCCAAGTAATACAGCACGTGCTGGTGGTATTATGTTTCCAATCATTAAGTCTTTGTCAGAGTCATTTGGTTCATCGCCGAAAGATGGCTCTGAGAGAAAAATGGGTGCGTTTTTAATCTTTACTGAGTTCCAAGGTAATTTAATTACTTCAGCTATGTTTTTAACAGCTATGGCCGGTAACCCTATAGCGCAAAGTTTGGCTGAAAAAACGGCACACGTTCAAATTACATGGATGAATTGGTTTGTTGCTGCTATTATACCCGGATTAATTTCTCTCATCGTTGTCCCTTTCATTATTTATAAATTATACCCACCAACTGTTAAAGAAACGCCTAACGCTAAAAAATGGGCTACTGAACAACTAGAAGAAATGGGACATATGTCTATAGCCGAAAAAGTGATGGTTGGTATCTTTATCATTGCATTGGCTTTGTGGGTATTAGGAAGCTTCATTAATGTGGATGCTACGCTCACCGCATTTATTGCTTTAGCATTGTTATTATTAACAGGTGTATTAGCATGGTCAGATATTTTAAATGAAACAGGCGCATGGAATACACTCGTTTGGTTCTCAGTTCTTGTATTAATGGCAGAACAATTAAACAAGTTAGGCTTTATCCCTTGGTTAAGCAAACTCATTGCTCAAGGTTTGAATGGCTTTAGTTGGCCTATCGTTTTAGTTTTACTCATCTTGTTTTATTTCTACTCACATTATTTATTCGCAAGTGCAACAGCACATGTCAGCGCTATGTACGCTGCTTTACTCGGTGTTGCAGTCGCTTCGGGTGCACCGCCATTATTCAGTGCATTAATGTTAGGGTTCTTTGGTAACTTACTGGCATCAACAACACACTATAGTAGTGGACCAGCGCCTATATTATACGCAGCTGGCTATGTTACACAAAAGCGCTGGTGGACTATGAATATTGTACTTGGTATAGTCTATTTTATTATTTGGATCGGTTTAGGTTCACTATGGATGAAACTCATTGGTATGATGTAAAGTTAGAATTTTAATTAAACTTTCGTTCATCAAACATATTGTAAGCTAACGTTTGAAACGTTAGCTTATTTTTTGCATCATACTCCCATGATTAATATTTGCTATATTCATTTTACTTTTTATTCAATTCAACTATGTTATTCTGTACATAGATTAACCAGTATCACTAGGGGTGCAATTCAATTTGCTGAGAGAAAGTCTACTTTCAACCCTTGAACCTGTTGGTTAGCACCAGCGTAGGAAAGTGAGCAATATTGATAACTGTTTCTTCATTCACTTTTTTACGCAATAATTAAATGGATGGAGGAATTTTTTATGGACAAATTAACAGTAGGTTTAGAATGGTTTTTAAATCCTGATCATATGCCATTAATCATAGGTATTGAAAAAGGATGGTTTAAAGAAGAATCATTAGAAATTGAGATGATTGAACCAAAAGAGCACTTTGATGCATTAGACGAGATTGAAAATGGTTCAATGGATATCGCGATTACTGAACCTATTCATCTGGTTCAAGATAGAGCTAAAGAACAAAACGTCATCGGGTTTGCGAGATATCTTCACACTAACGGCGGTATTATGTATAACAAAGATAAAAATATCGCTCGCCCCAAAGATTTAATCGGTAAGCGACTTCAATATCCTGGCGCTCCCGGTCCAGGTGGTATTGCCATGGCTAAAACGATGATTGAAGCAGATGGCGGCACATATAAAGAGGGTGACATCACACCAGTTAATCATAGCTTTTATCATACTGATGCACTTTTAACTGATAAAGCTGATGCTGCTACACTTATTTTCGAAAATTTTGAAATTCTTGAAGCTAAAAATCAAGGACTAAATGTAGATTATTTTCCACTAAAAAATTATAATGTACCTGATTTTTGTCAACTCATTTTCATTACTACACCTGAAGTATTAAATACGAGTGAGATCAAACTTAGAAAGTTTCTGAAGGTCATTCAAAAGGCCATTCATTACATCAATCATCATTTAGCAAGTGCAATTGAAATTTACTCAATGTATACTCGAACTGATATCTCTAACCAATTAAACAAAGATACAATTGAAGCAACAGCTAAATGTTTTACAAATGATTTGTCTATGAGTTCCGACTACTACAATGATTTACAGTTGTGGCTTAAAGAAGTCAATGATATTAAAGACACGATTAACCCAACTTTATATTTTACAAATCAACTACTATTCAGTCGATATACAAAATAAAAAATACACCTTCACTCTATTTAAACGTTGATGTACACATCAATAGTTAGAATCAATATCTAATTTAGAGAATGCACATTAAATAAAGTGAAGGTATATTTATTTTACAACTGGGTTTTTCTTAATTTGAACATATTGAGAAATACTATATAACACAATACCTATCCATATAAAAATAAAGGTAATCAATTGATCAGTGTTAAATGGCTCTTTAAAGACAAAGATACCTAAGATAAACATGATTGTCGGCCCTACATATTGAATGAAGCCAGTTAACGATAATGGAATTCGCTTAGCACCTGCTGAGAACAGAATCAATGGTATTGCTGTAATTGCACCTGAAAATAGTAGCCAAAATGATGATATATTTAATCCAAATGTTATGTGTTGTTGCTGCCATAGGTAAATAACATAGATTAAACCTGCTGGTGCAGTAACAATACATTCAATAGTGATGCTACTTATCGCATCGATATGCACAATCTTTTTTAGTAAACCATAAATACCAAAAGAAAATGCTAACAGAAGTGAAATAAATGGAAATTCACCGATTTTTATTGTCATATAAAGTACGCCTACTAATGCAAAGATGATGGCTAACCATTCGAATTTATTAAATCTCTCTTTTAAAAATATAAGCGCCAAGACGATACTCACTAGTGGGTTAATGTAGTAACCTAGGCTAGATTGTAGCACGTGACCATTAGATACTGCCCAAATAAATGTCCCCCAATTCACTGTAATAACATACCCTGCAACTATGATGGCAATAAGTTGTACGGGATGCGATACCAACTGATTAACATCTCTAAAAAAAGCGTTCCGTTGATTTTTTCCTATAATGAGCACAAAAATCATAAATATCACTGAAAAAATAATGCGGAATGCCAAAATTTCAAAAGCGCCTATTTCATCAATTAAACGCCAATAAATGGGTAAAATCCCCCATAAAATATAAGCACCTAAAGCTAAAAATATTCCTTTTTTATACTCCGAAGACACCATTAACCCTCCCTCAATATAAGTGATTAGAAAATGAGACTCATTCCAACTCATTGACAGTTATGTAATCAAGTTTACTAATAAAACAGTAATATTTATACATATCTGTTTGCGCACAGCTTTTGATTTTATAATCAATCTTCATTAAAATAAGCACGTTTAATACTTGGTACATCAATTGTTTGAGACATATCTATAAAGTATTGTTTTTGCCACGCTTGTGTCTTTTGAGCGACACGATTTAAATCTTTCTCCCAAGTAGGATACACTCGAAAAGCCATTTTCCCTTTAGATTCATGATGTCTTAAAATACCTTTATGGAAAAGTACATGTTTTGGAAAAATAAACTGACCTACTTGAGAATCATCTATCACATGTACAATTAATTTCCCAGGAAATGACTCGTAGTCAAATGCACGATTTTTCTTTGTTTTATCTTTTTCCCAAAGCGATAAAAAATATCCTTTTTTCTTTGTTGTTTTTTTAGCTAACCTACTTTTAAATACGTAGTCGTTAATATTAAAATTGTATGCCTCATAAGACTGATTCCATTGTTCATCTCTTATAATTAATGATTGTTGTAAATTCATTATCTTTATGATGTGATTTAACAATCGAACTGAAGACTTCATCTTCATACTCCCCTTTATTTTCAGTCTCAAAGTTCAACACATCGACGCAAACTCTGAGATACTTTTATAATAAATATTTAAAATGGGCATATATTTATTCCCTTTGCTTTATTTTTAATCTACGATATCGATTAAGTGTCGCAATAAACTCCTGCTTTCTAGGTAGCGCTAAATGACCAGGATGACCATGATGATTTGATATAACATCTAATCCGTGTTTCTCAATCCGTTGATACAAACAATTGGTCAATTCTACAATCGTACTTTTGTCATCTAGCAATTCATTTTTTACATAACTTAACATCATCGCTAAACCTTGTGTTTGACTGTCATCGACAAGTTGTTCTAAGCCAGAAATATGAATAGTTTCCTTACCATACGTTACTACATTCAATCCTTTAGCTTTAAAGCGATCACGTTTCCCTTTTTGATTAAAACTCGCTCTCAACGGAATTCTTGATGGAATGTGACCGAACTGATTGTGAGAAGAAACCTTTCTTTGATAACCGTCTGACTGCGCAATGTCTTTAGCTTGTTGCGTAACATCTTTCAATACATATTCATCCATCATCAATACTTGATCTGCCACGTCAAAATAATCTCCCGAACCTCCAACGATTAGAATAGTCGACACGTTATGGTCGTCATATAATGCTTTTACCTTATTAGAAAAGGGTGTAATCGGCTCTTTTTCGGGAGCAATTAAACGTTGCATACGACCATCACGAATCATGAAATTCGTTGCAGATGTATCTTCATCAATGAGTAACAATGACGCTTGTGATTCTAAAGCTTCCATGACATTTGCAGCTTGAGACGTACTACCACTCGCATTTTCAGTTGAAAAATGTGTAGTATCTTTTTCACCTGGCAAATGATCAATAAATGGCTGGATATTAACATTTTGAATACTTCTTCCGTCTTCAGCACGAATTTTCATTGCATCTTGATTTGTAATCACATATTCTCTACCATCACCAGCAATATGATTATATACACCTCGTTCTAACGCTTCAAGTATTGTTGATTTACCATGATAACCGCCTCCAACTATTAGTGTAATGCCTTTGGGAATACCCATACCCTTAATAACTTTTCCACTCGATAGTTTCATTACAATCTCACATTGTTTGGGACTTTTAAATTCAATAGCGTTATTCATAGGTAGATCTGAAACACCACTTTTTCTTGGTAAAATAGCACCATTTGCTACAAATGCAACAAGGTCACGTTTTACTAACTGTTGTCTAATCTCCTCTTGATCCATCACTAATTCAACTTGTTGTTGCAATTGTGAACCATTAATGTTGCGATAACATAAGGCATGTTCTACTATTTGAGGCAATACATTAATAAGTGTATGTCTTGCTATTCTACCTAATATGGTACGTCCTCGTGCTGGTAATCCAACTTCAATACGTGCCTCAATTTGATGGTTCTTAATTACTACTGCGGTACGCTCTAAGATTTCTTGGCCACAACTATCAATTTGAATTTTACTTACTTTTTTATCTTGGGCTACTATTGATTGAATCTGCTTATGAAACACGCGTGCTAAGTAATCACTCACAGCCCGTTGTTTCAGTTCAGAATTTAATAAAGAATCAGGAAATTTTGCTTGTTGGCGATCTATAACGACACTCATCTTAGATGGTGGCGCAAATGGATCAGCTTGAATATGGTCAATACGTAGTTTAAATAAATTAAATTCGTATAGGTCTTTTATTTGCTTATACGCACCGTACTTTTGACCGTCTAACGATGTTAAAATCTGTTCAAGTGCTTGGGCACCTTTCATATTTTCAACCTCCAACGTTCATATATCATTACTTTTATTCTTGTGCTTACTATCAAGTGTACTAAACGTTGACATTCCTACAAAAATATTTGAACTAAAAAATACTCCAAATTTTCAACTATACATTGAAAATTTGAAGTACTTCACATTGTAATTATTCAGTTCTTGCGCCTGTACGTTCACGTAATTCATATTCTATTTCTTCTAAACTACGTCCGCGTGTTTCTGGTAAGAATTTAATTACGAAAATCATCGCTAAAACACCTATGAACGCAAAAATTAAGAATACCCATTCTGTACTTAATGCATCACTTAATATTGGGAAGAATAATGACACGATAAGCGTTCCAATATTTAGCACAAGCGCTGAAATACCAGTAGCAGCGCCACGTGCGCGCATTGGGAATAATTCAGGTAGCATAACCCATAGAACAGGTCCCCAAGAAATCCCGAAGAATACGATAAATAATGATAAACAAACAATAATAATCCACGCTGATGAAGCGATTCCAATTGTCCAAATTAAGATTGCCATAATTAATAATGAGGCAATCATACCAATATTACCACCAACAAGTAATTTTTTACGATCAATCTTATCTACTACAAAAATGGCAACTATTGTTACAAGAACATTAATAGTTCCTATACCAACTGAACCTAATATAGACGCCGCTTCACCCAGTCCAGCCTTAGCAAAGATTGAAGATGAATAGAAAATGACCGCATTGATACCAATAAATTGTTGGAAAATAGCAAATATACAACCTACAATTAATATTCTACCTAACCATGGTGATTTAATGACTGTCCATGTTGATTCAGAGATAGCGTTAATTTCTTTCATTTCTTTAAGTTCTTTATCAATTTCGCTATCGTCATAGGTAATCTTCATCACTTGACGAGCGGCTTCTTCGTTTCTATTTTCAAGTAACCATCTTGGACTCTCAGGCATAAAATAAATACCCACGAGTAAAATAACCGATGGAACAACTGCTAATCCAAGCATCCAACGCCAACCCTCAATATCCGCAAATGCATAGTTGACTAAATATGCTGCTAAAATACCAATTGTAATCATTAGTTGATTAAGTGAACCTAGTGAACCACGATATTCTGTCGGCGCCATTTCACTTAAATAAACAGGTACTGTAGACATCGAACCACCCACTGCTAAACCAATAATTAAACGTCCAATAATTAATAATGCTAAATTGGTTGATGCAGCAAGAATCAGTGCCCCAATAATAAATACAATAGCGATGAGCATTACTAGACGTCGACGACCTAATTTATCGGCAAGTGGGCCACTGCTTCCTGCACCGACTATTGCGCCAATTAACATTGAAGACACAACGATACCCTCAGTTGTACTATTGAGAGGTATGTCTTTATGTATAAATAATAAAGCACCGGAAATCACACCATTATCATAACCATATAATAAGCCACCAAGTGCTCCCAAAATAAAGATTAAATACTTATTTGCTTTCATTCGTATCATTCCTTTTTCTATAGCTAGACTAATTATAATGCCTATATGAAAGCGTTTCAACATAATTTTATTAACATTTACTTATGAATGGTTATGATTTGATATTCAAGTCAAGTATAAATAAATATCATCATATTGCTTAAATTATCTATATCAATAACTTCACTAATCATAGCAATTTAAATATAATCATTGATTCTAGAAATACATATATAAATAAAACACCCTATCCGCTCACAATTTCTATCGACCGGATAAGGTGCCTTTGATTTTTCTTTATTTAATTATTGTTTATCTGTCACTTTTTCATTACGTACCATATCTTCAAACATATTGTCCCAGAAATCTTCTAATTCTTCTTTAGAGATACGAACTTCTGATGTATCTGTACCAACGAAGTCACCATGGTCCCAATTATGTTTAACTGGTGTCACTTGCCATACTCCTTTTTGAACTTGATCTGTCGCAGACGTATGCGCTTGGTTCAATGGATATTGCCCAGAGATGACAGACACAAGTCCATCGTTTTCTCTCCACGCTTTGTCTTTTACTTTACCAATCGTATTTGCAGTTAATGTATAGCCTATGTTCATATTGACATCTGCTTTTTGAGTACCATTTGGACCTGGTCTTGTAGATTCACCCTGATATGTTTTGTAAACAATATTGGGGTTTAAAGATGTTTTTTGATTTAAGATATCTGTACCCTCAGTAGTTAAATCATAGAATCCATTATCTTTTGTTGTCCATAATTTACTTTGTTTCACACGTTGAATATATTGAACTAATGTTTCGTCTTCTCTTTGTTTAAGTCCCCATTGACTTAAACCAACATCAACATGAGATAATTTATTACCTTTTGACCTTGCATAGTCATATGCTACTTGTCTAATGATTTCTTCATTACCTAATAAATCTGCAGCATGGGTGCCATTATGTGGTGTGGCAATAGTAGTAATAGACGATATCATATTATCTTGCCCACCTTTATATAACGGAGAAATGTCACCACCATGTTGTTTTTGGTATTCTACCTCTTCTGGACTACCATGACGTAATAACTCTTCAAGATAACGAATTGTTTGACCACCCATACTATGGCCAATGAGATGAATTTTTTGACCAGGCTTCCAATCCTTATAAGCACCGGCGTATGTTTTTCCGTAACGCTCGTGTCCATATTTTGCAGCATGTGCCGCACCATAGTCTACACGTCCACCTTTAATGTAATAGTACAATTCTACAGCTCTATCATAATTACTGCCAAATGCACTTACACTTGCTTCCATCACGTTATAACCTTTAGCTCTATAATCTTGAATAATTTTGAGACGGTCACCACCCCAATAGTTACCTTTTCCTGTAATGGGACCAGTTCCTGATGCATAACCATTAAATCCATGTACAAGAATAATAGGATCATGATTTTTATATTCTTTTTGTGATGCTACTTTATTTGTTTGATCCTTCAATTCTTTGGATGCCTCTGTTGTCGCAGTATTTCTTGTTGTTGCCTGAGAATTTTTAGTGAGTGCTTTAATCCCTTTTCTAGAATCATCTTTTTCATTTTCAGGAGATTCTTTTGTTGAAAGATCTTTGTCTATGTCATCCACTTTAAGTTCTTTATCTGATGATGTTGTTGACTTTTCTTGATTTAAACGTTCATCTCCACGATTATTTCGAGTAACACCCGCATCTTTTGCTGTTATATGTTGCTCTGAAACGTTCTCAGATGCAGTATCCTCATTCGATTGCGTTGCATCTTTATTGTATTGATGATCTAATTTTCCATCTATTCTTGAAGATTTTTGAGCCTTATCGATGCTCGATTGTTGGAGGTTAATTTTTTCTTGAGATTTTTCTTGGTCTATATTTTGATTTTCTTGTTGAGCATTTTTTACATCTTTACTTTGTAACTGCTTTTGCTCGTTTGTAATATCCTGTTCACGTGATTCTTTCATTTTTGTTTGTTCAGATGTTGTTTTATCATCTTGTTGGGGTTGTACTAGGCTTTTTGCATTTTCATTTTTTCTAGTTTCTTCTTTTTTTGCATTTATACCTTTCGTTGTATGTTCCGCAACTTTTTTAGGATTTTGTTGATCATTCTTTGTCATGGATGTCTGAGGTTGATTGGATTGATTATCAATTTGTTTGCTTTCATTAGATTTAACGTCAGTACTAGGTGTCTCATGATATGAGTAGTCATTGTTATGTATTGTTGGATTTTTATCAATTGTTTCTGAATGGTAATTTTTATTATCTTTATTCTCAGGTTGTTGAATTTCTTGATCTTTGTGTTGCAGCTCAATAGAATGTGATGCACTTACTTCTGATTGTTCTTGATTTTCAAGTTGATTGGATTCAGCAGCATGTACTGAGCCTCCGCCAATAAATAACATCGATGTAACAATGATTGAAGACGCACCAACACTTAACTTTCGAATGCTATATGAATTCTTTTTATTTTTCATGTTTAAAGCACCTCTATCTTTTTTATATCATTTATAACCGTGACTTAAATGAAAAAATTAATAATTTCGCGCGGGATAATTTCTAAAATTCTTTGAATCCAGGCTTTCATCAATAAACTCCTCTCTCTTAGCTGAATGATTTAACAATTTATGAGAACAACACCAATTTTACACAATGAATATTAATCTATTATTAATTTCTTTTTACAACTATATAAACAACAATAAAATATGTAGTTAAATTTAAACTTTTAAATACACACATATGCACTATCTCGATAGCAATTAGTCAATCGTACAACCTTTAAAGTTTAAAAAGACACTCAAACGATTTTCATATCGCTTAAGCGTCTTTTATAAATTTACACCATTATAATAATTGTGTGAGCGGCACCACTTCAAAGTTCAAACTATGTTTACTCATATGACAGATTTGAATGAGCCTTTTAAAATAATCCACTGAGGTAAATTGGACCTGTTTTTTTAAAAATCTTAAATTTTGTGTCACATCATAGCGGTCTAAACCATTCACTAATCCCTCACCAATGAGTTTTGTATAACTTTCTTTCTTAGTCCAAATTTCATAAAAATCTTTAAGTGTAGTCACTTGGTTAAATTCATTTGTTGTAAAATTCTTCGCCAAATATTTATAATCTAAGTCTTTCATTTCTTCGATATCAATACCAATAGGCTGATTATCTATTATACAAACGAGATAAGGATAACTATACGAAAGACTCACGTATATATGACAAGAACTTCGTATCTCAACTTTACCCATAGTTGTGATGTGATACCCCCATTCTTTAGGAGTTAATCCAGCACATTGTTCAATAGCATACTGAATCAATACATCACCTAATTGGTGCATAAGTCGATCCTTTAAAAATTTATAGTGCATTCGTTCTGGCTTTTTCAACTGACGAGAACTTCTATTCAAAAGCAATTCTACTTCCTCTAAAGTTTCTGTCATCTTAGTAATATACAAATACATGATTCACCTCTAGTTGGCATCAAATTTTTCAAACAATAAGTGGTACCATTGTTGCAACCATTGGTAAGAAAGATGTGGCCATTCACCTTGTAATTCTTTCATTACTGTTTGAGTCATATTTGAATCTGTCACACCTGAAATTTGATTATCTCCATTACTATTAAGACCAATCAATTCATGCATACCTAATTCATGTAATTTCTGTTCAAACTCACTATCACTTACTACAGTCATTTCTGACCCTTTGGCATTGTCAATTACTTGTTTCATAGTTATTGAACGTGGTGCGTATACATGATAAATAATAGGTATTGCATTGGATCTTGCCAATTTAATAATATGGCGCGCTGTGACATCTATAAATGAAAATTCAACTTTAGCTTTCGATATACTTTCTCCTATAAACGGCATTTTTAATAAATCATGCATGACAATACTAAAACGATTAGTTGTTAAATTTTTCATATTTAATGGTCCGGTAGAAGCACTTGTCAGATTTCCTAATCTTATAATCTGAGCTGCTAGACCTTCATTAACCGCTTCTAACACTTTAATCTCGCTATAAAACTTACTTTTAGTGTATGGTGATGTAAATAACTGGCCTTTATATAGATCTTTTTCAGAAAATGAAATATCGTCTTGATGTGCTTTAAACACCGTACCTACACTTATCGTTGATATATAGATTAATTTCGCTTTTTTATCCTTAGCTAAATCAATTAATGCTTGTGTACTTCTTACATTTACATCAAAAAATGTTTCATCATCACCAAAGTGATCTGTACGTGCTCCGGCATGAATAATTGTATCAATGGCTGAATCGATAATGAGGTGATCAAGTTCTGATAAATCAGCTAAAACAATATCAATATGCTTCATTAATTTATCCACATGAGACATATCAAAATAACAATTTAAATTATTTTCCAAGTTAGTCTTAGCTTGATTGATATCATGACCTCTGACAATACATGTAATTTGATCAGCATTATCTTGCATTTCATCAATTAAATATGCGCCTAGGAACCCCGTTGCACCAGTTAGCAATACATGACCTAAAGATGATTGCGCTAGGTTTTGTGGTTTTAGTTGATATCGTCGTTCAACTAATGATTGTAATTGTGGTAGATGATCTGGTAATACTACTTCTGGTAGTGCTTGGCGTGTTTCTGTGTGATTAGCTATATAACGAACAGTTTTAAATTGATATACATCTTGCATTGTAATGTGTATGCCATTTGATTTTAGTTTTGATACTACCACCATTGCATCTAGTGATGTACCACCCATTTCAAAGAAGTCATCATCTATACTCATAGATGATACGTCCAACACTCCGCTAACGATTTGTGCTATTTCTCGTTCGATATTATTACGTGGTGCAGCAAATTTATTTTTGTGTACATTAGGTACAGGTAATTTTGACTCATCCACCTTATCATTTCCTGTTAATGGTATTTCGCTAATAGCTGTTAATGTCTTAGGAATCATGTATTTAGGCAAATATTGATTTAAATGTTGTGAAATATGATTTTCGTCTTCTTGACTTCCAACATAATAAGCATGTAGCACTTCACGATCACTTTGTTTAGCTAAAATAACAACGCTATCTGTCACAGTATCCACTGAATTAATGATATTTTCAATTTCACCTAGTTCAATGCGATAGCCATGTACTTTAACTTGCTTGTCTATTCTACCAAGAAATTCAATTTGCCCATCTGGCATCAATCGTGCTAAATCACCACTTCGATAAAGTTGTCCTGGACCAAACGGGTTTTCAATAAATTTTTCCGCCGATAGTTCAGGTCTGTTTAAATATCCTGAAGTTAAACTTTCTCCTGCAATACATAATTCACCTGGAATACCAACGCCACATAGTTTACCGCCTGACATAATAAAAATATCAACATTAGCTAACGGTTTCCCAATCGGAATAGTCGATGGTATGGCGTCACCTTTTTTGTATATCCAACAAGATGCGATAACCGTATTTTCAGAAGGACCATAGGCATTAACATACATATCACAATGCTTAGAGATATGCTGCACAAATGCTGGTGTACTTGTCGCACCTCCTGTAATTACTTTAGGAATGTAAAAATGATGCATCACATTATATACCTGTAGTGGGATAGATGCGATGGTGATATTTTCTTGTGAAATTAACTTTTCTAATAAATCTGTATTGGTCCGCTCAACTGATGTTGCAATGACAAGTGGATATCCATTTAATAAACTACAGTAGAAATCAGTTGCCGAAGCATCGAACACATAATTAGCGTACTGCAGATAGACTTCATCATCGGATAAATTGAGTCTTTTTGTCCAAGCACACACTAAATTTAATATATTACGTTGTTTCACTGATACTGCTTTAGGCTTTCCTGTTGTTCCAGATGTATAAATATGATACAAATCATCTTCCAAATTCCCTGCATATTCTATATTTAACCTTTTATTATTTTCAGTGTTATCAATATCTTCGATTTTAATTACTGGTATATGTGAGGATATTGTTTTTCCATATGTGAGAACTGCTGCGACTTCAGCGTCTTTAATAATAAATTCAATACGTTTATCGGGATAAGTGACGTCAATAGGTACATAAGAACCTCCAACTTTTAATACAGCAATCATACTAGCAACCATTTCAAAACTTCGTTCAGTTAAAAGGGCTACACGTTCCCATTTTTGAATGCCATTATGTATCAATGTTTGAGCTATACTATTAGAATAATCATCAAGTTCTTGATACGTCATCGATTGTCCATTCATTTTAAGTGCTACATCATCTGCTTTCGCTTTCATGACATCATGTAAAAGTTGCTGTATTGACTTATTTTTTGGCAAGTCTAAAGAACAATCATTCACATACTTGTCCAACCAAATTAATAAGTCATCATTTTCATCAATATCTTGAATTTTTAGGTTTTCGGTAGATATTACATGTTTAATAATCATTTGAAGTTGTTCAGCAATATGATGAATGGTCTCTTGTTTATATAAATCTGTATTATATTCAATATTAACAACATAGCCATCTTGATCTTCTTCAATAATAAATGACATATCAAATTTAGCTGTTGTTGACTGAGGTGGAATATGTGTCAGTTGACTATGTCCAAAATTCGCATGATTTGTTTCATTATTTTGAAGTACGAGCATCACATCAAATAACGGATTATGTGAAGCATCTCTTTCATCAACAAGATCATTGACTAAGCTTTCAAAAGGATATTCTTGATGTTCATATGCCCCTAGACACATCTCTTTCATCTCAGCCATCAATTGATCCCATGTCTTTTGATCATGTGGTCGACCACGATATACAAGTGTATTAGCAAACATACCTAACATATTTTCAGTATCGCGATGCGTACGCGCACTGATTACACTACCAATAGCGATATCGTCCTGACGTGTATATTTGTGCAATAATACCATGATTGCACTAGCAAAGAACATAAAGTCAGTCACTTGATGTTGTTCTACATAAGATTTCAATTGCTGTTTGATTTGATGATTGTAATGAAACGACAACATATTACCGTTGGTTGTTTTAATACTTGGTCTAGGATAATCCGTAGGCATGTTTAATATTGGAACCTGATTTTCAAATTGTTGTAACCAAAAGTGACGTTGTTTAGATAAATCTCTATGCACCATCCACTCACTATAATCTTTATACTGAAGCTTAAGTTCAGGTAATGATTTATCTTGATATAAAGCGTTCAAATCAGATAGTAAAATCGTGTTACTCATACCATCATTAATACTATGATGAGTATCCATAAATAAATAATCTTGTTGTGGTCCATGTATATATTTAACTCGCATCTGACTTGGTTGTTCTAAATCAAACGGTTCCATAAATGATTGAATAATATCTTGCTCGTTCGTTAGAGATGTCGTTACCTCTTCAAAATCAGGTAAAACATGTGTTGCAATACGTTGTTTAACTTCATTGTCATCAATTACATATTGTGTTCGTAATATTTCATGACGTTCAATTAACTTAGATAATGCACGTTGCAATTGCATAACATTGAGTTCAGAAGATAATCTCCATAAGAATGGAATGTTATACACTGTGTCTTTAGGATTGACCTTCCATAATAAATACATACTTTTTTGAGACGCACTTAAATCATATTGATACGATTCATTTGCTTTGGGAATCACATCATAGACATCATTTTGCAGTTCTTCAATTTGTTGTCCTAGTTGCTCTACAGTAGGAGATTTCATTAAATCACCTACTTTAAGACGTTTTTTCAACCTTTCTTCAATACGGTTTACAACTAATGTTGCTCTAAGAGAATGTCCACCTAGTTCAAAGAAATTATCTTTAATACCTACCTGATCAATATGTAAAATCTCTTCGAAAATACGGCAAACAGTGCGTTCAATATCGTTACGAGGTTCTACATAATTTCTATTATTCTTTAGATTAATTTCAGGTAATGCACGCACATCTAATTTCCCATTCATCGTGATAGGTATACGATCCACCTTCATAAAATGCACAGGTATCATATATTCAGGTAATGTTCCACTTAAAATATCTTTTAATTGACCTGTTGATTTTAATTGCGATGCTTCATAATATGCCACTATTTGTTTATCTTGGTCTTGTTCCCGAACGATGACTACAGCTTTATTAATATCATGTATAGCTTCTAATGCTTTTTCAATTTCTGATAATTCTATTCTAAATCCACGTATTTTAACTTGCTTATCGATACGACTAATATAATCAATATAGCTATCTTCTTGAAGACGAACTAAATCACCGCTACGATAAAGCATTTCATTATTAAAAGGTGACTGAATAAAACGTTCAGCAGTAAGTTTAGGTTGATTTAAATAACCTTTTGCTAAACCTGCACCACCAATGCACAATTCACCTGGAACACCTACACCACAAATACGTTCACCTTGCATGACATAAACTGTCGTTCCACTAATAGGTAAACCAATAGGTATACGTGAAGGCATCTCTTGTGGAATCGCAAAAGTTGTAGTAAATGTTGTTTTCTCTGTCGGTCCATAACCATTGATTATTTGAGGATGACACTCACGTGAATTTAATAAGTGAACCCACTTAGCATTTAACACTTCCCCACCGATAAGCAAATAAGTTAAAGATTCTAATGCTTCGATACGTTCGCTGGCAATTTGATTAAATAAAGATGACGTTAACCACATCGTGTTGACTTTATTTTCAGTAATAGCTTGATCTAACAATTGAGGATTTAACAATGTATCTTTAGATGTAATGACTAACCGTCCACCATTCAATAATGGACCATATATTTCAAAGGTTGCTGCATCAAAAGCTACTGTTCCTGATAATAAGACGGCTGTATTTTCGTTCAATTCGACATAATTTGGATTGTGTACTAAGCGATCAATACCTCTATGTGGCACCAGTGTCCCTTTAGGCTTACCAGTCGTTCCTGATGTATAGATGACATAAGCGATATCTTCTGAACAATTAATGCCTTTCGGGTCATCAATCTCTTGTTCTCTTGAACCAACTATAAATTCTATATCCATTTGAGGTAAATCTGATTGAAACGATGTACGATATGTTACAACCGCTTTAGGTTGTGCGTCCTCAATAATATAATTCATTCTTTCTTCAGGATAATCTGGATCAATTGGTATATAGCCTGCACCAGCTTTCAAGATGCCTAACATTCCAATAATCATCTCTAAGCTGCGTTCTGCTATTAATGCCACCAAATCATTAGGTTCAATCTGATTATTTAAACGCAATCTATATGCTAAAAGATTCGCACATTGATTTAATTGATGATATGTCATCGATTGTTGTTCATATTGCAACGCAATACTATCTGGATGTTGGTGCACTTGACGTTCGAATCTTTCAACCACGGTTTTATAAGTGACCTCACTATAATTGATGTCATTGTTTTGAAAATTGATGTCGTTATATTTAGCTAAATCTGATCGATCACTGAGTTTTATATCTTTAATTAATAATGATGGATTTTGTGTAATTTGCATATAAATTCCATTAATTAATTTGACTAACGTATGTACAGTTAAATCATCATAAACGTTGTCATTATAAACTATATCAAAACCACCCTGTACATGAGGATAAAACTCTAAATCCGCTAATGATGATGCTTCATTGTATAGACGATGTATATGATGACATATATGATTAAGCTCAAATTGTTCTTGTACTTTTTCAATATGAATCATCGTTTCTACATCTGTTTGTACTGCTTTAGGTTGAACAACAAAAGACGCGCCACACATTTGAAGCTCTTCAAGTAGTGCGGAACACTCATCCACCATATCTTTTACGGTGTCACTTTGACTAATAGTTAAATTAAGTGGGGCAATGTCTGTGTTTAAAACCATCATATTCTCAGTATTTTTATTATCTATCGCAAAATGGATGCCTAACGTCACATCAGAAGACTGACTTATAAAATGATGCGCTAAGTAAATACTTACAATCCACACATCAATGTCTAAAGATGGTAGTTCTGTATGTAAAGAACACATTTTTTTCTTTTCACATGTATTCCTAACAGGTATGTAAGTGTAATTATCACCGTCTGCATTCAATACGTTGAAGTGCTTTAATGGACACTCAGCTTGATTTTGATCCATCTTTTGGTTCATTTCTTTGATCCAATTATAAAAATCCGAGATACTATATTCACTTTTTAAAGAGTGGGTATAAGCGATATTTACTTGTTGCAAAAATGGAGTTAATTGACTTTCATTAAAAATAGTAGCGTGGAAATCTAAAAGTAGATAGGCTTCATCAAGAAATTGATAAATCTTAAAATTAAACAGAGGTAATTGATTGAAATGGTAGGAATTTAAATTACGTGTAAAGAATGCTTCTAAATCTATGCTTTGCGACATTTCATTAACTTCTTTAATTTCAATAAATGGAAAAAAATCTCTTAAACTTATCTTGAGTTGATTAAAATCATCTGTCACAAACTGTGTGCGCAACACAGGTTGATTTTGAACGACATCTAATAATGCATACATTAATCTATGTAAATCAATGTCGGGACTTAACTTTACCCAATATGTCACCCTGTGTTCTGAACTTGATTGATTTAAATGTTTAAAATAAAAATACTTTTGAAAATATAGTGCTTCAATATTCATTAGAGTCCTTCTTTCATATTCATTCCCAAAATAACTCATAAACAACATACTTCATATTTTCTAGCCATGATTTATATTAGTATACTCTCACTATAGAAAACAATTGGGAATATGAAAATTAACAAAATCTTAATAAATATAGTTTTTTTAAAATTACGAGCAATTTGGTACGAATTATACATTTCTAATTAAAAAAATTATTGTGAATTTGCATTATTAAAACGACTCACTGCAATGTAAAGTGACATGCCACCTAGCAGTAATAAAACAAACATATAAATCCCCATCTCCATTGAAGTGAAAAACACACCTAATATAATTCCAAATCTTGCAAGTAATTCAGCTAGGTTAAATCCTAAAGCATGCACTGCTGAATATGTCCCTCTCTTATGAGAAGGAACCATTTTAAAACGATGTTCTTCAAGAATTGGGGAATATATCATTTCACCCATCGTCGCTATAATCATAAATATGATAAGTAACGTAAAATCATTAAGATAAGTGAGGTTCGAATATCCAATGACATAAAAAATAATTCCAATCAATAATGCTGTTTTAACATCCATTTTCATAACAATTTTTGAAATAAAATAGGTGAAAATGATAACAATAGTTGTATTCGTCATTAATAGAAGTGAATACATTTTAACGCCATCGATATGTAACGAAAACAATATCATCGGATCAAACTCTTGTTTTAAACGCACTGAAATGTATGATGATACAGATAACTCACCCATCGTTAAAATACTAAATCCTATAATTAGAAGTAGATATGTTGTATCTTTAAATGCTGGTTTATAACTTTTTAATATTTGACCCATGGAGAATTGTTGCTCATTAGCATGATGTGTGTACGACTGATTTACTTGATTTAAATCTTTAGGCAACCATATGAAAAGTGCTATAAAAACCATAATGTAAATGGCAAATGCGATTAAAAACAACATAGATTTATGTGCTCCATACATCAATCCACCTATGAGCGCACCAAGAGCAACAGCAATATTCGTCAGCCAATAACTTATCTTATAAATATATTGTTCGACTTCAGGCGTAATCGCATCCATAATAATCGTGTCCATTATAGGTTGCTGCATGCCTATTGTGATACTAAATATTGCGTAAGCGATACAAAATAAAATGATCATATATACTTGTTCCGAGATTGTAATCGCCATAATTACGAGCATTAAACTTAATATCAATTGATAACTTAGTGTTAATGTCTTTTTAGGTAATCGTTCAATAATATGACCTGATATTATTGATATGGGAAAATTTATCATGACTAGCGCGAATAAAAAAAGCCCTGAAAAATGTTGATTGACCATATCTGTTAAATACAATGCCATAAATGGTAAAAATGCTGTAACGATCATATTTTGGAAGAAATCACATATCAGTCGTATCTTTAAAGTCAAACTCAATTGTTTCAAATTCATCCTTCTCTCTATGTTAGAATATAAACTTTTAAATCAAATGGATTGATCTGAAAAAGAATTAAGAACAATTTAATTTTACATCATATATACTATATATAGTCTTTCTTATATTTAAATGCAAGTTTCATATTAAGTAAATTGATTAAAAAGTTGTTTCAATTTCTCATTAATCGATTTCATTTTAAATAAAAATATTTCATCGGTATATTTAAGTGGTGGATGGGGGCTTGAATTTAGAAATTATGATGGAATTCATTTTTTATTTAACAACCGTTAGTCCGTTTGAATTTCCACTAAAAAGCTGAATAATAAGACATATATTCATAATGTCTTCATTGTCTCACTCTCTAAGCGTCGATACCCAAATTGCTTTGTCTATTGAAATACACTCTGTTAATGCCCAGAAGTTTACCGCTGTCTTTACATTATAAAAAACCTGGAACATTGATTTGTGTCCCAGGTTCATCCCATAATTCAGTCTCTCTTATACAGTTTTTTGAATAATTAATGATTTTTTTCTTCTTTTATGAATAACGCTAAGATAAATCCAATAATGATTAATACTGTAGTAAAAATAAATGCAACATCTATACCATGTACGGTTGCTTCTTGTGTTAGTTTCATTTTTGACATTGTTGAGTGTGAAGCTGTATACTGTTTTGCCACTATTGATAAAATTGTCACACTAATCGCTGTACCCATAGCACCTGCAATGATGCGTAAGGAATTCATAATTGCCGTACCATGTGAGACATCATCTGACTCAAGTGCATTCAGTCCAACTGTATTAAGAGGCATCACTAATAATCCTAATGCAATCATCCGTATAGTATAAACGAGAATCACAAACCAGTATGGCGTTCCTGTAGTAAGGAACGAATATAAAAATGTCATACTAATGAGTAAGATAAAACCAGGTATCACAAGCACTTTAATACCATGTTTATCAAAAATTTTTCCTGTATAAACCATCGTTAATCCATTAATGACCGCGCCTGGAAGTACGACAACCCCCGATAATAATGCGGATTGACCTAAACCTGTTTGGATATAAATAGGTATGAGTAACGCAGGACTTACCATTGTAATATATACTAGCATTGAAGAAACAGCTGAAAGTGTGAACACTTTATTTTTAAACACACGCATATTTAATAATGGATACTTTAGTTTAAGCTGACGAGTGGTAAAAATTATGATAATGGCTATACCAAGTACAAATGTCACAATGACAGGGAGAGAGGTGATACCGAACGTACTCACGCTACTAAATGCAAATAATATTAAACCAAAGCCGAAAGTAGAATAAACTACTGAAATTTTATCAAGAACAATGTCTTTTGTTTTTGTATTATTTTCAACAAAGAAAAATCCTAAAATAAAAGCCACAGCAGCAATTGCTGAAACAAGATAAAAAGGCATTCTCCAACTAAATAAATCTACGAATAATCCAGTTAACGTTGGACCAATTGCAGGCGCACTTTGTACAACCACACCTGCCAACCCCATCGCAAACCCACGTTGTTCAGCAGGAAACAGTGTAAATACTGTAAACTGCATCAAAGGCAAAAGAATGCCGGCACCAATCGCTTGGATAATACGAGATATCATTAAAATTGTAAACGTAGGTGAAAATGCCGCTATAATAGATCCTATGAGAAAAATAGCCATTGAGAAAATATATAAATGACGTGTCGAATATTTATCCATTAAAAAGGCAGTGAGTGGAATCATAATACCGTTAACAAGCATAAATCCGGTAATTAACCATTGTGCTGTTGTTTCTGTGATGTTCAGTCCTTTGATGATTGCTGGTAGTGCAGTGTTTAAAATAGTTTGATTGAGCATAGACACAAAAGCACTAATGAGCATTACCGTAACGATAGCATTACGTTTAGAAGTCGTCATCGAAATGTTAGACATAGAATGGTACTCCTTTCAAAATGAAGTTGCAGACACCAAACTTAAGATTGTGTGGAAGACTATTACAGAAACAAGTTGGTAGGTATAACATGAATGGTAGTCTTACTTGAACATTAACAAGAATTATTACTACATTGTGAAATATATCCTAGAAGTCTTATATAAGTACTTAACTGTATAAAATGATTAAAAATTAACAGAAGTAATATAAAATTCGTACCGAATACAATGAACTACGCTTTTCAATAGATTGAGTTAAACCTTGTTATAATCACATTTTAGTTCTATTATCATATGTGAATACATAAAAATACCCGAGACGTTTGATGATGTCTCGGATATTAATCATATATTACTATTTTATATATCTACATTCCTTTTCAAGTCCCAACTTACTAGCGTCATCATTTACACAACACTACTTAATAACAAAACGCTTTTCGTTAAACTTAATCCTCACGTTGTTATTTATGATGTTCAACTTTATTTATATGCTATAAACCAGAAAATTTCTCAACGACTGCTATGTCATAATCATCTTAAGGGATGACTAACTTCCTTTATTTATCCTTTTGTGCTCTCTGCCACTCCTCTGCCAAGAATAATAGAGCCACAATACCTATAATCATAACGCCAATCAGTTTCATATGTATAATATCGGCTTGATACATATATATAAGACTTGCAATCACACCAACAGGCACAATAAGGCCTAATATTTTATTTCCCGTACGCGATAAAAAGTAATGAATAGCAAGCAAAACAGCGTATATAATGACTGGCGGTATGTAATGTAAAAAATCCATCATAACGTATTATCCTCCATTCGAATTCATTAATAACCTTCTATGTAAGGATAGCGTGCTTATGATTATTGGTCATTGATTCCAAAGTTTAGTTATTATATTTTTAATGAAATACCATGCCATTTTCATATCTTTAACAGTATAAATAATTACATTATCTTTTTAAAAATAAAATATATTAAGATTTTCTTTTTCATTTTTAATAACATCATATCAGTTTATTTACCCACCTTACCATTAGCGTTATAATGATTAAGTTGCTTTTTTTATCAACAAAAATTTAAAGATGTGAGATGAATAAATGATGGAATTTTGGTCTTCAAAACGAGGCAAGATGTTAGAAATCACTGTCCTCGTGTTTATTACAATTTTTGGTGTAGGCTCTCAATTTTTTTCAAATTTAGCCTATAGTTTAAATCAAGGTATCCTTCAAACATCCTTTGGTATTGGCTCTCAATATCTGATTATCCCCTCTGTATTAGCTAATTTCACTTTTGCTTTAGGTATACCGTTGGGGCATACACTCACACATAAATATGGATTCAAGCGTAATTACTTATGCTTTGTGTTTATATTTCTCATTGGTTCAATCTTAGGACTTTTATCTTTTAACTTAATCATTTTGTCTATTGCTAAAATGATTCAAAGTTTCAGTTCAGGTGTATTATTCTTTACCTTGTTACCTAAACTTTTCTTGAACTTTCCAAAACAATATAGAAATGTATTTTTATTGATGGTTATTGTAGGTTTATTTGGTTCAAATGCGCTTGGAGGATTATCTGGTAGTTTATCATTAGAATTAGATCGTTGGCATTGGATTTTTGTAGTAAATATCATCTCCGCGATATTATGCTTAATTCTAGGCAACGTCATATTAAGAAAAGATGAATATCATCAAACGTCAGATATTCATATTAGTCGATCAATGATGATTACTTTAGTATTAAGTACCATTTCTTTAATGATTCCTATGTCACTTCTTACTCAAAAAGGCTACCATTCATTATGGGTGTGGCCGATACTCTTAATTGCAATATTTTTTATTGTAAATTTTATCATTACAAATCGGCAAGCTACACATCCTATTGTTCACTTTCATACACTATTCAGTAAAAAGCCTTTCGTCGGTGCAACAATGGCAATTTCATCACATTTAACTTTATTAACAGGCATTGCTGGTATCAATGTCTATATCGTAAGAATATTAAAGTTGCCTTTTGATATTTCATTACATTTCTATTTCTTTTTCTTTGTTGGAGTCATTATAACGGGTATCTTAAAAATGTTCTTTTATAGCTCTGTCGGTGCAGGTTTTTTAGGTACATTGGGATCGTCAGCCCTGCTATATGTAAGCATCCATTGGATTATTCTGGGAAATACGATTAACATTCCATTACTTTATATTCAAGGTCTTCTGCTCGGCTTCGGTGCAAGCATGACCTTAGTTAGTGGCTCGATGGCTACATTATTGGACGGAGATTTAAAAGAAGCAGCACAACGTTCTCAAACCATGCATACAATGAGAAATTTCTCTGCTGCTATGTTGATACCGATTATTGCTTATACGATTAAGAATCATATCCAAAAAGGAACACAGTCTATATATGCCGAAAACATTACTGATAAAATGATTTACCTTAAAAAGTTGCAAGATGTTGCGATTGATGCTGATCATCAAATATTCTTATTAATGATTATTTTCAATATGGTCATGTTCGTTTCTTCAATTATACAAATGATTTTAGGTAAAGGTAGACGTATTACACCACCTCGGGAATCATAAAAAGATGTTAAATCAAAAGCTAGGCACATTACAATGTATCACTTGTAATGTGCCTAGCTCTATATATAAAGATTTAGTATTATTCTTCAGGATATTTAGCTCTTACTTCAGAGATAACACTATCCATACTCATATTTGATTTAATTCCTACACTGGCAATAAAGCTTCCTTCAACGATTGGCGCTTCCATTTTAACAATTTTGTGGTCACCTTCGTACATTTCTAAAGCTGTGTCTAAATTCATGCCTGCTGAACCGATGTCATAGAAACAAAGCGCATCATTTTCAAGTCCATTAATTACAGAGACGATTTGATCAAATGATGTACCGATTTCATCGTCACTTAAGCCACCAACGGCAATAAGGTCAACACCACCGTCAGTCATTTGATTGATTAATTGTTTAACACCTTCTGCGATTTTATGACTATGACTTACTACTACTATAGATGTCATGACTTACTCTCCTCCTATAATTGCATTAAGAATATAAACACTACTTTGTGCACCAGGATCAATATAACCTTTTGAAGCTTCGTTAAAATATGATGCACGGCCTTTAGTAGCTACCATATCTTTGGTTTCATTAGCAAATGATTGTAGTTTATCAAGATCTACTGTTTCATCATTTTCAACAGCTTCTCTCGCACGTTCGATAACATCATACATCGTTTTTTCATTTAATTCGACTTTACCACGTTGTTGAATGCCATCAGCAAACGCTTTAAGTACGTCTTTAAGATTATCATGATCAATTTCATCATTCACTGCACTCGCCATTTTGATAAAACCAAACCCGTATAATGGTCCAGAAGCACCACCTACGTTAGACATTAACGTCATACCTGTTGATTTAAATAGCGCTTGCATACTTTGATCATCTATTTTTTCTTTTAAGTGTTCGAAACCTCTGACCATATTTACACCATGATCTCCATCACCGATAGCTCTGTCTAAATCAGTCAGTTCACTTTCTTTTTCTTTAAAAGTATTTTCTAAATCTAATAAGCGTGCTTTGATATCTGCTACATTCATTCTCTAAGTCACCTCAAAATTTAATATATATTTATTACTTATTGAATTTTAAAATTAAAAATATTTACTTGCTGTAGGTGCAGCTAAAGCTTCACTCACTTCTTCACTGAAGGGGAGTACAGTAATAGAGAAGCCTTGCATGTCTAACGCTGTCATATAGTCACCTACGAACCATTGTTTAACATCAATATCATTCTGATTGAATTGTTCATCTAGATATTTAGTAACTATATTTAATTCTGATAGTGGCGTACCACCCATACCGTTAACCATTACGATTAAAGGTTTTTTCTCAATTTCTTTGTACAACTGATCGAGTAAACGTTCAACAATCACGTTGATGGGTTGTACGTCTTCACGATGCAAACCTTTTTCACCGTGAATACCGATACCAATTTCCATTTGATTGTCTTCAATATCGAAACCATTTTTACCAGTTGTGGGCACCATTGGAGGCGTTAATGCCATACCAATACTTTTAATATCTGGTAAAAGCGCCTCAACTTTAGATTTGATTTCATCAAGTGCAACACCTTTTTCAGCAAGGTATCCAGCATATTTATGCACAAATACTGTACCTGCTACTCCACGGCGTTTTTCTGGGTCAGAAATAGCAATATCATCTCTGACGATAACACTTTCAACTTTAATATCTTCCATTTGAGCCATTTCTTGAGCCATTTCAAAGTTCATAACGTCTCCTGCATAGTTTTTAATGACAAGTAGAACACCGTCACCATTGTCCACAGCTTTAATGGCATCTAATATTTTATCAGGTGTAGGTGAAGTGAAGATTTCTCCACATACAGCTGCATCGAGCATGCCTTCTGCTACAAATCCTGCATGTGCAGGTTCATGACCACTACCGCCACCAGAAACGAGTGCAACACCTGATTGTTTTTTATGCTTTCTAACAACAATAGTGTCAGATACAACTTCAACATCGTTGTTTGAAACTGTAATTCCATCAAGCATATCTTTTAAAATTGTGTTTTTATCTTGAATTAACTTTTTCATTCAAAGCGACTCCTTTTAGTTGAACTGACTTTTAGATAAATCATTAACAGTTAAAATTGCGTCTGCGATTTCATCAGCAGTGATTTTATCACTTAAGTTAGCAAACGTATCGTTTGGTGTTAATGCACGTTCACCTACTTGAACTAATTCTTCATAACTTGTGTTTTCAATGTGAAGACCTTCTAATGTTGTTGGCATATTGATATTATCGAAGAATGTTTTGTATTTCATGAATTTTTCAGTTGGCGCATTTTCAAGTACTAATTGTACTAAAATACCGTATGCCACTTTTTCACCATGAGTTAAGTGGTGGATGTCTCCTTCTAAAGCTGTGAATCCATTATGAATTGCGTGTGCACCTGCTAATCCGCCGTTTTCAAATCCTAAACCTGAAAGTAATGTATTGGCTTCAATCACAGCATCTACTTGTGGTGTCACGATATGATTTTCTACAGAAGTATAAGCACTATAACCATATTCAAAAATAACTTCTTCACATTTTTGAGCGATTGCTAAACTTGCTAATGTAGGTTTGCCGTGGAACATGTTTTGCCCTTGTCTACGAAGTGTAGATTCAACTTCGATTAATGTTGCTAAACCATCACTCATACCTGATGCAAATAAACGTACAGGTGCTTGTGCAACAATTTCAGAATCTACGATAACTGTATCAGGGTTTTTAGGGTAGAATTCATAACCACTAAATGATCCATCTTCGTTATAAATAACAGATACTGCTGCTGTTGGTGCATCCATTGATGCTGTAGACGCAAAATCGATGACGCTTGCTTTAAGTTCAAATGCTACAGCTTTACCTGTATCTAACGCTTTACCTCCACCTAAACCAATAACAACGTCAATATTTTTTTCTTTATATTGTTTGGCTATACGTTGAATTTCTTCTTCAGAAGATTCTCCTTTAAACACTTCATATTCAAAATCAACGTTGTTATTTGCTGAGAAACTTTCTTTTATTTTTTCTTCAGTAATATTCCAAACTACTTCGTCTGCAATAATCAACGCATGACTACCAAGACGTTCTGTTTCTTCAGCGATAGAGCTAACAATACCTTTCCCTTGTACATATCTTCCTGGTGATTGATAAATAAATTTAGACATAAGTATTCCTCCAAAACATCTTTTATATTTATATTAAAAAATAAGATTTAAAATGAAATAATGTAATCTCATTCCCCTAATCTTAATTTTTAATAAGCATGGATCATACTGTCTCTCATCTCTCAATTCCTAGTATACGCTTTCAAAAATTTTTTTAAAGGATTATCCACCGGAAATTTAATAGAATTTGATTAAATTGTTGTTAATTCTTTTAAAATTTCATTGAAACAGCGCATGGTTAATGCATTATGACAATTTATTTAAAATTACATTTACATTGATTAAAAATATTTTCAATCATAATTTAACTGTCGATTTCAAACCCTAAATCTTCAATCATGCGATAATCTTCCTCATTCGGTTGACCACCAGTAATTAAGTAATCTCCTACAAAAATTGAATTGGCCGCTTTCAATGCGAGTGGTTGTAATGAACGTAGATTTACCTCCCGTCCACCTGCAATTCTAATTTCTTTTGTTGGATTGATTAACCTAAACATCGCTATAATTCTTAAACATTTCATTGGTGACAATAAATCTAATCCACCGAATTTAGTTCCTTTAATAGGATGTAAAAAATTAATAGGAATGCTATCAGCATCGATGGCTCTTAAAGCAAATGCCATATCAATAATGTCCTCATTTGACTCTCCCATACCACATATCACGCCTGAACAAGGAGAAATATGATTATCTTTCATCATTTCAACCGTATTCACTCTATCCTCATATGTATGTGTAGTTACTACTTCATCGTGATAACGCTCACTCGTATTTAAATTATGATTATAGCGATCGACACCAGCAGTCTTTAATTTTTTAGCTTGTTCTTCTTTCGTTAATCCTAAGCATGCACAAATCTTTAGTTGTGGGTGTACCTTTTTAATATCTTCTACTGTTTCACAAATATGATCGACTTCTCTGTTACTAGGTCCTCTACCACTCATAACGATACAATATGTACCGATTTGATTTTCAGTTGCTACTTGAGCACCTTTTTTAATTTGGTCCTGTTCAACAAGTGCATAACGTTGCTTTTCTTTCATTTTTACAGATTGCCCACAGTACCCACAATCTTCTGCACAGATACCACTTTTAGCATTTAATATCATATTAAGCTTAACTTTTTTACCGTAGTAATGTTTTCTCACTGTATAGGCTTCATTTAATAAATCAAATGTATCAATTTCAGCATTTTCGAAAATAGATATTGCTTCATCTTTTGTTAATGACTCTTGATTTAACACACGTTGGGCTAGGTTTAATGTCATAATCTTTAACTCCTTTTTCTTAAAAATTAGCATTTCAAATCATCCGATTGCACATTGTAAACTTTTTATAATTATAAGTTTACATTAATCTAGATACGATTGAAAATATTTATAAAAAAAAGGATGGAACAACGCGTACATTGTTTCATCCTCGCAATGGTATAACACGGAATTAAAGTACTCCATGTAAATATAACTTTATTAATTATTAAAGTGTCTGCACACAATACGATCATTATGCGCAAAACTTTCTTTTACTAATAGAAATTTAGTATTTAATGTCAGGAATTATTTTACTTCACCCGTTTTAGGATTAAATTGTTTAATTGATGCCTTTCGTAATGTATCTTTTTCATTCTTACTTATTTGGTAATTGTTATGATAAAGTGTAGATTCCCAACTTCCATACATTGGATTAGGGAAAATAATATACTTTGTGCCAAAATCTTTTTCATGTTTCTGCACGAGTTTCTCACGTTCTTTAGCAGTAGACTTTTTAGGATCTGTAAAATCTAACAAATTGTCACCAAATAACATCACTAACTTATGATTTTTTTCGACTTGTTGGCGTCGTGATGCTTTACTTTTATCGTTTTTCCCTTTTAGTAAAATATGATTATCTTTCGCTTGCGGTAGTCCAATATTTTTTAAATTTTCCTTTGTAGCTTTAAAATCTTTTTCTTTATCACGGTCAGAAATATAGTAAATATCGATACCTTTTTTGTCAGCATATTTTAAGAATGATTTGGCACCATACACAGGTTTTGCCTTCGCTGCTGCAACCCATTCATGCCATCCTTCTGGAAAAGATGTATCGTGCATAGAGGCATATCCTTGATATGGTGAATTATCAAGCACTGTTTCATCTAAGTCTAAAGCTATAGCAAGTTTTTTCTTACCTTTATGCTTTTTGATATTTTCATCTAACTGATATTTCGCAGTATTGTATCCCTGTAGATAAAGTGCCTTCGCTTCGGCAGAATTTTGATACCATGAGACAGCCATTACATTTTGTTCACCAAGGTTGGGATCATTTTGATGTTGTGTCGTATGATTATGGTTATCTTTAGTATGAGATTCACATGCATATGTATGAATTGGTGCCGAAATTGTCACTGTCGATGCTAATGTAGCTATTGCAATGTACTTTGATAATTTATTCATTGATTCACCTCATTAAAATAATTGAAAATTACAAATTTTAGTATATAGTAATTTTATTCCAAAATGAATCATAAAATTTTTTTACAAAAAAATTACATATCAATTAAAATATCAAAACTCACCGTAAAATTGCATATGCGTCTTCTCACTTTTATAATATTCCATTCTATCTTTTAATGTCCCAGTATGTAATTCAATTTTATGCCCATCCGGATCTGTAAAATATATCGACTTTTTGTCTTTAATATCTCTTGGTCGCCCTTTTAAAATATTTACTTGATTCTCTTTAAGCCATTGAATCCATTTTTGAAAATCTTCTTCATCTATGGAGAAAGCAACGTGTGTATAGGAATGGTTTATTTCATTCCTTGGTATATTTTTTTCTTGATTCAGTGCAATCCAAGTATGACCAATAGTTAAATATGCTGTCGTTCTCCCTGATACTAATAAGTCACCTTGTAAAATATCTTTATAAAATTGTATAGAGGTATTTAAATCACTTAATGAAAAACAAATATGATTAACACTTGTTATTTCCATTTATACACTCCTTGTATTAGTGAAGCTAAAATTTAATATCATGCGTAAAAAAACTGTAACCAAACGAATGATTACAGGATGTACTGATATATGATTGAATAATTAATTTAAATAGTGATCCACGTGTTCAAGTCTATAGTGTGAATCTTTCGCTTTCTCTTCTTCAAATTCCTTTTTAGTTAATGGAGATAAATGTTCAATCTTGTAATGTAATTTTTTCGCAAACGCTTCAACTTCATCTTGATTGTCAGCTGTTACAAACATCGTTAATACATTATCATCAACAATATCTTTATGGTGTTGATAATTCAACTTATACACTTTCATCTTACTGTTCCTCCTATAATACTAATATGCCCTTTTTACTTTGAATAACCTTCAATTTAACTAAAATAATCCACTGATAGCTTAAATTTCATGTAAGTTGTGGTTTATTGTAAGAGATGTTTCTAAATATAATAAAGAACAAGTGATTAATCAATATAATTTTACAATTATTTTGAGAATTCACTAATAATATAAAGAAGTTACTACGCTTTATTCAACTAACATACCTCTTACATTTCGAGTCTGACCTACCGTCATTATTTAAAATGTGTTAAATTCATTTTAATTGAATTTTCTAAATTCTTTAAAGTTGGTTTTAACTTAAACATAAACCTTTTTGACAAATTTCACACTATTCAAATCCAATGTTAATAAAAAGTTCATTGATTTATTAATAAAAAATTACAATTTTTGAGATAAGTTGAAAACTTCAAGGAAACGCTTACAATAAAATTGTAATTCATTCACAAGGAGTTGTTATTGATGAAAAATTTACGTAACAGAAGCTTTTTAACTTTATTAGACTTTTCACGACAAGAGGTAGAATTTTTATTAACACTCTCCGAAGATTTGAAGCGTGCCAAATATATCGGCACTGAAAAGCCTATGCTAAAAAATAAAAATATCGCACTTCTTTTTGAAAAAGATTCCACTAGAACACGTTGCGCATTCGAAGTTGCCGCACATGATCAAGGTGCACACGTCACTTATCTTGGACCTACAGGTTCTCAAATGGGTAAAAAAGAGACTGCTAAAGATACAGCACGTGTGCTTGGTGGTATGTATGATGGTATTGAGTACAGAGGGTTCTCTCAACGTACTGTAGAAACATTAGCACAATATTCAGGTGTTCCGGTATGGAATGGATTAACCGATGAAGATCACCCTACACAAGTGCTTGCTGACTTTTTAACTGCTAAAGAGGTATTGAAAAAAGAGTATGCTGATATCAACTTCACTTATGTTGGCGATGGACGTAACAATGTTGCTAACGCATTAATGCAAGGTGCTGCCATTATGGGTATGAATTTCCATCTTGTTTGTCCTAAAGAACTCAATCCGACAGAGGAATTATTAAATCGTTGCGAACGTATTGCGGCGGAAAATGGCGGTAACATTTTAATAACAGATGATATTGATAAAGGCGTGAAAGATTCTGATGTTATTTATACAGATGTTTGGGTATCAATGGGCGAACCTGATGAAGTATGGCAAGAACGCCTTAAACTTTTAAAACCATATCAAGTTAACCAAACACTATTAGAAAAAACAGGTAATCCAAATGTTATTTTTGAACATTGTTTACCTTCTTTCCACAATGCAGAAACTAAAATTGGTCAACAAATTTATGAAAAATATGGCATTAGTGAAATGGAAGTCACTGATGATGTCTTCGAAAGCAAAGCTTCTGTAGTATTCCAAGAAGCTGAGAATAGAATGCATACAATTAAAGCAGTCATGGTAGCAACTTTAGGAGAATTCTAAATTATAGAAGGAAGTGAGTGAAATGGCTAAAATTGTAGTAGCTTTAGGTGGAAACGCTTTAGGAAAATCACCACAAGAACAACTTGAATTAGTAAAAAATACAGCTAAATCCCTAGTAGGATTAATTACTAAAGGTCACGAAATTGTGATCAGTCACGGTAATGGACCACAAGTAGGAAGTATTAACCTTGGTCTGAATTATGCAGCTGAACACGATCAAGGTCCTGCTTTTCCATTTGCTGAATGTGGCGCTATGAGTCAAGCCTACATCGGCTATCAACTTCAAGAAAGTTTACAAAATGAACTTCATTCAATGGGCATAGATAAGCAAGTTGTCACACTAGTTACTCAAGTAGAAGTTGATGAAGGCGACCCAGCTTTTAATAGTCCTAGTAAACCCATCGGTCTGTTCTACACTAAAGAAGAAGCTCATCGTATTCAACAGGAAAAAGGTTATCAATTTGTAGAAGATGCTGGTCGAGGTTACCGTCGCGTCGTACCATCACCACAACCAATATCTATTATCGAACTGAAAAGTATTAAAACTCTAATAGAAAATGACACACTTGTCATCGCTGCAGGTGGAGGTGGTATACCAGTCATTCGTGAGCAGCACGATAGCTTTAAAGGTATAGATGCCGTCATTGATAAAGACAAAACAAGTGCATTATTAGGTGCTGATATTCATTGTGATCAACTCATTATTTTAACAGCGATTGATTATGTTTATATCAACTATCATACTGACCAACAGCAAGCACTTAAAACAACAAATATAGATACGCTTAAAACATATATTGAAGAAGAACAATTCGCCAAAGGCAGCATGCTACCTAAAATTGAATCTGCCATCTCCTTTATTGAAAATAATCCTAACGGTAGCGTGCTCATCACATCATTAAGCCAATTAGATGCAGCACTAGAAGGTAAAATTGGCACACTCATTACAAAATAGCATTTTAACGCATAAGTAGAAATTAATTTAAACATATTCATACAGTGCATCCTGTTATTCCACTCCTCTCCATTTCAAGCAGGGTGCACTTCCTTAATCAATCATGTAAAATACTAATCAAATTCAATTGATAGGCTTTTATTTTAGGTTAACTGTCGAAGGAGATGAAACCGTTGGAACAAGCGATCAATGATAATAAAAAGAAAAAACGTTTTAACTTTAGAATGCCAGGTGCATTTATGATTCTCTTTATCCTAACAGTTGTCGCAGTTATAGCAACTTGGATAATCCCCGCGGGTGCATACTCAAAACTTTCATATGAACCTTCATCCCAAGAATTAAAAATTGTCAATCCTCATCATCAGGTAAAAAAAGTTCCTGGAACACAAAAAGAGCTTGATCGATTAGGCGTTAAAATCAAAATAGAACAATTTAAATCTGGTGCAATTAATAAACCCGTTTCAATTCCTAATACTTACGAACGTTTAAAACAACATCCAGCTGGTCTTGATCAAATTACCAGTAGCATGGTTAAAGGAACCATCGAAGCCGTCGATATTATGGTCTTTATACTTGTTCTAGGTGGATTGATTGGCGTTGTTCAAGCGAGTGGGTCCTTTGAATCAGGATTGTTAGCACTTACTCAAAAGACGAAAGGCCACGAATTTATGCTTATCGTCTTTGTCTCTATACTTATGATTATAGGCGGAACGCTATGTGGTATTGAAGAGGAAGCTGTAGCGTTCTATCCTGTACTCGTTCCAATATTTATTGCGCTCGGATATGATTCTATTGTCTCAGTCGGTGCAATTTTCTTAGCAAGCTCTGTGGGTAGTACATTCTCAACAATCAACCCATTCTCAGTCGTCATTGCTTCTAATGCAGCAGGAACAACTTTTACTGATGGTCTTTATTGGAGAATAGGCGCTTGTATCATCGGTGCCATATTTGTTATTAGTTATTTATTCTGGTATTGTAAAAAAATTAAAAAAGATCCTAAATCCTCTTATTCTTATGAAGACAAAGCAGCATTTGAAAAACAGTGGTCTGTGCTTCATGATGACGGTTCTTCTGAGTTTACATTACGTAAAAAGATTATTCTTACGCTTTTCGTCCTACCATTCCCTATTATGGTTTGGGGCGTCATGACACAAGGATGGTGGTTCCCAGTCATGGCATCTGCATTCTTGATCTTTACCATTGTCATCATGTTTATTGCTGGAACAGGACAATATGGTTTAGGAGAAAAAGGCACTGTAGATGCATTCGTTAATGGCGCTTCAAGTTTAGTAGGTGTATCTTTAATCATTGGTTTAGCTCGAGGAATCAACTTAGTATTGAATAAAGGAATGATTTCTGACACAATCTTGCACTTTTCATCATCTATCGTGCAACATATGAGTGGGCCTTTATTTATCATTGTTCTGCTCTTTATCTTTTTCTGTTTAGGATTTATCGTGCCGTCCTCATCAGGATTAGCAGTACTATCTATGCCTATCTTTGCGCCATTAGCTGATACAGTAGGTATACCAAGATTTGTTATTGTTACAACATATCAATTCGGTCAGTATGCAATGTTGTTCTTAGCGCCTACTGGACTTGTAATGGCAACACTTCAAATGTTAAACATGCGCTACTCACACTGGTTACGTTTCGTATGGCCTGTTGTTGCGTTTGTTTTAATATTTGGTGGAGGCTTACTTATTACACAAGTTTTAATATACTCATAATCTTTTAACAGTGGAAAAAGATTTACCTATTCATAGTTATATCTTTTAGAAATGACGAAAAAAAGAACGCCTAGGACATTAATAGTCGTCCTAGGCGTTCTTAGCATATGAGCAGTCGATGCTTAAATAAAAAAGTTCTATATTCAAATTTTACATGCATGGGACGCTTCATTGTTGAAATAATCTAACTCATTCAATACTTACGCTCTCCCACTTCTTTATTAATCTTAACAAAAACCGTACGGGTTTAACTATATTCTAACATTCATTTTAAATATGTGATGATGTAAAACGGTCAATGACATCTTCTATTGCTTTATCCCAAAATGCATAATCGTGATGACCTGGCGCTTTTTTAAATTGATATGGAATACCTTTTTCATCTAAATAGTTCACAAAATCAATATTACCTTGATACAGTTCATCTTCAGTTCCACAAGTAATATATAGTTGTGGTAACGTTTGTCCATTGTCTATTGCTTGTTCAACTAAATAGTATGGATCAAAAGATGTCCCCGCGACATGTTGCGTATTACCTACAATCGCTTCTGGAGTAAAATCATACCATTGATATTGACCAATCATAGAAACATCATATGGCGCTGAAAGCATAGCGGCTTTTGAGAAACGATAACTTTGCGTTAATGCAAATTTGATTGCACCATAACCTCCCATAGAGTGACCTGCTATAAAATTATCTTCTCTCTTTTTAGACAATGGAAATATTTGATGAACATAATCATAAACTTCTAGTATATAGTCATAATAACTATGTCCATAAGCCATATTTGAATAGAAACTATGATCAGCATTAGGCATCACCACTGCTAGTTGGTGGGTATTCGCATAGCGTTCTATACTCGTATATCTCATATAAGAGGACGTATCACTTGATAAACCATGTAGCAATAACATAGTTTTTAATGGTTTCGCATTTTCATTTGTATCAAAGTAACTTTTATCTTCTGGAAGAATGACATTAATCGTTTGATGCATTCCTAAAGTTTTAGATAAATAATTTAATGTAATATGAGCCATAATCTTGGCTCACTCCTCCCTGTATAAAAAATTAAATCACTTACGTAGCTGGATCTAGCTTTTTCTCTAATAAACGTAATAAAACATCTATAAGTATGACAATGATAACGATAGGTATTGCACCTGCTAGAATAAATAGTGTTCCATCAGTTGCATTTGTACCTCTAATCACAATATCACCTAATGTTGGTGCACCAATAAATGAACCTACAGCTACGACACCAATAGCTACAACAAGGGCAATCCGAATACCACCTATAATAACCGAAAGTGACAGAGGTAACTCAATCATAGTTAATACTTGGTTACGCGTCATACCCATCCCTTTTCCAGCATCTTTAATATTTGGGTCAACTTCATTAATTCCTGTATACGTATTTTTAATAATAGGAAGCAAGGCATATAAGAACACAGTAAAAATGACTGTATTCATACCGAGTCCCATACTAAGCATTAATATCGCTAACATAGCAATAACCGGAACAGTTTGAATAATATTCGCAATAGTGATAATGACACCTGATAATTTACCAAATCGTGCAATGATGATACCAAGAGGTATGCCCACTAAACATGCTAGTAAAACACCGTAAACAGACATTAACAAATGATTAACAAACAATTCCCATAGGTAGCCAAAGTTCATTTGGTAGTAGTGAACGAGTTGTTGTATTAAATTCCCTTCCATGTTTATTGACCACCTTTCTGTTTATCTTTTTTATTGTCATCGTCTTCAAAATAATGATGTTTTTTCAAGAAGTCCTCTGCAACTGTTGCAGGCTCTTTCCCTTTACCATCAGCTTGATAATTTAATTCTTGCATTTGTTCTGTTGATATCTTACCTTCTAATTTTTTAACAATCGGTTTGAGGTCTGGCTTCTCTTTTAACAATTGATCTGATGCAAGTGGACTGGCATCGTATGGTGGGAAGAATCGACGATCATCTTCCAACACTTTTAAATCGTATGCTGAAATACGCCCATCAGTAGAATAACCTACGGCAACGTCTAATTTGCCAGAACTCAGTGCATCATAGACAAGACCAATTTGCATAGGTCTTACCGTACCGAAACTATAGCCATATTCTTTTTTAAATGCTGGATAACCGTCACCTTTACGATCCATCCATGAACTATCCATACCTACTCTTAAATCTTTAGCATGCTTTTCCAAGTCTGAAACAGTTTCTAAATGATATTTCTTAGCTGTCTCTTTTGTTACTATCAATGCATATGTGTTTTCAAAACCATATGAATTGAAGAAGGTTTGATTGTATTTCTTTTTAAATCCTTCTTGAGTCGCTTTCATAGCCTTTTTAGGATCTTTAATTGGATCTTCTTTCAACGCTCCTGTTAAGTCAGTGCCTGTATAACGCGTACCTGACATATTAGCTTGGCCACTTGTGACAGCATTATGTTGAATCGTACTTGAACCTAAATTATTAATTAAGGTAGGTTTAATTTCACCTTTTGTATCATGTTCAATAAGTAATCTCAGCATGTGCGATATAATTTGCGATTCACTTGTTCCTAAACTTGTGATTCTAACATCGTCATCTGAATGACTATTTTTTAAGCCGGGTAAGTTACATCCAGATAACACTGTTAGACATAATACTAAAACAATCAAATATTTTTTATAATTCTTCATATTATCCTCCTTCAATGATTATCTGGAAACTTTTAATCCTTTAGGTACAACCCATTTTTCAATCAGTGATAAAACATAATCTACAATAAGTGCAATAGCAGTGACAAGAATAGTTGCAGTAATAATCATACTCGGTTCAAATAGCGCTAATCCGTTAAAGATAAAATCACCTAAACCACCAGCACCAACATAACTTGCCAATGTTGCCCAACTAATAACGTAGACAGAAGACAGTCTAATTCCACTAAGTATTAATGGTAATGCGAGTGGCAACTCCACATCTTTCATCAATTGAAAGTTAGTCATTCCCATACTACGTCCTGCTTCTCTAAGGTTGGAATCTATATTTTGAATGCCTATAATCGTATTATTTAAAATTGGTAATAATACATATAAAAATAACGCTATAATTGCAGGTGTTTTTCCTACACCAAATAATGGAATCATTAAAGCTAATACCGCTAATGTAGGTATCGTTTGTAAAACGCCAGCTATCGTCAATGACACTTTCGAAAGCTTTTCCTTTTTAGATAATAAAATGCCTAAAGGAACCGCTACGATTATTGCAATAACCAATGCCACTATCGATATGTACAAATGTTCGAATGTCTTTGTAAATAACATACCACTATGTTCCGAAATAAACTTTATCATGGTGTCTCAACTCCTGTGGATTCGGGTTCAACAATCCCAGAATGATTATCATTGTTATCCGATTCTAACTCTCCCCAAATACTGTCATAAACAATGTCTACAAGGTTAGCTCGAGTGACAAGGCCTAATAATGTTTTATTATCACTGTCAACAACGGGTACATTACGTACATTGCGTTTAAGAATTGTACGAACAGAATCTTGTAACTTACTATCAATACGTACTCTATAAATATCTCGTTGCATCGTATCTATAAGTTCTTTATGATGTCTTAATCCTTCGTTAATATCTTCAATATCTAAATAACCCAATAAATGCTCATCATTGCCGACAACAAATATCGTATCGACTCTTTTCTCTCTCATAATATTTACCGCATCATTAAGAGAACGGTCAACATGTACTGTCACGGGTTTAATCATCGCATCTTTAACTGTACGGATATTAGGTCTATCTTGAATTAAGCGATTCTGACCAATAAAGTCTCTAACGAAATCATTCGCTGGACTACGTAAAATATTATCTGGCGTGTCATATTGAACCACCTGTCCATTTGTCATAATACATATTTTATCTGCAAGTTTGATTGCTTCATCCATATCATGTGTAACAAAAATGAATGTCTTTCCTAATTGTTGTTGTAATTTTTTGACTAAGTCTTGTAATGTATCTCTTGTGATTGGATCGAGTGCACCAAACGGTTCATCCATTAAAATAATATCTTGTTCAGCTGCGAGTGCTCTTACAACACCAATACGTTGTTGTTGACCACCTGATAGTTCTGAAGGATATCGATCTAAATACTCTTCTGGTAAATCTACTAAGCGTATAAGTTCTTTCGCTTTCTCATCCTTTTTCTCTTGTGACCATTTTAATAACTTTGGTACGAGAACAATATTCTCTTTCACTGTCATATGTGGCATTAAGCCGATTTGTTGTATGACATAACCGATACTGCGACGAAGCTCAACCGGATTAAGCTCTTTGATATTTTTACCGTCAATGGTAATTTCTCCCTCTGTAGATTCAATCATACGATTAATCATTCTAAGGGCAGTTGTTTTACCGCTACCACTTGTCCCAATAAATGCAATAAAGTCTCCTGATTCAATGTCTATGGTCATATTATCTACAGCTTTTTTACCACCTGCATAGACCTTTGATAAGTTTTTAATACTTAACATATGTCCATTCCTTTCTATAGGTAATTCAATTTGTTAAAAAATAAGGACTCATTGTGATGTTATACAAAGTAAACTAAGTAAGAACAAGGCACAAAAGAGTCCTTAAATCATATTCATCTAAATTCTAAGTTGTATTACTCTTTGCTTTTTGACTTTTTCTTGATGCCGATACGATGACCTATATATTGAGATGTCGTCTCCACATTTTCTATATTATAATAGCGTTTGATGTTATTCAAAATGTCGTTCGGAAATGCTGAAGGTCTTCCTGAAGTCGTATCAATGCCCATCAGCATCACTTCATATGTTGCACATAAATCATCATCTGCATTAAACATTTCCATTAGGACATGTAATCGTTTGCTATCATAATCGTGAAGATGCACTTTAACAATGACATCTTCATTTTCTTTCATTTCATTAAGAAACATGACATGATTTTCTAAGGTGAATACGGTATATTGATAAGATTGAATGGCATCAATAGTTAATCCTAAATGACCTAACCAATCATCTGTTGTATCACTGAAAATTCGGTTATACATTGCATCATTTAGGTGCCCGTTATGGTCTACCCAATCACGATGCACTTTTGTGTGAAACACATATTGTTGATTCATCTTTGTAACTCCGCTCCGTTAGACTTTTTCATCGCTTTACTATCACTTGGCCAATATTGTTCTGCTAATTCTTTCACTTTAATTAGAAATTCGTTTCTTTTTTGATCAAGTTCAGACATTGTATATCCTTGAGAAGATGCTTCACTACCACTTACTACTTTATGATATAAGTCATCTGTCAGTTCAGGCGCGATGAGTTTTGTCCAAGGTTTTTTTAAAGCTGGCCCAAATTGTTTTAACATATGACGCATACCACCTTCACCACCTGCCAAGTGGAACGTCATAAATGGACCATATTGTGCATAACGTAAACCTGCTGCATGGGTAAACGCCTTATCAACTTCCTCTGTTGTTGCAATACCATCATTAACTATGTGCAATGATTCACGCCATAATGCTTCCATAAGACGATCTGCAATATGTCCTTCTATTTCATGACGCACATGTAAAACATCCATACCAATACTTTCATAAATCTGTTCGGCTTTAACTGTGGTTTCTTCAGATGTTTGCTTACCTGGCACAATTTCGACTAATGGCAAAATATACACCGGGTGAAATGGATGGGCAACAACTAATCGTTCAGGATGTGATAAGTTAGCTTGTAATTCTGAAGGCATAATTCCTGATGTACTTGAACCAATTGTTGCTTCAGGTTTCGCATAAAAATCAATCTCTTTTAATACAGCGTCTTTAATTTCTTCTACTTCTGGTACATTTTCTTGAATATGATCCGCATCTTTGACCGCTTCTTCTAAATGTGGTGTAAATGTTAAGTTTTGAATTGATGCATTTTCAGCAAGGCCCATTTGCTCTGCGTAAGGCCAATTTTGTTTAACTTGTGTCAACATGCGTTCATATGCACCTTCACTTGGATCAGTAGCAATCACTTCATGACCATGCGCAAGCATTCTAGTAATCCATCCACTACCAATTACACCTGTTCCAACAACTGCGAATTTCATTATTTGTCTCCTTTACCATGAGGATTTCTAAGATTAAATTTTTCTCTTGCTTCAGCAGGTGTAAGTGGCTCAATGTCGAGCTCTGCTAAAATTCTTTTTGCCTCTTCTACCAATGCTTCATTCGTTGCTTTTACACCTTTTCTTAAATAAATATTATCTTCTAATCCAACACGAACATTTCCTCCACGTTGCGCAACTTCTCTTACAGTTGGGAGTTGCATCTTACCAATGCCAAATGCTGACCAATGTGCATTTTCTGGTATACGTGATTTAAGATATTCTATTGTTTCAGGATCATTTTCTGCACCCCAAGGAATACCTAAACAAAATTGGAACATAGGGTCTCCATCAATTAATCCTTCTTCTATCATTTGTTTAGCAAAACTCACATGACCTGTATCAAAACATTCAAGCTCAGGCTTGACTCCCGCATCTTTAACCATTTGTGCTTGTTTACGTAACCACGATGCAGGGCTTAAATAAATTGCATCTCCCATGTTGACACTGCCACAATCTAATGTACACATTTCTGGTAATAAGTCACCAATAGGTTTAAAACGTTCTTCTGGTGTTTGGATCCAAGTTCCTTCTCCACCTGTCTCTGGATGTTCTAGACTTGGAATGAAGTCTCCACCGCCACCAGATGTCACATTAATGATGATATCTTCATCAGCTTCTCTGATTAATCTAACTGTTTCAGCATACAGTTCTGGATCATGACTTACTCCTCCAGTTTCAGGATCTCTTACATGAATATGTGCGACAGTTGCTCCTGCTCGTGCACATTTAATTGCTGAATCTGCAAGTTCTTGTGGTGTAACTGGTACGTTCTCATTTTTTTGTATTGTATCTCCAGCGCCAGTAATAGCTGCTGTTAAAACAACTTTTTGCATCATTAACACCTCTAAAAGTTTTATTTTTTATGACATTGATTACTATACCAACTAGTCGGTTTAGTTTCAACTGACTTTACACAAAAAAGAACAGAGCGATGTACGAAACATCACCCTGCTCTATGTATATAGCTTATTTAATTTTTTTCTATTTGCATCTTTAAACGTTCAATAACTTTCTCTCTCATTTCTTCATCTATAGCACTAATTCCGAATATTTCCGACAACCATAAACCATCGACAGCTAAACGAATAATGGTAGCATCTACCTCATCTAACCCGTCGTGTGTAATTTGATATTGCCATTCTTGATATGAGGTCTTTAATGGTGATAATAAACTTCTATTAGTCCCTTGCGCCGCTAACATTCCAGAAGTAATAGGCGCATTATCCGTACGATGTGCTCTTGTCGCTTCTATAAATGCGTTGAGCCATTGCCCTTTTTTGTTTTTTTCATTACCGATATGTTGGTTCACGTTATCTCTGTACAAATTATTGGCATAGTTAACCAGCTCTTTGATGAGTTCATCTTTACTTTTAAAATGATAAAATAAACCACCTTTACTTATTCCAGCCCTTTGAGCTACAGCATCCAACGTGAGATAATCAGCACCTTTTTCATTAATAATAGCTGCGGCCGATTCTAATATTAATTGTCTTTTGGAAGTTCTAGGCATTTCGTCACCTTCTTTATCGAATTCTAAATAATATATAATTGTAATTATTTAACACTTTTTCAACACCCATACTTATCGAGTGTATTTATTTTATAAACAACTTTTCTTAAATTCAACTTTATTAACAAGAATTGTATTTATTAATAACGATTTACTTATTACTATATGTCACAAACATATAAAAAGTAAACTTATCATATAATATATGTTCCTCTGTCAACGTCGGTTAATTATGAAAAAATTTAAGTAGCTCCATTCCGTTGCTTAATACTTTTTTATTCACTTATAAAAATCCAAGAAAAGAGAGAGCGATTTTGCCCTCTCTTTTGTGTATAGTAGTACTATTAAATTTTATCTCACTTACAATTAATATACTTATTAATAAAATGATGTATTTAAAAACTATAATAATCTTGAAATATAATTATTAAGAAATTCGCAGTTATATCATTTATTAACTCAACCTTATTGTACGTAGAACGATTTTTTAGCAGTCATAAAGTATACAATAATACCAATAATGAAACCAATAAGTGCTGGAACAATCCATCCCATACCAATGTTAAAGAATGGGAGATAATTTTCACCAAATCCAATGATTGTTTGTGCAAATTTTGTATTAACAAAGAACTCTGGACTTGCTTTCACACCATCTACAAATGCCGCCACCATTGTAAATAATGTTGTAAATCGATAGACAATCTTAGAATGTTTAAATAATGGACTAAGTAATGCTAATAAAATTAAAGTAATCGCTAAAGGATAAATGAACATCAACACTGGTGTTGAATACATAATAATTTTTGTTAAACCTACATTAGCAAATATACAAGCTAATATACTCACCCCAGTAGCTAACCAAAGATAGTTAGATTTAGGGAATAACTCTGTAAATGTTTCCGAAAAGGCTGTGATCAATCCTATTGCTGTTTTCAGACATGCCACAATGATGATGAGTGACAAAATAATAATTCCGTAATCCCCTAAATAATGTTGTGCAATCTGAGCAAGCGCAATACCACCATTTTCACTTACTTTAAAACGACCTAAACTCATCGTACCCATTAAAGCTAATAAAGTATAAATAACGCCCATAGCTATAATACTAATCGTACCTGATTTTAAAGTTTCTTTAGCGATTGTATTCGGATTAGTAATCCCCAACTTTTTAATTGTAGTAACAATGATAATACCAAATGCTAATGATGCCAAAGCATCTAATGTATTATATCCATCGATAAACCCTTTGAGTAACACGCTATTGCTATAATCAGCACTTACTGGCGCATGACTAATTCCACCCATAGGACGGATAAATGCAAGCACAACAACAATTCCAAGCAAGATGAGAAAGACCGGATTTAAGAATTTTCCAATATAGTCTAATATTTTAGAAGGTTTACGCGAAAATAACCACGCTACTCCGAAGAATAAAATACTAAAAATAGGCAACAACGCTTGGGCTGTACCAGATGAAATAAATGGTGAAAATGCTATTTCAAATGACGTCGTCGCAAGTCTTGGCAACGCAAAAAACGGACCTATAACAAGATACAAGCCAATTGTGAACAAATAACCATATATTTTACTTATCCTTGAGGAAATTTCAAAGACCCCGTTTGTTTTAGATACACCTATCGCTATAATTCCTAAAAAAGGTAGTCCGATAGCCGTGATAAGAAATCCTAAATTGGCGGTCCATACATTCGCCCCCGCAGTTTGACCTAAGTGAATTGGAAAAATGAGATTTCCAGCACCAAAAAATAGACCAAACAGCATTGAGCCGATAAATAGATTCTCTTTTAATGTTAGTTTATTTTTCATCGTTAATTATGTATCTCCTAATAATATGTATTATTAGCTATTATACATGATTTTAACCGTCTGCGTGGCACGAAGTTATATATATATATGTATTATTACATCTTAATCTCATCACTTTTCATTTTATAACACGATTCAAACTATAAATAATGAAAATTTTTTAATATTGCTATACATTGTTGTTTTTTATAAGAAATGTTAAGTCAATATTTATTTTTTATTAAAAATCCATTTATTTTAGCATATAATTTTTAATAAATAAAAGTTTTTGATAATATTAAGTGTACAAGGATTTTTATTTTTTATTAAAAAGTAAAAATCATTACTAAAAATGAGGAGGACTGTGAAATGACTGTATTGAGTGAGCAAGACAAAATAAGATTATTAGCTGATATCGTCAAGATTCAAACTGAGAATGATCATGAAATTGAAGTATGTGAGTACTTAAAAGACCTGTTAAGTCAATATGATATTGATTCTAAGATTGTTAAAGTTAATGATTCACGCGCTAATTTAGTTGCTGAAATTGGTAGTGGCGCTCCAGTCTTAGCAATCAGTGGACACATGGATGTTGTAGATGCTGGTGACCATGATGATTGGACTTTTCCTCCATTTGAACTCACAGATAAAGATGGCAAGTTATTCGGCAGAGGTACCACTGATATGAAAGGTGGTCTTATGGCGATGGTCATCGCGATGATTGAATTAAAACAATCAAACGCATTAAAGCAAGGTACGATACGTTTATTAGCTACTACAGGAGAAGAGACGGAACAATATGGTGCACAATTACTAGCTGATGAAGGTTACTTAGATGATGTGAGTGGTTTAATTATTGGCGAACCAACTAGTAATATCGCTTACTATGCTCATAAAGGTTCTATGAGTTGTGTAGTCACAGCGAAAGGTAAGGCTGCACATAGTTCTATGCCACACCTAGGTACAAATGCTGTTGATATTTTAGTTGATTTTGTAAATGAAATGAAACAAGAATATAAAAATATTAAAGAACATGATAAAGTACACGAGTTAGACGCTGTTCCAATGATTGAGAAACATCTCCACAGAAAAATTGGTGAAGAAGAATCACATATCTACTCTGGATTTGTAATGTTAAACTCTGTATTCAATGGTGGTAAACAAGTTAATTCTGTTCCTCATAAGGCGACAGCTAAATATAATGTAAGAACTGTTCCAGAATATGACAGTACTTTCGTGAAGGATTTATTTGAAAAAGTCATTCGTCATGTGGGTGAAGATTATTTAACTGTAGATATACCTAGCAGTCACGATCCAGTGGCAAGTGATCGTGATAATCCTCTTATTCAAAATATTACACGTATTGCACCGAATTATGTACATGAAGACATTGTTGTGAGTGCATTGATTGGTACAACTGATGCATCTAGTTTCCTAGGAACAAATGAAAATAACGTGGATTTTGCTGTCTTTGGACCTGGTGAATCTATTATGGCGCATCAAGTTGATGAATTTATTAGAAAAGATATGTATTTAAGTTACATTGATGTTTATAAAGATGTATTTAAAGCATATCTAGAAAAATAAACTATTTAAAACTTATGAATCATATTTTTATTAAATAAAGTTAATTGACATATATTTTAAACTCAGTTTATCGACTGATTAAACGTAAAGAAGCCTGAGACAACGACTGATGTCTCAGGCTATTACTATATTTATCTTTCTATAATGTTACAGGTATTTTGCCATTAAAGTTAACATAACGATAAGCTTCTTTAACCGCTTCATCGTCAGGCGGTTCAACATTTTCGAGTTGATAAGGAATGCCTAAATTTTTCCACTTATGCACACCGAGTTGATGATATGGTAAGATTTCAAACTTTTCAACGTTATCCAAAGAATTAATAAATTCTCCTAGTTTTATCAAATCTTCTTTATCATCCGAAATACCAGGTACTAAAACATGTCTAATCCAAACAGGTTGTTTCATATCAGATAATTTACGTGCAAACTTTAAAATATGTGTGTTAGGTTTGCCTGTTAATTTGATGTGCTTATCATTATCAATATGTTTAATATCTAATAAGATTAAATCTGTATGCTTTTGCAATTCATCAAAATGACGATTAAATGCTGGCGTATCATTCACACATCCCGCAGAAGTATCAATGCATGTGTGAACACCATTCGCTTTTAATTCTTTGAATAATTGCTCCAAGAAAGGCATTTGTAGTAATGGTTCACCACCACTGACTGTTACCCCACCACCTGAAGCTTCAAAGTAAGGTTTGTACGGTAAGATTTCATTTACCATTTCATCAACCGTCACTTCTCTTGATGGTTCGTTAATCTTCCAAGTGTCTGGATTATGACAATATAAACATCTTAACAAACAACCTTGAGTAAATAATATATATCTAAGTCCTGGCCCGTCGACAGTGCCCATACTTTCAACGGAGTGTAAGTGTCCTTTAAGCATTTTGCTCCCACCTTAAATTTATTACATAGATTCGTGGAATGTACGTGAAATAACATCTAATTGTTGTTCACGTGTTAATTTAATGAAGTTTACAGCGTATCCAGATACACGAATCGTTAATTGTGGATACTCTTCTGGGTGTTCCATTGCATCAATTAATGTTTCTCTATTAAATACGTTAATGTTGAGGTGATGACCATGTTGCATTGCATAACCATCTAACATACTAGTTAAGTTTTTATTTTGATCTGCTTCTTCTTTACCTAGTGATTTCGGTACGATACTAAATGTATTTGAGATACCATCTTTACAGCAATCGTAAGGTATTTTAGCTACTGAACTTAGTGAAGATAATGCACCTTTTTGGTCACGACCATGCATTGGGTTTGCGCCAGGTGCAAATGGTTCGCCAGCTTTACGTCCATCTGGTGTGTTACCAGTTTTCTTACCATAAACAACGTTTGAAGTAATTGTTAATACACTCATTGTGTGTTCAGAATTACGGTATGTTTTATGGCTACGTAATTTAGTCATGAAACGTTCAACTAAATCTACTGCAATTTCATCAACACGACTGTCATTATTACCATATTTAGGGAAGTCGCCTTCGATTTCAAAGTCAGTTACAAGACCTTCATCGTTACGGATAGGTTTAACTTGTGCATATTTAATCGCTGATAAAGAGTCAGCTGCTACAGACAATCCGGCAATACCAGTTGCCATTGTGCGAATAATTTCTGTATCATGTAAAGCCATTTCAAGACGTTCATAGCTATATTTATCATGCATATAGTGAATGATATTTAATGAGTTGATATATACGCCAGCTAACCAGTCCATCATTTTTTCATATCTTTCGAAGACTTCATCATAATCTAGTACGTCTGATTTAATACCTTCATAACTTGGCCCAACTTGTTTACCAGATTTTTCATCTTTACCACCATTGATAGCGTAAAGTAATGCTTTAGCTAAGTTAGCACGTGCACCGAAGAATTGCATTTGTTTACCAATCTTCATGGCAGATACACAGCAAGCGATACCATAATCATCGCCATAGCTTTCACGCATTAAGTCATCATTTTCATATTGGATTGAGCTCGTTTTAATACTCATTTTAGCACAATAGATTTTGAAGTTTTCAGGTAAGCGAGTAGACCATAATACTGTTAAGTTTGGTTCTGGTGCTGGACCTAAATTATCTAATGAGTGTAAGAAACGGAATGAGTTTTTAGTTACCATTGGACGTCCGTCAATACCTACACCACCGATAGATTCAGTTACCCAAGTTGGATCTCCAGAGAATAATTCATTATATTCAGGCGTACGCGCGAATTTAACGATACGTAATTTCATAATGAAGTGGTCAATGATTTCTTGAACTTCTTGTTCAGTGATGTCACCATTTTGTAAATCACGTTCAGCATAAATATCTAAGAATGTTGAAGTACGTCCTAAACTCATTGCTGCACCATTTTGTTCTTTGATAGCAGCTAAATATGCTAAGTATAACCATTGCACAGCTTCTTTGAAGTTAGTAGCAGGACGGCTAATATCAAATCCATATTTTTGACCTAATTCTTTTAAATCTTGAAGTGAACGATATTGCTCTGATAATTCTTCACGTAAACGAATTACATCTTCAGACATTTCAGTAGACATTGTGTTAAAGTCTTTAAGTTTTTGTTCCATTAAGAAGTCTACACCGTATAAAGCAACACGACGATAGTCTCCGATAATACGTCCACGTCCGTAAGCATCTGGCAAACCAGTAATAATACCAGCTTTACGACAATTTAACATTTCTCTTGAATATGCATCGAATACACCTTGGTTGTGCGTTTTACGATATTCAGTGAAGATTTTTTCTGTTTCTGGATCTAATTCGTAACCATACGCTTCACATGCTGCTTTTGCCATACGAATACCACCGAATGGTTGCATAGAACGTTTGAATGGTTTTTCAGTTTGAACACCAACAACCTTTTCTAAATCTTTGTCTAAGTAACCGGCGTCATGAGAAGTGATTGTCGATGCCACTTTAGTATCCATGTCCCACATGCCACCGCGCTCACGTTCTTCTTTTGATAATTGCATTACTTGATCCCATAAAGTTTCAGTTGCTTTTGTAGGACCTTCTAAAAATTCATCGTCACCTTCATATAATGAATAGTTCAATTGTATGAATTCTCTCACGTCTATATTTTTATTCCAACGACCTGTTTTAAATCCTTGCCAAGCATTAGTATGATTATTTGTTTCTAACATACTCTCCGCCTCCATTTCGTATTGTTAACGTTTTCAACGACAGTATACCATGAATCATGTGATTAATTTCACATAATTTGTGGCATATTTTCTACTAAAGTTTGTATAAATTACGAACCTGTGACAGAAGTTATAACAGTTTGTGAATAAATTATCCTGTTACATAACAGTTTTCTGAAAAATTCCTTCTATAATGAAACCTCATAGCAAGAAAAATTCACTATCTTATAACGACAAGTAAAACAAAACCTGAGACAACAATTGTCTCAGGTTTGTTTGGTATATATAGTCTATCTATGACTAAATTAAAATTAATTTTATATACTTTTTCAACTAAAATCTCAATATAGAGCATTGTATTTACATATTCTACAGAAAAACCAAGATAGTATTCGAAACCACTAATGAAAAACTGAATTCTGTTCCATCTTTTATTCTACTATCTTAATCTGTTTCGATTTTTAATTATACGTTTTTCTTCTTAAAAATCCATACAACCAAAATTAAGAAAATAAGAATGTAAACAATATTTCCAATAAATAATTCATGTAATTCTAGTTTAGTCAATTCTTTAAACGCTTTATTATCTATGACTTGTATTTGAATATTCATCATATTTATTGGATTCCATTTTAACCATTCCCATTTGTTAATGATAGCAAAAAGTATTCCCGAAATAATAGACACAGCAAAATAAAAAATAATACCAACTGCTATAGATACACCTGGACTTTTCATAATACATGAAATTAACAATGTTAAGCTGATGAGTAACCACATAGCAACAAATACGCCTAATGTTCTCAACAATAAATCACTTAATAATGATTCTTTATTCTGAGATGCTTCAATCAAACTTGTATCACCATTGAAAATCAAATGAAGTACAATAGTGATTCCTAAAAAGATTGCAAATATAATGATTGAATAGATGAATAATGTAATGATTTTACTTATTACAATGCTGATACGTGAATATTTTCTATATAATAAGTTCTTAATGGTACCATAATGAAACTCCATGGTAATGATTGTACTTGCTTGAATAATGAGTAAGAAAATAGCCCATGAAAATGATGAATAACCATTTTTAAAGTTTTCTTCAGGACTAAATATTGATGAGTACTGACTACTAACAATCGCCAAAATTAGCATAATTGCTATAATTACAATAGGAATAATAAACGTTGATTTCTTCTTAAATAGTTTAAAACACTCTTGTTTGATTAATGTTCCCATCTTAATTGTCACCTTCTTTATCAATTATATTCAGTAAGATATTTTCTAAATCGTCTTCATCTTCTTGATTTAATTCTTCTCTTGTAGTTTGTTTTATAATCTTACCCTCATCAATAATTAAAATGGAATCTGTAATTTTGACTAACTCACTTAAAATGTGACTTGAAATAAGAAACGTCGTACCTTGTTTGGCTGTCTCAACAATAAGTTCCCTTACATCTCTGACAGCTTTTGGATCAAGTCCATTCATTGGTTCATCCAATACAATTAATTGTGGATGATTTAAAAAAGCGATTGCGATTCCCAATTTCTGTTTCATACCTAAAGAATATGTTTTAGCTTTTTTATGTATGTATCTATCCATTTTCAATTTTTTCACTATATCATCGATAGCATTTTTTTCTTTACTTTCACATAATAACTTTAAGTTATCGTAACCTGTTAAAAATGGATAAACACCTGGACTTTCTATGAGCGCACCTGTATTGGATTTGTTATTTGTATTCGCGCGAACCTTATAACTTCCATCTTGATAGTTAGATAATCCTAAAATTACTTTCATCAATGTCGTTTTTCCGGCGCCATTTGCTCCAACAAGTCCTACAATTTGCCCTTCGTCCAATTTAAATGAAACATCTTGAATAATTGGCATCCCCTTAATCTTCTTCGTTAATTGATCAACTTGTAAAATTGTCACTCTAAAACACTCCCTTTCATTTCTAATAACTAAGAATTATTTCGTATTATGCTATAGGAAAAGTTCAATATACTAAATTTTCTATAGCTAATTCGTTATAAAAACACAATATTTAAGTTTCTATAACATTCTCACTTAAGATAATTGAATTAAAATAATACTTAAAGAATCTTTTAATTCTTAAACCTTAACATAACGATGCTACCATTAAATTACCTAAGTAAATTTTTAAAAAATCAGTATAATAATTGAAAACTCACTTAAAGTAATCACAAATATAACAAGGCAAGCATTATATTTCTATAAGTGGTACAGTGAATAATCAATAAACGTCATACCACTTCATGCACGATTGTAACATTTTAATATACATTTTGTAATTAATTATTAAATTATATTTAAAAAACATATATTACACATCTTTGCCTAATAATTTTTGGTGTTAATTCAATAAATTTATTCAAAAATTAATGAAAAATATAGTGTTGGTTCACTTTATGTATGTAGTAACATTAATGTGATTTTTTATCATTTTAAAATACTACCTATTAAATAAAAATCTGTCATATAAAAAATGAGCCTACTTCTCTAATATAACTCGACAAAAAACGATTCATATTAGAGAAAACGACTCATTTTACATGTGCGGGAGTGTAACCTCAGACAAACTGGAGGCTCCCTTTTAATTTATCATTATTTTTATGTAGTGCTGCTATGAGGCTTTAGAAACACTTTGTCCTTGTCTAATTTTACTGAATATCATTGCAATAGTAACCAATAAAGCGCATAAAATATACATCCATTTAAATCCTATCGTATCTGATATTGGCCCCATGAGCACACCTCCTAGTGAAATCCCTAAATCTGCACATGCTATAAACAATCCTAATAACATATTACGTCCTATCTTTGGTAAGACAAAACTTAAATACGTTGTCAATGTAGGATAAACGAGCGCTTGTGTTATTCCAATAAAGATTGCACTTATATATACAAATATACTCAATATTTGTGGTCCAAAAGCTACAATGATTGAAGCAATCATCAGTAACGTTAAGACAATCATCATAAACCGGTGATGCCATAAACCATCAGATGGTACATACTTACGTAAATAAAATCTAGCTATCACTACTGTAATGGCTTGAATTGTAAGGAAAATACCTGCATTCGCGAAACCTTCCCTAACTGTATATAATGGTATAAAAGTACTCATCGCACCAAACACTATAGATGACAAAATCATAATCATACCACTGCAGAAGAGTGCTTTATTTTTAAAAAATTGGACATATACAGTCATTGCATTAAAAGGTAAGACTTCTTCTTTTGGTGCTACCTCTTTTTGTGTATTTGCAAAAGTAGTTCTATAACCAAATAAGGTTGTTGTTACTGCAATAAAAATCATAACAATAGCAAATATGGTCATATTTTCCACGTGCCAAATCCCAACTGCAATTAATGGTCCTAATAAATTGGGAATTGTTGAAAACAATGAATAGAGAGATACACCTTCTGAACGATATTTTTCAGGTAAAGCATCTATAATACCCAATTGTAAAGACATTGAGAAGAATGCCGTACACACACCTTGCATAATACGTGCAACCAAATAACCTTCAAGTCCTGTAAACCCATATAATACCAGTGCCATAGCATTAATCAATAATATAATACGCAATACTTTAATCGGACCTACACGAGCAATAATTTGACCAGCCCAAGGGCGAAATAGCATTGCCGTTAGCATATAAGCCCCCATTACAATTCCAATTACGGTATTCGTCGCCTCCAAATCATGTCCTCTTAGAGGTATGAAAACATTGAGTATGGCATTCGCACTAAAAAACATCAATGTTAAAATATATAATCTTAAAACTGGCCAAGACATGGCACCTTTCATATTGTCACTCCTTAGATTGATAGTTGTTTATCAATCAGTTCTCTTGTATAACCATTTTGTTGCCTATGCAATTCACTTATAGATGTCCTAGCTTCGATACAGCCATTTTTAAAAATAAGCAAGTCATCACATATATACATCGCAGCTTGTATATCATGAGTAATAAAGATATAACTCAGCTGATGTGAGTGACGTAACCTTTTCAATAAATCTAATATTTGTGTTTGCATAGACATATCTAATGAACTAATCGCCTCATCAAATAATATATAATCTGGTTGCATACATATCGCACGTGCAATAGCTACACGCTGTGCTTCTCCACCTGAAAGCATATGTGGATAACAATACAAACAATCAGATTTTAACCCTACTTCACGTAGTAACGCTGTTACATACTCTTCCATATTCTCCTTTGATGTACATCGACACTGATTCATTACTTCAAACAAAATATCTTTGACAGTATGAAAAGGATGCAAAGAAGAAGTATAGTCTTGAAAAACCGCAGCAATTCGATGACGTCTCACTTTTTTTAAATGAACAGGCTGACCGTCCAACGTCACTTGTCCTTGATCTGGTTTTTCTAGTCCTAAAATCATACGACTCAACGTAGACTTTCCACTTCCACTTTCTCCAATAATTGCTATTGATGCACCAGTGGGGCAATCAAATGACACACCTTTAACTACAGGAATACGTTTATCACGAAATATTGATTTTTTTCCATAAAATTTAATAACATTTTGAACTTTAAGCATTGAAATCACCCCTCAGCACTAACTGAAAATAATCATGAATTGTCTTTTTAGTAGATAATAAATAAGCTGTATAGTGATGACGAGGTTGTTGTAATACCATATTTGTTCGGCCTTCTTCTATCACGCGACCTTCTTTCATAACTACAACACGATCTGCAATTTTATTAATCACTGTGAGGTCATGAGATATAAAAATCATGGCGCAATCAAAATGATGTTTTATATCTTTAAAAGCATTGATAACTTCATATTGTGTAATGGTATCTAATGCTGTGGTAGGCTCATCAGCAATAATCAATTTAGGTTTCAATGCCAATGCTAGTGCAATCATCATACGTTGAAGCATCCCACCTGACAACATGTAGGGATATGCTTTTAATAACGAACGGGGATCTTTCAACTTCATATACGTCATATAATGAATGAGTTCTTGTTTTATTTGTTGCTTTGATAATGTCGTATGTGCACGCAAAGTTTCAATCATTTGCTTCCCCACTTTAGTTGAAGGATCAAATGCTCGTGTTCCTTGTTGCATAATCATAGCAATATCTTTACCACGAATTTTGCGTAGTTGCTTTTCAGTTATTGTATTTAAATTTTGATGTTCAAAAAAGATATCTCCGCTTACAGATAAACGTTGAGCATTTAAACCTATTAATGCTTTACAAGTAATCGATTTTCCGCTTCCACTTTCTCCAATAATACCTAATGTTTCACCACATTGAACTGTGAAATTCACGTTATCAACGAGTGTCTCATCTGACCATGTGTCCTTAATTCTTAAATGCGCTACTTTAAGCAATGTCATGTGCTTTCACACCTTTCTTCAATGCCAGTCGTTTCTCTTTAGAGGACATACGTGGATCAATCGCCATTTGTAAAGCATCTGATAAAAAGTTAAACGCCATTACAATTATGACGATAGCCACACCTGTTGTCATCATCATTCCAGGATGTGTGAACATTACTTTTCGTGCTTCATTAAGCATCATCCCCCATTCGGCTGTAGGTGCCTTAACACCTAATCCAAGGAACGAGAATCCTGACATTTGTAATATCATTGAGCACATCGAACTACTAGCAATAATCGCTATGTCAGTAAAGGTTAGTGGCAAAATATGTTTGCGAATGATTGTTAAATCATTCATACCAATTACTTTGGCAAATTTTACATGATCAGCTTCAATATATTGCATTACACTGGTTCGAATCACGCGACAAAACCACGCCCATCGAGTCAATATAAACGCAATGATAATATTTTCTACACCCATGCCAAACAACGTAATCAATGCCAATGTCACCACATAACTTGGAAAAGCTAACATCACATCGCATATACGCATAATTATTGCATCGATATAACCTGGGAAATAACCTGAAATAAACCCAAGTATCGCTCCTATCACAACGGAAATAATCAATGCGACAAATACATATAACAAACTAGGTCTTATGGCGTATATTATCCGTGTTAATACGTCCCGGCCTAAATGGTCTGTCCCCAACCAGTGAGACCAACTTATACCAGCAAATTTATTTGCTGTATCAATGTGATTCGGTTCATAAAATGTAATTAAAGGAGCTAAAACTCCAAGCACTACGTAGATTGTAATAATAGCTATAGCAACTATGGCACCTCTATCTTGAAATAGACGACGTAACACAATCATTTCATTGCCTCCCTTAAACGCGGATTTAATATTGCATTAATGATATCTGCAAGTGTATTAAAAAGAATAAACAACACCGCGACAATGAGCACGTATGCTTGAATTACTGGAAAATCATGTTCAGTAATCGCTTTAACACTTAATGGTCCTAAACCTGGCCACGCAAATACATTTTCAATAACGACTAAACCTCCCATGATCATTGGTATCGACATACAAAAAATAGATACGGCTACCTGTAATGCATTACGTAATACATGCAGCAACATTGTCAGACGAGGTACACCACTAGCTTTTAAATACAAAACATAATCTTCATTTAATTGTTCAAGCATAGATCGCCGGACATTTCTAAAATAAATTCCTGCATAGGTAATCGTAATAACAAAGACTGGAAGAATATAACTTTCTGGACCTGTGAGTCCTGAGGTTGGTAATAAATTGAGTTTTACAGATACATAAATAACTAATATTGAAGCTACCCAATATGAAGGCAGAGCTGTTAGTAGAAAAGCTATTGAACGTATAGCATGATCTGTAAATCGACCACTAGTCAAAGCACTCACTATGCCTAGAACAACAGATGTTATCATCACCACCACACTGGAAATCAAAGTGAGTTTTAATGTATTCATAAACGCTGGACCCATACGCTCAGATACTGGATCCCCTGTGATATAACTCGTTCCAAATTTAAACTGCAATGCATCAACAAGCCAATTTTTATATTGCGTGAATATCGGTTGATTTAATCCATATTTTTCTTTAGTTTCAGCTATTAAATCTTGTGTTATATTAGGTGTTCCTTGGGCATGTAAAATTGTTACTGCTGGATCTTCGTTCGTGAGATAGGTCATCATGAAAGTCATAAAAGTCACTACAATTAATAATGGAATCATGAGCGTAAGACGTTTCATAATAAATTTAACCATGACGACGCTCCTTTATTTATATTGCATTTCATTAAATGGAAGCTCATATTGTGATTGTGTAAAGGATAATTTTTGTAAATCTTTAGGTGCAACAACAGTCATTCTGCCGTGAGTAATTGGAATAAAGACACCTTCATCGTCAACTTGTTTTAAAATTTGCTGATACGCTTTTGAACGTGCCTTTGCATCTTGAATTTTAAAAGCATCATCAATATCTTTGTACAGTTGTGTCTTATTCTTAATACCTAATGTTGCACTTTCATATCCCGTTTTCGTCTTAAATGCTGCTAATGTACTCTGAGGATCATATAATAGCCCCCATGTTTGATTAAACATTAAATCGTAATCACCAGAACTACGACGTTCAGCTACTTTATCTGACGTTTCTCCGTTTATATCTAGTTGTACACCTAACTTCTTAAATTCTGCTTCTAAGAATTCAGCTTGTTCTTTTTGACTGGAAGACCCTTTGTCATAATACAACTTAAGATTCAAATCTTTGCCCTCTTTTTGACGAACTTGTCGATCTTTTGAAAGCACCCATCCAGCCTTATCTAATAACGCTTGCGCTTTTTTCTTATCATATGTTCTTGTTGGTAAATTAAAGTTTATATCTGTCACATTTTTAGCAAATAGTTGTGTGGCTGGCTTTTCTTGTTTGTCTAAAATATCTTGAGCTATTTTATCTCTATTTACCATGTGACCTAATGCTTGTCTGACTGCTTTATCACTGACTGCACTATCTTTCTTACCAGAATTAACAACAAGCATTTTTGTATTCATAGCCTGGCTACGTTTTACTTGGTAGCTTCCGGTTTCTTTTAATTGTTTTAAACTATCTTTATCTAAGCTGTCTGTACCTCTATCATCTGTATAAGCAAAGTTGGTTTCTCCTTTTTTCATTGATAAAAATGCTGTTTCTCCTGCAGGTTTAACTTTTGCTTCTACTTTATTTAATTTTGCCTTTTCTCCCCAATATTGATTATTTTTATTAAACTCTGCAGATATATCTTTTTTGTGTTCACCCATTTTAAATGGTCCTGTACCGTCAAATGATTTCACACCATCTTTGGTTGTGCCGTGTTTAAAATCTTTAGGCGATACAAAAACGTATGGTCGTGGCATAGCTAGTTCTGCTAACGCAGGTTGATAAGCTTCCTTCAAATGTAGTTGTATCGTATACTTATCCTTAACTTTGACATCATCAATCAGTGTTGAAAGTCTTAACCATGAATGTAGTTTCTTATTTTGTTGTACTGCATCGATGTTTTTCTTCACTGCATCTGCATCAAATTTCGTACCATCATGAAAAGATACATCATCCCTTAAATGAAACGTATATGTCTTACCATCAGGTGAAATGTCCCATTTTTTTGCTAATAATGGCTTAATACCATCCCTGGTATTGCGAACTAACGGCTCATAAATCATACTCTCTGCTGACATTGAACCTCCATAAACATGGGGATTCATATCTCCAATATCTTTGACAGTTGTATATGATAATACTTTATTCTCTTTTTTCTCTGTTAGTTCTTTGTTACTTCCACAACCGGCTAAAATAATTCCAGATACAAAAATGACTGTACTTAGTTTTGTGAGTTTATTCATTGCTTTCCTCTTTCTTTTCGAAAATATGTAAACTTATATCATTACGTTTTTTATTTATAAAAAGTTAAGTAGTTCGTCACTAACGCTAAATCCTGTTTAAAATGATGTAATTCGAATTGCCTTGATAGTTGTTGATGTAAATGTGTGTCACAGTATTGTTTAACAGTATTTTCATAACGTAATAACAATGTGTCAATCATCGGTGTTGCAACGTTTAATGCTCTTCCAATCGCTTGAATTATCAAAGTACGATAATAATCTTCACTCGGCATGCGTGGTATATGTATGACTCCTTGTTCATCAGTATCAACATGTTTGTATGGTACGGCAGAAAAATCAAAATATGCACCTTGATCGTCCGGATTAGAAAACGGATCGATTAAAATTGCTGTATATCGCACATAAAGTAGATACTCTTGATGAATAGCTGGTAAATTTTCAAAGTTTTCAATATCTACTTCGCGCATGGTCTCATCACGTATAGGGTAGTTTTCTTTCACCATAAACTTTAGAAGATTGACCGAAGGTACCTTTAATTGTTTTAATATCATCATCATTTCTTGCCACATTAATCGCATTTCGTGTATTAAGGTCATTGTGATTGGTCCCTCTGGAAATAGCTTATATACATATACTGGTACTTTCGTCCCTTCAAATACCGCCTTTAATGAAAATTGATTCATAAACAATGGTGGGTGTACATAAAGTGAACTATTATGTATCTCCGCATGTAGTGGTGTGTCCATCGTTGTTAATTCTATATTTAAATAGTCAAATAAAGACTTAAGCTTACACAACATCATAGACTGAGATTGAGTCGAACCTACGAATAATTTTGATTTAACTCGTGTGGTTAGGACACAATGTGGTTGTGCTTTATCAAATATTCGGGTATCGCCTAGATAAGTGGAAAATGAAATCACTTCACCTTCACATTGAACATCTGATAGTAATTGCTTAACAAGCATATGTGATCCTAATGTTGGTGAGACCAAGATGATTTGCTTAATACGCTTTAATGTGGACTTAGATAATTGCTGTAATATCGGTCGATACGCATCGGCAGTACATGCTAAAATCACCACGTCATAATATTCCGTAATATCTTTAACATCTTTAAAAAAATGTCTAACCGTAAACTTACCTGAAAAACACTGATGTGCATCATTTTGAGTCATTACTGAAAAAAAGCCGTCACGTTGATACGCATCAAAGACTCTCTTAGATTTGGTTGATGCATGAACGCGACTCACCATATCAACTATATGTTCTCCATGTAAATGACATAGTCGAGCAAGTTGAATAGCGACCGGTCCACTACCAACCATTAATATTTTAGACATGTTCAACACCAACTTTTGATGCCACTTTACGATAAAGTGCAATATCAAAAATCTGCTTCGGTCGTGTTTGTAGTTCTTCACATCGCCACTGTGTTTCGTCAGTTGCTTGAGATGGATAATTAAACAATGCTTTTATATCATCACCGTATCGCATAGCTACAACAACTTCATCATTCGTCAATGTGTAAAGTTCATTCAAAATGTCATATTTGATAGGTATCGTCGAACTGAATATAATATGTGTCACAGATTGGATGTCTTCTAATTGATCAACTGTTTGATTACTAATAATGATATCTTCATTTGGCGCTAGTACATTGACGACACGTTGCCCTAAATCAACTGCTTCCAAATCTATATCTATACCAATGACCGCAGCGCCAGTTTCTTTAGCAACTTGAATCAATGTCATAGGATATGCTCCCGAACCAATCAGTAATAATTTGTCATTTTTTCCAATTTGCCATCTTCCGAATTCTTCATTAATGCAATGCTCTATATTTTCGAAATAACCTGACATGGTCGCCCTACCATTCAACAAACGTTGTGCGCGAATGACTTCTACTTGTTTCACACATTTTGCTGATACCTCTTGAAGCTTCTTGGTTAAGCTCATTTTTGTTTCTAAATCGTTCCATGTTAAATAGTGATGCTCTGCCAAAGGTTGAAGTATCCATTGACTGTATTCATCAATCAAATTTTCTAAATCAACAATATGCCGACTATCTTCCAAAACGAGTTGATGTAAGTACGTAAATTGTTCTAAATAATATTGTAATTGGTTCTCTATTTTTGTATGATCATTCATATTTGCGTCATTGTCTCCTGTTCTATATATGCTTGTCCTGTTGCGACAGTTGAAACTTGACCCTTAATCGTTGTTTGGTATTCATTTTGTCCAGACTTTCTGGATGAGACAATAATACTGCCTCCGGGTTGGTTAACTAGGTAATCTTGAATATCATGATCTGTTAGATAATTAACTAACACACCGATAGAAGCCGCTCCTGAACCACAGCTATTTTCCCAGATTAAGCTATCTATTTTAGGTATATGTATCAATGGATATATGAATTGTTTATCTTGTTGAAAAAGCATGACGCCAATCGTTTTAAATTGTTGATGCCATGTTTGCGCACTGACAAAATCTTCCACGCGCTGTTTCATTGCTAAATCTACACCATCACACATCAACACGTAATGAATGTATGTATCGTAGCTAATTTCAAATGCTTTAAACTGTTGGTCCCCTAATTTCACAAATCTTTCCTTAACTTGATGTACTTTTGGCATAGTCACTTCATAATGTTGCGAATGAACTTTACACTCTACAGGATGAGAACATCCCGAAACTCTTAATTGAAATTGTTGATGCTGTATCAATAAACGTTCTTTTAAATAGTGAATGTAAGACATAGTCGCATTACCACAAAATTCATTTCCACTCATTACCAAGTGATAGTTATCCCCATTTTCATAGTTTACTGATTCAATGAACCCAACTTGTTCACAACACACATGTGTTGTCGCCATCAACTGATGTGCAATCGCTGCGTATTCGCTCGGTTGATGCTTTGAATGAACAAGAATTGTCATATTTCCAGATGGATTATATTTTGAAAATTCGACCACTTGACGTTGCATAAAACACTCCTTTTTATTGTAAATTTTTAAATTAAATTGTTAATAAAAATGATTAACCTCATAAAAATCAATAACTTAGAATAATTGCATAAAACAAATCGTAATTGTTACGATTTGAGAATTATATTAAACGAGGCACATACAGTTGTCAATATAAATGATAATTATTTTCAATTAAGAGAATAAAGTGAAATGAATATTCTTATAAATATCTACGATAAAAAGTACATATGTCTATATTTAAAAACTTGGTTGATACGCTTTAAATGAATTTAAATTCAATTATCATCTGAAGTGTTTTTATTAAAGAATATAAGCAGAAAAAGTTTAACTAAATTAAATGACACAAAATTATAAAAACAAATATATAAATACTAACAATATTTTAATTATCTTCTATGTTGGCAATGCTATAGATTTCATAGAATATTTAAATAAAAGTATTACTATTAAGCAATACAAATGATATACTTAATAGCGAAAATATCCATTATATTATTATATTGAAATTATTATTATTAGGATATTTTACATTTACATATTTATTTTATTTCTTATTTACGGGAGGATATTAATAATGAAAAAAGTATTAGCACTATTATTTGCGTCAACACTCATTTTAGGAGCATGTGGTGACAAAAATGACGAATCTAAAAATGATTCTTCATCTAATTCTACAGATAGCGTTTCTGTAGACAAAAATGACAATGAAGATAAAACAACAGCGAAATTCAAAAATGATAAATTAACAACGGACAATTTTGATATTGAAATTTTAGAAGCCAAAACTGTCAAAGCATCTGAGTACGATGATGACAAGAAACCAAGTATCGCTATCATCTATGGTGTTAAAAATAAAAAAGACCAAGATTTAACAGCATCTTCAGCATTTATCAAATCATTTGATATTTATCAAAATTCTAAAGATGTTAAGAGAAGATTAGAAATTGGCGGTGGATTTGATACTGATTTAAAAGAAAAATATGAAGAAGATATGGATAACAAAATTAACAAAGATGGAAAAGTAAAAGGTGTTATGTTCTTTAAATTGAAAGACACTAAAACACCAGTAACACTTGAAGCTAAAGATCCAAATCATGGCAATGACGAAAAAGTGGGTACTAAAGAATTTAAAATTAAAGAAAATTAAAAATATAGATATGTAGACATAGACACAATTTGGGAGGATATTTAATGTCTAAAAAAATTAAAGTTATAGTGCCTATCGTACTTGTATTAATCATTCTTTTGGGGATTGCTTGGGGTGTATATGCCTTTGTAACAAATACACCTAAAAACGCATATTTACTGAGCGAAAAAAAGACCGCTAAAAATGTAAAATCTTATGTTGATCATCGTTTTAGTAACGAAAAGAAATTCCAAAAAAAATTAAAAGATAATTCATATGTTAATACGTATGATCTACATGCTAATGCATCTAAGGAATATCTAAAAGATCTTGGTTTACCTAAAACTATTTTAGATAGTTCTAAAATAACTGGAACTATCGGTCATGATCCAAAATCAAATAAAGGAATCATGAGCGTATCACCTAAAATATTAGATAAAGATATTGGTAAGTTCCAATGGACAGCAAATGATTCAACTCAATTCTTCGATTCACCCTTATTCAAGAAAAAGTATAGCGTCAAAAACTCAGAACTATTAGAAACAGCTGCTCAAATCTTTGATGAAGATCCTTCTGACTATAAAGAAGAGGGACTTTCAAATGCAAACTTTGATCTGAATAATAAATTGGGTATTGTTCATTCTCAACAAGAAGATGTTGAAAAACTGATTAAGCGATATACAGATTTAGTCATCGATCAATTAGAAGATGATGACTTTGAAAAAGGTAAAAAAGAAAAAGTTAAAATTGACGGTGAAACAAAAAATTTAAAACCTATCACTTTAAATATAAGTCGTGATAAAGCTAAAAAAATCACTGTCGCAGCATTAAAAAAAGCTAAAAATGATAAAGAATTACAACGTTTATCAAGCATTAATGAAAAAGAGTATAAAAAAGAAATCGAAGAGCAACTTGAAGATGCTCAAGATAAACAAACTAAAGAATTTCCAAAAATTAAATCAACTATCTACCAACAAAAGCATCAAATACTAAAACGTAACATCACAATTACTGATAGCGACGGTGAAAAAACTACTATCAAAGGCACGAATGTGATAGATGACAATATCCAAGTCGATTATAAAGTAACTAGTGATGGAAACACACATAACATTAAAGGATCTTCTAAGAAAGACGGAAAGCATTATAAAGATGACTATAAATATAGTGGTGACGTAGACTATGAACGTCTAAATGTTCATTTAAATAATAAAGAGAGCGTAAAAGATTCAAAACGTAAAGATACTGGAACTATTACTATCGATAATGCTATCGATCATTATAAAGTAAATTATGAAGACAATTTAGAAACAGACGCTAAAAATAATCTTCAAAAACAAACATTAAATATTGGATTTAAACTAGACGAAGAGCCTATTAATATTGTTATCAATGCTAATTCAAAACTTAAAGAGCGCATTGATTTTAATACCGATAATGCAACGGACTTTAATTCATTATCTAAGAAAGATAAAGATAAATTATCAGATGAAATTAAAGATAAACAAAAAGACATTGTCAAATCAGTCTTTAAAAAGCTAGATGATTAATTCATAGAATACTAAGCGATTGAACGACAATGACTTTCACCACCTATAAAAGGTAGGTCATATACTGGTTAATTTCACGGGGTGGGACTCACATTCAATTGAAACTTTACGAATGATAGTCTCACCCCTTTTATCTTGAATTCGCTAGGAGTGGTCACTTGAAATCTTTCAAATTGTTTCATATATATCACTCATTTTTACTTAAAAAGTGGTATCTATTTTTATATTTAATATTGATATTATTGACGCTCATCGTAACTTTAACAACTATCCAGCACATTAATCAAAATGATTCAAAATTTAATATTGGTATCGTTGATAAAGATCATTCTAAAGAAACAAAACTAATTTTAAACACTGTGGGTAAAGGCAACAATCTTGGCAAAAATGCTGCTCTCAAAACTTATAATGAGAATCAAGCGCAACATCTGCTTAAACAGAATCAATTACAAGGATACTTTGTCTTCGACCGTGGTATGACCGATACTTTTTATAAAGATGGTAGCCTTCCTATAACTGTTTATACATATGATGAACAATCAAGTAACAGTGTCGTGGTTAATCAATTAACACGCTCAGTTTATGACCGTTTAATGTTATCAATGGGCGGTGTGCTAAGCTTTAACCAATTAGCTAAAGATCCTTCAAATGAAGACGTAGCAATGACATTGATTGATATGTTATTTACCGGTTTAAATCGTTCAGGTTCATTTAATTTTGAACCCATACATATTTATGACACCAGTAGTTATTATGTAGTCACTGGCTTTCTTTTGTCTATCTTTATATTGTGTTTATCACTTTATACAGTACTAAAAATGAATCAAGAAACTGCACTCAAAGAACGCTTGCAAATGTTTCATTTTTCCTTTGAAAAGCTCACGATAGTTCGAGGTATCATTGCATGGTTTTATTCACTCATATGGGCATTTATTGGCTTTATCTGGATTACTCATGCTCTAAATGCCCCATTTGAAAAATACAATTGGCCAACGGTAGCTTTACAACTCATTTATTACGTTACGCTACTTGTCCTATGCTTATTACTTATAGACTTAATTACTCGTTCATGGGTAAACTTTCTACTCAAATTATTACTTAGCTTTGTTATCATTATTTTTTCAGGGATAATTATCCCTACTATCTTCTTTAAACACATGCTTAATGATGTAATCATTACACAACCATTTAGTTTGGTTACTAATCAAATGTTAGAAATAACACTCAATAACTATATTTTAGACACACATCCAGCATTTTATTTAAGTTTTATTACACTATTGATACTATTCATCATTGTTTTAGTATGGAGGTATCGCCGATGAAACCATACATTCAACTCGTCATTAAGAAACAATGGTTACAATATGTGTTTCTTATTAGCACGATACTAATCGCTTTAGGAACTCTATGGTTAGGACAAAAATTGGCTCAGCAAAATTTTAAAATACCTATCGCCATTCAAGATATGGACCATAGTTCCGCTTCGAAAAAATTAATTAAAGATATAGAGCAAAATCAGTATGTAACAGTAAAACATTTATCTCATGATGATTTTTATATCGATGATTTGGTAAAAAAGAAAGAAGTCATTGCAAGCCTTGAAATACCTAAGGATTTCTCTAAACACCTTAAAGCTAATGATTTAAATAAGACTCTTCCATTATATAGCAGAGATGATTTTATAGGACATATTGCTATGGAAATAATCAGTCGATCATTATACGAACAACAAATCCCTAATATTATTCATGAACATCTTGATGATATGAAACAACCACAATCCTTAGATAAAGTGAAACAATCTTATTATTCTCATACACCTCAATCTAAAATAAAAAGTGTAGCTATCAATAAACATGCTCATCAATCCATTTCAATTGGCATTGTATTTGTTGTCGTCATCTTTGTAAGTGTTATCCAAATCCTATTACATCAACGTCTTAAACAGAACGCACCTCTCGGAAGATTATATTTGGTACCTTATAGTCAACTTAAACTATACTTGACTTATATCAGTGTACATGTGGTCATACTGATGCTCATGCTATTGATAATCAGTCTTTTTATGCATCAACCATTAAGCATTCTTTTCTACTTAAAAACACTAATTATAGTTTTATTTTATGAGGCAGGTATTGCTTTATTACTTTTTAAAATTAATGTCCTTAGTCATCGTATATTTATGGCTATTATTTATACAGTAGCGATAGGTATCATATATTTATGGATTCAATTGTAAAGGAGTCATATTCAATGATAGATATTCAAAATGTTTCAAAAAGCTATAAAAAGAAGCATATTTTCGATTCCCTAGATATGCAATTTCAACCTCATAAAATTACTATTTTATTAGGTGAAAATGGTGCTGGAAAATCTACATTATTGCGTTTAATTGCAGGTATTGAGAATGCAGATGAAGGACGTATTCAATACTTCAATCAATATATATCAAGACGTCGAATACGTCATATTGTAGGCTATGTCCCTCAAGACATCGCATTATTCGAGCATATGACTGTCATGGAAAACATTGAGTTTTTCAAGTCACTTTGTGAAAATCCTATTTCAGATGAAACACTTCATTCTTATTTATCACAATTAAACTTTACTGATACAAAAGTGAAAGTATCTAACCTTTCTGGTGGAAATAAACGTAAAGTCAATATTATGATAGGTCTACTTAGTCGGCCTAAAATACTTATTCTAGATGAGCCAACAGAAGGCATCGATCTAGAATCAAGATATGATATTCACAACTTATTACAACAAATGACCGATCAATGTTTAATCATCATGACGACACATCATTTAGACGAAGTTGAAGCACTAGCAGATGATATTAAAGTTATAGGTCAAAATCCTTTTTATCCTGATATTTTAGAAAATAAAGGTTGGTCTTTTAAAAAATATGCAAATGCCTTAGCTGATAATACAAAATCTTAAGTTGTACTTTCACTCTATCATTTCATCAATATTTAACATCAAAAAGGCTTGCCCTTTCGTCGTATATTTCTCGATTGAAAAGGCAAGCCTTAATAAATTTTATACACATTTATTTACCATGTCTAACTTATCTATACACTAATCCACCATCAGTTAAAATGGATTGACCTGTAATATAATCAGAATCATTTGAAGCTAAGAATGATACTAAGTTCGCAACATCTGATGGCTCTTGATATCTTCCAAGTTTGATTTCTGAAGAAAATGCTTCAAATGCGTCTCCTATTTCTAGACTATCATCAAGTTTCACCATTTCTTCATCAATACGATCCCACATTTCAGTTTTGGCAACTCCTGGGCAATAAGCGTTTACGGTAATGCCTTTGTCTGCTAATTCTTTAGCAGCTGTTTGAGTAAAGGAACGTACTGAGTGTTTTGTTGCTGAGTAAGTGCCGAGTACTTCATAAGATTCATGTCCTGCAATACTACATGCGTTGATGATTTTACCTTTACTTTTTTGTTTAATAAATTGGTTAGCAGCTGCTTGAATTCCAAACAATGTACCAAATACGTTAATATTAAATAACTTAGATAATTCATCTTCATCAATTTCTAAAATTGGCGTCACAGCATCAACACCTGCGTTATTTACCATAACATCTAATTGACCAAATTCTGTAACTGCAAACTGAACTAATTCTTCCTGTTCTTTCTTTTTAGATACATCACTCTTGAATGCGACAGCTTGATAACCTTTTTCTTTGAATTCTTTCTCAGTTTCTAATAGAAGTGCTTCATTAATATCTTGTAGTACTACATTAAACCCATCGTTAGCAAGACGTTCTGCAATACCTTTACCTAATCCACCTGCTGAACCTGTTATAATTGCTGTTTTACTCATATCTATCTTCCTCCTTATTTATCATCTACCCTTTAAACATGGTCGTAGTAATAAGATTGGGAAATGTCAAATGTTGTTAATATATTTGTCGAAAAGTTGTTGTTTTTATTCATTATTAAATGCAACTTCAAATTACTAACACTGCTTTTAACTCCAACAATATACCTTTTAAATATCTACATTCTTTTTAGGAATTAAACAATACGCCGCAATAAATGCGATAAATACTAAACCTGCACCCACGATAAATGCGATAGTAGCTGCTAAATATGCCGGGTGATTTACAGATAATGCCGTATATATTGTTGTCACAACAGCGATTCCAAATGCTGCACCTAGTGTAGAAGTCATTTTTATAATTCCTGATGCAGTACCTGCTTTTTCAGCTGGAACATTAGATACAGCAGTAGATAGCGCGGGAGTAGCAAAAAATCCTAATCCTAGACCTATAAAGATAAAGCCAATACATGCCACAATATAATAAATCATATTAGGCAAAGAAGTGAATGCTAAAAGTATAATACCAGCAGTAATTGATATCGGACCTAACATCAATGGCAATTGCGGTCCCCTTTTTTGCATAAAACGTTCACCAACACGAATCATTAACAAACTACACAGCATATATGGAATCGTAATTAAACCAGCTTGTGCAGCTGTTAGATGCTTATCGTCTTGAACATAAATATTAAATAATGCTAATGAACCAATATCCATGTTCACCATCAAGTTGGCTAATGTTGTTCCGATATAAACATTATTTGAAAATAAACTTAAATCTATAAAAGGTTCATCTTGACGTTTTTCAAATATATAAAATGCAATTAATGTCACAATGAATATAGCAATTAATATCAATATAAGAGGATTTAACCATCCAATTCTATCTCCTTGCGTAATCACTACGTTAATACTTAACATCATGACAACAAAAATAATGATTCCAACGATATCAAATTTTTTATTATATGCAGACTCATCTTTAGATTCTGGTATACCTCTAAGCAATATTAAGGCAATAATTGAGAAGATGATTGACAACACGAAAATCCATCGCCATCCAATAAATGTAGCTATAATTCCAGCAAATAGTGATGCTAACCCTGTTCCACCATAGGATCCGAATGACCAATAACTAAGTACCTTTTGTCTTTCTTCACCTTGGAAGAAAGAATTAATTAACGCGATAGTTGCTGGAAGTAAGCATGCCGCAGATAAACCCTGTAAAACACGCCCTAATAATAATAAAATTGGTGCATGCGAGATGATCAATGCAATAGAGCCAAGTATACTTAATATTAGACCTGCATTTGTGATTTTAACTCGACCTATTTTATCAGATAATCCCCCTGCTACGACTATAAATACACCTGTTAAGAGTGATGTGAGACTGACCGCAATATTAACAATACTCATATCTACATGATAAAAACGTTGAACATGTGGTGCGATATTCAAAAAAGACTGTGCAAATAACCAGTATGTGAGAATCCCTAAGATAATCGCTACAATTAGTTGTTTCCCTTTATTAAACTGTTCGCTCATCGTAAGTGGCCTCCTACTCTTCCATCATTTATTTCGTTACAGCACTTTGACCGGCAATGCGACCAAAAGTAAAAATATCTGCCAGTGCATTTCCGCCTAAACGGTTACCAGCATGAATACCACCGGCAACTTCACCAGCCGCATATAAACCTTCAATGATATGACCTTCAACATCTATAACTTGTGCTTGCGTGTTTATTTTTAAACCACCCATAGTATGATGTATTGCAGGTTTACGTGGTGTCGCGTAGAATGGTGCTTTTTCAATTTTTAAATCAAATGCATTTTTATTGAAATCCTCATCTTGTCCTTGTTCTACGAAGGTATTATATCTTTCAATCGTGTTCACAAAAGTAGTTGTATCAATGTTTAATTTTTGGGCTAATGCTTCTAAGGTATCTGCTTTTACTAAAGTGCCGTCTTCTAATTCTTGATTAATTTTGTCCTCAGTTGTATTCATAGCTAGTGCTTTAATATTTGCATCTGCAATAATATAGAAGATACCGTCTTTTTGTTCTAATGCTGCCTTAGATAATACATCTCTACTTTCAAATTCGTTAACAAAACGTTGTCCTTCCTTATTAACGAAGACAAAGTTTGAAGGTGTTACGATTAATCCAGTAAACAATGCACCTGTCTTCGGATCAGAAATCGGCATCATTTGAGAGAATCCCATACCTACGATGTCAGCGCCTGCCTGCACACCTAAACGTATACCATCACCTGTAATTGCAGGAGAATTCGTTGTCTTAATGTCATCAGGAATATTATCCCAATACGTATTATATTGTTGTAGCATTTTTGTATTCGCTCCAAAGCCACCTGTAGCCAACACTACACCATGACGTGTATGAATCTTAACTTTAGCACCATTTGCTTTACGTGCTTCAATACCAACGACTTGATTACCTTCTTTGATTAACTTTTCTGCAGTAGTTTCTGTAAAAATACGACCATGATTACGTTTAACGTAGTCTCCTAAATTTTCAATGTACTCTAAACCTTGTGCTTTCATTGGTTTATGACCACGACGCCATAAAGCACCCACAGGCATATCCACAAACGAACGATCAAAATGAACACCTTTGTCTTTCAACCAATATACTGATTCCAAAACGTTATCTGTGAGTGTTTTAACTAAATCATAATCACCTGAAATTTCGACATTATTACGATCTTTACGTTTACCACCTAAATATGTTTGAATACGATGTAATTCGACAGAATCAAAAAGATATTCATTTTCATTACTGCTATTTTCAAGATAGTCTTTAATTTGACGTTTTAAAGTATTGAAATCTTCAATGTAAGCTTCATCTATATCATTTTCATCATGATTTAATAATTGTAAGAGTGTCTCTCTTTCACCAGCAAGTGCCGGGAATGCATTTTGCCATTTAGGCTCAGCAGCGTTGACTTGACCACCTGTACGGATAGTATTGCCACCTATAGCCGCAAATTTCTCAAGCATGATGACTTCTTTTCCTTCATCTAATACCGTAGCAGCTGCACTGAGTCCAGCACCTCCTGTACCAATCACAACGACGTCAGTCGTCTCTTCAACGACCTCATCAGACCACTGAACGACCGGTTTAGGACGCGCCCGTAAAATATCTGGATCTTCTCCTGCTTGTTCAATTGCATCTGCAATACCTTGCACGATGCCCTCACTTGTTACTGTCGCACCTGAAATGACATCTACATTCAGTGTTTGCCCATTGATAATATCTTGCGGTAAACGTTCAAACACTGGGTTCGCTATACCTTCAGATTCTCCGCTATCATCTACCTCGATACTTACAATCTTATCTTCTGATAATTGAACTTTCATAGGTAGGTTGCCATTATGACCTTTTGCATAGACATGATACGTACCTTTGTTAAATTTAACTTTTTTATTTTGAAGTGCTTTTAATCTTTCATATTTACGATGCTCTTCTTCTTTATCTAAAATCATGAAGTCCATTACTTTCCATAAAGGGGATGGTATGTGAAGTACTTTCTGATCATGTATATCGACAAATTGTTCTACTTCTTCGTTTTGTGAAATTTTATCTGTCCATTGTGGTTCCACTAAATAGGCTTTCCCAACACTTAAAAGATCATATCCTAGTTCAAGGGCATGTTCTGCATCTTGTCGTTGGGCAATACTACCTACACCAATTAATGGAATTTTTGCCAACTGTGCACTTTGCATTTTGATGTACTTATTAATTAAAGGTTCTGTATCTTCTTGATTCACAATAGATGTACGTTGATAACTGTTTGCAGATATATGGAAATAATCAGGTTCATATTCTGCTAATGTATTTAGTAAAAACATAGTATCTTCAAAACGTATGCCTGGTTCTTCAATTTCTTCAGGTGAGAATCGATATCCTATAATAAAATGAGAAGCCTCTTTTTCAGCAACGACATGTTGAACCTTTGTTAAAACTTCGATTGGAAATCGTGTACGTTTTTCACGACTGCCTCCCCATGAATCTTTTCTCCGATTAGAATGTGGAGAGAAAAACTGTTGTAATAAGTATGTGTTGGCACCATGAATTTCGACACCATCAAACCCCGCTTCTATAGCGCGACGTGTAGCCTCTCCAAAGTCATCAATCATCTCATTGATTTGAGCATATGTCATTTCTCTAGGTGGTACTGCATCGGGTCTTAATGCTGCAATGGGGCTTGCAGATATCGGCTGCTCTCCTTCATTAAATTTAGGATTTGCCATTCTTCCGGCATGATAAAGTTGCAAAATCGCTTTTGATCCCTTAGCTTGAATCGCTTCTGCTAAACGTTTGAGTCCAGGTATTTTATCATCATTATCAATACCTATAGCTCCCGGAAATCCTCGTCCGTGATTTTCAACAAAACAACTTTCAACAATGATTGCTGAAGCATCACCAGCTCTAAATTGATAATAATCAATCATTTCTGATGTAACACTTCCATCAAAATACCCAGCTTGGATAGTCATGGGCGCCATTAATACTCTATTTTTTAATTCGGCACCACTTTTAAATTTGAAAGTATCGAATATTTCCTTACTCATAGCAAATCCTCCTAGTTATTTGTGAATATTTTCACATTATTGTTTAAAAATAAAATACTCTTCATGAGTATTCTTTAAATTTTTATAAATACTTTTGCATTTTCGAAGTCATTAAAACGCTTCCATCTCTTGTCACAATAATGCCTTCAATACCGTCAATGATATTTAATAATTCAATATTTTTTTGTGATTGACCAAAACTACAAATTGTACTCCATACCTCGCCATCAATCCCATGATCAGATATGATTGTCACGCTAGCGATATCATTATCTACAGGATAACCTGTTGTTGAATCCAATATATGATGAAATAATTGATTTTCCTGTATGAAGTAACGTTCGTAGATACCTGATGTAACAACTGATTGATGCTCTACGTTTAATGTAACGAGTGGTAGTGCATCCTTATGAAATGGATTACGTACACCTACATGCCATTTTTCTAATGTTTTGGGTTGTCTACCAATTGTTAAAACATTACCACCTAAATCGATAATGGCAGAAGATACACCATGAGATAAAAAGTATTGCTGTAATTGATCAGCAAAATAGCCTTTAACTATAGCTCCTAAATCAATCTCCATTCCTGATTGTGTAAGAAATACTTCATGTGTTTTTGAATTTAGAACAAGATTTTCAGGATTCATACACAATAAAGCACGTTGTATATCCTCTTCTTTAGGTTTCAATGCATCTTTAAAACCAATTTTCCATAATTTGACGAGTGGCCCTATCAAAATGTTCATCTTGAAATTAGAAGATAATGTAGTTTCATAACCATAACGTATCATGTTAAACATCTCAGAACTAACCTTGACTGGTGCGATACCTGCATGCTGATTCACATTCATCAAATCTGATTTCGGATCATTAGCACTAAATTGTGATTCCCAAGCACGAATTTTTATTTCAGCTTCTTGAAGTAATGTATCCGAATATTGATGCTCAATCGATAAACGTATCACCGTCCCCATTGCTTTAATCATTAGCGTTTTCACCTTTTGACTCCCCCTTTCCACCTATCCCACAACGCTAATATGTATATAAAAATTAAAATCTACTTTTAAATAAAAATGATTACTTTAGTTTCTATATTTACATTAACATAATTTCAAATATATGGTTTTTGCTTATTTAAATGTTCACAATTATATCAAATATTAATCAAAGAATAAATTTCACTCTTTTAAATTATACTTCTTTGAATCTTTTTAATAAAAAAAGAGTGGAACAGAATCCATACAGAATTCTTTATTCCACTCTCACAAAACTAACTAGAGTTGACAGCCTTTTACCTTCATAAGTAATCAACTCAATCAATCGAAAATACTTCCACATCTGAACAAATCATTTCTGTCAATGTTTCTTTGGTGTCGTCTTTTCTATAATTTTGATTGATTTATTCGTTTTTTAGCGCTTTTTCAATGGCTTTAATATTTTTTTTCATAAATGATTGGTAAGTATTGTTGTCATCATCTTGTTGTTTTGTGTGTGAACCCATATTGTAAAATTGAATTGTTTTCGCATTAGTCTCTTTTCTTACCGTATCTGCTACTTTATGAGATACATTTTCTTCTATTAAAATATTTTTCACTTTATCCTCTTTAATTTGTTTAACAATATTTGTTAAATCTTTTTGACTTGGTTCTTCCGCATTCATATTTTCAATGCCTTCTTGTTCAAAATGATAACGCTCTGCTAAATAACCAATAGAGTCATGTGAAATATAAACCGTTTTATCTTCATTACCTTTCACAGCGTGTTTCATATCTTTATCTAAGTCTTTTAATTCTTTAACGAGTTGCTTGTAATTCTTTTCATAATAAGATTTATGCTTGCTATCTTTTTCCACCAATTCATCTTTAATTGCTTTAGCAAATTTTTGACTTACTACAGGATCCAACCAAATGTGTGGGTCGTATTTTCCATGGTGATGATGTTCATGTTCGTGTTCATCTTCATGTGCTTCGCCATGTTCGTGATCTTCTCCGTGCTCATGCTCATGTTCTTCGCCTTTTAATAAATCCTTATTTTTATCTAAAGCTGATTCTAGTGATAGTGTCTTATCTTTATCATTTATAGCTTTAGCGATTTTCTTAGCTACGGGATCTAAGTTATCACCAGTATATAAGAATAAGTCAGATTTCCCAATATCTACCATTTGTTTTTGACTTGGATCATATGTATGTGGATCTACGCCTTTAGGATAAACCGATTCAACATTTACATATTTTCCACCGATTTGCTGTGCAAATGATTTAAGTGGATACACTGTCGTCTTTACATCTAACTTTCCTTTATGATCAGATGATTGCTGATGACCATCTTTACCGCAAGCAGCTAGTGATAATGCTAAAACTGCTACAAAAAATATAATTAAACCTTTTTTATACATGTGTACATCTCCTAAATCGAAATTGTTACGCTTTAATATTTACATTATTTTTTATTATTGTCAACGGTAATATTTAATCTCTAAAAAGTCTGAAAAAAACAAATTTTTTCAATTTGATAGATTCATGCACAATATGTTCAAGAAAATCCATAAACCTACTGTTTCTTTTTCATTTGAAAAGTGACTTAATTATCGCTATACTTTTAAATCGTAATAATTACGTTTTATAGAAACGAAAATGAGAAAGGATGTGTTACCATGTCTCATCATCGCATCATTATCATCGGCGCAGGAGCCGCTGGCCTGGGTATGGCAATCACTTTACAAGAATTCAATATTAAAAATGTTCTAATTGTTGAAAAGGGAACCATCGGTCATTCATTTAAACATTGGCCTCTATCAACAAAGACCATCACACCATCATTTACAACTAATGGTTTTGGCATGCCAGATATGAATGCAATAGCTAAAGATACATCACCTGCCTTCACTTTCAATGAAGAACATTTATCTGGAAAACGTTATGCTGAATACCTCTCACTAGTAGCTACGCATTACAATCTAAATGTCAAAACAAACACCAATGTTTCACGTGTAACATACATAGATGGTGTATATCATGTATCAACGGACTATGGTGTATATACCGCAGATTATATATTTATAGCAACTGGAGACTATTCATTCCCATATCATCCTTTTTCATATGGACGTCATTACAGTGAAATTCAAACATTCACTCAATTAAAAGGTGATGCTTTTACAATCATTGGTGGTAATGAGAGTGCTTTTGATGCTGCCATAAACCTTAGTCAAACAGGCGCAAGAATATCAATATATACATCTAAAACTGGACTTAATAAGGAAGATGCAGACCCAAGTATAAGATTATCACCATATACTCAACAGCGATTACAGAACGCTATACAAGAAGGTGCATTAATTGAAATGCATGTGGGCTACCGAGCACACAAAGTAACATATCAAGATCATTCCTATAAGATACACTTTGATAATGGGCATATTGTTCACTCTCATACTGAACCGATTATCGCAACTGGATTTGATGTCACCCAAAATCCTTTAATAGAGCAGCTATTTCAAATACGACAATCAGAAATTCAGTTAACAGAATTGGACGAGTCTACAAAGTTTCCTAATGTATTTTTAATTGGTGCTACTGTACGTCATCAAAATGCTATCCTTTGTTACATATATAAATTCAGAGCACGTTTTGCAGTATTAGCACGCATAGTAAGCCTACGCGAAGGCTTACCTGAAGATACGTCGTTAATTCAGTCGTATCGTCAAAAAAATATGTTTCTAGACGATTATCATTGTTGTGATGTGAATTGCACATGTTAACAGTAACCTTTAATTTACGTGATGGGACGTTTACTGACATTCCAGATGATGCACATGAGTTGATCATTGAAGGTTATGACAAATTAACCTCTAGCCAACAAGTTTTGTTAAAACGTTACATTATCAAACACCAATTAGATATTTCATTACAACACGGTGTCCCTTCATCGCCACTTCATAGTTTAAATATCATTAAAACATTGCGTACTTTTGTTAAGGAGAGCAAAGTATACCATCCTCGTTTTCACAATATTATTTATGGGTGGTGCTTTATCATACTCATGTTTGCTTTACCCATCTACTTGTCTTATCACATTTCAGACGGATTACAACATTATGTGGCACCCTGGTTATCAAAACTATCTCAAATATCATTATTTCAAGAGGATAAATTGCAACATATTTTATTCGGTCATTATGGTGTCATCTCCTTAGGCACATATTCGTTTATCTGGGCGTTACCAGTTGTTTTTATGATTAGTTTATCCACAGCGCTTGTAGATATCAGTCATTTAAAGCATCATCTCGTTTGGTCTATCGAACCTACGATGTTACGACTAGGTCTTCATGGGGCAGATATCATCCCCTTGTTAGAAGGCTTTGGTTGTAATGCTGCTGCTATTACTCAAGCTACTCATCAATGTCATCAATGTACCAAAGTACAATGCATGAGCTTGGTAAGTTTTGGGACTGCCTGCAGTTACCAAATTGGGGCAACATTATCGATATTCAACGCAAGCCAAAAATCTTGGTTATTTTTGCCATATTTATGCATGATATTCATAGGTGGAATCATACATAACAAACTATGGTATAGTCATCAAACACATATGACAACACAGTCTGTTTTTCAACGACAACCTGTACGTTGGCCCAAACCAAAGCTACTCATGAAAGCAGCTTGGAGAAGTATTGCAATGTTTATTGTACAAGCCTTACCTATTTTTATAGGAATTTGCCTTATTGTAAGTCTATTGTCTCTTACGCCTATTTTGACTTTTATAGCAAATGCATTCATACCTTTATTATGGCTACTAGATGTACCTACACAGCTTGCACCAGGTATTCTGTTTTCAATGATACGTAAGGATGGGATGTTGTTGTTTAATACGAATGGCGGTACTTTAATTCAAAGACTTTCGGCATTCCAATTATTGTTGCTAGTCTTTTTTAGTTCAACATTTACAGCATGTTCAGTAACAATGACGATGCTCATACGACGGCTCGGTTCAATTCTAGGAATTAAAATGATAATGAAACAAATGGTATCGTCCACCCTTTGCGTCATCGTACTAGTCATAGCAATGTTAAGCATAGCTAAAATTTCAGACTTAGGAGTGATGTTATGGAAATCATTATTGTCAGTGGCTTTTTAGGAAGTGGCAAGACCTCAACACTCAATCATTTAATCGCTGATGCACTTGAAAACAATTTAAATACTGCCGTTATCATGAATGAATTTGGAAAATTAAGTGTAGATGGCCAACTTATAAATCATCCTAAAGTACCTATGAGTGAAATCACTGAAGGATGCATTTGTTGTGCAATGAAATCAGACGTATCACAGCAACTACATGAACTATACTTAAAATATCAACCAGATATCATCTTTATTGAATGTAGTGGTGTAGCTGAACCACTAGCTGTCGTCGATGCATGCTTCACGCCCGTACTTGCACCTTTTATCACTTTAAGGAGTATGGTCGGAATGATAGATGCAAGCATGTATGCACAAATTAAATCTTATCCACGTGACATTGTCGCTTTATTTTATGAACAACTGCGTCATTGTTCAACTTTATTTATTAATAAAATAGATAAAGTAGAGGTAGAAGAAACCGCTCGCTTGCTACGTCACCTCGAACGCATTAATAGCGATGCCAATATTCAAGTTGGTCAATTTGGAGAATTAAATTTAAAATCACTGCTAGAGCCAACACATATAAATTCAAATGCATGTGGCACTTTGCATAGTAATATAAATCATCAATTCATTGAAAATCCTAGGCTACAAACAAAAGAAGAAATGATTAGTGCGTTAGATAACTTGCCTCAAGATGTTTACCGTGTCAAAGGGTTTGTTCGTTTTTCAGATCAGCAACACGTTTATTTAGTACAGTATGCACAAGGAAATATTGAATTATCACCCATTCAACTTAAAGCTGATGTACCATTGCACCTTATTGTTATAGGCAAACATTTAAAACAAATACAACTTGATTTATAAAAACACATCTCTCAATTATCATCAGTTAAACTTTATACATAAACAAACCTCTAAATGACTTTTGTTCATTTAGAGGTTTGTTGTAATTATTTCAATATTTCTATAGTTCATTTTTTATTAACGTTTACGTTTTTAATCTGATTCCATGCTTACTTCTACTCATTATTTACCTCACTTGGATTCAATTCCACACTATCCGCAAAGTAGATGCTTTGTTCTTTGTTGTCAACAAAAGAAAACTCGATTTCTTTATAACCTATAGATGAACCTTTAAGATCACCATCACCTTTTAATATTAATTTTGGTGCTTTCTTTGTCGGGATGTTATATCTTTTTCTTAACTGTTTCACATTGTCATCTTCATTACTTAATTGATATTCTGCCGAATAACTTGGTACGTTTGGATTATAAGACACATTTCCATTCTTGTAGTCTTTTAAATTTTTAAAATCCCCATATTGAGAGAAAAACTGAAAGTTTTTAATTTCATTTTTTAATGTTTCATCGGCGATTGGTTTAGTCGGTTCAATTTTATTGTTCTTAAGTTGAACGGGGTATTTTTTATCTTTACTGTGCACTCTCCCCTTTTTATCTTCTGTAATTATACTTGTATAAAAATGGCCAGTCGTTTTTCTAGTATTTCTATTTATATACAAAACCATACCTCTAGATTTCATCGCTTGACCTTTTTTCTGAATTAATAATCCATGTCCCTTTGTCTCTCTTTTCAAATTCTTCATCACGATAGCCTTCTTTATCGTATAAGTCTTCTAAATTTTTAATTGGATACATACTTAATGTTTTGTGGAAACTTTCTTTAATTTCCGCTTCTTTCTTATTTTCTTTATTCATAAATCTACATCCGCCAATAAAACACGTTAATATTAAAAAGCTAATGCCACAAAGGAACTTCCCATAATATTTCATCTTTTCACATCTCTCTATTATTGTATACATTTATTAAATAAATCAATTATTGATATATATATTTATATAAAAATTAACTTTTATATTATCAAATCATTCATACACATTCAATTTAATTTATTTATATATTTTTTTCGGCGAAACAATCAAAAAACCTCATTAAATGTACCGCAATCATACATCTAATGAGGATATTATCGTTCTTTTAATCGCTACTTACGTGTAATACCATCTAACTCTTCGACTTTCAACATATTATTTATCATACTCATATAGAATTGACCTAATTCTTCACCAGTTCGCTTATAATCAGTAGTATCTAAGCCGACTAAATCTAGATGATCCCAATCATATTGTACGGGTCTCACTTGCCAAATACCCTTGTCAGTTGCCAGGTTCATCATACCTACCTTCTTAAATGCTTCATCACTTGGATGTAGTGAAGAAGACACAGGTACTATGCCATCATTTACTCTAACATTTTTATTGTCATCTCCACCTATCACACGACTTGTTAAATCGAATAGTGGGAATTGTCTAATATTCGGCACTTCATTGCCTAATGGTCCAGTATGTGTTGCAGCACCTGTATACGATGTATAGACGATATTAGGATTCAATGTTGTCATTTGGTTTAACTTTTCTGCTCCAGCAGTTGTTAAATCATTTACAGCCTGATCTTCAGTTTCCCAAACTTTACTATTCGCTATACGTTTTGCATATTCAGCATATGATTCATTAGGTTGCTGTTTGAAGCCCCATTGAGAAAAACCTAGTTCTAAATCGAGCGCTTTAGTTCCACCAATTTTTCCAATTCTATTAATTGTATCTTTAATAAATTTAGTCGACCCTAGTTTATCTGCAGCAGGTGTGCCATTATGAGGTGTTCCTAATGTAGTAATCGTAGACACCATGTTATCTTGTCCACCCTTAAACAAATCAGATACCGTACCACCATATTGACGTTGGTAGTCTATTTCTTCTTGATTTCCATTTCTTAAAAAATGTTCCATCAAACGTATCGTTTGGCCTCCCATACTATGTCCAACAAGATGTATCTTTTTACCTGGTTCCCAATCAGGCATGATGCCTTCATATGTTCTGCCATAGCGTTTGTGACCATATTTTGCAGCATGTGCTGCACCATAATCTACTCGTCCTCCTTTAATATAATAATACAGTTCAACAGCACGGTCATAATTGCTGCTAAATGCCCCTACATTGGCTTCGTGAACGCGGTAACCTAATTTTGTAAGTTCTTGTTTCACGTTATATTTAGTACCACCCCAATAATTTGGGTACATGCTGAATGCATCTTCACCGACTAAACCTACAAATCCATGTACAAACACGACTGGATATTGATTTTTATATTGAGCTTGCGCAGTAAGTTGATTGATATGTTTAGTTTGTTTTGATTTCACAACGCGTGGTGAAGTTAATGATGGTTGCTTTTTTTGATTTGTTTTAACTGTTTTATCAGTTTTTGTGTTACCTATTTTGTGTACTTTAGAAGATGGTTGTTTTACTGTTTTATCTCTATCTTCTATAGACTGTGATTGTTTAGGTTGTGTTCCTTTTAAAGATGAGGCTTGAGTTTGATCAGATGGGTGTTGCTTTTTATCTGATGAATCTTGATCATTATTTTGGTTTTGAGTATTAGGTTGATGTTCTGTTTGTGAGTGTTGATTATCTTTAAACTGTTGTTTGTCTTTATCATCTTGATTTTGGCCTTTTGGATATGTATCCTGACGTGAATTTGGGGTAACATGATTGTCTTTTGATTGTTGTTCCATTGAAGTTTGTTTTTGGTCATTTAATGGTGACGTTTGTCTTGAATCTTGTTGTATTTGATTATCCTTTTTTTGTACATTGCCATCAGATTGATTCTCTTGATTAGTCTTTGATTGGCTCGCTGTCTCACCCTCTTGATTCAATTCGTAAGATAAATGAGTTGTATCTTCTTTTTGTTCAACTTGTTCTGTTTGTTGTGACTGTTCGTTAGAATCTGATGATGATTGTGTCATTTCAGCAGCTTGAGCATGCTGACCACTGACAAATATTGTAATCCCAGTAATGATTGACACGACTCCCACCGTGTACTTCCTAATGCTAAATCTTCTTGTTTCATTATTATTTTTCAAAAAAATCACCTCTATAAGTTTTTTCCCCTATAAAATATGAAAATATAACTGTTATGTATAGATTAACATAAAAATATAAATTACTTTAGGTTATTTATTAAAACTTTGTAAACTTTAAATTTTAAATTATTAAAAATAATCAATACTTACATATAATTATTATGTTTATACACAACATTAAAATTGATTGATAACATATATTGAAAATGTCTTTCATTACACATGATGAAAAAGCATGAACACTTGATAATAATTAGAAGTGATAATTATAAACATTTGCTTCATAGTCGTGTTAAAAGTATAGACATCATGTCACTAAATCCATCCATTATTTTATTATAATTTATATCAATTTGATTTTGTTCAATTTATATATTTAACGTATAAGTATTATAACTTAACGTTTAGGAAATAAATGAATTATATTTTAAAATAAATGTTATATTCAGTTTGAAAGAGTTGCAAAAAACTTTAGTAAAGGAGTACTTTTTTATGAAGAAAAAATTAAGTTATATGATTACCATTATGCTTGCTTTTACGCTAAGTTTAGCACTTGGCCTATTTTTCAATAGTGCTCACGCCGACTCGTTACCACAAAAGGATGGTGCAAACCAAAAAACAACTAAAGTCACTGTCAGTAATAAAGACGTTCCAAATGCAGTTCGCAAACTTGCTGAAGAACAATATTTATCTCGTGTAGCTTTATTAGATAAAGCTTCCAACCACAAAGCAACATCGTATACACTTGGTGAACCTTTTAAAATTTATAAATTTAATAAGGAAAGCGACGGCAATTATTATTATCCAGTGCTCAATAAAAAAGGAGATGTCGTTTATGTAGTAACAATTTCTCCTAATCCTTCAAATTCTAAAGCTTCAAAACAGCAAAACAATTATTCCATTAATGTTTCTCCATTTCTTTCTAAAATATTAAATCAATATAAAAATCAAAAGATAACAATTTTGACTAATACAAAAGGATATTTTGCACTTACTGAAGATGGTAAAGTGACACTTGTGCTTAAAACGCCACGTAATAATGAAAAAACATATGAAAATGCCACTAAATCCACTAAACCTAAAGATTTAAATGATTTTAAACAAACTGCATCAGTAACAAAACCAACTTTAGAATATCAAAGTACGCGAAATGAAATTCACGCAGAATATGTAAATCAATTAAAGAATTTCAGAATACGCGAAACACAAGGGTATAATAGTTGGTGTGCCGGCTATACTATGTCAGCACTACTCAATGCCACATATAACACAAATCGATATAATGCAGAATCAGTAATGAGATATTTACATCCTAATTTAAGAGGTCACGACTTCCAATTTACAGGACTAACATCTAACGAGATGCTTCGTTTTGGTAGATCACAAGGCAGAAATACTCAATATCTTAATAGAATGACTTCATATAATGAAGTAGACCAATTAACAACTAATAATCAAGGTATAGCTGTATTAGGTAAGCGTGTTGAATCAAGCGATGGTATTCACGCTGGACATGCCATGGCTGTGGCTGGTAATGCTAAAGTTAACCACGGACAAGAAGTCATTTTAATTTGGAACCCATGGGACAATGGTTTCATGACTCAAGATGCACATAGTAATATCATTCCAGTATCAAATGGCGATCACTATGAATGGTATGCATCAATTTATGGTTATTAATATAGAAAGGTGTGCTTATGCATAATTACAACAACATTAACATCGTAAGTGATGATTCAAAATATCAAGAAATTTGTTGGTTCCATACATTAGAAGGTATTTGGCACCCTGTAGAAGTAGAAACTTCACCATTAAATATTACATTTAATAAAGAGATAACACCTAATTACGTTTGTACGTTAATAAATGAAGATTCCAGAAAAATAATTTTAAGTAATGTAGACAATCCGAATATCATTATTGAAATGATTCTTATTAATTCAAAAAAATTGGTTTTTAATGCTATAAGTAAAGAAGGCTTAGGTACTTCGCCTAAAATCACGTTTACAAAATAATTTATACCCTGTAACTCTTTCATTAAAAAACAATATGATATAACTAAAAAGCTCCCAGTAAAGGTCACATTTTAAATGCTTTCTTTACTGGGAGTGTTTTATAAATATTTGTGTGTGGTTTAGAGATAAACTTAAATAATACACAGTATCTCTTATACTTTAAGATGTCTATTCTTTACCATCTTCATCTTTTTTGCGTCGTTTAAAGAATAAAAGTAATGCACCTAGACTAGCGACTAAAGTACCAAATAAAGTACTTTTATTGAGGTTTTCCTCACCTGTTTGTGGTAAATCTTTATTTATCTCATTTGTTCTAGATTTTTTAACAGGTTGATTCACTTTATTTCGACTATATTGATTGTTATTGATATCAGACACATTTTGTTGTTCAAATGTTGCTGATTTATTATTTTTATTACTTATGTCTTTCGAATATCTTGAATAATCATAAGTTGACATATCTTTTTCAACAATCTTTGTCGGTTTATTAACACTCATTATTTTTTCTGATTTGTTATGATAACTTTGCTGTTCTGACGCCTTATGCTTAAGTGATTTCGAATTATTCTTTGTTACAGTATCAGTTACTGTTCCAGGTTTTTCACTATTCTTATCTTCTTCGTGAACTGTTGCTATAGAAGGTTCAGATACATTTCCTTCTTCGTCAACAACTTTTACAATCAATTGTTGTCCCACTTTAAATTTCTCGTCAGATGGTATTTGAATATGATAGTTGCCATCACTATCTACTTTACCTTCTACTTTGTTACCGTCTGGGAATGTTACTTCTACTATTGTTCCAGGTTCACCTCGACCACTAACTTCTGTAGAGTTCTCTGTCACTTTATTGATTGTTGGTTGCTCTGGTGCTGTCGTATCGATGACAGTCGTAGTTGTTGTTTCCGATTTGTTTCCTGCTTTATCAATTGCGATGACTTGTAGTGGTTGTCCACCTTTCAACGTTGTCTCTGACGGTACTTGAATATGATAGTTGCCATCACTATCTACTTTACCTTCTACTTTGTTACCGTCTGGGAATGTTACTTCTACTATTGTTCCAGGTTCACCTCGACCACTAACTTCTGTGGAGTTCTCCGTTACTTTATTGATTGTTGGTTGCTCTGGTGCTGTCGTATCGATGATATTGATAGTCAAGGTTGTGGTAGCGGTATTGCCATCTTTGTCTATCGTTGTAATAGTGATTAGATATTTTCCTACCTCAGTTGGTGTACCACTGATTGTGTTCGTTGCTTCATCAAATGTTACACCAGCCGGTAAGCCGTCTACTTTATTTGTTACGGCTTGGCCACTATTATCTTTCGCCTCTATCTTAATCGGCTCAATTTCTGTATTAACTTCTTGTGTTTGATCCGCAATATCTTCAACCGTCGGTTTTGTTGTATCTTTCACTTCAATTGTAAATGTTGTTGTTTCAGAATTACCACTCTCATCCGTTGTCGTTACCGTCACTGTGTAACTACCCACTTCACTTGGTGTGCCGCTGATTGTGTTCGTTGCTTCATCAAACGTTACACCATCAGGTAAACCTTCTACTTTATTTGTTACGGCTTGGCCACTATTATCTTTCGCCTCTATCTTAATCGGCTCAATTTCTGTATTAACTTCTTGTGTTTGATCTGCAACACTTTCAACCGTTGGTTTTGTTGTATCTTTCACATCAATTGTGAACGTTGTTTCTGTTACGTTGCCACTCTCATCTGTTGTCGTTACTGTAATACCATAACTACCCACTTCATTTGGTGTTCCGCTGATTGTGTTTGTTGCTTCATCAAATGTTACACCGTCAGGTAAGCCGTCCACTTTATTCGTTACCGCTTGACCACTATTGTCTGTTGCTTCTATCTTAATCGGCTCAATTTCTGTGTTAACCTCTTGTGTTTGATCCGCAACACTTTCAACCGTCGGTTTTGTTGTATCTTTCACTTCAATTGTAAATGTTGTTGTTTCAGAATTACCACTCTCATCCGTTGTCGTTACCGTCACTGTGTAACTACCCACTTCACTTGGTGTTCCACTAATTGTATTCGTTGCTTCATCAAATGTTACACCGTCAGGTAAGCCGTCTACTTTATTCGTTACGGCTTGGCCACTGTTGTCCTCTGACTCTATTGTAATCGGAGTAATTTCTGTATTAACCTCTTGCGTTTGATTCGCAATACTTTCAACCGTTGGTTTTGTCGTATCTTCTACATTAATTGTAAATGTTGTTTCTGTTGCGTTGCCACTCTCATCTGTTGTTGTTACCGTAACATCGTAACTACCCACTTCACTTGGCGTACCACTGATTGTATTCGTCGTTTCATCAAATGTTACACCGTCAGGTAGGCCGTCTACTTTATTTGTTACGGCTTGACCACTATTGTCTGTTGCTTCTATCTTAATTGGCTCAATCTCTGTATTAACTTCTTGTGTTTGATCCGCAACACTTTCAACCGTTGGTTTTGATGTATCTTCCACATCAATTGTGAATGTTGTTGTTTCAGAATTACCACTCTCATCTGTTGTTGTTACTGTCACTGTGTAGCTACCTACTTTACTTGGTGTACCGCTAATTGTATTCGTCACTTCATCAAACGTTACGCCGTCAGGTAGGCCGTCTACTTTATTTGTTATGGCTTGGCCACTATTGTCTGTTGCTTCTATCTTAATTGGATCTATTTCTGTATTAACTTCTTGTGTTTGATCTGCAATATCTTCAACCGTCGGTTTTGTCGTATCTTCCACATCAATTGTGAATGTTGTTGTTTCAGAATTACCACTCTCATCTGTTGTCGTTACCGTCACTGTGTAACTGCCTACTTCACTTGGCGTACCACTGATTGTGTTCGTTGCTTCATCAAATGTTACACCAGCCGGTAAGCCGTCTACTTTATTCGTTACGGCTTGGCCACTATTGTCTCTCGCCTCTATCTTAATCGACTCAATTTCTGTATTAACTTCTTGTGTTTGATCTGCAACACTTTCAACCGTTGGTTTTGTTGTATCTTTCACATCAATTGTAAATATTGTTGTTTCAGAATTACCACTCTCATCCGTTGTCGTTACTTTAATATCGTAACTACCCACTTCATTTGGTGTACCGCTAATTGTGTTCGTTGCTTCATCAAATGTTACACCAGCCGGTAAGCCGTCTACTTTATTCGTTACGGCTTGGCCACTATTGTCTCTCGCCTCTATCTTAATCGACTCAATTTCTGTATTAACTTCTTGTGTTTGATCTGCAACACTTTCAACCGTTGGTTTTGTTGTATCTTTCACATCAATTGTAAATATTGTTGTTTCAGAATTACCACTCTCATCCGTTGTCGTTACTTTAATATCGTAACTACCCACTTCATTTGGTGTACCGCTAATTGTGTTCGTTGCTTCATCAAATGTTACACCAGCCGGTAAGCCGTCTACTTTATTCGTTACGGCTTGGCCACTATTGTCTCTCGCCTCTATCTTAATCGGCTCAATTTCTGTATTAACTTCTTGTGTTTGATCTGCAACACTTTCAACCGTTGGTTTTGTTGTATCTTTCACATCAATTGTAAATATTGTTGTTTCAGAATTACCACTCTCATCTGTTGTTGTTACCGTAACATCGTAACTACCTACTTCGCTTGGCGTACCGTTGATTGTGTTCGTTGCTTCATCAAATGTTACACCAGCCGGTAAGCCGTCTACTTTATTCGTTACGGCTTGGCCACTGTTATCTTCTGACTCTATTGTAATCGGAGTAATTTCTGTGTTAACTTCTTGCGTTTGATCTGCAATATCTTCAACCGTCGGTTTTGTCGTATCTTCTACATTGATTGTGAATGTTGTTTCTGTTGCGTTACCACTCTCATCCGTTGTCGTCACTTTAATATCGTAACTACCGACTTCATTTGGTGTACCGCTGATTGTGTTTGTTGCTTCATCAAATGTTACGCCGTCAGGTAGACCTTCCACTTTATTTGTTACTGTTTGACCACTATTGTCTGTTGCTTCTATCTTAATCGGAGTAATCTCTGTGTTAACTTCTTGTGTTTGATTCGCAACACTTTCAACCGTTGGTTTTGATGTATCTTCCACATCAATTGTGAATGTTGTTTCTGTTGCGTTACCACTTTCATCTGTTGTCGTCACTTTAATATCGTAACTACCCACTTCACTTGGCGTACCACTGATTGTGTTCGCTGCTTCATCAAATGTTACACCGTCAGGTAAGCCGTCCACTTTATTCGTTACGGCTTGGCCACTGTTATCCTCTGACTCTATTGTAATCGGAGTAATTTCTGTGTTAACCTCTTGTGTTTGATCCGCAACACTTTCAACCGTTGGTTTAGTCGTATCTTCTACATCAATTGTGAATGTTGTTTCTGTTGCGTTACCACTCTCATCCGTTGTCGTTACTGTCACTGTGTAACTACCTACTTCACTTGGTGTTCCACTAATTGTATTCGTCGCTTCATCAAATGTTACACCAGCAGGTAAGCCGTCTACTTTGTTTGTTACTGCTTGGCCACTGTTGTCTGTCGCCTCTATCTTAATCGGCTCAATTTCTGTATTAACCTCTTGTGTTTGATCCGCAATATCTTTAACCGTTGGTTTAGTCGTATCTTCCACATCAATTGTGAATGTTGTTTCTGTTTCGTTGCCACTCTCATCTGTTGTCGTCACTTTAATATCGTAACTACCCACTTCACTTGGTGTTCCGCTGATTGTGTTTGTTGTTTCATCAAACGTTACACCGTTAGGTAAACCGTCTACTTTATTCGTTACTGTTTGGCCACTATTGTCTCTCGCCTCTATCTTAATCGGAGTAATTTCTGTGTTAACTTCTTGCGTTTGATCCGCAACACTTTCAACCGTCGGTTTTGTCGTATCTTCCACATCAATTGTGAATGTTGTTGTTTCAGAATTACCACTCTCATCCGTTGTCGTTACCGTCACTGTGTAACTACCCGTTTCACTTGGTGTACCACTGATTGTGTTTGTTGTTTCATCAAACGTTACGCCGTCAGGTAGGCCTTCTACTTTATTCGTTACCGCTTGACCACTATTGTCTGTTGCTTCTATCTTAATTGGCTCAATCTCTGTATTAACTTCTTGTTTTTGATCTGCAATATCTTCAACCGTCGGTTTTGTCGTGTCTTTCACATCAATTGTGAATGTTGTTTCTGTTGCGTTACCACTTTCATCCGTTGTCGTTACCGTCACTGTGTAACTGCCTACTTCACTTGGTGTTCCACTGATTGTGTTCGTCACTTCATCATACGTTACACCAGCCGGTAAACCGTCTACTTTATTCGTTACGGCTTGGCCACTATTATCTTTCGCCTCTATCTTAATCGGCTCAATTTCTGTGTTAACCTCTTGTGTTTGATCCGCAACACTTTCAACCGTTGGTTTTGTCGTATCTTCTACATTAATTGTAAATGTTGTTGTTTCAGAATTACCACTCTCATCCGTTGTCGTTACTGTAATATCGTAACTACCTACTTTACTTGGTGTACCACTGATTGTATTCGTCGTTTCATCAAATGTTACACCAGCAGGTAAGCCGTCTACTTTATTCGTTACCCCTTGACCACTATTGTCTGTTGCTTCTATCTTAATTGGCTCAATTTCTGTATTAATCTCTTGCGTTTGATCCGCAATACTTTCAACCGTTGGTTTTGTCGTATCTTCCACATCAATTGTGAATGTTGTTTCTGTTGCGTTACCACTCTCATCTGTTGTCGTTACCGTCACTGTGTAACTACCCACTTCATTTGGTGTACCACTGATTGTGTTTGTTGTTTCATCAAACGTTACGCCGTCAGGTAGGCCTTCTACTTTATTTGTTACCCCTTGACCACTATTGTCTGTTGCTTCTATCTTAATCGGAGTAATCTCTGTGTTAACCTCTTGCGTTTGATCTGCAATATCTTCAACCGTCGGTTTTGTCGTATCTTCTACATTGATTGTGAATGTTATTTCTGTTGCGTTACCACTCTCATCCGTTGTCGTTACCGTAACATCGTAACTACCCACTTCACTTGGCGTACCACTAATTGTATTCGTCGCTTCATCAAATGTTACACCAGCTGGTAAGCCGTCTACTTTATTTGTTACGGCTTGGCCACTATTGTCTCTCGCCTCTATCTTAATCGGAGTAATTTCTGTATTAACTTCTTGTGTTTGATCTGCAACACTTTCAACCGTTGGTTTTGATGTATCTTCCACATCAATTGTGAATGTTGTTTCTGTTGCGTTACCACTTTCATCTGTTGTCGTCACTTTAATATCGTAACTACCCACTTCACTTGGCGTACCACTGATTGTGTTCGTTGCTTCATCAAATGTTACACCGTCAGGTAAGCCGTCCACTTTATTCGTTACTGTTTGACCACTATTGTCTGTCGCCTCTATCTTAATCGGAGTAATTTCTGTGTTAACTTCTTGCGTTTGATCCGCAATATCTTCAACCGTCGGTTTTGTCGTATCTTCTACATCAATTGTGAATGTTGTCGTTTCAGAATTACCACTCTCATCTGTTGTCGTTACTTTAATATCGTAACTACCTACTTCGCTTGGCGTACCGCTGATTGTGTTCGTTGCTTCATCAAATGTTACACCAGCAGGTAAGCCGTCTACTTTATTCGTTACCCCTTGACCACTATTGTCTGTTGCTTCTATCTTAATTGGCTCAATCTCTGTATTAACTTCTTGTTTTTGATCCGCAACACTTTCAACCGTTGGTTTTGTCGTATCTTCCACATCAATTGTGAATGTTGTTGTTTCAGAGTTACCACTCTCATCTGTTGTCGTTACCGTCACTGTGTAACTACCCACTTCACTTGGCGTACCACTGATTGTGTTTGTTGTTTCATCAAACGTTACGCCGTCAGGTAGGCCTTCTACTTTATTTGTTACGGCTTGGCCACTGTTATCTTCTGACTCTATTGTAATCGGAGTAATTTCTGTGTTAACTTCTTGCGTTTGATCTACAATATCTTCAACCGTCGGTTTTGTCGTGTCTTTCACATCAATTGTGAATGTTGTTGTTTCAGAATTACCACTCTCATCTGTTGTTGTTACCGTCACTGTGTAACTACCCACTTCACTTGGCGTACCACTGATTGTATTCGTCGTTTCATCAAACGTTACACCGTCAGGTAAACCTTCTACTTTATTTGTTACGGCTTGGCCACTATTGTCTCTCGCCTCTATCTTAATCGGAGTAATTTCTGTATTAACTTCTTGTGTTTGATCTGCAACACTTTCAACCGTTGGTTTTGTCGTATCTTCTACATTGATTGTAAATGTTGTTTCTGTTGCGTTGCCACTCTCATCCGTTGTCGTTACCGTCACTGTGTAACTGCCTACTTCACTTGGTGTACCGCTAATTGTATTGGTTGCTTCATCAAATGTTACACCGTCAGGTAGACCTTCCACTTTATTCATTACTGTTTGGCCACTATTGTCTGTTGCTTCTATCTTAATTGGCTCAATTTCTGTGTTAACCTCTTGTGTTTGATCCGCAACACTTTCAACCGTTGGTTTTGTTGTATCTACAACATTTATCTTAAACGATGTTTCCGTTTCGTTTCCTTTTACATCTCTTGATATCACTGTCACTGTGTATAAACCAACATCTGTTGGTGTGCCACTTATCATATTTGAACTGTTATTAAATGTCACTCCAGCTGGAAGTCCGCGCACATCGTGCATTACCTTATCTCCACTGTTGTCTGTTGCTTCAATTATAAATGGGTTAAATGCTGTGTTAACTTCTTGCGTTTTATTGCTTATTGCTTTTACTGCTGGTGGCGTTTTATCAATTACAGATATTGTGATAGCAGGTGATACGTTATCTCCTTTATCTATTGATGTTATTTTAATTGTTTCTTTTCCTGTAAGAACGTAATCACTAGGTATTGTAATGGAGAAATTTCCATTAGTATCTACTTTGCCATTAAGTGTGCGACCATCACTAAATGTTAAATTAATATTTGTATCAGCTTCAGCCGTTCCCTTGATTGAAGTGTCTTCAGTTGTAATATTATTGGCTTTCGGCGCTACAGGAGCAATTCTATCTATCATGTCTATATATGATGACGCATAAGAACCAAATAGACGTTTGTTAGGTGCTCCCGAATCGTAAGAATCTAAGTAGTCTACTTCCATCCATGAATCAAAAGTTTCTCTTGCACTTACTTTTGATGCAATACTTTCAAGCGTGTAGCCATCTTTTAATTTATAAGAAATTGTATAGCTTCTAGATTGACCGAGCGTCCCAAAAAACACATTCTTATCTAAACTAGTTCTAGCATTACTAAGTTGATCTGACGTATTGTTATTCTTAATAGAAATTTCATTAATCTTACTACTATCAAATAATCCATCATTATCAATCGACCCATTCACGTAACGATCTTGGCTAATAGGTTTTCCATCTGGGTCCGAAACATATAATTTCACTGAATTAGGGTCTATATACGGTATCAGTTCTTTATTCACTTGTTCTTTAACATAAAGTACTGCTCTATAATCAGTTTGTAAAAAGTTCTCATTTGGTTTAAATGTATGTACTGATTTTATACTCTTTTGAGAACTATCATATTTGATTTTATTAATCACTCTGCCAGCTGTAAAACCTGATTTTTGAGTTGTATTTGGTGCTTTACTATCAAGCGTTGGTGTGATAGAGGCGACTTGTATACTCTCTTCTGCGATGGCGCCATCATTAGTTGTCCAAGTATGTGTTAAATACACAGGTCTATTATTTGAATAGCCTAAGCTAGATAATGTTTGTGAATTCTTTAATGTGATGAGAATTTCATGATTTGTCACTGAACCGATTTCCCCACTATTAACAGTACTTCCATTTATAGGTGCGCTCCAATTTTGACCATTATTAGTAGTATCCATTTTCACACCACTTAAAGTGATTGACTCAATTTGAGTGTAGAAATCACTTTGAGCAAATGATAAATTAACTTTACCACCATTCACAAAGTTACTTTGAAGAGAGAGCCATTTAGTTAAATTTAATTTAATGACACTTCCAGTGTTATCTTGTGACTGTGAAATACCAGCGTGACGTAAATTACTATTTTCTTTAACAGTTGTCGCATCATAACCAAGGTCATTTAATAAATATGAATACTCGGAATTATTAGGTTTTGTATACGTTTTAGGTTTTGTGTCCTCAGTAGCAGCAAGCAAATTAATTCTTGAATTATCATTTCTTAAATTAAGCGGTGTCGCCATTAAATTGGTAAAACCAGTGAAATTATCACTTTGTGGTGAAGGACTCTCATCATGACTTGTTAACTGTGTTGTATCTAGTTCATTTTCTATGTCATTTGGAGTACTATTCGTCATATTATTGCTATCTGAATGGTTTACTTCGTCAGTGGTTTGATGATTTGTATCGTTTGATAAGCTAGTCTTTTCAATATTAGTAGATTCTTTTGGTGTGGAACTCGTAGCTTCGTCCTTGTTGGAAGATTCTTTAGAAGTAGGATTTAATGTTGATTGCGTATCTTGATTAGTATTGGAGTTATCGTGTTGAGTTGTATTTAAATCATCTGATTGGTACGTTGATTCGTCTGAAGTACTTTCTGTATGATTTGTCGTTGCGTTGTCATCATTTTTGTTAGTGGTTTCATTGGTTGTCTGGTTGTCTGCAGATTTAACGTGGGTATCCGTTTCAGTTTCAGTCGATGTTCTTTGACTAAGCGTATCTTCATCATTCCGATTAGTTGATTCTTCAATAGAAGATGGATTGTTATTTTGTTCAAATTCTGATTCTAAAGTCGTATCTGCTGATGTGTTACTAATTTGATCATCTTCTGATTTAACCAGTTCTTCATCACTCGATTTGCTATCGTTTGTTTTATTATCTTCATTTTGAGAGAAGGTATTGTCCGTTTCAGCTGCTTTAACTTGTCCATTAATACCAAACACTAGCGTTGCGCCTATTAGTAAGGATGCTGTACCAGCTGAGAGCTTCCTAATACCATATTTATTAAGTAAATTAGGAAGAAATCCTTGTTTATTTTTCATTTTTTAAAATCACCCCAAAAAATTACTTAGTGTTATTTTAATGTATCGTTCATACATTATATTGAATTTATTATATGTTTTCAAATATACATCAATTTAATATTTCATATATCTGATTTCCCCAAATATTAATATCGTCATATTAAAATATAAGATATTATTTTCTAAAAATAACATTTAATGCATTTTAAGAGAAAATATATCAATAATTTAATGTATACGCAAAAAGTTTTGAACGTATTTTTAAATTGTTAGACATAAAAAAAGCCCAAAAGAAGGACGTTTCGTCCAGCTTTTGAGCATTATTCCTTATTTTTCTATGATTTCTTTAGGTACTGTTTCTAAAAAGGAAACATATGCATTTAAATTTATCCCTTCGTCTACGAAGATAATTCTTCCTCCGTGACGCGTACCTTTTTCTTTAATATTAAAGATTCTACGATATCCTAACTTAGGCGACGCATAATATCCAGTCGTGTAATGCAAATCGTCTGATACACATAGTTCTGCCTTTACACCTTCAAATGCATTGATACAAGTTGCAAGTGCACGTGCATCTTTTACTCTTTCTGATATTTCTCCATTACGTTTGCATGTTTTAAATGCTAAATGAGTTACCCTGATACCTCGTTGTTCAGTGCTATCAAGTCGTTGTCCGGTTTGTGCAGATAGAATAATGGCTCCAGTATAAGTAATATCATTCTTTATATATTCTAACCCTTTGTTTAGCGCATATTCAGAAACATCTGTTTGTTTCGCTAATTGTGTTAATGTATCGTTTAAATTTTCAACCACTGGTAATGCTACTAACGTTTGAATCGGTGCCTTAACCTTTTCAATTTTCAAATTTAAGAAATCTATATTTCCATTTTCATGATTAAAGGCTTTATTAAAATATTTTTTTAAATAATTTTCTAAATCTTCAAATTCACACATTGTTTCAGCACCGCTAATATGAATATCTTCATGGCTTGCACGCATTTTTATACTATACATAGCTATCACCTTCATCGTATTGTTTCATTACATTGAAAAGTCGATCAATATCATCTGTGTCATGAAAATAGGATAATGAAATTCTTAATGTTGGCTGTGACACTGTTGGATACCTTAAATAACTGACAAATATACCATGTTCAAATAACATGTCGTATTGTGCTTGTGCTGAAACCAAACTATCACAAACGATATTTTTGATGGGTGTATTAGATAATGGTTGATTGGGAAATAATTCCATAAATTGGTGATTAAAATATTCACTAAGTGCATTCAACTTCTCGCGTCTGTATGTATCTTCAATCACATGTTGTAAGCTCACTTGAATAAAATACAAATGATAGCTAGGTAAACTACTCGAGTAGATAAGCGAACGACCTTTATTAATAATTAAATCTTTTATATCTTTTGAACTTAGTATCAAGCCACCATGGGCTCCCCACGCTTTAGATAAACTTGAGGTAACTATGTCAATGTCTGCATGACACTCAAAGAGATTTAATCCTAAACTATGAGATGCGTCAATAATTAAAATCGCATTGTAACGTTGCTTGAGATTAACTAGCCTATTAATATCTGCTTTAGCACCATTAGTAGAAAACACACTATCAGAGACAATCACTTTTTGAACATCTGGATGCGAGTCCCGCGCTAAATGACTTTCCAGGTCATCATAGTTTAAATGTTGATAAATCACTTTTGATAGACCACTTAATTTAATACCGTCTATTATACTGGCGTGATTCTGTTGATCCGAAAAGATAACGACATTATTATTTTTAAAAATATTAAATACCGCTAAATTCGCATCGTAACCACTATTAAAAATTAAGGCGTCTTCAAAATTAAAATACTCGCTGATTGCCTGTTCTAATTGCTGATAAACAACTGAATTGCCACTCACTAATCTAGAACTTGATAGATGGATACTATATGTCTTTATAAAATCTAAGAAATTTTGAGGTTGATATTCAAGTTGTCCTATACCGAGATAATCGTTCGAAGTAAAATTAATATAAGATTGGTCATTGATATAAATATATTGTTTTTCTACGGACTGAATCGGTTGAAGCGCTCTATATAAACCTTTATCTTGTATCTGTTTTAACTGTGCTTTAATGTCCATAAATACCCTCTTACTTCTTACTTAATGTTTGATGTAAGGCTTTGTCGAAAATTTTAACCATTTTTTTAATTTCTTTATTAGACATACTTAAAATAGGTACAAAAGTGATGACATTTTCCAAATTCCGAATCATCAATCCATTCTCTTTACATCGACGTATAATCAGTTCTACAGTAGGAATATCGAGTGGTGTCTGCGTTGATTTGTTTTCAACTAATTCCACACCATACATTAATCCCCGCCCTCTAATATCTCCAATATTTTTATGAGGTTGAAGTGCCTCTAGGCGTTGCTTTAATGTTTGAGATGTCTTTTGAATGTGCCCAATCAGATGCTTCTTTTTAAAAAGATTAATATTCTCAAGTGCTACGGAACAAACTAACTGATTACCTGTATATGTATGACCGTGGAAAAACGTATTCTTACCATGACTCTGACTTAAAAAAGCATCATATATCTTTTGAGATGTTAAAGTTGCCGCTAACGGTAAATAACCGCCTGTAATTGCCTTACCCAGACACATAATATCTGGTTGTACATCTTCATGGTTACAGGCAAACATTTCTCCCGTACGCCCGAAACCAACAGCTACTTCATCACAAATCAGTAACACATCGTATTTTCTACATAACTGTTCTACAGCTTTCAAAAATCCATGTGGATGAACAAATAAACCTGTTGCACCTTGTATAAGTGGCTCTAAAATAAATCCTACTATTTCATCATTTTTCTCAGATAATATATCTTCAATTTGATTCAGTATTGAATTAAGCATTTCCGCTTCATTGCGGTACTTACTTTTATATAAACACGGTGTTTCTATCTGTATATTTTCAAAAATAAGGTCTTTAAAAATTTTGTGGAAACTATCGATACCACCAACGCTAACAGAACCTATAGTATCTCCATGATATCCATGATGTAATGTAAGAAATTTATTCTTCTTCGCATATCGTTTAGCATCGATATTCTTCCAATATTGATAAGCCATCTTAATAGCAATCTCTACCGACGCACTCCCCGTATCGGAGTAAAACACTTTTTGTAATTGATCTGGTGTTAATTTGACTAACTGCTCGGCAAGCTCAATCGATGGAATATTAGACGAACCTAATAGCGTAGAATGGGCAATCTTATCAAGTTGTTTATGAATGGCTTGATTTAACTTTTTATGTTGATGCCCGTGCACATTGACCCACAATGACGCATAACCATCTAAATATTTATTGCCTTCAGTATCGTATAAATAACTTCCGCGACCTTTTTCAATAATAATATTGTCATTTTTAGCATAGACTCCCATCTGTGTGAATGGGTGCCATACATACTGTGCATCTTTATGATTTAACTCTCGTGTATTAGTCATTGGATCCTCCTATCATTCGTTGTATAAATGCTTCGGAAAAGCTTTCTTGAGTCGCTTGATGACCTAACGTATAAACAGACTTATGTGTTAATTTTTCAATGGTATGTAAATTATCCTGTTCAATAGCGCTATCAGTATAGTTATTCATGATTAACACATTCGGGGGGAGTTCATGATGATCAATATATTTCTGATGAACGATGGCATCATTAATCGCACCTAATTTTGAAGGTAAGACGCTCACAATGAAATCCGATGTGTCTTTAATTAAATCTGTTGTCATATAAAAATGGTCACTGTATTCATAGATAGGCACTGCAATACCACCTGCACCTTCAATGAGAATCATATCGAATTGTGCTTCTAGTGATTCGAGTTTGTCTATCATTGTTTGATGGTTCAATTGCTGATGCCTTTCAATTTTAAATGCTAAATGTGGTGAAACTGGGTCTTTGAATGTGTAAAGTGACGTGACGTCATAGTCTAAATCGCATTCGTTTTTATAAATCTCTAAATCTGGGTATCTACCTCCACCGATTTCTTCAGTTTGAAAAGGTTTGAAAATACATACCCGATATCCCCTCGTTTTTAATGCCTTATAGAGATATTTAGTAACATACGTTTTACCGATGTCAGTATTCGTTCCAGTTATAAATATGTTCATGTTTATCATGTCACCTATCTTTAATGTAAACTTATTACATTTTAAAGTTTACATTTAGAGTATGAAGGTTGCAAGTGATAACAATAAGTGGGTGAAGTAGATAAAGTGTGTGATTAAATGAGGAAAGTAAAAGAATTTCGAGAAATGGTACGTGTTGCATATTTTAGATGTGAAGATAAACATAAATTTTGAATTCATTGTTACAAAATAAGGATAGAACTAATTTGTATAAGAGGATAATTAGAAGATTCACTCTAGCAATGGCGATTATTGCAAAAAAATACATCTGAGACAATCATTGATGTCCCAGATGATTATAAATAAAATCATTCATATGCGTATCAATATTAATAACCAAATGCGTGAGCAATATCTTGAATGATGCCACCTGCATTCGCTACGATGTTAACGATGCTTTTTGCCAATTCAGCATCATCTTCTGCTTGTGCTGCTGTTACTGTATCCACAATCGCTTCGCCTAATTTAGAAACGTGTTCCACGTCGTATTCCCTCCTCCCAATTAAGTTATCTATAGAGTATCATTGCTTGTTTAATACAAATTAAACTCAATTTTAAAATTTCGTAAATAACTCAACCGTTCATTATACGTAATTTTAATTTATACTTTAATTTTATATATTAGCGTACAATTAATAAGGGGGTTTCAACAATTCTAGAATACATTGTAGACATAACTTGAGTAGTATTACTTATTATGCTTAAGAATAAAAACTCTCGGATTACCATATAATGATTCTCCACCTGCAACTTCTTGTTTGGCATAAGGATGATTAGAACTACCTCTTAAATTATATCCATACGTACGGACCCCATAAACAACGTACTGGCTATCTACCATAGGAGATCCTGAATCACCAGCTCTAAATTTATCTTTTGTCATGAGCTCTGATTGATTCGATGCTTCTTGTAAAAAACGTAACTTATTCCAGTATGCATATGTATTGTTTCCGTTCATCACTGGATATCCTAAAGAATATAACTTCTTGTTAAATTTTAAACGCTTAATTTGTTGATTAGTTGCAAGTTTAAGTGGTTGCACATTAGCTTTTTGAGCCATATTTTCTTTAGTTTCAACGACCACCATATCATATGAAGGAACTTTATATATCTTTATAGCATGGAATTGATATGGAATCTTTTTACCGTCCCTGTTTAATTGAAATTTTATTTTACTTGGACTCGTTCTTTGACCATTTTTCTTATCTACAACATGTGCGTTGGTTACAAACGTATGATTGCCTACCATAAATCCTGTTCCCATACTATCTTTGCCCGGACCTTTCCAGCCATCCATGTTCGATACTCTTCCTACTGCTTTATATTTATTTTTATGCGCATAGTTATAACGTTTGATGACTATTTGACTACTATCAACTTTCTTCGCTTTATGATATGCAGCACTCGCATTATGATCTTCCATGCCATTGTAATAATAATTTCCTACTGCTTTTGCCTCATGCTGTGTATCTAAAATCATCAATGATGGTACTAGAACAGTTGTTACTAATGCTGTTATAAATAATTTTTTAAATTTCATTTTATTCATCCTTTTTTATTTAAAAATATACATAACACAACATTTATTTTACATATTTATTTAGGTCCTGAATAGAGCGACTTATATATCCTAAAGAAATATCATTCTTATACTTTAAATATAAAACTTTTCAAATATATTTTGATATTTTAAATCAACTTATCATAACTTCGAAAATGACGAAATATCTATAGTCTCGCTAACACAACAATAAAACTCATTGTTATGATGTTCACGCTATTAATACGTCGTATATATTTAAAAAGCAGACTTAAAAGTCTGCAATTATTGCTATCCAATGAAACTATTAAAATTAATTCATTATTTTAAAATAGTTTTTAACTTCATAATAGCCTTAATCACTCTATTATTCAGAAGTTGTCGTATAATTTTTGATTTTCTGTTTTTTAAATATTTAATATGAAATTGATATGCTTTTTGAACTCCTATTGGCGATCTTTTTAATGACATTCTTTTATTTTTAGTTTTTAACGGGACTTTTTTTCCTAACAACTTTTGAGAAGCCATTTTATAGCTAATGGCAGGTGCATATTCTATTTCAGGTTCGTACAATATGACTGAATCTTTGAGTGGTGCAAAGAATTCAACGATAAAGTCATCTTCAGGATTATTTTTAAAATACTCAACACCAAAATCATAGAAATTACGTTCAACTTCATCTTCATCTATATATTTTTTATTAAAAAATTCTTGTATGAATAGTGGCAATATTTTGTCCATTGCGTCATATAATTGTTTATTATAATTTTTAAAATTTATCACTGGTTCAACTATGTTGTTATTTCTACGATATCCCGGAATGCTTTGATATGGCATATTGGCAAATATTGATTCAATAAATATTAATGATGTCATTTTACTAGTATAGTTATATCTGATTGATGTTCCTACTGTTTGATAAATACTTCTTGCATAGAAGAATATCGTATTAATTGTTTGATCGCTAATGTTATTTAAGAGTCGATCTAAGCAATCTTGCGTGTAACCTCTTCCCCAATATTCGACGAAAGCAAATTTTTCACAGAAATCAATTTCTTGAATTAAATAATCATTCACAATTTTACGTTCTTCATGAGCTTTTTTTAGTAATAAATTTTTGTATTTATTATTATTTTGAGCAGAAACTCTAATTAATTCTTTTGTACTTTTTGTGAATTCAGAACATCCTTTAATATGTTTTAACTGTGGAAATATCTCGTCAAATTCTTGTTCACTGATATACAACGCACGTAAGGTACTATCAAAGTTCGTTAACCCTGTAAAGTTACCAAAAGGCGAAAAGAACTCTTCGTCCACTTCATTAATAAACGAAGGAATTCTCCAGGCTTTACGAGACCCATATATATACTTAGTTTTGATATTGTATCCTTTCACTGATATTATTTCATCAGCAATTTTTTTAAGTAACTCACCGTCTCTTGATATAAAATAAAGCGTCTTAATATTTTCTTTAATTGCTTTTTTAATAGACCAGCTCACGTATGGTATGAAATAACTACTTATATAACTGTATACATAGTAATTTAATCTACTTTTATCATTTTCACGAAATCTTGCTATTTGTGTTGTAAGTAAGAATGTATCATAGTTCTTATTCCTATTTAAAATTTTATTTTCATACCCATTAAATTTAGTTATTGTATGATAAATAGGTTTGATATTTAACTTTTTAGGAACATTAAAATCTGCATGCTTATTATCCCCATAATGAATCCATTCTGAATAATTGTACTTTAAATCTTCAAACACATCTAAATATAGTGTACTGGTTGATTTTTGATTACCTATATCACTTGATAGATAAAGAGGTAATTCAGTTAATCTAGGGTCTACTTGATATAACATTTCTAAGATAACTTCTTTAGGCAAATACATATCACTTATTAGAATGACGTCTTGATAACTGTCTAATAAGTTATGAAGCACTTTAATTTTATCCTTTTTTGCTTCTACATTTGCTATTTCCGCTTCAATTTCTAAATTATATAGAAGTTGCGCCTGATCATCTGTGAGCTCGTGAATATTTTTAATTCTGTTAATGATATCTATAAATCTTATTTCGATTCTTTTTTCATCACGAATAAATTCAGACTTTTTATAATAATCTCTAACATAGTTTTCTGCTTGGATTCTAATACGTGGATAATTTTGTATTACATATATCGGTATATCAGTACTTATTCTTAATAACTTATCTTTAACATAATAGAAAATACCATCTGGTCTTAATGTTTTTCTTTGTATCAACGTATCAAATATATCAAAGCTATATAACTTAGGTAATTGTTTCCTTTTAATACTAAATTTTAAAGTTGTATCTATAATTTTTTCAAAACCATTTTTATCGTCCTGGTCATATTGCCAAAATTCATTTATAATTTCCTTACTTTTCTTTTCGTTAATTTCTATAGCATCAATTTGATCTAGAGCTTTTAATAATTCATCAAAACTTGAAACAATCACACCTGAAGTTTTTTCTTTGTAATCATATACTAAAGTTCTGTTTTCCATATATTTATCATAATCATAAATATATCTAATGAACTTTTTAACTCCTGAAGCTAACATATCGTAATAAATAGATGAGTAATCTAGGATTCCTAAATCTATTTGGTCGAATATTTCATAAATGTCTTTCTTATTATCCCAAAACAAAATATTTGGATGGTTCTCATACATTTTTTTGGCAGTTGTGAAATTCACATCATTTTTAACTAAGTAATGTAATTTTATAATTAGCAAAATATTATTTTTCTTTAAAGTTTTAAGAAGCTTTGCCATATCAGGTATAGCTTCACCAAAAAAATTATTCATCTTATAATCTCTGAAAGTAGGAGCATATAAGACTACTTTAGTTTCAGCATTTAAACCTTTATGCCGCTTAATAGAATGATCAAAAGATCTAAATTCAGCTTTATTAAACATATTTGCTGGATAACCTGCTCGGATGATTTGATCTTCATCTAAATTAAGCATTTTTGTAAAATGTTGTTCCATAAGTGGTGAAGTGACCAAAAATAATTGGTTATTATGGTACATCTCATTATACTTGATATATTTTTTATATGTACGATATCTAATTCCTGGCGAGTCAACAAATCGCTCTATAGGTTTGATACCGACCCCATGCCATAGATTTAGTATGACGACTTCATTTTCAAATTTTACAGGGATATGTTCTTTCACTTGATGTACGACAAATACACCTGCCATGCTTTTAATCTTTTCTGCTTTTTTGGAATGAAATAATTCAGCATTGAATCCTAAACTTTTAACGTAATTTACCACTTGAACATTATCACACATCCAATATGCATCGATATCTTTTCTATATTTATTCACATATATGAACAACCATTTAGGATTACCTACAAAGTCATTAGTTGCATTAAATATCCATATTTTTTTATTCCTCATGTTTAACTCAATACCTTTCGTATTTTGTATTGCTTCAGTACACTTCGTCTATATTTGAAACTTGTAAAACTATTAGTCAGATGAATTATTGATTCTAGTTACAATGCTCAACATTATGACAACGCTACAAACTATCTATATTTTCGTGCATTTAATTTTTTAACTATATTATTTCATAGCATACATTAGCATTTATAAATAATAATTATATTATATCAAATCTCTGCATTATAAATGCATGGTTTTTAAAATATATTTTTGTTTCGAACCATCATATTCACTAACACAAAATGTCTATACTTGTAGAGAATGACATGTTATCAACCTTACAAAGCTTTTGATGATATTAAGATTTTGTTAAACAATAAAACTAGAACTTTTTATTTGATATGCCTTAAAATTATTAGGTTATCCGAAAAACTGAACTTAATATGTGAGGTGTTAGAAGAGTTATGAGTTGGTGCTAAAGTTAATAAATAGTTAATGGCATTTGAAACATTTTCTCTATAAAATACTTTGTATTGTACGAGCAAAAGAATATATATAACAAACAATGGAGGACATCATGATTTTAACTATTTTATTTATCTTTTTCTGTATTCGACTCATCAGCTTAAAGATATCTATGCAACACGCAAAACAGCTAAAGGTAGAGGGCGCTGTGGAATATGGTGTGAAAAATTCAAAATATCTAGCCATTACGCATGTATTCATTTACATGAGTGCAGCTATAGAAACATTTATTCATAAGGATACATTTAGTCTACTTAACGGCATTGGCTTAATCATATTGATCGTCGCTTATATCATGTTATTTATAGTCATAAAGACACTAGGGCGCATTTGGACATTGAAATTATTTATACTGCCAAATCACCCTATTATCAAATCAGGATTATATAAAGTAACAAAACATCCAAATTATTTTTTAAATATCATTCCAGAATTAATCGGTGTATTGCTACTAACACATGCTACATACACAGCACTCTTATTAGTTCCATATGCTTATTTCTTGATTGCACGTATTCGTCAAGAAGAGAATTTAATGAATATATAAAATAAAAAGCCTATAATCACACGACTCAGAACGCACATCTTTAAAGCAACATTTTGAAAAATACGCTATTTAAACGTAGGTGATTGTAGGTTTTTAATACAAAAACGTAGATATGCCAGTGATAAGTTTTAGAATTACTATTTGCAAACTGTTCTATTAATGGTAGAGATAGGTGAGCTATTTTTAGAGCGCTGTATGTCTTACGTCAGACAACCCTCACACTTACCTTTATTAGCTCGCACTTCGTCACGCAACCTTTACACTATATAGCCGAACACATGGGTTAGGTAATTTCGTTTGTTTTAATTTAAGACACATGTAAGTTATAAACAGTTTTAATTTACAGTGTGAAAGATGAGCAAACATAAATTTAGAACACCTTCACTTTATAATGAAGTGTGCTCCGAAGTGTTTTAACAATCTCATTTTCTTATCTATGACTTCACCAAAATCATCTTCTTTTGTCACTGTACTTTGTTAAATTTTATAATCTACATTATTTTTTCCTAATATAAATCTTGAAATCTATCTTGATCAAAAATAACTTTTCAATATATCGTTCGCTGAAATAATAAATTTCATCCTCCACAACACCGACATAATACTTACAAATAGAATAATCAAACATATTTCGACATAACAACGATCTTATACTTTTAAACACCTCTTCTTTTACTTTTTATAGAATCAAGTATAGTATCCGTTTTTAGTATTCACTCAACTTGTTCACATTTTGTCTTTATACCTCACTATCGCACATATCTCCCTTATTCAATTAAATCGCACCTCCTTCCTATTTCCTATAAAAAACACCCCGTAACATTAGACTTTCTACCTAATGCTACGGGGTGCACACATCATGTCGTTATTTCGTGACATATCATTCTATTTTTAAAATACTTATCTATTTAAATGTAAGTTTTTAGAAGTTTCACGACGTGTTTCTCTCATTAATTTTTCGTCATTGATTAATGAACGACCGTATGTTGGTACCATTTCTTTAACAACAGGTTCCCATGCTTCTTTGTCATCAGCAAAGTTTTTCTCTAAAACTTCTAATACAACTGATAATGATGTTGAAGCCCCTGGAGATTCACCTAATAATGCAATCATAGAATTGTCGTCTGAATTGACAACTTCAGTACCAAATACTACGAAACCTTTACCGTGTTGTTCACTATCTTTAATCACTTGAACGCGTTTACCAGCAGTGTAAAGTTCCCAATCTTCATCTTTAGCATCAGGAATAAATGTTCTTAAATAGTTCATACAACCTTCTTTAGTTTTGATCATTTGATCAATTGAATATTTAATTAAAGGTACATTTTTAACTGCTGAAGCCAACATTGTAGTAATGTTATATGGTTTGATTGATTCGAATAAGTCTAAATTTGAACCGAATTTCAAGAATTTAGGGCCGATATTCGCATATGGACCAAATAATAATGTTTGTTTACCATTGATATAACGTGTATCAAGGTGTGGTACAGTCATTGGTGGCTTACCTTGAGGTTCTTTACTGTAAACTTTAGCCGCATGTTGTTTAATAATATCTGGGTTTGTACATCTTAAGAATTGACCACTGATTGGGAAACCACCTAGGTGTTCTCTTTGTTTAACGCCAGATTTTTGTAATAACGGAATAGAGTGACCGCCAGCACCAATAAACACTTTATCTGCTATTTTAGTTATTTTTTCTTTAGTTTCTCTATTTTCAACGACAACTTCCCATTTGCCATCTTCTCTTTGTGTTAAATCTACAACATCATGATTGTATTTTAATGAAACGTTAGATTTTTGTTCTAAGTAATGTGCTAGCTTACGCGTTAACGCACCATAGTTCACATCTGTACCTTCATCAATTTTACTTGCTGCCATTTGATGTCCTGGCTCACGGTTTTCCATCATTAATGGCATCCATTTTCTCATTGTTTCCATGTCTTCTGTATATTCAATATTATCGAACATTGGAATTGTTCTAAGTGTTTCATAACGTTTTCTTAAAAAGTTAACGTTTGTTGGTCCCATAACGAAACTGATATGAGGTAATGGTTGGATAAATTCTTCAGGATTAGAAATATCACCATTTTTAACTAAATTACCCCAGAATTGTCTAGATAATTCGAATTGCTCATTAATTTCTTGCGCTTTAGATGCATCAATTGAACCATCATCTTGTTCAACTGTATAGTTTAATTCACATAATGCCGCATGGCCTGTACCAGCATTATTATTTTCATTTGAACTTTCAATACCAGCGCCTTCTAGTCTTTCAAACATATCGATATGCCAGTTAGGACTTACTTTTGAAAGCATTGTCGCTACTGACGTACCAATAATTCCTGCACCTACAACAACGATGTTTTTATGATTTGCTTCACTCATGTACATGTTCCTTTCTAAATTTATATATTAAAATAGTACATATATAGACTTTACCACTTTAAACATATATTAAACAAATAAGCGCAAAAGGCTCACTAATCATTTATTTAAAAGTTGTAGTCAGCTATGTGAGTTTTATGGTAATATCATCATGCGTAAAAATTCGAGATTATTATTATAAAGAAGGTTTAAATAAATCATGAAAGAAAATTTTTGGAGTACATTGCCACGTCCGTTTTTTATTCTGGCACCTATGGAAGACGTGACAGATATTGTCTTTCGGCATGTTGTCAGTGAAGCAGCGAGACCAGATGTATTTTTTACTGAATTTACCAATACTGAGAGTTACTGCCACCCTGAAGGTATTCATAGTGTGCGCGGACGCTTAACTTTTAGTGACGACGAACAGCCAATGGTAGCGCATATCTGGGGCGATAAACCAGAACAATTCCGAGAAATGAGTATCGGCTTAGCAGAAATGGGCTTTAAAGGTATAGATTTAAATATGGGTTGTCCTGTCGCAAATGTTGCGAAAAAAGGTAAAGGTTCCGGCTTAATTCTACGACCTGAAACGGCAGCCGAAATCATTCAAGCTTCTAAAGCGGGTGGTCTACCGGTCAGTGTAAAAACACGTTTAGGTTATTACGATATCGATGAATGGCGAGACTGGTTAAAACACGTCTTCGAACAAGATATCGCAAATTTATCCATTCATCTACGTACCCGTAAAGAGATGAGTAAAGTAGATGCACACTGGGAATTAATCGAAGCTATCAAGACATTACGTGATGAAATTGCGCCAAATACACTATTAACTATCAATGGTGATATCCCCGATAGACAAACTGGTCTAGAACTCGCAAATAAATATGGTATTGATGGCATTATGATTGGTAGAGGGATCTTCCATAACCCATTCGCATTTGAAAAGGAACCACGCGAACATTCAAGCAAAGAATTATTAGGTTTATTACGCTTACATCTCTCTTTATTTGAAAAATATGATAAAGATGAAGCCCGACACTTCAAAAGTTTACGCAGATTCTTCAAAATCTACGTACGCGGCATTAGAGGCGCTAGCGAACTCCGCCATCAATTAATGAACACCCAATCCATTGCCGAAGCAAGAGAACTACTCGATACTTTTGAAGCACGTATGGATGCACGCTCAGAAGTATAAGCATGCGAGCGGTAAGTATAATAAATGAACCTCCCCCTGTTGAGTCAGAGGGAGGTTGTTTAATATTTAGTAGTAGTAAATCTCGAGCAATTTACAAAAGTGACATAAAAATAAGTTTTAGACTGATCACTTAAACATATAGTGGGACGAAAAGTAAATGAGCAAACTGTTAAATATAGTCCATGCTTTTTATACAAAATATAGAATGATGAACATATATTGAACATCGTGAATTTCAAGTTAAACTGAACAATATTATGATAAATTAAATATAAGAAGCAAATATTTCATTAAAAATAAGGTGCATATCAATGAAAAGATTGATTTTTATAGTTGCTATTCTCTTTATCCAAGCCTGTAGTTATGTTGTTATTAACTTTTTCTTCTTCGACATGTGGGCGATTCACTCAAGTGAACACCAATTAAATCAATCCATACAACATCATGACACAAAGCAACTTCAAAAGATTGCTAAAGATAAGCAGACATATCAGTTTTTAAAAACTATAAAGAAAGCCGATTTCGAAAATGCGTCAGATAACCAAGGGGGTGGGCCTATTGGTTATTATCGTTTAGATATTAATAAAAAACCCGCAGGACTTACAATCAATATTAAATATAACTTCCTTCCAGAAAAGACAACTATTAAATCAATAAAGTTATATCAATAAATATATAAAGAAAGGACTATAGCACAAATAAATATCTAAAGGATTCTTAACATATAGTCAGTTGGTGACAAAATTAAATATTCTTATTTCAAATTTGGTTCATCAGTAGGCCGAGGTCCAAGCAAAGACCATTCCACACAAAAATTCCGTAAATAAAGTCAGTTGTGTTCGAAGAATAGGATTGAACAACAATTCAATGCTAATTCTATTTCATTTTTTTATCACATCATCTAGGAAATCTTAATTTTTCTTAACTTACTTATTGCGATAAGAAAAGCTATACATAACTAAACAAATTAGCGTAATGACTATAATATGAATGCCGGCTAAAATAATTGAAAAAACATCTGTGGTAAAAGGTTTAAAATAACCGGAAGTCTTATCAACATCCATGAATAAATGGACACATATCCAAGACACCAATATCCCCACTAACCTTGCTAAGACAACACTAATATTGCCTTTAACCCCTGATTTAAAAATTGAAAAGCTTATTAGTATCGATATAATTACAAATGGAAAATAACCTAGTAATAAACCTGTTTGATAGTCCGTAAAAATTCCTAAAAATTCAAATGGAATTAAAGATAAAATAACTATGATTACTTTAAATTCTTTCATTTCATCATTTCCTCTTTCTATAAAATTACTTTTTTAATATTGTTTTATTCTATATAATGTTAAATTAGAAATGTAATACATTAAATAGCAAAGTTTTATAAATACTCACTTTATATAAATAGATTTTAAAAATCTTTAAGCCAACAATTATCTTATGAGTATCAGAAGGAGTGTCGTAAATGCAAAAATCACATCGCCACTTATTTTCTACAATGTTATCTTTAGGGAGTGTGATTGCGATAGTTAATGGACGTTTCTTTATCGGTATCTGTATGTTATTTGTTGGCGCAATAATATTAATTAAGAGTATTTCTGAAGAATAATAGTGTTGATATTGTACATAAAATAAGGAGTGAATGAATTGGAAAATTTAGGTTCTTTGTTACCTATTGCATGTGCTTTATTTGTAATATTTGTTGTACCGTATTTTGATAAGAAAAAGAAGTGAAGTTGAATATAAAGTGCATATAACATAAGTTGAGCCAAAGTACAGTTAATGAATGTACCTTGGCTTATTTTAATTACAAGCATTTAGTATATTAAACGTGACATTAAACAAGGTTTAAACAACCCTTCTAACTCAATTTGAACTTGCAACATAAACACTGAGAGACTCGATATTTACATTAGAAATGTCTTTATCATCTCTATTTATTCTATTTCCTTGTAAATGTATTTTCATAAATCTCATACACAATTTATATTTTTATATAGAAAAACGTTTAGAAACAACACGTTTCTAAACGCTTTAAACGCCTGTCATTTAATTAGACATTTGTTGTTCTTTAATTTTATTTCCATTTTGATCAAGTTTAATAATTTTATTTTTCTCACTCTTATAAGTACCCATAATTTCACCATCATGATTACGGTAATGAACTGTCCAATTACCATCGTCATTGATTCTAATATTGTCCCATAGATAAGTTTTATTATCTAACTTACCATCAAAGTCACTTATTTTTTCATAAATTTGACTTCTCATATGTGCCATCGTATTTGCAGAATTTTTATCAGGATCATCAGCTTTTTGAGCTGCTCCACTATCAACAATCCCTATTTTATTCTTCATTTCTTCCAATGAGCGATTGTCTTTATTATCTTCATACAATTGACTAATATCTAACTCCTTGCCATTATTTAATAATGTTTGATAATCAATCAGTGCGCCTTGCGTACTACCTATAAATATTTTATTTTTATTTACACCAACAATTGAAGCGAACTGTCCTTTAGACGGATAAACTTGATAAAATTTCATATCCTTTGGCGCATTTTTCATCGAATCAGCTTTTTCTAACATCAATTGTTCCATTTGTTTCTTCTCTGTTTCATTTCCTTTTTGATAATCATACACGCCTGTCAACACTTCGTTTTTAGTTAACATATATTTTTCTACTCCATCCGCATAAAATGCTAATGCTAACCTTTCTTTTTCTGACAATTGAGTTGAAGCCTTATTATCATTCTCTTGCTTATGATGTTGTTCTTTGTTCTCTTTATTTGCCTTTGAAGTTTGCTTTGTTTCTTCTTTCTTATCTTTAGTATCAGTCTTATCACCTGAATTACAACCAGCCAAAACTAAAAATGCCGTTAAACTTAACACCAGAATTTTTTTCAATTTAAAGACCCCTTTCTAAAAATATAAATATTAACATTAATATAAATTAAATCTTTACATTAATCAATATAGTTCAAAAAACATCATTATATATATTTTATAAAAGTTATATATGAAACATCCAAAAATAGGTATTTAATACACCTCTTAGACTAAATATTTAAGTCTTTAATAAACCAATACATTGTATGAGATAATATAGGTTGTTACTATATAGCTTTACCTAAAAACATGATGCCTATAGTAAAATCAGAGGTCAAAACTTAACTTAAAAATATAAGCGTAAAGGAGCATACATATGGCAACTGTTACACAAAGAGTTAAGCAAGTAAAACAACCTCGCGGAGGCTATTTTAAAATGAACATAATAACTTTATAGATCTTATTTTTGTAATAAGCTATTAGAGTTAACATAATAGGACGTTATCAAAATCAAATAAACATCTATTGTAGAAAATCATTTTTATTAATATTTATGATTTGATTTCTCAATACGTGCGTCTAATATCGTGAATAAATAAACAATTTTATTATGTAAGCTATTGATTCGGTAAACTCAAATTAGGAGTCGGTGAACTATATCTATGTCAAAAAAGAAAATTTTGATCTTTATTAGTGTCATATTAATCATTTTTGGAGGTGTCTATCTCAAAATGAAATATGACGAAAAAGCAAAACAAAAAGAAATCTACTACAAGGAGCAACAAGAACGTATCACGCTTTATCTAAAATACAACACCAAAAAACCTAATACTATCAAATCAGTCCATTTCACAAGTTTAAAACAGGGACCAATGGGTGACACTGTTATTGAAGGCTATATCAATAACAATAAAAAAGATGATTTTGATGCATTTGCGTCACCTGAAAACAATTATCAATTTGGAGGTGGACTTACAGCAGACGTTAAAATATTTAAATTACTTAAACCGGCTAATGAATCTAAATCACCCGATGAAATCAAAAAAGATTTAGACAAAAAGAAAGAACACTAAAAATTTATACTGAACCACAAGAAGTATAATTTAGTGTAATATTTTAAAGGCTTGTCTTCTACAATTTTTTAGGAGGCAAGCCTTTGATATTTTTTATTCTTACTTTGTTTTTTAACCATTTAAATATTCTTGAAAACTTTAATTTTAAAATAAAATTTATCATATTCAATCATAAAAAACACCCCATAAAGATAGATTTTAGGCCAACTTCTGGAGTGCACATCATAATAAATGAGTTCTTTTTAATTCATTTGCGTTTAATGGTGTTTTCTTGTCTTTGCTTAATCAATAAGTAGACAGCATTTGCTATTCCTAACAAAGTCCAAATTATTGATAAATAAATATTATCAAAACTATAGATTTTAGGCATGAGTATTAAAAACATAATATTTAATATTAATGATATACTATGAAGCTTACCAAAATGATTCATTTGAATAACTTATCCCCTCTTCATTTATTACTTTATTAAAAATTTTGCTTTATTCCAATTGTATCATTGGCATTGAACTTTAAAAGTCATAAAACTAAAAATCTTTGCTCAATCCATATGTGTTTGAATATTTTCCAGACCATCCATCAATCAAAATTGAAGTGCTTAGAAAATAAAAATTGAAAAATACAAAGAAGAATTAATGTTAAACAAACAAAAAACAACGCTAGCTTTTAATATGCTAACGTTGTCAATTTCCTGGGAAATCAATTTTCTTTTTCTAAATTTTTAATTTCGACAGTTGAATATACTTTTACTCTATTTCTTCCCCGTTTTCATCGTATTTTGTAACTTCACCATCAGATGTCACAATATAAGAACCTTCGAGGTTGCCTTCCTTATCTAAAATAGAAAAGCCCCAATCTCCGTCTTCGTTCTGTTCGGGTTCTTTAAATGTATATGTATCAGTATCTAATGGGTGACCTTCATACGCTTCAACTTTATCTATCACATTACTACGTGTAACTTTATCATCATTAGATGTATCACTATCACTGTTAGACGTCCCTTCATCTGACGTGTTAGATTCACTTGAATTTGATGATTGACTTTGTGTAAACGCAATTTGATTTGCTATATCTTTATAATTTGAACTTTTACCGTATTTATTTAATAGTTCATGTAAATCTAATTCTCTTGCTGCTTCCGAATGCGCATATTGTTGATATGTTCCTGAACTTTGTGTGCCTGCAATTAATACCTTTTGATTACCAATACCGATAAGCGTCACAAATGATCCTTTAGATGGTTTTGCAGTATAGAATTTCATATCACTAGGCGCACCTTCTACTTTTGTTGGTAATGCTTCCAACTGATACGTATGAATACTTTTACGTTGGCCCCCACCGTTATAGTTTGCATAAAATGAATGATTTCTTAATTCACTTGCGTTAACGGCATATTGAGAAACTGAGGGATCATTGATAGCTAATGCTACTTTTTGCGATTGAGTTAAATCCTCGACTCTATCTCTAGACTCATTGTTATCACTTGAATGACCATTATTAGAATTTGAATTTTTATTATTTGAAGCTTGCTCGGTTTGAGTGTTACTATTTTCTGATTGCTTATCAGTCTGATGCTGTCCTATCAAATCTCCAAAATCGCATCCTGCAAGTAATGTTGTTACTGTAATTGCTCCGATTGCTAACACATGTTTTTTCATTTCGTTTCTCTCCTTTAAATCTAGAAATTGTCACTGCTGTGATTATATGTGTCGTTCATACTTCAACCAGTTTTACACGATTACTAAATCCATAGTTTGATAACGTAAATTTGTAAAAACATTATTGTTCCCTTGATTGTTAATTCCCGTTATTAAATTTATTTTAATTTATAATAATTATAATTGCTACTAATCACCTAAATAATTTGCACAATATTTAAAAATTTATAGATTTAGAAGTAACTAAACTTAAAAGAACTTATAACACATGCTTTTATACTTCTTAAACTAATATTTATATACCTTAAATTAACAGTAGAAATGTGTTTAAAAATAAATTAATAAAACAATATAAATAAAATATAAAAGAGTTGGAGGGCAGTTAATTGAAAAAGTTTTTTACAGGACTGATTCTAGTTTTTCTCATTGTAATGCTACGATTTGCGGGGGGATTGGAATACAGTCATTATAAAGATTCAAAATCGAACACTGATATAGCTTCAAAAGAGGCTCAGACTTCCAATAAAAACACTCATGAAGATACAACTTCACAAGGTGAAATGCAAAATCAAGTTAATAGCCAAACAAACGAAGTATCAAATGGGACATCAACTAAAACACTTAGTGAAAAAGCAAAGCAGTTAAGAGAAGCTTTTAACGTCAATGATGAGGAAGCTCAAATTTTAGCAGATGAAATCGATAGAGCAGATGTAAATAAAGATGGCACGATTACAACGGATGAAATGACGCCTACTTTAGATCGTTTTACAAAAGAAGGGAAATTCCAACCATCTGCTGGTGGTACAACTAGCGAAGCACATCACTCTAAATATACAGCAGAAGATGCTAGACATATGTCAGATGATGAATTTCTAGACGTGTATACAGAAGGCATGTCAGATGATGAAGCTGCTACTATTCACGAAAGTGCTCAAGAATCTAATGAGTATATGAAATTTTTAAGAGGACAAGTTGAAGCACGTGCAAAAGGACAGGGCGGTAATTATTAACTAAACTGATTAAAATAAGTAAATAATTAAACTCAGTAATACCTGGGTAGGGAATAAGAAAAATGTGTTGTCTTATTCCCTATTTTTGATTGTTATAGAAAGTGTATATATTTCAATTTTAATGACTAAATTAATTCGAAAAGTAGATATATCGAAAATTCATTAAATATATAGAAGATGTTCGATTAATAAAGAAGAATTAGCTTATTTATGATCTCAACTTATACTTTTGCCACCTCTCCTATTTCAATAATTCCATATTTTAAACATTATCAGATTCTATAAATTCGCGTACATGTGTATAAATACCTTTGTAATAAGGATATTTTGTATTTTTAAATTTACGCTTCATTTCCTCATCTTGACTGTTAGACATAATCATTGCGTGATCTAAATAACTTAAAAACCCTTCATCATTACCACTATCACCAAAGCCAATAATCAATTCTTTTGGAACACCATATTTATTCATCAAAAATTTTGTGGCATATAATTTGCCTGCATTTCTTGGAGTAAAATTAATATCATAAGCATTTTCAGGATCACCTGCTAAAGGATTACAACGATTAAATGTCATCGTATAGTCCCTTGTCTTAGAATACTGAGTGAGGTCTTCTAAAATTGTTTTATCTAAATGCATGTCACCCGAAGAATAGAGATAGAAATTGTACAATGTTTCATTGTCTCGAAAAGTTCTTTGTGGTATAAACGCTACTTTATGTTTAGAAGAAACATGTTTTAATATATCTAATATATCTTCCAATAAGAAACGTTCTGTCAACACTTCGTTTTTATATTCATCAGATTCAATATATTCGCAGTTATTCCATGTAAACATTTTAGAACTTAAATCTGAAAAAATATGTTGAGGTTTATATGACATACCAACGTTACTCATTTTTTTGAAGTACGCTTTCTATAGTACTTCCTGTTAAAATAGCCGTAATGACATTGTTTTTAGTAGTTATATTCTGTAATAAACCTTCCATTTCTCTTAAATAAGGCATATCCGCTTGATGCGTATGATGTTTGTAGTAAGTTTCATCAAAGTCGAATAATATTAAGCGTTTTGTCATCTTCATTCCTCCAGTATCATTTTTTAAATGATAAATAATAATTACGCTCTAAAAAATGATAAAAAACCACGAAAACAGGATAAAATTACTTGTTTTATTTGTAGAATTTTTGATTGAAATCTTCTGTGTTGTAGTAGGACTTAAAACCTCCCTATATATGTCTCAAGGTTATATATATAATATCAATAAAATAACTTTGTCATCTATCTATAAGATTTTGTTTCAAACACTAACTATGAAATTGTTTAAGTAAAAATTCTAATTAGGCATCCTGTTAATTTAGTTTATTGTTATTTATTAAATTCTGTGAAAGAACCTTAATTTTTAAAGTCATATTATATATAAACACGCGTAAGTAGTGAAGTTCTACAGAAAATAAGGCTACAAGCTGAAGCTATCCTCTAAGAAAGAAAGTTAACGATACGAAGTATGATTAATAAGGAAGCCAGTAAATGAAACTATCATAAACTCATTTACTGGCTATTTTTCTATGATTTAGTCTCAAGTTCTAATCTCAATCATTTAAAAATGTACTACACAATTGAATTGACCGTTCCTAAATCCTATTTTCAATTATTTTAAACCGTTATGTTTATCCGTCAAAAATCTAGTCTAGAATGGTTTTTCATTTTCTGAATGACTAGCACCCTTTAAAAGTAACGATGATAAAATAGCTAATAAAATTGAAGTAATTATTGACAAATTAAAACTATTATCTATAGAGAATAAAATTCCTCCAACAAATGAACCTAACCCTATACCTAAATTTAAAACTGAAATATCATAGCTTAGTATTTGGCTAGGATCTCCTCGTAAAAATTTCAATAGACCATATTGAACTGTAGGGTTTGTTCCCCAGTGAAATAAATTCCAAGTAAATACACATAAAGTTAAAACAATCACATTTTGTCCCATAAACAGGATAAATATTATAGATAACACATATATCAATATAATCATATTACCTGATTTACAATATCCCTTTTTTTCTGATAAAGTATTACCTAATTTTGACCCTAAAACTCCAGCAATACCTGATACAAACAAACATAGACTAACAATAAAAATATCATGTCCATTTCTTCTAACTAAAGGTTCTAAATATGTGTATAAAATACTGTTAGATATCATCATAAATAATAAAAAACATAACATCATAACAGTGCCTCTATAATTGGTGACCGTATATTTCTTAGTATAATTTTTATCATGCTTTATATTCACTGGTATAAAGTAAATCACACTCAGTAAGCAAAGAAAAGTGATAGTTGCTATAATATAAAATGGAACTTTCCAATCATAATAAGACGCAATTAATGTTCCAATTGGAATTCCAAGTATATTCGCAGCGCTAAACCCAACATAAATATTAGCAATAACTGAAGATTTACTTTCAATAGGTACCATATTCGCTCCTGTTGACATTAACTTTACAGTAATTAATGACGCGATACCAGCTAGCATTACTCTAACGATACAAAGTGAAATATAATTTTTGACAATAGTAGTAATTAATGTCAGTAAAATAAAAATCACTAAACTATATACAAGTACCTTTTTATCATTGATATTTCTCGTTAGTCTCGTCAGTATCGGACTAAGTATAGAAAATGAAATAGCATAGATTGTGACTAACTGACCTATGAAAGAAACGCTAATGTGAAATTCTTTGCTCATTTCGCTTATCATTCCAACAATGATTAAATCCGATACTCCAACAATAAACATAGTTAAAAATCCAATGATAGTTATTATTTTATACGTCGACATGAGCTATCCCTCAAATTTCAATTGATGAACATTTGTGATTATGAAATGAGGATGTTCTAATTTTAATTTCTCCTCACTATGACTTCCCCATGTAACTGCACATGAAGATACCCCCGCATTATGCGCCATTTGCATATCAAATATAGCGTCTCCGATATATATCGTTTCATTTTTATTTAAATGATACTTATTGACTATATATAAAATGCCGTCTGGAGATGGTTTATATTCTTTAACTTTATCTGATCCTACCACTTCTAAAAATAAATGTTCTATCTTTAAAATCTTTAAGTTTCTTTTTAATACATCTGTTTTTTTACTAGAAACCACAAATAATTTCGCTTTTTGATGAAGCGTCTCAAGTTGAGTTAACATATTATCATACATTTCTAAATATGTACTTTCAGTTTCTTTATATTTTTTTCGAAATAGTGATATCAATTCATTATGTTCTTTTTCGTTCAATTCTACTGAACTCATGAGATCAAATGATTTTTCTATAGGAATACCCATATAATATTCAATTTGACTATCACTTGGTTCTTCTAATCCATAATCAGAAAAAGCCTTCTTTGTTGCAATCAAACTACATTTTTTTGAATCTGCTATTGTCCCATCAAAATCAAAAATTATATTTTTGTACAATATTAGCCCTCTTTTCTATACATTGATTAAATGATTATTTTTAATACCTTAAAGCTAATAAGTCATTGAAATAATCTATATTAAAAATATGATATTGAGCTGCCAAGTTTTTATCAAATGTTGCGATATTAATATTTTCTTTAAATTTATCTATCGTTATGGCATTATTTGTGAGCAGTATGTTGTTGCTATTCATATATTCAATATTCGTATTTTTTGAGAAAGTCTCTACACTCCCCCAAATATATAAGTTTTGAAAATCACTAATTGCTTTTAAATTATTTTCAAATATCGTATTATCTATAAAAATCCTTTTAGGTACAAATTCCTTGAATCTCCACGGCTCATATGATTTTTCATCATTTGTATCACCAATAAAATATGATAATTTCGCTGGCGAAAATTTTCCTGAACCAATCACAGGACCTAAACCTGAATGTACTGGACATCCATCATATTTTTCTGCAAGGTTTCTTACCGTCTTTTGTGCCTTAGCTTTAGTTTTTATATTTGAATTAAAATATTCATCAGATCTACTTAAAGTCTGCATAGCTAATGTTATAAAAGCTCCAAGATTCCGTGATTTTCTATTTTTATAGCTATTTGAACTAAAATTAATAAACCAAAATTCATTTTTAAATAGAAAGGAATATCCATCTTCTAATGGATTGTCATCCACATTATCTTCTTGATCTCCGTATTCACTTTTCATTTTTGAAAGAACTTTCCAGACCATGAATTGTTTAGCATGAATATTCATTTCACCAATAGGTTCAAAAAATACTAGTAATCCTGAAACACCTCTATCTTTTGGGGACATTTTATCCAACTCTTTCAAATAATCAGTAATATCTTCAGCTAAATCTTTAGGATTATAAGGATAGTTTAATGCTGAATAAAAATGTACTTGCTTCTTATGACCTTGTACGCCAAAAACACATGGAAATCCTTTAGATTCTATTACTTCTTTAGTTTTTTGTGTTTCATTTTTCAGCCAGTTATATTCTTCGGCTACATTCTTAATATCAGATTGAGAAACAAACATTTAACCTCTCCTTTATAATAATATTCGTATAAATTATAACTAAAAACATAATTTTCTTAAACACTTATATATAACTTAACATTTTAAATATTCTTTTTGTTTAAATATAACTAAAGTCAGAATGAATAGTGTGTATACAATGTATCAATACAAGATACTGTCTATGAAATTTCTTACATGATGACGTTATAACAACTTTATTCAATAATGTTTTTCAAATCACTATCACTCATGACTGATCATAATAAAAATAAAGCATCCTTCACTTTGCGATGAGGGATGCTTTATGAATTTTCACATAAAAAATGAATCTACAGACTATTCTTTTTTATTCAATTCTTTATCAAGTTTTACAAGTGTTGGTTTCGGAATATGAATGCCTTCTTCACTAAAGTATTGTATGACCTCTTTACGAAGTAAACGTTGTCCTGGAAAATGCATTCCAGGCTTAACATGTGCTAAAAGTTTAATCACCATTTCATTGCCATCAACACTATCTAAACCAAGTAAATCTGGTGCGGATACAAATATGTCATATTTATTCTTTAATGTAGGTAAAAATGTTAATAATTTCTCTTCTATCACTTTATAATTCTCATTTGGAGAAATCGGTATCATCACAATAGGTGAAACATCTGTAGCAGAATAATTAACTATTTCACTAATCATACCATTAGGTAATGTATAAATTTCTCCAGTATCTGATTGTATACGCGTTGATCTTAAACCAATTGTTTTAACCGTACCTTCAGCAATTGTTACCCCAGATGCATTAATTTGAACATAATCACTCACATCAAACTGTCCTTCAAATATGATAAAGAAACCAGTAATAATGTCTTTTACAATTGTTTGTGCTCCGAAACCAACGGCAACACCAACAACTCCAGCTCCTGCTAAAATTGCTGATACACTAATACCGAAACGTGAAAGTATTGACGTAAGGACAATAAACCATACGACATAACTTATTAAATTTTGAATCAATGTGGATAGTGTTTCACTTCTCTTAATTTTATGACGGTTCTTTTTCTTTTCATTAACGTTGAAAAATTTAGTAACTAACTTTCTTGATATCGCAATTACAATCATACCCATCAAGATATAAGCAAGTATAATTAAAAGATTAACCAAAAGATTTTGATAGAACTCTATTTTCATCATTGGCTCAAATAGTTTATATAATGTGTCCTTAAACTGACTCATAATAACAACATGACCTCCTATTATTAAAACAATCAATATTTTCAATGTACAAATCTTTGTAGATAATGAGCAGTAAGTCATTTCTAAATATAACACTTATAAATAAACATAGCACCCTTCACTTTGTGATGAAGGATGCTTTATGAATTTCCATATAAAAAATCATCTTAAGAGTACTGATTTTTTTAGTCACTTCCAGGTGTAATCATAAAACCATCCATCGAATGACCTTTGACATTTTTCCAAACCATTATTATTCGCATTTTCAATTTCAGAAATGATTTTGGATACTGAGCTAGTTTATTCAGAATTACCTTTTATATTACCAAGTTTTATTTGATAATCTGTTTGACTCATGATTCATCATCCTCGCTAGGAGTGAATTGTACTGCATCTGTAAAAAATATATTCTCTTCTTTATTTTCTACAAAAGTAAATTCTAAATTTTTAGAACCTACGGATGATCCTTTTAAGTCGCCATCCCCTTTTAACAATAACTTAGGAGCTTGATTCGTGGGAATATCATATCTTTTTCTTAGTTGTTTAACATTATTATCATTATTGTTCAATTGATATTGCGCTGAGTAACTTGGCACATTAGGATTGTATGATATATCTCCGTCTTTATAATCTTTTAAGTTTTTAAAATTTCCATATTGTACAAAAAATTTGAAGTTTTCTATTTCTTTTTTTAGTTTGTCATTAGGTATTGGATTCGTTGGAATAATTTTATTGTGTTCCATTTTTACAGGATATCTCTTTTCATCATCTTTTGGTCTACCTTTACTATCATCTGTAATTTCATTTATAAAATAATACCCTTTGGTTGTTCTAGTATTTCGGTTGATATACAAGACCATTCCTCTAGTTTCCATACTCTTTCCTTTTGGTTCAATGGTCATTTCAGAATGAACTATCCATGTTCCTTTGTCATTTTTATCAAATTCTTCATCTCGAAAACCTTCTTTATCATAAAAGTCTTCTAGATTTTTAGTTGGATACACGTCTAACATTTTATTAAAGTTTTGTTTGATTTCCGTTTCTTTGCTATCTTCTTTATTTATAAAACCACATCCTCCAATAAAAATCGTTAAAATTAATAAACTTATGTATATCGTTACTTTCTTGAGATAACGCATTGGCTCACATCTTTCCGATTTTACTTTATTTATACTTTTACAAAATGCTTCACTTTGATATGCTTCTAAATTAATTAGTCCAGATTATTCTTTAAATTATTACTTATTGAATCCAATTCAAAGATTGTACTAACTACCCAATCGCCTTAAGTTAAACTTTTAAAATTTTTACTGAAAGCGTGGTAGTGTCTCATTGTTTGTGTTAGCAGTGCTATTCTTCAGCTTTCATCTCTTTTATGATTTGCATTTTCAATTTCAGAACTGATTTTGGATACTGCGCTGGTTTATTCATAGTTGCTAGTTATATTACCTGGTTATATTTTATATTCAGTTTGATACATACTTAATTTTCCCTACTCGGGTTAAAGTTTATACTGTCAGTAAAATAAATATTTTCCTTTTTATTTTCTACAAAAGTAAATTCAAGATGTTTATAACCTACAGAGGATCCTTTTAAATCTCCTGTACCTTTCAATAATAATTTAGGAGCTTTATTCGTGGGAATATCATATCTTTTTCTTAGTTGTTTAACATTATTATCATAATTGTTCAATTGATATTGCGCTGAGTAACTTGGCACATTAGGATTGTATGATATATCTCCGTCTTTATAATCTTTTAAGTTTTTAAAATTTCCATATTGTACAAAAAATTTGAAGTTCTCAATTTCTTTTTTTAATTTTTTATCTTTAATTTGTTTTGTTGGAATAATTTTATTGTTTTCCATTTTTACTGGATATTTTTTGTCTTTAACATCAGGTATTCCTTTATTATTTTCTGTTATTCTTTTTATAATAAAGTCACCTTTAGCTGTTCTCGTATTTCTATTTATACGTAAAACCATCCCTCTTGCTTCCATATCTTCCCCTTTCGGTTCAACAATCATTTTAGAATTAATAATCCATGTCCCTTTGTCATCTTTATCAAATTCTTCATCTCGAAAACCTTCTTTATCATAAAAATCCTCTAGATTTTTAGTTGGATACACGTTCAACATTTTATTAAAGTTTTGTTTGATTTCCGTTTCTTTGCTATCTTCTTTATTTATAAAACCACATCCTCCAATAAAAATCGTTAAAATTAAGAAACTTACAAATACTATTATTTTGCTTGAATGTTTCATATTTTCACATCTTTCTATTTATCATAAATTGGTAAACATTATATAAATCAACTTCTTAAACATCTACATATTACCAAACAATGAATATATAATACATTTAAGATGGAATTAAAATTTTATTTTACTTTCATAATTAATAAATAAACAAAATCATTTTCCTTAACTGAAACGAAAGAACGACAAATTCCATACTATTACATTGGAATTTGTCGTTCTTTTATTTATTAGAAGCATATATTTTACAGACTTCTAAATTAATTGTTACAACAATTGTTATTATCCTGCTGTTCTTTTTCATTTTTCTCTTTTTTTTCTTCAATTTCCACAGAACAACATGATTGATCCTGAGGTTTCATTTTATTTAATACATCTTTGATTCCCATCAACTCACCCCCTTTAAATAATGATGTTCACAATCAAACCTGTAGAAATAGCTACAACTAAAATGGCGATAACAAACGATACTACAAACTCTTTTTTGAATAATTTAGATAATAATACTACTTCTGGAATACTTGCACCGGCACCACCTATTATTAATGAGACAACCGTTCCCAAGGACATTCCTTTTGAAGCTAATGCTCCGGCTATAGGTAACATAGTTTCAGGTCTAATATACATAGGAATACCTACTACTGATGCAATGATTACGGATATACTACTATCTCCACTTGCATATTTAGTGATAAACGTTTCAGGTACAAATCCATATATAAAAGCACCAATAAACACACCAATAAATAAATAAGGAAGCATTGGATATAAGAATGCCCAAGCATCATTTAATGCATGTTTAACACGAGATCCAGTTTTATTAGCAAAAAACCCATCTCCTTTAACGTTTACACCTTTGTAAGTTTTAGCTAAATTCATTTTTGAAAATACTAGACCCGTTAAAATACTAAAAATCGCTAGTACAACAAAGTAAATAACAGCAACTTTCCAACTTAGTAAACTCCATAACATAAATATCATTAATGGATTCATTAATGGCGATGCAATCAAGAAACTCACTGCAGGACCAAATGGAACTTTAGAATTTAATAAACCTGCAAGTATAGGAATTGTTGAACAAGAGCAAAAAGGTGTAATCGAACCAAATATCATTCCCAAAATATAATTAATAACTTGATTAGGTTTACTTAAAAAGTGTTTTATTTTCTCTTCTGAAACTATTTGCTGGATTATACTTACAATAAAACTCACTACTATGAATAGTACTAATAATTCAAAAAATAGCATTAAAAATGTCTTTATGAATTCTATACTTGAATCTAACATTAATATAATTCCTCCAAATTTAATTAATCAACTTTTTTTGATTAATATATCAAAAAATATTGATTAATATTATATTAAAAAAGATACTTAAAGTATCTTACAACAAGTATCTTCATTTAAAACAACCTGTATTTGTTGCTCATTAATTTTATAATAATTCCATGTGCCATGCTTTTCAGCAATAAGAACATTTGCATCTACTAATTTTTTTAAATGATAAGAAAGTTTAGATTGTTTTATATCTAATAACCCTTCTAAATCACACACACATAATGATTTATTAGAGCTTTGGCTAATTTGATTTAGTATTTTTAATCTGATTTTATCGGCAAGTGCATTAAACATCTTTTCATAAAAGTCAAACTGTTGATCTTCACTCATATCAGTCTTTGTTTTAATAACTTCCATAAAAGACCATCCTTTTTATAATATTTCATTGAGTTTATATTATCTTTATTTCAATTCTTGAATTGCTTGTTTATAGTCATTTTTTGTTGATTCGCCATACTGAGTAATATTACCTTTAAAGAACTCCTTCTACATATAATATTGTAGCTTCTTTTAAATTGATTTCTCTTGATAGGATAACAAGATTTAAATAACTAATAAAGTAACCAAAAGTTAAAGTACTTACATGGTTTACTCGTAATCAATCACACTTTCTTATTGTCAATGTAGTTTTATATCATTTAATACATCAATTTTTCTTGATGTATTAAATATAAACCAATATATATATTATCGCAAGAAAAAACCTATAATTTTGCATAAACTTAGGTATTTCTCACAGAAATATTAAAATAATTTTTCATAAATTGTATTATTAAGAATTAAATTTAGTAAAATTTTAAAACTCAATCAAAAACATAGACATCAATCTATATAGATGTTAGTCTATAATCGCAAATTAATTAATGAGGTGAGTATAATGTTAAATATTGAAATATACGAAGAAGCTATGTGCTGTTCTACTGGCGTATGTGGTCCAGAACCGGATGAAACATTAATAAAAACGAACCAAATCAATGAATATTTAAAACAAAATCAAATAGAAGTTCAACGTTATAATATGAACAATAATCCGAATGAATTTATTCAAAATAAAGAAGTTATTCGTTTAATCCAAGACAAAGGTAATGAAGTTTTACCAATCACTTTTATAGAAGGCAATATAGCTAAAACGGGCGCTTATATTACTCAAGAAGAAGCCGATGAAATTATTACGGTTAATCAAATGAGAAATGGAGGATGCTGTGGTGGAGATGGATGCTGTTAAGTACTTAAATAAATTGAATTTAGATAACATTGAGTTAACAAAATATTTGTTTTTTACTGGTAAAGGTGGCGTAGGCAAAACGACGATATCAAGTTTTATTGCTTTAAACTTAGCAGAGAATGGAAAGAAAGTAGCTTTAGTAAGTACTGATCCAGCTAGTAATTTACAAGATGTATTTCAAATGGAATTATCTAATAAATTAACTAAATATCAACCTATACCTAATCTCTCTATAGCCAATTTTGACCCGATTGTTGCTGCAGACGATTATAAAGCACAATCTATAGAACCTTATGAGGGTATTCTACCAGAAGATGTGCTTTCTGAGATGAAAGAACAGTTAAGTGGCTCGTGTACAGTTGAAGTAGCAGCATTTAATGAATTTACAATTTTTTTATCCGATAAAACTTTAGAAGAAGAATTTGATTTCATTATATTTGATACAGCTCCAACAGGTCACACCTTGAGAATGCTTGAATTACCTTCTGCATGGACAGATTATTTAAATACAACAAGTAATGACGCTTCTTGCTTAGGTCAATTGGCGGGTTTAAATGAAAATAGAGATAAATATAATTCAGCACTTGAAAAACTACGTAACCAAGACGATACGACCATGATGCTAGTTACGAAACCTAGCCACTCTTCTATATATGAAATTCAAAGAGCACAACAAGAATTACAACAACTATCAATTTCTAAATTCAAAGTAATCATTAACAACTATATAGAAGAAAGTCACGGTTCAATTTCGAGTCAAATGAAATCAGAACAAGATAAAAACATTAATCATTTTACTGAATGGTTAAATAACAATCATGTTTACTACGTTCCATATAAAAAGCAGAAAGAAGAAGGTATAGAAAGTTTAACTAATCTATTAAATGATGATAACTTAATTGAAAATGATGACTTTATTGTTGAAGATCATCCGCAATTCAATAAATTAATAGATGAAATTGAAAATAGTAAAGTTCAATACTTATTTACAATGGGAAAAGGCGGCGTTGGTAAAACGACAGTAGCAACGCAATTAGCTACAGCATTATCTAATAAAGGATATCGTGTTCTTTTAGCAACTACTGACCCTACTAAAGAAATTAATGTTGAAACCACAAGTAATTTAAATACTGCTTATATAGATGAAGAACAAGCATTAGAAAAATATAAAAAAGAAGTACTAGCCACAGTGAATGATGATACACCACAAGACGATATTGATTATATTATGGAAGATTTAAAATCACCTTGTACAGAAGAAATAGCATTTTTCAAAGCCTTTAGTGACATTATGGAGAATCAAGAAGACATGGATTACGTAATTATAGATACAGCTCCTACAGGCCATACCTTGCTGTTACTTGATTCTAGTGAAAATCATCATAGAGAATTAAAGAAAAAATCAACTCAAACTACCAGTAATGTTGAAACATTATTACCCAAAATTCAAAATAAAAATTTAACACAGATGATAATTGTAACATTAGCAGAAAAAACACCTTATTTAGAATCTAAACGTTTAGTAGAAGATTTAAATAGAGCTAATATAGGCCATAATTGGTGGGTTGTTAATCAATCGTTAGTTACGCTAAATCAACGTGATGACCTTTTTAATAACAAAAAAGAAGATGAATCATTTTGGATAGACAAGATTAAAAATGAAAGTCTTAATAATTACTTTGTCATACCTTATCGAGTATTAGAATATTGATATTATTGATTATAATGAGAACTATATGATAAATAGAGTCTACTTTAAACCAGTTAATAATTTAGGAGTTAAGCAAGTATGTAATTTATCAAATGACAATAAAAATTATTAACGATATAAAAGATTCTAAGTAGAAAGGGAGAAAAAAATTGAATTATAGTGAAATATCGCAATACTTGAAAGTGATGGCTGATAGTAGCCGTCTTGAAATATTAGATTTGTTATCTTGTGGTGAATTATGTGCTTGTGATTTATTACAGCATTTTTCTTTTTCTCAACCCACATTAAGTCATCATATGAAAGTATTAAAAGAGAATAATTTAATTACATCTAGAAAGGATGGTAATAAAAATTTATATAAATTGAATCATGCTGTATTAGATGACATTACATCACGACTCACTCTATTGAGTTCCAGTACTGTCCCATGTATATGTGAAACTGTAGAGAAAGGTGAATGTTAACAATGACAATATTAGCAATCACAATTTTTATATTAACGTTAATTTTTGTCATATGGCAACCTAAAGGTCTAGATATTGGTATTACTGCATTAATTGGTGCTGTAGTTGCTATAATCACTGGCGTTGTAAGCTTTTCAGATGTACTAGAAGTTACTGGAATTGTTTGGAATGCGACCTTAACTTTTGTTGCAGTTATTCTCATTTCACTCATATTAGATGAAATTGGGTTCTTTGAATGGTCTGCTATACATATGGTGAGAGCATCAAAAGGTAATGGCTTGAAAATGTTTGTTTACATTATGTTGTTAGGCGCTATTGTAGCAGCTTTCTTTGCGAACGATGGTGCAGCTTTAATACTGACACCTATTGTTTTAGCAATGGTACGTAGTTTAGGATTTGATAAAAAAGCGGTATTCCCATTTATTATTGCTAGTGGTTTTATTGCAGATACTACGTCTCTTCCATTAATTGTTAGTAATTTAGTTAATATTGTTTCTGCTGATTACTTTGATATTGGATTTGTTGAGTACTTCAGTAAAATGATTATACCTAATATATTCTCTTTAATCGCAAGTATTCTTGTCTTATGGCTTTATTTTAGAAAGTCTATCCCAAGAAAATTTGATGCAGTAAATATTAGAGAACCAAAAGAAGCGATTAAGGACAAAAAGCTTTTTAATATCTCGTGGATTGTACTCACTGTATTGCTAGTTGGTTATTTAATAAGTGAGTTTATAAACATTCCAGTATCAATTATTGCTGGTATCATTGCTTTAATATTTGTATTATTAGCACGTAAATCTAAGGCTGTTCATACGAAACAAGTAATTAAAGGTGCACCATGGAATATTGTTTTATTCTCTATTGGTATGTATCTTGTGGTATTTGGTCTAAAAAATGTGGGGATTACAACGCTTCTTAGTGATGTACTAACAAATATTTCAAGTTACGGCTTATTTAGTAGTATCATGGGCATGGGCTTTATAGCTGCATTCCTTTCATCTATTATGAACAACATGCCAACTGTTTTAATAGATGCAATAGCGATTGGTCAATCTCAAACAACAAGCATACTCAAGGAAGGCATGATTTATGCGAATGTTATCGGATCTGATTTAGGACCTAAAATCACACCAATTGGTTCGTTAGCAACACTTCTCTGGTTACATGTGCTTACTCAAAAAGGTGTTAAAATTTCTTGGGGACAATACTTTAAAATCGGTATTATTATAACGATTCCGGTATTATTTATCACACTGTTAGGGTTATATCTAACACTTATTATATTTTAAAAAAGAGGTGTCAATGATGACAAAGAAAATAATTTATTTTATATGTACAGGTAATTCATGCCGTAGCCAAATGGCTGAAGGATGGGGTAAGAACATCTTAGATGATGAATGGCAAGTATATTCTGGCGGTATTGAGGCACACGGTGTAAATCCAAAAGCAATAGAAGCTATGAAAGAAGTTGGAATTGATATATCAAATCATACTTCTAATTTAATTGACAAAAATATACTAAACCAATCCGATTTAGTAGTAACTCTATGTAGTGATGCTGATCAAAACTGTCCTATATTGCCGCCGAATGTAAAAAAAGAACATTGGGGATTTGATGATCCAGCAGGCAAACCTTGGTCAGAATTCCAACGTGTTAGAGATGAAATCAAAGCAGCCATTGAATCATTTAAGGCTAGATAAATTTTAAGCGTCTCATTATCATTGAGACGCTTTTAATAGATTTTCTATCATATAATATTCTTAAAAAATCAACTTAATGATTGCAATGACGATTAAAATACTTACAATCATTTTTTGAATATAATCAGGTATTTTTTGTCCTATTTTCATACCTAGAGGCGTAAATAGTATACTACCTAAAATTAACGGTATTGCACTATTAACAGGAATATAACCCTGTAATAATTTAATAATAAATGCTCCAACAGAAGAAATGAACGCAATTACAATACTATTTGTAACCACCGTCTTCATTGGTAATTTAAATATAACAAGTAGTACTGGAATAATAATAAATGCTCCACCAGCTCCTACAATACCAGATACCAAACCGATGATACCACCTATTGTAATTAAAAGTAGACGATTAAACTTAATATGACTAGTAGATGGTGCGACTTTAATAAACATTAAAATAAGAGCTAATAATGCAATAATAATATAAACCATATTAACGAACTGTACATTTATTAAATTCGCTAATATTGCACCTAGTATACTACCTATAATCATTCCACTTCCCATATTAAGTACAAGCGTTCTAGAAAAATCTTTGTTTTTATATGCTTTAAAGGATCCACTCAATGTACTGAAAAACACCTGACTTGAGGTTAATCCTGAAGCAATATAAGCACTATAAGTTGGTAGACCAACCAAAGGTGGTAATAATAAAAGCATAGGATAAATGATAATTGCTCCCCCTATACCAACCAATCCTGAAATAAATCCTCCAAATATTCCAATGAGTAACATGATTATCATGGAAGTCACCATTATCATTTACTTTTTATTAATAATTCAACTGCTTCATTAATTAATGTCTGAGAATCTTCACTATTTTCTTCAGACATTTTGACGCATTCTACTAAGTTCTCGCTAATGATAATACCCATTAAACGTTGAATAGAACTTTTAGATGCACTTAATTGACTAATGACATCTTTACAATTTTTTTCTTCCTCCATCATTTTAATGACACCATTAAGTTGTCCTTGTAGGCGATGAATACGATTAATCATCTTTTTATTATATTCCAATATATTTCACTCCATATTAATTTTTAATAATTACATCATATTGATTAAATTTTAGTTTGTCAAATACCCCATTAGGTATTTGACAAACTGTCTAATCCGTTATAACATACCCCCATAGGTATTTAAAAGGAGGCAATTATGTCACAATATAAAACAAAACACATTAATGATTTCACTAAAAAAGAATTACAAGAATTGGGTTCTAAGGGTCAATTAATTGACGTTCGACAGCCTGAAGAATATGAATTAGGACACATTAAAAATGCTTTATTACATTCAGTTGAAAATATAGAGACTTTTAAACAAAGTAAAAATAAAACTTACTATGCTTATTGCAAAAGTGGTAATAGAAGTAGAAAAGCAAGTCAATTTCTTACACAACGCGGATACAATGTGGTGAATTTAGATGGAGGCTATACGGCTTACGAACAGCAACATAATAATGAATCATTTAAATTAAAAGAAGATAAAGAAATTCAAATCAAACACAATCGTAAGACGTTTAATTATAGTAATCTACAGTGCCCAGGACCTATTGTTAATATTAGTAAAGAAATGAAAAACATTGCTATTGGTGATCAAATAGAAGTTGTTGTGACAGATCACGGTTTTTTAAACGATATTAAAAGTTGGGTCAAACAAACTGGACACACACTTGTTAGACTCAATGATTCTGGTAATGAAATTCGCGCTATTATTCAAAAAGAAGAAAATAAAAATATAGAAGTGACGCACACAAAAAATGGAACAACGATTGTTTTATTTAGCGGCGAACTAGATAAAGCAGTTGCAGCAATGATTATTGCTAATGGTGCTAAAGCCGCAGGTAGAGATGTAACCATTTTTTGCACATTTTGGGGCTTGAATGCACTTAAAAAAACTCAAAGTCAACGCATTAAGAAAAAAGGTATCGCAAAACTTTTTGACTTCATGCTTCCAAATTCACCAATTAAAATGCCTATTTCAAAAATGAATATGTTTGGTGTAGGAAATTTAATGATGCGTTATGTCATGAAAAAGAAAAATGTCGATGATTTACCTTCTCTTATCAATCAAGCAGTTGAACAAGGTGTTAAACTTATTGCTTGTACAATGAGCATGGATGTTATGGGCATTACAAAAGAAGAACTACGCGATGATGTAGAATACGGTGGCGTAGGTGCATATATTGGATATACAGAACAAGCTAATCACAATTTATTTATATAATTAAAAAGGAATGATATTATGTTTTTTAAACAATTTTATGATAAACACTTATCTCAAGCATCTTATTTAATCGGGTGTCAAAAAACTGGAGAAGCCATGATTATTGATCCTATTCGTGACTTATCTTCATATATTCGAGTTGCTGATGAAGAAGGTTTAACCATTACTCATGCAGCTGAAACACATATACATGCAGATTTTGCTTCAGGAATTAGAGATGTTGCTATAAAGTTAAATGCTAGTATTTATGTATCGGGTGAAAGTGATGACATGTTAGGTTATAAAAATATGCCTAACCACACTCATTTTGTTCAACATAATGATGATATTTATGTAGGAAATATAAAATTAAAAGTGCTTCATACACCTGGTCACACGCCAGAAAGTATAAGTTTTTTACTTACTGACGAAGGTGCTGGAGCACAAGTTCCAATGGGACTATTCAGTGGTGATTTTATTTTTGTAGGAGATATCGGTAGACCTGATTTACTAGAAAAAGCTGTTAAAGTAGAAGGATCATCTGAAATAGGCGCTAAACAAATGTTTAAATCTATTGAAAGTATTAAAGACTTGCCAGACTACATTCAAATTTGGCCTGGCCATGGCGCTGGTAGTCCTTGTGGTAAATCTTTAGGTGCTATTCCAACATCTACTCTTGGCTATGAAAAACAAACGAACTGGGCTTTTTCTGAAAATAATGAAGCTACCTTTATCGATAAACTAATTTCTGACCAACCTGCACCACCACATCATTTTGCACAAATGAAAAAAATTAATCAATTCGGTATGAATTTATATCAACCTTATACGGTTTATCCAGCTACAAGTACAAACAGATTAACTTTTGATCTCCGCAGTAATGAGGCTTATCATGGTGGACATATTGAAGGTACAATCAATATTCCATATGATAAAAATTTCATCAATCAAATTGGCTGGTATCTAAACTATGATCAAGAAATTAACTTGATTGGAGACTATCACCTTGTTTCAAAAGCAACACACGCCTTACAACTCATTGGTTACGATGATGTTGCTGGATATCAATTACCTCAATCTAAGATTCAAACATGTTCCATTCATAGTGAAGATATTACAGGTAACGAATCACATATATTAGATGTACGTAATGATAATGAATGGAATAATGGCCACTTATCTCAAGCGGTTCATGTACCACACGGCAAACTTTTAGAAACAGATTTACCTTTCAATAGAAACGATGTTATTTATGTACACTGTCAGTCTGGCATTAGAAGTTCGATAGCTATTGGTATTTTAGAACATAAAGGTTATCACAACATTATTAATGTAAATGAAGGTTACAAAGATATACATCTTTCTTAATATTTATACTAATGAAAAAGGACTATAAGTAGTTAGATATAGCTTATAGTCCCTTTTTATATTATTGGATACATATCTATTTAAAAATCATTTATGTATCCTCGCTTTATATCATTTAATAAATATTTTACATAGTACATATCTTTTTTATTTATTGATGTGATCAAAAACATAACAGCAATTCTCATAAACCTCATATGTTATGATACGTTCGTCCCCCCCTTTGAGAAGCGGCTAAAAAATCCGCCTCACTTACGATACGCTTCTGCTTATCGGTTAATGATGCGGTTTTTAATTATATAATTTCAATTAATAAGGTAATGAACAGTTTTTTGATAAATGTTATTCTTCTAAAATTCTTTTTAATTTACACACTAAAAAATATCCTCCTTAACAATAATAAGTTATTTAAATTATTGATTAAGGAGGATATTTTTATATCTATTTATTTCTCAATCTAGAACTAGATTTTTATCGTGCTTTCAGCTCATTTCCTGTCATCCATTTATGATTTTTAATGATTTTACCATTATCTTTGGATTTGTAATCAACTACGTAAACAGTAGTCTTTTCCACGTTATCTATATTGGCTGTAGCACCTTTCATACCAGACATATGACTTGCTTCTAATTTAACAGTATCGCCTTTACTAAATCCATCTTTAGGTGCATCTTTGATCTCTTCGTTTACGACCCATTTATGATTGTTTACTTTTTCATTTCCATTTGTGGGTTTATAACTTACAACATAGGCATATGTTTTATACGCACCTTTTACAGTAGCTTCTGCACCTTTCATACCTGGCATATGTCCTGCTGTAATCGTTACTTTATCTCCTACTTTAAATTCACCCTCATTAGTCGATGTCATATCTTCAGGAACTTTACTTTCATCATTATGCTTCATATGGCTCTCACTTTTTTGGTCATTAGTGTCTTTATCTTTTTTCATCATATTAAAATCTCCCTATTGATTAGTTTGTTACTTTTACTTGACCCATCATTCCATTATCTTCATGCTCAAGTATATGACAGTGAAACATGTATGTTCCAGTATTTTTAAATACAACCTCTATTTTAGCTTTTTGTCCAGGTTCCAAAGATATAACATCCTTTTTACCCCTCATATCTTTTGGAGGTTTCTCCCCATCCACAGATAAAACTTTAAATTGCGTTCCATGGATGTGGAAAGGATGTTTCATACCACCCATTTTATCTTTGACGTTTTCAATTTCCCATACTTCTTTCTGGTTTAACTTTTGTGTAAAATCTATTCTGTTAGGATCGAATTTATTACCATTAATGGTAACATTATCATTCATACCTTCTAATTTTATTTTCTTACCTACTTTTGGTGTATTACTTTTGTTAGAACTTTTCTCTTTGTTACTAATCGGTAAAATTACAGTTTTATCATTATCAACCAGACTGATTTTCTCGCCTTTCATTTTAGATAAATCTATTACTATTTCTTTTCTTTCTGAAGGAGCTAAATTAATTTCTTTTAATTTTTTAGCGTTTTTTAATTGACCGCCATCTGAAGCAATATACTCAAAACTTTGATTATTACTTAGCTTAAGATTTAAATCTCGAGCATTAGAACCATTTAAAAGTCTCAAACGTATTTTCTCTTCTTTTGCTGTCAGTTTGGGGTTTACTATTCCGTTCACAAGAACAGTATCACCTTGAGTGCCATCTTCGTCTTTCGTTTTTGAATAATTTAATTTTTTAGATACAAATGTTTTATCTTGGATTATTATAGGCAAATCATTTTTTCCATAATTACTAGGATAATTATTCTTTTTACTATCTTCTATATATAATAATCCTGATAAGCCATTATAAACTTGTTTAGCTGTATTTGGAGAGGGGTGGGGGTGATACCATAACGTAGCAGAATCTTGATTAACCTCAAATTTTATAGTTTTTTCTTTTCCTGGTTTTATAACCTGAGAAGGCCCTCCATCCACTTTTCCATTTACTTCTAATCCATGCCAATGAAATGTTGTATTTTCATCTAAGTTATTTATTAACTTAATTTTAACTTTATCTCCTTTTTTTAATTTTAAAGTTGGTCCAAGTAAATTTCCATTGTAGCCTAGAGTATTAGAAAAATTATTTTTGTAAAACTCTGTCTTTCCTTCCTGAGCTTTTAATGTATAATTTTTATAACCATTGTTATCTTTTTTTGACTCTGCAACTTCAGGAAATATTATTTCATTTTTTCCTTGTGAAGAATTTAATTTCTTTCTTTCGTCATGATGTTTCATATTTTTCATATCCATTGTATTTTTCTTATCTTCTTTCATGTTCATCATGTCATTCTTACTTTCTGCGAAAGTATCATTAGACGCAATAATTATTATGGAAAAAATTATAATTAAAATTGCAAAAACTTTATTATACATAAGGTTTACCTCTTTTATTTTAATTTTAATGTAAAAGCATTAATCGCTACTATAACTGTACTTAAAGACATTAATATTGCTCCTACAGCTGGTGATAATATTAACCCGACAAAAGCTAATGCGCCAGCTGCTAAAGGTACAGCAACAATATTATAACCTGCACCCCACCATAAGTTTTGAACCATTTTTCTCATAGTATTATTTGAAAGGGTCAAGAAATGAATGATATCTGATGGATTACTTTTAACAAGTATGATATCACCTGAATCCACTGCAACATCTGTGCCTGCACCAATTGCTATACCAATATCGGCTCTTATAAGGCTCGGCGCATCGTTGATACCGTCTCCGACCATCATGACTTTATTACCGTTACTTTGATAATCTTTTATAATGCTTTCCTTATCTTCTGGCATGAGTTGTGCATGGACATCACTAATACCTAATTCTTTTGCGACAGCGTGTGCCACTTCATTATTGTCACCTGTAAGCATGACTGGTGTAATATTTCTTGATAGTAAATCAGCTACCATTTGTTTTGAGCTTTCTTTAATTTGATCTCCTTGAGCAATCATGCCAATGACTTGTTGATCCTCAATTAAATAACTGATTGAATTACCTTGTTGAGCTAATTTAGTAAACAAGTCATCGTCATAATTAAGTTTATGTTTATCAAGATAAGAGACATTTGTTATTTTATATGTTTTATTATCAATTAGACCTTCTAATCCGACACCTGGAATATTATTAACGTCTTGTGGATTAGTAAATGAAACATTTTTACTTTTCGCAAAATCAACAATACTTATAGCTAATGGGTGATTAGATTGACTTTCTAATGAGGCGAAAAGGCTTAATATTGTATCATTACTCAAATCATTTTTAAAGCTCTCATAATGATTCACAGAAAAGTTACCCTCAGTTAAAGTACCAGTTTTATCCATCATTACATAATCGATATGTTGAGCTATTTCTACAGACTCTCTATTTTTAATAATTAAACCATTATGTGCACCAATTGAAGTAGAACGTGCAGTGACTAAAGGTATTGCCAAGCCTAAAGCATGTGGACAAGCAATGACTAACACAGTTACAAGACGTTCTAATGCAAAATCAACATCATTTTGAATGAGCATCCAGACAATAAACGAAATCACGCCAACAATTACAGCAAAGTAGAATAAATAACCCGCTACTTTATCAGATAACAATTCAGCACTAGATTTATCATTTTGTGCTTGATTAACAAGTCCCATAACTTGAGAAAGATATCCATCTTCTCCCACAGCTGTAACCTTGACTTGTATTGTTCCAGACCCATTAATAGAACCCCCGATGACGTTGTCATTTTGATTTTTTTGTACTTTTTTAGATTCTCCAGTGACTAGGGATTCATCTATAGATGTTTGTCCTTGAACGATAATACCATCTGTTGGAATGCTTTCTCCGGCTTTTACTTCGACGATATCATCAGTCATGATGTCTGATATTTTAACTTCTTCGCGTTGGCCATTATCCATAACTTTAATCGCACTATTAGGTAACAGTTCTGCCATTTTCTTTAAAGCATCTCCAGCATTTCCGACAGCATTCATTTCTATCCAATGTCCTAATAGCATAATTAAAATTAAGGTTGCTAATTCCCAAAAAAAGTCCATTGTATGACCAGTTGCACTACTAAAGTTATTCATATAAAAAGCATACAAGCTATAAATATAAGCTACTGAGATACCTAGGGCAACTAAGGTCATCATGCCTGGTTTTTTTGTAGCAATTTCATCTTTACCACCAGACAAGAACGGTTTACCACCATAAAAGAATAAAATTGTACTTAATATTAACACTACCCATTCAGAACCTGGAAATGTGAATTGAAAAGGTAAGTTAACACCCATCAGTGGCGATAAAAGAATGATAGGTATTGCAAAAATTAATGAAACAAAAAACTTAACTTTAAAATTTCCATGATGATGTGCATGGCCACTATGATGATGTGAGGCATGGTTATCATGATGCATTTGATTGGAATGATTCATGTGATTTTGATGATTATGCTCTTCACCATTATTATTCAAATTAACCCCTCCTAATGAAAATGTTATAGTAAAGCTACTTATACCATAACATATACCCCCATAGGGTATAAAGCTTTTCGATTTATCTCCTTTTATGGATTTGTTTATATCATTCCGAAAATGATGTCTCCACGTCCTACATTAGACCTTGTCATCGATGTTTAAAACAAGGTTTTAATTAAACGATCTCATCTGAACTATCGCATGACAATACACTCTGACCAAGGTTAGCATTAGCAACACAAGTCATATATTAATTAATATTCTTAAAGAAAATAACACATTTCAAAGTAGGTCTAGAAAAGCAAATTGTTTAGATCATTATTTAAAGAAGCCAGTAAATGAATTTATAAAAAACTCATTTACTGGCTATTTTGCTAGGAATTATGTCCCAGCCTCGTCTTCCTTTATTGATACCCCACTCTATTCACTAATGATTTGTCCTTTAATGACATATCCTTTTTTATTAACATAAAATCTTACATCTTTATTTCCAATTTTATACGAATATTCTTTGCCCCATGCTGATGTAGATGTAGACTTTGGTTCACCGTAATGATTCAATAATTCTTTTTCGCTCACTGACTTACCGTCTAATGAGAAGAAAACACCATTCGCTTTATGATTAGAAACCCCGTAATATGTTTGATCATATACATCTTTATCATTTTTAGCTGATTCGTTTTGAGTAATCTTGTAACCATTAATCTTGAAGTTATCGGCTTTTAAAGATGTTTTAAAATTCTTATCTAGAATAAAGTTACTTTGATGTGCTGTATAACCACTATAATTATAATAAGGTTTCACAGATTCTTGCGCATGTGCTTGAGTGACATTAAATAATTCGGGCGTTACGGAAAAGCCCAAAATTAAACTACTAGCTAAAATAAATTTAGAAACTTTTTTCATAAAAACCCTCCTCATATTTGTCTTACAGTTCACATCATTACATTAATGTTACAATATTTCAATAATATTACATAAATAAATTTAATTTTACCAATTATCGCACTTTTACATTTACTTGTGCCATATAAAAAGAAATAAATAAAGTTTTTTATATTTATTAATTACAATACTTTCAATAGCCCAGAAATGCATGAGGTCATGTATCCATTCAATGCTAAAGAGAGACAGAGGTGGATTTTTAAATAAAGAAATATTAGCTATAAACCATGAATCAATACAATCAGATTTGTGCACAGTTGTTTGAAGTTACAATATTTTTATCATTTATAAAAGGTTTAATACGTCATTTCACAGCCAATGAAAATGAAGAAATTATTGATAAGATATTTCAGAGTCTTATCAATGATGGTAAGATCTCAACTACTTTAATTACTAATACATCATTTCTTTGTTTAATGCATATTTCTAATAATTTTTTATAAAAAAAGAGCGAAAAACACTCTATTTCCACTCTTATTAATATTATTAAGTTTTTTTACTAGTCTATTCAAATTTTGCATTAATAAATTTAACTGAAACTGCACCTAAAAGCATCATGATTCCTGCAAGCAGTAGCATCGCAGGCATTGAACTTCCCAATAATGGATACAGTCCAAAACTGACTATAGACGCTACAATTTGTGGTAGACAAATACTTGTATTAAATAAACCTAAATATGCTCCTGAATTTTCTCCATCGATTGCCTCAGTTAATAATGTAAATGGTTGTGTATTCATCGTTAAATTATTAATACCAATCAATACAAATGAAAAAATGAGTAACCATTGATTATGGATAAAGAATATTGAAATAAGACCTATTCCACCGAAAACCAATCCAAAGCTATACCAAAATTTTCTTTGGGATGGTTTAGATCTTGCAATGACAAAACCAAAAATAACTGAGCTCAAAAATTGTATACAGTATAATACGCCATACCAATTTCCCGCTGCTTGATATCCGGCTGAAGAAGGATCTGTCACATTCCAAACATTCTTTGCTATTGCACCTGTTGAATATGTCCAAAGATACATCAATGCAAACCAGTTAAAAAATTGAACTACGCTAATTTGCCAAAATTGTTTAGGGGCTTTTTTTAATAACTGTAATAAGCTTAATTTATTATTTCTATTGTTCTCATTGATTCCATGATAATAATTATACGTTTTAGGCTCATATTCCCTAACGGAGATAACTGTCCATATAGAAGCAATTAATAATACTGCTGCTGCAATATAATAAGCTAATTTTACAGTCATTGGTACTTCACCTTTAGGTGCTACATTACTCATTCCCAACATTGTTAATAAAAATGGTAATACTGTAGCAATAATACCACCTAAATTTGAAAAAATTTGTTGCCAAGACCACGCCATATCTCTTTGTTTTTCGTTTACCATATCGCCAATAATCATTTTGTATGGTTGCATACATGCATTTGAAGTCAAATCCATAAGTAAAGTCATCACCGCACCAAAGGATAAAGCCATGAGTGAAGCATATCCAAAATTAAATGAACCTGCATTAGGTAATAAGACTAATACGATGGCTCCAATCGGACCAGCTATCAACAGATACGGCATACGACGTCCAAATCTGGTCCAAGTTCTGTCAGAGTAGTATCCAATAAGGGGTTGAACAATCATTCCTACTAAAGGTGGCAAAATAAAAAACCATCCTAAATTATTAGGATTAGCTCCTAACGTTTGGAATATTCTCCCCATCATTGCTGATTGAAGTGCAAAAGCCATATTTACACCAAAGAAACCAAAAGTAATTGAAAAAATAACTGCTTTTTTTAAATAAGGTAGTGTAATATCTTGTTCTAACTTATTTTCCTTATGCGTTCTATTTGTATCGTTCATTTCTATCTCTCCCATTTATTACTCGATATAGTTAATTAATTCAATGATTAACTACCTATAGCAAACAACAATTCATTGGAACCGTTTTCAACAATAATTTTAACACTCCACAATTTTTAAGCAAGCTTTGATACCTTTTTTGAATAAATTTTATTTTTTACTTGAATTTATCGACATCAACATTTTAAAGCAATCAAAGATGTAGAAATTCTCGAGTAAACTATTTCAGTATTTTATAAAGAGTGATACAGTTACGACTATTTTTAAGATATCATTGATCATTACTTACCCAAATGAAATGATATAGTATTGTTGAGAAATGTTTGGTATACGTGAGTTTAAATTCAAATAATAAAAAATCACCTGGAACAAAGCATAATATTCCTGTAGTTGTTATGATAATTACTATAACCATTTCACTGTCTGAACCATGTTGCGTACAAACCTAGAAGTCTTAATTGAAAGAAAGAACCTATATCGACTTAATTGAACAACAATTAAAAAAGTCCATGACTGTGTGATGAAGGAAAACAGGAAGTGTGATTTTAAAAAATTGAAAAATGATTGGATGTTGATAAGGTTTAAATAAAAAAACTCCTCACCATACCCACACGAAAATGTGTAGGTAAGATAGGGAGTTATAGTTTTATAATCATTGTTTATAATAAAAAAGTAATTTAATACGTTATAATTCGTTTAATGACTTATTTATTTTTAGTTCAATTGGACCTTTTTTACCTCTTTTACTTTTGAGTTCAGAATATAATCCTTTAATTTTAGTAGCATCCACTTTATAAATATTATCATTGTTTAAAACTTCAGATTCTATATATTGAATCACATCGTCATAATCCTCCATTTTATTACTATCATCACAAATTCTAGGAGTAGTCTTTTTTACTACATAGTTTCTTGCATTTTTGTCAGTTTTAAATAGATTTTGTATTTTTTGGCTGTACTCTTTATTAAAAGTAAAGGATTTATAATTTTCTCCGTATTTTATTAGTGGTAAATAGCTACCCTCTTTATTTCCAATACATGTTCTAAGAGTAATATTACAATGTTCAGTCAAATCGTTTTTTTCTTCTGAAATTCCAGGTAAATGATGATCAATCACATCATCAATATCAATTTCATCTCCCAAATTTTCAGCAAAAAATCTTTTTAATTGCTCCTTACTTCTATCCCCTTTTAAAGGCCATTCAATAATAGTTTCACTTTCAATAACCGTATCTATCATATAATGATTTTCTTCATCTTTTGCCATAAAAATATAAATAGGTCTTACATTATCTGATAGTAAATTTTTAGACATAGAATTTGCCGCGTGACAAAAACTATATAAAAATGAGTCGCTAAAAATATAAGGATCTTCATTATTATTTTTATTTTTAAAACCATCGAAAAGCAGCATCAGATTAGCATCTTGCAATTCAATATGTATAGACTTTCTATAAGTATGAGGAACCAATATAATATTCTTTTCCAAACAATAACCTCCATTACACATAAGAACCATATATTTAATTAGTTTAAGGATTTATAATTATAAAAATATTTGTGTCTTTTATATCTAAATAATACAAAATAGTGAGTGCACTTCATTTACTCATAGTTAAAAACAAACTTTATTTTTTGATATTAATTAGCGCGCTATAATTAGTTTAATCAACGAGTTCTAGTAAATCTTCAATAGATTGTTTAGTTATACTTCTCCATTGATAGTCAACTAATAAAGTATTTGTATCAAATACAATTACAAAATAATCTTCATTCAAAAATTCGTTTATCTTCTATTACGTTGTAAAATAACTCTCAATTTTTCATTGTCACATCACCTTTTTCATTATTTATTATATAAATAATTTTAACAAACTTAAATTATAAAGTATATATTACAACTTAAAATTCTATAAAACTTTTTAAATTTAACTTGAAAAGTTTTAATATCATTAAAAATATATGATACTATTTATTGTTATTTATTTTGTTTTACCATTTTTATACGTGCGTTATAAATGATTTTATGTAATACAAGCTAATTAAATATACTTAGATAATCAAACTATATCTAAAATAAACAGCGTGATAACGAAAAAGAATATATTTAAACACCTCGACAGAAACAGTAATACCGCGCGTTAATTCTCACTGTCGAAATGATTGAATTTATCTAGTGTCTAAGCAATTTAATTATGTCTTTAATGAAAATATAGAAAAACACGAAGATGCTTTATCAAAACCAAATCGATGTCTGAACCGTGTTACGCACACACCTAGAAGTCTTAATTGAAAGAAAAAACCTATATCTACTTAATTGAACAACTATCACTGAGCCTTGACCGAGCGGTGAAGAATAGACAATTGAATAATAGACGAAATAGTCTGAGTAGACAGTGGACGATTAATGGATATATTTCTTAATTAAAGAAGTTGGAGAAGGGATTATAAAAAGGACTGAGCGACACATTACGGTCACTTAGTCCTTTTAGTAGTTAATAACCAAGGCTAGCAATAAATGACTAAAAACTAATAATTGCTTTAGCTTTTTGTTTTCAATAATCTTTAAATGACTTTATATATTCTCAAAATTATTTTGCTAATTAAAAAAATATCAAATTCAATCACAATAATAATAGCGATGTAATAGGAATCAAGATATCAACTCCAGATGTCTATACGATAATTAATGATTCGGATGTGTTTATAATTTTAAATCTTAGCAATAAATACAAACATTATTCTTTAAATTAATAAACATTGTTAAACAGGAATATTGAAACTTACTTTTGCATGATTATTCTCATTTTCTAAAATAAGTTCACTATTATATTGTTGAAGCACAATATTAGCAAAATATAGACCAATACCAGACCCATTTGATTCTTTACCTTTTGTCCCCCACTCTTTGGCAGAATTCAATTCATCTTCAGTAAATATTCTTCCATCATTGGTTATGGTGAAGTTTAGTAAATGGTCGTTGATAACTTCAAACTTTATAGATATTTGTTTTTCAGCATATTTCAAGGCGTTATTAATTAGATTATCGATGACGTGGTATAGAACTTGATTGTTAATGCTTAAGGTATAATAGGGAAAATCATGATTAACATCAATAATCAGTTCTCTCTCCTTTAATATGTATTGTTGATTATAGCTCTCTTTAATGATTTTTATTACCTTATCAACATGAATTGTATCTGAATGGTTTGGCAATAGATTGATGTTTTTAATATGTATTTGTAATTGATTATTTATTCTATCAATAGATTGTAACGCAATGTCTGCTTCCTTGTTTATTTTAAAATGTATTTCCTCCTGAGACAGATTAGAACGATTAATCTTTCTTAGTAATTCAATATGACCTTGAAGGACGGTTAACGGTGTTTTTAAATCATGTTCTAAAATTTCGAGTTTTCTTTTAAAATTATTTTGAATAGATAATTGATCTTTAATACTATTAGCAAGATAAGTATGTATATGCTCAACTTCTTGAATCACTTTATTGAATTCTGAAATACTCATTTTCTTATATTCAACATCAGTGCGGTTATTTTTTAATCCTTGAATCGTATCATTAAGATAATTAATACTAGTTGTAATGTACTTTTTATAAAAAAACTGTGTGAACACGTAAATGATTAACAAAGGAGTCATAATACTGATACATGCGCTAGTAAAAGAGAAAATGTAATGCGGTTGTTTCCAAAAATTAGTGTATAAAGACTTTCCAAAATTTGAAAATTCTAATACATTAAGCAAAATTTGTAGTAAAAATACTAATCCAACACTGACAACTATAATTGCTATGATAAGACGTGTCATTTTTCTTTTTAAACTTTCTACTCTAGCCATTTATATCCAACTCCCCACTTTGTATCGATGTATTCAAAACGACTATAACAACTTAACTTTTTTCTTATTTTACGTATATGTTCAGCCACAACTTGAGTATTGCCTGTCTTATTTAAATTAATCGAATCATATATCTGTTCTTTACTGAAATAATATTGAGGATTTAAAGATAGTAATTTTATAATTTCAAATTCCTTTTTTGTAATATCTATCGTCATGTTATTTACATCAATTCTATATGTATCATAATAAATGATTAATTCTTTAGTTTTTTTTATGTTGGGAGTCAAACTTTGAGAATGACTTTGATTAAGTACATTTTTAATTCGAATTATAAGTTCTTCCATATAGAAAGGCTTAGGTAAGTAATCCTTTGCACCAAGCGAGAAACATTTCAGTCTAGTATCAAGATTATCTTTAGCAGTAAGAAAAATAATAGGTATATTACTCTCTTTAAGTGATTGAGCAACTTCAAACCCATCTATATATGGCATTTTAATATCTAAAATGATTAAATCAATTTTATCATCGATTTGTTTTAAAACGTCACGTCCATTATAAGCGACAATAGTGTTAAAACCTTCTAAGTATAAACTTTCTTTTATAAATGACACAATTTTTTCTTCATCGTCGACAATCATTATGTTATACATCACAAATCACCTAAGCTTGTTTTTATAGTATTCATGTTACGCTAGAAATTATAAATGACAATGCTTGATTCCAAAACGTATTAATTTTGTACTTTTTTGATAATAGTGTAACTAAAAATTAATAATACAATTCCTAATAAAAATTGAAATATTTTTATATAAAATGGAAAGTTAAAGGTTTCTGAGAATAAATACATAAAGCCTAGATTTCTAAATCCTAAGCAGAATAAGAAATATACAAGTCCAAACATTAAGCCATTTAATGTATTACCACTAAGAATACTTGTTAATAAACATATTGATCCTATAAATAAAGTACTGGTTAAAGCAATAAACATATCTCTCACAACAATGATATTTGAGTTAAATAAATAAAATATAAATAAATTGAATGTAATTAGAAACAGTATATAGATGATTGTTATCACTAATCTAAGCATAAATACGAATTGGTAGTCATGACACTTTGCACTAATAGTTAACTTAGACTTCTTGTTTTGATCTACAGAATAGATAGCAGTAAATAACAATATGCCTAGTATAGTAAATATTAACTCAATGTATTGTGTAACTCTCTCATGATTAAGATTAGATACACCAAAAATAAACATTCCACCAAATAATAGAATTAAAATTCCCATGTAAAGTTTAACTAAATTAGTTTTGATATCTATTAGTAAAAATTTTGCCATTAAAACCTACCCCTCTTCTTTTCAGGTCAAATATATATGTACTAAGTAGAATTAAAAGTAAACCTAAGCCAAAGTATGTAAATCTATTAGCTAAAATTTGATTGAAGTGATTATAGAAAAAAACTGTGTTAAATAAAGTATTATGTCGAGGAATCAATAGAGAACCATAGCACCCCTCAATGGCACGAGAACCTATATTTAAATTGATAAACCAAATGACTATTTGTATCATTACACCTAAATAAGAATTCAATATAATTGTGACAAACAATCCCATCGCGATAGTAAATATTAAAGTAGGTAATGTCCACAAGATTAAAATTTTATAAAAAATAAATAAAGAAAACATCGATATCTGATGTATCATCGATAAACAAGTAACAAAATATATTGATACTAATAATACTGGTAAATATGCCAAAACAAGAATAGTAAATACACGTGTAGAAATTAATTGGTATGATGATATAGATTTAGAATGAATCGTTTTAATGGCATTACTTTTTTTGTCTTGAAGAATCATTTGAGCTCCCAAAAAGAATGGAAGTATTCCTAACACTACCCCCATAATATCTGAAAAATATCTACTATATGCTCCATAATAGTACTCTTTATTTTTTATAATATTCTTCTCTTTAACATACGTGCTCTTACTCATATTCTTAATTCCAAATAATGAAATATTATTTTCAGAATATTGAGATCCCCATCCAACAACATGTGATACGCTATTAGAATAATTTTTAAACTGATGAAAATTATTCGTTTTTTCCATTTTTGATATTAGTTTCTTTATTTTAGAAATTTGTTGGTCATTTAACTTTTTTTGTTTTAAAAATCCAAATTGATACGTTTTAAAATTATTTTGATGTACTTCGTTCTTTAATTCTTTAATTTCATTTGACATTATTATGTTTTTATCAGTAGAATACATAGTCATATTTTGAGGTTGATATACATCTGAATTAATAGGATGTTTGAGGACTTGTTGACAATTCAATACCGTGAATATAATAATCAATAAACAATAAAATAGAAATGTCTTACTAAACATTAAATGTTTAAATTCCATTATAAATAGACGCATGATTCAAACCTCCTTATTGTTTTTTTAAAAAATACATATAAGCATCTTCAAAATCAGCTTTAACTTTTTTAGCATTTGCAACTTTTGTTTCAGAAATAAACCTAACTTTTAATTTATTTTCAATTTCTTGAGTTTTAGTAATAAATAAGTCATTTTCTCTAAATGATTCCAACTCCGATGGGGATAGATTGATTTCATAAATATGATCATTACTTTGTTGTATCAACGATGGTATGTCACCTTTATATACAAGACTTCCTTTATCTAAAATAGCAATCCTATTACAAGTTGATTCAATGTCGCTCACAATGTGAGTTGATATAATCACAATTTTGTTTTCAGCTAAATAAGATAGTAAATTGCGTAGCCTTACTCTTTCTTCTGGATCTAATCCCGCCGTTGGTTCATCGACAATAATTACTTTGGGGTCATGTAAAATGGCTTGCGCTATACCTAATCTTTTTTTCATTCCACCAGATAAACTTTTAACCTTTTTATTTTTATAATCAATTAGATTAACCTTACGAAGAATTAAATCTACATATTTATCGAAATCCGTTTGATTTATTTTAGATAAAAAACCTAAATAGTATAAAACTTCCGAGACTTTCATATTAGGATAAAAATCAAAATCTTGAGGTAAGTAACCAATCATTTGTCTAATCTTTTGTGAATTCTTAATTTCAATACCATTAATTGTTACTGTTCCCTTACTTGGTTGAAGAATTGTTGCAATAATATTCATTAATGTAGATTTACCAGATCCGTTTCTTCCTAAAATACCAAACATACCATTGGGAATTACTAAATCCAATGAATTAAGCGCATCTTTCTTTCCATCATATGATTTACTCAAACCTTTGATAACTATTTCATTCATCCAAAATTAGCCTCCTTTTACATCAACATATCAAAAAGAAATCAATAATATATCAATTTTAGGAAATTCACAAAATATACAATTATGAAGGTTTGGTCAATATTAATTAAATTGATAAAAAATTGATAGAAAATTGATAAAGTAATGATAACTTGATATCGAGGTGATTAGATGTATATCAAAAATACAAATGTACATGAAGTTTACTTTAAAAATAAAGTTTTACTAGTCAACTTAAACAATGGACAATGGGTAAGAACAAGTAGAAAATATTTTGAAGTTTTAAACAAATTGGTTGAATCTAATCAAATTGGTGATTTTATGAAGTATAAATATGTAAGTAATGTGATAGATAACTTAAAGCGGCTTTTTAACGAATTGCTTGAAATACGATACTACGAAGATGAAGAAAAAACTCATCAAGAAAATAATTTAAGTGTGACTTTTACTCTTACAAATAAATGCAATCTTTCTTGTAGTCATTGTGCTCTATCTGCTTCTCCTTTATCACAAGATATTTTAAGTACAAATGATGTCAAATATGCAATTGATAAGATTATTGACGTCAACCCGAATACACTTATTCTAACTGGTGGAGAACCCTTTATTAGAAACGATATATTAGAAATTATTTCCTATATAAGAACTAACTTTAAGAATAAGTTGGTGATTATGACTAACGGTATGTTAATCAGAAAAAATTCATTCCATTTTAAAAAAAGAATCGTATACGTCAATAAGTGTGAAATGGCATCCTTACGTGTGCACATGGCGTCGTAGAAGTTAAATGATAGTGAAAATTTTGATGGTATGGATAAGGAACTAATTATCACATCTCCGAGAATCGGATATCAAATGCAATATTTAGGGTGATGATGGAAATAAAATTGTTGACATAAAAAATAGAACTCATGAGCGTAATAATCTCATCAGTTCTATTTTTTATGAGTATGGATGATAATTTTTTGAGATTTTCTTACCCACTTGGCGTGTATTCAACGCTGTCAGTAAAATAAATATTTTCTCCTTTTTTCTCTACAAAAGTAAATTCAATATTTTTAGAACCTGTGGATGAACCTTTTAAATCACCTGTACCTTTTAATAACAACTTAGGGGCTTGTTCGGTTGGAATATCATATCTTTTTCTTATTTGTTTTACATTATAATCATTATTACTGAGTTGATATTTAGCTGAATAACTAGGCGCATTGGGATTATAAGATACCTCACCGTCTTTATAATCTTTTAAATCTTTAAAATTGCCATATTGTGAGAAAAACTTAAAGTTTTCTATTTCTTTTTTTATTTTTTCATCTTTTATTTGTTTAGATGGAATGAATTTATTATCAATCAATTTGACTGGATATTCTTTCTTTCGAGTCTGAAATCCTATATCACTTTTTTCTTTTACTTCAGTTATCATGAACTTACCTTTGGACGTTCTTGTATTTCGATTCATAAATAAAACCATTCGTCTAGTTTTTAAATCTTGCCCTTTTTGTTGAATATTGATACTAGAAGTTACTACCCAAGTCCCTTTATCATTCTTTTTAAATTCTTCATCTCGAAAACCTTCTTTATCGTATAAATCCTCTAAGTTTTTAATAGGATACATACTTAACGTCTTATTAAAACTTTGTTTGATTTCCGTTTCTTTACTATCGTCTTTATTCATAAATCCACATCCGCAAATAATAACCGTTATTAATAAAAAACTTACGCATAAAAGTAACTTTTTCGAATGTTTCACATTTTCACATCTCTCTGTTTTTGAATTCTTCTTTTTAATTATGGTATATACATATACATATTGAGTTATAATGCAAATCTCTCTTTCATATTACCAAACAATAAACACCCATTCATTTTAATTTTTTGTATATTATTGTTAAGTGTATATAGTATAAGAACCACATAGTCATCTTTTTGTACAACTACGTGGTTCTTGTATTAGGATTTATGTAACTATCAACATATTCAAGGTTAGAAGGGAATTTATTATCGTCTTTCAACTTCTCAGTTTGATCCATAATTCTATTTCTAAGTAAATCACTATTACTAGCATTTTTTACTTCATATCTAATCATAGATACTGCGCATGTTTCTTCATATTCACTAGTTAATTGGGTATTCAATTTGTTTCATTATTCTTTATCTTCACTTGGATTAAAATTCAAGCTATCAGTGAAATATATATTTTCTTCTTTATTCTCTACAAAGATAAATTCAATATCTTTATATCCTACAGATGATCCTTTTAAATCCCCATCTCCTTTCAACAATAGTTTAGGTGCTTTTTTAGTTGGAATATCATATCTTTTTCTTAATTGTTGTACGTTATAATCATCATTTTTTAGTTGATATTGCGCTGAGTAACTGGGAACGTTAGGATTGTAAGATACATTTCCATCTTTATAATCTTTTAAGTTTTTAAAATTGCCATATTGCACAAAGAATTTAAAATTCTCTATTTCTTTTTTTAACTTTTCATCGTTAATTTGTTTAGTTGGAATTATTTTATTATTTTCTAGCTTTATTGGATATTTCTTTTCACTGTCATCTGTTTTGACTTTACCCGTATCTTTTATTTTGGTAAGAATAAAATAGCCGTGAGTGGTTCTTGTATTTCTATCCATATATAAAACCATCCCTCTTGATTCCAACGCTTTCCCCTTTTTTTGTATATTCATTTCAGAGTGAACTATCCACATTCCTTTATCGCCTTTATTAAATTCTTCGTCTCGATATCCTTCTTTATCGTATAGAGCTTCTAAGTTTTTAATAGGATACATACTTAACGTTTTATTAAAACTTTTTTTGATTTCCGTTTCTTTGCTATCGTCTTTGTTCATAAATCCACATCCACCAATAAAAATCGTTATTAATAAAAAACTGATGCATAAAAGTAACTTTTTCGAATGTTTCACATTTTCACATCTCTCTGTTTTTGAATTCTTTTTTTAAATTATGGTATCTACATATACATATTGAGTTATAATACAAATCTCTCTTTTATATTATCAAACAATAATGTCATTTTCCGTATTATATTGCAGTAATTTTACTTAATAAATTGCAAAAGAATATATTTAATTATCCAAAATAAAAAACTGTGAATTATATAATTCACAGTTTTTTTAGTATTGGTTAATAACCATATCAGTATAGCCTTCTTCCTTTATTATTTAAATTTCATTGTTACTCCAGCCATGCGCTACTCCCCATACTTTCGATCGTTTGAAAATCAACAAATCACAAAAAATCAATAACATTAGAATACATATTCCTTTGCAAAATTTCATAACATCTCCCCTTAAAAACCACTCTTTCTATGGTATATTTTAATAATTTTTAACTGGCTTTTTAGCCAATAATCCATCCATAATAGAAATTGTTAATTTTCATCTAATGTTCACCTCTAAATAAAGCCCAATCCTGTCAGGGATTGAGCTTTACATATTACTTCACAATGATAACAGGAATTTCAGAACGTTTTGCCACTTTATGACTGACGCTTCCTAAAACCATTTCCTGCAAACTATTTAAACCACGAGATCCTAAAATAACTGCTTGATAATCACCACTATTTGCCACTTCCACAACTTTCTCAGCTGGGATACCATGTGCTATTTTCACTTCATATTTTACATTGTTTTCTATAAATACTTCGGTAATATAAGATAATTTCTCTTCTCTTTCGTTAGTAAGGCTCTTACCTTGCTTGCCATGTAATACGTCGGACTTTGATTCATCTACATCAACAATTGTAAGAATCGTCACAATCGTTTGTTCACCTATAAAATTTAAAACTTCCTTTGCTGAGCGTAAACTATTCTCTGAACCATCTACTGCTAATAAAATTGAATTATACATATAAAACACTCCTTTAATTTAAATGATTTTCATTGAGTTTGCTTAACTCTGATACAATTTTACGGCTATCCGAGTTGAGTTTTTCTACATGAACAATATTATTTTTTTCTTCGAATTTTCTAACTATGGTATCGATAGCATCAACAGCTGAATCATCCCATAGATGTGCGTCATTGAAATTTAATTCTATTTTACTATTTTCAATATTAAAGTTAATTTGCTCCATCATAGAGTCAATTGATACAAAGAATATTTGGCCTTTAAAAGACATACGATTGACTTTACCAAATTCTTCAGAAGTAACTTCAACTTTAGAAATCTTAGTCGCAAAGAATAAAGCACTGAAAACAACACCTACTACGACACCAATAGCCAAGTTATGTGTCATTAATACAATGATTACCGTTAATACCATAACGACTGCATCTGTTTTGGGAGCTTTTTGAATATACTTAAATGAAGTCCAATCAAAAGTTCCCACAGAGACCATAACCATTATCCCAGCTAAAATCGGCATTGGAATTTGGACTACTATTCCTCCAAGTACAATAATCATAAATATAAGTACGATACCCGCTGTAAATGTAGATAATCGACTATTTGCACCGGACTTAACATTGATGACTGATTGTCCAATCATAGCGCAACCACCCATTCCGCCAAATAAACCAGTTATTATATTAGCAATTCCTTGGCCACGTGATTCTCTATTCTTACTACTGTAAGTATCTGTCGCATCATCAACAATTTTAGCTGTTAGTAAGCTTTCAACCAATCCTACGATAGCCATAGATAATGAATAAGGGAAAATAATTTGAAGTGTTTCAAAATTAAAAGGGACATTAGGGATTAAGAAATGGGGTAAAGATTGTTTAATATCCCCTAAATCTCCTACAGTTCTTACATCAGAACCTGTGTACATATATAGTGCTGTTAAAACGATAATTGCTATAAGTGGTGCTGGTATAGCTTTAAAAAATTTTGGAATTATATATACAATGAGTAATGTTACAATTACATATATATATGTTGATATTGATATTCCAAAGATATGTTCAATTTGAGACATAAAAATCATAATACCTAATGCATTCACAAAACCAATCATGACTGAATGAGGTATAAACTTCATTAAACGACCTACTTTAAGAAGACCTAAAATCAATTGAATGATTCCCATTAGTATAGTAGCAGCTAGTAAGTACTCTACACCATGGTCTTTAACAAGTGGCACAACTAGTAAGGCTACAGCCCCTGTTGCACCTGATATCATTGCTGCTCTACCACCTACAACAGCTGTAACAACAGCAATAATGAAAGAAGCATATAAGCCAACCATTGGATCTACACCAGCAATAATTGAGAATGCGATAGCTTCAGGGATTAAAGCTAAGGCAACTACAATACCTGCAAGTATGTTTTTACCAGGCTGGTTAAGCCATTCATATTTTAATTTTTCAACCATAACTTACTCTCCTTTTTATTTAATTATATGGTAAAGTATAACAGAAAAGTTTCATATGTATACCCCTTATTGAAACTTTATGTTATTATATGATTATAGGTGGTGTAATTAAATGAAATACGGTTATGTCAGACCAGTTATAATAAATGATGATGTTATCGAACAGAAAAAGAAAATATCGATTTATACAAATGATATTTTAGAAGAGACACATGCAAATAATAAAAGAAGAACTGAGTTAGATATTCTGTTAAACTCAAAATTAACTGATGGTGATATATTATATGTTACGGATTTATGTATACTTGCAGACTCTACGAAGCATTTAGTGGATATATTGGACTATCTTTCGAAAGAAGATATTTCTTTATATGTTATTAACTTAAATCGTTATATATATAAAAATATTCAAGGTGAATTCCTAGAAATATTACATGATATTACAGATTTCCAAAGTGATATTGTTAAATTTAGAACACGTATAGGACTAGAAAATTATTCAAAAGAAGGAAAAAATTTAGGTAGACCAAAACGAGATGATAAAAATCTTAGAGATGCAATAGAAATGTATATGAGCAAAAAATATACTTTGGATGAGATAAAAGAACAGACAAATATAAGTAGAGCAACTTTGTATCGTCATCTAGATAAATAAGAGGTGATGAACGTTGTTAAAACAAGATTTAGTGTATAATGTGCTATTATCGATTAGAGAAGAAGAAAGTATAGATTTTAAAACGTTAAATGTGAGTGAAAAACTTTTTTATTAGCACTCGAGAGTATAGCGAGGCAAGATTTAGCTAAAAATGTAGAACTGTTTTATAATAAATGTTTTCCGATTTGTGGGACAATAAGATACGCAGAGTTAACAGAAAAAGGACGTAAAAATATTTCTGCACATCAAATAGAGTATAAGTATTTATAAAATACTTATACTCTATTTTTATTCAAATTTTTGTGATTAAGCAAAAAATATTTTCTATTCTATAAATTTATAGTTTGGTCTTCCTTTTTTGATTCTATAAATTGTTTGACGTGTAATACCCACGTCTTTAGCTATCTTACTAATAGATTCTCCTTTATCTAGTAGCTCAATAACACGATGGTAAACAATTCTCTTGTGAGGATTTTTAGCATTTGGTGAATAGAGTAAAGGTCTTCCTTTATATACCCCTTTTTCCTTCGCTATTTTAATACCTTGGGCTTGTCGACGTTTACTTTCATTTCTTTCTTGCTCTGAAATCATGGCTAAAATTTGAATGATTAAATCTTTCATAAACTTATCTAGTAAAGGATTGCCAATCACTTCATTCATCATTGGTAAGCTTGTAATCATTAATTGGGCTTCTTTTTCTTTTAAATAGTTAACGGTTTGAATAATTTCGTCGTAATTTCTCCCTAATCGGTCAAGCGATTCTATAATTAAACGATCTCCCATGCGTAGAAAATTTAATACTTCTTGAAAAATAGGTCTGTTTTCAACCGATTTCCCCGATTGCTTTTCTGTAAATATTTTTTCAGCACCAAAAGATTGTAGATTTTCGATTTGTCTATCTAAATTCTGATCAATGGTTGATACTCTTGCATATCCGATTATCATTTTAAACACCCTTTCTCACACACCCTAATCATACAATTAGAAGATTGATTATACAACACGTAATTATCGTTCAATTAGAGTGAACCCTAAATGAACAAATAATTACGTTACAACTTTAGTTGTAATTTTACATTTTTATTATATGATGATTTAAAAGGAGGCGAGAACATAAAAATCATTGTGATTGAAACTTCAAATGATGAAGGTGGTAAAGTGGATAATAATTTGGCCGACTACACGCATTATCAACGTCAAGAAGCTATGAGAAAATATAAAATTATTGAACCTTATATAAAAAAACAGCAGTCAGTTCAAGTTATTAGTAATAATAAGCAAATATCCCAAAGAACAATTTATTCTTGGGTGAAAAGCTACAACAATCAAGGTTTAATAGGATTAATAAACAGAAGAAGAAAGGATTTAGACAAAGCTAAACTAAACGAAGATACGCTCAATTATATTAAGAACGAGTATCTAATTAACAAGGGTATATCTATAGCATCAATACACCGTAAAACAGTAGATTGGTGTAATCAAATGAATCACCCTACACCTAGCTATAAGCAAGTTTATACAAGTATAAAAAAAGTATCTAATCATTTAAAATCCTACTCTGATTTAAATAGTAAAAAATATGCTGAAAAGTATGATGCTATCTATCTTAGAGAATGTAACCATCCTAATGAAATTTGGCAAGCAGATCATACTATGTTAGATATAGAGGTTTTAAACGAAAAAAACAAACTTGAAAGACCTTGGCTAACTGTTGTCTTAGATGATTTCAGCAGAGCAATTGCAGGTTATAGAATAGAATTCGGAGCGCCTGATACTATTAGAACAGCATTAGTACTTAGAGAAGCAATTTGGAAAAAAGGTGATTCAAATTGGCCAGTTTGTGGAATCCCCGAAAAATTTTATACTGATCATGGCAAAGACTATACTTCAGAGCATATGCAACAAGTTTCAGCGAATTTAAAAATGGAACTTATTTTTTCTAAAGTAGGTATACCAAAAGGCCGTGGAAAAATAGAACGTTTTTTTCAAACAGTTAATTTGATGTTTTTAGAGGTTTTGCCTGGATATACTAAAAACAAAAAAACTAGAAAACACCTAACTTTAGAAGAATTAAATGAGAGATTCGAAGAATTTTTATTAAACAATTATCACTATCGCCCTCATGGAACTACAAACGAGCCACCTATAAAAAAATGGAACCAACCGAACTTTTTACCCAATTTGCCCACTTCACGTGAAAGTTTAGATTTATTGTTGTTAACAACAAGTAAACCACGAAAAATTCGAAGAGAAGGTATATATTTTAAGGGACTACGGTATTTTTCAACTACTTTAATTGCTTACATTACCGAAGATGTATTCATACGCTACGATCCAAATGACATTTCAGAAGTAAGAGTCTATTTAAATAACCAATTCTTATGCATTGCTTATTGTAATGAATTGGAAAATCAAAGTGTAGGTATTAAGGAAATTGAACGAGCTCGCATAAATAATAAAAGAACCTTAGGTAAGTCGATAGTCAACACAAAACAAGTAGTTAAAAATATACAAAATGAAAAACTGAGTAAACAAAACAGCAAGAGTTATACAAAAAAGAAGTCAAAACTAAAGAGGTATAAATATGACTGATCAAACTTTTGTTGAAACTAAACAGTACCGTCGTTTTGAAGAATTTTGTGATAATTGTGCAAAGTATAAATATATGGGTGTATGCTATGGGAATCCAGGGGTAGGCAAAACTTTTTCTGCGCAATACTATGCTAATTGGGATTATGTAAATCCGATTATTACAGAATATCTTGGCGCAAATGACCAAGGAAAAAATGTAGATGACGACAAATTTTTAAGTTGTAAAACAGTATTTTACACAGCACCTCCAGTGCGCCCTTCAAAAATACACAAAGACTTATTGAACCTTGCTACACAATTAACATTAGGAAAAATTGGATATCGCACTTTGAAAACACAAGAAGAATTTGATGGTCTTAAAGAATTAGTTAGATTGCAAAACAACAATTATGAAATTGATTTGATTATTATAGATGAAATCGATCGATTAAATTATAAAACACTAGAAATAATACGAGATATTTATGATCAACTTGATATAGGTATGATTTTAATAGGCATGCCTGGTATTGAAAAACGTTTATCAAGATACCCCCAACTATATTCTCGTATAGGCTTCAGTCATCAATTCGATAAATTAACAAATGACGAATTAAAACATATTTTGGAATATAAATGGCAAGAACTATCTCTTCCAGTAAGTTACGAAGATTTTGAGGATTATGAAGCAATTAATACAGTTATAAAGATTACCAATGGTAATTTCAGGCTTGTTCAAAGACTATTTTCACAAATTGTTCGAATTATGGAAATTAATGAACTGAATAAAATAACAGTAGACGTTATCGAAACAGCACGCGAAGGTTTATTAATCGGAGAAAATGAATAAGCCGAAAGGGTGTATAAAATGAGAAAAATTGGTTACGCACGTGTAGCATATCCTGATCAAAATCTAGATACTCAATTAACGAAACTCTTAATAAATGGTTGTGACTTAGGGTTCTGTTGCAAAGTTGAATTTATAGTATAATTTTAACAAAAAGGAGCCTTCTGTATGAACTATTTCAGATATAAACAATTTAACAAGGATGTTATCACTGTAGCCGTTGGCTACTATCTAAGATATGCATTGAGTTATCGTGATATATCTGAAATATTAAGGGAACGTGGTGTAAACGTTCATCATTCAACGGTCTACCGTTGGGTTCAAGAATATGCACCAATTTTATATCGAATTTGGAAGAAAAAGCATAAAAAAGCTTATTACAAATGGCGTATTGATGAGACGTACATCAAAATAAAAGGAAAATGGAGCTATTTATATCGTGCCATTGATGCAGAGGGACATACATTAGATATTTGGTTGCGTAAGCAACGAGATAATCATTCAGCATATGCGTTTATCAAACGTCTCATTAAACAATTTGGTAAACCTCAAAAGGTAATTACAGATCAGGCACCTTCAACGAAGGTAGCAATGGCTAAAGTAATTAAAGCTTTTAAACTTAAACCTGACTGTCATTGTACATCGAAATATCTGAATAACCTCATTGAGCAAGATCACCGTCATATTAAAGTAAGAAAGACAAGGTATCAAAGTATCAATACAGCAAAGAATACTTTAAAAGGTATTGAATGTATTTACGCTCTATATAAAAAGAACCGCAGGTCTCTTCAGATCTACGGATTTTCGCCATGCCACGAAATTAGCATCATGCTAGCAAGTTAAGCGAACACTGACATGATAAATTAGTGGTTAGCTATATTTTTTTACTTTGCAACAGAACCGTTAATATGTTAGAAGTACAATATGTATTCTTGATTTTTGCAGTTATAGGGGCATTAGCACTCATTTTTGTAGTTAAATTCTTACCGGAAACGCGTGGTAAAAGTTTAGAAGAAATCGAATTACAATTACAAAACTAAAATTGTAATATTAGTGTAAAAATAATGATTTTAAAATTATTTAATTATCCGATATCAAGTATAATTAAATATGAAATTTAAGGCTGAGACACGATATGATATAGCCCTTTCAAACTAGACGATGTACAAATCGAAACTATAAGGGAGTAATATATCAAGATTCTGTCCCAGCCTTTTATTTTAAGAATATCTATTTATGTCTCATAATCTTTCATATAGCGATCAAACTTAAATAAGCATATTCAATCCTTTATTTCTTCTTTATAAATTCCTATTTTACTAATCTTAATTTATTACAATTTATTTTTGAAACATACATAACCGAAAATCTTGTACTTAATACCCTTCCCCCTACGCTCTCTTAAACGTTATGTTTCTGTATCTAACGTTTAGGAGGCTTTTTATATTCTGAAATTTGTTTGTTTCAGACAAAAAACACCCACTACTTCATCATTTTAGACATACCTAATCACTAGGCACATGCTAAACTTAAATTAAATATTGCGAAACTTTTCACATAATCAAAGGAGACGATTTTTATGAAAAAAGTTTTTATAGCAGGCGCAATTCCAGAAACAAGACTTAATCAACTCAAAAAACATTTTGATGTTGATATGTACACAGGTTAAACGTTGATTTCTCAAGAACTGTTAATACAAAAAATTCAAGATGCAGATGCATTAATCACTTTATTGTCTACCCAGGTAAGCCGACAAGTTATTGAATCGGCGCCAAAATTAAAAATCATTGCAAATTATGGTGCTGGTTTTAATAACATTGATATCCAAGCAGCTCGCGAACACCATATTAATGTTACGAATACACCTATAGCTTCTACAAATGCAACAGCTGAGTTAACAATGGGAATCTTATTGGCTGTCGCTCGTCGTATTCCTGAAGACGATCAACTTTGCCATAATGAAGGGTTCAATTTGAAAATCACAGATGATAATCTGCAAGTCGATTACCCTCGTCAATTTCTGAAAGGCGCACATGCACCGAGTGTTAAAGCACAGCACGTTATTCATTGGGGCGACACCTTCTGGGTTTCGTCGTTATGGTTAGCGTGGTTTTATTAATATCTGCTATCATTTATATTGTAGTAAAACGTCGTAATTAATACGTCTGTCTTTTATTAAAAATATAATTGAAGGAGAGAGTATGGAAATGGAATTCAATGAGAACAATATCGACTTAGAGACGATTATCAGAGATGAAGTTAATAAATATTTATCTAGAGATATTGGAGACTTACCTGCGACACAACAGGCACCGCTCGAGTTGAGAGAGAAATATGAAAAGATGGAAGTGCCGAATAAAGGGCGAGATATCTATGAAGTACTCAAAGATTTAAATAATGAAGTGCTGAATTATTTATATCGTCCGAACCATCCACGTTCATTCTCATTTATACCAGGTCCAGCATCACGTCTATCATGGCTTGGAGACATTTTAACAACAGCAAATAATATCCATGCCTCTAATTTTGCCAATGCGACGCTGCCAATTAATATTGAGCGTAATTTAATTAACTACTTGGTAGGAAAAATCGGTTATGAGATCAAACCGGCCGGTGGTGTCTTTGTATCTGGCGGTTCAATGGCCAATTTAACAGCTATCGTTGCGGCTAGAGATGCACAGGTAGAAATGGAAGATATTAAAAAAGCAACCGTTTATCTTACATCTCAAACGCATCATTCTGTAGGCAAAGCCTTGCATGTTGCAGGCTTCCTTAAAAATAATATCCGCAGAATTGAGTACAACGATGACTTTACAATGAATACAGATAGCTTAAAAGCCGCAATTGATAAAGATATTGAAGAAGGTTACAAACCTGCTATGGTGATTGCGACTGCAGGCACGACTAATACAGGTTCTGTCGATGATTTCACCACACTTGGAGATATTTGTGATCACTACAATCTATGGCTCCATGTAGACGGTGCTTATGGACTATCACATATCTTATCCGATAAAGCACAACACTTATTTAAAGGCATTGAACGTTCAGATAGTGCCAGTTGGGATGCTCACAAATTACTGTTCCAAACATATAGTTGCGCTATGGTAATCGTGAAAGAAAAGAATCATCTGCTGCAAAGCTTTGGCGAAGATGCTGAGTACTTGGATGATATTGCTTCAGATGATGATGTGATTGATCCAGAAATGTTAGGCATTGAACTTACACGCCCTGCACGTGCTTTAAAATTATGGATTACTCTGCAAGTCATTGGTGAAGATGAAATTATCGAGCGCATTAAATACGGCGAAGGTTTAGCAGAATATGCAGAAGAATACGTGTCAAGTCTCGATAACTGGCGTATTATCTCACACGCTAATCTTTCCATTGTGAACTTCAGATATGAAAACAGTGATTTAACTGAAGCACAAAATAATCAACTCAATAGCATGGCTGCGCAAAAAATTGCAGATTCTGGTTATGCCATTGCTTATACCACAGTATTGAATAACCAACGTGTCATTCGTTTATGTACAACGAATCCATTAACGACACATGATGATATCAGAGAAACAATAAATCGCCTTGATCAGTATATTGGTGATTACGATATGAAAGATGCTTAATCAAAAATACTTCTTAATAGTAAGCAACCCCCAAAAAGTTGAACTTTTTAGGGGTTCTTTTTTCTCTTCATGAGGATTGATTATCTAAGTGTAACTTAGCATCTTTAGCAGGTTTTGCTGGTGTGATACGTCTACCTTCTCCCTACCAGTGATTTTACTAAAAAATTCTGTAGATATAACATTTCTAAATAAATGAAAAAAGACAATTTCTATTGATATAATATAGAAATTGTCTTTTTTTTTATAAATTTTCGTATTATTTTCAGCTTATTGAGCTGTTACCTTTCTTATATTCAGTGCTATTAATACGAAACCAAAGTATCTTTTAGTTTTATTTATTTCACGAGTGAAACCCATCTTAAAGAGTATTTAATTTGATTTATAGTTACTAATAAAGGTATCTAAAGTTTCCGCTTCTTCAAAAGCAATATTTTCTAATCCGATAGGTTCGGTTGTGTTGAATGAAGCTTTTAAAATAATAGTAATTACATCTTCAGGATTAAATTTTAGTTTAAATTCATCATCTTGTAATTTTTCATAGTCTGAGGATTTTACTTGATAATAACATTGATATTGTGTGTAAGAGATTTTTTGAGTAAAAATAGTTTTTGTTACTTTTTCCTCTTGAATTAAGGTGAATTTTTTTCCTTTTATATCTTCTAAATCGAAGGAAGATGTTTTGATTAGTAAACTTTCTAAACGCTTTTCTTCCAATATTAGTTTTTGTTTATATAATAAAAAGTAGGTTTTTACTCCTTCTATAATTTCTTTAGAATTAAACGGGGTGGATATCTTAAATTCTTTATCCAACGAATTTTGAAATTCATGAATAATTTCAAATAATTTTAAATCTCTGTTTAAAGATTCTAAGATTTCTTTATTTTTACTTGCTGAATCGTTATTAAATTTTATCTTATTTGCTGTATACATTTCGCCACTAGCTAGCGCTATTAACATTTTATAAGTATCAATTATATTAATTGTATTTACTTCCCCTATACTTTCATTAAAAAGATGATGAAATCCCCAACTAATATATTCTAAATTTTTTTCTATTAACATGAATATCTTTATATATCGGTTCTGATATAAATATTTCATTTCTTTTTTACTATCATATGCTATTCTGTGAAAATCTAATTCTTTAAATTTCCCATCAACTTTAATTGATATATTTAGTTTATCTTCTTCATTAAATTCTGGAGCTTTCATTATTATATATGTTTCTGTATCTTCATTATTCGCAATAGATTTATAAACATCACTATCTTCAAGAGGTATATCTTCAAAAAATTGCTCCATTTTATAATCATGTATTTCAATCATCTTTTGACTATTTTTTAAGTAAAATAAAAATTCATTTGAATCTTGATAATCCTTAAGTTTGAATTTTAGTTTACTCGTCAATTCATTTTTTAATACTGCAGAATTCTCATTAACTGCGTCATACTTCAATTCTTTAATTAATTCTTCTTTACTTGGATATTGTTGTTTCAATTTATTCTGCAATTCTCTATCTAATTCATTAACAATTAATGACGGCATTTTATCGCTGTTTAAAGTTTTTTTAATTTGTTTTTTACTAAGCATTACATAAAATCCTCTCTTAAGTGATTTAAGACACTTATTTTTGAAATGAGTAAGCTTTTTTCTTGATCATCGTAATTAGAGCAATTAATATCATTTATTAGCTGAATAACGTCCTCTTCTTTTTCAACAATAATGTACCTAATATCTTCACAATTAAATTCTAATTTATTACTTGATAATTTTGTTAAAGCTTCATTATAATAATTTCTTTTAGAGTCACTATTTTCATTGATGTAAAAAGGATCTAAATCTTCATCAACTAATTTTATACTTCTCCATTCTTGTTCATCCATGAATATTTTCTCTTCTATTTTATCAGTTTTTTCACAATATTGACTTCCTTTAAAATGTTTTAAGAAAAATAATGAAGCGAATATAAATTCATATACTTTTTCATCAGTGTCTGGTTTATTAACTATATTATTAAACACTTCTTGATACATTTTAATATACTCACTAGTATTCGATACATAATGCAATGGCTGTAGGTTTTTGTTTACTCCCCAAGATTTTTTCATACATATCGCATAGTCTCCATACCATTTATTATGATCTTTTAATTGATTTAATGGTATATCACAAAAACATAACATTGGAAACGTAATGTCTTCGATAGGAATTCTCTTTCCACTTAAGTCAGTAGTCTCTATATTTAAATATTCTACTTCTTCAGTTACATACCTATATTGGAAATAACCATTTATTATTATGTCTTTAAGCCAATTATATTTTTTAACACATTTAATGAATACATTTGCATTTTGAGCACTTAATGGAGTTTCTTTAGCTTCTTGAACTTTAAAATTTTTCATAATTCCACCTAGTTATATTTTATAAGAGCAATATTACGGCACCGCTCCATTTTTCCACTTTTATTTAATAATAATCTAATTAATATTTTTAGTCTATTTGTTATTTTTTATAAAATCAATTAGATTATGTACATCAAAATTCAATATTTTGCTATATTTAAGCTAAGAATAATTTGAAAGGAGTTATTAAATGGCAACTATTGGATTTGAAGAAAAACTATGGCAAGCTGCAGATAAATTGAGAGGAAGTATGGATGCTGCTGAATATAAGAACGTAGCATTAGGTTTAATATTTTTAAAATATGTATCAGATTCTTTTGAAGAAAAGTATGAAGAATTGAAGCAAGATCCTTATGCTGACGAAGAAGATCAAGATGAATACTTAGCGGAAAATATTTTCTGGGTGCCAAAAGAAGCAAGATGGCAATATATCAATGATAATGCGAAAAAACCAGAAATTGGACAAATAATTGATAAAGCCATGATTGCAATTGAAAATGAAAATGAATCATTAAAAGGTGTGTTACCAAAAGAATATGCGCGTCCTGCATTAGATAAAGAAAAATTAGGCGATATTATTGATTTATTTACATTTAAGGTTGGAGATACTGAAAGTCGCAAGCAAGATGTATTAGGCCGAGTGTATGAGTATTTTATTGCTAAATTTGCGAGTGCTGAAGGTAAAAATGCTGGAGAATTCTATACGCCATCATCAATTGTAAAATTATTAGTTGAGATGATTGAGCCTTATAAAGGCCGTATTTACGATCCATGTTGCGGTTCAGGTGGGATGTTTGTACAAAGTGAACGCTTCGTTGAGAAACATCAAGGTCGATTAGACGATATTGCGATTTATGGACAAGAATCTAACCCTACGACTTGGAAATTAGCAAAAATGAACTTAGCTATCCGTGGTATTGATAATGATTTAGGTGAACGAAATTCTGATACATTCCATAACGATTTACATAAAGGACTAAAAGCAGATTACATATTAGCCAATCCTCCTTTTAATGCAAGTGATTGGGGTCAAGAACGATTACTTGATGATTACCGTTGGCAATTTGGTATTCCGCCAAAAGGTAATGCCAACTATGCATGGATTGAACATATGATTTCAAAATTAGCACCTAATGGTACAGCAGGTTTTGTATTAGCTAACGGATCAATGTCTACAAGTGGAAAAGATGAATTAGAAATTCGCAAAAATCTTATTGAACAAGATTTAGTAGAATGTATTGTCACTTTACCTGGACAACTCTTTTACTCAACCCAAATACCTGTCTGTCTTTGGTTCATTAGTAATAATAAAGGTCAAAATGGTAAAAAAGAACGTAAAAATGAAATTTTATTTATCGATGCTCGTGAAATCGGTCATATGGTATCTAGAACATTAAAAGAATTTTCAGATGAAGATATTCAAAAAGTAGCACAAACATATCATGCGTGGAGAGGTACAAACGATAAACCTTATGAAGATATAGCTGGTTTTTGTAAAGTAGCTAATTTAGAAGAAGTTAAGAATAATGAATACATTTTAACACCTGGACGATATGTTGGTTTAGCTGACGTTGAAGAAGAGGAAGAACCTTTTGAACAAAAAATGGAACGTATTACTTCTGAATTAAGTGAACAATTCGCAAAATCAAAAGAACTTGAAGACCAAATCCGTAAATCATTGGAGGGACTAGGTTATGGAGTTTAATGGAATTTTAGAAGATTATGCTACTTATATTTACAGAGGAAAGCAACCCAAGTATTCGACTAATGGAATACCAGTTATCAATCAAAAAGCAATTCAATGGAGTGGATTAAATAAAGAATTTTTAAAATTTCATAATAATGAAATAAAAGTTGATTCAAGACACTTTGTTAAAAAAAATGACTTACTAATTAATTCGACTGGTACTGGCACCGTTGGACGAGTTTATCATTTCAAATTTCAACCCGAAAAGATGTTTGTTGACTCTCATATAACTATTATAAGAACTGATGAAAATAAATTAAGAAGTCGTTTTTTATATTATCAAATGAGAACAAATAAATTTCAAAATATGATCTTAAATGAGTTTTTAGCTGGGTCTACTGGACAAGTAGAATTTAATAAATCGATGGTAAAAAAATTACCAATCTCTATTCCAGAAGTTAACTATCAAGATGTAGTTATCAAAGTTTTAGATGAACTAGAAGATAAAATAGAAATAAATAAAAAAATCATAGCAAACCTAGAGGAACTATCACAAACATTGTTTAAACGTTGGTTTGTAGATTTTGAATTTCCAAATGAAGAGGGTAATCCCTATAAATCTAGTGGTGGAGAAATGATTGATAGTGAGTTAGGTAAGATACCAAGTAATTGGAAAATCTATAAATTAAAAGATATAGCAAGTCATAAAAAGGAAACTTTTAATCCTAAAAAGAGTGAAGAAGTAACAGTTAAACATTTTAGTTTACCTGCTTATGATAATGAAGAACAAGCTATAGAGGAAGAAGTCAATAAAATAAAAAGTAATAAATGGATTATTAATAACAATTGCGTATTATTTTCAAAAATGAATCCTGATACTAAAAGGATTTGGTTACCTGTAATAGATAATAAAAAATTAAATGTTGCTTCATCAGAATTTGTTGTAATGGAATCTCCTAATAATAAAATTAATTCATTCATATATAATATATGTCTTAATTCTCAATTTATAGATTATTTAAAAGCTAATACTACCGGTTCAACAAATAGTAGACAAAGAGTAAAACCAACAATAGCTGTTAATTATAAATTAGCAATTGAAGATAGTATTGTAAAAAAATATTCTGAAATAATCACTCCATATATGGAAGAAATGAAAATATTAAGATCAGAAATTGGTAAATTAACTCAATTACGAGATACTCTTCTTCCTAAACTAATGTCTGGAGAACTAGAAATATCTGATGATATTGAGGTGAATAGTGATGAACTTTCAATTTAATGAAGATGATTTAGAACAAGTCGCATTAGAATGGTTACAATCACTAGGCTATGACTATAAAAAAGGTAATGAGATTAGTATGACAGGTCTAACGCCAGAACGTAAAAGTGATAAAGACGTTGTCCTTCATGAACGATTAGAAAAGGCGTTAAGAAAAATTAATTCAGATATTCATCCTCGTTTTATTGAAAAAGCGATACATGAACTAACTTTAGAGAAGTCGCCCAATCTTTTAGAAAATAACCTTACTTTTCATGAAAATTTGATCAATGGTATTGAAATCGAAGACTATGATGACGAAGGACAATCGGTAGTAGAAATTGTTAAAATCGTTGATTTTGAATATCCACAAAACAATGATTTTTTAGCAGTCAATCAATTCACGGTCGTTAATGGAGACTATACAAAACGTCCCGATATTGTACTCTTTATCAATGGCTTGCCTATCGTTGTGATTGAACTTAAAAATTCAACCATTGAAACCGTAGGCGTCGAAGACGGCTATCGTCAATTAGAAACATATAAAATGCGTATTCCACAATTATTTACATTTAATGAAGTTCTTGTTACAAGTGATGGTATTAATACAAAGGCGGGCTCCCTAACCGCAAATTATGATCGTTTTATGACTTGGCGTTCTAAAGATGGAGAAACGGAATCATCATCAAGTTTAGCTAGTTTAGATGTGCTGATTCATGGGATGCTAAATCCAGAAACCTTACTTGATTTAATTCGATATTTTGTCTTATTCCAAGATGATGGTAAAGGACATATCAGTAAAATTCTAGCAGCGTATCATCAATACTATGCTGTTAATAAAGCTGTTGATAGAGCTTTATTAGCTTCATCTGGGCAGGGTGATGGTAAAGGCGGCGTTATTTGGCATACTCAAGGGTCTGGTAAAAGTTTAACCATGGTCTTTTTCTCTGGAAAATTAATTCAAATGCTTAATAATCCTACCTTAGTTGTCGTAACAGATCGTAATGATTTAGATAACCAACTATACAGTACGTTTGTTAAATCGAAAGGACGGTCTGGTAAAGGTTTATTAAGACAAACACCAAAACAAGCTGAAACACGTAAAGAATTAAAATCGTTATTATCTGTTGAGTCGGGCGGTATTGTATTTACAACGATGCAAAAATTTGAACCTGAACAAAACGAAACGACCATGTCTGCTCTAACAGAACGTAAAAATGTGATTGTTATGGCAGATGAAGCGCATCGTACACAATATGGTTTTAATGCAAAATACGATGATAAAGGGGAAGGCATTAAATATGGTTATGCGAAGTATTTAAGAGATGCTTTACCGAATGCGACGTTTGTAGGATTTACGGGCACGCCCGTAGCTTCAACGGATAAAAATACGCAAATGGTCTTTGGGAACTATATCGATGTTTATGATATGACACAAGCCGTAGCTGATGGAAGTACGGTGAAAATTTACTATGAAAGTCGCATAATTCCATTAAATTTACCTCAAAATTTAGACTTAGACGAAGCATATAATGACATTACAGAGGATCAAGAAGAGGATGTAAAACAGCGTTTAAAATCAAAATGGTCACGAATTGAAGCCTTAGCAGGCGCAAAACCTCGTGTAGAAGCTTTAGCCAAAGACATCATCCAACATTTTGAAACACGTCAGCAAGCGATGAAAGGTAAAGGAATGATCGTAACGATGAGTCGTCGAATTGCTGTTGATTTATACGATGAAATCATTCGTCTAAAACCAGAATGGCATTCAGATGATGATGATAAAGGGGTCATTAAAGTGGTGATGACTGGCTCATCTAGTGACCCAACTTCTTTCCAAAGACATATTGGTCCTAAAAAACGTCGTAATTTATTAGAAAAACGTATGAAAGATATGAATGATGAATTACAACTCGTGATTGTTCGAGATATGTGGCTCACAGGATTTGATGTACCTTCCATGCATACCATGTATATCGATAAACCGATGAAAGGTCATAATTTAATGCAAGCGATTGCTCGTGTCAATCGAGTGTTTAAAGATAAACCGGGTGGATTGATTGTCGATTATGTGGGTATCGCTGAAAGTTTAAAAGAGGCACTTAAAGAATATACAGAATCTGATCAAGCACAAACGGCGATAGATACAGATAAAGCGGTTGAATTGATGTTATTGAAATATGATGTGATTCAAGATATGTTATATAATCTTGACTATTCTAAGTTTAATTCAGAGAAAAAGTCTGAACGTTATTATGCGATTTCAGATACGATGGATTATGTGATTGGTTTAGGCGAAGATGAACGCCAGCGTTTTATTAAAACGGTCACAGAGTTAGGGAAAGCTTTTGCGCTTTGTGCGACTGAACCTACAGCCCAAGAACTCAATGATGAAATTGCCTTCTTTAAAGCAGTTAAAGCAGGACTTGTTAAATTGTTACAACCGCCAAAAGAAGGAAAAACACGTAAAACACCTGCAGAAGTTGAAGCAGAGATTAATCAACTTGTGTCACAATCTGTTGTGACAGAAGATGTGATTGATGTTTACCAAACACTAGGTCTTGAACAACCCGATTTATCAATCCTATCAGATGACTTCCTAAAAGATGTCGAAGGATTGAAACAAAAAAATGTTGCGGTAGAATTATTAAATCGATTACTCAAAGGGCAAGTAAAATCATTAATGAAAACGAACGCGACAGTATCTAAGCGTTTCTCTGAAATGTTAGGAAATTCGATTAATAAATATAATAGCCGTTCTATTGAAACATCAAAAGTGATTGAAGAACTCATTCAACTCGCTAAAGATATTAAACAAGAACAACAACGAGGAAATGAATTAGGCCTGAATTCAGATGAGATTGCGTTTTACGATGCTTTAGCTTCACATGAAACAGCAAAAGAAGCCATGGGAGATAAAGAACTACGTGCGATTGCTCATGAGCTAACTAAAACAGTGAAAGAAAACATGGGTGTTGATTGGTCTAAACGCGATAGCGCAAAAGCTAAAATGCGCGTAGCTGTTAGACGATTGCTTAAAAAATATGGCTATCCACCAGATTTACAAAAAATGGCTGTAGAGCAGGTTGTAGAGCAAGCAGAACTTATGGCGAGTAATCAGTAAAAAAATAAACTAAAAGAGCATCCCTCACCGCAAAGTGAAGGATGCTCTTATATTAAAGATGATAATTCATATATACTTCATTCATTTATTTTATGACTAAAATCTTTTCTGAAAGCATCGTATGGACCTTTATAAAGAGTACTTTCTTTAGCATGTTGGACATGACGCTCTTTATCTTCATCGCTTCTATCATCAATATAATCAATAAATTCTCCTGTTCGCTTATCAATAGTGACAGCAGCTTTCATAGGATAACCTTCTGCATCTTGAGAAGTAAATTTGATAGCGTACACATTATTATCAGTTCTAGTAGTATCTATACGATAGTCATTTCCTGTTCGTATAGGTGGAAACTCATCTTTTACTTTTTGAATAGCTTCATTTTCTGTTATTAGTTGCAAATCTTGTTGTGAACTTGAATTATTCTCAGTCGGTTGATTTTGTTCTGTTTGATTTATAGTATTTTCTTGAGATGATTGTTTAGAAGTATTTGATTCATTCGAACTTGTATTGTTTGAATCAGTATGAGTGTTTTCTTTCTGTTTATTTTTCTCACTATTTTCCTCATCACGCTCAATATTAATTGTACAAGTGGATAGTAAAAAAAAGTTAAAAGTACTAAACTAATTATATATTTTTTCATAAATTAAATGCCCCTCCATTATTTTAAATTTTACAATACATTTTATATAAAATTAAATATATATAATGGGAAATAGCAAAAAAATTAAATAGAGAGCATCCCTCACCGCAAAGTGAAGGATGCTCTGTTTTTATTGTAATTAGTATAGTCTTTATTTTGATAGATAATGGTTAATGATTGTCTGTAAATCATTGTTAAGTACCGTTGTTATAGAGTCATCATTCATAAAATCATCATAGATTTTATCAAGTATTTCTTCATCTTCAATCGCTGTGAAATAATGTACTAATCCTTTTACGAGCGATATATAATTTTGCGATGCTAAACAACTAGCAACCGTTCGCCAATCTGATTGTTTAGTTTCATGATCCATAGATGTTTTAGGTCCATCCATATTTGAACTGTTTCATCATCTTTAACTACGATGGTGTTAGCCCCAGTACCTGATTTATTATTTGCATTAATTGTCCATTCTGAACCATTGTGTTCAGGTTGTTGAAATTTTAATAAATCTGCATTTCCTACTTTATTTATAGCAGCAATAGCATAATCAAATATGTTATCTCTAGTTACCTTTTGTTGATTCATTGTAGCTTCGTGGGTTGTAGTTTGTGTTTTTTCTTGATTATTACTTGAACTTTCATTCTCTGGATTCATATTATTAGATGTTTCACTAATAATTTGAGAGTTACTTCCATTATTTTCTTTTTGCTTAGCCTGTAATTTATTTTTTCTAATTCTACTTCTTGATATTTGTTGTAACAAAAAAACAACAGGTGCTAATATGCCAAAAATTATAATTATCGCAATTGTAGTTAGTGCTTTTTTATTTTATTGTTTCTCCAGGTTCAGGAACTTCGCCACGAGCAGCTTTTTTGTACATTTCTTGTTGTTTTTTATATGATTCATCATAGTCATATGTATTATCTACATTATTTTTATTCTTAGTCCACTCTTCAACCATTCTATCTGAAGATGGCTGTAGTTTACCTTCATCAACTAATTTTTGAGCTTCTGGTGTTACTTCACTAGTGGAGATAAGTCCATCTCCGTTTGTATCAAATCTAAGCACACCATTAGGATCATTTTTATCCGTACTTTTTTCTTGAACTCCTAGGTTATTGCCATATTGTGCTTTTTCATTTGGTGCTGTAATTGTTTGATTATTAATCTGGTCTTGATTTTCATTTTCTGTAGTTTTGTTTTTATCGATTTTCTTATTCTTCTTATCCTTTAGTTTAGCTTCTTCTTTTTTTAGTTCTAAATCTTTGTAACTCCCATATGCAAATACAACAGCAACTCCCAATATTGCAACTAATAAAATAACACCTAAGCTTGCAAAAATTTTCTTCACATTGCTAACCCCATTCTATATTTATTTTAATTTTATATCAATCTATTTTGCTACGCTTTTCTATATTTATTCTAAAATAATTGAAAAAGAACACATTTTGAAATCAATGTGTCTTTGAAAATAGTTACTTTCTATTATTTTTTAATTTCTATCGGTTCTCCTAATTCATTTTCTATAATTTGTGAAATTTCTTTTCCTAATGGTCCTTTGATTACAAGTGTACGTCTTGCAACTGAGGTAAGTATTCCAAATACTGCTCCAATGGCTAATATACTTCCACCTGAAGTCAAAGCAATTAGCCATCCTAACGCAACTTTCCCTATTTGTTTAAAAGGTTTTTTATCAAATATCACTGTTAGACCAATGATATTAGGTGTTTTTGTCTCTCCAATAATAATTAAATAATTACTTTTATGACTCTTAAAATGATACGTTGTTATCTGCGCATTATCTTTAAATACTTTTAATAGTTCGCGCTCATGGCTATTCGATTTTTCAAGAATTTCTTCTTCTTTAAGGACTTCGGTTTCTTTACTAAATGTATATTTTTTATTTAAAGCAAGTGTTTTTAGTTCATTTTCAAAATCATTTAAAGATTTCGCTTCATAATATGCAAATTCCATTTATTTCACTCCCTGTTATTTTTCCCATTTATTCGTTTCATGATTATAAGTGAATCCTCTCTCTTGTAATAAGGATTTAGCCGCAATATAAGTATCATAATCCCCATCATCTTTCTTTTGTATCTCATATATTTCTATTAAGTCTTGGTTAGAGCTATCACTTAAAGCGTCTCTCATCAAACCTCTATCGCCTGTTGTTTCCCAAATCGCACCGATGGCAGCACCAACAGTCGCAACTGAATAATATGCTGCTGCACCGACACCTTTTCCAATACCTTTGCCTATTGTTTTTATGATGTTACTCATAATTCCCATTCCTTTCATTATTATTAATGTTATTTATTAAATATTGTATATTATGTCTACTTTTGAACCTGTTGTTTTAAATAGGTTGTTTGTAATAAAAGTAATTCATCAATCACTTGTCCCTTCAAATCAGGGGGTGAAATGATACGTATATTGGATCGATACATAAAACAGAGTTGAATCGCTTCAATCCTTGTCATCTTAAAAGTGACGATAAGATAATGCGCATCATATTTTTCTATCACATGAATTTGATAATATCGATGCATTTTTGACCACACATCTTTAGAAATTTCAAACGTGATATAGGTTTGTACCTTTGATTTTTCATGTGTGTCCACAGATTTTTCAGACAAACTCAGATTCATTTGATTAATATCATCGATATGAATTTCATCGTTCATTCGATATACCAAGTGAAAAGCATGCATTTGATAGTACATCGATAAAGGTAATAATAGATTTTGATTGTATTGAAGATATTGATTTTCGTTCATTGCTTGAACAACTAATGATGATGTCGAAATACCTGTTTGATTCTTATCAATTTCAAAACGCTCAAGATATTTTAATAATGTAGTTCGATAATTTGAATGATGTTTGACGATTAATAATTTAAGATATTGATAAAAGTAATGGCTTAATTTTGGTGTTGTTAGGTATAAAGCAGTCAAAATATCATACATAAAATACATATTTTCACTTTTATTTTGTTCGAGCTTATAACTTTCTGATTTATAATCGTACGTAATTTCTTTAGGTGCGCTTATCCATGATTTACTTTCATATAAGAAGTTTCTTATATCGTCGATATCTCTTTGTATCGTCCGAGGACTTGTATCGAGTTCTAATGTGAGTGATTGCTTGTTGACGGATTTATTTTGTAGTAAACGATTGTATATCGTAAGTATTCGAAATGCACGATCCAATATGTCACCTCCTTTAAGTTATATATTACAAAATGGGTTTGTCACAATAAGTCAATCCTACGTATATTTAATAAAAGTTGTAAAAAATATTTTTCAGTTGAAAATGTTGTTATAAAGGGATTTTATAAATATTGATAAGTGAAGAAATAACGGTAGTGACAAAATACGGCTATACCTCTACTTCTAAATCATGTTGTCTAATGGAATAGGTGTTACTATCTGAAAAAATAATATGATCATAAAATAAAATGCCCATCATTTCACTGATGAGCATTAACCGTTCGGTTACATTGATATCTTCAGGAGAGGGGGTTATATCTCCACTTGGATGATTATGACCGAGCATAATACTGTTGGCGTTACTGAGTATCGCTGTTTTGAATATTTCTCTGGGATGAATCACTGTTTGGTTAATAGATCCAATCGATAGTGTTTGAATGTGTGTAGGTTCATTTTTACTATTCATACATATGAGAATGAGATGTTCTCGGTCACTGTTTCCAATGAATGAACGCAAGATTTCTGCCGCATCCTCAGGGTTTGAAATACGATTTTTTAGATAACTTAATGTATCTGTTTTTATCATTTGTAGTGAAACAATATTGATTTCCTTCATCGTTTACCTCCATATATAGGTTATGCTTTCAAAGTCCATTTCTGTCTCGCTTTCGGATTAAGGGGATGCATGATTTCATTGGTTGCGCGGTTCATGAGTCGTTTCACTTTTTTCTTATGAGGTTTCAACATCTCTAATACTTCATTGACGCGTGATTCAACAACGGGCTTTTTAGCGTAAGCGCCCCAAGCTAGTATCACTTCATCTGACTCTTTCACGGCTTTCATAATTTGAATATCTGTATGATTATCATAGGCGTTTTCTAAATGTTTGAGATTGATAGGGGTTGTAATATTAGAGTATAAATTCACAAAATTGATGGAACCAAATGCATCCATTTCTGAAACTTTGTTCATAATGAGCTGAGTTGTTAGATCGATGTTGAGAATGCCATCATAATGCGGATACATTGTGATGATTGTGATTGTTTGTTTTTCACTATTCCATGTTTTCTTAAGTAGATAGCGATGTTGTTGGTCATCACTAAATATAGCTTCGGTTTCTAATGTACTTTTGATTGTTTTCACGTAATTTTCACTCCTCTAGTATTCTTCGGGTAATAACATGACGTAATAAGAAAGGTATACATCATCTTCTCGGATAATGTAGACCTTATTGATATTGATAGCTTTTGAGTAATTAGCTTTATGAATTTTGATATACTCAGGACGTTCTTGTTTGTGTTTTACGTATAATTGATTTTTGTACATGTTGAACTGAAAGACATGAAAGTAATCCATTTCTTCTAGTTCCTTGAACTGTTCGCTTTCACGTTGCGCTACAAGTTGCCATAATTGATGTTGTAATGTGGTAGGTAAGTGATTGGCAATACCCCTTGTGATATATCTATTCATAAGCGTTATCCTTTCGTTCGGATTCTTTCATCCATGTGATGATTTCGCTTAGGATAGTGATTGCTAATTGTGCTAGTTTGATATATTTATGCATTTTATTGTCCTCCTGTTAGTAAGTATCGTTGATCCAAAAGGGGCATGATGGTGTTGTATAGATACAAGAAATCCATATCGTGGTTTTCATCAATATAACCGATGGCTATGAGTTGTTTCTGATAGTAGAGGATGAAGGGATAGATATTACTTTTGTGAAGTGTGTAAGAGTAGTAGGTATTAGTCTGAAGTATTTTATTACTAAGTGGGCCAAGTCTTACGTGTTGTTCAGGTAGAATATCATCAGCGACTTCTTCGATGGATTCACATTCCCATTTTTCATCCTTTGGCAGATTGAATAAGTTAGTTATATAGTGTTTGAGTTGTTGTTCTAATGTCATCATTCTGACCTCCTAGTGTATTTGATTGATGCACACATTTATCACATCATTTTTATAATATATATCTGATATTCAGTTCATTTCCCTCACTTCTATCACTAATATGATTAAGTGGTAAAAGTGGTAATTTGGTCGATGAAATAATCATTTTGACCATATATTTCAAATTGGAATTTGGGCATAAAAAAAGACCCCCAATCTTTTTTCAAAGATTGAGGGATAAGACTTTCATCAATTTTATACCTTACAAGTTTTACTTGTTTATCTGTCGTAATTTCAATTGAATCAATTAACATTTTCATAAGTTGATTTTTAGCTTCGGGTGTAGCCTTTCTTAAGTACACACTGAATCGTGTTATCATCAAAATGAGTCGTGCTTTTAACTTATCAAAATTGGGTATATCATCCTGTGATTGATGTGCTTGTTTTGCTTCTTTAATTTGTTGGTCTAATACTTCTAACTGTTGATTTATTTCAACTTGTTTAGCTTTTAACATTTCGCTATCCATTTCATCATCTAAGAACAATTCCAATAATCGTTCTTGTTGTGTTTTAACTTTTGCTTTTTGTTTTTCTAGACTATCAATATCATATTTTATTTCTGTTTGTTTACTATGCTTTTGTTTCAGTTCTTCTATCACACTTGACGCAATCTGCTTAATAACATTAGGTTGTGAAAGAATACGATTCAAATGAACATTGATTACGCGTTCGACGACTTCAGCATTAATCGCATTACTATGACAGGCAGAACTTCCTGAGCGGTTGAATAATGAACAAATGTAATAGCGTTTGATTGTCCGTTCTTTGGACTTTTTCGTTTTATAATACGTCCGTCGACATACCATATTATTTCCGCATTCTGGGCATTTAATAAGGCCACGTAAGTAGAAATCTCCACCAATAGGTCTGCCCGGTTTAAAACTTTTAGAAGCTAATTTTTCATGAACTTGGTCAAATACCTCTTCACTTATAATGGCTTCATGTTTACCTTTGACCAATATCACATCATTTTTATCACTTTTGCCACTTCTTCGCTGTACAGCCCAGTTTTGATGGTTATTGAATCTGACATAGCCTTTATAGACTGGATTATTCAAAATGTATTTAACACCATACACTGAAAATGGCTTTTGATTAATAGTACGATACCCCTTTTGATTAAGTACGGTTGTAATGGCTTTGAGGCCTTTATTATGATTCAAATATAAATCGAAAATTTCACGTACAATATGAGCTTCATTTTCATCAATAACTAAATCATTTTTCTGTGTCAATGGATTAAGTGATAATTTGTAGCCTAAAACACGACCGGTGATTGCCTCTCCGCTCCGTGCCTTAGCATTCATAGAAAGTTTCACATTGGAAATCAAAGTCTGGCGTTCTATAGATCCTATTAGTCCAAACATTGTAACGAGTACTTCTCCAGAAGCATTGGATGTATCAATATTCTCAGAAATCGATTTATACCCTACGTCATGTTCTTTGAATTCATGAATAATATTAAACACGTCTCTCATTGAGCGAGAAATACGATTCAATTTCCAACTTAATACCATTTCGATTTTATTATCCTTAACATCTTGTAATAGACGTTTCATTGCCGGACGACCTTCAATATTTTTACCTGAAATGCCTGAGTCAGTATATGTCTCATAGTCATAACCTGGGAAATTTTTCACAACTTCTTTGATGAGTACTTGTTCCTGCTCCTTTTCAGAATAACCAAGTTCTGACTGCTCAGTCGTACTAACACGTGAATAAAGTGCAATTTTACCCTTCATATCATACCGTTCTCCTTTTATTAGATTATTGCTACAGACTATCGGTCTTGTAACAACATATAGATAATATATATTTATAATTTCGTTTCATTTCATTTTTATCACTTTTACCACTTAATCATATGAGTACTACAGGCAGTTGCCTGTAGTACGTAATTAGATTACTTACCTTTATTGATACATTCTTCTATGATAGGCACAAGCACTTCTACAAATGCTTCAATCTGTTCATTATTCATCGTCAAAGTCCTCCCAATCAAAGTCCAAATTCTCTTCATAGAAAGCGTCAGTATCTGCAATACTCTGATCTTTATCAAATTTAATGATATTATCTACCTCAGAAAGATTACGCATTACTTTATCATCGTCTTTCCAGGCGAAATTAATCCAATAATCATAACCATTATATTTCTTAATTTGTGCATCAAAGTTATCTTTCATTAAATCGTTAATAACTTTAGAACTTAAGACAATTTCTTCTTTGATTACATCATTAAGTTCGGATACTTTGACACGAGACTTTGTTTCTTTTTTTATTAATCTTTTCATTAAATTTATTCCGACTTTCTGGTTTGCAACACTTGCTGATCTACTAGGAACAAATTTATATCCAAAATTTAACCAATCATGAGAAATTTCAGTAACACGATCATTTTGGAGGTACTCGGTATCATTTTTTACAATTTGCTCATACACATACATCAAGTAAAGAAAGATTTCTTTCTTTTCATCCTGTAACTTTTCAATTAAGTCGGGGTCAGCTTTTTCAACATAATATTCACATGGAATAACAGCAATTCTACGCTCTAATGCTTTTGCGTGCTCAGATGGAAAGTTTAGTACAGCATTAGTATTAAAAATCAGTTTTAAATCTAATGTGACTTCTACTTGTGTCTGTCCCTTTCTATCAACATGGATAGGTTCAACTGAAAGTAACTTCTTAAAGTCATTTACTACCTTCTCATTGATTCTTGCCTCACCAATTTCATCACTTGCCATTAATCGTTTCCCAATTAAGCTTTCTTTATCAAAACGTCCACCAAGTTCGTTTAGCGTTTTTGATATAACGTCATTTTGATGAAAGAATGATTTCAACAACTTTATATATACTGATTTTCCATTATTAGCAGCGCCATAGAGAATCAAACCTCTTCGTAGTTTGGTATTAGCAGTAAGAAGTATTGCTGTATGCTGTATCAGAAAGTGCTTTAAATCGGTATCAAAGTTAGCAAGCTCTAGCATGTATTTACTGAAGTGGTCAGGTATATTTTCATTTATAACATCACCTTTATCTATTTCTATATTCAAGCGTGTTTTAGGGAATATATCTATACAATTTTTAACAACTTCAAATGTATTTAGATTAAACATGCTAGGACCGCAACCAATATACTGCTTATCCTCAATAAGCTCTTCTACATCTGTTGATTTTTGTAAGCCTTTCACTATGTTTGTCAGAGTACTTAGTGAAGGTTTATAATCTATTAACAACACTTGTATCATTTTAGATATCAACCCTTGTAATTCATCTTCATTTACCTTTTGCCAACCTATATCTTTGAAAATAAACAACTCTGAATCAAAACGCTTGATATGAAAAATACTTATCATCATTTCCACTAATATTGTGTCATTTGGCTTTTTATGAATGCCAAAATAACTGTATATGTTAGGTCTATAGTCGACATCTTTAGGAATGTTAAGCTGTAGCTTATCGATAAGCTCGTTATACACCGTTATAGCTTGTTCAGACTTGTCTATTTCATCATCATTTCCAACACTAATGGTTAGGATAGCAATCAGACCTTGACGGTCGATTGCCTCCTTAGCCACACTTAATAGCTTAGATAACATTTGTAATATATGATTCATTATAATAATCCTCCATCTTCATTTAATGATGCTACATCTTGTACATAGTAATTACCGTTAAAGCAACTTACATGGATTAAATGCTTTCTATCAATGTAAGGGTCATAATTCTCATGAGTGGAGCTATAATTACTGTGACGTTTAAGCCAATCATTGATTGACAACTGCTTAGCTGTCTTTTGTGTTGAGATATTACGATTCACATATACGATCTGATTATTCACTTCAATTTCATATGTGAATTGATGTTTCACATCACCTGAGAAATTTGTTTCTCTCACAGAATATAACGTAGCTACATATATATAATTTTCTTTGAGTGATGTACTACTTGGTATTTGTAAACTTTGTCCTCTATCATTATTCATGGCCCTCACCTCCGAGTTCTTCCACTGTCACATGTGCAAATTCATCATTGAACAACTGGTTAGCTGTACTTTTCATTAGCTGAGCAACATCACGTGCAGTTACTTCATCATCACATTCAATCATAATCGCATCGTGTATCGGCACTATAATCTTGAACGTTTTTTGTTCGCACTGTACTTTGTACACTTCCAACAAAATGTGCTTGAAAATATAGCTCGCTACCGTTTGTACGTAAATTGCCATAATACTACTACCTTGAAATGCGCTCATATCATGTTCAATGCCGTAGGGCATCGGCATGGTTTTATGCTCTTCGATTTGTTTCTTAAGTTCATTGACTTTTGTAAATTGGCTGACCGCATCCAACCATTGCACTTCACTTACATATTGTTTCAACTTAAATTTAGGACTATCGAAGTTGCCGCCAAATAGAAATGAACCAATAAATGCACGTTTAACGAACTTTTTCTCCTTTTTGGACAATGATAAATCTTCTAGTAATGCGTCATATAAACCTTCTTTATGATTCAAATAGTCAATCAGTTTAGAATCTTGCGTCATGTATCCAACAACCGAAGGGTCAAATGACTTGAAATCGATTGTATATACCTTTTTGAATTGTGAAGGTAAAATCATACGTTGGACTGATTTTGGTAAGCCTTGGATATTAAAATTTTTAGTTGTGATTCGATGTGTCCGTGTACCAATCAACGATAATTGCGTATATAATCGATTCGAACCATTTAATGCCTGTTCTAACCTATCAAATAGGTTTTCGATCTTATCAGAATGTTCATCAGTCTTGGCTCTTTCAAGCATTGTTGCTTTGATATCGGGTAATTTTTCGATATTAAATTTAATGGATTCTGATTCAATCTCTTCCTTTAATGCTTCCAATCCTTGATGTACTTCCACATATTGGTCTAACTTAGCTTGGTCGTCAGCTAAAAGTGCATTATATTTTTGATCTAACTGCTGGCTGAATTGTTGCTGCAATTGTTGAATGTCATCTTGGTTAGATGACTTGTCCATTAGCCATTGCTGTGTTTTGTCACTTTGAGTCAATGACATCAGTTTGTCTCTTGTCTCCATGTAAATCTTCTCCTTTATGGTTGAAAGTGGCGCGCTCACTTTCAACTTAAAATTTGTTCAAAACGTTTTGATAAGACAATCCTAATACTAAATAGAGGTCATTGATGAAGTGGCAAAAAATTTCAAAAAAAATTCCACCAAATAAATAAGAGTCTGGGACATAAACCCTAGAGAAATAGCCAGTAAATGAGTTTTAACAAATTCATTTACTGGCTTCTTTATTTACAATACTCCGTATTGTTGGCTCGCTTTCTTAGGGGACAGCTTCAGCCTGTAGTCTTCAGCTTGTCCTGTTCCCTCAAGAGTCTCGCCAAAATACTTTGTATTTATATGTAATTTTACATTGTAATACTTTAAAAAAATAAAGCACTTTCGTATAATTTAATAAACATCACTAAACTAAATTAACGAGGTGCCTTATGTATAAAAATTATAACATGACTCAACTTACTCTACCAATGGAAACTTCAGTTCTTATCCCCACAAATGATATTTCACGACATGTAAATGATATTGTTGAAACAATTCATGACAATGAATTCGACGAATTCAGACATCACCGTGGTGCAACTTCGTACCATCCTAAAATGATGTTAAAAGTGATTCTATATGCCTACACACAATCTGTATTCTCAGGTCGTAAAATAGAAAAAATGCTTAATGATAGCATCCGAATGATGTGGCTATCACAAAATCAAAAACCTTCTTATAAAACAATTAATCGATTTAGAGTAAATCCAAAAGTAGATGCTTTATTAGAATCTTTATTTATTCAATTTTACAGTCAGTGTGTAAAACAAAATCTTATAGATGATAAAGCTATTTTTATTGATGGTACAAAAATTGAAGCAAATGCCAATCGATATACATTTGTATGGAAAAAGAGTATTCAAAACCATGAATCAAAGATGAATGAGGATTCTAAAGCCCTCTACCATGAATTGGTAACCAATAAAATCATACCGGAAATTAAAAAAGATCATGATAATGAATTAACAAAAGAAGAAATAGATTTGATTGGTAGTCACTTAGATAAAGAAATCGAAGATTTAAACCAACATATCAACAATGAAAAATGTACTAAAACAAGAAAACAAATACGTCTCAAAAGAACTAAAATCAAAAAATACAAAAAGCAAATCAATGATTATTTTGAGCGAAAGTATCGATACGAATTTCAAAAATCTATTTTAAAGGATAGAAATAGTTATTCTAAGACAGATCATGATGCGACATTTATGAGAATGAAAGAAGATCACATGAAAAATGGACAACTTAAGCCAGGGTATAATTTACAAATAGCGACAAATTCCCAATTTGTTTTATCTTATAATGTGTATCAAAATCCAACGGATACTAGAACGATGATTCCATTTTTAAATTCAATTCAAGAGACCTACGGTCATTTACCTGAATATATTGTAGCTGATGCAGGTTATGGTAGTGAATCAAATTATAAGGCAATTATAGATGACTTTAATCGAACGCCACTCATAACATATGGAATGTTTATAAAAGATAAAACTAAAAAATATAAAAGTGACATCTTTAATACTCAAAATTGGAACTATGACGAAATTAATGACGAATTCATTTGTCCGAATAATAAACGGCTAGGTTTTAAAAGATATGCCTATCGTCATGATAAGTATGGTTATAAGCGAGACTTCAAATTATATGAATGTGATGATTGTTCAGAATGTCCTCTGAAAAATCAATGTATGAACTTCAATTCAAAAACAAACAAAAAAATAATGAAGAATTATAACTGGGAATATTTTAAATCCCAAATTAACAAAAAGCTTTCAGAACCAGAAACAAAAAATATCTACAGTCAAAGAAAAATTGATGTGGAACCTGTTTTTGGATTTATGAAGGCTATTTTGGGTTTCACTCGGATGTCTGTCCGAGGACTCAATAAAGTCAAAAGAGAACTTGGTTTTGTATTAATGGCACTTAATATAAGAAAAGTAGTAGCTCAACGAGCTGAAAATAATCAAAAAATTTATAAAAAAGACAATTTCTATATTATTTCAATAGAAATTGTCTTTTTTTCACTTATCCAAGAACTTTATGTCCCGGACTCTTACCAAATATTTATTAATTTTCTACTTAACTTCAATTAGAGCTTTTCCGGTTATTCCTTCTTTTTAACAGTTGATTCTTAAATTGTTTCATTAACATTGCCATTGGGATGTTATTTTCGTATGTCTTAGTCACTTCAATTTCATTATTATATGCATTATAAAATGATTTATATTCATTAATATAGCCATTTTTCATATCATTATAATGTTCAGTCTTATTAATGTATCGGTCTATCAATGTTACAACTTGTTGCATATCATCCATAAAATATTGGAACATTTCATTGCCTATGTGTGAATGATTTTTCTGATTTAATACTGCTGCAGAATGAAAGTCTAATCGTTTACGTAACTCTAGTAAATGCTTTCTAATTTGTTCATCCTCATTAAAAAACTCAATATTGTCATTAATGACCTTTATCTTATTATCGAAGTCATATTTTTTAGATTGTTTATTTAAGTTTTCCTTTTTGTTAAGCTCTTTATTTATCATTTTCGATACATCTCTAAGGAAATAATGTTCAATATCTCTAAACTTTTGTGTTCTATGATGAGGCTTAGCGTTTCTCATCCCCCAACCATCAGCAGCCCGTTGAACTTTATTTAGTATGTTAACCAATAACCAATCTAATTGTTCATCATTATCATATATAAAGGCTTTTTCTTCATTTATATCTTCTGTTATTACATTATCAGTTAATTGATTTACGAAATAGTTAAATCTAAAATCATACTGACTTGAGTTTTCACTTGTTTGATTATGCTCAGCAATCCTTTCATTATACTTGATCTCTGCGAATGTAGAATAAATAGTTTCATGTATAGCAAGTGCAATTTTGTCACTTAATTCCACTTGTTTATCTATAGGTAATTGACTCATTACTTCAGAAGCTAATTGTAACTTATCGTTTATTTTACTGCCTGAATCAAACACCTTTTTTACATCTTGGTATGCTTTTTGTGCATGTATATGTAATCTTAATGGCTTAAATTCAATTTTATCTATATCATTTTTAATGCTTTTAATAAAATGTGCATATTGGTCAATATCGATATGCTCTATCGCATTTTTTCTTAACTTTACGTCTTCATCTGTTATTGCTTTAGGGAGCATATCATCTGTCATATTATTTAATAAGACACATAATATATCAAAAGCAATCCCATTGAAACTATAAGCCGCTCTTTCACTTTCGCCAGAATTTTTTTGAAATTTCTTCATATCAACCTTATAAATATCAACTAATTTATCAATTCGTTTCTGCAATTGAGCTTTGTTTTTAAGACCTAAAGCTTTCTCAAGATCTTTTTTTGTATATGTTTTTTGAATTCTTTCTCTAAAAGTATTTTTCGTCATAATCTCAACTTTCTATTAATTTTTTTGTAAGAGCAATATATTTATATAAATTAAAACGCTTATTATTTATTTTATACAACTGCTGTATAGGTTTTACTATTTTGATTGTATACTAATGGTTGAAAAAATGTAGATAATTTTCATTTATAGAGATATTATTAATAAAGAACATATAGAAAATTTATATCTTTGAAAGGAGTATTTGTATAATTGATTTTCTAATTACTTACTTTTAGGAAAGGAGCAAAGCAATGCAAAAATCAAAAGCTATAAAAGAATTATTTAAAATTCAAGATACTGAAGATAAATTTAAAATAATTAAAAATTATGATTTAAAAATTAAAGGCTTTTCAAATATAACTATTGATTTACTTGAACAAAATGAAAAATATATTTCCAATCAAATTGCAACTACACAAAACATTAATAAAATTACAAATATCATTAAAAGTAACATAAAAAATGAACACAACTTAGACTATTTATTATCATTTGATAAAATTTCTGAAAAATATAATAAAGATTTTAATGGTTTAATTACTATATTTGAAAATGACAAATATGGTGAATTAACTGAAAAAATTATAAGTAATTTTGTTATAGATAATTCACCAATAAAATATGAAAATTCGGATAAAAATAAAGATAAAGAATTCGTTTTAAGAAATATAATACAGTCTTTAGAATCAAAGTTACAAATTAAAGATAAAAAAATAGATGAACTACTTAAATTGAATAAAGAGGCAGAAAAAAAAATCAAAAAATACGAAGACTTAACTATAAAATTAAATGAAGCAATTAAAGTTAAAAATGACGAATTAAATGAGAAAAAAGAAGTCTTACAAAATAAAATAATCGAATTAGAGCAATTAAAAGAACAACCTTACCCAAAAGATAATAATTCCCTTCATTCTGAAAATATTAATGATACTAAAATCAATATAATTGGAGCTCCAGATTTATGGAAATTAGAAAGTACTGAAGATATATGTTTTTATAACGAAGATGAAATCGATAACTTTATAAATAATTATAATAATGAAAATTCAAAATTCTATGTGGTAAGATTCGGTGTTACTTCATACTCATCTCGAAAAATTAAAAAACAAACACACGCAATTTTTATAAATAATAAAGATGAATATATAAAAATAATAAAAGGAGAATGAAAAAATGAAAAATAATTGGGAAAAAGTTGACCTTATTGGTATTCTTGCTACAGAAGAGGAGATTAGTAAAGCTTATAATAAAGAAAATATCTTCATAAACTCTAATGATTTCATTCAATTTTATATAAAATTAATATCAACAACACCTTATGATTATCCAAATTTAGATAACAAAACTAAGTATATAGCTTGCTTTTCGACTAGTTTATATGATTCATATAAAGATGACACAAGCAAATCTCAAACTGAAAGAATAAATGACTTTTATAATTTTATACATGATAAATTTATTTGCCTAAATGTAGAACAAAAGGAAGACTACACAATTCTTAACAAATATTTTTATAATGGACATATTAAACAAATATTACCTCGACCATCAAAAATCGAGTACACGGATGTATTACACCCAGTGCCAATATTCAATAAAATTAATGCATCAAAAGATATAGATAGTTTTTTAAATGATTTATCTAAAAATTTAAAATTTAGAAACAATTTACATACATCTAAAGAACTAGATGATACTCCTGAAATAATTTTTTATGAAGATGATGATAATGACATATTCGCAATAGGAGAAATCAAATCATTTGAACTTAGTGAAGACAGTGGGATTTCATTTAATTTCGATAAAAAAATACACTTTTTCAAATTAGAAGAAGAAGATTACAAAAGTTTAATTATAAATAAAAATAATATAGCATTTATAACAACTGCCTTAATTCAAAAAATTGAAGATAAGATTTTAAAAGACACTGAGAATATTATTGAACTAGAAACTGATAAAAAGACTGAAAATGATGAACTAGAAAGAAAATTTTTAAAACACTTCATGAATAAACTTTCTAATGAAAATTTAGTTTATAGTCCAAAAGATATTTTGAATTTTCACACTGCAATGAAGACTTCAAAATTAGTTATTTTATCAGGTATGAGTGGAACAGGAAAGTCAAAATTGATTAAAGCCTATGCAAATTCTTTAGGTCTAAAAGATAATTTTAAATTTATACCGGTCAGTCCAAGTTGGTCTGAAGACTCAGACATTATTGGTTATGCAGATACATTAAATATGATTTATAGACCTGATGATCATGGTTTAATAGAAACCCTTATTCAAGCAAAACTTAATCCTGACAAATTATTTATAATTTGTTTTGATGAAATGAATTTAGCTCGTATAGAACATTACTTTTCTCAATTTTTATCTTTACTAGAATCAGATGTAGAAAATCGTAAACTACAATTATATAATAAAGAATTAGGTGGCAAATTATATAATTCCTCTAAATATAATCATGAAATTACTATTGGAAAAAATGTTAGATTTGTAGGCACTGTTAATATAGACGAATCGACTTATCATTTTTCAAATAAAGTACTAGATAGAGCAGATTTAATCACTTTAGAAGTAATGCCCTTTAAACAGTTAGTTGAAATTACTAACATTGAAAAAATCAAAACGACAGAAGGTATTTCCTTCGAACAAGAATATATTAAAAGTTTCTTTAAAAATAGTAAAACTATTGATCTAGATAATGATACTATTGATTTCTTACAAGAAATGCACAATACTTTATTAAATATAAACAATCAATCTGGTATAGGACCTAGAGTCATAAAACATATTGATTATTACTTAAAAAACATTCCTAATTATGAAGGAATTTTAAGTTATGGAGAAGGTTTAGACTTTCAGGTTATCCAGAGAATTTTATCAAAAATCAGAGGTTCAAGAGAAGAACTTGAATTATTAATAGGTTCATATAATCCTAATAATAATTCAGTAACTTCTTCTAATTTATTAGCATTGATGGATAAATATAAAAATATCTCTGATTTCACAAATTCTAAAAAGGTAATTTTAAATAAATCTAAGGAGTTATATTTAAATGGATTTACATTCTAACTTAGATATAATTGTTAGTAATGGAAACCGAGAAAATGTTTTTAATATTGTATTCAAAGAATCAATAAAAGATATAAATTTTGAAAAAGACGTATTATCCTTTAAAGAATATCACTCTATGAAGTTTCGCCATACATCTACTAATTATAATGAAAAACTATATTTCAATGGTTTTGATATTATCGTAGATGATGTGTTAAAAATTGATGAAAAGGGAGAAAGTTATCTTTCAAACGCTACACTAGATATAATTAATTACACTAGTACTAATGATCAAAATGTACTAGTTCCTGGTTATTATTTATTAACTTTGGTCAATGAAAAAACTGAGTATGCAATTATTAAAATAGTTCCCAAAGATTTTACTGAGGAAGAATGGAAATATTTATACGAAGACGTAAATAATTACTTAAATGGTTTAGCAAATTCATTTATCAATAAAAATAACGTTAAAGTTATTCAAAGTAAAAAAGATAATAATTTACACAACAAAATTAATTTCATTAATAAATACTATATAAAAATTATTAATTCTATAAATCAATTAATAGCAAACCCTAGACTAACAATTCAAAAAAAACATCATTGGGCATCTAAAAATACACAACCACCTGTCGATAAAAATACTTTTAAATATTCATCTAAATATCCAAATAAAAAACAATACTTGTACACTTATAAAAGACTTGTTAATTTTAACATTCCAGAAAATATGTGGTTGAAATTTGTAGTAGAGTTTTTATTAAAAGAAATAAATTCAATTGATAAAGAAATTATTTTAAAAATTAAAAATGAGACATCTAAATGCAATTTGCAATATAGTAATGAAATTAAAAAAAACAAAATTACTAAGTACAATTTAAAGCAATCTAAAAAAAATATAAATATAATTAAAAATTTAATAATAAAATTAAGAAGTACTGAATGGTATAATCAAGTTTCTTATAAAAACAATATAATACCAACTCAGTCTTCTCTTATGAATAAAAATTATAATTTATTATATACATGGTATGTAGAATTTAATAAAAGCAATTTTGATTTCATTTTTTCAGATCAAGTATTAAATTCATGGAAGAAAACAGATGAATTATATGAAATCTGGTGTTATATCAATATAATTGAAATATTAAAAAGTAGTGGCTTTATTCCTGTAAAAGGTTGGATTTTTAACGGTGACATCCAAAATGATCTCGATGAAGGTACTTATGTAACTATGAAAAAAGCAGAAATCACTTTAAATATCCATTATAATGCACTACTTAAATATAAAAGTTCTGAAACTGATTTAATAAATCCACTTTATACTGCGAACAAAAAAAATAAACCTGATATTAGAATTGATATTTTTGTAGAGGATATATATTTAAAAAGTATACCCATAGATGCTAAGTACAGAAAACTGAAAAATATAACCAATGATAAAAAGGGTTCTCTTAAACAATTACTTGCTTACAGAGATTCTCCAAGATCTTTATTACATTTAGCAGGTGCTAAACATATTAGAAAAAATAACCATACGGTTATTACAAAGGTTATTATTTTATACCCTAAAGACACTAGTTCTACCTCTAAAACTGATATTTTATCTGTTGAACATGGTTTGCTATTCTATGAATTTGGACCTAATTATATAGATACTTCATTGAAAACCACATTGAATGAAGAAATTAATGAAGCATTTGAAATTTATAATGATATTTATAAAAACTAAAATTTACAGTATTAAATTTTAGCGCCACAATCTTAACATGAGATTGTGGCTTTTTATCAATAAATATTTCCGTTTTTCACAACCTATTTTTTAGTTTTATTTGTGATACGCTTCGCCTCTCATGATCTTAAATGCGCGATAAATTTGTTCAATCAATATGACGCGCATCATTTGGTGTGGGAAGGTCATATTGCTGAATGATAAAGCATAGTTGCTGCGTTGTAAGACGTCTTGGTGTAGACCATTGGAGCCACCTATGACAAATGTAAAGTCGCTTTGACCTTGTGTCATGCGTGTTTGTAGTTCTTTAGCTAGTCCTTCTGAAGACAACATTTTCCCTTTGATTTCCAACGTGATTACTGTAGATTGGGGTTTAATCTTATTAAGTAGGCGTTGGCCTTCTTTTTCTTTGACTTGTTCGATTTCTTTGTCGCTCATGTTTTCAGGTGCTTTTTCATCTGGTACTTCTATTAATTCGATTTTCGTGTAAGGTCCTAATCTTTTTTCATATTCTGCAATGGCTTGCTTCCAATATTTTTCTTTTAGTTTTCCAACTGATAAAATAGTAATTTTCATTTTATCCTCCAAAAGCACATAATTTATCCGAGTTATCCACAAGTTATACACTTGTGCACACGTTTCCCTCTTAGTATAACAATTGAATTAACATTTTCTTAGTGTTTTTTAAGAATTATACACAGATTTAAAGAAATATCTTGTGAATTTGTGGATAAGTCTGTGAATAATGTGGGTATTTATGTGTGCATTGTACACATTTCTGGATAACTGTTGCCTAATCAGTGGATAACTTTACGGTCGTCTTAACGTTATTTTTACAATTATTCCCTATATTTCAGACCTTTTAGACTCACTTACTACATATATCATCATTGATATCCTAGTTTTCCACACGCATCTTTTTAACCCTAAATTAATATCATCATTATCTTTATGTAAGTGAGCTATCATTTAACAGTATATATATCACCCCTACCTGAGTCTCATCAATCATCACTACGACATTCAATCAAATATGTGAGTAATTTGCTTTCACCTCAATTAAGCATGTGATCAATTAAATGAATTCATATTAACTATGATGATATTGACTTGATAAAGTCTCATATGTCATTGCTTTGTGTTACAAAATAACGGTGAAAGCATTGGTAGATCATTTATTGCGTTGAATCATACATGTTTTGAACATAAAAACTCACTTTTATATTAAATAGTATAACCACTAACTATAAATACAATATATTTAAATATTATTTAAATGTCAATTTTTATTTTGTTACAATTTATAAATGTTTTTAAATTGTAACTTTATATTTAAGCTTTTATGAGAGTCTTAATATTTTATTTATTCATATTTTTACAACATTACTTTTTTATCAATTAGGAAATGTAATATAAATCACAAAGCGTGTAAGACATCGCTTGCCCTCGAACGTGATACATTTTCATTTTATTAAAAAATTGCTAAATCAATCGTTCATGCACTAGCCCATTTAAACTAACACGTAATCATTCCCTGCACTTCTCCTGACCACTTTTAAAAAAATAACCTACTTAAGCGCAATACTTAAGTAGGTCGTTTGTCTTACCTCTATTCAATTATAGTGTATAAATCGGTGTGGCTTGCGCTTTATCGGTATCGCAGAGCAACACTTCTTTCTCTGTATCGATATCGTGTTCGTTGAGCACTTGTCCAACACTCATGCGTGCGAGGTCTTTCATATTATTATCTTGTGATAAATGAGAGAGGTATATACGTTTCGTATTACCTGTAATGACATCACTCATCGCAAGGCCTGCGTCTTCATTGGATACGTGACCCATATCACTTAAAATACGTTGTTTCGTCTTCCATGGATAACGACACATGCGTAACATATCGACGTCGTGATTACTTTCAAACATAAAGACATCACTACCTTGAATCATACCTTTCATACGATCTGAAACGTAACCAGTGTCAGTTATCATCGTAAATTTCTTATAGTTATTGTGGAAGATGTAGAATTGTGGATCAATCGCATCATGTGACACGTTAAATGATTCTATATCGAATCCTGCAAGAGATTTCGTTTCATATGGATTAAAGATAAATTTCTGATCCATTGGAATGCGACTATCTTTCTTCTCTATCGCTTTCCATGTATTCTCATTCGCGTAAATCGGAAGTTTATATTTACGTGCTAAGACACCAAGACCTTTAATATGGTCGATGTGTTCATGTGTCACTAATATTCCGTTTAAATCCTTAATGTTTCTGTCGATTTGACTGAAAAGTTCTTCCATCTTCTTGCCAGTTAAACCTACATCGACGAGTAGGCTACCTTTCTCACTTTCTACGTAAGTGGCGTTACCTGTACTACCACTTGCTAATACACTCATACGTATCAAGCGACTCATCCTTTCTCATATGTACCATAGTTATTTGTTTATAGGGCTGCGGGGGAACTCGAGTGTCTTACGCTTTATTGAGTTACTTCGACTAAGTTGGGTTTCACTCAATGTTGATTTTTTATCCTAAATTGCGTAGATATTTTAAAGTTTCGACATTCTTTAATACAGTTATTCAAATATCGAAACGTCACGTCCTCTAAATTTCCTTTATATTATACTATATCAATTTTACAAGTTGAGTTCCAATAGTCCGTTTATCGAAGACAGTCATTCACCTCTTAAAACGACACACCGCTTCATAACAACGTCGATATTGAGCCTAGCATTGCATCCTCTTAAACTATCTAACATATCGACCAACATCATTTTTGATTTCCACCCTATTTAATTACTCAATCACTTTCAATACGTAAAAAAGCCTGAGATCACTCATCGTGTCTCAAGCTTAGTTTATATCATCATATATAGCTTCATAATCAATCCGTGACTCATCACATGTCGTTGGTTCGACAAATGACTTCTAACATAAGTACGCCAAAGCTTGCTCTAGACAATACAAATTAACGTAGCCTTCTATTCTATAGCTTCGCGGTTTCATTCAAACGTCACGCCACCCATCAATAATCTCTAATAATCAATCACTTTCGGATTATGATTTGTAGCTTCTACATAATAGGTTTGAACTTCATCCTTGCCTTTATGTTTTACTTTAATTTCCCAGTTCGGTTGGAGTAATTGAACGTTTGTTTCCTTTACCACTGAATAATAGCCTAAGCGTGCGTCTAGCACTTGATCATTTTGCTTTAGATATCTATTGTAATAAAGGGCTTCAATAGCTTTACGCGGCGTGATAACTTGCTTCTTCGTGCTATTTGAACCTTTAGCTACTTGTATATCATCCATCGCTGTCTGTTTATAGCTTGTCGCCTTACCATCGCTCAAATTAAACGTTAAGCGTGCTTTACTATTATTCATAATTGGATAATCTTTATACGTTTGTTCGTAAGTAACTTTATCTTTAGTTAAATCACTTAATTGATACTCTTTACCGTTAAAGATTTTCTTTGCAATGTATTCTTTGATATCTTGTAAGTTCTTATCACTCACTTGAACGCCTTTATCAATATCTCCTTCAAGTGTTTTATCGGAATCAGATGTTTGCATGCTTGAATGATCTTTCGCATAACTTGAGAAATTCTTTGAACGGGCAGTAATTTGTTCAAGTTCAGTATCTTTAACATTTTGATTCAAGACATCCTTGGGCACGTCAATTTCTTCTTGTTGAAAATTGACCTCGTTTACCTTTTCCGAGTCATTAACTTGTGATTTATTCACTTTATCAATATAAACGATGACTAAAAAGATGTTCACAAGAATAAAAACGAAAATGAAAAGTGTTTTCGTGAGTTTCCAGTTCATTTATTCAAGCCTCCCATCTTTATAGGCATACCAATTGCCATCGTATTCTACAAACCAACGTGGTATTAATTCACAGTTACGTTGAACTTCAATATCTTCGTTATTTGCCTTGTCGTCCATATCATAACCAATCGCAATGTTCGTTACCTTTTCAAAATCAATATCAGGATGGTTGGCTAATGCAGAACGCACGGACTCAACAGTGGGGACGGATTTAGATTCTTCACTGTTCAGTGTGACGTCCGTCTTAAGTAGCGAACGTTGATAATCGTAAACGCCTTTATCCCCCCATGTGACTTGGATTTCATTGAAGTTGTGTTTATTAAACGTTGGGTGACCGTTGAGGAATCGTTGATATGTGAGTTTCCCCGTTCTATTATCTGTTTTAAATAGGCGATAATCTTCATTTAAGAAGCCACCATGACTATTTATAAACTCGTATGTGCCTGGGATGGTTTCTTGCATGTTGCTTGAACTTTTCGCGTCTTCAGATAAATTCTTATAATGATACATTTCATCTTTATCATTGTAGTTGGCGACACCAGTATTGTTGTTGTATGTTGTCGTACCACTTTGAGAGCTACGAACAATCGTTGAATCATCAAATAGTATTGAGTTCATGCGTTCAACACTGATCGTATTGAAGACCATGCGATACGTCTTTAAGTCTTTCGGTTTGCTTGGTGCAAACACGTGTGTTGCTTTGTCGATTGTATCTTTATTCGTGATGATTTCCGTATAGGGCTGCATGTCAGGTTCGATACTTTTAAAAGCTTTGTCAACATTATTCCCTTTCATCGTTGTCTTAAGTTTAACTACTTCATGACGGTCTTTACTAATCGCATATAGTACGACGTGGTTATTATGATCTTGATCGATGAGGAGGCGATCAAAATTAAAGTTATTCGGCACTTTCGCATCGATAACGAGTACTTGACTTAAATATGTTGAAAGTGGCAAATCATAAGTGAAATCTAGGACGATAAAGTCGTTGCTTAGTTCAGGTATAACAAGGTTATGTTCCCTTTTCAGATGTGATACAGATTTAACTTCTTGATTTTTTAAAGGTTGAATTATCTTGTCTAAGACTGCACCTGATGCCACTGTTCCTTGAGATTTTTCATCTCTAGAATGCACGATTTGAAATGGTGTAATCGTTCCTTCCATTTCTGCAGTCATTGGTTTAGTAAGTGGTTTAGGCTTATCACTTTTACTATTATCCGTGTTATCAATATTTGAAAGGTCTGGAGAAAAGTTCCAGACCATGTATGTCAAAACGATACTCATCAAGACGAGTAGGACTAAAATAATTGATTTAGTATGTTCTTTGTTATTCATCCCAATCACCGTCTTCAATGATTTCGCAAGGAAGTGTAATAAAGATTGACGTACCTTGTCCTTCTACACTGTTAGCCCAAATTCGACCGTTATGTGCTTCGACAATCTCTTTGGAAATAGCTAGACCTAGTCCTGTACCACCCATCTTACGTGTACGTGCTTTATCTACACGATAGAATCTATCAAATATTTTATCTACCTTGTTAATCGGTATTCCAATACCATTATCTTTAATACGAATCGTCATTCGATTGTAAAGTGCATTTTGTTTCACATGAAACTCAACACGTTTCTCGCCACGTGAATATTTCATTGCATTGGTAATGACATTATCAAATACTTGTGTCATCTTGTCTGGATCGATTTCAGCAAAGATGGTTTGCTGCGGAATTTCGCGCACGAATGTCGTATCTTTCGCTGCCATTTCATGACGGTTAATAATTTTGTTGATAAACATGTTGAAGTCGATAATTTCTTTCGTAATTTGATCTGATTCATTATCCATTTTAGATAATTGAAGTAAATCATTCACTAAACGAATCATACGTTCAGTCTCTTCGCGTGTGACAGATAGGAATGATGGTGCCAGTTCTTTATCTTGCCAAGCACCTTCTTCAAGTGCTTCGATATAGCTATTCATCGATGTCAGTGGTGTACGTAATTCATGTGAAACATTCGCAACGAATTCGCGACGTTCACGTTCGACTTGTTGTTGTTCTGTGACATCATGTAGTACGGCAATGTAACCTGTCACGAAACCTGTTTCTTGTACAATCGTACTAAAGTTTACGCGTGCAATAATGCCTTCTTCTTCGTTAATATCTAACAAGAAGGAATCACTATTTTCTTGAATTTCTTCTAATGAGAATTCATTTTCTAAGTTAAGGACACCAAGCATGTAGTAGCCGATGACATCTTCTTTCGCGAGACCGAGCATTTTCAGCGCCATGTCGTTTGCAATACGTACACGTCCACGACGATCTGTCGCAAGAATACCATCGCTCATATGTGTGATAACAGAATCTAGACGACGTTTCTCACTTTCTGTATTCGCTTGTGCTTCTTGGACACGTTTCGATAAGTTATTGAAGGCAAGCGCGAGCTCACCGATTTCATCATTACCGTATATCTTCACTCGTTGCGTGTAGTTACCTTTAGACATCTCAACGGTTTGGTTACGCATATCGGTTATCGGCTTAGTAATCGTTCGTGCAATGAAGAATCCTAGTATCACTGTAATAAATAGTGATATCGCTGTCCCTACGATGAATATCTGATTAATGTTGTTCAGCTGATTGTATACATCATTAATTTTCGATTCTATGTATATATCACCGATTGTTTGTTTATCGACTTTAACCGGTATATTATATACCCAAACACGCTCTTTACCACTTCCGTAATCCTTAAGAACCATATGATCATTCGTTTGCCCTAAGGAGAGCGCCTTTTGAACTGAACCGTCGTTAACCTTTTGATTGATAAGACCACGGTTAGACTGCTTAGTTGTTGCCATGATGATTTGGTCTTTATCAATAAAGCGTATTTCTCCTATTTCTTGGCGATTCGCATATTCATTCAAAAGGTCTTGGATATCCTTTTGAGCGTTGACTGAACCTTTATCTTTATCTTTATAAACCTTTTCAATATTGACGTCTAATTGCTTCGCATATTGTGTTATGTTCTTCTTGAAGTTATCGAGTAATTCCTTTTCTAAACTATTCGTAAAATACAAACCGATGATTTGCATACCAATAATAATGAGTAGTACATAAACAATAACGAGTTTCGTGTGAAGGGATTGTAGTTGTTTAAGCCACTTCATAAGACGCTCCCTCTAATCATGTTGTTGGAGGAAGTATCCAACGCCTCTACGTGTCACAATGTATTCTGGATGAGATGGATCATCTTCAATTTTTTCTCTTAAACGGCGAATTGTTACGTCCACAGTACGAACATCACCGAAATAATCGTAACCCCACACTGTTTGTAGTAAGTGTTCACGTGTCATGACTTGACCCATATGTTTAGAAAGATAATGGAACAGCTCGAATTCACGATGTGTTAATTCAATGTCTTCTCCACGTTTTTTAATTGAATATGCATCTGGATAAATCACAATATCTTTAATTGTAATTTCATTTGTCGCACCACTTACTTCTTGAGCTGGTTGTGAATAATGACGGCGTAAGTTCGCTTTCACACGTGCGATGAGTTCACGAGTACTAAATGGTTTAGTTACATAATCATCTGCACCTAATTCAAGACCTAAAACTTTATCAATTTCAGAATCTTTCGCTGTCAGCATGATAATTGGCATTTCATACTTTTTACGCACTTCACGACACACTTCCATACCATCTCTACCAGGTAACATGATATCAAGTAAGACGATATCTGGTTCTTCTTCATAGATTAAATCTACTGCGTCATTACCGTCATAAGCGCAATATACGTCGTAACCTTCTTTTTTTAAATTAAATTCTAAAATATCAGCAATTGGTTTTTCATCGTCAACTACAACAACTTTTCTAGCCATATATTATAAACCTCTTTTCTCAAAGTGTAGTTCTTCCGTTCGTTTACATTGCTAATGTTATATCAAATTTTCGAAGTGCTTCATTATTATTCTGTTCTCTATATAACATATAGCTACCTATTATATAATTTACCATTTATGAACGGTTAATTCTATTTTAGTATTTAAAATTATAGAATAATATTATTTATAATTTTACCATTGAAATACAGTTCCGCAAAATAAGTTAGACTTTTGCAATATGCTTGACGCTTTTGTTTAGCTTTATCATCATATTTTATCGTTTTCGTATATGTAAAAGTGCAGTAATGACAGTGTTTGTAATGATAGAAATATAAGCATGTATAGGATTATTAAGTTTTCATTGCATGTTAAAAAAGTAGGTAGTGTGAATCAGAAAGATTAATAAAGTGAAGGTACATTGTTGTACGTAAAAAAGCATAAAAAAATGCCTACCCTATTGGGTAGGCAATACGGTCCCGACGGGAATCGAACCCGCGATCTCCTGCGTGACAGGCAGGCGTGTTAACCGCTACACTACGGGACCTAGAATGGTGACTCCTACGGGACTCGAACCCGTGTTACCGCCGTGAAAGGGCGGTGTCTTAACCGCTTGACCAAGGAGCCGTTCTTAAGCACAAGATAGATTATAGCATAGCTCTACTTTTGATGACAAGATATTTTTTACATAAATTTAATAATATTTTTGTTTCGTTAATCAACCAACACAATCATGCTATGAAGCTTACTGTGGAGAAGAATAAAACCATTGATTTCATTCAAAACTCATTTCAAATTGCTGTTTTAAAATAAAACTGGAGTAGGACAAAAGGAGATTGAAAGTCATTAATCTACTCCAAAATAAATAACAAGCGACCATTATGTTGTGGCCGCCTGTTTAAAGATGATTCACTGCAAATATTGATAGATATGAATTAGAAAGCTTTTTTACTTTCATGCATATAGCAAGCACTAAGACTAATGTTAATCATTTCGCTCATTGCTCTAATTAAACAAAGCTCACATGCTTTCTTGACGTTTTATTCTACCAAAGTTGCTCTAATAAATTCGTTTGTTCGCGGTCTGGACCTACTGAGAAGATTGAAATATGGACACCGCATAATTCTGAAATACGCTCTAAGTAATTACGTGCATTCTCAGGGAGTTCATCTAAACTACGGCAACCTGTAATATCTTCAGTCCAACCTGGAAGCTCTTCGAAGATAGGTTTACAACGTCTTAATTGATCTAAGTTTGCTGGGTATTCAGTAATTTTTTCACCATCTAATTCGTAAGCAGTACAAATTTTAACTGTGTCTAATCCTGTTAAGACGTCGATTGAGTTAATTGAAAGATCTGTGATACCACTTACACGACGTGAATGACGTAATACAACTGAGTCAAACCAACCTACACGACGTGGACGTCCAGTAGTTGTACCATATTCACGACCCACTTCTCTAATATGATGGCCATCTTCATCAAAGAGTTCAGTTGGGAATGGACCGTCACCCACACGAGATGTATATGATTTACATACACCAATCACTTTAGACACTGATGTTGGGCCAACACCTGTACCTACTGTAACGTTACCTGCAACTGGATTACTAGATGTAACGAATGGGTATGTACCATGGTCGATATCTAACATGACACCTTGTGCGCCTTCGAATAATACCTTTTCATCAGCCACATTTGCATCGTCTAAAATTTTAGCTGTGTCTGTCACATAGTCTTTTAAACGTTGACCTGCAGCATAATATTCGTCAAAGATTTCATCGAATGTTGGACAAGTTTCATTAAACATGCCTTTAAAGTATGCGTTTTTATATTCAATATTTTCTTTGAGTCGGCGTTCGAATGTTTCCTTTTCTAATAAGTCTGCCATGCGAATACCGATACGTTGTGCTTTATCTACGTATGCTGGGCCGATACCTTTTTTCGTTGTACCGATTTTATTATCGCCACGACGACGTTCTTCATATTCGTCTTGAGCTAGGTGATAAGGTAAAATGACTTGTGCGCGATTTGAGATACGTAGGTTGTCAGTTGAAATGCCACGTTCATTTAACCCATCTAATTCTTTTAATAATGCGACTGGATCTACAACTACACCGTTACCGATTACAGCTAATTTATCTTTATAAAAGATACCTGATGGTACTAAGTGTAATTTGTAAGTTTCTCCACCAAATTGAATCGTATGTCCCGCATTGTTACCACCAGAAAATCTAGCAATTACGTCTGCTTGCTCTGCTAAAAAGTCTGTTATTTTACCTTTACCTTCGTCTCCCCATTGTGTCCCAACTACTACGATTGATGACATATGAGCACCTCCAAGTTTTTCTCGTTTAACCACTAGGTATTTTACCAATATGATTTTGAATTTGCAAATAAAAATCGAACATTAATCAGCGTTCGATAACGCATCATCTTTCAGTATATTTTCTGTGTAAAATCACTTCTAAACGTTTCTATGACAGTTGTTCAAAGGATGTCTAAGTAAAATACATACACATACTTCCCACATTTTAAAAAGAGAAAAACAAAATAAAAACCGTACAATAAATAGATTATAACAATTATTGTACGGAAAATATTTTTTATGACATATCTGCATGAGCATAATCAATATCTGTAAATTTATTGTATTGTTTCATAAAGTGAAGTTTCACAGTACCTGTTGGACCATTACGCTGCTTGGCGATGATGATTTCAATTTCACCGTTATCATCATTTGTCTGTGGTTCAAAACCAGCATCGTCATCATCTTCATCACCTTCACCACGATTATAATAATCATCACGATATAAGAAAGCGACGATGTCGGCATCTTGTTCTATAGACCCAGATTCACGAATATCACTCATCATAGGACGTTTGTCTTGTCGCTGTTCAACGCCACGTGATAGCTGACTCAGTGCAATAACTGGACATTCTAATTCACGTGCAATCGCCTTAAGTGTACGTGAAATCTCTGAAACTTCTTGTTGACGGTTATCTGAGAAACGTGATCCGCTTCCTTGAATCAATTGTAGATAATCAATCACAATCATATCAAGACCGTGCTCTTGTTTGAGTCGACGACATTTAGAACGTAAATCATTGATACGGATACCTGGCGTATCGTCTATGAAGATTTTAGTTCGTGATAGCTTACCTACCGCAATCGTAAAGCGACTCCAATCTTCTTCAGTCATCGTCCCAGTTCTTAAACGATTGGAATCAACGTTACCAGAACTACAAATCATACGTGTTGCCAATTGGTCGGCGCCCATCTCAAGTGAGAAGATACCGACAGTATACATATCTTCATGTGTGGCAACCTTTTGCGCAATATTTAAGGCAAAGGCAGTCTTACCTACTGAAGGGCGTGCCGCTAGAATGATTAAATCATTACGGTTAAAACCAGCAGTCATTTGGTCTAAGTCACGATATCCAGTCGGAATACCTGGTGTTTGACCACTATTTTGGTCAAGTTCTTCTGCGGTTTCGTATACCTGTCCTAAGACATCTCTAATATCTTTAAAACCATCACTTTCTCTTGTAGAAGATAGTTCTAAAATACGTCGTTCGGCGTCACTTAAAATCGTATCTAATTCTAATTCATCATTATAGCCATCATTCGCTATACTATCAGCGGTTTGAATAAGTTTCCGTTTCAACGCATGTTTAAAAACGATATCCGTATAGTACTGAACATTTCGCGTTGTCGGTACACTCGTCGATAGTTCGGCGAGATATTGAGGGCCACCCGCTTCGTTTAAGCTACCTTCACTTGATAATTGATCCATCAATGTGACAACATCAATTTCTTTATTATCCTCATTTAGGTGCATCATTGCTCGAAAAATATGTTGATGGGCGCCTCTATAAAACGACTCAGGAAGCAAGACTTCCTGAGTAGTATTAATGAGTTCTGGATCTATAATAATGGCACCTAAGACAGATTGTTCAGCTTCATTGCTATGTGGCATTTGATTTTGCTCATACATTCCATCCATTATCTACTTACACCTCTTATTTCAATCCATCTTTTATTTTATCGTCATCTGATATTGTCACGAGATACACTACAGATATTTCAGAGGTTAACAAATTGTATAAGTCATACATCTTATATAATTGCACCTATAATAGTAATCATGTACTATCCTCGCGTCATATCTTTAAATTATTGTTCTACAGTGTGCACACGGATTGTACCTTCGACTTCTTTGTCTAATTTCACTGGAACGTTAGTATATCCTAGTGCGTGAATACCATGTGGTAAGTCCATTTTACGTTTGTCGATTTTAATATCATGTTGTTTTTTTAGCGCTTCGGCAATTTGTTTCGTACTGATTGAACCAAATAGTTTGCCACCTTCACCTGTTTTAGCTGATACTTCAACTTCGATATCTTTTAACTGTTCTTTAAGTGCTTTTGCATCATCGATTTCTTGTTGTCTATCTGCTGCTGCACGTTTATTTTGCTGTTCTAATTGTTTTAAGTTACCAGGAGTTGCTTCTACAGCATATTTATTTTTAAGTAAGAAGTTATTTGCGTAACCTACTGGTACATCTTTAACTTCGCCTTTTTTACCTTTACCTTTAACATCTTGTGTGAAAATTACTTTCATGCGTCTTCACTCCTACTCATTTGTTCTGTAATTGCTTGTTGTAATTGTTCTATTGCTTCATCTATTGTCGCACCTTTTATTTGTGTCGCAGCATTTGTCAGATGGCCACCGCCACCTAACGCTTCCATTGTTAATTGAACATTTATGGAACCTAATGAACGTGCTGAGATACCGATTAGGTTGTCTTCACGTTTAGCTACTACATAAGATGCTTCAATGCCTTCTAAACTTAACAACTCGTCGGCAGCTTGTGCAACCGTTACAGGATGATAAATTTTATCATCTGAACCATGTGCAATGGCTACACCTTGATCTTGTATCTTAACTGTTCTTATCAATTCTGAACGATTGATATACGTATCGACATCATCTTTTAAGAAATGCTGCGTTAAGATTGTATCAGCGCCATGTGCACGTAAATAACTTGCGGCATCAAAAGTTCTGGAACCTGTTCTTAACGTAAAGTTTCTTGTATCTACTATAATACCTGCATACATAACAGTTGATTCTAAACGAGTCAATCTCTGTTCAGTTGGTTGATATTCTAGTAATTCCGTTACGAGCTCAGCAGTTGAGCTAGCGTAAGGTTCCATATACACAAGTAATGGATTTGAAATAAAGCTTTCGCCACGTCTATGATGATCAATGACTACTTTGCGGTTTGCTTTATTTAAGACATTTTCATCTAAGACCATTTCAGGTTTATGTGTATCTACAACAACGACAGTCGTCTTAGAAGTCATCATATCCCAAGCCTCATCTGATGTTACAAAGCGTTCTTTTAGTTCCGGTTTCTTATCAATCTCATCCATAACACGACGTAATGTCGGATCAATATCAGAATCATTAAGAACGATAAATGCCTCTAAATTATTCATTGATGCAAAGCGCGAAACTCCGATAGCTGCACCTATAGCATCTAAATCTGGTCGCTTATGTCCCATAACGATAACTTTATCGCCTTCAGTAAGAATATCTTTGAGGGCATGTGAAATCACACGCGCACGTACACGCGTACGTTTTTCCATAGGGTCAGTCTTACCACCATAGAATCTTACATTGCCGTTCATATTCTTAATTGCAACTTGGTCACCACCACGACCTAACGCGAGGTCTAAACCAGATTGTGATAATTCACCTAAATCAATAAGGTTCTCAGTGCCTTCACCTACACCAATACTTAAAGTTAGTTGTGCGCGGTAACCCACACTCTTTTCTCTTAATTGGCTTAAGATTTCAAAATTAGAATCTTCTAGTTCAGCCAATATTTTTTGGTTAAAGTAAGCTACAAATTGATCTGAGTTGTAACGTTTGAAGTAAATATTGTAATCCTGTGCCCAACGACTAATCACACGTGTCACCATAGAGTTAATTTCAGAACGTTGTGTATCGTTCATATTTTGAGTGATTTCATCGTAATTATCTAAAAATATTGTTGCAATAATCGGTTTTGAATCTTCATATAGTTCGTTTGTACGTTCAGTTTCAGTCATATCAAAGAAGTATAAACAATGCTCGTTTTCTGAATATCGTACATGATAGTAATAATTTTTGTTTTCTATTTCTACTTCTTGAACTTTTTCCAGTTGTTTTAATATGTTAGGGAAGACTTCATTGACATTTTCAGAAATCACATTCGTTTCAATGTGATCTGTCATAAATTGGTTCATCCACTCAATGTGATTATCTTCATCTAACACAATCATCCCTATAGGCAAGTGCTTAATCGCCTTATTACTACTTGCCGAGATGTGACCACTTAAATCATCCACATAATTATCCATTTTTAGAAATGCTTTTCTCAATAACACGCCACTAATAATAATCATCACAATAAGTATAGCTGTAGCAATACCTGCCACTAGTTGGTTAAAAATAAACCAAACGATGACAAGTGCTATGGCAGTGAGTACCATTAAAATAAACGGTATGAGCAAAGCTTTTTTAGTGGATTGACGGTTCATTCTTCCACCTCTAATCACTTTTTAATCATCATTTTTTTATTATTTTCTTTAAATTAATACATAAATCTATTACCCCAAGTAATGCAACAATATGCGTTGCCGGTGTAAGAAGTGTCCCTACTACCATAACAAGAATTGTTGCGAAGTTCGACCATCTTTTAGCTTTACCAAAGAAGTGAATGACACTTAATCCTTGGATGTACATCACTAATGATAACACAACATCAAAGTTTAACACGATACTTTGGAACGTACTTGGTTCACTTGCAATCATGACACAAATAAGTACTATAAGATAAAACCATAGTAAATTACGGCTCATTTGCCATGCGAATAAAGGTTTAAAAATAGGTGTTGCTACTTTAAATTTACGTAAAATTGGAAATGTAATAATCAGATTAATTAAGACAAAAATGAAAATAACTATAATTAGAAAACTAGGGAGTTGGACCGTCATTTGTCGGAAACTTTCCTCAAGAATCTGTCTATAGTTTGAATCGATTCCACTTGTTAAGAAAGCCTCATGCATTGCATTTTTAAAAGGCTTAATTAATACAGCTGCCGTCGGAATTTTATCGAATGTTTGTAATAACATCCATCCAATAAGTGTAACTAAACTTAATGAAGCTGTTGAAATATAAAGAATTCGTTCTTTAGATGTTCTTTCCTTAAGTAATTGTCCGATAATCGCACTTAATAATAAGATTAAGACCATCATACTTAAGACAAATGTATTACCTAATAATGTTGTAAGTACAACTGTTACTAATGCGCTAATTCCGAATGATTGTATGGAACGATTCCACAAAACAATACCGGGAATCGTTGCAAATAAACATAAAATCAAGCCGAGAACAGGTAATACATGTGTTGCTAAAGCGACTACTAATAATGAAATAATTGCTAAAATAGTTGCTTTAGGTTGTATTTTTGAAAACACATACGCCACTCCCATACTTTTTGACTATAACTCCTATTTTAACCTCTTTGCTAAAATTTAACAATAAAGTAAAGCCATACTACCAGTGATAGGTTTATGCATAGATACGACATATGAAATAAACTTTGCTTATATAATTCTTTGTATGACTATTTTCATGCCAAAGAAAAATTTACCTACTCTGCACTGTTTAGTATTTCTTATGTGTGCTCATGGGGATTGTGTTCTATTATAAAACTTTACTATTTACGTCGGAATTGTTTCAAGTTTAAGAAATGATATAAATTAGGCGCCCAATCATTAAAATTTAGAAGAAAACCATCATGTCCTACATTATCTGGTACGAAGAAATGACGATGATATTTAAAACGTTCTCCTAAAGCTCTCACTTGATCATCAGGATAAAGCAAATCGTCAATAAAGCCCATTGTTAGTACTTTCGTTTCCAACGACTGAAAGACTTCATCAACATCATCTCTCCCTCTATCTAAATGGTGACTATCTAAGACGTCTAGCAGTGTTAAATAACAATTTAAATCGAAATATTCTTTGAACTTATCACCTTGATGTTGTTGATAGCTCACTACTTCATCTGGTGTAAAACGTTGATCATAACTTTTAGACGATCGATACGTGAGAAAGCCGAGTTGACGTGCGATACTTAAACCTTCTTTACCACCTATATGTATAGCTTGTCTTGCAATCTCGTTAAAAGCACGACTATAGGAGGACGTTTTATCAGTAGCGGCTAATATGATTGCTTTTTCCACCTCGAATTGACGATTATAAAGCAATTCCATCGCTTGCATACCACCTAAACTGCCTCCAATGAGAATATTAATCTTCTTAAATTCTAATGCTTGTATACCTAACTCAATAGCTCTAACAATATCCCTCAATGTTAAATGTTCTGGGAAGTTGTCATCATTTAATTTAGAACTTGAACCAAATGGACTTCCAATGACATTGAATGTAAGAAATTGATAATCATGAACTGGAATGTAACCACCATCAATGATTTCTCGCCACCAGCCAGGTTGCGCATCCGTGCCGTATGTTAAATGATTGCCAGTAAGTGCATGGCAAACAACGACAAGGGGTTGACCAGGAAGTCCTACATGTTCATAACGTAGACGTAAATGATCAATCGTTTCACCAGATTCAGTTATAAACTCACCTAGTTCTAATGTATTAACCGTGTAATTCGTCATAATAGTTCCATACCTCCTTCAACTAAAAAAGTGCCTTACTCAAATGATGTAAAGGCACTTATCGTACTTATCATTCGAGTTGCTCGTTGGTATTAGCACCGTGCTATTTAAAGTCGGTTGCTGAAGCTTCTATGGGCCAAATCCCTCAGCTTCTCAAAATAAGGTTAGGTAATTTAATTGTATTGTGATGTAGATATGCATTTCGTCTCGAATAGTCTAAATTTTCTAATTATTTTAATCTTAACTAATTTTTTCTGTAAGTTCAATGATTTTCAAAGATTAAAAGATTAAACGTAAGCAAGCAATGACAAATATACCTCCGAGAATTGTCACTGTTAGACTACGTGTGAAAATAGCGAGCATCACAGTTGGTACGATTGCAATAATATAAGGTAAATTAAGCGTATAACCAAATGTATGATCATGTTGTTGAATTACACCATCTATAATAAGAGCTGTAAATAAAGTGATAGGAATAAAAGAAAGCCATTTAATTACAATTGCTGGTAAGTTGACACGCGATATCATAACAAATGGAATAACACGAACGAGTAATGTGACCACGCCACATAAAACAATAAGTACTAATGTATGTAAATCTGTCGTCATTTTTCCATCATCACCCCTAACAATGCAGCAACTATTGCGGCTATCAATATTGCTACGTATGAAGGTAGAATTGAACTTAAAAGAATCATCATCACAATCACACATACAATGAGTACAATATATATTCTCAATCGTGATTTCTTAATACCTTCAAATTGAGATATACATAAAAAAATAAACATTGCGGTAATGGCAAAGTCTAGACCAAGCGCATCAGGATTTGAAATATACTCTCCGAAAATGGCGCCGATTACACAGGAAACAGTCCAAAATAGGTAAGCAGTAATATTTAGTCCGTGTAGCCATCGATCGTTAATTTTTTCACCTTTAACATATGGTGTTATAGCAACTCCAAAAGTTTCATCTGTTAATAACGTTCCAAGCCCTACCCTATTCCAAAATCCATATTGCTTATAATTAGGTGCTAAAGTCATACTTAATAAGAACATTCGAGAGTTAACGATAAGTGTTGTAAGCACAATTGCAGAAATAGGAGTGTCTGCAATCACTAATGTACAAATAATAAATTGGGCTGCACCGGCATAAATAATCAGACACAATAATATAATTTCTAAAACACTGAAATTTTGGGAGGCTGCCACAATTCCAAATGATAGTCCTACACCTGCATATCCAAGTAACGTAGGAATACACTCTTTCACACCTTGCTTAAACGTAAGGTGAGTCATATTATCAGCCCCAGTCTCTCCAATAAAATAATAAAATCAGTCTAATATACTTAATTACTTTATTCAATATATTTAAAGGCCGGTATGTGTGCCGTCATACATACCGTGGTCTAAAAAAGCTAATATATAAGAGTTTTATTTTTCAGAATTTTCTTTCTTGTTTTTAGACCCTCTTTCCAACTTCTATCCTTTAAAATCAAAATGTTTACAACATTACTTTTAAAGATTATCAAAAAATAATAGTGACTGAACTTTTGCAACTCTTTAAAACATCATTGATTTTTAATTTTTTATTAAAATTTTATTTAGAAATAGTAATTTTCAAAAGATACTTAATTTAGTTTGATATAATCACACCATCAAATGAAACGAGGTGTAACAATATTGAATTGGCAACGTAAATGTATACTAACTACTTTGTTGGTTTTAAGTAGTTTATTTTTAGTATTTTCGACTATCACATATGCGAGTGAACGTGATTATAAAGACAGTCTTAAAATCACTACACATAACGTGTATTTCTTACCTACTGCTATCTACCCTAACTGGGGACAATCTCAGCGCGCTGATTTAATTTCAAAAGCAGATTACATTCAAAATCAAGATGTCGTGATTCTAAATGAATTATTTGATAAAAAAGCATCAAAAAGATTGTTAGCACGTTTACATTCACAGTATCCTTATCAAACACCTATCGTTGGTAAAGGTACAGAAGGTTGGCAAAATACTTCTGGTACTTATAGAAAAATTAAAAAAGTAAGCGGTGGCGTTGGTATTGTGAGTAAATGGCCTATCGTACAACAAGAACAACATATTTATAAAAAAGGCTGTGGGGCTGATATGGCCGGTAATAAAGGCTTTGCCTACATTAAAATTAATAAGAATGGCAAATACCACCATATTATCGGAACACATCTACAAGCTGAAGATCCAACATGCTTTAAAGGAAAAGATAAAGACATTAGACAGAGTCAAATGAGTGAAATTAAACAATTTATCAAAGACAAGAATATCCCTAAAAATGAACCCGTCTATATCGGTGGTGACTTAAATGTCATTAAAGATTCAGAAGAATATCAACAAATGGCAAATAACTTAAATGTTTCGTTACCTACTCAATTCGATGGTAATGCATATAGTTGGGATACTAGCAGTAATAGTATTGCGAAATACAATTATCCTAAATTAGAACCTCAACACTTAGATTATATTTTATTAGATCGTGACCATGCACAACCAAGCTCATGGCATAATGATACACATAGAGTGAAGTCACCAGAATGGTCCGTGAAATCTTGGGGAAAAACATACAAATACAATGACTACTCAGATCATTATCCACTTTCTGGCTACGCATCAAATGAATAGGACGATTGATACATTTAATTATTAAATATTAATATTTAGAATAGGAGCTATATGAAACATTGGAATTAAACTTCGAATTTCATATAGCTTCTTTATGATATTATTTTATGGTTATATAGAAATAAACGTTGTTTGACAAACTCAGTTAAATATTTTGAATATGAATAACAACGTTTTAAAAATCAATTTCCACTATTTTATATTTTTACAGGCGTTCTCTAAAAGATAAATACTTGCTACTTCATGTATTATTTTCATGATTTTATAACTCAATCTATGACAATAAATTTTTACTATTTTTAGACATACGTTTGTGTGACGTCAGACAACCGTATCTATAAAAATCTGTTATATCAGCATTTTAAATCGCCAAAATTATTTTAAGTTATTTTAGACATCCATTCCTAATTGAATATAAAAATAACAATTTTGTCTTTATACATAAAAAACTGCCGATAAGTTTATAGAACCTTATCGACAGTTAAATAACTTTATAATATTGTAATCATCTAGTTAAGTTTATATGATTATTTGATTGGTTTTTCAATTTTAGTTTTGCCACCCATAAATGGTACTAATGCTTCAGGAATTGTTAATGTACCATCTTCGTTTTGATAGTTTTCAACGATGGCTGCAAATGTACGACCTACAGCTAAACCACTACCATTTAATGTGTGGACTAATTCTGGTTTAGAAGCAGCATCACGTTTGAATCGGATATTTGCGCGACGTGCTTGGAAATCAGTACAGTTAGAGCAAGAACTGATTTCTTTATAATCATTGTAACTTGGTAACCAAACTTCTAAATCATATGTTTTACTAGCACTGAAACCAATATCGCCAGTACATAAGATAACACGACGGTATGGTAAATCTAATTCTTCAAGAATAGCTTCAGCATTTTGTGTCATTTCTTCTAAAGCATTCCAAGAATCTTCAGGTTGTACAATACGAACCATTTCAACTTTATCAAATTGATGTAAACGAATTAACCCTCTTGTATCTCTACCAGCTGATCCTGCTTCACTACGGAAACATGCAGTTTGAGCTGTAAATAATTCAGGTAGTACACCTGGTTGAATAATTTCATCTCTATAGAAGTTTGTTAAAGGTACTTCTGCAGTTGGAATCGTATATAAACCTTCTTTTTCAACTTTAAATAAATCTTCTTCAAATTTAGGTAATTGACCTGTGCCAAACATTGTATCAGCATTCACTAATTGTGGTGTCATCATTTCAGTGTAACCATGTTGCGTTGTATGTTTTGTCAACATGTAGTTCATTAAAGCACGTTCAAGTAATGCGCCATCTTTAGTTAAGTATACGAAACGCGCACCAGATACTTTAGCAGCACGTTCAAAGTCAGCCATTTTTAATTCTTCAACTAAATCCCAATGCGCTTTAGGTTCAAATTCAAAATCACGTGGCGTACCCCATTTTTTAACTTCAACGTTTTCTTCATCAGAAGCACCTTGAGGTACGTCTTCATTAATTAAGTTAGGAATACGAATTAAGATATCTCTAATTTTATTATCTACTTCATTAAGTTGATTATCGATATCTTTAATTTCATCACCTAAATGACGCATCTCAGCAATGACGTCATCAGCATCTTCTTTATTACGTTTCTTTTGAGCTATTTCTTCGCTCACTTTATTTCTTTTCGCCTTCATCTCTTCAGTTTTACTGATTAATTCACGGCGTTGTTCATCTAATTCTAAAACTTGGTCGACAACTTTAGGATCGTCGCCTCTTAATTCAATTTTGCTCTTCACTTTCTCAGGTTCATTTCTAAATAAACGAATGTCTAACATGTAACCTTCATCCTTTCCCAAATAAAATATATTCAATTTTATGGATGACTTCGTGTGATAAAACAATAAAAAAAGACCACATCCCAGACAAGGGACGTGGTCTACGCGTTGCCACCCTATTTAACAATTTCAAGTAAATTAAAACCATTTACCTCAAATTGCGCTTAACTAAAATAACGGTTATTACCGATTGTTCACATACAGTAGGTAGATTCACATGAATGTCGATTACTTGTTCTCACTTACCACAAGCTCTCTGAAATCGAACTATCTATGCTACTTGTCCTACGAACAATACTTTATTAACTTAATTTTAATATAGCAAAGTCATTATCATATTTCAAGTTATTTTAAATTTGCAACAATTACGTCATATTTAGATGTGCTTATATGCAACACTTTTTAAATCATTTGTGTCCCGCTTCTACAACTTGTTGAAACTGAATATCTTGTCCTGTGTAATAGTAGATATATTGTGACGATATACATACAATTTTTCTCGGATGAGCGGCGAGAGAATTTCAACATTATTATAATCAACTGCTTGGAATGTCACCTTACGTTCTATTTCCATTTAATATTTTTAATTAAATAAATAAAACTGCTACATTATGCTATCGGTCTACTAAAATAATGAATGATACATGACGATGTAAAAAGAGTTTCATTTAACTATTGACGAATGTCAGATACAGGTATAGTATTCTTAATTGTATTTAGAAGAGATGATTTAAAATCACATGTAAACAATTGTTTGAAATAAATAAAAAGATTCGTGAAATAAAAGCAAACATAAGACTTGCAACATTTTAAGAAATAACATGTTATGGGAGGTTATGTCGTTATGAAAACGTTAGATTCTGTTAATATTCCTATAAGAAAAGACGAAACACATAAAGGTGACTATGGTAAAATTTTATTAATCGGTGGATCTGCTAATATGGGGGGCGCAATCATGCTTGCTGCACGCGCTTGCGTTTATAGTGGAAGTGGACTCATTACTGTAGCAACACATCCAAATAATCATGCTGCGCTACATTCTCGTTGTCCTGAGGCGATGGTTATAGATATTAATGATACTAAAATGCTTACAAAAATGATTGAAGCAACTGATAGTATCCTTATCGGTCCAGGTCTTGGAGTAGATTTCAAAGGTAACAATGCCATCACGTTTTTACTTCAAAATATACAACCTCATCAAAATTTAATTGTTGACGGAGATGCTATAACAATATTCAGTAAGTTGAAACCTCAAATTCCTACATGTCGTGTTATATTCACACCACATCAAAAGGAATGGGAGCGTTTGAGCGGTATACCTATTGAAGAACAAACATATGAACGCAATCTTGAAGCGGTAGAACGTATTGGCGCGACAGTAGTATTAAAACAACATGGTACGGAAATCTATTTCTGCAATGATGATGTCTATAAATTACCTATTGGCACACCTGCTATGGCTACAGGTGGTATGGGCGATACACTTGCGGGCATGATTACAAGTTTCGTAGGCCAATTTGATAACTTTAAAGAAGCTGTTACAAGTGCAACTTACATGCATAGTTTTATCGGTGAAAAATTATCTGACACAATGTATGTTGTTCCACCTTCACGTCTAATTAGTGAAATTCCGTATGTGATGAAACAACTTGAAGGTTAACAGATATCAGAATTAATTACTGTGCTTATCAGTACTGGTAAATTGAGAAGGTACATTGTTGAGAGGGACAGTTACATTTTAGACACTCTCTATTGAAGGGGGTCTAAATGTATGAAAATGATTATTCATTTATCCTCGATGCATGGTGCTACAGAAGTCATAAAGGACAAATCAATTTAATATAAACAAGAAATTAAAAAATGCATGAGGCATATTGCTATGTCTCATGCATTTTAGCATATTGGGCGTCGATGACTGAGTTAGAAAATAACCTCATTATCACTCTAGTCCGACTTCCTTATATAAACTTTTGTTCATAAAATCTACAGATAGTTTAATTAAGAGTTCCGGGCAGAACAACGAACCCTATGTTTCTGTCTTACTCCCTTTTTAATTATTCATCACTATCTTCTTCATTATCTGAAGCACTCTCGATATCTTCATTCACTCTATCCATAAAATCTTGTCTGATATCAATACGATCATCATTTTCAGGAGATTCTACAGATTCCATTTCTGCATCACCTTCTGTATGAATCGCATTGCCTGGTGTCTGATCATCCACTACCTCTTCTACATCTGCTGTTTCAGTAGTAGTAGATTGTTGCGCTTCATCTGCATTTTCCTCATTATCGTCTTCTTCGTTTACTTTAGCAACAGTAGAAACAAATTGACCATCTCCGAGTTTCATAAGGCGTACACCTTGTGCTGCACGTCCATTTTGAGAAATATCATGAACGTCAAGACGAATAATAACACCAGCGTTAGTTACAACCATTAAATCCTCTTCACCGGTTACAGTTGTGATACAAACGATGTTACCATTACGCTCGGTAATTGTCGCAGTTTTGATTCCTTTACCACCACGATTTGATAAACGATATTCGCTAACAGGTGTACGTTTACCGTAACCATTTTCAGTAACTACTAATACTTCATCTTCACTTTCTGAATCTGCAACATCAAGACCAACGACAGTATCCCCTTCACGTAGAGAAATACCTTTCACACCTGCTGCTGTACGGCCTAATGGGCGTAATGTAGATTCAGAAAATCTAATTAATGATGCATGTGCAGTTCCAATAAGAATATCTTCATTACCTGTTGTTAGACGTACTGCAATTAATTCATCATCTTCTTTAAAGTTAATTGCAATTTTACCGTTTTTGTTAATACGGGAGAAGTTACTTAATGATGAACGTTTAACGATACCTTGTTTTGTCGCGAATACGAGATAATCTTCTTCACTTTCAAGGTCTTTAACTGCAATCATCGTACTTATTGTTTCGTCATTTTCGAGTTCAATCGCATTAATAATAGGTATGCCTTTGGATTGACGTGACAACTCAGGAACTTCATAACCTTTGAGTTTATATACACGACCTTTATTCGTAAAGAACAGAACATGATCATGTGTACTCATTGTTACCAATTGACTAACGAAGTCCTCATCCAACGTGTTCATACCTTGTATGCCACGACCACCACGATTTTGAGAACGATATGTAGATACTGGTAAACGTTTAATATAGTTATTATGACTTAATGTAATAACAATTTGTTCTTCAGGGATTAAGTCTTCATCTTCAAGATCTTCTAGACCACCTAATTGAATTTCAGTGCGACGTTCATCGCCGAAACGTTCTTTAATTTCAGTCAATTCATCACGAACTAATTGTAATAGTACTTCTTCATCAGCTAAAATCTCTTCTAACTCTTTAATATATTCTAGAAGTTCATTATACTCAGATTCTATTTTATCTCTTTCTAATCCAGTTAAACGTCTTAAACGCATATCTAAAATTGCTTGAGCTTGACGTTCAGTTAGTTTAAAACGCTCTTGTAAACTTGCCATCGCAATTTTATCAGTGTCCGATTCACGAATTGTTGTGATAATTTCATCAATATGATCTAGTGCTATTCGTAAACCTTCTAGAATATGGGCACGGTCTCTTGCTTTTTTAAGATTATATTCAGTACGTCGTCTAACCACTGTTTTTTGGTGTTCTAAGTAATGGATAAGTGCTTCTTTTAAATTGATTAGTTTAGGTCTACTATTCACTAAAGCAATCATATTCACACCAAATGATGTTTGTAATGGCGTTTGTTTATATAAATTATTTAAAATAACACTCGCATTTGCATCTTTACGTACATCAATAACTACTCTTACACCTGTACGCAAACTTGTTTCATCACGTAAATCTGTAATACCGTCGATTTTCTTATCTCTAACTAACTCTGCGATTTTTTCAATCATACGCGCTTTATTGACTTGGAAAGGTATTTCCGTTACGACAATACGTTGACGGCCACCACCACGTTCTTCTATTTCAGCACGAGAACGCATTTGAATTGACCCACGACCTGTTTCATAAGCTCGACGAATACCACTTTTCCCTAGTACTAAACCGGCTGTAGGAAAATCAGGACCTTGGATGTCTTCCATCAGCTCATTAATTGTGATGTCTGGATTCTTACTTAAACTGAGCACACCATCAATAACTTCAGTTAAATTGTGGGGAGGAATATTTGTAGCCATACCTACGGCAATTCCTGCCGCACCATTTACTAGTAAGTTAGGGAAACGTGCAGGTAAGACTGACGGCTCTCTTTCATTACCATCATAGTTGTCAATAAAATCAATTGTGTCTTTGTTGATATCACGTAAAAGTTCTAATGTTATTTTAGTCATACGTGCTTCGGTATAACGCATTGCGGCTGCCCCGTCACCATCCATAGAGCCAAAGTTACCTTGACCATCTACAAGTGGATAACGATAACTAAAGTCTTGGGCCATTCTTACCATTGCTTCATAAATTGAAGAATCACCATGAGGGTGATATTTACCCATGACATCCCCGACTATACGTGCAGATTTCTTATAAGGTTTATCGGGCGTCATACCTTGTTCATTTAAACCATAAAGAATACGACGATGTACTGGCTTTAATCCGTCTCTAACATCAGGTAATGCACGAGAAACGATAACACTCATAGCATAGTCTAAGAATGATTCACGCATTTCACTGGTTATATTTCGTTCATTAATTCTTGATTGAGGTAATTCAGCCATCAAGAGATCCTCCTTCAAAAGTTCAGTTCATAGTGTCTAGAAATCTAGGTTGGCATAAACTGCATTGTCTTCGATAAATTGTCTGCGATTTTCTACTACATCGCCCATTAACATTTCAAATGTTTGGTCTGCATCAATTGCATCTTCAAGTCTCACTTGCAACATAGAGCGATGTTCAGGATTCATAGTCGTTTCCCATAATTGGTCTGCGTTCATTTCACCAAGACCTTTGTAACGTGCAATTGACCATTTTGGTGACGGGTTTAATTCTTGTTTCAACTTGTCTAGTTCTCTATCGTTAAATACATAATATTTTTGTTTTCCTTGTGTTAGTTTATATAAAGGCGGCTGAGCAATATAAACGTAGCCCGCTTCAATTAAAGGTCTCATGAAACGATAGAAGAATGTAAGTAATAACGTACGTATATGTGCACCATCAACATCGGCATCAGTCATGATTACGATTTTATGATAACGTGCTTTTGATATATCGAATTCTCCTCCAATACCCGTACCAAATGCAGTAATCATTTGACGAATTTCGTTATTGTTTAAGATACGATCTAAACGTGCTTTTTCCACATTCAAAATTTTACCTCTTAAAGGTAAAATGGCTTGTGTTCTTGAATCACGACCAGATTTAGTAGACCCCCCGGCAGAGTCACCTTCTACCAAGAAAATTTCACTTTCTTCAGGGTTCTTACTAGAACAATCTGCCAATTTACCTGGTAAGCTTGAAACGTCTAATGCTGATTTACGACGCGTAACTTCACGTGCTTTTTTGGCAGCCACACGTGCGCGTGAAGCCATAATACCCTTTTCAACAATAATGCGTCCTACAGATGGATTCTCATATAAGAAACGTTCAAAGTGTTCAGAAAATAATCTATCAACAACTTGACGTACTTCAGAGTTTCCTAATTTTGTTTTTGTTTGTCCTTCAAACTGAGGATCGCCATGTTTAATTGATACGACTGCTGTTAAACCTTCTCGTGTATCTTCACCTGAAAGTCTATCTTTATCCTCTTTAATAATCTTACTTTGCGTACCATAGCTATTTAAAACGCGTGTTAAAGCACGTTTAAAGCCATCTTCATGCGTACCACCCTCGTATGTATGAATATTATTCGCATACGTTAATAAGTTGGTTGCATATCCACTGTTATATTGAAGTGCAATTTCCACTTCAATATCGTCTTTAGACTGATGGATATATATAGGTTCATCGTGAAGAGGTTCTTTATTCTCATTTAATAAATCTACATAGGATTTAATCCCGCCTTCATAATGATATGAGTCTTCTCTAACTTCCTCTTCTCTTTCATCTTTTAAAGTAATTTGAATACCTTTATTTAAGAAAGCAAGCTCACGTATACGCTTTTGAAGTGTTTCATAGTTATAAACTGTTGTCTCTGTAAAGATTTCTTTATCGGCTTTGAATCGAATAGCTGTACCTGTTTTATCTGTATCGCCAATTTCTTTAAGATCAAATTGTGGCACACCTTGTTTATAGGCTTGATGATAAATCGTGCCATTACGATGTACATAAACTTCAAGATCTTGTGAGAGTGCATTAACAACTGAAGATCCAACACCGTGAAGACCGCCAGATACTTTGTATCCGCCACCTCCGAATTTACCTCCAGCGTGAAGTACAGTTAAGATAACTTCGACAGCAGGGCGTCCCATCTTTTCTTGAATATCAACAGGAATACCACGGCCATTGTCAGTAACTTTAATCCAATTGTCTTTCTCAATTACAACTTCAATATGACTAGCATAACCTGCTAATGCCTCGTCAATACTATTATCAACAATTTCCCATACTAAATGGTGCAACCCTCTTTCTGAAGTTGAACCAATATACATACCCGGTCTTTTACGAACCGCTTCGAGACCTTCTAAAACTTGTATCTGTCCAGCACCATAATTATCTGTGTTGTTTACATCTGACAATGTATTCACCATCACTTTCTCGTTACTTTAGTATTTCACCTTGACTAATACGGTATAACTTAGCGTTATTCATTATTTCATGATCTATTCCTTCAACTGACGTAGTTGTCACAAATGTTTGTACTTTATGTTGAATCGTACTTAACAAATGTGTTTGACGTGAATCATCAAGCTCACTCAAGACATCATCTAAAAGTAAGATTGGATATTCTCCTACTTCAATATTCATTAATTCAATTTCTGCCAACTTAATTGACAGCGCAGTTGTACGTTGCTGACCTTGTGAACCATACGTTTGAGCATCCATGCCATTTACATTGAAACTTAAGTCATCACGATGTGGGCCATAGAGACATACGCCTCGTTCTTTTTCTCTTTGTAAATTGTCATTTAACAATGCTAATACTTCTTCAATTAACTCAGATTGATTGGCTTCATAATTACTTAACTTCAAACTTGGAACATAATCGAGTGTCAGTGTCTCTCGATCATTTGTGATACCTGCATGAATGGGTTGTGCAAGTGTTTCTAATTCCTTTATAAAGTGCTCTCGACGTAACGTAACCTTCAGTGCATATTCAGCAAATTGTTGGTTTAAGACTTCTAACATTGTTGTATCTGTCTTCTGCCCAATTTGTAACTGTTTAAGGTAATTGTTCTTTTGCTTTAGAATACGCTGATATTGAGCTAAATCATTCAAATAGACAGCAGATATTTGTCCTAACTCCATATCTATGAATCGTCGACGTATTTGTGGTGAACCTTTAACGATATTTAAATCTTCAGGCGCAAATAAGACGACATTTAAATGTCCAATATATTGAGTTAGTCTGCTTTGCTCAAGATGATTTACTTTAACTTGCTTACCTTTTTTAGTTATAAACATCGTAAGCGGCATCGTACCATGTCTATAACTTAGCTCACCCTCTATTTTAGCATAATCAGACTTGAAACGTATGAGTTCCTTATCATTTGACGTACGATGACTTTTAGCAAGCGCTAAGGTATAAATTGATTCAAGTAAATTTGTCTTTCCTTGTGCGTTCTCACCAATAAGGATATTCACTTCGGGATGACAATCTAATGTCACCTGTTCATAGTTACGATAATTCTCTAATTGGAGTGTATTAAGTTTCATTGTTCACCTTGATGGATGATTAAAAAGGAACCCGTATCTTCAGGGATATCTGTAATATCAATGCGGTCGTTGTGTTCTAATTTTTTGCCACGTCTTGTTTCACGTTGTCCATTAATTAAAACCTCAAAATCCTGTAGAAACCATTTAGCTTGTCCACCTGATTCTATGATTCCTTCAGTTTTAAGAAATTGACCTAAAGTGATATTTCCTTCTACAACAACTTCTTGAACCAAAATTTCTCACTCCGTTTCTATATGTGTCATTAATATATTATACCGTTTTTTACTTTGAATTTCATTTAAAATAAAGAATGAAATCGTTTACTTTGATATATATTTTATTTTATCAAAAGCTACTACAAATTTTATAATTTACTTACAATCATTTTAGAAACTTACCTGAATTTTAAATTTAAAGGGGTTTTAGGACACTTTTTCCACAAGGGTAATAAATACTCAAATATAATTTATTATTGCTATGAAAAGCGCTCAGTACATTTAAAATTAATTCTACATTCACGATAATTATCTCATTAGTCTATTTTAAGCTTTGAATGTTTGAAATGAGATTTGATATCAATATAAAAAAGCCTATGCAACAAATGCACAGGCTCCTTTGTATAAGAGATTTAGCAATCTAATCCGATCGTAACTTTAATTTTTATTAATATGTTCTAATAGGCAGAATTAATTGCGTTACAGAATCATCATCTTTTGGTTTTAAGATAAATGGTTTCATTGTACCAAAGAATTCTACTTCTACTTCATCATTATCAATGGCTTTTAAAGCATCCATCATGTATTTTGAGTTGAAAGAAATTTTCAAGTTTCCGCCTTCTACATCATTAGCGTTAACTTCTTCTTTAACAGTACCAATTTCAGGAGAAGTAGATGAAAGTTCAACTAATTCATTACCTGTACTTAATTTAATAACATTATTTCCACCTTCACGTGCTAATAAAGATGCACGATCAATTGCATGATAGAAGTCTCCATTGTTAATTCCTAATTTAATCTCATAATTTTCTGGGAATAAACGTGTCGTATCTGGATAATGACCTTCAAGTAAACGTGAGATGAAATTAATATTCCCCACTCTGAATAACACTTGGTTAGAAGCAAAGAAAATATCAATATCTTCGTCGCTGTCACTCATAATTTTGTTTAATTCAGATAAAGCTTTACCAGGAATGATGACATTTTTATTTTCTGATTCATCTTCTAACTGTAACTTTCTTACAGCTAAGCGGTGTGAATCTGTTGCTGTGCATATTAATTCATTATCTTGTATAAGCCAGTTTACACCAGTAAGTACTGGTCGTGTTTCTGAGGTGGACACTGCAAAATTAGTTTGTGCAATGATATTTTTTAGTACCTTAACTGACAATTGAATAGCGTCATCTCGTGATACCTCAGGTAATAATGGGTATTGATCAGGATCTAAGCCACTTAAGTTAAATTCTGAATGACCTGATGTGATTAACGTTTGGAATTGTTCATTAGTTGATAATTTAACTTCTTTTCCAGGAAGTTTTTTAATAATATCAACGAAGAAACGACCAGGAAGTACAACTGATCCTGTTTCTGTAATTTCAACAATTTCTTCACCATCAACTTGTTTTGGAATAGTGATTTCTATTGATATTTCTGAATCTGACCCAGTTAAAATGACTTCATTTTCTTTAGCATCAATTTTGATACCTGTTAAAATCGGTAAAGTTGTTCTAGGTGAGATAGCCTTTAATGTGTCGTTAAGTTGATTAATAAAATAATCTCTTTTAATTGTGAATTCCATCATTAAATTTAAACTCCTTCCAGTCGTTTATATATAATTATATAGGTTTTAAATTCATAGTAATAGTAGTAGGCACTGTGGATTGGTGGATAAGTCTAAAAAACTTACGAATAGCACAGTTATACACATGTGGATAAACTGTGTATGTTGTGTATTATTTTTTCACATTATCCACAATTGCTATTTTTTATTCAGAGGGACAACTCCCCATCTTTTTAAGTGTTTAGGAATTGATTTACATAGTAATTATTCCCTAAAAGACAGTTTACAATCTGCTAATTTTCAATTTATTCAATATGGATTTATTTCCCATTACTGATTTCTAATTTCTTTTTCTAAGTTTTCTACTTCTTGCTTAAATGTAGGATCAGACTTGATATCATTTGCAATCTTTTCATGGGCATGGATAACTGTTGTATGATCGCGACCTCCAAATTCTTCACCTATCTTAGGTAATGAAAAATCAGTTAATTCTCTAGATAGATACATAGCTATTTGTCGTGGGTAAGCAATTGACTTTGTACGTTTTTTGGCACTAAAATCTTCAATTCTTACACTATAATATTGACCAACTATCTTTTGGATATCTTGAATTGTAATCTTTTTAGACTTAGGTGACTGAATGATATCTTTTAACGCTTCTGCAGTGAGTTCGGTTGTAATAGGTTTTCCTTGTAATTTGGAGTACGCTAAAAGTCGAGTTAATGCGCCTTCAAGTTCACGAATATTTGATTGGATTTGGTTGGCGATGTAATTCAAAGCTTCTGGCGGAATATCAAGATTTTCTTCTTCAATTTTCTTTTGTAATATTGCCATTCTTGTTTCGTAATCAGGTGGTGTGATATCAACTATTAGTCCCCACTCAAAACGAGAACGTAGACGGTCTTCCAGCTTAGCAATTTCTTTTGGTGGACGATCACTTGAAATAACGATTTGTTTATTATTTTGATGTAATTCATTAAAAGTATGGAAGAACTCTTCTTGCGTTTGTTCTTTATTTTGAATGAATTGAATATCATCAATTAATAAAACATCAATTTTACGATACTTTTCACGAAATGCTTCAGTTTCATTATCACGTATTGATTTAATAAATTCGTTTGTGAATTTCTCACTAGAAGTGTAAATGACTTTAGCATTAGGTTTGTTGCTAAGAACATGGTGCCCAATTGCATGCATTAAATGTGTTTTACCTAGACCTACGCCTCCATATATAAATAATGGATTATAAGCTTCTGCCGGTGCTTCTGCAACAGCTAAACTTGCAGCATGTGGGAAACGGTTACCAGGTCCAATGACAAATGTATCGAATGTATTGTGCATATTAAATTGTTCTTTTCCCCAAGTCTTATCATCTATAGAAGAATGTTGTACTTGGGGTTCTTGAACTTCTTGTGTATTTACATTGTTGTAGGATGCAAGTTCATCTTCAGAAATAAAATGTGGTTTCACTTCATAACCGATGACATCATAAATAATAGCCTGCATAATTTCTGAATATCGCTGATTAAGCCAACTCGCATTGAAAGGCAGACTTACTAATATAATGGCTTCGTCATTTTTAAGTGAGTAGAGTTGCGTATCTTTTATGAACGTTTGATAACTAGTGTTTGAAATTCTTTCCTGGGCAATTTCTAAAACTTTATCCCAAATTTCTTTCTCTGACAT